>CAVSNH010000001.1:0-156356 GCA_963729275.1 uncultured Acidimicrobiaceae bacterium
GGGCCGTGCGAGTCTCGATCTCGCCACCTTGGGATTAAAAGTCCCCTGCTCTACCCGATGAGCTAACGGCCCGACGAGGAGCGTATCGGCGGTGGAGTGAGATGCTTGGCTAGAACTCTCCGCAGCGGGGACGCCGGCCGGCAAGGAGCCATCCATTCCTCATCAGAGCACCGACGGCCCGACCAACGACGTCGTTCTCGACAATCCCGTCTGGTGGGCGTTGGCCGGGGCCCAGCGCCGATTCGGCACGGTTCGGGGCAGTGTGGCCCTGTTCGATCCAGCCCTCTCGCCCTTTGGTGCGTTTGAACGGCCACCGACGTCGGCCCAATGGGATGAGCTGGCCGATATAGCCGGGCCCAGGGCCGACGTCGTCCTGATGGGCAACGGCCTCTACGGCCCGCCGGCGGGATGGAACCTGGTCCTCGAGGGCCCCGGCATCCAAATGGTGTGTGAGCGGCTGGAGCCGTCGGACTCTACGCCGGACGCGGTCACGCCCACCCTCAGTCCCCTGGGACGCGGCGACGTCGCCGACATGCTGGCGCTGGTGGCAGCCGCGAGGCCAGGCCCGTTCCGTGACCGAACCCACGAGTTCGGTCGCTATGTCGGCATCCGAGAGGACGGTCGGTTGGTGGCTATGGCCGGCGAGCGCCTGCGCATCCCGGGTTACACCGAGATCAGCGCGGTGGCCACCCTCCAGAGCCATCGCCGACGGGGTTTAGCCGCGGTCCTCGTCCGCTCGGTAGCCGCCGGCATCGCCGAGGGAGGGTCCGTGCCGTTCCTCAACGTCGCGGCTCAGAACGAGACAGCCATCCGCCTCTACACCGCACTCGGGTTCCGCATCCGGAGAGAGCTCCACTTTCGCTTCCTCCGCGCCCCCGGCGCGCCGTCATGACGCGACCGAACGCCCTCCCCGACGGTGGCAGGCCGCCACCAGTCAGTTGGCGATGGCTATCCCCCTGGGCATGCCGCCGACCACCACGTGCCCGAGCACGGCTCCCGTCGACAGGTCGATGTGGATCAGGTCGCCGTCCCCTCCGCAGACCCAGGCCGATCGGCCGCCGTCGGTCAGCGCCAGGGCCTCAGAGGTGGTGCCGACGGATATGAGGGTGCCCGAGTGGCCAGTCGCCACATCGACGGGCGTCACCGTGTCACCACCGCTCACGTAGGCCATGGGTGACCCCGGCCATCCGACGATGTCCGTGGGGTTGGCGCCGACCGGGATGGGCCCACCCGGGAGGCGGGTAGCGAGTGAGATCGGGGTCAGCCTGTCGGTCTGAAAGTCGGCCACTAGGGCGGTGGCACCGGCCGCGCCGCCGGTGCCGGCCGCGCTGATGAAGACGTCGATGGGCTCCTGTCCGGCCGCGATCGGCGGCCCGGCGACGAGACCGGGCAGGCTGATGGGTGTGACGGTGTCGTCCTCGTAATTGGCAACCAGGGCCAGGCGGCCGTCGGGGGACACGGCGACGGAGACCGGCTCCCGACCCACCGGGACGGGTCGGCCGGAGCGCAGGGACGGCAGGGCCACCGGCGTCACCGTGTTGTCATCGAAGTTGGCCACCAGGGCCAGGGATCCGTCGGGAGTGACGGCGACGGCGTCGGGCTCGACACCGACCATTGCCTGACCCACCACTGCGCCAGAGGCCACGTCGATCTCGGACAGTTCGTCCTCGCCTTTGACGGCCACGAGCACGTCCAGCCCGCTGGGGGTCACGGCCACGGCCGCGGGCAAGGTGCCCACGGTGATCGGCGGCTGTTTCTTCCGGGCGGAGAGGTTGGCGACGGCCACCGTGTCGCCCGGATTGGCCACGTTGGCACCGGTGACGACGTAGGCGGTGGGCGCCGTGGGGGACACGGCGGCCGAGCCCGACGCGCATCCGGCGGTCAGCCCCGCGGTGACGCACAGGACAGACAAGAGGAGGATCCTTTGGCCGCGACGACCGTGTCGGGCGTCCACCGTCATTGGGATGTGATGACGGCAACCGTGCCGAACTCGATGGCCCGTCACGGGACGACAGATGGCTGGCGCCTGAGCCTCAGCCTCGGGCGCACGCCGCACCCAGCTCGCGGGCCGCGTCCCGCCAACCCGGCTGGTCGGTGCGCGGGAAGAAGTCGCCCGTGGCCTGGTCCTGCTCGTAGGGCACGGGAGCGGGCAGGCCGCCGGCCAGCGCCGACAGAGCGGTCAACAGCGCGTCGATGTCCTCGGCCGAGTTGCCGAGGCCGGCGCTGGCCCGGACGGCCCCCGGCGTCCGGCGATGGTCGCCCTGGAGGACCTCCTGGCGGTAGGCGTCGATGGCGGCCGGATCGAGGCCGAGGAGCCGGATCACGTACGGGTGGGCACAGAAGCAGCCGTGACGGACGGCGATGCCGAACTCAGCACTGAGCCGGGCGGCCACCATGGCGTGGTGCATGCCCTCGACGGTGAACGACACGACCGGCAACGATCCCGCCCCGGGTATGGCGGCCTCACCGTTCGAGCCCGACCCATACGGACCGAGGACACGGACCCCCCCGATGGCCAGGAGGCCGGACACCAGGCGGCGGGCGAGCTCCTCCTCGTGGGCACCGATGACGTTCCAGCCGATCGCCTCGAGGCCAGAGATGGCGGCTTCGAGGGCGACGGCCCCGAGCACGTTGGGCGAGCCGGCCTCCTCGCGGTCGGGCGGCGCCGTCCAGATGACCTCGTCCAGGCCGACCAGGTCGACGGCACCTCCCCCGGCCAGGAAGGGATCGCCGGTTTCGAAGGTCCGGCGAGGGCCGATGAGCGCACCCGACCCGAACGGGGCGTAGAGCTTGTGCCCGCTGAAGGCCACGAAGTCGGCCGCCACCGGCAGCGGGCCGTGCGGGGCCAGCTGGGCGCCATCGACGAGCACGGGAACCTCGCGTTCGTGGGCAGCCTCGATGATTTGGTCGAGTGGTGGCCTCCACCCGGTGACGTTGGACGCGCCGGTGATGGCCAGGAGCGCGGGCCGCACGGTTCCGGCGTCGAGCGCCGCACGCACCGCCTCGACGTCGAAGGTCCCCTGGCCAGTGCACTCGACATAGCGTCGCCTCGCCACCCGGCCCCAGGGCAGCAGGTTGGCGTGGTGCTCCACGACGGTGGTGACAACCACGTCGTCAGGTGCCAATCGGAGCCGGTAGGCGAGATGGTTGATGGCTTCAGTGGTGTTGCGGCAGAGGATGGCCACATCCGTCCCGTCGGGATCGCGGCCGCAGAACTCGAGCACGGAGCGGCGGGCCGCTTCGTAGGCGGCGGTGGCTCGCCGGGATCGGAAGCCGGTGCCCCGATGGACGCTCGAGTACCACGGCAGGAATGTGCTGACCCGGTCGGCTGCCTGGCGGAGTGCCTGGGTCGACGCCGCTTGGTCGAGCTCGACGGCACGGCGTTCGACCCCGTCGATGCACGGGACCACCGAGCCGGCACCGACCAGCTCGACGAGCGGTGCCGATCGGTCCCTCTCGACCCCTCGGCTGGTCTCGGGCACCTCGGACATGGCCGCGTCACCATACGGGCTGCCGCAACCGGCGGCGGTTACGCTCGCCAGCCAATGGAGAACGCACCCCCGGATGCCCCGTGGGCACATGGCGACGCCGCCGGTCCGATGACTGACGTCCTGGCTGATGACCACGGAGACGACGGCCGCCTCAACGACCAAAGCGACGACGACGGCCACGACGAGAGCCGTGAAGACGGCCACGACGAGAGCCATGAAGGCGGCCACGAGAGCCACGAAGGCGGCCACGAACAGGGGGCCGGCGAGGCCGCTGCGCTCGTCGACCCGTCGACCGCCCGTCGATCGGTCGACGACATCGAGCGCCTGCTGGATGGTGTGGAGGCGGCGTTGGCCCGGCTCGACGAGGGGACCTACGGGGCCTGTGTGTCCTGTGGCTCGCCCATCACCGACGAGCGGCTGACGGCCTCGCCGACGGCCATGCGATGCGCAGCGTGCGATCCGATCGATCGGGACGGCTGATGCCGGCTCGGGCCGCAGAGGTACGATCATGGCAATGACCAGCGCCCAGGAAACCTTGGCCCCGCTGCTGGTCGACGACTACCTCGCCGGACTGGCTGACAAAGAGCTCGACGAGATCCGGGCCATGCGCACCGAGTGCCAGCATGCCGAGGTGGCCTTGTCCTACGTCCGCCGCCTCATCCAGGGCCGGCTCGACATCGTGAACACCTTCCTCGAGTACCCACCGGTCGGCCGGTCCCCCGACCTGGCGGCGCTGGTGCGGGACCTGCCCGGCATCCTCTCGTCGGGACCGGGGCGAGCCGCCGGCTTTGGGCACCTGCCCATGCTCATCGGTCCCGACACCGAGGACTCGGAGCTGACCGACGAGCTCATGGCCGAGCTCGACAGCGTGCTCGGTGCCGAGGAGATCGGCCGCCTTGCCGACCTGAAACGCCAGGACCTCGAGGACCTCTCGACTCGCCTGAACGCCATCGAGCGGCGGGTGTCAGGGGTACGCCGGGCGCTCCACGAGCGGATCGACGCTCTTCAGGCCGAGGTCGTCCAGCGCCACAAGACGGGCCAAGCTTCCGTCGACGAACTGTTGGGCTGACAAGCCCGCGCGCGGGGGAATATTTTGGTCAAGGAGCTTCCCGATCGGTTCACCGACCTTGGCGCGTTCATTCGCGAGCAGCGGAACTCGGCCCGTCTCTCGTTGCGGCGCCTCTCCGAACTGGCCGGCATCTCCAACCCGTACCTCAGCCAGATCGAGCGGGGCTTGCGCCGCCCGTCGGCCGAGATCCTCCAGCAGATCGCCAAAGCCCTGCGCATCTCGGCCGAGACCCTCTATGTGCAGGCCGGGATCCTCGATCAGCCCGACGGTGACACCGACCTGAGCCGACATATCTTCGCCGACCGGCACCTGACCGAAGAGCAGCGCCAGGCCCTGCTCCGTATCTATCTCTCCTTCCGGCACGAGAACGAGGGCTCGCACGACGAGGCCGGCGGCGGTCCGGCCACGTCCGCCCCCCCTCACCTCGACGCCGATGCCACCCGGCCCGGCGGCGTCAGCAATGGAATCGCCAGGCAGCAGCCGGTCGCCGACCCATCCGCCGGCTGATTCGGCCCCGATGGGCCGAAGAGGCCCGCCGATAGGATCGACGGCGCATGAGGCGCCTCGCCGTACTCTCCCTGCATACCTCGCCGCTGGCCCAGCCCGGAACCGGAGACGGCGGCGGGATGAACGTCTACGTCCGCGAGCTCTCCTCGGCCCTGGCACGAGCCGGCGTGACCTGCGATGTGTTCACCCGGGCCTGGACCGACGACCTCCCGGTCGTCCAGCCGATCGAGCCGGGATTCCGCCTCCACCACATCTCTGCCGGCCCGCCGGCGGCCATTCCCAAAGAGGACCTGCCCACGGTGATCGACGAGTTCACCGACGGAGTCCTCAAGCGCATGCAGGCCCCCGGAGACCTCGGGCCCGATGACGATCCGTCGTTCGACGCCGTCCACGCCAATTACTGGCTGAGCGGCGTGGCCGGACATCAGATCAAACACCAGCTCAACCTGCCCCTCGTCTGTACGTTCCACACGCTCGACCGGGTCAAGGCCGAGTCGACACCCGAAGAGGTCCACGCCGACGCCGCTCACCGACGGGCGGAGGCCGAGGCCGAGGTCATCCGGTGTTCGGACACCGTGCTCGCCTCCTGCGCCGTCGAGGCCGGGCAGATCTCCGAGCTCTACGGCGCCGATCCGAGCCGCATCCGCATCGTGGCGCCGGGCGTCGACCACGCCTTCTTCGGACCCGGTGACCGACGACAAGGGCGCCGGGCGCTCGGGCTCCCGACCGATGGCCCGCTCCTGCTCTTCGTCGGGCGCATCCAACCGCTCAAGTCACTGGCCACGGCCGTGCGCGCCCTCGAGGAGGTGTCCGTCGGCCACCCCGACGCCCATCTGGTGGTGGTCGGCGGTCCGAGTGGACCGCACGGCGCCGAGGAGCTGGCGCGGATCCGCCAGCTGGTGGCCAAGCTCGGCCTCTCCGACCGCGTCATCTTCGTCCCGCCCCGGCCCCACGAGCTGCTCTCCACCTTCTACCGGGCCGCCGACGTCTGCCTGGTGCCCAGCCGCTCGGAGTCCTTCGGGCTGGTGGCGCTCGAGGCAGCCGCGTGCGGCACGCCGGTGGTTGCCTCCGATGTCGGCGGGCTCCAGAGCCTGGTCGACCATGGCCACACCGGGTACCTCGTGGCCGACGCCTCGCCGCGGTCCTTCGCTCGCCGGGTCATCCAGATCCTCGACGAGCCGCTCCTTGCCGAGCGGATGAGCACGGCCGCAGTGTTGCGGGCACGCGGCTACACCTGGACCCGGGGTGCCCACCTGTTGCGGGAGGTCTACGCCGAGCTGACCACCGGTCGGCTCGTCGAGTGCTCGTGACCGACATCTGGGCGGGCATCCTCGGGCCGGCCGAACGCGACGCGATCTGTGATCTCATCGACCGGTGGTCGGCCCGCGAGCTGGCCGCCGAGGGGGCGCTCGTCGCCGTGGACCGACAGCCCGGAGGCGACCCGGTGACCGGCGCACCGCGGTGGTACCTGCGGCTGCGGGGCGATGAGAAGGAGTACGTGACCGTCTGGTTGACCCTGCGGCAGCGCACGCTCCATCACGAGGCCCAGTTCATGCCCGCTCCCGAGACCAACATCGGCGCGACCTTCGAGTACCTCCTCAAGCGCAACGCCGAGCTGCTCGGCATGTCGTTCGCCCTTGGCCCCGAAGACGCCATCTACCTGGTCGGCCGGGTGCCGGTGGCCCGGGTCGACGAGGAGGAGCTCGACCGGATCATCGGTGCCTCCCTCGCCTACGTGGACGAGTGTTTCCCGACGGCCATGTCGTTGGGTTACGAGGGGATGTACCGCCGCCGGCCACCCAGCCAGCGCCGGGCCTCGGCCTGAGAGTCCGCCTGGGCCGCGCCCCGGCGGTGGCGCCCCAGGCGGTTGGTAGCGTCCCATGGGTGGCCACAATGAAGCCGAAACTGCTGGTGGTGGGTGGTGGCCGCATGGGATCGGCCTTGATCGGCGGGTTGCTCCGTGCCGGATGGGCCTCGGTCGACGACCTGGCGGTCAGCGACCCGGACGCCGCCCAGCGGGAGCGGTTGGCCAGCCGCCACTCCGGCCTCGGTGTCCACGAGGAACCGACGGTCGCCGACGGAGCCGTCCTCTGTGTGAAGCCCGATGCGGCCGAGCGGTCGCTGGCCAGCCTGCGAGGGGCCGGGATCCACCGCGTGCTCTCCATCGTTGCCGGCATGAGCACGGGCCGCCTCGAGGCTGCCCTGGCTCCTGGTGACGTCGTCATCCGGGCCATGCCCAACAGCCCGTCGCTCGTCGGCGCCGGCGTTGCCGCCATGTCCGGCGGGAGCGCGGCCACCCCATCCGACCTCGAGTGGGCCGACGGCATCCTCGCCGCTCTCGGCACCGTGGTGCACCTGCCCGAGCGTCACCTCGACGCCGTCACCGGCTTGTCGGGCAGCGGCCCCGCCTACGTCTATCTGGTGGCCGAGGCGCTGATCGAGGCGGGCGTGGCTGCCGGGCTCTCCCACCAGGTGAGCCGGCAGCTGGTGGTCGGGACGATGTTGGGGTCGGCCCGCATGATGGACGAGACGGGGACGGACCCGGCGGAGCTCCGGGCCGAGGTGACCTCTCCGGGGGGGACGACCGCTGCCGGGCTGCGCAGCCTCGAGTCCAAGGCCGTCCGGTCGGCGTTCATCGAGGCCGTGGCGGCCGCCACCGAGCGGTCGCGGCAGCTCGGACAGTGACCGACGGATCCCCGCCCGCCAACCGAGACCGTCACCCCGCCGTCTACTTCGCCTCCGACTACGGCACGGCCGACGAGTTCGTCGGCGTCGTCCACGCCGTTCTGCACCGGCACGCGCCGGGTGTGCCGGTCATCGACCTCTCCCACGACGTGCCGGCTTTCGACGTCGGTGCCGGTGCCGACCTACTGGTGCGGTGCGCGCCGGTCCTCGGACCGGGCGTGGTCCTCGCCGTCGTCGACCCGGGAGTCGGATCCGAGCGGCGCGCCGTCGCCATCGGCCTGGCCGACACCGCCGGCGGCCCCGACTGGCTCGTCGGGCCGGACAACGGGCTGCTCCTCCCGCTGGCCGCGGTCGGTGGGATCCGCCAGGTGCGCGAGATCGACGCCGACGTCGCCTGGCGGCGCGGATGGCCGGCGGTGACCGACGCACGGACCTTCGACGGTCGCGACCTGTTCGCCCCGGCTGCCGCCCACCTCGCGTCCGGGGGGTCACCCGAGGCGCTCGGGCCGATCGCCGAGCCCGGCAGCCTGACCCCGGCTCCGTCCCCGGATCGGCCGGACTTCGGATCGGACGACCCGCGTGACAGTCGCGGCCCGGTGGGTGTCATCAAATGGGTCGACCGCTTCGGCAACGTCCAACTCGATCTCGGGCCGGTGGACCTCGACTCCATGGCGGTGGGCCTCGATGACGAGGTCGAGGTGGAGGTAAAGGTGGGCGGCGGGCGGCGACCGGACGCGCCCGGCTCGGGACCGGGGCCGCGTCACCGTGCCCGCCGGGTGCCCGCCTTCGCCGCCCTCGATCCCGGAGAGATCGGCCTGCTCACCGACGCCACCGGACGACTGGCCCTGGTCTGCGACCAAGCCTCGGCCGCCGAGGCCCTCGGGCGGCCGGCCATCGGAGATCGGGTGCGGATCTGGCCGGCCCGAGCCGACGGCTCCACCTAGCCCTCGGGGCCCCACCGGTAGGGGGCCCGACGACCCGCCGGGCTCGGCTTTTCGTTCCGTGCGGGCGGGCCGTACGATCTCGCCCGTGCCGAGGGAGACACCGGGCGATGCCGGCGAGTCCGGAGCGACAGGAGGGGCAGGAGGGGGTGCTGCGTCGCGACGGATCCCCGAGGCCACGGTGGCCCGCCTCCCCGTCTATCAGCGCATTCTCGAGGAGCTCCTTCGTTCGGGGACGGCCACTGTGTCCTCCGAGCTGCTGGCCGCCTCGGCCCGTGTGAACGCGGCCAAGGTCCGAAAGGACCTGTCCCTCCTCGGATCCTTCGGCACCCGGGGCGCCGGCTACGACGCCGCCTTCCTCATCGAGCAGATCGATCGGCAGTTGGGCCTCGATCGCGATTGGCCGGTCGTCATCGCCGGGATCGGGAACTTGGGTCGCGCCCTCGCCCACTCGCGAGGCTTCGCGGCGCGCAACTTCCGGGTCGCCGCCCTGCTCGACACCGACACGGCCATCATCGGGGAGGAGCTCGACGGGGTGGTCGTCCGACACCCCGACGACCTTCCCCGGCTGGCGGCCGAAGAGCACCTCGCCATCGGCGTCATCACCACGCCGGCCTCGGCCGCACAGCGGCTGGCCGATCTGTTCGTGTCATCCGGCGTTCGCTCCATCCTCAACTTCGCCCCCCGCGTGCTCGAAGTGCCGCCCGTCGTGCTCCTGCGCTACGTCGACCTCAGCATCGAGCTCCAGGTGATGAGCTTCTACCAGTCTCGATCGGGTGACCGCCCTCCCACCGATCGCATCCCCATCATCCGGTCGATCGGGGTGACCTCGGGTGCCGGCGACTGATCCCGATCGATCGTTGGCGGTGGGTCGACGAGGCCCCTGATTAAGGGAAGAGAGCCGTCTCGCCCTACGCTGGTTGGGCATGCATCGGGGACTTGACGTCCGAGGGAGCTCGCCGTGTCGGTGATCGTGGTTGGTCTCGAGCACGACCATGCCCCACTCGACCTCCTCGAACGGGTCACGGTGCCCGATACCGACCTTCCCAAGGCACTCAGTCGGCTTCGTGACCACCCGAACATGGCCGAGACCGTCATTCTTTCGACCTGCCTGCGCACCGAGGTCTACGCGGTGGTGGAGCGGTTCCATGACGGAGTCGCCGAGCTCCAGGAATTCCTGTCGACCTTGAGCGGACGTCCCGTCACCGCCATCGAGGAGCACCAGTCGGTCCGGTTCGACGAGGACGTCACCGGTCACCTTTTTGCGGTGGCCGCCGGCCTCGACTCGGCCGTGATCGGCGAGTCGGAGGTGCTGGGTCAGGTCCGGCGCGCGTGGCAGAAGGCAGAGAGCGAAGGCGTCGCCGGCCCCACCCTGGGTGCCCTGTTCCGCCACGCCGTCGAGGCCGGAAAGCGGGTTCGATCGGAGACGGCCATCGCTCGGGGCATCACCTCGCTGTCCCACGCGGCCGTGGCCCTGGCTGCTGGACGGCGGACCCATGGGCTGCGCGGTGCGGGGGTCGTCGTGGTCGGAGCGGGGGAGATGGCAGAGGGAGTGGTCGGGGCACTGGCCGGCCACGGTGTCGGATCGCTGGTGGTCGTCAACCGGACGTCGGAGCGTTCTGAGGCGCTCGTCCGGGGACTCCCGGAGGAATTGCGCGCCATGGTGCGCACCTGTCCGCTCGGGGCCCTGGAGCGCGAGCTGACCGACGGCGATGTCGTCTTCGCCACCGTCGGGACCGCCCACCCGCTCATCGACCGAGCCTCGCTGGCCGAGGCGCTGGCCGCCCGCCCGTCGACGTCGCCGATGGTGATCGTCGACCTCGGTGTCCCCCGGAACGTCGAGCCGGCCGCCGCCTCCCTCGGCGGGGTGGTGCTCGCCGACATGGACGACCTGCGGGCCTCGGTGGCCGACGCCCTGACCGGACGGCGAGAAGAGGTGGCCAAGGCCGAGGCCATCGTGAGGGATGAGGTCGAGCGTCACCGGATCGACTTGCGGGCCCGAGATGCCGCCCCCGTCGTCTCCGCGCTACGACAACGCGTCGAGTCACTGCGCAGCGACGAGCTCGAACGCCGACGCCAGAAGCAGTCGAACCTCAGCGACGCGCAATGGGACGAGGTCGACGCCGCCACCCGGGCCGTGGTGGCCAAGCTCCTCCACGACCCCACGGTGGCGCTCAAAGAGGCGTCGGGGACCCCTCGTAGCGAGCGCCTGGTCGAGGCGCTGCGCACGCTGTTCGACCTCTGACCTCCGCCGGATCGCTGATGGCGCCCCCGGCACGGCACCTCCGGCTGGCCAGTCGTGGATCGCCGCTCGCTCGCTGGCAGGCCGAGCGGGTGGCGGCCAGGTTGGCGGCCACCGGAGTGGACTGCTCGGTCATGGTGGTCGAGACCGAAGGCGATCGGCGGTCGGCGATGCCTATCGAAGATCTCGGCGGCCAAGGCGTGTTCGTGCGCGAGGTGCAAGTGGCCGTGACACGAGGCGACGCCGATGCCGCCGTGCACTCGGCGAAGGACCTGCCGGCTTCGCCCGAGCTGTCCGTCCCCGGCCTCACCATCGGTGCCATCCCCGAGCGCGCCGATTCCCGAGACCTGCTCGTGGGTTCGACGCTCGAAGGGCTGGCCACCGGGTCGACGGTGGCGACCGGCTCGACCCGGCGCCGGGCACAACTCGCCAATCTCCGACCCGACATCGTCTTCACTGGGCTCCGGGGCAACATGGACCGGCGACTGGCCCAGGCTGGCACCGACGGGGTGACGGCCGTGGTCGTGGCCAAGGCCGCTGCCGACCGCCTCGGGTGGGCCCCACCACCGGGCATGGCCACCGAGGTCCTCGACCCCGCGGCCATGGTCCCCCAGGTGGCCCAGGGCGCCCTGGCCGTCGAGTGTCGGAGCGACGACCCGGAGGTGCTCGCCGTTCTGGCCGCCATCGACGATCCCGACTGGAGGCGGCTGGTCGAGGCGGAGCGGGCCTTCCTGGCCGAGCTCGGGGGTGGTTGCACGCTGCCCGTCGGTGCACAGGCCCGATGGGCGCACGACGAGCCGGCTGTCGGCGGCCGGGACCGGACCCTGTGCCTGACCGGGATGATGGCGTCCTATGACGGGCGCATCGTCCTGCGCCACGATGCCGAGGGTGACGACCCGGTGGAGGTCGGTGTGGATGCGGCCGCATGGCTGCTCGATGCGGGCGGACGCCAGTTGCTGGGGGCGTCCGAGTGAGCGGGGAGCAGTCGGGGGACGAGCCCTCCGGTCACTCCGAGTTGGCCGGATGGCGCGTGGTCGTGACCGGCGATGCCCACCGCAGCTCGGAACTGGGTCATCGGGTCGCCGAGCGGGGAGCGGACGTCGTGGCGCTGCCGGTGGTGGCCATTGAGCCCGCCCCCGACGGAGGTGCCGGCCTCGGCGCGGCGGCCGGCCGCTTGTCGTCGGGGGACTACGCCTGGGTGATCGTGACCTCGGCCAACGCCGTGGACCGGTTGCAGCGTGCCCTCGCCGGGCGCACCGTCCCCGACGCGGTCCGATGGGCCGCGGTCGGGCCGTCGACCGGTCGGGCCATCGAGGCGGCCGGCCTGCCCTGCCACCTGGTGCCGTCGGTGGCCACGGTCGACGGGCTGGCCACAGAGCTGGTGGCCACGGCCGCCCCGGGCCACGTGCTCTACCCGCGCGCCGAACGTGTGCGCGGGGATCTCGCCGCCCGTCTCTCCGACGCCGGCTGGATCGTCGACGACGTCGTGGCCTACCGCACGACCGGCGCCGACCCCGATCTTTCGGCGCAGGAGGCAGCCCGCGGCGCCGACGCCATCCTCTTCACCTCTGGATCGGCCGTCGACCACACCGTGGCCCTCCTCGGCGCAGAGGCCGTGCCTCCCCTCGTCGTCACCATCGGACCGTCGACGTCGGCCGCAGCCCGGGCGGCCGGACTGCGGGTGGCCGCCGAGGCCGATCCCCACTCGGCCGATGGATTGATCGACGCCCTCTTCTCGTTGGCTGCCTCAGGGGCGCGATCGCCCGGGCGATGAGCAGCCGGTGGTTGGGACGGCCCTGGCATCGGCCTCCCGCTCCTACTTCTTCCCCGACGGGATGCGGTCCCACACATAGGCACCGCCCGGTTCCAGCCGGGGGGGACGGCCGAGGAGTGAGGAGAAAAAGGACACCGCCTGGGCGGGCTGGGGGACTCCTTCGGGGAAGGCGACCAAGGTTCGGACGTGCCACGTCTGCCACTGACCGAGAAGCTTCGTGCGCAGCGTCGGTGTGAGCGCCGGCGGGCGGCCCTGGTAGAGCTCGATCAAGACGGTCGCGGTCAGGGTGAGACGGCCGTATCCGATGGTCGGTGAGAACGCGATGTGGTCGCTCGGTGGTTGCGGGACGAGGAAGTAGCCGCCGGGCATCCGGAACCGCATGTCGGCCACCGCCTGCCACATCTGGGCGTTCGGTGTCAGTGACGAGGGATAGGGATAGACGACGGCGGTGGTACCCGGTCGGATCTGGTCGACGGCGGTGGAGAAGTAGAGGGGTGTGCCGACCTGTCCGACGGCGGTGAAGGGCACGTTGGGGACGAGGGGCAGCAGCGCCACGACGGCGATTACGCCCGGCACCACCCACCCGACGGCGGCGCCCCTCCGGCGCCGGCTCCGGGCGGTGTGCCGACCGGTCCTGCCTGCCCCGAGCGCGTCGTGTAGTGCGTCAAGGACGACACCGAAGAGGAGGGCGGCGAACAACGCCACGTACAGCGAGTACCGCACCGGGATGGTGTTGCTCAGCAAGGGGAGCTTCGTGAAGATCCATTCAGGCAGGGGAAACCCAGTCGGCGCGGCCGACGGCTCGTTCTTGACGGCCAAGCTGGCACCCAGCGAGATCACGAATGCGACCACGGCGCAGATGGCCGCCACCCGCACCACCGCCGACCGACGCCACAGCGCGACGGTGCCGATGACCAGGACAACGATGAGGGTGATGCCGAGATAGGAGCCGTTCTCCGTCGGGCTGTTGGCGAAGTGCGTGGCCACGTGCACGGCTCGGGCCGGAGCGAAGCGCTGGTTGGCGTCCGGCACCACCAACCCCAGCAGGTCGGCCCGGTAGGCCTCGGGGACGAGCTGGATGGGCCCTTTGATGGCCCCCGGGCCCCTGAGGGCGAACCAGACCGGGTAGGCGAGGAGCAAAACGCTCGCACCGGCCGCCCACACCGCGCCGGTCACTGCGTAAGGGAGTCGTGCTCGGATCTGGCCACGGCCGATGACACAGGTGGCGATGACGCCCACGGCCGCGATGACGAGCGTCGAGGCGAAGACCTCGGTGGCCACGAAGAATTGAGCAGTCAGAAGCAGAGCGAGCACGACGCCCCAGACGCTGGCATTGCCCCGTTGCCGGACGACGATCTCGTGCACCACGAGCAGGATGAGGGGCGGGAAGACGACAAAGGTCAGGTTGGTGTGGCCGGCGCTCTGGGCGATCTCGTAGGGCCCGAAGCCGTAGACGAGCCCTCCGACGAACGCCGCCAGTCGCCACCGGGTGAAGCGCCCGACGAAGAAGTAGCCGGCGGTGCCCGACCCGGCCAGGGCGAGGGTGCTCAACGTGTTGAAGGCGGCGATGGGCCCCCAGATCACGGTCACCGGCGAGAAGAGCCCGCCGAGGAAGAGCGAGCTGGTGTTGTTGAGCAGGTTGATCCCGTACGGATAGTTGGCGAAGTGCGAGAAGAAGGGATTGTGATCGTGGCGCACTGCGTAGACGGCCCACTTGAGGAACCACATGGTGCTGAACTGGTCGCCGCCGAGCTGCGAGACGCCGCTCGGATGGGTGCTCCAAACGTGCCAGTAGACGATGACGGCGAGCACGACGTACGCGGCGATGGCAAGCACCGCGGCACGGACACCGTCGCGACGCATCGTCCGGCCCTCAGGGATGGTCCAGATCTCGGTGGGACGACGCCTGGGCGGCCCTTTCGCCTCTGAGTCGTCATCCATCGAACCCGAGTATTCCATCCACGCGCTGACCAACAGGTGGACGCGCGTCGCGGGACATGACACGTCAGTGCCGAGGTGGCTCTGTGCAATCACGAGACGATGAACCTTGAAAGGCGGTTTGCAATCGCGTCCGGTACAGCCGGCGGCCCCCTCAGTCGTGCTCCGATCGCCGTCACTCCTCCCGGGGTTATCCGCCCCGCAAGTACCTAGGTCAATCGAATCCGGAATTCCAGGAGTCGACCGCTCGGCGACGGGGCCACATCAACCCCGACGACATCTCTGGCTACCACTTGTTCGAGTTGCCGGACGGCCGGGTGTTGGAAGGGGCATGGGACCTCCGAGGCCACGAAGTTCCCTACTTTGGTGGCGTCGAGTTGCCCGCCAAGCGAGTGCTGGAGCTCGGCCCAGGCGAGCACACCCAGAAGCACCGGCTGGGCCACGTGGCCACCGCCGAGTAGACGGACATGCCCATGTACACGGTCGTGGGCAAGCGCATCGAGCCGCTGGCGGGAAGCCCTCTCTGACCGGTCCGAGGGTCGTCGGCTCCTCGGTGGTCACGTCTGAATCGAGCATCTGTCCACGCCTGGACGACGCCGATCTCGCCCTAGGCAAATGAGCCCTAGGCAAATGAGGTGGTCGACCGCCATTAGTCTTGACCCGGTGTCGAACGCCGATGCGCACCGACCCGGGTATCCAGCCGTCCGTCTCCGCCGGCTTCGCCGCACCCCGGCCCTGCGCCGGCTGGTGGCCGAGACCCGTCTCCTCGTCGACGACCTCGTCGCCCCCCTCTTCGTGGGCGACGGCCTCACCCAGAGCCAGCCGGTGGCATCGTTGCCGGGCGTCGCCCAGCACAGCCTCGACTCGCTGGTCATCGAGGTGAAGCGATTGAGCGCTCTCGGAGTCCCTGCTGTCATCCTCTTCGGGCTGCCCAGGCCGGAGGACAAGGACGCCACCGGCTCGGCTGCTCTCCGGCGGGACGGGATCTGGGCTCAGGCTCTCGGCGCCGTGCGAGACGCGGTGGGCGAGAGCATGGTCGTGATGGCCGACTGCTGTCTCGACGAGTTCACCGACCACGGGCACTGCGGAGTCCTCGACGCGGCCACCGGCACGGTCGACAACGACGCCACCCTGGCGCTCTACGCCCGGCTGGCCTGCCGGCAAGCCGAGTCGGGGGCCGACGTCATCGCCCCCAGCGGGATGATGGACGGGCAGGTGGCGGCCATCCGTTCCGCGCTCGACGAGTCGTGCTTCGAGCAGACGGCCATCCTGGCCTACGCGGCCAAGTTCGCCTCCGCCCTCTACGGGCCGTTCCGCGAGGCGGCGCGGGTGACCATCGCCGGCGGTGGTGACCGCCGCACCTACCAACAGGACCCGGCCAACCGACGCGAGGCGCTGGCCGAGGTCGCCTTGGACGTGGCCGAGGGCGCCGATGCGGTGATGGTGAAGCCGGCTCTGCCCAATCTCGACGTCATCGCCGCCGTGCACGCCCGCTTCGACCTCCCGGTGGCCGCTTATCACGTCAGTGGCGAGTACGCCATGGTCAAGGCGGCGGACGAGCGCGGCTGGATCGACGGTCCGGCGGTGGCGCTCGAACAACTGACCGCGGTCAAACGGGCCGGGGCTGACTTCATCCTCACCTACTTCGCCGGCGAGCTGGCCGAGTTGCTCGGTGGCTGACCCGGCGTCCGACCGCTCGGACGCCCTCTTCGAGCGGGCCCGACGGGTCATCCCGGGCGGGGTCAACTCGCCGGTGCGCTCGTTCCGGTCGGTTGGCGGCCATCCCTATTTCGTCGTCCGGGGCGAGGGCGCCTACGTCTGGGATGCGGACGGCAACCGGCTCCTCGACTACGTGCAGTCCTACGGGGCGTCCATTCTCGGCCACGCCCACCCGTCCGTCGTGAAGGCGGTGGCCGACGCGGCCTCCGATGGCACCACGTTCGGGGCGCCGACCGAGGGGGAGGTCCACCTGGCCGAGCTCATCTGCGGCCGGGTCGAGGGGTGCGAGCGGGTCCGTCTCGTCTCGTCGGGCACCGAGGCGGCCATGACCGCGGTGCGCGTGGCCCGAGGTTTCACCGGGCGTAACCAGGTGATCAAGTTCGCCGGCTGCTACCACGGGCACTCCGACGGGCTTCTGGCCGGAGGAGGGAGCGGCGTGGCCACCCTCGGCCTGCCCGATTCGGCCGGTGTGCCGCGAGCGGCAGTGGCCGAGACCATCGTCGTCCCCTACAACGTCATCCCCGAGGTGGGTGAGGACGTGGCCTGTGTCATCGTCGAACCAGTGGCCGCCAACATGGGGCTGGTCCCGCCCCAGCCCGGCTTCCTCGAAGGGCTGCGAGCCGCGTGTGACGCGGCGGGCGCCCTGCTCGTGTTCGACGAGGTCATCACCGGATTCCGCCTCGGCCCCTCCGGCGCCTCGGGGATGACGGGGGTGCGTCCCGACCTCTGGTGCTTCGGCAAGGTCATGGGTGGCGGCCTGCCCGTCGGTGGGGTGGGCGGCCGGGCCGAGGTGCTCGCCGTCCTGGCTCCGGACGGGCCCGTCTACCAGGCGGGCACGTTGTCCGGGAACCCGCTCGCCACGGCGGCGGGCATCGCTGTCCTCGAAGCCCTGGACGAGGAGTCGTACGCGACACTGGCCGGTCGCGTCTCGGCCTTCGCTGGCGAGCTCGAGGGTGTGCTCAACGAAGGGCTCGCCATCCGGTCGCCCGACCGTGACGCCACGCCGGCGGTCGTGGCCCAGGTCCCGGTCGTCGGGCCCATCTTCGGCGTGTTCTTCACCCCCGTCGACGCACCTCCCGTGAGGGACTACGACGGGGCGGCGGCGGCCGCCGCCACCGGTGTCTACGCCCGGTTCTTCCATGGCCTCCTTCGGAGGGGGGTGGCCATAGCTCCCGGCCCCTACGAAGTGGCCTTTCCCTCCCTGGCCCACGGCGACGCCGAATTCGAGCGCACCCTGTGGGCAGCTGGGGAGTCCGTCAGCGAGTTGGGTGAGCGACCGGCCGACGGTCCGACCATCGGGACGCCCGGTGGGCCAGTATGAAGAGCGTGTTCTACGCGGACGCGGCGCCCGGACGCGCCCCCCTCCGCTCGGTCAAGCCGACCGTTTTGTTGGCCGAGAGAGTGTGGAGAGGCCGAGGTAACGAGTGTGCGCCGCCGGCGGAGGCAGTCGTGAAGGAGCGTCCATGACCATCGGAATCACTGAGCTACCGCCGGAGGGGATGCAACTGGGCGGGGTCGTCCTAGCCGGCGACACGGCACGCGGGACTCGGACGACCGAGGGACTGAGCCTGCTCTTCACGACGGCCGGGATCACCGTGCAAGGTCCCCAGCCGCAGATCGAGCGCCTCCTTGTCTGGTCCGGGCTCGACTCGGCCACCTGCAACGAGAAGATCGTGCTGCCCGACGGGCGCAACGCCGCGGTCATGGAGCTCACCTCCGGGGGCCAGTCCATTCGGTTCCTGCTTCCCACCGACACCGTCTCTCCCGGCCAAGCCGCCTATCTCGACCAGGCGCTCCCGGCGTGGTTGGCCCGCTATCGGGGGAGCGACGAGCCCCTCACGGCGAGCCATCGCGACACGTCGGCCGAGGGCGAGCGCGGGGAAGGGGCCATCGCCACCGAAGACCGACCGCCTCCGCCTCCGCCCGCGTCGTCGCCCGCCGCACCACGTCCCGAACCCCCCCCGGCCGCGGCATCGGGCCCGGCACCCCCGCCGCCCGCGGCGTCGCGCCCGGCACCCCCGCCGCCCGCTGCGTCGCGCCCGGCACCCCCGCCGCCCGCTGCTGCCTCTCCTGCCGCACCAACCCCGTCGTCTACTCCGCCGCCCACCCCGCAACCGGCCGCCGCCCGGGTCGGATCGGCGGCGACTGCCACCGGCGCGCTCAACGGGTCGGGAGGTACGTCGACCGCCAGCATGTCGGCGACCTCGAGGGGCTCGTCGGCGCCGGCATCGGGCACCGGACCGCCGCCACCGTCACCCAGTGCCGGGCCGCCGCCCCCCGTTCCGCCACCGGTGCCGCCACCGCCACCTCTTCCGGGGGCGGTCACATGGGTCCTTTCCGTCGACCCCATGCCCGAGGGGACGGCGTGGGACAACCCCCCGATTGGCGAGGACCTCGCCGATCAGCCCGTCCCGACCAAGAAGCGGTGGGGATGGCGCAAGGCCAAGGCCCCCGCCGCACCTCTTGCGGCCACCGCAGCGATGGCGGCCACGGCGGACATGGCGGCCACGGCGGCCACGGCGGACACGGCGGACACGGCGGACACGGCGGACACGGCGGCCAGGGCGGCGACGCCCATGGATTCTGCGTCTGCGGCCGCCCCGGCCGTTGCGCCCCCGGCGGGACCCACGACCGGGCGACCGCCGCCGCCGACGACCACCCCACCGGGTGTCAATGGCCGACCCGAGGCCACCGGGCCACGCCCGGCCGAGGGACCGGCCGGCCGCACCGCACCGACCACACCGGACACCTGGGCCACCAGTGGCGAATCTCCGTCCCAAACCGTGGTCACCACTGAGGACGAAGCCGAGCCCCAGCCGAGACGCACGTCTCGACTGGTGGTCCTCGGCGCCGTCCTGCTCGTCGTGATCGGCGCCATCGCCTACTTCGCTGTGAGCCGGAACGGATCCTCGACGCCCAAGACGTCCACGCCGCCGCCGGTGTCGACGCCGGCCCCGCCACCGTCGGCCGTCTCCCCGGACAATTCTTTGGTCACCTCGGTCAACCTGCAACTGGCCGATCTGCCGGCGGGGTGGACGCAATCCAACCCGGGGGCTCCCCTCCGTCTGCCCGTCGCCAGCTCGACGGTCGAGTCACAGGCCACCCAGGCGCTGGCTTCCTGTCTGGGCGTGCCGGTGACGACCGCCGCCGGCCTGTTCGCCGGGGGCGCGCTTCCGGGTCAGACGGCGGTAGCCGTCTCGCCCACCTTCGTCCAAACCACCGACCCCGGCATCCAGATGCACTCCATGACCACGTCGTTGGGCACCACGGCTGAGGCGTCGGTGTACGCCGCGCCCTTCGCGAGCCCGAACTTCGCCGCTTGCTACGGGCAGTTCCAGCGCACGGTGGCGGCCTCGGCCATCGCGGGAGCGGTGGCCACTGTGCAACTCGTCACCCTTCCTGAGCCGTCCGGGGTGAAGACCTTCGGCTTCATCACCACGGTGTCGTCACCGCAGGGCACGCAGTTGTTCGGTCAGGCATTCATCCTCGGCGGCCGGTTGGTGACCGATCTCATGCCGGCCACCAATGGTCCGCAGATCCCGACGCCCGACTTCACGGCGGCCTACGACGCCGTGAGCGGAAGGGTGTCCGCCGACGTCGAGAAGTAGGAGTCGACGTCGAGAAGTAGCCGTCGACGTCGAGAGGATTAGGAGCGGCCAGGGCGACGCCCTTAGGAGCCGATCCAAACCCGGTCGTCGGACGTTGGTCAGACGGATTCGGGAACCAGGCGGGACACGACGGCGAGGGCCCGGTAGGCGGCCTCGGCCGGCCCGGTCTCGTCCGGTCGCAACAGGTTGGCCATGATCCGCAACATCCAGGACATGACCGATTCCGAGCGAAGGCCGGCGCCGACGCAGAGGCGCATGACATCGGGTCGACTGATGATGCGGACGAAGGCCCGGGCAACCCGGAAGTAGAGCCCGTAGGCCTCCTCGAGCCGTCGCTCGTAGTCGACGAGGGCGCCTGGCCCGCCACCCGACAGCGCCTCGCCCAAGGCGGCGGCAGCCAGACGTCCGGTCTCGTAGCCGTAGGCGATGCCTTCGCCGTTGAACGGGTTGATGACCCCGCTCGCGTCTCCCACGAGAACCGTGTTGGGGCCGACCCGGGGCCCCACGGCCAGTCCCATGGGCAGCTTGCCCCCGGTCGGTGCCCCGAGAGCGCTCTCCGGCGAGAGCTCCCAGTGGGCCGGGGCCCCGTTGACGAAATGGTCCATGAGCGCCGTGGTGTTGATGCCCTTCCACCGCTGGTCGGTGGAGAGAACGCCCACGCCTACGTTGACCCGGCCGTCGCCCAACGGGAAGATCCAGCCGTAGCCGGGGACCACCGCCCCTTCGCCGTCGCGGATGTCGAGGTGTGACTCGATGAAATTCTCGTTATGACCGGGCGAGCGGTAGTAGCCGCGGAGGGCCATGCCGAGCGGTCGCCCGCGGTCGCGTGAGGCGCCGAGCGCCCGCCCGAACCGTGAGTTCGAACCATCGGCCACCACCACGTAGCGGGCCCGCACGTCCCGCACCTCGCCGGTCGACGTATCCCGCACGCTGGCGCCCGCGCACGGCGCCAGGTCGCCCCGCCGGGCAGCGGTAGGGGACGGCGCCATCCCGGAACCGGACCCAGGCCCGACCCCGTGAGCGTGGGGCACGGCGCCCTCGGAGGCCATGGGCTCGACGGCCTCGGTACCCTGCCAGACAGTTGCGCCCGCCTTCGTGGCCCGCTCGCTCACCAGTCCGTCGAGGTCGTGGCGGGTGATCGTGTACCCGTAGTTCGGGAAGCTCGGGTGCTCGGGCCACGGCAGCTCGATGCTCTGACCGAAGCCGTAGGCCCGCAGGCCCCGGTAGCGGTGGGCCCCGACCAGCGCACTTTCGACGCCCATGTCAGCGAGCTGGCGGACGGCCCGCGGCGTGAGCCCGTCGCCGCAGGTCTTGACGCGCGGGAACACCTTCTTCTCGACCACGGCCACGTCCCACCCGGCCTCGGCCAGCCAGTAGGCGCACGCCGAGCCGGCCGGACCCCCGCCCACCACGAGCACGTCCCATACCCGGCGGTCGGCGTCGGGACGTGCCGGTCGGCCGGTCGGCGCTGTGGCCGCGCTCCTCGATCGCCCGGCGGTCACGCCGGCCACCTGAGGTGAGGGACGACGAGGCTCCACGGCTCCGGACGGGGCTCCACGGCGCCAATGGTATGGCCTCGGGGCCTGGTGCGGATGTGCCTGCTGGAAGGGCTGCGTGGTAGAAACTTCCTGCAGTGGACGACTATCTGCCCATCGTGCTGCTCTTGGCTGTGGGCTTCCTGTTCGCCAGCCTTTCCTTCGTCGCCTCGTCACTTCTCGCGCCCCGGAAGCGCCCGACGGCGGCCAAGACGGCGCCGTACGAGTGCGGCATCGTTCCCGAGGTCGAGCCGCCGGCCCGGTTCCCGGTCCGCTTCTATCTCATCGCCATGATCTTCATCATCTTCGACATCGAGATCGTCTTCCTCTACCCGTGGGCCGTGATCTTCCGTCAGCTCGGCTCCTTCGGGCTGGTCGAGGTGGTGGTCTTCGCGGCCGTCGTCTTCATCTCCTTCCTGTTCCTCGTGAGCAACGGCGCCCTGACATGGGGGCCGACCAAGCTGCTGGTCGACGCCATGCCGTCGAGGAGCTCGAATTCGACCATCCTGCGCATCTCCGGCCGGCCGGCATCGTGGGAGGGAGTGCCCACACCCACCTCCGCACCCGTTACCGTGCCGGCGGCAGCCGCCGGCACGGAAGGCGGAGCCGAGGAGGAGCCGGCAACGGGGGTCCCGGGCGGTCCCGGCCGCGCGGCGTAGGCGGGCGGCGCCGTGGGTCTCGAGGACCTCCAGCACAATTTCCTGACCGGGCGACTCGAGGACCTGGTCAAGTGGGCGCGCACGTACTCGATGTGGCCGGCCACCTTCGGGCTCGCCTGCTGTGCCATCGAGATGATGTCGGTGGGTGCAGCTGACTTCGACCTCGCCCGTTTCGGCATGGAGGTCTTCCGCGCCTCGCCCCGGCAGGCCGACCTCATGATCGTGGCCGGGCGGGTGTCCCAGAAGATGGCGCCGGTCCTGCGCCAGGTCTACGACCAGATGATGGAGCCCAAGTGGGTCCTCTCCATGGGGGTGTGCGCCAGCACCGGGGGGATGTTCAACAACTACGCCATCGTCCAGGGCGTGGACCAGATCGTGCCCGTGGACGCCTACGCCCCGGGGTGCCCCCCGACTCCCGAGACCCTCATGCACACCATCCTCACCCTCCACGAGAAGGTGCGAACCGACCCGATCACTCGCCGACGCCTCCTGACGCCGCTCGAGGCGGCAAAGCTGGAAAGCGACGAGGGTGCCGACACCGACGACGCCCAGACCCGCTCCCCCGAGCACACCTCCGGCTGGACCCCCGACCGGCCCGATGCCGTGCGCCTCGGGACGCCTCGCCGTAACCCGGTCATCGCCCGCAGCGTGGGCGAGCCGCTGTGACCGTGGTGGCGGACGCCTCCACCCCACAACCGGACGGATCTGGGCCAACTGCAGTGGAGGTCAGCCGGGCCGGTGGCACCCTTCCGCGGGCGGCGCGAGGCGCGGCCGACGAGCTGGCCTTCCCGACGCGGGAGCAGTACCGCGACTTGGTCGCCGCCTATCGCGAAGGCGGATTCGAGACCTGCGCCGACCTCTGCGCCGTCGACTACCTCACCCACCCCGGGCGGCGCCTGCCCGATGGGGTGAGGCCCGAGCGCTTCGAGGTGGTCGTCAACCTTCTCTCGCTGAGTGCGGCCCGCCGGGTCCGTGTCCGCCTGCAGGTTCCCGAGTCGGACGCCGAGGCGCCATCGCTCTTTTCCATCTACCCGGGTGTCGAGGCCATGGAGCGCGAGGCCTTCGACCTCTTCGGCATCGTCTTCTCGGACCATCCCGACATGACCCGGATCCTGATGCCCGAGGACTGGGAGGGGCATCCTCTGCGCAAGGACTACGGCGTCGGGCGGGTGCCGGTGCAGTTCAAGGAAGCTCCGGGGCCGCGATGACGCCGGCCGGCACCGACGCCGACACCGCCGGTACTCCGCATCCTGACTCCGTGGTCGCCCCCCCGGTCACCGGCGAGGAGTTCTACGAGCGGGACGAGTCCGGGGAGCCGCGGGGGATCGTGGCCGAGACGTCGGAGGGGTCCCAGGAGTTGGCCGGTCGCCACGGCACAGCTCCCGACGAGCTGCGCCGCGAGGTCGGGGCCGTCCTCCGGCTGCCCGAAGGTGTGGCCGTCGATCCCTCCGACATCGACATCGAGCTGTCCGACGACGAGACGATGATCATCAACATGGGGCCGCAGCACCCGTCCACCCACGGGGTGCTGCGACTCATGTTCGAGCTCGACGGCGAGACGGTGCTGCGCACCAAGCCGGTGATCGGCTACCTGCACACCGGGATGGAGAAGACCGGCGAGGAGCTCACCTACGTCCAGGGGTCGACCAACGTCACCCGCATGGACTACCTCTCTCCGCTGGCCAACGAATGCGTCTTCTCGATGGCCACCGAGTCGCTGCTCGGGGTGGAGCTGCCGGCCCGGGCCGAGTGGATCCGCATGTTGCTGTTGGAGCTCAACCGGGTCTCGTCCCATCTCATGTGGATGGCCACGAACGGCATGGACCTCGGTTCGACGTCGATGATGATCTACGGCTTCCGCGAACGCGAGATGATCCTCGCCTTCTTCGAGAAGACCACCGGACTGCGGATGAACCACAATTTCATCCGCCCGGGCGGCACGGCCGCCGACCTCCCCGACGGTTGGGAGGACGACGTCACCATCATCTGCGACACCGTCCTTCCCCGCTGCGACGAGTACGACGAGCTGCTCACCGGTCAGCCGGTGTTCCGCCAGCGCACCGAGGGTGTGGGCGCCATCTCGGCCGAAGAGGCCCTCGCCCTTTCGTTGACCGGACCCATCCTGCGCTCGACCGGGGTGCCCTGGGACCTGCGCCGGTCGATGCCGTACCTCCGCTACGACGAGGTCGACTTCGACGTCGTGGTGGGCACCTTCGGCGACAACTTCGACCGGTACTCGATCCGACTCAACGAGATCCGGGAGGCGATCCGGATCATCCGGCAGGTGGTGGAGAAGATGCCGGCCGGGGACTACCGCGTGCAGGACAAGAAGGTCACGCCACCGCCACGGGGCCGCATCAACGAGTCGATGGAGGCCCTCATCCACCACTTCAAGGTGTTCACCGAGGGCTTCAAGGTGCCCGAGGGGGAGGTCTACGTGGCCGTCGAGTCGCCCCGCGGCGAGCTCGGGTGCTACCTGGTGGCCGACGGCGGGCCCAAGCCCTACCGGATGCACATCCGCGGCCCGAGCTTCGTGAACCTGCAGGCCGTCCCGCTCATGATGCGGGGCGGGCTCATCGCCGACGCCGTGGCCGTCTGCTCCTCCATCGACCCGGTGATGGGGGAGGTGGACCGGTGACCGCTCCGGCCGAGCCGACGACGGCACCCCGCCACCTGTCTCCCGCCACGCTGGCCAAGGCCCGCGACATCGTCGCCCTCTACCCCGAGCGCCGCTCGGCCCTCATCCCCCTCTGCCACCTGGCCCAAGGTGAAGAGGGTTGGCTGAGCCCCGAGGCCATGGACGACATCGCCCTCCTGGTGGGCGTCGATCCCACCGAGGTGCTCGGCACCGCCACCTTCTACGACATGCTGCACACCGAGCCGGTGGGCCGGTACCTGGTGTCCATCTGCACCAACATCGCCTGCCTGTTGAACGGTGCCACCGAATTGGTGGAGCACGCCGAGAGTTCGCTCGGTGTCGGCGTCGGGGGCACGACGGCCGACGGTCTCGTCACCCTCGAGGAGGCCGAGTGCCTGGCCGACTGCGACCGGACGCCCTGTGTCCAGGTCAACCATCGCTTCGTCGGGGCTCAGACGCCCGAGTCCTTCGACCGGCTGGTCGAGGAGCTGCGGTCGGGGGCTCGGGACACGGAGGTCCCCCCGCACGGAACCCTCAACCGGGTCGAGCGGACGGTCGGCCTGCAGGCTGACCGGGAGCGGGTGGTGGCCGAGCGGGCGGAGATGGCCGAGGCCCAGAAGGCCCGCGCCGCCAGCCAGCCCGAGGCCGGAAGCAGCGGATCGTGACCATCACCGACCCGCCCCGGATCGTCACCTCGCGCCTCGAGTACGACGACTCGTACACCCTCGAGCGCTACCTGGCCACCGGCGGATACGACGGCTGGCGCAAGGCCCTCGCCATGACCCCCGAGGACGTGGCCCACGAGGTCGACCAGGCCAGCCTGCTCGGCCGCGGCGGCGCCGGCTTCCCGGCCGGCCGCAAGTGGGCGATCATGCGCAAGGCGCCCGTCACCTATCTGGTGGTCAACGGGGACGAGAGCGAGCCGGCCACCTTCAAGGATCACCTGCTCATCGAGCGGGACCCCCACCAGCTCATCGAGGGCTCGCTC
Source organism: uncultured Acidimicrobiaceae bacterium (assembly GCA_963729275.1). GTDB lineage: Bacteria > Actinomycetota > Acidimicrobiia > Acidimicrobiales > RAAP-2 > CAVSNH01. Next base: position 25,795 of record CAVSNH010000001.1, read on the forward strand.
ATCGCCGCCTACGCCCTGCAGGTCAGTCAGGTCTTCATCTACATCCGGGGCGAGTTCGCCCTCGGTCTCGAGCGGGTTCAGGCCGCCCTCAACGATGCCTACGCCCACGGCGCGGTGGGGACCGACATCTTCGGCTCCGGTTTCTCCGTCGACGTGGTCGTTCACCCGGGCGCCGGGGCCTACATCTGTGGTGAGGAGACGGCCCTGCTCGAGTCCCTCGAGGGCAAGCGTGGCTTCCCCCGGATCAAGCCGCCCTACTTCCCGGCCGCCATCGGCCTCTACGGTGCACCGACCGTCGTCAACAACGTCGAGACCATGTCCAACCTGCCCTGGATCGTGCTCCACGGCGGTGCCGCCTTCGCCGGCCTCGGCGAAGGACGCTCGGCCGGCACCCGCCTGTTCGCGTTGGCCGGACATGTGAGGAACCCCGGGGTGTTCGAGGTCGAGATGGTGAAGACGACCTTCGCCGACCTCATCAACGCACCGGTCCTCGGTGGCGGCGTGCGTGGGGGGCGGGCCCTCAAGGCGTTCATCCCCGGTGGCGTCTCGGCCCCCTGGTTCGGCCCCGAGCAGGTCGACCTACCGCTGGGCCAGGACGAAGTCGGGGCGGCCGGGTCCATGCTCGGGTCGGGATCGGTGGTCGTGATGGACGACCACACCTGCCCGGTGCGGGCCGCCTGGCGCATCACGAAGTTCTTCGCCCGCGAGTCCTGCGGTCAGTGCACGCCGTGCCGCGAGGGAGCGGGCTGGCTCGAGCGGATCATGTTCCGCATCGAGCGGGGCCAGGGCCGCGAGGAGGATCTCGACCTGCTCCTCGACGCCTCGGACAACATCTCTCCCGGGCTCGCCTGGCCGCCGCAGCAGACCACCATCTGCGTTCTCGGGCCTTCCATTCCCTCCTCCATCCACTCGGCCATCGACATGTTCCGCGACGAGTTCCTCGTGCACATCAAGGACGGGGCCTGCCCCTATGAGTGAGCCCGAGGACACCCTCGCCTTCTCGCTCGACGGCCGCCCGGCCACGGCGGCGAAGGGGGAGCTGATCATCGCCGCCGCCGAGCGGGCCGGAACGTTCATCCCGCGCTTCTGCTACCACCCGCGCATGCGGCCGGTGGGCATGTGCCGCATGTGCCTCGTCGAGGTCAGCGGTCCTCGGGGGGCGACGTTGCAGCCGGCCTGTTTCGTCGAGGTGCAGCCGGACATGGAGGTCACCACCGACTCCGACAAGGTCAAGAAGGCGCAGGACGGCGTGCTCGAGTTCCTGCTCATCAACCACCCTCTCGACTGCCCGGTGTGCGACAAGGGCGGCGAGTGCCCGTTGCAGGACCAGACCTTGGCCTACGGCCCGGGCGAGTCGCGCTTCGTCGAGGAGAAGCGCCACTTCGAGAAGCCGATAGCACTCTCGGAGCTCGTCCTCCTCGACCGCGAGCGCTGCATCCAGTGCAGCCGCTGCACCCGGTTCGCCGACGAGGTGGCCGGGGAGGCCCAGATCGACTTCCAGGGCCGGGGCGAGATGCTCGAGGTCAATACCTTCTTCGAGCGACCGTTCTCCTCATACTTCTCGGGGAACACCGTGCAGATCTGCCCGGTGGGAGCGCTGACGGCCACCCCCTATCGCTTCACGGCCCGGCCCTGGGACCTCGACCAGGTCGAGACCACGTGCACGACGTGCGCCTTCGGATGTCGCGCCGCGGTGCAGTCGTCGGCCAACCGCGTCACCCGGTTGCTGGGCCTCGATTCGGACCCCGTCAACCAGAGTTGGTTGTGCGACAAGGGCCGGTTCGCCTACGAGTCGACCAACGCGCCGGAGCGTATCGCCGAGCCCTTCGTCCGCAAGGACGGTGAGCTCGTGGCCGTGTCCTGGCACGAGGCCCTGGCGGCGGCGGCTGCCGGATTGAGGGGCGCCACACCGACGGGCGCCACCGGGTCGTCCGACGCCGGAGCCGGTGTCGGGGTCATCGGGGGCGCCCGTCTCACCAACGAGGGCGCCTATGCCTGGGCCCGCCTGGCCAAGGGGGTGCTCGGCACCGACTCGGTCGATGCACAGCTGGGCGACGGGCTTCCCGCCGAGATGGTGCTCGGACTGCCCGCCGCCACCATCGACGAGACTGTCAACGCCGGCACGGTCGTGCTGCTCACCGGGGACGTCCGGGAGGAGCTGCCCGTCCTCTTCCTGCGGTTGCGGGGCGCCGCCCTCTCCGGCGGGACCTCCATCGTCGAGCTCTCGCCCCGGAGCACCTCCCTCACGCCTTACGCCGCCGCCTCCTTGCGCTACGTCCCCGGTCAGTCCACCGGGCTCGTGCGCTCGCTCTTCGACGGGAGCGAGGCCGAGGACCAGTCGCTGGCCGAGGCGCGCCGGCTGGTGGCGGCCGACGACGTGGTGGTGGTGGCCGGTCGGCCGTCGTTGGCCGAGGACGGGGCGCTCGTGGCCGAGGCCCTCGGTGCCCTGGCCGCCGCCCTTCCGAAGGCCCGATTCCTCTGCGGCCTTCGCCGCGGGAACGTGCGGGGCGCGCTCGACATGGGTCTGGCCCCCGGTGTCCTCCCCGGTCGGGTCTCACTCGAGGAGGGACGCGAGTGGTTCGCGGCCGCCTGGGGCCGGGTGCCCGACGAGCGAGGCCTCGACACAGCCGGCATGCTGGCTGCGGCGGCCGCCGGTGGCGACGACGGAGACGGTTCTGCGGACAAAACGATCCGCGCCCTCGTGCTGCTCGGCGCCGAGCCGCTCCGCGACTTCCCCGACCGTCGACTGGCCCGCCGAGCCTTCGACGGCGCCGAGTTCGTGGTGGCCGTCACCTCGCAACCGGGAGGGGAGTGCGACGTCGCCGACGTGATCCTGCCGGCGGCCGAGGCCCACGAGCGGCGGGGGACCACGACCAACATCGAGGGTCGCGTGAGCCGCCTGGGCCATAAGTTGGTGGCCCCCGGGCAGGCATGGCCGGACTGGATGATCGCCGCCGAGCTCGCCGTCCACCTGGGAAGCGACCTCGGGGTCGACTCCCTCGCTGCCGTCTGGGACGAGATCGAGCGCCTGGCCCCCTCCCACGCCGGCCTGACCGGCGCCATGCTCGACGCCGTGGGCGCGGCCGACGGCGTCATCGTGCCGCTGGCCGGTCCAACGGATGGGCAGGCCCGCCGGCTGCCGTCGCCCATCGACCCGATCGCCATCCCCGGGGTGGAGTCGGTCGAGCGCCAGGGGGCACCGCCGCGTGCCGGGCTGGCCGAGCCGCCCGACATCACCGAGGAGGCGGGGGTGGCCCGTGCCGCCACCCAGGGGGGGCTGGCCCGACCGACCGTCCTGTCCGGCCCACCGTCGGTGGCCACGCCGCACGTGGGCCCGACCGACAGCTACTCGTTGCGCCTCGTGGCCTCCCGCACCCTCTACGACGAGGGCGCCGCCAACTCCGCGTCGCCGGCCCTGGCTGCCCTGGTGCAACCGGTGACCCTGAGGGTGAACCCGTCCGACCTCGACGACCTCGGGGTGGCGGCGGGCGGCGAGGTCCGCATCCGCATGGCCACGGCCGAGGCCGTGGTAGTGGCCATCCCCGACCCGTCGCTTCCTCGCCGGGTGGTGGCCACCGTCTTCAATGTGCCCTTCGGTGAGGGAACGGTGGCCGACCTCATCGACAGCTCGAGCCCGGTGGTCGAGCTGCGGATGGAGACGCCGTGATTGCCGTGATCGCCGCCGCCATGGCTCCCGTCCTCGCCGTCACCCGTGCGCTGTTGGGGGCTGACGACCCGCTCTACAACAACGGCGTCGGTTGGGTCGTGTTCCTCATCGTCGTGATCAAGGTGGTCGTGGTCTTCGCCGCACTGATGGTGTCGGTGATGTTGATGATCTGGTTCGAGCGCAAGGTCATCTCGGACATGCAGAGCCGCATCGGGCCGAACCGCGCCGGACCCTTCGGCATCGCCCAGACGCTGGCCGACGGCATCAAGCTCTTCTTCAAGGAGGACCTGAGCCCCGACCAGGCCGACCCCTTCGTCTTCAAGCTCGCCCCGTACCTCACCATCATCCCGGCTTTCCTCGCTTTCGCCATCGTGCCCATCGGCGGGCTGGTGACCATCGCCGGCCACACCTTCGAGCTCCAGCTGGCCGACCCGCCCCAAGGCATCCTCTGGCTGCTGGCCATGTCCTCCATCGGCGTCTACGGCGTGATGCTGGCCGGCTGGGCGTCGGGATCGAAGTACCCGCTGCTCGGCTCGGTGCGGGCCTCGGCCCAGATGATCTCGTACGAGGCCGCCCTCGGCATGACCGTGGTCACCGTGGTCTTGATCACCGGCTCGCTCAGCACCCGGGCCATCGTCGACGCCCAGGCCGCCCACCTCTGGCAGTGGAACGCCTTCCGGCTGGTGTTCGTGCCGTTCCTCATCTTCTTCATGGCCATCATCGCCGAGACCAACCGACCCCCCTTCGATCTCGTGGAGGCGGACTCCGAACTGGTCGGCGGGTTCGTCACCGAGTACTCGTCCATCCGCTTCGCCCTGTTCTTCCTGGCCGAATTCATGAATACGATCACCATGTCGGCCATCACGGTGACCCTCTTCTTCGGCGGGCCCGACGGGCCCATCCCCCACATCCCCCACACCCAGTGGCTCTGGCCCATTCTCTGGTTCCTGGGCAAGACCATCGTCTTTCTCTTCATCTTCGTGTGGCTGCGGGCGGCGCTACCCCGCCTCCGCTACGACCAGCTCATGGACCTGGGCTGGAAACGACTCATCCCCCTGTCCCTGGCCTGGTTGCTGATGGTGGCCGGTTACGTGGTCGAGGGCTGGTGGGGGGTCGGTCTCACCGCCGTCGTCCTGGTCTGCGCCGTGCTCATCACCCGGGCCTTCACCGTGGGCGCCGAGCGCGAGGAGAGCCGGGGCCTCCTCGCACCGGTCGGGACCCGCAGCGACTTGCCGCCGGCTGACCGGCTGGTCGTCGACCGAGAGGGCGTGACCAGCCTGGCGACCGGGCCGGTGGCCGGGGTGACGACACCTCCGTCCATCGCTCGGCCCGAGGCTCCGGTCACCCATGACCGAGGAGGTGACTGATGGCCACTCCTGACGTCCCACGGAAACGCCAGAACTTCCTGGGCGGGTTCAAGCTGACCCTCGAGCATCTCGGCCGCCCGCCTGTCACCCGGCAGTACCCGGAGGAGAAGAAGCCGAAGCAGCCCCGCCAGCACGGCCGCCATGTCCTCGGCCGCTACGAGGACGGGATGGAGAAGTGCATCGGCTGCGAGCTGTGCGCCGGCGTGTGTCCGGCCGACTGCATCTACGTGCGCGGCCTCGACAACCCGCCCGACCATCCCGTCTCGCCCGGTGAACGCTATGGCTACGTCTACGAGATCAACTACCTGCGCTGCATCCACTGCGACCTGTGCGTCGAAGCCTGCCCGACCGAGGCCATCACCGAGACCAAGCTCATGGAGTTCTCGTTCACCAACCGCAACGACGCCATCTACACGAAGGAAGAGTTGCTGGTCGACGACGACGGCCGTCCCCGCCCTCAGCCCTGGGAGGACTGGCGGGAGGGTGACGACCTCCACACCTCCGGTTGGATGCGGGCCACGTCCCCCTCTGGCGATGCCGCCTTCGAAGGTCAGGTGCAGTGGTCGGGCGAGCTCGGCTACGGCGTGCGGGCGCCCGAGGCCGGCCAGCACGGCCTCCGGGACGACGCCGCCACCGGCACGCTCCCGCTGCGGGAGACTCTCGAGCGCCACCTGCGACCCGCCGACATGCCACCATCCAAGCGCGGCCCCCGGGGCGCCATCGGACGCATGATCGAGAAGGCCGAGCGGTTCGCCCCCGGCGCCGGACGCAAGCACCGAGCCGACGCCGACGCCGCCTACACCGCGGCGTTGGTCGCGGGCGACACCGAGGGGGCCGAAGGGGGACACTTCGAGCCGAGTGAGGCCGGTGGCCCGCCCGACGAGGAGCACCAATGATGGGCGTGGCCGGCGGGCTGGTCGCCGCCACCTTGGCCGCCTCCGGCCCGGTCGTGAGCACCCACCCGTCCTGGGTCGACGTCGGCACCTTCTCGGTGGCCGCCAGCATGGTGCTGTCCGGGGCCATCGGGGTGGTGCTGGCCCGTAACGCCGTGCACTCCGCCCTCATGCTGGTGATGACCCTCTTCGGCGTGGCCGTCCTCTTCGCGCTCCTACGGGAGCCGTTCCTGGCCGCCGTCCAGGTCATCGTCTATGCCGGGGCCATCGTCATCCTCTTCCTGTTCGTCATCATGTTCCTCGGCGTCGACCGCCAGGAGAACATCGCCACCGAGCCGCTGCGCGGCCAGCGACCGATGGCCATCGCCCTCGGCCTGCTCGGGGTGACCGGTCTCCTGCTGCTCGGCCAGGTGTCGGGCTGGACGACCGGTCAGTCCCAGGTGTCGGGGCCGTCGACGGTCAACGGCCAGACCAACGTGGCCCTGTTGGGGAAGTCCATCTACACGACCTACCTGTTCCCGTTCGAGGCGACCGCCGCCCTCCTCATCATCGCCGTCGTCGGGGCGGTGGTGTTGGCCCGGCGTCCGCCCGGCGCCGTCCGTTCCGATGGCGAGGGGACGGCAGGTGCCGACGGATCGGCCTCGGGCACCGACGGCTCCGTCTCCGCCCTCCCCGACGACGAAGCGGCCATCCCGACCATCCCGGGCACACACCCCTCCGGGGCCGTCCCGGCGACCACCGCCGCTACCGAGACGCCGACGCCGTCGCCGTCGCCGGTGAGCAGAGAGGCGGGCCCGTGACCATCGACGCGGGGTGGTACCTGGGCCTCGCCGCCGTCCTCTTCGCCATCGGCGCCGTCGGCGTCATGGTCCGGCGCAACGTGCTCGTGATGCTCATGTGCGTCGAGCTCATGCTCAACGCGGCCAACCTCACCTTCGCTACCTTCTCTCTCACCCTGCACGACATCGGCGGCCAGGTGCTCGTGTTCTTCGTGCTGGTGGTGGCGGCCGCCGAGGTCGTCGTGGGACTGGGCCTGGTCGTCGCCATCTTCCGCCGCCGGGCCTCGGCCGTCGCCGACGACCTGCACGGCATGAAGGGCTGACCGGGTGCTCCACGTCACCTGGCTGATCATCGCCCTGCCCCTGATCGGCTTCGCCGTCCAGGTGTTCCTCGGGCGGCGCCTGGGCGACCCGCTGGCCGGGGTGGTGGGCACTGTCTTCGTCGGCGCGTCGTTCGGCGTGGCCATCGGGGTCTACCTCGACCTCCTGACCGTGCACGCCCCGGTGCGGTCCTTCACCCAGAACCTCTGGACCTGGATCCCGGTCGACAACCTCCAGGTCCACGCCCGATTGCTGGTCGACCCGCTGTCCATGACCATGGTGCTCTTCGTCACCGGGGTCAGCTCGCTCATCCACCTGTACTCGATCGGCTACATGAAGGGCGACAAGGACTTCTCGAAGTTCTTCCTCTACCTCAACCTGTTCGTGGTCTCGATGCTCATCCTGGTCCTCGGGTCGAACCTGGTCGTGACCTTCGCCGGGTGGGAGGGGGTGGGTGCCTGCTCGTACTGGCTGGTGGCCTTCTGGTTCGAGAAGGACTCGGCGGCGAGTGCCGGCAAGAAGGCGTTCATCTACAACCGGATCGGCGACGTCGGCTTCCTGATCGCCATCTTCCTCGTCTTCGACAAGCTGCACACCGTCGAGTACTCGGCCATCTTCTCCCACCTCGGCCAGCTCGGCGCGGGCAACACCACCGCCGTCTGCCTGTTGCTGCTGGTCGGCGTGGCCGGGAAGTCGGCTCAGATCCCGCTCTTCCCGTGGCTGGCCGACGCCATGGAAGGCCCGACCCCTGTGTCCGCCCTCATCCACGCGGCCACCATGGTCACGGCCGGTGTCTATCTGCTCTGCCGGGTGAACCCGCTGTTGCACGCCTCTCCCGACGCCGCCCTGGTGGTGGCCATCGTGGGGGCGGTCACCGCCTTCGTGGCCGCCACCATCGCCTGCGCCCAACAGGACATCAAGAAGGTGCTGGCCTACTCGACGGTTTCCCAACTGGGCTACATGTTCCTGGCCATCGGCTGCGGCGCCTACGAGGCGGCCATCTTCCTCATGGTGGCCCATGCCTTCTTCAAGGCTCTGCTCTTCCTGGGTTCGGGTTCGGTGATCCATGGGCTCGACGACGAGCAGGACCTCAAGCGCATGGGCGACCTGCGCCGCTACCTGCCCATCACCTTCATCACCTTTGCCGTGGGATGGCTGGCCATCGCCGCCGTGCCGCCGCTGTCGGGGTTCTGGGCCAAGGGCGACATCCTCGAGAACGCCTTCGTGGCCCGTCCGGCGCTCTGGGCGGTGGGCCTGGTGACCGCCGCGCTGACCGCCTATTACATGAGCCGGCTCACCGGCCTCGCCTTCTTCGGCTCCGACCGCTGGTCGACCGGCGAGGACCCACCCGGCCGAGTTTCGGCCATGTCCGGCATCCCCCATGCCGAGCACCGCGTCGAGCACCCCCACGAGTCCCCGTGGGTCATGACCGTGCCCCTCTGGATACTGGCCTTCTTCGCGGCGGTGGCCGGATCCCTGGCCATCACTGACTGGCCCCTCTCGCTGGCCCGCTTCGTCGACCCGGTGTTCGGGGCCAACCTGTTCAACGACCACCTGGCCACCTCGTCGATCTGGATCCTCGCCATCGTCGACAGCCTGATCGCCTTGGCCGGGGTGGGGGTGGGCCTCCGACTGTGGATGACGCGCTCCGAGCATCCGGCCCTCGAGACGGCCTTCCTCCGGTTCGCCTGGTACATCAACGAGCTCTACGACGCCGTCTTCGGCCGGCCGTCCGAGCGGCTTGCATCGTTCTGCGCGGATGTAGTCGAGCCCAAGGTCATCGACGGTGCCGTCAACGGGACGGCTGACCTGGTCCGGGGAGCGGGCGCCACCCTGCGCCGCACCCAGACGGGATACGTGCGCAACTACGTGCTCGGGATCGCCCTCGGCACCGTCCTCGTTCTCGCCTTCATGCTCACCCGGCTGTGGTGGTCCTGATGCCCACGCCCTTCCCCTTGCTCACCGTCCTCGTCCTGGCCCCGGCCATCGGGGCCGCGGTGGTGGCCCTCGTACCCGATCGGAAGGCGCCCGCCTGGCTGCACGAAGCGCTGGGACTGGCGGTGTCCGTCGTCACCCTGGCCGTGGCCGTCACCATTGCTGTGCGGTTCAAGGCGGGCGACGGTGGCTTCCAGCTCACCTCCAACCACACCTGGGCCAGCGGGCTCGGGATCCGCTGGTACCTCGGGGTCGACGGCATCTCCCTCTTCCTCGTCGCCCTGACGGCGGTGCTCTTCCCCCTGACCATGATCGGGGCCCGCAGCAAACGCGACCCGCGCTCGTTCGTGGCCTGGCTCCTCGTCCTCGAGGCGGCCTGCATGGGCAGCTTCGTCTCTCTCGACCTCGTGCTCTTCTTCCTCTTCTTCGAGATCACGTTGGTGCCCGCCTACTTCCTGATCGGCGGGTGGGGGTACGCCCGGCGTGGCTACGCGGCCCTCAAGTTCTTCATCTACACGTTCACCGGTTCGGCGTTCCTGTTGGTCGGCATCCTGGCCATAGCCTTCATCCACCAGTCGCAGACCGGCGTGCTCAGCTTCGAGCTGCCCACGCTCATGAACACCCATCTGACCGGGACGGAGGGAGTCCTCCTCTTCCTGGCCTTCACCGCCGCCTTCGCCGTCAAGGCCCCCCTCTTCCCTTTCCACACCTGGTCGCCCGACGCCTACGCCGAGGCACCCACAGCCGGGTCCGTCCTGCTGGTGGCGGTGATGGCCAAGCTCGGCACCTATGGGATCGTGCGCTTCGACCTCAACCTCTTCCCCCAGGCCAGCCGGACCCTGGCCCCGCTGCTGCTCACCCTGGCCACCATCGGCATCATCTACGGGGCGGTGGTGGCCTGCGCCCAGCGCGACCTCAAGCGCCTGCTGGCCTATTCGTCGCTGGCCCAGATCGGCTTCATCGCCCTCGGCACCTTCGCCCTCGACAGCCAGGGCCTCTCCGGCGGGGTCCTGCAAATGGTCAACCACGGCCTCATCATCGCCACCCTGTTCCTGTTGGTCGGCTGGATCTACGAGCGGCGGGGGACCTGGCAGCTGACTTCGCTGCGCGGCTTGCAGCGCCCGGCGCCCATCATGGCCGGGGCCTTCACCGTGGCCATGATGGCGTCCATCGGGTTACCGGGCCTCAACGGCTTCGTGGGCGAGTTCCTCATCCTCATCGGGACGTTCGTGGCCCACCGATGGTGGGCGGTGGTGGCCGCCACCGGGGTCATCGTGGCCGCCATCTACATGCTGTGGGCCTACCAGCAGAGCTTCCATCACCGCCCGACCGAGGCCGACGCCAAGATCCGTGACCTCGGCTGGACCGAGCGCCTCGTGCTCGCGCCGCTCATCCTGATCATCGTCTTCCTCGGGGTCTTCCCGAAGCCGGTGCTCGACCGCATCACCCCCTCGGTCAACCAACTCATCGTGCACGTGGACCAGGTGACCAACCGGCCGGTGCCGGCCTCGCTCGACCCGCCCCTTGCCGCCTCCCACGGTCACAGCAATGGCGGCGGGGCCCTGGCCGCCGGGAGCTCGGCACCGTGACCGCCATGGCGTCGTTGGTGGTGGCCGTCTCTCACACCGAACACATCCGCGTCCCGCACATCGACTACCTGAGCATCCTGCCGCTGCTCATCATGATGGGCGGCGCCGTCGCCCTCATGGGCGCGTCGTCGATGTTCCGCCGGGTTCTCGGGGTGGGTTCGGGGACGCTGGTGGCCTCCGTCGTCTCGATCGCCGCCCTCGTCGCCGCCCTCTTCCAGTGGGACGACGTGGCCACCCACGGCGCCAAGGTGACGGTAGCCGGGGCCATCGCCTACGACGGCTTCGACGTCTTCGTCCAGATCGTGGTGTCCATCGCCATGCTGCTCACCGCCCTGGCCGCCGACGGCTACCTGCGCCGAGAGGGAGTCGACGGCCCCGAGTTCCACGTGCTGGCCATGATGTCGGCAGGAGGGGCCATGGTCATGGGGGCGGCCAACGACCTGATCGTCATCTTCCTCGGTCTCGAGATCCTCTCCATCGCCCTCTACGTGTTGGCTGCCACCAATCACAAGCGCAGCGAGTCGGGCGAGGCCGGCCTCAAGTACTTCGTGCTCGGCGCCTTCTCCTCGGCCATCTTCGTCTACGGCATCGCCCTCACCTACGGCGCCACCGGCTCGACCAACCTGCCCCAGATCGCCGACTTCTTGTCCCACAACGTGGTGGCCTCCAACGGGGTGCTGCTCGGTGGCCTGGCCCTGCTCCTCGTGGGATTCGGCTTCAAGATGGCGGCGGTGCCATTTCACATGTGGTCGCCCGACGTCTACCAGGGGTCGCCATCTCCCGTCACGGGGTTCATGGCCGCGGTGGCCAAGGTCGGTGCCTTCGCAGCCATTCTCCGGGTCTTCGTCTCGACCTTCTCGACGCTGCGGGCCGACTGGCAGCCGGTGGTGTGGGCCCTCGCCTTCCTGAGCCTCCTGCTCGGAGCCATCGTGGCCCTCATGCAGCGCGACGTGAAGCGGATGATGGCGTACTCGTCCATCAACCACGTGGGCTTCATCCTTCTCGGCGTGGAAGCGGCCTCGGCGAGGGGGGTGTCGGCCGCGCTCTACTACCTGTTCGCTTACACCTTCCTCACCATCGGCTCGTTCGCCGTCATCGCCGTCATCGGTCGACCGGGCGACACCGGCCACGATCTCACCGACTACCGGGGGCTGGCCGCTCGCCAACCGTGGCTGGCCGGAGGCTTCGCCGTCCTGCTCGTCGCCCAGGCGGGTGTGCCCTTCACCACCGGCTTCCTGGCCAAGTTCGGGGTCGTGGAGGCGTCGGTGGCCACCCACAGCGACACCCTGGCCGTGGTGGCCATGGTGTCGGCGGCCATCGCTGCCTTCTTCTACCTGCGGCTCGGGGTGGCCATGTACTCGCCGGTGGGTCTGACCGGTGACGTGGTCGCCTCGACCGAGTCCGACACCGGCACCGCCGCGCTGGCCGGCGCCGGGAGCTTCGGCCCGGGGGCGATGGCCGCGGCAGAGCCGATCGGCGCCCGCCGGTCGTCCAAAGGGGATTTCACCCTCCAGGCGCTGACCGATGAGCCGCCGGATCTCTTCGTCACCGAGCGCGGGGTGGTGCCCGTGCCTCCTCTCACGGCACTGTGCATCGGGATCTGCGTGGCCTTCTCAGTGGTCTTCGGGATCATCCCCGGGCCCATCGTCGACTTCGCCCACCAGGCCACCCTGCTCTTCATCTGAGAGCGGCCATGGCGCCGGCGAGCTCCCGGCGCGGCACCGACTTCCGGGCACCGATACACGGCAGGGGCCGAGGCGGCCGGTACTGTCGTGTTGTCGGATGCGTGACGCGATCGACGGAACGGGCCCGGGGCGAAGGAGCGCAAGATGGCGAACGCGGGGATGCCGGCCTCCGGCAGGTCAGGCGGACCAATCGGCGGGCGCAAGCGCTCGAACCGCGACATCGCACGTATTGTCGCGGCCGGCGTCTGCCTCGCCCTTCTCGTCGCCTTCGTCCTCGACAACAGTCAGACGGTCAAGGTCGGGTTCGTGCTCTTCAGCGCGCACGTGAGCCTCATATGGGTGCTCATCATCACCGCCGTGCTCGGCGCGGCCGTCGATCGCTTGGTGATCCTGCTGCGGGCCCGGCGCAAGTCGAAGCGGGCGCGCTCGACCTGAGGGCGGCGGCTCCCCAGGAGTGGGGTGTCGGAGTGATCAGAAGGTCTGGCCGTCGCTCCTTGGGCTCCAGCTAACCGAATGACTCCAGTTCGCCGCGTGGCTGGCGGTGGCCCAGCTGCTCGGGTGGGCCCCCGACGCGTGCTTTCCGGAGTGATGCGCAAATTTCCCGAGCAGGCCTTCGATCACCGAGAAGGGGATCGACGTCGTCTCTGACGGCGGTGGAACCGTGATCGTCACCGGCGATCCATACCCCGAGACGTTGACGGTGGCCGACAGCCCGAGCCCTGCGTGACCCGCGGCTCCAGCCGCGCTACCGGACGAGGACAGAGTGCCTTGCACCAAGCGGTCCGCCGAGTCGGCCCAGACGGTGGCCGTGATCGTTCGGTTGCCGGCGTGGCGTGCGGCGGAGACGGCGATCTTGGTGCCGGTCGCCTGGACGCCGTCGACCTTGGCCGTTCCGAGCGGGCTCACCGTGGCATGGTGAGTACGGGCCAAGTTGACGATGGCGTTGACATCGTCGAGGGCCGCTGCCACCTTGGCCAGCGCACCGTTGACCCCGAGAGCCGCCGTGGACGGGAGGGCGATCGAGATCCAGGGTTCGCCGACCATTGACGACAGGCCCGGGATCTCGAGGTAGATGGTCTGTCCCGACAGGACGGCGTTGATCGACTCGGGCGCGTCCGAGCCGCCGGGGATGAGCTTGGCCACCGCAGCCGGCAGGTTGGCCGACAGCGAGAAGGCGTCGTGGGAGAAGTCGGCCACCCCCGCGCCGGTGATGGTCAGCGCCGAGGGGCCCGCTCGGCTGACGGTGGCGTTGAAGTTGAAGCTGACCGTCGTGGCCGGGCTCACGGCATGGCCGGTGGCCGCGCTCGAGGCTCTGGTGGTGGCCACCAGGCCGACCGTCATGCCGACGCCCATTGCACCAACGACGCCCAGCGTGGCCAGCCATCTCGATGGCAGTCGCACCTTCAACCTCCCCGTTCTCCGGTCCCTGCCGGCTCCGCCCCGGCCATGACCCTAGACGGGATGCGGCGGAACCCTTTGACGTCCCGCGATGGTGTTACGCGACCGCGGGACGGCCATTGGGCGCGGCACCGATGTCGACGCGACCGGGCACGAGCCGGCCCACGATGCGATGATGGGCCCATGGACCCAGGCAGCGATGGGCCGACGGACCGGGGCACCTCGACCGAGCGGTCGGCCAGGGGGCGGAAGGCCCGGTCCTCGGTGCCGCGTTCGGACCTCGGCCACTGGAAGCCGGCCGACGACCGCCGGGACCCGCTCTCGGTGCTGGACGCCCAGAACGCCATCCGCGTGCCCGAGCTCGTGCCCATCCGTTACGGCCGCATGGTGGCGTCACCCTTCGCCTTCTACCGTGGGGCGGCGGCGGTGATGGCGGCCGACCTGGCCCCGCTTCCCCGCACCGGCCTCGAGGTCCAACTCTGCGGTGACGCCCATCTCACCAACTTCGGCGGGTTCGCCTCGCCCGAGCGCGACTTGATCTTCGACGTCAACGACTTCGACGAGACCATCCGCGGTCCGTTCGAGTGGGACGTCAAGCGACTGGCGGCGAGCCTGGATGTGGCCGCCCGGGGCCAGTCCTTCGCCGACCGCGACCGCTCGGCCGTCGTCGAGCACGCGGCCCGGACCTACCGGACGGCCATGTGGGAGTTCGCAGCCATGGGCGCGCTCGACATCTGGTATTCGCGACTGGACGCCGAAACCGTGCGGGCCCGGTGGGGACCTGCGGCCGGTCCGCAGCTGACCGAGGACTTCGTGCGCCGGGCGAACAAGGGCCGGTCCAAGGACCACCTGGCCGCAGTGGCCAAGCTCACCACCAAGGTCGACGGCACGCTCCGCTTCATCAGTGACCCGCCCCTCATGGTGCGCATGGACGACGTGATCGGCGGCGATCCCGCCGAGGAGACCCTCACCTCCCTGTTCGCCGCCCTCGATAGCTACAAGGAGACCTTGGCGGGCGACAAGCGACACCTGGTCGAGGAGTACCGGTTCTGCGACCTGGCCCGCAAGGTCGTGGGCGTGGGCAGTGTGGGCACCCGATGCTGGGTCGCCCTCTTCGTGGGCCGCGACGACGGGGATCCCTTGGTCCTCCAGATCAAAGAAGCCGATCGGGCCGTGGCCGAGCAATATCTCGGTGCCTCCCCGTTCGAGAACCAGGGTCAGCGGGTGGTCGAAGGGCAGCGGCTCATGCAGAGTGCGAGCGACATCTTCCTCGGCTGGGATCGAGTCGTGGGCGTGGACGGGATCGAGCGCGACTTCTACGTCCGTCAGCTCTGGGACTGGAAGGTGTCCGCCGATCTCGAACGAATGGACCCCGAACGGCTCGGCCTCTACGCCGAGCTGTGTGGTTGGACGCTGGCCGGCGCCCACGCCCGATCCGGCGACCCCATGGCCATCTCCGCATATCTGGGCAAGGGCGACCGCTTCGACGTCGCCATGGAGGAGTTCGCCGCCGACTACGCGGAGCAGAACCAGCACGATTACGACGGGCTGGCCGCGGCCGTGGCCGACGGTCGCATCAAGGCGGTCACCGGGGTGTGAGCGCGTGAGCGCCCCGACAGAGGCCCTTCCCCCACCACCTCGTGACGATCCGCGACCGCACGGTGGGTGATCAGATCCGCATCCAGAAAGGACATCGACTGTGACCTTGCACCGGCGGGCCTCTGCCCGATCGGAGGTACTCGACTCCACCTACGCCGGGCGTGAGCTCGGTGTGTGCCTCCCGGTCGATCGTTTCCCCGCCGACGAGATGCGCGCCGATCAGGCCTACCGGGCGGTAGCCGACGAGGTCATGCTCGACGGCAACGCCCGCCAGAACCTGGCCACCTTCTGCCAGACGTGGGAGGAGCCCGAGGTCCTCGGCCTCATGGCCTTGTCCATCGACAAGAACATGATCGACAAGGACGAGTACCCGCAGACCGCCGAGATCGAGCGCCGCTGTGTCCAGATGCTCGCCGACCTCTGGAACGCACCTCACGGCGAGTGCTCGCCCATCGGTTGCTCGGCCATCGGTTCGTCGGAGGCCTGCATGCTCGGTGGCATGGCGGCCAAGTGGCGCTGGCGCAAGCGCCAGCAGGCGGCGGGCAAGCCGACCGATCGGCCCAACATGGTATGTGGGCCTGTGCAGGTCGTCTGGCACAAGTTCGCCCGCTACTGGGACATCGAGATCCGCGAGGTGCCCATGGCGCCGGGCCGCTACGGCATGGATGCCGAGCAGATGCTGGAGCGGGTGGACGAGAACACCATCATGGTCGTGCCGACCTTCGGCGTGACCTACACCGGCTTCTATGAGCCCGTCCTCGAGCTCTCGAAGGCGCTCGACCAGCTCCAGGAGGACAAGGGCCTGGACGTGGACATGCACGTGGACGGGGCCAGCGGCGCCTTCCTCGCCCCGTTCTGCGCCCCGGACCTCGAATGGGACTTCCGAGTGCCGAGGGTCAAGTCCATCAGCAGCTCGGGGCACAAGTTCGGTCTCGCCCCCCTCGGGGTGGGCTGGGCTCTGTGGAAAGACGAGTCCGACCTTCCCGAGGAGCTCATCTTCCATGTGACCTACCTGGGCGGTGACATGCCCGTCTTCCAGCTCAACTTCTCACGGCCGGCCGGCCAGATCGTGGCCCAGTACTACAACTTCGTGCGCCTGGGACGCGAGGGCTACCGGTCCGTCCACAATGCGTGCTACGAGACGGGTGCATTCTTGGCCGAGCAGATCGTCGAGCTCGGCCCGTTCGAGCTGCTGTGTGAGTCGAACCCGCTGACGGGCATCCCGTCCGTGGCCTGGCGCATCCGCGAGGGCGAGGACCCGGGGTACACGCTCTACGACATAGCCGACCGGCTCCGGGTGCGCGGCTGGCAGGTGCCCGCCTACCCGTTGACCGGCGAGGTCTCCGACGTCGCCGTCCAACGCATCCTGGTGCGCCAAGGGGTGAGCCGCGACCTGGCCACCATCCTTCTCGACGACCTGAAAGCCGCCCTCGACCACTTCGGCTCCCACCCGGTCGCCGTGCCCATGACCAAGGAGGAATCGGGCGGGTTCAGTCACCTCTGAGTGGGTCGCTCGACGTTGACACGGTCATGGCCCGATGCCCGCGTCGACGTCTGGCATCGTTCCCCAGTCCACGGTCAGGGTCCGGCCGCTCAGGATGCGCGGCCGACCCACCGCCACCGAGCGGTCGGTCGTCCAGCGGGCCGGTGGGGCCAGGTTGAGGCCGGCCAGGCCGCGAAGGGCCTGGTCGTAGCCCGAACGGAGCCAGGCGAACCGCGACCAGCAAGCGTCGAGCTCACCGGCCGGCACCGCCATCACGGCGTCGAGGTCGCCGAGGGCGGCTTCGTACTCGGCACGGCTCACGGCCACGTCGGGCGGCAGTCCGTCGCGGGCGGAGAGCTCGGAGGGCGTCATCATCGGTTCGACCGGCAGTCCGATGGCCACCGCGATCCGTCCGATGGCCGGGATGCCGTAGGCGATGACCAGCCTCGGGCCCTTGATTTCGGGGGGCGGGTCCTGGTCGACCAGGTAATCCGCCCCGGAGAGCAGGAGGGCTGCCCCGTCGAGCAGGCTGCCGAGGGAGGCCACCCATGACTGGTCGGGGGCGTCGGGGAAGTAGCAGAGGGCGGGGAACGCCGTGTGGGTCTGGTCGAGCGTGAGGAGCCAGTCGGCCGCCTGCCGCCACACCCCGACGTTGTCGAGGGCGCCGGAACGGTGCAGGTTGTCGACCAGGGTGACGGGAGACGGCGGGGTTCCGGCAAAGGGGCGCAGCGCGTTCATGCCCTTCTCGCGGGCGGCGTAGGCCGTGTAGATGGTCGGCAGGTAGCCGATGAGCAGGGCGACCAGGCCGAGCCCGATGATGGCTTCGACGAAGCTCAACCAGACGCGGGCCGACCCGTCCGGCTTGGAGAACCCCAGGGTGGTGAGAGAAGAACCGCTCAACTCGAAGGAATGGGCGACGGTCCCCGAGCCGATGCCCCAGAAGATGAAGGTGAAGGCCACCGTCACCGACAGCATCCACACGAGGGGAAGGCTGACCAAGGCGACAGGGGCGTAGATGGCCCGCATATGGGCCGTACGGCGCGGGTTCCGCCAGCGGTGGACGAGGAGACGGTCGGTCAGGGCGAAGACGGCGCGGGCGATGCGGGTGAATCCTTTGAGAGGCAGGACGACCGTCTCGAGCGCGGAGGCGAGGACGGCCGCGGTCAGAGCGACGCCGAACAACGCGGCCAGGGCCTGGGCGGCGATCACCGGACTGTCCTGTTGGCATGAGCCGCGATGCAACAGGGCGGCGCGTCGACGGTCACGAAGACACGATGGCCGACAACCCGTTCCCGAGCAACCAGAGCCCGACGACGGCGGCGATGACGGCGACGGCACCATCGCGGTGGACCTCGAGGGAATGGCGTAGTCGTTCGAGCTTGCGGGCCGACGCCGCGGGGCTGAGGAGGACGGCGAGCTCCAGACCGATCTGTGTGGCCGTGGCCAGCAGGCAGAACCCGGCGAGGATGAGAAGGGATATCCACGACGAGGCGTCGATACCGGCCACCACGCTGGCCGCCGCTCCCACCAGAACCCAGGGCTGGAGGAAGGCACCGAGGCACGCGCACATAAACAGCGAGAGGCGGTCGAGCCCGGCCGCCCACCTCGGCGCCCCTACCGCCGGTCGCGGATGTCGGCGGCGGTGGGCGGCGAATCCCACCAGCAGCACGCCGATGGCCGCCTTGGCCGCCGAGATCCCTATCGAAGGACTGGTGGAAGGTCGGGGGGGCCGGCCCGCAGTCACCAACAACGTGATCGCGATCACGAGTACCAGGCATGCCATCCAGCCGAGGATGAATGCCACGCCCTTCCGTGGGCCGCGTCGGCTCGCCAGGACCAGGATGAATGCCATGATCGGCAGCGGCTCCAGAGTCACGGCAAGCCCGAGCAGGGCGAGGTCGGCGACGGTCACCGGGCCCGAACAATACGACCTCGAGGCCGGTCGAATGTGGTTGCAATCGAACGAGGCGGTGTTCCGTCCTGGGCAAATCCTGCAGCCGCGCTGCGTTCGGCTCTAATCTCCTCGGAGTTCGACCGAACAAGGAGCGGGATCTGCCATGGTCGCTTACACCTATCCGCTGTTGAGCATCTTCTGGACGATGCTTGAGTTCTTCATCTTCTTCCTTTGGATCTGGTTGCTCATCGTCATCTTCGGCGACATCTTCCGGAGTCATGATTTGGGTGGATTGGCCAAGGCCCTATGGGTCCTCTTCGTCATCATCGTCCCGTACCTCGGCGTGCTTGTGTACCTCATCGCTCGGGGCGGCAGCATGCACGAGCGAGCAGCGGCCCAAGCTCAACGCCAGCAGCAGGCCTTCGACGACTACGTTCGCCAGACGGCCGGCGGGTCGAGCCAGGTCGAAGAGCTGGCCAAGCTGGCCGATCTCAAAGCCAAGGGTGTGCTGAGCGACGCCGAGTTCGAGGCCCAGAAGGCGAAGCTCCTGAGCGCCTGACTGGCGCCTGACCGGCTCGAGCCGGCCAATTGGGCGGCGCGGCTCCGGTCAGGTCGAGGGCCGAGGATCCGTTGAGGAGATAGTGGCGGCCGTACCACCGTCGTCGTGTGGCGCCCCGTCGGACGGTGGCTTCACGCTGGCCAGATAGACCTCGGCCACGACGACCAGGCCGCCGACCAGGAGGAAGCTCAGCCAGGAGATGCTCACCAGCAGCAGAACGATGGCCGCGACCACGGCCACGCCGAGCTGCAGGAGCGAGGCATGGTCGGCGATCCAGGCCAGGGTCGCACGCCCGCCTTCACCGTGCAGATGCCACGCCACCGCATCCCAGCCTCGACGAACGAACGAACGGCCAGCCACTGCCCAGCGGTAGGGACCCGTCACCAGGCATACGACGATGACGGCCAGCGCAATCCACAGCACGCAAGCCGTCGAGACGTAGAGGCCGTGGAGGAGCTCGCCCAGGACGTGGTGTGCCACCTGCGGATTGTTGGCCTTTTTGGACAGCGCCCCTTGCTCGTAGATCACGAGGCGCCGGACCACGATGGTGAGGAGGGTGACCACGACGGCGAGCTGTAGCAAGGTCCGGCGCCGACCGACGGACAGCCACAGAGCGAGCACGATCAGCACCACGGTGAGGATCGGGAGGAGGATGGTCAACCGGTCGAAGGCGCCGACCCCTCGTTGGGCCAGCGACAGTTGATCCGACTTGACCAGGGTGATCTGTCCGAAATCACTTGGCAGGGAGACCCCGAGGGCATGGGACAGCCTGTCGATGGCCTTCTGCGGAAGCTCAGAGCTCGTGATGGTGGGCAGGGTCACGTGGTGGCCGGTCAGGCTTGAGGCGAGCCCCGATACCTGACTGAGCGCCTTGTTGATGAGGGGAACGGTATTGAGCACGATGTAGCCGTGTGACGTGCTCAGCAACACCGTGTTATGGCCGCGGAGCACTGCAACCACCTGCTCGTGGGTCGTCGTGAGCATCTGCGTCCAGAACGCCTGAAAGCGGTCCGACGCGATCACCTTGGTGATCTGGTTGCCGACCGCTTGCTGGCTGGCCTGAGCGATCGGACCGGCGACGAAGCTGACCTTGGCTGGCAATACCTCTGCGATGCGGTGCTTGACGTCGAGCGCGGCGTAGAGCTCGGTTGTCGAGCGGTTGGCAATGGCCTGGTCTACGGAGTGCTCATGGAGGATCGGGCTGACGGTCCCTACGAACACGGTCGTGTCGAGGAGCGTCCGGTGCGCCCACACCACCGTCACCGATAGGACGACGAGCAGACAGCTGAGGGCGACGAGGACCCCGACGATGCCGCGCCGCAGACGACGCTTGCGGGGCTTCGTGGCTCGCTCGAGCTCATGCTGGAGCTCGTCGCGCTCGGCTCGGAGCCGACTCACTTCTTCGCTGAGCGGCCCTTCTCCAATGGGGTCGGAGTGAGGGACGGCCGCTTTCTCCTCGGGAGCGTCAGGATTCATCGGATCGCTCCCCGACGCTGTCAGCCAATGGGGTGGGTCGGCGTCATGCGAGAAGCTTCGCCTTCTGGGCCTCGAACTCGGCGTCGCTCAGCACACCCTTGGCTTGGAGATCGGCCAGCTTGGCCAGCTCGTCGACCTGGCTCGACCCGCCGGCCGTCTGGCGAACGTAGTCGTCGAAGGCCTGCTGTTGACGCTGGGCTTGGGCCACTGCTCGCTCGTGCATGCTGCCGCCCCGAGCGATGAGGTATACGAGGACGCCGAGGATAGGGATGATGAGCACGAAGATGAACCACAGAGCCTTGGCTCCGCCCCCCATGTCGTGGCTGCGGAAGATGTCGCTGAAGATGGTGATGAGCAGCCATATCCAGATGATGAAGACGAAGATCTGGAGCATGGTCCAGAAGATGTCGAGAATCGGGTACGTCGTCGTGGCCGTCATGGATTGCCGTTGTCCTTCTGTCGGTTCACGCTGCCCCGCGTGTTGGGTCGGAGATCCTCACCATCGAGGATTTATGTGCGCTATCCGGTATTCACCCGAGCCCGCACGGTGTGCGGTACCGCCGGCCAAAAGGCACGATCATCGGCACCACGTGTTCCCGCCGTCCTCAGCTCGATCGCGATAGGTTACGCCATTCGCGGTCGCGATGACTGGAGTGGGGCCCTTACGGCTCGACCTCGTCCATGCTCTCGGAAGTTGGCTCACGAAAGCGACTTCGGGCGTTGTGGATGGCCTCTCCGACCTTGGTGTCCGACGCCTCGTGCTGTGCGGCGTTATGGCATCGATTTCGGCGATCATGCTTCGGATTGCGGACGCCGTGGGCGAGAGCGGGATTACGTACGTCGGACTGACTGCCGAGCGGAACAGGCGAGAAGAGTGACGCCGGGGTCGTGAGATCGGAATGGGGACAGAACGACATGGGCGGCCCAAGAAGTGGCCGCGTCATCGGGCGCCACGATCCGCCCGGCATTTCTCGAGTAGCCACCGTTGGGAAGACCGCGGTCTCCGTCTCCGTGGAAGCGCTCAGGACGGCGGACTGGTACGACTCGGTTTGGTTCTCTGAAGCCGCCAAAAGTGGTCCCACATCGCCGGTTGGCCAGCTCCACCTGTCGGGCCTCCTCCAGCGTCCGATGACCGGTCCATTAGGTCCAGCAGGAATGCCCTGCTTCGGGCTCGGATCCAAGAGGCGTGTGATCAGGTCGAACGTAGGTGTATTTCAAGCTTGCTCACAGCTGACTCCAAGGTTTGAGGGGAAGCCTTCAGCAGTGACGTTGCTGCTTAGCAGGAGTGCGGTCGGCGAACCGCGTCAGGATCCGGCCCGTCGGGCAGCGATGGCGCGTCTGGCACGCTACGGCGCCACCTCGGTCGTTGCCTTTGCCATCAGCGAGATCACGCTCCTCGCCCTCTACGCCAGCAAAACAACCGGGGCAACGGTTGCCGCAGTCGTGGCGAATCTGGTGGGCACGGTCCCTTCGTACCTGATCAGCCGCTACTGGATCTGGAACGATGCGCCGCGGGCCCGCCCTGGCCGCCAGGTCGCCATGTACTGGGCCACATCGATCGTATGCATCGCCGGAACCAGCCTCGCAACAGGGGCCATTGCCGGCCTGGTGCCGCCCGGACATCGCTTCCACGTGGTCATCGCAGGCGTCGGGTTCCTGGTGGTGAACATCGTGTTCTGGTTGGCCAAGTTCGCGGTCTACCAGCAGGTTATTTTTCCGGTGCACGAACCGAGAGTGGACCTGTCGACCGGACGTGTACCGATTGCCGGGTCGGCACCAGCCCCTTCTGTCGTGACTCAGGAGGCATGAGTGGTCCTGGGCTAGCTCACTGGGGTGTCCCCTCGCGCCGCATCAGCGCCACTTCGACGCCAGCCATCCGCCCTGTGTGAGCTCAGGAAGAAGGCAGCCTCACGTCGGCTGGATGGGAGGCCCAACAGTGTTGGAGGAGCAGCCAATAGGGCAGAGCTCCATGTGACGAGTAGGTGACATCTCGGAGCCGGGTTGGCGGCGCCAGCACCGGCCACATGTAACTGCCGTCATCGCCATCGGCACCTTGTCGATCATCGGAGTTGCGGCCGTGCCAGCTGGGGCAGGTGGCACGCTCCACCTCAAGCCCAAGACCCTGAAGTTTCCGGCTGGCACCGTGGCGGGCGGCCCGTGCGAGGGATCCGGGTGCAGCTACGCCGAAGTGAACGTCGTCAACGACACTTCGGTTGCCGAGACGATCACTGGCGGCTCAACTGCCAGCACGATCTTCTGGGTGACGTGGGGCGGGACGTGCAATGTCGACGACGACTACATCGTCGCGGCTGACTCTTCTCGCACCGTGCAATTTGGATTCGAGCCAACGGCGGCAAACACCGCTTATGTGAGTACAGGAACGCTGGAGTTCTCGAACCACGCACAGCTTTCGCTGAAGCTCAAGGGTCGAAGCGCCAGGTAACTCGGTGACGCTTCAGTCCTACTTCCAGCGGCGACGTCCTGCGAGTAGGGTTCGCGCATGATCATCTGGTCCTACAAGTTGGAGCGGTTCGACCTGACTGCAAAGGGCGGTCCCACCGCTGTCGAGGCGGAACTCAACCAGTTGGGAGAGCAAGGCTGGGAGCTCGTCGGCATCCAAGCCGTCGGGGAGCATTCCTACGTCATCTGCAAGCGGCCGGTCGATTTGGGAGAGTCGGCCGAATAATCATCGGCTGGCGGGCACCGTGGGATAGGTGTTTCCCGATCCACGATTGAGTCAGCCATTCCGAGGTACACGCTGACCCAGATCAGCGGGTCGAGGACTGGCCTTGCCTTGGTACGCTCGTCTGATGAGGGATTCCGGCGGGATTGCGAGCTTCTACCGCGCACTGATTCGGGCGCAAATGCTTCGCACATGCAGTCAGTGTGGGCACTCGTGGAAAGTGTGGCGCTATGACACCAGGCGCCATTTTGTGGAACCGTCGGACCACTTGCCGATGGGGTTCGCGCAGGCTGAGGCGATAACAAACAAGGCGGTCTACCGGAAACGAGTCGACGAGGCTGGGCGACGAAGCAACGAGAATCAAGATCAGGTTGGAGTGAGGTCCATGCTCAGCCAGTGCCCGAAATGTAGATCGGACAGGTTCTCCCAGCACCGGATATGGAGAGTGTCGAAAGCTGACTACAGGGGCGACAATGATGACGACTGAGCGCAGTTCGGTCACCACTTCGTAACACCCCTGAACAATGGCAGAGTTGCGCTCGCATCAATCTCCACCGCTGCTCTCGCCGAAGGCATCCCAGGCTGCCTCCTCCTCGCGATCGGCATCGAATGGCTTGCTGTCGGCGTCGTCGGCGCGTTGCAAGCCGTCGACGTCTCTGGGGGCTGTCTCCGGCAGCTCTACGAGCTGCCCGGTGTATGGAGTAGTCGGTGGAGGATCCTGTGCCTCGACACGGCCGTCTCGAACGAGCGCCGTGGGCGTCCCAGAGGAGATCCAACGAGCTTCGTGGGCCCCGTACGGATCCACATACCAGCCTTCTTCTTCCATCACATCTCCTCTGAAGAGATGACCGGCTTTCAGTCGTCTGGGCTGCAGCGAACGATGAGCACCCAGTCTTGCTCAGTGGTGGCAGCCCTTATCGCGTTGCCGAAGGTGCCACGGCCTGAGTCGGCCACGGGTCGTCGAGAACCCCGAGCTGGATGAAGAGGCCGAGGTTGTCGGCGCCTATCCATTCACTGACGACCCTGTCACCTTCGAAGTGCATGATGTTGACGAACCACCCCTCAACTGCCCGCCCGGTCGGAGGGCGTCCGAGATGACCTCCTGTGTCCCTCCCGCGAAATGTGACCCTGAGCACCACCGTGTGACCGCTCACGATCAGCTCTTCGACAGTGAGGTGCAAGTCGGGGAATGCCTGGTGGTATCGGCGGATGGGCTCGACTCTGGCGGATGGCCTCGTCCCGAACGGATTGACGTAGCTCTCGCTATAGAGGTCGGCGGCCGCCTCGTAGTTGCGGCCATTCCATGCCTCCTCGACGAAACTCCGCACCTGCGTCTCGCGTTCGGCCACGTTCATTCCCGGCCCCAATCCGATCCCTTGGAGGTCCAAAGCAACTCTCGGCTCATGATAAGTCGACATGGGTATGGGGCCGGCAAGGTCCAGTGCCTGCCTGACCACCGGCTATGGCGCGCCATCTACCAACTCGTGCTTGCCGACGGTTCACTGACCTGGACCAGCACATGGGGCGACCAAGGTAGGTAAGGACCGTCCCGCTCGACAATCGGCAATCCCGAGCTGTCGCTGGCTTCCTCGGGCTACGGTGAATCAGGTGATACCGATCCCCAGGCGAGGCTGCTGCTCACCCGCGAGTAGGGACTGCGAAGTCAACCAGCGGTGATCCGACTGGGTGACGGAGTCCGGCTACGAAGAACCGACAAGCAGGGGGGATCGTTCACCAGTACCGGCTGGTGGCGTGAGCTCGTCAAATGAGCCGTGCGGCCCGGCCCCTCGTCGACGATGGCTCCTCGTGACCTCTTGGGACGCACCCTCTGATCTGGCCAAGTTAGGGTCGGGACATGCGGCGCGAGGTGGTCACGGGATACTGCTGGCCGCAGTCGGTGTGTTCTGGCGATCAGGTTGGCTTGCACGTGTCGTCGTCCGCCGGGCGCCCGGTGCGCGTCGAGGTGGCGCGGGTCGGCGTACGGCGGGAGGTCGTGTTCAGTTCTGCGGCTGTCGCGGCCGATGAGCACGATACGCCGACGGACGCTTCCTCGAAGGGGTGCCGTTGGCCTGTGGCGCTCACCCTGGACGTCGACCCGGCCTGGCAGTCGGGCTACTACGAGGTTGTCATGGAGATCGATGTTGGCGACAAGGTACGGCGCGACTACGCGTTCTTTGTCGTGCGTCCCTCTTCTCGGGCGCGCATCGTGGTCGCACTCACGACGAATACCTGGCACGCCTACAACGATTTTGGCGGACCGAACCTGTACACCGGTGGCACCCACGTTGCCATGCAGCGGCCGATGTCGGCGGGGTACCTCTACAAGCCACCGGGCAAGGGCCGCCGCGTGACGGGCACGGGCGCGCCTGATCCGCAGAACGCCGCCCACGTCGGATATGTCCAGATCAACCACCTGTCGGGTTATGCCGGATCGGCGGGTTGGCCCGACTGGGAGCTGCCGTTCATCGAATGGGCCGAGCGCGAGGAGTTCGAGATCGGTGTGTGCACGAACGCGGATCTCGAGGAACATCCCGAGGTGTTGGACGGCGCGAGTCTGTATCTCTCTATCGGCCACGACGAGTACTGGTCTCGCGGGATGCGCGACACGGTCGAAGCATTCATCGCCAGTGGTGGAAATGCGGCATTCTTCTCGGGCAATACCTCGTTGTGGCAGGTGCGCATCGAGGGCGACACTCACGACGTAATGGTCGGCTTCAAGGGCTTCTTCAAGAACGACCCGCTGATGGGGTCCGACCGCCAAGCGGAGGTGACGACGTTCTGGTCCGACGTTGTCGTCGGTCGTCCGGAGAACTCCATGACCGGTGTCACGTTCACCCGCGGGGGCTATCACCGCATTGGTCGCAATGTGACGGCCGGTCTCGGTGGCTACACCGTGCATCGCGCCGGTCACTGGATCTTCGACGGCACCGGGCTCGGCTATGGCGACGTGCTGGGTGCCGGCGCGACCGTCGTCGGCTACGAGTGCGACGGGTGCGTGTTCACTTACCGAGATGGGCTGCCGTATCCAACCGGCGAGGATGGCACCCCGTCGACCTTCGAGATCCTCGGCACGTGCCCGACGCAACACTTCACACGTGAGACCGCGCCTCGTCCGCCCAAGCCGGGCGAACCGAGCGAATTGGAGTACATCGCGTCACGCGTATTCGGGACGCGTGACCCCGAGGCGATGGAACGCATCCGTTACGGCCACGCAGTGCTGGGTGCGTACACGAACGAAGCCGGTGCAACAGTGATCACGTCGGGCTCGACCGACTGGGCTCACGGGCTGGCGGGGCGAGACCCGCAGATTGAACAGATCACCCGGAACATACTGACGAAGTTGGGGTAGAGCTGCGACACGGAGCTCATTTGGCCCGGGTCCTCGATCGGAGGTCGGGCACGGCGACTCGGGACGAGCGTTCGCCACGAGATCATCGGTCCCAAGAAGTCCCGATAACGGACGGAGCGGGCCCCTGGCAACGCCGGCTCGGTGGGGGCTGGCGGCAACTTCACCAGTCCCTTTCAAACCCGACCGAGCGGGTCCGCGGGGTTTCCCAGACTCAGGTCAGCGCCCCAGCCCTTTGCGGGTCTGCTCCTTCTCCTTCTTGGCTTGACGCTTCTCCTTGAGCGACTTGCCGGACTTCTTGGAGGCGGTCTTGCGGGGAGATTTGTCGGCCATATCAGCTCCCTTCTCTACTGGGAGCGTAGTCCCCAAACATCCCATCGGAGCAGTCGAGATTGCAGAGGGTGGTCAGCTTCCCTGCCGAGTGAGGTGCCCCTCACCCCCGATGGTCGGCAGAGTGATGCAGCCCATACCCTGGGAAAGGTGCCGTCGCCCGTCATCACCTACCAGCATGGCTACTGCTTCGACCTGGCCCCTGACGGGCTGTGGGATCGGATCGAGGAGGTCGACCAGTTCGAACAGTGGTGGCCGTGGCTCACCGATTTCTGGATTGAGGGCAACGGGCTGTCTGCCGGCTCCATCCTTCACGGCATTGTCACTCCTCCACTCCCGTACCGGATGCGACTCCGGGTTCAGCTCGAAAAGTGCGAACGCCCGCACGCCATCGACGCGGTGATCAGCGGGGACCTCATCGGGGACGCTCGGATCCGGTTACGTCCTGAAGGTGCGGGCACGTGGGTGGAAGTGGCCTGGAAAGTCGAGATGCGCCAGCCTGCCATGCGACTCGCCAGCCGAATCGGACGCCCCGTCCTGCAATGGGGGCATGACCGTGTTGTCGAGGTGACCCTACGGAATTTGCCTCCACAATTTGGCTACCACGGAGGTGCGTGACCAGGAGGAAGACCATGCGAGCAGCCATCTACGTCCGTGGGAGTTCGCGCCCCCGCCGAAGGCGGGAGCATCTGGAATAGACCAGCGGATATTGCCCCAACAGCGAGAGTTAGAAGGATCACGCACGCGAAGTGACCGGTGGGACGTCCCTCTCATCGGATTTGTCGCTCACAACGACCGCCCCATGGCTTTGGCTAGCACCGCAGCCATCCATAATCGCCGTCGCCAACGGACATTCCTGGGCAGGTCCTTCGCACCGTCCCAGCTCAAGAAAGCGGGCAGTCGCGACAGCTTCCCGCTTTCTTCGCGTCTAGGAGGCGAGGATGGATAGGGCTGCGTGAACGGCCGATGCTGCCCTGTCGTAGGCGCGTCTGGCGATCCCGCCGTCATCATCCGACTTCGGAAGCTTTTCGCCAAGAACCTCTAGTTCATACTGGGCTTGGCGGAGTAGATCCACAATCTGAGTCTGCTGTGCTTCATCCATGGGGCAACCCTAATCGTGGTGTATCAGATCGAGCCTTGACAAAGGCTGCCGCGTTTGATGGTGCTGCGACGGGCTTCTTCGCGTCTGGCCGATGAGGAACGGTGAACTGCGGTTGGCGTCGGTCGTTGGTGGTGAAATCGAAGTCTGCTCTGTGGCTGGCGGCGATTGCGGGCCGCCAGTTTCAGCCGGAACGAGATCAGTCGCCCCGACGGTTTTCGCGCCGTTCCTTGCGTCGCCGGTGACGGCGCATGACCCCGAGTCCTAACCACACCAAGGCCCCGAAGATGGCCGTGATGATGGTGTAGAGCCACAGCGGCCACGTGAAGGCAAACACCAGGAAGTGCAGTCGTATCTTCTCGGTGTTCTGGAAGATGAAGATGAGGAGCAGTCCGACTCCGCCCAGCGAGGCGATGGCGCCACCGCTGAGTTGGCGTCGCCGCCGGGCTGGACGCTCGGGATCCTGTGGGGCGACGGCCATCACTCTCCCAACTTCGGTGTCCGGCGACCACGCCGGGCACTCACTGCCATGGAGCCGAAATGTGGCATCTGAGCCGTTCCCTCGCCGTCAGTGCGGCACGACACTCCTAACGGGAGAGTCGATCCCTGCTCGGCAACAAGGCTCCGATGAGCCAGAAGAGCGGGATGAAGAGGCCGATGATGAACATCACCCAATGACCCTTTCGGATGGAGATGATCCCGAGAGTGATCAGGAGAACGATGTAGATCGCACCAAATAGAAAAGCCATCTCACCCTCCTCGCCCGGTTGCCACGAGCGCGTTCCCGTCCCCAACCAAGCTACTCCTTCATCGGCGCCCGGTGCCGTGCACCGCAGTACTTTTGGGGCGGTGGCGGCCCGTGGGACGAAGATCCGGAGCCAACGGCGGTGAGCCCGCGAGCCGCCGCTCCCAGTTCCGCCGCAACCGGAGGGACGAGCACCAGCGCAGGGTCCGTCCTCCTCGTACTCGCCTCCAGCCAGTTCCTCATGACACTGGACACCTCGGTGATGAACGTGTCGATCAAGTCGGTGGCCAACGACCTCGGCACCACGGTGACCGGCATCCAGACCGCCATCACCCTCTACACGCTGGTGATGGCGGCCTTCATGATCACCGGTGGGAAGGTCGGGGCGCTCCTCGGCCGGCGGAGGGCATTCGGCCTGGGCCTCATCGTCTACGGGTGCGGTTCGCTCGTCACCGCCGCCTCCCCCAACCTGACCGTCCTCTTGGTGGGATGGTCAGGGCTCGAGGGACTGGGCGCCGCACTGATCATGCCGGCCATCGTTGCGCTTGTAGCCGCCAACTTCCCCAGCGAGCGACGATCCGCGGCCTATGGCCTGATCGCTGCGGCCGGGGCCATCGGAGTGGCGGCCGGGCCACTGATCGGCGGTGCCGTGACCACCTTCGCATCGTGGCGGTGGGTGTTCGTCGGGGAAGTGGTGATCGTGCTCGTGATCCTCATCTTCCTCCGGCGGCTGCACGACATCAGGGCCGAGCACATCTCTTTCGACGTCGTGGGTGCGGGACTGTCGGTCGCCGGCCTCTTCCTCACCGTGTTGGGCGTCCTGCGAGCCGGCGTATGGGGCCTCGTCCGGCCCAAGCCCGGTGCCCCCTCACTGGCCGGAGCGTCCATCGTGATCTGGCTGATCCTGGCCGGCCTGCTCCTGATCGGTGCGCTCATCCTCTGGGAAGGTCGGGTCGAGGGCCGAGGCGGCGAGCCGATGTTCCGGCCTTCCTTGTTCCGGAGTGTGCGGCTGACGGGCGGGCTCGTGGCCTTCTTCTTTCAGTTCATGGTGCAGTCCGGCCTGTTCTTCACCATCCCGCTCTTCCTTTCGGTCGTGCTCGAGCTCAGTGCCCTCCAAACCGGTCTGCGGATCCTGCCCCTGTCGGTGACCCTGTTGCTGGCCGCGCTCCTCGTCCCGCGACTCGCACCCCGGGCATCGCCTCGGCTGGTCGTGCGCGTCGGGCTGCTCGCCATCCTGGCCGGGACCATGGTGCTCGTGGCCGGGCTCAACCCCGACGCCGATGCCGGGATCGTCCTCATCCCCATGGCCCTGGTGGGTGCCGGCATCGGGGCCTTGGCATCCCAGCTCGGGGCGATCACCGTTTCCGGCGCCCCGGACAGCCAGAGCGCGGAGGTGGGCGGCCTGCAGAACACCTTCACCAACTTCGGCGCCTCGCTGGGCACGGCCGTGGTCGGGGCGGTGCTCATCGCCGGGCTCACCTCCGGCCTCATGCACGGCGTGTCCAACAACCCGGCCATCCCGTCGTCCGTCACGGCCACGGCCACCGTGCAGCTGGAGGGCGGAGTGCCCTTCGTGTCGGACAGTCAGCTCCGGAGCAAGCTGGCGTCGACGGATCTCCCACCCGCCACCGACGAGGCCATCGTCGCCGAGAATGCGTCCGCCCGGCTCTACGGGCTCCGGAGCGCCCTTTGGGTCGTGGTCCTCATGGTGGTGGCCGCCTTGTTCTGTACCGGGCTCCTGCCCCGCCAATCGCTGGTGGCCACTCGCAAAGAACCCTCATGACCAGTGCCTGGCCCGACACCCCCGGGCAACCCCGACGGGGGCCAGGCTGGCTGGGCCACCGGCTCGGCGCCGGAGCCGGCTCGGACGCGCTGGCCGGCGGCCGAAACGATTCAAGCGGTGACCTCCTTTGCCCCGGAGTGTCTCGCCCACGCTGGCGGCCATCGAGCTTTCTCCGGCCCGATGACGCTCAGGGGCGGGCCACGATCTCGTCGTCGCGGGCCGGTGGCTCGCCCCATGTGTGGTGGGCTTGCGCGTCACTGGTGGCGGGCTCGATGAACGGAGCCGACTCTTCGGCGTCGTCGGCCCGGGCCGCCGCGTTGCGGCGCCCGGTGCTGGCCGCGATGAACCGGCCGAGGACGGGCACCTCCCAGATGGACTCTGCCCGCAGGATGGCCATGATCACCGGCACCAGGTGCTCGGCCGTGTCGAAGACGACGTAGCGGGGCAACCATTCCGGCTCGTATTTGGCGTTGAACCGCCACAGGGACTCGATCTGGCCCCTGGCCGACAGCCGTTTCACCAACCAGCGCTGCATGGTGCTCTCGCCCCGCTCGCCGGCCAGGGTTGACCGCAAGGCGGCGAAGTTGAGGCTCACCCCGTCCAAGCCGTTTTCCCGCATGTGCTCGATGGTCTCGCACAGGGCGAAGTCGAGCAGTCCGTTGGGATGGTCACCCGGGTCCCGGCGCATGAGGTCGAGGGAGAAGCCCTTGATGCCGGGCGCGGGAACGAATTGGCAGATGGCTGCGGCTCGCCCGTCGGGCCCCCGCACGACGGTGAGCAACAGGCCGGTGTCCCGGGGGTCGAAGATGCGGCCGAGCATCATCGAGAATCCGCGCTCGTGCTCGCCCTGGCGGCTCAGCTCCATGAGCTCGGCGAGCTCGGCCACCGTGCGGCGGTCGAGCCGGGCCGGATCGTGGAACGACGCCGTGTAGCCCTTGCGCGCCACCCGGTGATGGGCCTGGCGCAACCCCTTCATGGCGCCGCCCGACAACGAGAAGTCTCGGACGTGCACCACGGCCTCGTCGCCGAGGTAGACGTGACGCATCCCCGACTCCCGGTAGATCGGCAGCCACTCCTCGCTTGCCCCCATGACCGCGGTCACCCAGCCGTGACGGTCGGCGTAGCGGCGGAAGGCAGCCCATACCTGGCCCCGCTCGTTGAGGGGCCCGATGGGATCGGGAGAGATGAGACAGATGCCGCCGTGGACGGCATAGGCGACGAGGGTGTCGCGGTGGAAGAACCAGCGCTTGTCGGAGCGGAGGGCGAAGTAGTCGAGCGTGGACGAGCCGTGTCGCCGCACGATGTCGCGGGCGCGCAGCTCGGCGGCGCGGCCGGACCGGAGGCGTCGATCGACGACCGGGCGGGTGAGGAGGAAGAGAGCCAAGGCGATGACGGTGAGGCCGATGGCGAGCAGAGTGGGGGCGAGGAACCGGTTGGCCCGCGGCGGAAGCGCCACCGTCTGAATGCCCACCATTCGCTCGCTCACGGCCAACCAGACGGAGGTGAGCGAGAGGTGCAGGCTGTGATCGCGGTCGAGGTGGTAGAAGATCTCGAGCGAGGCGACGGCGGCGAGGCCGATGCCCACCCATCCGACGGCCAGCGCCAGGAGGGCGTTGCGGAGCGAGGCGCGGTCGGAGGTGGACTGAAACTCGCGTCGGTTGGTCAACAGGATGGCGAGGATCGCCAGTGCCATCAGGGATTCTTCGATGTCGGCTCCGGCGACGAGGTGGAGGACGACCGTGGCGGCGAGCAAGACCACAGCCACGCGCCATGCCCGGTTCTGACCGCGCAGGATGCCGCGCCCCAGTGCCAGCAACCCGAGCCCGGCCACTGCGACCAGGGCGCCGGCAGCCACGCTGGCTCGGAGGGGCAGGTACTGGAGCACGAGGTGCAGCCGACTACGCAAGGGTGGGGTGACCGCGTCGAGCAGGTCCACCACACCGGCGGCGAGGATGGCGGCGGCGGACCACCGCCGCACACGACGCGTCCGGCGATGCGCCTGACCGAGGTCGGGGGCGGGGGGCCACGAGGCGCCAGTCGGGTGTGATGCAACGAGCTGCGGTCGCAGACCGCCAAGGGCGCGATCACGAGTGGCCAAGGCCTCGAGCCGACTCGGTGACGACAGGTCTCGGCGCCCGAGCATGAGGCGGGCGTGCACCTCGGCGCCGGTCTCGAGCTCGACCCAGCTCACCTGCTCGGTGGCCACGAACACGGGCGGCAGCCCGAGCCGGCCGCGATGTTCCTCGGTGACCTGGGTGCTCGCACCCACGTTGGCGTAGAAGCCCACCCCCAGGTGGGTGAGCTCGGGTTCGAAGCTCGACGCGGTCACGAGGCCTGCGTACCCGTGACCGGCGAGGCCACGAGCTCCGTCACGGGCCACATCGTTGGCTCGTGTCCCCTGTTGCACGGCGTCCAGGGCGCCGCCCCCGAGCGCCGACCAGACCCGCCGGCTGAGGAGCCAGAGCACCGCGGCGAGGACGGCCACGCCCGTTAGCGCCACGAGAATTGCGACCGCCACCTGATCGCCGAGGTCGGCACTTCGGGCGTGGCGAAGGGCGCGGCCTGGGAGCCCGTTGCCGGCATGGCCGATGAGCCACGGGGTCACCCCGAGCCGCAGCAGCAGGACGACCACGAATGGGACGAACAGCCACCACACGAAGCGGCCCAGTCGGCGGTAGAGGAGTCGGGAGACGACAAAGCGGGAGCACGACAAGGGATCGTCCAGCCGGTCGAGCCCTTCGAGCCACGGCGCCCCCTCCGACGAGCCGACCAGGAGCCGACGCCAACCTCCGACCTCGACGTCGGCCGTGGCCCCCCCCTCGGTGGACGGTGAGTGGTCCGACCGCACCCGCGGCTCGACGCGCACGACACGGGTGCCGGTCCCGGTGCGCAGGTGAAGGTCGAGCGGCCCGGCGTGCTCCACGCCGAGTGTCTCCTCCACGGCGCACTGAACGGCGGCCGTGTCCGGGCCGTCCACCAACTCGTGATCGCCGAGTTGACGAACCACGCGCCGCTCGTCACCGTCGACGAACCGACGAAGAGCGGCGCCGAGCTGAGGATGGGCGTCGAGCGCTTGCTCGGCGTACCGGCGCGGCTCCTCTGCGCCGGTCAGGTCGAAGAGGTTGCCTGCCATGATCAGCACTCCGGGGCCTTCCCAGGTGTCGAGAGAGCGGGCGATCTCTGCGGTGGCCGCCGTGGCGGTCGTGTTGACCGCCGGCGTCAAGAACAGGTCGCTCACCACCATCACCCGGCGCCCGATTGGCACGTCGAGCTGGGTGATCCCGAGTGATGGGCAGGGGACGGGCCCGCGGCTGTCGTTCCGGCCCGTCGCCAGGACTGGCCCGGTGCCCAGACCGAGCGCGTCAGCAACTGCGGGCTCTTGGGGGAAGGGCACCACGGTCAATCCATCGTAGATGGCGCTCACCGTTAGGCTGATGCACGAGTGAGCGAGTGGGGCGACGCCCACCACCAGGGAGGACGCGAGGAATGCCGGACGAGGGAGCCCAAGGCCCGGGACCGGGGGCGACTGCCGGCCCCGGCGCGGGAGCCACCATCGAGGACTGGTTCAGCGAGGATCGCCGTTTCCCACCGTCATCCGAGTTCGCCCGCCAGGCCGTCGTGGCCGACCCGGCGGTGTACCAGCGGGCCGAGGAGGCCGGTCCCGATTTCTGGGCCGAGCAGGCCGGCGCCCTCGACTGGTTTCGGCCCTGGGACCGCATCCTCGAGTGGGACCTTCCCTTTGCCCGGTGGTTCGTCGGCGGGACCCTCAACGTGTCCTACAACTGCCTCGACCGCCATGTGGCCGCCGGGCGTGGCGACAAGGTGGCCTTCCACTGGGAGGGCGAGCCGGGTGACACCCGGACCGTGACCTACGGTCAGCTCCTCGAGGAGGTGTGCCGCTTCGCCAATGTGCTGCGCGCCCTCGGCACAGAGCGGGGCGATCGGGTGGCCATCTACATGCCCATGATCCCCGAGCTGCCCGTGGCCATGCTGGCCTGCACCCGGATCGGCGCCGCCCACTCGGTGGTGTTCGGCGGATTCTCGGCCGAGGCGTTGCGCGACCGGATCCTCGATGCGGAGGCCAAGGTAGTGGTCACCGCCGACGGGGGATGGCGGCGCGGCGCCCCCGTTCCCCTCAAGCCCCATGTGGACGCAGCCGTCTCGGAGACACCTTCGGTCACCCATGTCGTGGTGGCGCGACGCATCACAGACGGCGGGCCGACGGATGGGGCCACCGGCCACGAGGTGCCGGCCACCCCCATGACCGCCGGCCGGGACCACTGGTGGGACGAGCTCATGTCGGGCCAGGATCCCGCCGCCGGGGGTGCGCCATCGAACCGATGCGAGCCCGAGCACATGGACGCCGAGGACCTGCTCTATCTGCTGTACACGTCGGGGACCACGGCCGCCCCCAAGGGCATCATGCACACGACCGGCGGATACCTGACCCAGGTGGCCTACACCCACCGGGTGGTCTTCGACCTCCACCCCGAGACCGACATCTACTGGTGCGCGGCCGACATCGGCTGGGTGACCGGCCACAGCTACATCGTGTACGGGCCGCTGGCCAACGGCGCCACCTCGGTCATGTACGAGGGCACTCCCGACTTCCCTGATCGCGACCGGTGGTGGTCGATCGTCGAGCGCTATGGGGTGACGATCCTCTATTGCGCGCCCACCGCCATCCGCACGTTCATGAAGTGGGGGACCGAGTACCCCGGTGGCCACGATCTCACGACCCTCCGAGTGCTGGGAAGTGTGGGCGAGCCCATCAACCCCGAGGCCTGGATGTGGTACCAGACCAACATCGGTGGCGGCACCTGCCCGGTCGTCGACACCTGGTGGCAGACCGAGACGGGGGCCATCATGATCTCGCCCCTGCCCGGGCTGACCGCCACCAAACCGGGCTCGGCCACCTTCCCGCTGCCGGGCATTGCCGCCGAGGTGCTAACCGACGAGGGGAAACCGGTCGAGGACGGTGGTGGGTACCTGACGCTGACCCGCCCATGGCCGTCGATGCTCCGAGGCATCTACGGCGACCCGGATCGCTACCGGCAGACCTACTGGAGCCGGTTCGGTGGCCGGTACTTCGCCGGGGACGGGGCCAAGATCGACGATGACGGCTACTTCTGGCTGCTCGGCCGGGTCGACGACGTGATGAACATCTCGGGCCATCGGATCTCGACGACCGAGGTCGAGTCGGCCCTGGTCGATGACCCGTCGGTGGCCGAGGCGGCGGTCGTGGGGGCGAGTGACCCGACTACGGGACAGGCCATCGTGGCCTTCGTGACCCTGCGGGCCGACGCCGGGCCCGGTGACGACAAGCGAGGCGAGGAGCTGCGAGCCCACGTGTCCACCAAGATCGGTCCCATCGCCCGGCCCCGCAACGTGGTCTTCACCGACGAGCTGCCCAAGACCCGGAGCGGGAAGATCATGCGCCGGCTGCTCCGCGACGTGGCCGAGGGCCGAGTCCTCGGTGACACGACGACCCTGGCCGACCCGGCGGTCGTGGACGAGATCCGCCGCCTGGCCGCCACCGCCCCCACCGAAGAGTGACCGCAGGTCGCAGCTCCGGGCTCGGTCGACCGCCAGTCGGCTCGGACCGCGCCGCCCGGAGCCTCGGCTGGCCGTCCAACTGGGCCTGGCACAACGGTCCCGTCGAGCGGCCCGGCGAGGCCGTGATCTTCGACGTCGACGGTGTGCTGTCCGACGCCGTCGGACGCCAGCACTTCCTCGAGCGGGGACGGCGCGACTGGGACAGCTTCTTCGAGGCGTGTGGCGACGACCCGGTCATCGAGGAGCTGGCCCGGGTCCTCGAACTCCTCGACGCCCGGCTTCAGGTCATCCTGTTGACCGGCCGGCCCATGCGCGTCCAGCCCCAGACGCTGGCCTGGCTCGACCGCTACCGACTGCGCTGGGACCTCCTCGTCATGCGGGCCCGCGGCGATTACGCCCACGTCACCGCGTTCAAGCGCGAAGCCGTCGACGAGCTACGGGACTACGGGTTCGACCTTCGCCTCGCCTTCGAGGACGACCCCAAGAACTTCGCCATGTTCCACGCCGAAGGCGTGCCCTGCGTCTACATCCACTCGGGCTACTACGACTGACAGCTCGTCTTTTGGGCATTCACTCTCGGCCTGATCTCCGGGAACCTCACCGTGCCCTCGGGAGTCTGATCCCTCTGGGAGGTTCCGACTGTGCGCGTGGATCAAAAATCGAGGGCCCGTGGGCCGGGGTGGGGGCCCGCCGCAGCCGTCCTCGTGGTCATGACCGCCTTGATGTCGGTCACTCCGGCCGCCGGGGCGACGACTTCGGACGTTCCGACCCCCACCATCGCGGTTGCACCGGTGGCGCCACGGGTGGTCGACGGTCGCTTCGTGTCGGTCGTCGCTTTGGACGGGGGTGCGCTCACCGTCCGTCCGTCGCCGGGTCGGCTGCGTCCAACGGGCGATGCCGGCAAGACCGAGACTCAGGCCTGGGCCACCGGACAGATCATGGGCTACCGCGCCCAGGTTTTCGGCTTCGGCGTAGTCACCATCCGTGCTCGTCGCGCCGGCATCCCGAGAGTGCGCAACTTGCCGGCGTGGGTGGCCTTGGCCACCGACGCCGAGGCCAGCTTCGGTTGCCCGATGATGCGCGTCTCGCCGGAGCCTTCCCTCGGCTCTCCCGAGCCCGCGCTGGCGTCGCCGGGCGAGGCCGCGGTCATCATCGGCTCGGCAAGGCCGAGGCTCGCCCTGGTGTACAAGGCCCGCAGCGACCCGTGCGGAACCGTCGTCCCGGCGACGCTGACCCAGGCGCTGGAACGGCTTTCGATCCCGTGGACGGCCACCGGACCGGTGACGGACCAAGTGCTGCCGGTCAGGGCCATCCTCCCGGAGTGTGGCAGCCTGGCCGGCATCGCCTCCGGAGGATCGGCGTCGGCCATGTCCGTCACCCTCTACGCGGTCGTGCCGGAGACACCGTCGGCTCGCTCCTGTGCGCCGGCCCACGCCATCGACGAGGCAGTCGTCCTCGGACCGGTCGGAGCCCCGGGCGCACCGCCACCGCTCGTCGGTCCCGACACTCAGATCCTGCACGGGACGACCGGGCCGGTCCCGGTCGTCACCTCTACCTCAGAGAGCCCTCAGTCGACGCTGCCGGCGCCCTCTGGAGACGGCGACGCTCGCCTGTCGGGCTGGGAGCAGGTCGCGGATCAGATGACGAGGGAACCCGACGTCCTGATATTGGGACCAGCCGCCAGAGGACATCCGTTGGGCCGCGCATAGAGCAGGTGCGCAGCGGTTTCCGGCAAAGGATCCAGTGACGGGCGTCGGTCGCTGGTGCGAAATTGAGGTTCATCGTCGGGGACGCTGACCAGGGATCGGTGCGGCCCCGCCAGTCGTTCAGCGATAGGCCGGCCGATCGCCCCCGTTCCGGCGCCAGGCGACGAGCCATCCCAGCACCAACGCGACACCCCCGATGATCAGCATCGGCAGGTCACCGCCGCCTGCGTAGGGTGTCATTCCCCGCCGCAAGGCGAGGTCGGCGAAGACCACCTGGCGCGCACCGAGCACGGACCGGGACAGGAGCGTTCCTTGGTTGGTGATGGCTGCGCTGTAGCCGGTGGGGGAGGCCTGCAGGAGGTCGCGGCCCTCTTCGACGGCCTGCACCTTGGCGGCGGCGACCTCTTGGGTCGGCACCTGGGAGGTGGCGTACGACGAGGTGTTGGTGGGCACGATGAGGAGCTCGGCGCCGGCTCGCACCGGAGCACGCCCCCGGTCGGCGTAGAAGACCTCGTAGGAGACCATGGCCCCGAGCGGTCCGGCCGGTGTGGAGAGGAGGCCGTCGCCCGTCCCGGGGATGGCGTCACGAGGGACGGCCGACAGGTTGGCAATGTGCGAGAAGAGTCCCCGGAAGGGCACGTACTCACCGAAGGGGACGCGGTGCACCTTTTCGTAGCGGTCGACCAGTCGCCCATCGGGCCCGAAGGCCACGATCTCGTTGCGGAAGGTGGTGGGCGACACGTCCTCGGTGACCCCGACGACCAGGGTGGTATGCAGCTGCCGGGCCAGGGTGGAGAGCGCCACTTCCTCGGGCGACCCGTCGAGAGGGCCGTCGAGCGACACCACGTCTTCCGGCCAGAGCACGAGCTCCGGGTTCTTCCCACCGTCGATGAAGGCCATCTCGTGGGTGGCGGCTACCTGCGCAACGAGGACGCTGGCCGGGGCCACCTCGGAATTGTGGAACCCACGCTTTCCGCCGCCCTGGATGGCCGCCACCGCAACGTGGCCGATGGGCGGGCCACCGTCGGGAAGGTGGTCGGCAACCACCACCGACCCGATCAGGAC
The DNA here is from genome assembly GCA_963729275.1 of uncultured Acidimicrobiaceae bacterium. Taxonomy (GTDB): domain Bacteria; phylum Actinomycetota; class Acidimicrobiia; order Acidimicrobiales; family RAAP-2; genus CAVSNH01. The sequence continues at coordinate 64,753 of CAVSNH010000001.1, forward strand.
GACGAGGCACAGTGCGCCGAGGGAAAAGAGCGACCCGAGCCCGGCGAGCGCTCCCCGAGCCAGCCCGTCGCCCGAGCCCAGCGCCCACTGGCTCTTGGAGAAGACGCGGGACCGGTGGCCGTCGCGCATGGACCGGACCACCCATTCGGCCAGCGCGGCCAGGCCGACCCCGCCGACGTACACCGCGGCGGTCAGCGCCAAGGGACCGCCGAGGCGGGCCAGGCCGAGAACGGGCCCACCAGCCTGGCCGAGGAACACCCCGCCGAGTGGGAGGCCGCCGAACGGCCATGTCATGCGCAGCGCCTCGACGAGGGTCATGGCCGCCGGGAAGCAGAGGACCCGGGCCACGAGCGGGCCACGCGGCACCACCAGCGCAGCGAAGGCGAAGTAGGCGGCGGACACGATGATGAGAGCGATGGCCCCGATCAGGGTGAAGGCCTGGGCCCACATGAGGCCGGGCCCGTAGCAACCGAGCCCGACGAGCAGTCCGGCCCACCAGCGGGTCCGCGGCCGCAGGCCCCCGAGCCGCCAAAAGAAGAGGCCGGCGGCGGGGAAGGCCAGCACCCAGAATCCCCATGGAGGAAGCGAGAGAGCGAGGCCTACGCCGGCGGCCAGGCAAGGGAGGGCCACCGCTCCCCGTCGGGGGGCCAGCGACGAATGGCGTCGGTGGGTGATCCGCACCGTCGAGGGATGCCAGTCGGGACGGGCCGTCCGGGGCTCGGCGGCCGGCCGGCTGCTGATGGACGGACCACCGCGGGAACCCCGGTCGGTTGGCTCCGTGGTCATCGCCCGGCCGGCGCCCGGGTCCCCCCGGCGGCACGTGCGTCGAGGAGCCGGCGGGCGGCGTCGCGGCCGCTGCCGATACAGGCCGGTACGCCCACCCCGCGGTAGGTGGCGCCGGCCACGGCCAGGCCCCCGACCGCGTCGACGTCCTCCATGATGTGCGCCACCCGTATCAAATGGCCCACCTCGTACTGCGGGAAGGCCGCCGGCCAGCGGGTGACCCGGGCCTCGAAGGGGGCGGTGGCGGTCGCCGTGCCCAGCATGACGGCAAGCTCACCGGTGGCCGCAGCCACGAGCTCGGCGTCGTCGAGGTCGGCGTGGCGGTTGTCCCCGTGACGGCCAACCGACAGCCGCACGAGGTCGTCTCCGGGGCGGGCGAGATGTGGCCACTTGCGGTCCAGATAGGTGCAGGCGGTGGTCAGCGGGAGGCGGTCGTCGACCAAAGAGGTACGCGGCACGAGGAACCCGGTACCTGCCCGCTCACCGACGGTGCCGGGTGGGAGGGCCAGGGTGACGGTGGCCACCGAGGCGTGGCCGATGGCGCTCAGCAGGCCGGCGGCCAGCGGTGCCAGAGGCGCCAGTAAGACGGCTGTCTCCCTGGCGGGAACGGCGAGGACGACAGCATCAGCCTCGAGCACCGAGGGGTGGGCGCCATTGCCGTTTGCGCTGGTGCCGGCGTTGCCGGTGTCGTTGCCGTTGGCGCCGTCGCCGTCCGGGGACGCCCCGACACCACTCCTCCTCTGAGAATGAAGCGAGAGGGCGAAGCGCCGCCTCTTGCCGCCACCCGCTACCCGTTCGACGGCATCGACCCGCACGCCTCGCCGGAGATGGACCCCCCGCTCAGTCAGGGCCGTGGCCAGGCGCTCGGCCAGGCTGGCCGCCGAGCTGCGGAGCGAGAGGAAGATGGGCGACGACGGGTCGGCGGGTGGCTGTGTTCGCCGGAGCTGGCGCATGAGACTGCCCGGTTGGTGGTCGGCGGCGATCAGCAATGGGAACAGGGCGGCGGCGCTCAGCTCGTCGGCCGAGCCAGCGTGGATCCCACCGACGAGGGGATCGACCAGTCGTTCCACCACTGGTCGACCGAGCCGGCTCCCCACGATGTCCCCGACCGACTGGTCACCGATGGTGGGCGCCGACCGCCGGTGGGGCCGGACGAGGTCGACGGCCTCGGCCAGGGACTCGGTCGGCGAGAGGACGCCCGAGCGAGCGAGGGGCGACCACCGCGTGGGCACGCCCAAGTTGAGCGAGGTGGGAAGCCGCCGCAGCCGGCCCCGGGCCCAGACCGACGCGCCGGTCGCTCCGGGATGGACGAGGTCGTCGTGGAGCCCGAGCTCGTCGCACAATGCGACCGCCTCCGGCCGGCGGGCCACGAAAGCGTCGGCCGCCAGGTCGACCATGCGCCCGGCGAAGGAGCCGGCCGCCAACCGCCCGCCGACGTGGTCGTCGGCCTCGAGCACCCAGATCGTCGGGGCGGCGCCGCCGGGTGCGGTCTGGCTCACGACCTCCCACGCCGCAGCCAGACCGGCGATACCACCACCCACGATGGCAATCGCCGGGCCCTTGTCAGCCATGGCCGGTTCTCGGGGCGCGGCTGGTGGCAGGGCCGGTCTCGGCGTGGGCGGTCTTCGCCTCGCCGGACACTTGCTCGTCGGCTGCCTGGACGGCGCGGGCGAGCACATCCACGAAGCGAGGATCGTCGTTGAGGGACGCCGTCCGGGCGAAGGCCAGGCGGTGGGATGTGGCCACACCGGCTGCCTCGACGTCGAGGTCGTAGAGGATCTCGAGGTTGTCGGCCACGAATCCGACCGGACAGACGACCACGGCCGTCGCCCCCCGCTCAGCCACCCGGTCGATCTCGTCGGTGAGGCTCGGACCGAGCCACACATCGGGGGTCCGGCCCGCGCTCTGCCAGGCAACCGACGCTTCGGCTCCGCCCGCCTCGAGGCCGAGAGAGGTCGCCACCGCAGCGGCCGACTCGCTCACCTGACGGGGATAGGGGTCGTCATCACCCAGGGCCCCTTCGGGGAGGCTGTGGGCGGTGAAGAACACGGCCACCTTCCGGCGCGAGGCCAGGTCGATCGATGAGATTGCCGACGCCGTGCGCTCGGACAGAAGGTCGGAGAAGCCTTCCACGTGGTGCCACGAACGCACGCCTACAAAGTCGACGCCGGCCTCGGCGGCGACGTCCGAAGCCCGGTCGAGGTATGAGGCCACGGAGAACGAAGACTCGTGCGGGGTGAGCACGATGCCCACCACGCGACCCAGGCCGGCGGCGACAAGGTCGGCCATGCCTTCTTCAATGCGCGGCTCGACGTGTTTGGCCCCGTAGGCGACCAGGTAGCGACCGGGCGCCCGCGCCTCGAGCTCGTGGGACAGGGCGGTGACCTGCGACCTGGTGATCTCGGCCAGTGGTGAGAGCCCGCCGATGGCCCGATAGCGGTCCTCGAGCTCGGCCAGGAGCTTGGCCGTTGGCGGGCGACCCCGCCGAATGGAGGTGTAGAAGGGCTCGATACCGGCTACGGAGCCCGGCGTGCCGTGGGCCATGACCAGCACCCCGGTGCGGGCAGGGTCAGGCATCGGTCATGACGGCGTCGGTGATGCCGGCGATCATGGCGTTTTGTCGGTGTCGGTGTCGGTGTCGGTGTCGGTGTCGGTGTCGGTGATGGCCGGACGCCGGCCCTCCCCTCTGCGTGCACGAGCTCGACGACCCGTTCGAGGATGGCCGGATCGGTGGCCGGGAGGACTCCGTGGCCGAGGTTGAAGATGTGACCGGGCTCCGTTCCGGCCGCATCCAGTACGGCTCGCGTCTCCTCCTGGACCACCGCCCACGGGGCCAGGCAAAGAGCGGGATCGAGGTTTCCCTGAACGGCGACCCCGTGGCCGAGGCGCCTCCTGGCTTCGTCGAGGGGCACTCGCCAGTCGACGCCGACGACGTGGCTTCCGGCTTCGGCCATGGCCGCCAGCAGCTCGCCGGTGCCCACGCCGAAGAGGATGGTGGGGGCTTGCGGGTGGGTGACGGCCAGCTCCTCGAAGATGCGACGGGTGGCGGGCAGCACGAACCGGCGGTAGTGGGAGAGGGTGAGGGCACCGGCCCACGAGTCGAACACCTGGACGGCGGCGGCCCCCGCGTCGAGCTGAGCCTGTAGGGAGGCAACGGCGAGGTCGGCCAGCCGGTCCATAAGGGCGTGCCAGATGGTGGGCTCGCTGCACATGAGCGACTTGACGACGGCGTAGGTCCGCGACGGACCTCCTTCGACGAGATAGCTGGCCACCGTGAACGGGCCCCCGGCGAAGCCGATGAGGGGGACGGGCAGCTCGGCCACCACCTGGGCCACCGCTTCGGCCACGTACGGAGCGTCGACCTCGGGCTCGAAGGGGCGAAGTCGCTGGAGGTCTTCCTTGCTACGGAAGGGCCGCTCCACCACCGGTCCGGTCCCTGCTGCTATGTCGACGCCGAAGCCGATGGCCGCCACCGGCACCACGATGTCGGAGAACAGGATGGCGGCGTCGGTCCCGTAGCGGTCGACCGGCTGACGGGTGAGCTCGGCGGCGAGATCGGGACGGGCGATGGCCTCGAGGATGCTGCCCGTTCCACGGGCCGCCCGATACTCGGGCAGCGCACGCCCGGCTTGCCGCATGAACCAGACCGGGACCCGGTCCACCTCGAGCTGACGGCAGGCCCGCAGGAAGGCCGATCGCTCGGAAGTGTCGGCGGGTTCACGCACCGGGAGGCGGTTCCCGTACCGCCACACCGCATGGCGTCGTCTGTCGGGCGTGTCCGGCATGCGACGTCTCCGCAGTCCCCGCAGCCGTCGCCATCACGCCTGAGTCTACGAGGGGGCGATCCACCTGGGCCGACAGCCTGCGGGTCGGCGGGGAGGGATTGACCGCGAATCCGGGGGTCGGCTCTGGCCCCTAAAATAGAAAGTTCTCCCAAGGGCGGCCGCCGACGATGTCGGCCGCCGGATCGGAGGTTGGGTGGAGTCCGAGATCACGGCTGAGCAGCGATTCGTCGACACGGCCTACGAGCGTCTCGACGCCATGCGGGCGGACGCCCAGTCGATGATGGAGGGCGTGCTCGACCTCGGACGGGGGGGGACTTTCCAGTCCCGTACCGAGCGGGACGTCATCGTCCGTACGAGCTTGGCGCGACTCGAGCAGCTGGACATCGGCGACCAGGCGTTGACCTTCGGGCGGATCGACCAACGGCGAGACGGGGACCGGGCTGACCACAGCGCCACGAACGGGCCAGACCACGGCGCGCACTGGGGCAGCGACGGCGCAGGCGATGGAACCAATGGAGCCGACGGGTCGTGTGGGGCGTCCACGGCGTCCACGGCAGCCACGGCGCCGGACATCGAGACCTTCCACATCGGTCGCCTGGCCGTCCACGGGCCCGACCAAGAGCCACTGGTCGTCGACTGGCGGGCTCCGGTGGCCGCCCCCTTCTACCGGGCGACTGGACGCGATCCCCTCGGCCTCGTGCTGCGCCGGCACCTCGCACTCGATGGCCGGCGGGTCGTGGGCGTCGAGGACGAGCGCTTCGGCCTGGGTGACGACGTTGACGCCACCCCCGGCGACCTCGGTGCCGACGAGCCGGCGGACAGCCTGGAGCGCGCACACGGAGCGCTCCTCGAGGGCGACCTCCCATCGGCGGACCCGCGTCGCTGCTGGCGGCCCTCGGTCGGGCGCGGTCGGGGTTCATGCGAGACATCGTCTCGACCATCCAGGCCGAGCAGGACGAGATCATCCGGTCGCCCCTCAGCGGGGTGCTCCTCGTTCAGGGCGGCCCGGGGACGGGTAAGACGGCGGTGGCGCTGCACCGGGCGGCCTACCTCCTCTACACGCACCGCTTTCCTCTCGAGCGTCAAGGGGTGCTGGTGGTAGGCCCCAACCCGCTCTTCCTGCGCTACATCGAACAGGTGTTGCCGTCGCTCGGGGAAACCGGGGTCACGCTCTCCACGGTGTCCGGCCTCGTCTCGGAAATCCGAGTACGGGCCGAGGGTCCGGCCGAAGTGGCGCGGCTCAAGGGCGACGTGCGCATGGCCAAAGTCATCGCCCGGGCCGTCGTCACACGCCAGCGTCCGCTGGCGGAGGACGTCGCCGTCCCCTATGGCGCTCTCCTGCTCCGACTGACGGCGGCCGACAGCCGCCGCATCGTCGAGGCCGTGCGCCGCCGTCCCGGCACCCACAACGCGCGTCGCCGTGTCGTCGAGCACACTGTCGCCCAGTTGCTGGCGGCGCGGGCGCGCCAAAGCCAGCAACGCTTCGGGATCGGTGATCCCGAAGTGGTCAGCTCGTTCCCGGGCTACGAAGACCCCGCCGACCTGGCGGACGACGAGTTCGACTTCGAGGACTTCTCGCGCAAAGTTCGGCGCGTTCCCGAGCTCGCCGTCGCCCTCGATCGCATGTGGCCTCGACTTTCACCCCACGAGCTGCTCCACGACCTCTACGGCGCGCCGCCCCTGGTGGCTGCCGCCTCTCGTGGCATTCTCGACGATGACGAGCAGGCACTGCTCTACCGGCCGCGCTCGACCTCGTTCGATGACGTCGAATGGACGGCGGCCGATGCCGCCCTGGTCGACGAGGCGCGCCACCTGCTCGGCCCGCGTCACGCCGGTGCCGACGATGTGCGTCGGTACGGCCACATCGTGGTCGACGAGGTGCAGGACCTCTCCCCCATGCAGCTCCGCATGCTCACCCGGCGGTCCCTGTCGGGCTCGATGACCGTGGTAGGTGACATCGCCCAGGCCACCGCCCCGTGGGCGCCCGCCTCATGGTCGGAGATCACCGAACACCTTCCCAACCGCAAGCCGACTCGGACGGTCGAGCTCACGGTGAGCTACCGGACGCCGGCCGAGGTGCTGGCCGTGGCCGGTCGGATCCTGTCCCTCGTGTCACCCGAGTTGTCGCCGCCGCAGCCGGTGCGTCGCGTCGGTGAGGAGCCTCGCCTCGTCCCCGTCCGCTCCGAGATCGAGGGGGCCGAGCCCAATGATCGGGACACTGCCCGGGTGGTCGCCGAGCTGGCGGCGGCCGAGGTGGCCGCAGTGGGTGAGGGCCGGGTGGCGGTGCTGGCCCCCGAACGGCTCCTGCCGGTCATCGCCGAGGGGCTGCGGGCCGCGGGGTTGCCGGCCGTCGACGCCCGTGATCGGCGCACCTCACTGTCCGAGGAGCTCGTGATGGTGGCGACCGAGGGTGCGAACGGGATCGAGTTCGACTCCGTCGTCGTGGTCGAGCCCGGCCTCATCGCCGGTGAGACGGCACGTGGGCTGCGGACCCTGTATGTCGCGCTTACCCGCCCCACGCGCCGGCTGACCGTCGTCTACCGCTTGCCACCTCCAGCCCCGCTCCTCGCCGCTGGCTGAACAGGGCGGCGGCGCCGACCGACGGCCCGGCCGGCGTGTTGCTGCGGCCACCAGGGAGCAGATGGCGTCGACCCGACGCCGACCCGGGCAACCGGGGTGGGTCGGGCCGGAATGGGGCCCTTGGAGCCCGGGATCATGGGCGCGACCTCGGCCTTTTCCGACCCGGATGAGTTGGCTCTTCTCGCCGCCGTTGAGCTAAGAATACGGCCGTGACCCTGGCCGCCGACGCCCCCGTCGCCGCCGTCCGCCACCGCCCGGACAAGCCGTCCCTGCTGGCCGTCGGGGTGATCATCTGGCTCGGCTCCGAGGTCATGTTCTTCAGCTCGCTGTTCGCCGCCTTCTTCACTATCCGAGCCCACGCCTCGGTGTGGCCGCCGCCTGGCGCCCACCTCGACGTCGTGCGAGCCGGCATCTTCACCGCCATCCTGGTGTCCTCGAGCTTCACCATGCAGAAGGCCGTCTTCGACCAGGAGAAGGGGCTCCGAAGCAGCGCCAAGAAGTGGATCTGGGCCACCTTCGTGCTGGGCGCCATGTTCGTGTCCAACCAGTTCTACGAGTGGATCACGCTCTCGCACAACCCGGCGACCGACCCGACCCACACCGCCTACGGTTCGCTCTTCTACATCATGAGCGGGCTCCACGGCCTGCACGTGACCCTCGGGCTGGTGGCCATGCTCTTCCTCCTCGGGCGGCTCAAGGGGCCGAAGGGCGACCCCGGGGAGACGGCGGTATTCCAGGGCGTCAGTTACTACTGGCACTTCGTCGACGTCGTCTGGGTCGGCCTCTACTCCTGCCTGTTCCTCCTCCACACCTAGATCGGCAACGTCCCTTCAACGAGATCGGCGACCTCCTCCACACCCAGATGCGCAACCAAGGAAACGCAGCGAAGGGAAACCCGAGTCGAGTGCGGCGAATGCTGTCGGGCCGCGTCGCCGGTCCGGCCATCCTGGTCGGCGGTGTGGCCATCGCCGGTCTGGTGGCCTTCAGCCCCGGCCCGGCCTCGGCCGCCGGCAACAGCTACCAGCCAATCGTGACCAGCCCGCCCCCGACCCTGCCGGCAGCCATCCGGGCCAAGAGCGCGAAGAGCAGGGTGGTGCTGTCGGGATCCACCGCCGCACCGGGTTCGGGTATCGCCTATGTGGCCCTACCCCGGTCCTTCGTGAACCCGGGAGAGGTGCTGTTCTCGGCCAACTGCTCGACCTGCCACGGCCCGACAGCCCAGGGGACGACCAGGGCCCCCAACCTCCAGGGTCTCGGGGCCGGCACCGTCGACTTCTGGGTGTCGACGGGTCGGATGCCCCTCGAGAACTCGTCGGTGCAGGCCACCCGCAAGCCGCCGCGCTTCAACCGCCAGCAGACCCTCGAGATCGCCACCTGGGTGCAGTCCCTCACCCCCGGCGAGGGCGTCGGGATCCCCATCGTGCAGCAGAACGGCGCCGACCTCGAGGAGGGGAACGCGCAGTTCGTCCTCAACTGCGCGGCCTGCCACACCATCACCGGCGCCGGGGACGCTCTGGCCGAGGGTGCCTATGCCCCGAGCCTGCATCTGGCCACGCTCACCCAGATCGTGGAGGCCATGCGCACGGGGCCGGGCAACATGCCCCGATTCGGGCCCGGCAACATCACCGACCAGCAGGCCCGTGACGTCGCCGCCTACGTGCACGAGGTGATCCAGCACCCCGACGACCGGGGTGGAGCCGGCCTCGGTGGCATCGGCCCGGTGGGTGAGGGCTTCGTCGGGCTCCTGGTCGGCGTGGGCCTCCTCATGTTGGCCGGCTTCTGGCTCGGAGACCGCTCATGAGCGACGGCTCGGTTCGACCGAACGGCTCGGGGAGCCCGCACGGCGCCTTGCCGCCTGCCGCCCTCGACGACCCGCATCTCCAACCCTTCGCCCAGCACCCGGAGCGGGCGCAGCTGGTCTCGGCCTTGGCCATGATCGTCGGCTTCCTCGGCTTTCTCGGCTTCGGCATCGCCTTCTGGATCGGCGATTCGCCGCAGTGGGAGGCGGCCACCCTCGGCCTCGGCTTCGTGGCCACCGGCTTCGGGGTCTCGGCCTGGGGCAAGTACCTCATGCCCCAGGGCCCCTTCGTCGAGGAACGGCATCCGTTCGCCTCGACCGAGGAGGAGCGGCAGGCCATGACGGCGGCGGTGACCGAGCGAGGCGGCATGGTGGTCAAGCGGCGCCGTGTCCTCGGCGGTCTCTTCGCCATGGCCTCGGCGGCCATGGGGGTGGTCCTGATCTTCCCCCTCCGCTCTCTCGGCCCGAAGCCGGGAACGATCCTTTTCCAGACCAACTGGAGGAAGGGGTCCCAGCTCGTGAGCCTCAACGGTCGCGCCGTGAGCGTGAACGACCTCGAGGTTGGCGGGGTGCTGACGGTCTTTCCCAAGGGGTTCGTCGGATCCTCACCCGATCAGGTCATCCTCCTGCGTTTGGCCGAGCTCAGCCCGACTGACCCGCCCTATGTGCTGCAGCCGCCGGGCCACACCAGCTGGGGTGTCCAGGGGTACGTGGCCTACTCCAAGATGTGCACCCACCTGGGTTGCCCGGTGGGTCTCTACCAGGAGCAGACCCAGCAGCTGGTCTGCCCCTGCCACCAGTCCATCTTCAACGTGAACGCCGGTGCCGTCCCCGAGTTCGGGCCGGCGCCCCGGCCACTGCCGCAGCTGCCCATCACCGTCGACAATGCCGGCTATCTGGTGGCCAAGGGTGGTTTCGACCAGGCGGTGGGCCCCGGATTCTGGGACCGGCCATGATCGACAGCTCGCTGCGCTTCGTCGACGACCGGCTGGGCATCGCCAAGGGGGGCCGGACCTTCCTCGACAAGATCTTCCCCGACCACTGGTCGTTCCTGCTCGGGGAGATCGCCCTCTACTCGTTCGTGGTCCTGCTCGGCACCGGGGTCTTCCTGTCGCTCTACTACGTGCCCTCCGCCCACGAGATCATCTATCACGGCTCCTACCGGCCCCTCGACGGCCAGCACGTCTCCGAGGCCTATGCCACCTCGGTGGGCCTCTCCTTCGACGTGAAGTCGGGGCTGCTCATGCGCCAGGCCCACCACTGGGCGGCCGACATCTTCCTCGGGGCCATCGCCGTGCACATGGCCCGGATCTTCTTCACCGGCGCCTTCCGCAAGCCCCGCGAGTTCAACTACCTGGTCGGGGTGGCCATGCTGCTGCTCGGCATCGTGAACGGCTTCCTCGGCTACTCGCTGCCCGACGACCTGGTGTCGGGAACCGGCATCCGCATCGCCTGGTCGATCGTCGAGTCCATCCCGCTCGTGGGCACCTATCTCGCCTTCTTCCTCTTCGGTGGCAACTACCCCGGCAGCGGGATCCTCCTCGAGCGCTTCTACATCCTGCACGTCCTCGTCGTTCCCCTCCTCATCATCGGGCTGCTCGCTGCCCACCTCGGACTCCTCGTCCGCCAGAAGCACACCCAATTCCCGGGCAAGGGCAAGACCGAGCACAACGTCGTCGGCTCACCCATGTTCCCGACGTTCATGGCCAAGACCACTGGCTTCATGTTCATGGTCACCGGGGTCATCTTCCTGCTCGGCGGGCTGGTCCAGATCAACCCCATCTGGCAGTTCGGTCAGTACCAGCCCTACCTCATCACCTACGCCGTGCAGCCCGACTGGTACATGGGATGGCTCGACGGTGCATTGCGCATCATGCCCAGCTGGGAGTTCGTCGGCTGGGGCCACACCATCCCATTGATGGTCTTCCTGCCTGCCGTCATCTTCCCGGGCCTCATCTTCAACATCTTCTTCGTCTGGCCGTTCTTCGAGGCCCGTCACACGAAGGACCTCGCTTACCACAACCTGCTCGATCGGCCCCGTGACCGGCCCAAGCGCACCGGGGCCGGAGTGTCGATGGTGGCCCTGATGTTCATGGTGTTCTTCGCCTCGTCCACCGACGTCCTGGCCAACTTCTTCGACGTGCCGCTCAAAGCCGTGCTCTGGTTCTTCCGGATTGCGGTGGTCGCGGTGCCGATCATCTCCTACTTCGTGGCCGTCAAGATCTGCCAGGAGATGCGTGCGGCCGAGGGTATCGGCAAGCGCAAGCGGCCCGTCGTCATCGAGCGGTCGGCGACCGGCGAGTACGTTTCCGTCGAGACGGAGGCGCATCCCGGCGACGGCCATATCGAGGTCGAGGCCGAGCCCGTCCCCACCTACATCGACCTGACGCCACCTGAGCTGGCTACCGGGGAGGGCGTGCGCCGGGTCATGCGCTGACGGGCCGAGGGTTGATCTCACGGCGGCCGAATCAGCCGCCGGACGGGAGCGGGAGCTGCCGGTAGGGCGCAGGTGGCGGCCTGGGCCACGTCGGGCCGGAGGGCCCGGTGAGCGACGGTCGGGAGCTTCGCCTTCGTCTTCGTCTTCACCGATTCGACAACGCGCGTGGCGCTACACATCCCGAATCGCTGCGCGCAGGCGCTGAGTTACGACATCGGGGCCACCGGCCTCGGTGCGCTCGCCACTCCCCGTGTTCCAGCTTCAGACGACGTTGAGACCCACCAGAGCGGAGTCGTCGGCTGACAGCTCGAATCACTTCCCGATCCCTCGGGCGACGTGGCGGTCCGAGGCAACGATCTCGGAGGCTTGACCGTCCACATCGCCGTGCGGGCGGGAGCGCTCGCGGTTCCGGGCGAAGTTCTCGTCTCCGGCACCGTCAGAGACCTGGCCGTGGGTTCCGGCATCGAGTTCGATGGGCAGGGGGAGCAACGACCTCAAGGACCTGCCCGGGAAGCGGAAGCTCTATGCCGTCGCTAGGTGACAGGCCAGTCGACGAGTGATACGGGTGGAGGCCGGTGTCCTTGAAGGCCGCCGGCTATGGGCTCAGCTGCGGTCGGCCACCCGAGAGCTAGCGAGCGGGCCTATGGGGGAAGATAGCTGAATGGTTCGGCGGAAACGTATGCGTTGGGCCGGGGCGTGCGGAGCCATGACGGCCGTATTCCTCCTTTCTTCCTGTGGTGGCTCCAGTTCTGGATCACCTGCCGTCGCAAGCGTGCCGTCGACGAGTGCCACTGACCTCACGTCAAACACTCTTCCAAACAGTCCAGCAGGGACTCAGCTCAGATGGTTCTTAAGCTCAGTGACTGACGCCCCTTTGTCTCGACAGGAGATAGGGTCCCACTTCGATTCATTCTTTCTAGACAAGGTCACTACGGCCAAGATCAATGCGGCCCTCGCGGAACTTCCAGCCCCTGGGACGCTGGTCGGGGTGCTGTCGTCGGAACCGACCGGTCTCGTGGTGATCGCCAATGTTGGCACCGCGAGGTTGAGGGTCACACTCTCCGTAGACGGATCAGGCCTTATCGACGGGTTAGAGCTCACAGCCGCTGCGTCTGCAACGAGCTGGTCTCAGATCGACCAGATCCTGGCTGCACTTGCTCCCAACGTCAGCTTTCTTGCCGCACGAGAAGCCAATGGGTCCTGTCAACCGATCCACCAGCTGGCTTCCTCGACGCCACGACCCCTGGCATCTGAGTTCAAGCTCTTTGTCTTGGGGGCACTGGCTCATCAGGTCGCCACCGGGCGAGTTGGGTGGAATCAAAAGCTCACGGTGCAAGATCAGCTCAAAAGCCTCGGGAATGCGAAGGGATCAGGGTCCCTTCAATTCAGCCCTGCCGGTACGAAGGTCTCCGTGCAGGAAACGGCGACCAAGATGATCTCGATCAGCGATAACACCGCAGCCGACATGCTGATCAACTTGGTGGGCCGATCTGCGGTCGAGGCCCAGGTTCGGCAGTGGTCGAGCACTCCCGAACTCGACGTCCCGTTCCTGACTACGCGAGAAGCGATGGTCTTGCACTACGTCAACTACCCGATGTTGGCGGACGCCTACCTGAGCCGGGCACCAAGTGAGCGTGAGGCGTTCCTGGACTCGTCTGTGGATCCTCTCCCACTCAGCGAGGTCCAAGGGTCGACAGAACCGCGCGACATCGAAAAGATCGAATGGTTCGGATCCCCGGATGACATATGCCGCGCCTTCGTCGGATTGCAACAGCTGTCCCATCAGCCCAAGTTGTCGCCGATCGCGTCCATTTTCTCAGTGGCCAAAGGAGGCCTCGGACTCGACCCGTCGGAGTGGCCCACTGTCTGGTTCAAGGGCGGGTCTGAACCGGGAGTTCTGACTCTTGGCTACATGGCCACGAATAGTGAGGGTCAGACGTTCGTGGTGTCGGTCATGCTGTCGAATGCCACAGCTGCGCTGGCACCATCAGCGACGTTTGCTCTGGCGGACGCTGTTGTGGGCGCATTCGGACTGCTGAGCTAATTCTCCCCCGCCAACATTTGTCCCTCACGGCCCGATGCCTGTCTGGCCGAGTGACGAGGATCCGCGACGACGAGGCCGTGGCGGTGCGTCACCGCAAGGCTCGCATCCACCGGCGCTGCACGCCGGCCCAGGCTCGGTGGGCGCGGGCGCTGGTCAGGAGCGCCGGTGATCCACTGTGTAGCTACTCATAGGGTCACGTTCGCTTCGGCTCAGGTCCGAGGAGTTGTCTGGTCCTTCGGCGTCAGCGATCCAGTCGCTTGACGAACTCGATGATCGAGCCGCCCGCATCTCGAGCCCTATTCGCCGGTAAAGCGAAACTCTGACTGCCAGGGGCCGTCGGAATGGACGACCTCCCAATAGCGTCTTGCGATGTTCTCGGGATCGAAGGCGGTGCCCGGAACGATCTGTCCGACGATCGTCAGTGTGGCCACGCGGATGCCATCCGGCTCCAAATCGGCTCCGAGCATGGTGGCGGCGGATCGGAGCGCTGCTTTGCCGAGGGAAACGGTCGCGAGGGCTGGGATCGGATGATCTGCGAAACCGCCACCCGTCACGATGATGGTGCCGGAGCCGGCCGCCCGCATGGCCGGGGCGGCGACCTGTGTCACGACGATGGCGCTGATGACGTCAACCGCATAGGCCGTCTGCAGGTGCTCGACGCTCGAGCTCAGGAGCTTGTCCGGAGCTCCCATGACTGCGTTGTAGATGATGAGCCCGGGCGCACCCTGCTCGTTGTAGAGCGCAGCCATCCGAGCTCGCAGACCATCAGGGTCGCTGGCATCTGCCGCCATCGTGTCAATCTGGGCTCCGGAGTCAGCCAGGCTGTCAGCGAGTTGGCCGAGTCCGTCCGTGCTGCGAGCCACCAAGGTCACTCGATAGCCGCCGTCGACGAAGCGACGAGCCACCTCCAATCCAAGACCCGGCCCGGCACCGACCAGCAGCAGGTGACGGTTGTCGATCGAGGAGCCAGAGCCACCTACCGAGTCGTCGGGCATGAGCCTGCTTCCTTTCGCATCGGATGTCCTGCGTGGTGGCCTTCAGGTCGTTTGCAGGCCCGGACGGGCTCGCGTCTAGGGAACTTAGTCGGCTGCTGGCCCCTGCCGAGAGTGGCCGTTAAGGTTCAAAACGGCCCAAGAACGGTCTGAATCCGGTTCGCCAATGACCGCCGTGCAGCGATCGCCCGATTGGCCACTAACCACTCCCATCTGTGAACCCTTGCGAGTCCGCGAACGGCCCGACCTTGTCGGACCCTGCCAGCTGGTGTCCCCGAACGCGGGGAGAAGGACTGCGACCCACGCCGTTCGTCCTCGCCTGCTTGGAGGGTCAGAGATCGAGCTTGCCCTTGGCCAGGCAGATCGCCAGATGAGCCTCTAGGACTGCGTCCCGGGTAGCACTTGACACGGCTGGGTCCGCCTCCGCCGCCGCCTTGGCGCTGTCGCCTGCCTGCTCGAGCTCGATTATGGCCACCCGTTCGTCGGGGGACGTAGTTGCCTTGTCCGCCTTTTTGGCGAACTCTTTGACCACCGCCACAAGCACCGGTGAAGCTTCCTCGTCAGTCTCTACCGCGCTGCGTGCTCTGTCGATCTTCACCCGAGCTGCCTCGAGCCGCTCTGCCATTGTCGTCACGGGAGAAGGCTACGCCACGTCGTGCTCGAGATGTCCCGGTGTCGGGCCGGGGCTGGCGATGAAGTGTCCCTGACCGGCCGGGGGCGGGACCAGACGAAGGGGTTCGACCACGGGCACTGACGGTACCTGGCTCGGGTGACGGCTACCGCCGGGTGTGGATGCGTTCTCGAAGGACGGGTGCTTGCTGATGGCCAACTGCCAGCCTCCGGCACCGGCAGGAGAGGCAGATCTGAGGTGCTGGGATCCCCAACACCGGATTCTGGTCTCCGCCGCCCCCTGTCAGAAGATCTCGCGTTCGATGGTGAAGAAGACTGAAGAGTTGGCGAAGTCAACAAAGGTGCTCTCGTCATCGAGGAGACGCATCCCCGCTTCAATGAATTCGGGCGTTGGCTCGGATTCGAGGCTTTCGTCGTCGATCCAGACTTCGGTAATGCCGTCATAGGGCTCAGCCGTCCCGCGTGACGCTCTTGCCAACTCGCTGGCGGGAATTTCGATGGTGTGGCTCTGTACGTATCGGCGAAGTCCCGGTTGCGCTTCGCGAAGTGAGCGAACTAATGGTCCGTGTTCATCGAGCCAGTAGCGCTGAAACTCTTCGCGGGTGAGCTCCGGCTTGCGGCGCACACAAAATACGAGCTTGACGATCATGCGAGACCTCCGTCATGGATCGGTGGCTAGGCCGATCATGGTTGGGTCACGGTAGTACGCCGATAACCCGCATGGGCGAGGGCCTTGGGCGCTATCCGGATCACAGTCGGGAGCCGAAGTCGTGAAGAACATCTCTGGATGTCCCCCTAGCGGCGGATGGTGGAACACTTCGACACGTGCGGGGCCGGGGCGGACCTTCGGCTGTTCGGCCTGTTGGCCCACGGCGGATGTCATATGTGGAGAAACCCGGACGAAAGTCACTCGACGTCAACGAAGGATTTCGACGAGAAGTACCCATGCATTGAGCGAGGCCGCGATGAAGGTCAAAACGGTGCCGGCAAGGACCCAGTACAACCCACCCCCTGAGCCGGCAAGCAGGCTGCAGCCTCCTCCCACGAAGGCAAGCGCGGGGAATAGGAGAATCGGAAGGTTCCCGAGCGTCCAGCTGAGTGGGTCTCCCTGGCTCCGCTTCCCCACCGAAACCCAGATGGCCTGAGTCGCAGCGACAGCACCGGTCGCCAGGATCTCCACGGCGAGAGTTCGATTGGGCTGACCGGGCGCCAGGCCGAAACTGCACACCACCAAGACGCTCAGCAACGTCCCGAGAGTCCCGGCCGCCCTTCCGGGCAAATGGCGATGCTTAAGGATTTGCTCGAGATTGATTGAAATGGTTACGAAGAGCAGCCCAAGAAGGGCCGCCGAAGCCCCCACGGCGGCGACGAAGAACTCATGCCAATCGACCGGCGCGTATCCGCTCACATACCCAGTTTGTCATTGTGATCGGAACCGCGACTGGCTTCGTCCTTCCGATGGAAAGGACACGCGGACGACGCCATGGAGCAGCTTGAGGCAAGCAATACAGCCGGCGATACCTACTCGACGCCCGTCACGTCGTCGATCGGGTTTACATCGAGCAGGGATTCGACGGTGTCCTGAACGCCGATTCTGGTGGCCTTGTCGGACGACTTGCACATGCCGACCGTTAACCGCCACCGACCGGCACTTGCCCCACAGTCCCTCATGCTCAGATGCGGAGCATTTCGTCTGAGCGGCTGAGCCAAAACGCGATCTCGTCTGGGCGATCCTTTCGGATCGGCCAATCAAGCAACCTGACGAAGAGGTGGGCGAGATAGGTCTGGGCCCGAAGCTCATCGAGTTCATCGAACGCAGCAGCGAACAGCTGAGATCGCACGCCTGGCTCACACGGCACCATCAGACTCGTCAGAGCCAGCATGACGAGATCGAATCCAGCGTCACCGACGACGGCGAAGTCGGTGTCAACGATTGCTGATAGCGATCCCTCGTCCGTCAGAAGGTTCCCGGGATGCAGGTCCCAGTGGACGATGTCATGCCCATCGAGATCCGATTCGTTGATCAAGTTCCCGAACGCCTCGATCCTGGCTACAAGCGATCGAGTTCGATCGTCATAGTCGCGGAGTGAGGAGTGAAGGCAGTAGCTGTCGCCGCCGGTGGTCAATGTTTTGATGAGGGCGGACGGCCAATGCACAGGATCGCCCGGTCGTCCGAGGCCGAGCCGACGGGCATGGAGATCAAGCAGTTCATCCACAATTTGATGATTTAACTCAGTGATTGGTCTCCCCGGCATGAACTCTTGGAGGACGAGGCGAACGCCTTGCGTGTCGACCACGGTCTGGATCGGTACGGGCCACCCCGCCTCGACCCGAAGTCGCGCCGAGAGCATCACTGCCTCACCTCGGAGAATTTGGGATCGCGGCTTCGAGGCCCACTTCATAACGAGTTGCTGGCCGGCGGGATCGACTATCTGGTGGGCGCCCGTCTCGCCGCCGCTCAGCCGTCCGACGAGTTCGTAGTGCGCATTCGACGCGTGGGCTAAGAGGGAAACGGCCTCCTCGGCACTGATTTCGGCGGCTCCCGGCACGAATCAATATTGGCAGTCGAGTTCGGGCTGCTCGTTCACTAAGTTGTGCGACAAGCCTTCCGACGTTCCGCAGCCTTGACGTCGCCCGACAAGAGGAGATGTAGCTCATCATGCCTGTCTGGATTCGCACCAACCTTGCCGGTGTCACCCAGGAGCAATTCGCTGCGGTACACAAGCACGTCACCGCTGGCGAACCGTCCAAGGGCCTCATGTTCCATTCGTCAGGTCCAATCGACGGAGGTTGGGGCGTGATCGATTTCTGGGACTCACGCCCGGACGACGACGCCGCGATGCCTGTAGTTCAGAGGGCGATAGCCGCCGCCGGTGTGGCCATGCAAGGGCTCCCAGACGTCGAGGAGTTTCCGGTCTACGAGACGTTCCAGCCGTAGCCGCTACAGCTCTCGACGCCGAGGAACGATTGCCAAGGGCACCTTGGTTTGTAATTCAACCACGGCATGAGACTTCGTGCTGTCGTCTTCGACATGGACGGAACGCTGTTCGACTCGTTGGAGGCCGTCCCAATGGCATACATCGCAACGGTCGAGGAACTGTCGGGGCGAAAGTGCTCGATTGATGACATCGTTACCAACTACGCCCTGGGTCCGGGAACGGCGATGCTCGAAGCGCTACTCGGACGACCCTGCCAAGAGCGAGATCTCGCCCTCTACCACGACAATCTCAGACGGCGCTGTTCTCTAGTTCGGATCTATCCAGGGATTGAAGCGAGCCTGCAGGTGCTAACCGGGGTATTGAAACTGGGAGTATTTACGGGTGCTGGGAGAGGGGCCGCAGAGATCCTGTTGGGTCACACCGGCCTGCGGAAGTACTTCGATGTGCTCGTGACTGGAGATGACGTAACGAGACCCAAACCGGCGCCAGACGGGGTTCTCGCCGCGTGCAGTGCTCTCAGCGTCTTGCCAGCCGAGGCGGCCTACGTCGGCGACGCCCCAGCCGATGGACACGCAGCAAGCGGCGCAGGAGCCTTGGCAGTTGCCGCCGGATGGGGTCATCAGTTCGATCCAATCGCTCGCTCAGACGTTGCGATTAGCGACCCTGCTGATCTAATCGACCTGGCCCTGCGGGCCGAGAAGTCAACAACAACGACCGGTGATATGTAGCCAGTCCCGCCTTGGCGACGCTCCTGACCCCTGTTCTGGGCGGGCGTAAGTGTCGGTGATCCAGCCGCAGTCCGGCGTCACCAGCCGAGTTCACCCTCGCCTTCGTGGAAGGTGCCGCTGGGGCCGTCCTTGCCAATGGTGGCCAGTCGAACGATGACCTCTGCGCCCTTTTCGACCGGCTGCCCTGCCTCACTGAAGGGAGTGAGGTCGGTCGCGGTGAAACCCGGCTCGACCGCGTTGAACTTGATGCCGGGTAGTGCTTTGGCGTACTGAACGGTGAGCATTGACACGGCGGCCTTGCTCGAGCCGTAGATGATCGAGGGGAAGTGAAACTGACGTCGCTCCGGATTGGTCACGGCCCAGAACGAGCCGAGTGCACTCGAGACGTTTACTACGACTGGGTTCTCGGACTTCTCCAACAGCGGAAGGGCGGCTTGGGTGACACGGATGACGCCGATCGCATTGGTATCGAATACCTCAAGCGCAATCTGGCCGTTCACGTCCGCGGTCGTACTGATCCCCGCGTTGTTGACGAGGACGTCGAGGTGGCCCTCGCGGCTGGCGATGACACCCAAGGCGGTCTCAACTGACGCGTCATCAGTCACATCGAGCTGTACAAACTGGCCGCCGAGTTCGGTCGCAGCCGCCTCGCCGCGCTCGAAACTGCGCGCTCCGATATAGACGGTATGTCCCCGCACGATCAGTTGGCGGGCGGTCTCGTAGCCGAGCCCCTTGTTGGCTCCGGTGACAAGCGTCACGGTCATGTTTCGTACCCCCATGGTCGTGATCGAGTGCCATTTGTCGCGCTCGAAGATCTACGCTCCCAGTCTGATCTGTCAACGGGAACTCGGCGTGAACCAGCATGCGTCCAAGTTCGGACTCCCGGCGGCCGGGTGCCTCAGAACAATGGCTGTGGGTGCGTTATCCGGCGGCCGGTGCTTGCAAATCGCGAACGGACCTCGACCGGCACATGCAGGCGTGTGGATAAGCGCCTACGGATTGATGGTGAGTGTCAGCTTCTGTGTCCCCTGGGTCTTGTGTGAGTGGCTGGAGTCCAGACACTTCACCACGAAGGTGTAGGTGCCGGCTCGCTTGGGTGTGCCCGAGATGAGGCCGCTCGGAGCAATCCCCACCCCAACGGGCAAAGTGCCCATCCCGACCGGTCCGTACTTGTTCCAGGTATAGGGCGGCGTACCCCCGGTGGCCTCAAGCTGGAACGAATAGGGCCGGCGGAGCGTGCCGTCGGGAAGGGTGGTCGTGGTGATCGTGACGTTCGGTCCCGCCGGCTCGACCATGACCGACGCCGTCCCATCGGCGTAATCGCCGGCACTGTCGCCGGAGAGAACGGTGAAGGGAAAGCTGTCGGTGCCAGTGAAGCTCGCCAGTGGGGTGTAGGTGAAGGACCCGTCGGCGTCGATGGTCACGCTGCCACCTTGGCTCGTTGCTTCACCGGTCACCGGCGCCACGGTCAAGGTGTCGGCCGCCGGTCCGCTCGACCCGGCGAGGAGACCAGCTGCTCCGGTCACCGTCAGGGTCTCACCGGCGGTGGCGCTGTAGGTCGGCGAACCCGCGGCCACCGGGTTGCCGTAGGTGAAGATGGCCTCGCCGTTGCCGCCGGTCGACGAGGGGGGCCCCACGGCATCGGCCCCCGAGATGATCGAGGCGTTCGAAAACCCGGACGCGTTATCGGACGAGGAGCCCCCGCCGCCACCGCCGGCGCCGGCCCGGCAATCAACCCCGGCGGCGGGTTCTCCCCCTGCTCCGCCGCCCACAAGACCCCCGCCACCACCGCCGGCATTGGTGTTGCCTTGGCCACCGGTGCCACTCGAGCCGTCGCCTCCGGAAGCCCCGGAATGGGTCGTCCCGCACAGTCCGGATGTCCCGGTCCCGCCGGTACCGCCGCCGCCGCCCGAGTCTCCCGAAGACCCCCCGCCGCCAGCGCCGAGATTGAGGTATGGCGAACCGGGACCGCCGCCCTGATCGGCGTTCCCACCGCTGCCCCCTCCCGAAGACCCGCCGCCGCCACCACCGCCGCCGCCACCGGCGGAGACTGCAGCTGAAAGGTACGAGAGATCCGTCGCGCCGCCGCCGCCGCCACCGTTGACGGTGCCGCCGACGGGATTGCCACCACTGCCGCCGCCGCCGTAGCCACCGTTCGCCGTGGCGTTGGTCTCGGCACCACCGCCGACTCCGCCGACGTTCACGGTGAGGGCCTCTCCACCGGAGACGGCGAGGTTCCCGGTGACCTCGGCACCGAGGCCGCCGGCTCCTCCGGGTTCTCCTCCCGTGCCGCCGTTGGCTCCATACAAGGTGACACCGATCGAGGTGACCCCGGCCGGGACGGTCCAGCCGTCGGTCGCGCCGGTCTCCTGAAAGCTGGCGGTGCAGGTCCCCGCCGAGCAGGTGGCAACACCGTCGATCGTCGCCGAGGCGGGCAGCGATCCGCCGATCACCGAGGCGACGATGACGCCCCCGAAGACCAGTGACCCGACCACCAGCGTGCGCAGATACTTCCCAACTCGAGTCGCCATGTACCAGCACCCTCCGCTCTCGGGGTGCCCGTCCGCACACCCGCCTGGGATAGGCGTAGCACCGTATGGTCTGCACATCAACCGATGCCACTCTGCCGTCATATGGCCATCTCGCTGAGCGACCTGATCACCACGCATGATGACCAGCGGTGCCCCCGATCGCTGAGGGTCACGCCTCGATCAGGTGTTCGTAATCCACACCCGGAGTCCCCCGACGGTTTGGAACCCACCGCTGTGAGCGTGGGTCAACTCCTCACCTCGCTCGTAGCCGATCAGCGGCAGACGGGGAAAAAATGCCCGCCCACACTGCGCCAGTTCCGACCATGTCTCCGATTCACGTCCAGCGCCGGTAAAGACGTTGGAGAGCCCGGCCACATGTGCGCTGCCGGTCACGATCCCGCCGGCAATGATTCGGTCGTTCTGGATTCGACCGAGGACGATGGCTCCCTTGGAGAGCAGTTCCGGCAAGAGGATGTCCCTCGGTCCATCGGGGTGGCACCAGGCCTCCACCCACAGGCCAAAGCCGTCGGGATCCCTGATTTGGACCCAGTCTGGGGGGACACTCCACTCCCTGTCCGGGTGGGCTGGCGACGTGACCCATTGGGCATCGAATAGCACGATGAAGCCGTCAGCGCTTAGGTCGAGGGAGGCGAAGCTGTCCTTGATCGTGCAGCCAGACGAGGCGTCGACGCGGGAAAGCAGGTCGGGAACACGCGGCGATGGGATCAGCGTGACGGCATCGGGGAAGAGCGGTGGAGTCCGAGTGGGACTTGTCCACGCATCGCGAGAGAACACGCCTTTGCCGCCGTGAGACCGTGTGACGAGATCGCACCATCGGGCGTTGTTTTCAGCCCCCATTGCCCGCCACCCGTCCATCATTTCGAGTGTTGCATGATCGAGAGTGAGGGATCCAGGCGGCAAGACCGTGCCCATATCGATGCTCCGGGTCGTGGGCGGTTGCCCCCTGCCCCTACCCGGGGCATCCGACGGGTGGGACATGCGCTCAAGCTCGGTAACAACCATTCCTGTAGAGTCGACCGGCGGACTCTGTTGCCAGGGCGGGAGTGATGTACGTGGGGGAACAGCGACAGCAGAGAACCAGCGCCGGTGGCTCCAAAGTCCGGTTTTTGGGTGCGCTGGTGGCGGCTGTCATCCTTGTCGCATTCGCAGTGATCTTGACCGGGACCGACTCTGCCGCCGCGTCAACTACCACAACCCGATCGTCTCGGATTACGACCATCACCCTCGCGTCACCGACCTATCGTCCGCATGCCGCCCCGGGAACGACGGATGACTATCACTGCACCTCCTGAATCCTCACCTGAAGAGGAACTCCTACGTTATTTCGAGCCACTTCTTCCCCGGGAGTCCCGAGGACCACCACGCCGCGTTGTTCCTGCTACCTACCTCACTGGTCGCCGAAGCGGAAAAGGACAACGTCGGCGGGAAAGGGTGGACGTGCTTCGGCGAAGCAGGACTGCCCAATGAACCCATCAACGAGATCGGCAGCACGCCCTTTCTCAGTGTGTGGGCACCCGGTCACGGCGTCGACAACCTCCCCAAAGGCACGGGAATCGAGCTTCCTGCCGGAACCATGGTCATCATGCAGGTTCACTACAACCTGTTGGTTGGAGACAAGCCGGTCACCAACAAACTCGTCGTCCAGACGGTCCCGATGTCCACCCCGCTCTTGCCACTCAAGTTGGATCTTTCGTTCGCAGCCCCGGATATTCCGTGTCCGGCGGGTGTCACCGGGCCGCTCTGCAACCGTGCGGCATCTCTGGCCCACCAGGGGCAGGAGTTCGGGCAGAGCGCCATCGCGTTCGTCAATGCCATCGAGGCCGCTTGTGGGCGCAATCCTGCCAACCCGCCAGCGGGAGACTCGACGTCCTGCACCTTCCCGGTAACCACCAGTGGGTACATCGTTCGAGCCCAGGCCCATATGCACCTGCTTGGTCAAAGCTTCAAGCTGGTGTTGAACCCCGGAACCTCGCACGCCCAGACCGTCCTCAACGTGCCCAACTACAACTTCCACTACCAAAAGGCTCACAACCTGGCGAAGCCTGTGCATGTTACGGCTGGGGAGCCGCTCCAAGTCACCTGCACCTACGATCCGACCCTGGGTCAAGAGCTGCCCATCCTGCGCAAGGCCCCACCTCACTTCGTGACTTGGGGAGACGGATCATCGGATGAGATGTGTCTCGGCCTTTCGTGGATCTCGGCCACACTTCCGAACCTCCACGCTTCCCACTAGCTCGCCGGAAGCTGCTGAACCCTTGCAGGAGCGGTGTCCCACAACAATGATTCGGTGGGCTTTTGGGCGTGGACGTCCGGAAGTCACGACCGCAGAGTGATATCGCCTAAGGGCGGGACCACGAAAGTCCCAGACCGCGCCCTACTCGCGACAATCGCGGGCGGTCTTGAGGGCAAGCTCGCTCGACACCTGTTGGGCCCGGCTGTCACCAGGCTGGCGTATCAGTGGGCGAAGATGTGATACCCCGCATACGTCCATGCCACGACGAGAAGGACGTTTGCAGCCGGTGGGGTCGTGATGAACCGTAGGAACTCCTCTGTGTTCGCCAGCCGACCGCCGGAGCGTCGAGCAGCGAGATCAACGAGCACTGTGGCGCCCACCAAGCTGATCCAGAAAGCCACACCGGCCGGCCGGCTAGCCGGAAGAAGCAGTGCAGGCATCGTCGCCGGTATGTGCGTAGACATCAGGGAAGCAAGAGGCGTACTTCTCTCGGCTCCGCTTCGATACAAAGAAGAGGATTGATCCGCTACGGGGGCCCTTGCACGCGCCGCCCCGTAGCCGAGCCCAACCAGCATCCACACCAACAGCAGGGCTGCGTTCAAAGGTCGAAATGCTTGGGTGAGCGCGCTTATTGTCAGATGCGGTTCGTGACTGCCCGTGTCGATTCCGAGAATCTCCCAGGCCAGCACCACGAGGGTCAGTCCTAGCCAAGGCGAGACTCCCACCAGCGCCCGGCGACTTCCGCCTCGGCCTCGTCGTGGCCAGGGCTCACCCACAGGTTCGAGTCGCAATCCTGGTTTGCGCCCACGCTGGCCCTGCCAGAGCCATAGGTCGACTACCACTACCGCGGCCAGCGAGAATGCCCAGGTGACGACAGCAGGCGTCGTCGAACGATGGAATCCGCTTACCCACCCACACCAGGCGCACAGGACCAGTCCACTTGAGGCGACGACGACGCCACGCTCACGGTGCACGCTTTGGTATATCCGAACATCCGGGCCGCCGCCATCACCAGCTCAGCGCGACAGAAGACGGACGACGGCGGGTAGGGCCGTGGGCCTTCAGCGGAATTACACAGAACTCCGAATCTGGGCGTATCCCGGATCGGCCGGCTAGGGACCAGGCAACATCGCACGGATAGGTCGCCAGAGACGCGGACCGGCCCCCGGCGTGAACCGGGGCCAGTCCGATGTGCTGTCTTGTTACGTCTTGAAGCGGACCGGCCCTGGGCGGACACCTTCAGAACCACGACACCCACCGTGGCCCATAAGTGGAATACCGAGTTCCGGTTACGCTATGTTGGCCGCAACCGGAAGCACCCATTTCGCTCACCAGAACCGGGAGAGACCGTGGCCAAGCGCATCCACTACGGGGCCACGTTCGCCGTGCTGGCGACCGCGGCACTGGCCTTCAGTCTCCTGCAGTCGCTCATCATTCCGGCCATCCCGCTGCTCGAGCACACACTGCACACCACGACGACCGGGGCCACATGGCTGCTCACGGGCTACCTGCTCAGTGCGGCCATAGCCACGCCGATCCTCGGGCGGATCGGCGACATGCTCGGCAAGGAGAAGATGATCGTCGCCGTGCTCGTCACCCTGTCGGTGGGAACCCTGATCAGCGCCCTGGCCACCACCTTCCCGGTCATGCTGGCCGGCCGGATCGTGCAGGGCGCGGGCGGGGCGGTCTTCCCCCTCTCCTTCGGGATCATCCGCGACGAGTTCCCCCCTGCGAAGGTGGCCGGGGCTATTGGGGTGCTCTCGGCGATCCTGGGCGTCGGTGTGGGCACCGGGATTGTCCTAGCTGGCCCGATCATCGAGCATCTCTCGTACCACTGGTTGTTCTGGATCCCCCTGGTCATGTCCATCGGAGCAACGGTGACCACGTTCATCTTTGTGCCCGAGTCACCGGTCCGGTCACCTGGTCGGGTCAACTGGGTCGGCGCCTCGATCATGTCGGCGTGGCTGGTCACTGGGCTGCTGGCCGTCTCCTATGGGCCAATATGGGGATGGAAGAGCGCCTCGGTGCTCGGTCTCTTCGGCGCCACCGCCGTATTGATCCCGTGCTGGATCCGTTCGGAGACGCGTTCGGACACGCCGATGGTGGACATGAAGATGATGCGGATCCCCGCCGTTTGGAGTACGAACTTGGCCGCCCTGCTGTTTGGGTTCGGGATGTTCGCCATGTTCATCACCCTGCCCCAGTTCGCCCAGACACCGGCTCGTGTGGGCTACGGCTTCGGTGCCTCGGTGACCCAGTCGGGGCTCTACCTCCTGCCCTTCGCCGTGGCCATGCTGGTCATCGCTCCGCTCACAGGTCGCCTGACCGTCGCCATCGGCTCCAAGCCCATCTTGATCATCGGGGCACTCTTCGCTGCCTCGAGCTACGGACTACTGGTCGTGGCCCACGGTGAGCCTTGGAACATCTACTCGGCCGCCGGGCTGCTGGGTATCGGGGTGGCCTTCGGTTTTGCCTCGATGTCGAACCTGATCGTGGAGGCCGTGCCGGCGAGCCAGACCGGTGTCGCCACGGGCATGAATACCAACGTCCGGAACATCGGCGCCGCCCTCGGCAGCGGGGTGGCCACCAGCCTGATCGTGAGCGGCCTGCTGGTCCACGGCTACCCGAGGGAGCACGGCTACGTGCTGGCCTTCGCCGTCTGTGGCGGGGCGCTGGTGGTGGCAGCGATCGCCGCCCTCATGATCCCGACCCGCAGCCGTCCCTCGGTCGTCATTGGCGAGTCGCACCCTGGCCTGACCGCCGAGGCCGAGGTGGTCGTCGGGGCCATCGGCTATGTCGCTGAGGACTGACGTGGGTCGGGGAGTGCCGAGGTGACGCATGAGACGACCGAGGCCAAGCCGCTACGCCGGGACGCCGAGCTCAACCTGGCCCGGATCCTGGTGGCCGCGGGTGACGTCTTCGCCGAGTACGGCTACGAGGCGCCGATGGAACAGATCGCCGACCGGGCCGAAGTCGGGATTGGGACCCTCTACCGCCGCTTCCCGAACAAGGCCGACCTCTTCGCCGCCGTGGTCGACGCGGCCATGGATCGGACCCGTCAGATTGCCGACGAGGTCCTCCTCGAGGTGGCTCCGGGCGACGCAGTCTTCGAGCTCATCCGGCGCTGCGTGGACGCGCCGAGCAGTTGGCGGGCCGCCACCTCGCCGCGACCTTGGAGCAAGGGAGGGGCCGACCGGGCCTTGGCCGCCTTGGTGCCGCGCATCGGGCGGATCCTCGAGGCCAGCCAACGGGCGGATACGGTGAGGGCCGACATCGTCCCCACTGATTTAGTGGTGACCCTGATGTCGGTCCGGGCCGTTGGGGACCTCTGCGACGCCGACGCCCCGGGCACTTCCCGGCGGTTCCTCGAGCTCGCCCTCGACGGCCTGCGGCCCGGACATAAGGCACCGGAGCAAGTCCCCATGTCGGTCAAACAGCTTGGACGCGTGCTCACCGAGCGTTGAGGAGCCCTACTGGCCGTGGGACAACCGATTCGCCACATCCCCCTGCCGGGTCAACTCCATACCTCTCGGACCTCGGAGTCTTGCTCAAGGCAGCCTCGGGCAGCGCTGCCCTTTTAGAGCGTGTTGAGGAGTGTCACGCCTTCAATGTCTTCGTTGGGTCCAGGCTCGTCAATGGGCAGCCCGTGGCAAAATCCGTACGTCGAGAGCTCCGAGCAGCCGCCAACGAGGAGGAAGCGATGAACTACGTCATGCTGATCTATCAGGGCACCGCGCTCGAGCGACAAGCCGCGTTGTCCGAGGAGGAGCAGAAGCAGGTCTACGCCGACTACCAAGGTATCAATCAGACGCCGGGCGTCACCCCCGGGCTGCCGATGGGCCTGCCCGAGAACGCCACCACCGTACGGGTCGAAGGCGGCAAGACCCTGACAACGGACGGCCCGTTCGTCGGGATGAAGGAGGCCGTCGGCGCCTTGTTCATCCTCGAGGCCGACGACCTCGACGCGGCCATCGAGGTGGCCGCCCGCGTCCCTGCCGCACGCTTTGGTGGTGCTGTCGAGATCCGCCCCTCGGAGGTGTACTGGTAGCGACGGACGAGCCGGCATCCCGACGCCGCAGGGAAGAGGCCTTCAGCGACCAGACGCCTGCTCCACACGCCGGCCGTGGAACGGTACCGGCACCGCAACCTACGAAGTCCGCAGGGTCGAACCGGTCTCGAGGAGGGTTTTGAGACTGGCAAGAACTGCGGGCCAGCCTTCAGAGATGCCCTGGAGAACGGCGCTACCGGGCTCGAACCCGTCGTGGACGACCGTGAGCCCTACGACGCCGTGCCCGACGTCCTCAATGTCGAAGGCCACCTTGGATCGGGGTTCAGCCCGCCAGGCTTCAGCGGTGGCTTCGTCCATGCCGACTTCGACGGCCCACTCGGGCGTAATCGTGTGCCAGGTGTAGGCCAGCCGGCGGTAGGGGTCGGACTCGAGAATCACCTGTTCGGGGTCGCTCACCACAAGTCCGACTTCCTCATGGGCCATGTCGTACGTGGAGCCCTTTCTCCAGTCCGAGCGAAAGGTCTTCACACCAGCCTTTTGGTGCCGCCAGTAGCGTTTCATGAGGGCCGGGTCGGTGAGGCCCTGCCAGACCCGCTCGGGCGTGGCCAGGATGTAGGTCGTATAGGCAAAGCTCGTTATCTGCTCGCTGCGTGCAGCCATTGCCCTGCCTCCAGTCGTCGAGCCGCCCGGTTGGGATGTCCTGTCATCATCTCTACCCATGGTCGAGGTAGGCCACCTCGCGCTGATGGGGCTGCCCCCGCAGGCCGGCACGGTTGCCTCTGCCCGTCGAGCTTCAACGTGGCGCGTCGGACCCTACCCTTCAGGAGAGGATGTTCGTCGACCTGCCGTTGTGCAGGCTGCCGCTTGTCCCAGATCGCCGGTGGCGAGTCACTCATCAGGTCCGTTGGGCCGCACCGGCTCTGAGGTCCGGTGCCTGTAGGGTCCGAGAACTGGCACGAGAAAGGGAGTTGCCGTGCCCCAACGCATGGTGGAGATCGAGGCCGCAGACGGGACCTGCCCGGCCGCGCTCAGCCTTCCCGCTGGAGAGGGCCCATACCCGGCGGTGATCATGTTTCCCGACGCCGGGGGAATGCGCGACTCCATGAAGCAGATGGGCGAGCGGCTGTCGGGCCAGGGCTATGTGGTCCTGGTGCCCGACTTCTACTACCGCAACGGGCCCTACGAGCCCATCGACATGCGCACCGCGTTCGCCACAAAGGCGACCGCGGAGAAGATCATGGGCATGATGCAGGGCTACACAGTGGACATGGTGGTGCGCGACGCCGGCACCTTCGTCGACTACCTCGACTCCTTGCCCGAGAAGATGCCAGGTGGCGTCGGTACCACTGGCTACTGCATGGGCGGCCGGCTCTCGCTCATCACCGCTGCGAACCTGGGGGCGCGCATCGCTGCTGCAGCCTCCTTCCACGGTGGGAACCTCGCCAAGGCCGACGACCCGGACAGTCCCCACCACAAGGCCAACGCCATCGAGGCCGCCGTGTACGTAGCCGGGGCGATCGAGGACCAGTCGTTCACCGACGAGCAGAAGGACCTGCTGGAGAAGTCGCTCACCCAGGCCGGGGTTGTCCATACCATCGAGACCTATCAGGCCCACCACGGCTTCGCCGTCCCTGACAACGCCAGCCATGACGCAGCCGCGGCCGACCGTCACTGGGAGGCCACCGAGCAGTTCTTCGGATCCGTTTTGAGCCAGTGACGGCCGAAGGGTTCCCCTTGGCGCAGATGGCTCATAATCACGGCCGATGTTTTCGATCGAGGGTCCTACGTCGTCGCTGATCCAACTGCCAGAGTTCGCCGGAGCCAGAGCGTCCTATCGCGTAGGTGCGTCGACATTCGTGTCCTCAGCAATGTTGCTCCATCAAGTTCCTCCCCGAGGGTGACCAGTCGGAGCTGGGCGTCTCCCCGAGGCGTCCGGCGGTGTCGGACCACCAACGGCGAGCACGGTGCGAACCGCCCGCTCCGTAGTTGTCGCACTGCTCAGCCTGACGATTGCAGCGTGGCGCGGCTCCGACCGTACGACTCAGCCCCGATACGTTCGGCTGTCCCCGTGCGCCGGCCCCATTAGGGCTCGATGGCCGTCCACCCGCGACGACGAAGCTCAGCTGCGAGCTGCTCGGCAGGCATGCAACTCATCACTTGCTCTTGGGCGGACCGCCGCCACGCTGGGACATCGGCTGGATGGCTCCCGTCGGACTCAGCGTCCTGCAGTTGGCCGATGAACGCCGCCGCTTCGTCGCGAGCGAATTTGCCCGCCGCCTGACGCTGGGTGAATCCCATTGGACCGCGTGCGTCGCGGAAGTCGGTATGGCCGGCGTCCTTGAGGAGGGCCAGCAGTTCTCGTAGCTGCTTCGCCGATGCCGGTGGGCCCAACTGTTGACCGAACGCCATTGCAGGCATTCTTGCTCATGTGACGATGAATCAGTGCGAATGTCCCCAAACACTGGGTAGTGGCCCGTCGGCGGCTCCCCCCCTTTTGGTCAGACTGCCGTCGGGTTCGCCGCTGAAGGGGTTCGCGAGTCGTGGATCAGCTGAGTCCGATGAGATTCGTGCCGTCCAAGACCAGAGCAGACCTATGCCAATCCCGACGACGGCAACGGCGCTCCCCTGCCGTCGTGGAAGATCAAAGGAAGTTGCACGACGCACCGAGTAATTCGAGTCTCCGTAGGAGTGTAGACCGGCCCCCTGGCTCAAGTTGTGGTCGACCCGGTGCCCTACAACGGCTGGTGTGGGCGCATCCTACAAGTGCGACACTTGCCGGCATGGAGCAGCGGATTTCACTCATCACGCCCGGCGTCGGGGACGTGGATCGAGCCTGCGCTTTCTACGAGGCACTTGGTTGGTCCGGTGAGTCACCCGACGGCGAGGTCGTTTTCTTCCAGGCTGGTGGCATGATCCTGGCGCTGTGGGACAGAGCCAAGCTTGGCAATGACAGCTCGGTGAACGACATCGGCGGCTGGGGTGGCGTCACAGTGGCCCACAATGTCGTCTCGCCCGAGGCCGTCGACTACGTTCTATCCGAAGCCGAAGCAGCGGGCGCAACCATCGCTCGCGCCGCCCGGGACACGTCATGGGGTGGCTACTCGGGGGTGTTCCTCGACCCAGACGGCCACCCTTGGGAGGTGGCGTACAACCCTGGCTGGCCGATCACTGACGATGGCTCGGTGCGCCTTCACTGACGAGGTCCTTCTGCTATCCGAGTATCTCCTACCTCTTCTGCGAATCGCCAGCGGATCCCGATCGGCCAATCGACGTTTGCCCGCAATGAGGCCCGTCGAGCCACCGGCCCCGCCAATCTGGAAGATCCGGGCTGTCTTCGCCCACCTCGGGTTTGGTCCACGGGTGTGAAGGGGTACACAGGTCTGGGCGGGTGACCCAGGGTTAGCGGAGACCCCACCGGCGGAATCGGGAAGCCATCCCGGCCCTGGGTTGGGCGGTGACTACCGGCCGGTAACTCCCGTCGGCAGGTCCTGGTTGCGACGCTGTCCGCTGCCGGTTCAGGAAAGCCAAGGACGCCGGTGCTCGGCGTGATTCGGGCAAAGGACCATTCCTCCGACGTAGGCCCAGTCGTCGCAGGCCCTCACGGCTTCCGAAGGTGCAGGTCGGAACTCACGACCAGCTTCCTCGGGCAACCCGCGGCCTCGCACGAAATGACCTTGTTCCCGGTTCCCACGGAGGCAGTTCTGCCCAAACGACCGATTGGCGAACGCCCGACGCCATGACAGGAGGACCACCTCGCTCAAATGACCGCCTCGCGGCATCGGTGGGGGCGGAAAACCCGCCGTCGACACGGACGGAGTCTGAGGTGTCGGTCAGGCCTGCGGTGAGGTGACAGCCCGGTCTGCGGGCGGGCTAGGAGCTCGTCGTGTCGGCCTGGCTGGCCGCAGCCGGCGGCCGACTCACCACCGTGCCGCCGTGCCGGCTCTCGACCGTTCCCCCGATGGCACCGGAGATGAGGAGAGTGGCGGCAATGGGGGCGAACCACAGACCGAGGACGAAGGTGAGGGTGGCGAACAGGGCGCCCATGCCCAAAAAGAAGGGCCAGATGCTCGAAGCCGGGAACGACCCGATGTCGCCGGCACCCTCGGCCACATCCGCGTCGGGGTCGTCGTCCGGCTGGAGTTTCATGTGGCGCGACCACCACAGGTAGTAGGAGCCCGGAAAGATTCCGAGCAGTGCGGTGCCGATGAGCATGAGGAAGCCGCCGTCCTCGTAGCCCCAGAACCAGTAGACGAGGCCGATGACGCCGAAGAAGGTGCCGATGCCGATGAGGAAGAGGGCGTAGGTCCTCACTGGTCGGCTCCCACGGCTTGCTTCTCCCGTTCCGCCTCGTGGGCCTCACGGCTCGGCCGGTGGACGTGCCGGTGCTCGGGATGGTTGTAGTCCCAGGTCGGGCGCTCGGATCGGATGGGAGGCAGTTGGGTGTAGTTGTGGTGGGGTGGCGGGGAAGTCGTGAACCACTCGAGGGTGTGGGCGTCCCACGGGTTGTTCCCGGCCGGGATCCGCTTGCGGTACGAGACGAAGATGT
Source organism: uncultured Acidimicrobiaceae bacterium (assembly GCA_963729275.1). Lineage (GTDB taxonomy): Bacteria > Actinomycetota > Acidimicrobiia > Acidimicrobiales > RAAP-2 > CAVSNH01. Next base: position 96,809 of record CAVSNH010000001.1, read on the forward strand.
TCACGAGGAAGAAGAGGAACGAAGCCCCCATCATCCAGGCGCCGATGGTGGAGACCACATTGAGGCCGGTCCAGCCGTTGGAGGGGAGATAGGCGGCCACCCGTCGGGGCATGCCCTCGAGGCCGAGGACGTACTGGGGCATGTAGGTGATCCAGAAGGCGATGAACAGCGTCCAAAAGTGGAGTTTGCCCAGGGTGTCGTTGAGCATGTGCCCGAACATCTTGGGATACCAGAAGTAGAAGCCGGCGAACCCGGCGAACACGGCCGTCCCCACCAGCACCTGGTGGAAGTGGGCGACCACGAAGTAGGTGTCGTGGGTCATGAAGTCGACCGGTGGTGAGGCGAGCAGGATCCCGGTCACCCCGCCCATGAGGAAGGCGAAGAGGAAGCCGATGGAAAAGAGCATGGGCGTCTGGAAGCTGATCTGGCCGCCCCACATGGACCCGATCCAGTTGAAGAACTTGATGCCGGTGGGCACGGCGATGAGGTACGAGAGCAGCGAGAAGAAGGGCAGCAGCACGACGCCGGTCGTGAACATGTGGTGGGCCCACACCCCCGTCGAGAGGGCGGCGATGGACATGGTGGCGAAGACCATCCCCTTGTAGCCGAACAGTGGCTTGCGGGAGAAGACCGGGATGATGTCGGTCACCATCCCGAAGTAGGGCAAGGCCAGGATGTACACCTCCGGGTGACCGAAGAACCAGAACAGGTTCTGCCAGAGAACGGGCACGCCGCCTCCCTGGACGGTGAAGATGTGGGTCCCGAAGTGACGGTCGCAGAACAGCATGACCACCGCTCCGAACAGCACCGGGAAGGCGATGAGGATCAGGATGCCGGTGACAAGCATGTTCCACGAGAAGATGGGGACCCGGAACATGGTCATGCCCGGAGCCCGCAGGTAGAAGATGGTGGTGATCAGGTTGACCCCGGTGAAGATGGCCGAGAAGCCGGTGAGAGCCAGGGCCATGAGCCAGAGGTCGGCACCCGCCCCCGGCGAGTTGGTGGCGTTGGAGAGCGGCGCGTAGGAGACCCAGCCGAAACTGGCCGCCCCGCCGGCCACGAGGAAGCCCGACAACATCACGATCGAGCCGCTGAAGTAGAGCCAGTAGGAGAGGGCGTTCAACCGGGGGAAGGCCATGTCCGGCGCCCCGACCTGCAGCGGCACGATGTAGTTGGCCAGGCCGCCGAAGGCGAACGGACCGGCGAACAGGTACATCATGAGGCTGCCGTGCATCGTGAACAGCTCGTTGTAGGTCTGGAAGGAGAGCAGCGAGCCGTTCGGATCGGCCAGGTCGGTGCGCATGATGAGCGCCATGATCCCGGCGATGAAGAACAGGATCAGTGAGGTGATCATGTAGCTCTTGCCGATGACCTTGTGGTCGGTCGACGTGAGCCAGTTGAGGATGCCGGTCGGGCCCTCGTGATGGGGGCCGTGGACCTCGCTGCCGTGCGCGCCGGGCTCCTCTGGCCCGATGATGCCCGGACGTTCGATAGTGGTGGTCACGGCGTTGTTCCTTCGAACGGTTCCGTCATGAGGTCACGGGTTCTTCGGGTACTGGGTCACGTACGGCGGTGGGTTGTTGGCGGCCCCCGAGCCCGAGGCCTGCAGCGTTTGCCCGTTGCGCACCTCCTGGGCGGCCCAGAGGCGGAAGGCCGGCGGGCTCACGGCCCGCACGCTGAACAGCATCTCGGCATGGTAGAGCCCACAGAACTGGGTGCACTGACCGTCGAAGGTGCCCGAGTGGAGCACGTCGAGGTCGAACACGTTGACCACGCCGGGCAGGGCGTAGCGGCTGAAGTTGAAGTCGTGGACGTAGAAGCCGTGGATGACGTCGTCCGATACCAGGGTGATCTGGACGGTCTGGCCGACGGGCACCACCATCTGGGGCCCGTGGCCGCCGGGGCCGTTGGTGGTCTCTCCGGCCACCCCCACGTTGAGGCTGGGGTAGTCGAACCGCCAGCCCCACTGGAAGGCGGTCACCCGAATGTTCACCACCGGCTGCCCCGTGGTGGTGACGGTGGCGTCGACCGCCTGGGTGGCGTCGACGTTGTTCTCGGTGAGCACGGTGAAGAAGAAGAGCACGGCCACGATGAGGACGGGCACGACGGTGTAGAGGATCTCGATGGGCACGTTCTCGTGGAACTGCCGGGGCATCTCGTCGCTACGCCGCCGGTAGCGCAGCACGGTGTAGAGGATCAAGAGGAAGACCCCGCCGCCGACGATGATGCCGGTCGTCATCATGCCGGAGTAGAGCCTGAAGATGTCCTGGCCCTGCTTGGTTGCTCCCTTGTTGGCCCAATAGCTCGGATAGAAGCTGCATCCGCCGAGGGCCAAGGAACAGGCGAGGACCACACCCACGGTCGTCAACTGGCGGAGCCGAGGATCGCCCCGCTTCGGCGAGCCCTCCTCTGGCGAGGGACCCCCTTCGGCGCGGGCACGCCACGTGTGGGGCCCCGGCCCGCCCTTTGTGAAGGGGATCACGCCGGTGACACTAGTGGGCACCGGACCCACATTTGTAGTTGAGAGCCGGGTTCTTCACGCCTGGCCGGACGGCCGGTTCTGCCGGCCGATCGAGCTCGCCGGCGGGCTGGCCGGCGCCCCGCGGCCCGGCGGGTGCGCTCGTCGGGTCAGGACTCGCGGGCGGCCCAGGCGAACACCCCGTGGGCCATGGTGGAGGACGCCTGATCGGCCCGGGCGCTGAACACCTGCCGGCGGCACTCACCGATGGCCGGATCGTCGGGGGCCGCCAACCAGGCCATCTCGGCCAGGTGCCCGGCCAGCCGGAGGGCGGCTTCGTCGCCGGGGGTTGAGAGGAGACTGAGGGCCCGGTCGGCCAAGGCGCCCGCCCCGCCGGCCAGGGTGGCCAACTCGGTGGCCAGGGCCCGTTCCGGGGCCGGTTTGAGAGTGGCCGGGTTCCCGTCCCACCAGCCGCCGTAGCGGCGCCACACCGTGCGGACGACGAACTCGGGCTCGTCGTAGACGGGCTGGAGGTAGGGCCGTCCCATGAGGTCGGCCGGTGCCGTGACGGTGTGGATGACCTCATCGAGGCGGGCGCCCCGGTTCATGAGGGCGAGAGTCTGCTCGACCAGCGATTCGAGGAGGGCGGCGGTGTCGGAGAGGGCTTGGCGGATCCGGTCCTCGCCGATCACGGGGAACCCGTGGCCGGGAAGGAGTGCCTCGGGTCCTCCCTCCGGCCGGTCGTAGAGGGCGAGCATGCGGCGAAGAGCGTCCGCCCACTCGAGCGGGTAGCGCTGCACCTTCTGGGGGTTGCCGGCGTTGGGGGAGGCCCAGATGAACAGGTCGCCGCAACACAGGACGTGTCGGTCGGGGAACCAGGTCCAGGTGTGGTCGTCGGTCTCTCCCCGAGCGTGGTGCAGCTCCACCCGGACCCCGCCCACCTCGAGGTCCAGGTGGTCGCGGTATGTGCGGTCCGGGTAGCGGTACTTGGTGGGCCATTCGAGGTTGTCGATGGCGAACTGTCGGCGGTTGATGATGGTGTTGAAGCCCGCCGTCTTGATGTACCGGTCGAAGCGTTCGGGCAGGGCCTCGTGGGCTACGACCACTGGGGCCGGCCACCCGCGCTCGTCCGACTCCGATTCCCACACCGGCACGCCGAAGACGTGGTCGATGTGGCCGTGGGAGTAGACGGCGGTGTGCAGCCGCCCTTCCGACCAGTCCCGAAGGATGGCGTGGACCTGTCCGGCGGCAAAGGAGCTGCCCGTGTCGACCAGGAACAGCCCGTCCTCGGTGTCCACGGCCGAGACGTTGGCGAACGAGGGGACGAAGGCCACACCCGGGCTGATCTCCGCCATCCCGGAGGTGGCGAGGGCTACCGGGTGCACCCGCTGGGTGGTGACCCGGCCGCTCCAGAGGTCGTCGGCCACTTGCAGGACGTCAGGTGGTGCCACGGTCCGCCTTTCCTATCGGCCCATCCGGCCCACCGCTCGTCCGAGGGAGCGGATGCCCCGCCGGGCACCGGCCTCGATGGCCGGACGGTGACGGCGGGCCGCCTTCTGCCCGGTGGCGACCGCTTCGCCGGCCAGGCGGGCGAGGCGGTCCGTTGTCGAGACGTCGGGTGACGCCGACGGCGCCGACTTCACCCCCTGCACCGGTGGGCCGGAAGCGGTCGGCACCGGTGGGGTCAGTGGCGATTGTGCGCTGTCCTGGTCGCGAGCCACGGTGGCCGTGGCCTCGACGACCTGGGCGGGCCAAACCCCACGGGGCAGCGGGCCGCCGTCGGTCCGGGTGAGGGTGGCGAGGCGTACGAGACCGAGCATGGCCAGCGCCAGCACGCCGATGCCAGCGGCACCGGGTCGCAACGCCGGGACCACCAGGGCGGTGAGGACCAGGGCGATGAGGACCAAGGCGGCCACGACGACACAGAGGACGGCGTGGGCGCGCGGTGGGCAGACCCGCACGATGCCGAGGGGGCCGCGGGCAGAGAGGGCGAGGAGCCCGAGGGCGCCGGCCGCCAACAGGAGCAGCCAGGCGTGGTCGAGATGCACGGCCACGTCGACCAGCGCCAGCGCGATCAAGAGCTCGGCGGCCTGTAGCCCCCAGAAGGGCAACCGAAGCCCGAGATGACGCTCAGGTTGGGACGGGTTCGGGCTTCGGGACGGGGCAGCGGCCACGTGCTCGGTGACCGGCTCGGGACGGAGGTGGGTCAGGAAGCGGTCAGGACGGCGGGGCGTTCGGCGTGCCCTCGCCGGGCTGGATGGCCGAGGGCTGCGGCGGCGGGTTCACCGCCACGGGCGGCGGGGGGCTCACGGCCGGCGGCGGCGCGGTCTGGTTCACCGCGCCCGTCGTCGTGTCCTCAGCACCGCCTTCCTCGAGGCCCTTCTTGAACTCCTTCTGGGCGGAGCCCAAGGAGCGGGCCAGCTTGGGGATCTGGGTGCCGCCAAAGAGGACCACGACCACCACCACCAGGATGATGACGCCGTCGACCCCGAAGATGTCAGCAGGCGGGGCAATGGACACAACGACCTCCGTTTCGACCGGCGGTGCCAGGTTAGACCCCGGCTCCCTGGCATGTAGTTCGAGGCTAAAGGTCCGGCCAGATGACGGGTGGACCCGACCGTCACGGGGGGTGCGAACTCAGCCGGCCAGAAAGACGCCGAGGACGAGGGCGGCGACGGAGGTCAGGGCACCGACGGCCCCGAAGACGGCCTTGCCCCGCGTGGTGGACGAGCGTTGGTGGGCCAGAACGGCGAGGCCGGCCGCCGCCACCACCACGATCTTGGCCACGAGGACTGCCTTCCAGGCGGCCGGGGCGTTCGAGACCTGGAACGTGCTCACGTTCCAGAATCCGGTGATGACGAGCACGGCGTAGGCCGGCCAGAGCAGGCGGGCCAGGGCGCGGGCCACAGCTTTGGGCGCCTCTTCACCGAACGTGCGCACGGTGGGCAGGAGGCCGGCCACGGTGAACTGCCCGCCCACCCAGACGGTGGCGGCCAGCACGTGCAGGGTGAGACGGATGCCGTCCGCGGCACTGGCCAGCGAGGGCGCGTCGGCCAGGATGGGTCGCACCCGTTCACCCGTTGGCTAACCGGAGCTCCGCCGTCGGCAGGTCCCTCAGGCGCCCGTCCAGTTGGGCTTGCGCTTCTCGGCGAAGGCGGTCGCCCCCTCCATGGCGTCCTTCGAGCTGAACACATCCGAGAAGGCGGCGTTGTTGACCTCCCAGCCCTGGGAGTCGGGGAGCTCGCCGGCCACCTTCATGACCCGCTTGGACGCCCGCACGGCGAGCGGAGCGTTGTCGGCGATGAGCTCGCCCAGGGCCAACGCCTCGTCCATGAGGCGCTCGGCCGGTACCACCCGGTTGATGAGACCGATGTCGAAGGCGCGTTGGGCGGAGATGGCTTCACCGGTGAGGGCGAGCTCGAGAGCGAGGGCGGTCGGGATGCGCTTGGGCAGGCGGATGAGCGCGCCCGCTCCGGCGAAGAGCCCCCGCTTGACCTCGGGGATGCCGAAGGTCGCGCCCTCCACCGCCACCACCAGGTCACAGGCCAGCATGATCTCGCAACCCCCAGCCAGAGCGTGCCCGTTCACGGCGGCGATGATCGGCTTGTCGAAGATTCGCTGGGTGAGTCCGGCGAATCCCCCGTTGGCCCCCATGATGTCGCCGGCCTCGCCGGCGGCGAATGCCTTCAAGTCCATCCCGGCGCTGAACGCCTTGTCGCCGGCACCGGTGACCACGACCACCCGACACCCGTCGTCGGTGGCCAGCGCGTCGAGGGCAGCCGACATCTCCCGGGACACGGCGCCGTTGATGGCGTTGCGCGCCTCGGGACGGTTGATGGTCAGTACCTCGACCTGGCCGTGACGCTCACGGATGACTTCGTCGGACATGAGGGCTCCCTCATCGTGGCTCGGATGACGGCAAGCTCGGGCAACCGGTCGGTGCTCGACGCTCCCGGTCAGGGCAGACGGTAGCGCGGTGGCCCGGGTTGGACGAGAAGGTCGGTTCCCACCAGACCGGGGACGTCGCGCCCTCCGACCTCGTCGAGAACGTGCTCGTCGATGGGGCTCACGGCCATCTGCCGACCGTCGGGCAGGCGGACGATGGCCGGTGCGGCGGTGGCCGGCCCGATGCCGTCGTCGCCGTTACCTCCTCGCACCACCGTGGCCGCCACGACCACGGCCGTCGTCGGCTCCTCGACCTCGAGCGCCATAGGGGTGGCCGTGGCGTCGATGGCCTCCTGCGCTGCCGCCGTGTCCCCCCGGCGGAATCCACCGGGGGGCGGCTCGGTGGCGTAGAGCCCGAGGGCGTGCTTGGTGATGAACCAACCGAGACCCGTGGCCAAACCGAACCGCGGCTGGTTGCCGTCGCCCGTGGACTCGTCGCGCAACCGGTCGGTGAGGGTGGCCACGGCGTGGGTGGTGTAGTTGTTACCGGGACCGCCGAAGTAGGGCAAGCCGCCGGTCACCGTCAGGCCGCGCCGGTCGTCGGCGGCCAGCCCCAGGGCGTCGGCAGCCGCCTCGACGGCCGACGGGAAGCAGGAGTAGAGGTCGATCAGCCCGAGGTCGTCGATGTCGACATAGCCATCGGAGCCGGCTGCCGCACCGGCGGCTGCGAACAGCGCCCGGCCGGCCGCGGCAATGGCCGGCGAACGCCCGGGCTCGGGCCGGCTGGCCGGAAAGTAGACGTCGTTGGCCTCGGCACCGGCCCACACGAACACGGCCCGGTCGGACACCCCGGCCTTCTCGGCGGCAGCCAGCGAGCACACGATGAGCGCCGCTCCTTGGTCCGATCCCAGGAAGGCGGCCATGCGCTTGGTGTAGGGCTCGGCCACCACCCGGTTGTCGGGCGAGGGGGTGGCAATGGACTCGGCCGAGTAGCGCTCCGGGAACCAGGCGAAGGGATTGGCCGCGGCCACCTCGGTGAACGGGGCCAGGAGCGCGCCCATGGCCTGGCGATGACGGGGCCCGTCGTGACCGGCGGCGGCGGCGATGGCGCTTTCGAGCATGGGATAGATGTGGACGGGGAGGATGAGCCCGATGGCTCCTTCGGCCGGCCCGAGCCCCGAGCGGTCGTCACCCACCACCGGATCGGCCGGCAAGTCCGGTTCGGCGCTGCGTCGCGGTTCGCCGGCGGCCCGGCGGGCCCGTGACGACCGCAGGGCTTCGGCACCGACGATGAGGGTGGCCGACAGCTCACCGGCGGCGATGGCCGACGCCGCCCGGTTGACCAGCCATTGCGGCGTGTTGCCGCCGATGGTCGACACCTCGCAGCCGGGGCTGGCCAGCCCCAGGTGTGTGGCCAGTTGCGACGCGGGGGCGGGCCCGACATGGCCGAGCGGTCGCACGACCGAGACCCGTTGGATGGCCTGGCGCAGGGCGGGCACGTGCGAGAGGGCTGCCTCAGCCGCCCGGACGATGAGGTCCATCGGCGTGACCAGGGCGTCGCGCTCGATCGACTGACCGGCGGCGATGACGACGGGGAGGCGGTCGGGGTCGCGGGAGGTCATCACGGGTCGGCGACGGTAGGGACCCGTCGACGACGGCAAGGTAGCATCGGCGGTCGGCGGACAAGGGTGGCGGTGGGCGTATGAGGTCGGCTCTCTGCGCCACCCACCCGGGATGACGGACGTCGATCGGCGCGAAGGAAGGAAGACGGCGACGGTGGCGATCCAGGCGGGCACTCGTGACGTACCGGCGCGAGGTGCCGCATCTGCGCCCCTTTCCCCCGAGTTCCTCTTCGGGGTGGCGACCGCCGGCTTCCAGGTCGAGGGCGGTTACAACCGGACCGGTCAGCCGGCCAACAACTGGTTGGCGTGGGAGCAAGTCGGGCGGGTGGCGCCGTCGGGCAACGCCGTCGGCTTCTGGGACCGGCCCGAGCAAGCCCTCGACCGTGCTGCCGAACTCGGGTGCAACAGCTTCCGCTTCAGCGTCGAATGGGCCCGCGTCTTTCCGGAGGACGGCACTCCCGACAAGGAAGCCCTGATCCGCTACGCAGCCATCGTCGACGGCTGCCTCGAACGCGACCTCACCCCCCTCGTTACCCTCCACCACTTCACCCACCCGGCATGGCTGGGCGAGCACTTCTGGCTACGACCCGATGCCGCCGAGCGGTTCCGTGCCTGGGTGGAGATCGTGGTCGACTCCCTGGGTGACGGGGTCCGCCACTGGGTGACCATCAACGAGATCAACGTCCTCGCCCTCGGCTCCTGGGTGCTCGGCATGTTCCCTCCCGGCGGGTGGGGCGCCGTCCACGACATGCAGATGGCCGTCGACAGCTTGCTCACCGCCCACGTGCGGGCCTACGAGGCCATTCACTCGGCCCAGCCCGATGCCACCGTGACGACCAACAACACCTGTCTCAGCCTCTACGAGTGCGACCGTCTGCTCATCGACCTGCTGATGTGCCGAAGTTGCGGGATCGAACGACGGGAGGTCGACGACTGGATCGACGAGCGCCGGGCCCGCCACGACTCGCTGCTGCCGGCGGGGACGGCGAGAGAGCGAATGGCCCGTCGGTTCAGTGCCTGGCGCTCGGCTTACGGGAGATCGTGGCGGCCCGGCGCCGTTCCCCGGCGCGTCCTCGACGCCGTCTACGACAGCCCCTACGAACGCACCCTCGACGCCCTCGGCCTCGACTTCTACCAGCCCATGGTGGGCGATCACTTCCGCCTGCCGGGCCATCGCACGGCCGGCGGGCGTTCTCCCCAGCCGAGTCGGGCGCTATGGGACGACCCCCCCGACCCCGACGGCCTCCGCCGCTGGCTCGGCATCCAGCACTCCCTCGTGCCGGGCCTTCCGCTGTGGATCGTCGAGAACGGCCTGTGCAACCGGGTGGTGAACGGGCGCTCCTACCCGCGCGTCGACGGGTGGAACCGGCCCCGCTACCTGCGCGCCAACATCGCGGCCGTGATGGAGGCGGTCGATCAGGGGGTGCCGGTCACCGGTTACTGGCACTGGTCGCTCGTCGACAATTACGAGTGGGGCTCCTATGAGCCCCGGTTCGGCCTCTACGGCATCGATCGCGACCGCGGCGAGCACGGCACCGAATGGATGACGACGGACGCCATGGGGGCCGACTCGGCCGGCGCCTACCGCGACATCATCGCCGGGCTGCGGCGGGGCGACCGTTCGGTCCTCGACTCGGGCTGAGCGTCCCCCGTCTCTGACCGGAGAGCCTGCCCGTCGGCCGACCCCGGTGGTCAGCGGGTCAGGCCCGGGCCAGGTCGGCGAGCACCCGCTCGGCCTGTTCCACGATCTGGGTGACCAGGATGCCGGCCGGGACGAGGTCGTCGATGCCCCCCACCCCCTGCCCGGAGGGATAGCACTCCATGTCGGGGTGCACACCCTGGGTGTCCGGACCGCCCCCCAAGTGGAAGGCGCCATCGTTCATCGAGCGGCCGATCTGGGCCGGGAAGGGCTGGAGCTCCTCGGGGTGGTCCTCGAAGTAGGCCGTGTAGTTGTTGCGCACGACGCGCATGGTCTTCCCGGAGAAGGCCCGGCTGATGGTGGTGCCGTCCTCGGGCGTCTCGACCAGCGCCTCCTTGTAACCCGTCACCCCCCGCGCCTCGGGGGTGGCGATGAAGCGGGTGCCCATCCACACCCCGTCCGCCCCGAGGGCGAGGGAGGCGGCCAGCCCGCGTCCGTCGAAGAGCCCGCCGGCTGCCACCACCGGGATCCGGTCACCGACGGCGTCGACGATCTGGGGGACGAGCGGCATGGTGGCCACGAGGCCGGTGTGGCCGCCGGCCTCGGTTCCCTGGGCCACCACGATGTCGCACCCGGCATCGAGCGCCCGCCTGGCGTGGGCGACCTTGCCGCACATGTTGACCACCAGCACGCCGTGGCGGTGGCAGAGGTCGACGGCCTCGGCCGGGACACCCAGGCCGGCCACGAACACGGACGCCCCACCTTCGATGACCTGCTCGACCTGGCTTGGAAGGTCGCCGGGCATGGCCGTGAGGAGGTCGACGCCGAAGGGCTTGTCGGTTCGCTTCCGCACTTCGGCGATCTCGGCCACCATCCGCTCGTTGCTCATGGTCGAGGCGCCGAGGCAGCCGAAGCCGCCGGCCTCGGACACGGCGACCACCACGTCGGCGTAGGAGACGCCGCCCATGCCGGCCAACATCACCGGATGCTCGATGCCGAGGATCTCGGTCAGCCTGGTCTTCATCACCTGTCTCCTCCGCAGCCACCCCTTGTCGGGCTTACCTTAGACAGGTGAGGGTCGATTCGGTCCTGCCGCCGGATCGTCGGCACTGGCCGAAGGACAGGTTGCCGGTCGGGTTGGTCACCACTCTGCTTCGGTCGCGGCGGTCAGCTCCGATCCGTGCAGGTCTGTCACGCGGGTCCGTTCGACAGCCCCGGCGCGCGCCGTCACGCCCAACGTGCGACAGCGCGCCGTCAGGTTGTCGTTTCGCGGTGTGGACGTGAGCGATGCAGCATGGACGGCATGCGTGGACGGCATGCGTGGACGGCATGCGGTGTGACCAACTGTGTCAGCGACGCATGGCCGATTCCGAAGCTACGACCCGCTCGGCATCGTCCGGGATGATCGCCCCGTCGGTGGTTGTCACCGGGGGAATGACCAACGCCTCCTCCAGGCTGATACTCGGCACGAAGTCGCGCTGGCGCACGAGCGCCAGTGCGGCGAGCCCACCGACTGCCGCCACCACCGTGGAGATGGTCATCAGATGGTTGAAGGTGCTGGTGAACCCCGTCCGGTAGGCGCTGAGGAGCGCATGCCGGGCAACACCGGTTCGAAGGTTGGCGGCGGTTTGACGCACCAGGCCCTGTGAGATGGCCGTCGACACGCGAGCTCCGAGGTGCAGAACTTGTCGGCCGGCAACGCTGCCGTTGAGAGCGTCGATGGTGGCCGGCCGGATCTGGGCCAGGAACACCGCGCCCAGCGCGGCGATGCCAGTGGCCAAGCCGACCTGCCGGAAGGTGCTCGACGTCCCTGAGGCCATACCGCTTTGCTCGGGGGGCACGACCGAGACGGTGGCCGAGGCGATGATGGTGTTGGCCACACCGACGCCCACGCCGGCCACGATGAATCCCGGCAGCAGGACGTTCCATGATGAGTCGGGGCGGGTCCTGGTCATGAGCTCGCACCCGAGGGCCACGAGCAGGAGGCCGAGGCCGAGCAGGTAGCGCGACCGGACGGCGACCGATAGGCGTCCGGCCAGGGGGGCCACACCGAACGCCACCACGGTGATGGGCAGCAGGCGGATGCCGGTGCCGATGGGGCTCAACCCCAGGACCTCCTGAAGGTAGAGCGTGATGTAGAGGAACATGCCGAAGATGGAGGCCGACAGAGCGAAGGCGGCGATGGACACGCCGGACATGGCCGGTCGCCGGAAGAGCGAAAGGTCGAGCATGGGGTCCCGCAGCCCCGCAGCCGCATGACGGTGGCGGTGCATGCGCCGCACACGCCCGAGTCGCCACTCGGTCACGAGGAAGACGGTCATGAGAAGCCCCGACCCCACGAGCAGGCTCACGATGGTCGAGCTTCTCCAGCCGAGGGCATTTGCCCGGACCAATGCGTAGACGAGCATGAAGAGAGAGGTGGCGAAGGAGACGAGCCCGACCCAGTCGATCCGCCGCTTGACGATGAACCGCACCTCGTCGACCTTGGTCAGGGCAAGGGCAATGGCCATGACACCGAGCGGCACGTTGAGGAAGAAGATCCAGCGCCAGTTGATGCCGCTCGTGATGGCACCACCCACGAGCGGCCCCACCGCCACCGCGCCGCCCAGCACCGACCCGTAGATACCGAAGGCGATCCCCCGTTCTCGACCGGAGAAGGCCAGCGCCAGGAGGGCGAGCCCGGTGGCGAACAGCATCGCTGCTCCGAGGCCTTGGGCGCCGCGGGACACGATCAGCATGGAGGGTGACCGGGCCAGTCCACAGGCCAGCGAGGAGAGAGTGAAGACAGCGAGACCCACGACATAGAGACCACGGCGTCCGAACAGGTCGCCGAGCACGCCCGAGACGAGCAGGAACGAGGCCAGGGTCAGGGCGTAGGCGTCCAGCACCCACTGCAGGTCGGAGAACGTGGAGTGCAACGCGACCTGTATGGCGGGCAAGGCCACGGTGACGACGGTGATGTCGAGCAGCAGCATGAACGTGCCGATGCAGACGACCAGCAACGTCCACCACCTGCGGTTCACACCATCTCACCTCGGTCCGGCTCGATCTTCGCGCCGACAGCGCACCGGGGCTCGTGTCGCGGCCGCCGACGGGGTCGGTCCGTGAGGACGGCCTCGACTGTATCGACGAGGCTCCTGGTCAACGGGGACCCCCGGGAGCCGCCGAACCACGACGTGTCAGGGGCTCGTCCGACTCGTCAGGGCTCGTCAGGTCTCGCGTGGCTCGTCGGGGCTCGTCGAGGTCGTGGCGCCCGGTCAGGTGATGTCGCGCCGGGTGAGGATGAAGGAGCCGATGGCCGCGAAGATCAGGCCATAGCCGAGCATGAGCAGGGCCCCCTCCCACCACGAGAAGAGCCCGAAGCTCATCGCCCGCCCGCGGGTCACGCTGGCGGCGGCGCTGGCCGCACCGGTGGGCACCCAGCGATTGGCGGAGTGCACCAGGCCGACCAGGATGTTCTCGAGGATGAGGAACCACCCGAGCACCACGATGATGGCCGCCACCTGATTGGTGAGGATCGAGCCGACACCCACACCCAGGACGGCGAACAGGGCGAAGACGAGGACCATCCCCGGCACCACGGCCGGGAGCTGACGGGCCAGGGCGGAGAACGACCCTCCGCGGGCGACCAGGGTGAGACCGCCGCCGAGCAGGGTAACCGCCACCAAGACCAGGGCGAGGGCGGCACCTATCAGGGCGGCGCTGATCAGCTTGCCGGCCACCAACACGGGCCGGCGCGGTGTGACCAGAAAGGAGGTCGTCACCGTCTTGTGCCGGAACTCGGTGGTCACCATCAGCGTCCCAAGCAGCAGGGCGAGGATATAGCAGGGCAGACCCGAGCCGATGAGGTTGCGCAGCTGCTGGGTGGTGTGGGGGATCAGGTAGCCCGAGTTGCCGACCACCGCCCCACCCCCGGACGCTGAGCTGCTGCTGCCACCGCCGAACCCGCCGCCGCTGCCGGCGTCCGGGCTGTTGTTCCGGGTGAGGAAGATGGTGAGGACGAACAGGGCGGTGACGATGAAGGCGATGGTGGCGAGCACCCAGGGGACGGCGGTGGTGCGGAGCTTGAGCCACTCGGCCCGGACGACGGCGATCACGGCTGACCTCCGCCCGGCTGAGCCCGGTCGGCCTGGGCCGGCGGAGACTGGTCGGCCTGGGCCGGATCGGGAGTGTCGAAGCCGTGGGTCAGGCGCAAGAAGACGTCCTCCAGCGTGTCCCCGGAGGGAGCGAGCTCGTAGAGGACGACTTGGTGCTGGGCGGCGAAGGGGCCGAACCACTCCGGGGTGGCACCGTCGATGATCAGCGTGTCGGGGCCGTCCTGGCGGTAACCGGCCGGCACCTCGGCGAGCAGGGCGGTGAGGCGCTCGATCTCCGGCGTGCGGACGCGGAGGCCCGAGCGCGTCCCCTGCAGGTTGGCGAGGTCGGTCAGGGGAGCCTGGAGGACGAGCCGGCCGTGGGAGATGATGACCACGTCGTCGACCGTCTCCTGCATCTCGGTCAGCAGGTGCGAGGACACGAGGACGGCCCGGCCGACCGAGGCTTGGTACCGCATGAAGGTCCGGAGCCACGAGATCCCCTGCGGGTCGAGGCCGTTGGACGGCTCGTCGAGGATGAGGACCTCGGGCTCGCCCAGCAGGGCGGTGGCCAGCTGCAGCCGTTGGCGCATGCCGAGGGAGAATTTGCCGACCCGCCGTCGCCCCTCGTCGCCCAGCCCCACGAGCTCGAGTGTCTCGCCGACCCGTTGGCGCGGGATCCCGGCGGCCATGGCCACCGCCCGCAGGTGGTCCTCAGCCCGTCGCGACGGATGGAAGCTGGTGGCCTCGAGCACGGCGCCCACGTGGTGAATGGGGTGGTCGAGGTCGACGTAGCGCCGGCCGCCGAAGGTGGCCGACCCTTCGCTCGAACCGACCAGGCCGAGGAGGATGCGAAGCGTGGTGGTCTTCCCCGAGCCGTTGGGGCCGAGGAAACCGGTGACCCGGCCGGCGTTGACCTCGAAGCTCAGATCCGAGACGGCCTGGATGGGGCCGAATCGTTTTGAGAGTCGGGTGACCTCGATGGCCGTCGGCACCGACCGAACGTATCTCGGACCGGTGGGGGGAGTGCGGCACCGGTCGCCGGCCGGTGAGCAGTCCGGCGGGCGGCGCGGCTCTGGTGAGGGGTCAGACGGCCCGGGCGTAGGACGCCGAGGGGAGCAGGAGCCCGATGGCCACGGCCAGTTCGTCGTGGACTCGCTTCATGTCGCTCCACCCGTTCACCCAACCCACGAGCGCGGAATACCAGACGTGACCGATGATGCGGGCGCGGTCGCTGATGTCGCTCGGCTGCCGGTCGCCGATAGCCCGGGTGATGATGCCCTCCATGAGGGCCGACACCTGCTGTTGGCACTCGACGGCAGCCAGGTCCGGCGAAGCGAGGGCGGTGAAGACGGCGCCCACCAACCGCGGTTGGCGGCCCATGGCCCGAAGGGCGCGGTCGAGGGCGTCGAGAACGCGGGCCGCGGCCGTCTCTCCCTGCGGAGGCAGCTGGGCCAGGCGGCCGTCCAGCTGCTCGACCCAGTGGACGAGCGTGGCCGCCAGCAGATGGTCCTTGCTGGTGAAGTAGCGGTACACCGTGCCCATGGCCACGTCGGCTCGTGCGGCCACGTCACGCATCTGGACGGCGTCGTAGCCACCGTCCAGACCGAGGCCCATGGCCGCGTCGATCACCCGCTGCCGGCGGGCCTGCTGGGCCCGGGTCAGCGGACGGCGCGCCGCGGGCGCCGAGGCACTCACCATGGAGGTTCACCCTAGTCGCAGGCGATTTCCGGCCCCGAGGCGCACTCCGGGCCGGCCAGGGCCGAACGGTGGCCCACGACATCGGCCGGTGGCGATGGGCAGGGCCGTCAGTACCATTTCCGTCCGTGCCCCTGGCCGAAGTACCCGATCCGATCGCCACCACCGACGGGCGGGTGCCGGGCCGGCGCGGCCGGGCCACCCGGCGCCGGTTGCTCGAATGCACGGCCGAGATGCTCGTCGAGACCCCCTGGCGTTCCATCAAGGTCATCGACATCGCCCGGCGGGCCGGCACCTCGCCGGCCACCTTCTACCAGTACTTCGAGAACGTCGAGGCGGCCATCACCGTCCTCGCCGAGGAGCTCGTCCAGGGCGTCGGCATCTTGGCCAACCTGATCGACGGTGACTGGTCGGACGAGGCGAGCTGGTCGACGGCGGTGGCCGTGGTCGAGGGGTTCATGGACTACTGGGAGCGGAACCGGGCCGTCCTCCGGGTGGTGGAGCTCACCACCGTGGAGGGCGACCTCCGCTTCCAGGGCCTACGGGTTCGTGCCTTGAACACGGTCACCGTCACCCTGGCCAAGGTCATCGCCACCCAGTCGCCCGGGTCCGGGTCTCCGGCCGGCGCCGATGCCATGGCCGCGGCCGGCACGCTCATTGCCATGCTCGCCCAAGTGGCCGGCCACCGCTACGGGTTCGAGTTTTGGGGGATCCGCACCGCATCGCTGGTCGACAGCCAGGCGCGACTCGTGCACTGGTCGGTGACCGGCCGGCCGGCTCCGGACGGGGCGAAGGTGCCGGGATCAGACGTCCCCCGGCCCCGCACGGGCCCCGTGGTCGGCGGGGGAGCGGCGGCGGCTCGCACCGCCATGGTCAAAGCCGCCTCGGCCCGGCCGCGACCCCACCCCCACTGACCAGGAGGCGGCTCGGCTGGGCGGCGATCTCGGTGACCCTGTTCAGACGGGCCATCGGGTTCGACGGAACGATCAGCGGAGGGCGACGGGGTTGACCGGCGACCCGAGCGCATTGGTGAAGGGCAGCGGGGTGGCGTCCAGCAGGAAGTCGTAGCGACCGTCGGCGGCACAGGCGTCGCCCAGCTCGTCGAGGACCCAGTTCTGTCCCTGGGTCATCCCCATCTCCACCAGGTGGAGGAGGTGGACGGGCAGGTAGGCGTCGGGCTGCTCGCAGGGGTAGACCTCGAGGACCAGCGTGTCGGTGGCCACGGCGGCCACGTCCCGGTCGTGGAACCACACCGCCGTCGCCATTGTGAGCCCCGGTGTCGGCCAGGTGTAGGCAACGAGGTCACGCACCGACTGGCCACCTCCGGGGACCGCCCGGCCGGGAAGGGCCAGGTGGACCATCTGGCCGGTGCGGACGAGGACGACGTCTCCCGGCTCGATGGACAGGCCGCCCAGGTCACAGGCCGCATCGAGGTCGGCCGGGGTGATCGGGTAGCCCGGCTCGAGGACTTCCAGCCCCTTGGCTCGGGCCACGTCGAGGAGGACGCCGCGCGACACCAGGCTCCTGACCAGGTGGATTCCGAGCCGGCTGGCCCCTCCAGCCCCAACCGAGGAGGCCGGGTAGCCGTTGTAGAGCCGGCCACCATCGGGGCCGGAGCCGTAGGACACGTGGGCCAGGCCATCCCAGTGGGTGGCGCACTGCAGGGCCAGGGTGACGACGTCCTCTGACGAGCAGATCCAGCCCGGGTCGTCGCTCAGGGGCTCGTTGACGGCGATCATCGAGCGGGTCGGGTTGACCCGGCCAGGGACAAAACCGGCCTGGATACCCTCCTCCTCGGACAGCGGGAGGCCGAGGGGGAAGGCCGCGCCATCACGGACGGCCGAGGTGCCGCGAAGTCGGGCGGCGGGATCGACCAGGTTGAGGGTCCCCAGCTGGTCGGCGGACCCCCACCTCCCCCAATTGCTCACCTGAGCTGCGACTTCGCGGAAGGAATCCGGAATGTGGGCGGGGACGGGGACGGGCACCTCCCCGTTGTAGCCCACAAAATCCCAACAGTTTTTCGCTCGGCGTGTCGATACAACCGCTGAGGGGCGTCGGACTGGAGACTCACTCAGCTCGGATGCGAGACTGAGCCGGATTTTGGGGGCGCTGCGCGCGTGCACGACAACGGATCCCAGAACTTTCCTCCCCTCCCCTCTCGTCGTCTTCAAGCGGATAATTGCCTGGGTCGGCAGGTGACGACTGCATCGACGAACGGCGCCCGCCGCACTGGCTGGCGCGCCCGCGTGGTCGTCCTGGGCGGGCTGGCCCTCCTTATGAGCGCCGCCGGTCTGGCCACACCGGTGGGTCACGATGCGCCCTCGCCGGCGGTGGCCGCCAGCCCCACCCCGTCACTCGCCACCGTGGAGTCCCTCTACTCCCAGGACCTCATCGCCCGCATCAACGCCGAGCGCGCCGCCCGCAACTCACCGTTCGTCTCGCTGCCGCAGCTCACCGTCGACCCGCAGCTGGAAGCCGACGCTCAGGCCTGGTCGGCGTCCATCGCCTCGACCGGCCAGGTCGCCGACCCCTCGCTGCCCGCCTGTGACGGGCCCTCGCCCGGCGTCGTCTGCCTGTTGGCCGCCAACGCGGGCAACACCGGTTACGGCTACTGGCCCGGAGACGGCTCCGACGGGATGGACGGCGCTTACATGGCCTCGGCCGACCACCGCCAGAACGAGCTGAACGCGGCCTACACGGCCGTCGGTGTGGGCGTGACGTGCGCCGACAACCAGGCCTGGACCGTCGAGCTGTTCGGCGAAGCCTACGGCGACGTCCCCCAGGCCAACGCCCGCGAGGCGGCCCAGGACGACACCCAGGGCGACCCGGTGCCGCAGTCACCGGTCGTGGCCGGCGCACCCTCCGGCGATCCCGTCTACTGCCCCGGCCAGACTGTCGGCCCCGACGGCGCGGTGACTGCTACCGGCGGTCAGTACGCGTACCCCTTCGCCGTGCCGGCCGTGCCCGGCGAGCCCAACGGCGCGCTGGACTCACCGGTGGTCGGGATGGCCGCCACCAGTGACGGCCTGGGCTACTGGCTGGTCCGGGCCAACGGCGCAGTCACTCCCTACGGCGACGCGGTGTCCTACGGGGAAATGTCCAACGTCCCGTTGAACGCTCCCATCACCCACATCGTGGCCACCTCCGACGGCCACGGTTACTGGCTGGTGGCGGCGGACGGCGGCATCTTCTCCTTCGGCGACGCCCACTTCTACGGGTCCATGGGGGGCAGGCCGCTGAATGCCCCGGTGGTCGACATGGCGCCGACGCCCAACGGCCAGGGCTACTGGCTGGTGGGTTCCGACGGCGGCGTGTTCGCCTTCGGCGATGCCCCCTTCTACGGCTCAATGGGCGGCCGGCCTCTCAACAAACCGGTCGTGGGCATGGCCGGCGACCCCAGCACAGGCGGTTACTGGCTGGTGGCGGCGGATGGCGGCATCTTCTCCTACGGCGCCCACTTCTACGGCTCGACCGGGAGCCTGCGGCTCAACCAGCCGGTCAACCAGATGGCGGCCACTCCCAACGGTGCCGGCTACTGGTTCGTGGCCTCCGACGGCGGCATCTTCAGTTTCGGCGACGCCGGCTTTGAGGGCAGTGCCGGCAACCTCGTCCTGGCCGCACCTGTCGTGGGCATGGCCACCGACCCTGCCACCGGCGGCTACTGGTTGGTGGGCTCGGACGGCGGCGTGTTCTCCTACGGCGCCCCGTTCTTCGGCTCGGGCTGAGCCCTTCGAGCCCTTCGAGCCCCTCGAGCCGAGCGGGTCGGGGCGCGCTCAACTCGACCAGATGATCGACTGCACCTCGGAGTAGGCCTCGAGGCCGGTGTCACCGCCGTCCCGCCCGATACCACTCATCTTGAAGCCGCCGAAGGGGGCGTCCATGTTGCGCTGGGCGGTATTGACGCCCACGTGGCCGGCCCGCAACCGCTTGGCCGCTCGGAAGGCCTTCGGGGTGTCTCGCGAGAAGACGTAGTCGTAGAGGCCGAATTCGGAGTCGTTGGCGATGGCGATCCCCTCTTCGTCGTCGTCGAAGGGGATGGCCACCACGACCGGCCCGAAGATCTCCTCCCTGGCCACGGTCATGTCGTTGCTCCCGACCACCAAGGTGGGCTCCACGTAGAAGCCGGTCGTGAGGTGCTCGGGGCGCCCACCTCCGGTCACCACCTCGCCCTCCTTGCGCCCGGTCTCGATGTAGTCGAGGACCCGCCGTTGCTGGGCAGCCGAGATCAGCGGTCCGATCACCGTGTCCGGCTCGGTGGGGTCACCCACCTTCAGTCGGCCGGCGAAGGCCGTGAGGCCTTCGATGACCTGGTCGAAGACGCCGCGCTGGATGACGGCCCGGGTCGGCGCCGTGCAGATCTGACCGGAATGGAAGGCCCAGGTCGAACCGATGGCGGTGATGGCCGCCTTGAGGTCGGCGTCGTCGAAGACGATGGCCGCGCCCTTGCCGCCCAGTTCCATGAGCATCCGCTTCATGCTCGGGGCCCCGGCGGCCGCGATGCGCTGGCCCACAGCTGTCGACCCGGTGAAGGAGACCATGTCGACGTCGGGCGAGGCGCACACGGACGAAGCCGGCGCCGGGCCCTCGGCGATGATCAGGTTCACCACTCCCGGCGGGATTCCCACGTCATCGAGGATGCGGGCCAGCTCGACCACGGCCAGTGGGTCCTGCGGGGCGGGCTTCATCACCACGGTGTTGCCCATGGCCAGAGCCGGCGCCACCTTGCCGGCCATGTTGGTCAACGGGAAGTTGTAGCTGGCGACGGCGGCCACCACCCCCACCGGTTGGCGGTAGACGAGCGCGCTGATGAGACCGCCTGGAGCGAGAGGGGTGGCGGCCGAGACGATGGGTGGCAGCGTCGTCTCCTGCACGTGACGGATGTCGCGGGAGTAACGATCAAAGCGGTCGGCACATACCGGCACCTGCATACGGGAGCCGACCGAGGCCGTGGCCCCGGTCTCGGCAATGACGAGTGGGACGAGCTCTTCGTTCTTCCCCCGGATGACCCCGGCTGCCTTCTTGAGCAGAGCCAGGCGTTCCTCGGTCGGAGTCGCCGACCACGCAGGGAAGGCGTGTCGGGCTGCGGCGCAGGCGGCCTCGGCATCGGCCACCGACGCATTGGGGGCCTGCCCGACCACCTCCTCGGTGGCCGGGTTCACGACGTCGTAGGTCCCGGCCCCGGCGTCCACCCACCGGCCGCCGATCAGGAGCTGCGTCTCATCCCTCTTGACCGGACTGCCCATGACGGCTCCCTTCTCTGGCCTTGACGGCACGTGACGGCGGCTGGTCGTCGGAACGCCCCCGAGGTCGGGCGGCCAGGCCGGCGCCCTGCCGCACGGGAGGCGACCCATGGCACCGTGGCGGCCGGGCCGGTGTCGAACCGAACGCTTTCTGACGGTGCGTCAGCAGTGTAGGCGCGACCGGCTTTGCACCTCTAAGCGGGACTTTTGGTGCGTGAGCGACTACGGGGCCAAAAAGGGCCGCTGTCGCTCAGGAAAGCCAAGGGCGCCTGTGCTCGGCGTGTTGCGGGCAAAGGACCATTCCTCCAACGAAGGCCCAATCCCCGTAGGCCTTCACGACTTCCGAGCGATGGAGGTCGGGACCCACCTCCAGCTTCCTCGGACAACCCGCGAACTCACACGTAATGACCTTGCCGTCGGTTCCCATGGAATGCATGCATTCCCAAACGATCCTTGGAGCAACCGGCGCCTCGTGGATTGCCGTGTCACTAGGCCCGTCGAGCGGCTACCGGTGCCCGCCAAGACCCCCGGTCGGCCCCAAGCTCTTCGGCCGGGCCGGGGTCAGCGGGTCGGCCAGTTGGTTCACGAACCAGACACTTGCGAGTACAATGGTCCAGAACAGGCCCGTCGAGCTGCCGGTTCCCGCCGATCAGGTAGCTCCGGGCCTTGTTCGCGCCATGGTTTATCACGGCCGTGCAGCATGGGCCTCGGAGCGCGGTGGTTGGGGCGGGATGACGGGCAAGGACTGATCCACCTTCAGGGCGTGGCGCGCAGGAAACCCGAGACGTAGGCAACGTTGCCAACTCCACTCGAATCCCGTGGCGACGACAGCGCTATACGAGCCGCTCGGGCGACTTCTCCGGGCCGAGTTCCCACGCGTCGGGCATACGGAGATTCGACCAGAATCGAAACGGGTCTTCGAGTTGCATCTCGTTGTGGAGCCAGGTGGTCAGCAGCACACCGTGACTCACGAGGACGATGCGTTCCCAGGATGTGGAGTCGGCCTTGATCGAACCAAGCCGGGCGATGACGTCTTCGCGACGCTCCCATCCTTCAACCACTTCGCCCTTCAGATAGGCAGCGACTGCGTCGGCGAAGTCGTCGGGCTTGGCATACCACGCCCGCTTCACCTCGCTGAGGTGCTGGCGGACATGGGCGGCGATTGAAGGGAACGCAAGCGCTGCGGTTTCGCGGGCTTTGCGTTCGGGGCTCGTGTACACGATGGTGGGTGTGGATCCGTCGGTGAGCCGTCGTCCGAGCACCGCTGCGTCATGCCTGCCGTCGTCGGTCAGCGGCCACTGATCGGCCGGCGTTCCATCAGCGACGAGCGGCTGGGCATGCCGCACGAGGACAACGCGCGTCATCGGGTCATCGTCGCGCGGAGAAGAACGAGCCTCGTGATCAAGCGGGCGCTTCGTCTCGCGCATCGAGTCGGCGGCGCGTCGTTGCGACGGGACGGGGCGGCGGGGATGGGCACCGTCCCCGCCAGGCGGGAACGGCGATGGAACGGGCCCTCAGGCGGCGGCCGCCCTCGGGTCGACGGTGTGCGTGTCGCGGCCCGAGCGCAGGAGGGTACCCGGGAGGTCGCCCGTTGGCCGGCCGTCGGCCACCGTCTCGACCCCGTTGACCATCACCCGGACCACACCGATGGCGTCGGCGATCAGCCGGGGACTTCCACCGGGCAGGTCGTTGACCAGGGTCGCCGGCTCCGAGCCGATGCGCTCCGGGTCGAAGACGAAGACGTCGGCCCGGGCCCCGGGGACGAGATGGCCGCGATCGTGCAGCCCGAAGAGCGCAGCCGGTGCCCCAGTCAGCATCTGGACGGCCCGCTCGACGGGGACAAGCCGGCGCTGGCGGAGACAGTCACCAAGGAAGGCGGTCGGGTAGTTGGAGCCGCACATGCGGTCGAGGTGGGCGCCGGCGTCGGAGCCGCCCAGCATGGCCCCAGGATTGTCCCAGACCTCGACCCTTGCCTTCCATGTCGCGTCGTCACCGTCGGAGGCGTTGGGCCAGAGCACGGTGCGGAGGTCGTCGGCGATGACGAGGTCCAACAAAGCGTCGAAGGGCGGCTTGCCCTGCTCGGTGGCGATGGAGCCCACGTCGCGCCAGCTGTAGGTCTTGTTCTCGGGGGCGTAGGTGTCGCCGATGATGTAGGTGGCCCAGTGGGAGAGGCGACGGAACACGCCGGCTGCCTCCGAGTGGGCAGCCTCGTCCAACCGGGCCCGTACGGCCGGGTTCCGCAGCTGCCCGATGCGCTGTTCCACTGGAAGGCTCATGACGTCGCCCCAGCCGGGGATGAGGAA
The DNA here is from genome assembly GCA_963729275.1 of uncultured Acidimicrobiaceae bacterium. Classification (GTDB taxonomy): domain Bacteria; phylum Actinomycetota; class Acidimicrobiia; order Acidimicrobiales; family RAAP-2; genus CAVSNH01. Next base: position 119,727 of record CAVSNH010000001.1, read on the forward strand.
CAGGGCGCAGTGATTGCGGAAGCTCATGTTCATGGGCACGAGCGTCGGCATGGTGAGGGCCACGATCCGACCGCCGGCTTGCCGGGCCTGGTCGGAGGCGGCGAGCTGTCGGGCCGTCTTCTCCGGTGTCCGCGAGTCGATGGTCAGCAGGTTCCAGTTGAGCGGGCGCCGGGCGGTGGTGGTCATGGCCACCATGAGATCGATCTCCTCGTCGCTGAAGGTGTCGAGGCAGCCGTTGGTGATGTACTCGAGGGTCGTGCCCGGGCGGTCGCGCACCACCTCGCAGAAGGCCAGCATCTCGCGGCGATCCGCGTTGCGAGACGAGATCGGGTTGCCGTCACCGTCCGAGTGGGTGCGGGACTGCGACGAGGAGAACCCGAGCCCCCCGGCATCGATGGACTCGGCCAGCAACGCGCTCATGGCCGCCACCTCGTCGTCGGTCGCCACTTCGCCACCCCGCTCGTCCCCCATGACCCACCGTCGGAGGGCGCAATGTCCGACGAGGAACCCGGCGTTCACGCCCAAGTTGCCCTCGAGTCGCCCGAGGTACTCACCGAAAGACGTCCAGTCCCACTCGATGCCCTCCTCGAGGGCTACGAGGGGCATGCCCTCGACCTTGGCCATCATCCGCCGGATGTAGTCGTGGTCGGCCGACTTGATGGGAGCCAGCGTGAACCCGCAGTTGCCGCCGACCACGGTGGTGACCCCGTGCAGGTTCGACGGTGACGCCGTCGGATCCCAGAACAGCTGGGCGTCGTAGTGGGTGTGGGGGTCAATGATCCCGGGGGCGACCATGAGGCCGTCGGCATCGAGTTCCTTGGCTCCCTCCTCCTCGACGTCCCCCACGGCCACGATCCGTCCGTCTCGGATGCCGACATCCGCGCCCCGCCCAGGGCTGCCGGTGCCGTCGACCACCAAGCCGTTGCGGATGACGTAGTCGAGCATGGTGTTCCTTCCTGCAGGTGGGCCGCCGTGGGCCCAAATCTGACGAACCGTCAGCTTATGCAGCCGGGCAGGCTTTGCACATAAAGGCTGCCCTGAACAAAAAGTCCTGGTCTGCACAAAAAGCCGTGCGACCTAAAGCTCGGCTTGAGCGAGCCGCGAACAGGGCCCGGGGCCATACTTCGAGATGACCAAGCGGCCGGGACGCGACTACCACCGAGGCTGGACGGGCAAGGACTACCACGCAACGAGCGAGCACGAAGCCCAAGCCAAGGCTGCCGAGGAGGCGAAGAAGCCCGGTCGGCTTGGACAGTGGGTGCTGCGGAAGCTGGGCGGCAACTGGGCGCCGCCTCTTCAGGATCCACACCACGGGGCACCGCATCCTCCCCACCCTCACCACGACGACTAAGGCAGGGCCCAGCACCTTTGTGCAGAGACCGCCCCTGCACCAACGGCCATCGTCGTCGACCTGGGTTACATGTTCGGTGAACCGGCGATCCGCGATTTGCGCATTGTTACTGCACGGTAAATTGAGGTGTGCCCGGGTCGGTTGGGCACCCGGTTCCCGCCGCCTGTTCCTACCGACCCGGGCTTACCTCCCCCACGATGCCACCAATCCGATCGGATTGATAGGGCAGCAGGGCCCTCGTGGATGGGAAAGGGCATTGTGCGTGCACGAGGGGTCCGGTCCGGTCGCTCTGCACTCTTCTGATGCCAGGCCCAAGCTGATGTGAGGCCCAGCTGACAGGCCCGGCCAAGGGGCCCGCCCGGAAGGGCGAGTGGAGCCAGCTCGCCCGGAGAGGCCGAGCACAGGTGGACTAGGTTTCCCGCATTCGCTGGCTCCAAGACCACCTCCTGCCGATCACCGTCATCGTGCTGGGTGCGGGGTTGATCATCCGCTTCACGCACTGGGCGGGTGGCCGCCGGCGCCGGTGGATCGACGGGCAGATCAAGGTCCAGATCGAGTCGGGCCAGGTCGCCTCTGAGGCGCTCAAGCGTTCGCGGGCGGTGAGCGAAGCGGTCGAGTGGGCGATCGTGGCCCTGGTCGGCTTTGTGGCGTTCATCATCAGCTTCGACCGGCTCGGGATACCGCTGACCACGCTCGTGGCCCCGGCCACGGTGGTGGGCATCGGGCTCGGGTTCGGGGCCCAGCAGATGGTCGGCGATTTGCTGGCTGGCTTCTTCCTACTCTCGGAGCACCAGTTCGCCTTCGGCGACGTCATCCGCCTGTCGGTCCCGGGGCAGACGACTGGCATTACCGGCACTGTCGAGGAGCTGACCCTACGGGTCACCAAGGTGCGGACAGCTCAGGGCGAACTCGTGGTCGTTCCGAACAGCGCCCTCCGCCAGGTCACCAACCTCTCGAAGGACTGGTCGCGGGCGGTGATCGACATTCCGGTCTCGGTGACCGAGGACCTCGAGAAGGTGACCCGGCTGTTGCGCGACGTCGTGACGGCCATGGCTTCGGACCCCGATTGGAGCGGGCTGCTGCTCGGCGACCCAGTCGTGGCCGGAGTCGAGACCATCGACGTCGGCTACGTGCAACTTCGGCTCATCGCCCGCACCCTGCCCGGGCGCCAGTTCGAGGTCGAACGCGAGCTGCGCCTCCGCGCCATCACCGCCCTGCGGTCGGCGGGCGTCGTCTCCCCGGCCGGTGACGCCCCCGCCAGCGGATGAGCGACCGACCGTCGGGTGACGGCACCGCCGGGGGTGGTGGCGATGAGGCCGACCAGCCCACAGCCCGACAGCCCGCGGCTCCGACCGAGCCCGTAGCCGTCGGCTCGTCGCCCCCGTCGTCGGGTGATCCGACGGTGCCTGTGGCGACGGTGGCCGGTCCGTCGCGCAGCCGGTGGAGCGGGCTCCTATCCGGTCCGGTGAGCCCGCGTTTCCGGGTTCGGCGCTCCACCGTGCTCATGGCGCTGGCCTTTGCCGCCGTCGCCACCTTGGCCTACTTGTACCCGCCGGCCACGTCCATCCTCGGCGACAACTCAAGCTCTGGCGGTGTCACCATTGTGCCGACACCCACGACGACCACCACCACGACGACCGTGCCGCCGACAACCACGACCACCCGGCCCGCGGCCACGTCTTCGACGACGACCACCACAACTGGATCGGCAGGGGCATCGACCACGACGACGAGCACCCGGCCACCGGCCACGACGACCACGACGACACGCCCGGTGGGCACGACCACGACGACGTCGACGACCGGCGTCGGAGTGAGCGGGACCACGACGACCACCGGCTGACACCGGCGGCTCGGCGCCTCGAGCACCCGGCACCGACCTTTGGGTAGGTCGCATGGTCAGGCGGCATAGCCAGGGCGCTCAATGCCTGTGACCGGCCCAAGTCGGCTGAAAGCCCGAACGATCGTCCGGATGTCCTGACGGGGAGATCGAGGCCGGCAAAAATTAACTTTTTTTCGGAAAGGCCGAATTTGTCAGATTAGGCTGACAAATCCGAGGGCAGGCAAAAAAACAAAATGGAACGGACGCCGGAGCCCGGTGGGGGGGGTGACCTTGTCAGGGCCCAACCAGCGGCGTAGTCAGGGCCCAACCAGCGGCGCGACCTCCGCCCCGAAGGCGGCGATCTGGTCGCAGAGCTCGGTGACCGAGCGTGCCGGGAAGCGCACCTGGACCTGACCAACACCAGCCTCGGGGAAGGATCGCAACGCCTCGGCCACCTGCTCTGCAGGTCCGTGAACGGTCGAGCGGGGCAGGGTCAGGGCGTCCGGGGCAGTCCCCACGTAGAGGAACTCGGAGATCCCCCCGACGTCGATGGGCGCATCATCCCGTAGCTCACGGCGAAGCCGGCGCAGCTCGTCGAGCAGGGACGGATCGGCGCCGAGGGACTGGGGCAACCATCCGTCGGCCAGCCGTGCGGCCCGGCGCAATGCCGCAGGCGACGAGCCCCCCACCCAGATCGGCGGCCGTGGCGATTGCACCGGCCGCGGCCCGATGACCACCTCGTCGGCCGGCCACCGCGGTCCTTCCAGGGTCGGGTTGGGGGAGGCCAGCCCGCGGGCCAAGGCGCGCACCGCCTCGTCGGCCGCCTTGCCGCGCTGCTCGAAGGGCGGCCCCATGAGATCGAACTCCTCGCGCACGTGACCGGCTCCGATTCCGCAGATCACTCGGCCATCGGACAGACGGTCGAGGGTGGCGAACTCCTTGGCGGCGCGCAGTGGGTGACGGAGGGCGGCCACATACACATGGGAGAGAAGGTGGATACGCGATGTGAGGCCGGCCAACCACCCGAGCGTGGCCACGGTGTCGTACCAGGTCGCCCCCATGGCCGCCGCCAACCGGTCGGGAATGAAGGTGTGGTCGCAGACGGCCACGTAGAAGAAGCCGGCCTCTTCGCAGGCCCGGGCCACCTCCGCTAGCTCGGCGGCGCCGGCGTCGGGCTCCCAGGGCTGGACGTAGATGGTGGACTGCGACTGGATGGGCAGTTGCATCCCGAAGACGGTCCGGTCGCGGGGGAGGACGGTGACCACCTCGTCCGGTGGAGCATGTGTCGCTGTCTGCGGGTCGCGGCTAGGGGTCACGCCGTCTCCTCTCACTCCTCAAACGCGCCGGCGAGCGAGCTCCCGAGCGCCTCGGCCAGGACGTCGCCCGTCCCGAACTGCGTGGCCAGCACCCGGGCGCGCTTGTAGGCCAGGTGGGCCGGGACCTCCCACGTGAAGCCCATCCCGCCGTGGACCTGAATGCACGAACGACTGTTGGTCACGGCCGCATCGTCGGCCAGCAGCTTGGCGCCGGCCACCGCGGCGGCGACGTCGCCCACCTCGGGGTCATCGACGGTCACGGCGGCGGCCTGCACCGCGCAGCGGGCCACCTCGGCGCGCACGGCCATGTCCGCGCAGAGGTGTTTGACGGCTTGGAAGGAGCCGATGGGCCGGCCGAACTGACGGCGCTCCTTGGCGTAGTCGACGGCGAGCTCGGTGGCCCATGCCGCCGCGCCAACCTGCAGAGCGGCAACGAGAACGGCACCGTCGCGCCGCCACCAGTCGGCGAGCTCCGGCCCGGCTATGGAAGTCGCGGCCACCGGCCCGATCACCGACCACACCGGTGTCAGTGGGTCCATGGGCCGGTCCAAGCGCACGGCGTCGAGGGTCGAGGGGTCGAGTGCTCCCACCCCCTCATCCGACAGGACGAGGAGGACGTCGAGCTCATCGCATAGCTCGATGACGAGCGGCACCGGGTCGACGGTTCCAGGTCGAGGTCCCGGTCCCGCCGGGTGTTCGACGATGCCGACCACCGTTGTGCCCTCGGCCGCGCCGTCGACGAGGCCGGCGGCGAGGTGGGTGGCGACCAGTGGCCCGGGGACGAGGGCACGGCCGAGCTCCTCGAAGACGACGGCCGCCTCGGTCAATCCCAGCCCCACACCCCCGGCCGATTCGGCCAGGCACAGTCCGAAGACGCCGGCTTCGGCCAGGTCGTGCCAACGAGCGCGGTCGATGACGGCGCCACCGTTGGCCCGGGCCTGCACCTCCTCGAGAGGGAAGCGCCCGGCGCACAGGCGGCGCATGCCTTCGGCCAGTTGGCGCTCGTCCTCGTCGAGCTCGAAGTCCACGGCCCTACGTCCCGGTGCCGTCGGCCGCTGCCGGCGGGCACGGCCGGCGGCTCCTTGGGGAGGCCGAGGATGCGCTCGGCCACGATGTTGCGCTGGATCTGGGAGGTGCCGGCGGCGATGGTCAGCGAGATGCCCCGCAGCCAGTCGTCGACCATGGTCTCGGCCGGGAGCGGCCCCTTGCCGTCGGTCCCCTCGAGGTCGCAGGCGGCGAGCCCGGCGCGCCCGAGTACCGAAAGGCAGAGCTCGCCGAGCTCGTGGCGCGCCTCCGAATAGGCCAGCTTGAAGAAGGTCCCTCCCACCCCGGGGATGCCGGTCCTCGCCGCCTGGGAGACGTTGCGGCGGGTGAGCGCCCACAGCGCATCGAGCTCGGCTCGGAGTCTCCCGACCCGGCGCCGCATCCCGACGTCCGACCAGGCACCCGTCCGGCGGGCGAGGTCGACCAGCGCGCCCATGAGCTCCATGGCTTCGAGCAGGTCGCCGACGAACGCCGTTCCCCGTTCGAAGCTGAGCGTCACCATGGTCACCCGCCATCCGTCGTTCTCCTCGCCGACCCGGTTGACCACCGGCACGCGGACATCGTCGAGGAAGAGCTCGGCGAACTCGGTCGAGCCGGCGATGGTGGCGAGCGGCCGGATCTCCACACCGGGAGTGTCCATGGGCAGGATGAGCCAAGTGATGCCCCGGTGCCGGCTGTCCTCGGGACCGGTGCGCACCAGCAGCTCGCAGAAATCGGCCACCTCGGCGTGCGAAGTCCAGATCTTGGAGCCGTTGACCACGTACTCGTCTCCGTCGCGCCTGGCCCGGGTGCGCAAGGAGGCGAGGTCACTGCCGGCGTTGGGCTCCGAGAACCCCTGGCACCAGACCTCGTCACCCCGCAGGATCGGCGGCAGGAACCGGCGGCGCTGTTCGAGCGTGCCCTCGGCGATGACGGTCGGGCCGGCATGGAGCAGCCCCACGAAATTCACGCCCACATACGGCGCATGGGCTCGCTCGAGCTCCTCCTTGAAGATCAGCTCCTCGACCGGAGAGGCTCCCCGGCCACCTCCTTCTTGCGGCCAGTCCACCCCGGCGTACCCGGCGTCGAAGAGCATCCGCTGCCAATGGGTGTCATAGGCCCGCCGGGCCGGCCAGTCGTGCGGCGAGGGCTTCGGGGGGAGGGTGGGCACAGTGGCGGCCAGCCACTGGCGCAGCTCGGCCCGGAAGGCCTGCTCGGCTTGGGTGTAACGCAGGTCCATGGCCGCGGGAGTGACCGCGAGCTCAGTCGAAGTCGAGGCCGTAGAGCTCGATGGCGTTGCCCCGCAGGATCTTGTAGCGCTCCTGGTCGGTCAGGTTCTTCATCTGCTTCTCGGCGATCTCGCGGGTGTGCGGCCAGGTCGAGTCGGAGTGCGGGTAGTCCGACTCGTAGGTGATGCGGTCGACACCGATCTCCTCGACCGACCGGAGCCCGTGGGCGTCATCGAAGAAGCAGCCGTAGATCTGACGACGGAAGTAGGTGGACGGCGGCTCGGGGACGATGTCGGCCACGCCGCCCCACCCTCGGTTGTCCTCCCAGACCTTGTCGGCCCGCTCGAGGATGTAGGGGATCCAACCGATCTGGCCCTCGGCGTAGGCCAGCTTGAGGTCGGGGAAGCGGACGAGCACGCCCGAGAACATGAAGTCGACCATCGAGAAGGTGGCGTTGGTATGGGTCAGGGTGGATCCGACCGCCGGGGGGGCATCCGCGGAAGTCGACGGCATCTTGGACGAGGACCCGATGTGCATGTTGACCACCGTGCCCGTGGTGGCACAGGCCCGGAAGAACGGGTCCCAGTAGTGATCGGGATCGTGAACGGAGGGCAGCCCGAGGAACGGGGGGATCTCGCTGAAGCACACGGCCCGCACCCCGCGGGCGGCATTGCGCTCGACCTCGTCGGCGGCCAGCTGCGCGTCCCACAGCGGCACGATGCAGAGTGGGATGAGCCGTCCTTTGGCTCCCGGCCCGCACCATTCCTCGACCATCCAGTCGTTGTAGGCCCTGACACAGAGCAGGGCCAGCTCCTTGTCCTCCGCCTCGGTGAACGTCTGCCCACAGAAGCGAGGGAAGGTGGGGAAGCAGAGCGATGCCTCGAGGTGGTTGATGTCCATGTCCTCGAGGCGGGGGCCGACGTCGTAGGAGCCCGGCCGCATGTCCTCGTAGGTGATGCCCCGCATGGTGACCTCGTCGCGGGGAACGCCGACGGCCGAGTCGACCCGCAACAGGGGGCGTTTGAGGTCTTCGTAGTACCACCAGTCGGTGGGGAACCCCTTGGATCCAGGCTTCACGGTGAGCTTGCCCCCGATGAAGGTGATCTCGCCCATGGGGGCTCGGACGATGCGGGGGCCGATCTCTGCGTACTTCGTGGGGAGACGGTCTGACCAGACGTTCGGAGGCTCGACGACATGGTCGTCAACGGAGATGATCAGCGGCAATTCGGCCATGCGAAAGAGTGTAGGTGCTGATCTGACGGGTCGTCAGATAGATGCGGACGGCCATCGACCCTGGCCCCGACGGCTCGGTCACACCATGGCCACGCCGCCGTTCGGTCGGAGGACCTGGCCGGTCATGAAGCTGCTGGCTTCCGAGGCCAGGTAGAGGACGGCGGCGGCGATGTCCTCGGGCTCACCGATCCGGCGCAGCGGTGTGTGCTTGGCCATGGGCCCGGTCACTGCGTCGCGCATGGACTCGTCGATCGAGCCGTCGGGTCGCACGAAGTAGCGGCTCGTCATGTTGGTAAGGACGAAGCCGGGCGCCACCGCGTTGACCCGCACCTTGTGCTTGCCCACCTCGATGGCGAGGGTCTTGGTCATCTGCACGACACCGGCTTTGCAGATCGAATAGCTCACGATGTTGGGGCTCACCGTGTCGGCCGCAGCCGACGAGGCGTTGATGATGCTGCCCCCCTCGGACTGGTTGACCATGACGCGGCCGGCTGCCTGGCACCCGAAGAAGACGCCCTTCAGGTTCACGGCCATGATCCGGTCGAGGTCCTCTTCGGTGGACTCGAGGAACGGCCCCTCGACCATGATGCCGGCGATGTTGCACCAGACGTCGAGCCCTCCGAGGCGGCCGGCGACCTCGGTGGCCAGACGATCGGTGGCGCCACGATCGGACACGTCGACCTCGGTGGACTCGCCCGCGCCGCCCTTCTTCGTGATTTCCTTCGCCGTGGCCGCAGCCGCGTCCCCGGCGATGTCGGCGCACACCACGGTGGCGCCCGCACCGGCCAAGGCGAGGGCGCTGGCCCGGCCGATGCCACTGCCGGCTCCGGTCACCACCGCGACCTTGCCGTCGACCCGAAACGTGTCGATGAGGGTGTTGGCGTCCATGGGGAGAGCCACCTCTCGGTCGGTCAGAGCCACCGCCGGTGCGACGGGAACGGGGGGTGAGCGTAGCGGCGACGCGCGGGTGCGGCCGCCGATCGTTGGCGGTCGAGGATCGGGACGGATCCCACCCCGGTTGCTTGATGATCAGACGGCGTGCGTGGTGGTCGACCGACGATAGAGCGGGCGGTCGGGGGTGGCTCGTGCCGTGCGACGCCGGGCGGCCGCGGCCGGCTCGCCCTCTCGCCCATCGGAGCCCGGAGGCACCGACTGGAGCCACCCTGGCTCCGACACCAACGGATTGTCGGCGTTCGAGTCGGTGTCACCGTGGCCGCCGCCGGCCGGTTCTTCGGCCCCGGCGTCCGCCCGGTCCGGGTCGGCGTTGTCCCCGTCCTCGTCGTCGTCGAGGGCACTCATGGCCAATGTGTGAAGCGAGCCGTACCTGGCGGCGAAGAGGTACTTGCCGACGGCGGCGGCGATCCGCTTGTGGCCTTCGTCACCGGGATAGATGCCGTCGGTCAGGTACCACTCGTCGATCAAGTCGCGGCCGCACAGCAGAGCAAGGTTGAGGTCCCCGTCCCGGATGCGCCAGCGGGTCACCGACTCGACGGACCGCCGGATGTCGTGCAAGGTGGCGCCGAGCCGATTGGGCGCATGGTCGGCCTCGGGCCACGCCACCGGGCTCATGACGACGATGGGTGTCTCGGGGTGACCCTGTCGGACGACGTCCAGGAAGGCGTCCAGTCCCACTTCGATCATGGCCGCGTTGTGCGGGACCCGGCTCCAGCAGCTCGCGCCGTAGCTGATGGTGATGACGTCCGCCTCGAGCGCGGCCAGGTGCTCGGCAGAGGCGATGTCGCCCCGTCCCGACTGGGCGTATCCCATGTTCACGAGGTCGAGCCCGGCCTTTCGAGCGGCGATGGCCGCCCAGGCCTGGGCCGGCCCCGACGCGATCCAACCCTGTGTCGAGGAGTCCCCATAGGCCAGCCACCGGGGTTCGGGCGCCGCCGGCGCGATCTCCCCGTGGACAGCGGTGAGCGAGCGGACGACCGGCAGCATGCCTTCGGGCAAATAGATGGTGGCAGGGCGCTCGGGCACCATCTTCCCGAGTTGCAGCCGGATCAGCCCGTCGCCCAGCTCGGCTTCGGCTTCGTCGACCTGCCGGCCGCCTCGCCATACCGAGAAGGTGACGCCGGCCCCGTCCCCCCGGTAGCCCAGGTTCCCGGTGGTCGTTCGGTAGGCCACGTCGATGGCCTGGGCGTCGCCGACCACCTCGAGGCGGACCCCGACGGGGACCGACGCCGCATGCCAAACGTCGGCCGGAAGCCGGCGGATGTCGGCGGGATCGGCCCTCGGATAGGGGATGTCGGCGGTTGGCGGATAGGGGGCGCCTCGGACGAACGGCTCCGGCTGTCTGGGGCGAGCGCTCATAACGCCCGTCGGTTCTGGTCCATGTTGCCCCTCTCGACTATCGCCCTCGATTCTCACTTTCCGTCGCCAATATTGACTTTATCACCTCGGAGAGTGAGCGTCACCGGCCACCCGGCCGGGCGGACCAGCCTTCCTCAGCGCCCTCCCGCGCCCCCGTTGTGACACGGAACTCTGCGAGGCGGCAATCGTCCTCACTCGGTGCCGGACTGGTCTCGTGCGGCGCAACCGACGCCACAGAACGGACAGGAACGGAGGAGGGTCCGCCATTTGAGCCCGTCGACCAGTGATCATCTGTCGTCCACCGCGAATGGCGGGGCACTTGAGTCGGAAAGGTGGTGTGAACATGAGTTGGCGCGTCCGATCGAAGTCGACCGCGGCGGAGGAAGGGATGGGGAACGGACCACGTTCAACCGTCCGGTCGCTCTACGGCTCGATGACCGGCCGACGCGTCGGCGTCATCATCGGCGCGACGACCTTCTTCTGCCTTGTCGCCCTGGTGGTGACGTCGGCTTCGTCCGCCGACGCGGCCATGGGCCCCCGGGTGGCGAGAGCCCGTGCCGTGGCGGCCGCACGAAGAGCCCGGGTGCGCGCCATCGAGCGACAGGTGAAGGTGTCCGCCGCCGCCACCGCACCGGCGATCGTCAGCTCACCGGCCCCGTCGAGACAAAGGCCCTCCACCCCGACGAGTCACCCGACCTGCCTGGTCAGCGGACTCAACGACGCCCGCCCGGACGCCCAGATGTCCTTCACGGTCCAGGATTCTGTGAGTGGGGTGGCCGCCGTGAAGGTGATCCGGCACCTCAACTCGATTGGCAGCATTTCGTCGTTCTCGATGGGCAGCATTTCGTCGTTCACACCGGGGACGACCAGCCCGGTGACCGCCACCTTCACCAAGAAGGTGCAGACCGCCGGCTCCAATGCTGGGGTGAAGGCCATCAACGAGGACGGCGTAGGCACCTCCTGCGGGGGCCAGTACAAGTTCCTCAGGCGGGGGAGGGTCGGGACTCAGGGCTTCACCTTCCGGCGCTCGTACGACGACCTCATGATCCAGAACGGGTCCAAAGGGCTCCGCTCGGTGTCCGTCACCCTGAACGGATCGACCTTCGGCGTGGTGCTTACGGCCGGCGAGAGCTTCACGGAGACCCTCTCGGGACTGTCGAAGACGAACACAATGGTCGTCGAAGGCTTCGGCAAGGCGAGAACGTCCGCCGTCGTGGCCGTCTGGGGGACCCTGCCCTAAGAGGGCGGACGCAGCCCGTTCAGCGCCCACACGGCGCGTCATCGGGCGCCACGCGGCGACGGGGCGGGTTCGAGCACCGGTCGCCATTGCCCCTTTCCCAGCGGGGAGGGGATGCCTAGCATGACCCGACATGCGCGACGGGCATCGGGGCGGGCATGGCCGTGTGTCGACAGTGCGCACCGTGCTCACCGCATTGGCCACGACGGTGTTGCTGATGACCGGATCTCTGGCCGGGGCAACGGCGCTCGGTGCCGCCGGTGGGCGGGCGGGGGCGGCCACCATCGGTGGGGCCGAGACGCCCAACGTCTACAACAGTGGCGGGATCGTCGACTTCGGTGACGCGCAGAATCTCGACACCATTGGCAATGTGACCTTCAATTCGCTAGCCGTGGCCATGGCCACCGACCCGGCTTCAACGGCGGCCAACCAGGGCTATTGGGTCGCCTTCGCCGACGGCGGCGTGGCTGCCGAGGGAGACGCCGGCTTCTACGGTTCCCTGGGCTCGCTCCATCTACAGGGCCCGATCGTGGCCATGGCGGCCACGCCGGACGGCAAGGGCTACTGGCTGGCAGCCATGGACGGAGGCGTCTTCGCCCTCGGTGACGCCGGCTTCTACGGCTCCATGGGGGGGACGCACCTCAACCAGCCCATCGTGGGCATGGCCGCCACCCCCGACGGTGGCGGCTACTGGCTGGTGGCGGCCGACGGCGGCATCTTCAGCTTCGGCGACGCCTCCTTCTACGGATCGATGGGCGGAACTCCGCTCAACGCGCCGGTGACGGGCATGGCCGCCAGTGCCAACGGCCACGGCTACTGGCTGGTGGCCGCCGACGGCGGCATCTTTGCCTTCGGGAACGCACCGTTCCTCGGCTCCCAGGGCGGCAAGCCGTTGGACAACCCGGTGATCGACATGGTGGCCTTCCCCCACAACGCCGGTTATCTGCTGGTGTCCACCGACGGCGGCATCTTCGGGTTCGGAAAGTTCAACTACTACGGATCGATCGGCGGCGGTTACGGCGGCAATCCGGCCGACGTGCCGCCCATCGCCGGGATTGCCCTCACGCCCGACCAGGACGGCTACTGGCTGCTCGAGCCCGACGGGTGGAACTACAACTTCTCGAACCCGCCGCCACCCCCCGGGCCGGCCGGAGCCATCATCAGCGTCGCCGACAGCCAGGTGCGCAGTGATCCCGACCCGGGCAGCTTCTGCAATCCCTACGGCCCGTGCGAGGAGTGGTGCGCCTTGTTCGCCACCTGGGTGTGGGAGCAGGCCGGCATACCCATTCCCTCATTCCCCTTCACCGGCAGCATCTATGACTGGGCGGCCTCCGACACCGCCGTGCTGCCACCATCGGCCCCCCCGCAGGCGGGTGACGACGTCCTCTACGGCACGGGCCCCGGGTCGACGGCGACATCGGTGCACGTCGGCGTGGTCGTGCAGGTATGGCCGGACGGGGCCGTCGTGACCATCGAGGGCGATGCCGGCCCCGCTCCGGACGGGTCGCTGGCCGTCGTCATCAACGGCCCCTACCTCCCGATCGACTCGGCCAACTACAACGGCTTCCCGATCTATGCCTTCGCCGTTCCCTGAGCCGTCGTCGTCCGTTCGGCCAGCAGGGAGTCGAGCACCCGACGACGGTGGTCGGCAGCCGATCCCCAGGCCGCGGCGAGCGCCCACGACCGCTTGAGGAACAGTTGGAGGTCGCACTCCCAGGTGTAGCCGATGGCCCCGTGGACTTGTAGGGCCACCCGGGCCGCTTCGGTGGCGACCTCCGATGCCTGGGCCTTGGCCGCCGAGGCCCGCCGACTCGCATCCGTCTCGTCCTCGTCGATGGACCACGCTGCGGCGTAGACGGCCGGCCGGGCGAACTCGAGCTTCACCCGGGCGCCGGCCAGCAGGTGTTTGACCGCCTGGAAGCTGCCGATAGGTCGGCCGAACTGCTCACGGGTGCGGGCGTACTCGGCTCCGATGGTGATGAGGCGATCGGACAGGCCCACAAGCTCGGCCGCCGTGGCCACCGCCGCCCGCCGCGCCGTGCGGCCGGCCAGCTCGGCGGCCACCTGTCCGGTGGCCACCGGTCGGACGTCGACGGCCGGCACCACCCGGGCCAGGCGGCGAGTGGGGTCGAGGGAAGCGACCGGCTCGACGGTGCATTGACTCGACGCCGCGCCCACGTCGGCGGCCATGAGGAAGATGGCGGCCTCGGGCCCGTCGGCCGGGCGGCCGAGTACGTACAAAGTGGCCCCGTCGGCCGCAGCCACCGGCTCGGCCTCGGGCCCCAGGCCCACGGCGGCGGCCACGCGTCCCGTGGCCACGCCCTCCAGCCACGTGGCCCAACGGTCGTCACTCGGATGGTGTTCCTCGAGGTCGACGAGGAGCGGGGCGCAGACGGCGGCCGTGGCCGCCAGCGGTTCGGGTAGGGCGACCCGGCCGGCTTCCTCCAGCACCACCACCATGTCGACCATCCCCAACCCGAGCCCGCCGTGGTCCTCGGGCACGCCCAAGCCGACCACGCCCAGCTCGGTCAGCGTGGACCACCGCGGCGTGCGCCACGTGGGCGACTGGTAGGCGTCGCGCACGTCGGCCGGCGAGCACTCCTTGGCCAGCACGGCACGCACGGTGTCGCGGAACTCGAGCTGCTGGGGGGTGAGGGAGAACGGCACGGCGGGGCGCGTCAGCCGCGGGGTAGGCCGAGCAGGCGCTCGGCCACCACGTTGCGCTGGATCTCGTTGGTCCCGGCATAGATGGGCCCGGCCAGGGCGAAGAGGTAGCCGTCCAGCCAGCTGCCCCCCCCGCCGCTCGACGTCTCGGCCTCGGCGCCCAGCAGCTCGAGCGCCGTCGTGTGGATGGCGAGGTCCGTCTCCGACCAGTGGATCTTGTTGGCGCTGGCTTCGGCCCCGACCGTGCCGCCCTCCCGCACCCGGGCCACCGTCCACAGCGTGTTGAGCCGGTAGGCCTCGGCGTCGATCCATGCCTGGGCGACGGCATCGGCCGAGACGGCGGCCGCCCGGGCGTCGACCGCGGCCCGTTGGGCGTAGAGGTCCACGAGCCGCGCCGCCGCCTCTGTGTAGCGGGCCGGAGAGCGCAGGGAGAGGCCGCGCTCGGAACCAGCGGTGGCCATGGCCACCCGCCATCCCTCCCCGACCCCGCCGAGCACCTGGGCGTCGGGCACGAAGACGTCCTCGAAGAAGAGCTCGGCGAAACCGGTCTCGCCGTCGAGCTGAGGGATGGGCCGGACCGTGACGCCGGGCGAGTCGAGGGGAACGAGGAAGTAGGTGAGCCCGCGGTGGCGCTCGGCGCTCGGATCGCTGCGGAAGAGCCCGAAGCACCATCCGGCGAAGGCGCCCCGAGACGCCCACGTCTTCTGGCCGTTGAGCCGCCACCCGCCGCCGTTCTCGTCGCGGTGGGCCCGGCTACGGATGCCGGCGAGGTCGCTGCCGGCATCGGGCTCCGACCATCCCTGGCACCAGATCTCGCGGCCGTCGGCCATGGGCGGCAAGAACCGCGCCTGCTGCTCCGGGGTTCCGAACTCGAACAAGGTCGGTGCGAGCAGGAAGATCCCGTTCTGGTTGACGCGCAGGGGCGCCCGGGCCCGCCAGTACTCCTCCTCGAAGACGATCCACTCCATGATCCCGACACCGCGACCGCCGACGCCCTCGGGCCACGACACGACCGACCAGCGGTCGGCGGCCATGGTGCGCTCCCAGGCCCGGTGGGCCTCGAAGCCCTCGGCCGTGTCCAGCGACGGCAACGAGCCCGGTGCGGGCACGTGATCGGCGAGCCAGCCCCGGGCCTCGGCCCGGAAGTTCTCCTCGGCGGGAGTGAATCGAAGGTCCATGGGTGGCGGGGCGAGCTGGGGGGCCGTTGCGGCCCGGTGGGCATCGCCGAGCGAATCTGACACAGCTTCAGATTTCCGGCAACCGGGCCCGCTCGGCCACAATGGAGACGTGCCCACGGCCGTGATCGTCGACGTCGTGCGGACTCCCGTCGGTCGGCGCAACGGGCGTCTGTCGGGCTGGCACGCGGTCGACCTGGCCGCCCGGCCCCTCGCCGCACTCGTCGAGCGCACCGGCATCGACCCGGCCATCGTCGAGGACGTCGTCTACGGCTGCACCATGACGGTCGGGGAGCAGGCCATGAACATCGGCCGCAACGCGGCGCTGGCTGCCGGCTTCCCCGACACCGTGCCCGGCACCACCGTGGACCGTCAGTGCGGATCGGCCCAGCAGGCCATCCACTTCGCCGCTCAGGCCGTGGCCGCCGGGGCCATGGAGGTGGCCATCGGGGGCGGCATCGAGGCCATGAGCCGCGTGCCCATCGGGTCGACGACCGAGTCCGGCCCCGGCGACGCCTACGGGCCGACGGTGCGCCACCGGTTCGACTTCATCCATCAGGGGCTGTCGGCCGAGGAGATCGCCGTCCGCTGGCACATCGGGCGCGAGGAGATGGACCGCTTCGCCCTCCGGTCTCACGAGCGAGCGAGCCGGGCCCAGCGCGAGGGCCGCTTCGACGGCGAGATCCTGCCGACCGAGACCCGCCGGGCCATCGTCATCGACAAGGTGGCGCAGGCCGGCACCGACGAGGGTGACCCGGCCGGCGAGGGACTGCTTTCCTCCGACGAGGGGGTGCGCCCGGACGCCAGCTACGAGCGGCTGGCCGCCCTGCGCCCCGCCTTCAAGGAGGACGGGCGCATCACCGCCGGCAGCTCGTCGCAGATCTCGGATGGGGCGGCGGCCGCCCTCATCATGTCCGAGGAGCGGGCCGGTCGGCTCGGCCTGCGACCCCGGGCCCGCTTCCATACCTTCGCGGTGGCAGCCAACGACCCGGTGATCATGCTCACCGCCCCCATCCCGGCCACCACTCTCGTCCTCGAGAAGGCCAAGCTCTCGATCGACGACATGGACGTCATCGAGATCAACGAGGCCTTCGCCTCGGTCGTCCTCGCCTGGGAGAAGGAACATCACCCCGATCCCGAGCGGGTGAACCCGAACGGCGGCGCCATCGCCATCGGGCACCCGACCGGTGCCTCGGGGGCGCGCCTGTTGGCCACGTTGCTCGGCGAGCTCGAACGTACGGGCGGCCGCTACGGGCTCCAGACCATGTGCGAGGGCGGCGGCCAGGCCAACGCCACCATCGTCGAGCGGTTGGGCTGAGCTCACCGGCGGCCGGGCCGCCGACCGCCCAAGGGCCGTCGTCAGGCGGCGGGCGAGGATTGCCGCTGGCGGACGGGAGGAGGAGTGCCGTCCTGGGCGGCCGGCGCCGGCTCGCCCTCTGGGCGTGAATTGAAGTTCACCTTGTCGGCCTGGGTGGGTCGGGCCATCAGGTAGCCCTGGTAGAGGTCGCAGCCCAGCTCCGTCACCCGCTGCAGCTGCAGCTGCGTCTCGACGCCCTCGGCCAGAACCACGAGGCCGAGGGCCTTCGACAGCTGGACGATGGCGGCCACGATGGCTTCGTCGTTCTCGAAGGTCCCGAGCCCGTCGACGAACGACTTGTCGATCTTCACGATCTTGACCGGGAACCGCTTGAGCTGGGCCAGCGAGGAGTAGCCGGTGCCGAAGTCGTCGATGGCCAGCCCCACGCCCATCTCGTGGATGCCGCTCAACATGGCGATGGAGGCCGAGGTGTCGCTCATGAGCATGCTCTCGGTGACCTCCATGACCAGTGCCTCGGGCGGGAGCCCGGAATCGGTCAATGCCTTGGCGATGGAGTCGAGCAGCTCGGGGTCGCTCAGCTGGTGGGCCGAGAGGTTGACGGTGATGTAGGAGTCCTGTGCCCCGGGAAGCTCCGCTCTCCAGTAGGCCATCGTCTGGCAGGCCTCGCGAAGGACCCAGCGCCCGAGCTTGAAGATGAGGTCGGTCTCCTCGGCGAAGGGGATGAACTCCATGGGGCCGAGGAGGCCCCGGGAGGGGTGGTGCCAGCGGACGAGCGCCTCCATGGCCACGATGCGCGAGTCACGGACCGAGGCGATGGGTTGGTAGTGGACGGCCAGCTCGTTGTTGTCGATCGAGTGGCGCAGGTCGTCGTAGATCTCGAGACGGGCGACGGACTTGGCCCGCAGGGATTCGTCGAAGACCTCGACCCGAGAGCGGCCGTTGTTCTTGGCCTGGACCATGGCCGCGTCGGCCTGCTGGAGGGTGTCCTGGGCGGACTGACGACCGCGCATGACGAAGGACACCCCGACGCTGGACGGGACCTCGACGTTGCGCCCCGTCGAGAGCGGTACCGGCTCGGCCAGCAGCCGGGCGTACTCGTTGGCCAGGCTGACGGCCACCTGCACGTCGTGGACGTTGCGGCAGAGCACGACGAACTCGTCACCGGAGAATCGACTGACCAGGTCGCCGGCCCGGATGGCCGACCGGAACCGCTGGGCGAAGGCGAGGAGGACCTCGTCACCGCTCTTGTGGCCGAAGGAGTCGTTCACCAGCTTGAAGCGGTCGAGGTCGATGAAGAGGACGGCGAGGTTGGTGCCCCGTTGGGCGGACATGAGGAGCTCCCGCTCGAGCTCGTCGTTGAAGAGCGACCGGTTGCCGAGGCCCGTGAGCGAGTCGTGGTACGCCAGCCAGTGGAGCTGCGCCTCTGCCGCCCTCCGTCCCGTCACGTCGGTGAACGAGCAGACGACCATGGGGGAGTCGCCGCCTTCCCTCTCGGACAGGAGCCGCGAGCTGAGGGACAGCCACTGGCGCTGCCCGGTGCTGTCGGTCACACCGATGACCACGTCGTCCTCTGACTCGCCGGTGGCGAGGGTGCGGGCGTGGGGGAACATGTCCGGCGACAGCGGCTGCCCGTCGGCACTGATGGCGATGGCCCCTCCGGTGAAGATCTCATGTCCGGAGCCGTCGTCGAGCCGGTCGCCCAGGATGCGGGCCGCAGCCTCGTTGCGGGCGCTCACCTTGCCGTCCGCGTCGAACAGGACGATGCCTTCGCTGAGCGATGCCACCACCGCTTCGAAGCGCTCCTCGGCCGCCCGCCGCCCGGCCTCGGCCTGTCGGGCGTCGGTGAGCTCGGTGCAGACCACCACCCAGCCGGAGGGTTGGAGGTCGTCATCGATGATCGGGTCGATGGAAACGAGGACCTCGACGACGGACCCGTCCTTGCGACAGTGCACGCGCCGGCCCCGCTCGAGGAGCGTGGCGCTGTCGGATCGGTTGCCCGAGACGACCGCCCCGATGGGCAGACCGGTGACCTCGTCCTCGCTCCAGCCGTAGATGGCCTGGGCCGCCTCGTTCCAGCTCTCGATCTTGCCCTCGGCGTCGATACCGATGATGGCGTCGGAGACATGGGCCACGAGGCTCGCCCGGTAGCGGGCCGCGGCCTCGGCCGCCCGGCGCTCGGACACGTCGCGCATGATGACCTGGAAGGCAGGGCTCCCGTTCCAGGTGGTCCGCACGCTCGTGATCTCCATGACCTTCGAGTTGCCACCCGGGGTGAGGACGCGGACCTCTCCATGCTCGAAGAACTGTCCGGGCTCGGTGAGCTTGGCCAGCCGTTCGGCCACGTGAGGGATGTCCCCAGGGTCGACGAAGTCGGTCATGGGTCGGCCGTAGTTGCGACGGACGGTCTCGGCGTACTCGGCGTCGGTCGACCCGGACCCGAACAGGCGGGCCGAGGCGCGGTTGCCGTACACCATCTTCCCGTCCTGATGGACGACCACCGCGTCCGGAGAGAGCTCGGTCAGCAGCCGGTAGCGGTCCAACATCTCGCGCAGCTCGCGCTCGAAGTCGTGCTGGGCGGTGGCATCGACGAGCACTCCGACGTAGTCGCCTCGAGGCAGGGCGGCGTGCCGATCGGCGAGGATCGGCGCGGCTCGCACCACGACTTGACGGGTCGATCCACCCGGGCAATGGACGACACGGTGCAACTCGAACTCGACGGGCGGCACTCCGGCCCGGATGGCAGCAAGGATCGGCTCGAGCAGTGCCGTACCCGGGTCGGCGGTCGTCGCCGGAACGGCCGAGACGAGGGAGACCGTCCGGTGGCCGTCGAGCCGCGGCCGGTCGGGCACGTCGCCATTGGTGACGAAGAACCCCTCGGTGCCCTCGGCAAAGCCGAAGAACGTCTCGGCCGGCGAAGCCCAGATCACGCTGTCAGTGGCCCGGTCGTAGATCCAGCTGACCGACTGGACCTCGGTGCCGGCCCCTTCGACGGTGCGCGACAACTCGAAGTCGCGGTCACCGAGGGGTGGCTGCTCGAGCTCGACCCTGTCGTACGAGACGCGCGAGCGCTGATCGCCGTAGCTGCTCGTGGATGCCATTTGTCCTGGTATCGGCGGTCCTGACCCTCGGCTTTAGCCGTGGGGGCCGGTCGGTACCGGGGCGGGCCCCGATCATCGTCCCAGGTCAGAGCCATAATCGGCCAACCACGGGTCCCGTGGGCCGCCCTCGGGGCCTCGGGGCCGGGCCAACGGTCATCGTTCCGGTCGCTCGACGCTTCCCCAGGTCACGGGTTCGCAGATCCCTTCGGTGGCTGGGCCGGGGGCCCGGCAGGGCGCCGAGGCGCCATCCCGAAGCGGTCTGGCCGTCCGGTCAGGCTGCCGGATTTCCGATCACCGTGACCGTGTTGTAGCCGCCCATGCCGATGGCCGACTTCAGCACGAGCCCGGGCCTGGCCGGCGTATGGCCGGCGATGAGCCGGGGGTGCCCCGGCGCGACCTGAGGCGGAGCCGGGATGAACCCGGTCTGGAAGGTGTAGATGGTGGCCAGCGTCTCGACGGCGGCGGCCGCCGCTTGGCAGTGCCCGACCAGCGGCTTGACCGAGAAGAGCCCCTGGGCGTCGGGGAAGAGGTCGTCGAGGATCTTCCCCTCAGCCGCGTCGCACTGGGCCGTTCCCGGCCCGTGGGCGTTCAGGCAGGCGACCTCTTCCGGCGTTGCTCCGGCCGCGGCCAGCGCCTCGCGGAAACAGCGCACCATCTCGCGGAGGTCGGGTTCGATGCCGACCAGGTTGGAAGCGTCCATGGTCATGGCGCCCCCGAGCACGTCGGCGTAGGACCCGGTCGGGTTGCGGGAGAGCACCATGGCGATAGCCGCTTCGCCGCCCACGAATCCGCGGCTTCCCTCCTGGAAGGGCCGACATGCGTCGAACGGCGGGCGGTTGAGGACGGCGACGCCCAGGTCGGAGAAGGGTCGGATCAGCTCCGGAGTCCCGGACAGGTCGGTGGCCAAAAGGATCACGTCGGTGGCGACGCCGGAATCGAGCCACGACTTGGCCGTGATGATGCCGGTGTTGGCGCCCGTGCACATGGCGGAGACGGACATGGCGGGCCCGTGGAAGTCGAACTCCTGCATCATCTGCGAGATGACGGTGGAGGGCATCAGGTTCATCCACCGCTTCGGGCGGACCCGGGCACCGTCCAACTTGTAGAACTCGCTCCACATGTCGCTGTCGCCGAGGACGATGCTGTGGATGACGCCGACGGTGCCCCCTGGCTTCCACCCCCGCTCGACGGCGTCGGCCACGGCTTCGCGGGCGGATGCCCGCAGGGCGCGCATGAAGCGACTCGGACCGTCCTTGGGGTCGCCCTCGTCGGAGATGAGGGAAAGGTAGGCCTCGCCGCCCTGCACGTAACCGTCGAGACCGGTCACCAGCGTCACCGCGCTCTCGCCGAGGAGGAAGCCGTCCCAGAGGCGCTTGGCGCCCCACCCGTAGCCGGTCACCGCCCCGACCCCGCAGATGGCCGCCGCCTGGCCCCGTGCACCGGGACGACCGGACGCCTGGGGGGACGACGGCTGGACCATGGGAATGCCCTCTCGTGTCACAAGCTCAGGACCGGGTGGCCCGTTTGGGTGGTCCACTCCGAGTCCTACCGACTATGGCTCATCTTGACAGTGGCTGAAAAGCACCCAGACCGCACGCGACGTACGGGCGGAGGCACAGTATGACCTGAGCGTCTCTTGGGCACAATGGCCAATCCTGGAATGGATCGAATAACCGCTCTGCCAGGGAGGATGAGCAAGGGAAAGCACATAAGTAGCCGCTTATCCATTCCCGGCCTTTGGTGCTCGCGGCGGCGGGTCTCCAAAGGTTGATCCATCAGGGTGCTAGACCCAAATTGCGCCGCTTATGAGTCAAAGGGACCGGGGTGGAGGGGTGAACGTCAGCTGCCGGCGCCGAGGTGGTCGATGCCGTGCCGTGCGAAGGGCGGCCGTTCACCGGGTTGGCCGTCACCCGGTCGGCGAGGTCAGGCGCTCGAGGGTACGGCCGGCGTCGTCGACGATGCGGCCGATGACCTCGGCCACCGTCGGCAGCTCGTCGATGGACCCGACCACCTGGCCGGTGGGCAGCACCCCGACGTCGGTCCGCCCCTCGACCAGAGCGGCCTTGGTCATCATGGGGGCGTTGGCGGCCATGATGACCTGCGACCAGGCCAGGTCGCCGCCGGCCTTCAGGGCCCGTCCCTCCTTCAGCAGGGCGAGCATGGTGGTACCGGTCTGGCGGCGGAAGGCGTAGGCATTGGACAGCGCCCGCGGCAGGGCCCGCCATCGTCCGGCGCGTTCGAGGCGGTCGACCAGCTCGGTGCGGATGACCCGCTGCGGGGCTCCGTCGACCGCCGTCGACACGACCGTGCCGGTCACCGGCGTCTCGAGGTAACGGGCCTTGACGGCGTCGGGCACGCGGCTCTCCTGTGTGAGCAGGAACCGCGTCCCCATGGCGATGGCCGTCGCTCCGTAGGCCAGCGCGGCCACGAGCCCGCGCCCGTCGAAGTAGCCGCCTGCCGCCACCACGCAGACCCGCTGGCCGACGGCGTCGACCACCGCCGGGGTCAGGAGCGACGTGGGCACGGTGCCGGTGTGGCCGCCTCCCTCGGCCCCTTGGGCGATGACGGCGTCAACGCCCCATTCGGCGACCTTCTCGGCGTGGCGGCGCGCCCCGACCGTGGGCATCACCACCAGCCCGGCGTCATGGCACCGGGCCACGAGGTCGGGCCGGGGCGCCTGGGCGAAGCTGGCCACCCGGACGCCGGCATCGATCATGAGGCCGATGCGCTGGCCGACGTCGGCCACGTCGGTGCGCAGGTTGACGCCGAAGGGCCGGCCCGTCCGGCCCCGGACCTCGCCGATGGCCGCGGCCAGCTCGTCGAGCGTCATGGTGGCCGAGGCCAGTATCCCGAGACCGCCGGCCTCGGCGGTGGCCGCCACCAACCGGGGGCCGGCCACCCAACCCATCCCCGTCTGGACGATGGGGTAGTCGACGCCGACGAGCTCACAGAACCGGGTGCGGAGGCGCGGGTCGGCGGCATGGCGGGCGGCGCCGGGCGGGTCCGTCAACCGGGCACCTCTTTGTGGCGCAGCCCCTTCGGGTCGAGCCCGGCGATGAGGACCGACTCCTCCGGGGTCGGCACCCGTGACGTCGCCACCTCCTCGGCCATGACGAGCTCGAACCCGGTGGCGGCCACCACCTCGTCCACGGAGACACCGGGGTGGACGGAGACGAGGCGCATGTGGTGGTCGGCCGTCTCGAAGTCGAACACGCCGAGGTTGGAGACCACCCGTCGGATGTCGTGGAACCGGGACGCGGCCGGCCCGGCGGCCGCGGCCCGGGCATAGCCGACGCCGGAGACGAGGTCGACCTGACCGACGAAGGTGCGGGGCGAGTGGTTGGGCACCCAGTAGCTGGTCGGGTGGTTGACGGTGTTGCCGGGGGCGCCACGCACTCCGATGAGCTGCACCTTTGGACGGGCCCAGTCGCCGATGGCGCTGATGTTCTGGTTCCCGGTGCGGTCGATCTGCGACGCCATCATGATGAGGCTGCGCCGGCCCGACCAGACGACGTCGAACACGCGCCGGTAGGGCATGTGCGACTCGATGACCAGCTCGGCGGGCGGCACCCCGAGCGGTGGGGCGCCGTCGACCAGACAAGCGTCGCCGTCGGTCAGGACCAGGTCGGGGGCGAAGGTGGCCCGGGCCACCCGAGCGCCCAGTGAGGGGGCCGTGCCGAAGGCGCTCGCCATCACCTCGCCGTCATGCCGGAACACCTCGGCGCAGGCGATGACACAGGCGTCGGCCCGCGCCACCAGGCCCGCCTCGAACTCTCCCTCCGGTGCGGCCCCGCTCATGCCCCGCCTCCCGTGCGCCTCACATCGGCAGCTTCTCGCACGGCCGCCTGGTACCCGTCCTCTCCGGCCTCGAGGAAGCGCCCGCGAAACGACGACCAGGCATCGTCGTCGGAGGCAGCCAGGGCGTACGCCCGCTGGAAGGCCTCGTCCCGCGGGTAGTCAGGGACGCACGCAGTGAAGTGCGCCCCACCGGGCGCCTCGGCCACCCCGTCGGTCAGAAGCCGGCTGATGCACAGCGTCTGGACCGGGCCCCCCTCCGGCAGTTCGTCGGTGGCCACGAGCCGTTCGGTGGTCACGTACCGTCGTTGGGCGGCTCCCAGCATGACCTCGTCGAAGAACGGATCCGGCCCGAGGATCTGGCCCGATCCGGCGGCGTCGGCCCGGTTCACGTGCACGATGGCCGCGTCGAGCTGGAGGGCGGGCACGGCCACGAGCTCCTCGGCGTCCTCGTAGGGGGAGGTGACGGTCCGGAGCCAGGGGTTGACGGTGAGGACATCCGAGCCGAGCCCGGCCCGGGTGGGCAGGAACGGCACCCGTTGGGAGGCGGCGAGGAGCCCGAGGTAGAACATGCCTTCGTCGATCTCCGTGGCGTCGATGGCCCCCTTCTGGCGTGCGGTGCGGAAGTGGGGGTCGATGGGGATCGAATCGAGGGTGACGAAGCTGAACACCACTTTGGCCACCTTGCCCGCCGCGCACAGCAGGCCGACGTCCGGTCCTCCGTAGGCGACAATGGTGAGGTCAGACAGATCGGAGCGCAGGATGGCTCGTACCGCGGCCATCGGTTTGCGACGCGACCCCCAGCCTCCGATCCCGATGGTCATCCCATCGCCAAGCTCGGCGACGAGCTCGTCGAGCGTCAGGCGCTTGTCAGACACCGGCGGCTCCCCCGGCGCGGCTCCGGTGACGGCGCCGCGTCACTCGGGCTGTGGGCGGGCCCCCGCTCACGCCGAGGTATCGGCGTCGCGCTTCTCGACGAAGGCCGCCCGCTGCTCGTCGGCCACGCCGGACACGTGCAACTCGTAGGTGAAGCCCTGTTCGAAGCGATAGCTGCGCTTGACGTCGACGGGGTCGATCCCGTTGAGCGACTCTTTGGCCCGCCGGATGATGGTCGGGCTCTTGGCCGCGATGACCTCGGCCACCTCGATCGCGGCCTCGACCAGCTCGTCCCGGGGGACGACCCGCAACACCGACCCGTAGTGGTAGAGGTCCTCGGCGGTCGCAGGCTGAGCCATGTACACCATGGCCCGGGCTCGGTGCTGGGGCACGAGTCGGGCGAGATGGGTGGCGGCGCCGAGCGCGCCACGGTCCACTTCCGGCAAGCCGAAGGTGGCGTCGTCGGAGGCCACGATGACATCGGCGTTGCCGGCCAGGCCCACGCCCCCGCCGAGGCAGAAGCCGTGGACGGCGCAGATGACCGGCACCTCGCAGTCGTAGACGGCGGCGAAGGCAGCGGCACAGCCGCGGTTGGCCCCGATGAGGGCGTCGTCGCCCCGGGCCTGGATCTCCTTGATGTCGACGCCGGCGCAGAAGCCGCGGCCAACGGCTCGGACGATGACGGCCCGGTTGTCGGGCACTCGCCCGGCCTGGGTGACCGCGTCGGCCAGGTCGAACCAGCCGGCTACGTCGAGGGCGTTGACGGGGGGATGATCGAGCACCACCTCGGCCACACCGGGACGGATCTGTCGTGAGGAGATTGGCATGCCGCTCCGCAGTTGACGCGCCGCGCGTCGCTTCCGGCGAGCCACCGGGCGCTCCGGCGCACGGTGGTGCGGGCACGCGCTCGGCGTGGTCTGATACAGCACGAGGACAGTACCAGTCGCACCCGTCGTAGACCGGAGGCAGCCGTGCCCACGTTCGTACCCGCTGGCGTCGTCGACGCCTTGGACTTCCGGGGACGTGTGGTGGTGGTGACCGGGGCCTCGCGGGGGATCGGCCGGGCCATCGCCGAGCGGTTCCTGTCCTGCGGAGCAGAGGTGATGGCGAGCGGGCGGAACGAGATCGACGACGAGCGGCTCCCGGAGGCGGCCGATGCGGTCGGGGCGCGGCGGCGAGCTGTCGGCTGGTCGGGCGACCTCCGAGACGCGGAGGCGGCGGCGTCGCTCGTCGCTTCGGCGGTCGAGCGTTTCGGCCACCTGGACGTGCTCGTCAACAACGCCGGCGGCTCTCCGCAAGTGGACGCGGCCGATGCCTCCCCACGTTTCTCGTCGTCGGTCGTCGCCCTCAACCTGCTGGCACCGCTGCACTGCGCCACCGCGGCCAACGCCGTCATGCAGACCCAGGAGTCGGGTGGGGCCATCGTGAACGTCTCATCGGTGAGCGCGCTGCGTCCGTCCCCCGGGAGCGCGGCGTACGGCGCGGCCAAGGCGGGACTCGTGAGCCTCACCCAGACGCTCGCCGTCGAGTGGGCGCCTCGCGTCCGCATCAATGCCGTGAGCGCAGGCATGGTGGCCACCGAGACGGCCGACGACCACTACGGGGGAGCGGACGGGATCGCCGAGGTGGCGCGCACCGTGCCCCTCGGCCGCCTGGCCCGGCCCCACGAGATCGCCGATTGCTGCCTCTTCCTGGCGTCGCCCCTCGCCTCCTACGTGACCGGGGCCAACCTGGTGGCCCACGGTGGCGGCGAGCGCCCCGGTTTCCTTGTCGCCCTCGAGCGGATGGGCCAGGCAGAGGGCGCCGGAGAGGGCCGCCCGGTGGCTCGGT
Source organism: uncultured Acidimicrobiaceae bacterium (assembly GCA_963729275.1). Lineage (GTDB taxonomy): Bacteria > Actinomycetota > Acidimicrobiia > Acidimicrobiales > RAAP-2 > CAVSNH01. Next base: position 146,007 of record CAVSNH010000001.1, read on the forward strand.
GACGGCCTCCACCCCCTGGGAGCAGGCCGAAAGCGCGCTCAAGTCGATGGGCGGGCTGGACGATGCTGCAGATGTGGCTCTGTACCTGACGGCTGCCCGGTTCAGGGCGGCACGCAGCCTGGCACAGACCGGGCGAGGAGGCGGGCGATGAGCGAGTCGCCCATGTTCACCTTCGTCGGCGCGCCGTACCTCGAGTACCTGCCGGTTGTCGATCTGGCCACGGGACGCCTGCTCGGGATGGAGGCGCTCGTGCGCTGGCAGCATCCCCAGGAGGGCCGGATCTCGCCCAACGAGCTCATCCCCCAGGCCGAAGCCACCGGGGACATCGCCCCGCTCACCCGCTGGGTGCTCATGGAGGCATGCAACCAAGCTCGCCAGTGGTCGCCGAGCATCCAGCTCGGTGTGAACTGCACGGTCGAGCAGCTCCGTCGAGGCGAGGTCTCCAAGGCGGTGGCCGACGCTCTGGAGAAGACCGGCCTACGCAGCGGCCAGCTCACCCTCGAAGTGACCGAGGACGCGGTCGTCGACCCGGTGGCCTCGGCCGACCTCCGCATGCTCTCCGACATCGGAGTCCAACTGTCGGTCGACGACGTGGGCACCAACTGGTCGTCCTTCGAGCCCTTCCGCCGTCACAACATCTCGACCGTAAAGATCGACGGCTCCTTTATTGCCGGCCTCGAGCGCAGCCAGGGCATCAACCGCCTGGTGGTCGAGACCGTCATCCACATGGCCCATTCACTGGCCATGTCCGCTCTGGTCGAGGCCGTCGAGACACCCGCCCAAGTCTCGATCGTCCGAGAGTTCAACGCCGATGCCGCGCAGGGTTTCTTCTTCGCCCGGCCCATGTCGAGCGAGGACGCGGCCCTCTTCGGCGCCGGCCCGGAAGTCCCGCAGTTCTCGCGGACCGAGCTCCGCACGCTCATGCGCTCGCATCCTGGGCCGATCGCGGGCCCGGATGAGGTCGAGTCGACCGAAGTCGTGGCCGCCGAGGTCTCCGCCGCAGCCGTGCGCCGCTACGGCGCTGGTTCTGCGCTACGCAGGGTCAGTGACAATCTGACGGCCGCTGACGATGCGACCGCTGCCGATGTGACTGTTGACCGTTCGGCCGCCGACGATGCGACCGACAATGCGACCGACAATGCGACCGCTGACCCTACGGCGGCTGACCCTACGACGGCTGACGGTGCCGCGGCCGACGGTGCCGCGGCTGACGGTGCCGTCCGCGACGATGGTGCGAGCGGCGGTGTCGCGGCCAGCAATGGCACGGGCGAGCCCGTCCGCGGTGGCGGTGTGGTATTCGCCAACGACGGGGACCGCGAGGAGCTCGACTCGCTGCCCCATCCGTCCGAGGACGACGACGAGACCCTCCCGCACCCGTTCAGCTCGCCGCTCGCCATCAATCCGCTGCGGCACGAAGCGGTCTGAGCCGCCAACGCCCGCCGTCGCCATCGACGGCACGGGGGCGCTACCTCGACTCGCTGAGCTGGGCCACCACCACAACTCCGCCCCCTTCCGGGGGGAGCCGCCCGTCCGATTTGCTGTATACCTCATGCCGTGCAAATGGCCGTGGTCAAGGAGTCGCGTCCCGGTGAGAACCGGGTGGCGGTGGTGCCCGAGGTGGCCGGACGGCTGATCAAGGTCGGTGCCGATGTCGTCATCGAGACGGGTGCCGGAGAAGCGGCCCGCTTCGCCGACGATCGCTACCGCGAAGCGGGGGCGTCGGTGAAAGGCGATGCGCTGGAGGCCGTCTCCGGGGCCGCTCTCGTGGCCAGGGTGCAGGCGCCGACGACGTCCGAGATCGCCACCTATCCCTCGGGGGTTTCGGTCATCTCGTTCCTACAGCCGTTGGCCGATCTCGACGTGGTCCGGGCGCTGGCCGGCAAGGGAGCGACGGTCTACAGCCTCGATTTGTTGCCGCGCATCAGTCGGGCACAGTCCATGGACGCGCTCTCGTCGCAGTCCACCGTGGCCGGTTACCGAGCCGGGCTGGCGGCCGCCGAGCACCTGGCCAAGTTCTTTCCCATGTTCATGACGGCGGCCGGTACGGTTCCGCCGGCCAAGGTGTTGGTCATGGGGGCCGGGGTGGCCGGGCTCCAGGCCATTGCCACGTCACGCCGGCTCGGCGCCGTGGTCCGAGCCTACGACGTGCGAGCGGCGGCCAAGGAAGAGGTGCAGAGCCTCGGGGCCAGGTTCGTCGACCTGGGCCTCGACACCCGCGAGGGCGCGGGCGGCTACGCCCGAGAGCAGACGCCCGAGGAGCTGGCCCGCCAGCAGGAGCTGTTGTTCGCCGAGGTTGTCGCCTCCGACGTGGTCATCACCACGGCGCAGATCCCCGGGCGCCCGGCGCCGCAGCTCGTCTCCGCAGCCATGGTCGAAGGGATGAGCGACGGCGCGGTGGTGATCGACCTGGCCGCCGACTCGGGTGGGAACTGCGAGCTCACTCAGCCCGGTGAGGAGGTCGTGGTCAACGGCGTGACCGTCGTCGGGATGGCCAACCCGGCCTCGTCCATGCCGACTCACGCCAGCTTCCTCTACGCCCGGAACGTGGCCAACTTCCTCGAGCTGCTGATGCGTGATGGCACACTGGCCCCGGACTTCGACGACGAGATCGTGGTCGGCACCTGCGTCGTGCGGGAGGGGACGGTCGTGCATGGGCCGACCGCCGACGCCCTCGGCGGAGGAACGCCAACCGCGGCGGCGCCGATTGAACCACCGACCAGCCCGTCGACGCCCAGCGAAATGGAGCCACCGTCATGAGCACGGGCATCGTCGCCTTCGTCACCGTCTTCGTATTGGCTGCCTTCGTCGGCAACGAGGTCGTGAGCCGGGTCCCGAGCATCTTGCACACCCCGCTCATGTCCGGCAGCAACGCCATTCACGGCATCGTGCTGGTCGGCACCATCCTCATCATGGGGAGCGCGCACGGCACCGTGCAGATCACGCTGGCCTTCTTCGCCGTCTTGCTGGCCACCCTCAACATCGTCGGCGGCTTTGTCGTGACCGACCGCATGCTCGAGATGTTCCGGGGGAAGCCCGGCGATCGGGCTGCCGAGGACCGCCGGACCGGGGAGGAGGGTGAGGCCGGCCCGCCGGTGGACGCCCCATGACCATCCAGACCTGGATCGACCTGGTCTACCTGATCGCCGCCATCGGCTTCATCGTTGCCCTCAAAGGCCTGAGCTCGCCGCGCCAGGCGCGCAACGGCAACCTGCTGGGTGCGGGCGCCGCCCTGCTGGCCGTGGGCTTCACCTTCGCCGCGCCCGTCGTTCGGGCCCACAGCCTCAATCTCGTGCTCACGCTGGCCGCCATGGCCGTCGGCGCGGTCATTGCCGTCCCCGCGGCACGGCTCGTGAAGATGACGGCCATGCCCCAGATGGTCGCCTGCTTCAACGGCGTCGGCGGCGGCGCGGCGGCGCTCATCTCGATCGTGGCCTTCGTCATCGAGCAGCCCTTCCACCCCGCCGTCTACCGCATCGCCGAGGTCCTCTTCGGAGTGCTGGTCGGGTGCGTCTCCTTGTCGGGGAGTGCGATCGCCTTCGCCAAGCTGCAGGAGCTCATGACCGGGCGACCGATCACCTATCCGGCCCAGCAGGCCATCAACGCCGTGGTCGGGGCGGCCATCGTGGGCCTGGCGGTGGGCACGCTTGTCACCTCGAGCGTCCCATTGCTGGCCGCCACCGCCGTGCTCGCCCTCGTGCTCGGGGTCATCTTCGTCCTCCCAATCGGCGGCGCCGACGTACCGGTGCTGATCTCGCTGTTGAACTCTTTCACCGGCCTGGCCGTAGCCGCCTCCGGGTTCACTCTCGACAACAACCTGCTGATCATCGCTGGGACTCTGGTGGGGGCGTCGGGCATCCTGCTCACCCGCCTGATGAGCAAGGCCATGGGCCGCTCGCTGCCCAACATCCTCTTCTCCGCATTCGGGTCGGTGATCACGGCCACGGGGGCGGACGCCTCAGGCCAGGCCCGCCCGGTGCGGGCGGGGACCCCCGAGGACATCGGCGTGCTGCTGGCCTACGCCCGCAAGGTGGTGATCGTGCCCGGCTATGGGCTGGCCGTGGCTCAGGCCCAGCACGTGGCCCGCGAGCTGGCCGACCTGCTCACGGAGCGGGGAGTGGAGGTGTTCTACGCCATCCACCCGGTGGCCGGTCGCATGCCCGGCCACATGAACGTGCTGCTGGCCGAGGCCAACGTCCCCTACGACGAGCTCAAGGAGATGGACGACGCCAACCCCGAGATGGCCACCGCCGATGTGGCCCTCGTAGTCGGGGCCAACGACACCGTGAACCCGGCCGCTCAGAACACGCCGGGGAGCCCGATCTACGGCATGCCCATCATCCACGCTGACCAGGCCGGCAACATCGTGTTCCTCAAGCGCTCCATGCGTCCCGGCTTCGCCGGGATCGACAACGAGCTGTTGTTCGACGACAAGACGACGCTGCTGTTCGGCGACGCCAAGGACACCCTCACCAAGCTGGTGGCCGCCGTCAAGGAGGCCTGAGACGACCGACGCGGGGCGTGCCGCCTTCCCTCACCCGAGCTGCGGGCCCGCCTGCTCGAGTAGGACGTCCTGCAGATTGGAGAACAGTCGTTCGAGCTCGGCATGGTCGACGATCAGTTGTCGCCGAGTGCCATCGCGGAGATCGGTCACCAACTGGGCCTCACGGAGGATCTTCACGTGGTTGCTTACCGTGGGCTGGGCCAGGGCGAATGCAGTGGCGATGTCGCCAACGGTTCGGGGGCCACCCCGCAGCGCATCGAGGATGGCCAATCGTGTCGGGTCGGAGATCGCCTTGAGCCGACGAGCAAGGGCTTCGGTGCGAGCGCGAGCCTGGGCGCCGGTGTTGTCCGTGCGGACTCCCACCACGACGACCCCAGGAAGGTCGATGATCAGACCTCGGTGGGTGAAGAAGGCGGGGACCACAGCCAGCTGGCCGCCCGGCCCGAGCTCTGCCACCGTTCGGTCGAGGAGATCGCCGAAGTGACACTCACTGCGCGCCACCTCATGCCAGTCGGCACCCTTGGCTTCGAGCTCCCGCCGCGAAGCCACCGCCACCTCGACAGCCGGCCGGCCCAACATCTCCCAGTCGAGGCGGATCGCGGTCCACACGTCGCGGACCAGGGCGACGTACTGATCGGCAAGCTGGCGAGATTCCCGCAAGCGCGCAATTCGGGCGAGGATGGCCCGGCGGTCCTCGGGCGCCTCGGCCCAAAGGGGCAGCTCGGCCGGATCGAGGGGCGGGGCGGAGCACAGTTCCGGGAGGGCGTCGAGGAACGCCTCGGCATCAGCAGAGAGAAGGAGACCACCTCGGTGGGCCAGCACCGTCAACTCCATGAAACCTCCGCAGCTGACGGCCAGTTCCGATCCCCACATGTGGAGGACTCGGGGGGCCAGATCGGGGTGGTCCTCGTAGATCTGCTGGATGACTGGATGATCGTCCCGCCAGTCGTCCCGTTCGGCGTAGGCGAGGGCCCATTCGAGCTCGATTGCGATCGAGGGCCCAACGGTCACGTCGACGGCTTGGGGAGTGGGAACATCCGAGTCGATAAGTGGCATAGTCCAATAACTATATAGATATATAGTTTACAATGTCAAGGCAATCCTCTAAGATTCAGAGCATGAGCATGCCCCCCTGGTTCACCGGTCAGATGGCCGAGAGCCGCATGGCTGATCGCCAGATGGAGGCGGCGCGTCGCCGCCTCCATCCGATGACGCCACCGGCTGGGGCCACCAGCGGGAAGGCGCCGCCGTCCCGCTCGCGTGTTGCCCGATGGGCCGGCCGGGCGCTCATCGCCGGGGGCGAGTGGCTCGCCGGCCGCAACGGCGCCGTGAGCCCCCAGCGACCATTCTCTTGAGATAGTCGGGGCCGCCTACCGGCGGTTTTGGGCCTGGGGTAGCTGAGGGACGACTCGGGGGCCTTGTTGTTGCGTGCCGTGAAAGGCCAGCCGTCCGGTCAGGAGCGGATGCTGCCCCGCCGTGACCGACGCGCCGGCTCCGCCGGGGACTCCATCTCGACCGGACTGTCGGACAGCCGAGCGAAGACGAGCAGACCCTGGCTGGTCGGCCGAGTCTGGAGGACGGCGACGGCCACCATTCCCCGTCCGATGAGGTGGGAGGCGTCGTTGACGACGACCATGTCGCCATCCGACAGATAGCCGACAGCCTGGCGTGGTTGGCGGCCCTCCTTCACGAGCTCGATGAAGAGCATCTCACCGGGCAGATGATCGGGTGAGAGCTCGGTGGCCACGGCCCGCAGGTCGACCACCGGCAGTTCCCACACCCCGGCCAGCTCGACCACATTGGTGGAGCAGGTGCCGATGCGCAGGCCGATGCGCCGGGCCACGGTCAGGAGCTTGAGGGTCGGATCGTCGACCTCGGGGACCTCGTCCTTTGCGACGTGCACGGCCACGTCCATGGTCCGCAGTGCTTCGAGAGACTCGAGACCGCGCCGTGCCCGTCGAGACATGACCAGGTCGGGGGACTCGGCCACCGTCCGCACGTGGTCGATGACGAATTGCGGAATCACCAGCCCCCCGGGCAAGAGGCCGGCTCGACCTAGCACCAAGAGGAACCGGTCCATGACGGCCGAGCTGTCAGCCAGCAACGCCGGCCCTTCCGGTGCCGACGGCTGCGGAGCGAGGATGTGGGACAGACCGGCGGCATGGACGATCTGGCGCCCTTTGAGCGAACCCAGACGCCAACCGAGTGAGGCCAGCACCCATGTCACCACCGCGGTGATGATCAGCGCGGTGCCCGTGTTCAGCAGCACGTGGAGAGGAAGCCCCACGACGAGTCCGAGCAGCATGCCCGTCGTCGCCGAGATCATGGCGGCGAACACCTCGCCGGGAGGCGTGTTGCGGAACAAGAGCACGGCGTGCTGCAGGCCCTGGTCGAGGAGGCGCCCGGCGATCCCGCCGAGGACGTAGCTGATGCCGGCACCCAAGAGGAGCCCGACCAACGAGCTGTTGGGACCGGTCCCTATGTGTCGGCCGACCTCGAACCCGGTCAACGAGCCGGCCAGGACCAAGAGCAGACGGAAGCCTTCGACGAAGATCACTGGATCACCGACCTTCGCTCTTCCTCATTCGGTACGTCATGGGGCCACTCACAGGGCGGCAAGAAGCTCCGGCCGGCGGCATGAAGCCGTCCGATCCGTTGCCGCGCTGTAATTGTCGGTTCAATGCGCTAATTCTTGAGGTTTGCCAGGCCCTGATCGGTGGAAAGGATGCCGAAACCAGGGCGCTTAGCAAAGCTGCGGCCACCTAGCTCAAAAATACGCAGAGTGCTAGGCTGACCACCGAGAGAGCGCGAGGGCCGGGCGTCCATGACCGGCCGAGCCGCCGTAGTCACGACGACCCCATGAAACTCCTTCGCCGAATCTTCGATCGCGAGCCGCGCCATCGTCATGTGGGCGCGCGTCGCGCCCAACCCGTACCCGAGCTTGCCCCACACAACGCGAACGGGTCGGAGGCGTCGGTTGACGCCGCTGTCGTCGTGACGGGAGCCAGCAGCGGCTGGCGGTCACGCGCAACCTCGGTCGTGACTCGAGTGCGCCACACCGTCGGCGACCACCAGCACGGGCAAGGCCGGAGCCGGGTCGCCGTCATTGCTGTGGGGCTGGCGGTGCTCGTGGTGGTGGCCGGCGGGACCGGTGGGACCTTCGTGTCGTCGGCCGGCGGCGCCACCAGTCATAGCGATCCCCCGACTGGTGGCAACAGTGTGCAGGCCACCGACCATCCGTCACTGAACCTACCGATTGCCACGATCAAGCCGGCACCGGCACCGCCGTCGGTGGCCAGCTCCGCGCCACTCCAGTCTCACGAGATCTTCGGCTACGCGCCCTACTGGACGTTGCCGGAGTCGTCGTCATTCGACGTGAACGATCTCACCACTCTGGCCTACTTCAGCGTGGATGCCAATGGTAACGGCACGCTCGACGAGAGCGGTGCCGGTTGGAACGGCTACGAGAGCCAGGACCTGGCCAACCTGGTGACGCGATCGCATGCGGCGGGGGATCGGGTCGTGCTCACGGTCACCTGCTTCAGCCAATCGGCTCTGGACACCATCACCTCCGACCCCAGCGCCCCGGCGACCTTGTCGGCCGCGTTGATCAGCGCTGTGTCGGCCAAGAACCTGGATGGTGTCAACTTCGACTTCGAGGGCGAGGGCAGCGCCGACCAAAACGGGCTCACCTCGCTCATCACACAGGTCTCGCACGCCCTGCACGCGGCCAATCCCCACTGGCAGGTCACCATGGCCACCTACGCCAGTGCGGCCGGGGACCCGAATGGCTTCTACAACATCGCCGCCCTGGCGCCGGCGGTCGACGCGTTCTTCGTGATGGCTTATGACATGAACAACCAAGACGAGCCGAGCGCCACCGCACCCCTGATCGGTGGCGGGTTCAACGACACGGAGGCCCTCCAGCAGTACACCGCCGTCGTCCCACCCTCCAAGGTGATCCTCGGCGTCCCCTATTACGGCTACGACTGGCCGACGACCGACGGCACAAACACGGCTCAGGCCACCGGTGGTGAGTCGCCTCTCAGCGACGGCGTCATCGCCACCTCCGGGCACCCCACCTACTGGGACCCCTCCACCGACACGGTCTGGACGTCCTACCAGGTGGGCACCCAGTGGCACGAGACGTACTTCGACAACCCGACCTCGCTGGCCATGAAGGCGGAGCTGGCCAACTCGTACCACATCGCCGGGCTGGGCATCTGGGCCCTCGGCATGGACGGCAACAACCCGGCCATGCTGGCCGCGCTGTTGGGCAACGCCCCGGCGGCGAAGGACTACACGACTGGCCCGACCACCGCGACGCCACCGACCACCGCCCCTGCGGGCACGGGGTTCGTCTCCAACGGAACCTGGCAAGGCGTGAGCGTCCCCCTCAACCCCATAAGCCCGCCCCCGCCGGGCGGAACCGCCGAATACGTCGGTTCCCTCAGCGCCTTCACCACGACCGATCCGACGCTGGCCTGCCTGCAGACCGGACTGCCCCTCGCCGTATGGGGGTTCAGCAACATGCCGGGGGTGTTCGTGGTGGTGGCGTCGCAACCGCAGGACTGCGCCGCGGCCATGTGGTCCTTCACGCCGATGCCGGCGAGCCCGGCCGCGAGCGGAACATCGCCTCCCTCGCCGTCGACGACCACCACCACCGACCCGGGGTCGACCACGACTACGACCGAGCCCACCTCGACGACCACCACGACGTCGACCAGCACCACCACAACGACCACGACGACCACAACCACCACCAGCACCACCACAACCACGACGACGGTGCCCGGGTCCTGACTGCCGCCTGCTCGCCGGGCCGCAGGTCGGGAGCGCGGCCCTTTTTCGACGCTCGTCGGGAGTGACCACCCTGCCGGAAGAGTCCAGGTCGGGTCAGCCCGTCTGACCCGAGCAGGAGTAGCGGCCAAACGTTCGTTTGAGTAACTTGTACGTTCAGGCGGACGCATCCACACCGCGACATTCCTGCGCTCCAGGGGCGACCCGCAGGTTCCCGCCAAGAAGCCATCCCGGGCGGGTCGCCCCTGTGAGCGGGGGGGCTGGGGCATGGCCTCAGGGTGCCATTAGCGGTTCGTGCACCGTGCCGGCCGGCCTGACCCCTGGCATCAACAACGTGTACGTCGACGAGGCCAATGCCTCTCCGACCGCCGGCCAGTCGGTGGCGACGAACACCACGGGCTACAACCTCGGTCTGAGCAACGGGTCTTTGACCGCCGTGGAGTCGGTCACCCCGGTCTCAGTGGCCGCTCCGCCAACGGTGACCGCTGTCGCCCGGACTATGGGCCTGGCGGTGGTGGGAACTCGGTGGTCCTCACCGGCACCAACCTCACCGGGGCCACGGGTGTCAACCTCGGTTCGTTCGCCGCCTCTACGTTCGCGGCGAATTCGCCGACGCAGATCACAGTCACCGCGCCCAACTCGGACATCCCTGAATTCTCATCCCTGACAGTGGACGTCCAGATGACGACGCCCGCCGGCACGTCCGGGCTCAACCCGCCGTCCGACGGATACAGATATGAGATTCCGGTGCCGATTCCTGTGCACCCGGGACAGCCTTCACCCTGTGCCCGGTGTCCAGGAGGGCTTCATCCTTCATTGCAGCTGAGCACCTCTGGCAAGCGCTCCCCCTGCAGTCAAGGAACAAACGACCGGCCGGCTCACGTCGGCCCGGTCGTCGTTCCAGGCCTGGCACAGTTGGTTGGGCCGGGTGCCGGCGCTTCAGAGCAAGGTGCTCAGGTGTGATGGGTAATCTGGGCGCGCCCCGGGGGTGTAGCTCAGCTGGTAGAGCGCTACGTTCGCAACGTAGAAGTCGGCGGTTCGAGTCCGCT
>CAVSNH010000002.1:0-86791 GCA_963729275.1 uncultured Acidimicrobiaceae bacterium
GCAAGGAGGCCCTGGCTCCATTGTCCGCTTCGACAGAGTGTGTCAGTAGGGTCCAAAGGCCCGAACTGTGCGGCACGGAGCTGGTTGTCATGACAGCTCTCCGCCGGCAAGACAAGCGGTCAAATGACGACCCGAGCGATGGCTAGGGCCAAAAGTCCATTCCGGTGAATTCGACCTGCTCTCGACCGGCGGCTGGAGCTCGCCGGCGCCACAGTGGTCCCTGATTCGTAAGATCCGATCAGGCGATTGATGAACCTTCGGGGATGAGCGAAGTGATACGGCTGCGGTCAGAAGCGCCCGGCGCCAGGGGGCCGGTGCGCCCCACCGACCGTCACTGTTCTGGATTTCCGTCCGCTCCCGCCGTACCTCAGTGAGAGATGGCGACAGATGCAGACGGGGGCTCAGGTCTCACGACTCTGGGTTGTCGTGCGGAGAAGCTGATACACGCCCCTATAAGCAAGATTCCCACTACGGAAGATATAACGGGGCATGACGACCAGCCCTACGACGCCGAGCATCAGGGCGGCAATGGAGATACACCAGGCCGCCCGCCCCGATTTCGACTGGTGATGCTTACCCTGTCGATGGAGAAGGAATGCGACGAGGGAAGTAACGACGAGGCCCATACCTGCCAGCAATAGCTCCGGTGCTCCATACGCCTGGAAGTAGGTCCTTGGAAGCAACCTTGCATTGCCGGGAATGTGAGCAAAAAGGACGAGAACGCTGTTGGCGAGACTCAAAACGAAGGCGAGTGACACAAACAGTGTCGTGACCCAGTCCAGACGCTTCATTGACCAACCTCGTCAGCCCATACTCGCACACTGTTGGTCCATCGTCATGTGGTCCATTCGTGCCGGGCGAGGTGAGCATCGTGCGCGAGTCTGACCGGGCTAGCCCACTCCGCTCAGCTCTGAAGAGTCCGATTGGCTCGTATCCGGTGGCGAACCAGAGTGAGAGCTTCGATGGGAGTCAGCGGAGCGTTGGACGCCCGAGTCCCTTTGCTGGCTCCTGAGCGAGCTCTCCGATCCGATGGAGCTCTGGTGGATGAAGCGCGAGGCTCGACGTAGAACGCGTCGCTGCTGGCGGTCGGCATGGCTCGAAGCCGGCCCAGCAGTCCGCGCATGAGGAGGTCGATAGAAGCGAGTCTTCGCCACCTCGACCAACAGCAGGTAGACCACGACCATCCCGAAGAGCAGCAGGAAGAAGGCCACGGGCAGTGGGGTGAATCCAAGGAGGTGGGCCAGCCCTGTGTAGGGAAGGATGGCGCCGACCAGAGCGGCGCCAGTCGGCACCAGGAGCATCGGCAAACTGGGCCGGCTCTTGAAGAAGGGGATGCGGCGCGTGCGGATCACATAGATCACAAGGGTCTGGGTGGCGATGGACTCCACGAACCAGCCCGTCCTGAACTCAGTGTGTCCGGCATGGAGTAGGGACAGCATCACCCAAAATGTGAGGAAGTCGAAGATCGAACTCACTGGACCAAACACGGACATGAAGCGCCGGATGAACTTCATGTCCCAAGCCGCGGGGCGCGCCAACGCCTCGGGATCCACCCGGTCGGTCGGAATCACGAGTTGTCCAGCGTTGTACAGCAGGTTGTTGAGGAGGATCTGGGTTGGCAGCATGGGCAGGAATGCGAGGAACACTGACGCGCCGGCCGCACTGAACATGTTGCCGAAGTTCGATGACGTGGACATGAGGACGTACTTCATGGTGTTGGAGAAGATGCGGCGGCCTTCCATCACCCCTTCGGCTAGGACCCCGAGGTCCTTGTCCAGGAGCACGACATCGGCCGCATCCTTGGCGACGTCCGTCCCCGAATCGACAGAGATTCCGACATCGGCATGGTGGAGTGCCACGGCATCATTGACTCCGTCGCCCAGGTAGGCGACGTCCTTTCCGGTACGACGAGCCACCTTGATGATGCGCGATTTTTGGTCTGGGCTGATCCGAGCGAACACCGTCGTCGTCAGGATGGCTGATTGAAGCTCATCGTCATCGAGCGTCTCGACCTCGGCTCCACTGAGCACGCCCGAACATCGGACGCCGATGTCCGAGCAGACTTTGGCTGCCACCAGACCGTTGTCTCCGGTGATGATCTTCACATCCACTCCCAGGCGTTCAAGCTGGGCGATGGAAGAACCGGCGTCGGCTTTCGGGCGATCGGCAAAGGTCAAAAATCCAGCCAGTTCCATTCCCTGCTCGTCCTCAGCCGTAAGAGTCCGAACCCCGCCTGCTAACCGTGTCGCCACGGCAACCACCCGTGCGCCTTCCGAGAACAGAGACTCCAAGGTCGGCCGGGCAGCGTCGGGGACACCCTGGCAGCGACCAAGTACCACCTCGGGAGCTCCTTTGGTGATGATGAGCGCCTGGCCCGTTGGGTCCTTCACCAATACAGATGCGAGTTGACGTTCGTGGTCGAACGGGAGGACAGCCAGCCGCTTGTAGCGGATGGCTGCACTCTCGTCGGCAGCGGGCGCCGACCACAATGCCTGGTCCAACGCGTTGCCGCCCACGGCCCCTTGGCTGGTGAGGGTCGCCTCGTTGCACACCAGGCCGAGGAGGATCGGGGAGTCGCTTATCTGGCCATCGGCGGACAGCGCTCGCTCGAAGGTGATGCTGCCTTCGGTAAGCGTCCCCGTTTTGTCAGTGAAGAGCAGCTCGATGTTGCCTAAATCCTCGATGGCAACGAGTCGCTTCACCAGCACCTTCTTCGCCGCCAAGGCGCGGGATCCAGCCGACAGACTGACGGTCACGATCGCCGGCATCATCTCCGGAGCGATGCCGACGGCAATGGCCAGGGAGAACAGCAGTGCGTCGATGAGGGGCCGAGACAAGGCCACATTGACGATGAAGATGAAACCGGTCAGGACGGCCGCCACCCCGAACAAGAAGCGCGAGAAACGGGACAGGCCCAACTCAAAGGCCGTCTGGCCCTGCTTTTCAGACAGCCCGGCGGCGATCTGCCCGAAGGCAGTGTGGGTGCCACTTCGGACCACCACCCCACGGCCCGATCCCTGATGCACGATGGTCCCCATGAAGGCGCAGCCCGGTTGATCGAGCGCTCCTCGACCGGTCGCCGGCTGCGGGGTCTTGGCCACCGGCATCGACTCTCCGGTCAACACTCCCTCGTCGCACTCGAGCTCTTCGACGTCCAAGAGTCGGAGATCGGCGGGCACGAGTCCCCCGATACGCAGTGAGACCACATCGCCGGGGACGAGATCGACCACCGGAATCGAACGCGGCTGGCCGTCTCGCACAACCTCTGCGTCGTGTCGGATCTTGCCTCGCAGGGCGGCCATCGAAAGTTCTGCCCGGTACTCGTTGAAGAAGCCCAACCCGATGCTGAGCGCAACGATGACGGCGATGATCACCGCATTGGTGGCTGATCCAGTCAATCCCGAAACCAATGCAGCGCCAAGTAGGAGAACCAGGATCGGATTGCGGATCTGGCGGAACAGCACGCTCATCAGGCGGACCTGGTGCGTACCAAGGATGTTGGGGCCGTACTCCACCAATCGGTGGGCCGCCTCAGCGTCTGACAGCCCGCCGGAACCACTGCCCAAGCGATCGAGGACTTCCTCGGCCGGAAGAGAGGCGGCCCTAGAGAGATCCAGATCCAATGCCGCTGCACTCAACGGTGACAGCGCCATCACGTTTGGCCCGGGAGCGGTGATAAGGGTCTCGTGAGTAACGTCACGAAAGGACGGCTCATACGAGATCGACCCTCGTGCGACTCAGTCCTTATCCTGGTGAGCCCCGGACACGGATTCGGCCGGTACCAGTCTCCGTCCACTCAACCGCGGACGCAGGATAGCGACGCAGTTTGGATGAGGCCCGACGACCCAGGAGTGTACCGGGACTTCCCGCAGCGACGACGTCCACTTATCGACCGTGTCGGTTATATCCCTAGATCGACCCTTGGCCTCGACCACCCATCCCGTTCGGCTCTCGGCATCCAAGTCGTCCACTTCGAATGCCACGTGGTCAAATGACGCATGATCCAATTTGGTCCCCGCGCCGGTCCAAATGACGATCGATCCGTCGAGAATTCCGTAGTTGACCGGAAAGATCTCCGGACCCACATCTGTCGCCACCGCCAGTCGTCCGACGGACTTGCTCGCCAGTAGCTGCTGGCACTCCTCCTCGCCGATCTCCACGATCAATCGGTCGGCATCGACAACATTTTCTTCAGGGATTCCATGCATTGCTCGCTCCTTTGGGCATCGACCGGTACGAGGTGGGATTTCGATGGCTGCCATCCGAGTCGCGTCGAAAATGACCGCTTCATTCGCACCTAATTCGCCGACCCGTTGTGATGACGGGCACCAGTCGCACGAACTCGTCACGAGCTCCTCCGGCCCACGGCGTGACATCGACAGCTTGGATCTCGGCGAGCTCTTCTGGGGAAGTGACATGCTTCCGAAAGCACGTCATGAGCACGCTCCAACCCTCAGTCAAGGCGTCATCGATCTGATCCACTTCAAATGAGACCTCGGCATCGTGGTTGTGTGCGGCGAGGGTCGAACCTTCGTTTGTTCGAAAGATGATGTCCCCATCGAGCATCTGATAATTAACGGGAACGGCCACCGGACCGCGGGGTGTGCAGAACACCACACGCCCGATCCCTCCCGGCGCCACCAAGGCGAGCGCACTCTTCTCGGGTGAGATCTTTGAGCAGGGTCCTTTTCTGGGGGTCTGCTTGTCCTGGCGGTCGTGTCATGCCTCCACCCCCGATGACGTCAATCGTCGTCTCTAGGGCCGAAGCCAACCGCAGCAAACACGCCGTCGAAGGTTGAGCCGACGGACTTGTCTCGAGGAGGCGGAGATAGGCGGGACTGACTCCTGAGCGCGCCGCGAGTTGTTCGCTGCTCAGCCCGAGCTTCTGGCGCCGCTCCACGATGCGGCGACCGAGGTCACCTGATGGCTCCATAGGGCTCTCCTGTTCGTCAACCTGTACTGAATGCACCGACGTCCATTGCACTCGAATCGCTGGCCATCTTCTAGGGCCGAAGGTCATGCCTTCTCTCTATGCAGACTTTCAAGCGGCAGGGCCTTCCAGCTGCTCGAAAGGCCGATTCCGCCGTCCACGGAGATCGAGGCCCCACAGGGGCCCTGGTGATCGTGGCACATTGGGACCTTCGGCTCTGACGATCCGCGGCTTTGGCCGGCACGCTGAGAAGGTGGGATCCGACCCGGTATCGACGGCAAGGAATTCCCTGGTCATCGGCCGATTTTCCGGCATTCCCATTCGGTTTCACTGGACCTTCTTCCTGCTCGTGCCATTGGTGGTGATGGCCGATGCGAGCGGGGGGCCGTCGTTGGTGCTGTGGGGACTCCTCTGGATCGTTGCCCTCTTCGCCTCCGTCGTGGTCCACGAGATCGCCCACTGCATCGTGGCCAGGAAACGTGGCTCACACGTGCGCGACATCGTCCTCTTCCCGCTTGGCGGTGTCTCCGAGATCGACGCCCTGTCCGAGAAGCCGAGCGATGAACTGGCCATTGCCATTGTCGGTCCCCTCACGAGCTTGGCCCTCGGACTGATATTGCTCGGACTCGGTCTCGTTGTCGGAATGATGGTTTGGCCGCCGTCCCTCTTCTCGGGGGATTGGTTGGTCCGACTGGGCTGGCTCAATCTCCTCCTCGCCGCCTTCAACATGGTCCCTGCCCTGCCCATGGACGGCGGTCGGGTCCTCCGTGCCCTGCTGGCCAGGGATTACCCGAGGGCGCGGGCCACGGTCCTGGCTGCTCGCATGGGCCGCTGGATCGGTCTATCGATGATCGTCATCGGCTTCGTCCTCGACTTCTGGCTCATCCTCATCGGCATATTCGTCATCCTGGGCGCCAACGCCGAGGAGAACTCGGCCCGACAATCCCCCATCGACCGCCCGTCGACCGGCGGTCCCCATCCCAGCCTCGCTCCTGACCAGGACCGCAGCGCTCGGATGTGACTTTCGGCACTAACCCTCCCCGCCACCACTCATCAGACTGGTGCCATGAGCGCCAACAGGGATGACGGCGTTCTCACCCGCTCGGAGTGCCTGGAGCTACTGGCCCAGGTCGAGATCGGGCGGATCGCTCTCAGCATGGACGCTCTGCCGGTGATCCTTCCCGTGGCCTTCGCCTTGATCGACGACGATGTCCACTTCTGGAGCATGCGAGACTCGAAGTTGGATGCCGCCGTCGACAACCGAGTCGTTGCCTTCGAGTCCGGCGCCTACGAGCCCGAGACTGGGACGGGGTGGAGTGTTCTTCTCCAAGGCCTGACCCAGGCGGTCCACGAATCCGACTCGCTGTGGTCGCCGGCCTCGCCATTTCCGTCGCCGTCACCGTCGGCGACCTCGGAGGACCGGTACCGGATGATCCGTATCCAGCCGGGCTCCGTGACCGGTCAACGGATCCGTATCATGAGCCCGACCGCGACCACGGCCAGCGCAGTGGACATACCCTTCCTTCACCTGTCGAGCGGTGATTGACGCTGCCCATCTCGCCGGTTGTGCTGGCCCATGCCTGACGTCGCCCTACTGACCGAACGCCTCTCCAAGCACTATGGCCATGTGATCGCCCTCAAGGACCTGGATCTCGAGATCCCGGTAGGCCAAGTGGTGGGCTACCTCGGGCCGAACGGTGCCGGAAAGACAACGACCATTCGATTACTGCTCGGGTTGGCCCGCCCGACATCGGGCCGGGCCCGCGTATTCGGGATCGACTGCCAGCAGCGGCCGGTCGAGGCCCACCGACGCATGGCGTGCGTTCTGAGCGATGCCAACCTGTGGCCGCACCTGACCGGCAACCAATCGCTTGATCTGCTCGGCGAGCTCCATGGGTCCGTCGATCTCGCCTACCGGGCCGAGCTCATCGACCGCTTCGAACTGGATCCCTCGAAGAAGGTCCGGGCCTATTCGGGTGGCAATCGCCAGAAGGTGCTCTTGGTCGCCGCGTTGATGACACGAGCCGACCTCCTCCTTCTCGACGAGCCCACCACGGGGCTCGATCCTTTGATGGAGGAGGAATTCCGAGGTTGCATCCGTGAGGCGAAGGAGCGAGGACAGACCATCCTGCTCTCGTCGCACGTCCTGAGCGAAGTCGAAGCTACCTGCGACCAGGTGGCGATCCTGCGTGACGGGATGCTGGTGGACATGGGGGCGCTGTCCGCCATGCGCCATTTGGGGTCTGTCTTGGTCGAGGCCTCCTTCGACGGTGACGTTCCCGACGTGACCGGAATCGACGGCGTGAGCTCCGTGATCGTCGATGACCATGTGCTCCGTTGTCAGGTGCAGGGGTCGGTCGAACCTCTCTTGCAGGCGCTGGCCAAGGCTGGGACTCGCCGACTACTGAGCCGGGAGACCTCACTCGAAGAACTGTTCCTCGCCCACTACGGCGGAGGCACCGGCGATCGCCGACATTCGGACGATGCTCGTTGAACGCCGGTCCGGGCGGTGGCTCGAACAGCGACCATTCTTGGTCGTGCTCCGAGTCTCGGGCCGCTCGGCGGTCCGCTCCGGGCTGCTGTGGGGCCTCGTCTTCGGCGGCTTCGTCGCCAGCTCGGCCTGGAGCTACGTCGGCTTCTATACATCGCGGCATCAACGTGATCGACTCGAGGCCGCCTTCGGTCCGAACCACGCGCTGAGCGCCCTCTTTGGGCCCTTCCGCCTGCAGACCGTTGCCGGATTCACCCTCTACAAGACGTTTGTCGTCCTCCTCGTGCTTGGTGGCATGTGGGGCATCCTGACCGCCACTCGCCTGCTGCGAGGTGACGAGGAGGACGGTCATTGGCAGCTACTCCTTTGCGGCCGAACGTCAAACCGAATGGCAACCGCCCAGGTTTTGGGCGGGGTGCTGGCCGGGACGGTGGCCCTCTGGGCTGTGACCACCGCCGTCATCGGACTGGTCGGCACCTCACATCGAGTCGACCTCTCCCTCGGCGCTGCGGCCTTCTACGCACTGGCCCTGGCCTCGAATGCCCTCATGTTCGGCGCCCTGGGCGCCCTGGCCAGCCAGCTCGCTTCCACCCGGCGGAGCGCGGCGACCGCTGGAGGCATCATCCTCGGACTGAGCTACGGCGTTCGGATGGTGGCCGACTCGGCCTCCGGCCTCCGCTGGTTGCTTTGGCTCTCACCGCTCGGATGGGCGGAGCAGCTCCGGCCCCTCACCGATCCTCAGCCCCTGGCCCTCCTGCCCATCGCCGTCATGGTCACCGTCGCCGCCGGTGTCGCCATCCATTTCGCCGGACTGCGAGACGTCGGTAGCAGTGTGGTACCCGAGCGGGCGACCGACGATGCCGGGCCGTTCCGTGGCGGCACCCTCGGTCTCGTCATCCGCACCGTTACGCCCACGGCCGTGGTCTGGGGAGCGACCCTCGCATTGTCGGCGCTCCTCCTCGGCTTTGTGGCCAAGGGAGCGAGCGGGGCGGTTCCTAGTTCACTCACCCGGGTCTTCTCGAGGTTTGGTGCCCATGGTGGAACCACCAGTGAGTATCTAAGTGTGACTTTCCTCTTCATGGCCATCCTGGTCGCCTTCCTCGCCGCTGCTCTCGTGATCGGAGTACGGAGAGAGGAGGCGATGGGATACCTGCCGCACGTCCTGGCCCAGCCCGTTTCCCGTACCCGGTGGCTGCTCGAACGACTGGTTGTCGCCACCGTTTTGCTGGTCGTGTGCGGGATGGTCGCCGGCGTCTGCGCCTGGCTCGGCGCCGAGAGCCAGCATGCCGATGTTTCACTCCGGTCATTTCTCGGCGCCGGACTCAACGTCATCCCTTCGGCGCTATGCGTTCTCGGAGTGGGCGCCCTGGCTATGGGTCTGTGGCCTCGGGTCACCAAGACCGCCACCTACGGTCTGCTCGTCTGGTCCTTGCTCGTCGAGGTCCTCGCCGGCACCGGCTCGATCAACCATTGGGTGATCGACACGTCGATCTTTCATCAGATGGCAGCCGCGCCTGCCGTTGCCCCCAATCTCACGGTGGTTGCGAGTCTCTGTACGGTGGCTGTCCTGCTGACGGTGGGCGGAGCCATCGGCTTTCGACGCCGTGACCTCATCGAGGGCTGAATCTTCGAGCGATCACCCTCATCCGGGATCTGCCCCGAGCCGCACGAGCACATCCAGGGCCTCGGCCACCGCCTCACCGGGGGTCATCGAGGAGGTGTCGATCGATGCCGTCGCTTGCCAGGGAACTGCAACCTGCCGGAGTGCGGCCCTGACCTCGGGCGTGGCCTCAGAGACATCCGACCCCTCCGCTCGTCGCTCCACAATCCGTCGGACGGCCACCTGCTCGTCGGCCTCGCAGTAGAGGGTGACGAGCTCGCTCCCCGTCCGGTCAGCCAGCTCGGCGGCCGCAGTCCGCCATCGACCGTCGGTCCAGGATGCATCCAGGACGACCGACTCGCCGAACGCGAGACATCGTTCGGCGGTCTCCAGCAACGTCTCGTACACCTGGCGGGTCGAATCGGCGTCGTAGCGGCCGGTGAAGAGCCCTCCATCATCGAGCGCGGGTGCGGTCAGCTGCCGTCGCAGCTCATCCGACCGAAACACCCGCCACTGGTGGGCCGTACCGATTCCGGCTGCCACCGTGGACTTGCCCGTCCCGGGCAGACCGCCGACCAGCACCAAACGAACCTGGGCTCGGCGGAGGTGGCGAAGGGCGAGGGCCTGAAGGCGCCGGGTCTCTGCGGCCGCGCCTTCAACTCGTTGCTCGGCCCGCAGGCACGTCACCTTTGCTCGCACATAGGCACGGGCGGCGATGTAATGATCAACCAGTGACACGCAGGCGTTGTCGTCGGCAGACGCTTGATAGGCAGCCAGAAAGTCGACTGCGGCGTCCCCGTGGCCGAGCCGCTCGAGGTCCATGACCAGGAAGGCCACGTCGGCGGCCACATCGCAGTGTCGGAGTGTGTCACTGAATTCGAGGCAATCGAGCACCCGGACTCCGTCGTCCAAGCAGTAGATGTCGTCGGCCTGCAAATCTCCGTGACCGTCGCACACGCGACCGGCCGCCACTCGGCTCTCCAACAATTGCGTTCGCCCTCCGATCCATTGCTCCACGAGCAACCGGATCTCAGCCTCGCAATCGACATCGAGAAACGGGCCGACGAAACTGTCGCACTCGCCAAAGTCTGATGCCCACCTCGACCGGAGCCGGTCGGCCGTGCCCTCGGCTGAAATCGACGGCGACCGGTCTGCTTGCGCGTGGAACCTCGCCATGGTGCTGGCCAAGGGACCGACCCACGACCGGTCGTCCGGATGTCTCGACAGGAGGCTCGTGAGGCGCCGGTCATCGGGCATCCTGCGCATGACGACCATGTGGTCGAGCGGCCGTCCCTCCATCTCGATATCGGCGACACCGAGATACACGTCCGGCGCCAGTCGTCGGTTGAGCCGGACCTCTCGTTCACAGTCCTGACGCCGTGCCTCTCGGTCCTGGAAGTCGACGAACTCGAACTTGACCGGTTTGTGCAACTTGTAGACGCGCTCTCCGTGGAAGAACAGCACCGAGATATGCGTCTCCACCACTTGGGTCGGCAGTTCCGGGGTGGGCCTGCTCGTCATGACGGACTCGATGGCACCGGTTGGTGCTCGCCCACGGAACTCGGCCCGGTGACCGGTGTTCGAGCGGGCGCTCCCCCTCGGTCATGCCCGTCGATCCTCCCCGGTGGAGAGGTATCCGAGCCCTTGTTGGGAAGGACGAGCAGCACGACCACGGCCGCCACGGCAACCACGGCGGCTCCGATGACGAGGGCGAGGTCCATGCCCGAGACGAACGAGCGCCGGGCCAGTTCAGCGAGAGCAGTCCCTTCGGCCGTCGGTGCCCGACGGGCCACGGCCAGCGCACCACCGATCGAGCCCTTGATGGCCGCTTGGGCGGCGGCCGGTGCCCGGGTGACGAGCGGACCGACCAGGCGCTGATATCGGAGGCTCAGCGCGGTCCCGAGCACGGCCACGCCGAGCGCTCCGCCCAGCTGCATGGAGGTGTCGCTCGTCGCTGATCCCACGCCTGCCTCCTCTTTGGGGAGGGACCCCATCACCGACTCCGTGCAGGGGGCGAGGGCGAGGGCGACCCCGACACCAAGAATCATGAACGGAATGAGACAGTCGGTGTAGGAGGAAGGCAACGACGTCTGGGCCAGCAGCACCAGTCCCGATGCGATCAGAGCCAGCCCGGCGACGACGACGACCTTGGTCCCGATCCGGCGAGCAGCGACCGCCGAGATCGGCGCGATGAGGAGGAGGGCCAGGGCCACGGGGGCGATCCGGATGCCCGCCTCGAGCGGGCTGAATCCCAACACGAACTGGAGGTATTGGGTCATGAGGAAGAACACCCCGAGCAGGGCGAAGAGGACGAGCCCGAGGGTGGCGATGGCCGCGCTGTATCGCCGATTGCCGAAGAAACGAAGCGGCAGCATGGGGTGATCGATCCGCCGTTCCCAGGTGACGAAGAGGCCGATCAGGACGACCGCCGCCGCCAACGAACCGGCGATCCACGGAGAAGACCACCCTCGACTGGGAGCCTCGATGATCCCCCACAGCAACGCTCCGAGTCCCACAATGGACAGGACCGCCCCGACCGGATCCGGCCGGGTCGACGAAGGGTTTCTCGAGTTGGGCACGAACCAGATGGCCGCCGTCAATCCGGCCAGGGCAATGGGGACGTTGACCAGGAAGACCGACCCCCACCAGAAATGGGCGAGCAAGACGCCGCCGAGAATGGGCCCGAAGGCAACGCCGGCGCCGGCCGTCCCCGACCACAGCCCGATCGCCCGGGCCCGGTCCTTTTCGGCCGGGAACACGTTGGTCAGAATCGAGAGCGTGCAGGGCATGAGAGCGGCGGCTCCCACTCCCATGACCCCCCGGGCCAAGGTGAGGCGGTCCGGGCTACCGGACCAGGCGGCCAAGGTCGACCCGGCACCGAAGATAAAAAGCCCACCCATGAACACCCACTTACGGCCGACTCTGTCGCCCAGGGCGCCGAGAGACAAGAGCAAGCCGGCGAAAAGCACGGCATAGGCGTCCACCATCCATTGAAGCTGGCTGGAGCTCGCCCCGAGGTCGCGGACGATGGTCGGCAAGGCAACGTTGAGCACCGTGTTGTCGAGACTGATGATGAGAAGCGTCACGCACAGCACGGCCAATGTGGCCCAGCGGCCGTGGGGAGCGCTCCCCCGGGGGGCGACGACCGATTGCGCAGATTGTGGACGGTGACGAGCTGTAGCGGTCACGTCAACGACTACATCTGTTGAGACCGGGCAAAACACCGAGCCGGCGGCAACGGGGTGATTCGTCATCGCCACCGGGGCGCCATTTTCCGAGCATCGCACCCACCATTGTCTGCGCTTCTGAGCCGATCACAAGGGCCATAGGTCCATGGTCGGGCCACCCGGCGGGTCCAAAGTCCCTGGCGACCTCGGCACCGATCGTGCCAGAGTGATGGCATGTGGGTCGACCGTCGAGGATCCGAGATCCTCCCCCGTCCGGAATGCCTACGCCTGCTGGCGGTGGTCGCCAAAGACGAAGGTATCGGGCGGCTCGGTCTGACGCTGGATGAGGCGCCCGACCAAGCTCCGGTTGTGGTCCCGGTCAACTTCCGCCTCCACGAGGGGGAGTTGTTCCTGCGCTTGGGAGCCGGTTTCATCTCCGCAGCGGCCGATGGGCGCCTCGTAGCCTTCGAAGTCGATCGGGTCGATCGGTCGTCCGGCGAAGCGTGGAGCGTCCTTGCCCGGGGCTTTGCAGAGTTGCTCCGGTCGCCCGACAAACGACAATTGGAGGCCACTGCCCGTCCCTTCGTTCCGGAGCCCGGCGACATGGTCCTGATAATGCGCCCCAGCTTGGTGACGGGGCGCCGATTCGAGCTTCACTGAGCCTGCGAGCTCTGTGTGTTCACTCCGGATCGGACGATGGGTGAGGACCACTCATTCATTCCGCCATCGGCGTCTTGACGATGGGGAAGCGAAGGTGAAGCGTGCCCCACTTCATGGTCGACGTGACCGGAAAGCCGGAGTGCAGGAAGACTCGAATCATCTCCTTGTTCTCGGCCAGCGTCTCCGCCGTGAAGGTCTCAATTCCTCGATCCCGAGCTGCGTCGGCGAGGCGTTGCAGTAGGAGCGATCCGAGGCCGCGATGCTGATGGCTGTCGGCAACCACGAATGCCACCTCCGCCTCATTGGTCCCGGGCAGCCGTTCATACCGGCCAACAGCGACCAAACACCCGCCATCCTCGACAACGAGTGCCAGGCGATCCACATAGTCCACGGTGGTGAGATGCTCGATCTCAGTTGAAGAGAGTCGTCGATGCAGGACGAAGTAGCGGTGATAGATCGACTGATCGGACAAGCGCTCGTGAAACTCTCTGAGCATTCGTCCGTCGTCCGGGCGAATCGGCCGCAGACGAATCGCCCCTCCGTCTCTCGTCCGAGCCTCGGATTCGAGCTCGGCGGGATAGCCGGCCGGGGGAGGTAACCCGAACCCCCCATCCCCGTGAGATGCTGCGCGTGCGGGGTCCATGCCTAGGCCTCCTTCACGACCGCGTACCAGACCCGATGGGCCACGCCCACAATGGAGTCGCCCATTCGGGCAGACCGGCGATAGAGCTCACGTCGGCCGGTTACCTCGTGGAGGTCGTCGATGTGGAGCAAGGCGGACATCGCCCGGCGGTAGACATGTTCGAGCGCGTGCTGATGGTGGACGGCGGCGTCGGCGCAGTCGGTTGCTCGATCGGGTTCGGACGAGAGGTGAGGCAATGCGGCAACAAGGTCGCGTACTCCGAGGGCGGCCAAGTCGGCCATTTCAGCCATGGCTCCGTCCGGCTCCATGTCCAGCAGCTCGGCCTCTCGGACGAGATTCTTGGCCGAATTGAGAACTGCGTCGAGCCGTTCGGAGATTTCATAGATGTCCTCAGGACTGATGGGCGTCACAAACGCGCCCCTGATCGCCGTCAACACTTCACGACTGGCGAGGTTGGCACGGTGCTCAACGCTGCGGACGATCTCACCCTGGTTCGGATCCCCTCTCGACCACGCCGAGAACGCGTCCATCCCTTCAATGGTCACTTCGCCCTGATGGACCAACAGGCCGATCAGATCCGGCGACTCGGGCAGGAACCACCGTCTCACCGAGCCGACCTCCACAGGACGAGCGAAAGAGCCCCCAGGGCCGCGCTCACGGGAAGCGTGACCAACCAGGCCAGTCCGATCTCGCCGACCATCGCCCAGCGCACGTGGCGCCATCGTTGCCCGGATCCAACCCCCACCAAGGCGGGAGCGACCACGTCGGTGGTGCTGACGGGTGCTCCGACCAAGGAGGCAACCAGGACGATGGTGCCTGCCGATCCTTGACTAACGAGCCCATCGAGGGACCGGATCGGGTAGATACGCCGACCGAGGGTCCGCACGACCCGCCATCCCCCAAACAGCGTGCCGAGGCTCAAGAGGAGGGCGGATGCAATAACCACCCAGAAGGGAACAGCGAAATGCGAGAGCCGACCTCCGGCGACCAGGGCGGCCGTCATCAAACCCATGGTCTTCTGTGCGTCGTTCGAGCCATGAGCAAAGGCCAGTCCCGCCGAGGTAACCAGCTCTCCCCGGCGCACCGGCTGCTCGACCCTACGCCTCGCCCGCTGGAGGGACCGCCGAGCGAGGCGAATGCCGACCATGGCGAGCGGGAAGGCGACCGCTGTCGAGAAGACCAGCCACAGCAACGAGCCCAGCACTCCTTCGGGGTGCAGGCCATGAAGACCGCCCCAGCGCACGGCACCGACGCCTCCCTTGGCCAGCCCAGCTCCGGCCAAGGCCCCCACCAGACAATGCCCGGAGCTGCAGGGCAGGCCCCACCAGAGGGTGACCAGGTTCCAGACCAGAGCGCCCAGCACCGCGGCGGCCAACACTTCCAACATCTCATCGGCCGGCACGACGACGATGCCGGCAATCGTGGCGGCCACGGCTGTGCCAACGACAAGGGCGCCGATCACGTGGAAGGCGGCGGCCAGAACCACGGCCGGAGCCGGCCGCATGGCGCCCGTCACAATGGGCGCGGCAATGGCGTTGCCAGCATCGTGGATCCCGTTGACCACGGCGAACGCCGCGGAAAGGCCGACCACTAAGAGGAGCACCCACCCGATCCTCTCACGACGGCCTTGACCGATGACGCGAGGATGGATTCCAGGTCATCCAGACTCGGAGCTCAGGACTGCGGATCGCAGTTCACGACGCGACAGGAAGCTGGGCACGGCTCGTGCTCGACCAGCGCGAGGGATGACTGTTCCAACTCGAAACGAAAGCCCGAGCTTCCTCACATGCCTCGGGGACCGATGCACCCCCGGCATAGCTGCTCATCGCCACTCCGACCGCCTTCTTGGCGACCCTTGGCTCATTTGGGCACTGCTGCTTCGCCCACTCCCATACCGACCCAGCCAGGGCACACTCCACGTCCACGTTGAACACCTCCGTAACACCTCCGTAGACAGGTGTGGTTTCGGACGGCAGAGTCAAGGCTGACGGTCTGCGGCGTCCGTTCGCCACTATTGATGATTTACGACGATGACGACCGACGAAGCGCCATCCCGCAACAGATCGGCTGGCGTAAGGCCCACTTCCTCCATGCAGTAGGGATTGACCGGGGACCGGCCACTCCGCGTTGCTGCCTTGTCGACTCGACGATCCTTCGGATATTTCATCTCCGTCTCCTTGATCGATTCCTTGTTGCCTCTCCACTCATTGGACGTGATCGTGAGCGTCCTGACCAGGGTCGAAGGTCCTCTGGTGGTAGAGCTGGTCGACACCCAAGGGAAGAAAGGGGCGCGAAAGCCGAACCGCCGGCACCCGGCAGGGCGGACTTGGGACATTCGGCCCTAACGCGTCTCTCGCTGCACGTTCAGACTGGGCACACGATCCACCTCGATAGGAAGAGGGAGAAAGTCATGGCCGAAAGCGGAGAAGCGACGGCGAGGAATGGTCAATCGCAGCAATCCAGGGCGACTCACGCGCGCCCAACAGACAAAAGCCTCGGCGACCACGAGGGGTTGCGTGCTCATGTGGACGAATTGAGGGTCCAGATCGACCTCGCCGACCTCGACGTCCGCGAGCGAGTGCGCCAGCAACTGGACACCGCCGTCAACGTGTACCTGGCCGCCAAGAACGGGCTCGATCAGGCTCGCACCGATGCTCACGAAGGTCTCAGCGATTTGCGAACCGCTCTCGACCGGGTCCTCCACGATCTCCACAGCGCCTGTGAAGCCGCCGACGCGGTGGTTCGGCGCACCGGCAAGTAACAGTCGACCGACAACCGTCCGTGGTCTCTACAGATTCGCATCAAGTGGACAAGCCCGAGCCTTTCTCATCCGTCTACACGAGCCTCTTGGAATCGGCGTTGGGGGCGCGCGACCGATTCGGCGACCCCTCAGCGAGCTCGGCCTTGGCCGAGGCGGTCCAAGGCCGCCGAAGCTTGAGCAGCGGACGAGGAGATGCCGAGTCTCGACCGGTCGCGGATGCCCTGAGCACACAGATCGCCTATGACGTCGCGTTAATCCGATATGCCCGATGCCTCGGCATTGCCTGCCAGGCCGGTGACTTCGACCCGCCGTCGAGGGGACGCCGGCATCTCGAGCAAGAGATCTCCGAGCGAGGCTTCGAGCTGACGTAGGGACGGCCCAATCACCACGGGCCGAACACCCTGGCGCAGCGTCATTACCAGGTCCTGCTCGTTCCACCGGCTCCATCCCTCGCACCACCAACCTCAAGGTCCGCCGGACCGCCACGCGCCAGCTCTACGAGGAGGGCAAGTTCTCGACCGCCGCGCCCTCCACGCGGCATCCAGGGGACAGGCGAGTTCGTCGCACCGGGCACGTACCGACCTCATCGCCATGGTGTCGAGCTGGGCGTGGGCTTCCCGATCACCCCCGATGGCGACGACTTTCGTACGCAGGTCAAGCTTCGTGACCGGGGGGTCGTCGATCGGCGAGATCCTGAACGGCACTGGGCCGCCATAGCGCCCTCTCCTCCGGCGAACGTCCCAAACTGGCAGGGTAGGTCCGGTGAGCTCTCTCGCGAGACAGGCGTGTCCGTCTGTCACCTCGATGAGAGGCCGACCTCGAGCCCAAGGTGGCCGTCATCCGGTGCCGACGACGACCTTCACTGTGTCGGGTACCAGCTCCACCCACGTGGGCCCGGGCTCGAGCGAGATTGGGGATCCGTTGGCCGCGGTGAACTGCGTCGACCGGCTGAGTCCATTTCGGGACCAGCTTCCCGTGACCAGCGATCCCGTTGCGGAAGATCTCTGCCCGTCCGGTAGCCGATTGGTAAAGCGTTGCCTGCACCTCGAGACCGCCCTCACTGTTTTCGAGCCACGGTCCGTAGGTGATGTGAACGAATTGGACGATCACGTCCGCGGCAGCATTCTGATGACCGTCGCTCAGGATGTCCGGAGTGGAGCCATAGTTGCGGAGGTACGAACCGAGGCTCGGGTCGTAGCGCCACACGACATTGGACGAATCGGAGAAGGGGATGGCGACCGTCTTCGCCGGAGTACCTCTGGGAAGACGCGCCGAGTAGGAGAAGATGGCCGTCGGTGGTGACGAGCGGCGTCCTTCCAGGTCCCACAGTGCCGAGGTCGAGGCATAAGTGTCATACGGAGCCATCCGGCCGGCCACGTGTTGGATCACGGAGGGGTGTGCGCCGAGGTCGACGTCCACGAGCGGTGACGCGCCGATGTTCGCCAGCACCGGTCGGATGCCTCCGACGTGGACGAGGAGAGGGTGTCCGAACTGGCCCAGGATCCCGATGTCGATGTTGCGTGCCGATCGTATGGGTCCGACCAGAGCCGCTTGCTGGCACTGGAACACGGCGACGTACCGGGTGATCCCACCTTCGACGGGCTCCTCGAAGACGATGTCCGCCTTATCGAGCCCGCTTTGTGGGCGGGCGGCGGGATAGTTGTCGACCTTCACCGCCAGGGCTGGTCGACTCGACACACCGGATCCGTCGGAGGCCGGCGCACCGGTGAGTGGGCAATCGACGACGGAGCCGCTACCCAGGGCTCGGCCGGCGAGGGAACCGGAGCCCGACGCGCAGCTTGTCAATGCCATCCCGCAGATCCCGAGCGCGCACGACACGAGCAAGGGGAGGCGAAGACCTTTTCGGGTCACACGGTGAGCCTTGAAGGATGACGCCCGCATCCGTTGCGGAGATGAGCGCAGGACCTTTGATGGGGTGAACGAGCGATGCACGCGTGAGGCCGAGCGGGTCCACGACGAGCCGCTCAGGTGCCCGTGGCGTCCGTCCGTCGATCTTGTGCCGAGCGTTCGGCCAGACGGGTGGCATAGGTGGCGGCCTGGGTTCGCCGTTCCATGCCGAGCTTCGTCAACAAGTTGGACACATAGTTCTTGACCGTCTTCTCTGCGAGATAGAGGTTCGCCGCGATCTGTCGGTTGGTCTGGCCGTCGGCCACGAGGTCGAGGATGCGACGCTCCTGAGGAGTGAGGCTGGCCAACAGAGGATCGGCGTCGGGGCCCCGGCCGAGCCGCTCGAGGACCCGCTCGGCGAGGGCCGGATCGAGCAGTGACTGGCCGCTCGCCACCTTGCGGAGATCGTCGAGAAGGCTGTTGGAGCCCACCTGCTTGAGCACGTAGCCCGAGGCGCCGGCCATGATGGCCGCAAACAAGGCCTCGTCGTCCGCATAGGAGGTCAACATCACGCAGGCGACGTCGGGGACGCTCGATCGGATCTCTCGGCAGACCTCGACGCCACTCCCGTCCGGGAGCCGCACGTCGAGAAGGGCGATGTGGGGCCGGGTGGGAGGGATGCGGTCCAGTGCCTCCCCGGCCGTGGCCGCCTCGCCGACCACGGTGAAGTCCACATCGCCTTCGAGTAGAGCTCGGAGGCCCGTACGGACGATCTCGTGATCGTCGAGGAGAAAGACACGAACGGGCACGGCACGATTTCCATCCGTCATACCCGGACGCTCCCGTAAATGATTCTCCCTGTCCTGGCGGTCATCGGTTGATGCATTGCCGAAAAACAGAGCCCTTCTGGCTGCCGAGATGTACGAACATGGTAGCGTCCGGTGGGTAGCGCATCGGTGAGGGCGCCCAGGAAAAGAGCCGTGCCTTTCCATTCGATCGAAGATCCAGTCAAGCTTCGTAGGGTTCTCGAAGCCGCTCTTCTGATCGAGGCCGACCTCGACCTGCCCACGCTCTTGCGCCACATCGTCGAGGAAGCCCGCTCGATGACCAATGCCCGTTACGGCGCCCTCGGCGTGCTCAACGACGAAGGCAATGGCCTGGCCGAGTTCATCACCGTGGGACTTGATCCAGAGGACGAGAAGCGGATCGGCCTACGACCGACAGGAAAAGGAATCCTCGGACGGCTGATCATCCATCCCGAGCCCCTGCGCCTGGGCCAGTTGAGCTCCCACGAAGACAGCTTCGGGGTTCCCGCCAATCATCCGCCGATGACCTCGTTCCTAGGAGTGCCCATCGCCATCCGGGACGAGGTCTACGGCAATCTGTATCTCACCGACAAGATCGGATGGTCTGAGTTCACGAACGACGACGAAGCGCTCGTCGGCTCGTTGGCCATTGCCGCCGGCATCGCCATCGAAAACGCCCGTCTCCACCAGAGAGTGCAGGAGGTTGTCCGTCTTCGAGGAGCGGGACCGCCTGGCCCGGGACCTCCACGACACCGTCATCCAGCGATTGTTCGCCATCGGACTCTCACTGCAGAGCATCGTCGGCTCGTCAGCCCAGGTTCCGGGTGCGGAACGTCTCCAAAAAATCGTCGCCGACATCGATGACACCATTCGACAGGTCCGGACGAGCATCTTCGAGCTCGGATCTGACGAGCTTCACCAAGGCGTCCGGGCCAACGTGGTTGCTCTCCTGCGAGAGCTCATCCCGGTTGTCGGATTCGAGGTCCACGCGTCGTTCGACGGCCCGATCGACACCGCCGTGTCGGATCCACTCTCGGAGCATCTGTTGGCGGTCATCAGAGAGGCCATCACCAACGTCGGCAAGCATGCCGAGGCGAGGACGGCGAAGGTGGCCATAAGCGTCGGCGACGGTCATTGCGTCCTGCGGATCTCCGACAACGGGAAGGGCATCGCCGCCAACCCAGAGCGGGTCGGCGGATTCGGCCTCGGCAACCTCCGCCGTCGGGCCGAGAAGCTCTCCGGCGACTTCGACATCGAGAGTCCTGCCAGCGGGGGCACCGACCTCACCTGGCGGGTTCCCCTCTCCGCCTGAACCACCGGCGTCAGAAACAGCATCGGGAAGTCGGAGGTGCCGGTCCGGGACCGCCTTTTCGGGACCTTGTCCCCTACCGTTTTGCTCCTCCGTTCCATATCGTGAGGTGACAGCACGCGGATGGTCCGCGCGCCGTTGGCTGAGGCCGCCGGGCCGAGTAGCCCTACGAGCATCGAAGGAACCGTGACGACCCCGACGGACGAGCCGCTGGCCGCGACTACAGCAACAGCAATGGGACCTTGGGACCTCGACGCCATCGTCTTCGACATGGATGGAGTCGTCACCGATACGGCGACGATGCATGCTCGGTGCTGGAAGCGTGTCTTCGATCGCTTTCTCAAACTTCGATCGGAGGCCAGCGGGTTTCCCTTCGAACCATTTGAGCCCTCCGACTACCTGCATTTCGTCGATGGAAAGCCCCGCTACGACGGTGTGGCAAGCTTCCTCGCCTCCCGTGGCATCTCCCTTGCACAGGGCAGCCCCAGCGATCCGCCGGGCTACGACACCATTTGTGCGCTGGGGAATCTGAAAGACCAAGAGTTCGAACAAGACGTGACAACTCATGGCGCACGGCCGTATGTGTCGAGCCTTGCCTTCATCGAGGAGGCGCGAGCTCAAGGAGTGAAGACCGCGCTCATCACGTCGAGCCGTCACGGGCGCCCCTTGCTGCAATCGGCTGGAATCACCGATCTGTTCGACGCCATCGTCGACGGAGTGGACAGCGATCAACGGCATCTGGCCGGCAAACCCGATCCTGCCATCTACCTCACCGCGGCCGGTCTGCTGTCGGTACCTCCAGGCCGGAGCGCCGTGGTAGAGGATGCCTTGGCCGGAGTCGAGGCCGGGCGCCGAGGCTGCTTCGGCCTAGTCGTCGGGGTCGATCGCGGAGCGGGTACCGGCGAGCTATTGGCCCGTGGCGCCGACATCGTGGTGTCCGATCTGTCCGAGCTCGAGGTGGACGAGACAGGGATCAACCGGCCGGCATGAACCCCGAGCCGGATGGGATTGAACACGATCCTCCCGTCCTCGACGAATGGTTCCTTCGTTACGATCATTTCGAGGCGGAACACGAACAGGTGCGTGAGGCGCTCTGCACCCTGGGGAACGGCTATTTCGCCACCCGCGGGGCAGCGCCGGAGAGCCGAGCCGACGGAACGCACTATCCGGGAACGTACGTCGCTGGACTCTACGACCGCCGCTCGACTCAGATAGCCGGACGATTGGTCGAGAACGAGAGCATGGTGAATCTGCCCAATTGGCTCCCGCTCACGTTTCGGATCGACGAGGGGCCATGGCTCGATCTGGCAGAAGCTGAGTTCCTCGAGTACTCACAGGAGCTCAACCTCCGACAGGCCATCCTCAACCGCCGGCTCCGGCTGGCCGATTCTGCCGGACGCGTGACATCCGTCGAACAGCGCCGGTTCGTCAGCATGGCCAATCCCCATCTGGCCGGGCTCGAGCGTCGTCGTTCGCCCGGAAAACTGGTCGGGCCACCTGACCGTTCGCTCCACGCTCGACGGGAGCGTCTACAACAGCGGGGTTGCCCGCTATCTCCAGTTCGACGAGCGGCATCTTGTCGGCCACAAAACGGCGGAGATCGACGAGGAGACCATCGCCCTGTCCGCGGTGACCGGTCAGTCGGGGATCTGCGTGGCTCAGGCTGCCAGGACGAGGTTCTGGCACAGCGGGATGCCGGTTACTCGACAACGTTGCGTCGTCACCGGAACAGAGGTGATCGCCCACGAGGCAACCATGGAGGTCTCGGCTCAGGAGTCGATCCGCGCCGAGAAGATGGTCAGCCTGTACACGTCACGGGACCACTCCGTCAGCGACCCCCTGACCGAGGCGTCCACGTGGATTCGACGCGTCGGTCACTTCGAGCAGGTGTTCCACGATCATGCGGCGGAATGGGAGGACCTATGGAATCGGTTCGCCATAGAAGTCGACGGCTGTGGCCCCATCGCCGGCCTGGCACTGCACCTCCACATCTTCCACCTGCTGCAGACCGCTTCGCGCAACACGATCGACCGCGACGTCGGAGTTCCGGCGCGGGGGTTGCACGGCGAGGCTTACCGAGGTCACATCTTCTGGGACGAGCTCTTCATCTATCCGTACCTCAATCTGCATCTTCCCGCGCTCGTTCGGTCCCTGCTCCTCTATCGATATCGAAGACTCCCCGAAGCGCGGTGGGCCGCCCACGAGTCGGGCCTGTCGGGCGCCATGTACCCGTGGCAGAGCGGCAGCAACGGACGTGAGGAAGCCCAATCGGTGCACCTCAATCCACTCTCTGGGCGGTGGATGGCGGATGCATCTCACCTACAGCGTCACATCGGGGCGGCCATCGCCTTCAACATCTGGCAGTACTACCAGGCCACCGAAGACACCGATTTCCTGGTCATCTACGGGGCCGAGATGATCTTCGAGATCGCCCGATTCTGGGCCAGCATCGCCACCTACGATCCAGATCGCGACCGGTACGAGATCGTGGGCGTGATGGGCCCGGACGAGTATCACGACGGGTACGTGGGAGCCGACGAGCCCGGCCTCAAGAACAACAGCTACACGAACGTGATGGCGGTATGGGTACTTATACGAGCACTCGATCTCTTGGAGATCCTTCCTGAGCCTCGCAGGAATGAGCTCCGAGACCGACTCTCGTTGGACGACGACGAGGTCGCTCGGTGGACCGATGTGAGCCGAAAGATGCGCATCGTCTTCCATCGCGACGGCGTCATCAGTCAGTTCGAAGGGTACGAGGATCTCGCCGAGCTGGACTGGGATGGCTATCGAGAGCGCTACGGAGACATCGCCCGACTCGATCGTATTCTCGAGTCGGAGGGGAAGACCCCGAACTCCTACAAGGCGTCGAAACAGGCCGACGTCCTCATGCTCTTCTACCTGCTTTCGGCGGGCGAGCTGCAGGCCATCTTCGATCGGCTCGGATACGACTTCGACGCGACCAGCCTTCACAGGACGATCGACTACTACCTCCAGCGCACCTCCCACGGCTCCACATTGAGCCGAGTCGTGCACAGCTGGGTCTTGTCGCGATCCGACCGCGACCAGTCGTTGGAGTTTCTCGAGGAGGCTCTCCGCAATGACCTTGACGACACCCAGGGCGGGACCACCGGTGAAGGAGTCCACTTGGGAGCCATGGCCGGCACGGTCGACCTTCTCCAGCGCTGCTATCTGGGCATCGAAACCCGCGACGATGCCATCTGGTTCAACCCGCAACTCCCCCAGGAGATCCACCGTCTGACCCTCGATCTCAGATACCGGGGGCGAATGATGAATGTCATGGTGGACGACGGCCGCCTCGCCGTAGAGATCAGGGACGGGGCGGACGGCACCGTCCGCGTCGGGTTGGGCGGTGTGGTGGCTGAGCTGAAGGCCGGTGAGCGCCGCCAAGTCGTCCTCTGATCGCTGGCGGGACCGCCGCCCGATCCGTCGGCCCGACTAGAAAGTGCCGGATCATGGTCGTCATACCTGATCAAGCCCCCGATTCGTCGGTCAATAAGGGCCGAAGGTCCCTGGAGCTGGCCGGGCTTCTCGCCGACACTGGGGGGAGGCCTGCCAATCGGGCGCGGTCTGAGAGGGCAGACTTGAAGGTCAGGAATGAGATGACGTCAGTGTCCCAGTGCCCGCCGAGTCCACAGCGGCAATGGACCGGTCGCGGGCTCGATAGAGGGATGAGATGACGTTCTTCGATCTCGTCATCCGCAATATCTGGTCCAAGAAGGCCCGCTCGATCGGGCTGGCCTGTGCGGTGGCGATCGCCGTCATGGCCGTTGTAACCCTGGCCGTCACGAGCAGCGGTCTCGAGCAGTCGGCGGCGGCCATCATCTCGGTCGGCAAGGCTGACGTGACGGTGGTCCAGAAGGGGGCGTCCAGCGTCCTCTCGAGCACCATCGATCGAGACGAGCTGGCCCGAATCCAGGCCACCCCCGGAGTGGCGAGCGCCGTGGGCGTCCTCGTGGAGACGCAGGACATCAACGCCGAGAACCCCGTGTTCATCGAGATCGGCATCAATCCCGGCGACCTCACCGCGTTCGGCGTCAAGGTCGTGGCCGGGCGTGCGTACGCTCAGACCGCCACCAATCAGGTGATGCTCGGTTGGCGGGCAGCGGCCAATTTGGGTCTTCACATCGGCGATTCGTTCAAGGCCAACGGCACGACCAACACGGTCGTGGGCATCTTCTCGACCGGGAACGCCTTTGGGGATGCTGGGGCGATGTTCCCGCTGCCGGCGATTCAGGGCTACAACCGAGTGCCGGGCATCGTCACGCTCGTCTTCGTCCGGGATCTCCCCGGCGCCTCGGCGGCGCGAGTCGCTCAGCGCATCCAACAGGACCAACCCGAGTTGACCACCATCCGGACTGCGAATCAGTTCGGTCGAGCCGACCAAGACCTGGTGTACCTCCAGGCCGCAGTCAACGGCAGCACCGTCCTCGCCATCCTCATCGGGGCAGTGATCATCGGCAACACCATGCTGCTGTCCCTGTTCGAGCGAACCCGCGAATTCGGGCTGCTGCGGGCGGTTGGCTGGACTCGAAAGCGAGTCGTGAGCCTCCTGCTGGGCGAGAGCCTTCTGCTCGCCGTCTTCGGCGCCGCCATCGGCGTGGTTCTGTCCTTCGTGGTCACCGCAGTCATCGCCCGGCTCCCGGCGCTCAGGGGGATCCTGCACCCGAACTTCACGGAGTCGGCCTTCGAACGCGCTCTCTTCACCGCGTTGGTCATGACCCTGATCGGCGCCGTCTATCCGACCGCCCGCGCCGCCATCCTCTCCCCGCTCAAGGCCCTCAGCTATGAGTGACCCACCCAGCGAGCCACTCGCCGTCGATGTCCTTGGCGCCACCCGAGTCTTCCCGGGGCCGGTCGTCGCGCTGTCGGGCGTGAACCTCGCCGTCAGCTACGGCGAATCAGTGGCCATCACGGGGCCGTCCGGCTGTGGGAAGTCGACCCTGCTTCACCTGCTCGCCGGGATCGACAGCCCCACGTCGGGGACGGTCTCGGTTGGAGGCAGCGACCTCGCCTCGCACCGCGACCTGAGCAGGTTCCGGCGGAACGAGGTCGGCCTCGTCTTCCAGTTCCACAACCTATTGCCCCAGCTCAACGCCCTCGCCAACGTGGAGCTTCCCATGTTCGGGACGGGAGCATCGCCGTCGCGGCGCAAGCAGCGGGCCACGGCTCTTCTCGCCGACGTCGACCTCGAGAACTGCGGGCATCGCCTCCCGACCGAGCTCTCCGGCGGTGAGCGACAGCGGGTGGCCATCGCCCGGGCGTTGGCCAACGATCCCAAGGTGCTTCTCGCCGACGAGCCCACAGGCAGCCTGGATTCCGCTTCGACCAGCCGGTTCCTCGACCTCCTCGGGCGCCTCGGTCAAGAGGGTATGACCATCGTCATGGTGACCCACGACGCCGGTGTCGCTGCCCACGCCGATCGCATCGTCGAGATGCGGGACGGCGCAATCGTCGAGTGAAGGTGAGACCTCGAGCTCGGTGGTCGCAGCCACATCCTGAATGCTGCCCTCCGCCATTCCGCAATCGACGGCCGCCCAGCGGTTGCCATCGTCTGGTTCGGATGCGGAGTTCCGGCGCGTCGGGCGCGATGGCCTCTACCATTGGCTGACGTGGCGACGGCCATGGGTGACGGTGACGCCGCCTCCCAGCGGCGGCTCGGGCCTCCCGTTGAGCTTGTAGACCTGTTCGCCGTCCACTGTCTCGTTGCGATCAATAGCGAGACCAACCAATTGGGCTCGGCGAGCCGAACAGCTGTCTATGCCTGGTCCGTTGCGTCGAGTTGGGACTGGATCTGAAGAAGCCGTTCTCGGCGATCCCGCAGCTGCCGACGGTAACTTGGGTTGTCGGTGTCGGCGATCTCGCTGCTCATGTCCGAGAGGACCTGGTCCAGAGTGCTACGTAGCTCCTCAGCGCAAGGCGCCGATAGTTCCAACATCATGCCGTGAATCCTCCTGTCCGTGGAATCGCACCTCATCGTGCTGCCTGATCCGGGATCAGCACAGGGCCGAACGACCGTAATGGCAGATTTGATCACGCAGGTTCCGGTGACCAGCTCCGGAGTCGTCTGAGCAGGGTCATCCTCTTCTGCTGGTGGCCGCTCATCCTCCGGAGGATGTCATCCAGCGCGGTGACCGTTTTCACGATATGCGGACCCTTGTTGAGCATCACACATTCGGCACGGCCACTCATGACCGCATCGGAGATCTCGGCCCGAGATGGCTGCCCGCTCTTCGCCATCTGGTCGAGGACCTGGGTGGCCCAGATCACGGGAATGTGAGCTGCATCGCAGAGCGACAAGATCTCCTCTTGGAGCTCGGCCAGTCGTTCGAACCCACATTCCACAGCCAGATCGCCGCGGGCCACCATCACGCCCACGCGTTCCGACTCCATGCCCGCGAAGAGAATCTCCGGGAGTGCGCCGAATCCTCGTGCCGTCTCGACCTTGAGAACGATGCCCAACGATTCTCCATCGGCCTCTCCGAGTCGACAGCGGAGCGCGGTCACGTCGTCGACCCCCTGCGCAAACGACAAGCCAACGAGGTCGGCGTGACCGACGATGAACCGAAGGAGGGTCTCGTCGGCGGAGCCGAGCGCCGGCAGTCGCAGCTCGGAATCCGGCATGTTGATGCCCTTTTCGGCTCGGAGCCTCGATCCCTTGCTGCCGGCCGAGGTGATGCGAATATCGACTTCCTCCGGTCGCACGGCGATGGCCGTGCCCCCGATCTTTCCGTCGTCGAAGAAGACGCGGTGACCGACCTCGAGAGCCTCGAGGGCCGCTGGCAATGTGCAACCGATCCGGAGCCCGCGACGACACTCGGAGCCGAGGCCGGGATGACCGTTGTCCGTGGTGGTCATGGGTGGGGCGACACCAAAGGGAGCCGCTGGCGACAGATCGGCACAGAGTGTGATCACATCGTCGACCCGAAGGGGTATGGACTGTTCGAGCGCGGGGAGAAGCCCGATCATGACGGACCGCTCCCCCGGCCCGATCAGCGTGGTCCCCGTCTGAAGGTAGGTCGTATCGTGGGCCTCCACCCACACACCTTCCTTGGTTTGGCTCGTCACAAACAGCGTCCGCCGGTCGTTCCGGGTGTCGAGCAGGTGAACGGCATCGCCGGGACGGAGCCTGGCGAGCCATTCCCGCCGGACGGGAACCAGGATTGCCGAGGCGGGCGCTCTGCCCGGGGTCGCGCCTTGATCATCGGGGACGAGCAGGGCCCTCGCCGGCTCGACCGGCCGCCCCAATGCGTCACGTTTCGGGCGGAGGCGCACCACCCGGGGTCCGGCCTCGATCGGGCCGGTCCGGAGCTTCGGCCCCGGTAGGTCCATGAGTATCGGGCAGGGCTGACCGAGCTCCTTGGCGGCTCGGCGGATATGGCCCACCATCCGTTCCCATCGCTCCTCGTCGTCATGGGCGCAGTTGATGCGTGCGCACTCCATGCCATGTGCCATCAGGGATCGGACCAGGGGAAAGTCGTCCGCCGCCTCGCTCGGCATCGTCACGAGGATCCGGGTCGACCGGTCGTGCGGACTGGGCCCGAGGAGCGCGTCGGCGTTGGCCTCGAGGGCCCGACGGCCAGCACCAAACGAGACGGCCGCCTCGGTGCGCCGGACATCGGTACGGCCGGCCATCAGGTACAGGAGGCCGAGCACTCGTTCGAGCGTGGTGATCACATGCTCCTCGGCCCGCCCGAGGGACGAGAGGCCGAGCTCGGCAAGGGATGCCTGGAGCGATCGGATGTCGTGACGCCGGAGGATCAGGTAGTCGATGAGATTGGCCGCACCCTGCTGGTGAGAAGGATGGACTCGCTCGAGGCTCTCAGCCCGCTCGACGTGCTGACGACGCATCTCGTCGTGGAGCCGCTCGAGTTGGCCGATGAGCGAGACCATCGGGGACCGATCGGTACCCGCCTGCCTCGCAATACCCACTGCCGCGTCGCTCGTCATCGCCGGGACCGCATGACACTGGCCACAGAGATATCGTCTGCTCCGAGTCCGGTCGGCGCCAGAGTCGAAGGTCCTAGAGCGGGGCGTGGCCGGCCGATTTCAGTGACCTACGGCCCTGATCGTCCCGGCCTTGACCTGTCACGGTGGCTGGATGGGAAAACCAGGAATATTGACCTGGGCGGCTCGCGCCGTTGCCGCGTCTCTCGCCGGTGTGGCCGCCATGGCCGCCTGGTCGCCGGTGGCTGCAGCCCAGAGCCCGCAGCCGGCCTTCTACACGTACCAGGCCCCCGGCGGCCTCCCCACCGCCGGGAAGAAGGTGATCGCGCTCACCTTCGACGACGGGCCGGGGCCGTACACCCCTCAGGTCCTCTCGGTGCTCGAGAGCTACCACGTCCCCGCAACCTTCTTCGAGATCGGGGAGAACATCGTCGAGTATCCCCAGTACACACGCATGATCGCCACGGCCGGCTATCCGGTCGAGGATCACACGTGGGCGCATCCCGACCTCACGACCATCCCCGTCTCGCAGTTCCCGTTCCAGATCGATCAGACCCAGAACGAGATCAGTGCCTTGACCGGTGAGACCCCCACCTGCGTACGGCCTCCATACGACGACTGGGACGCCACCGTCCTCGATCAGATCGCCCAGCGAGGACTGACCACCATGAGCTACTCGGTCGACCCCCGCGACTGGAGCAACCCCGGTGTGGCGGCCATCGTCAGCGCGGTCGTGGGGGGCGCCTTCCCCGGAGCCGTCGTCGACATGCACGATGGCGGGTCGCCACGTGACGAGACGGTGGACGCCTTGCCACAGATCATCAACGCCCTCGAGGCACAGGGATACACGTTCGTGTCCATTTGCGGTGCCATGGCCGTGCAACAGCCCCAGCAGAGCGCGGTGTTCGGATTCGGTACCGCACCCGCTCCCGGCCCATCCATCACCTCGAACCTGCCGCTGGTCGGCGCTTCGGTGGACCCCGGTAGCACCGGGTACTGGCTGGCGGCCGCCGACGGTGGCCTGTTCGCTTTCGGGGGCGCCCCCTTCGAGGGGTCGCTGCCCGGGCTCGGCGTGACCCCCGCGAGGCCGGTCGACGCCCTGGCCTCGCCTTCCGGAGGGTCCGGTTACTGGGAGGCGGCCGGGGACGGTGGCGTCTTCGCCTTCGGCGGCGCCGGCTTCTACGGCTCCATGAGCGGACACGCGCTCAACGAGCCGGTGGTGGGCATGGCGGCGACACCCGACGGCCGTGGCTACTGGGAGGTGGCCGCCGACGGTGGCGTCTTCGCCTTCGGCGGCGCCGGCTTCTACGGCTCCATGGGCGGCACCCCCTTGAACCAGCCGGTGGTGGGCATGGCCGCGACACCCGACGGCCGTGGCTACTGGGAGGTGGCCGCCGACGGTGGGGTCTTCGCCTTCGGCGACGCCCGCTTCTACGGTTCGATGGGGGGTCACGCTCTCGACGCCCCTGTGGTGGGCATGACCGCGGACCCGGCCACAGGCGGGTACTGGCTGGCCGGAGCGGACGGTGGGGTGTTCAGCTTCGACGCTCCCTTCTACGGATCTCGCAGCGGCCAGGACAGCTCGGATCGGTTCTTCGCCATCTGCGCGACCAGTGCCGGGGCCGGCTACCTGGTGGTTGGCCAGCATCCCGCACCGTGACGGCCTGTCACGCCGGAGTCCGCCCATCCACGGCGCTGCCAACGCTGCAGCGACGACCGGCCCACGCAGGGGCCACGCCGGTCACCTCGGGACCTTCGCCTCTGTTCCCCCAGACCGCCGGCTGCTTGAGTAACAGGAGGCCACCCGTCTCGAGGCTCGTGGCCGAGCCCAAGAGGAAGGAGCACAGGTCGATCGTGGAGCTCATCGGTGTAGTCGTCGCGGTCGGTTTCGGCAGCCTGCTCGGCGCCGTGCACTTGTTGCCACCTCGGCCGCGGGTCGCGCCGGCCACTGTCCGCAGCCCTCGTCCCGGGGTGCGGGTCGTTCAAAACGAGGTAGACCTCCGGGCTGCATCGTCCTATGCCGCCCGTGCCGAGCAGAGCGTCGCCGCCTCTGTGGCAACCCGAGGTAATGGTTGCGAAGCCTCCATCCTCCCTATTGCGATCGATTGTCGGCGAGACGGAGTCGTCCCGAGCAGGACCGGAAACCGGAGCGCCTGACTCGTGGACCTGACCGACCATGCACGTTGCACGGCGCCAACGTCTCAGACGGTGACGCCGGTCTGGCGCCGGGATACCGGCCGCCCCCACGCTGCCGGCAACCCGGTGCCCGCTGGATCCCCGGTTGGCCGTTTGCCACATTCCCGCCGGCACGACGACACGGCGCCGCACCCCACGGTCTGTCGAGCGGCGTCCAACGGCTCGACTTCCACCGCGTCCACACAGTGGCAAAGAGATGGCAGCGGGATCTCCGACAACGAGATGCACCTGCTGATCGACGTCAGCCGGTCGCCGGTCTTGGTCCACGTGTCCGGAATCCTCGATGCCAGAACGGGCTGGAACCTCGATGCGGTGATCCGGGAGGTCATCAGCGAGGGGAACCTCCGGTTCGATCTTGACATCGACCGGCTCGATATCGTCGACCCCAACGGCTTCGACGCCCTCTCCGCCGTCCGGCGTTCGATCATCTCGGCCGGAGGGACAGTGACTCGGGTTCACGACGGTCCCCAGTCCCCCGCCCAACCGCCATCCCCGTCGTTCGTTCCCCCCGACGGGGCCGCGCTGCGACCCCTGCGTGCCGCCCGGGGACGGCCGGGCACGATCGTCGGAGCAGGAGGGTAGGAACATGGAATTCGTCCGCTGGTTCGACGGCATCAGTCTGGCCGATGCCCCTCTGGTGGGCGGCAA
This sequence comes from uncultured Acidimicrobiaceae bacterium, assembly GCA_963729275.1. Taxonomy (GTDB): domain Bacteria; phylum Actinomycetota; class Acidimicrobiia; order Acidimicrobiales; family RAAP-2; genus CAVSNH01. The sequence continues at coordinate 31,028 of CAVSNH010000002.1, forward strand.
GGGTGCCAACCTCGGCGAGCTGACCGCGGCGGGGCTTCCGGTCCCACCCGGCTTCGTTGTGACGGTCGACGCCTATGGCGAGGCCCTGCGGCGCACCGGCCTCCGAGAGCAACTCCGCTCGATCATCGGAGCCGTCCATCCCGACGATCCTGCCGATCTCGACCGTGTCGCCCGCGAGGCCCAGAAGCTGGTGGGATCCGTTCCGCTTCCCGATGATGTGTCCAGCGCCGTCCTCACCGCCTATCACGGTCTCGGGGACGGTGCCATCGTCGCCGTCCGATCCTCCGGCACGGCTGAGGACAGCGCCGGTGCTTCGTTCGCGGGCATGAACGCCACCTTCACCAATGTGAGCGGGGACGCCGAGGTGCTCACCAGCGTGGTCGACTGTTGGGCGTCGCTCTACGGGGCCCGGGCCATCTCCTACCGGGCCAGCTGCGACCTCGACCAGGAGCCGACCCTGGGCGTGGTGATCCAGGAGATGGTCCCTTCCGAACAGTCCGGGGTCATGTTCACCGCCGATCCATCGACCGGCGACTGCAGCCGCCTGGTCATCGAGGCCGCCCTAGGCCAAGGCGAGGTGGTGGTGAGCGGCATGGTCGAGCCCGACACCTACGTCGTGTCCAAGGAGGGTCCGACCATGGTGAGCGCCCGGGTGGGCACCCAGTCCTTTGCCATCCAACGCGGGCCCGATGGCATGGACCGGCAGGTCGAGCTCGACGCTCGACAGGCGAGCGCACGCGTGCTGAGCGACGACCAGGTCATCGAGCTCGCTCGTCTCGGCCTGGCCACCGAGGAGCACTACGGCCGGCCACAGGACACGGAGTGGGCCATGGCCCGTGGACGTACCTACCTCGTGCAGTCACGGCCCATCACCACCCTGGGGGACGGTGACTCGGCAGACACCGAGCCCGGTCCGGCCCGGGCCCTCGTCCAGGGACTCGCCGCCTCATCGGGGCAGGCTGTCGGCCGGGTGCGTGTCCTCCGGTCGGTTTCCGAAGCCGACCGCCTGGAGGACGGAGAGGTCCTCGTCGCCCCCATGACCAGCCCGGACTGGGTACCGACCATGCGCCGGGCGAGTGCCTTGGTCACCGACGGCGGGGGCATGACCTGCCACGCCGCCATCGTGTCTCGGGAGCTCGGTGTCCCCTGCGTCGTCGGGGCCCGGACGGCGACCACCGTCCTCCGGGACGGAGAGATGGTCACCGTCGATGGTGCCCAGGGCGTGGTCTACGAGGGCGACCAGCGGGGTCACATCACCGGGACGGCCGCAGGAACCGATGCCGGCCAGTCAGTCGCGGCGGGCGGATCGACCTCCTCGGGCCAGGCCATCGGCACCCGGACGCCCGACGGGGGAGGGACACTGCCGCTGGCCACTCGGCTCTACGTCAACCTGGCCTTCGCCGATCACGCCGACGAGGTCGCTCAGCTCGATGTGGACGGGGTCGGGTTGCTGCGGGCCGAGTTCATGGTCACCGATGCGTTGGCCGGGGTTCATCCCCGCCTGCTCCTCGAACGCGGGGAGACCCAGACCTTCATCGACGCCATGGCTGCCTCCCTGTTGCACATCACCGAGGCCTTCGCTCCTCGTCCGGTCGTCTACCGCAGCATCGACTTCCGCAGCAACGAGTTCTCGAACCTGGAAGGGGGCAACCGCTTCGAGCCCGTCGAGGAGAACCCGATGATCGGATACCGGGGCTGTTACCGCTACATCCGGGAGCCGGATCTGTTCCGGCTGGAGCTCGACGTCCTGGCCAAGGTGCTCGAGCGCACGAGCAACCTCACCCTCATGATCCCCTTCGTGCGCACCGCTTGGGAGCTCGAGGCCTGCCTCGAAGTCGTCGACAAGAGCCCGGTCGCCGGTGCTCTGCCTGTCTGGGTCATGGCCGAGGTCCCCTCGATCTGTTACCGGATCCCCGACTACGCAGCCATGGGGATCACCGGTGTGTCCATCGGCAGCAACGATCTCACTCAGCTCATGCTGGGCGTCGACCGCGACTCGCAGATCTGCGCCGAACTCTTCGACGAGGCCGACGCCGCGGTGCTCGATGCCATCGGCCGCATCGTCGACGGCTGCCGGCAGGCGGGGATCACCTCCTCGCTCTGCGGACAGGCTCCCTCCAACAACCCCGCGTTCGCAGAGCACCTGGTGCGACTGGGCATCACCTCGATCTCGGTGAACCCCGACTCGGTGGCGGCCGTCCGTCGGGCTGTCGCCCGGGCCGAATGGCGGCTCGTGCTCGACGCCGCCGATGCCTCCCGCCGGCCGGCAGCGGTTGCCCCGTCCGGGAGGCCCGGCCGGGCGAGCGCTCGATCCTCGTTCCACCGTCCGACACCGCGCTGAGGTGCAAGCCAAGGCCGCCTTTTCCTTTTCTTTACCGCGCCCTCCTCCACGCAGTGGACCGGCGTCCGCCGCCGGGGGCACCGGGCTGGCCCGTCGCCGACCGTCTCGGACAGGATCGGGGTGATGCGGGCGGTGGACGAGGCAACTCTGGCCGATCGGCTGAGGGCCATCGACCGTCCGAGCCCCCGGGTCGTCGTCTCGGGCAACTTCGCTACGCCCTGGGAGCTCCTGGGAGTGGTGGACGGGGCGCTCGACCGATACCGGCTCTTCGCCCTCAACCCCCAGCCGGGTTGGCCCAGCCGGGAGGGCGTGATCACCGAGACTCCATTCGTGGGCCCGGGAGTCCGCCACGACCCCTGGCTCGACTACCTCCCGATGCGGCTGTCTCTGGTCCCCCGCCTGTTCGACTCGCTCCGGCCGCCCGACGTGGCCCTCATCCACACGTCGACGCCGCGGGACGGCAAGGTCTCGCTCGGCATCGAGGTCAACATCCTCCCGGCCGCCGTCGAACGGGTCCGCCAACGCGGGGGGCTGGTCGTGGCCCAGCTCAACCCGTCGATGCCCCACACGTGCGGCGACGCCGAGATCGGCCTCGATGAGATCGACCTGGGCGTCGAGGTGGACGCCGCCCTTCCCTCCCCCACTCCCCGGCCCCTCGACGACGCCGCCGTGGTCATCGGTGAGCGAGTGGCCGGCTATGCCAGCGACGGTGGAACCGTGCAGCTCGGCATCGGTCAGCTGCCCGATGCCGCCGCCCGCTCGTTGCGGGCGAAGCGAGGCCTCGGGGTCTGGTCGGAGATGGTGAGCGACGGCGTCGTCGAGCTCGAGCGGTCGGGTGCTCTCGACCCGGGGCGCCCGCTGTGTGCCTCGTTCCTCTTCGGCTCGCCCGACGTCTATGACTGGGCTGACGAGAACCCCCGGCTGGTCATGCGCCGGACCGAGGTCATCAACGACCCGTCCCGCATCGCCGCGCAGCCGGCCATGCTGTCGATCAACACCGCTCTCGAAGTCGATCTCTTCGCCCAGGCCAACGCCTGCTCCGTCCGCGGCACCGTCTATTCGGGTTTTGGAGGCCAGCCCGATTTCGTCGAGGGGGCTCTCCACTCGGCCGAAGGCCATGCGATCATCGCCCTCCGGGCGTGGCACGAGCGCACCGACTCCTCGACCATCGTGCCCCTCATCCAGGCGCCGGTCTGCACGTTCCAGCACTCGGTGGTGGTCACCGACGTCGGACAGGCGGAGATCTTCGGCCGCAGCCAGCACGCCCAGGCCCGGCTTCTCATCGACGAGACGGCCGATCCCCGGGCACGGGAGGCGCTGTGGGAAGCGGCCGTCCGCCTCGGATTGGTCCGACCCCACCGGTCCGCCTGAGTGGGCGGGCACTCAGGGGCGGCGGGATCGGCGGCTCCCCCAGTCACCTCAACGAGGCTCGGGGACGATGTCGATGGCCCCGCACGGACACTCCTCGACGCAGATCCCGCAACCCTTGCAGTAGTCGAGGTCGATCCGGTAGCGCTCGCCCGCCCCGAGCTTGATGACCGCGTTGTCGGGACATACCCCGTAGCAGTTGTCGCACTCGAAGCAGTTGCCGCACGAGAGGCACCGTCGAGCCTCGAACGTGGCGTCCTCGCCACTGAGGCCGCTCACCACCTCGTCGAAGGTCGTCCGCCGGCGCGCCGCTTCGAGGCGAGGCCGGACCATCCTCGGCGCATCCTCGTAGTACCAGGTGTTGAGCCGGTCGACGGTGGCCAGCTGCCGTTCGACCGGCTCGGGGAGGGTGCGGCCGGCCAGGTAGGCATCGATGGCGGTTGCGGCCCGATGCCCCTCCCCGATGGCCGCGGTCACCGTCTGCTCGCCACCGATGGCGTCACCGCCGGCGAAGACGCCGGGACGGGAGGTCATCTGGTCGCGGCCGACGTCGACGACCCCCTCGGCGATGCGCACATCGCCGAGGTCGTCGAGCAGCGAGAGGTCCGCGTCCTGGCCCAGGGCCAGGACCAGTGAGTCGGCGTCGAGCTCCTCGTGCTCGCCGGTCGGCTGCGGGAACCCGTCTTCGTCGAGGGCCATGCGCTCGACGAGGAGGCGCCCACCGTCGGCCCGGGAGACGGTCGACAGCCATCGCACTCGCACCCCCTCGGCCAGGGCATCGGTCACCTCCTCGTCATGGGCCGGCATCCGCTCTCGGGTCCGGCGATAGACGACCACCGCGTCGGTGGCTCCGAGCCTGGTCGCCGTGCGAGCGGCGTCCATGGCCGTGTCCCCGCCGCCGTAGACGACCACCTGCCGCCCGAGCTCGGGAGGATGACCCTCCTCGAGCCCATGAAGGAGCGAGACGGCCTCGACGAGCCGGGCAGCGTCACCGGCCGGGATCTCCGGTCGGCGTCCCCGCTGCGCCCCCACGGCGATGAAGGCCGCGTCGAAGCCTCCCTCGGAGATCGCCGCGCCAGCCGCAGTGACCGGGCTGTCGGTCACCAGGGTGACGCCCATGGCGACGATGCGGGCGATCTCGGCGTCGACGACCTGCCGGGGAAGGCGATAGGCCGGGATGCCGTAGCGCATCATGCCGCCGGGCTTTGCCGCCGCTTCGTGCACCTCGACCTCGTGCCCCATCCGGCGGAGGTGGTAGGCGGCCGACAACCCGGCCGGGCCGGCCCCGACCACGAGCACCCGAGACCCTGATCCGGCCTCGCCTGGTGCCACGGTCCATCCGGACTCGATGGCCCGGTCGCCGAGGAAGCGCTCGACGGCGTTGATCCCCACCGCCTCGTCGAGGCTGGCTCGGTTGCAGGCCGTCTCGCAGGGTCGGAAGCAGGCCCGACCCATGACCGCCGGGAACGGGTTGGTGTCCATGAGGATCCGCCATGCCCCCTCGTCGTCCCCTTCCTCGGCCCGGTACAACCAGCCCTGGATGTCCTCCCCGGCCGGGCAGGCGTGGTTGCACGGTGCCAGTCGGTCGACGTAGACGGGCCGCTCCGAGCGCCACGAGCCGGTCTTGTTGGCCAGACTGGACCCGACGTCCAAGGTGATGGCGAACGGTTTCCCCTTCATGGCCGTGCTCCCGTCTCGGCCGGCAGCTCGAGGAGCCCGTAGCGCTCGATGTTGCGGTCGGCGATGGCTTGGATGTGTGCGACGATCTCGGGAGCGGCCACCGTGCCATCGGGGGCGAAGAGATGGGCGAACCGACCCTGCAGGCGCAGGTACTCCTCGACCGGCACCGGCCGTCGGATGGTGGAGACGCCCACGACCTGGCCCCCCTCGGCCTCGATGACCGGAAACAGCCCGCACTGCTGGGCCAGCCGGGCGATGCGGATCGTGTCACGCGGGGCTGACGCCCAGCCGAGCGGACAGGTCACCAGCACGTGCAGGTAACGGGCACCGTGGAACGTCATGGCCCGGGCGACCTTCGACTCGAGGTCGAACAAGTCGCCGACGGTGGCCGTGGCCACGTAGGGGATCTCGTGGGCCATGGCCACGCGGGCCATGTCCTTGCCCTGGCCGAAGGCGTTGCCCGGGGCCGGACCGATGGCCTCGGTGGTCGCCGTCCGGGCCGACGGTGGGGTGGCTCCGGACCGCTGCACCCCCGTGTTCATGTAACCCTCGTTGTCGTAACAGACGAAGAGCACGTCGTCGTTTCGCTCGAAGAGGCCCGAGAGGCACCCCATCCCGATGTCGACGGCGCCCCCGTCGCCGGCCTGGCCGATCACCCGGACTTCCGTCTCACCCTTGGCCTCGAGTGAGGCGGCCACACCGGCAGCCACGGCCGGCGCGTTGGCGAACAGCGAATGGAGCCACGGCAGTCGCCAGGACGTCTCCGGGTAGGGCGTGGAGAAGACCTCGAGGCAGCCCGTGGCGTTGACGGCGATGAGCTTGCCGTCGGTTGCCCGCATGGCCGCGTCGAGCACGTAGCGAGCCCCGAGGGCTTCGCCGCAGCCTTCACAGGCCCGGTGACCGGACGTCAACGAATTAGCCCGATGGGCGTCGGCCTGGGCGTTCTTCTCGTCGTCCTCGAGGAGGCGATTGCCCACGGCCCGACTTCCCACCTGATAGAAGCGAACCGGGGTGCGGGGGGCGTCGGTCATCGGCCGTGGGGGGCGACGAGACCGCCCTCGCGCAACAGGTTCTCGGCCATCGGTCCGGACCGGCGCTGCGCCGCCATGCGGTCGAGCTCGGCCTGGACGACGTCCCGCTTCAGGTCGCAGAAGACGAAGTCCCCGAGCCGCCCCGCGCCCGCCTGCTCGATGAGAGACCGCAACGAGGCGGCCCGGACCGGCCGACCGCCGAGGCCGGCGACCACGGTGTGCACCTCGGCCGGCGCTCCCTGTTGGGCCAGCAGCAGGTCGGCCGAGAGCACGCCGCCGAACCCGCTGGAGAAGGCCCGCTCGACGACCACGACTCGGACGGCACGTTCGAGGGCCCGGCGAACCTCGTCGGCCGGGAAGGGGCGGAAGCAGCGGATGCCGAGGACCCCGACGGCCACATCCTCGTCGCGTAGGTCGTCGACGACGTCCTTGATGGTCCCGACGACCGAGCCCATGGCCACCACCACCGTCTCGGCCCCCTCCAGCCGGTAGCTGTCCAGCAGGCCGACAGGCTCCCGGCCGAGGACGGCGGCGTTGGCGTCGGCCAGCCTGGGGGCGAGGTCGAGTGCCCTCCGCAGCTGGGAGTGGGCGAGGAAGCGCACTTCGGTGAAGGCCTCGGGCCCGACCATGGCCCCGATGGAGACGGGCTCGCGCCAGTCGAGCACCTGCCGGGGCTCGAAGGGGGGCACCAGCTGGTCGACCTGGGCCTGGGTGGGGACGTCGATGCCTTCCACCGCGTGGGTGAGGACGAACCCGTCCATACAGACCATGGCCGGAATCGAGAGCTCCTCGGCCAGGGCGAAGGCCAGCACGTGGAGGTCGACCGCCTCTTGGTTCGACCCGGCGAACAGCTGGATCCACCCGGCGTCGCGAACGGCCATGGCGTCGGAGTGGTCGTTCCAGATGTTGATGGGCGCACCCACGGCCCGGTTGGCCAGGGTCATGACGATAGGCAAGCCCAGCCCGGCGGCGTTGTAGACAGCCTCGGCCATGAAGAGGAGGCCCTGGCTCGAGGTGGCCGTGTAGGCACGGGACCCGGTGGCCGACGCCCCGATGGCGATGGACAGAGCCGAGAACTCCGAGTCGGCGTTGATGTACTCACACGGGGAGAGCTCGCCGGACTTCACCATCGTCCCCAACGTCTCGATGATGTGGGTCTGGGGCGAGATGGGATAAGTGGAGACGACCTCGGGACGGCAGAGAGCGACGGCCCGGGCCACAGCCCGCGATCCCTCAATCTGCTCCAGCACGAGCCATGCCCTTCTCTTCGGCGACGTGGTCGAATCCTGCTCGGGCAGCGGCGGCGTTGGCCTCGCCGACCGGGCCCGGGAACCGCTGCCGGATGGCGGCCGTGACGGCCTCGATGGAGACGACGCCGACCAAGGCGGAAAAGCCCCCGAGGAGCGCGGCGTTGGGGGTAGGGCGGCCGAGATACCGCCGAGCCAGCTCGGTGGCGGGCACGGTGAGCAGCCGATCTTCTCCGAGCCGAGCCACCAGGTCGGCCAGCCCGAGCTCATCGAAGGTCTCGGTCGTGTTCAACATCACGTACCCCTCGTCCCGCAGCCCGGTGAAGAGGTCCACGGAATGCACGAGCGTGGGGTCCAGGACAACCAGTGCGTCAGGCTCGAGAACCGGTTCGCGGGTGCGGATGGTCGAGGTGGCCAGCCGGCAGTAGGCCTCGACGGGCGCCCCCATCCTCTCGGAGCCGAAGCTCGGGAAGGCCTGGGCGAACAACCCGTCGTCGAAGGCGGACACGGCCAACAGCTCGGCGGCCGTGACCGTCCCCTGGCCGCCCCGGCCGTGCAGGCGGACCTCGAACGTCCGGCGCCGGCCGTTTCGGGCCTCGGGAGGAAGGGTCACGGACGTCCGGCCGCGCCAACCACGGCGGTGAGCTCGGCCAGACGGGTGGCATAGCCCCACTCGTTGTCGTACCAGCCCATGACCTTGACCAGGCGACCCTGGACCATGGTCAGCCCGGCGTCGTAGACGCAGGAGGCGTCCGATCCCACGATGTCGCTGGAGACGAGGTCGTCCTCCGAGTACTCGAGGCGTCCGACCAATGGACCCGCCGAGGCCGCGGCCCAGTAGGCGTGATCGATCTCCTCGATGGTGCGGGCGGCGGGCAAGAGGGCCACAAGGTCGGTCACCGAGGCGTCGGGGATGGGGACCCTGAGAGCGAGGCCGTCCAAGTGTCCGGCAAGTTCCGCCACGACCTGGCCGGTGGCTCGGGCGGCACCGGTGGTGGTGGGGACGATGTTGACAGCCGCGGCCCGTGCTCGACGTGGGTCCTTGTGCAGCGAGTCGACCAGACGCTGGTCGCCCGTGTAGGCGTGCACCGTGGTCATGAGACCGTCCTCGATCCCGAAGGCGTCGACCAGCACCTTGGCCAAGACGGCCAGGCAGTTGGTCGTACACGAGGCGTTGGACACGACGACGTGGCGGCTGGGGTCGAACTCCCCGTCGTTGACCCCCATGACGAAGGTCCCGTCGGCCCCTTTGCAGGGAGCCGACACCACGACGCGAGGCGCACCGGCGTCCAGGTGGCCGGCGGCCTGGTCACGGGCGGTGAACCGGCCGGTTGCCTCCACCACCACGTCGACGTCGAGGTCGGCCCAGGGAAGGGATTTGACCTCCGGTTCGGCCAGCAGGCGGATGCGCCTGCTCCCGACCACCAGATCCGAGCCCTCGACCACCACCGGCTCGGGGAAGCGCCCGTAGATCGAGTCGCGAGCGAGGAGGCGGGCCAGCTGTTCGGGCGTCCCCAGGTCGTTCACGGCCACCACCTCGATGGGGGTTTGCCGTCCGGCACCGACGCGCAGCAGCGCCCGGCCCATTCGCCCGAATCCGTTGATGCCCACTCGAATGGTCACGATGGCAATCCCTTCTGGCTGGGGCGACGCAGTGGACCCGCGAGGAGCGGGCCCTAGCAGCATGCGCTCGACGGTCCGTGGGCGACAGGGTCCAAAGTCACCGATGCCGAGCGAAGCGGCGACCTCGGGCGGACCGAAGGCAGGGTGCCTCGCCATCACCGCCACCCTGGCGGAGCCGGGTGTGACCATCGGCCCTGTCCGCCCGCTCCCCACAACCGCGACGATGCCAAGGTGAGCGGAAGCGAGAGTGGGCATGCCCTTCATCGACCGTAACGAAGCCGGTCGGCTGCTCGGCGAACGGCTGGCCGAGGAGGTGCCCCTCATCGATCCCGTGGTGCTCGCTCTCCCGCGTGGAGGCGTGCCCGTCGGCTACCAGGTCGCCCTGGCCATCGACGCGCCGCTCGATGTCATCGTGGTGCGCAAGCTCGGCGTCCCCTTCCAGCCGGAGCTGGCCATGGGAGCCATCGGCGAGGATTCGGTTCGCGTCCTCGACGACAATGTCGTCGCTGCCTGCGGCATCTCTGCGGAGGAGGTCCGAGCAACCGAGGCCCGAGAGCGGGCCGAGCTCGAACGTCGGAGCCGCCGGTATCGATCGGGGGATGCCCGGATCGCCCTGCCGGGTCGGACCGCCGTCGTCGTCGACGACGGCATGGCCACGGGCTCGACCGCCCGGGCTGCCTGCCTGGTGGCGCGAGCCCACGGCGCGGCCCAGGTCGTGATGGCCGTCCCCGTCGCTTCTCGGCAGGCGGTCATGCAACTGCGCCGCGTGGCCGACGAGGTGATCGCCCTCGAGGTGCCGGAGCCATTCTTCGCCGTCGGCCAGTGGTACCTGCGGTTCGACCAGACCTCCGACGAGGATGTCGTCGCGCTCTTGGGCAAGGTGGCTCGCCTTCGATCCCCGGTTTATGCATACGCCCCGCCCGCTGGGGCTGGTTCACCACCGCAAAGCCCTGCCGATCCGCCCGGCGACGACGACGATCCCGCCGACCCGGTCGTCGTCGGCAAGGACGTCGAGGTCGAGCCCGGGACCGTGCGTCTGAACGGGTGGCTGGCCGTCCCAGAGGGAGCCCGGGGACTGGTGCTCTTCGCCCACGGCAGCGGTTCGGGTCGGCACAGCCCCCGGAACCGCTATGTGGCCGAGGTGCTCAATCATGCCGGACTGGCCACGCTCCTCTTCGACCTGCTCACTCCCGAGGAGGAGCAACGGCGGGACAAGGTCTTCGACGTCCCCCTGCTCGGCGCCCGATTGCGGGGAGCGACCGAATGGGTCGTCAGCCGACCGGAAGTGGGCTCCCTCCCCGTTGGATATTTCGGAGCCAGTACCGGATCAGCAGCAGCTCTGTGGGCCGCGGCGTGTGGGAGGACTCCCATCGCTGCCGTCGTGTCCCGAGGAGGTCGACCGGACCTCGCCGGCGCCAACCTGGCCGCCGTGACCGCGCCGACCTTGCTGATCGTCGGCGGTCGCGACGAGCAGGTGCTCGAATTGAATTGCCTGGCCCAATCGATCCTGACCTGCGAGAACCGACTGGTGGTGGTGCCAGGGGCCACCCATCTCTTCACGGAACCGGGAACCCTGCAGGAGGTGGCCGACTTGGCCGAACGCTGGTTCAACGAGCACCTTCCAATTTCGCCGGCAACTCGATCTGCGGGTCGCCCGCCTCCTCCCGGCTCTCGTTGATCGGAAGCCATCGATCTGGCCTCGTAGATCCGCGTCGCCTCGGGTCAGTCCGAACCCCGTCCCAGTTGGCTCCGCTAAAGCCCGGTCGGATAGGTCTCCGGCGGCTCACCACGGTCCCAGACCACCGTCCGCTCCAACGGCACGACGGCCGATGTGCGGTCGATGTGGATCACGGCGTCGAATTGCTCGGGCATACATGCACGGAACCAGTGGCTCTGGCGCTCCGTATCCGGCCGGTAGATGACCCCGATGGCCCGTTCGAGCCGCGGCAGCCGGAGCGTCTCTGCCTTGCCGGGGCCGAGCGGTAGGCAGAACCGGTCGACGCCCGTTTCGTGGAACAGCCGCTCGTAGCTACCGGCCAGGGCGGGCCGTACGCTCTTGCGCTCCGTCGGGCCACCCCACTCGGACGCCGCGGTGACCTCGCCATGGTCGGTGGTAAAGCCGACGATGAAGCATTCGCCGGGCCAGGTGCTGCGGACCAGCTGCCCCACGTTCAACTCGCCGGCGGCGCCGAGCTCGGTGGCCCGGGCATCTCCGACATGCGAATTGTGCTCCCACACGACCACCTTGGCCGGGGGGCCCAGACGGTCGAGATGAGGGATCAGCGCGGACAAGGTGGCCGTCATGTGACGGTCGCGGAGGTTCCACGACGACACCCGGCCGCGGTACATGCTCCGGTAGTACTGCTCGGCGTTGTGCACCAGCCGAGCGTTCTGTTCGGCATAGAAGAACGCGTCCTCGGCCCGGGTGCCGTCCCGCGACAGCAGCGCCGCCTCCCGGTTCCGCAGGTCGACGAGCTGGGCGACGACCTCGTGCTCGCAGGGGACGATGACGTCCAGGGCCACGGCTTGGCCGTACTCGGGCCCTTCTCCCCGGACCTGGTCGAAGCAGCTGTAGCGGACCCGAGCCAGGGCAGCGGCCTCAGGATCCACCGACTCGAGATAGCTGATCACCGATTCCATCGACGTCCGGAGGCTGTAGAGGTCCAGTCCGTAGAAGCGGGCCTTCCCTCCGGTCGGAGCATGGTCATTGAAGGACCGGAGCCAGGTCACGAAGTGCACGATGTCGAGATTGCGCCACATCCAACCCGGGAACCGCTGGAACCCGTTCAAGGCAGTGACGGCGTCGAGGTCGTCGGAGTCGCCGAGCACGTAGCGGTTGACCCGGTAGGCGTCGGGCCAGTCAGCCTCGACAGCAACGGCTGTGAAGCCCTTCTCCTGGATCAATCGCCGGGTGATCCGGGCCCTCTCCTCGTAGAATTCGTGGGAGCCGTGGGAGGCCTCACCCAAGAGGACCAACCGGCAATCACCGACAAGCGACAGCAGATGGTCGTAGTCCTGTTCGTTACCGCCCAGCGGTATGAGCTCTCGAGTGATGGGATCGACTTTGCTGTCGAGTCTCGATGCCATTGAAAAGTCCTCCTCGACGTCTGGTCCGGACTAGAGGACGACAGCGAACTCGGAAGGAAGGACGGCGATGACGTGGTCCATGGTGCCCGGAGCCAACTCCTCGTGGAGGAGCTGCATCACGGCCCGGACGGCGCTGATCGCCTCGGCTGAACTGCCGAGCGCCGCGTCCTGTTCCACACGGGTGACGAAGTCGTCCAGGGTCAGCCGATACGGCGTGATCCACGGCTCCCAGCCCTCATAGAAGGTGCCTCGGAGCAGCAAGGGCAGTTGTGCGGCCAGATGGACGGACACCTCCGGACCAATGCGGTCCCGGAGGGCATGGAGGACGGCTCGGAGCACGACGTAGGCATGGTCGGCATCCTTGATGTTCGACTCACGGCAAAGCCGGGTCAGCCATTGGTTCGTCTTCGTCACTGTTCGGTCGATCACGCTGGCATGTGGCATACAGCCATTTTCCTGTTCCTCCCCGCGGAGCAGACAGGGCCGGAGGTCACAAGAGCAGAGGCGTTCGCAGTCGGGCGACCTCGGTCCGACATCGCTCGTGGTCTCCTCCAGGGAGGTCGGGACCTTTGGCCCTGCCCAGGGCCACCCGGGTTTCGTACGTTGGGCATGAGGTGATGGTGATGTGTCCGAGACCTGCATCGAACCCCATCTTGGTCAGCCCGGCGCCAGATCGGGCTCCTGACAAGGCCGGCCGGTCGTGACGTCGTGACCGCCCACCACTCGTCGTTCGGTCGGCGCCGTGATTCGGTCAGCAGAAGGGACGGTGGCACTTCTGCTCTGCCAGTCCCGCCATCCCCGCGCCGAGTACCGCATGGCCTACGGAAGCCCGTGGCCCTGGGAGTGGACGAACCTGCTCGGCCAGGGCGATGAGCAAGCGCTACGGAACGATGCGGACGACGGACAGCACCGCCACACCGAGTGTGGAGGCACGCGACACGTCTGGCAGGCGGCTCGGTCCTCCTTGGCTGCCGAGCTGCTGGACTTGGCGCACAGCTGTGGGTCCCTTGGAGGATTGCAGCGGTCGGTGATCGTCCCACTCGAGTTGGAGCTCGCCGCACGTGCGGAAACTGTCCATTGGAGGCCAGATGAATGGGTGGTCGCCGTCGAGGGCGTGCTGAGCCAGAAGCGGCGCGCTCTTCTCGACGCCATCCGACCCGAGTCGTGTTCCCCCAACCAGCAACGTAGGCAGCGCGCTCCGAGCGCAGACGACGACGGGAGCACACGAGGAAGGCCCTAGCATCGGCGGCTCTGTTGGCTGACGCACATTGATTGTCGGCCGGACGCCGGAGCTGCCGCAAGAGGTAAAGGAGTCTGACAATGATGGGCAATGGGATACAGGAAGAGGTGATGGAGATGAGGCGGTCCTGGCAAGAAGGACCGCCTGCCGATCGATCTGTTCGACCCGCTGACGGAGTCGATGACTTGATCGAAAGGGTTTCTGCGGTCGTCAGAGAGCTTTTGCGTTTTCACCTCGAGCCCCAAGACGGAATCAGGTGGCTGACAGCCGACGCGGCGTTGCGAAGCCTCCACAACGCCATCTTCGAGCTCGAACAGCTTCGACAGGCGGCGAGCCGGGCGACTTCACCCATTGGCCGGTCCGCCTCCAAGAACTCCGATGAGTGAAGACTCGATCAACACAAGAGCGCCCGTCCCACTCGGTGAACCGGCGGCTCTCCTCGAGTTGGCCGCACAACTGAAGCGAGAGGAAGGAGATCGCTGATGACGTCCACACCGTCGCCGAACTCGCCCGACCTTCGCGTCGTCGTCGGAGTGGACGGATCCGAGACGGGTCAGCAGGCCCTGGACTGGGCGGTCGCCGAGGCCGACCGTGTGGGTGCCGTGCTCGAGATCCATACTGCGTACAAGCCAGGCTACGAATTCGCCACGCCGACGGGCATCCAGCGGAGCATGGAACGAACCATCGAGGCAGCAACGGCACGCGTCTCCGAACTGGCCCCGGGAGTCAGCACGACTGCGCACACGCACGAGCAGTCGGCCGCATCCGCTCTGATTGAATCCAGTCAAGGTGCACGGCTCCTGGTTGTCGGAACAAGAGGACTCGGTGGGTTCAAGGGACTCCTTCTCGGATCCGTCATCCAGCAATGCGCCGTGCACGCAGCCTGCCCAGTGACGCTCGTTCGTTAGGGACGGCAGAACGAACCGCGTGGCGACGGCGTCAGACAGATCTCCGCAGTCGCGGGTCGAACCCTTGGGCCGGGCCGACGAGGCCTCGCTCCTTGAACCAGCCAATGACGTGTGGATCCGTCCGTTCGATCCCACTTGGTGCGTCGTCGCAGATCTCGACGAGGACACGGAGCGGGTCGTCGAGACCTTGCTGTGCACCGCCGATGGCTCCTTCGGGACCCGCGGCGTACTCGAGGAACGGAGACCATCAGGGGCACTTCCGGTCATAGTCGGGGGCGTGTTCGAACCCGACCAAGCAGTCGGTGAGCGGCTGATGGCCGTACCGGGTTGGTGCACTCTGCCGATCCAGGGTTCGCTCCCACCGGGACAACGAGTTCTCGACCTCCGGGACGGAGTGCTGAGCAGGGCGGCGCGGACCTGCAACGGATGTGCACTACGGTCGGCGCGTTTCGCCTGCGCCGGGCGTCCGGGCACGGCCGTACTGCGGGCCGATGTGTCAGCGGAGTTGTGGCCCTTTGACGCGGAGGCTGAAGCCCAGCCGATCACGGTCATCTACACCGCGAACGGTGGAGGCGGGGTTGCCGTCGCCACCTCCACGACCGCCCGATCAGTCGACGGGGCCAAAGGGCAACTGGTCATCGAGCGGATCGTCGCCCAAGTGTCGTCACCCCGGTACCGGCCTGACACGGCGCGGGCGCGGAGATCCTTCGATCGTGCGGCGCGGCTGGGGAGCGAGGCTCTGCTCGCCGAGCAGCGACGGGTCTGGTCGCGTCGCTGGACAAGCTGCGACGTCGAGATCGTCGGTGATTCCGAGGCGACTTTGTCCGTACGCTTTGCCCTTTACCATCTGCTCTCCTCCACCAGGCGGCAGGGCGAATCGGCTGTCGGCGCCCGAGGCCTGACGGGAACGGCATACGCCGGACATGTCTTCTGGGACACGGAGGCCTTCGTCCTCCCGGTGGTCGCCGCGGTCGACGGGCGAGCGGCGAGGTCGGTCCTCGAATACCGGATCCGGCGTCTCGAGCCTGCCCGGAAGCGGGCCGAAGCATCTGGCCGCCTCGGCGCCCGTTTCCCCTGGGAGTCTGCCGCCAGCGGGCGCGAGGTGACCCCCCACACCGGTATCGACCAGCACGGGGAACAGGTGCAGATCGACACCGGTGAGCTGGAGGAGCATGTGACGGCCGACATCGCCTGGGCCGCGTGGCGCCTTTCTTCGTGGGAGGGTGACTGGTCGTTCCTCATGGGACGCGGCCGTTCCCTCCTCGTCGAGACGGCCCGATACTGGGCAAGCCGGATCCGGCCCGATGGGCGAGGTCGGGGCCACATCGACGCGGTGACCGGTCCCGACGAGTACCACGAAAACGTGGACGACAACGCTTTCACGAACCTCATGGCCAGGTGGAACCTCGAGAAGGCCGCCGAGCTGGCGGACCGATTCCCAGAAGACGACGTGGCTCCGGAGGAGTCGGCGGCCTGGCGGGAGCTGGCCACCTCGCTGGTCGACAACTACGACCCGGTGAGCGGCCTCTACCAGCAGTTCGCCGGGTACGACCGACTCGACGACCTGATGGCCCTCGAGGTCGGCACGCCCCCCTTCGCCGCCGACCTCGCCCTCGGGGCGGACCGACTTGCGCACACGCAGATCGTCAAGCAGGCGGACGTCCTCATGGCCCACCACCTGATCCCCGACGGCGTGGCCCGGGGCTCGCTCGTCCCCAACCTCGACCATTACCTGCCCCGGACGTCGCACGGCAGCTCGCTCTCACCGACCGTCCACGCCGCTCTCCTAGCCCGCGCCGGGCGGCCATCGGAGGCGCTGAAGCTCCTGCGCCTGGCCACGTCCATCGACCTGGACGACCTGACCGAGACGACGGCCGGCGGCCTCCATCTGGCCAATCTCGGAGGGATTTGGCAGACCATCGTCCACGGCTTCGCCGGACTGTCGGTCAATGGCCCCGACGACCGGGCCTTTTCCCTGGCTCCTGTCCTCCCCGAGGAGTGGGAGGAGTTGCGATTCCGCGTCCGCTGGCACGGGACAAAGGTGCAGTGTCGGCTCCGCCACGACGACGTCGAGGTCGGCTGCGACAAGCCATTGGTTGTCTCCCTGTACGGCGCAGAAACGAGAGTGGAGCCGCCGGGAGGACGGCTGGGATGACAGCCGTCTCTCGGACCGGATGCCTTCACGTCCTGGTCGGCCCCGGGACGGACGTCGACCGCTGGGCGCACGTGATCTCTTCCGTGGCCGCCATCGCTGGATTGCGTCCGGTCCACGAATCCCGCCCGTTTCCGGACTCCCCCCTGCACCACGGGGTCCTCGCCGTGGCCGAAGCCGACGAGGACCCCGTCCTCGTCCTACCGCCCGGCGGATCGAGGACCACGGCCGTTCCGGCAGCCACCGTCGGATCGGGTGTGGCGGTGATTCCCATCGACCGATCCGTCACCGAGCGCCGGGTCCTGCGGAAGTGGGTGGCGGGACTCGAGCGTGCCGGTTTCGAGGTGCAGCAGATCCACCTTCTGACGGAGTCGACTCGGCCGGTCATGTGGGAAGGCCCTGGCCACCACGCCCAGGCATGGTGGGACGAGGTCAAACGGCGCCACCAGATGGGAACGGCCTCCTTGACCGTCAGCAGCGGTGACCCAGCAACCGAGATCCTGGCCACGTCGCGCACTGCGGACCTCACCGTGCTCTTCTGGCGAGGGTGCACGGCTCCGGACCGGGCCCCAGTGCTCCGGCAAATCGTCGACGGCGCCATCGGGCCCGTACTCCTCGTCCGGAGCCACCCCCCGGCGTCACCCCCACCTTGACCGGCGACCGAGGCCGGGCTCCCCTTGACGATGCCCACGATGCAAGTGGGCCCCGCAACTGGGCCCTGGCAACCGGCCGGCAGGGACCACAGAATGGGATGGTGGAGGTTGGCGCCGCCGTTATCGATCGCCCTGGCTTGGATGACCTGATCCAAGCTCTGTCGAGCCGCGGCTATCGCACACTGGGACCAGTGGTTCGCGACGGCGCCATCGGGCACGGCGAGATCAGCGCCACCGCCGACCTCCCGGTCGGCTTCCACGACGAGCAGGGTCCTGGCTCGTATCGACTGCGTCAGGACGGAGGCGATGCCCTGTTCGAGTGGGCCGTCGGGCCGGCCTCGTGGAAGGCGACATACTTCCCGCCGAAGGAGACCGTTTGGCGGGCGACCGATGAGGACGGCCACATCTCGATCGAGGAACCGCCTTCCGATCCGACGCCCGTCGCCATCATCGGCGCACGACCATGCGAGTTGGCCGCCATCCACGTTCTCGACCGCACTCTGGCCGACGGCCCGGTGCCTGACCCCGGGTACGCCAGGCGCCGGGCCGGGAGCTTCGTGGTGGTCGCCGAGTGCGGCGCACCGGCTTCGACCTGCTTCTGCACGTCGATGCAGACGGGTCCCGGCGCCACGACCAGCTACGACCTGGCTTTGACCGAGC
The DNA here is from genome assembly GCA_963729275.1 of uncultured Acidimicrobiaceae bacterium. GTDB lineage: Bacteria > Actinomycetota > Acidimicrobiia > Acidimicrobiales > RAAP-2 > CAVSNH01. The sequence goes on from CAVSNH010000002.1 coordinate 49,018, forward strand.
TGCCCGGCCCCGACGGCGACCACCGGTACCTGGTGCGGGCCGGGTCGGCCAGGGGGGCCGAGGTGCTCGAGGAGATCGGGCCGCGTGCGGCCTCTCCGGACGATCTGTCCCGCCGTGACCAGGTCATCTCGACAGCATCGGAGCACATGTCGCGAGCACTCGACACCGATGACCTGCCCGGGTTGCTGGCCCGGAACCTCGACCATCCGCGATGGAGTGAGGTTGCCGACCGCTGCTTGTCCTGCGGGAACTGCACGATGGTCTGCCCGACCTGCTTCTGCAGCGACGTGGACGATGTCAGTGACCTGACCGGGGCCGTCGAACGGCAGCGGAGCTGGTCGTCCTGCTTCGACCGGGCGCACTCCTATATCCACGGCGGCCCGGTGCGTCCGACCACGGCGTCCTCCTACCGGCAGTGGCTGACCCACAAGCTCTCGACCTGGTGGGACCAGTTCGACACCTCAGGGTGCGTCGGATGCGGTCGCTGCATCGCCTGGTGTCCGGTGGGCATCGACCTGACCGAAGAGACGGCGGCCATTCGGGCTTCCGACGGCGCGACCGGAGCAGGCGCCCGTGCCTGAACGCATGGCGGAGCTGTTGGCCGAGCAGCCACTGTTCCGGGACCTCCCGACCGAAGCGGCGATCACCGTTGCCGGATGTGCTCACAACGTGGCCTTCGAGGCCGGGCACCTGCTCCTCGCCGAAGGGGACGAGGCCAGTACCCTCTACCTCCTCCGCCGGGGAAGGGTCTCCATCGAGATCCACTCTCCCGGCCGGGGCTCCCTCGTGGTGCAGACATTGCAGGCTGGTCAGGTGGTGGGGTGGTCATGGCTTGTTCCGCCCTACCGTTGGAGCTTCGATGCCCGGGCGGTCACGCCCGTCGGCGCCGTGGCCATCGACGGGGCCTGCCTGCGGACCAAGGCCGATGTACAGCCGGCGCTCGGTTATGCCCTCCTGCAGCGCATCTCGGCCATGCTCCTCGAGCGGCTCCAGTCGACCCGGACCCAGCTCCTCGACCTCTACGGCAATGACGGATCTGGCTGAGGCGACCGCACACGACGGCCCGCATCCGTTGACCCCGTCGCTCTGGCGGGTCGTCGGGCGCCGGGTCGAGACGGCCGACGTCGTCACGATCTCCCTCTCGCCGGAGGATGGGCGGCCTTCGGACTTCCGACACGGACAGTTCAACATGCTCTGTGCCTTCGGCATCGGCGAGGTGGCCATATCGATCTCCAGCTCCCCGCGGGCGAGCGGACCTCTCGAGCATTCGATCCGCGACGTGGGACCGGTCACCCACGCCCTCTGCAACGCACCTGTCGGGGGGGTCATCGGGCTTCGAGGGCCCTACGGGAAGGGTTGGGAGACTGACGACGGCCTCACCGAGGAGCTCTCCGACGTGGTCGTCGTTGCCGGTGGCATCGGGCTCGCCCCCCTACGCGGCGCGGTTCGCGACCTTGTCGAGCGCCAGCGTCGAGGGGAGGCTCGCCTCTTCGTGCTCATCGGCGCCCGTTCGCCCGACCAGATCGTCTTCGCCGAGGACATCGACGCCTGGCGAGCCGCCGGTGTTCACGTCGAGATCAGCGTGGATGTGGCGCCCGCCGGATGGAGAGGAACCGTAGGGGTGGTCACCTCCCTCCTCCCCGGCTTGGCCTTCGAACCGTCCCGGACCCTGGCCCTGGTCTGTGGTCCGGAGATCATGATTCGCTTCACCGCCCAGGCTCTCGTCGACCGGGGTCTCGACCCGCACCACATCCGGATGGCGCTGGAGCGAAACATGCAATGTGGCGTCGGTCTCTGTGGGCACTGTCAGCTCGGGCCGCTGCTCCTCTGCCGTGACGGACCGGTCGTCCCGTACGGCGGTGTCGCCGCCGAGCTGTTGCGGGAGCGCCAGCGATGACCGTCGCCGGGCCCGGCCCACCGCGGCATGTGGACGAGCGCCCTGACACTGGCCGTCTGGAAGTTCGCCTCCTGTGACGGTTGCCAGCTGAGCCTGCTGGACTGCGAGGATGAACTGCTCATGCTGGCCGACACGGTGCGCATCGCGCACTTCACCGAGATGTCGCGGGCGTCGGTCGAGGGTCCCTACGATCTCTCGCTCGTCGAGGGATCCATCACGACGGCTGCCGACGCCGACCGCATCCTCCGGGTCCGCGCCGCCTCGCGGCGGCTGGTGACCATCGGGGCGTGCGCCACCGCCGGTGGAATCCAGGGCCTCCGCAACTTCGCCCGGGGCGGCGACTACACCGCCACCGTCTATGCCCACCCCGAGTACATCTCCTCCCTCGATCGCTCCACGCCCATCTCGGACCATGTCCCCGTCGACTACGAGCTGCACGGCTGCCCGATCGACCGGCAGCAGCTGCTCGAAGTGATCACCGCCCTCCTCGCCGGCCGCAATCCCGTGATCCCGGGCTACAGCGTGTGCCAGCAGTGCAAGGTCAACCAGACGGTCTGCGTGCTGGTCGCCGCCGGCACCCCTTGTCTCGGCCCCGTCACCCGCGCCGGGTGCGGTGCCCTCTGCCCGGCCCACCAGCGTGGGTGCTTCGGTTGCTTCGGCCCGACCGAAACGGCCAACACGTCGTCGCTCACAGCCAAGCTGCGATCGGAGGGGCTCCAGCCGGTCGATGCTTCGCGCCTCTTTCGCACCTTCAACGCCGGAGCGCCGGCCTTCCGTGAGGAATCGATCATTCAGGAAGCGGAGGCAGGTTCGGTCGATCCGCCCCGGCCACCGACAGAGGGCGTGAAGTGACTCACGGCTCTCGGCGCACTGTCGGGGTGGATGGCCTGTCTCGGGTGGAGGGGGCAGGATCGCTGCACGTCGAGGTTCGCGACGGAGCAGTCGGCGAGGTGTCCCTGGAGATCTTCGAGCCACCCCGGTACTTCGAGGCGCTACTCGAAGGGCGCCTCTTCACGGAGGCGCCCGACATCACCGCCCGGATCTGCGGCATCTGCCCCGTGGCCTACCAGATGAGTGCGTGTGCGGCCATGGAGGATGCGTGCCGCGTCTCGGTGAGCGCCGAGATCACCGCGCTCCGCCGCCTCCTCTACTGCGGCGAATGGATCCAGAGTCACGCCCTCCACGTCTACCTGCTCCACGCGCCGGACTTTCTCGGTTGCGCCGACGCCGTGGAGCTGGCCGAGCGGGATCGGGCGGCGGTCGAGCGCGGACTGCGCCTCAAGCGAGCGGGAAACCGCTTGATGGAGACGATCGGCGGCCGGCCCGTCCATCCCGTCAACGTTCGCGTCGGCGGCTTCTACCGCTCCCCCGATCGGGCGGCCATCGATGCTCTGGCCGAGCCGATTCGGCGCGCCCTCGACGATGCCCTCGCCACCGTGGCTTGGGTCGCCGGATTCGACTTCCCGGACTCCGATTCTCCGTACCGGTTCGTCTCCCTGCGTTCGGCCGACGGCTATCCCATCGAATCGGGCCGGGTCGTGTCCTCCGACGGTCTCGACACGGACCCGGCCGGCTTCGCCGACCTGGTCGAAGAGGAGCACGTCGCCCGCTCCACCGCGCTCCTTGCCCGGATCCGGGACCGAGGGGCATACCTGACTGGGCCGCTGGCCCGATACGCATTGAATTCCGAGGCCCTTCCGCCGGTGGCGCGGCAAGCAGCCGTAGCTGCCGGCTTGGGATCTGTCTGCAGCAACCCCTTCCGCAGCATCGTGGTGCGGTCGGTCGAACTGGTCTTCGCCTGCTCGGAAGCCCTGCGGCTGATCACCTCCTATGAGCCGCCACGCCCCCCAGCGGTGTTCGTGCCGCCGGTAGCCGGAATCGGGACGGGGGCGACAGAGGCGCCACGGGGGCTCCTCTTTCATCGGTACCGGCTCGACGACGAGGGAGTCATCCGGTCGGCCCGGATCGTTCCGCCCACCTCGCAGAATCAACTCACCATCGAGGAAGATCTGCGCCGCGTGGCCCAGTCGAGCCTCGAGCTCGGCGACGACGAGCTCACCTGGCGGTGCGAGCAGGCGGTCCGAAACCATGACCCCTGCATCTCGTGTGCCGCCCATTTCCTCGACGTGACGGTCGGTCGATGATGAACGAAGCAGGAGCCGGAGCAATGGGCGACGTGGTCGTCATCGGGATCGGCAGCGGCGGCCGTCACGACGACGGGGTCGGCCCGGTGGTGAGTGCCCGCGCCGCCGGCCTCAGCCGAGCCCGAGACGTAGGTCCCGTCGTCGACCCGCTCGACCTCCTCGGCCGGTGGGACGGCGCTACCCTCGCCATCGTCGTCGACGCCATCCGCTCCGGCGCCAACCCGGGCACCATACGGATCGTGGAGCTCGACGTACCACCGGCCGCGGCCAAGGGACGCGGAGCGATGGCTCGGATGCCGGCAACCGGTGATCCCGGAGCCTCCCATGAGGACCGTGAGCCGAAGCCGACGAGCAGCCACGGGATCGGCCTCGTCGAGACGCTGCAGCTGGCCCGGGCCGTCGGGCAGGCTCCGGCCCGGGTGGTGGTCGTCGGCATCGAGGGCCAAGACTTCTCACAAGGGATCGGACTGAGCCCACCGGTACGGGCAGCAGTGCCCGCCGCCGTGCGCGGCGTGGTCCGGGTCGTGGAGGAATGCCCATGTGCGTGAGTGCTCTCCACCGAGTCGTCGAAGGCGACGCAGAATCGGTCACGGCCGAGGACATCGACGGGAACCCGCACCGGGTCTCCCTGCTCGCCCTCGACGGACCGCCACCCCGAGCCGGTGAGTGGCTGGTGGTCCACAGCGGGTACGCCATCGAGCGGATGACAGACGACCAGGCAAGCGCGGTGATTACCGAACTCCGGAGAGGGGCGACAGGCGTGTCCGGCAGCGACGGAGAGCGGGCGCAGCACTCGGCCGGAACGGGCGCAGAAAGTCGATGGTCATGATTGGACCCGACACCACCCGACACGGAGCCATAAGCGGCGTAAAGGTGGCCGCCATCACTGCGCTCATCAGCGGCGTGTCGGTTTTCGTCAACAGCTACGGCGTCCACGCCATCGCACAGCCGGCCGTGTACACGACGGCCAAGAATCTGGTCGCAGCATTCGTCCTTGCGGCCGTGGCACTGTCCGCTCATTCCCGATGGAGCACACGCCGCTCGGTCATCGGCCGGCGCTGGACTACCCGGCCCACCAATGGTGAGATGCCGAGCACCCAGCCGGGGTCGGAATGGGGTCCGTGGCGGTGGCTGGCTCTCGGCTATGTCGGGGTAATCGGTGGCGGCGTCGCCTTCATCCTCTTCTTCGACGGCCTGGCCCGCACTCAGGCCACACCGGCCGCGTTCCTCCATGACAGTCTCGTCATCTGGGTCGCCCTGCTGGCGGTGCCACTGCTGCGGGAGCGGTTGAGTGGCTGGAACGTAGCGGCCATCGCCTTGCTGATGGGCGGTCAGGTGGCCGTCCTGGGCGGAGTCGGCCACCTCTCGTTCGACCGGGGGGACGTCCTCGTGCTGATGGCCACATGGCTCTGGGCCATCGAGGTGGTGATCTGCAAGCGATTGCTGGCCGATCTTGCCCCGGCGACGGTCTCGCTCATCCGGATGGGGGTCGGGTCGGCGCTCCTGCTCGCCTACCTGGCGGTCACCGGCGGCCTCGCCCTCCTCAGAGCCCTCTCGCTCTCGCAGCTCGGATGGGTCCTCTTGACCGGTCTCCTCCTTGCCGGTTACGTCGGAACCTGGATGACGGCACTGGCCCGGGCCAGGGCGGTCGACGTGACGTCGGTTCTCGTGGCCAGCACCGTCGTGACCAGCCTTCTCACGGCAATGGCCGGGACGGCACTCGTCGGCCCTGTGGTGCTCGGTCTCGTGCTCATGGCGCTCGGGGTGGCGGTGCTCGTCCGGTTGGATGCCCGTCGGGCCGTGGCATGAACCGAGAAACCGACGGGCGGATGGGAAGAGGCTCGCTCGCCGTCGGGCGTCTGGACACCAGGATTCGTCCGGTCAGCGAGCCAGCTGGACCGGCACTCTTCGCCCGCTACGCCTATCCTCCGAATGCGCTCGGATACTGCGGGCCCGGCGACCCCGCAGCCTTGTTGGGGGCGGCAGCCGAGGGTGGTGAGACCGCCGAGCTGTCGCAGCTGGCGGCAAAGTTCGAGGGGGCATGGCCCTACCTACAGCTCATCGCCGCCTGCAACGGCATCGCCGAGCCGCTCGACCGGCGGGTCGTGGAGGCCTACTGGGTCGGCAATCCACTCCTGTCCCGAGTGCCTGCACGCGCCTTGTGGAGCTCACTCGACGATCGGTTCCACCATCGGGCCGGCCGCCTCTTCGAGCCGATGGCCGCGGCGGTGCCCCTCGGCGGTGCGCCCCATCACAGCTTCCACGTCTTCGCCGTCTACCCCTGGCTCGGCCTGCTCCGAGCGGGCATGGAGGGGCCACCGCTTACCGTGCTCGACCGGTGCCGGATCCGCTGGGGCCGAGTGGAGGCGCTCGACGGGGACCTCGCCCTCGTCCGGAACCAGCTGCTCACTTTCGACGGCTCCCGGTTGGTGCTCGGCGACGCGCAGGTGGAAGAGGTGCACCGGAGCATCGAGAGCGTCGGCTTTGTGACCGATCTCGCCGCCGGGGACGTCGTCTCGCTCCACTGGGACTGGATCTGTGATCGCCTCGGGGAGGCGGAGCTGGCCAACCTCCGGCGGTGGACAGCCCACAACTTGGCCGTCGTCAACGCCACCCCTGCACCCGGACCGGCGGTAGCCAGCGGCGCCTGAGCCGGCTATCACAAGAGCAGAGGGCACACTCAACCCTTCCGGAGAGTCCCGATCCTCGCTCGGGTCAGGCGTGGCCTCCCTCGGTGGGACTTTCGCCCCTGGTCACCGATGGCTTGTCATGGTTCACTCACTGTGATGAGGCGGGAACCGGGGTACCTGGGCGGTGTGGCGGATCAGCAACAGGCTTGGCAAGCGTCTGGAGGGAAAAACCAATGAAAGCACTCGGGCAGGGCGGGAACGAAACTGAGGAATTGCCGGAATACCTCCGGGCTGTCCAGCAAGCCGGGCCCGTCCATTTCGATCCAGCCCTTCGCACCGCAGGTGAGTTGGTGGGTCGCCGCACCATGGTCGCCCTATCGGATGAAGGCCCGCCGATCCCGATGCGGAGTTCGGAATCAACCTCCGGGCGGACTCAAGACCGGCGAAGCCAGCACGCGGCCTGAGGATCTGAAGGCAACACCAGCTGAGTTACATGATCAGCGGCCACCAAGAAGGAGATCGGAATGCCAAATGAATGGGGTCCCTTGGCTTCGTTGGTCGGGAATGGCAAGGCGAGGGCGGCCTGGACACCGCCTTCTCGCACAAAGAGAACCAGGTGCTTGACAGCCTCTATCTCAACAAGTGCACGATGAAGGCCTTCGGGCCGGTCGAGAACGGGAGCCAGTGCCTCTTCGGTCTCGACTGTCGATCTGCCATGTGGCGCGGGGATGAAGAGACTTCCTTGCACACCGAGGTCGGCTACCGGTTGTGGTCCGCCGCGGCCACCGAAGTCGTCCGCGCCTTCGTCGTGCCCAGAGGGATCACCGTGCTCGCTGGCGGTTTCGCCAGCGCCGATGCCGACACTTTCACGCTACGGGCCGAGCACGGTGCACCTCCGTACAGCATCGGAGAGAACCAGTACCTGGCTAAGAACGCGAGCACGCTGAGCTACGAAGTCGCCGTGACTTCCGCAGGCGACACCTGGTCCTATGACGAGACGACGATGCTGCGGATGAATGAGTTCGACTCGCCCCTTGCCTACTTCGCTCACAACACGCTCCGGCGTTTGGCGTGATGTACGTACTCTTCCCTCGTCGCCCTGCAGCCGCGGCTGAACCCGTCGATGGGGCCAAGAGTCGAGGCAATCTCTCGCTTCGTAGAACAAGGCCGGGGGATGGCGGCGGTCGAGCGTCTCAAGGAAGCCGCCGAAGATCGATCGCCACCGCAAAGGGTCACGATGCCGGTGACACCTGTGCACGGAGAGTGCCAATCACCTCGCGCCACCGGAGTTCGATTTTGGAAGCGTCCAACAAGGAGACACATTGTGATCGACACAGAATTGCCTTTACCTCATCGGATTGTCGTGGGAGTTGACGGCTCCGACTCGTCGATGCGCGCACTCGACTGGGCGCTCAACCAAGCAGAGCTGACCAGTGCATCGGTGCTGGTGGTCGCGGCTTGGCACTGGCCCGTCGCGCTGGCATGGGGCATACCCCTCGCGCCGCCCTACTGTCCGGCAGACGAGGCGGAACCCATCATGGCTGACGTGCTTGCCCCGATTTGCAGCAGGCACCCCGGTGTGAAAATCGAATCACGGATCGTCGAGGGTCATCCGGCCCCGGCGTTGGTGGACGCCTCTCGCGGGTCCGATCTCCTCGTGGTTGGAAGTCGAGGACACGGCGAATTCGCGGGGATGCTGCTCGGATCGGTCAGTGAACACTGCGTCTCCAATGCCGCGTGTCCTGTTCTCGTGGTGCGTGAGGACCAGTAACCGAGCACCCAAACAGGAGCGAAGATCGGGTGACCACGCGCCAGGCCAGAGAACGATGGTCATAAGCAGGCGATGGTGGCGAGCCGCAGTCGGCCTTCCACGGTGCGCGGCAGATTCAGGATTCACAGGTTGAAGGGTCATCGGTCCGGCAATCCCATCATGATGCTCGACGGACCTTCAGAGCCGCTCTCCAAGACGGTCTTGCTGGAGGCGATGCACCAACACTTCAGCTTTAGCTCAGGGAGACCACGGTGACGGTCACGTCCGGTCGTAGCGCGTGGAGGAACTCTAGGGTAAATGACGATTGGCCCCACCACGGCGCGGTACGGCGAGACTACGACCTACGTACGTGAGCATCCCAGCGATCCCAGGCCGACTGGCACCGTTCCGCCTCGCTCTCGTTTGGGGCAGTGAGAGTGTGACTTGCAGAAACAGCTAGGGTCCAAGTCAGTGGCCATAACGATTTCTAGACAGCTCATGCACTGTGACAAAGAGATGTGCGACGCCTCGCTCGTGTTGCCTGACTCAACTTGGCCCGAGCGCACCGCCCGCACCTGGTCAGAAGGTCACAGATGGCGGAACGATGATGAGGACCACGATTACTGCCCGATGCATACAGACGGCCGTCTCACCTTTAACACCCGCAATGAGATCGCCTAAAGCCGACTTCCGCCGCTTCTCGGCCACCGTTGGGCCGTCTTCGAGATGTCCATCATCCGCATGCTGCTTGGGGACAGCGCGGTCATCATCTTCGCAGGCGGTGGAGGGATACCGGTCTGCCGAGGTGCAGACGGTCGATAGCGCGGGATCGAAGCGGTCATCGACAAGGACCTGACGGCCGAACTGTTGGCCCGCGAACTCGATGCTGACGTGCTCTTGCTCCTCACCGATGTACCTGGCGTCGAATCCGAATTCGGTACCGACAGCGCGCAAACGGTCGCCAGGATGAATCCGGACCATCTTCGGACGCTGGCGCTGCCAGCCCGGTCCATGGGGCCGAAAGCCGAGGCGGCATGCAGGTTCGCGGAAACAACGGGGAAACCGGCCGTCATTGGCCGGCTTGAGGATGCCGCCCAGATGATCGAGGATCGCAAGGAACGACGGTGGAGTTGAGTCCGTCTGCGATGTCGAGTGACCGTTCGGGTTGGAGCCCCCGAGCCCAGCCGAGGTGAGTGCGCACTCGGCGGTGGCCGACTAGTTCCCATGCCATAGGATTCGGCACGTGTACAGCGAGATCGCGAGCAACAAGCGACGCAGCGTGATCTTCATCTCTCTGTTCTTCGTGGTCTGGCTGGCCATCGGAGCCGCCTGCGGGTTTCTCTTCAAGGCTCTCTACCGCCACTCGACCAACAACGGCTTCGCTCCCGCCCCACCGACCAACTACGGCTGGACCCCGGTCATCATCGGTATGGTCATCGCCGGACTCCTGGCCCTCTGTGGGATCCTCTATTCCTTGAACTCCGGGGCTGCACTGGTGCTCCGTGTCTCGGGTGCCGTACCCGCTGACCTGGCCCAGTATCCGCAACTGCACAATTTGGTGGAGGCCTTGGCCATCGGCGAGGGGATCCCCGCGCCCTCCGTCTACGTGATCAACGATCCCTCCCCCAACGCATTTGCCACCGGGGTGAGCCCGGACAAGGCGGCCATCACCTTCACCACCGGGTTGCTCACCATCATGAACCGCGAGGAACTCGAGGGTGTCACCGGACATGAAATGAGCCACATCAAGAACCACGACATCCGCCTCCTGCTCGTCGTGGGCACCATGATCGGTATGGCTGCCCTTCTGGCCAGCATCCTATGGCGAAGCGCATTCTTCGCCGGTCCCGGACGGGGCGGCCGGAACAACCAGCTCATGATCGTGATCTTCGCTGCCGGAGCCCTTCTCGCCGTCGTCGGTTTCATCTTCGGCCCACTCATTCGCCTGGCGCTCTCACGACGGCGTGAGTCACTGGCCGACGTGAGCGGTGTCGAACTCACTCGCAACCCAGCAGGGTTGTTGAGCGCCCTCAAGAAGCTGCAGCAGAACGACAAGCCGTTCAAGAAGATGAACCACGCCACGGCGGCGATGTGCATCGACGATCCGTTGCAGCACCACGAGGGCTGGTACCACCGCCTCTACGACACACACCCTCCCATCGAGGAGCGGATCGCCGCGCTCGAGAAGATCGCCTCGGGCCAGTCGGTCTGACCGGCCGGGCGCCCGCTCAAATTCATCTCAGCTGGCTGGCGGCGGTCCCTCGGGGGCGGCGGCGGGCGGAAGCCCCCCGGAGCCGCCAGCAAGCGGCGGTCCTGAGGGTGCCGGACCGGCCGTGCCTGGACCAGGACCCGAGAAATTGACCTGAGGAACGGCACGATCTTCCTCGTCGGTAACGAAGAAGGCCACCGCTTTGAATCCGAAGGGGCCCGCGATGAGGTTGCGCGGAAACGTCTGTAGCCCGATGTTGTAGTCACGGGCGCTCGTGTTGTAGTAGCGACGGGCGTATTCGATCTTGTCCTCAGTGGCAGTCAACGTCTCTTGCAGTTGGAGGAAGCTCTCGACCGCCCGTAGCTGTGGGTAGTTCTCGGCGACCGCGAACAGTGAGCGAAGCGCCCCGGACAGAGCGTTCTCGGCAGGGGCGATTTGGCCCGGGTCGCCCGTCGCTCCCGCGGTGACGGCGTTGGCCCGAGCCTGAGTGACCGCCTCGAAAGTCCCCTGCTCGTGGGTGGCATAGCCCTGCACGGTCGACACCAGGTTGGGGATGAGGTCCTGGCGGCGCTTGAGCTCGACGTCGATCTCGGACCACGCCTCTTGGGTGCGGTTGCGCTTCTTGACAAGGCCGTTGAAGGCGACCCACAGACCGAGGACCAACAGCACCACGATGATGACGACGATGATCAGCACAATCATTGTGGAGCGGACCCCCTGAGAGCTGTCGTGGCGCGCACTCTATCGGCTCAGCCCCCGAGCAGCCACGGATCGGATGTCCGGGCGTCTCGACAGGTGCAACGAGTTCGACCGAGCGCTGGACCGCTCTCGGGACCCCGATTCCACCGCCACCTCATCGGCACACCACGACGGGGCAGTGGGCCGCATGCACGCAATGAGCGCTGGTTGACCCGAGGATCAAGCCTGCGAAACCGCCATGACCCCTCGTCCCGACCACCAGGAGCGCTGCGCTCTCGCAGGCATCGACGAGAACCTGCCGTGCCTCGCCGTTGACGACGTCCAGATCGATCTCCAGGTCTGGGTGGCGGGCGGCCACCGATGCCACCTGGTTCTCTGCTGTCCTTCTGCACGCCCCGGCACGGTCCCAGGCCCCCCCTCCCACGTCGAACTCGATGGTGGAGAGGTCCCGCCACACCGCCACTGCGCGGACCGTGGTCCCGGTGGCCTGGGCATAGGACGCAGCCCATTCCAGGGCCGCGGTGGAACGCTCGGAGCCGTCGATCCCGACCACCACCGGTCGCTGCTGGGTCTGCTCGGCTTGATTCGTCATCTCGATCCTCCCTGAACCGGTATCTGCCAATGATTGGACCACGCACGGGCCTCCTGGTAGGGCCTTAGGTCCTCGTCGGAGATCCTCCGGTCGGTCGGCGGCCAGCTATTGGACCTTTCTCTCGCGCAACGCGCCCTCGGGTCCACCTTCAGTGCGACAGTTGGAGGCAGGGCGGCAATGCAAGTCAGAGAGTGATGGCCGGGCTGCGGCGGACGTCTAAAACTGACACAGATCGCCTGTCTTCACCGTCCGCTGGGGGAGAGTTCTCGACCGGTTTGCTCTACCTTCGTGGGTCGGAACGCTCGACCTCTCGGCACAAAAGGTGTTCCCGCCTGACAAACATCGCGGTGGGATTGATGCTGACAAGATGAGTTGGTGACGACATCGGAAGGCGAGGTGGACGTCGTCGGCTGGGGTTGGCAACGACACTTGTCGATATGGCGCTCACCAGCCGGGCAACCGCGATGGGCTCGACCGGTGGTTCTCTGTCTGGCCGCGTTGGCCGGCCTCCTCTATGGGTGGCGAATGGGCTCGAGTATCGAGATCTTCTACGCGGCTGCCGCTCGGAGTATGTCGATGAGCTGGCACGACTTCGTCTTCGCTGCCTTCGACCCAGCGGGAACCATCTCCGTCGACAAGCTCCCCGGTGCCTTGTGGCTCCAGGCGTTTTCGGTCCGGCTCTTTGGCGTTCATACCTGGGCCGTGGCACTGCCGCAGGTCATCGAAGGCGCCCTCACGGTGCTGGTCCTGTATCGGGCGGTCCGACGCCTAGCGGGCCCGGTTGCCGGGATCGGTGCGGCGGCGGTTCTCACCCTGTCGCCGGCCACCGTCACCCTCAACCGGGGCAACATTTCGGATACCTTGCTGATCCTGCTGCTGGTTCTGGCCGCCGACGCGACGGTCACCGCCTTGACAACGGAGCGGCGGTACACCCTCCTGTTGACCGGCGTCTGGGTGGGCCTGGCCTTCCAGGCCAAGATGATCGAGGCATGGCTGGTGATTCCAGCCCTGGCCATCACGTACCTCTTGGCTTCTTCGACGGCCATGCGGACCCGGATCGTACGACTGGCTGCAATGGTCGTCGTGGCGGCAGCCGTCTCTTTGAGCTGGATGGTCTTCGTCACGCTGACTCCTTCAGCGCAGCGCCCCTACGTCGATGGGAGCCAGCACAACTCCGTTTTCGAGCAGGTATTCGACTACAACGGCTTCGGTCGTGTGGGACAGCCATCTCCCAATGCAGAGCTGGGGCGGACTCTTCACATTCCTGTCCTCGAATCACCTTCTCCCCACCCGGCGTGGAACAGGCTGCTGACCGGCTCATACGGGTTGGACACCGGATGGCTCATACCGGCGTCGTTGGTGGTCGTGGTAACGGGATTGTTGGACCGCCGACGTCGGCCTCGGACCGACCTGGTCCGCGCTGGCATCGTTATGTGGGGAACATGGCTCCTTGTCTTTGGCGCCTTCTTCAGTACCAGTCCCTCCATCAACTCGTACTATCTGGCGGCTCTGTCGCCTGCAGTCGCCGGCCTCATCGGGATCGGAGGCGGCCTGGTTTGGGCGAGCCGGCGCGCCGTTGCCACCAAGATCGCCGTCTTGACCGCGGCCCTCTTGTCATCGGTCTATGCCTACTGGCTCCTACCCAGCTCGGGCACAGGGCTTCCGGGCTGGTTGGCCCCCATCGTCCTCGGCTTGGGTGTCGCGGCCGCTCTCCTGATTGCCACTGCGCTCGTACTTCAGCTCGGAGCCGCGGCAACCAGGCTGGGTCTCGTTCTTGCCGGGGCGGCGATGGTCCTGGTCCCGGCGGTGGCCACCGCATCCGTCGTCGCTAACACGCTCGGGGCTTTCGACACTCCCTTCCAGCCGACGGCAGTCACCGCGTTCACGAGAGCCTTCTTCGGAGCGCCGCTGCAGGCGGCATCCACCTTGCCCCAAATCGAAGGGGCGAGGAACGGCGCCCCCGACCTCATGGCCACCGAGACCTCCGTGCTGGCCGCGCCCTTCATCTACGCCACCGGCCAAGAGGTCCTACCTATAGGTGGCTATACGGGTACGACTCCTTCTCCCACAGTGGCGAACCTTCGGAAGATGGTGGCCTTAGGCCGATTCCACCTGGTACTGGCGGTACATGCGAGCACAGACTCACGGATTACCTGGATTGCCACCCATTGCCTGCTGGCCCCTCCTCCGAAAGCTCCCAACTCCGACGTCATCGGGCCACTCAGTGCCTACTTCTGCGTCGGGCCCCTCCATCGGTAACCGGCCTCCACAACCACTGCTGCCCTAGGAGACGGCGCATAGAGCACGCCGGTTCTGATGCTCTGTTCGGTCCCGTAAGCGCCGGGTGGGTGTGTTATCGAGGGGAATCGCGGGCCAAAGACGCGCCAATTGCTCAGGCGTCCCGAGCCACTACCTCGAGGGTGGTCGGCTACTGCGCACCGATACGCACCAGCGCTCGGCCCATCCGCCGAATCCATTCATGCCGACTCGAATGCTCACGACGACTCACTTTCGTTGACGCTGACGTGGAACCGCGCCCAAGCCACCCTCTTCCAGACTGCGTCGCTCTCCGCCCATGCGGCAGAGTCCAAAGTCTCGGATCCGGGCGTATTTCGCCAGAAGGCGCGGGACCAGTTGTCGTGGTGAGCAGGACGGGGTCGATTCACAACTCTTGGGTCGGCTATCTCTCGAACAGATGTGACCATTGGCCCTGTGCGATCAAGTCGAGACCTGCCACGATGGCCTGGTGCGGACCTGTCATAGAAGCTCCAGGGAGGATTGAGAATGATGACAGCTACCTCGACCGACCATGCCGGCCCCGACCTCCGAATTGCGGTCGGGGTAGACGGATCGGAGGCCGGCGAACGTGCGTTGGATTGGGCCGCCGCAGAGGCTGCCCGTTCGGGAGCCTTTCTCGAGGTCCACACCGCCTACGAACCAGGATATGAATTCGCGACACCAGACGACATCCGTCGAAGTATGGAGCGCACCATCGAGGCGGCGAGGGAGCGGGTCGCAGAGATCGCCCCTCAGGTCACCATGACGGGCTGCATCCATGAGCAGGCCCCCGCAGCCGCCCTCATCGAGGCCAGTCACGGCGCAGAACTCCTGGTCGTCGGTTCAAGGGGTCTTGGCGGCTTCAAGGGGCTTCTTCTCGGTTCGGTCAGCCAGCAGTGTGTTTCCCATGCACTGTGTCCGGTGACGGTCGTTCGCTGAACGGGCCCCAACCTTGTCCACAACTGGCAGGCCATAACCACAAGGAGATCAAAATGATGACGGAACGGGGTCTCTTGGGACGGCTGACCGACGAGGTTCTCGAGTCATCCGCGTCCATCGTCTTTGACCAAGCCGAGTACCGACCGGCTTCACACGATCAAGGCCGTCATGCTGGCCACGTTGGGTCGTTGATGTGTTGATCGTGGCCGCACTCGGCGGCAACGCCCTCCTGTGTCGGGGTGAGAAGCCGGATGCAGACACTCAGGAAGAGCATGTTGCTCGCGCTGTCGAGGCTCTCGTTCCTCTTGCACTTGAACATGATCTCGTGATCACCCACGGAAACGGTCCCCAAGTCGGACAGCTGGCCCTCGAAAGCGCCCGGGACTCGGACCTGCCCCATCCCTATCCGCTTGACACGCTGGTCGCGCAGACTCAGGGAATGATCGGGTACTGGCTGCTCCAAGCTCTGCAGAATGCGCTGCCGGGTCGCTCGGTCGTGAGCTTGGTCACCCAAACGCTCGTCGAACAGGATGATCCGGCCTTTGCGGCTCCAACCAAATTCGTCGGACCCGACTACGCCAAGGACGAGGCCCAGCGGTTGGTACAGGTGTGGGGATGGTCAATTGACCAGGACGGTGAAGCCTGGCGACGGGTCGTGGCCTCACCTGAACCCCGCAAAGTGGTCGAGGCCGACCAGGTTTGCACACTCGTGGCAAGTGGCGCGATCGTGGTCTGCGCCGGCGGTGGTGGCGTGCCTGTCATCCAGAGCCCCGAGGGACAACTCCATGGCGTCGAGGCCGTGGTCGACAAAGATCTCACTAGCTCGCTCCTCGCACGGCACTTACACGCCGATTCCCTCCTCCTTTTGACCGACGTACCTGCCGTGCAACTCGGCTATGGCACGAGCCACCCACAATTCCTCGACCACGCGTCACCCGAAGTCCTCCGGAGCTATCCGTTTGCGGCCGGGTCGATGGGACCCAAGGTCGAAGCGGCCTGCCGTTTTGTCGAGGCCACCCAGAACCCGGCTGCCATCGGTCGCCTGGAGGACGCTTCCCAATTATTTGCCGGAACCGCGGGAACAGTGGTGCGCCGGTGGGACGTGGGCAGTCGTAGGGACCAACCCGGCACCGGAGCAGCAACGTCTCATACGGCAGTACTGGATGAGGAGGACCACAATGACGAACACGAATTCGCCGTCATCCCACCGGATCGTGGTTGGGGTTGATGGCTCTGACTCCTCGATGCTCGCCCTCGATTGGGCCATCCATCAGGCCGAGCTGACACAGGCATCGGTGTTGGTGGTGGCAGTTTGGCACTGGCCAGCGGCCCTGGGGTGGGGCATACCGCTGGCGCCCCCGTATAACCCATCACAAGAAACAGAGATGGTGCTGGCAGACGTGCTGGACCCTATTCGCATGAAGCACCCCGATGTGACCATCGAATCACGGGTCGTAGAGGGTCATCCTGCGCCTGCTTTGGTGGATGCATCGCGGGGAGCCGATCTTCTCGTCGTGGGAAGCCGAGGCCACGGAGAGTTTGTCGGAATGTTGCTCGGATCGGTGAGTGAACACTGCGTGTCCAATGCCAAGTGCCCGGTTCTCGTCCTCCGTGACGAGCGATAGCGCCGAGCGGCACCGATTCTCTGCGGACTAGGAGGTACAGCGATGGTGAGCGAGGTGAGCAACCTGAGCAGCTTGTCGGCAGATTGCCGGGCATGCGAGGTCGACCGGTCACGGACGGATGATCCTCCCAATTGCGACTTTCATTGCCAAGAACGAGTGCCCTGGAAACGGGATGTGGCACTCGAGATATCCGTCGATGGCGAAAGCGCTCCAGCGATAGCGACCATCCAGCTGTCGGGGACGCTCGACGGCGCCACGGCAGTCAACCTCGTAGCGCTGGTCGCCGAGTTGATCGGCGAAGGCTTCCGTTCCTTCGAGCTAAGGACGTCCGGATTGTGTGTGGCCACCGAACCCGGCCTCAAGGCGCTGAACAGCATCCATCGGCTCGTGCAGCGTTCGGGGGGGAAGGTCGCGTGGGACGGGTCGACAGCGAACCATCCATTCCCGGCTTAGAGTGACCGTCCCGCCGCTCGAGCGACCTCGCAGAGCGGCTGCCGGTTTCCACTTTGGCGGACGCCCGCGTCCTCCAAAGTGGACACAACCAGTAGGAACTTGCATGTCTTCGTCCGGTGGACGTCTTGGCCGGGGCGGTGAGCTGAATGCAGGCTCGGAACGCCGTGCCCTGAAGTGAGAACCGCCGTCATTGTGACCAATGCCCCTGGTGGACTTCGCCCACAGCTCGCATGCTGGGGATGCAGCACATCCTCAAGGAGGCCATGCCATGAAGGCACTCGTCTACGAAGGACCAGGTTCGAAGTCGTGGAGGGAGGTTCCCGACCCCACGCTCCAAGACGACACCGACGCCATCATCCGAGTCGATGCCACCACCATCTGTGGCACTGACCTGCACATCTTGAAAGGCGACGTTCCCGAGGTTACCGCCGGGCGAATCTTGGGCCACGAAGCGGTCGGGACCGTCGTCGACATCGGCGCCGGGGTCAAGAACGTCGTCCGCGGGGAGCGAGTCCTGGTTTCGTGTATCTCGGCGTGCGGGCGTTGCCGCTTCTGCCGGGAAGGCCACTATGGCCAGTGCCTGGGGGGAGGCGGATGGATCCTCGGGCACCTGATCGATGGTACTCAGGCGGAGCTCGTTCGGGTCCCCTTCGCCGATACCTCTACCTATCCGGTGCCGGTAGAAGCAAGCGACGAGGAGATCCTGATGCTCGCGGATATCCTGCCCACCTCCTACGAGGTTGGGGTACTCAACGGCAAGGTGCAACCGGGCGACACGGTGGCCGTCGTGGGAGCTGGTCCCATCGGTTTGTCGGCCATCCTCGGAACCAAGCTTTTCTCACCGGGCCATGTGGTGGCTATCGACCTCGCCGATGCACGCCTCGAGGCGGCCAAGCGGTTCGGCGCCGATGTGACGATCAACAACGGACACGAGGACGCCGTCGCCATCGTCCAGGAGCTCACCGACGGCCTCGGTGCGGATGTGGCCATCGAGGCGGTTGGCGTCCCCAAATCATTCGAGCTGTGCACCGAGCTAGTGCGGCCCGGTGGGCACGTAGCCAATATTGGAGTCCACGGACAGCCGGCAACACTCCACCTTGAGTCATTGTGGATCCGTGACGTGACCATCACCACTGGTCTGGTCGACACTTACTCAACGCCCACGCTCTTGAAGCTGGTGACTGCTCGTCAGATCGAGGCTGCGCAATTCATCAGCCACCGATTCAGTCTTCAACAGATGGATGAGGCTTATGACGTGTTCGCACGAGCAGCTGACACCGGAGCGCTGAAAGTTGTGCTCTCCGGCTGAGATGACCTTCCGCACCTATTCGCTTGGAGGAGCCGAGGTACGATTGCTTCCCAACGTCGGAACCGGAATGGGGCGACCTTTCGAAACGAAAGTTAACCCCGACCATCTGATTCCATGGATGACCGATTGTTGTTGTGATCCCCCACCCCGTCGAATAGCCACCATATCCGGGTTGAGGCCGACGTGTCCGCCATGAACATTGCTGGTCTTCGATGAGGATCGCCGTACTAGGAGCCGGCTC
Organism: uncultured Acidimicrobiaceae bacterium; assembly: GCA_963729275.1. Taxonomy (GTDB): domain Bacteria; phylum Actinomycetota; class Acidimicrobiia; order Acidimicrobiales; family RAAP-2; genus CAVSNH01. The sequence goes on from CAVSNH010000002.1 coordinate 67,783, forward strand.
GTGGGGCACGACCGTGGCGTCGTTGGTGGCTCCACGGCATGACACCGTGCTTTGGGCACGTAATCCGGAAGTGGCCAGGTCTATCAGCGCCGATCATGTCAATCCGGCGTACCTCCCCGGCCTCGAACTGGCTCCGGTACTGTCAGCGACCGCCGATCTCGAGGAGGCCGTCTGCGAGGCTGACCTTCTTGTCGTCGGCGTGCCGGTCTCCGGCTTCCGGTGCGTGCTCGAAAAATCCGCCGAGAGTATCCGTCATTGGATTCCGGTGATCAGCCTCTCCAAGGGTCTCGAGCGCGGTTCCCTCCTGCGAATGACCGAAGTGATCAGACAGGTGGTCCCCGGGCACCCTGTGGCGGCGCTGACCGGTCCGAACATCGCACTGGAGATCATGACGGGAAAGGCCGCAGCTTCCGTTATCGCAACCGATGATCTCGAAGTGGCCAGCGCTATCCAGGCCGTGTTCACCCGAGGTGTCTTCCGGGTCTATCTCAACGACGACGTCATCGGCTGCGAGATGGGTGGGGCACTCAAGAACATAATTGCCATAGCAGCAGGGATTGGACAGGGGCTCGGTGTCGGTGACAACACGCGTGCCGCCGTCATATCGCGAGGATTGGCCGAACTCACTCGGCTCGGTGTGGCCATGGGTGCTCAACCGGCCACCTTTGCAGGGCTGGCGGGTATGGGAGATCTGATCGCCACCTGCATGAGTCCCTACAGCCGCAATCGGGCCGTGGGTGAACAGCTTGGCAAAGGACGACGACTCGAGGACATCTTGGGAGAGATGCATATGGTCGCGGAAGGTGTGCATACCGCCAATGTGGCCCTCGAACTGGCGGAGCGTCACCATCTCGAGCTCCCTATTTGTACAATGATCAACAGAATCGTCAATGGTGAAATTCAGCCACTGGATGCCTACCGAGGCCTGACCTCGCCAGGCCGTGAGCAAGACCCGTGCTGACTCTCTGAGCTGCACTGGCACGATATCGCCGAATTCGCAACAGTGATCTCCACGTAGTGGGCAGTCTCGGCCGGCCACAACCCGCCGGTTCCGCCGGCTGCTCCGTAGAGACGATTGCGAATCCGCTTGGTGATGGAGAAGAACCCCAGCCATACGAGTCGGCGTTCGCGACACTTCCACGTTGGCGGCAGTAGGCGAAGGGCTGGGCAAACTCTCCGGGAACAACCTGGACGAGGGTCTTCGGCCGGCCGTTGGTGAGGCCCCGGCGAGATAGAATTTCCGGTCGTAGACCCGTAGTAGAGGCAGCCGTCTAGCTCGGGGCCCGCCCATACGGTCACTTGATCCACCCGGATCGGTGACGTGGTCGCGCGCACGTTCAGGCGTCCCGGCGGACCAGCAGCACGCCACTGGCGATCAGGAGGATGGCGGCGTAGCCACACAACAGGGCGAAGCTGAGCAAAGGACCGAACGGGTTGCCACCCTGGTAGTTGGCGCTCATCATCCGGGTACCGATGTCGGCCGGCAAGAACCGGTCGACGTCGTTGGCGAAGGACGAAGGCAGCACGTCGGCGATGATCGGGAGCATGAAGAGTAAACCGACGAACGTGCTGATGGCTGCAGCGGTGTGGCGGATGATGGTGGCCAATCCGAGGGCCAGCAGCCCGAGTGCGGTCAGGTAGAGGCCGACCCAACGCCACATGTGCACGATAGAGCACCCTTCTCGGGGGGCGTCACATGCTGTCACCCTGCGCCCGGTTTGGATCGGGCCTTACGACGTCCTGCATTGTGCGGTCGAGCGGAGACGCGTGAGCCGAGTCGTTCGATGCCGGTCGAAGTGGCCGAAGCGAGTACGTGCACGTCAGGCGCTGTCTCATAGTCTCCGGTGACGCCGAAGGACAGGCGACCGTTGTAGGAGAGAATCGCCGTGCTCACCCGTACTCCGTGGCTTATGGGTACGAACGGGTGGGTTTCGAGCATCTCGTGACCGAGGCAGTAGAGGGGAAACTGCGGGCCGGGCACATTGGTGGTGACGGTGTTGATCGAGCGCTGCGGGAGCCGGTGAATGGCCCGAATGACCACTCGGCTCAGGGCGCCCACGACCATGGGTGGAGCCAGGTCGCCGGCCGCGACGACGGCCTTGCCGGCTTCGGCCATGTGTGACGCCTTCAGTTTGCTCATCTGCTCCCTGACGACATCGAGGCGCTCGACCGGGTCAGCGATCTGCACGGGCAGGTCGTAGAGCAGGATCGACACCCGGTTGTCGGGCTGGCCTCTGCCGTCGTCACGCCGGGTGGACACCGGCACCATGGACCGGACGCGTGCCCGATCGGCGTCTTCACCTCGCGACAGGAGCAGCTCGCGGTAGCCCCCACTGACAGCGGCGAGGACGACATCGTTGACAGTGCCGCCGAAGGCCGAGCGGATCCTGTGCACGTCGTCGAGGCTCGACGAGGAGTGTGCCCAGGTCCGATGGGGGCCGATGCTGCCCTCGATCGACAGCGGCGGGGTAGCGCCGAGGCCGCCGGCAAAGCGGGTGAGCCCCCTGGTCGTCTCGACGGCGGAGCGAATTGCGTTCACAGGGTGGGTCATGACCCCGGGGAGCCCACGAGCGGTGGCCAAGAGGTCGGTGGCGAGGCCGCCCCAGGCGTCGAGCACCCGCCCTGCGCCATTGGGCTCCGATTGAGGTTCCCAAGGCTGGGGCACCCCCAACTGGGTGTCGGCCTCGAGGTCCAGCATGACGCGGAGGAGTTCGATGCCGGCGATGCCGTCGACCATGCAGTGGTGGAGCTTGAAGACGAGGGCCCAATGGCCGCCCTCGAGGCCCTCGACCAGCCACGTCTCCCACAACGGTCGCTCGCGGTCCAGCGGCTGAGACATAATCCGCCCCATCAAGCGGCAGAGCGCAGCGTCGTCACCGGGTGCGGGTAGGGCCGTGTTGCGCAGGTGGTATTCGAGGTTGAAGTGGGGATCGTCAACCCAGATCGGTCGGCCCAGTTCGAGGGGGACCGAGCGCACCCGCTGGCGGTAGCGGGGGATCAGGTGCAGCTTGGCGGAGATCATCGCCGCGACCTCGTCGAACGACGGCGGCGGGTCGCCAAACACGCAAACGGTCCCGATGTGCATATGGCTGATCCCGTCCTCCAGGTGCAGGAACTCGGCATCGAGCGTGCTCATTCGCTCCATCGGTCTCCTCCCCTACACCGGGTGATAGGCGCACCATAGAACGCGTGACCTCCTGGGGAACGGGCCGAAGGGCTCTTTTCTTGGCTGCACCTCGGGGCGCCAGATCGTCGGCCGCCCGCCGCCAGCGACGGCCCGTTAGGGACATTCGCCTCTATTCCGACGACAGGGGCCGTGGTTCGATGGACTCAGAGCCGCGGCCGGTAGAAGTGCCGATCCCGTTGGACCGAGAAGGTGGTCTCATGACCAACAACATGATTCCAAGGCTGGCTTCAGAAGTTTCCGTTTCCCTTATGGGCGTCGGGTCCTACCTGCCCGAGCACACGGTCTCCAACGAGGAGATTCTCAAATATCTTCGGCCCGCCCGCCCCGACGGCCGGCTTCTCGAACCTGAGTGGGTCGTCAAGCACCTTGGCATATATGAGCGGCGGTTGGACTACGAGTTCGGTGGAGGGCGCAAGCGCAGCCGGGCCGATGGCGGGCTTTTCGACGGCGACCTGGCCCTTCGAGCCGGGCGTGCCGCCCTCGACGACGCCGGGATCGATGCCACCGAGGTCGATGTGGTGGTCCACGTGACGACCACGCCGGACCTCATCGCCTGCCAAGACCAGTTCCGCTACCTCATGACCGAGCTCGGATTGCGCCGCGATGCTGATCTCATCCACCACAACCTCGGATGCGCCGGTTTGTCGGCCGGCTTTCGCACCGCCGCCTGCTACCTCGTTGCGATGGCGCCAGCCACCGCCATGGTGGTGGCCAGCAACTGCCCATCAGGCTATTTCGGGCCCGAGGTTCACGACTTCTACTACAAGCATCGAAGCGGCCTGGGGTGGTTGGCACCGCTCATGTTCGCCGACGGCGCTGGTGCGGCGATCTGGCGATCGAGCTCCCGGGACGAGCGCCAATGTCCCACCGGTCTGCTGTCGGTGCGCACCGAAACCAGCCCTGACATCGAGCTCGTCACCTACCCGGGGGGCGGGTGCTTGCACCACACGTCGGCCACCAACCTGGCCGATCACGTATTCCTCATGGACGGCGCGAAGGTGGCCGAGGTGTTCCCCCCGCTGATGGCCAGGGACTTCCAGATGGTCCAGGAGGACTGGCCCACAACGGTCAAAGCGTTCACCGGGGCCGACTTCGACGTCGATGCCGTGGCCCGCTGGTACCTGCACCAGGCCAACGCCGTGGTCGTCCGCCAGGCCATCGAGATGCTCGGTCTGCCTCCTGAGCGGACACCAATCAGCGTCGACCACTACGGCAACACGTCGGCGGCGAGCACCTTGATCCTCCTCGACGAGGACCGGCGGGCGGGTCGGGTGAGGGAGGGCGACCTCGTGGTTTTCATGTGGATTGGGGCCGGCAACGGGGCCATGAACGGGTACGCGGTGGTCGCACTGTGACCACCGCGTACCCAACGAACCGCTGCGCGACCCCCGGAGGGGGCCGGACGGTGCTCACCACCGGGGCGAATTCAGGCGTCGGCTTGGCGACGGTGCTGCATCTGGCCAGCCTGGGGTTCCACTCGGTGGGGTCGGTCCGCTCGCAAGCCAAGGCAAAGCGCGTGGTCGAGGCGGCTGCCGACGCCGGCGTGCCGGTCAAGACGGTCCGACTCGACGTCACCGACGCCGAGGCCTGCCGAGCGGTCATCGACCGGCTGCACCCGTGGGCGCTCGTCAACAACGCCGGCTACTCGGGTGTCGGAGCGATCGAGGACGTCACCGACGAGGAGGCGCGTCGTCAGCTCGAGACGATGTTGGTGGCCCCCATGCGCCTGGCCCGCCTGGCCCTGCCCCATATGCGGGACGCTGGCGGAGGTCGCATCGTCAACATCTCGTCGATCTACGGGTTCACGACCACTCCGTTCAGCGGCTGGTATCAGGCGTCTAAGCATGGTCTCGAAGCCGCCTCCGACGCCCTTCGTATCGAGGTCGCACGCGACGGTGTCCAGATTGTGCTCATTGAACCGGGGGGCGTGAAGACCCACATCTGGGACGAGATGGAGGCAGACCTGGCTCGTCGCTCCCACTCAAACTACGAGGCGCAGTATCACCGGGTTCTCGCCTTCCTTGGGCCGTACCGGGCGTTGATGGTCGGTCCCGAAGTGGTGGCCCGAGCAATTGGCAAGGCCCTCACCGCCCGTGCCCCGCGGGCGCGCTACCGCGTGGGGCGGGACGCTCAGGGCATCGCTGCCACCCAGTCGCTGGTTCCGACCGGTGTGCGAGACCGCGTCGCCCGGTTGCTGGCCCACCTTTAAGGGACCACTTACATGCAGAGCTTCATGCGGGAGACCGATGCCTTCTCTTGGTACATGGAGAGGGACGCAGTCCTCCGGGCGAACGTGGTGGCCGTGGCTTGGCTCGATCGAAGCCCCCCCTGGGAGTGGCTCCGCGCCAAGGTAGACACGGCCAGTCGGCTCGTCCCGAGCTTTCGCCAGAGGCTGGTCGAGCTTCCTGCTCGTCTCACCACTCCCCGTTGGGTGGTCGACGACGGTTTCGACCTCGACTGGCACCTGCGCCGCTTCGGATCCCCGGTGCCGCATGGTCCCGAGACTGTGCTCGATGTCGCCCGCCACGAGGCCATGTCCGCCTTCGACCGGTCCCGCCCGCTCTGGGAGTTCACCCTGATCGAGAACCTCGAAGGGGGTCGCGCAGCACTGGTGCTCAAGATCCACCATTCGCTTACCGACGGCGTCGGAGGTATGGAACTGGCGCTGCGGCTCTTCGACCGCGAGCGCGGTACAAGCCCCGACGCCAACTTGCCCGAACCACCCTCCCCCGAGCGACTCGACTCGTCCGCGCTGCTCCGCGATGCGCTCCTCCGAAACGGCAGACGGCTGTCCGATGCGGTCACCGGCGGGATCGGGTTGGTCGTTCCGTCCGCGGCGCATTCCATCACCCATCCCTTCGCCACCATCGGCAACGTGCTCGAGACCGTACGATCGATCGGCCGGACGGTCGCCCCGGTGCGGCAGACGCTCTCGCCGATCATGACAAGGAGAGGGCTTGGTCGTCGTGTCGACATGGTCGAGGTGAGGCTCTCCGATCTAAAGCGGGCGGCGGCTTTCGGCGGGGGAACGGTCAATGACGCGTTCATGGCCGCCGCCACCGGGGCGCTACGGCGGTACCACGAGCGCCATGGCGCTCCCGTGGCGTCGCTGCGTGTGACCCTCCCAATCAGTATCCGCACCCCGGACGACCCCTTGGGTGGCAACCGGATCACCCTCATGCGCTTCGTAGTCCCCGTATCGGAGCTCGATCCGGCGCGTCGGATGGCCGAGATCCATGAGCGGTGCCGCACGGCGCGCCACGAACGCTCGTTGGCCTGGACTGATGCCATCGCCGGCACGCTCAGCCTGCTGCCGTCGGGAGTCGTGGGCAGCATGCTGAAGCGCGTCGACTTCTTGGCGAGTGACGTCCCGGGTATGGAGCAAGCCGTCTATCTGGGCGACGCCCTCGTCGAGCGCTTCGTCTCCTTCAGTCCAACGGCCGGCTCGTCGGTCAACGTGACCCTCATGTCCTACAACGGCCTCTGTTGTATCGGAGTTAACGCCGACACCGCCGCTGTCCCAGACGCCGAGGTCTTCACCCAGTGTCTGCTCGACGGATTCGAGGAGGTGCTGGCCCTCGCGGGCATGCACGACCCGGCACGACGGTCGTGGCCGTGCACGGGGCTCGCTGTATGAACCAATCCCAGGAGCGGCCCGTGGCGACGAGCTCCCAGGTGAACGGCCTGCACGAACCTTTCTATATACACAGGACCTTCGGCCCTAACGGCAAACCCGGCCGCGCCATAGCGTCGAAGTGTGCACCGGAGGAGGTGTTAGATGAAGCGGCTGAGTGGCGCGGATGCCAGTTTCGTCTACGGCGAGACACCGAGTTCCCACATGCAGTTGGGAACGGTGGCCGTGCTGGACCCGTCGACTGCACCTGACGGTTTTGACGTAGCCAGGCTGCGCGCGCTCGTCGGAGCCCGCACCGGCCTGTTGGGCCCTTTCCTCCGCCGCTTGGTCGAGGTTCCCTTTGGCCTTGATCGGCCTGCCTGGGTTGACGACCCACACCCCGATCTCGTCCACCAGATCCGTCCGATCGGCGTCCCGGCCCCAGGCGGTCCTCGCGAACTGGGTGCTCTCGTCGGTGATCTGTTGGCCTACAAGTTGGACCCGGGACGTCCTCTGTGGGAAGTCTGGTTCATCGACGGTCTTGAGCACGGCCGGGTGGCTCTCCTCACCAAGATGCACCACTGCCTGGCGGATGGGGTGCGGGGTGCCCGCATGTATGAGGTGCTCTACGATCTCGAACCCGACGCCACCCTCGAACGATCCGATACACCCGACATTCAGGGTGAGCGGATCCCCCCCGGTTGGGAGATGGCTATCCGAGCCGTACCTAGGCTGGCGAGTACCCCGTTGCGGGCCGCCCGCACTTCTTGCCATTTGAGCCTCGCTGCACTGAGGCTGCTACGGCTTCGCTTCTCTCCGGAATGGCCGGGGATCACGTTTCCGTTTCAGGCGCCGGGCACCTCGCTCAATCGAGCCATCACCCCTCACCGCGGGTTCGCCTATTGCTCGGTTCCTCTCTCCGGCGTGAAGACCATAAAGAACGCCTTCTCGGTCACCGTGAACGATGTGGTGCTTGGAATCTGTACTGGTGCGTTGCGTCGCTACCTCGACGATCACGAGGAATTCCCCGACAAACCACTGATTGCCCAGATACCTGTCGCAGTGCACGTGCACGACGGGGGGGATGTCTCGGGGGGCGCGTGGGGGAACGCCACCTCCGTGATGGGCGCCGCCTTACCTACACAACTCGATGACCCGGTCGAGCGTCTTCGAACGATCCATTCCTCCACTCACAGCGCAAAGGCGATGCAGCATGCACTCGGCGATGACCTCATCCTCGACTTGGCTGATGTCCTTCCGCCCGGACTCCTCACCACCGGACTCCGGGCTTACAGCCGGCTACGTCTCGTCGAGCATCACCCGCCTGTCTTCAACCTAATCATGTCCAACGTCCCGGGCCCGCCTTTCCCTCTCTACATCGCGGGGGCACGCCTTGAGGCCAGCTATCCGATTGGCCCCCTGCTCGACGGTGGCGGGCTCAACATCACTGCCATGAGCTATCTCGACCAAATCGATTTCGGATTCGTCGTATGCCCGGAAGTCGTGGAGGACCCATGGAAGTTCGCTTCCGCCACCGCAGAGGCATTTGCTGAGCTCGAGCAGGCGGCAAAGACCGCCTTGTGTCAGTCTTCCCTCAAGAGGTAGGCGGCGTTGCCTCCAAAGAAACCAGCCGTGCGATGCCCCGACGCCTTGGGCGGCCTCATCCAGGAGTATCGATTCGTGGCCTGAGTCGGCATGGGTCGGTGCCACCGGTTCCCAGGCTTCTCGACTTCAGCCGAGGTGGATGGGTGACTGTGCGAGGCATTCTTGAACGGCTGACGAGCGCAGCCGATCACAGACTCAATGAAGAAGCAGCCAGGCGGTTCTCCACGTCGCCGAACCGGCTCCCAGTGACCTGGGTCAGCTCGATGCGGACGAGGCGATCTGCCTGGTCGGCCGCCGACCACCTGTTCGCCAACAACCCACCGACTCGGCTCTGCGACGCTCCGTCAGTGACCTGAGGGCAATAACCGATGACAAGGACGCCCCACCTAGCAGATCCGTCGGGGGCATAGGCGTCAGCTTGAAACGCCGGCTCTGGCCCCATCGGCCTCGGCTGGCACGGCGGAGCCTCCCGACCACCCGATTCGGCAGGGATTTGGGACCTTCTACCCTCATCAGGGGCCCGGGAATGGTCCACCATGGTCCCAGAGGGGCGTGATCAGGACAGCAGGAGCAAGGGGTTGGCCATGACCGAAACAAACGATCTGCGTACCCAAATCGAGCACCTCATCGAGCGGACGCAGGATGAGATTCTCGATGCCAGCCGGGATCTGGCCGAAGGCATCAGCAAGGAGACGGGGCGTTTTGTGCCACCAATCTCCGCAGATATCGAGCAGATGGTCGACAACGTGTTCGATTTCGCCGAGCGCGTCATGAGGGGTCAGCGACGGATGGTCAACGAGGTGGTGAAGGCCATCAACGATCAGATGGAGCGAGTGGCCAGTGGCGGTCAGGCCACGACTCGGAGGGCCGTCGGGCGCGTTGGTGCAGCCAGAAGCGCGGTCGCCGAGAGGATTCCCGCCGCAAAGCGACAACCCAAGACCAAGGCAGCCGGGAAGAAGCGCGCACCGAGGAAGCGCTCCCCGCAGAAGGCGGCCAAGAGGCCGGCTACCACCGAACGGTAGTCATCGCATGGAGTTGGCCTCGAAGGTGCCAGGCGGCGGCGAACAGTCGGAGGGGAGCTTCCCCGTCCGCTACGCGACCATCCATGGCCACAGGATCGCATATCGGCGGGGAGGCGCCGGCCCGGTACTGCTGCTGCTCCATGGAATCGCCGGCAGCTCGCAGACCTGGATCCCGGTGATGGAACTCCTTCAGGCGGACCACACCGTGATCGCTCCCGATTTCCTGGGCCACGGTCACTCGGCCAAGCCGGCGGCCGATTACTCCCTGGGAAATTTTGCCAGCCTGATGCGTGACCTCCTTCTGGTGTTGGGCCTCGATCGCGCCACGGTGATCGGCCAGTCCTTCGGGGGTGGCGTCGCCATGCAGTTCGCATACCAGTTCCCTGATCGATGTGAACGATTGGTACTGGTGGACGCCGGAGGCCTAGGGCGCGAGGTGAACTGGATCCTCCGACTCGTCACCCTGCCGGCCACCGAATACGTGATGCCTGTCCTTTTCCCAGCTTTCGCGAGGAAATGGGGTGATCACGCGGCCAAACTCGCCGACCGAGTCGGGCTTCGCAGTGTGCCGGCGCGCGAGATCTGGCGTTCCTACCGCTCACTGACCGACGGCGAGAGTCGCCGGGCTTTCATCCGCACCATGCGATCGGTGATCGACCCTGGCGGCCAGTCCGTGAGCGCGATCGACCGGCTTTATCTCGCCGAGCGGATGCCTGTCCTCATCGTGTGGGGGGAGAAGGACAGGATCATCCCCATCTCTCACGCCCATGAGGCAGCCAAGGCCGCACCGAACAGCCGGTTGGAGATCATCCCCGGAGTCGGCCACTTTCCCCAGTCAGAGGACCCCGCAACCTTCGTCGAGATCCTGAGGGACTTCCTGGCCTCGTCGGAGCCCACCACCTCGACGGCGAGCGAGCACCGCGATCGCTTGCAGGGGAAGACGGGACCGGTCGATCCCCAGGCGGAGAAGGGTTCTCCGAGCCGAGCGGTGGTTCGGTCAAGGGATCGTTGACGGCGAGGGCGCGGCAACCGCCCGACTAGGCCCGTGCCACTCGAGCAAGTGGCAGACATATTCCACGTTGTTCCCATCTGGGTCGCGCAAGCGCAGGCTGACGGGGACGCGGCCCCTGAGGTCGTCGAGCTGGCCGTGCTGATGGAGCGGTCTTTCGGCGAGAAGAGGCGAGTTGGTTGTCAAATAAGTGACCGCCCTCTTCGGCTGTCCCTCCCAACAAGGCAGCGCGGGCCCTTGAAACCGAGATCTCACCGTTCACCATGCGACACCAGGCGGTCGTGCCAAGACGTTTGTCCCGCCGGTCTCAAGCAAGCCGGGCACGCGAAGCCGGCCGGAGTCGGAACCGTGCGGGCGATCGCCCGACGAGGGCGCAATTCGTGTCCCGGCAGCACACGACCTTCGTCTTCGTCCGCCCGAAGTGGCCGACCGAGCCGTTCCGGGCCACTGGGAAGGCGACCTCGTCTTCGGACGACGAATGACCTCGGTTGGCACTCTGGTCGAGCGCACCAGCCGCTATGTGATCCTCCTGCCGAAGCTCCCCAATGGGCATCGAGCGGAAGAGGCGAGGAAAGTCAACAACGAATGCCACTTCCGCCTCCTTGGTTCCGGGCAGCCGTTCATACCGGCCAACGGCGACCAAGCACCCGGCATCCTCGACAACGAGTGCCAAGCGATCCACATAGTCCACGTTGGTGAGATGATCGACCTCAGCTGAAGAGAGTCGCCGATATAGGACGAAGTAGCGGTGATAGATCGACTGATCGGACAAGCGCTCGTGAAACTCTCTGAGCATTCGTCCGTCGTCGGGGCGAATGGGCCGCAGGCGAATCGCCTCTCCCTCCCGCGTCCGACCCTCGCACTCGAGCTCAGCGGGATAGCCGGCCGGTGCACCCCTACGGTGCTCGCGTTTCTGGTCGATCATCGACGGTCGAATGCGCGGCCTTTCTCTCGAGGAGAGCCATGCTCGATCGCACTGACCCTCCCTGGGCTTGACCCGGTCTGACGGACAGCTTGTTTGTGTTGATCATGCCGCCTGATGGTCGGCGTCGCAGTGGATCTCTTCCCACTCGGCAGGGCTGCGGTAGTCGAGTGAGCTGTGCAACCGACGGACGTTGTACCAACCCTCGATGTACTCGAAGACGGCGCGTCGTAGTCCCGCACGCGTCGGCCAGGCCCGGGTGTCGATGAGCTCTCGTTTGATGGTGGCGAAGAAGCTCTCGGCCACTGCGTTGTCCCAGCATTCACCGGCCAATCCGACCGAGAGCACCATCCCGTTGGCCCGAGCCAAGTCGGCGTAGTCCTTGCTCGTGTATTGACAGCCCCTGTCCGAATGGAAAATCGCCCCTGGCTCCGGGCTTCGCTGCACGAAGGCCATCTCGAGTGCCTCGGTCACGAGGTCGGTGCGCATGTGATCGGCCAGCGCCCAGCCCACCACCCGGCGGCTGGCCAGGTCGATGACCGTGGCCAGGTAGGCCCAGCCCTCCCAGGTCATCACGTAGGTGATGTCGCCCACGTAGCGCCGGTCGAACTCGGCACCCGGGCCGAAGTGACGCTGGATGAGGTCCTTCGCCGCTTCGGCCTCGGGGTCGGCCACCGTCGTCTTGCGCCACCGCTTCCTGGCTCGACCCTCGAGGCCCGCCTGGCGCATGAGCCGGCGCACCCGGCGCTTGCCGACGTCGATCCCGTCCTTGCGGAGGGCCTTGTGCACCCGCAGGTTCCCATAGGTGCCCTTGGACTCGGCGTGGACCTCGGTGATCTTCTCGGTGAGCTCGGCGTCGGTGAGAGCCCGGGCCGAGGGGATGTCCTTCTTGCGCTCGTAGTAGGCGGCACGGGAGACCTCGAACAGCTCACAGCAGCGGCTGACACTGTGACCTGCAACTTCCTCCGCCTCGATGTAGGGGTCCATCCTCACCGGGTCTCCTTCGCGAAGAAAGCCGTTGCTCGCCTCAAGATGCCGACGTCCTCGCGCAGCTGGCGGTTCTCCCGTCGCAGCTCCGCGAGTTCCTTCCGCTCCTCGGTCGTGAGACCGGCCCGGAGGCCGTCGTCGACATCGGCTTGTTCCACCCACTTGCGCACCGCCGACTCCGTCAAGTCGAAGTCCCGGGCTACCTGGGCGATGCTGCGATCGCCGGCACGGCAGCGATCGACGATGTCAGCCTTGAATTCCGGGGTGAACGACCTGCGAGTGCGGTGCTTCTTCCGCTGCATGGTCTCCATGATGGGCATCCTTTCCGGCGCTTCGCACCTGATGGTGGATGTCCGTCAAACCGGGAGAAGCCCACCCGGAAATCTAATCTTCGGGGCGGACCATACTCTCAAAAGGGCATTCACGCACCATCCGCCTACCTCCAAGAAGTGTCCCCTCGACTCAGAGCGCACGCATCGCCGGTGGCAATCTTCGCCCACCGCACCCGGCGTCGCTCTAGCAGTCCGACAACTCGCTGTCCTCGGCTGGCTAACGGCGCTGGACGGAAGACTTCTGGAGGGCTCGGCGCAGAACTGCTACCTGGGTATCAGTAAGGCTCTCGGCAAATCGGTGCAGGGCGGCGTCGGGATCTCGGTCGGCCGAGAGGGCATCCTGCATCAGCACTGCTGTGTGCGCACCAGAGCTTCCCATCGCAGCGTAGTGCTTCGCGCGCTTGATCAATCGACATCGAAGTACGCCCTTCAGAACGAGCCGATCGAGGATCGTGGCCACTGTCGTGTACGCGTATTCGGGAAGGGCATCTGCAACGGTGCGAACCGTTACGTCAGTATCGGAGGACTGCCAGACGCAGTCCATGACTCGCCGCTCGAGATTGCTCATTCTTGCGACGCCACACTTGCATTCCGCACAGGTGCATGGGTCGCACGAGCAAAGCGGATTCCTGCATGCAGAAGCCGAACGGCTCACTAGGTAGACCTCGATTTCGCTGTCAGCAACTTACGGCCTTCATCCGATCAGAGCATCAGGATGAGCATGAAGCCCATCCCCACGCACATGACCACGTGGCTCAGGTCCTCGAGTCGGGGCGATGCAAGAGCGGCGGCGAATCCCGTTAATGGTTCCGGTGCATTCTCTCGTTCCACTGCAATTATCGGCTCGGAGCCACCGACTGTGGCGTAAACCCGGGTACACGGACGACGAACGTGGGTGCCGTGGTGCGATGCTCCCTTGTTGGGCGATGCCAATGTGAAGATGGCCGACCCGAAGAAGGCGAATGCCAGTAGCAGACCAATTCCGGGATCGAGGATCCCGTGGGACGACGAGGACATCGCCATGGCCCCCGATGGGGACGGAGCGCCCATCGGATACTCGAACATCAGCAGCATGGCGAAGCTCATCAACGCGTGAATGGCCTCGTGGGGAATGTGGAACCCATAGCGCTGGAGGGAGAGCGAGCTCCGAACGATGAACCACACCATGAGGACGAAGAAGACCAACTCCCAGAACGCGCTGGGCCAGAATGCCCAACGGACCACGAACATGCCGGCCATCGCCACACCCATGAATAGGTGGGCGACATCGATATCCCGACCGGCTGGATCATTGTTCTGCACCGACAAGACCAACAAACTCACGGCGTAGGCGGCGACAGCCAACATGGCGAGGGCGAACAGGTAGTACAGCCAGGAAGGAGTCCCCATGGTGTCAGGCCACCTTTCGCTCGAGGAGGGGGCTGCGCTTCATCGGCGATGCGGCAGCCGTCGTCAATGGCCAATAGATCAGGGCCAACAGGATGACCAATGGTCCTGAGTTGGGATCGGTCGCACCGCCGGCCAGGATGCCGCCGAAGTTCTGAACGGCTACCCAGATCACAGCGAACACGACGGCAGCGGTAACGATCATGACCTGGGTGAACGTCGGGGAGGCGTAGACGCTGATGGCGGCGAGGAGGCACATGGCTGCCAGGAGCAGGGCTGCAGCTGTCCCGTGGTGGAGGAAAAACGACGCCGAGACTCGGTCAATGTGGCCGAGCCAGCCTGGCTGGCCGCTGTTGAGCCCGGCCACCAGGTCGTGCAGGGCTTGTGGCTGGCGACCGGAGCCGACCACGGACAGGACGGCGAGGACACCCCAGACACCCACCCAGATCATTTTCGCTGCGCGGACGCCAACGGATCGCGCAGCCACGAATGGACGGTCGGAGCCTTCGCTCGGCCACAACAGCACGGCGAGGACGGCATAGAAGAGAACACCGCCAGGACCGCCACCAAAGGGTGTCGCCGTTCCCTGGAAGATGCCGCCGGCACCCTCGCCAAACCACCACACGCCAAGGGCCCAGACGATCGAGAGAGCAAGCGCTGGCCGGAGGGTCCGTTTGAAGGCGATCCCGAATCCGATGAGGAACTGGATGAGGGCGAACAGCGTGTTCGTCAGGATCGGCTGGTGATAGACGATCGAAGCGTTCCAGGTAATGGTGTGCGAAACGACGCTTGGGTTGCCGGCGGCGAGGTTGTGCAACATGCCGCTGAACCCACTCGACCCTTTGGTGAACATGAAGGGTTGGATCTGCAGCACGGCGTCCATCAACCAGACGGTGGCCAGGAGCAGCTGGAAGGTCCGCTGGAGGTCCCGTGGCTGCGGGCGTGCAACAGGACCCTCGTCGATCTCGATCGCCAGAGAACCAGCGTCAGTCAGGATTGTGCTCGACACCTTCGCCTCCCGTAGCGGACATCCACTACCTACTACGTGCGGTAGTAGGTAGTCTGACACACTCTGAAAAGTCCCACAATCTGCGGCCGGAACTCTCGCCCGCGCCACGACAAAGCCGATCGCTCCGGCGTGCAGGGTGCCACCTCACGATCAACCCAAACCCTGCAGATACTCGAGTATGAAGCTCCGCCGCCCGTATTCCAGCAGCCACCTACGGATCCATCGAGTTTCGTCCCACCCGCTAGCCCCGGATCGGTCTGCGGCGACATCCGATGATATGGGACCAGCCAGGTCCACCAGCGGTTCCGTCGCAACCGATGTTCACAACTGCGCCCGCCTGCTGACCAGGCAGATCCGTCGAACGGCTTTTGCTCTGATCCCCGCTGAGGCGTCGGTCGGACTCCCCCCTACCGAATCCTCGGAGACGCTTCCGGCGGCGGTTGGAGCTCGCGTGAATGGGACGTTATGCATTTGCTGCTCGGCACCAAGTGGTCTGATGATCGAATACCGACCATCAGCTCGATTGTTCGTTACTCGCGCGACATCATCGCAACAGCCTCACGCTCGAGGTCAACGTAGGGATCGCCGCTCACGTCGATGGCCACCCGATTGATTGTCCCGCCGGTAAAAGCATGCGGATGAGGTCCCGGATAATCATCGGTCACGGGTTCACCACTGTCGCGTCCGACGCAGAGTCCTTCCCCACCGATCGCAAACTTCCCAGGCTGGGTTCTGATCCGACCTTCTCCTACCTTGGATTCGCCATGAAAGAGCGAGAGCGTCCCGGTAGCGACGCCGGGTGGATCCTCACCGTCCTTGTCGAAGGCGGCGGACAAAATGAGGTTCTCGCCGGTGGGCAGGTCGGTGGTGGACACGATGGTTTGCACATCCATCCCGACGAAGTTATAGGCGTAGTGAAGTCGGCTGTCCTTGACGTAGAGCGCGTGCCCTCCGAAGCGAGCACCGTGGGCGAAGAGCACACCGCTTGCCCCGGGACCGGGAATGTCTACGAGAGCGCCGATGGCAAATGAACGATTGCGGACGTTGACAGCCTGAGATTCGGGCACCTCGGCACCGTCGGGGTAGTAGACATATCGATTCCGGGCGGGGCTGAGGACCGGACGTGGGGTGAGGAGGATCTCGAGGGGAGAGCGGTCGTCAAGTGGGAACGCCCCGTTTGCTCCGGCTTCGGCGTGCCATAAGTTGATCAACTCCTGAAGCCGCTCTGGTTCCTGCTCTGCGAGATTGTGGACCTCGGAGCGATCGACATCTGTGTGGTACAGCTCCCAGGTGTCGGCACCGAAGTTGCCCCATCCTGCGATAGTGGGATGGGTGGTGACCGCTTTCCATCCGTCGTGCCAGATGCTTCGCGAACCGAGCATGGCGTAGAACTGAGTCCTACGCGAGGTCGGAGCGTCTGGCGCGTCAAAGCTGTAACGCATGCTTACGCCATCAAAAGGGCTCTGGACGTGACCCTTGATGGCCTCGGGCGCGTCTTCCCCGAGGGCGTCTAGCAAGGTGGGGACGAGGTCGATGGCGTGGTGGTACTGCGTTCTGATCTCGCCTCGTGCCTTCGTCCCTTTCGGCCACGAAATGATGCAGGCATCGCTCGTACCGCCGTTGTACTCGTAGCGTTTCCACAGTTTGAACGGGGTGTTGAAGGCCATAGCCCAGCCCGTCGGATAGTGGTTGTAAGTCTTTGGGCTGCCGAGGTCGTCGATGGCCGCGAGGTTCGAAGCAATATCGTCCGGGATGCCGTTGAAGAACTTGCACTCGTTCACCGAGCCATCGGGACCGCCTTCACCACTGGCCCCGTTGTCCGAGACCACCACGACAACCGTGTTCTCGCGCTGGCCGGTCTCCTCCAGGTAGCCGAGGAGACGGCCGATCTGGTTGTCGGCATGGGCCAGAAATCCGGCGAAGACTTCGGCCATCCGACAGAACAGTCGCTTCTCGTCATCTGACAGCGAGTCCCATGGCCGCACGACATCAAGGGCCGGGAAGGGCTTGTTGTCTGGACCACTCCGGGTCTCGGGAGTGCCGATCGGGTTGAGCGGTGAAAGATCGGTATTGGGGGGCAGGATGCCCAGCTCCTTCTGGCGGGCCAGTGTCTGCTCTGCGGAGGGCCTCGTACCCCATGTCGAAATGCCCCTTGAACTTTTCGATCCACTCGACAGGCGCGTGATGAGGGGCGTGACAGGCCCCCGGTGCGTAGTACAGAAAGAAGGGCTTGTCGGGAGCAAGCACCTTGGCGTCTTTGATGAACTCGAGTGCCTTGTCGGTGATGTCCACGGAGAAGTGGTATCCCTCTTCGGGGGATTTGGGCTGGTCGACCATGTGGTTGTCGTAAACAAGATCCGGATACCACTGATTCGTCTCGGCCCCCAGGAAACCGTAGAAGCGTTCAAAACCCCGACCTGTCGGCCAGTTGCGCCGTGTCGAGGCCAAGTTCATCTCGGCCTCCGGGCACAGATGCCACTTACCCACCATGTAGGTGTTCCAGCCTCGCTCGCCAAGGATCTCGGCGATGGTGCCGTTCTCGGGGGGGATGACCCCGCTCGCATTGGGAAACCCGGTGGCGGCTTCGGTGATACAGGCCATGGAATTGCGGGTGTGGTTGCGGCCGGTGAGAAGGCACGAACGGGTCGGCGAGCATAAGGCAGTCGTATGCCATTGGGTGTAGCGGAGGCCTTCGGCGGCGATGCGATCGATATTGGGAGTCTCGATTGGGCCGCCGTAGCAGCTCATGGCCGAGAATCCGACGTCGTCAAGCACGACATAGACGACATTTGGCGCTCCCTCGGGAGCCCGAGGCGCGTCGAACGGACCCCAGTCCGGCACCGAATCCCGGATATCGAGGTTGATCACGCCCTGGAACTTGGTCATCTCATACTCCTTCTCATCGTCTCGCTCAGTCTTACATCGGCGTTCGAGGCCCGCCTACCCGAGAGGAGGATCAAGCGTGCTTCTATCCGAAGGCGCACTGGGTAGGTATCCCATGACGCTCAGCCAAACCTCCTACAGGGTGTGTCCCCGAACGCCGGATCTGCGGTGGTTATCACCTGCCTATCCAACGGCACGAATGGCGCTGAAGGGTGTCACCAAGAGATCTGCCCACTGACCAGCCCGATCCACCGAACGGCGTTTACGGCAGGACCCTGGCAAGGGTCGATCAGAAGCTCGACATGCTCGTGCGTCTCATCGACCTCATGGGCCGTCAGCTCTGTTCTTCATCGATCTTCACACCCGAGCGAGACACCTGGTGTCAGTTCATGCGCAACCAGGCCGCTTCGATCATCGCCTGCGACCTCTTCACGGTCGAGTCGATCAGGCTGAAGACGCTCCATGTGCCCCTCCGGTGGAGTCCCGGACAGTGCGCCGCTCGTGTTGTTCAGGGCCAACCATCACATCGGGGAAGATCCACTTCACGGTCGAGGCGACGAATGGCGTGGGGTCGGCCACTGAGGCATTCACACTCCAGGTGGACGCGGCCCCCGCCATCACCAGTGCCTCCTCGACCACCTTCGCCGTGGGCACGGCCGGGTCGTTCACCTTCGAGGCCACGGGCTACCCGACGCCCAAGTTCTCGGAGGAGGGACCGCTCCCGAGCGGGGTCGAGTTCACCAAGGCGGGATTGCTGTGGGGGACGCCAGAGGCGGGCACGAGTGGGGTCTATCCCCTCACCGTCGATGCCAAGAACTCGCTTGCTCCCGCGGCGGTGCAGCACTTCACGCTGACGGTGACGGCCCCGCCGGCGATCACCTCGAAGGCCAGTGCCACGTTCTCCACCGAGGAGCTGGGCACCTTCGTCGTGGTGGCCACCGGATCGCCGACCCCGGCCATCACCGAGAGCGGAGCCTTGCCCAACGGCGTCACGTTCACCGACGAAGGGGACTGCGAAGGGATCCTCACCGGTATCCCGGCTTTCAACAGCGCC
>CAVSNH010000003.1:0-125000 GCA_963729275.1 uncultured Acidimicrobiaceae bacterium
GCGATGAGGCTCGCGTAACGCGGGCTTGCCGGCTGATGGCCTCTACCTGCACGGCTTTCCGCCCCAGGTGGAGGTCTGCTTGTCCGCTGTCCTCGCCCAGGTCCTGCAGAGCCTGGTGGTGCTGCTCTGCGCGCCGCTGTATGCGGGCGTGCTGGCCCGGGCCGAGGCGATCGTGCGTCCAAGCGCGGCCCGAGCGTGCTGCAGCCCTACCGCGACCTGGCCAAGCTGCTGCGCAAGGGCAGCGCGATCAGCGACCAGGCCTCCTGGATCTTCCGCGGCGCCCCGTTCGTGGCCTTCGCCTGCTACCTGACGGTCTCGGCGATCGTCCCGATCATCACCGACGAGCCGCTGCCGCTGGCGTTCCTCGCCGACCTGATCGGCGGCGCGTTCGTGCTCGGCCTGGCCAGCTTCGTGATCTCGCTGGCCGCGCTCGACACCGCCAGCCCGTCGGCGGGCTCGGCGCGAGCCGGACCACCTGGATCGGCAGCATCGCCGAGCCCGCGCTGATCCTGGTGTTCTTCACCGTCGGCGCGCTGTCGCCTCCGACAACCCGTACCTGATGAACCACGCGATCGCCGCGTCCCCGTACGCGCTGGTGCTGCCGACCCACCTGCTCGGGCGATCGCGTTCTTCATGATCGTGCTGGCCGAGAACGGCCGGATCCCGATCGACAACCCCGAGCGGCACGACCGAGATCTCGATGATCGAGGAGAGCCGGGTGCTCGAGTACTCGGGCCGCGAGTACGCGCTGATCAAGTGGGGCAGCTGGATGAAGCTCTTCCTGCTGTCCTCGATCTTCATGAACGTGTTCGTGCTCCCCTGGGGCCTGGGCAACGCGACCAGCCTGCCCGGCGCGCTGCTCGGCGATCCCGGCGCTGCTCGGCAAGCTCGCGCTGTGCGGGCTGGCTATCGTGGTGATCGACACCTCGTTCGCCAAGCTGCGGTTCTTCCGGATCGCGGAGTTCCTCGGCGCGGCGTTCCTGCTGGCGCTGGTCGGCGTCGCGACGTCGTACGTGATCGGAGCGTGAGCCGTGCAGAGCCTGTCCGCGACCAGCTCCGCCGGGCGTGCTGCTGGACCTGTCCGGCGTGCTGATCCTGCTGCTGCGCGTTCGCCTGCCTGGGGTCGAAGCTGTTCAACCGGTACGTCGTCTACTACGGCGCGCAGTCGGTGGTGCTGTCGTTCGCGGCGGCGGTCGTCGCGTGTCGCGTTCCACAGCGCCGAGCTGTGGGTTCTGGCCGTGCTCACGCTGGCGATCAAGGGGATCGGCGATCCCGCTGGCGGCCCGCAGGCTGCTGATCGCGGCGGCTGGCGCTCAAGCGCGACGCCGCGCTCTCCACCGGCCTGTCCACCTCGCTGATCGCCGGCGGCGTCCTGACCGCGTTCGCCTACCTGGTGACCCGGCCGCAGCTGCTGCCGCACGGCGTGGTCGCGGCCGGCGGTGGTGCCGCTGTCGACCGCGGTGATCCTGCTCGGCGCGCTGGCGCATGGTGGTGCGCCGCCACACGGTCGCCCAGCTGATCGGCTGGCTGATCGTGGAGAACGGCGTGTTCCTCGGCGCGATCACCCTGGTCGCGACGTTCCCGTTCATCGTCGAGGCCGGCATCTTCCTCGACATCGTGGCCGGCGTGCTGATCATGCTCGTGTTCGTGTCCGGCCTGACCCGCCAGCTCGCCGAGGCGAGCGCCGCCGAGCTGAGGGAGCTGCGCGGATGACGGCGCTCGCGCATCCTCGTCGTCGCTGGGCCCGCTGGCCGGCGCCGGCCGCCGCGCTCGCGGGCGCCCGGGCGCGGCTGGCCGGGGCGGCCGGCGGCCGGCGCCGCGGTCGCCCTGCGGCTGCCGCTCGCGCTGCTGGTCGGCGCTGGCACGGGCACGCGCCGCTGGCGCGGCTCGGCGGCTTCCTGTACGTGGACTCGCTGAGCGGCTTCTTCCTGCTCACCGTCGCCGCGGTGACGCTGCTCGCCGCCGCCGGGTCGGCGGCGTACCTGTCGGCCGAGGAGGACGCGCGGCGAGCTGAGCGGCTTCCAGGTCCGGCTGTACTTCATCTTCTTCGGGCTGTTCGCGTCGCTGATGCTGGCCTCGCTGGAGACCGGCAACCTCGGCCTGCTGTTCGTGCTCATCGAGGCGAGCACGCTGGCCAGCGCCGTGCTGGTCGGGCTCGAGGGCAGGCCCGGCTCGCTCGAGGCGGCCTGGAAGTACGTCATCATCAGCTCGCTCGGGGTGACGATCGCGCTGGCCGGCACGCTGTTCCTGTTCTACTCGGCCAGCACCCTGCATCTGGCGCCGACCTGCGGCTGACCTGGCCGTACCTGTTCGCGCACGCCGCACGCGCTGGCCCCGGAGAGCCTGCGGCTCGCGTTCCTGCTCGCGGTGGTCGGCTACGGCACGAAGGTCGGGCTGGCGCCGATGCACACCTGGCTGCCCGACGCGCACGCCGAGGCGCCCAGCCCGGCCAGCGCGATGCTGTCCGCGGCGCTGCTGAACACCGGCATGTACGCGATCATCCGGTTCCTGGCGATCGCGCAGGCACGGCTCGGCGCCGCGCTACCCGCGCGCGGTGCTGCTGGTCTTCGGCTTCGTCTCCATCGTGATCGGCGCGCTGTTCATGGTCCGGCGGGGCAACTTCAAGCGGCTGTTCGCCTACTCCTCGGTGGAGCACATGGGCATCATCGCGGTCGCGCTCGGCTTCGGCGGCGTGCTCGGGCTGTACGGCGCGCTGCTGCACACGCTGAACCACGCCATCGCCAAGGCGGTGCTGTTCCTGTCCAGCGGCGACATCGTCGCTGCGCTACCGCACCCGGGAGTCTGCGACAGGTCCGCGGGCTGCTCGCGGCAGTGCCGCTGACCGGCGGCGCGCTGCTGCTGGGCTCGTTCGCGGTGCTGGGCTCGCCGCCGTTCGGCCTGTTCCTGTCCGAGCTCACCATCGTCCGGGCCGGCTTCGCCCACGGCAGCCCGGTCTTCCCCCTGCTCCTGCTGGTGCTGCTCGGGCTGGCGTTCATCGCCTTCGCCCGGACCACGGCCGGGATGGTCACCGGCGAGCCACCGCAGCTGGCCAGCCCGTACCGCGGCCGGGCGGCCGGTGGCCGCTGCCGCGGCGCCGCTCGTCGTCGGCCTGGCGGCGCTGCTGGTGCTCGGCCTGTGGATCCCGGCCGGGCTCGACACCGTGATCACGCACTCGATCGCGGTGATCTGATGACCGCCGTCGAGCCGCAGGCCGCGCGGCGACGCCAGACGGCTGCTGGCCGCTCGCCGACCTCGTCGGCCTGGAGTCGCCGACGGCGGCGCACCCGCGGAGCGGTCACCGTCCGGACGCTGGCCGAGACCCTGGAGGCGGCCACGCACGCCATCGCGGGCACGGCCGGCGCCCGGCTCGCCGACCTGTTCGCCGCCGGCGGCGACGCGCCGATCCTGCGCCTGGTCTGGGCGCTCGACCACGACCGGCGTACCTGCTCACCGAGTCCGAGATCGAGGGCATCGAGTACCCGCCGCTGTCCGACATCGCCCCGGCCGCCTTCGTCGAGGAATGCGAGATCTACGAGCAGTTCGGCATCCGGCCGGCCACGGCAAGCCGCTCAACCGGGTGATGCTGCCGCCGCACGCCGGACCGGACTTCCCCCGGCTCGGGCACCGGCCGGCCGAGCCGCTGGACGGGCGCACGCCCCGCACACCGTGGGCGGGCAGGCGTTCGAGTTCCCGTTCGGGCCGGTCCGCCAGGTCGGCGTAGAGTCGCTGTACTACGGGCTGGTGACCAGCGGCGAGGAAGTCGTCGACCTGTACCTGTTCACCTGGCACAAGCACCGCGGCGTCGAGTGGCGGCTGCGCGGCAGGACGCCGGAGCGAGGCCATGTTCCTCGTCGAGCGGGCCGAGGGGCTCGGCGCGGTCGGCGGTCGGCTGGGCATTCGCCGCGGCGGCGGAGGCCGCGCTCGGCATCGCGCCGCCGGCCGCGGCCGCGCAGACCCGGGCGGTCGCGCTCGAGCTGGAGCGGCTGTACAACCACGCGGCGGCCATCGCGGCGCTGTGCCAGGCGACCGGGCTGGCCGTCGGCCAGGCCGCGGCCGAGATCGCCCTGGAGCAGCTGCTGCGGGTCAACGCCGGCCGCGTTCGGCCACCGCTACCTGTTCGGCGTCGTCAGCCCGGGCGGCGTGCCGGCCCGCTCCGGACGCCGGCCTGCTGCGCCGCGGGCTGCCCGGCGCCTACGGGGAGCTGCGCCGGGCGGGCGACGCGCTGCTGGGGACCAACTCGTTCATGGACCGGCTCGAGGCCACCGGCATCGTCACCCCCGAGCAGGCTCGCCGGCTCGGCCTGGTCGGCCCGGTGGCCGGGCCACCGGTCTGCGACGTCGACGCCGCGCGCGATCACCCGTCCGGTCCGTACGCCGAGCACCCGGTCACGGTCGTCGCCGCCAGAGGCGGTGACGTGCTCGCCCGGCTGAAGGTGATGCTGGGCGAGGCGGCCGAGTCGGTCCGGCTCATCGGCGAGCTCGCTCGACGCGGGCACCGCGGCCGAGCCGGACCGCGGCTGTCCGCCGCGGCGGCGGGACCGGACTCGGGCTGGGCCGAGTCGCCGCGCGGCGAGGCGCTGGCCTGGGTCGCGCTCGACGCCGACCGGCCGGATCAGCCGGGCCCGGCTGCGGCCGGCGTCGGTGCGCAACTGGCGCGGCTTCGACGACGCCTGCCGGTCCCAGAACGTGTTCACCGACATCCCGATCATCGAGGCCAGCTTCTGGCTGACCGTGGCCGGCCTCGCCCGGTAGGCGCTGAAGGAGGTGGCGATGCCGCAGTGGTTCCTCCGCGGCCTGCGCCGCGGGGTGGTCACCACCCGCTACCCGGCCAGGCCCGACGGCTCGGCCGCGGCCTGCCGACGCCGCCCGCGTTCCGTCCCGGCCAGCTGACCCGTGCAGGTCGCCGACCGCATCGTCGCGGTCTGCCCGAGCGCCGCGCTGGCGCGGCGGGCGACATCCTGATCTTCGACGCGGGCACCTGCACGGCCTGCGGCCGGTGCGCGGGAGGCGGCCCGGACGCGGTCACCCCGAGCGGGGAATTCGAGCTCGCCGCCACCGGCCCGTTCGGCCCTGATGAAGGAATCCCGATCCGCGGCGGAGCGAGCCATGAACGCCAGCCCGGAGCGAGGCGCAGGCGGCGCCGGCGAGCTGCGCAGAACAGGCGCGCGACGCAGTTCGGCCGCAGCCTGCACATCCGCACGCTCGACACCGGGTCGTGCGCGGTCTGCGAGCAGGAGATCCGGCTGCTCAGCCGCGCCGCACTACGACCTGCACCGGCTCGGTTTCTTCTTCACCCCCGCGCCCCGGCACGCGGACCTGCTGCTGGTCACCGGGCCGACGGTGCGGGCGTTCGACGCGGCGGCGCGTAAGACCTTCGAAGCGATGCCGGGACCCAAGGTCGTGGTCGCGGTCGGCGCGTGCGCGCTCGGCGGCGTGTACCCGAAGGACCCGTTCGTGCACGGGAACGTCGGCGAGGTCCTGCCGGTCGACGTGTGGATCCCCGGCTGCCCGCCGAGCCCGCTGGCGCTGCTGCAGGGCCTCAGCGTGGCGGTCGGCCGGCTCGCGGAACGGACACCTGGCCTGACGTTCATCGCCGGAGGTGACGGGTGAATCCGCTGGACATCCTCTACGGCGGACTCCGAGCCCGAGGACGGCAGTCAACGCTGCTGCCACCGCGATTCGTTTCATGTTCCGACGCCTCCGCTTTCTGTTCGAGGGTCCCGAAAGTCGGATTCCCGAGTTCACGGTAACTGAGCCAGAGCCGTCTGATAGCCGGAACGCGGTGGGGTTGCACAGTCGAGCAGTCTGCGTAACGAGTCCTGACGCGGCCGCTTCCGGCGTCGTCAGGCTCACGCCGACCTGCGACCGCGCTCGTCCAAAGAAGGTCACCCGGTCGCGTACTGATCGAGGCCCGCTTTTTGCAGGTCGTCGGGCGACATGGCGACCCGGTAGTGCACCGAGGCATCGAAATTGAGCATGAACGGCTCGGTGACATGAGGAGCCTGGCTGGCGTTCTCTAGGTCGACGATCATCAAGGCGCCTCGTCCAACCCCGCTATCCGTGAAGTAGCACACTTCGGGTTTGATCGCTCCCAGGATCTCACCCAGCTTGGCTCCCACCGTTCCTTGACGGACGTATGAGTTGAATGGCTCTAGGGGAAAGCCGACTTCGATAATGAACTTCATCGGTACTCCTCACGTTTGGCCCCGCGAGTGGTGCACGCTAGCGCTCGATGTTGCTGGCGCCCCGGTGTCGGATCGGCGAGATACTCGTGGTGCTCGTGGCAGCTGCACACTTGCCACCGCCGACCCTTCGGGTTCGGGGAGCGGTCCGTCCAGCCGGCGCTCTCCTGAAAGTGCTCGCGAGAAGCAGGAACACGCTGAATCGGAGGCGCCCCAGCAGAGCGCGCACCTACGACCGAGGCACCCGTCGCTGTGGTATGCCGACGCCTCGCCGCGCCCGATGACGCGAACCGGCCCCTCGATGGCGGCACCGAGGGGCCGGCGAGCATTCCGATGGACAGGAGTTGGTTTGGGTACCCGGCTGGAGCCTCGGCCAAACGACCTTCCGAACTCTGGACTTCTTTTCGGTCCATGCCGTCGACCCACCCAACCAGCTCGTTGTCGCGGGCGAGGTAACGCTCGACTAGGGAACGGCTCCAGTCGTGCGCAGCCGTGCCCGGCGTACACGGAGGACAGCGGCGGCCGATGTCCGTATCGGCCGGGTTCATCGGCTCGGACGCGACTTATTGCTGCGAGGGCACCGTGTGCTCGGTGGATGTGCGGGGAGCCCGACCGCGACGGGAAGTGCGCCCGGCACCACCGGCTTCTTCGAGCCGTCGGGGAAGCGCCTAAGGTCCGTGGCATGGACTACCGCCATCTCGGACGATCCGGGCTCCTCGTCAGCCCGTTGTGTCTCGGCACGATGAACTTCGGTTCGCAGACCGAAGAACCCGACAGTTTCGCCATCATGGACCGGGCACTCGAGGAAGGGATCAACTTCTTCGACACGGCCAACGGCTACGGAGGGGGCGAGACCGAGCAGATCCTCGGCCGGTGGTTCGCCAAGGGCGGTGGTCGGCGGGAGAAGGTGGTGCTGGCGACCAAGGTGTACGGCGACGTGGCTGGCGACTGGCCCAACGACTCCAAGCTGTCGGCCCGGCACATCCGGGACGCCTGCGAGGCGAGCCTCCGGCGCCTCAAGACCGACCACATCGATCTCTACCAGATGCACCACGTTGATCGGAGCACGCCCTGGGAAGAGATCTTCCAGGCCATGGACCTCCTCGTCGCCCAGGGCAAGGTGATCTACGTGGGCAGCTCCAACTTCGCCGCCTGGCACATCGTCGCCGCCAACGAATCGGCACGTCAGCGCCATTCGTTCGGTCTGGTCTCGGAGCAGAGCCTCTACAACCTCAAGACGCGCACCATCGAGCTCGAAGTCATCCCGGCCTGCGAGGCGTACGGGATCGGGATCCTGCCCTGGAGTCCGCTCGGCTCGGGTCTGCTGGCGGGCTCGATCGCACAAGCCACCGAAGGCCGAAGGGCCAACGAGGGGATGAAGGCGGCCGTCGACTGGTTGCGGGACACCATCGACGCCTGGGAGAAGCTGTGTTCCGAGCTCGGCGAGCGTCCGGCCGACGTCGCCCTCGCCTGGCTGCTGGCCAATCCGGTCGTGACCTCCCCGATCATCGGTCCACGCACGATGGGACAGTTCGAAGGCAGCCTTCGCTCCCTCGACATCGAGCTCGACGCAGAGGTGCTGTCACAGCTGGACCAGATCTTCCCGGGCCCTGGTCGTGCCCCCGAGGCCTACGCCTGGTAGGTCTGCTCCACCCATTTGGTGCAGGATCAGCAGTCGAAGAGGTCTTCTCAACCTGCGGATTCGTGCCGCCGGCGACGGCATCGAGGCTCGCTGCCGCAGTGATGGCGATGCCTGCTGGACACGGTCGGCCATCCATTGCCGCACCGCATGACCTCTCCCGCCGAGACCGATTGTGAGCTGGGATTGTCGACAGTTCACGGAGGGGTCACATAACGTGCCGCCGCCCGGGCCGGCAACTCTGGGTTCCCGCCGGTGAGTCGGCCCGGGCATGCAGCGTCACGGGGGAGCGGGGTTGCGACCGAGGCTCGACCTTTCCACCAGGCCCATTCCGCGGGCGATCGACCGATGGCGGGTCCTTCGCAAAAGTCAGTTCCACCGCGCTGGTGTCGGCATGCCGGGACTGCCTCTTTCTTGGGATGGCCCGGTCGGTTGACGTCCCGCCGAAACACTCCCTGGAGCCAAGAAGATCACAACCGGTCGCAAGGCCCGCGCCCACGGTGGCGACCGGATGCGGAGAGACGCCTGATCGAGGCTGTTGCGATCGCTGTTTGCTACCGTCCGGGCAGGGTATGGGCGGGGTTTCACCCGATGGCGGGGCCTCGACGCGGACCTGGTGAGCCTGTCGGCTTCACCCGACTGTTTGGAGGGCGAGAATGAGGGTTGGCGGATTGATCGGCCGGCTGTTTCTGGTGGGGCTCGTGGCCATGGTGTGCCTCGGCGTCGGTGCCACGGCTGCCTCGGCCGCAGCGACGGAGAAGGCGACGTTGTCACACGGGACGAACGGGCAAGCGAACAGTTCCGGCGAAGCCAAGAAGGTCAAGGAGGGCGGCGGCGGCGAGGGAGCCTTGTTGACCTCTAACAACTATGGCTACGGACTCATCAACGTCAGAATCCCGGCCGGGACGACCTTGAGCGACCTCACCGCCCTGAACACCGGGTACGAGGTCACCGAGGGCACCTGCGGCGGCGGGGCGCCTCGGTTCCAGGTCGTGGTGCTGGCGCCAGGGGCCAAAAGGAGGGACGCCCAGGAATTCGACGTGTACTTCGGGACCCAGCCCTACGGCGGATGCTCCTCGAACCAGGGGATCACCACCGAAGATGCCACCCAGGACGATTGGTGGCTCGCACCCGGTAACAGCTACGGGTCCTACTCGGAGGCGCAGTCCACCTATGGCAGTGATCGAGTGCTTGACGTTCAGGTCGCGGTCGACGGCGGGTGGGACCAGAGCCCGGAGACGCAGCAAGTTCTGATCCAGGACCTCACGGTGGGCATCAACGGCACCAACACGACCTTCTTCCCGCTCCCGAGCTGACGATCGGGAGGGGTCGGCCGACCCCTGGCCGCTCAGGCCGTTCAGGGACCGGTGAGGTACAAGAAGCCGTAGCCCTCGTCGCGGACGGCCACGCCGGCGTCGGCCAGGGCAACGTCCCAATCCCCGGTGACGGCCGAGTCGGCCAATTCCATGCCGTGGTCGGCCACCACGAAGAATGCCGTCCGGTCCCAGACCCCGGAGCGCTCCACCGCCTCGAGGATGTGACCGATCCGGGCGTCGGTGTCGGCAACGGAGGTGGCGGCAATCTCCGAGTACGGGCCGCCTTCGTGGAAGGCGGCATCGGTGAGTGTGAAGTTGACCCAGGTGAACTCGGGCAGGTCCCAGTGTCGACCCCGGTAGGTACCGCTCCAGATGCCGACGAACTGTTCGACGGCGGTGTGATCGATCAGCGACGACCACCGGTAGTCCTTGCTCGGCCGGACGAACCGCTGCGTGGTGTCGGGCAGATCGTCGACCGGCGGCGGCCGGTCGATCGGCTCGCCGGATCGCATGAGCTCGAAGACGGAGTAGTCGGCGCCGACGTCACACGGCTCGTTGACCGACACCGACACTGCACCGGGCCGGCCACGGTGGAGCGCCTGGTGGACGGTTTCGGTCCCAGGGGCGAGCCACTCCATGGCCGACATCCACGTGGTCGGCGAGTTGGTCACCACCTGGTTGCCGGTCACCCGGTCGACCCAGGCGTTGTGGAGGATGCCGTGATGACCCGGATGGCGCCCGGTCAGGATGGTCGTGTGGTTGGCCAAGGTCACGGTGGGTAGAGAGGCGATGGCCCCGTAGCGATAGGTGCAACCAGACGCCATGAGGCGCGCCAGGTTGGGGGCTTTCCCGCGAGCAGCCAGGTCGTAGAGGACGTTGGCGTTGGTCCCGTCCAGCAGCATGGCCACCACGTGATCGGCACCCCGGCCCGTCATCATGTCGGTGAGGGCTGCCCCGTCTTGGCCGGCCAGCAGGCCGTCACCCTCATGGGCCGATGGGGCAGCTCCGAGCATCGTGAGGATGGTCGGAGCCACGTCCACCAGACGACACGAGCGGTCGACGAGACCGGCCGGCTGGATGCCGGCACCCGAGGCGATGAACGGGGCGCGGGCTTGGACGATCCCGAGGGATCCGTGCTCACCGAGATGGCCGCCCTGGTCGCCCCAGTAGTGGGCAGCGGTGTGCTGCACGACGATGTCGGGCGCCGAGGGATGGTCGAAGACCTGGGCCAGATGATCGAAGGCGTGCGGATAGGCGTTGGACCGCCGGTCGGGATGGGGTGTCGCCCGCTCTTCGGCGAGGTCGCCGAAGTGGGAGGCGTCTTGGCAGGCGATGGGGTCATCGCCGGACAACACCTCGGGTTCGAACGACCACCGGTGGGAGCGGTCTGCGCCCGAACCGTTGTCTCGGCGACGAAATCGCATGTGCCCATCGACCGAGGCCACGTGGTACTCGTCGGGTGCCGGTGACCAGGCCGTGAAGTCGACGACGGATCCGAGTGCCGGGCCAAGGAGCACTTCGAGGGCGCATTCCCGCGCCGCGTCGTCGGCCGGTCGGACGGTGAGCTCGGTCACGGCCCCGAGCGTAGGCGGGGGAGGGCAACGTGGTGCGCGCCACTCGAGGTCGCCGAGTGGCGGGCTCGACCACAAAGGTTGCGAAGCCCGGCTCTGCCGGCAATACGCCGGGAATGGGCACGAGGAGGCCGCGGCAAGGTCATCCTTGGCGAAGACGCTCATATCGAGTCCCGCGCCGATGGCGCCGGGCCAGTGCTACCCCGTGCGCCGCGGCCGTCGGTACCATGAGAACGATGCGGCAACCCCGGCGGTCGCGGGTGAGGCCAGCGATCGTCGTCGCTCCCCTCATCGTCGCCGGAGCCCTGATGACCGCCTGCAGTTCGGGCAATTCGGCCAGCACCACGACGTCCACCTCGGCGAGCCCCCGCATCTCGGTGCCCTCGACCTCACCACCTAGCTCGGCGAGCAGCGCACCGGGGTCCGCGCCTCCGGTGCCGGCCACCGGTGCGTACCTCGGTGCGTGGCTGAACCCCACCGGGGTGACCAAAGGCAGCTTCGTCGCCGAAACCCAAGCCTTGCCCGGCATCCAGGCCGCCATCGGCCGGCCGTTGACGCTCCTGCACCTGTATGTCGGCTTCAACAACCCCGCGCCGGTCGCCCAGCTGCAAACCATCGACGGCAACGGGTCGCTCCCGATCCTGGATTGGGCGTGTCCACCCTCAGCGGCGGCGGTCGCCGCCGGTAGCGACGACGCGCAGATCACGGCCGAGGCACAAGCGCTCAAGAACTTCGGTCGTCCGATGTTCCTGCGCTGGTGCTGGGAGATGAACCTGGTTGCCTCTCACCCCGGTGTGGAAGACCCGGCCACCTTCGTGGCGGCATGGCGTCACATCTGGACGATCTTCCAAACGGTCGGGGCGACCAACGTGGCCTTCCTGTGGTGTCCGGCCGCGACCGGCCACGACCCGGCGCCCTACTATCCCGGGAACGGCTACGTCGACTGGATCGGGATCGACGGATACGACCGAACCGGCACGGGCACCTTCGGCTCGGTCTTCGGATCCTTCTACGCCGACTGGTCCGGGCAAGGCAAGCCGATGATGGTGGTCGAGACCGGCTCGCCGGCGACCAACCAGGTGGCCTACCTTGACAGCGTCGCCACCCAGATGCCGGCCATGCCCCTGTTCAAAGGGTTCGTCTACTTCGATGCCGTCGGCCCTCTGAACGACTGGCGCCTCGGGCCAACCGGCCTCGCCGCGTTCGGCCAGTTGGCCCGCAACCCCTACTTCATGCCCCCGACCTGAGCAGCTCCGGACCGGGCAACCTTCCGGCCGAATCCGACCACCGGCGCCGGGTGGGGCCCGGATGTCTGGGACCCACCGGTAACCACCGAGCGTGATGATGAGACCGCACAGAGTCATCAGGCGTGGTAGCTTGACGCCGAGGGGCACGCACGCCGGGCGCAAGAGGTGTTGGTGGCGCGCCCGCGGTCGGGCGACGGGATCGCCGAGCATCCGGGGCAGGGGACGCAATGGTGGAGGCAGGGAGAAAGAGCGCGGTGGGGTCGGGCCGTCCGGTCCGGAACCAGCCGGTGGGGAACCGGTTGGCACGGCGATGCGGCTCCGCCCCAAGGTCTCGGGAGCCCATCGAGTGAGGCTCGGCCGCTCCCTTGGTGCCACCTTGGGTGCTGTCCTCTTCCTTCCACTCGTCGTCGCTGTCACCCCCATCGTGGTGGCGGGAGCCGTCCACCCTCACAACTCGGCGGCCACCGCGGCACCCACGGTGGCCGTGCCGGCCGACGACAGCCAGTTGCCCTCGGCCGTTGCCTACAGCTGGGGGAGCGACGACTGGGGCGAGCTCGGTGTGAACGCCAGCGGCGAGGGGACGCCGACGCCGGTGGACCAACCGGCACCGGTGGACGTGGCCCCCGGTATCCAGTTCCGGTCGGTGTCCGTCGGCGGTGCCCACGCCCTCGGGCTCACGACCGACGGAGGGGTCGAGGCCTGGGGAGGCAACTCGGAGGGACAGCTGGGGGACGGCACCACGACCGAGTCGGACGCACCGGTGGCCGTCGATCCACCGGCGGGCCTGACCTTCTCGGCCATCGCCGCCGGTAGCAGCCACAGCCTGGCTCTCACGACCAGTGGCCAGGTCTACGCCTGGGGCTCGAACCTCCTCGGCCAGCTCGGGAACGGCACGACCACCGACTCGGACGTTCCCGTGCCGGTCGACGCCCCGGACGGTGTGACCTTCGCGGCCATCGCCGCCGGGGGCGACCACAGCCTCGCTTTGAGCTCGACCGGTGTCGTGTACGCCTGGGGGGCCAACTACGCCGGACAACTGGGCAACGGCACGACCACCCCCTCCGACGTCCCCGTCCAGACCACCGCTCCGGACGGCGTGACCTTCTCGGCCATCGCCGCGGGCACGGGATACAGCCTGGCCCTCACGACCGCGGGTCAGGTGGTCGCCTGGGGCGAGAATGGCTCGGGACAGCTGGGGGACGGCACCGACACCTCGAGCCCGACCATGACGGCCGTCACCTTGCCGCCCGGCGTGACCATCGCCTCGATCGCCTGCGGGGCCGACCACAGCCTGGCCCTTTCCTCGACCGGTTCCGTCTACGAGTGGGGGTCGAATGTCTTCGGCCAGCTGGACACGGCACTGGTCGATTCGGCGACGGTCGACAGCCCGGTACCCGTCCAGCCGCTCGGCCTGCCCCCGCTCACCACCTTCGTGGCCGTGGCCGGCGGCCTGGACTCGTCGTACGCCCTCACCTCGGCCGGGGTGGTCTGGACCTGGGGTGGCGACCCGTCCGGCCAGCTGGGATCGGGCCCGCCGGGAGTGAACGCTGTCCTCCCCGCCCCGCTCGACTCGGTACCGGCTGGCACGCTGGCCACCGGCATCTACTCCGGGCCCGACGCCAGCGCCGTCTTCCTCGTGACCCGGGCCGACCAGCAGCTCACCTTCCCCCAGCCGCCCACGCCGACCTACGGTGACCCGCCACTCGACCTGGGCCCGACCTCGAGCTCGGGGCTGTCGGCGGCGACGACCAGCTCTGGCGCCTGCACCGGCACGGCTGACCATCTCACGTTGACGGGCGCCGGTTTGTGCACGATCACGGCCACGCAGGCAGGTGACTTCGACTTCTACCCGGCCACGGCCGTCACCACCTTTGTCATCGCGCCGGCGACCCTCGCCGTCCAGCCCAGCGCGACGACCGGTACCGCCGGGTCACCGCTGCCCACCCTCGGCTACCAACTCGACGGGCTGGTCAACCACGACCCGTCCTGGGTGGTGTCGGGCCGGGCGTCGTGTACGACCCCGGCCACCAGCTCGTCGCCGCCGGGCAACTACCCGATCACCTGCGCCGTCGGGTCGCTGCAAGCCGCCAACTACACCATCGTCAGCGCTGGTTCGGCCACCCTTGATCTCGTCGCTCCCGCCTCCGGCTACGCCGTCATCGGGTCCGACGGGGCGGTGTGGGCACTCGGGCCGGCCAGGGTCGGCAGCGCGCCCGGTCCCGCGTTCTACGGCTCGATGGGTGGCCACCGACTGAACGCCCCGGTGGTGGGGGCGGCCTTCACGCCCCTCCATGGTGGCTACTGGCTGGTGGCCTCGGACGGGGGCATCTTCGCCTTCGGGGACGCCGCCTTCTACGGCTCGATGGGCGGGCGACCCCTCAACCGCCCTATCGTCGGCCTGGCCAGCACCCCCGACGGAGGCGGCTATTGGGAGGTGGCCTCGGACGGGGGCATCTTCGCCTTCGGGGACGCCGCCTTCTACGGCTCGACCGGTGGTATCCACCTCAACCGGCCCATCGTGGGCATGGCCGCCACCCCCGACGGGGGTGGCTACTGGCTGGTGGCCTCGGACGGGGGCATCTTCGCCTTCGGGGACGCCGCCTTCTACGGCTCGACGGGCAGCGAGAGCCTCGGACAGCCGGTCGTGGGCATGGCCGCGGCTCCCGGCGGCGAGGGGTACTGGCTGACGACGGCCAACGGTTCGGTCTTCCCGTTCGGACGGGCCGACTTCGAAGGCGACCTTCGCTACCTCGACCTCGGGTTCCCGGTGGTGGGGATGGCGGCCACGGGAGACGGCGGTGGTTACTGGCTGGTTGCCTCCGACGGCAGCATCTACGCCTTCGGCGATGCCGGTTACTACGGCCAGGCGCCGGCCTTCCCCGACCCGGTCGACGGGATCATCTGAGACGCGCGGGACAGGGACAACGGAGAGGGAGCAGATGGCCATGGGCAGGCACCGACAAACCCGGCGAGTCAGGTACCGCTCGGCCGGCATCGCCGCGGCGGCGACGTTGGTCGCCGCTATGGTCACCGTCCCCTCATTCGTCTCCGGATCTGCCGGTGGTCGGATGGGGCACCACCAGCACGTCGCCGTGGCCACGGCCATGGCCGACACGGGCGGGGACCAGCCGGCACCGTCCGGACCACCGCCCATCCCGACGTCCAGCGCCTACCTCGGAGCCTTCGTGGCTCCCGATCAGCAGGAGACGACCGCCCAGGCCGACATCCGAGTCGAGCTCGGCGACGTCGGGAACTTCGACGGGATCTTCGGGCGCGGGCTCGGCCTGGTCCACGTGTACCAGAACTGGGGCAACCCGGTGAAGAACTCCGCCCTGGCCGCGTTGGCCGCCACCGGGGCCACGCCGGTCATCGACTGGGCCTGCACCAGTGACGCCGCCATCATCGACGGCAGCCAGGACTCCTTCATCACGAGCTACGCCGACCAGCTGGCCAGCTTCGGCCAGCCCGTCTTCCTGCGCTGGTTCTGGGAGATGAACCTCGTCAACCTGACCCGGAACGCCGCCTGTCTCGGCACCGACGGGGCGACCGGCTACATCGAGGCCTTCCAGCACATCGTGACCCTCTTTCGGGCCGCCGGCGCCACCAACGTCGCCTTCGTCTGGTGCCCGTCCGTCACCGGGCCGGGCTTCGCCGCCGCGTTCTACCCCGGCAACAGCTACGTCGACTGGATCGCATGGGACGGCTACGACCGTAAGCAGGACCCCAACATGCTCACCGACGAGTTCCTGCCCTTCTACGACCACTGGCTGCCGGACGGGAAGCCGATGATGATCGCGGAAACCGGGGCCACGATCGATCAAGCCTCCTATGTGACCAATCTGACGGACAATCTGCCCTCGCTCATGCCGGACGTGAAGGCGGTGCTCTACTACGACTCGGTGTCGAGCGAGGACTGGACGCTCCAGGACCTACCCGGGAACCTCGGGCTGAGTGCCTTCATCACCATGGGCCAGACGCCGTACTTCATGTATCCGTTCGCCGGTCCTTGACCGGCCCTGCCACCGGTGACGGCCCGATCCGCTGATAGCCGGTGCAGCGAACCGAACCGCGGTGTCGATGCCGATCGGGTCATTTCCGTGCGAGTTCCGGCCCCTCCTACTCGGACGCCACCGCCGCCCGCAGGTGGCGGCGTCCGAACAAAAACGCCAGCCCGTAGAGGGCGGCTGCCACCACCAGCAGGAAGTTGAAGCCGGTGATGAGGGACAGGTACTCGAGGGCTCCCCCCACGATCGCACCCAGGAGGTTGGCGCCGAAAGCGGTAGTCAGCGAGCCCACGTTCTTGAACCGCTGGGCGAAGACGAGGTTGGCCACGAAGATCGGTGCGAAGGCGAGCGCGGTGGCGGCGAAGAAGCGGGGCACGACCGGCAAGCTGAGCAGCGAGCCCTGCGGGACGGCATAGGAGACCGCCAGGGTCACCAGCAGCGCCCCGTAGAGGAGGGTGGGGCGTGGCAACCGCACGTGTCGGGCCGTCTCCACTGCGGCGAAGACGGCGACCAGCACCCCCGCGAAGACGAGCGAGTTCACGTACCAGGTGGTCCCGAACAGCAGCGCGAACTGCACGATGTTCTTCGATTCGAGCAGCAGGAAAGCCGCCCCCATGAAGAAGAGGTCGGCGAACTGCGCCATGCGTCGGAACGGGCCGCCCGCCGCCCGCACGAGCACCAGAGCCAGAGCCAGGATCAGGCCCACGACCACCAGGTAGTAACCGGGGATCGAGGCGGTCGGCAGATAGGGGAACGGTCGGTTGTCGGTGACCGGTGCGAGGCGGGTGCCATTCCATAGGCTCGAGCAGTTGGGGGTCTTGCCGTCGAGGGCGACGGTCAGTACCGCCTGCTGGCGGCCGGCCAACGTGTTGCCGAGCTGGACGCAGGGTCGCGAGCCGAACACCTCGTCGAGGGTGGTTCCGTACCGGTTGAGCAGGAACGGTTGGTAGTAGTTGTACATGACGAAGGTGCCCCCCGGCTCGAGATGCGCCTTCGCCTCCTGGATGGCTTGGATCGTGAGCAGGTAGTTCTCCAGGCCGACCGGCGCCCCCTGCCCGGTGAGCGCGGTCAGGGAGTCCGGCAGGGCGTAGAGGATGAGGGAATAGTGCTGGTCGGTGTCCTGCAGGAACGCCCGCCCGTCGTCGATGTGGACGCTGACTCGCGGGCTCTGGTAGGCGTGGTCGGGGTTGTACTCCTTGCCCAGCTGCACGAGGTCGGGGTCGATCTCGACGGCGTCGACGTGCTTGGCCCCTTCCGACAGCGCCACCGACACGTCGTTGCCGGTGCCGGCCCCGATGACGAGAACCTTGGAGAGTGACGCCTTGTTGACGTGGTCGTAGGGGAAGAAGTAAAAGGGCTCGAGGGCGTGGAGGGCCTTCACCGAGTAGAGGCTCTGGTAGGGGATGTTGTTCCCCGACACCGCAAGGTCCTGGTAGTGGTGCCCGTCGACCGTCGTGGTCGTGTGGCTGATGGTGATCTTGTAGTAGGGCGACCAGATGTTGCCGCTCGAAAGTGACTCGAAGAGCAGCATGAGCAGGATCGCGACCACCGGTATCGCCCCCCACCACCGGTGGCGCCAGAGCAGGAGCACGAACAGCACCGCCACCACCGAGCCCCAGGCGATCGGGGGCAGCCCGACCAGCGAGAGCACCGAGAAAGCCACGATGCCCCCGATGCTGCCGAGGATGTCGTAGCGGTAGGCGTCCAACGGGCGGAACTGTATGAACGTCTTGGCCGTCCCCTGCCCGAGCCCCGCCATCACGAGGACCACCAACACGAAGATCACCGGGAGGTCGAGCCACTCCGAGACGGCGGCCTTGCCCGGCAGGCCGTTGAACTCGTGGGTGCCGTGGAGGCTGACCAGCTTCACCGGGAACAGCAACGCCAGGCCGACGAGCACCGCCAGGGCGAGGGGCGTCCACTCGAAGAGGCTCCAGCGGCGGCCGGCGGTCAGGAACCCCAGCCCGATCCCGAGGAAGCTGGCCAGGAGCACGAAGTTGGGGATGTTGGCCAGCCGGACGTCGTTGGCGGCCGTCCAGCGGATCAGCGCGAGCTCCACGAACAGCATGAGCATGCTGAACGCGATGAGCCGCCATGGATGGCGGACGATCTCGGGCTCCCGCACCTCCAGGTCCACGACCTCGGCGGCCCGACGGGGTGTCTGGGTGAACAGCGACATCAGCGATCGACGACGCGGGGCATCGGGGATGGTACCCGGCGCGGCGGTGGAGCTGCCGGGCCAGCTCTCCGGCGAGGGCGCCCTCCGGCCTCACCCCAGCTCAGGAGGTGAGGAGGCCCCTTCGGGCCCGACAGCCGAGTGCTGATTGTCGACGGGACGGTCCCTCGCCAGCCGTCACCCAGCGCGTGCCCGAAAACCGCAGTCGATTGCTCGCCGAAGGGTCGTGGGGCCGCCTCGCCGGAGCCACCGGTCAATGTTCGAGTTCCGCCCCGGCTGCCGCCAGCGCCGGGGCTGAAGCGACATCCACCGTCTGAGGCGACGGCACCCATCCGCGGTTGGCGACGTCGCGTGTCCGCGTGAGCACCTCGCTCGCCTATGGCGTCGATGATGACGGTCGGCGGCGTCGACGCGCGCTTGGTCAGTCGGCGGGGTCGGGCGCCGGCCGCGGGTCATGGGCTCGAGGCCTCCGTCCGGTGGCTCAGAACGAGACGTCGACGCTGAAGCCCACCGGCGGTGATGCCGTGTGGGGGTCAGAGCCCGAGCCCTTCCTCGAGTGGACAGCCGCGTCGAGGGCCTTGGAGTTGATGAGGAGGTCGACCAAGAAGTAGGTCTCTCCCGACTGGACCACCGGAGCGGGCTGGATCTCGCTCACCGATGCGGTCAGGTTCGACCCGGCCACCGCCGGCAGGGTGGCCTGGGCGTGCTCGCCCACGTGGACCTGTGAGATGTCCTCCTGCGGCACTTGCACGACCAGCTGCGTCTGCATCGAGTCGAGTGAGACGAGGGCGGCGAAGGTCGGCGACGGGTCAGTGTTCGTCTGCGGGCCCTGCGGGAAGATCTGGATGCCGGTCGACTGGTCCTGCGAGACGGACTGCGGTGACGTGGGCTGCCGCACACCTTGATTGGTGGCCAGTTCGCCCACCGTCCCGCCGACAGCCGCCACCACGCCGGAGAACGGCGCCACAAGCACCGCCTTGGAAAGGTTGGACTTGTCGGTGGCGATGTTCGCCTCGTCCTGTTGGATCTGTGCCTCGCTGGCCGAGATCTGCTGGGGGGTGGCCGGCTGGTCACCGGCGGTCAGCGCGGCTTGGGCCGACGTCACCTCGGCCCCCGCCTGGCTGACCGCGGAGCGCGCCGCGCTGAGATCGGCCGCTTGTTGGGCCTCGGCCTCCTGCTCGGCGCTCTGGGCCGTGTTCAGGTTGCCTTGGTCGACCTGGACCTGACGTTGGTCGCTGCCACACGACGGCGGGGGCTCGGCCGACACGCAGGCCGGGAGGTCATCGCTGTAGGCCTGCTGGTCGGCGCTGAGCAACTGCTGGTCGCTGGTGACTTGGGCGGCGGCGGCCGACACGTCGGCATCGCTGGTGGTGGTGGTCGTGGCCAGCTTCTGCTGGGCCGAAGTGAGATCGACCTGGGCCGAGCTGACCGCCGCCTGCAGCTGCTGCACCTTGGAGGCCGGCACACCAGCCTGCTCCTGGGCCAGCGTCGTCTGGTCGGAGGTGAGCTTGGCCTCGTCCGCGCTCAGCTTGGCCTGGAGGGAAGAGGTGTTCTGGGTAGCCAGCACCTGACCGGCCTTCACCGTCTCGCCCACATGGACGGGGACGGCGGCGATGGGGCCGGTCGTGGCCATGTTGAGCTGGGCGGCGGACGCCGGCTCGACCACCCCGGAGGCCGAGAGCGGGTCGGATAGCAGGACGTCGTTGACGGCCAGCCCCAACAGGGCGGCGGCGGCGACCAATATGGCCCCGGCCAACACGCCACGAGCCCCGCGGAGCCGCAGACTGCGTCCGGGGGCGAATCGCTGGGCGGCGTCCGCATCTTCATCCTCGACCGGACCGACCGGGACGAGGGCCATACCCGGTTTCGTCGTCGCCGCGGCGGTGGGCACGTCGTGGCGGGGCCGGGCGAGCCCGGCGGCCACTTCGTTGAGCCGGGCCACGGCGGGCAGGCCGGCGTCGATGACCGACAGCATGGGATCCGGCCGGCCGCCCAGCTGGGCCCCGACCCAGTGCTGGAGCTGGGCCTGCATCCGCTCGACCACGTCGGGATAGGAGTCGGCCACGTTCTGCTGCTCGTGGGGATCGACCCCCAGGTGGTAGAGCTCGACGCCGTCGCGGCCGTAGATGGTGGACTGCAGGTACTTGATGAACTTCCACTCCGGCGTGCGCACGCCGCGGGCCGCGTTCCAGGTGGCCTCGCTCAGCATGACCACCTCGCGGTGGCTGGTCACCTCACCGCGGATGAGCGGCATGAGCGATCGGCCGTCGATGCCGTCCGCCTCGGGCAGACCAAGCACCTCGAGCACGGTGGGCAGGATGTCGATCAGCGCGACCATGGCCGAGCTCTGGGCTGCCGGGATACGACCGGGCGCCCACAAGATGAGGGGTACGTGGGTGACCGAGTCATAGAGGCCGGCGTGGTCGAACCAGGAGTCGTGCTCGGTCATGTTCTCCCCGTGGTCGCCGAAGAGGACGACCAGGGTGTCGTCGAGCAGGTCGAGCTGGCTCAGGTGAGCGAAGAGCTGGCCGATCTCGAAGTCGAGGTACGCCACCTCGGCGTCGTAGAGGTCGGCGATGTAGTCGAGGTTGGGCATGGCCTCGAGGAAGTCGTAGAGGTTCTGCTTGAACAGCGGGTAACTCGGCCGGCCCTGGAGCTTGTCGGTGATGCCCGGGTCGATGCGGCCGGCCGTGCCGTACGAGAAGCGCTCCTTGAAAGGGGAAGGTGGCAGATAGGGGATATGGGAGTCCCAGAAATGGAGGAAGAGGTAGAACTCCTCGGCGGCGTGCTCGTCGAGCCAGGGGAAGCCGATCCCGTTGATGACCGAGCCCGGCGACCGCGATCGGCCCGGGGGTGGCATGTAGTCGTCGTATCCCCGGATGAACCAGTCCTTCATGGCGAAGAGATGGTCGACGGCACCCGTCACGTAGCCGTGACGTCGAAGCAGGGAGGGCATCCACAAGGTGTCGTCGTTCAGGTAAGAAGCCGGGTGGAAGTGGGACACGATGCCCGTGCGAATGCCGAACTGACCGGTGAAGACCGCCGTGTGCGACGGCTGGGTCGGGATGTCGGAGGCATAGCACTGGGTGAACAGCGCGCCTTCCGCGGCGATGCGGTCGAGGTGGGGGGTGAGCCCCCGGTCGTTACCGATGCATCCGAGCCGATCGGCTCGCAGGGTGTCGAGTGAGCAGAAGACGACCTTCACGGCCGAGGTGGTCCCGAGACATGGTTGCGGTGGCACCCATCCCGCCGGAAGTCCGGCCCCCTTCCTCGATCCTCGGCCCGTCGTGACGACGGCACTGGCAACCCCGGAGTCCGCATGGCCCTGCCCCTCTCCGCAGGGTCGGCCCACCTCGCCCTCGCGCCCGGACCCTGACCCTCGCTCAGGTGAGCATACCTAACGAGCACGCTCCGTGTGAAGATAACCACGGAGCGTGTTAGCTTGGTGGGAACGACGACTGGCGCCACCGAACAGAGGGACGGGGACCGCCGGGAGCGTGAGGCGAGAGCGGTTCCGACGCTCGGCGAAGCGACGGAGCCCACCGAGGGGCTGCGCACCAGCGAATGAATTTCGACTTACTCAACGGGATCCGGCCGCTCGCCCTCCTTCTCGTGGTCGACGGGGCCCTTTTGGCTTTCCTTCTCTATCCGCTCCGGCGCAGTTACCCCGACGACCAGGGCGACGGGCTCACCCTCGTCCTCATACCCCGTCCGGTGCTGCCCTCCTTTTGGCGGATACCCGCCTTCGGCGTCCTCTTCCTCCTGCTCTTCGTGGCCTATCACTCCCTTCGGGGAGCGTGGAGCCCGGACTTGATCTATGCCGACTGGGTGACCCGGGTCTGCGACTCCGTGCTCCATGCGCCGGCCGAGGTGACCGGCTACATGGCCGGTTTCACCCTGGGCCTGCGCTTCCTCGTCCTCGGGACCATCATCTGC
Organism: uncultured Acidimicrobiaceae bacterium; assembly: GCA_963729275.1. Lineage (GTDB taxonomy): Bacteria > Actinomycetota > Acidimicrobiia > Acidimicrobiales > RAAP-2 > CAVSNH01. The sequence continues at coordinate 22,071 of CAVSNH010000003.1, forward strand.
CTGGCGGCGGTGTGCCGGGGAAACCCGGCGCGCCGGGTCTTCATCGCCTTCCAGGCCGTCCTCTACCTCGTGACCATGGTTTTCATCGACGCCACCATGATCACCGTCGAGATCATCGCCGGCGTCCCCATCGCGCCCACCACGCTGCTCGGCAACTTCGCCGCCGTCATGGTGGCGGCCGTGGCCATGACCCGCATGCAATACGCCAATTACGCCCTGCCTCGCCCGTCGGCCGTGCCCTTCGTCCAGCGCCCGCGGCTGGCTGACGCCTGGACGCTGGGCGGGGTCACCATCGCCGGCATGGCCATCTGCATGAGCGGTCTGCTCCTCATCTTCCATTTCGCCAACCCGGAGTGGCGGCCGGCGCTGTCCCTAGTTCTGCCGGTTCCGTTCGCCGAAGGCTCCTTCATCATCCGTAGTGCGTTGCTGGCCCTCGTCAACGGCTTCACCGTGCGGCCCGACCCGCCGGTCGGCGACGAGCGGCCGCCCATCGACGTGATCATCCCCGCCTACAACGAGGCCGTCGTCATCGTCGAGACGCTCCAGGCGATCGACGTGGCCGCCGGCCGATACCACGGCCCGGTCCGGGTCATCCTCATGAACGACGGCTCGAGCGACCGCACGAAGGAACTGGCCGAAGCGGCCATGGATGGCTTCCGCCATGCCGACGGCCACGTTTACGACGGCCGCCACGGTGGCAAGTCCGAGGCCCTCAATGCCGCCTTGGCCCTCACCACCACCGACATCGTCGTCCGGATCGACGCCGACACCGTCATCGGCGAGTGGTCGCTCGTGTACCTGCCCCGATGGTTCCGTGACCCGCAGATCGGTCTGGTCGAGCCGATGTGCTTCCCGCGGAGCGGTCGGTGGTCGCCCTTCCCCAACATGCGGCTGTTCGAGGAGCTCAAGCAATTCGGGCTCAACCACCGGACCATGACGACGGTGGACGGCGTCAATGTGGTGCCCGGGGTCTTCACCGCCTTTCGCCGCGACGTGGCCGTTCGCCTCGGCGGGTTCACCGTGGGCATGAACGGTGAGGACGGCGACTTCACCCTGCGCTTCAGCCGGCTGGGCTACCGGACATGGATGGACCCGAAGATCATCGTCTTCGAGGACGTCCCGCCCACCTATCCCGAGATCCGGGAGCAGCGGGTGCGCTGGGGGCGTGCCGTCCACCACAATCAGGCCCGTCACGGGCCCTATCGGGCCGGGGTGGCCACCCCCAAGGTCTGGTTCAACCAGACCCAGCAGTTCTTCAAGTGCACCTTCGCCCCGGCTCGCCTGCTCCTGCCCGCCTACCTGCTCCTGACGGCCGCTTTCGAGGGGACGGAGCGGAACGTGATCCTCATCTTCATCGGTGGCTACATGGTCGCCGAAGTGGTGTTCATGCTGTTACAGGGTCTGCTCACGGCCGGCTATCGACAGTTGCGGCACTTCGGGTGGGTCGTGCTGTGGCCCTTGTGGCACGAGGTGCTCCTCGTGTTCTCGACCGAGGCCTGGATCAGCCTGCCCAGTCGACCGCTCGGCCTGCACGGCACGAGCCCGGTCCGGATCACCCAGGCGGTCATCCATTGACGTCGACCTTCCGGCGTGGCCGGATCGTCGGTAGCCCCCGACCGAGGTCGGGCAGGAGCGGAGCCCGGGGGTCGGGTTGAGGTTCATCTACTTCGACGTCGACACCCTCCGGCCCGACCACCTGGGCTGCTACGGCTACGAGCGGCCGACCAGCCCGGTCATCGACGCCCTGGCCGCCGAGGGGACCGCTTTCCAAGCTGTCTATGCGTCGGACACCCCGTGCCTCCCCTCCCGAACGGCCCTCTCCACCGGGCAGTTCGGCATCCGCAACGGCGCCATCAACCACGGGGGAGAGGCCACCGACCCGTTCCCGGAGGGGGCGGCTCGCCGGTTCCAGACGGCGGCGGCCCGCCACAGCTGGATGAGCGCGCTGCGCGAGGTGGGCTTCTGGACGGCGTCGATCAGCACCTTCGCCGAACGCCATTCTGCCTATCACTTCGAGGCGGGCTTCAACGAGTGCCACAACCTCGGCACCCGCGGGCTGGAGACGGCCGACCAGGTGGCGGCGGTGGCGCGGGACTGGCTGGCCCGCAACGGTCACCGGGACAGCTGGTTCCTCCATGTCCACCTCTGGGACCCGCACACGCCCTACCGGACACCGGCCGCCTTCGACGACGGGCTGGGTGGCCACCCGGTCCCTGGCTGGCTCACCGAGGAGGTGCGCGCCGAGCACTGGGGCCTTCCCGGGCCCCACTCTCCCCAAGAGGTGGCCGGCTTCGGCCCCCGGCCGGTGTGGGACGACTGGCCCCGCCAGCCGCAGCAGATCGACGACATGGACGCCGTGGAGCGTATGTTCGACGGCTACGACAGCGGGGTCCGCTACGCCGACTACCACGTGGGAACGATCGTCGACACTCTCGCCCGCCTCGGCGTGCTCGAGGAGACGGCCATCATGATCTCTTCCGACCATGGCGAGAACCTCGGCGAGCTCGGCATCTATTGCGACCATCAGACCGCGGATGCCTGCACCACCCACCTCCCGCTGGTGCTGCGGTGGCCCGGCCTTGCCGTCTCGGAATCGGTGGCGGCAGGGCTGCACTACCAGGTCGACGTGATGGCCACCGTGCTCGACCTGCTCGGGGCGACGGTGCCCGACCGGTGGGACGGCCGGTCCTTCGCGGCGGAGCTCTCGGGACCCGGCGGGGGCCGCGATCACCTGGTCCTTTCCCATGCGGCGTGGACGGCCCAGCGCGCCGTCCGCTTCGACCAGTGGATGTGCATCCGCTCCTACTTCGACGCCTACCACGGGTTCCCCCCCGTGCTGCTCTTCGACCTCGACGCCGACCCCCACGAGCAACGCGACTTGGCCGACGAGCACCCCGACGTCGTCACCCACGCCCTCGCCCTCCTGGGCGAGTGGGGCGCGGCCGCCCTTCTCCGGTCCCCGACCGGTGTCGACCCGCTCTGGCAGGTGCTCGAGGGGGGCGGCCCGTGGCACGCGCGGGTGGACCGTGATTGGTACCTCCACCGCTTGCGGTCAACCGGGCGCGGCAACTGGGCGGACGTCTTCGAGAAGACGGCTCCGGCCGCCACCGCCTCTTTTGACCAGGCGTTCCTCAACCCGTCGATCCCCGACGACGGGTGACCTCGGGGGATGGGCCCGCGCAGAGCCCGCCCATCGTCGGCGCCCGAGGCTCCGGCGCCCTACCATCGTGCACCCATGAAGGCCGTCCAGTGATGAGGACCCCGTGATCCTCATCTGGATGATCCTGGCCATCGTCCTTCTCGTGATCGTCCTCGGTGGCTTCGTGGGCCGGGCACGCGGCCGACGTTCGTCGGAGGATGAGCGGAGGGAAGCTGCGACCCACCCCCATCACCCCGGACCTTCGCACCACGGTCGCGGGGCCAAGCGGGGCCGCGGCCGGCGCGGCCACGACCGCTGAGTGATCGGCACCCTCGGACGACCCTGGACGACCGTGCCGTAGGGTCCGAGTCATGCCCGTCTACCGGCTCGGCGACCTCGCGCCCCGCATCCACCCTTCGGCCTACGTGCATCCCGATGCCGTGGTCATCGGTGATGTCACGATCGGCGCCGAGTCGACCGTATGGCCCTCGGCGGTCCTGCGGGGTGACTACGGCACGATCACCATCGGCGCGAGGACGTCGGTGCAGGACGGAACCGTTATCCACGCCGGCCCCGGTTTCCCCACCACCGTGGGCGACGGCTGTGTGATCGGCCATCTGGCCCATCTCGAGGGCTGTCAGCTGGAGGACGAATGCCTCGTCGGATCGGGATCCGTCGTCCTCCACCACGCCGTGGTCGGCACCCGGGCGACGGTCGGGGCCAATGCCGTCGTACCCAACGGCATGGCCGTCCCCGAAGGGGGCCTGGCCGTCGGCGTGCCGGCCGAGGTGCGGCCCGGCGCCTCACGATGGGAGATCATCCGGATCGCGGCGGCAGAGTACGTGGCCAACGGACGGCGCTTCCGGGACGCCCTCGTACGCGTCGATAGCCCCGACTGAGGCGATCCCCGTCTGGCCCGACGCGCTGCGGCAGACTCAACCCATGAACGCGGTCCTCACCGCGGACGGCTCGAGTGGCCCTGCGACCCGCGAGCAGGTTGCCGAGCGCCTCCGGTCCCAGCAGTTCTTCTGGCTCGACCTGGCCGAGGTGGACGACGAGGTCAAGTCCATGCTGGGCGACAGCTTCGGCATCCACCCGTTGGCCTACACCAACGCCTGCGAATTCCACCAGCGTCCGAAGGTCGAGGACTACGACGACTACACCTACATGGTGGCCTACGGGGCGGCGGACACCGAAGGGGGGGCGACCGTCGTTGAGGTCCACTTCATGTTCGCCGCTCACTACGTGGTCAGCATCCACCACGGTCCGTGCCCGGCTCTCGACGGGGTGCGGGAACGTCTGGCTCAGCATCACGCTACCGAGGTCCAGTCCCCCCAGATCGTGCTCGTCTACTTGATGATCGATCAGCTGGTGGACACGTTCTTTCCGGTGCTCGAGAAGTTCGACAACGCCATCGACGATCTCGAGGACGCCATCCTGGAGCGCCCGACCGAAGCCCAGCTCGGCACGTTGTTCGACATGAAGCGCTCACTCATCGCCATTCGCCGGGTGGTGACCCCGCAACGCGACATGTTTGCCGGGGTGTCGGCCGGCATCATCGAGATCCCGGGCGTCAGCGGCCAGGGCGAGCGCTACATGCGCGAGCTCTACGACCACCTCATTCGCATCAGCGACTTGGTCGACTCGTACCGAGACCTCCTGAGCGGCGTGATGGACACCCACCTGTCGACCGTCTCCAACCGTCTCAACCAGGTCATGAAGCAGCTCACCATCATCGCCACCATCTTCCTGCCCTTGTCCTTCCTGACCGGCTTCTTCGGCCAGAACTTCGCCGTCCTGGTTCGGGACATTCAAAGCGGGGCCGCCTTTTGGGGGCTCGGGATCGGGCTCGAGGTGCTGGCGGTGATCGTCCTCATCTATCTGTTCAAGACGCGCGGCTGGCTGGGGCAGGCGGAGTGAGCCAGCGCCGGGCCACCGACCGAGGCCGGACGGCCGGTCGACGCCATCGGGCCGAGAGCACGGAGCCGATCGAGCGAAAGCACCAGAGCGAGCCGACGCTGAGGAACGAGGCGACCGAGCCAGCCGACAGCGCGGACCCCAGGGACCCGACGGAAAGCACGGACCCGACCGATCCGAGCGACAGGATGGATCCGACCGATCCGACCGAAAGGATCGAGCCCACCGATCCCAGCGACAGGATGGATCCGACCGAGCCCACCGACCACCGCGAGCCGGCGGTCAAAGCTGCTTCCAGTGCCGCCAGGGGAACCGCGGTCATGCCACCGAGGCGGTGTGGACGGCGTTGCCAGCCGGGTCGAGGACGTACCAGAGCCCACCGGCGTTGGTGAGCGCCTGACCGGTGGCCTTCCCGGGGGCGCGGTCAGGTGGCCAGAGGTAGAGCGGCCATCCGTTGTAGGTGATCTGCCTCGGCCCGTCAGTGCGGGGGACGGAGCTGAGCAGGCCGGCCTGGATCCCGGGCCCGGCGACCGGCCGTGAAACCCCCGAGGGCAGGACGAGGGGCGGCCACTGGACGGCGCAGATGCCGTAGCAGCGGGAAGGTGAGCCTTGTCGATCCGTCGAGTAGAGGTAGAGGGTGAGGCCTTGGCCGTCGACCAGCACGGCACCCAGCCCCGCGATCTGGCCCACCTTGACCTCATATTCGGGGCCGTGCTCGAGGTGCGGCGGGGTGGTGACGTAGGGGCTGGTGATGGAAGTGCCCGAGCGCGTGCACCCGGCCACCCCGAGAAGGACGAGGACGGAGACAGCGGCGACGGCGGCGCGTCCGCCCCGGCCATGCTGTGGGGCGGGATCCCGATGGCGTCTCACCCGGGGGCCACCGTCGGGTCTGCCTCGCCCGCGCCGGCCAGGATGTCCTCGAGCGGGGGAGCGGGGTAGGGCCCGCGGCCCGGTCGCCAGCCGGCGGCCAACTTCTGTTCGGCAACCCCGTCTTCGGCCCAGACATGGCAGGAGTTGCGGGCCCAGGGGACGTTCGAGGTGTCGGTCAAGAGGTCGGCGGCTCGGCCCTCCCGGAGCTCCCGGGCTCGTCGCGAGGTCACGGTCTGGACGACCACGGGTCCGATAGCGCGGGCCAGCTGATCCAGATGCGTGCAACCGTTGGGGCCGGACACGAGTGACTGCACGGCGCGGGTGAACCCGCGGGTCACGCTCAGGCCGGCCAATCCGGCGAAGGCGGCGACGATCCCCGGACACTCGGCGTGGGGAAAGGTGTGCATGACGGCCGTGCACTCCGAGATGACCATGTCCGACCGGCGTACCCGAACCCGCAGCTCCATGTCGTGAACCTCGGTGGCGCCGTCGGCGGCCCAGGGGCGACTGTCCCGCAGGCGCCCGATGACGAGCAGCTCCTCACCCATGTCGAAGGCCTCGAAGTCGATGGCCCGCCGGTGGAGGGGGATCGCGTCGGGACCGATCGCCGTCATTTCGGTTTGGGAAGGTCGACGACGCGGTACGACCAGAGCTCACTGTGCCGTCCGACCGGCTGCGGATCGGCCTCGCCCGAAGTCCGATTGCCGTCGCCGCGGTGACCGTGGGCGAAAGCCGGCGACGAGACCCAGGCGTTGAAGGAATCGTCGTCCCGCCAACGCGTGACGACCAGCCAGGTGTCACGTCCGTCGTCGGGCTGCAGCAACTCGAATCCCTCGAAGCCGTCCACGTCGTCGACGACGCCGGCCCGGTGGGCGAAGCGGTGCGCCAGCTCGTCGCCGGCACCCTCGCGGACAGTGATGGCGTTGATCTTTACGACGCTCACGGGCCGATCATTGCCGTCGGCGACAGGGGCGCCAAGTCGACCGCCGGCCCCCGGCCACGTCGGTCTCCGGGGCCAGAATCCGGCTCGTACGCAGGACTCGTCACAACCACGTAATTACGGTCGTGTGATACGGTGTTTCCGAGGCTGACCGTGAGGCTCCGGTCGACGGTGAAGCTGTGGGAGAGGTGGAGGATCGACATGGTCGAGCGGGTGGGGGCAGCAGCGCATCCGGTGGAGGAGGGATTCCGCGGGCCGCAGGTCTGCGCCCTAGTGGGGATCACCTACCGGCAGCTCGACTACTGGGCCCGCACCGGATTGTTGCGGCCGTCGATCACCGACGCCACTGGCAGCGGCAGTCAGCGGCGCTACTCGTACGGCGACGTCCTCGAGCTCAAGGTGATCAAGCGCCTGCTCGACGCCGGTCTCAAACTCCAGCAGGCCCGCCGAGCCGTCGAATGCCTACGCGGTGACCTCGGCGGCGATGTCGCCTCCGCACAACTCGTGTTGGTGGGGAGCCGGTCGGTGCTCGCCCACTCCGACGGCGAGCTGGTCGATCTTCTTGCCGGGGCCCAAGGCGTGTTCAACATCCTCCCGCTGTCGGGTGTGGTCTCCGAGTTGGATGCGGCCATCGTCGAGTTCGGCCAGGTGCCCAGCCGCACCTCGGTGGCCGAGGCAGACTCCTCGATGCTGGCCGGCGGCGGGGTCGCCGGCGGTTGAGCGCCGTCGTGAACGCAGTCCGGGCCGACGTCAAAGCCGAGCCGATCCGTTTCGCTCATGATTCGGAGCGGCGGTTCGCCCGCATCCTCGACTTCTACGGGGTCACCTGGCAGTACGAGCCCGTCGAGTTCGCGCTGGACTGGGACGGCGACGGTCGCCCGATTGCCGCCTTCCGTCCTGACTTCTGGCTACCCGATCCCGGACTGTTCGTGGAGCTCACCACCCTCAATCAACGGTTGGTGACGAAGAAGAACGGCAAGATCCGCCGCATGGGGCTCTTGTATCCGGACGTGCGCATCACGATCCTCTACCAGCGGGACACGCTGGCCCTCTTGGCCAAGTACGGCCTGGCCGGGACGGGTCGCCGACCTGACGTCGCCCGCACGGCCTGAGCCAGCCTGGCCGGTAGTCTCTCGCAGGTGCCAGATCCCGCGACGGTCGTCGGTCAACACCCGACTGCCAGCGGGGTGCCGGCCCTCCGACACTCCGGCCTGATCGACGCCCACCGTCGGCTCGGGGCCAAGCTGACCGGCTTCGGGGGATGGGAGATGCCGCTCGCCTATCCGAGCGGCACGGTGGCTGAGCACCTGGCCTGCCGGCGGGACGCGGTGGTCTTCGACGTGAGCCACCTCGGCACCGTCCGCGTGGTCGGGCCGGCGGCCTTCGATCGGCTCCAGGAGACCCTGTCCAACGACCTGCGCAAGGTGCACGTCGGACGGGCCCAGTACACCCACCTGCTCGACGAGGCCGACGGCTCGGTGGTCGACGACATCATCGTCTGGTGGGTGGGTGACGAGACCTTCGACGTCATGCCCAACGCCTCTAACACCCACCGAGTGGTCGCTGCCGTGGGCGGGACCGACACCACCGCCGACCGGTGCGTGCTCGCCATCCAGGGCCCCCGGGCCCGTGCGCGCCTGGCCCAGTTTGCGCCCGAGGCGGCTGCCGTGCCCCGGTTCGGCGTGACTTCCTTCGTGTGGCGGACGACGATGTGCATGGCTGCCGGAACGGGCTACACGGGCGAGGACGGGGTCGAGTGTGTGGTCCCGGTGGACGTGGCCGGGGCGTTCTGGGACGCGGTGCTGGCCACCGGTGTGCAACCTGCCGGCCTCGGGGCCCGCGACACGCTGCGCCTCGAGGCCGCCCTGCCGCTCCACGGTCACGAGTTGGGCCCGGGCATCACTCCGCTACAGGCCGGGCTCGGATGGGTCGTGGGATGGGACAAGCCGTCCTTCCGCGGTCGCCAGGCATTGCTGGCCGAGCGCCAACGTGGCGTCAGCCGCCGGCTGGCCGGGCTGGCTACCGACGGCCGGCAGCCGCCGAGAGAGGGCGGCGTCGTCCTTCGGGACGGGCGCCGGGTGGGGTCGGTGACGAGCGGTAACTTCTCGCCGGTCCTCGGACACGGCATCGCCCTGGCCTTGCTGGATCCGGCGGTTACCGACACCGGGACCGTCGTCGAGGTCGAGCAACGGGGGCGGCGTCTCGGCGCCTCGGTCACGGAGACGCCCTTCGTCCCGCCCGGGACGGCGTCACGCCCGAGGCAGCCAACGGCAACGACAGCGACGACGACAAAGGCATAGGCGGCTCGTGGGCGACTACATCCCTCATACCGAGGACGAGGTCGAGGCCATGCTGGCCTTCCTCGGCCTGTCCACTCTCGACGACCTGTTCGCGGTCATCCCTGAAGCGGTTCGCCTGCAGCAGTCGCTCGAGCTGGCCGATGGGGTGAGTGAGCCGGACGTGCTCGCCCACATGGAGGCGTTGGGCGAGCGCAACCGGGCCCGCATCGACCGTCTGATCTGCTTCGCCGGCGGGGGTGCCTACGACCACGAGATCCCCCCCGTGGTCCGGGCCTTGGCCGGCCGTTCCGAGTTCGTGACCTCCTATACGCCGTATCAGGCCGAGGTGGCCCAGGGCGTGTTGCAGGCCATCTTCGAGTACCAGACGCTGGTGGCCCGATTGGCCGGGCTGCCGATCGCCAACGCCTCCCTCTACGACGGGGGCAGTGCCACGGTCGAGGCAGTGAACCTGGCGGCGGCGGCCACCGGGCGCCCGACGGTGTGGGTGTCGGCCGGCATCCATCCCCATTGGCGCCAGATGCTGTCCACCTTCGCGGCGGGAACCGGTCATGTGGTGCGCACCGTCCCGCTCCGGGACGGCGTCACGGACTGGACCACGATGGACAGCAGTGGCTTGTCGGAGGACGCACCCGGTGCCCTGGTCGTCGGCTATCCCAATTATCTCGGCTGTATCGAGGACCTCGGTGCCGCACGTTCGCTCTGCGACAAAACGGGCGCCCTGCTGGTGGTGGCCACCGATCCGGTGGTGGCCGGCGTCTGTCGCTCGGTGGGGGAGTGGGGGGCTGACGTCATGGTCGGGGAGGGTCAGGTCTTCGGCACGCCACTTGGCTTCGGCGGCCCGTACCTCGGCCTGTTCGCCACCTCGTCGACCCACGTGCGCCGCCTGCCGGGCCGGCTGGTGGGGGAGACCCGGGACGTGGCCGGCCGACGGGCCTATGTGACCACCCTGCGCACCCGCGAGCAGGACATCCGCCGCGAGAAGGCGACGTCCAACGTGTGCACCAACCAGACGCTCATGGCCGTGACCGCCGCCATCCAGCTGGGCTGGCTGGGCACGGCCGGGCTGGCCGATGTGGCCCGGCGCTGTGCTGTGGCCACCCGCTACACCCGCCAGGCGCTGCTGGCGTTGCCGGGCGTCGAGGCGCTGGCTGACGCGCCGATCGTGCGCGAGTTCGCCGTCCGGCTGACCGTCGCCGCCCCGGTCGTCGTCGAGCGCATGGCCGAAGCCGGCTTCCTGGCCGGCATCGCCCTCGACGAGCAGTTCGCCCCGGAGGGCAACGGGCTCCTGGTGGCCGTGACCGAGCGGCGCACCCGTGAGGAGATCGACGCCTACGTCACGGCTATGGAAAAGGCGCTCACATGACGGCCGCCGCCGGGGGCCAGGCCAGCAGCGCCCCGCTGCTCGGCGGGGACGAGGAGCCCACGCTCTTCGAGCTCTCCCAGCCGGGACGTACCGCCCACTCCTTCCGAACGACCGGGATCCCCGAGGTGGACATCGACGACATAATCCCGGAGGCTCATCGGCGCCGGGAGCCGCTCGGCCTCGCCGAAGTGGCCGAACGCGATCTCGTCGCCCATTTCACGAGGCTGTCGCACCGGCAGTACTCGGTCGACCTCGGCGCCTACCCACTCGGTTCCTGCACCATGAAGTACAACCCCAAGGTATGCGACGCGGTGGCCGCCTTGCCGGGACTGGCCGGCGTGCATCCGGCCGCGCCGGCCACACTGGCCCAGGGATGGCTGGCCCTCCTGGTCGAGCTGGAGGAGGCCCTCTGCGCCATCACCGGGATGGCCGCCGCCACCCTCCAGCCGGCGGCCGGTGCCGCCGGGGAGCTCACCGGCCTTCTCCTCATGCGGGCCTGGCACGACGCTCAGGGCTCGGCTCGGACGAAGGTGATCATCCCGGATTCGGCCCATGGCACCAACCCGGCTTCGGTAACCCTCGGCGGCTATGAAGCGGTCACGGTGCCGAGCGACGACCGCGGCTGCGTGGACATGGAGGCGCTGCGAGCCGCGCTCGACGACGACGTGGCCGGCATCATGCTCACCAATCCGAACACCCTGGGGCTGTTCGAGGAGGACATCGCCGCCATCGCCGAGGCCGTCCACGGGGTCGGCGGGTTGCTCTACTACGACGGGGCCAACCTCAACGCCATCCTGGGCGTCGCCCGTCCTGGCGACATGGGCTTTGACATCGTCCACATGAACCTGCACAAGACGTTCGCCACCCCCCACGGCGGCGGCGGCCCGGGAGCGGGGCCGGTGGCCGTGTCGGAACGCCTGGCGCCGTTCCTTCCCGGCCCGCGGGCCGTTCGCACCGATGGCGTCGGCGGAGAGGCGGTCTACGACTGGCAGATGCCGAGCCGATCGATCGGCCGGGTGCATTCGTGGCATGGCAACGCCCTGGTATTGGCGCGGGCCCTGGCCTACATCCTGGTGCACGGCGGCAACGGGCTCCGGCGAGTAGCCGAAACGGCCGTGCTCAACGCCAACTGGATCCGACAGCGCCTGTCCGGTATCTACGACGTCCCCTTCGACCGGCCCTGCATGCACGAGGTGGTGCTGTCAGCCCGATCCCTGCGAGCCGCCCACGGCGTGAAGGCCACCGACGTGGCCAAGCGCCTTCTCGACGAGGGTTTCCACGCCCCGACGGTCTACTTCCCGCTGATCGTCGACGAAGCCCTCATGATCGAGCCGACCGAGACGGAGAGCCCCCAGACACTCGAGGCGTTGGCCGTCGCCCTCGAGCGCATCGCCGTCGAAGCCAGGGACGCCGACGGGGCGGCACACATGTCCGAACACCCGTTGCGCACACCCGTCGGACGGGTTGACGAGGCCCGGGCGGCACGCACACTCATCCCGACGTTCGACGCCCGCTGAGGGACTTCTTCGTCGGGCGCGAGGAGAGTGCGTCGCCGGCGCGCCAGCGATCAAGAGGGAGGTGGGGGAGAGGAGGGTCGGCGGCGGCCAGCGCCGAGGTCGCTCAGTCCAGCAGGTCGGGCTGTTCGCGCACAATGCGTTGGAACAGAGGCTGGAAGCTGTACCAGCCGGCGATATGCGAGCCGACCTGGCCCTGGGTGACCTTGGCCATCTCCGGGTCGATGAGCACGGGCTTACCGGCCGCCTCGGCCAGCAGCTGCGCCTGGCACGAGCGCTCCATGGTGATGAACCACCAGGCGGCTTCGTCGACGGAGTGACCCACGGTGAGCAGACCGTGGTTGCGCAGGATCACCGCCTTGTAATCGCCGAGGGCGTGGGCCAGGCGCTTGCCCTCCTCGAGGTCGAGGACGACCCCCGTGTAGTCGTCGAAGACGCCATGGTCTTCGTAGAAGGCGCAGACGTCCTGGGTGATGGGATCGAGCGGTCGCCCGAGGGCCGACCACGACTTCCCGTAGATGGAATGGGCGTGGGCGGCGGCCACCACGTCGGGGCGGGCCTCGTGGACCTGCGAATGGATGACGAATGCGGCCGTATTGACCATGGCGTCGCCCTCGGCAACCTTGCCCTCACGATTTACCAGGATGAGGTCGGACACCCGGATGTGCCCGAAGTGCATGCCGAAGGGATTGACCCAAAAGTGGTCGAGGCGCTCGGGGTCCCGAGCGGTGATGTGGCCGGCCACCCCTTCGTCGAATCCGAACTTGGAGAAGAGCCGAAAGGCGGCGGCCAGCCGTTGCTTGCGGTAGAGGCGCTCCTCTTCGGGGTCGAGCTCTGCGTTCAACGATTTCTTCACGAGTTCGGGCATGCGGGCCTCCTGTTTGGGCCTCCACGTCGAACCTCTCGGTCGACGTTCCCCATTCTACGGACCCGGACCGCGGGTGGACGAGCGAGCGCGCTCGTGGCCGGTCGCGGACTCCTGTGACATACCCGACCGATCAGCAGCATCACAGGAGATCCACATCCCCAACCTCGCAACCCACTCAGGGTGGAAGTTAGTTCCAGGTGTTCGTGAACAGACGACGGCCCCCGGATTGCTCCGGGGGCCGTCGTTCAGAACTGCCGCTCGTGAGCCCGAGGGCTCACGGTGTCGTTCTTAACCGAGTGAGAAGCTACCGTCGTTGTCGATGATGATGTCCGAGCCGATGGTGTAGACGCAGGCATCCGTGACGTTGGCAACCCCTGTCGTGATCTTGGAGTTACCGCCGGTGACCGTACCGGTCTCAGTGATCGGGCTACCGGTGACGCTCGCGTCCCCGCCCAGGTTCGGGCAGGTGAACGAGCCAGTGACATAGGAGATGCTGCTCGTCGTGGTCGTCTTGTCGGTCCAGTAGATGGTCGCAGCCGTGTCACCACTGTTCGGCACTTCCACCGCGTACGGCGAAATCTTGGCGCCGTGTCCCGAACAGCCACTCAATTCGCTCGAGGACGACAGCCCGAACAGACCGGTGCATGTCACCTTGACCGGAGCCTTCGCACCAGCGACACCCGCCGGCAGTGCTACGGCAGCCAGCCCCGAGCCAGCGAGCGCCAGCACGGCCAGTGAACGAACGGATAGGAACTTCCTCATTGAACCCCCTCCAATAACCAAGGTTGTAGGTGTGATCGACGTGTCATCGGAGATGACAGCGGAGCCACCCTAGGGGGCACGTCACGGAGCGTCAAGGCTTTCCGTTGGAGTCGACGGCAATGCACACGGAGCGTGAACGATTGCCCACGTCGCTGTTCGCCGGAATGCGCCATCAACCGGGTTACCCGACGGTCAGCCAGTCATCCGATGCGTGCCTGTGCACACCACACCTCACTATGCTCCTCGCGCTGTGTTCCCCCGTCCTCCGCTGTGCAACTCCAGACATTCCTCGTCGTCTCCGAGACGGAACCGTCGGTGCCAGTAGGGGCATCCGCCCGAGCGACTCCTACCGGCTCCGGACATTCCCGGAGGCTGCTCACCGGTCGCTGGGCCCGGCCCGCCGTCGTTCTCGCCCTCGTGAGCCTGCTCGGGGCAGCCTGCTCGTCGGGCTCGGGTTCCACCGCCACGACCACCACGACGACAACCTCTGCGTCCGCGAGTAGTTCGACGAACGTTCCGGGCTCACTTGCGGCCGGTACCCCACAAACCGCAGTCGGCCCAGCGGGACAGAAGTTGGTTCTCTCTGCCACGCGTGCCTTGCACGAAGGCCCGGTGTTCGGAGGCCCGCCTGGTTCCTGGGGCGTGGGGTTCGTCGTGACCAACACTGGCAGCGCACCCGTCTCCTGGAACCCGAGATCGCAGATCACCTTCGTCGACAGCCAAGGAGGAGACCACAACCCCGTCGCCCAGCAATCCTCCTCGTTCCGGAACTCAACTGCCTTCGGCGCGCCCACCACGATCGCCGTCGGGCAGACCCTCCGGCCGATTCTTCCTTTCAGCCTCCCGACGAACGCGACACCGACGACGGCTGTGGCCGCCCCGTTCGGCCCTTCCGGCCCCACGCTCCGCTGGACGATCTCCTAACTCAGTCGCAACGGCGTTCACACGCGCCAACCTGGCGTGAATCGCACAATGCGGGCCGTCACGTCTGACACTCGAATGGCGACCCAACGGATCGGTCAGCTGAGTCGGACCACGGCAGACCCCAAAAGCCAGGCGGCCACTTTCGGCTTCTCCCCATGGGGGAGCCGAGACCTCTCGAGAGCGGCACCCCCACTGCCGTCCACTGCAACTTGACTTGACATAATATACATTATCGGCGGATTCCCGAGAGGGATCTCGACCCGTAATTGCGCTCACTGGGGCCTTGGAAGCGGCCATAACCGCTCCCGACATCCACCTGATTGCCAGGCGGCCACGTGCGTGTTGGGCGTTCGGCTACTGGCGGACAGGCTCGATGAACTGGCCGACAAGGTCTTCGGCCGCGTCAAGCAGGTGTTCGAGGGCGCCGTGGTAATCCGGATGCCGGCCGCCTCCGGCGACGTCGGCGGTGACGTCCACCACTGCGGCTTCGAGGCGGTAGAGCCGGTCGTGGAGCCGACGGAGGTCGTCGTCGGCGACGACCGATTGGCCATCGGGAAGGCGAAACGAGGCGGCCCGGCGCCGAGCCTCGAAAGCTCGTTGGCGGTGGGAGGCCGAGCAGAACTGCCGAGGTCGCCCTGCCCCCGGCCGTGGGTCGATCGGACGGTGACACCAGCCGCAGCGTGGACCCTCCGCTAATTTCGTCACTGTGACGATATTAGCCGGATCGGAGGGTGGCCGGGGTGAGATGGTACTCGTCGGCCAGGACGGCCCTGCTTGAATCGGAGGCATGGCCACTCCGGTCGACCAGCCGAAGCACATCGGGATTCTCCTGTTTCCCGACGTCGAGGAGCTCGACGCGGTCGGGCCTTGGGAGGTTCTGGCCTTCTGGACGCACCACTTCCCCGGGGACGGGTACACCGTCGGGTGCCTCTCCCGAGACGGCGCCCCCGTGCCGGCGGCCAAGGGACTCGGCATCGAGGCCCACTATTCGTTCGAGGACGCTCCCCCCTTCGAGGTGCTCATCCACCCGGGCGGCCAGGGGACCCGACCCCAGCTCGAGGACGCCGAGCATCTGAACTGGGTCCGACGTCAGCGGGAAATGGTGCCCATCATGGCCAGCGTCTGCACCGGGGCCCTGGTCTTTGCCGCCGCCGGTTTGCTCTCCGGGCGCCCGGCCACGACCCATTGGGCATCGCTCACCCACCTGGGCGAGCTGGATCCGAGCATCGACGTCCGCGCCGATGCTCGCTTCGTGGACGACGGCGACGTCATAACCTCGGCGGGGGTCTCGGCCGGCATCGACATGGCCCTTCATCTCGTCGCCCGCCTCGCCGCGCCCGACCGCGCCGAAGGTGTACGACGAGGCATCGACTACGAGCGTTCGCCGCTGTCACAGGGCGGTTGACACCTGTCGACACCCATGGCATCACCCCGCTGCAAGGTCCGCGAGATGCGGCCCGACGAGATGCACATCCGTATCGAGTACTTCCACGGCGCCTCTGACGTCCAGCTGAACACTCTCGGGGTTGACCGGACACGGCTCCCCTCCCCCGAGGCCTGGCAGGACACGTATGTGGCGGATCAATCCCGGCCGGTTCGGGAGCGGTCGGGCTACTCGCTCGTGTGGGAGCTCGACGACGCCGTCGTCGGCTTCAGCAGCGCCGACCGGATCAGCTTCGGGCAGGAGGCTCACATGCACCTGCATATCCTCGACCCCGACCGGCGCCGGCGTGGGCTCGGCACCCGATTCGTGCGGTTGGCGGCCACGGAATACTTCGAAGTGCTCGAGCTGGAGCGCCTGTACTGCGAGCCCAACGCCCTCAACGTCGCCCCCAACCGAACGCTGCAAAGGGCAGGGTTTCGCTACGACCTGAGCCACCAGTGCATCCCCGGTCCCCTCAACTTCCCGCAGGTCACCACCCGGTGGGTGTTGGACCGGGAGAACGCAGCCGGTGGAGCCTCCGGCCACGGCACTGACCGAGAAGGCCGCGGGTAGTCTCGGTCTCGGACCCACCATGGACCGCGACTTCGACGATCTCTCGCTCGACGATCTCAGGGACCTCTACGACGGAGAGGTCTACTTCCGGACGTGTGGTCGCTGCGGGGCCCGCACATCACCGCGCTGGTCGGAGTCGGCCTGCCTCGAGGAGGCCCGGCGCTACGGGTGGCGTCGGGTGGCCGCCTCCGATCGTCCCGGCGCCCGGCGCATGGACCTCTGCGGGGCGTGTGCCGAGGAGGACGGGCTTGGCCCTCCCCTGGCCCGTTGGGGCTGGTGACCTCGGCCGGCGACGTCGACTACCAGCGTCTCGGCCAGGTCTACGCCAACCGACGGCGGACGGACCCCCGCATCGCCGGGCTGGTGCACGAGGCGTTGGGCCCGGCCCGCACCATCGTGAATGTGGGAGCGGGTGCCGGCTCCTACGAGCCCGGCGACCGGCGGCTCGTCGCCGTCGAGCCTTCCGCGGCCATGATCGCCCAGCGAGGACGCGACGCCGCACCCGTGGTGCGGGGCGTCGCCCAAGCGCTCCCCCTCCGGGACGGGGCGGTTGACGCGGCCATGGCCATGGTGACCATCCATCAGTGGCCGGATCCCGTCGCCGGGCTCCGAGAGTTGCGGCGCGTGTCCCGGGGCCCGGTCGTGGTCCTTACCTTCGACCCCGATGCCCTGGCCGCGCTGTGGCTGGTCGAGTATGCCCCCGAGCTGTATGCCGCCGAATCATCCCGCTATCCGACCATGGACGCGGTGGCGGCCATCCTGGGTCGAGACACGACGGTCCATCCGGTACCCGTGCCCTTCGATTGCATCGACGGATTCACCGAGGCCTTCTACGGTCGGCCCGAGCAATTCCTCGACCCGGCCGTGCGCGACGCACAATCGGCGTGGAGCTTCGTCGACGACGCCGATTGTGCCCGGGCCATGCACAACCTGGCCGACGACCTGGCCACCGGGCGATGGGACGAGCGTCACGGCCACCTCCGCAGCCAGCCGGAGTTCATCGGGTCGCTCCGGCTGGTGGTGAGCCGGTAACGAGACAGGGGTGCCCTACCCGGCGGCGCCCGGGTCGAAGGGCCGAGCGTCGGTGTCGTCGAAGACGGTGACGATGTCCACGAGCGCCGGGCCCTCGGCTGCGGTGCGGCGCTGGGCCTTGGGCGGGGTGGGCGTGCCCAGGTTGACCCACCCCAACAGGCGCTCGTCTTCGGAGAGGGCGAAGAAGGCACGAACGGCCGGCGCGTCGACGGTGGCCGCGCTCTTCCAGATGGCCCCGTAACCGAGGGCCTGGGCCGCCAGCACGATGGCATAGCCAGTGCAGGCGGCCGACGCCTCCTGCTCCCACACCGGGACGTTGGCGCCGACGTCGGGTGAGGCGATCAGGGCCACGCAGGCCGGGGCGGCGAAGGCTTTCTGGTGCATCTTGGCTACGACGGCGTCCGGCAGGTCGGATCCGCGTTGCTCGTGCAGCCCGGCGACCAGGGCGTCGCCGAATCGGTCGCGAGCCGGGCCTCGCACCACGGCAAAGCGCCATGGCCGCAGGCTTCCGTGGTCGGGCACGGTGGTGGCAACCTCGAGAATGGCCGTCAGGTCGGCGTCGTCGGGCGCCGTTCCATTGCGGTCCGGTTCGGACCGAGGGGCACGCAACCGCTCGACCATCGCCTCGTCAGCGAGCAACTCGGTCATTGCCCCGAGGTGGAGGTCGGCAAGCAGCGGCAGGTCACTCCGTCGAGCGTAGGCGTCATCCGGGCGCCACCCGGCGCCCGGCGCTCAGCCGCCGCTCTGCTCCTCGCTGGTGGAAGCCAGGGTGGCCGTGACCGTCATCTGCTGTTGGCCCCGCCACAAACCGATCTTCACGCTCTGGCCCGGCTTGTCGGCCTGGATGACCGCCCCCAGCTGATCGGCGCTGGTAATGGCCTTCCCGTCGAGAGAGGTGATCACATCGCCTTCCTGGAGGCCGGCGACGTCAGCCGGCGAGCCAGATTGCACGTCGAGGACGACCGCACCCTGGGTGGGCACGAAGTTGTAGGCGCTCCGCAACTGGCTGGTGAGGGTCTCGATCTCCACCCCCAGGTAGCCACTCCCGCTCTGACCGGACGACCCGATCGACTTGGACCGGAGCCCGGGCAGATCCTGAAGGATCTTGTTGGAGGGGATGGCAAAGCCGATGTTCTCGGCTTCACCGGTGCCGGTGTCGTCCTGGGCCACCGCCGTGTTCATGCCGATCACCTTGCCGTCGCTGTCCACCAGCGGACCGCCCGAGTTACCGGGATTGATGGCAGCGTCGGTCTGGAACATGTTGGTGAGCGTCTCGGTGTTGGCGCCGGTGGAGTCACTGGCCTGCACGGTCCGTCCGGTGGCGGAGATGATCCCCTGGGTGACGGTCGGCGACCCGGCGGCCAAGCCGAGGGCATTGCCGATGGCCACCACCGCGTCCCCCACGGCGATGTTGTCGGAGTTGCCGTAGGAGACGGTCGGCAGGTTCGACGCCCCGTTGATCTGCAGGAGGGCGATGTCGTTGGTCGGGTCGGTGTCGATAAGCGTGGCCGGCATGGCGGTCGTCTTGCCGTAGAGCGTGACGGTGATGGTCGTGGCCCCGGTGATCACGTGGTTGTTGGTGACGACCTCGCCGCTCGGCGTGATGATCATCCCGGTCCCCTCGTCCTCCTGCACGTCACCGCTACCGCTACCACCGCCGCCACCGCCGTTGCTACCGCCGCCACCAAGCCCGCCGAAGCCACCGAAAGGAGAGCCGGAGTCCGGTGCCGGCGAGGTGGCGTCGATGGACACGATGGCCGGGAGGACCTTGGCGATGACCGACTCGATGTTGGTCGTCCCGTTGAGGAGTGCCGGCCCGGTCGAGATCTGCCGGATGGTGGTCGGACCACTGTTGTTCCCGTCGCTGGCGGCCACGATGCCGCCGCCGATGAGCGCGCCGACCAAGGCGGCTACGACGGTGAGGACCACGAACGCCGCGCCGCGCCGGCGCGGCGCTTCGGTCATCGGTGGACTGGGCGGTGGCGTGAGTTCACCCGCCCAACTGCGGGGGCCGGGCCCGAACGGAGAGTAGGGCGGCGGCGATGCGGCCAGCTCCGTGCCGGTGCCGGTGCCGGTGCCGGTGCCGGTGCCGGGAGGTGGGGGTGGCGGGGTGGCCGGTGGTGGCGCGCGCCACTCTGGCGGCAGGAACGGCGGCGGCGAGCCGGGTGGCGCGGGCGGCCCCACGCCCGGAGGGGCCCCAGCCATCTGTCCGGCGGCCGGCGGCATGGGGAACCCGGCGGGAGGCGTCGGCGGGCCGGGTGGTGTCTGAGGCGGTACCGGCGGAGTCGGCGCGGTCGGAGTCGGCGGGATGGTCGGCTCGTCCGACGGCGCGTCCCCTGAGGGGGTCCTGTCCTCCTCGGGGTACTCCATGACCAGCCTCCTCGCGGCTCCTTCGACGTGTCGATCCTGGGGCCCCAATGGTACGGCGGCCGGTGGGCGTGAGCCTCACATGTCGGCCGCTTCTTAGGCCCTTCTTACCCGTCCGCGGACCACGCCGACCGGCGTGGCCGACCCTTCTGTGCCGAACCTCATCCGGCGGGCCGGCCGCCCCACTAGCCTGTTTGCCCGGTATGGCCCATCGAATGGAAGTCGAGCTCACCTCGCGCACCGGTGAGGCCACCTGGACCTGGCGGGCTGCCGGGGCAAAGCAGCCCCGCGGCACGGTTGAGGCCGAGCTCGTGCCCGAGGGGGCCGGGGTGGGCACCGTGTTCCGTGCCGAGGTCGAGACGACGCTCGACGGCACGGTGGTGACGGCCCTGCTCCCGCTCAAGGGCAAGCAGAGTGGGTCACGGAGCACCACTCAACGCATCGAGGTGACCGGTGCCCCGAGTCGCGGTCCCGACGTGAACGTCGTCCTGGCCCAGAAGGGCCGGCGGCGCCCCGAGGATGGCGCCACCGACGGCAACGGATCCCGGCGACCGAACGATCGCGGGGCTCGGCGGCCCGGCCCGGACGGCTCCCGCCGTCGTGACTCGGCGACGGCCGGCCACGAAGGTCGCGGTCAGGGTCGCCGGCCCCCGACCGGCGCGGACGACGACGGGAAGCCGACGCGACGACGCGGCCCGGCCCGGCCCGGTACCCGCGAGCCCGGTGGCCGCGAGGGGCGCCGGCCGGCCGTCTCCACCACGTTCCGCAACGCCGCCCTTGCCGCCCTCCAACCGGAGGAGCTGCCGGTTGCCGAACAACTCCTCAAAGGCGGCATCCCCGGAGTCCGACAGGCCATCGAGGAGCAGAACGCCCGGGCCCGCTCCGACGGCCGCCCGGAGGTCACCGAGGCGCCGCTCATGGCCATGGCCGAGCGGCTGCTGCCCGTGGTCAATCTGGCCTCGTGGAAGGACCGAGCCTCGGTCGCCCGCAACTCCGGCAAAGAGGTCTCCCTGCGCGAGCTGCGCTCCATCGCGGCCTCGGCCTCGACCGTGACCCTCGACGAGGAGGGCCGCGACATGGCCGCCACTTTGCGCACCGCGCTCGACGAGCGGGTCACCGCCCTGCGTGCGGGATGGGTGTCCCGGATCGCCGGCGCTCTCGACGCCGACCGGGTTCTCGACGCCGTGCGGGCGTCGGTTCGCCCGCCGGAACCGGCGGCCCGGCTGTCGGCCGAGCTCGCCGTTCGCCTCTCGACGGCGGCCGGGGCGGCCATGGCCGCAGACACGCCGGCCGACCAGTGGCTGACCCTGCTGCACGTGGTGATCGACTCCCCCGTGCGCCGGACGGTCAAGCCGGCCGGCCTCCCGACCGGTGCCGACGAGTCACTGCTGGCCGAGGCTCGCAAGGCCGCCGGGTACGTGCCC
Source organism: uncultured Acidimicrobiaceae bacterium (assembly GCA_963729275.1). Classification (GTDB taxonomy): domain Bacteria; phylum Actinomycetota; class Acidimicrobiia; order Acidimicrobiales; family RAAP-2; genus CAVSNH01. The sequence goes on from CAVSNH010000003.1 coordinate 43,487, forward strand.
GAGCTGGCCCGGCTGCTCGGCATTCCCATCCCCCCGCCGCCGGGCCCCCGTCGTCCGGTCCCGGCCCGGGCCGGCGGGCAGCGCCGAGCTTCCTGAGCGGCTCACTCGGGTGGGCCGCCGCCCTCGGCTCATTCCAAGGGCCGGTACATGGTCAAGAGGCGGGCCTTGAACCCGGCCCCTTCGTAGAAATTCTTGGCCGACCGGTCACCGGGGAAGGCGGCCCCGTCGACCCCTGCGCATCCCTGGGTCGTCATCCAGGCCAGGCAGGTGTCGAGCAGGAGCCGACCGAGGCCCACACCGCGAGCCGCCGGCTCGACGAAGCACACGTCGAGGAACCCGCGTGGACGATCGCCGTCGCGCTCTTCGACGTGGGCCAGGGCGAACGCGCATACCAAACCGTCGAACGTCCCGACCCAGGCGCAATGCCCGGTTGCCGCCGCCCCGGGCAGCCATCGGCGCAGGTGGTCGCCGAGGGGTTCATCCCAGCCGGGCGCGATCACCTCGGAGGCACCTCGTTGGGCACTGGCGGCCACGGCCATCTCGCCGGCCAGCTCGGCCAGCCTGGTGCCGTCGCCGTCGATTGCCGCCCGCACCGCTTCCACGTCCACTCCCCCGTCCCGCCGCACCACGAATCGCCTGCCCCTCGGCGATGGTCTAGGCGCGCTCCTCGAGCAGCTGGTCGACACGGTTGAGGATGGTGCGTCGCCCACGCGTCGACGTCTCGTAAGCCCGGACCGACACCAACTCCTCGCGGCTGAGGCCATCGAGGCGTTGCACGACCTGCGAGGCCGACAGCGTGTCGAAGGCCGGAATGGCGAGGGTGGCGACGGCGGGCACGTTGCCATTGCCCATCCGGTTCACCGGCCGGCCGGCCCCGGTCGGACCGGTGGACGGCGGACCGGCGGCCGCTGAGGTCGTGCGGGGAGCCGCCGTGGTCGGCCCGTAATGGGTGGGGTGGCCGGCTGCTGATGTCGGGACGGTCGGTGCCGCTCGCTCCGACTCGGGCACCGGGCCCGGCGACGCCACCGGCCGGGGCGTGGGCGGCGGACGCTGGCGACCGGCCGGCGGTGGTACCCGAGCGGAGATGCGGCGCAGCTCTTGGCCACCCATTCGCACGACGAACTCGCCAACGGCGCGGGCCGAGGAGACCTGGACCCCGAGCCGCTCTCGGCCGCGGGCCGCCAACTTGGGTAGCTCCTCGGCCACCGACACCGCCAGTCCGGTGGGCATGAAGATCAGGAGGTCGAGCAGCTTCTCGCGCAGACGCTCGGCGTCGCTGCGATCGTCGGGGGCGGCGCCGTCCGCCTCGGTCACACGCAGTCCCGGCAGAGCATGGCCTTGCGGTCGGCCAACTGATTGGGGTGCTTCACGAGGAAGCAGGACCGGCAAACGAATTCGCCGGGCTGCTTGGGTAGGACTCGCTCGACGCCGTCCCCGGAGCGGTCCTCCACCTCCGGCACTTCGTCGTCGTCCTCGACCTCCTCGACGACCAGCCGCTCCTTCAAGATGGTGTCGAGGCTGGCCTCGACGTCCTCGTCGTCAGGCTCCTCCTCTTCCTCCTCCTCCGTCTCGTCCCCGGTGGCGACCTTGGGCGTCACCTTGGCGTCAGCCTCGGTGGGGACGATCACATCCACGTCCACGTCCACGTCCACATCCGCATCCACCTCGGCGATGGCATCGTCGTCGTCATCGTCCTCGGCGATGTCCAGCGCGTCCTCTTCGATGAGGTCCTCATCGTCGGCGAGCTCGTCCAGATCGCCCTCGATGAGCTCGTCGGGTCCTTCGACTTCGTCGAGTTCTTGTGGCATCTCGCTCTTTCGCTGGTGAATTGGCCGGGAGCATAGACGCTCGCCTTCGCCCGTCGTACGACCACAGACGGCGCTCCTGGCGACCTCTGACTGGCCGCCGCTCACTGTCCGGAGCCCAGGATCCGGGTGGTTCGACGGCCGGCCACGGCCCGGCCGGGACCCGAGGTTGACGGCACCGGGCTTGACCGTCCGCTTGCCCACGGAGGCGACACTCACCGGGACGATGTTTCAGGGTTGGAGGCACCCGACAGGTACGTCGCCCGGCGCTTACTTCAGGTCCGCTGCCGAGGAAGGCGGTTGGACCCAGGGGTCTTTGGCACCATTCGCCCCGTTACCTCCGGTTCTCACCGCCGGTCTCGGGGGAACGTTTTCTACTCGATCCCCTGGGCCCTCTCTCCGCCTCTCACAGTGATCCCCCCCTCAGATCGCACCACTTTCGACCGAACCAATATGGGCCGAACCGCTTGGGTGCGCCCTGGGGGCGACTGGGACTGGGGCGAACGATAGGCCACTGCCACAGTGGCTCGTCAAGTGGCAAACCGCGGCCACCACCAGGGCTGTTCGGGAACGGTCCAGGTCAGCGTGTTTCGTTATTTCCGGCGGCAGACAACGAATGTCGGCGGCCTTCGGCGCGACGCTCGGAGTCGAGTCGCTCGAGGTCGCGCGACCCGTAGTCCACGTGCACCATGGCGTCGGCCAGGAGTCGGTGGCCGGCCTCCTCGGCGATCAGGCGATGCATCTCTTGGGCCACCCAGCGGTACGTCGGATGGCCTTCGGGCCCGGAACGCAACTCGAGCATGTGCATGGCTTCGCGCGCGTTCATCTGCATCGAGTAGCGGATTCGGTAGGCCAGCGCGACGGCGTAGGCGGATTCGATGGGGAAGGCCTCGGCCAGTTCCTCGGCGAGGGAGCGCGATCGTTCGAGTGAGCCGACGTACTGCTCGCCCAGTCCCGCGTCATCGACGAGTGCGGGCACGTCGTAGCCGAGCGTCGTCCCGAGCGGCTGCCACTCGATGGTGAGCATGCGATGGCGCTGGAGGTCGCGGAAGGCGCCGTAGTCGGAGACGACCTCGAACCGATACCCCGTCCGCTCCAGGGCCCGACCCGGTCGGTGCCGGCGGTTGGCCCGCTCCCCTACGTACGCGTGCAGTAGCACCCGGCGATCCTCGGCCCCGAGCCGGCGCACGTGGTCGGTGACCTCACGCTCGGTCCGGTCCACGAGGGGGGCGCAGATGGCGGCGAGCACCTTCTCCTCCCCGTCGGGGTCGAACTCGAGGAGGGTGACCGAGGGCAGCCCGCCCGGGCCGGAGGCCGGCCTGCCCTCCGGGGCCACCAGGTCGGGGAACAACTGTTCCACGAGGTCACGGCTCTGTGTGCGCGTCCGCACCAGATAGGCCGAATGGGCACCGCCCCGGTCCGGCCGATCGACCCGTTGGAGGAAGGACGGGATCACCTTCCGCAACTCGGTGAGCATCATGGCCGCGTAGTGGCGCGCTTCGGGCAGCGGGTGGGCGCGCATCCGGATGAGGAGCTGCTCGTAGGACTGACCGGATCCGTAGATGCCGACGTTGGACAGCGACGCAGCCGGCAGCATGCCGCGCGTGGCATCGAGCGCTTTCGCCCGGATGGCCTGGCGGTGCACGAAGTCGGAGTCACCGGGGTTGCGCGGATGGCGAACGGTGAGCCAGGCCTGGAGCCGCTCGAGCACCTCGCCGTAGTCGTCGAACATCCGGTCCATCTCGCCCACGTAGCGCGCACCGAGCGGCGAGTCCAGGATGGACGGGTCGCGGTAGTAGCGGTAACGACCGCTCAGCCGCTGGTTGTAGGCGATGTAGCGCGTGGACTGCTCGAGATAGGCCATGAGCCGACCCCACTCGAGCACCTTGGTCAACACGTTCGACGCTTGCTCGCAGGCGAGATGGACGCCGCCGAGCTGGGCCACCGAGTCGTCGCCGTACTCGACGAAGACCCGCTCGTAGAGCTCGACTGCCCGTCGCACTCCGATGGTGGCGTCGACCGAGGCGTCGCCCGAGATGTCGAGGTCGCCCACGAACTCGTCGAGGAACAGCCGACGCAGGCTCTTGGGCGAGCGTGAGTAGCGGGCGAAGAGCGCCCCTTTGACCACTTCGGGGAGGTTGACCAGGGCGAAGACCGGCTGGTCGAGGTTGGTCACATATCGGCGGAGGATGTCCTGCTCATCTTGGGTGAATGTCTCCGCGACATAGGGGAACATGCCCGGATCACACTAGGACGGGCCCGCCGGTGCAGTGGCGGACCCCACACCGGCCGGATCGTCGGCCAGGACGACACCACGGCGCAGGAGCCGGACAGCCGACGTGGCCGCGGCCGCGGTCGCCGCCACCGGGGTCACAGTGGCCACCTGCTGGACGAGATCGATCAGCTGGCGGACGTTGCGGACGAAGTCGCCAGGAGCCACCTCGGTGCGCTGCAGGACGGCCTCCAGGCTGGCGCCCGATGCCCACTCCCCCACCGCCGCAGCCAGCCCGGCCTCGGGGCGTCGGGTTCGCCGCAGTCCCATCCGGCGCTCGTCGGCCCGGATCTCGTCGCACACCCCGACGAGCGACGTCACCCGGTCGTTGACGAGCGGCGGGACGCGGCCCACCCCGTCGGCGGCCCGCCGGGGCTCGAAGGTCAGAGTCGACACCACGGCGGCGAGGTCCGGCGGTGCCAGGTCATCGAGCACACCCCGCCGGACCGCCTCGGCGACCAGGAGGTCCGACTCGTGGTAGATGCCGGACAGGACGGCGCCGTCGTCGGTGAGGCGCCAACCGTCGACGAAGCCGCGTCCGGCCAGCACGGCCAGGCGCCGATCGAGTTGGGCGGCCAGTGACACCGAGCCGGCCGGAGCCTGCCACTGGCCATAGGAGGAGGCGAGAAGGGCATGAGCCTCGTCTCGGGACCAGCGCCGCACGAGGTTGACGGCCAGGTTGTAGGTCGGGTGGAAGGACGACTCGAGCTCGGGCGCAGGCGACAAGGCGGTGCGGGCCACCTCGCGAAAGGGCGTGACCGGCGACCACAGGACGAGGGCGTGGCCCACGGTGTCGATGCCCCGCCTCCCCGCCCGTCCGGTGAGCTGCTGGTACTCGCCGGCCGTCAAGGGCGAGGAGTCGGCGCCGCGGAATTTTCCGAACCGCTCGACCACGACGGTGCGGGCCGGCATGTTGATGCCGAGGGCCAGCGTCTCGGTGGCGAAGACGACCTTCAGCAGCCCAGCCGAGAAGCACTGCTCGACCGCCTGGCGAAAGGCGGGCACCATGCCCGCGTGGTGGGGGGCGATGCCGGCTTCGAGTGACGCCGACCACTGGCCGTAGCCGAGGGTGCGGAGGTCATCGTCGCCCAGGCGGTCGGTGGCCGCCTCGCACAGCTCTCGGATGCGACCACGTTCGGCCGCGGTGGTCAGGCGGATCCCATCCTGGAGGCACTGGCGGGTGGCATCGTCGCAGGCCGCCCGGGAGAAGATGAACGTAATGGCCGGGAGCATGCCTGCGGCGGCCAGATAGTCGACGACCTCGGTCCGACGCGGCACCCGCCAGCGCCGCCGCCCTGGCCGGCGTGAGCGGACGTCGAGGGCGAGACCGTCCGGGTTGGGGGCGCCCTGGCGCAGCAGGGGGATCACCCGGATGCCGTCCCGGCCGCGTTCGGCCACCGCGAAGTGGTGGTGGAGAACGACCGGCCGGTGGGTCTCGGTGATCACCCGGGTCGTCCCCCGCACCGAGGACAGCCACGCACCGAAGTCACGGGCGTTGCGCACGGTGGCGGACAGGCTCACGAACGTCACTCCGGCCGGGGCCAGCACGAGCACCTCTTCCCACACCGAGCCGCGGTACGGGTCCTGCAGGTAGTGGACCTCGTCGAGGACGACGACAGCCAGCCCGATCAGTGCGTCCGACCGCGTGAACAGCATGTTGCGCAGCACCTCGGTGGTCATGACCACCACCGGCGCAGTGGCCTGGTGCGAGATGTCACCCGTCAACAGGCCGACCCGGGCCGTGCCGTAGAGGGCCGAGAGCTCGGCGAACTTCTGGTTGGACAGTGCCTTGATGGGGGTGGTGTAGAAGGCCTTGGTCCCGGCGGCGAGGGCTCGTCCGGCGGCATACTCGGCCACGAGCGTCTTGCCCGAGCCGGTGGGAGCGGACACGAGCACCGACTCGCCGCGGTCGAGGGCGTCCATGGCCTGACGTTGGAAGTCATCGGGCGCAAAGCCGAGGCCGTCTTCGAATTGCCGGCGGAAGTCGGGTGTCGGTTCGGGGGCGCCCGGCGCCGCGGCACCCGGGTCCCCAGGGGTCATCGGGTGATGATCTTGCCGATGATGATGGAGAGCTCGTAGAAGAGGTAGAGGGGGATAGCGAGGGCCATCATGGAGAAGGGGTCCGAGCTCGGGGTGATGACCCCGGCCACCACCACGATGCCGACGATGGCCCAGCGGCGCCACGAGGACAGCTTCTTGGGCGTGAGAACTCCGGCGATCTCCAGCGAGACGAGCAGCACGGGGAATTCGAAGGTCACGCCGAACACCGTCATGAGGAGGATGAGGAGGCCCAGGTACTTGGTCGGGTCGAGGATCTCGTGCAGGCTCGGCCCGCCGATGTGGCTGAGCCAGCCGAGCGCGTGGGGGAAGGTGATGTAGGCGACCACGCAACCCAAGGCGAACAGGCAGATCGAGGCGGCGATGAAGGGGATGGCGTAGCGCTTCTCCTTCGGGTTGAGCCCCGGTGTGATGAAGCGCCACAGCTCCCACAGCAGCACCGGCGATGCCAGAAAGAGCCCGCCGTAGGCGGAGATCTGTACCCGCAGGGCGAGCCCGTCGAGCGGGGCGGTGATGTAGAAGCCGCAGTGGCCGGGCTCGGCCTGGCAGTACGGTTCCTTCAACCAGGCGAGGATCGGGTTGTAGAACAAGAAGGCGATCACTGCCGCGATCACGAAGGCGACCGCGCCCACGATGACCCGACGCCGGAGCTCGGCCAGATGCTCGGCCAGGGTCATGGCGTTGGGGGACGCCTTCGGCTCGGCGCGCCGCTTGAGGGAGATGGCCATCGCTCTGCCCCTAGCCGCGTCCTGATCCCGGCCGGCCCGCCACCGTCATGGCCGGCTCAGTTGAGGCCGGGGTCGTCAGGGACCAGGTGACCGGCCGCCCTGATCTGGTGGACGACACCGCCGGGATCGGCCACCGACACCCCGGGGATGGCCGGGGGGTCCTCGGTGGACGACACCGCCCCCGCCGGCCGGTTGGTCGAGGTCGCCGGCTGGACGTCGTCACCTTCGACCTCGCTCGACTCGATCCCCTCGGCCGGCGCCGATGCACCGTTCTCGTTGGCATGGGTGGCGGCCAGGTTGTCGAGGAACGCCACCGGGGAACGGACGGCCTGGGTGATGGTCTCGGTCGAGGGCAGATCGGGGAACGTCTCGCGGACCCCGCTCTCCAAGCGCTCCCGGAAGGCCCGGAAGTCCGACCACAGGCTCCCGACCTGCCGGGCCACCTTGGGCAGCTTGTCCGGCCCGAGCACCACCAGGGCCACCACGAGGATGACCAGCAGCTTGGCCGGGCTGAGCAGGTCCACAGGGAAAGTGTACTGGCGCGGTCCGGCCTCGATCTGTCGAGGCCCAGGTCAGTCCGACATCCCGACGGGGGTCGCTCAGCCGGCCAGCGGGCGTCTCCGTCGGTGGCGAGGCCGACGCGTGGGGCGCGAGCGGGTGGCCTGCCATTCGAACACAAAGGCGATGGCCAACCCGGCGCCCAGCACGCTCAGGAGGACGAGGGCGTCGGTGTCGTCGAGCGGCCAAACCCGTACGACCATCTTGCCCACGATGAGCGATTTGGGGATGGGGCCGAAGTAGCGGCTGTCCTCCGAGTCGGTCCGGTTGTCCCCCATCACGAAGTACTCACCCGGAGGCACCCGATAGGGGTGTTGCAGGCTGAAGGCCTCCGGCACCGGGCTCGGATAGGTCGGCGGCGGCGGGTTGGGCAGCCACGGCTCGGCCAGTGGTCGCCCGTCGATGTCGACACGACCGTCCGACACGGAGATGACGTCGCCCGGGAGGCCGATGACCCGTTTCACGAGGTCGGCGTAGTCGGCCTGCTCGAGGGGAGGCTTGGCGAATACGACGATGTCACCCCGTTGGACAGAGCCGAAGTCGTAGCTCAGCTTGTCGACGACGATGCGATCACCGATCTGAAGGGTGGGCAGCATCGATCCCGAAGGGATGAAGAACATCTGGGCCACGAACGTGCGCACCACGACGGCCAGGGTGAGCGCGATCACGGCGACGGCCGCCCATTCGGCCAGCCATCGCCAGTTCCGGGTCACCGGTCGGACCACGCCCCTCTGTCCCAGGGCCTCGTCGAGCGACGGGACCGGGACGGGTACCGGAAGGCTCGGTACCGGGATGGGGGCGCGAACCTCGAAGGAGGTGGACGCTAGGTCGGAGCTCACCAGGGGTCGAGGCTAGCCGACGGTACTTTCTATCTGACTGCGCGGTGTGCGCTCAAAGGCCCTTGATCTGGTTCAACGGCCAGGCAACGGCCACCGCCCTCCCGACGATGAGCGACTTGGAGATGGGACCGAAGAACCGGCTGTCCTCAGAGTTCTCACGGTTGTCACCCATCACGTAGTACTCGCCGGCCGGGATCTTCACCGGGCCGGGCATGTTGAACTGCTCGTGAGGGTCACCCGGCAGGGGGCCCGTGTACGACTGGGGCCCGGGCGGCAGCCAGGGCTCGTACAGGCGCTTGCCGTTGATGTACACATGGCCATTGCGAGCGGAGATGGTCTCCCCTGGCAGGCCGATGACCCGTTTGACCAGGTCGGCGTATTCCTGGTCCTCGAGAGGGGGTCGAGCGAAGACGACGATGTCGCCCCGGTGAACGGAGCCGAAGCGATAGCTCAGCTTGTCGACGATGATGCGGTCTCCGACCTGGAGCGTCGGCGACATGGACAGCGACGGGATCGAGTACGACTGCACCACGAAGGTGCGCAGCACCACCGTGCAGACGAGGACGATGGCCAGGATGACCAGCCACTCGATCAGCGCCCGCTGACGTCGTTTCCGGCGGTCGGACGCCTCATCCGTCCCATCGATGGGCCCGGAGCCGCCCTCGTTCCCACCGCCGTCGGTGGGCGGCACGTCACGCGCGCCGGTCGACACGGTCACTGGACAAGGGGGTCGGCGAACACGACCACCGGACGCTAGTCCACCGCCCGGCAGCCCTGGCCGCGGCTCAGGACGGCACTCAGAGGCCGGCGATCAGTTTCTCGACGCGTTCGTCCTTGGAGCGGAAGGGATCCTTGAGCAGCACGGTCCGCTGCGCCTGGTCGTTGAGCTTGAGATGCACCCAGTCCACGGTGAAGTCACGCCGGCGCTCCTTGGCCTTCTTCACGAATTCGCCTCGCAGGCGGGCACGGGTCGTCTGAGGCGGCGTGGACATGGCTTCGGCGATGTCTTCGTCCTTGCACACCCGGTCGAGCTGGTCGTGGCGCTGGAGCCGGTAGTAGAGGCCCCGATTTCGGTCGACGTCGTGATACTGGAGGTCGAGGAGCGACACGGCCGGGCTGTGCAGTGAGTGGCGGTGCCGGGCGCGGTAGGCCTCGATGAGCCGGTACTTGGCCACCCAGTCGCACTCGCGGTGCAATGACAGCGGATCGGCCTCGAGGCCCTTCAGGCAGTGCTGCCACATGTCGAGAGCGGTGTCCTCCTGTGGGGAGAGGCCCTGGCGGTCGCGGTAGCGAATGGCTCGCTGGAGGTACTCGCCTTGGATGTCGAGCGCGCTCATCTCCCGCCCATTGGCCAGACGCACCGGCCGGCGGCACGTGATGTCGTGGCTGATCTCGCGGATGGCGCGGATCGGGTTCTCGAGAGTCAGGTCGCGCATCACCGTGGACGGGTCCTCGAGCATGCGCAGGACGATGCTCGTCGCCCCCACCTTGAGGAAGGTGGCGTACTCACTCATGTTCGAGTCCCCCACGATGACGTGCAGCCGGCGGTACTTCTCGGCGTCGGCGTGGGGCTCGTCGCGAGTATTGATGATGGGCCGACTGCGGGTGGTGGCCGACGACACGCCCTCCCAGATGTGCTCGGCCCGCTGGCTGAGGCAGAAAACGGCCCCCCTGGCCGTCTGGAGGACCTTGCCGGCTCCGGCATAGGCCTGGCGGGTCACCAAGAAGGGGATGAGCACTTCGGTGTAGTGGGCGAAGTCGTCCCGCCGGCTGGTCAGGTAGTTCTCGTGGCACCCGTAGGAGTTGCCGGCCGAGTCGGTGTTGTTCTTGAACAGGTAGATGTCCCCGCGGATGCCCTCCTCCCGCAACCGGGCCTCGGCCCCTTCGACCAGCGAGGAGAGGATCCACTCCCCGGCCTTGTCGTGGGCGACGAGCTCGGCCACGTCGTCGCACTCGGGAGTGGCGTACTCGGGGTGGCTGCCGACGTCGAGGTAGAGGCGGGCCCCGTTCTCGAGGAACACGTTGGACGAACGCCCCCAGCTGACCACGCGCCGGAACAGGTAGCGGGCCACCTCGTCGGGACTGAGCCGGCGCTGACCGCGGAGCGTGCAGGTGACGCCGTACTCGTTCTCCAGGCCGTAGATCCGGCGCTCCATCACCCTCACGGTACCGTGGCGCCCCTGCCTGCCCGCGTACCGACCCTCTGTCGGCCCGCCGACGCCTCAGGCCAGCAGGTCAGCGAGCTCGCCGTCCACCAATCGGCGAAAGGCGCGCCGGCCGTTGCCCTCGGCGAGGACGGCGACCTCGAGCTCGGCGGGCCCGAGCGTCCGCTCGGGCCCGGCCAGGGCCGATGTGGCGGCGGACAGCGCATCCGACAGCGTCCAGTCCCCGCTCCACTGCTCCTCGAGCCGGGCGGCGATGGCCTCCGTCTCGCCGCCGAGGACGGCGTAACGGTCCTCGTCGGTGATGGTCCCCTCATAGGCGATGTGGTACAGCTGGGCCGGTCGCCGTTCGGTGCCGAGCTCGGCCACCAGCAGCTCGACTTCGAGCGGCTTCATCTCGTGGGTGAACACCTGGCCGAGGTACTGGGCGTAGAGGTTGGCCAGCGAGCGGGCCTCGACGTCCTCGCGGCTGTAGGCGTAGCCCTTGGTGTCGGCATGGCGGATGCCCGACACCCGCAGCTGGTCGAATTCGTTGTACTTGCCGACGCCGGCGAAGGCGATCCGGTCGTAGATCTCGCTGATCTTGTGCAGCGACCGTTGTGGGTTGTCGGCCACGATGGCGATGCCCTGGTCGTAGGTGGTGGCCACGAGTGACCGGCCCCGGGCGATGCCCTTTTGGGCATACTCGGCCCGGTCCTTCATGACCTGCTCGGGGGCGACGTAGTACGGCATGGTCATGACTGGCCGCCTCCCGTCGCGTCCCTGGCCCGGTTCACGCCGCTCACGGCTCCCGGCCTTCGGCTCGCCGGCGCTCGATGAGGGCCGCGAACCGAGCCGCCACCTCATCTTCGGGCACCTGGGAGAATCCCTCTTCCGTCACAGTGGCCACGAGCGGGTAGATGCCGCGGACAAGGTCAGGGCCGCCGGTCGCCGAATCCTCGTCGGCCGCCTCGTAGAGGGCTTCGATGGCCAGCTCCACGGCTTCGTCGCGGGCCAGGCCACGGCGGTAGCCGAGCTTGATGGTGGTGCGGGCATCCCGCCCACCCGAGCCGGTGGCGTTGTACTCGCTCTCTTCGTAATGACCGCCGGTCACGTCGTAGGTGAAGATGCGACCCGTTCCGCGGGTGGTGTCGTAGCCGGCGAACAGGGGCACCACGGCGAGGCCCTGCATGGCCATGGGCAGGTGCTCACGGACCATCTGGCTCAGCTGGTTGGCCTTGCCCTCCAGGCTGAGCACGACGCCCTCGACCTTCTCGTAATGCTCGAGCTGGGTCTGGAACAACCGCACCATCTCGACCGCCGGACCGGCGGCGCCAGCGATGGCCACGGCCGAGTAGCGGTCAGCGGGGAACACCTTGTCCATGGCCCGGTGGGCGATGGCGTGCCCCTCGGTGGCCCGACGGTCGCCGGCCATGACCACACCGTCGCCGAACCGCAGGGCGGCGACCGTCGTTCCGTGGCGGTAAGGCAGGACACCGGGGGCGGTGTCGGCCGCGGCGGGGGTGGCGCCGGAAGCAGGGGAACGCGTGGTGAACGGCGTCGTGGTGCCGAGCCGGCGGATGAGGGAGGCGAAGTCGGGGCCGGGGTCGTCGGACACCGGGAACAGCGGCAATGGCGTCACTCGCCGCCCTTCTGGACGTAATTGCGCACGAACTCCTCGGCGTTGTCCTCGAGCACCTCGTCGATCTCGTCCAGCAGGTCGTCCAACTCGGCCTTCAACTTCTCCCCGGTGGCGGAGGTCTGTGGGACGTCCTCGACCACCTCGTCGGTCCGCTCCGGCGCTGCCTTCTTCTTCTGCTCCCGCTCTGCCATCCCTGCTCCTCTAGCTGCTCAGTCGGTCCAACAGCTCGGACGGCGTCGAACACGCCTCCACTAATTCTTCGACATATTCAGCTGTGCCCTTCAGTGGGTCCATCATAGGGACGCGCCGTAACGGGTCCGATCCCAGGTCAAATACCAAAGAATCCCAGTTGGCGGTCACCACCGCCCCCGGCCAGCGCTTGAGACATTGACCCCGGAACCAGGCCCGCGTCCGCCGTGGCGGGTCGGTGACGGCCGCCTCCACCGAGGCCGGGTCGATCAGCCGTTCGGTGTCCAGCCGGGCGAACAGCGACCGAGACGGCCGCAGGTCGTGGTACTGGAGGTCGAGGGCAGCCATGCGGTGATCGCTCCACGCGCAACCGTGACGGTCGCGGTAGGCCTCGAGCAGTTTGAGCTTGGCGACCCAGTCGAGCTGGCGTGCGAGGGACATGGGGTCGGTCTCGAGGCCGCAGAGCACGGCCTCCCAGCGACGGAGCACCTCCTCGCCCACCTCTGAGCCACCGATGCAGTCGAGGCCCTCCTCGTCGGCGTACTTGCGGGCCACCGAGAAGAGCTCCCACTGGATGGCGAGCGCCGTAGCCGTGGATCCGTCGGCCATGCGCAACCCATGGGTGAAGGTCCGGTCGCGAGCCACCTGGTGCATGGCGTCGACCGGGTCGGCCAACGTGAGGCTTCGGCCGGGCGACACGTCGTCCTCGATCATGGACAAGACCAAGGCCGTCGTCCCCACCTTGAGGAAGGTGGCCACCTCGGCCAGGTTGGCGTCGCCCACTATCACGTGCAGCCGGCGGTAACGATGGGGATCGGCATGCGGCTCGTCGCGGGTGTTCACGATGGGACGCTTGAGGGTGGTCTCGAGCCCCACCTGCTCCTCGAAGAACTCGGCCCGCTGGGAGAGCTGAAAGTCCACGTCCTCGCCGTCGTGGGTGGGTGTCTCGCTGCCCACCTTGCCGGCCCCGGCGAAGATCTGACGGGTCACGAAGTGTGGAGTGATCCCGCCTACCACCCGAGTGAAGGGCGTGGCCCGATCCATGAGGTAGTTCTCGTGGGTGCCATACGAGTTGCCCTTGCCGTCCGAATTGTTCTTGTAGATGACGAAGCGGCTGCCATCATGGGCAGCGCGGTCCGAGGCTTCCATCGAGCGAATGAGTATGACTTCGCCGGCGCGGTCGTAGCGGACGCACTCGAGAGCGTCGAAGCACTCGGGCGTCGAGAACTCGGGGTGGGCGTGGTCCACGTAGTAGCGGGCACCGTTGGTCAGGACGGTGTTGACCAGATGCGTCTCCACCTGCGGTGGCATCGACCCTTCGCGGGCGAAGCCGCGAGCATCGTTGCCCGGAGCTTCGTCCTCGAAGTCCCAACCGGTCTGCTGCCGAGCCACGTGCTGGGCGTAGGCGTTGATCAGCACCGAGGACGCGGCGATGGGATTGGGGTCGCCACCGAGCACCTGGATGCCGTACTCGGTCTCGATGCCGCAGACCTTGGGGATGGCCATGCGACCGACCCTATCCGCCGCCAGCTACCGGCGATCGGTCAGAGATACTGGCCGGTGCCCACCCGTTCGATGGACCGACCGCCTTTGGTCTCGTCGTCGTCACTGATGAGCGTGCGGATGTAGACGATCCGCTCGCCCTTCTTGCCCGAGATCTTGGCCCAGTCGTCCGGGTTGGTGGTGTTCGGGAGGTCCTCGTTCTCCTTGTACTCCTGGCGGATGGACTCGATGAGGTCGTCGGTCCGGATGCCCCGGCCGGCCCCGGCGATGTTCCGCTTGATGGCCAGCTTCTTGGCCCGGCGCACGATGTTCTCGATCATGGCCCCCGAGGCGAAGTCCCGGAAGTAGAGGGTCTCCTTGTCGCCGTTCTGGTAGGTGACCTCGAGGAAGCGGTTGTCGTCGTCCTCGCGGTACATCTCGGCCACGGTGGCCTCGATCATGACTTGGGTGGCCTTGGCCGGGTCGCCCCCGCCCACTATGCCGACCAGGTCTGCGTCGAGGGGTAGGTCGGGAGTGAGGTAGCGAGCGAAGATCTGAGCGGCCGCCGCCTCGTTGGGCCGTTCGATACGGATCTTCACGTCGAGGCGCCCGGGGCGGAGGATGGCCGGGTCGATGAGATCCTCCCGATTGGATGCACCGATCACGATGACGTCCTTGAGGCTCTCGACGCCGTCGATCTCGGCCAGCAGCTGCGGCACGATGGTCGACTCCATGTCCGAGCTGATCCCGGTGCCCCGGGTCCGGAAGAGAGAGTCCATCTCGTCGAAGAAGACGATGACCGGCACCCCTTCTTCCGACTTCTCGCGCGCCCGCTGGAAGACGAGCCGGATCTGGCGTTCGGTCTCCCCGACGTACTTGTTGAGGAGCTCGGGGCCCTTGATGTTGAGGAAGTAGCTACGGGCGTTGGTGTTGCCCGTGACCTCGGCCACCTTCTTGGCCAGTGAGTTGGCCACCGCCTTGGCGATGAGTGTCTTCCCGCAGCCCGGCGGGCCGTAGAGGAGGATTCCTTTGGGGGCCGGCAGCCGGTGCTCGGCGTAGAGGTCGCGGTAGAGATAGGGCAACTCGACGGCGTCGGTGATGGCCTCGATCTGCTCGTCGAGCCCCCCGACGTCGGCATAGGTGACGTCGGGCACCTCCTCCAACACCAGCTCTTCGACCTCGGGCCGGGCCAGCTTCTCGATCAGCAGCCCGGTCCGAGTCTCCATCAATAGGGTGTCCCCCGCCCGGAGCTTCACGTCCCCCATGGAGTCGGCCAGCTCTGCCACCCGCTCCTCGTCGGCGCGAGCGAAGACAATGGCCCGAGTCCCTCCGTCGAGCACCTCCTTCAGCACCACCACCTCACCGGATCCCTCCCCCTCGCGGGCGAGGATCACGCTGAGGGACTCGTTGAGGACGACCTCGTTGCCACGTTCGAGCTCGTCGAGGTCGATGTCGGGATGGAGCGACACTCGCATCTTGCGCCCGCCGGAGAACACGTCGACGGTGCCGTCGTCGTTGGCACCGAGGTAGGTGCCGTAGGCGGCCGGCGGCTGCGTGAGCTTCTCGACCTCTTCGCGCAGGTTGGCCACATGTTCCTTGGCCGTCTGCAGAGTGAAGGTGAGCTTCTCGTTCTGGGAGACGGCCTGAGCCAGCTGGCCTTTGGTCTCGAGGAGCTTTTCCTCGAGGGCCTGGACCCGGCGCGGGCTCTCCTGCAGGCGACGACGGAGGAGGGTTACCTCCTCCTCAGCGGCCGCGACCCGCAGCAGCAGGGCCTCGACGTCGTCCTCGTCGCCGGACCCTGTTCCCCGGCGGCCGCCTCCCGTCTCGTCGAAGTCAACCGTGGTCATCACCTCACTTACGAGGGCCTGCGCCCTCTGCGGCCGACCCTACACCGGTACTCCGGGCGCACAACGACAATCGAACTTTCGATTTCCCCAGGCCGGAGCCGTTGCTTCCGAGCGATCGGCCAGCCCAACAGGGGTGCGATCGGCCAGCCTGCTGCTGGTTCCGGGTACCATTAGCACAAGGAGCCGGTCCGAGTGCCCGGCAGCGGGGCATTGTGCGCGGCGACGAACCTGAGCCGCCGCCACCCGCATCGGGCACACCGACGCCGAACGTTCGACACGTAGGAGAAAGCTCAGCGATGAAGGTCTGGATCGACCAGGATCTGTGCACGGGTGACGGCTTGTGCGAGGAGATCGCGCCGGCTGTGTTCACCCTGCTCGACGACGGTCTGGCCTACGTCAAAGAGGCCGACGACGTGAAGAACGAGCCGGGAGGCTCGGCCGGGATGGCCGCGGTGCCATCCGAGCTGGAGGAGGCCGTCGTCGAAGCGTCCGAGGAATGCCCGGGCGAGTGCATCTTCATCGAGCAGAGCTAGATACCCGCACGGCATCCTGAGCGGCGGCGGGTCGGGGCGCTTTCGTCGGCCGATCTGAGCCGAGCCTCAGCCCGGTTCTCCCCTCTCATCCCCCCGGTTCCTCTTCCCGCCGTTTCCCCCGTTCCCCCCAGTCACACCGTCGAGAAGCAGCCGCGCGCTGGTCACGAAGCCTGTGTGGCCCACCATCCGGTGGTCGGGCCTGACCGAGCGCCGCTCGATATGCCACGTGCGGTACAGGACCTCGATCGTGCGAGTCAGGCCGAACCCACCTTCGTCGAGGGCACGACGTAGCTCGGCTGTCTGGTTGATGGTGGGCAGGTAGGCACAGAGGATGCCACCGGGGCGCAGACGTCCCCGAAGGTGGCACAGCGCCCGCCAGGGCTCGGGCAGATCGAGCACTACCCGGTCGAGCCCGTGCTCGTCGATCCCCGCGTAGACGTCGCGCAACTCGACCCGGTAGGGAGCCGACGGCCCCAACGCGGCGGTGACATTGGCCCGGGCCCGTCCGGCGAAGTCCTCTCGTAGCTCGTAGCCGACGACCGAGGCGCCGGCGCGGAGCAGAGCCATGGACAGGGCCCCCGAGCCCACGCCGGCTTCGAGCACTCGGGCACCCGGCGCGATGTCCGCCTCCATCAGGATGGCGGCCAGGTCCTTCGGATAGATGACCTGAGCGCCCCGCGGCATCTTGAGGACGACGTCGGACAGCGTGGGGCGCAGGACCAAGAATCGTCGCCCCGTGCTGCCGGCGACCGAGGCACCCTCAGACATGCCGATCATGTCGTCGTGGTCGAGGATGCCGGCGTGGGTGTGAAACTGGGCACCCGTTCGCAAAGTGAGCAGGTACCGCCGCTCCTTGGCATCGACCAAGAGCACCCGCTCGCCGTCGGCCAGGGGACGGCCGTCCCCGTCGACGCCGCTCACTGCGCTCAGTCGTCGGCTGGTGGGAACGAACCCGGAGCGCGGGTGGTGACCAGCAGCCTCTCACCCGGCTCGAGCTTGGTGCGGAAGATGACCCCGTTGTCGCGGCGCGACCGGTTGACCATCCACAGGGCCGCCCCGATGACGAACCACACCGAATGGAGTCCCCGCCAACCCTCTCGAAAGGCGCGCGCCTGGAAGCCGCGTAGCAGGCGGTCGAGCATCAGAGCCGGCGCACCTCGACGACGGTGGACTTGCGCTTGCCGGTCCGCCGCCCGAGCAGGAATACGACGGCCAGTGCGGTCACCCCGACGGCCAAGCCGATCGTGAGGATCTGGGGCCGGGCTGACTCAACTTCGCCACCCACCTCGCCGGTGAGCTCGCGGAACTTGGCCTCGATCTGATCGCGGGTGATCCGTTCGCCGGTCATGCTCACGACCGTCTCCTCGCGTCGCCGGTCGTGCGATTGCCCCCCTTGACCACGGCAAAGACGGCGGCGGCGGCCGCCGCCAGGACGACGACCGTGCAGATGAGGTACGGGGCCCAGGACAAATTTCCGTCGAAAGTCCCGCCGGTCTCCCCCTGGAGGAGCCGGAGGAGGGCGATGGCCAGGATCACGAGGCCGATGGCCAGGGCCACCGACCCGACCACCCCGAAGAGGATGAATCGCCCGAGCCCCTTGAGAGGGTCGAGGGTCTCCTGCTTGACGTAGTCGACGACAAGGCGGGCCGCCTCGCGGCCCGTCGACCGGATGTCACCGATGCCGGCCCTCTGCTTGTCTCGACCTCGATCCACGACGCTCCTCGCTACCGGCTACCGAACTACCGGACTACCGAACGCACTCGGTACGTCCACGGCCGTCTCCGCACCGTGCGGAATGTCTCACTATAGAGAGGTAGGGGCGCCAGCCCCGCCGTCACCCAACGGCTCTACGGTGCGCTCGCCTCTCGGCGCCCGCTCGGTATAGAGGTAGGTCGAGGTGGCCCGGACGACCATCCGGCCCAGGTCGTCGAGAACCTCCGCCTCGGCGAAGGCCACCCGTTCCCCACCCGAGACGATGGTGGCCGTGCAGCGGAGGACCGAGTCGACCCGGACCGCAGCCATGAAGCTCGTCTTCATCTCCACGTTGGCCGCGATCACCGAGCGACCGGCGGCCCGGGCAAAGGTGACGGCTGCTGACCCCATGGCCGAGTCGGCCATGGCCGAAAGGAACCCGCCCTGGATGATCCCCGCCGGATTGGCGAAGCGCTCGTCGGCTCCCATCTCCCAAGTGGTGCGTCCCGGCTGGCTCTTGTCCAGGCACCGCATGCCCAGGGTGAGCTCGCAGTTGGGTGGCACCTGGATGCGGGGCGAGCGGGGCGGGTGGGACGGTGTCGGGGAGCTGGAGCTGGGCGCGTCAGGCACCGCCCGACGGTATCGCCGCCTCAGCCGCCCCCGGACCAGAACACCTCGCCCCACTTTTTTTTTCGAAACCACCGAATTTGTCAGGTTAGACTGACATCCGTCAGGTTAAACTGACAAATTGGGCAGAAAAAAAATTTGGCATGCCCGATCCGAGAGGTACGTGCGCTGATTCTCCACTCTCGGGCGGGTCGTGAGCGGTCGCCCGGCCGGCTCCGGCGGTCGATACTGGAGCCGTGACCGTCCCGCGCCAGAGCCATGCGGACCAGGTCCCCCACCACGATCGGGGCGTCGGCGCGTCCGTGCCCCCGGTTCTGCTTGCCGGCCACGTCAGCGAGGACTGGGCCGGTGACGCTCGATTCGCCGAGTACTCGGCGGCGGCCGATCCCATCGCCGCCGGGACGACCACCCGGCTTCCGATCCGCCGGTTCCCGGCCGCCCTTCATGCCGGCGGGCAGACGCGAATGGTGGACCTCGACTGCTCGGAGGCCCTCGGGATCCGTGGCCCGGCCACCAGTCCCGCGCTGTGCGCGTCCTTCGTCGTCATCTTGCCCGGCTCGTCGCTCACGACCGAGCCCGAGGCGACGAGCGAGCTCTATTACTGCCTTTCGGGGCAGGGCGAGTCCCGCTTCCATCGACCGAAAGGCGGTCCGACACCGGCCTCGGACGCCGCGGGCGCCTCGGGCGCCTCGGGCGTCATCGGGTGGGCAGCCGGCGATGTCGTAGTGCTGCCGGCGGGATGTACGACCGAGCACCGATCACTCGAGGAACGAGCCGTTCTCTACCGGGTGTGTGACGCCCCGCTGCTCCGATATCTCGGGGCGGTGGCCACCGAGGCGCGCTTCTCTCCCACCCTGTACCCGGCCGACCGCACCACCGCCTTCCTCGACGAGGTGGCCCGAGACCCGGAGGCATCCCAACGCAGCCGGGTGAGCGTGCTGTTGGGCAACGCCGCGACTCCGGACACGCTGACCGTCACCCACACCCTGTGGGCCATGGTCGGGGTCCTCCCGCCGGGCCAGGTCCAGCGCCCCCACCGCCACCAGAGCGTGGCCGTCGACCTCATCACCGCCTGTCCGGATGGCTGCTTCACCCTCGTCGGCGAGCAGATCGACGGGTCGGGCTCGATCATTGACCCGGTCCGGGTGGACTGGGAGCCCGGCGGCGCCTTCGTCACGCCGCCGGGCCTCTGGCACAGCCACCACAACGAGTCGGACGTCCCGGCTCGTCTCGTGCCCATCCAGGACGCCGGCCTCCACACCTACCTCCGGTCGCTCGACATCCGCTTTTCCGGGCCTGCCAGCTAACGCGGCGTGCCCTTCGCCAGCGCCCTCTCCCGGCATCCGGTCGCGTCCGAGGCCATCGGCGAAGTGGCCGGTGAGGTGCTCGAGGCGCTCGGCGACCAGCCGGAGCTGGTCCTCGTCACCGTGAGCCGGCACCATGCCGGTGCGTTGGAGGACATCGCCACCACCCTCCAAGCCGTGCTCCACCCACACGCTCTGGTGGGATGTGCGGCCGAGTCGGTCCTGTCCACCGGCACCGAGGTCGAGAACTCGGCCGCCATCAGCCTGTGGGCAGGCCGGGTGGGTCCGGTGCTCGAGCTGTCCGTCGACGCCCAGCGCCAAGCCGACGACAGCTGGCGTTTCGTCGGATGGCCGGCCGCTATCGACATCGAGCCCACGGCCGTACTGCTCTTCTGCGATCCGTTCACCTTCCCGACGGCCGAGTTCCTCCGCCGGCTCGACGAGTCCGTGCCCGGTCTGCCCGTCATCGGGGGCAACGCCAGCGGTGGGCGAGGACCAGGAGGCAGCCGTCTCCTCTGCGGCCGGCGGGTGACCAACGGTGGAGCGGTGGGTGTCCTCCTGGGCGGCGGAGTCGAGATCGAGCCAGTCGTCTCGCAGGGCTGTCGCCCCTACGGCAGCGCGCTGACCGTCACGGGTTCCGAAGGGAGCGTGGTCTACGGGCTGGCCGGACGACCGGCCATGCAGTGTCTCGTGGAGCAGGCCCGACGGGCCCTCGGGGTCGAGGACGTGGCCGGGATCGGCTCGAACGGCCTCTACCTCGGCCGGCTCATCGACGAGCGGATCGCAGACCCCGGTCCCGGGGACTTCTTGGTGCGGACCGTGGTCGGCGTCGACCGGTCGACCGGCGCCATCGCCCTGGACGACCGCGTCCCGGTCGGCAGCACCGTGCGCTTCTGCGTCCGCGACGCCAGCACCGCCCACCACGAGCTGGCCGAGCTCCTCGGTGGTCGCCAGGCCGGTGCGGCCCTGGCCTTCGTGTGCACCGCCCGGGGGTCACGCCTCTTCGACGCCCGACACCGGGACACGAGCACCATGGAAAGGACCATCGGCCCAGTGCCGGTCGGGGGGATGTTCTCGGCCGGCGAGATCGGCCCGGTCGGCGGCCGGTCGTTCCTCCTGACCAACTCGGCCACCCTCGCCCTCCTCCACGACCGGCGGTCGTGACCACCGGGACGATCGACGCCGCGTAACGGTTGGCCCATGGCCGATAGGGTTGCGCGGATGACCGATCGGCGCACCGCACGACCGGACCGCGTCGACGAGGGCGACCTCGAGCAGCTCGCCATCAACGTCATCCGCGGCATCGCCATCGATGCACCCCGAGCAGCCAACAGCGGCCATCCGGGCACGGCCATGGCCCTCGCCCCGGTCGCCCACGTCCTCTTCACGCGGGTGCTGCGTCACTCCCCCACCGAACCGGGCTGGCCGGACCGAGATCGCTTCGTGCTGTCCAACGGACACGCCTCGATCCTGCTCTACACCATGCTCTACCTCACGGGCTACGGCCTCGAGCTCGACGACCTGCGCGCCTTTCGCAGCTGGGGCAGCCGCACCCCTGGCCACCCCGAGCGCAAGCACGTTCCTGGCATCGAGGTCACCACCGGACCGCTCGGCCAGGGATTCGCCAATTCCGCCGGCATGGCCCTGGCCGAGCGCTGGTTGCGGGCCAACTTCTCCCCAGAGGTATGTGACCACCACACCTTCGTCTTCGCCGGCGACGGATGCTTCGAGGAGGGCATCTCGCACGAGGCGGCATCGCTGGCCGGGCATCTCGGCCTCGGACGACTCACCTGCGTCTACGACGACAACCACATCACCATCGACGGACCCACCGAGCTGTCCTACACCGATGACGTCGCCGGGCGCTTCACCGCCTACGGCTGGGCCGTCGAGGACGTGGGCGAGATCGCCAACGACACCGCCGCCCTCGAGGCGGCCCTGCGCCGGGCCGAGGACGAGGATGAACGGCCCAGTCTGATCATCCTGCGCTCACACATCGGCTACCCCGCGCCGCACATCACGGACACGGCCAAGGCCCACGGCGACCCGTTGTCCGACGAGGAAGCCCGCCTCACCAAGGAGATCCTCGGCATCCCCACCGATGAGACGTTCTGGGTGCCGGCCGAGGTGCTGGAGCTCTACCGCCGCTGCATCCCCCGCGGGCGGGAGATGGCAGCCGAATGGCGCGCTCGATTCGAGGCGTGGGACGGCGACAAGGAGCGGTGGGACGCCGCCCAAAGCGGCCACGGTCTTCCCGGATGGGAGCAGAAGCTGCCCACCTTCGGTCCCGACGACGGGCCCATGGCCACCCGCAAGGCCATCAAGGCATGTCTCGACGCCACTGCGCCGTACATCCCCGGCGTCATGCCCGGGGCCGCCGACCTCACCGGCAACACCGGCATGGCCCTGGCCGGAGCTGTGGCCCAGTCGCATGAGCATCCGGAGGGAAGTCTCATCCACTACGGCATCCGCGAGCACGGGATGGGCGGGATCATGAACGGGATGGCGGCCCACGGCGGCGTGCTCCCGGTGGGCGGCACCTTTTTCGTCTTCAGCGACTACATGCGCGGCGCGGTCCGGGTCGGGACCCTCTCCTACGAGCACGTCATCTACTCGTGGACCCACGACTCGGTCGGCCTCGGGCAGGACGGCCCCACCCACCAGCCCATCGAGCACCTGGCCGCCTTGCGGGCCATGCCGGAGTTGCGCCTCATCCGGCCGGCGGATGCCAACGAGACGGCTGCCGCCTGGCGCATCGCCGTCGAGCACGACGGGCCGACCGCCCTCATCCTCACTCGCCAAGAGGTCCCCGTCCTCGACGCCACGGCCGACCTCGCCCCCGAGGGCGTCTCCCGTGGCGCCTACGTGCTCGCCGACCCGGAGGACGGCCAGCTCGACATCGTGCTCATCGGAACGGGCAGTGAGGTCAGCCTGTGCCTGGGGGCGGCCGGGATCCTCGCCGGCCGCGGCACCCGAGCTCGCGTCGTGTCCTTCCCCTCGTGGGACCTCTTCGCCGAGCAGTCCGACGACTATCGCCGCGATGTCCTTCCACCCGGCATCCCCCGTCTCGCCGTCGAAGCGGCCAGCTCCTTCGGCTGGGAGCGATACGCCGACGCCACTGTGTCTATCGACCGATTCGGGGCGTCGGCTCCGGGTCCGAAGATCTTCGACGAGCTCGGCTTCGACCCCGATCACGTGGCGTCGAAGGCCATCGATCTACTGGCCGCCTCCCGGGCGCAGGCGTGATCACGTCCGGATCCTGGCGTTACGCCGCCGCCGGAATCGTCGCCGCCGAGGCGGGTAGGAAAGGAGCGTCGTGACCACACTCACCGATCTCTACGAGGAGCAGGGGCAGAGCCCATGGCTGGACAACCTGCGCCGCGACTGGCTCGAGAACGGCACCATGGCCGATTTCGTCGAGAAGGGCATCCGGGGGGTGACATCGAACCCGACCATCTTCGCCAAGGCCATCTCCGGCCAGGACACCTACGACCAGGAGTTCGACGCCCTCATCAAGACCAAGTCGGTCGAGGACGCCTATTGGGACCTCGTCGTCGATGACATCAATGCGGCTTTGAAGCTCCTCACGCCGATCCACCAGTCGTCGAGCGGGGGCGACGGCTTCGTCTCCCTCGAGGTCGCTCCTTCGCTGGCTCATGACACGAAGGGGACGATCGAGGCGGCCCGATCGTTGCACCAGCGCATCGACCGGCCCAACCTGCTGGTCAAGATCCCGGCAACCCCCGAGTGCATCCCGGCCATCGAACAGATGATCAGTGAAGGCCGCAGCATCAACGTGACCCTCATCTTCAGCCTCGAGCGTTACGGCGAGGTCATCGAGGCGTACCTGGCCGGCCTCGAACGCCTGGCTGGATCGGGTAGGTCGGACCTCTCGGCGGTGGCCAGTGTCGCTTCCTTCTTCATCAGCCGTGTCGACACCGAGGTCGACCGGCGCCTCGACGCAGCCGCGCCCGACGGACCCAAAGGTGACAAGGTGCGTGCTCTTCGGGGCCGAGCCGCAGTGGCCCAGGGCAAGCTGGCGTACCAGCTCTTCCTCGAGCGCTTCGCCGGTCCTCGCTGGGAGGCACTGGCGGCCAAGGGCGCCCGGCTGCAGCGACCACTCTGGGCATCGACGTCGACGAAGAATCCGAACTACCCGGACCTGGCCTATGTGGACACGCTCATCGGCCCGGACACGGTCAACACCATGCCCGACACCACCGTCGGGGACTTCCTCGACCACGGCACCGTGGCCCGCACCGTCGATGTGGGCGTGGACGAGGCCCGTGGGCTGGAGGACGAGCTGGCCGCAGTCGGCGTCGACATGGCCGATGTGGCCCGCGTCCTCGAGGAGGAGGGGGTGGCCTCTTTCGCCAAGTCCTTCGACGAGCTCATGCAGTCCCTCACCGACAAGGCCAACGCCCTGAGCAACAAGTAGCGCAGCCGGCGCCGAACCAAGTCGGCGGGGCTCGCGACCATGAACATGGCGCCAATGGCTGGCGCGACTCTCGACGGAAGGAGACACAGATGAAGATCGCCATGGTGGGCCTTGGGAAGATGGGGGCCAACATGACCCAGCGCCTCATCGAGAAGGGGCACGAGGTGGTCGGGTTCGACCTCTCGGACAAGGCCCGCGACACGGTTGCCGCCTTCGGAGCGACGACCGCCTCGACCCTCCAGGAGGTGGCCACGTCCCTCTCCGCGCCGCGGGTGGCCTGGGTCATGGTCCCGGCCGGCGAGGCCACGAACTCGACCATCACCACGCTGGCCGGGCTGTTCGAGCCGGGGGACGTGATCATCGACGGCGGCAACTCCAATTACAAGGTGATGGCGCCGCTCGTGGAGAAGCTGGCGGCCACGGGCATCGCCCTGGTCGATGCCGGTACCTCGGGCGGGATCTGGGGTCTCAAGGAGGGCTACTGCCTGATGGTCGGCGGCACCAAGGAGGCGGTGGCCATCTGTGAGCCGATCTTCCTCGCCCTCGCCCCCGAAGGCGGCTACGCCCACGTGGGGCCGCCGGGCGCCGGGCACTTCGTCAAGATGGTCCACAACGGCATCGAGTACGGCCTCATGGAGGCCTACGCCGAGGGCTTCGAGATCATGTCCGAGGCGAAGGAGTTCGACCTCGACCTCCACGAGATCGCTTCCATTTGGCGATACGGCTCGGTGGTGCGCAGCTGGCTCCTGGACCTGACCGAACGGGCGTTGCGGCCCGAGTCCAACTTCGACCAGATCGAAGCCGTGGTGGTGGACTCGGGCGAAGGGCGCTGGACACTGGACGAGGCCATCGACCGTGCCGTCTCGGCGCCGGCCATCGCCTCGGCTCTGTTCGCCCGGTTTGCCTCGCAGAAGAAGGACGCCTTCGGGTTGCGACTGATCTCGGCGCTGCGCAACCAGTTCGGCGGGCACGCCTTCACCACCACGTCCGGCGCCCTCGGCGGCGAAACCTTGACTCCCTCCTGATCCCATGGCCGACACGGACACCAGCCCCGCCAGCCCCGCCAGCCCCACCACTCCCGCCAGCAACGGCCCGAACCCACAACCGTCGGGCCGGTCGCTGCCGGCCGTCCTGTCCAAAGCGCCCCCCGTGGCCATGGTCATCTTCGGCGCGTCGGGTGACCTCACGTCGAGAAAGATCCTCCCGGCACTCGCCCGGCTGGCCGACCGCGGTGTCCTCGACGACGGCTTCATGCTCATCGGGGTGGCCCGCACCCCTTTGAGCGACGACGACTTCCGCAACCTGGTGGCCAAAGCCACTCCCAACGGCGGGCCCAAATGGAAGACGCTCTCTCAACGCTTCCGCTACGTCACCGGCGAGTACGACGATCCCGACACCTTCGCCCGGCTCAAGGCCTACCAGGACGAGGCCGACCGGGACGACGGCACCCAGGGCAACCGGCTGTACTACCTGGCCACCATCCCGAGCGTCTTCGGCATGGTGGCCGACGCCCTGCACAAGCACGCCTGCACCAAGCCGCCGGACAAGGACCACTTCGTGCGCATCGTCGTCGAAAAGCCCTACGGCCGCGACCTGGACAGCGCCCTCAAGCTCGACCGTCAGATGCACAGCGCATTCGACGAGGACCAGATCTACCGGATCGATCACTACATGGGGAAGGAGACGGTCCAGAACGTCCTCGCCCTGCGCTTCGCCAACGCCATCTTCGAGCCCATCTGGAACCGGCGCTACGTCGCGCAGGTCCAGGTGACGGTGGCCGAGTCGATCGGCGTCGAGCACCGCGGCGGTTTCTACGAGACAGCCGGGGCTCTCCGCGACATCGTGCAGAACCACGTCATGCAGGTCCTCGCCCTCACCCTCATGGAGTCACCGACCAGCACCGAGGCCAACCGGATCCGGGACGAGAAGGTCAAGCTGCTCCAGTCCATCAACATCCCCACCCCTGACGAGGCGGTCGACAAGTCGGTGCGCGGTCAGTACACGGCGGGGACGATCGACGGCCAGCCGGTGATCGCCTATCGGGACGAGGACGGTGTGGCCAAGGACAGCCAGACAGAGACCTACGTGGCCCTCCGGTTGCGGGTGGAGAACTGGCGCTGGGCGGAGGTGCCCATCTTCGTGCGCACGGGCAAGCGTCTGCCCGCCCGGGTCACCGAGGTGGCCATGGCCTTCCATCGGGTGCCGTTCCTCCTCTTCGATCAGACGATGAGCCGGGACCTCCAGCCCAACGCGCTCATTCTGCGGATTCAGCCCGACGAGGGGATCAGCCTCGAGTTCGGGGCCAAGGTGCCGGGAGAGAAGTTCCACATACGGTCGGTGGCCATGGACTTCTCCTACGCCGAGGCCTTCGCCGGGGTCGAGGCGGCCGACGGTTACGAACGGCTCATCCACGACGCCATGGTGGGCGACCCCACGCTGTTCATCAGGACCGACGAGGTCGAAGCGGCCTGGCGCATCGTCGACCCCTACCTGCAGGCATGGTCACAGCCGGGCGCCGGGCTCCATTTCTACGAATCGGGTACCTGGGGCCCGCACATGGCCGACCTCTTGGTCGAGCGGTCGGGTGACCATTGGCGCAACCCGGTCATCGACCTCGAGCTCAGCGGGGGCCGGCTCACCGAGCTGCCCCAGTGACGGGCACCTTCGAGCGTTGTGCCTCGGTGCCCGACGCCTTCGCCGAGCTCGTGGCCGAAGAGCTGGCGGCCGGCACGACCACCCTTTTCCTGTCAGGGGGAACCCTGGCCGCCGACTGCTACCGGGCCCTCGCCGCCCGTCACACCAGCGGGGTGCAACCCACGTCCGACTGGTCGGCGGTCGACGTCTACTACGGCGACGAGCGCTGTGTCCCGCTCGACAACCAGGACTCCAACCACCTGCTGGCCGCGACCACGCTGCTCGACGTGGTCGGGCCGGTCCACTCCGACCATCCCATGTACGAGTCCGGGCCACCCGACAAAGCGGCGGCCGCCTACCAGAACGAGGTGGCCGACCTCCCCGACTTCGGCCTCGTCCACCTCGGGCTCGGCCCCGACGGCCACACCGCCTCGCTCTTCCCCGAGTCGCCAGCCCTCGCCGTCGACGAGCCCGGGCTGTTCGTGGTGGCGAATCACGACCCCCTCGGTCACAACGTCCACGACCGGATCACCCTCACCCTCGCCGGCATCGCCCGGGCCCGGCTGGTGGTGTTCACCGTTACCGGCGCCGACAAGAACGAGCTGTTGGCGCGCCTTTTGGGCGGCGAGGACCTGCCGGCCGGCCGGGTCACCGCCGCCGAGGTGCGTTGGCTGGTCGATGACCAGGCCGCCGGGTCGCTCGACCTGCCCCGATAGGGTGGCGTGATGGCCGCCGGGACGCGTGTCGACGGCTCCTCGGCGGCGACGGTCCCCAGCTTCTCATCCCTCGATCCGTCGGTCGCTGCGCTGGTGGAGATGCCCGAGGCCGATCTTTTGGCCGCGGCACGGGCCGTGCGGCGTGCCGCCTTCGGCAACCGGGTCACCTTCTCGCCCAAGGTCTTCATCCCCCTCACCATGCTGTGCCGCGACCGCTGCGGTTACTGCACGTTCGCCAAGGCACCGGCACGGCTGCCGGCGCCGTACCTGTCGGTCGAGGACGTGCTCGTCATCGCCCGGGCCGGGAACGAGACCGGGTGCCACGAGGCGCTCTTCACCCTGGGCGAGAGCCCCGAGGATCGCTACCCGACCGCTCGCCGGTGGCTCACCGAGCGCGGCTACGCCTCGACCGTCGACTACCTGGTCGACGCCTGCCGGACCGTCGTGGAGGAGACCGGGCTCCTCCCCCACGCCAACGCCGGCGCCCTGGCCGCCGACGAACTGGCCCGGCTGCGGCCCGTCACAGCCAGCCAGGGGATGATGCTCGAGTCGCTCAATCCCGGGCTGGCGGCCCATCGCAACGCGCCGGACAAGACCCCGGCCCGGCGGCTCGCCACCCTCGAGGCGGCCGGCACCGTCGGCGTCCCCTTCACCACCGGGCTGTTGGTGGGCATCGGCGAATCCCGCCACGACCGGCTGGTGACGCTGGCGGCCATCGCCGAGAGCCATCGCCGTCACGGGCACGTCCAAGAGGTGATCGTCCAGAACTTCCTGCCCAAGCCGGGGACGGCCATGCACCGGGCACCGGCCTGTCCACCCTCCGAGCTGGCCTGGACCGTCGCCGCCGCCCGTCTGGTGCTGCCGCCCGACGTCCACCTGCAGGCGCCACCCAATCTCTCGGACGACCTCGCCCTCTTGCTCGACGCCGGCATCGACGACTGGGGCGGAGTGTCGCCGGTCACTGCCGACCATGTGAACCCTGAGCGTCGCTGGCCGGCCCTCGACGCACTGCGGGACGCCACCGAACGAAGCGGCGCCGTCCTCGCCCCTCGCCTCACCGTCTACCCCGAATTCGCACTCGACCCCGAGCGTTGGCTGGATGGGGCCATGCGCTTTGCGGTGCTCGACGCATCCGATGCCGAGGGGTTGGCCCGCGACCATGCCTGGACATCGGGCGGTACCGAGGCGCCTCCCGAGCTGCTCGGGGCGGCGGCACCCTTGTCGAACCACTCCCCGGCCCGTCAGGTAGCCGGTGCCGACGGCCCGGTCGACGAGGTGCTGGCAGCCGTGCTCGACGGCCAGGTGGTGGGCGAGGACGAGATCGTGACGCTGTTCGCCGCCCGAGGCCGAGAGGTGCGCCAGGTGGCCACCGTTGCCGACCAACTGCGGTCCGAGGCGGTGGGCGACGACGTCACCTTCGTGGTCAATCGCAACATCAACTACACCAACATCTGCACCTTCAAGTGCCGCTTCTGCGCCTTCTCGAAGGGCCCCCGGTCGCTCAACCTGCGCGGGGAGCCGTATCTCCTCGGGCTCGACGAGATCAGTCCGCGGGTGGTGGAGGCCGAGGCGCGGGGAGCCACCGAGGTCTGCCTGCAGGGCGGCATCCACCCGAACTTCGACGGCGACTACTACCTGGACGTGATCCGGGCCGTGCGCGCCGTGTCGGCCAAGATCCACATCCACGGGTTCACGGCTCTCGAGGTGACCGAAGGGGCACGGCGGTCGGGCGTCTCCTTGGCCGATTACCTCTCCCAGCTGCGCGATGCCGGGCTGAAGACGTTGCCGGGCACAGCCGCCGAGATCCTCGACGACGAGGTGCGTGCCGTCCTCTGCCCGGACAAGGTCACGACCGACGAGTGGTTGGAGGCCCATCGCACCGCCCATTCCGTCGGGCTGCGGTCGAACGTGACCATCATGTTCGGGGCGATCGAGCAGCCGCGGTCGTGGGCCCGCCATCTCGTCCGCACCCGCGCCCTGCAGTACGAGACGGGCGGGTTCACCGAGTTCGTCCCCCTCCCCTTCGTGCACATGGCCGCGCCCATCTACCTGCAACGCCGGTCCCGACGCGGCCCCACGTTCCGCGAGGCCGTGCTCATGCACGCCGTCGGCCGCATCGCCTTCCGCGGAGCCATCGACAACATCCAGGCCAGCTGGGTCAAGCTCGGAGTCGGCGGCACCCGCCAGCTGTTGCGGGCCGGCGTGAACGATCTCGGGGGGACGCTCATGGACGAGAACATCTCCCGGGCCGCCGGGGCCGCCCACGGCCAGGCCATGGACGCCGAGGCGTTCGGGGCGGTCGTGGCCCCGCTCGGACGGCCGCTCGTCCAGCGAACCACCCTCTACGGCCGCGTCGACGCGGCGGGCGCGGCGACCGGCACCGACGGAGGTGGAGTCCTCGCCGCCGCCCACTGACGTGGACGACCGGGACAGACCCACCAAGGCTCGGAACCTCGACCCCGAGCCCGGGGCAAAGGGTGGAGAAGAGCTCGGGGCAGAGGCCGCCATCCTCGACCAGGTGCTCGAGTCGATCCTCCATGCCGATGCGTCCTCCAGTCAGCGCCGGCTCTACCGGTCGATGCTCAACACGGTGGCCGGTCTCGCCCGCGACGGTACGGAGGTCATCGACCTCAAGATCGCCGACTCGGCACTTTCCGAGATGGCCGAGGCCTTCCAGGTGTTCCGGCCCTATCGGGACCGGCGCAAGGTGACGCTGTTCGGCTCGGCACGCACCCTGCCCGACCAGCCGGCCTACGCCCAGGCCCGGGCCCTGGCCGCGGCCATGGCCGAGGCGGGTTGGATGGCGGTGACCGGGGCCGGTCCCGGGATCATGGCTGCCGGGATGGAAGGTGCGGGCCGGGACCGCTCGATCGGCGTGAACATCCGCCTTCCCATGGAGCAGGGGGCCAATGCCTTCATCGCCCAGGACCCGAAGCTCGTCGAGATGCGCTACTTCTTCACCCGCAAACTCATGCTCATCAAGGAATCGGACGGGTACGTGGTCCTGCCCGGAGGCTTCGGCACCCTCGACGAGGCCTACGAGCTCCTCACCCTCCTGCAGACGGGCAAGGCCGAGCCCGCCCCCGTCGTCCTCCTCGACGTTCCCGGCGGCACGTACTGGCAGGCCTGGTCCCGATTCCTGACCGAGGAGGTCGAATCCCGGGACCTCGTCTCACCCGACGACCGGTCGTTCTTCCTTGTCACCGACAGCACCGACGCCGCCGCCCACGAACTGCTCGACTTCTACCGCAACTACCACTCCTGTCGGTGGGTCGGCGACCTGCTGGTGCTCCGGCTGCAGGATGGGCCGAACAAGGCCCGGCTGGCCGAACTCACTCAGCAGTTCGCCGACATCCTGACCGGTGGGGTCATCCGCCGGGTCAAGCCCTTCCCGCCCGAGCGGAACGACGACGACCATCTGGAGTTGGATCGGGTTGCCCTGCGCTTCGACAGAGTCCACTACGGCCGACTCCGTCAGCTCATCGACGCCCTCAACCGGCCGGAGGACGCGCCGCGAGCCGAGCTGCTGGGCTCGGCATAAATGGCCGACAGACCGCCGGCCACGTCGCCGCGGTCTCCCTGCCCATCACGCAACCTCGCCCCGTTCACAACAGGGTTGGAACGGTTCCTTACGGTTCGGCGTGCTCGGCCGGTCCGACGAGGAGGCCCGCAGCCTTGTCGACCGCCCGCCTCGCTCGAGTGATCCGACGTTCCTCGGCGGCCAGCGCCGGGTCGGGCTCGGTGCCGGCCCGCAGGGCGTCGGCCGCCCGGTGGAGCCGGTCGAGGGCCAGGTCGGCAAGCTCCTCGCTGATGTCCGAGAGCCGTTCGCCGATAGCCACCAGATCCGACACCTCAGCCGCTCCGGGGGATCTGGGCCTCGACCACCTCGAGCGTGCCCTCGGCGTACCGGGCCCGCAGCAGCTTCTTGTCGAACTTGCCCACGGTCGTCTTCGGCACCTCGTCCACGAAGGACCAGCGCTCGGGCAACCACCACCGGCTCACCCGGTTGGTCAAGAAGGTGACCAGCTCGTCGGGGCTGACCTCTTTGCCTTGCTCGATCACGACCGCCACGAGCGGCCGCTCACTCCAGCGCTCATCGGGGACGGCGATGACCGCGGCCTCCACCACCGAGGGGTGGGCCATGACCTCGTTCTCGAGCTCGACCGAAGAGATCCACTCACCGCCTGTCTTGATGACGTCCTTCGTCCTGTCACTGATCTGCATGAACCCTCGGGAGTCGAGCGTGCCCATGTCCCCGGTGCACAGCCAGCCGTCGTGGAACCGGTCGGGCGTGTCCTCTCGGTAGTAGGACCCCGTGATCCACGGGCCCCGCACCTCGAACTCGCCGACCGACTTCCCGTCGTTGGGGAGCACCGACCCATCGTCGGCGACAACCCGCACCTCGACGCCGGGCACGACCCGCCCGGTCTTTGCCCGCCACTCGATCTCCTCCTCCGGCGGTGTCCCACGAGGTGGGAAGGCGAGGGCGCACAGGGGGCTCGTCTCGGTCATCCCCCACCCTTGGACCATCTCGATCCCCAGCTCGTCGCGATAGCGCTCGATGAGCTGTCGGGGCACGGCCGCGCCGCCGGCCGTGATCATCCGGAGTGACGAAAGGTCGACCGGGTTGGACTGGGCATAGCGCAGGACGTCGTTCCAGATGGTCGGGACCCCGCATGCCAGGGTCGGACGGTGCTGGACGATCATGGCGGTGAGCGGCTCGGGCTGCACGAACAGCTGCGGCATGACGAGGTCGGCCCCGGTGAGGAAGGCGCCATACGGCGTGCCCCAGGCGTTGGCGTGGAACATGGGCACGATGGAGAGGACGCGGTCCCGCTCGTTCACCCCGAGCGATGACCCCGAGGTGATGGCCATCGTGTGCAGGTAGGTCGACCGGTGGCTGTACACCACCCCTTTGGGGTCGCCGGTCGTACCCGACGTGTAACACATGGCTGCGGCGTTGTGCTCGTCGAACTCCGGCCAGTCGTAGCCGGGCTCCTCGGCGCCGAGCAGCTCCTCGTAGGAAAGAGTCTCGCCCAGACTGTCGGCGTCGCCTGTGCCCGACACGAGGATGTGCTTGACCGTGGTCAGCTGGTCGCGCACCCGGGCGAGGAGGGGTGCGACCATGGCGTCGGCGATGATCACCGTGTCCTCGGCGTGGTTGATCACGTAGGCCAGCTGTTCGGGGTAGAGGCGGAGGTTGAGGGTGTGCAGGACCGCCCCCATCGAGGGCACGGCCAGGTAGGCCTCGAGGTGGACCTGGTTGTTGGGGAGGAAGGTGCCCACCCGATCGCTGTCCCCGACCCCTAAGCGATCGAGGGCGGCGGCCAACTGCTCGGCCCGGGTCGCCACCTCGGAGAAGGTGGCCTCGACGTAGGTTCCGGCCGGGTCGGTCACCGTCCGGACCAGGCTCTCCCCGTAGACCTCCTGGCCATGGCGGAGGATCCCGCTGACCAGCAGCGCTCCATCCTGCATGGTGCTGCGCACGCGTCCACCTCCCCGATCGTGGCCGTCCGATTCGGCCGACCGAGCATACCGACCGTCGTCCGGTCGGTTGCCGTTGACCCACCCCGCGTGCTCAACTCGTGTCCGGCGCCACCGCTTCGGCGTCACGGCGTCACGGCATCCACAGCACCGCCCATTCGCCCTCTGAGCATCCCGGCTCACGCTCTGCCGGCCCGATGCGGAGGAACCGATGGGCAAACGAGGTCTGCTGTTTCTGGCGCTGGCGGCCGCGTCGATCACCGTGTTGGTCGGCCTCCCGGTGCTGGCCGCCACCGCCCTCGGCGGGGCTGCCACCGGTGGCACCGCCGACGTCCCCGCGGCCACCGGCGCCGGAGCGACTCCCGCCATCCCGGCCGCCTGGGTTTCCATCGAGGAGCAGGCGGCGGCGACCTGTCCCGGCCTCCCCTGGTCGGTCCTCGGCGCCATCGGCACTGTCGAGTCACACAGCGGTCAGTCCATTGCCCCCGGCGTGTGGTCCGGGTCCAACCCGGCCGGCGCCGAAGGCCCGATGCAATTCGAGCCGGACACCTTCGCCGCCTACGCCACCGTCGGACCGGGTGGTTTGGACCCGCCAAGCCCCTACGACACCGTCGACGCCATCTACACCGCGGCCGCCATGTTGTGCGCCAACGGTGCCGGGAGCCCGGCTGCCATGCGCAACGCAGTGCTCGCCTACAACCACTCGGCCACCTACGCCAACACGGTGCTGGCCCTCACCGTCGCCTTCGCCGCCGAGCCGTCGCTGCCCTCGATCGGTGCGACGGCTATCGCCTATGCCGCCTCCCAACTCGGCGTGCCCTACGCCTGGGGTGGGACGGGCCCGGGCGGGTTCGACTGCTCGGGCCTCGTCCAGGCCGCCTACGCCAGCGCCGGGGTCTCACTCCCACGCGTGGCCCAGGACCAGTTCGAGGCCGGACCCGCGGTGCCCGCCGGCAGCCCCTTCGCTCCGGGCGACCTCGTGTTCTTCGGGACCGGGCCGGCCGGGGTGAGTCACGTGGGCCTGGTGCTCGCCCCTGGCATCATGATCGATGCTCCCCACACCGGTGCGGTGGTCCAGGCCGAGGCCTTCCCGGCCACCGTCGGCGCACCATGGGGCGATGAGCTCGTGGTGGGCGCCACCCGTCCCGACGGGTGACGGTGGCGCCTAGGTCGTGACCTTGGGGGCGGTCGCCTGCACCGCCGCCTGGAACTGGCTCAGGGTCTGCACTTGCCCGGCCGGCGGCGGGCTGACGGCGGCCGCTGTGCCGTAGTCACCGAGGTCCTCGGTCACCACCGCCACCACGGGGTGGCTACCCAGGCTGAGGTCCACGTCCGTGACCAGGCCACGCACCTGCCCGGTGCCGTTGGCGACGTACACGGTGACCGAATCCGAGCTCGTGCCGGCGGCCTGCTCCGCCGCCGCGGTGATTCCGGCCGGAAGCCCGGCCTTCGACAGCCGTGCTTGTAGCCCGGCCGGAGGCACCGTCACCCGGTAGCCATCCACGGCGGTGCCGTCGATGTCCGTTGTGCCGAGCGAGACGACCTGATTGCCGCTGGCACCGAGCATGGCCAACAGGGCAGCCGGGTCCGAATTGCGTGGAGCGATGAGCGCGGTGGGCGAGAGCGGCTGCGAGATCCACGGCTTGCCCGGGACGAGCCCGGCCAGTTGCGGCAGCGAGAGGTAGATCGTGTCACCCACGAACACCTCTTTCAGTTGGTCCCCGGCCAGCGCTCCCGGGCCCTGGAAGGTGAACACCGCTCGGCCGGTATTCGTGTCGAGGTCGACCGCGCCGGTACCCGAGGCATTGATGGGCGTCGAGCCCGCCCCTCGGATCTGCATGGTGAGCGACAGGGCGGCGGTGCCCTTGGCCACCGTTGCGCGCACCGAGCTCACGACCGCCGCCGCCGCGGTGTCGTTCGTCCCCGAGGAGGAGCGGCCACTGAGGCCCCACACCCCGCCGCCGCCGCCGCCGCCACCACGGCCACGGCCAACACGACGATGGGCCACACCCGCCGCCGCGGCTTGAGCCCCGGG
This sequence comes from uncultured Acidimicrobiaceae bacterium, assembly GCA_963729275.1. Classification (GTDB taxonomy): domain Bacteria; phylum Actinomycetota; class Acidimicrobiia; order Acidimicrobiales; family RAAP-2; genus CAVSNH01. The sequence goes on from CAVSNH010000003.1 coordinate 78,511, forward strand.
GGGAACAGGTCGGCGGTCGTCACGCTGCGGGCGGACGCCGGTCCCGGCCGTCGACGGCGCGCCGCTTTTGTCCGTACCGGCGGAGAGATCGGCTCGTCCGGCGGAGCGTCCGCCACCAACGTTCCCGTGCTCGACGGTGCGCCCACGCCCACGACGGACGCGGAGCCGTTCAACCGAGCCGGGTCGTCACCCCCGGGACGCAGCAAGGTTCCGTCGTCGGACGCGCCCGGCATCTCAGCTGCCCCTCTTCGCCGCTCGGCGCACGGCGGACAGCGCGCTCGCCGCGCTCGACGTCAAGGCGGCAATGCGAGCCTGTGTCCGCGATGGTCCATCCAGCCCGGGGGGGAACAGGTCCGCAGCCATCACGCTCGCCGCGCCGCCGCGTCCGAGCCGCAGTGCCGGCGTCGGCTCGACCGAGGCGTTGCTCGATGCCTGCTCGTCGCCACTGGGAACGTCGCCCACCAACGTTCCCGTGGCCGTTCCCGTCCTCGAGCCCGAGAAGTTTGCTTCGTCATCCGGCCGCGGCACGTCGCCACCGTCGGGGCGCACGAGCCCCCCACCATTGGATATGCCCCTCATGTCAAACAACCTTTCGTCCCTGCCCTGAGCGGCCCATGGTACTGAGGGGTGGCGCGTACTCGACAGGGTGCAACGGTGTTTGATTGACGAGCTTTCGCGTACCGTCACAGGCTGACCACGGCGCGTGACACACCGAAGAACGGCCACGCCTGGCGCGGATCAGCGAAGGGCGAGGTGTCCCGGTGCGAGCGGCGCCGGCAGGGCGGTGTCGCCCATGAGGAATCGGTCGACCGCGGCAGCTGCGGATCGGCCCTCGGCAATGGCCCAGACGATGAGGCTCTGTCCTCGCGTCATGTCGCCGCACACGAACACGCCCTCGACGTTGGTGGCCCAATTGCCGTCGGCGGCCACGCTGCCGCGGGCGTCGAGCTCGAGCTCGAGCTCGGCCACCACCCCGTCGCGCTCAGCGCCCAAGAACCCGAGGGCCAGCAGCACGAGCTCACAGGGCAGCTCGAACGCCGAGCCCTCGACGGGTCGGAACTCGGGCCGTCCGTCCGGCCCGGTGGTGAGCTCGACCTGATCGCCGCGAAGGCCGCGCACACGGCCGGCATCGTTGCCCAGGAAGGCGGTGGTCGTCACCGCATAGAGACGCTCGCCACCCTCCTCGTGGGCGGCCGACGTCCGCAGCACGAGCGGCCAGGTGGGCCAAGGGTTCTCCGGGGCCCGTTCGAGAGGGGGTTCCGGCATGATCTCGAGCTGGTGCACATCGATGGCACCCTGACGATGGGCGGTGCCCAAGCAGTCGGCTCCGGTGTCGCCGCCACCGATGATGACCACATGCTTTCCCTCGGCCGTGATGACCGGTGCCGACAGAATCCCCTCCTGCACCAGATTGGCCGGCTTCAGGTAGTCCATGGCTCGGTGGATACCGTCGAGCTCCCGACCCGGCACCGGCAGGTCGCGGGGAAGTGTGGCCCCGCCGGCCAGCACCACCGCGTCGTACTCGTCGACCAGGTCACGGGCGGACACGACGACGGCGTCGGGGGCCAACGCCGTCGGCACGGTCGCATCCGGGCGACCAACCGATGTGGCGCACCGGAACTCCACGCCTTCGGCCGCCATCTGGGCCAGGCGTCGATCGAGCACCGATTTCTCCATCTTGAACTCGGGGATACCGAAGCGGAGAAGCCCACCGGGCTTCTCCGCCCGCTCGACCACGACCACCTGGTGGCCGGCCCGGTTGAGCTGCTGGGCACAGGCCAGGCCGGCCGGCCCCGAGCCGACCACGGCGACCCGCTTGCCCGTCGAGCCGGGCGGCTCGACCGGAACCACCCTTCCGTCGGCCCACGCCCGCTCGACGATCTCGTACTCGATGCGCTCGATGGTCACCGGGTCGTCGTTGATGCCGAGCACGCACGACCCCTCACAGGGGGCCGGGCACAGACGACCAGTGAACTCCGGAAAGTTGTTGGTGGCGTGCAGTCGGTCGGCGGCCTCGACCCAGTCGTCTTGGTAGACGAGGTCGTTCCACTCGGGGATGAGGTTGCCGAGCGGACAGGCCTCGTGGCAGAAGGGGATGCCGCAGTCCATGCACCGCGCCCCCTGTTCCCGGGTCGCCTCGGCCGGAAAGCTCTCGTAGACCTCGTGCCAGTCATGGACCCGGACCGGCACCGGACGGCGCTGCGGGAGATGCCGGCGCACCCGTTGGAATCCGTGGATGTCACCCATGGGCGGCGGCCATGACCGCCTCGGTGACGGACCGGCCCTCGGCCAGCGCCAACTCGGTGGCATCGAGAACCCGTCGGTAGTCACGGGGCATGACGGTGACGAACCGCTCGGACGCCGCCCCCCAGTCGGCCAGGATGGCCTCCGCCACTGTCGAGCCAGTCTCCTTGGCGTGCAACCGGACCCGCTCCTCGAGCCACAGGGCGTCGTCGGCCGACAGCGGCTCGAGGTCGACCTCTCCGTCCTTTTGGTTGCCGGGGTTGTAGTTGCCGGGCAGGAGCCCGTAGGGGTCGTAGACGTGGGCCACTCCGCCGGACATGCCCGCTCCGAAGTTGCGGCCGGTCGGCCCGAGCACGACCACCCGGCCTCCGGTCATGTATTCGCAGGCGTGGTCGCCCACCCCTTCGACCACGGCCACTGCACCTGAATTGCGCACGCAGAACCGCTCCCCCACCTGACCGCGGAGGAACACCTCGCCCCCGGTGGCACCGTAGAGGACGACGTTGCCGGCGATGATGTTCTCCTCGGCGGCGAAGGGCGAGTCTTCCGGCGGTCGAGCCACGAGGCGGGCACCGGAGAGTCCCTTTCCCAGATAGTCGTTGGCATCCCCGAACAGCCGCATGGTCACCCCCCGGGGCACGAAGGCGCCAAAGCTCTGGCCGGCCGATCCCCGGAAGGTGAGGTCGATGGTGCCGTCGGGCAGCCCGTCACCGCCGCAGTTCCGGGTGATCTCGTAACCGAGCAGGGTGCCCACGGTGCGGTCGACGTTGCCGATGGTCAGCTCGGCAGCCACCGGCGTCCCCTTTTCGATGGCCGGCGCGCAGTCCTCCAAGAAGGCGTGGTCGAGGGCCCGGTCGAGCCCATGGTCCTGAGACTTCCGGCACAGACGGGGGGCGTCGGCGGCCGCAGCCGGAGGCATGAGGATGGGGGCGAGGTCGAGGCCGGCGGCCTTCCAATGGTCGACGGCATGGACGACGTCGAGCAGGTCGACACGTCCGACGGCCTCCTCGAGGCTGCGTAGCCCGAGGGCGGCCAGGTGCTCGCGGACCTCCTCGGCCACGTACTCGAAGAAGGTCTCGACGAACTCGGGCTTGCCGGCAAAGCGAGCCCGCAGGGTGGGGTCCTGGGTGGCGATGCCCACCGGGCAGGTGTCGAGGTGGCAGACCCGCATCATGATGCAGCCCGACACCACCAGCGGGGCGGTGGCGAACCCGTACTCCTCGGCCCCGAGCAGCGCGCCGATGATCACGTCGCGGCCCGTCTTCAGCTGCCCGTCGACCTGGACCACGATCCGGTCGCGGAGGTCGTTGGCCATGAGCGTCTGCTGGGTCTCGGCCAAGCCGAGCTCCCAAGGGACGCCGGCGTGCTTGAGCGAGGTGAGCGGCGCCGCCCCCGTCCCCCCGTCGTGGCCGGAGATGAGCACCACGTCGGAGTGGGCCTTCGCCACCCCGGCCGCCACCGTGCCCACCCCCACCTCGGCCACCAGCTTCACGTGCACGCGAGCTCGCGGGTTGGCCGACTTGAGGTCGTGGATGAGCTGGGCGATGTCCTCGATGGAGTAGATGTCGTGATGGGGCGGCGGTGAGATGAGCCCAACCCCCGGCGTCGAGAACCGGGTCGCAGCGATCCAGGGCCAGACCTTGATGCCGGCCAGTTGTCCCCCCTCCCCGGGCTTCGCCCCTTGGGAGATCTTGATCTGGAGGTCGTCTGCGTTGACCAGGTACTCGGAGGTCACCCCGAAGCGACCCGACGCCACCTGCTTGATGGCGCTGCGTCGGAGGTCACCGTGGGCATCGGGCATGAACCGATCGGGGTCCTCGCCGCCCTCCCCCGTGTTCGACCGGCCGCCCAGGCGGTTCATGGCGATGGCCAGGGTCTCGTGCGCCTCGGCGGAGATCGACCCATAGGACATGGCCCCCGTCGAGAAGCGGGCCACGATGGCGGAGATGGGCTCGACCTCGTCGATGGGCACGGGCGGCAGCGCTCCCGTTCGCAACCGCATGAGCCCGCGCAAGGTGGCCACCTCCGCGGCTTGCTCGTCGACGGCCTTTGTGTACTCCTTGAAGACCTCGTAGCGCTTGGCCCGGGTGGCGTGCTGCAGCTTGAAGACGGTCTTGGGGTTGAAGAGGTGGAACTCGCCCTCCCGGCGCCACTGGTACTCGCCTCCCACCTCGCGCTCGCGGTGGGCGAGCTCGGCCGGCCGATCCAGGTAGGCCAGCCGGTGGCGGCGAGCCACTTCCTCGGCCAGGACGTCGAGCCCGACGCCGCCGATGCGCGACGTCGTTCCCGTGAAGTACTCGTCGATGACCTCCGGCCCGAGGCCGACGGCCTCGAAGACCTGGGCCCCCGTGTAGGAGGCGACCGTCGAGATGCCCATCTTGGACATCACCTTGATGATGCCTTTGGACGCGGCCTTGATGAAGTTGCGCTGGGCCTGACGAGCCGTCACCCCGGTGAGCTGCCCGGACTGCACCATGTCGTCGATCGTCTCGAAGGCCAGGTACGGGTTGACGGCTGCCGCCCCGTATCCCTTGAGCAGCGCCATGTGGTGCACCTCGCGGGCGTCCCCGGACTCGACCACGAGGCCGACACGGGTGCGGCTCTTGGTCCGGACCAGATGGTGGTGGACGGCAGCCACCAACAGCAGCGAGGGAATGGAGGCCAGAGACTCGGAGGAATGCCGATCGGAGAGGACGATGACGTCGGCCCCGTCCTCGATGGCCGCCGACACCTTGGCCCGCACGTCCTCGATGGCTGCCCGGAGGGCCTCGCCCCCGCCCGCCACCTCGAAGAGGCCGTCGACGGCGAAGGCACGGAATCCCGGGTTGGAGCCGTCCTCGTTGACGTAGAGGAGCTTGGCCAAGTCGTCGTTGTCGATCACGGGCATGGGCAGGACGATCTGGCGGCACGACGCCGGGGTCGGCTGGAGCAAGTTGGCCTCCGGGCCCACCATGGAGAACAACGAGGTGACCAGTTCCTCGCGGATGGCGTCGAGCGGCGGATTGGTGACCTGGGCGAAGAGTTGGGTGAAGTAGTCGTACAGCAGTCGCGGCCGCAGGGAGAGGGTGGCGATGGCCGTGTCCGACCCCATCGAGCCGTTCGGCTCGAGCCCGTTCTTGGCCATGGGGGCGAGGATGAGGCGCAGCTCCTCGTCGGTGTAGCCGAACTGGCGCTGCTGGCCCACCACCGAGGCGTGCTGGGGGGTGAGCATGGTGCGGGGCGGCAGCTCGTCGAGACGGATCTGCTCTTCGAGCCACTCGGCGTAGGGATGCTCGGCGGCGAGCGACTCCTTGATCTCGTCGTCGTCGACGATGCGGCCTCTGGCCGTGTCCACGAGGAACATACGTCCGGGCTGCAGCCGGCCCTTGCGCACCACCTTGGACGAGGGCACTTCGAGCACACCGACCTCGCTGGCCAGCACCACCATGTCGTCGTCCGTCACCCAATAGCGGGCCGGGCGCAGTCCGTTGCGGTCGAGGACGGCACCGATCACCTTGCCGTCGCTGAAGGCGATGACGGCCGGGCCGTCCCACGGCTCCATGAGGGAGGCGTGGAACTGGTAGAAGGCCCGCCGGGCCGGGTCCATCGTCCGGTGGTTCTCCCATGCCTCGGGAATCATCATGAGGACGGCGTGGTGAATGGGGCGGCCGCCGAGGTGGAGGAGCTCGAGCACCTCGTCGAAGGAGGCCGAGTCGCTGGCGCCCGGCGTCACCACCGGGAAGGCCCGCTCGAGGCCGGGGACGAGCGGAGTGCGACACAGTGCCTCGCGGGCTCGCATCCAGTTTCGGTTGCCGGCCACGGTGTTGATCTCGCCGTTGTGGCACAGGTAACGGTACGGATGGGCGAGCGGCCACGACGGGAAGGTGTTGGTCGAGAAGCGCGAGTGGACGATGGCGAGCCCGCTCTTGACTCGCTCGTCGGAGAGGTCGGGGAAGAACTCGGCCAACTGATGGGAGGTCAGCATGCCCTTGTAGACGATGGTGCGGGCCGACAGGGAGACGACGTAGCAGCCCGGGTTCTCGTGCTCGAACCGCTTCCGGGCCACGAAAGCCATCCGGTCGATGGCGAGGGCCGGGTCGGCCCCATCGACGGCCTCCTGATCGGTGGGTGCCACGAAGACCTGGTGCATGGAGGGTCGAGCTCCCGCGGCGATCGAGCCCAGGGTGCCGGTCTCGACCGGCACCCCCCGCCATCCGACGACCGAGAACCCCTCATCGGCCAGCACCCGCTCGAAGGCCCGGCGCGACTCGCCGGCCTCGGCATCGTCACGGGAGCAGCACACGATGCCCGTCGCATAGCGACCCGGGGGCGGGAGCTCGAAGTCGACACAGCCGGCGTAGAACTCGTGGGGCAGCTGCAAGAGGATCCCGGCGCCGTCGCCGCTGTCCTGTTCGCTGCCCGTCGCCCCCCGGTGGGCGAGATGCTCGAGGGCGGCCAGCGCACGGCGCACGAGCTCGTGACTCGGACGGCCCTTCAGGTCGGCGACCAAGCCGACCCCGCAGGCGTCGTGCTCGAACCGGCCGTCATAGAGCCCGCCGGCCGGAGGTGGCCCTGAGGGCCCCGGCGCGCCGGGGGACGGCAGAGTTCCTTGGGTGCCGCGCTGCCTGGTCGCCATCCGGTCGCTCCAACGAGAGAGTGGGTCACTCCGCCCGGGACGACGCTGGCCCATGTGCGGTCAGCCAATATTACCGCAGGTCGGCGACGGATCCTCCACGCCCCGCGTGCCACCGGCCGACCATCCGGGGCTCGGCCCCGGACCGGGTCGAGTGCGGCCCTCGTAGCATGCGTCGCATGCACGCTCGCTCCGGCAGCGACGTGGTGGTGGTCGGTGGAGGTGTCATCGGGCTCGCCGTCGCCTGGCGGACGGCCACCTCGGGCCGCGCCGTCACCCTGGTCGATCCCGAGCCCGGCCGCGGTGCCAGTTGGGCGGCGGCCGGCATGTTGGCCCCGGTGGGCGAAGCCAACTTCGGCGAGGAACGGCTGAGCGCGCTCCTGGTCGGTGCGGCCCGGGCCTGGCCCACGTTCGCCGCCGAGCTCGAGTCGGCATCGGATCTCGGCATCGGGTACCGCACGGAGGGCACGCTGTTGGTGGCCGTCGACCCGTCCGACCGGCGGTCCATCGACGACCTCCTCGCCTACCGACGCTCCCTCGGGCTCGACGCGGTCACGCTCTCCGCCGCAGGCTGTCGGAGCGCCGAGCCCCTCCTCGCCCCCGGTATCCGGGGCGGCGCCGACCTCCTCGAGGACCATCAGGTCGACAATCGCCGTCTGGTCGAGGCATTGCGCGTGGCCGTCGACCGGGCCGGGGTGGTGACGACGCACTGTCGGGTCACCGGTGTCGTCCGCCGTGGAGAAGACGTGGCCGGTGTCACCCTCGACGGAGGCCGTGAGCTCGGCGCCGACGTGGTGGTGGTCGCCGCCGGGTGCTGGTCGGGTCAGCTGGCCGGGTGGCCGGAGCACCTGCGTCCGCCGGTCCGCCCGGTCAAGGGCCTCACGCTCCGCCTGCGGGCCGGCTCGCGCTCACCGCGCCTGCAACGGACAATCCGCGGCCTGGTGCACGGCCGCAGCTGCTACGTCGTGCCCCGGACCGACGGCTCCCTGGTCGTCGGGGCCACCGTCGAAGAGCGCGGCTTCGACCTCACCGTGGAGGCCGGCTCGGTCGGCGACCTTCTCGGCGACGCCCGCCGCCTTGTCCCCGCGCTCGATGACTACGAGCTCTGCGAGGCGGCCACCGGCCTGCGCCCCGGGTCCCCGGACAACGCGCCCATCGTCGGGCCCGCCGGGCTGCGTGGCCTGATGGTCGCCACCGGCCACTACCGCAACGGCATCCTGCTTGCCCCGGTCACCGCCACCGAGGTGCTCCGGTTGGTGGAGACGAACGACGGCCGCTCGGCCGCCCACCCCTCGCCCTTCGACGACTTCCGCCCCGACCGCTTCCTCGCATCCGACAATCGGGAGGCGGCGCGCTCGGAGTCCACTGCGGGACACCCGCCAGTCATCCGGCGGCCCGGGGCCCGGGGCCGATGACCACACTGGTGAACGGCGTCCCGTGGGAGGCACATGGCGGGGCCACCGTCGCCGACCTCGTGGCCGTCTGGTGCGAGTCGCCCCGCGGGGTGGCCGTGGCCCGCAACGGAGAGGTGGTCCCGAAGAGCCGATGGGCGGACGTCACCATCGGCCCGACCGACACCGTCGAGATCGTGACGGCGTCGGCCGGCGGCTAGGTCACGGCTGCGGTCGCCGGCGTCACCGCCGGCGGCGGCGGTGCCATGGGCGAGGGGCCCCACCGGTACGGTGGAGACGATGCTGACCGAGGTCCCCGGCGTCGACGTGCAGCCCGACGACCCCTTCTGCGTGGCCGGCGAGACCATCGGGTCGCGCCTGATGCTTGGCACCGGCGGCATGTCCAGCCCCGAGTCGCTGCGGGAGGCGCTGGTCGCCTCGGGGACGGCAGTCGCCACCGTGGCCGTCCGCCGTGTCGACCCCACCACCCGGCACTCCCTCGTCGACCTCCTGGGTGAGCTGGGCATCCGCATCCTCCCGAACACGGCCGGCTGCTTCACCGCCGCCGAGGCGGTGCTCCACGCCCAACTGGCCCGCGAGGCATTCGAGACCGACTGGATCAAGCTCGAGGTGATCGGGGACGATCGCACGCTGCTCCCCGACCCCGTCGAGCTCGTGGCCGCGGCCGAAGAGCTCATCGACCGCGGCTTCGTGGTGCTCCCCTATTGCGGGGACGACCCGATCGTGGCCCGGCGCCTGGAGCAGCTCGGCTGTGCCGCGGTCATGCCCCTCGGGTCGCCCATCGGCAGCGGCCTCGGCATCCGCAACCGGCACAACATCGAGTTGATCGTGGAGCAGGCCAAGGTGCCGGTGGTGCTCGACGCCGGCATCGGCACGGCCTCGGACGCCTGTGTGGCCATGGAGCTCGGCTGCGCGGCGGTGATGGTGGCCTCGGCGGTGACTCGTGGCCGCGAGCCGGCCCGGATGGCCGCCGCCATGCGCGACGCGGTCCGGGCCGGCCGGGCGGCACACCGCGCCGGACGGATCGCGCCGCGCTTCGTGGCCGAGGCCTCGAGCTCCTTCGAGGGCATGATCGGCCGGTGAAGACGGGCGGTGACCCGCCGGTCGCTCTCACCATCGCCGGCTCCGACTCGGGGTCGGGTGCGGGCATCCAAGCCGACCTGCGAGCCATGGCCGCCTTCGGCGTCCTGGCCACCACCGCCGTCACCGCCGTGACCGCTCAGAACACGGCAGAGGTCCGGGCCGTCCATCTCGTCCCGCCCGAGATGGTCGATGCGCAGATCGCCGCTGTCCTCTCCGACCTGCCCGTGCAGGCCACGAAGACGGGCATGCTCGGCTCGGCCGAGACGGTCGAGGTGGTGGCCGCCCGCGCCGGGCGCGGCGAGCTGCCCAGGTTGGTGGTGGACCCGGTCATGGTCGCCTCCACCGGCCGTCCTCTCCTCGACCCCGACGGGATCGCCGCCTACCGGGACCGGCTCCTCCCCCATGCCCTCGTGGTCACGCCCAACCTGTGGGAGGCGGGCATGCTCGTCGACGAGGCCCCGCCGGCCGACGTGGACGCCATGGTGGAGCTCGCCTACCGCATCGCCGCACTCGGCCCCACGTGGGTCCTCGTCAAAGGCGGGCACCTCCCGGGCGTCGACGGCGGCAACGGCCAAGGAGGCCAAAGGGGCCAGAGGGGAAGGCCTCCCGGCACCGTGGAGGACGTGCTCTGCAATGGTCGGCAGGCATTCCGGCTCGGCGGAGCCTGGGTCGACACCCCCAACACCCACGGCACGGGGTGCTCGCTCTCGGCCGCCCTGGCCGCCAACCTGGCCGCCGGCAAGGAGGTAAGGGAGGCCGCAGAGAGGGCCACGCGCTTCGTGCACGAGGCACTCGTGCGGGCCCGGGGTTGGCGCCTCGGCGCCGGGCACGGTCCCATCGACCAGCTCGGCTGGTCGAGCGCCTGAGCCTCCGACCGCTCGAGCTGTCCCCGGCCACAGCAGTGGCCGGGTCTTTCGACCCGGCCACTCCCCCCCGACTGCCACTCGGTTACCCGGGTAGCGGGTCCGGAGCCCCTCCTTCGGGTGGCACCGCTTGGGCGCCACCGGATGCGAGCATTTTGAGGGATCGCGGGTCCGATGTAAACGTTTGATGAATTGTTTCACGAAGGGTAGCCATAGCCTGACGATGCGTGGTCGAGTCAGGCACGGAGGGCCGCTGCCACCGACCGGCGCACCCCCGCCGACCTCGCCTCGGATGGCCGTCGGAGGGCCGGTAGCATCCACAGCGATGGTCGGTACCGTGCCCGGAGTCGAGGGCGAGACGACCGCGCCGGCCGACGGCGATGAGCCGGTCCCACCGACTCTGCCGGTGCGGCCGGCCATGCCCGGACCGGCCCTCGTCGTCCTCGGCATCGCCGTCGTCATCGTCGTCGTGGGCCTGGTGGGGTCGGCCATCGTCACGAACACCACGGGGAAGGCGTCGCCGACGTCCATCCACCGAGTCACCCTGCCCGACGGCACTTCGATCGCACTCACCGCCGGCGCCACCGCCCTCCACTCGATGGTGACCCAGGGGCAGCCCCCGGCTGACATCCTCGACAACCTCGCCGTGCCCTCCGGGAGCCGAGCGACCACCACCCTGAACAACGCCCAGGCCGCCGGCCAATTCGACACGACCGTGAGCTTTGCCACCTCGAGGGCTGGGAGCGAGGTGGTCGACACCTACAAGGTGCTGCTGCCCAAGCTCGGATGGCAGGTGATCTACGACGGGCCAGGCCTGGGGCACGACAACGCCGGGACCGAGGTCCTGGCCAAACGGGGCAGCGCCGACGGCTACGACTGGGAAGTGGGCGTCGTGGTCTCCCCGACCACGGCGGCCGGCACGACTCCCTTCTCCGTCGAGGTCTTCGAGCTGTCCGACGACACCTGACCGGGCGCCACCTCAGCGCCCCGGTCACGGCGCTGGGCCCGCCTGGCCGGTGCGTCGCCGGCCAGGGTGGGGTCCTCGGCCCGGCGGAGCATCCACCCCCAGATGAACAGGTCGGCCGGGTAGAGCAGATAGCCGACACGGGTGGCCGGGGCGAGGAGGATGGCGACCGTCATCACCCAACCGGTGAGCGTGGCCACCCCGCCGGCGTCGACCGGCGGGTGCCGACGGAGATAGACGGCCAAAAGGAGGACACCCACCACGCCGACGGCCACCACGTAGGGCCGGTGGATGGAGGGCCAGATCGACACCAGGATGTGCCCGGGCAGCGCACTGGCCGCCGGTGACGACACGCCGGCCAACCCGAGCGGGAAGCGGATGACGTTGTCCACGAAGGCCGACGGGTTGCTGGCGGCGAAGGGAGCGATGACGGGGATCATGACCGCGGCCACTCCGAGCACGTACCAGCCCACCGCCCGCCGACGCTCCCGGTCGAAGGCGGCCCAGGCCGCCAGCACCACGAGCGCCCAGGCCGTGAACTTGAGCGAGGACGCGGCCCCGAGGGCCAGGCCGGCCAGCACCGGTCTTCGTCGTTGCAGCGCCACAAGGCCGAGGAGCATGAGGGCCACGACGGGCATGTCGTCGCCGCCGGTGGCCAGCGGCAGCGCGGCGGTGGGCAAGGCGGTGAGGGCCTGGAAGGCGCGGACACGGGCGTCGGAGGGCGGCCGGACGCGACTCAGGGCGATCAAGCCGATGGCCACCGTGACCACCAAGAACTGGATGCGGGCGTCGGTGAGGGTGGCCTCGATGCGGCTGTGGCTCGAGACGCTGGTAAAGCTCGAGAAGCCGAAGATGACCATTCCCGGCAGGTAGGGGTAGTAGAGCTCGTAGGTCGGCTCGGCGGACTGATGGATGAGGAGGTGACCGTTCCGGTCGATCTCCCGGTAGGGGTTCTGCCCGTGGGCGGCACGGATTCCGGCCCGTTCGACGACCAGCACCTCGGGCTGCACATGCTGGGCGGCGTTGCCCTCCGAGGCCCAGACGACCTCGAGGCAGAGGGGGACCAAGGTGGCGCCCACGATGGCCACGGCGAAGGCGGCGATGCGCACGGCCCGCCGCTGCCGGGCCGCCGCCCGGCCCCGTCGCCGCCACGCCGCCCAGGCGCAGAGCAAGGTGGCGAGGCCGTAGGGTCCGGCCGCCAACTGTCCCCACTGGCGGTAGAGCGGGATGCCGACGGCCACCGCGGTGATGGCCGCGAACACGGCCGAGATGCCGTACACAGTGACGTCCCGCTGGATGGACGTGAGCGCAGAGAGGCGCAACCACAACCGGTGCCCGAAGGCCGATGACGCCCCGCTCACCCCGCGGCCGTCAGGACGGAGGGCCACCGTCAGAAGGGTGGGGACGATCCACCGGCTGAGGACCCCCCGGTCGGCCGTCGATCGCCACGATCGAGGGTACCACCGGCGATCGCCGGCGCCGGGTTGGCGGGCACGGCCCACCGGCCGGGATCAGCCCGGCGGGGCCATCGTTTGGCTATTGGCCCCGCCGGCCGCGAACACCGGGGAGACGACCACCGTGCCCCCTCCGCACGGCGCCAGGCTGGCCGTGACGATGACGTGGTCGGTGGCATTCGGGGGCGTGACTTCCATGGACGACGCCGTCGGGCAGGTCGTCTCGTTCCCGACGGGGACGTCGGAGTAGCCGAGGTTGAAGTCAGCCGACTGGCCCGACGTGAGCGTCACCGTGGTCGGCGCCATGGCCGTGAACGAATAGCTCCCCTTACGGATCACGTTGGTCGGCAACGGCGAACCTCCGCCCGACAGGAGCAGCAAGCCGGGGTAGCCGGAGAGGATGCAGGGAGCCGACGACGAGCTGCGCAGGGCGAAGGACAACTCGATGGTGCCGGCGGCACCGCTGCTCCCGACCTCGGATCCGGTGAGGGCGGACGTCGGGCATTGGACCGGCCCGGTGGACGAGGTCGACGACGTGGACGTTGTCGAAGAGGTCGTGCTGGCCGGGCGGGCGGTCGTGGTCGTCGACGATCCTGACGGGCGGACGGTGGTCGGCGTCGAGGAGGAACCCGACGAGCACCCGGCCATGACGGCGGCCAGCCCCGCCAGCAGGACGGCGGCGGCCAAAGGGGGTCGCGGTCGTCGGCGTGGCACGGGGATGGCCTCCGGCTGACCGGGTCGGGTCATCCGGAGGTGGGCGGCCGGCTCAGGACGAGAAGTCCTCGGGTCGGATGGAGTCGAGGAAGTTTCGGAACTCGCCGACGAGCTCTTCGGGATTGGTGTTGTCCTCGTCGTCGCCCGTCTCGTCCTCGTCGTCCTCTTCGTCGACGGCCAGCATGATGCCCTCGGAGTCCATGAGGTCGTCGGCGACATAGAGCGGCGCATCGGTGCGAACGGCCACCGCCACTGCGTCGGAGGGACGCGAGGAGACCGGCAGCTCGTGATCCCCGTGAGCCAACACGATCTCGGCGAAGTAGGTCGCGGTCTTGAGCTCGGTGATCACCACCCGGCGGACCTCCGCACCCAGTGCCTCGAGGAGATCGCGGATGAGGTCGTGGGTCATGGGCCGCGGCGTGTCCATCCCCTGGAGGGCGAAGGCGATGGCCGTGGCCTCGGGTGCGCCGATGAAGATGGGCAACGTGCGGCCGAGCCCGTCCGACTCTTGGAGGAGCAGGACCGGGGTGTTCGACTGGAGGTCAACTCGGACTGCTCGAAGCCGTACCTCGACCATCCCCCAAACTTACTCGCCGCTGCCCAGGCGTGCGATCGGCCGGCGGGCCGGATGTGGCCCTCGATGCGACCCTCCCGCAGTCCTCGAGCGCGATCCGCTCAGCGCTGCAGGAGGCCCCCCAGCGCTCGCTGGAGCAACGAGCTCCGCAGCTCCTGGCCCAGCGAGACGAGCTCCTCGGCGGTGACCTCGGCCCGGGACCGGGCGTCGGGATTGCGTTGGCGCAGCAACGGGAGCACGACCTGCTCGACGAATCCTGCCTCGCGGTCCGCCGCGTTCTTGTAGAGGCGTAGATGGCGGGGCTCGATCCCGAATGGCGCCAGCTGTGCGGCGAGCTTGGTGATGGCCAGGTCCGCCTCGTCGAATGTGGCGAATCCGGCGACCACCGTCGGCGCCAGCAGCCCGTAGGAGGCGAGCTCCTCGACCACCTCGACGGGAAGGCCGCTCGAGGCGGCCAGGTCATCGGCCGAAAGACCTCCGCTCCCGCCGCCTCCTCGGCGACGACCGCCGCCGCGCGGGCCGCGCCCACCCGATCCCCCGCCCGATCCTGATCCCGAGGCTGTCGCCCGTGACGGACGAGAGCGGGACCGGGCCCCGGAGGAAGCCGCATCGGAGGAATCCGGTTCCGACCCTTGCTTGCCCGTCGTCGCCACCGGCGCCGGTGCGGCCCTGGCGCTGGCCGGGAGGGAGGGAGGGGCAGGCTCCTTCGGCAACCCGCCGGCATGGGCCCCCGATCCGGTCGGTGCGGTGGTCATGACCGAAGTCGGGCCCTCGGCGGGCCGCCGGCCGGCCAGGGCGCCCACACGCGTCTCGTGGTTTCCGTCGACGGCCGCGGTGGACGTCGATCCTGAGGTCGGGGCGTCGATCCCGGGCAGGGCGACCTCCTCCCTCATCCGCAGACTGGCGGCCAACGAGCCGTCGCTTGTCGTGGTGACGTGCGGACTCACCATCACCGGCTCCACGCGCTCGGGCGTCGAGCCGACGGTGGCGGACGATGGCTCCGTTGTGCTCGTGTCGTCCTCGAGGCGGTCCTTGATGACCTTGAGCGGGAGGAAGTTCTCTCGCTGTTGCTGGAGGATCCATCGCAGTCGGTCGACGTCGTGCTGGTAGAACTTTCGGTACCCCGATGGCGTCCGCTCCGGGTCGACCAGTCCCTGGCTCTCGAGGAAACGGATCTTCGAGATGGTGATGTCCGGAAACTCCTGGCGGAGCAGGGTGAGGACGTCGCCGATGGACAGATAGGAACGCGCCGTCATGGCCGGTCTCCGCTGGACCCTCTGACCGCTCGGCGGTCGATCATTCGCCGGTTGCCATGAGGTACAGCAGTTTGAACTTCCCGATCTGGACCTCGTCGCCACTGGCCAGCTTGACTTGCTCGATCCGCTTCCGGTTCACGAAGGTGCCGTTGAGCGAGCCCACGTCGCGGACGGAGGTGCCCTCGTCGGAGGTGCGGAACTCGGCATGGCGCCGCGACACGGTGATGTCGTCCAGGAAGATCTCGTTCTCCGGATGGCGCCCGGCCCTGGTGAGCGGTTGTTCGAGGACGAAGCGGACACCCTCGTCAGAGCCCCTGTTCACGACCAGCATGGCCACCCCCCGGGGCAGCTCGAGCAGGCCGGACGGGGCCACGATCTCGCCGCCGTCGGTGCCATCGTCGACCGGGCTGACCGCCACCGAGGTGTCCGGCGCCGCCGTCACCATGGGCGAGCCACAGGCCGAGCAGAAGTTCACGCCCGCCGGGTTGCGGTGCCCGCATTGATGGCAGAACACGCCCTCCACGGTAGCCGTTTCGACATAGCCCCCCAGGTTGACCGCCACCACCGCGTCGTCAGCCGTCGATCAGCCGTCGATCAACTGACGGTAAGCCTGGGCGTCGAGGAGCCCGTCGAGGGCGGCGCTGTCCGACGGCGCGATGGCACAGATCCATCCGTCCCCGTACGGGTCGGTGTTCAGGCGCTCGGGCCCGTCACCGAGCGCGGCATTGACCGCGACCACCTGGCCACCCACCGGCGCGTAGATCTCCGACACCGACTTCGTCGACTCGACCTCGCCGAGAACCCCGCCCTTCTCCACCGTCGCGCCCTCTGACGGAAGGTCGACATAGACAACGTCCCCGAGCGCGTCTTGCGCATAGTCGGTGATGCCGACCACCACCCGGTCACCCTCCACTCGCGCCCATTCGTGATCGCTCGAGTAGCGCAGCTCGTCGGGGACGTTCATCGTGTGCGGACCCTATCCGACCCTCGCGGCCTCCGTCCGGGTGACGGAGGGGCGGGTCGGCGGCGTCCGACAGCGGCGACCGGCTGCCGGCGTGGACTGCTGGGACGCTCAGCGGATGAGCTGCTCGAGGCGGACGACGTACTCCTGGGCCCGGGCCTCGGCCTGGGCGTCGTCGGGGCCCTCGACCCAAATGTGGGTCATGGGCTCCTCGGGATCGGGCAGGACGAGCGCCCAGCCGTCGGGCTCGACGATCTTGACCCCGTCGACGAGGACCAGCTCGCTCCCCCGGGTGCGCTCCACCAGCGTCCGCATGACCATCCCCTTCATCTCCCAGGGCGTGTGGACCTGGTGGTGGACCATGTGGACCGGCGGCAGGGAGGCCACGACGTCCGACAGTCGGCGCTCCGAGGCCGTGAGCAGGGCCAACAAGTTGACCAGGGTGGCCGCTCCGTCGAAGGCGGGCAGGAAGCGGGGGAAGATGAACCCGCCGGACTGACTGGCCGCCAGGTCGACCTTCTCGGAACGGGCCACCTCCATGAGGTGCGAGGCCGACAGCTTGGTCCAGACGATCGTGGTGTCCGACCGGCGGCAGATCTCCTCGGCGGCGCGGCTGGCCGCCACCGGCAGGGCCACCCTGCCCCCGGGATTGGCCTCCGTCACCAGGGTCAGGAGCACGAGGAGGGCCTCCTCGTTGGTCAGTGCCCGGCCCGTGTCGTCCACCATGGTGACGTATTCCCCCCCGGGGTCGAGCACGGCGCCGAGATGGGCCCCGGACGCCACCACCAGCTCGGACACCCGGCGGCCACTCGCCACCCGGTCGAAGGTGAGCACGTTGGCCGTATTGGCGTAGGGATTGACCACCAGCACCTCGGCTTCGAGCTTGGCCAAGAGGTTGGGCATGACGAAGCTGGCCGAGCCGAAGGAGTAGTCGAGGACGAGCTTGAGGTTGGCCTCGCGGGCGTGGGACAGGTCGACCGACTCGATGAGCGCGGCCGTGTAGTACTCGAGCGACCGTGGCGGGAAGCCGATGTCGCCGATCTCTCGGGCCAGCACCCGGCGGAAATCCTCGCGGTGGTAGAGGCGCTCGATCTTGCGCTGGGTGGCCTCGTCGACGTCGAGGCCGTCCTCGTCGAAGAAGCGGAGCACGACCGATGCGGGATCGTCGGGTGCCAGTCTCACGGTCACCCCGGCCTGGCTCGCCGACGAAGTGATCTGGAAGCGAGTGACCGGCACGGTGGCCACCTCGAGGTCGTCCACGTTGATGCCGGCCGCGTTGCAGCCGACCATGACGGCTCGCTTGAGGGCCCGGGCCGCCCGGCTGGTGTCCCGGGAGGTGGTGATGGTGGCACCCTTCTCGAACGTCGACGCCCACGCCAAGGACAACCGCACGGCCAGCTCCGGGCTGATGTCGACGTTGGCCAGTCCCCGCACGCCGTCCCGGCCGAACAGGGAGCGGGCGCCCCTCGACTCCCAGACGATCGACGAGTTGACCATGGCCCCGGCCTCGACCGTCTTGAACGGGTAGATCTTGACCCCCGAGCTGATAGAGGCATGGGCGCCCACGAAGCACTCGTCGCCGAGGATGACGCCCTCCTCGCAGCGAACCGCGTCCCGGAGGTCACAGCCCCGCCCGAGGACACTCCCGTCGATACGCACCGACGATCCCAGGTAGCTGTTGTCGTGGACCACCGAGCGCTGGAGGACGGCGTTGTCGCCGATGCGCACGTTGCGCCCGAGGGTGCAGTAACTCCCGAGATGGGCGCCGGCGCCGACGATGCAGTTGTCGCCGATGACCGCCGGGCCGTCGATCACGATGCTCGGGTCGATCTCCGCGCCTTTGCCGAGCCAGACCCCGGGACGCAGCTGGAAGCCGCCCATTTCGACCTGGACGTTCTGGTCGAGGATGTCCTGGTGCGCCTTCAGGTAGGCCTCGAGCGTGCCCACGTCCTCCCAGTAGCCATCGGCCACGTATCCGAACAGCGCCTGTTTGGCCTCGAGCGCGGCCGGGAACGAGTCGCTCGAGAAGTCCACGGAGCGGCCTTCAGGGATGAAGTCGAAGATCTCCGGCTCGAGAACGTAGATGCCGGTGTTGATGGTGTCGCTGAAGACCTGGCCCCACGTCGGCTTTTCCAGGAAGCGCACGATCGAGCCATCCTGTTCGGTGATCACGATCCCGAACTCCAGTGGATTGTCCACCGCCTTGAGGGCCAAGGTGGCCAACCCCTCCTGCTTGGCGTGGAACTCGACGACCTGGCTGAGGTCGATGTCGGTCAGGACGTCACCCGAGATGACGAGGAAGCGCTCGTCGAGCTCGTCGCGGGCATTGCGCACCGACCCGGCCGTGCCCAGTGGGGTGGCCTCGGTGGCGTAGACCATGCGCACCCCGAACTCCGAGCCGTCCCCGAAGTACGTGCGAATGGCGTTGGCCATGAAGGCCACCGTCACCACGATGTCCTCGAACCCGTGCCGCCGCAGCAGGTTCACGACGTGCTCCATCATCGGCACGTTGGCCATGGGCAGCATCGGCTTCGGCTGGTTCGAGGTCAGAGGCCGCAGGCGCGTCCCCTCGCCTCCGGCCATGATCACGGCCTTCACCCGACCACCTCTTTGGCTCTCGATCGGCGGCCATCGAGCAGCGCAGTGCGGGCTACGGGGATGTAGGCGGCGGCGGCCACCCAGGCCAGGGCCAGGCCCCCGATGCCGGCGAACCAGGCGAAGGCCCGGAAGGGGACCTGCCACGAGGCGTTGCCGTCGCTCAAGAGGAACGCCGGATAGGCGAACATCAGCGCGAAGGTGCCGGCCTTGCCCACCCAGAGGACGTCGATGCGCGAGGCGCCGAGTGACGCCAGCAACAGGACGGCGGCGGACACCACGACCTCCCGGGCCACAGTGGCGGCGCCGAACCAGACGGGCACGGCCCCGTGGACGATGATGGCGATCACCGCGGTGACCATCAAGAGCCGGTCGGCCACCGGGTCGAGCACCTTCCCCACGGTCGACACCTGATGGAAGCGCCGAGCCACGAACCCGTCGACCCAGTCGGTGGCACCGAGCGCCCCCAGCAGCACGGCCGCCGCCATCTGGTCGTCACGACCGAACAGCAGCCACAGGAAGAGGGGCAGACAGGCAAGGCGAACGAGGGTGATGACATTGGGGACGGTGGCGATCCGGTCGACGCCCGGAGTCTCGGATGTCTCGGACGTCTCGGGTGTCTCGGAGTGAAGCGAGGTCACGGGCGCCCCCAACTGACCGGCCTCGTCCTGGTTCTCGCCACTTGCCCCAGTCTATTGAGCCGGGTCTCTCGACCTCGGAAGACGCCGACATGGCGATAGCCGACGACGTCCAGGCGTTGGGCGCCTAACCTCCCACCCAGGAGCAATGGCCCGTCCTCGACCCTCGTCGATCCCCGCCGCGAGTGCGCCTGCCCTGGCCACGCCCGCGAGCCTTCCCGCGTTGGGCGGCCCGAGCCTGATGACACCGGGGATGGTCGCCCTCTTCGCCGTCGCCTGTGGGGTGTCAGCCGCCAACCTGTACTACGCGCAGCCCCTCCTGCCGCAGATCGCCCGCGCCTTCGGGTCGGGAAGCGGCGAGACGGCGCTCGTCGTCACGGCCGCCCAGGTCGGTTACGGGTGCGGGTTGGCCCTGATCGTGCCCCTCGGCGACATGCTCGTCCGCCGACGGCTCGTTCCCGGCCTGCTCGTCGTGGCGGCCGCCGCCCTGGTCGTTGCCGCCATCGCCCCCGACATCGGGGTGCTCATCGGCGCGGTGGCCGTGGCCGGCGTCACGTCCGTGGTGGCCCAGGTGTTGGTCCCCTTCTCGGCCACGTTGGCCGATGACGACCAGCGCGGACGGGTCGTCGGGACGGTCATGAGCGGTTTGCTGATCGGCATCCTGCTGGCCCGAGCGGTCTCGGGGCTCATCGCCGAGGCCGCCGGATGGCGGACCGTCTTCGTGGTGGCGGCCGGCGTCGTGCTCGGGATGGCCGCGTTGCTCCACCGGGGCCTCCCCGCCGAACATCCGAGGCCCCATCTCGACTACGGCGAGCTGCTGCGTTCGGTGGTGCGACTGCTCGGCCGCGAGCCGGTCCTGCGACTGCGGTCGGCCATCGGTGCCCTGGCCTTCGCCACCTTCAACGTCATCTGGACGAGCCTCGCCTTCCTGTTGGCCGGCTCGCCCTACCACTTCAGCGTGGCCGTCATCGGGCTCTTCGGCTTGCTCGGGGCGGCTGGAGCGCTGGCCGCCAGCTTCAGCGGCCGGCTGGCCGACCGGGGGTTCGAGCGATGGGTGAGCGGCGCCTCGCTCGCCCTCACCGCGGCCGCCTTCGGGCTACTGGCCCTCGGCCGTCACGAGCTCTGGGCCCTGGTCATCGGCATCCTGATCGCCGACCTTGGCATCCAGGCGGTCCACATCCAGAACCAGCAGCTGATCTTCGCCCTCAACCCGTCGGCCCGGTCGCGGCTCAACACCGGCTACATGGTCACCTACTTCGTGGGGGGAGCCCTGGGCTCAGCCACGACCGGCGCCGCCTATGCGTCCGGCGGATGGACGGCCGTGGTCGTGCTGGGCGTCGTCTATTCGGGAAGCGCACTCCTGCTCTGGGTGGTGAGCGAGGTCACCGGGATCGGCCACCGCCGGGAAACTGCACCCTCATCAGGGACTCCTTAGGGCAGCCGGGGCAGACTGGTGGCGTGTCGGCCATCAGCGGGTCCGATCGCCTCATCGTGGCCACCGTGCTGGCCGTGCTCCTCGGGCTCTTCGGGCTGGGGCTCGCCCAGCGATCCCAGGACACCCGGCCGCGACCGCCGTCGGCCGCCGACCGCGCCCTCGCCCCGGTGCCGTCTCCCGCGGCCGCGGCCACCCTTCCCGGGTCGCCAACGACGTCGACCTTCGGCACGGCCGGGACGGTCGTTGGGTCGGGCACAGGGTCTGACACCTCGTCCGCCACCTCCTCCGCCTCCGGCGTCCCTAGCCCGCCCGTGCCCGGGCCCTTCCTGGCGGTGGGCGACTCGCTGATGATCGACATCCAGCCCTACCTCGAAGCCGACCTGCCCGGTGTGACGGTCGACGGCATGGTGAGCCGACAGTTCGAAGCCGGCATCGCCGTCGTCCAGACGGCCCGCGCCGCCGGGAGGCTCGGCAACGTGCTGGTGGTCGAGCTCGGCACCAACGGCTCGGTCACCTCGTCCGACGTCGACGCCATGATGCAAGCGGCCGCCGGTGTCCGGCGTGTCGTCTTCGTGAACGTCGACGTGCCCCGGTCCTGGGAGACGGCCGACAACGCCGCCCTCGCCGCCGGCGTCGCCCGCTATCCCGGCGTGGCCGTCCTGGCCGACTGGTACTCGCTCTCGAACGACCACCCCGCATGGTTCGACCCCGACCAGGTGCACCTGCAACCGGCCGGGGCCCAGGCCATGGCCGCGCTCATCGCTTCCGACGCCTGACCCTGGCGCCCGCGCACCGATCGGCAGTCGTCGGCGGCCCGTCCCGCCGTTCCGGAGGGCAGATGGCGATGTGCTACGCAGTGTCCATGCCTCGCTTCGAGCCATTCCGCGGCCTGCGGTACGACGCCGGGCGGGTGGACCTGGACGCCGCCATCTCACCTCCGTACGACGTCATCGGGCCCGAGCTGCGAGAACGCCTGGCCGCGCGCCACAGCGCCAATTCCGTGCGCGTGGAGCTGCCCGAGCCCGATCAGCGATCCGGCCTCGATCGGTACGAGCACGCGGCGCGGCTGTGGTCCGAATGGCAGGACGACGGCCTCATCCAGCCCGATGCCCGTCCGTGCTTCTACGCCTACCGGATGACCGCCCCTGACGGTCGCACCACCAACGGGGTGATCGGCGCCCTCGGCATCGACGAGGAGAGCACCGCCCAGATCCTCCCCCACGAGCAGACCCTTCCCAAGCCGGCCAGCGATCGGCTCGACCTCCTCCGGGCCACCCGGGCCAACCTGTCACCCATCTGGGGCCTGTCCATGAGCCCCGGGCTGACGGCTACCTTCCTACCCGACAGCCCACCGGACACCGAAGCCGTCGACGACGACGGGGTCGTCCACGCTCTCTGGGTCCTCGACGACCCGGTCACCATCGAGGCCGTGCGCACATCGGTGGGTGCCTCACCTGTCGTCGTCGCCGACGGTCATCACCGCTACGAGACCGCGCTCAACTACGACAAGGAGAGCGCCGGGGACGGCCAGCACCACGGGGCTGACGGCGTGATGGCCCTCGTCGTCGAGCTCAGCGAGCACGAACTGGCTGTCGGGGCCATCCACCGCACGCTCTCTGGCCTTCCGGACGGCCTCGACCTCGTCGATGTCTTCTCGTCGTGGTTCGACGTGACCCGGGCCGGTGACTTCGACGAGCGAACCCTCGGCGCCCTGGGCTCTGCCGGAGCTCTGGCCCTCGTCATGGAGTCGGGTGCCTGGTTGCTCTCCCCCAAGGACGGAACGGCCGAGGCCGCTGCCTCCGACCTCGACTCGTCGATGGTGGCATTGGTCTTCGCCGAGCTGCCCGACCACGAGCTGCGCTTCTGGGCCGACTGGCGGGACGCGGTCGGAGCCTTGGGATCGGACGGCGCCCAAGCGGCCGTGTTGCTGCGACCGGTGACGGTGTCCCAGATCGAAGAATGGGCGCGGGCGGGCCGGCGTATGCCCCCGAAGAGCACCTACTTCTATCCGAAGCCGCGGACGGGAATGGTCTTTCGTTCCCTCGATTCGGCCTGACCGCCAGGGACCGGCAGGCGGGCACGACGCCGAGGATGGCGGCAGGTTGGCGGGACAGCCGATGGTCCCTGAGAGGGCCGACGGCGTCGACGATGGCAACGGTTGTCGGCATGGCCGCGGTCGCCTCGCTTCTCCTTGCCGGCTGTGGTGGGTCGGCCGCCGACCCGGGCCTCGTGCCCCATCGCCCGCCGGCACACGGGCGGACACCCGAGCCGCCGGCCACGACGAGCCCCACCACTTCGTTGCCGTCGGCCACCCCCACCACCGTGCTGACCCCGGTCACCCCGGCCCCCGGGTGGGCGGCACCGCTCACCGCCCTCCCGCCCGGTGGCGGGTTCACCTCGGTCTCGTGCCTGTCGGACACCTTCTGCATCGCGGCCGGGGGAGGGGACAACCAGGCCGACATCGACGACACCGCGGGAGCAGGTGTGTCGGACTCATGGGACGGCGCCGCCTGGGCCGACCCCTCGGTGTACTTCCCGGCTCCGACGACGGGAACCCAGACCGCGCCGATCATGCCGGCTATCAGCTGCACGGGCGGTCCGCTCTGCGTCATCGTCGACGGCACCGATCACGTCAGCAGTGGCAACGGTACCGACTGGTCAGCACTCTCCGCCCTGAGCCCGGGCCCGGGTCCGATGCCGCCGGCCAATCCCGCCGATCCGGGCGCCGGGCATCCCGGCTCGCGCCATGCCGACGTGTCCTGCCCGGCACCGACGTTCTGCGCGGCGGTCGACAACACCGGGCATGTCGCCGTCCTGGTCGACGGACACTGGACGTCGCTCCAAGCGTTGGTGACCGGTCCCCCGGCCACTTCGCTCTATGTGGAGGGGCCGGTCGGGCTGTCGTGCCCGACCACCTCGGCGTGCCTTGCCGTCGTCGGTCCCGACGTCTTCGGGTGGGACGGCACCTCGTGGGCCAAGCAGCCGTCGTGGACCACGCCGAGCGCGGGCGGAACGACGGGAACGGGCGTGTCCTGTCCCGAGGTCACGTTGTGCTGGCTGGTCAGCGGCAAGCAGGCAGTCGAATGGTCTGCGGGCCAATGGTTGTCGCCTCAGACGATCGACCCCGCCGGCGGCCTCGACGCGGTCTCCTGTCCGACGGTCACCTTCTGCGTGGCTGCCGACACGTCGGGCTCGGTGGCCACCTGGAACGGAACGGCATGGTCCTTGCCGCGTCACGTCCTGCCCGCACCCACCGAGTACTCGGGGGACCCCACCTCCGTCTCCTGCCCCGACGCGCAGTTCTGCATGGTGCTCGACGGTGACGGCGACTACACGACCTTCACGGGAGCGGCGCCGATCGGGCGGCCCGGTCCCCCGGCCACGGCTGGGCCGGCCACACCCTGATCAGCGACCGCCGGCCTGTTCCTCGCAGAGCTCGGCGAGGGCGAGGACGGTGCGCCAGTTCCGAGTGGTGGCGGTCGTCCGGAAGCGCCGTTCGAAGAAATCGTTGGTCAGCTTGGTCCTTCCGTAGCCGTCCGGGCAGTGGAGGTACACCTCGCGGCCGAGGACGTCGAAGCTGTCCCGGCCGGCGCTCGCCGGCGGCCCGATCGACCCAGCCGCCGCTTCCGGCGCCGCCACCAGGAACGTCACGTGGAGCCTGGTCGGGTCGGGCTCTCTTCCGAGGTAGGGATTTGCCACCAGGACAGATCGAAGCTCATCGGCGGTGCGCACGACGATGGGGACGGCCAGCTCGAAGCGCTCGGCAAGCTGCCGGCTGACCATCGCCGCCACCGCCGGCGGCTTGCCGCGCCCGGAGAAGACGGCGTTACCGCTCTGCACGTAGGTCGTGACCCCACCAAAGCCGAGCTCGGAAAGGGCGGCAGCGAAGTCGGCCATCGGCAGGCGATTGTGGCCGCTCACGTTCACGCCGCGCAGCATGACCACGAACACCTGCTGTGGCGTCGATGTGCCGGTGCCCCGGCGGCCCCGTGCCGCTGGGCGCGGGGAGCGACCGCCTACTCGACGATCCAAGAAGAGCCGGAGCGCAGCAGGGTGGCCAGGTCCCCCGGGCCCCGTTGGGCCGTGGCCTCGTCGATCTGACGGGCCATCTCGGCGCCGTACTCGGGCCGCTCGACGTCCCGGAAGACGCCGATGGGTGTGGGCTCGAAGGGGCCACGTGACAGCCGGCTGAGCTGGAAGGCGAGCCCGGGATTGTCCCGGTGCTCGTCATGGACGAGCAGTGCCGACTCACCGACCGCGGCCACCTCGACGACCTCGACGGAGCCGTCGGTGTGCGAGACCACACCGTGCTCCCCCTCCGGGCCGAAGCGGATGGGCTTGCCGTGCTCGAGGGGGATGAGCATGTCGGCGCGGTGGTCCTTGCTCGTGATCTGCTCGAACGCCCCGTCGTTGAAGACATTGCAGTTCTGGTAGATCTCCACGAAGGCGGCGCCCCGGTAGGCGTGGGCCCGCCGGAAGGTCTCCTGCATGTGCTTGCGGTCCATGTCGTGGGTCCGGGCCACGAAACCGGCCTCGGCGCCGAGGGCCAGGCTGAGCGGGTTGAAGGGTTGCTCGAGGGAGCCGAAGGGCGTCGACTTCGTGACCTTGGCCACCTCCGACGTCGGCGAGTACTGGCCCTTGGTCAGCCCGTAGATCTGGTTGTTGAACATCAGGATGGTGATGTTCACATTGCGGCGCAGGACGTGGATGAGGTGGTTGCCCCCGATGGAGAGGGCATCGCCGTCACCGGTCACTACCCAGATGTCGAGGTCCGGCCGGGTGGTGGCCAGGCCGGTGGCGATGGCCGGGGCCCGACCGTGGATCGAGTGCATGCCGTAGGTGTTCATGTAATAGGGGAAGCGGGCCGCACACCCGATGCCGGAAAGGAACACCGTGCGCTCGCGGGTCACACCCAGCTCGGGCATGAGCATCTGGACGGCGGCGAGGATGGAATAGTCACCACAGCCGGGGCACCAGCGGACTTCTTGGTCGGAGGACCAGTCCTTGCGGGTCGTGGTGGGGGCGGGGGGCTCGGCGAGGTCGGTCATGCGCCGTTCGTCCTTCCTTGTGCACCTTTTGCACCTTGTGCACCTTTTGCACCTTTTGCACCGCGGGCGCCATTGCGGCCGTTCCCGGCAGGGACCACGACCTCGGATCCGTCCGCACGGGCGGTGTCGGCGTCGGCCAGCTCCTCGATCTGGTGGAGGATGGCCGCCTCCATGGCCGCGGCTCGGAACGGGACGCCCTGGATCTGAGTGAAGGAAACCGCGTCGATCAGGAACTCCGCTCGCAAGATCTTGCTCAGTTGCCCGAGGTTGACCTCGGGCACCAGCACTCGCCGGTACCGGGAGAGGACCTCCCCGAGGTCACTCGGCAGGGGGTTGAGGTGGACGAGGTGAGCCTGGGCCACCTTGTGGCCGCGGGCCCGGACGCGCTGGACGCCGGCAGCGATGGCTCCATAGGTCGAGCCCCATCCGACGACCAACACCTCGGCGCCGTCTTGGCCGTCGACCTCGGTCGGGGGGATGTCGGCGGCGATTCCGGCGACCTTCGCCGCCCGCAGGCGGACCATCCGCTCGTGGTTGGCCCCCTCGTAGGAGACGTTGCCCGATCCGTCCTCCTTCTCGAGGCCGCCGATGCGATGCTCGAGCCCGGGCGGTCCCGGCGGGGCCCAGGGCCGGGCCAGCGTCTCGTCGTCGCGGATGTACGGCCAGAAGACCGGTTGGCCGTCGGGCCCGGTGTGGTTGGGTTCGGTGGCGAAGTTGGGATCGACGGTCGGTAGGGCGTCGAGGTCGGGCAGACGCCAGGGCTCGGCGCCGTTGGCTAGGTAGCCGTCCGAGAGGACGATGACCGGTGTCCGGTACTTGACGGCGATGCGCACCGCCTCGAGCACCATCTCGAAGCAGTGCGACGGAGCGCGTGGGGCCACGATCGGGACGGGTGACTCGCCGTGGCGGCCGTACATGGCGTGGAGGAGGTCGGCCTGTTCGCTCTTGGTGGGCAGCCCGGTCGACGGACCGCCCCGCTGGATGTCGATCACGATCAGGGGGAGCTCAAGGCTCACGGCCAGGCCCAGCGTCTCCGATTTGAGGTCGATGCCCGGACCGGAGGTGGTGGTGACCCCGAGCGCTCCCCCGAAGGCAGCGCCGAGGGCGGCCCCGATGGCCGAGATCTCGTCCTCCGCCTGGAAGGTTCGCACTCCGAACTGCTTGTGCTTCGAGAGCTCGTGGAGGATGTCGGAGGCCGGCGTGATCGGGTAGGACCCGAGGAAGAGCGGCAGGCCGGCACGGCTGGAGGCGACGATCAACGCCCAAGCAGTCGCCGTGTTGCCCGTGACGTTCACGTACTCGCCCGGGTCGAGGACGGCCGGCTTGACCTCGTAGGACGACTCGAAGAGCTCGGCCGTCTCGCCGAAGTGGTAGCCGGCCTTGAAGGCGCGCAGGTTGGCTTCGAGGACGAGGGGCCTGGATCCGTACCGCTCCTCGATCCACGCCACCGTGCCTTCGATGGGTCGCGTGTACATCCAGCTGATGAGCCCGAGGGCGAAGAAGTTCTTGGACCGCTCGGCGTCGCGAGGCTTGACCCCGGCGTCCTTCGAGACTTCGGTGGTGATCGAGGTCATCGGGACCTCGTAGACCTTGTAGCCGGAGAGCGAACCGTCGGCCAGGGGGTTGGTCTCGTAACCCGCCTTGGCCAGGTTGCGCTCCTCGAAGGCGTCGACGTTGGCGATGATCGTGGCCCCCTTGGGGAGCGCGCCGAGGTTGGCCCGGAGGGCTGCGGGGTTCATGGCCACGAGGACGTCGGGCGAGTCGCCCGGAGTCGAGATGGCATGGTCGGAAATATGAACTTGGAAGGCCGACACGCCGGCCAGGGTTCCGGCCGGTGCCCGGATCTCGGCAGGGAAGTCCGGGAATGTGGCGAGATCGTTGCCGAGCAGGGCCGACGTGGTCGTGAAGCGATCGCCGGCCAGCTGCATACCGTCGCCCGAGTCGCCCGCGAAACGGATGACCACCCGGTCGAGCAGGTGCGGTGACTTGGTCTCGGTGGTGGACTCGGACACCGTGCTCCTCTTCGTCCTGCTCGTTTCTCGGCGCGGTACACCCGCGGATGGCGGGACCCCTGCCTGCGCCGAGGGCGATCGCCAGGACCGGCCACCATCGGGCTCGGCCGCGCGCACACCGAGTGTACCCCCCCGTCCCTGGGATCGAGTGCCCTGGAGGTCGCCCCCATTCTTGTCGGCCGCAGCCTTGGCGGGGCCCCAACGTGAGGTCAGGTGGCCGGGCGGCGAGCGCCCCGGCCCTGTCTTCTGCTATCCCGGCACTGGCATGACGACGGCGCCTCAGTGGGACCCGGCCCAGTACAACCGCTTCTCGAGCCAGCGCGAGCAGCCCTTCTGGGACCTGGCCGCGCTCCTCGAACCGGTGCCGGCGCCGACGCTGGTCGACCTCGGCTCTGGGGACGGCCGCCTCACCGCCGCGCTGCATCGACAGCTTGGGGCCCGCCGCTCGGTGGGGGTCGACTCCTCCCCCGAGATGCTGGCCGAGGCGACCCCACGAGCGGCCGACGGACTGACCTTCGAGGCCGGGGACATCGCCACCTGGACCGGGAAGGGAGTCGACATCATCATCTCCAACGCCGCCCTCCACTGGGTGGGCGACCACCCGGCCGTTCTCAGCCGGTGGCGGGACGCGCTGGCGATGACGGGCCAGCTGGCCGTGCAGGTGCCGGCCAACGCCGACCACCCCGCCTACGAAGTGGCTCGCCAGCTCGGTGCCGAATGGCTGGCGTCGGACGCGCCGCCCGACCCGGTGGCGGACAACGTGCTCCGACCCGAGTACTACGCCGAGGTGCTGGCCGACTTGGGCTTCGATCGCCAGCATGTCCGGCTCCAGGTCTACGGTCACCGCCTGGGGACGACGGGCGACGTCGTGGAGTGGGTGAAGGGGACCTCGCTAACCCGCTTCAAGAAGGTGCTGTCGTCCTCGGATTACGACCGCTTCCTGACCGAGTACCGCCGACGCCTGCTCGACATCCTGGGCGACAGGCCCGGGTACTTCTATCCGTTCAAGCGCATCCTCTTCTGGGGACGCCTCGGTTGAACGGCCGGGGCGCCGGATGGGGCTCAGGCGATGGTGACCGATTTGTCCAAGAAGACATCCTGGACGGCGTGGATGAGGTCGGCGCCTTCGTCGGTCGGCCTCTGGAAGGACTTGCGACCCACGATCAGGCCAGCACCACCCGCTCGCTTGTTGATGACGGCGGTACGGACAGCCTGGGCCAGGTCGTCGGCTCCCTTCGACTCGCCCCCCGAGTTGATGAGCGGGATCCTTCCCGCGTAGCAGTTGACGACCTGCCACCGCGTGAGGTCGATCGGGTGGTCGGTGGTCAACTTCGAGTACACGAGCGGGTCGGTCCGGCCGAACTTGAGGGCGTTGTAGCCACCGTTGTTCTCCGGCTGCTTCTGCTTGATGATGTCCGCCTCGATGGTCACACCGAGGTGGTTGGCCTGGCCGGTGAGGTCGGCGGACAAGTGGTAGTCGATGTCCCCCACCTTGAACGCCGAGTTGCGGAGATAGCACCACAGGACAGTGAACATGCCCAATCGATGCGCCTCGGCGAAGGCGTGCGAGACCTCCACGATCTGGCGGTCGGCGCCCTCGGAGCCGTAGTAGATGGTGGCTCCCACCCCCACCGCACCCAGATCGAAGGCCTGGCTCACGCTGCCGAACATCACCTGGTCGTAGGTATTGGGGTAGTTGAGAAAGTCGTTGTGATTGAGCTTCACGATGAGCGGGATGCGGTGGGCGTAGCGGCGCGAGACGATGCCGAGGCCGCCGAGGGTGGTGGCAATGGCGTTGCAATCGCCGGCAATGGCCAAGTCACACAGTCGGGCCGGGTCGAAATAGGCAGGGTTCTTGGCGAACGAGGCACCCGCCGAGTGCTCGATGCCCTGATCGACGGGGAGGATCGAGAGATATCCGGTGCCGGCCAGGCGGCCGGTGTTGTACACGTGGCCTAGGTTGCGCAAGACGGTCGGTGTGCGGTCGGAGTCGACGAAGACCCGATCGAACGTCTCGGGACCGGGGATGTGCAACAGATCGGCGTCGAAGGCCGTCGAGACGTGGGTCAGCAGCGATTTGGCCTCGTCGCCCAGGAGTTTCTCGATATCCATGGCGGCGAGCCTATCGGCCGACGGGGTTTTCCTTCCTCTCCCGGCGCGGCTTGTTCCCCCGTCTGGCCGAAGACTCTGGGCCCAACTGGGTCAGCCGTTCACCCACGTCGTAGGCGTCGCGATCGGCGGCCGCCACCCGCGAGAAGAGGTCCCGAGCCCGCACCAGGTCCCCACTGCGTTCGGCAAGGTCGCCGAGCGCGTACCACTGGCGAATGTGACGGAGAGCAGGGTTGCGCACCTTCCGGCCGGCTCCGGCTTCGACCAGCACCTCGATGGCCCCGGGCAGATCGCCGGCGTCCGCCTTGGTGCCGGCCAGCACCAGGCGTCCCTCGGACAGGACCTCCGGGTCGGGCGAAGCCTGTCGAAGCTGCTCGAATCGCGCCTCTACGCGTCGGGGGCGGCCGAGGGCCCGCTCGCAGTCCATGAGCACCGGGTGCTGGTCGATCGAGCCGGACAGGTCAGCGAAGACCTCGAGGCTCGACCGCGCCGCCCGCCACTGTCCCTGGCGATATTGACTCAGCCCGAGCAGCTCATGGGGCGACGGCGCCGCAGGGACCGCGGCCACGACGGTCCGCAGCATTCGGGCGGCATCGCGGTACCGCTCACGCTGGTAGGCCCCGAGCGCGGCGAGCATCCGCTCGCTCACCCGGTTCCGCAGATGACTCCAATCGGAGCCGGCAGCCGACGCCAGCTCGGTCAGGAGATCCGCCGGCAACTCGGCCGGGGCGGCGGCCCTGTGCGAGCGAGGTTGCAGACCTCCTCGTGGGCGCGGGCCGGGCGAGTCATCCTCGTCGACCAGTTCGAAGCGCTCGGGCTCGAAAGCCTCAGGCCTCGGCCCTGGGTGGCCCCGGTCGTCGCCGTCGCGGGATCGGCCGTCGCCCCCCCCGCCATTGGCGGCCACGACCTGGCTGGCGCCGTGTCGGGCCACGCTCCCCCATCGCTTGCCCGAGAGTCCCGGGGGCATCGGCGAGGGGCGCCGCCCCTCCGACCGCTCCGTTCGACCCGGTCGTTCCCTTCGACCCGGTCGTTCCGGCGGACCCGGTCGCTCCCTTCGACCCGGTCGTTCCGGCGGACGCGAGGCACGGTCTGTTCGCGCCGAGCCGACCGTGGAGGACGACCGACTGGAGGGGTAGGGCCGAACCTTCGCCGACCCGGCCGGACCTCGGCGCGCCCCACCAGGGTCGGGGCGAGGATCGTGGCCCGGTTTCCCACCGCCGGCCGAGGTGGAACGAGGCGCCCGCTTCGGACGGCCGGCTCTGTCGTCGGCACGTCCGCCACCACCTGTTCGCGCCGCCGTACGCGGTGAAGGAGAACCTCGGCTGCCGGTCCCCCGAGGCCGGCCACCGGCCGACGCCTGCGATCGCGCTCGTCCTGCTCCATCGTTCCCACCGCCACCCCCGGTTCGGCCCGTGGTCGCAGCACTCCGCCCACTGCCGCGCCGTGCGGTGTCGGTGCCGCGGCGAGATTGGCCCCGCGACTCTCCTGCCGTCGACTGACCACGGCCGTTGGCACGAGCGGGCCGTTTCGCCCGTCCTCCAGGCGACGGCGGGCGCGACGAAGCGGAGGCGGGAGGCCGTGGCATGGCCGCAGCATACCGGTGCCCATATCCCCTACCCGCGGGCCGAAGCGGCCGACGACCGTCCCACGACCCCTGCCCGTACCCTGGTCCCATCGCCATCGGTATCCGCACCTCGACCGCCGTCGACAGGTCCTTCGCCAGCTTCCACCTCACCACGGGATGTACGGCCCTCTCCTTCGTCGTCGCCGTCGTGGTCGCCGGCCTGGCCACGGCAACCGCCCTGTCCCCTACGCCCTCCAGCTCTGCCGCAGACACGGCACGCGCAGCGACAACCCTCGCAACGTCCGCTATTGATGCCGCTACCGCCAGCGGCGCCTACCGATCGGTCGTCGCCGCAGACGGCAACCGCATGTTGGCCGACCTCACGCAGCTGGGCGACGCCGTCGACCGTGGGGACCTGACTGGGGCCCGAGCGGCCGAGCTCGACGTGCAGGCCGACTTCGATGAGATTCGAGAGGTCGACGCCGCCTCGCCGCAGAACGTCGCTTCTCTCGACGGGCTCGCCGGAGAGGTTCCGCCAGGAGCCACCTTCGGCGGCCTGCACGCGTTGGAGCGCGACCTGTGGACGACGGGCAATCCCGCTACCGACCTTCCGTCCGTGGAGGTTCAGGCGTCGGTGGCCAACTATGTGGTGGGCAACCAGTCGCTCGCCCCGTCGACCATCGTGGCCACCGCCGTGGCCGAGCTCGGCTGGGTCGTCGAACAAGCGATTCCTGAGCGAGAGGAGCTCTACTCACACCACGACGACGTCGACATCGCCGCCGGAGTCACGGCCGCGCAGCAGGCGTTCAGCGCCGTCCGGCCCCTCGCCTGCTCGCTGGACGCGTCCGGCTGTCAGGAGGCGCTCGCCGCCCTGGGCACCCTAGAGACGACGGTGGCGGCGCTCGGGCCCCCGGCCGACGTGCCCGACTCGCTCATCACCCCGCCGGTCCAACA
Organism: uncultured Acidimicrobiaceae bacterium; assembly: GCA_963729275.1. Lineage (GTDB taxonomy): Bacteria > Actinomycetota > Acidimicrobiia > Acidimicrobiales > RAAP-2 > CAVSNH01. The sequence goes on from CAVSNH010000003.1 coordinate 111,003, forward strand.
CGATCTCTCCGAGGAAACCGACCGCGCCGCCGACGCACTGGCCGCGCTGGACGCACCGCTGCTTCCGTTCGGCACGGCGGGACCGCAGCCGTACGGCGCGGCCGGTCCGGCCAACTGAACCGGGCTCGTGCCGACGCCATGAAACCGGAAGAACCGCACCTGATCTCGGGACACGATGACACTCCTCACGACCAGGGAGTGCGGATGACCCGCCGGGGGCTGCTGGCCGGCTCGGGGCTAGCGGCGGCCGCAGCCCTGGTCGCCGGAGTCGACACCGCTGGCGGGGCAGCCGGAGCCGCAGCCGCCACCCCCAACGCTGAGGGGACGAGCGCTTCCGTTGCCGTGCCCTTCCACGGAGCGCACCAAGCCGGCATCCAGACCCGGCAACAGGAATACCTGACCTTCGCCGCCTATGACCTGGTCGACCCCGACCTCGCGGCGTTCGCCAGCCTCCTACGCACATGGACGTCGGCGGCAGAGCGCTTGGTTGCGGGCCAGCCACTCGCAGGTGACCCCGAGCTCTTCGCTCCCCCACCCGACTCCGGGGAGGCGCTCGGGCTCGGACCGTCCCGGCTCACCCTCACCGTGGGGTTCGGGCCCAGTCTCTTCGACCAACGGCTGGGTCTTGCCGGGCGCCGCCCGGCTGCGCTCGCCGACCTCCCGTCCTTCGGTGGTGACGCACTCGATCCGGCCATGAGCGGCGGCGATCTCTGCATCCAAGCCTGTGCGGACGACCCCCGCGTCGCCTTCCATGCGGTGCGCAACCTCACGCGATTGGCCGAGTCAGTGACCTCCCTCCGCTACGTGCAGGTCGGGGGCGGGCGCACCACCAGGCCGGCTCCGGCCGCCCCCACACCGCGCAACCTGCTCGGCTTCCACGACGGTACGAACAACCTCGATCCCGATGACAGGATGGCCATGGACCGTTTCGTCTGGGTCGATGCCTCCACCGAACAGCCCTGGATGGTGGGCGGGACCTATCTCGTCGCCCGGCGCATCCGCATCCACCTCGAGGCCTGGGACCGCAGCACCCTCGAGGAGCAGCAGGAGACCATCGGTCGAGTCAAGTCCTCGGGGGCGCCGCTCGGCAGCCGAGAGGAGAACGACCCCGTCGACCTCGGCGCGTTGGGACCGAACGGGCAACCGTTCATCGCCAATAATGCGCATATTCGCCAGGCGTCCCCCGCCCTCAACAGCGGGGCGGCACTGCTCCGCCGCGGCTACAGCTTCGCCGACGGCATCCATCCGGCAAGCGGGGAGATCGACGCCGGACTTTTCTTCATCTGCTACCAGAAGGATCCCAGCCGCCAGTTCGTCCCCATCCAGCAGCGCCTGGTCGACAATGACGCGTTGAGCCAATACGTCCTACATACCGGGAGCGGCGTCTTCGCTTGCCCGCCGGGCGTGGCGCCTGGGGGTGCTTGGGGGGAAGGGGTGATCTAGAGGCGCGTCCTGAGACGTGGCCTGCTTCTGCACTCCTGGTCGATGGGCGGCTCATCGTGATACCACCCGCATAGCGGACGGTCCGAAGACGTTGCCGTGATTTGTTGCTTGCAGTGACATCTTGTATGCGGCGACTTGTATGCAGCGCCGTGTTGCGATTCATGGGGGAGCGTGTTATAAAGCCGAAGAGGCAGGGCGTCCGTTCTGTCTTGGCGGAAGGCGGATTCACGATGCGGCGGAATTATTCTGTATTTGGCGCGCTCATTGGCGCGCTCCTGTGCGCTCTCGCACTCACTGCGGTCTCAAGCCCAGCCGGGGCAACGCCCAGGGTGAAGAAGCCGGGACGGCCGACCCTTCTAAGTGCCATTCCCGTGGACACAGCCATCGCCGTCTCCTGGTCGCCACCGACCTCTGACGGAGGGGCGACCGTCACTGGGTACGTAGCGGTGGTCAACCCCGGCGGGGTGCCCTGCACGTCCACCGGTCCCACCTCCTGTTTGGCGACCGGCCTCAAGAATGGCAAGAAGTACCTGGTCAAAGTCAGGGCCACCAACAGCGTCGGCAATGGTCCCGCCGCCAAGGTGAAGGACCTCGTTCCGAACACGACTCAAAACTGCTCCTACGTCGGCGCCTACGCAAACCTCCAGGGTTGCAACATCTCTGGCGAAACACTTTCCGGCATCAACCTCACCGGTGCCGACTTGGACGGCACCAACCTCTATGGCGACTCCCTGGATGGTGCCAATCTGACCGATGTCAACGCCACGAATGCCGACCTCTACCATGCTGATTTGACCGGTGCCGACCTCACCGATGCCAATCTTACGGATGCCGACATGAACGGTGCCACCTTGAGTAACTACATCAACAACGTCCTGGTCGCTGCCGACATCAACGGCGCCAACCTGAACAACAACAACAACACGGCCACCGGCGGTGACAACTACCTGGACGTCATCGAGTGGGGGGGCCTCACCGGGACGCCGACGACCCTCCCCTCCGGTTGGGGTATCACCGAGGGGTATCTGCTCGGCCCTGGTATCGCACCGAGCGGTCCTTACGGCGCAAATCTCAGCAACGGCCAGCTGGTCAATATCGACCTGACCGATGCCAACCTGACGAGTGCCTATCTGACAGATGCCAACCTGACCAATGTCAACATGACCGATACCGACCTCTACGGCGCGAGCTTCAGCGGTGCCACCCTGACCAATATCACCTGGAACAGCACTACCTGCCCGGATGACACGAACAGTGCGACAAACGGCAGCGACCCGGAGTCCTGCGTGGGCTACGGCATCTGATCCACCGAGCGATCGCCCTTGGACCAGTCGCATCAATCTTGTCGAAAGGCCCCTGGCTCAGGCCGGGGGCCTTTCGACGTCATGGCGGCCTCTTCACCCATTGATGACCGTGGTGACACCTGAAAGGCCCTGTTCGACAACTTCCCTGAGCATGCGTCGAGTGAGATTTCGCGGCCGGCCGTAGATCCCTTTGCTCTCACCGGGTGCCGGGAGCACAATGCGGAGATGCAGACGCTTGGCATCCACCACGTCGCCCTCAACGTGACGGACGTCGAAGAGGGGATCCGCTTCTACGTCGACGTGCTGGGGGGAACGCTGCGCAGCGATCGACCCGAGCTCGGCATCGCCGGCGCCTGGATCGATCTCGGCCCGCAGCAGATCCATCTCGTCGAGGCGCCAGTGCCCCGCAATCTCGGGCAGCACGTGGCCGTCAGGGTGGCCGACCTCGACGACGCAGTGCGCGAGCTCCGCGATCGGGGTGTGGACGTGGCCGATCCTTCAGGCGTGGGTGGCGGGCGCCAGACGTTCATCAACGACTCCGCCGGTAATCCCATCGAGCTCCACGAGGTAGGCACCGCCGGGGCTTAGGGGCCCGGCGGAACCGGCGCTTCGAACCACGGCCGTTCGTTCCACTGGCACCTTGCACGGGGCCACCGCTCGGACAGCTTCGCGTTGGCGCCCATTGGTACGCTCGTTCGCCCCGTCGTCGTGTCCCTGGCCGGCTGGTGCGACAGAGGCCTCGGCATCGGATCCATATTGGGGGAGGTCGGTCCATGACCGTGCCAGCACGGCGGCGTCCGCGAACAGGCGGACGACCCCGGGACCGGACGGTCCGACGCACCGGCCGGACCCTCGGCGCCATGGCCGTGGCCGTCGCCACCATCGGCACACTCACGGGGCTCGGGCTGACCGCGGAAGCTCAGTCAGCCCCGAGCGGCTCCGGTCGTCTGGCCGAGGCCAGCGGCGAGCCAGCCGGAAGCCCTGCCTTCCGGGCCCTGGCCGGCACCGATCCCACCGCCGCACCCACGGGCTGTGATCCTCTCGACCCGACCCAATGCTTGCTGCCCTTCCCCGACGACTACTTCACCGTGCCTGATGCCTCGACGCCCACCGGCCTTCGGGTCGACTTTCCGGTGGCGGACATGCCAAAGAACGTGGACGGAGTGCCCATCGACCCGAGCGACTTCGACCGCAATGACGGGTTCAGCCCTGGAACGCCGTTGCTCCTTCACGTACCGGGCATCGACCTGGCCGCCAGCAAGATCGCCACCATCACCGATATCGGCGCGTCGCTGCGCAAGAACGCGCCCATCGTCATCATCGACGCCCGGACCGGACAGAGAGTCGCCTATTGGGCGGAGCTCGACGCCAACGATCCCAACCCCGCCGAGCAGGCACTGATCATCCGGGTGGCGGCGGACTACCACGACGGCGACCGATACGTCGTCGGGCTGCGCGACCTGCGCAACCACCAGGGTGCCCTCATCCAGCCGAACCCCGTCTTTGCCGCCTACCGGGACGGCACGCCGTTGCCCACCCAGTCCGAGTCAGCCCGCCGTCGACATCTCGACGCCGTCATGGACGTGCTCCAGCAGGCCGGCGTCGCTCGGCACAGCCTTTACCTGGCCTGGGACTTCACCGTGGCCAGTGAGCAGAGCCTGACGGGGCCCATGCTCCACATGCGCAACGTGGCCTTCGCCCAACTCGGGAACAAAGCACCCGCGTTCGTCGTGTCGTCGGTGACCAATTACACGACGACCCAGAACCCGCTGATCGCTCGTCACCTGATAGGGACGTTCTCGGTGCCGAGCTTCCTCAACCAACCGGGCGGGCCGGCGGGATCGACGTTCAGCTTGGGCCCGGACGGTCTGCCCGCACAGCTAGCGGGCAACATCCAGACGGCCAACTTCGAGTGCAACATCCCACGCTCGACCGTGGCCGACTCGAACTCGCCCGGTCCCACGGTGTATCCCGGCCACCCCCTCCTCTACGGCCATGGGCTCTTGGGAACGGCTGACGAGATCACCGACCCCCACATCGAGGAGGAGTCCAACGCCGGCAACTTCGTCACGTGCGGCACGAACTGGCTGGGACTGTCGGCCGACGATGTCGGCACTGACGCCTCGGCGATCAGCAACCTCTCGAAGTTCGCCACCATTCCCGACCGGGGCGACCAGGCAATGCTCGATTTCCTGTTCCTCGGTCGATTGATGACGAGCCCTCAGGGCTTTGTCTCGAGCCCCGCCTTCCGGCTCGGCTCCTCACCGTTGATCGACACCAGCGCAAGCCTCGTCTACTACGGCAACAGTCAAGGCGGCATTCAGGGCGGCGCTTTGACTGCCGTCTCCCAAGAGTTCACCCGAGCCGTGCTCGGCGTCCCCGGAATGGACTACTCCTTGCTCCTCGATCGCAGCATCGACTTCGCACCTTTCCAGCTGGTCCTCAACGCCTACTATCCCGATCACCTCATCCAGCAGATCGACCTCGCGCTCATTCAGATGTTGTGGGACCGCTCAGAAGCCGACGGCTACGCGGAGTTCATGACCAACCACCCGCTGCCGGGCACCCCGGCTCACCGCGTCCTCCTCGAGGAGGCCTTCGGGGACCAGCAAGTGGCCAACATCGCCACCGAGACCGAAGCCCGGACCATCGGGGCCGATGTCCACGAGCCGGCTCTGGCCCCTGGGCGCTCCCCCGATGTGGAGCCCTTCTACGGCATCCCGCCCATCCCGAGCGCTGCGTACCAGGGCTCGGCCCTCTTCGTCTGGGACAGCGGCACACCGCCGCCACCACTCACGAATACGCCTCCGATGGAGGGCATGGACCCCCACGAAGTGCCACGGTCCCAACCCAGCGTGCAGGAGCAGGATGCCATTTTCCTGCTGACCGGCACCGTGACGAACCCGTGCGGCAACGGGCCGTGTAAGGCCGTGCCATGAGCGGAGGTCGTCTGTTCAGGAGGCCCTGCGGCGAGCAGCCGGCTTCTTGGCCGGCGCTTTCGTGGCCTTCTTGGCCGCCGGGGCCCGTTTGGCCGTCTTCTTGATGGGCGTGGGAGACGAGGCGGATTCGCCCCGAGCGGCCCGGGCCGAATTGATGCTGGCGCTCAGAACGTCCATGAGGTCGACGACCGGCGTGGCCGTGGGCTCCGCCTGAACGCCGGTCACGATCTCGTGACCTTGGCGCTTCTCCTCGATGAGCGCCTCGACCTTCTCTCGATGAGTGTCGTGGTACTTCCCCGGCTCCCACTCGTTGGCCATGGACTCGAGCAGCAGCTGGGCCATGGACAGCTCGCGCTCGCTGAGCTGAACCGCGTCGGGCATTTCGGGCAGCTCTTTCTGCGGAGAGCGGATCTCGTCGGCGAAGTACATCGTCTCGAGCTCCAGCACATCGTTATCCGGACGGATGGCGACTGGGTACTCCTTGTTTCGCATGACCACCGTCCCGATGGCCACCTTGTGTGTGGTGTCCATGACCTGTCGCAGAAGCTCGTAGGCCTTGGTGGCCGCCTCACCCTCCGGCGCCAAGTAGTAGGTCGTCCGGAAGTAGACGGGGTCGATCTGATGGAGATCGACGAAATCGGTGATCTCGATGAGCCGCGACTTCTCCGGCTCAGCCGACTCCAGCTCTTCGTCGCTCAGGATCACGTACTCCCCACCGCCGAGGTCGAAGCCCCGGACGATGTTGCTGTTGTCGACCTCCTCGCCGGTCCGCTCGTTCACCTTTCGGTAGCGAATCCGGTCGCTGGTGCCGGCCTCGAACTGGTTGAAGTGGATGGTCTTGTCCTTCGTGGCGGGGTACACGCCGACCGGAACGTTGACCAAACCGAAGTTGAGAGAGCCCTTCCAAATTGCCCGTGCCATCCCCCCAGCTTTACCCAGGTCAGGGGTGGTCCACCATCTTTGTCACATCCGGGGATCACAATGGGAACATGAGTTCGCCTGCGGATTTCGCACCGAACGTGCTCCGGGGACTCCCCGACCTGGTGCCTGCCCATGGACCGAATTCCCAGCTGGCCCTGCGTTTCGCCCTCTCTGCCTGGATCCGCCAGGCCGGGCTCGAGCTGCCGGAGGCCTTGCGGGTCCTCGCCGTCCTCCGGACAGCCGTCCTCGAGGTCGGCCCGCTCGACGCCAGCACCGAGCCGATACCGCTCATCGCCCGTTCGGCAGAAGTTGCCGTGGTCAACTGGGCCGTCTACCTGGGTGGCCTTCTGCACCGGGCCAGCGTTGTCGACGAGCTCGACGTCGACCTCGTCCTGGAGCACACCATCCGCCGGCTGGCTGCGTGAACCGAGAGCTCGGATAACCGCCAGCCTCCGGCTCGGACCTCGGAAAGCGACTGTGCGTTACGAACCGCCAGTCGATGGCGATGGGCGCCAAAGCAAGTACACCTAGCTACCGGGCCTGGGGCCGCCATCATCCGTTGCGGACTGGATGGGCCGGCCCTCACGTCCGCATCGGACCGGGTACCTCCGCGCACATCTCCGGCCGCAGTCGGCAGGCTCAAGCCCAATGCCAAGAGGGAAGCAGGGGGCTAGCATCTCGGCGGCATCACGGCGAAGCGCTAAGTATCGCCGAATCTCATATCCACGAGGGGCAGCGAACACGGAGGCACTCGATGGATCAACCCGAACGAATGAAAAGCCGTGGCAGCGGAGCCCACCGAGAACCGGGGCCCGTTTCTCGTATCTTCCGCCTCGTCATAGCGACCGCCGCGGCAGTCGCCATGGTGGGCGCGATCGGTTTGCTCGGGCCCTCTGGTGTAGCTGCTGCCGCCGGCCCGGCCACCTGTGGCGGGACCCTCGCATCACCCCAACCACTGGCTGGAGGTACCTATACCACTGTCACTGTTGACGGCGTGTGCGCCATCAACAGTGGACAGGTCGTTGTCAGCGGAAATGTGACGGTCGACGCGGGCGACGCGTTGTTGGCGTCGTATGCGAGGGATGCCGGTGTGGCCGGGACCACCTCTGGTTTGACCGTGGACGGCAACATCGTCGCCGGCACCGGGGCGACCGTGTTCCTCGGATGCGAGCCCGAATTCGTCTGCTTCGATGATCCGAACCCCCACAGTCCGACCTTGAGCTCGGCCGCCAGAGTGGACGGCAGCGTGACCGGCACCGGCGTCCTAGGCATCGTGGTCCACGACTCGACCATCGGTGGGGACGTCGTCCAAACTGGCGGTGGGGGAGGTCTGACCTGTTCCCCCATGACCGGTGTCGGACCCTTCACTCTCATCCCTGGGGGATCCCCGGTCTACAGCGACTACGAGGACGGCAGCATCGGCGGCAATCTGCGGGTCACCGGACTCAGCTCTTGTTGGTTCGGGGCCCTTCGGCTCCAAATCGGTGGAAGCTTCACCTACACGGGCAACTCCCTCGCCGATCCGGACGCTTCGGAGAACCTCGCCAATAACATCGGCGGCAACATCCTCTGCTCGGACAACTCCCCGGCTGTTCAGTATGGCGACTCGGGTGCTTCTCCGAATATCGTCGGCGGATTCGCCACGGGTGAATGCTCCTTTGCTTCCGAAGCCCCGAACCCGGGCGTTCCGCCTGGTCCACTGGCACACATCTCGGTCCCGAGCTCATCCCTCCCCGGTTATTGGCTCGGCGCCCAGGACGGAGGCATCTTCAGCTTCGGGTTGCCCTTCTTCGGCTCTGAGGGAGGTCAGGCGTTGGCCCAGCCAATCGTCGGCGTCGGGGCCGAGCCCGGAGGAATCGGCTACAACCTGGCCGATGCCAACGGCACCGTCTACCGGTTTGGTCCCCAGGCGCTCGACTGCACCGGTGTCAGCGGACCTCTCAACCAGCCGGTCGTCGGTATCGCCACCGCTCCGGGGGGTGATGGCTGCTGGCTGGCGGCGGGTGACGGTGGGGTCTTCGCTCTCGGACCCAATGCACCGTTCTTCGGCTCGGCCGGCGGTCTTCGCCTGAATAAGCCGGTTGTCGGAATCGCCGCCACTTCGGGGAACGACGGTTATGACCTCGTGGCCAGCGATGGTGGCGTGTTCACTTACGGTCCAGGAGCGTCGTTCTACGGCTCGATGGGCGGGAAGCCCCTCAACAAGCCGATCGTCGGGATCGTCACCGACCCGGTCACTGGTGGCTACTGGCTGGTGGCCTCGGATGGCGGCGTGTTCAGCTTCAACGCGCCATTCTTCGGCTCGATGGGCGGGAAGCCCCTCAACAAGCCCATCGTAGGGATCGCCGCGGCACCGACCGGGGACGGGTACTACCTGGTGGCGTCGGACGGCGGCATCTTCGCCTTCGGGCCGGGTGCCCACTTCCAGGGGTCGACCGGCAGTCTCCATCTCGTCAAGCCGGTGATCGGGATGGCGCTCGGCTGAACGTCGGGCCTGGCCACTCGCACGGACAACGCCCTCGCTTCGGCGGGGGCGTTGTCCGTGTTCTCGCCGTCCGGCGCGTGTCAGTCGTTCGGAACAGGCGAACTGGGCGATCCGAAGAATGGGCCGGATCGTTGTCGGTTTCGCAAAGCGGCGCTCAAAACGCGCCCCGACCATCAGTCCTCTCCCCCGCCGCTCGCACTAGCGTCCGCGCCGACGACATGGGGTGGTGGCGCGGATGATCCAGCTGGGCCAAGAGGCCGACGACTACGTGGTGCTCGGGGACAACGCCGAGGTGCTGCCAACGCTGCCGGACAGGTCGTTTCAGCTGATCTACATCGATCCTCCCTTCAACACTGGGAAGTCCCAACAACGAATCAGCCTGGTCACCCAACGTTCCGAGGAGGGAGATCGTCGCGGATTCGGGGGGCACAACTACCTCACCGTTGAGACCGGTCGTACCTCCTATGACGACGGGTTCGACGACTACCTCGGATTTCTCCGGCCCCGGCTCGAGGAAGCCCATCGCTTGCTCCGCGATGACGGCACGCTCTACTTCCACATCGACTATCGGGAAGCCCACTACTGCAAGGTGCTACTGGATGAGGTGTTCGGCCGGGACTGCTTCCTCAACGAGATCATCTGGGCCTACGACTATGGCGGACGTCCCAAGAACCGCTGGCCGGCTAAGCACGACACGATCCTGGTTTACGTGAAGGGCCCCAACCAGCACTACTTCGATCAAGCGGCCGTCGACCGGATCCCCTATATGGCCCCCAGCCTCGTCACCGCCGAGAAGGCAGCACGGGGCAAGCTCCCCACGGACGTCTGGTGGCACACCATCGTTCCGACGAACGGCACGCAGAAGACTGGTTACCCGAGCCAGAAGCCCGAAGGGGTCCTGCGCCGCATCGTCCAGGCCTCCTCAGCCCCCGGAGCTTGGATCCTCGACTACTTCGCTGGCAGCGGGACGACGGGGGCGGTTGCCCGCCAGCTCGACCGCCGATTCGTTCTTATCGACAACAGCCCCGACGCCCTTGCCGTCATGGAAATGCGACTGGGCTCGACCCGAGTCACCTACCTCGACGCCAACAATGGCACTGGCTTCCCCATGTCGGCCGAGGTCATTCCAGCCCGCTAACGCGACAATGTCCCCGCTAAAAGCGGGGACATTGTCTGAGAAATCCCGGCGGCGTCCTACTCTCCCAGGGGGTCACCCCCCAAGTACCATCGGCGCTGGCGGGCTTAACTGCCGTGTTCGGAATGGGTACGGGTGTAACTCCGCCGCCATGGCCACCGGAAACCGTGCGCTCGGCATTTCTGCCGGTGACCGTTTCCGTGCGGTCACCTCGAGCGTTCCATAGCGAGCACGAGCAAGTTCCCAAGCCCTCGGCCGATTAGTACCGGTCAGCTGAATGCGTTGCCGCACGTACACTTCCGGCCTATCAACGTGGTCGTCTGGCCACGGGCCTTACCAGGTTTACCCTGTGGGAGATATCATCTTGGAACGAGCTTCGCGCTTAGATGCTTTCAGCGCTTATCCCATCCGAAGGTCGCAAATCAGCGGTGCCCTTGGCAGGACAACTGACACACGAGAGCTTCGTCCATCCCGGTCCTCTCGTACTAGGGATAGCCTTCCTCAAATCTCCTTCGGCTGCATCGGATAGGGACCGAACTGTCTCACGACGTTCTAAACCCAGCTCGCGTACCGCTTTAATGGGCGAACAGCCCAACCCTTGGGACCGGCTTCAGCCCCAGGATGCGACGAGCCGACATCGAGGTGCCAAACCTTCCCGTCGATATGGACTCTTGGGGAAGATGAGCCTGTTATCCCCGGGGTACCTTTTATCCGTTGAGCAACGGCGCTTCCACAAGCAACCGCTGGATCACTATGCCCTGCTTTCGCACCTGCTCGACTTGTTTGTCTCGCAGTCAAGCTCCCTTGTGCCATTGCACTCGACGGCTGATAGCCAACCAGCCTGAGGGAACCTTTGGGCGCCTCCGTTACATTTTAGGAGGCGACCGCCCCAGTCAAACTACCCACCTGACGCTGTCCCTGATCCGGATTACGGACCGAGGTTAGGGTTCCGGCACATAAAGGGTGGTATTTCAAGGTTGACTCCACACTGGCTAGCGCCAATGCTTCAAAGTCTCCCACCTATCCTACACAATATGTACCAAAACTCAACAGCAAGCTGTAGTAAAGGTCCACGGGGTCTTTCCGTCCTGATGCAGCTAACGAGCATCTTTACTCGTACTTCAATTTCGCCGGGTCTGTGGTTGAGACAGTAGGAAAGTCGTTACGCCATTCGTGCAGGTCGGAACTTACCCGACAAGGAATTTCGCTGGAGCTGTTACAACTAAATCGACACCTACTTATTTTTCGATTTAGCGGACCGGTCGTTTCCGCCGGCCTCCCTACGTCGCCGCAGGGTCCGGACCATCTCTTCATCTCGTCAGTTACCTGACGAGATGGTCGGCGTATGGTCTCTGAGGATTCTCAGGAACTTGGATGGCTTGCGGTGATTCATCGTCTCTGCGATGCGGGCGACTTCCGTCATACCTTGCATCGTGAGGTGCTTGCGCTCCTCCATGAGACGAACGATCCTCGCGGACTTCTCGAAGTTGTGACGCTTCGCCGTTCGCAGCGGATTCGCCTGGAAGAACGGGACAATGATGTCCCGAATATCGGCGAACCTGGTCACGCTGAACCGGGATAAATCCTCCCGATGGTCATCGTGACGTCGATTCACACCCACCTTGCCGCATCCGAAGAAGTTGGCAACATCTTCCAGAGCATCTCGGCTCAATTGTCCCTGCACCACCACGAACGTGGGCTGCACTTGCCAACCGAGCCTTGTCTTTTGGTTCCTGTAGAGGGGGCAGCTGAAACAGCCTTCCCCGTCTACAAAACCGACAATCCATCCGTAGATCCAGAGTCTTTCCTGCTGATTTTCCGCACCTCTCACATTGTCACTGAAGCTCATTTCCCGACGTTACAAACAGGCTGTCACATCAAAATTTGAACAACGAGTAGTGGAGGATTCACCGGGTTTTCCAGCATATAGCCGACTGCGCATCGCACCGTCACCGATACGAGGGGCAGCACCCTTTGCACGTCAAAGGGACCTTGTTACCTTAGGACCGTTATAGTTACGGCCGCCGTTTACCGGGGCTTAGGTTCAGAGCTTCGCCCGAGGGCTAACCCCTCCCCGTAACCTTCCGGCACCGGGCAGGCGTCAGAGCGTATACATCGTCTTACGACTTCGCACGCTCCTGTGTTTTTAGTAAACAGTCGCTTTCCCCTATTCTCTGCGGCCTCTTCGAACTCAGAACGCGAAGTTCGTCATCCTAGTGAGGCCCTCCTTCTCCCGAAGTTACGGAGGTATTTTGCCGAGTTCCTTAACCACAGTTCTCCCGATCGCCTTGGTATTCTCTACCCGCCCACCTGAGTCGGTTTGGGGTACGGGTTCCGTGTCAGCTCGCTAGAAGCTTTTCTTGGCAGCTTGGGCTCAGTGACTTCGCCTGATCGGCTCGGCATCGCGCCTCGGGCACATGAGATCCGGATTTGCCTGGACCTCGCCCTACACGCTTACCCCAGGACAACCAACGCCTGGGCTCACCTACCCTCCTGCGTCCCTCCTTCGCTTTCCGCCTCCGGGTCGGTCGGTTCGTCCCTTGTGAGGACAGCCCCTTAGGACACCGGTATTGGAATGGGCGCGGACACGGAAGTACTGGAATATCAACCAGTTGTGCATCGACTACGCCTCTCGGCCTCGCCTTAGCTCCCGACTTACCCTGGGAGGATTAGCCTTCCCCAGGAACCCTTGGGCTTACGGCGGAGGGGTTTCTCACCCCTCTCTCGCTACTCATACCAACATTCTCACTCGACCTCGCTCCACGACGGTTTCCACCGCCGCTTCTCCGCAGGATCGACGCTCCCCTACCACTCCCACTCCGTAACTCCCGAACGTCAATACGGCGTCCTCGGCGGAAAGCCGCCGAAGCGACTTGCTGCTCTGGACGTCCGATGTTCAGGCGGAATGGAAATCCGCAGCTTCGGCTTTTGACTTAAGCCCCGTTACATTGTCCGCGCAGGACCACTCGACCAGTGAGCTATTACGCACTCTTTCAAGGATGGCTGCTTCTGAGCCAACCTCCTGGCTGTCTTTGCGTTCCCACATCGTTTTCCACTTAGTCAAAAATTAGGGGCCTTAGCTGGCGGTCTGGGCTGTTTCCCTTTCGACTAACGAAGCTCATCCCTCGTAGTCTCACTGCCGGGCTCTAAAGCATCGGCATTCGGAGTTTGATTGGGGTCGGTAAGCTTGTTGGCCCCCTAACCCATTCAGTGCTCTACCTCCGATGCTGAACGCCCGACGCTGCACCTAAATGCATTTCGGGGAGAACCAGCTATCACCGAGTTTGATTGGCCTTTCACCCCTAACCACAGGTCATCCCCCCTGTTTTCAACCAGGGTGGGTTCGGCCCTCCACGGGGTCTTACCCCCGCTTCAGCCTGCCCATGGCTAGCTCACTCGGCTTCGGGTCTACAGCATGCGACTAATTCGCCCTATTAAGACTCGCTTTCGCTTCGGCTCCCCCTGCGGGTTAACCTCGCCACACACCGTAACTCGTTGGCTCATTCTTCAAAAGGCACGCCATCACGGCCGGCATCAAGTGCCGACGACGCTCTGACTGTTTGTAAGTCAACGGTTTCAGGTACTATTTCACTCCCCTCCCGGGGTACTTTTCACCTTTCCCTCACGGTACTAGTTCACTATCGGTCGCCTGTGAGTACTTAGCCTTACGAGGTGGTCCTCGCAGATTCACGCCGGCTTTCCCGGATCCGGCGTTACTCGGGAAATCCAATCGAAGACCGCAGCATTTCGTGTACGGGGCTGTTACCCTCT
>CAVSNH010000003.1:127500-850603 GCA_963729275.1 uncultured Acidimicrobiaceae bacterium
GGGGACGTCCGCCCCGTTCTGTCGGCTCCCGATGACGCGCCCGAGGGCCCGCAACCGGGTTTCGCAGGATAGCTCTTCACCCTCTGAGTGTCAACGGGGCGTCGGTCCGTGGTCCTCGGCCGGTGTTACTTCCGACCTGGGACTTTTCGGCGCGAGTGACCGCACCGACCTGTACGACCAGTGTACACCTCCCCACCCCCCGCCGATCCCCGGCGTTCCCCGCCGATGGCCTCGAAGGGGGGCCTTCGAGGGAGGCCTCGACGACACAGTGCCCGGCGTGGCCCCCTCTCGCAGAGCCGTGGCGCTGCTACCCTGCCCGGCCGTGAAGACGACGGAGCGAATCCGCACCGTCGTCTTCGACCTCGACGACACCCTCATCGACGAGGAGGCCACCGCCCACGCCTCGCTCCGGGCCGCAGCGGCCGCGGTCCCAGGTGCCGACCCCCATGAGTTGCAGCAGGCTGTGCTGTCCGAGGCTCGGCGACGATGGCGGGCCGGGCCCCACTACCAGCTCTGCGCCGAGCTCGGATTCGCCTCGTGGGAGGGCCTCTGGTCCACGTTCGGCGGAGGCCACCCCCGGCTCGACGGCCTGCGTCGATGGGCACCCTCGTATCGCCGCGACACCTGGCGGTCGGTGCTGGCCGAGCTAGGTGTCGGCGATGCCGAGATGGCGGCAGCTTGCGCCGAAGCCTTCGCAGCCCGCCAGCGCCGCGGCCACCCGCTGTTGCCGGGCGCAGGAGCAACCGTTCGGGCCCTCGCCGGGCGCTATCGCCTCGCCTTGCTCACCAACGGACCACCGGACATTCAGCGACACAAGATCGACGGCACCGGACTACGGGACTGCTTCGAGTCAGTGTTCGTCTCCGGCGAGGTGGGCGTGGCCAAGCCCGACCCTGCGGTGTTCGACATGGTGCTCGAGCAATTGGACGCGACAGCCGCGACCACCGTAATGATCGGTGACAACTGGGAACGGGACGTGGTCGGAGCGAGATCGGCGGGATGGTCCGCCATCTGGGTGTCGGCCGGACGGCCGTCACCGGGCCCGGCGATTGGTGTGCCGAGCGTCCATGGCGTCGCCGAGATCGTCACCCTCCTCGAGGAACTGACCGGTGCGCCGGGCGCCGGTCACCCGAAGGTGAAGTCGTAGGCCTGCACGCCAGAAGAGAACGAGAGGCCGAGCAGGCTCGACTGGTAGGAGCCGGGGCCCACCAGTTGGTACAACCGGGGCACGCCGCCGACGGCGATCGTCTTGGTGGGCCGCCCGCCTACCGACACCTTGACGGTGCCCTGCCCACCCATCACCAGATAGACGTCCTTGGCTGAGAAGCTGAGGTCGATGGTGGCACCCGGCCCGGCGGTCGACGCCTCGCTCCCAACTGACCACTGGCCTCCGTAGGCATACTCGTCAGCCGGGAGTGAGGATGGGAGCTGGTAGGGCGCGATCTGGTTTTCGTCGACGGACGAATCGAAGAGGTCGCTCGGGTGGTCGTAGCCCAGGTAGGACTCGGGCGTCGTCTCCTCGGTCGGAGTGGTGTTGGGCACGTCGGTCCGCGGCGGCAGTACGACCGACGGGTTGGCTGCCTTGAGCAGCGTGCGGATGAATGTCTCGGTCTGGCTGTAGCCGCCTTCCCCGTAGTCGACATGCCGGATGTTGCCCTTGCCGTCGATGAGATATTCGGCTGGCCAGTAGTTGTTCTCGTAGGCGTCCCAAGTGGCGTAGTTATTGTCGAGGGCGATGGGATAGTGCACGCCAAGCTGTGCCGCCGCCGCCCGCACGTTCGACCGTACGTGCTCGAACGCGAACTCGGGAGTGTGGATCCCGATGACGGTGAGCCCTGATCCGGAGTAGGTCCGGTTCCACGCCTCGACATGAGGCAGTGTGCGCTGACAGTTGATGCAGGAGTACGTCCAGAAGTCAACGAGCACGACATGCCCGTGCAGGCTGCTCAGGCTGATGGGCCGGTTACCGGGAGTGTTGAGCCATGAACTGATGCCTTGGATGGTCGGTGCCGCGCCGCACTCCAGCAGGACGGGGCCGTTGGCGTCATTTGTGCAGTTGGAGAGCGAGCCTGAGGTCTTTTCCCCTGTCACGCCGTCAAGAGCCCGCTTGGCGCTCGATCCGCCTTCGATCACCGACTGCAATCGGTTGGCGTAGCCCGCTGGGATCTGCTGCACTCCGTCAGTGACGGTGGCCCCGAACACGACGGCGGCGATGAGGAGAAGAGCACCTACCACTCGGCGGACGGTGCCGGCCCGGGTTCGCCATGCAGGGATGCGCTCGGCCAACCGTTGGCCGAGGATGGCGAAGATGACCAACGGGACGGCGACCCCGCAGGAAAAGGCCACCGTCAAGATGACGGCCGACCAACCGATGTGATGGGTGGCACCGACCGCCGAGATGGCGGCCAGAACGGGACCGGCACATGGGACAAACACCAGTCCGAGGCTCACCCCGAGGACGAAGCCGCCGCCATTGGTCAACGGCCGGCCACGGCTGAGCTTCACGAACGGGTACTCGAGGAGGCTCCCGACAGCAGGGATGAGCAGACCGAGCCCCACGATCCCGAGCACGACGATGCCAATCCAGCGCAGCAGATCCTGGGGCAGGCCGAGGGCGCTGAGCAACCACGTCCCGATCAGCGTGGCGACGGCGAAGCTGAGAACCAAGCCGCCGACCACGGCGACTGGGCGCCGGCGGCGTTGGCGTTCGGTGTCGGTTCGGCTCCGAGACGAGGGCACCGCCTCGGATCCCGCTCCGTGCCACCCGTCGCCGGAGTCGGGTACCGCGGGCCCTGAGCCACTCTCCGCGTCGATGGCCGGGGCGGTGGTGGTCGATGCCGTGGCCCCAATTCCCTGCGTCGCCCCGACGAGCACCTCCTCGCGGTCGACCACGGGACCAGAGCTGGGAGCGGTTGGCTCGTCTGCGCCAGCCCCGCTGGCCTCGTCGGTCGGCAGCCCGCTCGCCGCCCCACTGGCGAAGATGACCGGCAGAACGGGGAGCACACAGGGCGAGATGCCGGTGACGATCCCACCCAGGAAGCCGATGATCACCAGGAGGATCACGGTTCGAGCTTCCCATGCCCCACCACAGATGTGTTGTCCCCCCAGGGACTGACGCGTTACGCCGGCCCTGGTCGGACAACAGATCCGGTCCGAGCTCGGGTCGGTGGCCGGCCCCGGTCGAGCCGGAGCCGAAACTCAGCTGGGAGTGCCGATCCGGTTGCGGTCGGCCTCGATACGGTGCACGAACCGCTCGAGCTGAATGGTCACGGCCAGCGGTCCGGCGCTGCCCGGGGTGGTGCGTCGAGTCACAGCCACTCCCGGCTCGAGCAGAGCGGCCGCTTCGGCTCCGAGCGATGGATGGGCCTCCACGAGCTCGACCAGTGGCACGTGACGCTCGATCGATTCGTGCACCAACCCTGCCACCAGCTGGTGTGCCGGCCGGAAGGCCACGCCTTGCTCCACGAGCCACTCGGCCAGGTCCACGGCGGCCAGCGCGGCATCGTCGGCGGCGGCTTGCATCCGGGCCGCGTCGAAGCTCACGGTGGCCACCAACCCGGTGAGGGCGACGAGCCCGAGACGAGTCTGGCGCAGCGAGTCGAAGAGCGGCTCCTTGTCCTCCTGAAGGTCGCGGTTGTAGGCCAGCGGGAGCCCCTTGAGCGTGGCCAGCAACCCGGTCAGATTGCCGATCAGTCGTCCCGCCTTGCCCCGGATCAGCTCGGCCACATCCGGGTTCTTCTTCTGCGGCAGCATCGAGCTGCCGGTGGCGAAGGCGTCATCGAGGACCAGGAAGCCGAACTCGTCGCTCGACCACAGTACGATCTCCTCTCCTAGACGCGAGAGGTGGACGGCCAGCAGCGCCAGGTCGAAGAGCGCTTCGGCGACAAAGTCACGGTCGGAAACAGCGTCGAGGGAGTTCTCGAAACGTCGGGCGAAGCCGAGCTCGTGGGCAGCCTCGTCCGGATCGAGTGACAATGATGATCCAGCCAGTGCGCCCGCACCGAGCGGCGAGGTGTCGGCCCGCTCAACGGTCGCCACCAACCGGTCGACGTCGCGGCAGAGAGCCCAACCGTGGGCCAGCAGATGGTGGGCCAGGAGCACAGGCTGGGCCCGCTGCAGGTGCGTGTAGCCGGGAAGGTACGTGTCGCCGACCTCCTTGGCCCGGCGGAGCAGCTCCTCTTCGAGGGCGAGTACCTCGCTGGCCACGGCTCGCAATTCGCGCTTGGTGTAGAGCCGCAGGTCGGTGGCGACCTGGTCGTTGCGGCTCCGACCGGTGTGCAGCTTGGCTCCGGCCTCACCCGCCAGCTCGGTCACTCGCCTCTCCACGGCAGTGTGGATGTCCTCGTCCCCCGGACCGAACTGGAACGTGCCATCCTCGAGCTCGGTGGCCACTTGGTCGAGAGCGCCGAGGAGATTGTGCTCCTCTTCTTCGGTCACGAGACCGGCGTGACGCAGGCCGCGGACGTGAGCCCGCGAACCGGCCAGGTCGTCGGCCGCCAGTGCCCGATCGAAGGTCAGGCTCGCTGAATAGGCCATCACGGCGTCGGCCGTGTCGGCGCCAAAGCGCCCGTGCCAGAGTGTCATGACCACGGCCCGCGGTTTCCGTCAGCGGCGGTCCGAGGTCTCCTCACCGGTTCCCCTCGCCGCTCTTTGCGTCCTCGGCGCCCTGCACGGCGGCCCATGTCGCCACCCCAAGACCCCACAGCCGGACGAAGCCCTCGGAGTCCTCGTGGCGGAACCGATCGGCCGCGTCGTAGGTAGCCAGGCCGTAGTCGTAGAGGCTCACGGGGCTGCGCCGACCGGCCACCCAGCACCGTCCGGGTTCGAGGTGGAGACGCACCTCGCCGGTCACGTGGCGCTGGGACTCGAGGATGAAGGCGTCGAGCGCCCGCTTGAGAGGAGAGAACCAGAGGCCGTCGTAGACGAGCTCGGCCCAGCGGGGCTCGAGCCGGAGCTTCTCGTGGTGCAGGTCCCGTTCGAGCGTCAGGCTCTCGAGGTCGGCGTGGGCCATGAGCAGTGCCAGGGCGGCCGGACACTCGTAGGTCTCGCGGCTCTTGATGCCCACCCGTCGGTTCTCGACCATGTCGATCCGGCCCAAGCCGTAGGAACCGACCACTCGATTGAGCTCCCCGATCAGTGGCTCCGGCTCGAGGCGCCGATCGTCGATGGCGACCGGGACGCCCGACTCGAAGCCGATCACGATCTCACGCGGGCCGGTGGCAGTCGGCCGGGTCATCACATAGACGTCCTCGGGCGGCGCGTTCCAAGGATCCTCGATCACCCCGCACTCGATCGCCCGGCCCCACAGGTTCTCGTCGATGGAGTACAGCTTTTCCTTGGTCACGCCAAGGGGAATGTCCCATTTGGCTGCGTACTCGATGCAGTCCTCCCGGTTGAGGCCCCAGTGCCGTGCCGGGGCGAGCACCTCGAGGTCGGGCGCCAGGGATCTGGTCCCCACCTCGAAGCGGACCTGGTCGTTGCCCTTGCCGGTGCAGCCGTGGGCAACCGCCGTCGCCCCCATCCGGCGGGCCACGTCGACGAGATGGCGCACGATGACCGGTCGAGAGAGGGCCGAGACCAGCGGATAGGTTCCCTCGTAGCGAGCGTTCGCTTGGAGGGCCGGCACGCAGAACTCCTCGGCCATCTCCCCCCGGGCGTCGACGACGACGGATTCGACGGCGCCAGCAGCCAGGGCCCGGGCCCGGATGGTGTCCCAATCCTCACCCCCACTGCCCGACCCCTGCCCGACGTCCACACAGACGGCCACGACCTCGACCCCGCGCTGCTCCATGAGCCAGCGCACGGCAACAGACGTGTCCAGGCCGCCGCTGTAGGCCAGTACAACCCGTTCGGTCATGATCCTCCTGTCACCCTTCCTGCCCATCGGCGCGCACGGGTCCCTTTGACGGAGAAGCGGCCGGTGCGGCAACCCGGCCACCCGGCCGGCGGGCATGTCCCACGGACGCCCTCGTCGGCTCGGGATCGAGCCCGGCCACCTTTGCCAGGCGGCCGGCCACCGCCGCGCCGCCGGCTGTTTCCGACGCCACCACCAACACCGTGTCGTCGCCGGCGACGGTCCCGATCACACCGGGGAATCCGCTCCGATCGAGGGCCGAGCCTACGACATGGGCCGAGCCCGGCGGGGTGCGCAGCACGATGAGATTGATCGACACGTCCATCTCGACCACCCAGTCGCCGAGGACCCGACGAAGGTGGTCCTCGGGCGCCACCTGCTGCGAGGGGAGTTCCGGTAGCGCATAGGCCAGGTCTCCCCCGGGGAGGCGGACTTTGACCGCGCCGAGCTCCTCCAGGTCGCGTGACACCGTGGCCTGAGTGGCCTCGACGCCCTGCCCACGGAGCATGTCGACGAGCTCGGCCTGGCTGGCCACTGCACTGGTCTCGAGCAGCCGGGTAATGCGGTGTTGCCGCTGGTGCTTCGTCGTCATCGTGTCGACCCGTCGTGGTCGCTCGCCACCGGCGACCGATGCCCGGTTGCCCAGGCGAGCACGCCCCGCATGACGTGCATTCGGTTCTCCGCCTGCTGCCAGACCCGGCTGTGCGGGCCGTCGATCACATCGTCGCTGATCTCGAGGCCGCGGTGGGCGGGCAGGCAGTGCAGGACGACGGCCTCCGGAGCAGCCAGGGCAACCAGATCGTCGTTGATGGCGTAACGAGCGAAGTCACGATGACGTCGCTCCGCCTCGTCCTCCTGACCCATCGACGTCCAGACGTCCGTGTAGAGCACATCGGCCCCGGCGGCGGCCTTGTGGGGGTCGTCGGTGACCTCCAGCCGGCCACCGGCGGAACAGACCTGGTCCACATCCTCGGGAGCCGGCTCATATCCGACCGGCGTGGCCAACCGGGTCGCCATGCCGGCCAAGGCACAAGCCAGAGCCAGGGAGCGCCACACGTTGTTGGCGTCACCCACGAACGCGAGCGTGCGGTCGCGCCAACCGAGCCCGAAGAGCTGGCGGAGGGTGAGAAGGTCAGCCAGGGCCTGAACCGGATGGGCCCGGTCGGAGAGCAGGTTCACAACCGGGACGCCCACGCTGCTGGCATCGAGGGCGGCGGCCATGCGGCCCAAGGTGGCGTGATCGATCACCCGGGCGCAGATGACCGCGTGGTAGCAGGCGAGCGTCCGGGCGACATCTGCGGCCGATTCCCGCACGTCGATCCCAACCTCGCTCCCCTGGATGTACACCGGATGGGCCCCGAGTGCTACGGCCGCCATCTCGGTGCTGTTGCGGGTCCGGTTCGACGGCTTCTCGAAGACCATGGCCACCCCACGGCCTGAGAGCACCGAAGACAGTTCGACCGGATCGAGCTCGGCCAGCATGAGCACCTCCTCTATGCCCTCCGGCCCGAGGTCGTCCACGTCGAGCAGGTGGCGCGTGGCCGGTGCCACGGTCACCGCCGCGCCTCCGTCTTTGCGGCGAGATCAGCCATGACCTGGCCGACGATGGCGGCGGCCCCGTCGATCTCCGCCTCGGTGACGAGCAACGGGGGCGCGAAGCGCAACGCGTCCGGCCGCGGCGCGTTGATGATCAAACCGGCGTCGAGCGCGGCCTCGACGACCGACGGCGCCACGTCGCGGTCGAGGACAGCCGCCAGCAACAGCCCCCGCCCGCGCACGGCGATGACCCCCGGGATCTCCCCGAGGGCCTCAGTCAGCCGGGCACCGGCCTCATGCGCCCGGCGCGGAGCATCCTCGGCTTCGAGCACCTCGAGGGTGGCGAGGGCCGCGGCCATGGCCAGCGGCTGCCCTCCGAAGGTGCTGCCGTGGTCCCCCGGCCCGAAAGCCGCAGCCACCTCGCCGCGGGCCCAGCACGCACCGACCGGCATCCCGTTGCCCAGCGACTTGGCCATGGTCACCACGTCCGGCTCGACGTCGAGGTGCTGGAAGCCGAACCATCGGCCGGTTCGCCCCAGGCCCGTCTGGACCTCGTCGACCATGAGCAGGATGCCCCGGTCGCTGCAGAGCTGGCGCAGGGCGCCCAGGTAGTCCGAAGACGGCACCACCACTCCGGCCTCGCCCATGATCGGCTCTACGAGGACGGCTGCCACCCGGGCCGGATCGCACGCCGCCTCCATCGCCGGAAGGTCGTCATAGGGCACGTGGTCGAAGCCGTCGGGCATGGGAAGGAAGGGCGCCTGCTTGTCTGGCTGCCCAGTGGCGGCGAGGGCGCCGAGGGTCCGGCCGTGGAAGGCGTCCCGGGTTGCCACCACCGCGAATCGACCCGAGCCGGCCCACCGGCGGGCCAGCTTGATGGCGCACTCGTTGGCCTCGGCACCCGAATTGGCGAAGAAGACCTGGCCACCGGCCCGCTCACCTCCACCGATAAGCCGGTCGAGAGTGGCTGCCACCTCGGGGGCGAGGAGGTTGCCGAACAAGTTGGAGACGTGGGAGAGGGTGCGGGCCTGGGCGGCAATGGCGTCGGCCACCACCGGATGGGCATGGCCCAACGCGGTGACGGCCAGCCCGGAGAGGAAGTCGAGGTACCGGCGGCCCTCGGTGTCGAAGAGCACGCTGCCCTCGCCCCGCACGAAGGTGACCGGCGGCTCCGGGTAGGTTCGCATGAGCGCCGAGCGGTCGACGACCGGCGCCGATGCGGGTGTTGGTGTCGTCATCGCTCCATTCCGATCATCGTGCCGATGCCTTCGTCCGTGAAGATCTCGAGCAGGACCGCGTGCAGGGCGCGGCCGTCGAGGATGTGGGCCCCGCCGACGCCGGCCCGCACCGCTCGGACGCAGGCTTCGAGCTTCGGGATCATGCCCCCGGTCGCTCCACCCGTGGCGATGAGCCGCTCGACCTCGTCGACCGAGACCCGTGGCACGAGTGTGGACGGGTCGTCGGCCACGGTCCGGAGTCCCGACACGTCGGTCAGGAAGACGAGCTTTTCCGCCTCGAGGGCTGAGGCCAGGGCGCCGGCGGCCGTGTCGGCGTTGATGTTGAACGCCTGCCCGGACTTGTCGCTGCCGATGGTGGCCACGACCGGGATCAGCCCCTGGGCGAGGAGCTGCTGGACGATGACCGGGTGCACGTTCTCGACATCACCCACATAGCCCAGGGAGACGTCGCGGGAGGTGGCGGTGATGAGGCTGGCGTCTTCGCCCGACAGACCCACGGCCAGCGGGCCGTGGACATTGATGGCACTCACGATGTTGCGGTTGACCTGACCGACCAAAACCATTCGCACCAGGTCGATCGTCTCGGCATCGGTCACCCGGAGGCCGTCGCGGAACTCGACCTGCTTGCCCACCCGCTCCATCAGGGCACCGATCTGCGGGCCGCCACCGTGGACCACCACGGGCAACATCCCGACCGAGCGCATGAGCACCACGTCCTCGGCGAAGGAAGCAAGGGCGACGGCATCGTCGACGGTGTCCGTGTCCGTGTCCGCGTCTGCGTGTGTGCCTGTGCTCGTCTCCGTGTCTGTGCCCGTGCTCGTGCCCTTGTGCGGGTCGGCGACCATGCCGCCTACCCGACCGTCTTGGTCCAGGCCCACAGTCGGGTCGGTGCGCAGGACGTTGCCGCCGTATTTGACCACGACGACCTTGCCCCAGAACCGCCTGATGTAAGGGAGGGATTCGATGAGGACGGCCGCCTTCTCGCGCGGCCCGAGGGCGAAGGCACGGGAGGTCACGAGGTGGTTCGGTTCTCGTCGATGTAGCCGTGCCCGAGGTCGACGCCCGTGACGGTGGCATCGCCGTCACCCAGTCCGAGGCGGCAGTGGATCTCGAGGTGGTCACCGGCCAGATGGCGGGCCAACGCCACTCGATCGTGCTCGGTGGCGACTCCCCCGTCGCAGACGGTGACCGCGCCGTAGTCGAGGGCCAGGCGGTCGAGCTCGAAATCGACGCCAGCCGACCCCAGGTCGCTCACCACGCGTCCCCAGTACGGGTCCTCGCCGTTGAGCGAGCACTTCACGAGCAGGGAGTCAGCTACCTTCCGCGCCGCCCGCTCCGCTTCGCCGTCGGAGCGCGCCCCCGTGACCCGAACACGGACGACCTTCGAGCCCCCCTCGGCATCGGCCGCCATTTGGGCGGCCAGGTCGCCGCAGGCCTCAGTCACGAGGTTGGTGAGCAGGTTGGGATCGGTGGGCCCGGCCAGCCCAGAGGCCATGAGGACGACCGTGTCGTTGGTCGACGTGCAGCCGTCCACGGTCAGGGTGTTGAACGAATCGCGAACGGCGATACGCAGCACGTCGGCCAGAGCCGACGGCTCGACCTCGGCGTCGGTAGTCAGGAAGGCCAGCATGGTTGCCATGTTCGGCGCCAGCATGGCCGCTCCCTTGGCCATGCCGGCCACCGTGTAGTCAGCGGTGGCCACCAGCACCTGCTTGGCGTGGGTGTCGGTGGTCAAGATGGCGCGGGCAGCGGCCTCGGCCGACGAGGCGTCGGCCGAGCGAGCGGCGACCAGCCCGGGTATGGCCGCCTGGATCGGTGCCATGGGCAACGGGATCCCGATGAGGCCGGTCGAGCAGACGAGGACCTCCTCCGCGGGAAGGTTCAATGCCGCTCCGGTCAGCTCGCACATCCGCTCGGCGTCGGCGCACCCTTGGGCACCTGTCGCCGCATTGGCATTGCCGCTGTTGACCACCACTGCGGCAGCGCGGCCGCCAGTAGCCGCCAAGTGCTCGCGGCTGACCTGCACCGGGGCTGCGGCTGCCAGGTTGGACGTGAACGTGGCCGCCGCGGCGGTGGCCCGGCCGTCGGCCGTCGCCACGAGCGCCAGGTCGAGGTCACCTGACTCCTTTACCCCGGCGGCCAGGCCGGCGGCGACGAACCCGGCAGGGGTCGTGATGCTCATGGGAACAGTCCAGCTTGGGGAAGCCCGAGCCCCTCCGGCCACCCGAGCGCGATGTTGACACACTGCACGGCCTGGCCGGCCGCTCCTTTGACCAGGTTGTCAAGGGCGGCAAGGGCCACGAGCCAGCCCGTCCGAGCGTCGGCACGAGCCGACACGTGCACCGAATTGGACCCACGGGTGGCCTTCGTCGAGGGGGGCTCCTCGACGACCGTCACGAAGGGCTCGTCGTCGTAGCGCGCCCGCAGGGCATCGAGCGCTTCGAGCGTCGTGACCGCGCCGGTTGCCGTCCGCCCGTAGGCAGTTACCAGGATGCCCCGAGTCATGGGGGCGAGGTGGGGAGTGAAGAGGACGGGGACGCCCAAGGACTGTTCCATCTCCGCTGTATGTCGGTGGTCGAGGAGCCCGTAGGCCACGAAATCCTCTTGCACGGAGCCGAACTGAAGGTGCTCACTCGCCCCCCGGCCGGCACCAGACACGCCGCTCGCCGCATCGATGACGAGCGGTGGGACGGACGGGCCCGGTCGTGCGATGAGCCCAGCCTCGAGCAAAGGGGCGAGCACGATTGTGGCAGCCGTCGGGTAGCAGCCGGGCACGGCGATGAACCGAGACCCTCGGATGGTGTCGCGGTGGAGCTCGGGCAATCCGTAGACGGCACGGGACAGCAGCTCCGGCGCTCGGTGTACCTCGCCGTACCACACGGGATAGAGGCCGGGATCGTGCAAGCGGAAGTCAGCAGCCAGGTCGACGACAAGCCTCGCCTTGTCCAACAGCTCGGGAACGAGCGCCTGAGAACGCCCGTGGGGTAAGGCCAGAAAGACGACGTCGAGCCCGTCGAGATCGGCGGCGCCAGTCGCCGAGTAGACGAGCCGTGGGTAGGCGCCGGCGAGCGCCGGCGTGTGGGTGCCGACCGACTGGCCCTCGTGGCCGCCGGCTGTGGCCAGCACTACCTCGAGCTCGGGATGCGAGGCGCACAGCCGCAGCAACTCGGTGCCGGCGTATCCGGACGCGCCAACGACGCCGACCTTCATGGGCCCGGCTCGTCGTGGATCGGCGTCCCCGCTCTGATGGGCGCTCGCATCGTGCAACTATATGCGAACTCCTGAATGAGTATGCAACAACCAGTCGGTCGCTTGGTTCCGCGACGCTGCAACTTCACAACCGGGGGGCTTTGGCGTCCTGTTTTTGAAAAAGCCGAATTCGTCAGCCTTTACTGACAGCCGTCAGGTTAGGCTGACAGCCGTCAGGTTTCCCTGACAAATTGCACATGTTCAAAAAAAAGAAAAGCCGCTGCCTCGCGATGGACCCTCAGCGGCCGATAGCACCCGATTTGCCCCACCGGCCGATGCCACAGCCGGTCACTGACGCAGGGCGGCGCCGTGGTCGGCAGTGACTGCGGCGAGGCACCGCTCCCGGATTTCTGCCATCTCCTCGTCGGTCAGGGTGTGGTCCAGCGCCGCGAACCGGAGGTGGTAGGCCAGGCTGCGTCGGCCGTCTCCGATCGCCGGTCCCCGGTACACGTCGAAGAGGTCGACGGACTCGCACGGCTGGCCGATGGCCCGCTTGAGGGTCGTCTCCACATCACCTGCCGGGACACTGTCGTCCACGACGAGAGCCAGATCCATGTCGGCCGATGGGTACCGGCTAACCGGTCGGGCGTCCTCCGAACGACGAGGCACGCGGCCCCGGTCGAGCAGGAGGTCAAGGTCAAGGTCGAGCCACCCCACCCTGCGAGTCTGTCCGTCCGTGCTCGACAGGCCGAAGGCTGCAACCACTGACGGGTGCAGCTCGCCCACCACTCCGACGGGCGTCTTCCGAGCGGACCCACCCCGGGCGTCGTTCATGACTTGGAGCGTCCCCGAGCGCGTCGGGTGCAGGACGCCGGGGTCGGGAGCGGTCGGCAGCTGCTGGTCGATAGACCAACCGGTGAGCCGCAATGCGACGGCAAGCACACGCCAGGCAGTCGTGGCCGTCATTGCGTCCTCGTCCGTTCGGGCGAAGACCGCGCTCAAGCGCTGCACCTCTCGCACAGGCGGCCCGCCGCCGCCAGGACTACCGTCCCCCGGACGAAAGGTGGCACCCACCTCGAAGAACGAGACCTCGGTGTTGCTCCGGTCGGCGTTGAACCGCAGGGCCCGCAAGAGACCCGGGACCATCGACGCTCGCAGGAAGCGCTCCGACTCGGCCAGGGGGTTGTCCACCTCGACATAGGGGGGGCCGACTGCGGCAGCTTGCTGGTCGGCCTCCGAGAGGAAGGGTGGGGTCCACACCTCCGTCAGCCCCAAGCCGGCCAGCACCTCCTTCATCTCCCGGCGGTCACGCTGGGCGTCGGTCAACCGGCCGGGTTGCGACCACGCCGGCGTCCGCCGGGGAAGGCGCGCATAGCCGTACATCCGGGCCACGTCCTCGGCAATGTCGGCCTCGCCGTCGAGCCCATCTCGGATGTCCGGCCGGAAGGTCGGGATCGTGAGCGCCAGCACCGCGTCAGGCCCGTTGTCGGCCGCCCGGGCCTCGATTCCGATCGGGTCCAGGAGTCGGACCATCTCCGATCCGGAGAGATCGGTCCCGAGCAGCGCGTTCACCCGGGCCGCTCGGACCTCGAGGGATCGCGGCCCAGGGACGTCACCGCGGACGTCGATGGTGCCGGTGGACACCGTGAGGTCGGTGCCGTTGCTCAGCGCGAGGAGCTCGATGATCCGATCGGCCGCCCGTTCGAGCGCGGCCGGGTCACAGCCCTGTTCGAAGCGGGCCGACGCTTCGGTGCGCAACCCGAGCCGCTTGGACGTGCGGGCGATGGCCATCGGTGCGAAGTAGGCCACCTCGAGCAGCACCCGGGTCGTGGTCGGCGCGATCTCCGAGGAGGCCCCGCCCATGATCCCGGCGATGCCCACCGGTTGGCTACGGGCATCGCAGATGAGGCAGTCACCGGTATCGCCTCGGGGGCCCCAGGCGGGACGGCCGACGACCCGCTCGATGCCGTCCAGGGTGGTGATTCGCTCGTCGGGAGCGGCCCGGCGCACGATCAGCCCGGCACCGTCGAGTCGGTCGAGGTCGTAGGGGTGGGTGGGCTGGCCCTGCTCCAGCATCACGTAGTTCGACGCGTCGACCACGTTGTTGATCGGGCGCATGCCGGCCAGCGTCAACCGGTGGGCGATCCAGCCCGGCGACGCCGACACGGATATGCCGGTCAGCACCCGGGCCACGAAGCGCGGACAGAGGTCGGGATCCTCGACTCGCACGGTGGCCAGCTCGTCGACCGGTAGGCCGTCCACGGGCGTCGCGGTTCGGCCATCGGATCTGGCGACGGCCGGCAGACCCGGCTGGTCGGTGAACGGCAACTCGAGGCGGGCAGCCAGATCGCGAGCCACGCCCCGGATGCTCGAGGCGTCGGGGCGGTTTACCTCGACGGTAATGTCGAAGACCACGTCGCGCCGGAGGCCGAGCGCCTCCATGAGTGGCGTTCCCGGCGTCGGGCCCGAGGCATCCGCCGATGATCCCAATACAAGGATGCCGTCGTGATCGTCGGACATGCGGAGCTCGGAACCCGAGCAGAGCATCCCGTTCGACGTCACCCCTTTGAGCTTGCGCCGGCCGATGGTGAACCCACCCGGCAGGACCGAACCCACCGGCGCCAGCGGCACGAGGTCACCCACCGAGAAGTTGAAGGCCCCGCACACCACCTCGAGCGGGCCACCTCCAGCATCGACGGTGACCAGCCGAATCCTGTCTGCTCCTTCGATGGCCCGGATGTCCTCGACATGGGCGACAACGACATCCTCCAGCCCCTCGCCCACCGCCTCGATGCCCTCGACCACGAAGCCGAGATCATCAAGAGTGGAGGCGAGCGCGGCCACGTCGTTCTCGAAGGGAGCGAAGTCTTGGAGCCAGGAAAGGGGAACCCGCACAGTCGTCCTCGTCTCGGCTACGCCTAGAACTGGCGTAGGAAGCGGATGTCGTAGTCCGTCAGCGACCGCAGGTCGGCGATCTGGTGGCGCATGGCGGCAAGGCGGTCAATGCCGAACCCGAAGGCGAACCCCGTCCATTCCTCGGGGTCGATGCCGACCGCCGCGAACACGGCGGGGTCGACCATGCCGCAGCCGCCGAGCTCCACCCACCCGGTCTGCGAGCAGGTCCGGCATCCCTCGCCGTTGCAGATCGTGCAGGTGACATCGAACTCGGCCGAGGGCTCGGTGAAGGGGAAGTAGCCCGGCCGCCATCGCGAGTGAATGTCAGGGCCAAAGTACGCAGTGGTGAAGACCTCGATGGTGCCGGCCAGGTCGGCGAAGGTGATGCCGCGGTCGACGATCAGGCCCTCGATCTGGTGGAAGACAGCAAGGTGACGGGCGTCGGGCGTATCCCGTCGGTAGCAGCGCCCTGGCATCACCGCGTGGATCGGCAACAGCCCCTCGGCCACCGCCTTCTCCATCAGGTGAATCTGCACCGGCGAGGTGTGGGTGCGGAGCAGCACCGTCTCCGGCTCCCCCACCTTGAGGTAGAAGCTGTCCCACATGCTGCGTGCCGGGTGAGCCGGGGGGATGTTGAGGGCGCCGAAGTTGTACCAATCCGTCTCGACTTCGGGGCCCTCCGCCACCTCGAAGCCCATGCCCACGAAGACATCCTCGAGCACGGCCTGGGCCTGGGTGACGAGGTGCAGATGGCCCCGCCAGGGCGGTGTGCGCACGGCGGCCGGCACGAGCTCAGTCAAGTCGAGGCGGTCGAGCTCGATCTGTCGAGCGCGCTCAACGGTCGCGATCTCGTTGCGACGGCGCTCGAGGAGGCGCTCGAGCGTCGTGAGGGCCGCATGCACCTGGCGTCCGAGACTGGCCCGGGACTCGGGTTCGAGAGCACCGAGACCTGCCCGGATCCGAACCAGCGGCGACTGCTTGCCGGTCAGCGAGGCTGCCAGCTCTCGGATCTCGTCGGTCGACGCCGCTCCCTCAACGGCCACAGTTGCCTCCGCCACCAGGCTGTCGATGTCGGCCCCGTCGATGGCCGCGTCTGCGCCTTCGCCTTCGCCTGCTTCCGAGCCGGCCCGTGCAGCCGAGGCCGGGACCGACTCAGCCATCGGCCCGACCTACGACTCGCTCTACCTCCGCCGGCGCTGCCTCCATCCCGGGCATCGTAGGGCGCCCTGCCGAACGCCCCTTCGGCCCCGAAGGGTCGCCTTCGGCGACCAGCCGTTGCCGGCGAGCCTCGAAGCACACCACGGCGGCCGCCGTGCTTACGTTGAGCGATTCCGCCTGGCCGTCGAGTGGGATGGTCACCGTGGCATCGAGGGTCGCGACCACCTCGTCGGCCAACCCGGCTGCCTCGTTGCCAAGCACGATGGCAACCGGTTGGCACCAATCGAAGTCCGTGTAGGCGCCACCGTCCCTAGCCAGTGTCCCAACTGTCGTGTAGCCGCCCTCCCGTAGACGTCGGATCAACTCGACCACCGGACCGCCTTCGAGGACGGGCAAGTGGAAGATCGAGCCGGCCGAGGCCCGCACCGTCTTGGGGTTGGTGGGGTCCACCGTGCTCTCGGCGAAGGCTACGGCAGAGGCTCCTACCGCGTCGGCCGTCCGGATGACCGTGCCGGCATTGCCCGGATCCCGCACCTCGGCGCACACGACGACAAATGAGCGGGCGGTGGCGTCCCCCAGCTCAGCGATGTCCGACACCGAAAATTCCACGATGGAGATCACTGGCTGTGGATGCACGGTGTCGGCCACCCGCTCGACCACGCCGGGAGCCAGGTCGAAAACCCGGGCGCCCTCGGTGAGAGCCACCTCGACGGGACCACCACCGGCCCGGCCCTCGGGGGCCACGTAGACCGATTCCACCCGGGCCCCGGCGGCCAGAGCGGTGGCCAGGAGCTCGGCGCCCTCCACCACCACGACGCCCTCGGCCCGCCGCAGGCTCGGCTTGCGCAGTAGCCCGCGCAGCCGCTTGACGCGGTGGTGAGTGAACGAGAGGCCGGTCTGGGTCAGGAAGCGTCCCTCTGCTGCGCCCGCGGCGCGGCCAGCGCGTCGTTGGCCACTTGCACCAGCGAGGAGAATGCCTCCGGCTCGGTCACGGCCAGGTCGGCGAGCACCTTGCGGTCGACCTCGACCTCGGCCCGGTGCAGCCCGGCGATGAACCGGCTGTAGCTCGTCCCGTTGAGTCGGGCAGCGGCGTTGATGCGCTGGATCCACAGCTGCCGGAAGTCGCCTTTACGGGCCCGGCGGTCGCGGTAGGCGTACTGACCCGAGTGCATGAGCTGCTCGTTGGCCGCCCGGAACGAGCGGCTCTTGTTGCCGTAGTAGCCCTGGGCCTGCTCGAGAACGGCGCGGTGGTGCTTCTTCGCGTGGACAGCGCCTTTGACTCGGGCCATGAGGTGCTCCTTTTCGTGTGAACGGTGGACGAACGGGTGGACGAACGGGGCAACGCGGTGATTGCTCGTGAACCGCAGGCAATTGTCGTCTGCGGTCAAAGGGACCCGGCGGCGCTGCCGTCTCGGGCGGCGGCCCGGGCGGGAAGTCGGCCCTCGGGGTGGAAGCCCTCGCTTGGCTAGCGGGCGAGCATCCGCTTCACCTGGCGCTCGTCGCCGGAAGCGAAGTCCCGCTCACGGGCCAGCCGACGCTTCCGCTTCGGTGACTTGTGCTCGAGCAGGTGATTGGTGAACGCCTGACGACGACGAAGGCGGCCCGTTGCCGTCCGCTTCACTCGCTTTGCCGCCCCTTTGTCGGTCTTCATCTTGGGCATTCCGATGTCACGCTCCTTCTGTCGCCGGTCCCGGCGTCGTTCCTACCGGAGGAGCAGTGGCCACCTCGGCCTCCGCCGGTCCCTTCGGACTGGTCGGCGGCTCGGCGCCGTTGGCATCCGTCCCGTGGTGTGCCGTCCCCCGAGAGGCGGCGGCTTGCTTCGCTCGCTTGTCCGGGGCCAGCACCATCACCATGTTGCGCCCGTCGAGCCGAGGAACCGCCTCGGGCTTTCCCAGGCCCTCCATCTCGTCGGCGATGCGGTCGAGGATCCGCTTGCCCAGCTCCGGATGGAACACCTCTCGGCCCCGGAACATGATCGTGATCTTGACCTTGTGGCCCTCCTCGAGGAACTTGGCCACCTGTCGGGTCTTGGTCTCGAAGTCCCCCGGCCCGATCTTGGGCCGGTACTTCATCTCCTTCATCCCAACGTGAACGGTCTTGCGTCTCGACTCCTTGGCCCGCTGAGCCGCATCGAACTTGAACTTCCCATAGTCCATGATCCGACAGACGGGAGGTGAAGCGCCGGGTGCGACCTCGACCAGATCGAGATCCAACTGCCGGGCTATGGCCAACGCTTCGGGGAGGGCCTTGATGCCGAGCTGCTCGCCGTCGGGATCGACCAGACGCACCTCTCGGGCACGGATGCGATCGTTGATACGGGGCTCAGCGGTGACGGTGGCGGCTATGCGACTTCACTCCCTCTTCTTCGGGTCGCGGACCTCCCGCGACCGAACAAACTGAGGAAGCGGGTCGCTCCGGCAGTCCGCCACTCGATGGCACCACACCGGTCATCGACCCGGCGTCACTCGCTGTGGCGGTGGCCGGGTGGGGGTCGCGTCGGCGAACCCCGCTTCCTCTACTGCTTGTTGATCGTAGGCTACCAGTCGTGAGCTCGCTGTGGACACCCGAAGGGGAGCGCCCAGTCGGCCGTTCCACCGACCCTCCGCCGCCCGACTCGGAGCCGCCAGCCACCGACGAGGAGGTGGCGGCGCAGGTCGAGGCCATGCGGGCCGAGCTGATCAACGCTCCCGTCGAGATCGTGGTGGCCAACCACTGCTACGGGCTCTTCGAGCTCGCCGCCGTGTACCTCTCCCAACAGCCACCGCTCCTCCCCCAGGCCCGTCTGGCCATTGACGCACTGGGTGTCTTGGTCGACGGTCTCACCGGACGGTTGGGTGAAGCAGAGTCGAGCCTCAGGGACGGGCTCGCCCAGCTGCGCATGGCCTACGTGCAGATCGACGGGGCCCAACAGACCGGCGAGGCGGCCGCCTCCGCGGTCGGCACCAATGGCGACAGCGGGTCCGGAAGCCGGGCCGAGGCCGAGGCCGAGGCCGATGCCGCCGGCGGCGCAACCCCGACCGACGCGCAGGCCACCGAACAGACCACCGAACAGACCACCGACGGGTGACCGACGACGGGCAGCCGTCACTCACCCCTCCGGGCGAGGGGGAGCCGGCAACGTCGGCGAACGGCCCCTCGCCCGACGGCACTGCCGCCCGTCGCTCCGGCTCCGGTCGCATCGACTCGTCCCGAGTTCGCAGCTTCATCGGGCTCTCCATCGGCCTGGTGGGCCCCCGGGCCAACCTCGCCGTCTCTGGTGTCCTCATCACGCTGTACGTGCAGCAACGGGCGTCGAGCGCGCTGGCCGTGACCTTCGCCCTCACCGCCGATCGGCTGGTGAGCTGGCTCACCTTCCCCATCGCCGGACGGCTGAGCGATCGAACCCGGAGCCACATCGGGCGTCGCACGCCCTACATGGGCGGCAGCCTCATCGTGCTCGGCGCGGCCACCTGGATGTTCACCGTGGTGCACGGCTATTGGCAACTCGTCCTCTTCATCGTGATCGCCGGACAGGCGGCGTCCGTCTTCACTCTGACCAACGTGACCGTGGTGCCCGAGGTCTTCGGGCGCAGCCGCTGGATCAAGGCGCTCTTGCTCACAACCGTCCTCGGCACACTGGCCAGCCTCACCATCAAAGGAACGGTCATCGCTACCTGGAAGCAGAGCGACCCGGCCACCTGGAACCTCCCGTTCCAGGTGGCCGCTGTGATCATGGTCGTGGTCGGGCTCGTCGTCATCGTGCTCGTCCGGGAGGCGCCGGCTGCCGTCGTCGGGGCGGCGTCGGATCGCTCCGACCGGGCCCGACCGCTCCGCGAGCAGCTTCGCGAGATCCTGGCCGTGCCCAACGCCAAGGTCCTGATCACTGGTTCTCTCCTGTTCTGGTCGGGGGTCGGGTCGACGGCCTATGTCGCCATCCTCTTCTTCCAACGCGTCGTCCACGCCGGCGCCAGCGCCCAGACCATCGCCGGGCTGGCCACCGGGCTCCCGGCCTTCTTCATCGGCATCGCCCTCGGCGTGCCCCTGAGCCGCCTGCTCACTCCCAAGCAGCTGGCCGTCGGGGCGCCACTGGCCGGCGCTGTGCTCCTCGGGGTCCAGTACTTCGACACCCACATCTGGCAGGCCGTGGTCCTGAGCCTCATCGGCGCGCCGTTGGTCGGCGCCTATCTCATCGCTCTCGCTCCCATGCTCCTGCAGTTGCTCCCGCGGGGAGGCGGGCTCGGCGAGCGGCTGGGCATACTCCTTTCTCCGTTCAACCTCTGCAGCGTGGCCCTCGCCTATGTGGCCGCCGGCGTCATCGATGCGACCGGCAACTACCGGCTGATCTGGCTGTTCCCGGCAGCCACGGGTATCGCCCACGCCACGGTCAACTGCTGGCTGCGGGTTCCCTCGAAAAAGGCGGGTAGTTCGGACGCGGTCTCCCAGTTCTGGGAGTGGAGCGTCGTCCAGGCCGAGGCCCTGGCGGAGACCGGCATCGTCACCGGGCTCCTGGCCGCGCCCCTGCTCGGCATCGTCACCGAGGAGGACGCCGACAGCGCCGTGGTGGTCGACCTGGCTCGCAACATCCTGGGCAATCCCTACGAGAGCGAGGGCGAGGTCGAGGAACCCGCCTCGGATTCGGAAGGCTCCCCTCAGCCCGATCCCGGGGGCGAGCCTGCCGGCGACGAGCCTGCCGGCCGCGAGCCTGCCGGCCGCGAGCCTCCGGGGTCGTCCCCATTGGGTGCCCGTCCGCCGACAGATGGGTTGCCCGACGGGGGGGTGTCGTCGACCGAAGAGGGCGAGCGTGGGGGCCGAGGCACCGGGCCGAGCGCCAGTCCCGACACCACCTGATCGGACACCCGGACCTCTCCGGGACGCGCCCGTGTCCCGTGTCCGGCTACTCCGGGAAGCGGCCGAACGGCGCGCGCCTCGGTCTGACCGAGGTGTCCGGCGCCCAATCGCAGGGCCACCACCGTGCCGACCTCGATGCGGCGGGAACCATCCGTGATGGCCGTGCAGTGGAAGGGCAACACCCGGTCCCCCTCCTGGACGAGCCCGATCCCTCGGTCCTCGTCGAAGTCCACCACCTCACCGACCAGGGGTGGGCCGCCCACCGGGAGTGGCTCGATCGGCGTCGCGCCGGTCATCGACACGTGGCTCCGACCGTCGCCTCAGTGCACGATCTTGGACAGCGCCAGCTCGATGATGTCCGTAGCCCCCCGGTCCTTCAGTGCGGGGATGAGCACGTTGATCTTCGACTTCGACACCACCGCCTCGACCGCGAACCCCCCGCCTCCGAACAGTTCCGACACCGTCGGTGCCCGCAGTGACGGCAACACCTCGATGACGGCGTCGAGGGCGTCGGCGGCCACGTTGAGCTTGACGAGGACGTCCTCTCGGGCTTCGAGCACCCCCACCAGCAACGTGCGCAGCTGCTCCATGGCGTGGCGCTTGGTCGGGTCCTCGGCCGACCCGCGGTTGGCGATCAGCTCCGTGTGGGACACGAGCAGGGTTTCGATGACCTTGAGCCCGGCGGCCCGCAGCGCCCGGCCCGTCTCGGTGATCTCCACCACGCAGTCGGCGATGTCGGGGACCTTGGCCTCCGTGGCCCCGTAGGACAGGCTCACCTCTGCCTTCACGTGGTGGTCGTCGAGAAAGCGACGGGTCAGCTCGGGGTACTCGGTCGAGACCCGAAGGACACCCGACGGCCCGGCCGCGGCAGCCAGCTCGTCCACCGACGACACCGGGGCGTCCCGGGGCACGGCCAACACCACGCTGATGGGATTGGCCGTCGCCTTCGAATAGCGCAATGGACCGAGTGAGACCACGTCGCGGCCACGTTCCTCGACCCAGTCCCGGCCGGTGATGCCGAGGTCGAACGTACCGTCGGCCACGAAGACGGGGATCTCCTGCGGTCGCAGTATCCGCACCTCGGTGATGCGTGGATCGTCGATCGTGGCCCGGTAGTCGACCTCCGATGACCGTACGACGGCGAGGTCGGCCGCTGCGAACAGGTCGAGGGTGGCCCGCTCGAGTGAGCCCTTGGGGAGGACGAGCTGCAGCATCAGCGGCGGCCTCCGGCGAAGCCCACGCTGGCCGCCGACTCGTTGGGAACGGCGGCGAGCACCGTGGCCGTGTCCAGGACGGTCCCCAGTGCCTCGCGGCCCTTGTTCTCGTCGTCCGCCCCGGAGCGAGCCAGGGCCTGCTCGACGGTATCGGTGGTCAGTACGCCGAACGCCACCGGTACGCCGGTGTCGAGTTGCACTCGCTGGATGCCTGCGGCACATTGCCCGGCCACGAAGTCATAGTGACCGGTCTCCCCCCGGATGACGGCCCCCAGGCAGACCACGGCATCGAACGAGCCCGACGTGGCCAGGCGTTGGGCCACGAGCGGCAGCTCAAAAGCGCCCGGCGCCCACGCCACCGTCGCCGCCTTCGGGTCCCCACCGGCCTCCTCGAGAGCGTCGAGTGCCCCCTCGAGCAACCGCTCGGTGATGCCCCCGTTGAACTCGGCGCAGGCAAAGGCCACTCGGAGGCCAGCCCGGCGATGCCGGCGGTCGCCCTCGCCGTCGCCTTCCCTGGCCCGGGCGGCATCGAGCACGGTGCCGACTCGGAAGGCGATCCGCTCCTTGGCCGCTTGGCTGAGCCGGGTCCCCTCAGAGGACGTCATCGAGACCCTCGAGCAGGTGTCCCATCCGTTCGCGCTTGGTCCGGAGATACTCGATGTTCTCCGGAGTGGGCGACGGCTGGATGTTCACGCGCTCGACGATATCGAGACCGAATCCCTCGAGCCCGCCATACTTGGTCGGGTTGTTGGTCATGAGCCGCATGGTGGTCACCCCGAGGTCCACCAGGATCTGGGCGCCGATGCCGTACTCCCGCGAGTCGGCCGGCAACCCCAGCTCGAGGTTGGCGTCGACCGTGTCGAGGCCCTCCTCCTGAAGGTTGTAGGCGCGCAGCTTGTGGGCGAGGCCGATGCCCCGTCCTTCGTGGCCGCGCAGGTAGACGATGACCCCGCTCCCGGCCTCCTCGATCATGGACATGGCTCGGTGCAGCTGCGGGCCGCAGTCGCATCGCAAGGAACCGAAGACGTCGCCGGTCAAGCACTCGCTGTGCACCCGTACCAGCACGTTGGGCTTGCCGGCCACGTCCCCTTTGACCATGGCCACATGGTGCTCGCCGTCCAGCACCGACTCGTAGGCGTAGACGGTGAACTCGCCGTAGTCGGTCGGGATGCGGGCGTCGGTGAGGCGCCGGACCAGCTTGTCCTTGCGGCGGCGATAACGAATGAGGTCGGCGATGGTGATGAGGTGGATCCCGTGGCTCTCGGCAAAGGGCTCGAGCTCGTCGAGGCGGGCCATCCCCGTCTTGTCCTCGCTCACCACCTCGCAGAGCACGCCGGCGGGCGCCATGCCGGCGGCTCGGGCCAGGTCGACGGCGGCCTCGGTGTGGCCGGCACGCTTCAGCACACCGCCAGGCCGGTAGCGCAACGGGAAGATGTGACCCGGGCGGTTGAGGTCGCTCG
Source organism: uncultured Acidimicrobiaceae bacterium (assembly GCA_963729275.1). GTDB lineage: Bacteria > Actinomycetota > Acidimicrobiia > Acidimicrobiales > RAAP-2 > CAVSNH01. The sequence continues at coordinate 150,872 of CAVSNH010000003.1, forward strand.
GCCGGGTGTGCGGGTCGACCAGCGCCTTGATGGTGGCCGACCGGTCCGCGGCCGAGATGCCGGTGGACGTACCGTGGCGGGCGTCGACGCTCACGGTGAAGGCCGTGCGCTGGCCCTCGGTGTTCGTCGTGACCATGAGAGGCAGGTCGAGGTGCTCGACTCGTTCAGGGGTGAGTGGGACGCAGATGAGCCCGGAGGTGTGGGCCAGGAAGAACGCGATCTTCTCGGGCGTGACCGCCTCGGCCGCCATGATCAGGTCGCCTTCGTTCTCGCGGTCTTCGTCGTCGACGACCACCACGATCTCGCCGCGACCAATGGCCTCGATCGCATCCTCGACTGCTGAAAAGGGCATCAGCCCGTTGTCTTCCTTTCGACGGCCGCCCGAGACCAGGCAACCGCTCCGGCTCTCCTTAGTGTCGGCGGCCCGGCGCCCGTCCCTGAGCCATTTCTCCTCGAGGCACGTCTCCGGCGCCCGCCAGCGTTCAACCGGCTGGTCGGAGGTCCACCCGGATGTCACTGCCCAGGCTAGTCACCGAGTGCAGACGACCCCTCCACAGGTCGGCCACTGTTGGCGCGCCCGCACCGGCGAACATGGGTCGGGCGTCGTCGCCACCGGCCAGGGCGGCGGCCAGATAGACCACGTACTGGTCGACAAGGCCGGCCCAATGGAAGTCGTGGGCCACCCCGGCCCCGCCCTCGACGAGCACCTGGATGACGTCGCGGCGGGCCAGTTCCTCGAGCACTTCGGTCAGGGACCCGTCGAGCTCGAGCGCGGGTGCGGCGGCCGCGTGATCGGGCAGGTGACCGAGCACCACGCGGAGGGGCTGCTCGTCCGGTCCCCGGAAGAAGGGGTCATCGCTCGGCAACCGGACCGTGAGCTGCGGGTCATCGGATCGCACCGTGCCTGCCCCGACCAGGACGGCGTCGACTCGGGCCCGCAGCCGGTGGGCGTCGCGACGGGCGTCCTCGCCGGTGATCCACCGGCTCGACCCGTCGGCGGCGGCGATCCGCCCGTCGAGGGTGGCGGCCAGCTTGAGCGTGACCCACGGCAGTCCCGTGCGCCGCTGCTTCAGGTAGGGGGCCAGCTGATCCAGAATGGCCGGCTCCCCCACGCCGACGTCGACCGTGATGCCGGCTGACCGCAGCTCGTCGACCCCGGCGCCGTCGACACGCGGGTCGGGGTCGGTGACGCCCACCACGACCCGACGAATGCCGGACTCGACGACGGCACCCACACACGGTGGTGTTCGGCCGTGATGGGCGCACGGCTCGAGGGTCACGTACAGAGTGCCGCCCCGGGCCCGGTCACCGGCCAGGGACAGCGCCGTGACCTCGGCATGGGGGCCGCCGACGGGCGCGGTGGCCCCCACGAAATGCGATGGCGCGTCCCCCTCGTCCGGACCGACGACGACGGCGCCCACCCAGGGGTTGGGTGACGTACGTCCCTCGACCCGCGCCGCCGCCTCTGTGGCGAGTTGCATCCACTCCTCGTCGTTGGGCACGGCTAGGCGCCTGCGACGGCCTCACGGGCGGCGCGCAGGATGTCCTCGGCGGCCTGCAGCGGATGCGGGTGCCCGAAGACGGCGGACCCGGCGACGAACACGTTGGCTCCCGAGCGAGCGGCATCGACCACCGTGTGCTCGTCGATGCCTCCGTCGACCTCCACGTCGACGGCCAGGCCGGCGGCATCGACAGCCTCGCGGACCTTGCGCACCTTGGGCATGACTTCGCCGATGAACGATTGTCCACCGAACCCGGGGAAGACGGTCATGCACAGCACCAGGTCGACCAGTTCGAGATACGGCTCGAGGGCGTCGAAGGGCGTGTCGGGGTTGGCGGCCAGTCCCGCCCGCAGGCCCAGGTCGCGCATCTGGCGGACCAACGCCTCGGTCTCACCTACCTCTACGTGGACCGTACAGCCGCCGGACCCGGCGTCGCGGAACGACTCGAGGTACCGGGCCGGGTCGGTGATCATGAGGTGGGTGTCGAAGAAGAGGTCGGTGTGGGCCCGGAGCGACGACACGACCGGGGGCCCGATGGTCAGGTTGGGGACGAAGTGCCCGTCCATGACGTCGACGTGGAGCCACTCGGTCGCGGCTTTGACGCCGCTGACCGCGTCAGACAGCGCGCCGAAATCGGCCGAAAGGATGGACGGCGCCACCCGGAGCTGGCGGTGGGAGCGGTGGGACGAGGCGCTCGCCATCGGAAGGAGACTACCGGCGCACGCCCGCCAGGCTGGTCATTGGCGCTCGTGTGCCCACCTCCGAGTACGGTCGCCCGACGTGAGCCAGATCGCTTTGTTCGACCTCGACAACACATTGGTCGATCGCCAAGCGGCGTTCCAGCAATGGGCAGAATGGTTCGTCGAGACGAGAGGCCTTGAATCTGACGACGTCGAATGGTTGGTGGCGGCCGACCTCGACGGGAACGCGCCACGGGACGAGCTCTTCGCCAAGCTTCGGGCGCGGCGGGGACTCAGCGACGGTCTCGACACGCTGGTCTCGGGCTACCTGCGCGAGTACCCCCTCTTCTTCGAGCCCGATCCAGACGTCCACGCGGCGTTGGCACGACTCCGAGCCCACGGGTGGCGCATCGCCATCGTGACCAACGGGCCCACCACCCAGCGGGCCAAGGTGGCCCAGGCCGGTCTTCTGGACCTGGTGGATGCGTGCTGCGTGTCGGCCGAGCTCGGGTCCTGGAAGCCCGACCCCCAGATCTTCGAACAGGCCGTCGCCGCCTGTGGTGCCGATGGTGGCGCCCTGAGCACCATCTGGATGATCGGCGACTCGCCGGAACACGACATGGCTGGGGCCCAGCGACTGGGCATGCGAACGGTGTGGATGCACCGCCACCGCGACTGGGACATTGACGATTTCCGACCGGACCATCAGGCCGGCTCGATACACGACGCCGTCGACGTCTTGTTGAGCGCGGCTCCGCCCGTCCCCGACTGATCAGCCGGCTCCGGACAGCCGGCTCCGGACGGCCGGCTCCGGGTTACATCCCAAGTCGCTCTCCCGAGGCCGGCCTCGCCCCGCGGATCCACTCGGTGGCCGACATCGGGCGCCGTCCCTCGGGTTGCACGGTCACGAGCTGCAGGCGGGTCCCGGAACCGGCGAGCACGGTAGCCGTGTCGCTGTCGAGGGTGCCCGGCTCCGAGGGCGGGCCGACCTCTCCGGAGGCGGCCTGGGCCTCGAGGACCCGCAGGCGGTGGCCACGGAAGGTCGTCCAAGCCCGGCCCAGGCGCACCACCCGGCGGAGACGCACGGCCGGCTGGTCCCAATGGAGCTCGAGCTGAGCCGGCACGATCTTCTCCGCGTAGGAGGGTGTCCCCACCTGGTCCCGCGGCCTGGGCAGACTGGCCAGTCCCTCGGTCAGGTACCGCCGCAGGAGGTCACAGCCGATGTCCACGAGACGGTGGCGCAGATGGTCGGCCGACTCGTCCTCGCCGATCGCGGTCGGCTCACAGGCGTAGACCGGACCGGTGTCGAGGCCCGCCTCCACAGCCATGAGGCACACGCCCGTCTCGGCATCTCCCTCGAGGATCGCCCACTCCACCGGGGCGGCGCCGCGCCATCTGGGCAGCATCGAGAAATGCACGTTGACCATGGGCAGCCGGTCGAGGACGGCCTCGGGCACGATCCGGCCGAAGGCCACCACCACGCCGAGCTCGGCACCAACGCCGGCGATGTCGTCGAGCGAGTGGGTGACGGTGAGGCCCAACTCGGCGGCTGCGACCTTGACCGGACTGGGCTCGGGCTCCCCTCGACGCGACCGTCGCTTGTCGGCGCGAGTCACAACCAGAGCGACGTCGTGACCGGCGGCCACCAGCTCCTGCAACGGGAGAACGGCGACCTCGGGTGTGCCGAGGTAGACGATCCGGGCCATGGGCCGCCGACCCTACCGGGCCACCCAGGCCATGCCACGGTAGTGAGGCCTGCTCACTGGCCGCCGATCAGACCGGGCGGGCGCTCTCCCAATCCTCCGGACGCACAAGCCTCTCCTCTAGGGCCGAGGTGTCGAACCCGAGCTCGCGGTCTCGGAGCACCCGCAAGGCCTGCTTGCGCATGTCCTCGTCGAGCCGCTCGAGCATGAGCACGCCGTCGAGGTGGTCGACCTCGTGCTGGAACACCCGGCCGAGAAACTCGTCGGCCCTCGATGTCGAGGGCCTCCCCGTGCTCGTCGAGCCCGCGGAGGTGCACTCGGTTGGGGCGGACAATGCCGAGGCGCAGGCCGGGTATAGAGAGGCATCCCTCGTCGTAGTACCACTCGCCGTCGGTCTCCTCGATGACGGGGTTGATCACCGCCTGCGGGCCCTCCCCCACGTCGTAGACGAAGAGGCGGCGCTGGACACCGACCTGCGTGGCCGCGAGGCCAGCTCCGACCGAGTCGTACATCGTCTCGACCATGTCCTCGACCAGCTGCACCAGCGCTTCGTCGATGTCCTCGACGTCCCGAGCCACCTGGCGGAGGGCTGGATCGCCGTAGACGCGCACGGAGTAGGACACGGGCTCATTCTACGGGCTGGTCCCGACAGGGGACGCCAGAGCTCACAGCTGCGCCGCACGGCCGGCGACTCACCCCCCGGCCCCACGGTCCGCCATCAGACGCTGACGGGATCTACCTCTACCCGCACCCGCTCGGCCGGGCGCGGGGCCTCAACCAGCGCGTCGGAGAGGACGACATGGTCCTCTGCCCGCACCAACCAGCGATCGGGCCCAGCAGTCGAGCACGTCACACTTGCGCGATCCGACAGCCACCCGGCCATCACGCCCGCGCCCGCTCCACTGAGTAGGGCCAGAGCGCCGAAGGGCGGCAGCCCGAGGGCGGCACGGAGCTCACGCTCCGAATCGGCTAGTAGAGCGGGATCGGCCCGGGCCGCGGCCCGGACCGCGTCGTGGTCGGGAAGCCGAGTCTGGACGAGCAACCGGCCGCCACGGTCACGGCTGCCGAGCAGGCGGGCGGCCCGTGCCAACAAGGCCAACGCCTCTTCGGCAGCGACAAAGCGCGGGGCGAGCAGGTGCTGGTCGAAGTCGAGGATGGCCACGAGCTCGGCCGCCGGAAGCCGGTGGAGGGCGGCCTCGGTTCCGACCACCAGGCGGGCACCGGCCGCGGCCCCGTCGTCGTGGTCGGCGGTGAGCTCGACCGCGGCCACACCCATGAGGGCCGAGAGCTCCTCGGTGGCCCGGGTCACCCCCATCCGCAGGGCTCGCAGCCGTGTGTTGTCACACACGGCACACTGCACCGGCCGACCCTCCCCGCATCGACGGCAGACGAGCGCCTCGAACGGGCCGGCGGCACCGGCGTCACCGTCGTCCGCCGTGACCTCGCTCCGGACCAGGGAGACGGCCGCACCACAGCGGGCGCAGCGGGCGAGCGCCCCGCACTGCGGGCACGACAGCAGCGGAATCCGTCCGACGCGGTTGAGGATGCAGACCGCGACTCCGGCCGGTCGGTCGAGCACGTGGCGCAGAGCCCGCCCCAGCCGCTCGGAGAAGAGTCCCGTCCGGGGGTCGTCCTCGCGACGGTCGACCACCTCGACCAGCGGCCAGCCGCGCCACTCGAGCGGACGGGGCGGCACCACGACCGCAGCTCCCTCGCTGAGCACCACTGTCGGGCAAGGTGACACCAGCATCACCGGGGCGCCATCGCGACGGCCGCGTTCGACTACCACGTCGATGGCCGACCAGGTCGGTGCCCGTTGCTCGCGGTACGCCTCGTCGTGGGCGTCGAGGACCACGGCGGCCCGCAACCTCGGGACGGGCGCCCAGGCCGCCACTCGCGTGCCCACCGACACCGAGCCACCGGCGGCCGAGCGCTCCCACCCGTCGGGCAGCAGCGCCACCGGCACGCCCCGACCCCGCAGGCGCGCCTCGATGGCCGCCGCCCGCCGGTGGGACGGAGCGAGGACGACCACCCCGTCCGGACCGGTCCGGTGGACGATGTCCTCGACCAGGAGCACGGCGTCGAGCGCGGGAGGCAGTCGCATCACCGCCGGCGACCCGGATGCCAGGGCGGTGTCGACGAGATCGACGGCACCGCCCCCCGGAGAGGGAGGCGCCACCGACGTCCGGGCCGGTGATGGCAAGGAGCGGACCACCCGCTCGGGCGAGGCCGTGCCCAGAAAGGAGGAGACCGGCCCGGCCCAGCGCCAGGCGGCCCATTCGGCCAGCCGCACCACCGACGGCGGCGGCCCCAGGCCACTCGAGAGGGCGAGCGGCTTGACCACGACCCCGGGAGTGGGCGCGACGCCGTCCTCTGTCACCCACCCCCCGACCCGCCGACCGTGCAGCTCGACGCGGACGCGGCTGCCGGTGGTGATGAGGTCGGACAGTGAGGCCGGCACCTTGTAGTCGAAGGTGCGCCGGACGGCCGGCACGTCGGGCACCACCCGGACCAGCCGCTCGGGCGACGCCGTCCTCGACGCGCCTTCCTGGCCGGGAATGGCATCGGCGCCCTCCTCCCCCGGTGAGTCCGTCCCTCGTCCGCCCGCCGGATCGCCCGCGTCGGTCAGAGCCCGAGTGCCTGCTTGATGTCGTCCGCCCGAGACGTGTCCTCCCAGGTGAATTCCTTCTCGGAGCGTCCGAAGTGCCCGTAGGCGGCCGTCTTCTTGTAAATCGGGCGTTTGAGGTCGAGGTCCCGAACAATGGCGGCCGGCCGCAGGTCGAAGAGCTCGCTCACCACGCTGCCGATGGCGTCCGGATCACAGCGCTCGGTGCCGAAGGTGTCGACGAGGAGCGAAACGGGACGAGCCACGCCGATGGCATAGGCCACCTGGACCTCGCAACGGGCAGCGGCGCCGGAGGCCACGACGTTCTTGGCCACCCAGCGCGCTGCGTAGGCCGCCGAGCGGTCCACCTTGGACGGGTCCTTGCCCGAGAAGGCCCCCCCACCGTGGCGGGCCATGCCCCCATAGGTGTCGACGATGATCTTCCGACCGGTCAACCCGGTGTCGGCGTGCGGGCCCCCGAGCTCGAAGACACCGGTGGGGTTGGCCAGCAGACGCATACCGCTCGTGTCCAGCTGTGGAGGCAGCAGCGGTGTCACCACGTTGTCGCGCAGGTCGGGCAGGAGCAGCGTCTCGAGGTCGACACCGGGGTCGTGCTGCGTCGAGATGAGCACCGTCTCGAGGGCCACGGGACGCCCATCCTCGTATGTCACGCTCACTTGCGTCTTACCGTCCGGGCGGAGGTAGGGCAGCACCCCCACCCGCCGCACCTGAGCCAGGCGCTGGGCCAAGCGGTGGGCCAGCCAGATCGGGAGAGGCATGAGGTCGGGCGTCTCGTCACACGCGTACCCGAACATCATCCCCTGGTCGCCGGCGCCTTGGGCGTTGAAGACGTCCTCGCCACCGGCCCCGGTACGGACCTCGAAGGCGCTGTCCACGCCCTGGCCGATGTTGGGCGACTGCTCATCGATGGAGACGATGACGCCGCAAGTGTTGCCGTCGATGCCGAAGGCGTCGTCGTCATAGCCGATGTCGAGCACGGTCTGGCGCACCAGCTTGGGAAGGTCGACGTAGGTCGTGGTGGTGATTTCACCAGCCACCAGCACGAGACCGGTGGTGAGCAGCGTCTCGCAGGCCACCCGGCTCTCGGGATCGTCGGTCAGCATGGCGTCGAGCACGGCGTCCGAGATCTGGTCGGCCATCTTGTCGGGGTGACCCTCGGTGACCGACTCCGAGGTGAAGGTGTAACGGGAACTCACGGGCGGGTCCATTCTCGTGGGGACCGTCCACACCGGACGGTCGCGTGTCGATGTCGATGTCGCTTGCCGATCGGCCCCACCGCCATCGGGCGGACGGCCCTCGTCATGCTCGGACGTGCCGCAGCCCGGGCCGTGGCGGCGGGTCCCGCCATCGGTGCGATCATCGGTGCGCCAGCCGCTCGACCACCCTATCCAAGATGGCGTCGGCCACCGCTTCCTTGCTGGTGAAGGTCACTGTCGAGACGGTGCCGTCGTCCCCGAGCACCGTCACCTCGTTGGTGTCGTGCTCGAAGCCGACACCGGGGCGCGAGACGTCGTTCGCCACCATGAGGTCCACTCCTTTGGCGACCAACTTGGCCGCCGCCCGGGCCCGCAGTCCCGCGTCCTCACCGGGCGTTTCCGCCGCGAAGCCCACCAGGACCTGGCCTCGGTGACGACGCCGACCTAGCTCGGCCAAGATGTCCGGCGTCACCTCGAGCAAGAGGTCGGGCAGGCCTTCGTCCTTGTGGATCTTGGTGAGAGCCACCGATTTTGGCCGGAAGTCGGCGACGGCGGCGGCCATCACCACGACGTCAGCCGTCTCGGCCCGGCTCAGCACCACGTCCTCCATCTCGGCTGCCGTCTCCACCTGCTCGATCCTGACTCGCTCATGCGTCGGCTGAGAGGCAGTCGTGACGAGGACCACTTCCGCGCCGCGGCGGGCGGCGGCGTTGGCCACCGCATGGCCCTGCTTGCCCGATGACCGATTGCCGATGAACCGCACCGGGTCGATGGCCTCGCGGGTGCCACCGGCCGAGACCAACACCGACACGCCCGACAAGTCGCCAGGCGCCGGACGGACAGGGAGGTCGAGATGGCCGAGGAGACCGAGCACGGCGCCGGCGATTGTCTCGGGGTCGGCCAGCCGACCCGCTCCCTCGTCGCCCCCGGCCAGTCGGCCCTCCTCGGGGGGGACGACGGTGACGCCTCGCCCGCGCAGCACGGAAAGGTTGTGCGCCACGGCCGGGTGCTCCCACATCTCGGTGTGCATGGCCGGGCACAGCACCACCGGAGCAGTGGTGGCGAGGAGCGTGGCGGTCAGCAGGTCTCCGGCGAAGCCACCGGCGTAGGCGGCGATGAGGTCGGCGGTGGCCGGTGCCACCACCACGGCGTCCGCCCGCTGGCCCAGACGGGTGTGCGGGATGGCGGAGTCGTCATGCCACAGTGACGTGTGCGTCCGCTCCGAGGCCAGAGCGTCGAAGGTCGCCGTCCCGACGAACCGTGTGGCGTTCTCGGTGAGCACCGGCGCGACATGTACACCGGCGTCGACCAATCGCCGACAGACCTCGACCGCCTTGTAGGCAGCAATGCCGGCAGTGACGCCAAGGACAACGAAGGGGCGAGCCTCTTCCCGTGATGGGCTCATCGAGTCAGGCCTCGCCGGCCGGCGACGTCCCGGTGCGCCGGCTTCGACATCGCGCTCGACGCCCCGACCATGTGCGTCGTCCCCCCGGGCGAGCGGTGGGACCTACGCCCCGTCGACACCTGTGGGGTCGCCCTCGGCCGCCGCCTCTTCGATCTCCGCCAGTTCGATCTCGGCCGCCTCGGCCTCGACCTCGTCAGGGTTGATCCGGATGTAGGCCGCCTTGCCCGCCGCCACTTCCTCGAAGGCGATCGACAACGGCTTCCCCGACGCCGTGGCCACCTGGGGCGGGACCACGACACCCAGTCCCTCACCCAACGAGTTGTAGTAGCTGTTCACCTGCCGGGCCCGGCGGGCGGCCAGGGCCACCAGGGTGAACTTCGAGTCCGTCTTGTCGAGAAGGTCCTCGATGGGTGGGTCCATGAGCGTGGTCTTCGTCTGCGCCATGTGGGTACTGGTCTCCGGTCGGGTCGTAGGTGGTGTCGGTCGTCGGCCGGTCGGGGCGAAGGAATCGCCCGAGCGGGAGCATCGCCATGGCGTGCTCAGCCGGCCGAACGGCGACCCACCACTATACCGGCGACCTCCGCAATGGCCTGTGACAGGTCGGCGTTGACCACCACGGCGTCGGCCAGCTCCCTCCCGGTGCGCTCCTCCTGGCGGCCGACCTCTAGGCGTGCGGCGATGCGATCTTCGTCATCGCCCCGAGCCCGCATCCGCTCTGCCTGGGCCTCGGACGACGGCGGCAGGAGCAGGATGAGGGTGGCGTCGGGTCGCTGGGCCCGGACCTGTTGCGCGCCCTGCAGGTCGATCTCCAACAGGAGGTCCTTCCCAGCAGGCGGCTCGGCTTGCGGTGTGCCGTAGAGATGGCCCAAGAACTCGGCCCATTCGAAGAAGCCGCCCTCTTCGACCCGGCGCTCAAAGGTCGCCCGGTCCACGAACTCGTAGGCCTCGGGCGATTCGTCGGGACGGCGGGGACGCGTGGTCCACGAGCGGCTCAGCCACATGCGAGGGTCTTCCGCCACAAGGCGTGCCGCGAGCGTTCCCTTGCCCGCACCGCCAGGGCCGAAGAGAACGAAGAGAAACGGAGTGGACCCGGGCCGCGCCGGATCCGCCGCGCTCAGCGGGCGGTCTCGCGCAGCAGGGCCTCGCGCTGGTTGGTGCCGAGACCCTGAAGCCGCCGACTCTCGCTGATCCCCACCGTGTCCATGAGCCGTCGCGCCTTGACCTTGCCCAGACCGGGCAACGACTCGAGCACCGACAGAACCTTCATCTTCCCGACCGTCTCGTTGGAGTCGGCCATGGCGAGCAACTCCGACAAGTTGATCGAGCCCAACTTGAGCTTCTCCTTGACCTCGGCGCGCTCGCGGCGGACCTTGGCTGCCTTGGCCAAAGCGGCCTGGCGCTGTTCGGGCGTGAGTGCAGGCGGTTGCGGCATGGCCGAGACCATAGCGCCTCGTGACGGCTCGGTCATCCGGCCTCCGACCCTGGCCAGCGCCCTGTCGGACCGGTGCCGACGTCGGGCCCGGTCGCTTCCGGCCCGACCCTCCTCGACCAACGAGCCTGACCATCCGCGCCGGCCTCCTCCGACCGTTGTGTCTCGGGCTCGGGCGCGTCGCGTCTGCACTGACCGGTGTCACGGAGCCCGTGCGGAACCGTTCCAGCCGCTCACTAGCCCAATGCCGTCACTGTCGCGGTCCGCTCGATCCTGCCGACTGACCCCTCGACGTGTTCAATGGAAGGGTGACGCGAACGGTCGACCTCAACGCCGACCTGGGCGAACGGGAGTCGGTGACCGGCACCGACCGGGGTGTGATCGACGCCGTCACCAGCGTGAGCATCGCCTGCGGGTTCCACGCCGGATCTCCTTCGGTGATGAGTGATGTCGCCCGGATCTGCGGGGAGCAGGGGGTCACCATCGGCGCGCACGTCTCCTACCGCGACCGAGCCGGCTTCGGCCGGCGCGTCGTGAACGTCGAGCCCGAACAGCTCGTGGCCGACATCGTGGAGCAGTGCGACGCCCTGGCCGCGGCGGCAGGTGGGGTCGGCGTCGGCGTTGCCTACGTGAAGCCCCACGGCGCGCTGTACAACGCCATGGCCACCGACGACGACGTCGCCGCGGCGGTGGTCGAGGCCGTCGCTGGCCAGTCGCACCGGACCCTGGTAGCCCAGGCGCACACGACAGTCGTTCGTCTCGCCTCCGCCGCCGGCATCCGCACCGTGTACGAGGGCTTCCCCGATCGTGGCTATCTCTCCGACGGCCGGCTCGCGCCCCGGGACGTGGCAAAGGCCATCGTCGACGATCCCGAAGAAGCGGGAGCACGCGCCTGCTCGCTCGTCCTCGACGGCGGCATCGTCGCCGTCGATGGCAGCTGGACGCCGGTCACCGTCGACACTCTCTGCGTGCACGGCGACACCCCCGACGCCGATCGTCGTGCCCGGTCCGTGCGAGCCGCGCTCGAGTCCGCCGGTGTGGTCCTCCAAGCCTTCATCGCCCCTATACCTCACTCGGCGGACGGATGACCTTGACCATCGACGTCGTCGCATTCGGCGATCGTGCCTGGCTCATCACCACCGAGGACCTGGCCGGCGCTCATCGTCTGGGGGCGGCCATCGAGCGCGCCATCGCCGACGGCGCCGCCCCTCCGGGCGCGGCCGAGGCCACCGTCGGCATGTCCACCGTCGTCGTCCACCTCGAGCCGCCGTCGGGGGCAACGACCAGCGGCAAGGTGACCACCGGCGCCGACGCCGACGCCGAGACATGGCGCGCGTTTCTCTCCGTCCTTGCCCGTGGGCCGGGCACGACGGGTGCCGGGAATCGGCGGAGGGTGGCGCGCCCCGTCGAGGTGCCGACCGTCTTCGACGGGCCCGACCTCGATGAGGTGGCGGCCCTGGTGGGTACGGACGTCACGGCCGTGGTCGAACAGCTCTGTCGTGCCGCGCTCCAGGTCGCCTTCATCGGCTTCTCCCCCGGCTTCCCCTATCTGGTCGGCCTACCCGAGAGCCTTGCCCGTGTGCCCCGCCGGCCGTCCCCCCGGACCGAGGTCCCAGCCGGGTCGGTGGCCCTCGCCGGTGGCTTCGCCGGCATCTACCCGCAGACCACGCCGGGCGGTTGGCGGGTGGTGGGACGGACCCCCCTGTCGCTGTTCGACCCGGAGTCCCCTCCTTTCGCCCGTCTCCGGGCGGGCGACCGCGTCCGGCTGACGGCACTCGTAGGGGAACTTGGGGGACCGGCCCACGAGCCGCAGCGGGACCAGGGCGACCCTCGCCCTCCGATCGAGACACGGTCACAACGGGCCGTCCAGGTGGTCGACCCGGGACTGTTCACGACCGTCCAGGACGCCGGGCGATCCGGCGTCGCCGGCCTCGGGGTGCCACGGGCCGGCCCCTGCGATCCCGATGCCATGCGGCTGGCCAACCGTCTGGCCGGCAACGACGACGACGCCGCCGCCCTCGAGATCACGGCCTCCGGACCGCGGCTGAGGTTCGGATCGGCCGGACACGTGACCGTGGTCGGGCCGGGCCCCGAGGCCGTCGAGGTGTCCGTCGACGGCCGTCCGACGGTCGACTCGGCTCCTGTCCCGGTGGCAGCCGGCCAGACGGTCGCCGTCGGCCGTGTCACCAACGGCTTTCGGGCCTACCTGGCCCCGTCGGGTGGGTTTACCATCCCGGCTGTCGTGGGGTCTCGCTCATCCGATGTCCTGAGTGGCCTCGGTCCGGGGGCGCTCCGGGCTGGCGACCGTCTGCCGCTCGGGCCGCCCGTCCGCCCACGCGGCTCGCTCCTGCCCGGAACCCGCACCGACCGCCCGACCGTACGGGTGATGGCCGGTCCCCATCCATTCCCCCCCGACGCCATCGAGGCGCTCGTGGCTACCCCGTGGAAAGTCTCCACCTCGTCCAGCCGGATCGGCATCCGTCTCGAGAACGCCAGTCGTCGTCTGCCCCCGGGACCGAGCATCCCGTCGACCGGCATGGTCACCGGCGCCGTCCAGGTCCCGCCGGACGGGCGTCCCATCGTGCTCATGCCCGATCACGCCACTGTGGGCGGCTACCCGGTGATGGCCACGGTGATCGGCGCCGACCTGGGCGTGCTCGGCCAGTTGGCCCCCGGCGACGGTCTGCGCTTCCTGCTCGTCGACCGCCCGGCGGCGGTGGCCGCCGCCCGTCGCACGGAGGACGCTTTGGCCGCCCGCATACAGGGCTGGTATCCGACGCAACCGGCCACCTGATCACATCCACGCCGATCCTCCCGGCGGTCGTGGCAGCATGGTGGCTCCAAGGAAACGAGCAGGAGCGGACGTGGACGAGACGCGGGGACCAGACGACGCGCGACCGGAGGACGAGGCTCTCTCGAGCGACTCGAGTGACGTCCAAGCCTTCGAGCCCGAGGCGGGTAGCTACGGCCTGGCCAACTTCCCCGTCACCCCACCCGACGAGGCCACCCCACTCGACGAGGACGAGCACGGGGGCCCCATCCCGCCGGCTTCCCTGTGGGCCATGAAGAACCACCGCCACGAGCAGCTGCCCCATCTCTTCGGTCACCCGGCGCGTCTGCGAACGTCGGTGGGCGCGGGGGACGCCGCCGTCTATGCCATTGACGACGGCTCCCGACATTGCATGATCGGTCGGCGGGTGGGAGCCACCGGCGACGGTGCCATCTACACCTTGGTGGCCCGAGTGCCGCGCAAGGTCTACGACGACCTCGCCGCTGGCGCCATAAACGGCCAACACGCCTTCCTCGAGGCGAAGGAGGCCGCGCTTGTCGGCACCGGCGAGGAACCCGGCATGGCCAACGTGTTCGACGTCGACTTCTATCGGCACCCGTCCGAGATCCCCGTCGACTACCTGCCGCCAGCGCCGTCCATCGAATTCGCCAACGACCTGCCGACCGCCGATCGCTAGTCGCTGATGCCATCGATCGCCGATCGCCGACCGCTGATCGGGGCGGGTTGCCCGCCACGACCGCCCTACGGCAATGGCAGGGCGGCAACCAGCTCGCCCTGGAGCCGGCGGGTGGCGGCAACCATGGCGGCCACGTCCGGTCCCTCCTCGAGCAGGGAGCGAGAAGCGCTCGGCAACACCGAACCCGGTCGGCACTCGCCGAAGCGACGCTTCACGTCGGCGGGCGTCGCTCCCTGGGCGCCGACCCCTGGGGCGAGGATGGGTCCACCCATGTCGGACAGCGCGAACTCGGAAGGATCAGTAGTGGCGCCGATGACCGCCCCCACACTGGCGTCGGCGAGCCCACCCGGACCATTGCGCCGGGCGATCTCGGCGAGAAGGACGTCCTCAGTGGCCGGCCCGCGGCCACCGTCGGTGCGCGCCGCTTGGATGACGCGGCCATCCGGGTTCGAGCTGCGCACCACCACGATGACGCCGCGCCCGTGGGCCCGGGCCAGCTCGAAGAAGGGCTCCAGCGTGCCGAGGCCCAGGTAGGCGACGGCGGTGACGGCGTCAGCCCGCAACGGGCTCTTCGGTCCGAGCCACGCCTCGGCGTAGGCCTCCATGGTGTTGCCGATGTCGGCCCGCTTGGCGTCGGCGATCAGGAACAGCCCGGCATCCGCAGCCGCCGTCCGCAGGTGTTCGAAGACGGCCATGCCTGCCGCCCCGTGCCGCTCGAAGAAGGCCACCTGCGCCTTGACCACGCCGACCTCACCGGCGAAGGCCTCCACGCAAGCATCGGCGAAGTCGCGCAGTCCGGTGGCGTCGTCGGGTAGTCCCCACCGGGAGAGCAACTCGGCGGAGGGGTCGATGCCGGCACACAGCGGACCACGCGGGCCCACCGCCTCGAGCACACGCCGGCCGAAGGGCACCACCGTGGTTGCCCCGTCAGCCACGCCCTCAGCCACGCCCTCAGCCACGTCCTGCGCCTCGTACATCGCGCACCTCCTTGACTCCGTGTCCGGCGCACCAGGCTTCGACCTCTCGCAGGATCCGGATGGGGGCACGAGGATCGAAGAAGGTGGCCGTTCCCACCTGGACGGCGTCGGCCCCGGCCATCAACAGCTCGATGGCGTCGGGCCCCGACGCCACTCCCCCCACCCCGATGATGCCGACTTCCGGGAGGGCCGAGCGCACGTCGTGGACGGCACGTACGGCGACAGGGTGGATGGCCGAGCCCGACAGCCCACCGCCGGCCGCTCCCGACCCGAGGACCGGTTTTCCCCGTTCGACGTCGATGACCATGGCCAGCAGCGTGTTGACGAGGGTGAGGGCCTCCGCCCCGGCCGTCACCGCCGCCGTGGCGATCTCGGCGATGTCGGCCACCGTCGGGCTCAGCTTGGCCCACCGGGGCAGCTCCGGGCACGCCTCGCCTACGGCCGCCAGCACCTCGGCCGTGGCCGACGGCGAGTGGGCAAACATCCGCCGGCGGTCCTCGATGTTGGGGCAGCTCACGTTGACCTCGATGGCGCACAGTCCGCTGGCCATCGACAGACCGGCCGCCGCCTGGGCGAAGTCGTCGACCCGCTCCCCCCAGATGCTCGCCACCACCGTCGCCCCCGCCGCCTCCAGCCGGGGAAGGTCATCGGCCAGCCACGCCGCGATGCCCGGCCCCTGCAGGCCGACGCTGTTGAGCATCCCGGCCTGGGTCGGATGCACGCGCGGGGCCGGGTTGCCGGGCCAGGGATTCACCGACAGCGACTTGACCACCACCGCGCCCAGCTCGCGCAAGGGGAAGTAGGCCTCGAGCTCATCGGCATGGCCGGCGGTGCCCGACGCGGTCATGACCGGGTTGGCCAGGCGCCGCGACCCGACCTCGACCGACAGGTCGACGGCTCCCTCCGCCGGTCGACGCCGATCGGAAAGGCGATTCCTTCTCCACCGCTGCTGGGTCACGCCCAGACCGGTCGCCATCGGCTCAGACCTCGGCCCGCTGGTGGTACTCCTGGAGCGAGCGCACCGACAACGGGTGTCGTATCCAGTCGGTGATGCCGGCCGCCGCCGCCCGTGCCGCGGCCACGGTGGTGAGACACGGGACCTGGTGCACAAGGGCGGCGTTGCGGATGTGGATGCCATCGGCGCGCGGTCCGCGGCCACGCGGGGTGTTGACCACCAGCTGCACCTTCCCCTCGGCAATGAGGTCGACGGCGTCCACCATGCCGGGCTGAGATTGCCCGACCTTGGCCACCCGGGTGGCCACCGTCACCCCGGCCCGTTCGAGGGCCTCGGCCGTTCCCGAGGTGGCGGCCAGCTCGAAGCCGAGGACCGCGAACTGCCGGGCGGCCTCCAGCCCGACGGCCTTGTCCCGGTCGGCCAGCGACAGGAACACGGTCCCGGAGGTGGGCAGTGGGCTGCCCGCGGCCAGCTGGCTCTTGGCGAAGGCCAGCCCGAAGGTGTCGCCCATGCCCATGACCTCGCCCGTCGAGCGCATCTCCGGGCCGAGAAGCGTGTCGACATCGGGGAACCGGTTGAAGGGCAGGACCGCCTCTTTGACCGACACGTGCCCCGTGACCGGTGGGGGCAGGAGGCCTTCGGTGCGGAGCTCGTCGATGGTGGCGCCGACCATGATGCGGGCGCCGGCCATGGCCACGGGCACACCGGTGGCCTTGGCCACAAAGGGCACGGTGCGGCTGGCCCGCGGGTTGGCCTCGAGCACGAAGACGCGGTCGTCCTTGACCGCGAACTGAACGTTGCACGGCCCACGGACCTGTAGGGCCTCGGCGATGACTCGGACCAGGTGCTCGAGCTCGTCCACCACCACGTCCGACAGGGTCTGCGGCGGTAGGGCGCAGGCCGAGTCACCCGAGTGGATGCCGGCCGCCTCGACGTGTTCCATCACCCCGCAGACCACGACCTCGCCGGTGGCGTCGCGGAGGGCGTCGACGTCGACCTCGATGGCGTCCTCCAGGAACCGGTCGATGAGCACCGGCCGGTCCCGGGTGACGCCACCCTCCCGGCTCAGCGCGCCGCCGAGGGCGCTCATGGCCTCGACGGCCTCGCTCAACTGGGCGTCGTCGTAGACGATCTCCATGGCCCGACCTCCGAGGACATAGGACGGGCGGACGAGGACCGGGTAGCCGACCTGGGCGGCGACGGCCCGGGCCCCGGCGGCGTCGCTGGCAGTTCCTCCGGGTGGCTGCGGGATGCCGAGCCGGCTACAGAGCTCGTTCCATCGCTCGCGGTCCTCGGCCAGGTCGATGGCGGCCGGTGACGTCCCGAGGACGAGCTCGGGAGGCAGGCCGGCGGCCAGCTTGAGCGGTGTCTGGCCCCCGAGGCTCACGATGATGCCGACCAGTCGACCCTCCCCCACCGAGGAACGTTGCTCGGCGGCGATGACCCGGTCGACGTCCTCGGATGTGAGCGGCTCGAAGAACAGGCGGTCGGACGTGTCGTAGTCGGTCGACACCGTCTCCGGGTTGCAGTTGATCATGACCGTCTCGAACCCGGCGGCCCGTAAGGCCATCGACGCATGCACGCAGCAGTAGTCGAATTCCACGCCCTGTCCGATGCGGTTGGGGCCGGAGCCGAGGATGATGACCCGTGGCCGCGCCGACGGCAGGATCTCGTCCTCGTCCTCGGTGGTCGAGTAGTGGTAGGGGGTGTGGGCCTCGAACTCGGCCCCACAGGTGTCGACCGTCTTGAAGGTCCCCTCCACCCCGCACGCCCGCCGGGCGGCGGCGATCTCGGCCGCGGTCACCGGCGTCCCGAACAGATAGGCGAGTTGGGCGTCAGAGAATCCGAGGCGGCGGATCCGGCGCCAGGCCCGCCGGTCGAGGTCGCTCACCCGCACCCCGAGGGTGATCTGGAGGTCGAGGGCCATCCGGGCATCGACGATCCGGCCCATCTCGCTGAGGAACCACGGGTCGATGCCGCTGGCCGCCGACAACGTCCCGACGTCCACACCCCGGCGGAGCAACGTCTCGAGCTCGAACAGCCGGTCGGGGGTGGGCACCGAAACGCGGTCGAGCAACTGCTCGTCTGTCTCCTTCTCGAGGGCGGCTTCGGCGGCGTCGGCGTTGAGCCCGTCCCGGCCCACCTCGAGCGATCGGATGGCCTTCTGCAAGGACTCGGGGAACGTCCGGCCGATGGCCATGACTTCGCCCACCGACTGCATGCGGGTGCCGAGCACGGGCGCAGCCCCCGGTAGCTTCTCGAAGGCCCAGCGAGGGATCTTGGTCACCACGTAGTCGATGGTCGGCTCGAACGACGCCGGCGTCTTGGCGGTGATGTCGTTGGCCACCTCGTCCAGCCGATAACCGACGGCCAATCGGGCGGCGATCTTGGCGATGGGGAACCCGGTGGCCTTCGAGGCGAGGGCCGAGGAGCGAGACACCCGCGGGTTCATCTCGATGACCATCTGGTGACCGGTGTCGGGATGGACCGAGAACTGCACGTTCGACCCGCCGGTCTCGACCCCAACCCGGCGGATGCAGGCGAAGGCGGCGTCGCGCATGACCTGGTATTCGACGTCGCTCAGCGTCTGAGCCGGCGCCACCGTGATCGAGTCACCGGTGTGGACCCCCATCGGGTCCACGTTCTCGATGGAGCAGACGACGACACAGTTGTCGGCGCCGTCCCGCATCACCTCGAGCTCGAACTCCTTCTGGCCGGCGACCGACTGCTCGATGAGCACTTCGCCCACCGGCGAGGCGCTGACGCCCTCGGCGGCCATCCGGGTCAGCCCTTGGCGGTCGGCGGCGATGCCGGTGCCGGCACCCCCCAGGATGTAGCTCGGCCGCACCATGACCGGGTAGCCGACGCTCTCGGCGATCTCGAGGGCCTCGTCCACCGAGTGGGCGAAGCCCGACCAGGGCACCGACAGGCCGATCTCGACCATGGCCCCCTTGAAGCGACCGCGGTCCTCGGCGGTGGCGATGGCCTCGGTGTTGGCCCCGATGACCTCGACGGCAAAGCCGTCGAGCACACCGTGGCGCTCTAGGTCCATGGTCAGGTTGAGCGCCGTCTGGCCACCGAGGGTGGGCAGGAGGGCGTCGGGGCGCTCTCGCTCGATGATGGCGGTGAGCACGTCCACGTCGAGCGGCTCGACGTAGGTGCGATCGGCCATGCCCGGGTCGGTCATGATCGTCGCCGGGTTCGAGTTGGCCAGGACCACCCGGAAGCCCTCCTCGGCCAGCACGCGACAGGCCTGGGTCCCCGAGTAGTCGAACTCGCACGCCTGCCCGATGACGATGGGCCCCGAGCCGATCACCAGCACCGACTCGATGTCGGTCCGCCGCGGCATCAGCCGGCTGCCCGGGCTCGGGCGCCGCAGGCGTCCATGAGCGAACGGAACTCGCCGAAGAGGTAGCGGGCGTCGTGGGGCCCGGGACCGGCCTCCGGGTGGTACTGCACGCCGAAGGCCGGGGCGTCGGTGCTGCGGATGCCTTCCACCACCCCGTCGTTGAGGTTGATGTGGGTGACCTCGAGGGCGTCGCGGGGCCCGGTGTCGACCGCGTAGTTGTGGTTCTGGGAGGTGATCTCGACCCGACCACCCTGGTTATGTCGAACCGGGTGGTTGCCGCCGTGGTGCCCGAAGGCCAGCTTGTAGGTGCTGGCCCCGAGAGCCGTGGCCAGCAGTTGGAACCCGAGGCAGATGCCGAAGACGGGCCGGTCGCCGGCGACCAGGGCCCGCACCTCGTCGGCGATCCCACCGAGGGCAGCCGGGTCTCCCGGTCCGTTGGAGAGGAAGACACCGTCCGGGTTGAGGGCCAGCACCTCGTCGGCCGACGTCGAGGCGGGTACGACGGTGACCTCGGCCATCTGGGACAGCTGGCGGAGGATGGCCTCCTTCACCCCGAAGTCGTAGGCGACGACACGGTACGGGCCGTTCCCCCGCACGGTGAAGGCACCAGTGGTCACCTGGGAGACGAGGTCGCGGCCGTCGGTGGAAGGAGCGGTGGCCGCCGCCGCCACCAGCTCGGCCTCGCCCGCCGTCCCGAAGGCGCAGGGCATGGCACCGTGGGACCGCAGGTGCCGGGTGAGACGGCGGGTGTCGACGCCGGTGATGGCCGGGACGCCGCGCCCCACGAGGAAGTCGTCGAGCGACCCGTCCGAACGCCAGTTGCTGGGCCGCTCGGCGAGGTCGCGCACCACCACTCCCGAGCAGTGGGTGCGGGTGGCCTCGTTGTCGTCGTCACACACGCCGTAGTTGCCGATGTGGGGATAGGTGAAGGCGATCACCTGGGCGGCGTAGGACGGGTCGGTGATCACCTCCTGATAGCCGGCGAGCACGGTGTTGAACACCGCTTCGCCGGTGGCAATGCCGCCGTCCGGCTCCGCGCCAGCGGCCTCACCCTCGAAGACGGCGCCGTCAGCCAGGACGAGGAGCGCTTCGGCACGGGCCATCCCGCCGGCTCTCGTCGGCGCGCTGTCCCCGGCCCCGGGCGAGCTCATCGTTGCGCCTCCCCGTCGACCACCACCGGCTCTCCGCGGAAGACGGTGTGGCGCACCCGGCCCACCAACCTGCGGCCGGCGTAAGGAGTGTTGCGGCTGCGACTGGCCAGGCGAGCCGGATCGACGGTCCAGCTGGCCCCGCGGTCGATGACGCAGAGGTTGGCCACCGCTCCCACGCCGACCGGGCCTCCGTGTTCGCCGCCATGGGCCACATCCAGGCCGGCGATGGCCGCCGGTTGCCAGCTGAGGAGGGCGAGCACGCGGGCAAGTTCGAGGTCGGTCTCGCACAGGGCGAGGGCGAGCGCCGTCTCGAGGCCGAGCATGCCGGGCGAGGCCTCGTCGAAGGGGAGGTCCTTCGTCTCTGGGGCGTGCGGCGCGTGGTCGGTGGCGATGGCGTCCACCGTCCCGTCGGCCAGCGCGGCCAGCACGGCGACCCGGTCGGGCTCGGGACGGAGCGGCGGGTTGACCTTGAAGACGGGGTCGTAGGTGGCCACACATTCGTCGGTGAGGGTGAAGTGGTGCGGCGCGACCTCGGCGGTCACGGCCA
The DNA here is from genome assembly GCA_963729275.1 of uncultured Acidimicrobiaceae bacterium. Classification (GTDB taxonomy): domain Bacteria; phylum Actinomycetota; class Acidimicrobiia; order Acidimicrobiales; family RAAP-2; genus CAVSNH01. The sequence goes on from CAVSNH010000003.1 coordinate 171,859, forward strand.
CGCCCTCCGACCGTGCCCGACGTACGAGCTCGAGGGCGGCGGCCGTCGACAGATGGAGGAAGTGGATGCGGGCGCCACGGTCGTGGGCCAGGGCCAGGTCGCGGGCGACCATGACCTCCTCGGCCAATGCCGGGACACCGGCCAGGCCGAGTCGGCTGGAACAGGCGCCCTCGTGCATCACGCCGGCGCCGGCCAGCGTCGACTCCTCACAGTGCTGGGCCAGGGTCACACCCAGGCCGGCGGCGTACTCGAAGGCCCGCCGCATGAGGCCGGCCGACTGCACGCCACCGCCGTCGTCGGTGAACATGCGAACCCCGAGTGCGGCCAGCTCGGCCATGGGGGCCAGCCGCTCGCCGGCCCGGCCCACGGTGATGGCAGCGGCCACGGCCACCTGGGCGGTGGCCTTCTCGGCCAGGTCGTAGACGCTGCGGACGGCGTCGGCCGAGTCGAGGGGAGGGTCGGTGTTGGGCATGGCCACCACTGCCGTGTAGCCCCCGAGGGCGGCCGCCCGGGTGCCGGTGGCGATGGTTTCCGACTCTTCCCGACCGGGCTGGCGCAGATGGGCGTGAAGGTCGACCAGCCCGGGCGCCACCACACAGCCGCCGGCATCGAGCACCGTCGCCCCCGGGCCGGCGGCAAGTCCGGTGCCCACCGCCGCCACCTCACCATCGCGCACCAGGACGTCGACATCGGGGCGGCTCCCGGTCTGGTCGACCACGGTGCCGCCGCGGACGAGCAGCTCCGTGGGCCGCGCCCCCACCGGCCCCTCAGGCACGGAGCGCGGCCTCGCCCGCGCCTTGACCGAGCAGGAGGAACAGGACAGCCATGCGCACGGCCACCCCATTGCTCACCTGGTCGGTGATGAGGGAGGCCGGCAGCTCGGCCACGTCGGAGGCGATCTCGACGCCTCGCACCATGGGACCGGGATGGAGGATGACGGCGTCAGGTCCGAGCAGCGTCACCCGGCGGGCGGTCAGCCCGAAGCCGGCCGTGTACTCGCGCAACGAGGGGACGAAGTCACCGCTTCCCCGCTCGGCCTGCACTCGCAGCAGCGAGACGACGTCGGCCTTGGGCAGGACGCTGTCGAGGTCGTGGCTCACGGCGGCCACCGGCCACCCCTCGAGCGACGGCGGGAGAAGGGTGGGTGGCGCCACCAGGGTGACCTCGGCCCCCACCGAGGCGTAGGCGATCACGAGCGAGCGCGCTACCCGGCTGTGGCGGATGTCACCCACGATGACCACCCGCAACCCGGCCAGCCGGTCGAGCCCGGTGTCGCCCCCGCCCCGGGCGGCACGCACGGTGTAGAGGTCAGCGAGCGCTTGCGTCGGGTGCTGGTGCCAGCCGTCGCCGGCGTTGATGACCGAGCCGCGGCTCAGCCAACCGGCCACCCGGGCCGGCACGCCCGACGAGGCATGGCGGATGATCACGGCATCGATGCCGATGGCCTCGATGGTCTCGACCGTGTCCCTCAGCGACTCGCCCTTCTTGAGCGAGGACGACGCCGCCGAGAAGGAGAGAACGTCGGCCGACATGCGCTTGGCGGCCGTCTCGAACGACATCCGGGTGCGGGTCGACTCCTCGAAGAAGAGAGTGGCCACGGTGCGGCCGCGCAGGGCGGGGACCTTGGGGTTGCTGCGCCGGCCGACCTCGACGAAGGAATCGGCCACCCGCAACACCTCGGCGATGCCGTCGCGGTCGAGGTCGGCCATGCTCAGGAGATGGGGCGGGAAGCTCATCGGCTGACCAGCTCCCCGATGCAGACACCGTCTTCGGACACGTCCACCATCTCGTCCCGGGCCGTGGGCAGGTTCTTGCCCACGTAGTCGGGGCGGATGGGCAGCTCGCGGTGGCCGCGGTCGACCATCACGGCCAACTCGACCACTTGGGCCCGTCCGTAGTCGCCCAGCGCGTTGAGTGCGGCCCGGATGGTCCGACCGGTGAAAAGGACATCGTCGACCAGGACGACGGTCTTGGCGGTCAGGTCGACGCCGATGTCGGTGGTCGCCTCGGGCAGGACGGGGCGCAACCCGATGTCGTCGCGGTAGAAGGCGACATCGAGGGTGCCGACCGGGACGGTGACGCCCTCGACCCGGTGCAGGGTGTCGGCCAGCCGCCGGGCGATGTCCACCCCGCCGGTCTGAAGGCCGACGATGACCACGTCCTCGAGGCCCCGATTGCGCTCGGCGATCTCGTGGGCCATGCGCGACGAGGCCCGACGAACATCGTCGGCCGACATGACCTGGGCCCGGGGAACGAACACAGCACCCCGCGGACGGGTGTGACTGCGTTCACGTTCGGCCACTGGTCCTCCTGTCCGTACGGGCCTCACGGGACCCGCTTCACGGTCAGGCTTCGACTATATCGCCGGCGCGGCCCCGAGGTGCCGCCAGACTGCCGCCGTCACTCCTCGCTGCCCCGAACGCGCAGCACCACGGTGGCCAGCACGCCGTTCACGAACCGGCCGGACGCGTCGGTCGAATACTCCGAGGACAACCCCACGGCCTCGTCGAGCACCACGGCGGTGGGCGACTCGGGGACCTCGAGCAGTTCGGCCACGGCCAGCCGCAGGATGGTCCGGTCCACCACCGGCATCCGGTCGAGATGCCAATCGATGGCAGCCTCCTCTATCAAACGGTCGATGTCGGGGCTGCGGGCTTCGGTGGCTCGCAACAGCCGCTCGGTGAAGGCGTCCGGCGGGACCGGCAGCTGGCTCACCACCGCGGTCGGGGTCTCCCCCTTGATGTCGGCTTCGTAGAGGAGGGTCATGGCCCGCTCGCGAGCCTGATGACGGGGAGCGGGTTCCATGGACGGCGTGACCGAGGTGGCCGGGGCGGCCGGGTCGGCGGGTGACTCGTGTTCCGTCGCCAGCCGGGCTCAGGCCCGGGTCAGGTACTCGCCGGTGCGGGTGTCGACCCGGATCCGCTCCCCGGGGCTCACGAAGAGCGGCACTTGGAGCACGATCCCGGTCTCGAGGGTGGCCGGCTTGCGGGCACCGGAGACCCGGTCCCCCTGGATGCCCGGCTCGGTCTGGGTCACGGTGAGCTCGACGGCGGCCGGCAGGTCGACCCCCACAATCTCGGTACCGAAGAACTGGAGGACGGCGTCGTCCCCTTCCTTCAGGAAGTTGGCCGCCACCCCCAGCTGGTCCTTGGTCACTTGCAGCTGTTCGTAGGACGTGTTGTCCATGAACACGTAGTCGGTGGCGTCTCGGTAGAGGAACTGCATCTCGCGCTTGTCGATGATGGCCTGCTCGAGCTTCTCGTCGGCCCGGTAGGTGCGCTCGATGACGGCGCCGGTGCGCTGGTTCTTGAGCTTGGTGCGCACGAAGGCGCCGCCCTTGCCCGGCTTCACATGCTGGAACTCGACCACATTGAACAGGCCCTCGGGCAAGTCGAGGGTCATGCCGTTACGGAGATCGTTCGTGGACACGGCCATCAGACGGCGACTTCCTTTGGGAACCTGGTGAGTGATCGGCTGCCCCGGTCGGTCACCACCAACGTGTCCTCGATCCGGACCCCGCCGCGGCCGGGAAGGTACACGCCGGGTTCGACGGTGACCACGGTGCCGGCCTCGAGGATAGCAGCCGACCCTGGGCCGACCGCCGGTGCCTCGTGGATGTCGAGGCCCACTCCGTGGCCCGTACCGTGCTCGAAACGCTCCCCCCAACCGGCCTCGGCGATGAGCTGGCGACAGGCCGAGTCGACGGCGGCGGCGGCTACGCCCGGGCCCACCTGGTCGACTCCCGCCTGTTGCGACTCGCTCACCACCGTCCACACCTTGGCCAGCTCGTCGTCGGGTGGCCCGCCCACGAAGAACGTCCGGGTCATGTCCGAGCGATAACCATCGAAGGTCGCGCCGAAGTCGATGACGACGGCGTCGCCCGAACGGATGCGTCGTGGACCGGGCCGGGCATGCGGCTTGGCCGAGTTCTCACCCGAGGCCACGATCGTCTCGAAGGCGCTCTCCTCGGCCCCCCGCCGGCGCATGGCGTGGTCGAGGTCGGCGGCGAACTCCGACTCGGTGAGTGCGATCCCGTCGGCCGCCTCCGCCAGGCGCGGGAGCAACTCGGCGAGGGCGGCATCGGCGATGGTGGCGGCACGTTCCATACGCGCCACCTCGCCGGCGTCCTTGACCACTCGCAGGGCTTCGACGACTCCTCGGGTGGGCTCGAGCTCCACGGCCTCGAACGCCTGGGCCCAGTCCCCCTCGGCCGCCCAGGTCACCCGGTCGGCCTCGAGGCCGACCCGCCGGGCCCCGGTCGCCCCGGCCCTGTCGACCAGCGCCTGGCGCTGGGTGCGGACGTCGCCGATGACCACTTCGACCTGGGTCTCCACGCCGACGCTGGCCAGCTGCTCGGCCGCCTGGGTGCGGTAGCGGCCGTCGGTGGTGAGCCATGCCCGGTCGCCGGCAACGAGCAGCAACCCGGCCGATCCGCTGAAACCGGTGAGCCAGCGCACGTTGGCCGGTGTGGTCACCAAGAGCGCGTCGACCGGCCGGCCCTCGGGGCCGGCCGAGACCAACCGGGCCCGCAGGCGGTCGAGCCGTCCGTCCACTTCGAGCGGTGCCAGCGCCTGGGTCGCGCTCACCCGGAGCCGTTCCTGGCCGCCAACACCTGGGCCACGGCATCGACAGCCAGCCGGTAGCCGAGGGGCCCGAACCCGGCGATGCAGCCGTCAGCCACCGGAGCGATCACCGACGTGTGACGAAACGGTTCCCGCGCCGCCGGGTTGGACAGATGGAGCTCGACGACCACACCGTCGAAGGCGGCCAGTGCGTCGTGCAGCGACCACGATGTGTGCGAGAGCGCACCGGCGTTCACCACGATGGCCACGGCCTCCCGCCTCGCCGCGTGGACGGCCTCGACCAGGTCACCTTCGTGGTTGCTCTGCCGGTGCTCGAGCGAATAGCCGTAGGCCTCGGCGGCCCGGGTGGCCCCGTCGACCAGTTCGGCGAGGGTCTCGGTACCGTAGATCTCGGGCTGCCGGTCGCCCAGCAGATCGAGGTTGGGCCCGGACAGCAGGACGATCGTGCCGCCGCTCATGGGGTGCTGCGGTTCATCGGGTGCTGCGGTTCATCGGGTGCCGCCGCTCGACTGCATGTCAGCCAGGGTAGCGACGACGTCGGCGGGGGCGACGCCGCGCACGGTCTCGATGCCAGCCGGGCCGTCGAGGACGAAGGCCAGGTCCCCCGATGCCTTCTTGTCGCGGCTCATGAACGACACCAACTGCTCAGGGTCAGAGGCGACGGGAAGGTCGACGGGCAAGTCGAAGCCGGACACGACCCGCCGGTGGTGATCGACCGCCCCGTCATCGACGCGTCCCAGTCGACGAGCCAGCCGGGCGGCGAACACCAGGCCGACGGCGACGGCCTCGCCGTGGCGGAGGACGGCATCGTCGTCGGCGCCAAAAGCGGCGGCTTCGAGCGCGTGGCCGAGGGTGTGGCCGTAGTTGAGGAGGGCTCGCCGACCGCCTTCGCGCTCATCGTCCGAGACCACCGCAGCCTTCATGGCCACACACCGGGCGACCTGCTCTTCGAGGGGGAGCTCCAGCATCTCGGACGCCCCACCGGCCGGTCCTCCGGCACCCGACAGGGTGGGCTCGAGCAGTGCGTACTTGGCCATCTCGCCGCGGCCCGACGCCCATTCCCGCTTCGGGAGGGTGTCGAGCACGTCCGTGTCACAGAGGACGGCCTTCGGCTGCCAGAAGGCGCCCACGAGGTTCTTGCCCTCCGGGAGGTTGACACCGGTCTTGCCACCGATGGCCGCGTCGACCTGGGCCAGGAGGGAAGTGGCCACGTTGACGTAGGCGATGCCGCGATGGAAGGTCGCCGCCACGAAGCCGGCCACGTCGGTGACGACGCCCCCGCCGACCGCCACCACCACGTCGGACCGGCTGATGCCGCCGCGGGCGAGCCCCCGGCACAATCCCTCGACCACGGCGAGCGACTTGGCCTCCTCCCCGTCGGGTAGCTCGAGGTGGACAGAGGGCAAGCCCGGGTCGACCTCCACGCCGATACCGAACTGGGTGACGACCGCGGCCCGCTGGGCCCGGGGCACGACGTCTCTGATCACGCTGGCCAGCTCGCGGCGGACACCGGCGCCGACGAGGACCTCGTAGTGCCCGGACGGTGGGTCGACGGCGACGACTCTCACGGCCGGCACCGGATCTGCGCCCTCAACGGAGCTCGGAGGTGGCCACACCCGACCGCCGGACGACCTCGGCGGCCACCTGGTCGGGGGTCAGCTCGTCGACGTCGATGACGACGTGGGCCAGTTCGGCATAGAAGGGTCGGCGGACGGCGTCGAGGGCCACGAGCGCGCTCGGCGGGTCGTCACCCAGCAAGGGGCGGTGGGTTCCGGACACCACCCGTCCGGCCAGGGTGGCCGGATCGGCCCGCAGCCAAACGACCGTGCCCGACTGGGCGAGGAGGGCCCGGTTGGCCGGCGCCAACACCACCCCGCCGGCGGCTGACACCACCACCGGCTCCGTGCCGCTCACCGCCTCGGCCAGGACCTTCGCCTCCTCGGCCCGGAAGTGAGCCTCGCCGCGCTCGGTGAAGAGCTCGGCCACGCTCCGCCCGGTGGCCGCCATCACCTGCTCGTCCGAGTCGAGGTACCCCCAACCCAGATGATCGGCGACCATCCGCCCGACCGTGGTCTTGCCGGCCCCCATCATGCCGACGAGGACCAGACGCTCAACCATCGAGGGCCGGGGCGACGGCGGACGGCGTCGTACCCAGTGCGGCGAGGAAGCCCCGGTGGTTGCGCCGGAACTCTTCGACCGAGTCGCCGCCGAACTTGCGCTGCGCTTCCTGGGCCACGACCAGAGCCGCCATCGTCTCGGCCACCACACCCATGGCCGGTACCGCGGTCACATCGGTCCGCTCCTTGAACGACTTGGCCGGCTCCTTGGTGACGACGTCGACGGTGCCGAGCACGGGTCGATTGAGCGTCGACAGCGGCTTCATGGCCACCCGGGCGACGATGGGAGCACCGGTCGACACCCCTCCCTCGATGCCCCCGGCCCGGTGAGTGTCGCGGACGTAGCCGCCCCCGAGAGCGGCAGCCGTTGGCTCGCTCCCGTCGGCCAGGCGGATGTGGTCGTGCGCCTCGGAGCCCCGTCGGGCGGCCAGCTCGAACCCGTCGCCGAGCTCCACCGCCTTCACCGCCTGGATGCTCATCAACGCCTGGGCCAGGCGGGCGTCCAACCGCCGGTCCCAGTGCACGTAGCTGCCCAGCCCGACGGGCGCTCCGTAGACGATGACCTCGACCACGCCGCCGAGCGAGTCCCCGTCCTTGGCCGCGGCCTTCACCGCCTCGACCATGCGGCCCTCTGCCTCCGGGTCGGCGCAGCGCACCTGGGACTCGTCGATTCGAACGAGATCCTCGACGGTGGGGAGCGCCTCGAGCTCGGCATGCTCGGGGCCCAACTGGACCACGTGGCTGAGCACGTCGACCCCGATCTGCTGGAGGAGCAGCTTGGCCAGCGTGCCGGCAGCCACCCGTGCCGCCGTTTCGCGGGCCGAGGCCCGTTCCAGCACGTCGCGGGCATCGTCCAGTCCGTACTTGAGCATCCCCGAGAGGTCGGCGTGTCCGGGCCGCGGCTGGGTCAGCACCTTCGACGGCAGCCCTGGGTCGGGTGACATCTCCTCCTCCCACTTGGGCCACTCGGTGTTGGCGATCTCGATGACGACGGGTGAGCCGAGGGTGCGACCGTGACGAATGCCGCCGATGAGCGTGACCTCATCGGCCTCGAAGCGCATCCGTGGCCCACGACCGAAGCCCAAGCGCCGTCGGGCCAGCCCCCGTCGGATGTCCTCGACCGTGACCAGCAGTCCGGCCGGCATCCCCTCGACAATGACCACCAAGGCGCGTCCGTGGGACTCGCCACCGGTGAGGTACCGCAGCATGGGACCGAATCTACTCGGGGTGCGTCGGTCGCCCTCGTGCCGGGCACCGGCCCGCGCGCGGCTCTCTAGGGTGCAGCGAGCTCACGACGTGTGGAACAGCGCGTGGACGATCTGGGTGCCCCACAGGATGGCGATGATCGCGCCGACGCACAGCGACGGTGCGAAGGGGAGGGTGGTCTTCCGGCCTGACCGGGTCACGACCAGGATCACGAGACCGAAGACCATGCCCACCAGGAACCCGGCCAAGAAGGCGACGTACGCGTGCAGGAGGCTCAGGTAGCCGACCACGAACCCGATGGCACCGGCCAGGCGGACGTCACCGAATCCCATGCCGCGGGGAACGAACCACCACACGACGAAGAAGAGCGCGAAGGCCACGGCACCGGCGATCACCGAGCCGGTCAGGCTGTGCCAACGGTGGTCGACGGCCGAGGTGACGACGAGCAAGGGGACGATGAGCGTCAGGCCCCCGTAGAGGATCCAGCGCGGCACCAGCCGATGGGTCAGATCCGTGACCGAGACCGAGACGAGCATTGCGACGGTGACACAGAACGGTGCGACCACGACGTTGGTGCCGAAGTGGTCGGCAATGGCACCGAACAGGGCGCCGGTGAGAAGGGCGGCCATCGCCGTCCGGGCCGCCGACGGGCCCGCCGGCAGCAGATGGGCGACGAGGCGTGGGGTGACTTCGGGACGGTCCTCGTCGGTGGTTCCCTCTAGGCGGGCGTCCTCCGCCTCCGAGGGCTCGGTCTCGTACTGAGCGGCTTGGGCTCGACGGGCCTCCTCGTCGGCCAGGCTGGCATCGGCCAGTCGTTGTCCAAGGGGGTCGAGTGCGCCGCCGATCAGCACCCCGGCCACCGACGTGCCGACAACCAGGAGCGCGTCCACGCCGCGCAAGGTACCGGACAGGGGCCCGTCAGCCGCGTATGGGAGGCAACGACCACGACGGTCTTCGGCCGCCCCCAGCCGGGCTCATGGGCTCCGGGGCTCGGGCCGGGATGGTCCGGGGGTCCGGAGTTCGCCCCCGGCGTGGTCAGCCGGCGACGGGCTCGTAGTACGGGTTGGTGCCGTCGGCGTGGTCGGTCACGTCGACGATGCGGGCGATGTCGGGTATCGCCTCGCGAAGGATCACCTCGATGCCCTGTGCCAACGTGGCCTTGGCCATGCCGCACCCCTGGCAGCCGCCGCTGAGGCGCAAGAAGATCGAGGAGTCCTCGACAGCTACGAGGTCGGCTCGCCCACCATGAGCGGCGATGCTCGGATTGACCTGCTCGTCGAGCACGGCCACGACCTGGCGGACCATCGGGTCCGAGAGGTCGAGCTCGGGTGCCTCCGGTGCCGCCGCCGACCGGGCTGGTGGGGGCGGCGTGTTGGGGTTGACGATGACGAGCCCGCCTTCGCCAGAGCTGTCGGTGGAGAAATCGAGCGTCGCCCCTCGCAGGCGGTCCACGCTGGCGCCGGGGACGACCACGGGAAGTTCGTCGTCGGCTTGGATGACATCGTCGCCGCTGGCATCGGCCAGCGACTGGAAGTACATGTCGTAAGCCCAGGCCCCGTTGGTCTCACCGCTGACTTCGAGCCACAGGGCCAGCGATTCGGACTCCGGCTCCTTGGCCAGCACTTCGAGCACCGTGGCTCGCGCCTCGGGAGTGATCGTCAGAGTTTCGCCAATGTTCTCAAGAATGGCCTCACCGACGTCTCCCATGCTGTCATCATAAGGCCGTGGCCGCCAGGAACAAGCACGTGCCTGCCGACGCCCACGAGTGGGTGAGCTTCGACGACCCCGACGAAGAACGGACCTGGCTCTTCGACGTCACCTTCCTCACCAGCTCCTGGACCTGCATCTTCGGCTGTGGCTGCCAGGGAGTGCTCACCGAGCGGGCACCCGAGCTCGTGCAGGGGTGCTGCTCGTACGGGGCGCATTTCACCGGGCCCAAGGACGCACGACGGGTCGAGAAGGCGGCCAAGCATCTTTCGCCCGATCTCTGGCAGTTCGCCGAGCAAGGACGCAAACGCGGTGTGGTCAAGCGGTTGCCGGGTGGCGACCTCGGGACCCGGCTGGTGGAAGATGCCTGCATCTTCCTCAACCGTCCGGGGTTCCCGGCCGGGGCCGGCTGTGCGCTGCATCTGGCCGCCATGGCCAGCGGCCGCAACCACACCGAGCTGAAGCCGGACGTCTGTTGGCAGCTACCGCTCCGCCGAGAGGACGAGACCTCTGCGGACGGCCGGGTCACCTCTGTCGTCCGGCAATGGGATCGCCGGCACTGGGGCGACGGCGGTGAGGACTTCGCCTGGTGGTGCACCGAGGACCCCGACGCCTTCGTGTCGGCGGACCCGGTCTACGTCAGCATGCGCACCGAGCTCGAGCTCATGATCGGTCGGCACATCTACAAGCTCCTCGTCCGCTACCTCGAAGAACGGCGGGCCGAGCCGGGACAGGACGCTCGAGGCGGATCGGCAACGGTGACGCCGCTCCCTCACCCCACGTTGCGTCGCTGACCACCCCACGTTGCGTCGCTGACCCCGGGTCACCACGTCACCACAGGGGAATCAGGACCCTTGGCCCGACAGACAGGGGTTGGGGCGAGACAGGGTGCAGAGGCTCGAACCGAGCTGGCGGGCGCCGAGCGGCCGGGCCCGAGCGAGCCGCCCGGTTTACTCGGCGAGCGGGTCGTCTTCGGTGGCACCCTCAGAACGAGGGGCGGTACCGAGAATCTCGTCGTAGTCGTCCTCCGACGCGAGGCACCACGAAGCATGACGATCGTCGGGTTCGGCACCACACTCCGCGCATCGGCGGTTGTCGGTGGCAATGGAGCGCTTGAGACTTCGCGCTTCTTCGAACCGGCGATGGCGTCCCTTCTTCACCGAAACAGCTCCTTGCCCCACCTCGGTGGCCGCCATCCCCTTGGGCCCAGGACCACCTGTCGTCGATGCGTCGAGTGTAGTGCGGGAGGTCCTCACCCGGAGCGCACGGCTCGTCACGTCCAGCACCCCTAAGTACCATCTTGGCGGTGCCCGACCAATTCGATCCACAGGCCATGGTCGAGCGGTTCCGCGCCCGGGCCGAGGCCGTCCGGTCACGAGGCCTCCCGCCCGTCGAGGGCCCAGACCGGCAGCGATTCATCGAGCAGGCTCAGGCCGACTTCATGGACTTCGCCATGGTGGCCGACGCCGAGCCCGAGTTGAAGGACGGCATCCTCACCCTCCGCATCGACCTGCGCCCGAGCGCCACCGCCACCGACGACTGAAGTTCTGGACCGCGCCGGCGGTCCTCTCCGAGCCGAGTGCTCAGCCGCCGTAGTTCATGCGAGTGTCTTCCATACGCAAGACCTCGGGCCGCTCCCCGCCGCTCGGTGCATCGCCCTCGGACAGCGGGCCTCCGACGTCGGTGACCTCGCCCACGACCAACCGGTGGCTCACCGCATCGTCTCCTCCTGCCCCGTCAACGACCGACCGCACCGCACATGCCAGCCAGGCCTGCGCCGCCGTCAGCCGAGGGACACCACCGGCTTCCTCGACCACCGGCGTTCCCTGTATCGACACGGCCCTGCCTTGGTCGTCGAGGACGACGTCGTCTGCCGGCTTCACGAAGCGACGGACGAGGGCGCGGTCCTCGCGGGCGAGGATGCTCACCGTGAACCATCCGCTCTCCTCGATGAGGCCGACGGTCACGGACGATCGCTCGATGGCCGCCGCCACCAGCTTGGGCGCCATCGCCACCTGCATCACCCAGCTGCACGTCATCAGGTTCCATCGATCACCGGCCCGGCTCCCCACCACGTAGAGACCGGTGGGCAAGGACCAGAGCACGCGCCGGCGGGCACGGTCGTACTCATCGGGCTCACGGCCAGACGGAACCGGCCCGGCTCGTTCGATGGGTGACACGGCGCCGCCTCTCCGGTCAGCCGCCAGCGAAGGGGTCGCCGCCGACGTCGGTCGGGGCGGTCGTGGAAGTGGACGGCACATGGCCGGTGAGGAACTCGATACGGGCGACGGCAGTGGCCAGGAGCCCGGACAGCTCGCCCCGCTCCCGGGCCGAGCGAGCCATGACCGAGGAGCTCTTGTCCACGCCGTTGTAGCAGTCGGTGCCGGCCGCCGCCGCGTCCTCGTAGGCGTTGTTGAGGTCATCGGTCAGCGCCGAGTCCGGCGTGGGCAGATTGCCGATCGCGGTCTGCGCGTCGGTGGTCAATACGGCACAAGCGGAGCGAACGGCGGCCGACGTGTTGTGGTGGGCCAGCACATAGGACACATTGCGGCTGTCGACGGACACTTGTCCGATGGCCGACCCCCCTGCGGTAGAGGTCAGCCAGCTCGTGACCCGAGAACCCGCAGAGCCGGTCTCCTCCGGCGACGCGCAGCCCGACCAGAGGACGGATCCGATGGCAACCAAGGCAACCAAGAGGAGGGCGCCCATCGACCAGGACCGACGCGTCCACGGCCGCCCGGGCCCCTTTGGCACCTCACGCATCAACCGGGTGGGCGCGACTGTCCGCCGAAGGACCATGACGGATCGAGCTGGGTGAGGAACTGGGCGCACCGCTGCTCCTCGTCGGACTCGCCAATGGCCGCCGCCGTGGCCCGCAACCCGTCAAGGCAAGCGAGGAAACCACGGTTAGGCTCGTGATCGAAGCGCACGAACCCCGATCCGCGCCAGCCGCTGGCCCGCAGCGCGTCGAGACCGCGGTGGTAGCCCACCCGGAAACAGGCGTAGGCCACCACGTCGTCATCGGCCAACTGGCCGAGGAGGGCCCATGCGAGGAGCGATCTCGGCGCCCGACGGGCCACAGTCGCCACCCCGTCCCATCGGGATTCGGACGGGCCGGCCATGGCCGATTCGAGCTCGACCACAATGTCGGCCGGCTCCGGCGGCAACACCGTCTCGGGTAGACCACCGGTCAGGCGCACCGGTGACGCGCCTTCCCCGGACCTGTCAGCCATGGGCCAAGTGTACGGTGCCCCTGCGAGGGCACCCCATCAGGCGAAATGTATGAAGTGGTAGTCGCTCCGGCCCCGGCGCAGCACCACGTAGCCGTCGAAGAGGAGATCGGCGCGAGCGATAACCCGATCGACGTCGGTCTCCCGCCCACCATTGAGGTACGCCCCGCCCTGCTCGACGATCGTGCGGCCACGGCTCTTGGAGGGGACGAGGCCTGTCTCGGCCAAGAGGTCGACCAGGAGGACGCCACTGTCCAGCCGGGCGCGCTCCAGGGTGGTGGAGGGCACGTCGGCGAACACGTCGAGCAGGGTGACCTCGTCGAGCTCGGCCACCTGGCCGCGGAACAGAGCGGCAGCCGCTTCCTCGGCGCGGGCGGTTGCCACCGTCCCGTGGACGAGCTCCACCACGTCGTGGGCCAACGCTCGCTGGGCCTCGCGCCGGTCCGGGTGCTCGGCGGTCGATCTGTCGAGCTCGAGGATGTGCTCGTGCGGAAGGAAGGTAAAGAAGCGCAGGTAGGTGCCAACCACCTCGTCCTCCGTGCGCAAGAAGAATTGGTACAGCTGATACGGGCTCGTTCGCCTGGCGTCGAGCCAGACCGTCCCCGCGTCGGTCTTGCCGAACTTGGTGCCATCCGCTTTGAGCACAAGCGGCGTCGTAAGGCCCCAAGCCGCCTCCTGTCGGGTCTTGCGGATGAGCTCGATACCGGCCGTGATGTTCCCCCATTGGTCGCTGCCACCCAGCTGGAGCCGGCAGCCGTAGGCGTCGAACAGGTGCAGGAAGTCGGCCGCTTGCAGCAGCATGTAGCTGAATTCGGTGTAGGAGATGCCGGCGCCCTCCCGTTCGAGCCGTGAACGCACCGAGTCCTTTTGCACCATCTGGTTGACGGTGAAGTGCTTGCCCACGTCGCGCAGGAAGTCGAAGAGGGTCACGGGTTCTAACCATTCGGCGTTGTTGACCAGGATGGCACCCTGTGGCCCTTCGAAGTCGAGGAACTGCTCGAGTTGTGGCCGAACGCCTTCCAGGTTGGCCTCGACCTGTTCGGCGGAGAGCAGATTGCGCTCCTCGCTCTTGCCGCCCGGATCGCCGACCAGACCGGTCGCACCACCGGCCACGGCAATGGGCCGGTGCCCAGCGGCCTGGAGCCGGCGCAGGTCGCACAGTTGCAGCATGTGGCCGACGTGCAGACTGTCGGCCGTCGGGTCGAACCCGCTGTAACTAGTCAGGCCTACCCCGTCCAGTCGATCGAGCAGGGTCGGATCCGACACCTGGTGGATGAGGCCGCGGAATTCGAGGTCGGCGGCGAGCCCGGGCATGCGCGTCAGCCTGCCACGTCCGACCTCCACCACCGGACGTTGGTCGAGTGGTGGCGCGCCTGGTGGCGATCACCTTCGAAGCGGCACGGTACGATCCCCCGGCCAGATCGCGGCGGTCGGAGACCAGGTCGGAGACCGGTAGGAGAGCCGTGCCCAATCCGTATCTCGTGGGGAACTTCTCCCCCGTCCTCGACGAGCGCAGCGACGACCACGAACTGCCGGTCACCGGTGTCATCCCGCCGGATCTCGACGGCCGGCTGCTGCGCAACGGGCCGAACCCGCTTTCGACCACCGGCGACGACAGGCGGAACCACTGGTTCAGCGGTGACGGGATGATCCACGCCATCTCCCTCGCCGATGGCCGCGCCACTGGTTACCGCAACCGATGGGTGCGAACCAGGCGGCTGGCGGCGGCCCTCGGGACGCCACTCCCTGCCGGTCCCGAGGAGCCCGTCGACGGCCCGGCCAACACCCACGTCGTGCGCCATGCCGGGACCACCCTGGCCCTGGCCGAGTCGGGACTGCCCCACTCTGTCTCCGACGATCTCGAGCGCGCTCGGCTCTTCGACTTCGACGGCGATCTCGCCTCCCCGATGTGCGCCCACCCGAAGCGCGACCCGGACACGGGCGAGCTGGTCTTTTTCGGCTACGACGTCTTCGGACCGCCGTTCCTCCGCTACCACGTGGTGGACGACGAAGGACGCCTGGCCCGCACCGTCGAGATCGACGTGCCCCACGCGGGGATGATGCACGACTTCGGGGTCAGCACCACCCGGGTGGCCTTCCTCGACCTGCCCGTGGTCTTCGATCTCGACCGGGCTCGTGCCGGCTGGCCCGTGCCCTTTCGCTGGTTCCCTGACGCAGCGGCTCGAATCGGCGTCATGCCTCGGGGCGACAGTGGCGCCGATCTCCGGTGGGTGCCCATCGAGCCGTGTTACGTCTTCCATGTTCTCAACTGCTTCGATGACGGCGACGAGCTGGTTCTCGACGTCGTGCGTTACGACCAAGCCTTCGAGAACGGCCCGGGCGAGCCCGTGAGCTCGGCCCGGCCTCGCCTGACTCGCTGGCGGGTCGACCCCGAACGGGGCCGCGTCGACGAACGGCTGATCGACGACGTAGGTGTCGAGTTCCCCCGCATCGACGACATGGTCGCCGGGCGACCTCACCGGTTCGGGTACGTGGTGGCTGTCGGCGAGCAGCCCGAGGAGCCCGGCGAGCCCGACTTCACCGGCCTCGTGCAGTACGACCTGGGGCGAGACTGCTCGGTCAGTTACGAGCCGGGCGCCGGTCGGTCGGTCTCCGAACCGGTCTTCGTCCGGGCCGCCGACGGCCGGGGCGAGGACGAGGGCTGGGTGCTCACGGTCGTCTATGACGCGGCCCGCGACGCCAGCGACCTCGTCATACTCGACGGGACGTCCTTCGCCGGCCCACCAGTGGCCACCGTGCACCTGCCCGCCCGGGTCCCTTTCGGCTCACACGGCTCTTGGGTCCCGACCGGCTCCTGATCCGACCGTCGTCCGGTCGCAGGCACGACCAAACGCACGGCCCGCGGGCACGGCCGCCGGAATCGCCGGGGAAACCGCCGGGGAAACCGCCGGGGAAACCGCCGGGGAAACCGCCGGGGAAACCGCCGGGGAAACCGCCGGGGAACGGCCCATGACACCTTTCGAACGGCAGGTCATGGGACACTGGTCGTCCCGAGCGAAGCCGCCGAGTCGGCGGTCGGCCCGCCCCCGGGCCGGGGACGCTGCCCCCTTCCCACGTCACCGTGCCACTCGAAGACCTGCCCTCCCCACCTCGATCCAGACCGAGAGCACACTCCTCCTCGCGTCCGACCGGCCGAACACGAGGCGCCTCATCCGGGCGCCGGTCATCGAGAACAGACTTCTCCGGGCCTATCCTCGGCGGAGAGGTGGCCATCCCGACCCGGCGGGAGCTGCGCAAGGCGCGCAAGCATCGTCGGCGGCCAGCCGAGCGCATCCTGCGAGGCACCGTCTACGTGGTGGCCGTCCTGTTGGTGGTCGTCGGGCTCGGCTACGGCTACTTCCGCTTCCAGTGGGGCAAGGTGGACTCGAAGCCGTGCACGACGTGTGTGGCCGCAGCCAACGGTGCGCCGTACAACGTGTTGCTTATCGGATCCGACAGCCGGTCCGGCGAGACGACCGCCCAAGCGAAGCAGTTCGGGACCACCCAGGAGGCGGCGGGCCAGCGCAGCGACACCATCAAGATCGTGCACGTCGACCCCCAAAATGGAACCGCTGCCACCTTGTCGATCCCGCGCGACACCTACGTCACGCTCTCGGATACGGGCCCGGGCAGTCAACTGGCGTCAGCCAACAAGATCAACGCCGCCTTCGGCAACGGGCCGGACGCGCTCATCAAGACGATCGAGAACACTTTCGGCATCCCCATCAGTCACTATGTCGTGATCGACTTCGACGGTGTCGAGGACGCGGTGAACGCCCTCGGGGGCATCACCATGGACTTTCCCTATCCGGTCCGGGATCAGGACTGCTCGACCGGCGTCTGTTACAACAACTCGGGCCTCAATATCCCCACCGCCGGATGCCAAACCTTGAACGGCACGCAGGCTCTGGCCCTCTCGCGATCCCGGTACTACCAGTACTACGAGGACGGCCAGTGGCAGTCCGACCCGACGTCCGACATCGGCCGGATCGAGCGCCAGAACCTCATCATCAGCGCCGCTCTGGACAAGGCCCGGTCGAGTGTTTGGAATCCGTTCCGCATCAATTCCCTCTTGAACGCGGTCGTGCACGAATTCACCATCGACAACGGGCTGACGGCAGGCGATCTTTTCTCGCTGGCCGAGCGGTATCACGCGTTCAGCGGCTCCCAACTGGCGTCTTATACGTTGCCAACCATCGGGGCCGACTCGGATGTCGCCGGCGATGTCGAGGTGGTCCAGCCCGACGAGACCAGCCAGATGCTCAACCAGTTCCTCGGCGGGTCCCCCGGGCCCGTCGTCACCCCACCGCTCGATCAGTACGGGAATCCGATCATCGTGCCCGCCGCCACCACGACCGTCCCGCAGGCGGCGGCACCGGTCACCTCAGCCTCACCATCGACCGGCGGGGCGACCACCACCACCGTCCCCACGGCCACCAGCAACGTCCCGCCTTATGACCCGACGCCCTGTTGAGCCTCTGGTCGACTCCCGCAGCTGACGAGCTCTGAGGCTGCTAGGAGATCCCTCCGCTGGCCACGCACAACGCACCGCCGTCGACCACCAAGGTGGCACCGGTGATCCACGAGGCGGCATCGGAACAAAGGAACAGGGCAGCCGAGGCGATATCGTCCGGCTCGCCGATGCGGCGAAGGGGCAACCGACGCGACACCGCATCCTCCGCCGGTTCCCACAGAGCTCGGGCGAAGTGCGTCCGTACGAGACCCGGCGCCAGGGCGTTGACCCGGACCCCGGGCCCGAGCTCACCGGCGAGCTGGTCGGTCAGGTGGATCACCGCCGCCTTGGTGACGTTGTACCAACCGATCCCGCCCTCGACGCGAAGGCCGCCGACCGAGGCGATGTTGAGGACAGCGCCGCCGCCCGTGGACATCCCGCCCCGCCATGCGGCCTGCACCCATTCCAGGACGGCCGACTGGTTCACCCGTACCGTCTTCTCGGCCCGGGAGCGGTCGATCTCGACCATGGGACCGAAGTAGGGGTTGGTGGCGGCGTTGTTGACCAGGATGTCGACCGCGCCGAACCGGTCGACGGTGGCCGCCACGCAGCCCTCGGCGGCTTCGGGGTCACCGGCGTTGGCTTCGAACCAAGCCAGTTGCCCGCCCCCGGCCGGACGCGCCGCCTCCTCGAGCTCGGCCGCCGTGGCGGCCAGGGCATCGGCGCGCCGGGAGGTGATCATGACGTTCGCCCCGGCCTCGGCGAAGGAGGCGGCTATGGCACGGCCGATGCCGCGGGAGGCGCCCGTGACCAGCGCGGTCTTGGCGTCGAGACGGAGCTGCACGCCGTCACTGTAGGAGGGGACGATCGGCGGCTGTGGGGCCGGCTGGGCCACCCCGTAGCATCGCCGGGGTGAACCGGCTCTCAGGCGAGGCCTCTCCGTACCTCCGTCAGCACGCCGAAAACCCGGTCGACTGGTATCCGTGGGGTGACGACGCCTTCGACCTCGCCCGCCAGCGTGACCGGCCGGTCTTCTTGTCCATCGGCTACTCCGCCTGTCACTGGTGCCACGTCATGGCCCACGAGTCGTTTGACGACCCGCAGGTGGCCACCGTCCTCAACCAGGCCTTCGTGAGCATCAAGGTCGACCGCGAGGAGCGCCCCGACGTGGACGCCGTCTACATGGAGGCGGTCCAGGCCCTGAACGGCTCGGGCGGCTGGCCCATGAGCGTCTTCCTCACCCCGGACGGACGTCCCTTCTACGGGGGCACCTATTTCCCTCCGGGCGACCGGCAGGGCCTCCCCTCCTTCACGAAGGTGCTCGCCGCGCTGACCGACGCCTGGGACCATCGGCGGCCGGAGGTCGAGCACCAAGCCGACGAGCTGGCCAAGGCGGTGACGGCCCGCTCCACCATCGCCCGACCGTCCGTCGGTCCCGCCGTCTCGGGCCCAGAGGGGCCGCCCCGAGCTCTGGCCGCCGCCGCCCATGAGCTCGAGGACCGACTCGACCCGGTGTGGGGAGGGTTCGGGGCCGCCCCCAAGTTCCCCCAACCGGCGCTGGTCGACCTCGTCCTGCGCCAGGCCGCTACCGCTCCCGACCCCGAGGAACGGACCATGGCGACCCGGGTCGCCACCCTCACCCTCGACGGCATGGCCGCCGGTGGCATCCACGACCACCTGGGTGGCGGCTTCTCTCGGTACTCGACCGACGAGCGATGGCTCGTACCCCACTTCGAGAAGATGCTCTACGACCAAGCCGGTCTGCTGCGCGCCTATCTCCACGGATGGCAAGTCACCGCCAAGGATGACTACCGGCGGGTGGTCCAGCGCATCGTCGACTACGTGCGACGTGACCTTTCGCTCCTCGACGGCGGCATCTGCTCGGCCGAGGATGCCGACTCCGAGGGCGAGGAAGGGCGCTTCTACGTCTGGACGACCGCTGAGGTCGACGAGGCCGTGGCCGCAGGAAGCGAGGGCCCCGACCACGACCGGGTGGTGACGGCGGTATCCGAATTCTTCGGCATGACCGCCGGCCCAAACTTCGAGGGCCGGTCCATCCTCTTCCGGCCGGTCGGTGCCGCGCTCGATGGGCCGTCCGCGGTCGAGACGGGCCGCCGACTGCTCTTCGAGTCCCGGACGCACCGTCCGAGACCAGGCCTCGACGACAAGGTGCTGACCGAATGGAACGCCATGTACGCCTCGTCACTGGCCGAAGCCGCCGCCGCCCTGGGCCGGGACGATTGGGGCGCCGAAGCCGTGGCTATCGGTGACTTCCTCCTCGACCGACTGCGGCGGCCCGACGGCCGCTGGCTGCGCAGCTGGCAGGCCACCACCGGGGGTCGGCATCTGGCTTATGCGGGCGACTACGCCTGGCTCGTCGACTGCTTCACTCGGCTCGGCGAGCTCACCGGATCGGCGCGCTGGACCGAAGCGGCCGCCGATGTGGCGGACGACCTCGTGACCCTGTTCCACGACGAGTCCGGCGGGGGCTTCTTCACCACCGGGCACGACGCCGAGACCTTGCTCGTCCGGCCCAAGGAGGTGCTCGACGGCGCCGTCCCTTCTGCCAACGGTGCGGCCGCCGTGGCCCTGGCCCGCCTGGCCGCGCTCACCGGCTCGGACCGCTACGCCGAGCTGGCCGCCGAGGTGGTGGACCTCGTCCGGCCCGTTCTCGAGCGGCACCCGACGGCCGTGGCCCATACCGTCGTGGCCGCCGATCTGTTGGGGTCGGGAGTGACGGAGGTGGTGGTGCCGGGCGATCACCCCGACCTGATCGCCGCCGTGCGAGCGACCTGGCGGCCGTCGGCCGTGCTGGCCTGGGGCGAGCCCACCAGCTCACCCTTGTGGGCCGACCGGGAGCCCGGCTTCGGCTACGTGTGCCGGCGTGGCCAGTGCGAGCTCCCCGCCGCCGATGCCAACACCCTGTCGCATCAGCTGGCCGCAGCCGCATCCGGCTCGTGAAGCGCGGCTCTACCCGCACGCCGCGGCAAGGAACGGCCCGCGACTCGGTGCGCGCCGTCCGGCGCCGACCCCGCATCGAGGTGGCAGGTGGGACGGAGATGGTGGTGCTCGTACTCGCCTGTCACGCCGAGGACACGGTTGGCCTCGACATGGCGTCGGGGACGATGGTCCGGGTCCGGGTGCCGTGGCCCGAGGATCGGGCGCCCGACCTCAGTCCCTTCGACGTGGTCGAACTCCACCTGGCCGAGGAGCCCGAGCGAGACGACTTGGCCCAGCCCGAGGCCATCACGGCCGACGGCCTGCCCCGGCACCTCGGCGACCTGCGGGGGCGGCGCGTGCGCCGGGCCCTGCGCCGGCTGACAGCCCCGACCGAGGAGCACGTCCTCGGCTTCCCCGGCGCCTCGGCTCCGTACTGGGAGTTCCGCGGCTTTCGTCCCTCCCTCGCCCTTGTCGTGCCGGACAAGGGGCCCGTGCTGTTCCGGCGGCTGGCCGACCGGTCGGTGTGGGTTCGGTTCGGTTGGGGCCGCAGTGACAACTGGCTGCCGATGGAGGACACCCGTTCGGGCCACGCCCTCGACGTGGCGCGACGCGAACGACTGGCCGGGAAGGACCTTGCCACCGCTCTCGGATTCCGGCCGCACTACCTCCTTTGTGCTCTCTCCGCTCCCCGCCAAGGCCACTGCTACAAGACGGTGCGGGCCATCCTTCCCCGGGGCTGAAGGGGCCCCACCCGCGTCCCGCACAAGGGGCCCACGATCACCAACCATTAGTGTCGTTGCGGATGGCCGAACCACAAAACGGACGGGTCGATCTGCCCGCCCCCGTCATGCCCGACTACCAGGGTGCCTGCATCAGCAACGTCGTTGCCGCGCTGTCGGACCCCGACCACCCGGCACCCGAGTGGGTCCCGCCTCTCGCCCGAGAGGCCGACCGTATCGTCCTGTTGGTCCTCGACGGGCTCGGCTGGGAGCAGCTGCGGGCCCGGCCCGATCTCGCCCCCACGCTCTCTTCGGCCGACGGCATCGACCGCCCCATCACCTCGGTGGCCCCGACCACCACGGCCACCGCCCTCACCTCACTGACCACGGGATGCCCACCGAGCGAACACGGCGTGCTCGGCTACCGCATGGCAGCCGACGGGGAGATCCTCAACGTTCTGCGATGGACGCTCGGTCGGGGCAACGGGCGCGACGCCCGCCGGCTCCTGCCAGCGAGACGTCTCCAGCCGCATCCGCCGTTCCCGATCTCGTTGCGTCCGGTGCCGGTGGTGTCAAAGGATGAGTTCGGGGGAACCGGCTTCACCGCTGTCCACCTCGGGGACGCCCCGCTCCACGGCTACAAGGTGCTCTCGTCGCTCCCCGTCGAGGCCGCCCGCCTGGCGCGCGCCGGCGAGCCGTTCGTCTACGCCTACTACGACGGCATCGACAAGGTCGCCCACAGCAGCGGCCTCGGGGAGCGCTACGACGCCGAGCTCCAGGTCTGTGACCGGCTGGTGGCTGACCTGATCGAGCGTTTGCCACCGGGCACGGTGTTGGTGGTGACCGCCGACCATGGACAAGTCGACATCGGGCTCCAGGTCGAGCTGCTCGGAGCCGAGCTCATGGGCGGCATCGGACTCCTCTCCGGAGAGGGTCGCTTCCGCTGGCTGCACGCTCGACCGGGAGCGGCTGGCGATCTCCTGTCCGTGGCCACCGAGCGCTATGGGGAAACGACCTGGGTAGCCGAACGCGACCGCATCGTCGACGAGGGCTGGTTCGGAGGACCCCTGTGCTCGGCGTTCGTCGACCGGTTGGGCGACGTCGCCCTCGTCCCTCACGCCCCCATCGCCTTCGTCGACCCGGCCGACACCGGCGAGAGCCGCCTCCAGTCACGGCACGGCTCACTCACCTCCGACGAGATGTACGTGCCCCTTCTCGCCCTCGCGGCGATCGGGCCGTGAGCGTTCGACCCGAGCCGGGCCAGGGCGACGGCGGCGGCGGCGGCACCCCAGCGGGCAGCACGCCTCTGAAACCCGAAGTGGTCGACCCGGCTCCCGGCGAAACGACCGGGACGTCCGAGAAGCCCGAGACGCCTGACGGCGACGTCGAGGAGGCAGCGGGCGAGGCCATCGAACGGCCGGCCAAGGTCCTCCGCATCGGGTCGATGGTCAAGCAGCTCCTCGAAGAGGTCCGCCAGGCTCCCCTGGACGAGGCCAGTCGCAACCGGCTCCGTGATATCTACGAACTATCCATCCGCGAGCTGGAGGAGGCGCTCTCTCCCGACCTCGCCGCCGAGCTCGACCGGATCTCGGTCCTGTTCGACTCCGAGACGCCCTCCGAGCCAGAACTTCGGGTGGCCCAGGCGCAGCTCGTGGGTTGGCTCGAGGGGCTGTTCCACGGCATCCAGGCCACTCTGGTGGCCCAGCAGGTGGCGGCCCGCGCCCAACTCGACGAGATGCGGCAGCGCTCCCTCCCCCCGGCCCCGAGGCCGGGGTAGGGCGGCCCGGCGCCTACCTCTGACCGGGCGCCCGGCCGCGATAGGGTCAGAATCACATCGCTGTAACCCCGCTTAGGCGGGGATATCTGCCGAGCGCGGAGGAGGACCGCCGGTTGGCCACACGGTCGTTCACCCACCTGCACACCCACACCGAGTTCTCCATGCTGGACGGCGCGTCCCGGGTGCAGGAGCTCGTGGCCGCGGCGGCCGCCGACGGACAGCCGGCGCTGGGGATCACCGACCACGGCAACATGTACGGAGTCCTCGACTTCTATGCCGCCTGCCGTGCCGCCGGGATCAATCCCGTCATCGGCACGGAGGCGTACATGGCCGGCGAGTCGCGCCACGAGCGGCCCGTGCGGCGCGGTCGGGTCGACGACACCGGCGGCGACGTCGAGGGCGGCGAGAAGCTCTACTACCACCTGACCCTCCTGGCCGAGAGCAACGAGGGCTATCGCAACCTCCTCAAGCTCTCGTCGGCCGCCTACCTCGAGGGCTACTACTACAAGCCGCGGGTCGACTGGGAGCTCCTGGCCCGCCATGCCAAGGGGCTCATCGCCACCACCGGCTGCCTCGGTGGCGTCGTCCTCCAGGCCCTGTTGGCCGACGACCACGTCAAAGCCGAATCCCTCGCCGGGCGACTGCAGGACGTTTTCGGCCGGGGCAACCTCTTCGTGGAGCTGCAGGACCACGGTCTCGCCGCCCAGCACAAGACCAACCCGGCACTGGTCGAGATCGCCCGGCGAATCGGCGCACCGCTACTCGCCACCAACGACAGCCACTACATCCACCGCCAGGACCACGTCACCCAGGATGCCCTTCTCTGCGTGCAGACGGGCGCCACTATCGACGATCCCAAGCGGTTCAAGTTCGAAGGTGACGAGCACTACCTGAAGACAGCCGCGGAGATGCGCCACCTCTTCGCCGAGCTACCCGAGGCCTGTGACAACACGCTGCTCATCGCTGAACGCGCCAACGTGGAGATCGACTTCGGACGTCCGAGCCTGCCGCGCTTCCCAATCCCGCCCGAGCATGCCGGCGCCACTGACGAGGAGGGTGCGAACCGTTATCTCCGCCACCTGACCTTCGAGGGGGCCGGCGAGCGCTACGGCGACCCGTTGCCCGCCGCGGTTTCGGATCGGCTCGACCGGGAGCTCGGGATCATCGCCGATATGGGTTTCTCGGCCTACTTCCTCGTGGTCTGGGACCTCATCCGCTACGCCCGATCGCGACAGATCCGGGTGGGACCGGGTCGCGGCTCGGCCGCCGGTTGCTGCGTCGCCTATTGCTTGCGCATCGTCGACGTCGACCCCATCCGCTACGACCTCATCTTCGAGCGGTTCCTCAACCCCGGCCGACGGCAGATGCCCGACATCGACATGGACTTCGACGAGCGCTACCGGGCCGAGATGATCCGCTACGCGGCTGAGCGCTACGGGTCGGACCACGTCGCCCAAATCGTCACTTTCTCGACCATCAAGGCCCGAGCCGCCGTGCGCGACGCGGCCCGGGTACTCGGCTACCCCTATGTGGTGGGCGACAAGATCGCCAAAGCCATGCCGCCGCTCCTCATGGGACGCGACACCCCCTTGGCCGCGTGCCTGACCCGGACCGAGGGCCACGAGGACGGCTTCGCCGCCGCCGGCGAGCTGCGGGGCATGTACGAGACGGACGCCGAGGCCAAGCAGGTCATCGACGTGGCCCGCGGACTGGAGGGCCTACGCCGCCAGGACGGTATCCACGCCGCCGCCGTGGTCATCACCGACGAGCCCCTCACCGAGTACCTGCCCATCCAGCGCAAGCCCGACGGCAGCAACCCCGAGGACGCCCCCGTCGTCACCCAGTACGAGATGCACGGGGTCGAGGACCTCGGACTGCTCAAGATGGACTTCCTTGGACTGCGCAACTTGTCGGTGATCGAGCGCACCCTCGACCTGGTCGAGCTCTCGAGCGGCACCCGTCCCGACATCGACGCCATCCCCTTGGACGACGAGGCCACATTCGCCATGCTGTGCCGCGGCGACTCGATGGGCGTGTTCCAACTCGAGGGTGGCCCCATGCGCTCCCTCATGCGGTCGCTCGCCCCTTCCAGCTTCGACGACGTGGCCGCCCTCGTCGCCCTCTACCGCCCGGGCCCAATGGCGGCCAACATGCATCGCCAGTACGCCGACCGGAAGAACGGCCGAGCGGTGGTGGACTACCCACACCCCGACCTCGAGGCCCTGCTGGGCGACACCTACGGCCTCATGATCTACCAAGAGTCGATGATGCGGGTGGCGCAGCGGATTGCCGGCTACGACTTGGCCGAGGCGGACAACCTTCGTAAGGCGTGCGGCAAGAAGAGCCGCTCCCTCATCGCCGAGGAGCGTCAGAAGTTCGTGGCGGGCTGTGTGTCCCAGGGGTACGACGAGTCGCTCGGCACGTCGCTCTTCGACATCATCGAGCCCTTCGCCGACTACGCCTTCAACAAGTCTCATGCCTACGGCTACGGGTTCATCGCCTACCAGACGGCATGGCTCAAGGCCCATCATCCCGTCGAGTACCTCGCCTCGCTCCTCACGTCGGTCAAGGACAACAAGGACAAGACGGCCACCTATCTGGCCGAGTGCCGGGCTCTCGGGATCGAGGTGCAGGTTCCCGACGTGAACCGCTCACTGGCCGAGTTCGCTCCCGCCGCGGCGGTCGTCGTCGGGACAGGCGTCGAGGACGGAGGTGTCGCAGACGACGAGACCGCCGACGCCGATGGTTGCTGGGGTTGCTGGGGTTGCTGGGGTTGCTGGGGTTGCTGGGGTTGCTGGGGTTGCTGGGGTTGCTGAGATTGCTGGGGTTGCTGAGATTGCTGGGATTGCTGAGGTGGCCGAGGTGGTTGCCTCGGGCGACTCGGACGAGGACGAGGGCCTCGGGCCCGAAGGGGAGGCGACGGACCATGGGCCGTGGGCCATCACCTTCGGACTGGCAGCCGTCCGCAACGTGGGCGAAGGACTGGTGGGTCACATCGTGGCTGAACGCCAGCGCGGCGGCCCGTTCATCGACTTCTACGACTTTTGCCAACGAGTCGACCCGCAGGTGATGAACAAGCGCACCATCGACTCGCTTATCAAGGCCGGCGCCTTCGACTCCTTGGGCCATCCTCGCCAAGGCCTGTGCCTCGTCTTCGAGGAGGTCGCGGACCGGACCCTCGAACGGCGCCGCGAGCACGACGCCGGCGTCGTTTCCCTCTTCGCCGCCCTCGAACCCGACGCGGGCGACGGTCCCGGCTTCGCAGACACACGCGTTCCGGTCCCCGAGCTCGAGTTCGACAAGGCACAGCGGCTGGCGTTCGAGAAAGAGATGCTCGGTCTCTACATCAGCGACCACCCACTCATGGGTTACGAGCGTGCCCTCGCCCGGTTGTGCGACTGCGGTCTGGCCGATCTGCGCGACTTCGATCCGGAGCTGGGCGTGGGTACCGGATCCCTCGGCGAAGGGCAGGTCAAGGTGGTGGGCGGGGTGGTCACCGAGCTCACCCGCCGGTACACGAAGAAGGGCGATCTGATGGCCACCTTCGTGCTCGAGGACTTGAGCGCCTCCATCGAGACATTCGTCTTCCCGAAGACGATGGCCGAGTACGGGGCCCTGCTCGAAGACGACGCCGTCGTGGTGGTCAAAGCCAGGCTGGACCTGCGGGACGATCGGCTCAAGCTGGTCTGCATGGAGATCGACCGGCCCCGACTGGCCGCCGACGGGGCTGGCGACCTGCGGATCTCGCTTCCCGTGTCGACCCTCACCGACGGCACGGTGGAGAGCCTCAAGAGGTTGCTGGCCGAGCATCCCGGCGACACCCCTGTCCTTCTCGCTGTCGGCGAAAAGGTGCTGCGGCTTCCCCCCCAGTTCAACGTCACCAGCACGCGGGGCCTGGTCGGTGAACTGCGGGTCCTGCTCGGCCCGAAGGCCGTCCAGGCCTGAGTTCGGCGTCCGACACCGAGAGCGCGCTTCCGTCGATTCGCGGGCTCCGAGGTCGCCTCGCTCGGCACTCGAGGAGCGTGTGGCCTGGTCCTGAGCCTGTCGGATACGACAAGGGCCCAGGAATCCCGTAAAATCAGGGAACGGCTCCTGCGGGCCTCGGACGCCTCGGGCCGTATGGCCTGGTCGGACAGGGCGTGCGCACCGGAAGGGGGGCCGGCGGCTATGCCGCTCGGGAGATCGAGGAGTACGTAAGCGCACATGTCGATCCAGGTGGAGACCAAGGACACAACGTCGATCAGCGACGCCGAGCTGGCCGAGATGGCCGATCTTTGCGCCGACCGTGAGCCCCATTTCGACATCGGGTTCTTGTCGAAGCAGGTCGAGGAATGGGTGCTGGTCACCCGGGCTCGCGAGGGCACCAAATTGCGCGGCTTCTCCTTCTCCACCCTCGAGCGAATCGGCGGTACCCCGTCTCTGCTCATCGGCCTTGCCACCATCGATCGCACGTCCCGGGCGGAAACGGCGTTGCGGGCCATGATGGCCGACAAGTACCGCCGAGCTGTGCTCGCCTTCCCCGACGAGGACGTGCTGGTCGGTACCCGCCTGCTGGCCGCTGACGGCTACCGGGCCTTCGCCGGCCTCTCCGACGTGGTGCCCGGACCCGACCGCAAAGCCACGGGCGAGGAGCGGGCCTGGGGCCGGCGCCTGGCCAAGCGCTTCGGGGCCGACGGGCGCATCGACGACCGCACCTTCATCGTGGCCGGTGACGGTGGGGATGCCGGCGGGTTCGACTTCGTGTCACCCAAGTCCACGCCTGCCCCTGAGGTCGCCGACTTCTTCAAGGGGGTCGACCCGACGTCTGGAGCGAGACTCGTGGCCTTCGGCTGGGCCATGGCCGAAGACCTGGCGTCGGGCAAGCTCGGACGCTGACCGCCTGCGGGCGGCAGGTCCAGCCGTCGGCGGCGGCTAAAGCCGTACCATGGTGACGTGAAGGTTTCGACCCGTGGCGATTATGCCTGCCGGGCCCTCTTGTCCCTGGCCCTGCACGCCGAAGAGGATGGGCCCACCGCCGTGCGAGACATCGCCGAGCGAACGGGCCTCCCTCAGCCCTACCTCGAGCAGATCCTGCTCGCCCTCAAGGGGGCGGGGCTCGTGCGGTCGAAGCGTGGCGTGGGAGGCGGCTACGTGCTCGCCCGCTCGCCGGAGGACATCACCCTCTCCCAGATCGTTTCGGCGGTGGATGGACCCATCGCTGCCGGCGACTTCGGCCTGCCCCACGAGAACGGCGCCTGCGACCACGAGGGTCAGTGTGTGCTCCTCGCCGTATGGGCCGACGTGGGCGAGTACATGCGCACCCACCTCGACTCCTTCAGCTTGGCCGACATGGTGGCCCGGGCTCAGGGCCGGGTGCCAGCACTCCGCCAGAACGCTGGCTGACCTTCTCGGACCGGACCGGTCCCCATGAGCCCGGCGCGCATTGCCGCCCTCATTGTCGGCGTGGCCGTACTCGCCCTCGACGGCACCGCCGTCATCAAGCTCCTGATCGTTCCCCGGGCCTCCGGTCGTTGGATGTCGATGCCCATTCGGGCCGTGCGCCGGGTCTTCACCCAGATGGCCCTGTTGGCTCACACCTATGAAGGGCTCGACCGGGTGCTGGCGGTGTCGGAGCCGGTTGCCCTCGTCCTGCAGCTGGCGTCGTGGCTGGCCATCGCCGTTTTCGGCTTCACCTTGATCGACTGGGGGCTGTGGGGCGGACCCTTCGTCGCCGCCTTCTCCGAGGCGGGCTCCTCCGTCTTCACGCTCGGCTTCACCCTCAACCACACGACCGGCGGGCGTGCCATCGACTTCGTGGCCGCCGGGACCGGCCTCGTGCTCGTGGCCCTGCATATCGCCTACCTGCCGACTCTCTACAACGCCTACAACCGCCGCGAGACGCTCGTGACCCTGCTCGAAAGCCGGGCCGGGGCACCAGCCTGGGGCCCGAGCTGCTCATCCGCCACCAGCTCATCTCCAGCGTCGCCAACCTGCCCTTCTTCTTCTCGGAGTGGGAGCGTTGGGCGGCGGACGTGGCCGAGAGCCACACCAGCTACCCATCGCTGCTCCACCTTCGCTCGCCTCGGGCCAAGAACTCCTGGATCGTGAGCCTGACCTGCGTCATGGACGCGGCCGCCCTCCAATTAGCCATCGACCCGGAGCACGCCCCCATCGAGGCCCGCATGTGTCTGCGCATGGGCTTCACCAGCCTCCGTGACATCGCCCAGGTCCGGCGCATTTCCTTCGACCCCGATCCCAGCCCCGACGACCCGATCACCCTGCCCAAAGAGGAGTTCGTCTCGGCCTGCGAGCGTCTGGCCACCATCGGTTTCCCCACGAGCCGATCAGTCGAGGACACATGGCCCCACTTCCAGGGCTGGCGGGTCAACTACGAGGCGGTGACCTATGCGTTGGCCTGGTCCCTCAACGCGCCCCCGGCCCGTTGGACGGGCCCGCGCCGGTGGGCGGGTGCCGAAACCCTCGTCCCCGTCCGGCCGGTCGACCGCCAACCGTCCGGACGTCTCGGGCTCGGGCCTCCCTGAGAGCTTGTGCAGAACTCTCGAGTCCGTTGCCGGTCGATCCTTTATTTAATTTTGAAACTGGCTGTTTTGTCAGCCTAGCCTGACGCCTGTCAGCTTTTCCTGACAAAATCGGCACCTTGCGAAATTTAAAATTCGGAAGGCCTAATTCGGAAGGCCTGACGACGTTCGAGGACGCGATCCCCGCGGCTGCACAGCCCCGAATTGGCGACAGGACCCCAGTCATTGCTGGTTCCAGGCGACGACGACGGGTTGCTCCCTTTCCCACCCGAGCTCGCTGATCGAGGCCGCCCCGAGGACGAAGTAGCGGCCCCCCTCGGCGTCGAGGCCCAGCCAGCGGGCGGCCAGCACCCGCAACAGATGGGCATGGGCCACACAGGCCACGTCCCCCGGAACCGCCCGGATGCGGGCAAGGACCCGATCGACCCTTCGGGTCACGTCGGCCAGGTTCTCGCCCTCGGGGGCGCCGTCATTGAAGAGATTCCACTTCGGTCGCTCCCGCCGGATGTCGACGGTGGTCCGGCCCTCGTAGGCGCCGTAGTCCCACTCAGCCAGGTCCTCGACGATCTCCTCCTCGGTGTCGAGGCCCAGGTGGGCGGTTGTCTGACGGGCCCGCTGCAACGGGCTCGTGAACACCGCGGCGAGATTCACCCCTTCGAGCAGCCGCCGCACCGCCGCCAATTGGTGCTCGGCCCCCGGGAGTAGGGGCATGTCGGTCCTACCTGTGTGACGTCGTGACCGGCTCCATTCGGTGTCCCCGTGGCGGATCAAAAAGCACCGGTTGTGGGTAGAGGTCATCGGGACAGCCGAGCATTCCGAAGAACAGGTTGCAAGCGGGCTTGGGGCGGTCCGCTCGACCAGCCCGAAACCCTCCCCGAGCGGGAACTATCGAGGAATGGACCCGGGGTCCCGGACGTTGTAAGGGATGTCAGGCCGAAGAGTCGAGGAGTTGGATTGGCAACCGGGACGATGACCAGCAAGGACAACAAGAGCTCACGTAACCGGCAACGAGGCGTCGCTGCCCCGGAAGGCCGTGCCGGCGCCACAGGACGCCGGGTTAGCAGCCCATCGTCTCGGAGTTCCGAGGCCGACAGCCTGGGCCTGTTCTTGCGCGATCTCGATCTTCACCCGCTCCCCGATCACGAGGAGCAGACAGAACTGGCCAAGCGGGTGGCGGCCGGCGACGAGGCCGCCCGCCGTGAGATGGTGGCGGCCAACCTCCGACTGGTCGTGCACTGGGCCCGGCGCTACCAGGACCGTGGCGTGGACCTGCCCGACCTCATCCAGGAGGGCACCTTCGGTCTCATGCGGGCCGTCGACAAGTTCGACTGGGAGCGCGGCTTCCGCTTCTCAACCTATGCCACGTGGTGGATCCGTCAAGCACTGCAGCGGGCCGTTCAGCAACACGGCCGCACCATCCGGCTACCCATGGAGGTAGCCGAGCGCAACCAGCAGGTGGACGCGGCCACCTGGGAGCTCACCCACCAACTGCAGCGCGCGCCCACTGATGACGAGCTCGACAACGCCACCAATACCGACGCGGCCATGCGCGACGATCTGGCCCGGGCCGCCCGGGTGGTCGCCAGCCTCGACCAGCCGGCCACCACCGACTCGACGGCCACGCTCGGCGACCTGGTGTCGACCGACCTCAGCGAGTTCGAGGACGAACTGGCCACCGGCCTGACCCTCGACCTGGTGCGCCAGGCCGTCGGTCGGCTGACCGACCTTCAGCGGGAGGTCATTTACCACCGCTTCGGGTTCAACGGTGCAGAGCCGGCCTCGCTACAGACCACGGCCGAGCGCCTTGGCATCGGAGTGCGCAAGGTGCGCCAGGCCGAAGCCGAGGCCCTCGAGGTGCTGGCCGGCAGCGACATGCTGGAGGCGGTGCACCAAGCCGCCTGAGGCTCGAGGCCTGGCCCGATCCGAGGCCGGGCTCCGTGCCTCAGATGCCGAGCGTAGCCAGCACTTTGCGGAGGTCGGCAGGTAACTCCGAGGTGAAGGTCATGGGCTCCGCCGTCACCGGGTGGTCGAAGCGCAGCTCGGCAGCATGGAGGAACGGCCGACCTACCTCCCCGTACGGCCAGCTGCGGCCCCTCCCGTAGACCTCGTCGCCCACGACCGGGTGGCCGATGGCGGCCATGTGGACCCGGATCTGGTGGGTGCGACCGGTCTCGAGTGACACTCGGAGCAAGGAGGCGGGTGGAGTGCTGTCGACGCGCCGCTCCACCTCGTAGTGGGTACGAGCCGGGCGCCCTCGACGGGTCACGGCCATACGGGTCGGAGCCCGGGGCGAACGACCGACCGGGGCGTCGACCACCCCTCGGGGGGAATCGACGGCACCGTGAACGAGGGCGCGGTAGAGACGACCCACCCGCCGATTGGCCAGCTGGTCGACGAGCCCGTCGTAGGCAGCCGCCGTGCGGGCCACAACCAGCAGGCCCGAGGTGCCTCGGTCGAGGCGGTGCACGATGCCCGGGCGGTCCGGGTCGGCGCCGGCGCCTCCTCGCAAGTCGGCAAGTTCGGGGAACCGGGCCAAAAGCCCGTGCACCAGAGTGCCATGTCGATGGCCGGCGCCTGGGTGCACCACCAACCCGGCCGGCTTGTCCACCACGACGACGGCATCGTCGGCGAAGACGACTCCAAAGGTGACCGAGTCGTCGGCCACCGGTCCCGGCGCCCGGGCCGTCTCGGCGACATCGTCGACCACCAGGCGCTGGCCGTTTCGGAGCACTCGGCTCCCCCGCCGCACCACCCCGCCGTCGAGGTGAACACCGCCGGCAGCCACCAGCGCCAATGCCGACGACCGCGACTGGTCAGTGAGGAGAGAGATGGCCCGGTCGACGCGCACCCCCTCGAGGCTGGCCGGCACGTCGATCTCAAGACGCGCCATCAGCGTCGGGCGCGCCACATCGACACGACGACGAGAACGCCGCCGACCACGATGCACGAGTCGGCCACGTTGAACGTGGGCCAGACATGGAGAGCGATGAAATCGACCACCGCACCGTGATGCCCCCGCAGAGCACGATCGGCGAGGTTCCCGAGCGCGCCACCGAGGACGAGGCCCAACGCCGCCGCCCGCCCCCGTGTCGGTGAGCGCCACAGGAAAACAGCAAGGGCGACGACGAGGACCGTGGCGATGAGCGCCAGCCACACGGTGGCCCCGGTGAACAGGCTGAAGGAAGCGCCGGTGTTGAACGACAGCTCGAAGTCGAGCGGGCCGAGCACGTGGATCGGTCCATGGGCCAGCCGGTCGAGGGCCCACGACTTGGTGACCTGATCGACCGCCACCACCAGCGCGGCGATGCCGCCACCCAGTGCCAGGTTGACCCAGTGCGTCCCTCCCCTGCCTCGCGCCGCAGAGAACGAGGGCGCGGCCCGGGTCAGCGACGTGACAGACCGCCGCTCTTGCACGCCACGCACAGTCGAGCGAACGGCAGGGCCCGCAGCCGCGCTTTCGGGATCGGCTGATGGCATCGCTCGCACGAGCCGTACGTCGTCCGCTCGATCTTGCGCAGCGCGTCGTCGATCTCCTCCACAGCCAGGGCGGCCTGCACGGAGAGGGCCAAGTTTCGTTCGCGGTCGACGGTGACCGTGCCGCCTTCACCCGACTCCTCGTCGAACTGCACGTCCCCGGGTTCCCGCTCGAGGGCCAGGGAGTCGGCCTCCGCCCGCAGGGACACGGCCTGACCGGCGTAGATCGAGCGCTCACCTAGTAGGAGCTCGCGCTGCTCGGCGAGGAACTTGGCATCACCGGCGTAGGGGCCGACCTCTGGCTTGGCCGGTGCCGGGGGCGCAGAAGCGGCCGCGCCGGAACCGGCCCGGACCGGAGCCGCCTTCTCGGCCACCGCCTTGGTCGGGGGTGCCTTCTTGGCCGGTGCCTTCTTGGCCAGGGGCGCCGCTTTCTTCGGGGGCGGCTTCTTGGCCGGTGCCTTCTTGGCCGTGACGGCTGCCTTCTTCGGAGGTGGCTTCTTGGCCGGTGCCTTCTTGGCCGTGACCGCTGCCTTCTTCGGGGGCGGCGATGATTTCTTGACCGCCTTCGTCGGCGTCGCCCGGGCTGGCGCCTTCTTCGGCGTCGCCTTCTTCGCCGGACGCGCCGACTTGGATCCGACCTTGGCCCCTGGTCTCTTCGCTGCCGTCACATCGACCTCCTCGAGGACGTTTCACGCCGTGGCGTCCGCCCGGCGGGCGCGTCGTCCCAGGTGATTCCCGGCTCCAGGTGGGCGGGTGACCCTACCGTGCCCGCGACCCGACGGCAATCCCGTCGAGAACCCGAGGGACCATACCGGGATCGCGGCCGGCGCCGAACACAGCCGGCGCCGGCGGGTGCTCCGCCCTAGATGGGCAGCGCCGCGTTGTTCCCCGGAGTGCGCACCGCCGCGCTCTGGCGGTTGGAGCCAGAGGCCGAGGCACCGTCGCGCTCGGACTCGTCACCCTTGCCCTCGTCGGCCCCGGACGAAGCCGATGGCGCGGCGCCGGGAGGAGTCCCGGCCTCAGGGGTCGACGGACCGGTCGGGCGACCCGATCCGGGTGCGGTCGACGCTGATCCCGATGGAGGCGCCGAGGCGGCCAGGGGTGACGGTGCTGGTGGTGAGGGTGCCGGCGGCAAGGTTGACGACGGTTGCGAGGATCGCTCACCCGCACGGCCGCGGCCGCTTTCCTCGCCCACCTCGGGATGCACGTTGGCGTCCACCCACTTGAGGATCTCGGTCAGCGCCTGGCGGAGCCGGGCTCGCTCTCCCTCGAGATGGCGCGACATGAGCTCGACTTCATTGGTCAGCCTGGTGCGCTTTTCCTCGAGCCGGCCGATCTCCTCGCGCAGCCGCCCCTCGGACTGGGTCACCATCTGTTCGGCCTTGGACAGTGCCTCGCCGGTGATGGCCCGGGCCTTGGACTCGGCCTCGGAGAGGACCCGAGAGGCCTCGGCCTCCGAGTCCGCCTTGGTCTGGTCGACGAACTTCTGGGCCAACAGCAGTGTGCGCTGCAAACTGTCATCGTCTACCGCCGGTGCGGGCGGCGGCGGCGGCGGCGGGACGACCTGGTTCTCGAGCATCTCCTCCAGTTGCGAAATGCGTTCCGCGGCCTGTCGCAGCCGTTCACCGCCCTGACGGAGTTGCTCCTGGAGACCTTCGGCCTCGACGGCCGCCTTCTCGAGGTACTCGTCGACGTCGTCCCGGTGATAGCCCTTCAAGGTCTCCCGGAACTCGACCGTCCGGAGCGAATCGAGTGCTGATTGCGAGGCGTCCATGAGGGGCCATCGTAGCGAGGTGAAGGGGCGGGGTCACCCATGCGCCCACCTAGGCGCCAGCCCGCCTCGGTCCGTTGGGGACAGCGCTGGACGGTCGCCGGCTCAGATGAGCGGGATGATGACGACCTGGATCACGAGGAAGACGATGATGACCGAGAGGTCGATGCCGACCCCGCCGATCCGAGCCGGGGGGATGATCGCACGAACCGGCCGTAGCACCGGGTCGCAAATGGCCCGAAGCACGCGCTGCACCTTGTGAACGGGCGAGTCGTACGAGACCTGCGTCTCCACCCAGCTGAGGATCGAATAGGCAAAGAGCACGAGGACGAACAACTCGAGCACGAGCCGGATGAGGGAGACGATCATCGTCGGTTAACCCCTCATTTCGGACGCTCGGTGGCGCCCATCACGGATGGTCAGGGATTGACCAGTCCGCGGTCGGCGAGGCGCTGACGCTCCTCGTCCGAGACCTTCACGTTGGACGGGGTGAGCAGGAACACCTCGTCGGCCACTCGCTCCATGCCACCGCTCAAGGCGTAGGTCACCCCGCTGCAGAAGTCGATCATCCTCCGCTGGAGGTCACGGTCGGCGTTCTGCATGTTCACGATCACCGGCTGGTTGTTCATGAGCCGGTTGGCGATCTCCTGGGCGTCGGCGAAACGACCGGGGGCGACGATGTGGACGCGATCCGGTGCCAGCGGTCTCACCGAGGCCGTCGTGGCCGTCCGCGCCGGCCCATTGCTGCCGTTCGCCTCGGACGGTGTGATGGTGCGAATGCGAGGGCTGGTTGCCACTACCGTCGGCTCCTCGACATCGTCCGCGTTGACCGGCCGCGGCCCGACCCGCCCGACACCCGGCGATGTCCGCGACTCGTAGTCGTCGTAGTCGTCGTAGTCGTCGTCGACGAGGCCCAGGTAGGCCATGGTCTTCTTCATGAACGATGCAGCCATGGTTCCTCCCGGGCACAGCGTAGTGCCTGGCCTCAGGGACGGGTGGAAGCCCCGAGGCTGCCCGACCTCAGCCGGAGCCACCTCCTCGAGGGCCGACCGTCGGCCGGTCGCCGAAGAGTGCCCGGCCGACGCGGACCATGGTCGACCCCTCGGCCAACGCCACCTCGAGGTCGTCGCTCATCCCCAGTGACCGGACCGGCAGGTCGAGCTCCTCGGCCAGCTGTACAAGGCGGCGGAAGCCGGCTCGCGACCCTTCGGGCGGCCCGGGGAGGCCGACGGCCATCAGCCCGCAAACGGCCAGGCCATCGCCGCGAAGCACGGCCACGAGCTCGGGCACGCCGTCGGGAGCCTGGCCGAGCCGACCCGGCTGGCCGGCGATGTCCACCTGGACCAGGACGGCCGCACCGGGGCAACGCCGGGCAATGGCCATCCCCTCTTCCGGGCGGCTCACCGACTGCCAGCAGCTGACCACCGGCGCCAGCCGAGCCACCTTGTTGCGCTGCACGGCGCCGAGGAAGTGCCAGACCGGCTGTTCGTCCGGGGCCAGCGCGCTGGCCTTGTCGAGGAGCTCCGAGGCGTAGTTCTCCCCGATGTCGGAGATCCCGGCGGCCAGGGCGGCCCGAACCGCTTCCGGGCCGAAACCCTTGGTCACGGCCACGATGGCAACGCGTGCCGGGTCGGGAGCAGCCGCGGCGATGCGCCGCCGGAGCCCGGCCACCCGCTCGGCGACCTCGTCCGCCCTCGGCTCGACCGGCGTCACCGCCCCGCCGCGTCTGCGTCCGCCGCGTCGGCACCCGCACCCGCGCCCCGCCAAACGATCAGCACCTGACGGTCGGGCTCTGCTCGCACCCGGTGGGAGAACAGCCCACCGCCACAGCCCGTACACCGGTCGACCTTGTCCGCCATCGTCACCCCGGCCGCGGCCAACGCCGCGCCAACGGCGGTCGGGAGGTCGAGAGCGGGACGGCCGGCGGCGGTCAAGCCTCGCACCTCCGGCCCGAAGGCCTCGACCAACCCGGCCAGGTCCCCCTCCGAGAATTCGTAACAGCAGGGATGGACGCAGGGCCCGAGCGCCGCCTCGATGCTCGATGCGCCCAGGGCGGCCATGGCGTCGGCGGCCGCCCCGACCACCCCGTCGGCGAGCCCTCGCCACCCGGCGTGCACGGCGGCGAAGACACCCTCGGGGCTGGCCAGGGCCACGGGCGCACAGTCGGCCACGAGGACGCACAGGGCGACCGACGACGACGCCGACACGAGTGCGTCGCCGGCGCCGTCGGCCGCTCCACGGATGGATGTTCCCCCTGGCCCCGGCCGGCTGGCAGCCGACCGGCCGACAATCGACCGTCAGCCACCCCGACCACCACGACGCCGCGCCCGTGCACCTGCTCGAGCCAGTGGAGCGCATCAACCGCACGACCAGGGCCGGTGACGTCGCCGGCAAACCGGAGAAGGGCCCCCGCCCTGTCCGAAGCGGTCGGTCGCAGATCGCCGGCGGTGGCATCGCTCCAGACCGCCCGAACGCCGCCCGGCAACGTCACCTTCGACATGGTCGCGGTACCGGGCGGAGCCTCGACAGGGCGTCCACCCGACAGGTGGGCGCGGTCAGCGAAGGAACGAGGGAACGTCGAAGTCGTCGTCGCCGAGATCGAGATCGTCGTCGGCGGGGGTGGCGAAGATGTCCTCGTGGGCGGCGTCGGAGCCGAGTACGCGACTGCGGACGTCCTCGGCGCGGCCGGCGGCATCGGGCTGGCGGCCCTGCGCTTCCCAACGCTCGAAGCCGGCGGCGATCACTGTGACCCGGACCTCTTCGTCCATGGCGTCGTCGATGACGCTCCCGAAGATGATGTTGGCGTCCGGGTGGGCGACGCTGTGGATGATCTCGGCCGCCTCGTTGACTTCGAAGAGGCCGAGGTCGGGTCCGCCGGCGATGTTGAGGAGGATGCCGCGCGCCCCTTCGATGGACGCTTCGAGCAACGGGCTCGTGATGGCGGCGCGTGCCGCGTTGACGGCGCGTCCTTCGCCGGTGGCCGAGCCGATCCCCATGATGGCGGTGCCGGCGTTGGACATGATCATCTTCACGTCGGCGAAGTCGGTGTTGATGAGGCCGGGCACGGTGATGAGGCTGGTAATGCCCTGGACGCCCTGCATGAGCACCTCGTCGGCCATCTTGAAGGCCTCGACCATCGGCGTCTTCTCGGTCGACACGGTGAGCAGGCGATCGTTCGGGATGATGATCAGGGTGTCGACCTTCTCCCGCAGGACCTGGATGCCCTGGTCGGCCTGGACCGAGCGGCGACGACCCTCGAAGGTGAACGGGCGGGTGACCACGCCAATGGTCAGCGCCCCGAGGTTCTTGGCCATCTCGGCCACGACCGGGGCCGCGCCGGTTCCCGTGCCACCACCCTTGCCGGCGGTGATGAACACCATGTCGGAGCCCTTGAGTGCCTCTTCGATCTCGGCCCGGTGCTCCTCGGCGGCCAGCTTGCCCACCTCGGGATCGCTGCCCGCTCCCAGCCCTCGGGTGAGCTGACGCCCGATGTCCAGCTTGAGGTCGGCATCGCTCATGAGCAACGCCTGGGCGTCGGTGTTGACGGCGATGAATTCGACGCCTTGGAGTCCGGCATCGATCATGCGGTTCACGGCGTTCACACCGCCGCCGCCCACTCCGACCACCTTGATGACGGCGAAGTAATTGCTCTGCGCCGGAACGGTCATGGATCCCTTACCCTCGACCAAAGGTTGAATCCGTTCCAACCAGCGAGGTCGGGAACACCATACGGTTGGGCGGACGACCTGGTCAAGCACGCTCCACCGAGTCCCCGAGGCTCTCTCCAGGGTCGATGGCGGTTGGGTGTCAACCGGCCACGGTCGGTGATTGCGGCACCGTCACGTCGATGGTCTTCGCGCCGGTCAGGGACGCGTGGGCGATGATGGCGGCAACGTCCTCGTACTTGGCGGTGAGGTCCACGGTCGTTCCGAGGAGCACGGTCAGCCCCGAGTTGAGATACAGGCTCACGGTTGCATCGGCGGCTTCGGTGACGGTGACGACCTGTCCGGCGAAGGCCGGCGGCAGGCTGTGGCACACGCTGAGCCCGGCGGCCGCACGTTGGCCGAGGGCCTGACCCACCGGGGCGGGAGGGACGTCACCGGAGGGGCCGAGGACGACGAGCACCACGAGCCCGGCGGGGCTCGGGACGACACCGAGCGTCCGCCCGTGGGCGTCGAGGATCGACCATCCCGTCTTCGGGCCGGCCATCTGCACCGCCGGCACTCGCTCGGTGACGCGGATCTGCACGCCGTCGGGCCACTGCCGACGGACCTCGGCGCCGGCGACGTAGGGCAGCCGCTCGATCCGGGCGGCCACCGACCCGGGGTCGACGTCGATGAGCGGCGGATGGCCGTCGAGCCCCGCCGCCGCATCGATGGCCGCCGTCGGCGTGTTGGGGTGCCGCCCGGTGACCATGAGCACCTGGGCGCTCATCCAGGGCGTATGCAGGGCGGCGAGGACGATGCCGGCGGCGGCCACCACCCCGGCTCCGGCGCACACCCAGGCCAGTCGTCGGCGGCCTCGGCGTCGGGCCACGTCGATCCGCCGCTCCCGGATCCGGGGATCGATAGGCGTCATCGGGCCCCCTCTCCCCCAGGCGCCGCCCCGGGGTGTCCGGGGCCGTCGGCTCCGAACCCGACCATCTGCACTTCGGGGACGAGGTCCACGCCGGTCGCCTCACGCACCCTGGCTCGCACCCGGTCAATGAGGCCGGCCACGTCGTCGGCAGAGCCACCGTCGTCGCACTGTATGAAGTTGGCATGCTTGGTCGAAACCTCGGCCGTGCCGAAGCGCTCCCCCTTGAGACCGCAGGCGTCGATCAGTCGGCCGGCCGAGTCACCGGGCGGGTTGGTGAACACGGAACCGGCGTTTGACCCGCCGGGCTGGTGCTCCCGCCGCCAGCGGACGATCTCGGCGATGAGGGCGGCCGCCTCCTCGGCGTCGCCCGGAGTGAGCCGATGGCGGGCGGCAGTCACCACGTCCTCGGGGGCGAGCGCCGAGTGGCGGTAGCCGAGGACCAAACGCGCCGCCGGCGACTCCTCGGCCGTGGCCCGACGCAGGTCGACCCATCGGAAGGAGACGAGAGTGGCCGCCGTGTCCGAGCCATGACCGCCGGCGTTCATGCGGATCGCGCCTCCGACCGAGCCGGGCACGCCGACTGCCCACTCGAGACCGCGGAGGCCGGCAGCCGCCGACCGGCGGGCGAGCACGGGCAGGCTCACGGCCGCACCGGCGACCACCTCGGTCCCCCCGACGGTGATCTGCTCGAACCCGGAACCGAGGGAGATGGCCAGCCCGGGGAAGCCGCCGTCGGCGACGAGCAGGTTGGAGCCGCGCCCGAGGACGAGCACGGGCACGGCCGCGCCGGTCCGACGGTAGGCGCCGGCCACGGCCAAAAGCTCGTCCTCGTCCGAGGGTTCGGCCATGAGGCCAGCGATACCCCCCACCCGGTAGGTGGTGCGGGCGCCGAGCGGCTGGTCGCGGGCGGCGAGACTGCCGAGGGCCCGGGCGAGTCCGTCGAGCGACGTCGAAGGCGACCTCACTGCCGTCACCCCTCGAGCTCGGCAAGG
The DNA here is from genome assembly GCA_963729275.1 of uncultured Acidimicrobiaceae bacterium. Taxonomy (GTDB): domain Bacteria; phylum Actinomycetota; class Acidimicrobiia; order Acidimicrobiales; family RAAP-2; genus CAVSNH01. The sequence continues at coordinate 211,924 of CAVSNH010000003.1, forward strand.
AGCTCGTCGGGCATCGAGGTGAGGTCGCCCGCTCCGAAGGTGAGGCAGAGGTCGCCGGGCTGGAGCAGTTCCGACACGAACCGGACGAGCTCGGCCCGCGAGGCGACATAGTGCACGGGCTTGTCGGGGAACGATTCCTGCACGGCGTCGGCCACCATCTGACCAGACACGCCGGGGATGGGGGCCTGGCCGGCCGAGTAGACGTCGGTGATCACCACCACGTCGGCATAAGCGAAAGCCGGGCCGAATTGACGGCCGAGCTCGGCCGTGCGAGTGAAGCGATGGGGCTGGAAGACGGCCACCACCCTGCGCCATCCACCGCTTTTGGTCGCGGCCAGGACGGCGCGCACCTCACCGGGCAGATGCCCGTAGTCGTCGACGAACGTCACCCCGTGGGACGAGCCGCGGAATTCGAAGCGTCGGGCCACCCCCCCGAAGCGGCCCAACGCGGCGGCCGCGGCCGGTGGCCGCGCTCCGGCGGTGATGGCCGTCACCGCCGCCACCGCCGCGTTGCGGGCGTTGTAGGCGCCGGGGACCGGCACCTCGAGATGCAGGTCCGGCGACTCGTCGGGGAAGACGAGGTCGAAGGACACCGAGCTGCGGTCGATCTCGAGGCGGGCCAGACGATGCGTGCAACCGGCGCCCACCCCCACGAGGTCGGCGCCGTGAGCCCGACCGATGGCCGCGGCCACTTCGTCGTCACCGCCAACCACCCGCAGTCGAGCCGAGGCACAAAAACGGTCGAAGGCGCCGCGCAATGCGTCGAAGTTGCCGTAGTAGTCGAGGTGGTCCGGTTCGACGTTGGTGATCACGGCGATCTCCGGTTGGAGAGCGAGGAAGCTGCCGTCGCTCTCGTCGGCCTCGACCACCAGCCACTCGCCGTCGTCCCACACCGCGTTGGTCCCGACCCCACTCAGGTCACCCCCGACGACGAAGGAGGCGTCCATCTGGGCCTCGACCAGGATGAGAGCCAGCATTGAGGCAGTGGTCGTCTTCCCGTGGGTCCCGGATACGGCGATCAACCGTTTGAGCGCGGCCACTCCGGCCAGGGCCTCGGCCCGGGTCAGGACGACGACACCACGCCGACGGGCCTCGACCAGCTCGGGGTTGTCGGCGGAGATGGCCGGCGAGAAGGTCACCACGTCGGCGCCGACCACGTTGTCGGCCGAATGTCCGATGGCCACGGGGATCCCACTGGCCGCCAGCCGGTCGGTGACCGGCGAGGCCCGGAGGTCACTGCCGCTCAATCGATGGCCCATGGTGGCGAGCACGGTGGCGATGGCCGACATGCCGGCCCCGCCAATCCCCACCACGTGGACATGCCGTGGACGGGACGGGTCGGCCGACCACCGGTCAGCGGCCATCGGACAGCTCGCCGTCGGGACCCCCGGATGTGGGACGGGCATGGGCTTCGACAAGCCGGGCGCCGGCCGCGGCCGCATCCCGACGCCCGAGGGCACCGGCGGCGCGGCCCATAGCCGCAAGGCGCGCCCCGTCGACCAGCAGCTCGTCGAGCAGGCGACGCAGAGTGGCGCCGTTGCAGTCGGTGTCGGCCAGGACGCGGGCCCCGCCGGCCTGCTCCAGCACCCGGGCGTTGGCGGTCTGGTGGTCGCCGGGTGCGCCCGGCAACGGGACGAGGACGGCGGGGCAACCGGTGACAGCGAGCTCGGCCACGGTCATGGCCCCGGCCCGGCACACCATCACGTCGACGGCGGCGTAGAGCAGCTCCATGTGCTCCTCGTAGGGCACGCGGCGCACGATGGGGACGCCGGCCGTCGGTGTGGGGTCGCCACCGGCCGGCCAGTCACGCCGTCCGACGACGTGGTAGACGGCCCGGTCGCTCCGGTCTCGCCACTCGTCGACCAGGTCGCAAGCCGCCTCGTTGATGCGACGAGCTCCGAGCGAGCCGCCAAACACGCCGACCACAGGAACGTCCTCAGGCAGACCGAGGGACCGGCGAGCGGCGGCCCGGGTCGTGGCATCACGGACCACCCCACTGATGGACGGGCGCACCGGCGTGCCGGTGACCACGGCGCGCGGCAGTGGGGTCCCCGGCCATCCCACCGCGCTGGCCCGCGCCATGTGGCCGAAGAGCCGGTTGGCGGCGCCGGGAACGGCGTCCACGTTGACCAGCACCAGTGGGACCCGAAGGAGGACGGCGGCGGCCGACGGGGCCACACTGGCATAGCCCCCGACCGATACCACGACCCGCGGGTGCAGTCGACGCACAAGGCCGAAGGCGGCCACAAAGGCGCTGACCATCTCGGCCAAGGCCACCACGTCGGCGCCCAGGTCACGAAGGCGCAGGCGCCGCACGATGCCGCGACCGGCCAGCAAGGTGATCGGGAAGCCGCGGCCGGCGAGGGCGGTTTCGTCCTGGCCTCGTCTCGAGCCCACGAATTCGATTCCGTCCCGGGAGTGCCCGGCGTCCACCAGTGCCTCGGCCACAGCCAGGGCCGGCTCGAGGTGGCCGGCCGTCCCCCCACCGGCGACGAGGGCGAAACGGAGGGAGGGACGTCGCGCCGGCCGGTGGGCGGACGCCGCCACCAGCCGCCTCACGCTCACGCCGTCCGCAGGCGTCGCCGGCGACGGGGGACGGTCGGTGCCGCCCGTTCCTGCGCGGCGATGTTGAGGAGGATGCCGGAGGCAGCCAGGGTGACGACGAGGGACGAGCCGCCGAAGGACACGAAGGGCAGCGGGATGCCGGTCACCGGCAGTATGCCGATGACCGCGCCCACGTTGATGATGGCCTGGCTGGTGATCCAGGTCGTGACCCCAACAGCCAGCAGGCTGCCGAACCGGTCGGGGGCGCGAGTGGCAGCTCGGAAGCCGAACCAGGCCAGGCTGAAGAACAAGCCGAGGAGGAACACCGCCCCCACCAAACCGAGCTCTTCGCCCACCACCGAGAAGATGAAGTCGGTATGGGCGTTGGGCAGGATCCCCCATTTCTGGCGGCCACCGCCCAGTCCGAGGCCGAACAGGTGGCCCGACCCCAGGCCGACCAGGGACTGCCAGACCTGGTAGCCCGAGCCCGAGCGGTGGGCACTCGGGTCGAGGAAGGACAGGATGCGGTCACGCCGATAGGGGTCGGCCAACCCGACCACGAAGGCGACGCCACCGAAGACGCTGATCACCCAGACGATGGGCTTCATGGGAACGCCGCCCATGAACAGGATGGCGAAGGTGATGCAGGCGAGGACGAGCGCGGTGCCCATGTCGGGCTGCTTGAGGATGAGGAGCGCGGCGATGCCGAAGACGGTGAGGACCGGGGCAAGTGCCCGCTTCGGCTCCGACAGGCGGTCGGCCCGGCGGGTGAGCAGGTCGGCGGCGAACACGGCCAAGGCCAGCTTCATGAGCTCCGAGGGCTGGAACTGCAGGGCACCGACGCCGACCCAGCGCGACGAGCCCCCGGACGTGACACCGATGCCGGGCACGAGGACGGCCACGAGCAGGCCGACGGCGATGACGAGCAATGGAGCGCGCAGTGCCCGCCACTTCCGATAGTCGAGGCGGGCGCAGAGGATGAGGGCCACGATGCCGACGGCCATCCAGAGGGCCTGGCGAACGAGGATGGCCCACGTCGAGCCGTAGAGCTGCAACGAGATGATCGGCGAGGCGGAGCCGACCATGACCAGGCCGAAGACACAGAGGACACCAATGAGGACGGCAAGGGTGGTCGCCGTCGGGACCTGGGTCGGATGGAACCACCGCCTCGGCCGAAGACGGCGGATGGTGCCACTCAGCGCTGGTCGCCGCGGTTGCTCCGGAGGCGGCTCCGGTTGAACTGCCCGCCGCTCCGGTTGCAGGGATTGCAGGGATCGCTCCGGACGCGGCGGTGCGGTGGCCGGGGCCACCGTCGACCCGGTGTGGCCGGCGGCCGCCCCCACCCCTCTCGGTGGTGCCGGTCGGGCCGACGGATGGCGGGCCCGGCTCCGTTCACGGGTCGAGGCGACGGACGGGCTCACGGCGCGTGCCCCCTCCGTCGGACCGTCTCGGCGGGCGCGCCGACACACGAGCTCCGCACCTCCACCTCCCTAGCCTCCTCCACCGGCCGGGCCGGGTGGTGGAAATCGGCCCGCCGGTGTCCCTGCCCCCTTGCTGCGCCCCTGTTCACGTGATCTTGGACACGGTGAGGAAGTCGCCGTAGAAGATGCCGAGCCCGAGGGCCGCGAACAGCCCGGCGAGGATCCAGAATCGCACGATGACGGTCGTCTCGGGCCAACCCAGGAGCTCGAAATGATGGTGGATCGGAGCCATGAGGAACACTCGGCGCCCGAAGAGCCGGAAGCTCACCACCTGGATTACGACCGACATGGTTTCGATGACGAAGAGTCCACCGATGACGACGAGCAGCAGGTCGAGGTTCATGAGGAGGCAGAGGGTGGCGAGCCCCGACCCGATGGCCAACGACCCGGTGTCGCCCATGAAGATGCGCGCCGGCGCTGCGTTCCACCACAGGAACCCGAGGCAGGCACCGGCCAGGGCCACTGCCGCCAGGGCGAGGTCGAGGGCATCGTGCACGTGGTAGATGGAGAAGTGGCGGTACTGCCAATAGCCGATGACGGCCAGGCAGGCGAAGCAGAAGGTCGACGAGCCGGCAGCCAGGCCGTCCAGTCCGTCCGTGAGGTTCACGGCGTTGGCCGAGGCCACGATGATGACGGTGGCCCACACCACCCACAGCCCCGTGCCCAGGTGCAGCCCGGGCGAGTCGTAGCGGGTGAACGACAAGGTGGTCGAGGCATGGGCCCATTCCACGGCCAGGATCGAGACCACGACACCGAGGCCCACCTGGGCCGCGAACTTGCCCCGCTTGTTGAGCCCGAGGCTCCGGCGGTGACGGACCTTGATCCAGTCGTCGGCGAAGCCGATGACGGTGGCCCCCACCAGGGTGAGGATCACGAGGTCGCCCGACCGGCTGAAGGTCACACCCGGGACCGCATGGGCGCAGAGAAAACCCACGATCATGGCGCCGACGATGCAGATGCCGCCCATGGTGGGCGTGCCCGCCTTGGCGATGTGCACCTGTGGCCCGTCCTCGCGGATCTGCTGTCCGATGTTGTGGCGGACGAGCCAGCGGAGGAACAACGGGGTCGACAGCACGGCCACCCAGAGGGCCACACCCCCCGATGTCATGAGTGAGATCACGTCCGGTCCCCGGCGCCGGCCCGCTTGAGGGCGCGGCACGCCTCGACTCGATCGTCGAAGGGCACGCTCACCGCTCCCGCCGTCTGGGTGTCCTCGTGTCCTTTGCCGGCCAAGAGCACCACGTCGCCGGCGCGGGCCAGACGAAGCGCCCGGTCGATGGCCGTCCGGCGATCGACCTCCACCACCAGCTCGGCTGCGCCCTCCATTCCCGACCGGACGGCGTCGATGATGGCCATCGGGTCCTCGGAGCGTGGGTTGTCGGAGGTGAGCACGACCACGTCGGCCAGGCCGTCAGCCACCGCCCCCATCTCCGGGCGCTTTCCGGGGTCTCGGTCCCCGCCACAGCCGAACAGGCAGACCACCCGGCCTCCCTCGGCGACGTCGCGGGCCGCCGACAGGGCGCCGGACAAAGCGGCCGGCGTATGGGCGTAGTCCACCACCACGGCGAAGGGCGGGCCGGCGTCGACGATCTCCATCCGCCCGCGCACCGGCTCGGCTGCGGCCAGGCCTTCTGCCACCTGGCTCTCGTCCATGCCGAGCACGGTGGCCACCGTGGCCGCCACCAGCGCGTTGTCGATGTTGAAAGCGCCGGTCAAGGGGGTGGTCACCCGCCGGCCCCGCCACTGGAAAGAGGTGGATCCGGCCCCCAGGGCGACGTCGGACGCGTCGGCGCGGCTCACCGTGGTCACCGGCAGGCCGACGACCTCCTCGGCCAGGCGGCGCCCCCACGGGTCGTCGACGCAGACGACGGCGTGGCGGGCCGCCGTCGGTGTGAAGAGCTTGGCCTTGGTCGAGAAGTAGTCCTCCATCGAGCCGTGGTGGTCGAGATGGTCGCGGCTCAGATTGGTGAAGGCGGCGACGTCGAAGACCACTTCGTCGGTGCGGTGCTGCGAGAGCGCGTGGGACGACACCTCCATGGCCACAGCCCGATGACCGTCGTCGCGAAGGTGGCGTAGTCGGCGCTGGAGGTCGGGCGCCTCAGGTGTGGTGCGTACACCGTCGAGCGTGCCGATGACGCCACAGCGCACACCGGCCACGCCGAGCAGGCCGGCCACGAGATGGGTGACCGTCGTCTTGCCGTTGGTCCCGGTGACGCCGACCATGGTCAGGTCGCTCGCCGGGTTGCCATAGAAGCGGGCGGACAGGGTGGCCATGGCCGGACGGGCCCCGCCGGGTTCGACCCACACCTGGGGCACGCCGGCGTCGAGCGGGCGTTCCCCGAGCAGAGCCACGGCGCCGGCCGCCACCGCTGCCGCGGCGTAATCGTGCCCGTCGCTGGTGGCGCCCGGGAGACAGCAGAAGAGGGCACCCGGCTGCACCCGGCGGCTGTCGTACTCGACCGACGTCACGTCGGTGGCAGTCAGATCACCCCGGGAGCCGGTGACGGTGAGCTCGCGAACGAGTTCGTCCATCAGCACGGTTCGGACTTCCGGCGGCGGGCCAGGCGAGCGGGTGGTGTGGGACGGGACGGCCGGGCCCGGTGGCCGAGCACCTACGGTCCTTCCGTGGTCGCTCCGGCCGGGACGGTGACCGACCCCTGGCCGCCGATGGCCCCGCTCGAGGCCGCGGTGGTCGGGGTCGACGTGGTCGGAATCCCGTAGTGGTGGAGGGCGTAGGCCATGATGGTGGCGAAGACGGGGGCAGCCACGGCCCCACCGTAGATGGGTGTCGGGTGGTTGAGGACGACGATGGCGGACAGGACCGGGTCCTGGGCCGGGGCGAACCCGGCGAAGGTGCCGACATATCCACCTGGCTCATATCCCGCCTGATTGGGATCGGGGATCTGGGCCGTGCCCGTCTTGCCGGCCACTGTATAGCCGTCGATGGCGGCGGCCGTTCCCGTCCCCGAGGTGACCACCGACTCGAGCATGGACACGAGCTGGGCGTTGGTCGCCGCGTCGATCACCCGATGGGTGGGCGAGGCCGCGGCCGGCACCACCGCCCCCGCCGGTGTGACCGTGCCTCGTACCAGCCTCGGGGCCACGAACGTGCCGCCGTTGGCCACCGCGTTGTAGGCGTCGAGCACCTGTTGAGCGGTCACGGCGTCATCCTGGCCGATCGGCGTCGAGCCGATCGAGGTTTGCGTCCACTGCGACGTTCCGGGAACGAGCCCGGCTGACTCGCCGGGGAAGTCGAGACCGGTGGGCTTGCCGAACCCCAGGTTGGCGATCTGGTCGAGAAGGCCGGCCTCGCCGAGCTGCTCGGCGACCTCGATGGTGCCGATGTTGGACGACTGGGCGAGGATCTGGGTTGCCGTCAGGGTCTCGTTGCCGTGTGCCTCGGCGTCGTGGAAGGTATAGGTGCCCATGGGCAGAGAGGCAGGGACCTTGACGGGCGAGCTCGGGTTGATGAGTCCGTCCTGGAGGGCGGCCGAGAAGGTCACCAGCTTGAACACCGAGCCCGGCTCGTAGACCTGGGTCACCGCCGAGTTCGACGGTGCCTCCTCCACTCCGGACGGCAGGGTGTCGGCCGACGAGACGAGCATCGGCCCCGACGAGTCGCCGGTCGTGGGTTGGGTGCTGGCCGCCGACGTTCCCGGCGGGCTGGCCACGAGATTGGCCATGGCCAGGACGTCACCCGTCTTCACGTCCATGACGATGGCCGTGCCGCTCGACGCGTGGGCGGCCACCACCTCCGCCCCCAGCGCCTGCTCGGCCACGTACTGCACCGACTCGTCCAGGGTGAGCTCGAGGCCGACACCGGGCTTGGCGGCCACGTCGTGCGAGGTGCCCCCGGGCAGGGCAACGCCGTCGGGCGACTCGAGCAGGCTCTTCGTGCCCGGCCGGCCGGCCAGCAGCGACTGGTACTGGTACTCGAGGCCCGAGGCGCCGTTCCCGTTGTAGTCGACGGTCCCGATGACCGGTTGGGCGAGCTGGCCGCCGGGCTCGACCCGTTGATTCTCGGGGATCAGGTTGATCCCGGGCAGGTCGAGCTGGTTCACCTTGTTCGCCACCGCGCTGGAGACCCGGTGGGCCAGGTAGACGAAACCGCTGTGCTCGGTGAGCTCGGAGACCAGCCGGCTGGCGGGAAGGCCGAGGGCGGGGGCCAGGGCGTCGGCGACGCCCTCGGGGTGGGCGATGATCAGCGGATCGGCCACGACCGTGCTCTTGGTCACGGTCTCAGCCAGCACCTGCCCGCTGCGGTCGTAGATGCCGCCCCGTACGGCGGGCACCGTCACCTGCTGGGTCAACTCGGAGGCCGACAGGGCGGCGTAGTGCTGGTGCGAGAGCTCCTGGACGGCCACCAGCCGCCCGGCCATGGCCACGAAGACGATGACGACGATCAGTCGGAGGGCGCGGGCCCGGCGGCCGAGGAGGACGGCGGGGCTCAAGGCGCCGGCGAGCTGGAGGAGCTGGAGGAGCTGGAGGAGCTGGTGCTGGGTGCGGGGAGCGGCACGTTGAGGGGAACGGCCGGCAGGTCCACGATCGAGGTCGGTGCCACGAGCCCTAGCTGCTCGGCCGTCCGCACGACCACGGGTGGCGAGGCCATGCCGGCCACTGCCACCTGTGCCGCCTTCTCGGTGGCGGTGGCGCTCGTGATGGCTTGCTGCGTCTGCGTCAAGCGGATCTGTCCCTGGGCGACCACCGCGTCACCCACCACCACGGCAAGCAGGCTGCCCACCACGATCACGCCACCGGCCAACAATTCGGGGCGGGCCAGGCGACGTGTGCGGCGCCGCCGGCGGGGGGACGGCTCGAACAGGCGGATCGATGGGCGACCCCGCTGATCCGGCGCCGGCTGAACGTCCGTGCCGCGGTCCGGGCGCCGAGCAGTCGATCGGGCGGCCGAGGGAGCGCTGGGAGGGGGCATCAGGCCACCTCGCCGCCGGCCGAGGCATCCTCGGGAGGCTGGGGCAGGCGCTCGATCACGCGCAGCCGGGCCGACTCGGCCCGCCGGTTGCGCGACACCTCGGCGGCCGATGGCCGCCGCGCCCCGCGAGTGACCAAGGTGAACTCCGGCACCGCGCCGCACACGCAGGGCAGTCCGGGAGGGCACCGACAGTCGCCGGTGGCCGCCCGGGTGAAGATGGACTTGACCAGGCGGTCCTCGCCCGAATGATAGGCCATGACCAGGCACCGGCCGCCCGGCTCGAGGAGGTTGAGGGCGGCGTCCAAGGCCACCCGGAGCTGGTCGATCTCGTCGTTCACCGCGATCCGGACCGCCTGGAACACCCGGCGGGCAGGGTGGCCGCCGGTCCGTCGGGTGGCGGCCGGGATGGCGGCTCGCACGATCTCGGCCAGCTGCCCCGTCGTGGCGATGGGGCGGGCCGCGATCACGGCCCGGGCGATCCGCCGGGCGAACCGGCCCTCCCCGTTCTCGGCGAACAGCTCGGTGAGGGCGTCCTCGTCGAAGCCGTTGACCACGTCGGCGGCCGTCCGGCCCGACGTCGGGTCCATGCGCATGTCGAGTGGTGCGTCGCGCCGGTAGGAGAACCCGCGTTCGGAAATGTCGAGTTGCGGCGACGACACGCCGAGGTCGAAGAGGGCACCAGAGAGCCCCCGACCGGGCTGTCCGAGCCGTCGCTGTTGCTCGCGGACAGCCGCGGCCAGCTCGTTGAAGGGGCGCTGGCTCACCGAAGCCCTGTCCCCGAAGGGGATGAGTGCGCGGCGAGCCGCGGCCACCGCCTCCGGATCGCGGTCGAGCCCGAGCACGGACAAGCGCTCGTGACCTTCGAGGATGGCGGCGGCATGACCACCGGCGCCGACGGTGGCGTCGAGGACCAGGCCGGGTGGCACCGGCCCGAGCAGGTCGACGACCTCGTCGACCATCACCGGCTCGTGGCGGAAGCCCTGGCTCATCCGCAGTCCCCCGATCGGCTCAATGCCTGCGGGTGGAGCGCCGCGACGATCCGTCTGGAAGTAAGTGGAGGAGGGGCCTTCCAGAGGTCCGATCGGGGGACTGCGCATGGGCCAGACGCGTTCGATGTGCACGTCGTGCCGGGCGGCGGCGGCGCGACCCGACTCGAGAGGGGTAGGACGGCGGGGACCTCCACCACCACCTCGGCCACCCGGGCGGGGCGGCTCCGCGGATGGCGCCTCGGCGCCCGCCCCGGTGGCGGCTCGCACGATGTGGGGGGGCGGCCCCTGGACGGAGGGGTGATCACTGTGCACAATGGAAGCCGACGGCGCATGGGGTTGGGCCCCGAGGGTCGTCGGCCTCCCTGTCGGAACGTCACCGTCGGTCGTGACGAGGTGCAAGCCGATGTCATTCCTCACCCGTCGTCTCCCTGGGTCAGCCGGTCGCCTTGTGGCGCCACCTTCTCGGTCCAGGCCGTCCCGTTCCAGAGCTCGACCCGGTCGATCGCTCCCACCACCAGGACCTCCCCCTCGAGGCTGGCGTACTCCCGCAGTTGCTGGGGAATGGCCATCCGGCCCTGTCGATCGATATCCAGCTCGTGGGAGCTGGCGGCCCACATTCGGGACATGTTGCGGTCGTCCCGGCCCGAGCTGGCCCGATCCAGCCAGGTCTGGCTCTGAACTTCGAATTGGTCGGGCGTCCACAGGGCCAGGCACCCGTCCTGGTAGGCGGACAGGAAGCCCCCGTGCTCGAAGGGTCCCCGGAACTTGGCCGGCAGGATCACCCTGCCCTTGTCGTCGAGCGAGTGCTCGTACCTGCCGTAGAACCGGGACATCGGTGATCGCTCCCACTTCGCTCCCCACCGTGCTCAGGAGAGGCCCGCCCTTCCTCCCTTTCACACCACTTTGCGCCACTTTACGCCCCTCGGCTCCACTGGTCAACACTTCGTCACCCCTGCCTTCCAACGGCCGCCCTTTGACGTCCTGAAGGGGTCCGCCGGATGGGTGGGCGACGACGTCGACACCCCGTCGCCGCCGGCCGCCCGCGTCGGCCATTCGGGTGGAGCGGCGCGCCGCGACCACGACGGGCAGCTCGTCAGGGAAAGTTCAGCGAGAGCGCCGGGAAAGGCTCAGGGCAACGCGTCGAGGAAGATGTGGGCGGCGCCACCGAGCACCGAGGCGTCCGCCTCACCGAGCACGTCGTTCAGACCAACGGCGGCCGGTGTGAGCTCGTCGACGGCACTACGAGCGTCGGCCGGGCTCAACGACAGCAAGGCCACCAGTGCGCCCGGGTCCCACGTGCCGAGACACGCGCCGTGGAACCACGCGCCGGCTCGCACTCGCCGTTGCGCGAGCCCCACGATCTTCCGCCCGTCGTCGATCATGACCTCACCGCTCGAGACAGTACCGAAGCACGCGCACGCAGATGTACGCGTACCGCCGCTCGTCGGACGAGGCGCGACCGCCAGGCCCGACACGCCCATACGGCCGAGGGCTTCGGCCCAGGTGCGACCGAGCCAAAAGAAGGCGCGACCGACGTCGACGTCGAAGAGGGGATCACCGGTCGGCACCCAGACGTCGACCCACAACGGATCGCTGGGAACGACGAGCACCGCGCCCCCACCGGACCGGCGGCGCGTCACCTCGACGCCGGCACGGGCAGCCCGCTCGCCATCGACGAGAGAGTACGGCTGCGTCGAGCCGAGCACCAGTGCCGGTCTCCGGGGCCGACACAGGGCAACGGCGCGGTGGGTCGGTTGCTCCTCGACCGAGGGCCACCCGGCGTGCAGCTCGGCGGCCGTCCCCGTGCGGCGTTCCACTCTCCAGCCGCCCGGCCGGGCGGCCCCGGTCAAGCTGTCAGGCGCCCGAGGTCGGCGGCCGCTGGCGCCGCGGCCGGGGCCACACCGAGGTAGGAGTTCCAGTCGTCGCTGGCCCCGCCACAAAGGGCCAACAGCTGGACCCGGTGTCGGGGAGCCACCGGTGTCGAGCGCAGCAACATCCCCACCTCGTGTGGGAGGCGGTCTTCCTTGCGAGTGTTGCACCGGCGGCAGGCGGCGACCACGTTCTCCCACGTGTGCTGTCCCCCGCGGCTGCGTGGGATCACATGGTCGAGGTTCTCGGCCGCCGAGCCGCAGTACTGGCAGCGCGAGCCGTCGCGGGCGAAGACCGTCCGTCGGTTGACGGCCACCCGATAGTGACGCGGGATGTGCACGTAGCGAACTAGACGGACGACCGACGGCTCGGGCACGCTGAATCGCTCGGACCGGAAGACGCGATCGGTGACGTGAACGAGCTCCGCCTTGGTGTCAAGGACGAGCAGCACGGCCCGCTTGGACGAGACGATCCCGAGCGGCTCGAACGTGGCGTTGAGGACGAGGGCGCGCCGGGTGGCGGCGGTGGGCGACAACCGGGGCGGTCCGCGGCCGTCGGCCCGCTCGTCATGGTGCGACCGGCCCCCCGCTTTAACCCGTCGCTCCATGCCCAGCGAAATTAGCCGTCTCCGCCCTCGAGTCGGCGGCTGTAGTCCCCCGGCGCCGCCGGTGGGCTTCGGCGGACGGCCGCCACCGCCCGGCACCACTCGAGGTAGTCGAGGGCGTCGGTCGGCGTCGGTCGGGCCTCGGGGTCCCCGTAGGCGGTGATCATCCGGAACCGCCACAGGTCGGCGGCGGGCACCGGCAGCCAGGGGGACTTCCGCCACCAGCCGGGAGGGGCGAACCGGCGCACGGCCGCCAGCGCCGTCCACCACAGGTCGGGCCGGGTGATCACGGCCATGACGACCCGGCCATCGACACCGCGCACGCGGCGACGGCGACGCGTCGAGCCTGCCCCATCGCGCCGGTCCGCGGTCATGGCGTAGTGCCGGCCAGCAATCGACGACCGACGGCGGCGGCACCGAGAAGCGGGCCGGCCGCGCCCAGGCCGGCGGGCACGATGCACGTCGGCCGGGTGAAGTCGAGGCCGCAGCGTTCGTCGATCTCGCGCTGGGCGGCGTCGAAGAAGACGGCGCCGTAGCCGAGCGCCACTGACCCGGCCACCACCGCCAGTTGAAGGTCGAGCAGTGCCGCCACCGAGGCGACGGCCCGTCCGACGAGCGTTCCCGTCCGCCACCGAACGGCCGGTGGTGCCTCGGCCGCGGGATGTCCGGTCACCGCCGCGATCGAGAGCCCCGACGCTTCGGCTTCGAGACAGCCGCGTCCGCCGCACGCGCATGGCCGCCCGTCCGGCTCGACCACCATGTGGCCGATGTGGCCGGCGTTCCCATCGTGCCCGTCGAGCAATCGACCACCCAACACGATGCCACCACCCACGCCGGTGGACACCACCATGGCCAGATAGTCATCGACACCGCGGGCCGCGCCCAACCAGCCCTCGCCGAGAGCCAGCGCCTTGGCGTCGTTGTCCACCGCCACCGGGAGACCGATGGCAGCAGCGAGGCGGGCACGGAGCGGGAAGTCGCGCCAGGCGCCGATGTTGAGAGGTGACACCGTCTCGCCACCGCCGCGCATCGGGCCACCGCATCCGACTCCGCAGACCACCGGACGACGGGGGGCGGCGTCGAGCACCTCACCCACCACCTCGCCGAGAGCATGGAAGACCCGCTCTCCGTCCTCCGACGCCGGCGTGGCCCGGGCCGAATGGTGGGACAGGTTGCCCTCGGCATCGACCAGGGCGGCAGCCATCTTGGTGCCGCCGATGTCCACGGCCAGTACGGGAGCGTCCACCTGTCCGCCGGCTCGGCTCAACTGGCTCTGCGCCGCTCCGGCCAGGCCGGCTCGGCCGTCAGTCGTCTCGGTGGAAACGGCCCCGGAACCAGTCCCGGGCCTCGTGGGGGGCGTTGTTGATGTTGCGGCTGTGGAGGGACCGGGAGAGGTCGTCGATCCCCGCCTTCCCCATGCGCCGCGCGTTGTTGGCGAAGACGACGCCCGAGAGGAACATCACCACCACACCCAGGAAGCCGAGAGCCAGCGTCGATGCGAAGGTGAAGAACATGAACACGAGGGCGGCGACGAAGACCAGCGCCGACCAGATGCAGTAGCGACCGGCATGGCGATAGACCGTCTCCGAGCGCACCCGCTCGGCGAAGTCGGGGTCCTCTTGATAGAGGGACTGCTCGAGCTCGTGAAGGATCCGTTGCTCGTGTTCAGACAGCGGCACCCGCTTGCGCCCTTCGCTCGCCGCCCACTCCCCCGGAGATCGCCGAACTCATCCTCGTGGAACCTCCACCCAACGACAGTGCCTCGGGTCGTCCCAAGAGGACGAAACCGGTCCGTGGCCCCCGTTGGAGTCAGCATATTACAGGGCGTCCTCTCGTCCGTCAGCGCGTTCCGGTGCACCGGATGCGCTCGGCCCCCAGGGAGCGTCGCCGCGGCGACGCAGTGCGAGGCCACCGGCCGTCACCTGCGAGGCCGGGCCGACCGAGGCCCCGCCGTAGCGGGCCCGGATGGTATCGATGGCCGCGGCCACGGCCTGCCACGAGCGTTGTAAGTGCTCGGCCTCCTCGTCGGTCGGGAGCCCCAGCCGGCGGGCGCCGGCCGGCGCCCCGCCGGCCGAGCCCTCTGCTTCGAGGTCGAAGGCGAGCTGCAGGCCGCCGTCGACCGGCCCGAGCCCGGACAGGCTCACGCCGAGTAGCCGTACGCCGAGTGGCCGCTCGATCGACTCGAGGAGGGCGATGGCCACCGCTCCGATGGCCTGCTCCGTGTCCACCGGGACGCCCAGTGAATGCGAGCGCGTGGATTGCGAGAAGTCGGAGAGGCGCGCCTTCACGGTCACCGTCCTGGCTCGGAGCCCGGCGCCGCGGAGCAGTGAGGCGGAGGCCTCGACCATCCGGAGGAGCCGCGCCCGGAGGTCGGCCGCATCCCAGAGGTCGGTGGCAAAGGTCTCCTCGTGGCCGATCGACTTCTGCGCCTGATCGGGCACGACCAGGCGGTCGTCGCGACCATCGGCCATGGCCGCCAGCTGGCCACCCGCGGCCCTCCCCACGGCCCGCTCGAGAGTGCCGGCCGGAAGATCGGCCAAGTTGCCGACGGTTTGCACGCCAAGCTCGTGCAGGCGCCGGGCGGTGGCCGGCCCTACACCGGGAAGGGCCCGTACCGGCAAGGGACGGAGGAACGACGGCTCGTCCCGGCGACTGACCATCACGACGCCCGCTCCCGGCTCGATGCCGGTGCGCGACGCCTGGGGCTTGGCCGCCTTGGACGCCAGCTTGGCCACCAGCTTGGTTGCGCCCACCCCCACCGAGCAGGTCAGGCGCAACTCGTCCTGGACCCGTCGCCGAATGCCATTGGCGATGTCGGCGCCGTCACCTGCCCTGCGTCGGGCGCCGGTGACGTCGAGGTAGGCCTCGTCGAGGGAGATGCCTTCCACCAACGGAGTCACCGACCGGAGGATGGCGTGCAGCTCACCGCTCACCTCGACGTAGCGGTGATAGTGACCCCCGATGAAGACGGCCGACGGGCAGCGTCGGCGGGCCTCCGCTGACGACATGGCCGAGTGGACACCGAACCTCCGGGCCTCGTACGTGCAGGCGGCGACGACCCCACGTCGGCCGTTGCCGCCGACGATGACCGGCTTGCCGGCGAGCGACGGGTCGTCACGAACCTCGACCGAGGCGAAGAAGGCATCCATGTCCACGTGCAGGATGACCGGCTCGTCGGCCGGCACCTCACCGGGAAATGGCTGACCCGATTCCGGCCCTGCCGGCTCATCCACCGAGCTGCAGCCTCCGGAACGCCTCGGCGTAGCGGACGCCACACTGCCGGCCGGCGTCCTCGGCACCGAGATGCACGGCGGCCGAGGCCCACTCGCCGCCGTCGGGGAACTGGCTGCGATGACAGGCCACGGCCGCGCCTTTCACCTCGATGGTGGACGAAATGTCGATCCAGACGTCGGGCTCGAGCGTGCCGGAGAGGAGGACGGTCCCCACCTGATGAGCCGGACCGGCGCCCGGGAAGTACAGCGGGAGCGCAGCCGCCGGCGCCACCGCGTCGAGCACGGCCAGGCCCACGACCCGGTGATCGCGGTGGTTGAAGTACCCCTGCCCGAAGAACATCGCCGTTGGGTCGGGGGCCAGCACAACCTCGGGGCGGTGGCGGCGTACGACCTCCACCAGCTGCCGGCGGAGGTCGAGATCGTCGTTGAGCTCCCCGTCGGGATATCCGAGCGACTCCTCACCGGACAGGCCGAGCACGGCTGCCGCCTCTCGCGCCTCGGCACCCCGCCGCCGGGCCAGCTCGCCGGCATCGGCTGCCGGGTCGGTCGTGCCTTTCGCCCCGTCCGTGCACAACACCACCCGGATCTCGCACCCCGCCTTGGACCACGCAGCCAGTGTCCCGCCGCAGGAGACGTCGGGGTCGTCGGGATGGGCGTAGACAGCCAGGGCCCGCCGGGGCACCTCGTCGAGGAGCTCGGGCATCTCAGACGTTCCCCGTCGGCCGCTCCGAGCTTGTCGCCGGCTGTTTGGGAGCCGTGGTCTTGAGCAGGCCGACCTCGCGCCGAAAGTCCTCGGCACCCTCGAAGCCCTTGTAGACGCTCGCGAACCGCAGATAGGCAACCTCGTCGACCGCCCGCAGCCGGTCGAGGACGGCCAGTCCCACCTGCTCGGAGGTGGGCGCCGGGCCGAGCTCTCGCAGCTCCTCCTCGACCTCCCGGGCCATGGTCTCGAGGGCCGACTCGGGCACGGGCCGGTTTTTGGTGGCCGCCCGGAGCCCGTCGATGACCTTGCCGCGGTCGAACGGCTCTCGCATGCCCGAGCGCTTGACGACGGTGAGCGGCACCTCCTCCATCCGCTCGAAGGTGGTGTACCGCTGGCCACAGCTCACGCACTCGCGGCGACGCCGGATAGCCGCCCCGTCCTCGGCCAGCCTCGAGTCGACGACCCGGTCGTCGTCGGCAAGACAATGCGGGCAGCGCACGCTTGCGAGGCTACTGCCGGCCGCCTTCGACCTCCGGTTGCCTCCGTCGATCACCCGCTGCCTCTCGCCGTGTCGGCCCGGACATCATCCCGACCCATGGCATGACGCGGCCGAGACGCACCCCCAACCCGTTCAGGGCAACCGGACTTCCTCGCCAGGCACGACCGTGTCGGTGCCGAGCTGTGCCTCCATGCGGTCGACCAACGGCCGCGGGTCGCCGGTCGGGTCGACCCGCTCGGCGATGGTCCAGAGCGTGTCACCCGGCCGCACGACGTAGGCGGCCGGGTGACCGGTCCCCGCCAGGGCGGAACCGGGGGCGTGGGAGGTACCACCGGCTCCGCCCAGCGGAAGAGCGAGCACGCCGAGGAGGAGGGCCATGAGCACGAGGAGGGTACGACGCCGGCGGACCTCGAGAGAGACCCGTCGGCGGGGCGCCGGGCGGGCCGGCGGCTCGCTGTCTTCGGGCCATTCCCCCGCTCTTTCCACCAGTCGCAGGCGAGGGGGCGGGTACTCCTCGGCGACGAACTCGCTGGTGAGAGGCGGATAGAGCTCGAGGACGGTCATGGCCGCGATCGAGACCCGGCCGACCGAGCGGCCCGTGCCACTGTCGAACGCATGTTCGTCATGCTCTGCATCCCATCACGAACGCACGTTCGCTGTCAAGCACCCAGGCGAACAAATGTTTGCCCTGCGCCGGCCGGCCCGCTACCGTTACCCAAACGCACGTTCGCCCCCTCGGGGCCCCACAGCGGGCACCCGGGACGGAGACCGGCGGCGACCAGAACGGAGGCGGAATGGCCCAGGTCCTGAGCAACAAGCGCAAGGAGATCCTCGACTGCATCGCTTCATCCGTCGCCGACCGCGGCTACCCCCCCTCGGTGCGGGAGATCGGCGAAGTGGTCGGCCTCACCTCTTCCTCCACCGTGCACGCCCACCTGGCCGTGCTGCAACGAGAGGGTTACCTGCGGCGTGACCCGACCAAACCGCGGGCCATCGAGGTCTGCTACGACCCGTCGTCCAAGGTCATCGTCGAGTCGCGCCCGGTGCGCCACGTGCCGCTGGTCGGTGAGGTGGCGGCGGGCACCGGCGTGCTGGCCCAGGAGAACATCGAAGAGCTCTTGCCGCTACCGGAGGACTTCACCGGCACGGGCACCCTGTTCATGCTGCGAGTGAGAGGCGACTCGATGATCGACGCCGGCATCTTCGACGGTGACTTCGTCGTCGTCCGCCAGCAGCCCGAAGCCGAAGCCGGCGACGTGGTGGTGGCCGGCGTGCCCGGCGACGAGGCCACGGTCAAGACGTTCTCGCGCCGCGGCGGACAGGTCATCCTCACACCGGCGAACGAGCGCCTCTCCCCCATGGTCTTCGACCCGGCCGACGTGGTGGTCTACGGCAAGGTGGTCACCGTCCTGCGCCGGCTCTGAAGCCGATTCCGAGGACGGGCCGTTGACGCCGGCCTAGCGGTGCTTCCCGGTGGTGCTTCCCGGTGGTGCTTCAGTGACGGCCCAGGAGCACCGAGGCGAGCACCCGAAAGGCGTCGACCAGGTCAGCGCCAGTCACGAACTCGTGAGGGGTGTGGGCGAGCAAGGGGTCACCTGGCCCGAAGTTTGTCGCCGCGATGCCGTGGGCGGCGAAGGTGGCCGTGTCGGTCCATCCCAGCTTGGCCCGGGCGGGTGCCCCAGTAGCGTCGACCAGCGCGCCCAGCACCGGGTCTTCGAGCATGGGTAGGGCCCCGGGGGCGCTGTCGACCAGTTCCCAGCAGTCGTCAGTCTCGAGGTAGGGACCGAGCAAGAGCTGGAGCGCCGACTCGGCGTTCGCCACGGTGCGGTCTGGGGCGAACCGGTGGTTGAGGACCACGGTGGCGGCATCCGGCACCACATTGTTGGCCACTCCCCCCTCGACGCGGACGACCTGCAATTGCTCGGCGTACTCACACCCGTCGATGACCGGACGGCGTCCCGAATAGGCCGACACCGCGGCAAGCAGCGGAGCAAGGCGATGGATGGCGTTCCGGCCCTCGGCCGGCCGGGCCGTGTGCGCCCGCCGGCCGAGTAGCTCGACCCGGACCTGCAACGTGCCCTGGCACCCGGCTTCGACGACCCCGGCCGTGGGTTCGGCGAGGATGGCCGCGTCGGCGCCCAGCAGGTCAGGACGAGCCTCGAAGACCCGCCGCATCCCGTTGTGGCGCTGCTCGACCTCCTCACAAGCGTAGAAGCACCATGTGATATCCACCTCAGGGCGCTCGAGTGAACGGGCCAGGTGCAAGAGGACGGCCAGTCCGCCCTTCATGTCGGCGGCGCCAACCCCGTAGATAGAGTCGTCCTGGCGGCGAGGATGCGCGTTCTCATCGGTGGCCGGCACGGTGTCGAGATGTCCGGCCACGACGACGCGCCGGGAACGACCGCTCTCGGTGCGAGCCACCACGTTGTCCTCGACGCGTTCGGTGACCAACCACGCACAGTCTCGGAGGGAGGCCTCCACGAGATCGGCGAGCGGGCCTTCGGCATGGCTGGGCGAGGGAACCGCGATGAGCAAGGTGGCCAGTTCGAGCAGCGCCTCCTGCGTATCGCTGCCGGTGACCGATCGCTCGGTCACACCGAGACCCCGTGCTCCCGAAGGATGGCGTTCAGCTGAGCCTTGTCGTGGCGCTCCCCTTCGGTGAGCCGGCGCAGCACGAGCACACACGCCAAGAAGAACTCACCCCCGCCGAACTGGCGACGTCGCGAGGCCGGGACGGCCACCGACCAGGGCGGCACGTGTCCACGGCTCAGCTCCTCGCCGGTCTCGGCGTCGATGACAGGGATCGACGGGTTGAGGAGTGTCCCCTCCCCGAGCACCGAGCCCCGCCCGACGCGGGCACCCTGGGTGATCATCGACCTGCTGCCGATGTTGACCTCGTCTTCGATGACCACCGGTGCAGCCTGTGGCGGTTCGAGCACCCCGCCGATGCCCACGCCGCCCGACAGGTGCACCTGCTCGCCGATCTGGGCACAGGAGCCGACGGTGGCCCACGTGTCGACCATGGTGCCGGCGCCCACCCGGGCACCGATGTTCACGTAGCTCGGCATGCAGATGACCCCGCGGTCGAGGAACGAGCCCCACCGGGCCGAGGCCCCGGGCACCACCCGGACGCCGGACGCGGCGTAGTCGTGCTTGAGCGGCAGTTTGTCGGCGTACTCGAAAGGGCCGACTTCGGTGGTCTCCATCGATCGCAACCGAAAGAAGAGGAGGATGGCCCGCTTCAGCCATTCGTGCACCACTACCTCGTCGGTGGCCGGGTCGATCTCGGCTACCCGGGCGTCCCCGCGGTCGAGGAGCTCGATCGTGGCCGTGACCACCTCCAGAGCGTCGGCGTCCCCGGGCGAGAGGTCAGAGGCCGTCGACCAGAGCTCGTCGATCGAGGACTCGAGGTCGGACACCTGAGAGACGTTAGCCAGCACCGCCTTCCTGCCCGAGCTTGCAACCGGGATCGATGGAGGTGTTTCCCCCGTTCGCAAAGGATCAGGCCGTTGCCGGTGTGGGCTCCCCGGCGCCAGCCAGCCGGGAGGCCACGAGCTCGAGCCGGTCCATCGGCTGCACGGCAGCGATGCGCACGAAGGCGGCGCCGGCCGGTCCGTAGAACTCGCCGGGGCTCACGAGGAGCCCGGCTCGACGGGCGAGAACGGAGGCCAGGCCCCAACCGTCCCCGAGGTCCGGCGGAACCGGCATCCATAGGTAGAAGCCGCCGTCGGGAAGGCCAACCGGCCAACCGACCCGGCCGAAGGCGGCAGCCAAGAACTCCAACCGCTGGCGGTAGCGCGCTCGTTGCTCGTCGACGTGGAGGTCGTCGCCCAGGGCGACGACGGCCGCATCCTGTACGGGACCGGGGACCATGAGCCCGGCGTGACGGCGCACATCGGCCAGGTAACCGACCAGCTCGGCGTCACCGGCATAGAAGCCGGCCCGCACACCGGCCAGGTTCGACCGTTTGGAGAGCGAGTGGACGGCCACGACACCGTCGCTGCCCGTCTCGAGCATGGAACGGGGCGGCCAGCGCCACGTGAACTCGGCGTAGCACTCGTCGGCGAATACCGGGATGCCCCGCGGCCGGGCCCACGCCGCCACCTCGTCGGGGTCGGTGAGGCGTCCGGTGGGGTTCGACGGGGAGTTGGTCCAGAGGAGGAGGGCGCGGGTCACGTCGGCGTCGTCGACGGCGGCGAGGTCGAGACCGCCTCGGCCGAGCTCCGGCACGCCGACCGCCCGGCAGCCGCCCAAAAGGGCGCCCATGGCGTAGGTCGGGTAAGACACTTCCGGGTAGAGCACGGTGTCCCGATCCGGGGTTCGCAGACGGAGGTAGTGGGCGACCGAGGCGACGAACTCCTTCGTCCCCACACACGATGCCAGCTGCGTCGATGGGTCGACGGTCACGCCGAAGCGCCGGGTCAGCCAGTCGGCCGCCGCACGGCGATAGGTGATCGACCCCATGGCCGACGGATAGCCGCGGGCCGTCTCGGATCCGGCCAGGGCCCGCAGGACGGCCGCGGGTGGCGGGTCGCACGGCGTTCCCACTGAGCAGTCCACCACCCCGTCGGCACCGAAGAGGCTGACCGCCTCGGCCGACAACGCGTCCAGGCGGGCATAGGGATAGGGCGGCGGGCGGAACCCGACAGGCCGCGTACCTTCCCGGCTCACGAAACCAGGAAATCTCGGAAGCGCCAGGCGCCGGCATCGTCCAGCACCACCTGAATGCGGGTCGACCCCTCGCCGGCGATCTCCCCGACGATCCCGCCCTCGCGGTGCACGGCGGCGAGCACGTCACCTCGGGTCCACGGGATCTCGAGCTCGACCACCCGATCGCCGATCCGCAGCCGGTCGCCCATGGTCTCGAGCAACTCGTCGATGCCGGCCCCGGTGCGGGCCGAGATGGCGAGCGCCCCCGGGTGGGCGGCGAGAAGACGACGGGCCTCCTCGCCGATGGCGTCCATCTCGTCGATCTTGTTGACCACGAGCAGCTCGGGCCGATCGTCGGCCCCGATCTCGGCCAGCACACTGTGGACGGCGTCGACCTGGCCCTCGAGATCGGGGGCAGAGCCGTCGACCACATGGACGATGAGGTCGGACTCGACCACCACCTCGAGGGTGGAGCGAAAGGACTCGACCAGCTGGTGGGGAAGCTTGCGGACGAAGCCGACCGTGTCGGTGAGCAGGACCGTCTCACCACCGGGGAGGTCGAGCTGTCGGGTGCGGGGGTCGAGCGTCGAGAACAGGCGGTTCTCGACGAGCACGTCGGCCCCCGACAGGCGGTTGAGCAGGGTCGACTTGCCGGCGTTGGTGTAGCCCACGAGCGAGACCAGGCGCTGGCGCGACCGGGACCGGCTTCGACGTTGGGTCCGCCGGGTTCGCTCCAGCTGGCGCAGGTCCGACTCGAGGCGGCGCATCCGGCTGGCCAGCCGACGACGATCCACCTCGAGCTGCGTCTCGCCCGGGCCTCGTGAGCCGATGCCGCCGGCCTGTTGGCTGAGGGACAGGCCGCGACCGCGGAGACGTGGCAAGCGGTAGCGCAGAAGAGCCAGCTCCACCTGGGCCCGCCCTTCGGGCGTGCGGGCGTTCTGGGCGAAGATGTCGAGGATCACCGCCGTGCGGTCGATGGCCGTCCGCCCGAGGATGTGCTCGAGGTTGCGCTGTTGGGCGGGGCTCAGGTCGTTGTCGAAGACGACCGTGTCGGCGTCCGTGGCCAAACAGATGGAGCGGAGGTCCTCGGCCTTCCCCTTTCCCAGGTAGGTCGAAGGGTCCGGTGCGTCGCGGCGTTGCATGACCCGATCCACCACGTCCGCACCCGCGGTGTCCACCAGGCGCGCCAGCTCGTCGAGGGCTGCCTCGGTTTCGGCCTGGGTGGCCGGCGGCACGGTCACCCCGACGAGCACGATGCGCTCCCGGACTGCCCGGGAGATGAGGGTGTCGGTGAAGGCGCTCTGGTCGGGCGTCATCGGTGGGTCGCCGCCAAGAGCACGGCGACGTCGACATCGATGTCGGCCACCTTGTGCACAGGCCCACCGAGGCGGGCTGTCTCACCGGCGAAGGCGACGTTCAAGGTGCCGCCCGGATTGTGCACCCGCACGCGGTCACGGCTCAGCCCGGCGGCGCGGGCCACGGCCGCCGCGGCCACGCTCCCGGTACCGCAGGCCCGGGTCTCCCCGGCGCCGCGCTCCCATACCCGGAGGTCGATCTCGTCGCCACCGGTGTCGACGGTCACGAACTCGACGTTGACGCCGCCCGGACGGCGGGCTTCGAGGGCGGCACCGGCAGCAGCCACGTCGGCGGACGTGAGGTCGGCGACCACCAGGACGAGATGGGGATTGCCCACGTCGACCCACCGGGCCAGCTTCACACCGCCGGAGAGCGCCTCCACGTCGACACCCAGCTCGGCGTCGGCACCCAACTCCGGTGTGCCCATGTCCACCCAGGCGAACCCCGTGCCGGCGGGGCCCATTTCGAAGTCGACCGAGCGGGGGCCGGCGTCGGTCCGGACGGAGAACGTGGGGGGCCGGACCCAACCGGCGTCGATGGCCGCCTGGGCCAGGCAGCGCAGGCCATTGCCGCTCGTCTCGGCCACTCCGCCATCGGCGTTGCGCAGCTCCATGACGAGCTCGGCGCCATCGGGATCCCGCCGGACCCGGATGACACCGTCGGCACCCACGCCGTGGTGGCGGTGGCAGAGGGCGGCGACCACGTCCGGGGCCACCGGGATGGTGCCGACGGCATCGAGGATGACGAGGAAGTCGTTGCCGGCGCCGTGGTGCTTGGTCAGGTGCAGGTGGGCCGGGTGCGTCGGGGTCATCGGCCGAGCCAGTCTCCCACCGCGCCGCCTGCCTGCGCCGAAAGGCAGGCCACGACCCGGCCGGTGGCCGCCTCGGCCGAGTCGACCCACTCGATCCGAGGATCGCGTCGGAACCACGCCCATTGGCGCCTGGCGAAGGCACGGGTGCGCTGCTCGATGGCGGCCAGCGCCTCTGTCAACGGGACCCCTTCCTGCAGATGGGCGAGCAGCTCGCGGTAGCCGAGCGCCTGGCGAGCCGTGCCTGACAGACCGCCGGGGCGGGCGGCCAGGCGCACCACCTCGTCGAGGAAGCCGGCCTCCATCTGGCGGGTCAGCCGCTGGTGGATGCGGCGTTCGAGACCGGCCGCGTCGGGCTGGATGCCGATCAGCTTCACGGGCGTGTCCGGATAGCGCTCGAGCCCGGGCCCGAAGGACGAGAACGGCCGCCCCGACCCGAGGGTGACCTCGAGGGCGCGCAGGATGCGGCGTTCGTTGGCCATCTCCATCCGGGCCGCGGCCAGTGGGTCCAACTCCGCCAGCCGGGTGTGCAACTGCGCGACGTGCCGGCGGCGCTCGGTCGACCCGGGTGAGCCGGCGGCCGTCAGCTCGGCCATCAACCCGGCAGAGACGTGAGGGAAGCGGCCGGGAAACCGGAGCCCGTCGACCACCGCCCGCAGGTAGAGACCGGTCCCGCCCACCAGCACGGCACGATGGCGGCGCGTCGCGATGCCGGCCAAGGACAAGGCGGCCGCGTCCTGGAAGGCCCGCACCGAGAAGTTCTCGTCTGGATCGGCGATGTCGATGAGGTGATAGGGCACTTCGGCCCGGACCGCCGGGCCCGGCTTGTCCGTTCCGATGTCCATCCCGCGATAGACGGCCATGGAGTCGACCGACACCAGCTCGACGGGAGGCGAGCCGCTCGCCGCCGCCGCCCGAGCCACCTCGAGGGCGGCGGCCGACTTGCCGGCGGCCGTGACACCCACCAGGGCCACGGTGTCCGACCCGACGGTGTCCGACCCGACGGTGTCCGACTCGACGATGGCCGACCCGGCGTCCCCTCTCGCGCCTTCAGCCACCGTCATCCGGAGGTGCCCACCGGGATCCGCCGTCGGTGGGCGGCCGCGGCGGTGGCCGCCACCCAGTCCCCGACCAGGTGGTGCGGAGCGGCCGCGGTGACCCGGATCTCGGCGTAGGAACCGGGAGCGGGAGTGGGCGCATCGGGCGGAGGCCGGAAGTGGACGAGCTTGTTCTGGCTGGTCCGCCCGGTCATGTTCGTCGGGTCGCGCTTCGAGGGACCTTCGACCATCACCTCTTCGGTATCGCCGATCCGCGCCCGGTGAGCGGCGAGGGCCGAGCGCTCGACCACCACCCGAAGACGCTCGAACCGCTCGGCAACCACCTGGCGGGGGACGAACCGCTCGCTCATGGCCGCCGCCCGAGTGCCGGGGCGGGGCGAGAAGATAAAGGTGTAGGCGCCGTCGTAGGCCGCCTCGGCCACCACCTCGAGGGTGCGCTCGAAGTCGGCGTCGCCCTCGCCGGGGAAGCCGACGATCAGGTCGGTGGTCACGGCCAGATCGGGGATGGCCTGGCGGGCAGCGCGGAGGCGGGCCAGGTACCGCTCGGCCGTATAGCCGCGCCGCATGGCGGTGAGCACCGCGTCGCTGCCCGACTGGAGCGGCAGGTGCAGGTGGTTGCAGACGGTGGGCGTCTCGGCCATGGCCGCGATGGTCTCGGGACGGAGGTCCTTCGGGTGGGGGCTCGTGAAGCGGACGCGTCGGATTCCTTCGACCGAGCCGACGGCGCGGAGCAGGTCGGCGAACAGCGGGCGCCGCCGGGTCAGGTCCCGTCCGTAGGAGTTCACGTTTTGTCCGAGCAGGGTGACCTCGGTCACGCCCCGTCGGGACAGGTGGCCCACCTCGTCGACCAGCACCTCGAACGGGCGCGACACCTCGGGGCCACGCACGGCGGGCACGATGCAAAAGGCGCAGGAGTTGTCACATCCGGCCTGGATGGTCACCCAGGCGGCATAGGGGACGTCGCGCACGGCGGCCAGTGCCGCGGCCCGGCCGTCGTCGGGCTGGTCGGGCCCGTCGGGCTGGTCGGGCCCTTCGGCGTCAGGCCTGTCGGCGTCGGGCAGGTCTCGTTGGTCGAGGGCAGCGTGGTGGCGGGGCGACGGCCCGATGACCTCCACCGTCGGCCCATCGGTGGCCGCCTGGCGCAAGAGTGCGGGAAGGCGGGCCAGGTTGTGGGTGCCGAGGACGACGTCGACGTGCGGGGCCCGCCGCCGGATGTCCTCGCCGTTGAGCTGGGCCAGGCAACCCCCCACCGCGATCTGCAGGTCCGGTCGGCGCTCGCGCAACGACTTGAGGTTGCCGAGGTGTCCGTAGAACCGGTTGTCGGCGTTCTCCCGCACGCAGCACGTGTTGAAGACGACGACGTCGGCCGACTCGAGGTCGTCGGTCGGCACCAGGCCGTCGGCCAGCAGGCTGCCGGCCATGCGCTCGGAGTCGTGCTCATTCATCTGGCACCCGAAGGTGCGGATGGCGAAGGTGCGGGGCGCGGCGCCGACCTGGGGCGCGGCGCGCCCCGTGGGTCCGTCCGGCGAGGTCATCGTCCCAGGATACGGCCGGACACGTGGCCCGAGGTCCCCGCTCTGGCTCAGGGGTGCGACGCCTCGACCACCGTGTGAATTCCGCCCCGCACCAGCCAATCGGTGGTCACCGTCATCCGGCGCGGGGAAATGGCGGCCACCAGGTCATCGAGGATGCGGTTGGTCATGTCCTCGTGGAAGCCGCCCTCGTTGCGGAAGCTCCAGAGATAGAGCTTGAGCGACTTGAGCTCGACGATGGAGCGATCCGGGACGTAGCAGATGCGGACGGTGGCGAAGTCGGGCTGGCCGGTCATCGGGCACAGGCAGGTGAATTCCGGCGTCTCGCAGCGGATCTCGTAGTCGCGGCCGGGGTGGGGGTTGTCGACGGGTCGGAGGTCGCGGCTCGGGCTGGTCACGACCGGCCCGCCACTCAGGCGAGTGACCCGAAGGCCTCGAGGTCGAGCGCCGGCCCGGTGCCGTCGCGATCGAGCACAAGGCCGTGCATGTCGGGGTGGAGGACGAGGATCTCGCCGGGGATGTTGGCGTCGGCCAGGGCCACGGTGGCCGCGGCTTCGACGCCCGAGGTCTCCGCCCCCAGACAGATGCCGAGCAAGGTCGGGCCCGCCCCCGACCAGCACACGGCCAGTGCCCCGGCCCTCGACATGGCGGCCAGCAGCTTGGGGGCGGCCGGGAAGAGGGGGGCTCGGTAGTCCTGGTGGAGGCGGTCCTCGGTGGCTTCGGGCACGAGCAGGCGGCTGTCGGCCAGGCCGGCCAGGAGCAGCACCAAGCGCGAGAGGTTGAAGGCGGCGCTGTCCCGGCTCACCTCGATGGGCAGCACCTGGCGGGCCCTCGAGGTCGACAGGCTGACATCGGGCACGATGGCCACGAAGGCCAGGCTGATGTCGAGGGGCAGGCGCACGGCATGCACCCCGCCGTGGATGCGGGCCGCCGCCACCAGGCCACCGATGGTCGAGGCGGCGGCATTGTCGGCGTGCCCGTCGGTCCGGGCGGCCACGGCCAATGGGTCCTTCGCCCCGGCCGCGGCGGCGGCGGCGACGGCCAGGGCGGCCGACGAGCCGAGTCCCCGGGCCACGGGCACCTGCGAGCGCACGGTGATGGCCAGGCGGTCGGTCCCGGCCACGTCGATGGCCACCCGGGCGGCGAGGTGCGAAGGGTCGTCCGAGACGCCGGCCCCTTCCCCCTCCGACCGGACAAGGAGCTTCGAAGCCGGTTCGACCTCGACCTCGACGTAACGGTCCAGGGCCACGGCCAGGGTGTCGAACCCGGGCCCGAGGTTGGCCGCCGAGGCAGGGGCTCGTGCACGCACGCCCGATACGGTAGTCGTGCCCCCACACACCGTCGTCGGCCGTACCCGCCCGGCCTCTTCAGTGACGTCCAGTGGGAGCAAACGGGCCGGGTCAGCCGTGCACGACCCGCCACCACCAGCTTGGCTCGTGCACAGTCGCGGCCAGTCGTAGGGGGACGGCGTCGAGCTGGGTCCCGAGCCAGTAATAGGCGACGCCGACCTGGCCGCCCCGGGATCCGGCCGGCACGTGGCGGATGTGGGCGATCGAGTCGACGCGCAGGCCGGGACGGGCCAGGAACTCGACCGCCGACGCAGTCCGCACCGTGGCCACGTGCCGAGTCCCGCCCCACGAGGCCGTCACCGTGGCCACGACCGCGCCCGGTCGGGTCACCGTCACCGTTCCCACGCTCGACTCCACCGCGCTCACGAGGGTCAGAGCGGCCGGTGCCGCGAACTGGAAGACCGACGACATCTGCAGGACCGAGGCCGGCAGCGGCAACACCGGCGTGGCCGTCGGCATCGACGTCGACGCACCTGGACGGGGCGGGAGCGTGGTGGTGGTGGTGGTCGTCGTGGTCGTGGTCGTGGTCGTGGTCGTCGTCGTCGTCGAAGCCGGCGGGACGGCCGCGCCCTTCTGCTTCGCAGCCCCTGGCGGCGCCGGCGGAGGCGGAGGCACCACCGGTTGGGCCAGCACGGCCACCAGCACCTGTACCGGACGGCCGTCCACCGTGCGGTCGGCGGCCAGCACCAGGCAGCCACCGGCTTGGGAGGTGAAACCGGACTTCACGCCCACGATGCCACCGGTTCCGACTCCGGCGATCACGTTCTGGATGGTGCCGCCGACGGCCATGGGGAAAGGCGCCGACGGCATGGCCACGATCTGGGCGAAGCTGGGGATGCGCATGTCGGCGGCGGCGATCTTGAGGCAGTCGGCGGCGGTCGAGACAGAGCCCGGGTCGAACCCGCTGGCGTCGGCGAAATGGGTGGACGTGGCCCCGAGGGCGGCGGCGGTGGCATTCATCTTGGCCACGAAGGCCGGCTGCGACCCGGCGTCCCACTCGGCCAGGGCATAGGCGATGTTGTTGGCCGACGGGAGCAGCAGGGCCTCGAGCATCTGACGCTCGCTCAGCTGCTCACCGGTGGACACCGGCACCGAGGACTGGTCATCGGCGGTGTCATCCCCGAACTGAGCGGCGTCGTCGGCCGAGATGGTGATGAGCGGGCCGGCTGCGCCCGGCGCCAGAGGGTGGTCGCGCAGGACCACGAGGGCGGTGGTCATCTTGGTCAAGGAGGCGACGGGGATCGGTGTCTCCAGCCCCGACTGGGCCGAGAAGCCGAGAGCGGGCACGGCCACCGCCGCCTGGCCGGCCGCCGGCCACGGGAGGGGGGCCACCACCCCGGGCACGGACAAGGATGCCGGCCACACCGAGCGCAGCTGCGGAGCGGCGATCGGGCGAGTGGCCCGTACCCCGACGAAGGCGCCAGCCGCAGCCAGGACGATCACCAGTGCGGCCACCAACCACCACCGGCGGCGCAGCGAACGTCGGCGCCGTCGCTCCTTGCGGGTCGTGGTTTCGGGTGGTGTCGGCTCGACGGCGGTCGGTTCCGTGCCGCCGGGCACCAGCTCGGTCTTGCTCAGCGCGCGTCCAACTCCTCGGGGGTCATGAGCACGGCCCGGGCCTTCGACCCTTCCGAGGGGCCGACGACCCCCCGGCGCTCCATGAGGTCCATGAGGCGGCCGGCACGTGCGAACCCTACGCGCAGCTTGCGCTGGAGCATGGACGTCGACCCCAGTTGCGAGCGGACCACGAGCTCCATGGCCTGCTCGAGCAAGTCGTCGTCGTCGTCTCCCTCGTCGCCTCGGCGACTCGCCCCCTTCGCCCCGATCAACGGGTCGATCCCCGCCACCACTTCCATGGCCCGCTGCCGGCGCCAGTGGGCCACGACCGCCTGGATCTCGTCCACACCCACCCACGGGCCCTGCAACCGTTGGGGGATGGACGACGAGGCCAACAGCAGCAGCATGTCGCCTCGGCCGATCAGCCGCTCGGCACCGGGTTGGTCGAGGATGACCCGGCTGTCGGCCAGGGTGGCCACCGAGAAGGCCAGGCGGGAGGGGATGTTGGCCTTGATGACCCCGGTGATCACGTCGACCGACGGCCGCTGGGTGGCGAGGACCAGGTGGATGCCCACGGCCCGGGCCATCTGGGCCAGCCGGACCACCGACTCCTCGACGTCACGAGCCGCCACCATCATGAGGTCGTTGAGCTCGTCCACGACGATCACGATGAACGGCAGCCGGCCGTAACGCGTCACCTCCTCTTCGTCCTGGTCGGCGTCCGTCTCCTCTCCGGACCCCCGTGTCCGCAGCCGGTGCTCCTCCTCGTGGTCCTCGAGCTCGCCGTTGTCGAAGGCGGTGTTGTAACCGGTGATGTCCCGCACGCCCACCTCGGCCAGGAGGTCGTAGCGCCGCTCCATTTCGGTGACGGCCCAACTGAGGGCGTTGGCCGCCTTCTTCGGGTCGACGACCACCTGGGTCAGGAGATGCGGAAGGTCGTTGTAGGTGCCGAGCTCGACCCGTTTGGGGTCGACCAGGATCAGACGGACCTGGTCGGGGGTGGCCCGGGTCAGGATGGAGGTCAGTATCGAGTTGATGCAGGATGACTTGCCGGCGCCAGTGGCACCCGACACGAGCACGTGTGGCATGTCGGCCAGGTTGACGAAGACGGCGCGGCCGGCGATGTCCCGGCCCATGGCCACCTCGAGGGGATGGGTGGCGGCGGTGGCTTCGGGCGAAGCCAGGACGTCCCCGAGGGCCACGAGCTGGCGGAGGCGGTTCGGCACCTCGACGCCGATGGCCGACCTCCCGGGAATGGGGGCGAGGATGCGCACGTCGGGGGAAGCCATGGCGTAGGCGATGTCCTTCGACAGGGAGGTGACCCGCGACACCTTGACCCCGGCGCCGAGCTCGATCTCATAACGGGTGACCGAAGGCCCGACGGTGCGCCCGACCAGACGGGTGTCGACGCCGTGGGCGGCCAGGGCCTCGACCAGGGCGGCGCCGGCCCGGTCGACCTCGTCCTCGTCCACCCGCCGTTGCCGGGTCCGCTTGAGAAGGTCGGCGGGTGGGAGCCGCCACTCCCCGACGGTCGGGCCCAACCGCAGCTCGAGGGGGGCCGCGCTCGGCCGGCCGCTGGGCAGGGCCGCGCCGTTGGTCGCCGGCGTCACCTCGTCCTCTCCCTCCCCGTCGCCCCCTCCGTCCGCATCGTCCCCGTCGACACTCGAGTCGGCCACGCCCGGGTCGGGTGGCTGGCCGACAGCCTGCCCGTCGGCCGACCTCGTGGCCGAGGCCGACATCACCGATCGACCGAAGGGGTCGGTCGGCTCGTCGTCCTCCTCGACCTCGCCCTCTTCGCTCTCATCGGCCTCGCTCGCCTGGGCCAGGGCCAGGGCCTGGCGCGTCAGTTGGGCCACGGTGCCGGCTGCCGTGCGCACGCTGATGCCGGTGAACATCACGAGGGCCACCACGGCCACGCCCACCAGGACGATGGCCGCGCCCACGCCACCCAGGGCATGGCCCAGGGGGTCGGCCACGACTGCCCCCAACCATCCGCCGGCGGACCCGAGCTCAGCGGTCGACGCCCGCCACGACGGCGAGCCCCCGGCCAGGCCACCGAGACCGGCGATGACCACCACTCCCAAGCTGGCCCCGATCACCGCCCGGGCCGCCTCGTGACCGGTGCGCTCGTCGCCGTCGTCCCAGTCCTCACCATCCCCGCGCCCCCGGCGGATGACGAGGCGCACCCCCACGGCCACCGCCAACAGAGGGACCAGGAAGCGGCCCCAACCGACCACGTCAGCGGTAGCCAGACGGATGTCGTGGCCGGCCGGACCGAGCGAGCCCAGATAGATGGCCAGGGCGCCGAGGAGCCCAGCCGTGACGAGCACGACCGCCCAGACGTCGGCGGCATGGTTGCGCACGACCTGTCCCATGGATGAGCGCAATCCGGTCGAGTCGGCCCGGCTCTGCCCACGACCGTTTCGCTGACCTGCCCGGCCGCGTTTGCGCGACGCGCTGGAGGTACGTCGACGGGCTGGCGACGGCGTGGTGCGGGCGCGTCCGGCCGGACGCCGCCGACGCGTGGATCGTGTGGTCGCGGACCGGCCCGCCGATCGCTTGGTGGCGGTCGTCACAAGGGTAAACAGGGTACCGCCGGGCTGCCTCGGGAAGGGGGACGCCGCCGTCCTGGTGGGGTGGGGCGGTGCGGGGTCAGACGGTGACGATGACCGGCACGATCATCGGTCGTTGCCGGGTGCGCTCCCCCACCAGCTTGCCCATGGTACGACGCACCACCCGGTTGAGCGCCTCGTGGTCGCTGCTGCCGGCGGTGAGCGCTGCCTCGAGCGCCTTGGTCACCTGGGCCCGGGCGTCCTCGAGCACGCTCTCGTCGTCCTCGGCATGTGCCCAACCGCGGGTCACGATCTGGGGCGTGCCCACGACCTCCCCGCGTTTGAGGTCGACCGTGGCCACGGCCATGACGACGCCCTCTTCGGCCAGCACCATGCGATCGCGCAAAAGACCGTGGCCGATGTCACCCACCGAGCTCCCGTCCACGTACAGATACCCGCCGGGGACGTTGCCGTCGCGGTGCAGGCCCTTCTTGTCCAGCCGCACGGCGTCGCCGTCCTCGCACAGCAGGACGCGTTTGCCGTCGATGCCCATGGACTCGGCCAGGTGCACATGATTGGCCATGTGGCGATACTCCCCGTGGACGGGGATGAAGAACTCGGGGCGGGTCACCGACATGAGCATGGCCAGCTCACCCCGGCGAGCGTGGCCGCTCACGTGGACGGCCTCCACACCCGAGTGGATGACCTCGACCCCGCGGCGATAGAGGCTGTCGATCACCCGACCCACCGACCACTCGTTCCCGGGGATGGGATGGGCGCTGATCACGACCACATCCCCGTCCTTCAGGCTGAAGAAGCGGTTGTCACCGGCGGCCAGACGGGAAAGGGCGGACATGGGCTCTCCCTGGGAGCCGGTGGAGATCACGCACACCTGACCGTCGTCCAGCCCGTCCACCTCCTCGATGTCGATGAGCGACCGGTCCGGGATGGTGAGCAGCTTGAGGCGGCGACCGAGGGTCACGTTCTTCTGCATCGAACGGCCGAGAGTGGCGATCATGCGTCCCTCGGAGATGGCGGCGTCGGCGACCTGCTGGACCCGGTGGAGATGGCTGGCGAAGCAGGTGACCACGAACCGCCGGCCGGGATGCTCGCGGAACACCTTCTGGAGGACGGAGCCGACCGTCGACTCCGACTCGGTGAATCCCGGCTCCTCGGCGTTGGTCGAGTCGGACAAAAGGAGACGGATGCCTTCGTCGGAGGCCAGGGCGCCCATGCGGGCGAGATCGGTCCGTCGGCCGTCGACCGGGTTGAGGTCCAGCTTGAAGTCGCCCGAGTGCAGGATGACCCCCTGCGGCGTGAAGAAGGCAGTGGCGAACGAGTGCGGCACCGAGTGGGTGACGGGGATGAACTCGACGTCACAGGGCCCGACCCTCCGCCGCTCACCGTCGACGACGGGGATGAACTCGGCTCGGTCGGTCATCCCGGCCTCGTCCACGCGGTTACGAGCCAGGGCCAAGGTGAGCTCCGACCCGTAGACCGGCACCGGGAAGGACCGCAGCAGGTAGGCGAGGCCGCCGGTGTGGTCCTCGTGACCGTGGGTCAGGATGACGGCGTCGACCCGGTCGGCGTTCTCTTGCAGGTAGGTGAAGTCGGGCAGCACCAGGTCGACGCCGGGCATGTCCGGGTCGGGGAACATGACGCCCACGTCGAGGACGATGATGCGCCCGTCCACCTCGATGCAGGCGCAGTTCCGTCCGATCTCCCCGAGCCCACCGAGGAAGACGATGCGGACGTTGGCACCACTGCGGGTGCCTCGTCCGGCCCGCGACCGTCGGGCCGGCAGCGCCTCAGGCAACCGACCGGCGCACCGGGCTCGATTCCCCGAGCCGGGTGATGACAGCGCCGGCCTCTGCGTCCAGCGACGACGGTGCCGGTGGATGGGGCAACCGGCACTGACCGACCGGCAGCCCGAGGGCCCGGCAGGCGGCCTTGGCCGGCACGGGGTTGGGGAACTCCTCGGTCGACTCGAACCGGTAGGACTCGAAGAGGCGCTCGTTGCACCGCCGGGCCTCGGACAGGCGTCCGGCACCGAAGGCCGACACCATGTCGGCAAAGACGGGTCCGGCCCAATGGCTGGCCACGCTGACGAGGCCGACGGCGCCGATGGAGAGGAAGGGCAAGGTGAGCGAGTCGTCGCCGCAGTAGACCTCGAAGGAGGCCGGGCTGTGGGCCACCACCACAGCAGCCGAGGCCGGGTCGCCGGTCGAGTCCTTGGTGGCCACGATGTTGGGCACCTCGTTGGCCAGCTCCACGGTCAGGGCAGAGCCGATGCGACGTCCGGTGCGCACCGGGATGTCGTAGAGCACGACGGGCAGCCGGGTGGCGGCGGCGATGGCCCGGAAGTGGGCGGCGATGCCGGCCGGAGACGGGCGGTTGTAGTAGGGCGTGACGGCCAGCACGCCGGCCGCGCCCCGCCCGGCCAGGGCGGCCGTGAGGGCCACCGAATGGGCGGTGTCGTTGGTCCCGCTGGAGCCGATCACCGGCAGGTCGACGGCCGCGGCCACCGCCTCGATGAGGTCGAGGCGCTCGTCGTCGGAGAGCACCGGGCCCTCCCCGGTCGTGCCCGCCACCACCAGTCCCTCGGTGCCGTTGGCGGCCAAGTGACGGGCGACGGTCACCGCCCCGTCGAGGTCGAGCGAGCCGTCCTCGGTAAAGGGGGTGACCATGGCCGTCACCAGCGAACCGAACCGGGCCATCTCTCTCAGCGTCCCATGGCCGGCGGACGGACGGGACGCGACCTCACGCGACGGAGGCTACCAGCCGTCATGCGGGCGTCCCCGTGAGCGCTCCCGGCGTCGGCGGGCCCGTCGAGCGATGGCGTCAGGAGGCGAGCCGCTCCATGGGCGGGCCCTCGGCCTGGGCGTCGATCTCCTCGGCGGTGTCGGTCCACGACTCGAACTGGATGACGCCGAGCTCGGTGAACTTGGTCCGTAGCCAGCCGTCAGCGGCGTCGAGCAACCCGAGCTTCTTGCAGTTGGGCACGATCTTGGAGAACAACAGCGCCTGGAACTGTCCCCGTTCCGGTGCCTGCTGAACGACCGGGACGATGGCTTTCGGGTCGATACCCATGCGATCCCACACCTCCTGCTGGAGGAAACGGTCACGCATGCGCACCGCCGCCTCGAAGGCGAACTCCTGGCGCTCGCGCAACTCGGCCGCGCTGAGCTCCTGGTAGTACTCCTCGAGGCTGAGGACGCCGAAGGCGACGTGACGGGCCTCGTCGGCCATCACGTAACGCAGCAACGTCTTGAGCAGTGGGTCACCGGTCATCTGGTGCATGAACCCGAAGGCGGCGAGGGCCAGACCTTCGACCATGATCTGCATGCCCAGATAGGTCATGTCCCAACGCGAGTCGCGGATGATGTCGTCGAGGAGCAGGCCGAGATGGGCGTTGAGTGGATAGTGACCCGAGAGCTTCTCGTCGAGGTACTTGCCGAACACTTCCACGTGGCGGGCTTCGTCCATCACCTGAGTCGAGGCGTAGTACTTGGCGTCGATCCAGGGCACCGACTCGACGATCTTGGCCGTGCAGATGAGGGCACCCTGCTCGCCGTGGAGGAACTGGGACAGCGTCCAGTTCTGGCTCTCGACGCCGAACTGCAGCCACTCCTTGTCCGTCCAGCGCTCGACCGGCGTGCCCGTCAGGTCGAAGCCGGCGCCGAAGCCGCCAGTCGCCTCGGCCTGGGCCAGCACCAGCTTCTCCTGGTCGACATCGGTGTCCCACGGCAGGTCGGTCTCACCGTTCCACTGCGCCTTCTTGGCCTTCTCGTAGAGCTTGTTGAGCTTGGGGCGAGCGCCCTTTTGGTAGTCCCACGTGAAGATGGAGTCGTAGTCGGAGTGCACGACGTGGCGGCCGTCGGGCTCCTCGACGCCCACGACCGAGAGGATGGCCTCGAAGTCGTTGATCTCGTCGCGGCCGATGATGTCCTCGGTGCTGCTCATCTCGGTGGTGATCTCAGTGGTCATCAGCTGGCTCCTTGGCTGGTTCGAGAGCAATCGATGGTGGCTGCCTCGTCATCCGATGGTGATCCGGAAGCAGATGGTGGGGAGAGGACGGTGGTCTGAGGGGTGGCGGCCCGGTGAAGGGCTCGCACACCGGGCATGACGAAGGTGGACACGAGGTGGGCGGCCTGGGCCGCGTCGCAGAGGTCGGTCTCCGGCGACGGTGAGATGGCGTACGAAAGGACGATGCGGGTGGCCCACTCGGCCACCCGCCCGGCCTCGGCCGGCCGCAGCCAACGGCCCAGGAACGGTGCACCGAAGCGTGAGGCGGCCTTCATCAGACGATTCGAGTCCTCAAAGGCCAGGTGCCCGAGGATGGTCTCCGGCTCGTGGGCCACGAGGTAGGCGAGGGCTGGATGGTGGCGGATGCGAGTCGAGGCTTCGACAATGCCGACCACCAGGGCCTCGTTGAGGTCGGAGGCAGCACCGAGGCGAGTGGCGAGGGCCGAGAACAGGCGGGCGGCCTCGGTGTCCACCACCGCGGCCAGGATCTCGTCGCGCCCTCCGGGGAAGGTCCGGTAGATGGTGGCCCGGGACAGGCCGGCCTGGCGGGCGATGTCGTCGACGGTGGTCTTGACCGTGCCGTAACGGGCCAGGCAGGCCAGCGTGGCGTCGACCACGCGGACCCGATGGGGCGAGGCAACTTCGGCGTCGGGGGTCCCTGATTGCCCGGCGTCCTCCCCGACGACGCGCAGCACACCCGATGCGATTGACACGCTGGAACGTTAGGTCAGTCTTTGTCTCATTGTCAACGACGAGCGGCCGGGGGACCGACCACGCCGGCCAACAGCTCGGCCTCGACCAGCTCGGCCACCTGGTCCGGGTCCTCGAGGTCCCATCGTCCCGGAGCCACGATGTAGGAGAGGACCATCCGGACCAGGAAGTCGGCCGCCTCGTGGAGGTCCACGCCGGCCAGCACCCCCCGGGCCTCGAGGTAGGGGATGAGGAATTCGGCCATGACCCGGCGGACTCGAACGCTTTCGATGGTGAGGGCGGGCAGCAACTTCTCCGGCTCCGTCACCATGACCCGCTGCAGGACCTCGTGCTCGAGGATGGAGCGCCGGGCGAAGCGGATGCCGAGCTCGAGGACCTCCTCCAGGCTGGTGGCGGTCTGGACTTGCTCGTAGAGACGAAGGAAGAACTCGGACGTGGCCCAGGCCACGGTGGCATCCAGCAGTTCGTCCCGACCACCCGGAAATGTGCGGTAGACGGTGGCCCGGGATACCGCCGCCTCGCGAGCGGCGTCCTCGATGGTGGTCTTGGTCAGGCCCCAACGGGCCACGCAGGCGTAGGTGGCAGCCAGGATGCGTTGGCGGGTGTCGTCCACGGGCACCGCTCCCCCGCCCTCAGAGCCCGAGCAGTGGCTCGAGGCCGACGGTGAGACCCGGTCGGTGCGGCACCGCGCCGATGGCCAGCAGCACACCGTCCATGAACGAGACCCGGTCGGTCGTGTCGTGGCGCAGGGTCAGCGTCTGACCGGTCGACCCGAAGACCACCTCTTGGTGGGCCACCAGCCCCGGCAGGCGCAGCGAATGGATGCGCACCCCGCCCGGTCCCTCGCCCCCGCGCACGCCCTCGACCACGGTGGTCGTCGTCCGGTCACCGGGTAGCGCGGCGGCACCGGCCGAGGTACGACCGGCGGCGATGCGCTCGGCCGTCCGCAGCGAGGTGCCGGAAGGGGCGTCCACCTTTCCCTCGTGGTGGAGCTCGACGATCTCCACCGAGTCGAAGTGGGGGGCGGCGAGCTCGCAGAAGCGCATGAGCAACACCGCGCCGATGGCGAAGTTGGCGGCCACCACACAGTTGGGTGCTCCGGCTGGGGGGCCGGCAAACTGCCGACCCCAGTCGTCGAGGTCGAGCTGGGTGACGCCCGTGGTGCCCACCACGGCATGGATGCCGGCCGCCGCGCACACAGGCAGGGTGGTGCGCACGGCTTCGATGCGGGTGAAGTCGACGGCGACATCGACGCCGGCCTCGGCCATGGCCGTGGCGTCGGCCGCCACGGCCACCGATCCGGCATCGGCGCCGACCAGCGCAGAGAGATCGGCGCCGACGAAGCCCGGGTCGACGGCGCTGACGAGATCGAGACCCGGGCGACCGATCACCGCCCGGGACACCTCTCGGCCCATGCGACCGCCAGCGCCGACGACACCGACACGCACCACCTCAGACACGCGGGTGAGCCTACTGGCGCCATCTCCGTCGACCGAGGAAGGCCGGCGCGGCCGTCGTCACCCGCGCTCGAAGACGAAGAGCGTCAATCCCATCCGGCCAACCCAGTCGGCATTCGAGCGGAGTGCGGCGAGACCCAAGGCGATGTCTGAGTCGTCGAGGGCGGTGAGTATCGAATCGGCGTTGCGCATCATCGAGACCCATTCGGCCGACTGCGCATAGGTCTCGGTCCGCTCCGCCACGTCCACCACGTCGACCACGCCGAACCCGTGCCGGCCGAAGAGGCGGACGAGGCCAGCCTCGTCGAGGTACCGCGCCACCCATTTCGAGCGGCCCGGGAACTCGTCGAGAAAGGTGAAGCCGGCCCGATCGGGCACGTAGGTTCGCACCAGCACCCGTCCCTCGGGCCGGAGCACTCGGGTGAACTCGTCGAGTGACCGGTCCACATCGGCGAAGTGGTGCAGCGCGGTCGACACCCACACCACGTCGATCGACGCCGGCGCCAGTGGCAAGTCTTCGGCCACACCACGGACGAAGCTCACCGCGGCATCGTCGATGTCGGCCTGGTGGGCCATCGCCTGTGTCGGCTCGACGGCGATCACGCCGGAGACGGCCCACGTCGGCCACGCCCTGGCGAAGATGCCGGTACCGGCGCCCACGTCGCCAACCCGAAGCGGCCGGGAGGGCAGGTAGGGCCGGACTGCGTCGCCCCAACGGTCGAGCACTGCGGGGGAGAGGGCTCTACCCCGCTGGTAGAGCGCGGCGTTCTTTTCGTAGTCGACGTAACCCATTGACGCGGCCTTCCCTGGGTCGCCGCCCTTCGGCACCGAGCTCAGTGGCTCCGACTTGTCCCCGCCCGCCCGCCCGCCCGCCCGCTCGCTCCCTTGCCCGTCGCCTGTGCCCCGGTGTCGGCGCCGTCAGCCGAGCGAGAGGGCGTCGACGTCGAAGTCGGA
The DNA here is from genome assembly GCA_963729275.1 of uncultured Acidimicrobiaceae bacterium. Lineage (GTDB taxonomy): Bacteria > Actinomycetota > Acidimicrobiia > Acidimicrobiales > RAAP-2 > CAVSNH01. Next base: position 250,786 of record CAVSNH010000003.1, read on the forward strand.
CGGGTCGAAAGGTCCGACCACCGACAGGGTGCGCGGGGCGGCGGCCAGCTCGGCGGCCACGGCACGCACGTCGTCGATGGTCACCGCCTCGATGCGGGCCAGCACTTCGTCGACCGGGAGCACCTCGTGGTAGAGCAGCTGGGCGGCACCTATGCGTCCCATGCGCGCCCCCGAGTCCTCGCTGGCCAGCAGCATGTCGGCTCGCAGGTTGCCGGCCGCCACCCGGAGCTCCCGCTCGGTGATGCCATGGGCCCCGAGGTCGCCGAGGGCGTCGGTCACGACGGTCAGCGCCTCGCTCACGTGTTCGGGCGCGGTGCCGAGCCCGATCGAGACCATTCCCGCGTCGCCGTAGGCGATCCGCTCCGACCACACCGAGTAAGCCAGCCCCCGTCGCTCCCGGATCTCCTGGAACAAACGGCTCGAGAGCCCGCCGCCGAGCGTGTGGTTGAGCATGGCCAAGGCGTAGCGGCGCTTGTCGAACCGATCGGACGACCTGGCCGTTACCACTACGTGGGCCTGCTCGGTCGAACGCCGGGTCACCCGCAGCGCCTCGACGTCGTCGGCCGGCGGCTGTCGCCCAGGAGCAGTGCCACCGGTGCGACCGGAGAACCGCTCTTCGAGGCCTCGGACCACCACGTCGTCCTCGAGGTCGCCGGCCACGGCCACGACCATGTTGCCGGGTCGGTAGTGCTCCCCAAAGAAGGCGCGGATCTCGTCGGGCGTGAGGGCGGCAACCGATGTGGCCGTGCCGAGCACATCGCGACCGAGCGGGTGCTCGGGGAAGATGGCCGACGCGCTCTGTTCGGCAGCCAGGTCGGCAGGCTCGTCGGCGTGCATGAGGATCTCGTCGAGGATCACCTGGCGCTCGGCGTCGACGTCCTCGGGGCGGAGCGCTGGTCGCCACATGATGTCCGACAGGATGTCGAGGCCGAGTGGAAGGTGCTCGGACAGCAGCCGGATGTAGAAGGAGGTGTACTCCTTGGTCGTGTAGGCGTTGAAGTCGCCACCGACCTCGTCGACCGCCTCGGCGATGGCTGCCGCCGTCCGGGTGGCCGTGCCCTTGAAGAGGAGGTGCTCGAGGAAGTGCGACGCGCCCGCCTGGTCATCGCTCTCGTCGCGGGATCCGGTCCCCACCCAGAAACCGATGCACACCGACCGGGCATCGTCCATCTGCTCGGTCACGAGGCGCAGCCCCGAGTCCAGTTGGTGGTCGCGGATCATCGATCGACGGTGCCGGGCGTCGACCCGGCGCAGGTCGGCGGCCGCAGGGCGGCCTTCGTCAACGCCGGCGACGGCCCCCGCCTCGGGAGCCCCCGGCGGGACGCTCGGCCGGCTCGCTGGTCGACGGTCCCAGGTCGCCGAACTCCTCGACCAGCTCGACCTCGAACATGTCTTCGAATGACGGGGCGGCCGACGGTGCCCGGCTCGAGGACGCCCGGCCCCGGTCGTCGCCCGAGCTGCCACGATCGTCACGACGGTCGTCGCGACGCGACCGGCTCCGGCCGTTGTCGCCCGACCCCCCGCTGGAGGCGGCCGGCGAACCGGACCCGCCGCCCGAGGTGGCCGGCGGGGCGCCGGCCAGCGACAGGGAGACCTTGCCCTGCGGGTCGATGTCGTCGACCCGCACCTCCACCGTTTGGCCGAGATCGAAGACGTCTTCCACCCGCTCGACCCGCTTGCCCTGTCCCATCTTGGAGATGTGGAGCAGGCCGTCGCGCCCGGGCAGGATGTTCACGAAGGCGCCGAACTTGGTGATGTTGACGACCTTGCCTTCGTAGGTGGCCCCGACCTCGGCGAGCGGCGGGTCGAGGATGGTGGCGATGCGTCGGCGTGCCTCCTCGACGGCCGTGCCGTCCTTGGCGCCGATGGTCACGGTGCCCACCATTCCGTCGTCGTCGACGGCGATGTCAGCCCCCGTCTCCTGCTGCAGGGCATTGATGACCTTGCCCTTGGGCCCGATGACCTCACCGATCTTGTCCATGGGGATCTCGAAGGAGACGATCTTCGGTGCCGACGGAGCCACCTCGGGCCGGGCCTCGGAGATGGCGCCGGCCATCACCTCGAGGATGCGCAGCCTGGCCTCCTTGGCCTGCAACAGCGCCTGGCGCAGCACGTCGAGGGGGAGCCCGTCGATCTTGGTGTCGAGCTGGAGGGCGGTGACCACGTCCTGCGTGCCCGCCACCTTGAAGTCCATGTCGCCGAAGGCGTCCTCCGCTCCCAGGATGTCGGTCAGGGTCACATAGGCGTCGCCGTCGTGGACGAGGCCCATGGCGATGCCGGCGACCGGGGCCTTGATGGGCACGCCGGCGGCCATGAGCGAGAGGGTCGACCCGCACACCGAGGCCATGGACGTCGAGCCGTTGGAGGCGAGCACGTCCGACACCAGCCGGAGGGTGTAGGGGAACTCCTCCATGGGGGGGATGACGGGCAGGAGGGCCCGCTCGGCCAGCAGGCCATGTCCGATCTCACGACGCTTCGGCCCCCGCATGAAGCCCGTCTCACCGGTGGAGAAGGGCGGGAAGTTGTAGTGGTGCATGTACCGCTTGAAGTCGCCGGGAGTGATGGTGTCGAGCATCTGGTTCATGCGCGGCATCCCCAGGGTGGTGACGTTCAGCACCTGGGTCTCGCCTCGTTGGAAGAGGGCCGAGCCATGAGCCGTCGGGAAAAGGTCGACCTCGGCCGACAGCGGCCGGATGTCGGTCGTGGTGCGCCCGTCGATGCGCAGCCCGTCCTCCACGATGCGGCGACGGACGATCTTCTTCGTGAGGGCGCGGACGGCCGCTTTGATCTCGCCCTGGCGCTCGGGGAAATCACCGCCCAGTTGGTCGAGCAGTGAGGCGCTGACCTCGTCGAGGGCGGCGTTGCGCTCGGCCTTGGCCGTGATGGTGCCGGCCTTGGCCACCGCCTCGGTCCCTTCCGTCTCCACCCTCGCCCACACGTCGTCCCCGTAGTCGGTGAGGGTCGAGTACTCGATCGGCTGGATCGGGCCCCGGGCCTCGACGAACGCCTCGACCAGCCGGCGCTGGAGCACGATGGACTCGCGGATCCAGGTCTTGGCCGCCTCCAGCCCCTCGGCCAGGACCTCCTCGGTGACCTTGGGGGCCCCGTCCTCGTAGTACTGGAAGGCCTTTTCGGTGCCGCCGGCCTCCACCATCATGACGGCGATGTCGGAGTCGGCATCCTCGGTCAGGGCCCGGCCGGCCACCACCAGCTCGAAGGTCGACTCGTCGCCCTCCTCGAAGGTCGGATGCGGGATCCAGGTGCCTTCGGTCGAGTAGGCAACCCGCACGGCGCCGATGGGCCCCTCGAAGGGGATGCCCGAGATCATGAGGGCGGCCGAGGCCGAGTTGATGGCCAGCACGTCGTGCGGGTTCACCTGGTCGGCCCCGAAGACGGTGCCCACGATGTGCACTTCGTTGCGGAAGCCCTTGGGGAACGACGGGCGCAGCGGCCGGTCGATGAGGCGGTCGGTCAGGATGGCCTGATCAGAGGCCTTGCCCTCCCGCCGGAAGAACGAGCCGGGGATCTTGCCGGCGGCGTAGGCCCGCTCCTCGATGTCGACGGTCAGGGGGAAGAAGTCGGCTCCTTCCCGCACCGACCTGGCGGCGGTGGCCGTGGCCAGGAGGACGGTGTCCCCGATGCGGCCGACGACGGCGCCGTCGGCCAATTGGGCGAGCTTTCCCGCCTCGAATGTGAGTGTGCGATCGGTTCCGCTGATGGGGGCCGATACGGCCATGGCGTCCGACATGGAACGCTCCTTGTGGTCTCGGGGGGCCACCCGAGCCAGTTCCCAGTTGTCGACCACCACCGCGTCATCTCGCTTGGTGATCGGCAACTGGTGACTGACCCCGTCGCAGCCCGCTTCTTTGTTTCTCGACTCCTTCTCGCGCCTGGCCGTCAGTCGACTGCCAAATGCGACCGCCCGGCCGGAGCCGGGCGGGGGTTGCCGTCTCGCCTAACGGCGGAGACCGAGTCGGCCGATGATGTCCCGATACCGCTCGACGTCGTTACGTCGGACATAGTCGAGAAGCCGGCGCCGGCGACCGATGAGCTTCAGGAGACCTCGACGGGTGTGGTGATCACCCTTGTGGACCTTCAGGTGCTCGGTCAGGTGCACGATCCGCTCGCTCAGGAGTGCGATCTGCACCTCGGGAGAACCGGTGTCCGTGTCGTGGGCCCGGTACTCGGCGATGGTGGCCTGCTTGTCTGGCATTGGGTTGAGTCGACCTCGACGATCGTTCGCTACCGGGAGACGACACACCGGTGCGGCTATTGTAGCAGGGCCGATCGAAACCCCTTCGTCGGCTCGACCCCACGTCAGGCCGGCCGTCCGGCCCTCGAATTCGAGTGACGGGCGCCGGGACGCCGCTGTAGTCTCGGCGGCTGGAGGTGCCGGGGCACTTCGGCGGGAGGCCCCGTCGCCTCGAGGAGACGAATAGTGGCCACGACGGCGCCCAACCCGACGCGACTGCCCGATCCCGGCGGCGAGCCGAGACCCCGAAAGTGGGCGCGTCGACATGTGCCGCCGCTCGTCGTACTGGCCGTCGGGCTCGTGGTGACCGCTGTCCTGGCTTGGACCTGCTGGACGGTCAACGACCAGAACGAGTCCCGGTTGCTCCGCGTCCAAGCCGAGGAGGGGGCGTCGGTCATTGCCGTTGCCCTACCCGGCCTCGAGACGCCTCTCGCCTCGGCGCTCAATCTCGCCGAGGAGGCAGGCGGCAGCCCGACGAAGTTCTCGGCCTACATGGCCCCCTACATCTCCAACGGCTCTTACACGTCGGTCTCCCTGTTCCAACTCGGACCGGTGCCACGGCGCATCGACCTCGTCGGCCAGCCGCCCTTCGAGCCGGCCACGTCGCCGCCCGTGGTCAATGCGCTGGCCGAGACCGTTCGCACTCGGCAGCCCGACATCATTGGTCCCTTCGGCACACCCAACCGCCGGGTGGGATACGCCATCGCCAGCCCGGGCGGGGGCTACGCCCTCTATGTCGAGCGGGCCCTCCCTCCGGTGCAGTTGCTCAAGGAAGCCAGCAAATCGGCGTTCGCCGGGCTCAACTTCGCCCTCTATATCGGCCGGGCGCCGTCCACCTCCCATCTGCTCGGTGCCGACACGGCCTTGCTGCCGCTCACCGGCCGGACAGCTTCGGTCATCATCCCCTTTGGCGCCTCGTCCATCTTGTTCGTGGCTGCCCCGACCGGTGAGCTCGGTGGCAGCCTCCTCGGCCACCTGGCCTTGATCGTGGCCGTGGCCGGCGTCATCCTCGCCTTGTTCGGCGCCTGGATCGCCGATCGGCTGGCCCGGGGCCGGCGCCGGGCCGAGCAGCTGGCCGCCGAGAACCGGGAGCTCTACGGCCAACAGCGAGGTATCGCCCAGACCTTGCAACGTGCCCTCCTCCCCGAGGAGCTGCCGCCGGTCGACGGCTTGGAGGTCGGCGTTCGCTATCGACAAGGTGTCGAGGGTGTCGACGTGGGCGGCGACTGGTGCGACCTCGTCGAGCTCGGCGGCTCGCGCGTGCTCCTGGTCGTGGGGGACGTCTCCGGACGGGGGCTGAGCGCCGCCACCACCATGGCCTCGCTGCACTACTCGATCCGGGCTTATGCCAAGGAGGGTGACTCTCCATCGGCCATCCTCACCAAGCTCTCCGGCCTCATGTACTTCGAATCGGACAGTCAATTCGCAAGCGTGCTCTGCGGAATGGTCGACGTCGACGCCCACCGTCTGACACTGGCCAACGCCGGACACCTTCCCCCGCTGCTGGTGGCTAATGGCCGGCGCGACTTCGTCGACACTTTCCTCGGCCCCCCGATCGGTGTCGAGAACGGCCGACGGTACGACGAGGTGACCATCGACATACCAGCCGCCAGCATGGTGCTCGCCTTCACCGACGGGCTGGTCGAGCGTCGAGGTGAGATCATCGACGTAGGGATGGAACGGCTTCGAGCCGCGGTCCCGTCCCCGCCGGTATCACTCGATGGGTGTCTGGACGGGCTGGTGGGCGCCATGTTGCCCTCCGGAGCTCGCGACGACACCGCCATACTGGGGCTTCGATGGACGACGTAGCCTCGCCACCGGCTTCCGACGACGGGCAGCCCATGGCCTCCGTCGAGCACTGGCCCGAGGGACGGGGCCAGTTGGTCAAGATCACGGGAGAGCTCGACATCTCCAACGTCGAGTCGGTCCGCCAGGCGATCGATCTCGTCACGGCAGATCGGCCCGCCGTCCTCATCTTCGAGTTGAGCGAGCTGCGCTTCATCGACAGCTCGGGGATCGCGCTCCTCCTCGGGGCGGCCCGGGAAGTCGGTGCCGTGAAGATGCGCAACCCGAGTCCGGCAGTTCGCCGGGTCGTGGAGATCACAGGGCTGAGTGAGGCCCTGCCCCTCGAGTCATGAGCCCTCGACGTCGCTTCCCTGCCGCACCGGTCTCGGTGGCCAACGCCCGGCGGTTTGCCCTCAGCCGGCTGCCCGATGCCAGCAATGACGTACGCGAACGAGTCGAGCTCATGGTGTCAGAGCTCGCCGCCAACTGCGTCGTCCATGCCGCCAGTGACTTCGAGGTCTCGATCACCAGTGAGGAGGACGTCGTTCGAGTCGAGGTCACCGATACCGCTGACGGCCAACCCACCGTCCAGTGGCCCGACCGGCTACATCCGAAGGGCCGAGGTCTCCAGATCGTGAGCGCCTTGGCCGACCAGTGGGGCGTCGTGCCCTCACCGGGCGGCACGCCCGGAAAGACGGTGTGGTTCACCCTCGAGCTACCCGCGTCGCTCCGGCAAGCGGACCGCCGGAGCCGGAGATGAGCGTCCCCGACATCCGGCCGAGGTCCCGACGGGCATGGCCCGCGCCTCGCCTCCAGGCCCTGCTCGACGGGCTGAGCGACGGTGTCATGGGCGCCGACCACGAGGGTCGCATCATCTATGCCAATGCCGCCGCCGAACGGCTCCTCGGCTGGCCGGAGGGTGAGCTCATCGGCACACCGGTGTCAGTCCTGTTCCCGGCCCGGCTCCAGGACTGGATGGGGGACGACTTCGCCGCCTTCGTATCCGACCGCCTGCCCGAGCTGGCCGGCCAAACCTTCGAGGGGACGCTGGTTCGCCGCAACGGATCTGAGGTGCCCATCGAGATCATCACGGAGGAAGCCCCCGCCGGGAAGGACGGATCGGTGGTCGTCGGGATCGTCCGCCAACGCCGGGTCGAACGTCTGTCCAAGTGGAGCGAGCTCACCCAGCGGCTCTTCGACACCCTCGCCGAACCTGGTGCCGCGCCGCCGGCGCAGGAGCGTCTCCTCGCCGCCCTCGGATCCGAGCTCGGCTGGGAGTCGACCACCCTGTGGTCGATCGAACCGGACGGAGAGCTCGTCCGCCGGGCCATCTGGGCCGATCCGGGCATCGACCACGGCCAACGCCTGCACCAAGCAAGACCTGAGCGCGCCTCCGAAGGGGCCTCCCTGCCGTTGCACGCCCTCGAGTCGGGGCAACCGTTGTGTGTCTCCGACCTCACCGCCGACCCGAGGTTCGCCCCCGGTCCGGCGGCGCTGGCCGGCTTGCGCAGCGCGGTGGTCTTTCCCGTCCGCTTCGCCGACGAGGTGCTGGGAGTCGTCGAGCTGTTGAGCACAGAGCAGCGGCCTGCCGATCCCGAGCTGGTCGAACTGGTGGAAGCGGTGAGTGCTCCGGTGGGTGAGCTCTTGGTCGCCCTGGAGCGGGCCAGCGAGCGCGAGCGCCTGGTCGCCGAGCTCGAGCAGGCCCGGCGCGACCAGGCCTTCCTCCTCGACGCCAGCCGGGTGCTGGCCGAGGCGTCGGACTACCGCGACACACTCCGCCGGCTGGCCGAGGTGGCGGTGCCCACACTCGCCGACCTCTGCATCATCGACGTGCTGGACGAGAACGGCCGCTTCCGGCGGCTGGCCTGTCAGCACTACGACCCGGCCAAGGCCGACCTCGTGCGCGAGCTGCAGCACGACTTCCCTCCCGATCCCACGGGTCTCCATCCCAGCATCGACGTCGTCCGCCATGGCCGGTCACGGTGGTCGCCGCAGATGAGCGACGAGTTCTTGCGGCAGACGACCCGCAACCAGCGCCATTTCGACGTGGTGAAGGCACTCGGCTTCGCCTCTTATATCGTCGTCCCTCTGGTCGGCGAGGTTGGCCCCATCGGCGCGGTCACCTTGGTCTCGGCCGGCTCGGCACGCCGGTTCAGCGAGCGCGACGTGGCCTCCGCCGAGCAGCTGGCCGTGCAGGTCGGGTCGGTCGTCGAGCGGGCCCGCCTCCACGAGCACGAGCACCTCATCGCCCACACCCTGCAACAGAGCCTCCTCCCCGACCGCCTGCCCGTCGTCGCCGGGCTCGATCTGGCCGCCCGCTACCAACCGGGAAGCGACTTCACCGAGGTCGGAGGGGACTGGTACGACGTCGTACAGCTGGGTGACCGGATCGCCCTGGTGGTCGGGGACGTCGAAGGCCACGACATGGAGGCGGCAAGCGTCATGGGCAAGCTCCGCAACGGGCTCTCGGCCATCCTCACCGAGACGGAGTCGGCGGGCGACGCCTTGTCCCGGCTCGACCGCTTCGCCACGGCAACCGGGACCGAGCGGATGGCCACCGTGCAGGTGGTGATGATCGAGCCCGACTCCGGCAAGATGTCGATCGCCTCGGCCGGCCACCCTCCGCCGGTCCTCATCGAGGGTGACCGGGTCGCCCTCGCCGACCTCGAGCCGTCACCACCCATCGGCGCCCGGCTGGGCGACCGCCGGCCGGCCGAGACCCGCCTCGTGCTGACCGGCCCCCTGCTGCTCTACACCGACGGCCTGGTCGAGCACCGCCATCGCGACCTCACCCAGGGTCTCCGGCAGCTGGTCGAAGTGGTGGCCGGAGCCCCCCGCCTGACCCCGGGTCCACTGTGCGACCATGTGATCAGCACCATGCTCGACAAGACGCGGCAGCGAGACGACGTGGCCTTGCTCGCCGCCGAGCGCCGGCTCCCAGCCTGACGCCTGGCTCGCCGCACGCGCCGACGGTGCGACGGTGCGGTCGGTCCGGCGGTGCCGACGGTGCGACGGTGCGGTCGGTCCGGCGGTGCGGTCGGTCCGGCGGCGCGGTCGGTCCGGCGGTCCGACCCGACGAGAGCGTTGCCCCCCTTGGGCTATCTTGCCGCCCGTGTCCGACTACGAGATCCCCGAGCCCGAGCCCAAGGAGATCGACGAGCGGCTCTCCTTGGAGCTTCGACACATGGCTGCCAACGCCGTCCTACGGGGCAAGCCGAGCGGGCAGGAGAAGTGCGAGAACTGTCGCTACTACCTCGAGCCGTACAACGACATCTCGTACTGCTGGCACCAGAAACTGCGCATCCTGGTGGGTGCCGAGTGGTGGTGCCAGTGGTGGGACGCCATCCCCGAGGAATCCTGACCGCCGCGCAACCCGAACCGAGGCGCGCCTAGCCGTGAGTGGGTCGTCCCACCCCCGGGGCAAGCCGGCGACGCTCAGTCGATGATCAGCGGTTGGGCTGCGGGGTGAGACGCAGGTAGGGCTTGACCGCGTTGAAGCCCTTCGGGAACCGCTCCTTGGCCTCGTCGTCGGAGAGGGCCGGGACGACGATGACGTCCTCGCCGTCCTTCCAGTTCACCGGCGTGGCCACCTTGTAATCGGCGGTCAGCTGCAGCGAGTCGAGCACCCGCAGGATCTCGTCCACGTTGCGGCCGGTGGAGGCCGGGTAGGTGAGGGTGAGCTTCACCTTCTTGTCCGGGCCGATGATGAAGACCGACCGCACCGTCAGGGTGTCGCTGGCGTTCGGGTGGATCATGTCGTAGAGGTCGGCGACCTTGCGGTCCTCGTCCCCGATGAGCGGGAAGTTGAGCGCAGCACCCTGGGTCTCCTCGATGTCGCCGGCCCACTTGTTGTGGGAGCTGACATCGTCGACGGACAGGCCGATCAGCTTGGTGTTGCGCTTGTCGAACTCCGCCTTGCGGGCCGAGAAGGCACCGAGCTCGGTGGTGCACACCGGGGTGAAGTCCTTGGGGTGGGAGAAGAGGACGCCCCAGCTGTCACCCAGGAACTCATGAAAGTTGATGGTGCCCTCAGTGGTGTCGGCGGTGAAGTCGGGAGCGGTGTCCCCGAGTCGGATTGCCATGTGATGCTCCTTTTGCCTCGGTTGTCGGAGGGCCAGTGCTGCTGCGGTGGGGGCGTCGGCTCCGGCCGGCGATCGTGGCCGATGCTGGCCCCGGCCCCATCGCCTGGTCAGGTTAGCGGACCCGGGGCCAATAGTCGACCGGCCAGGTCAAGATTGTGGGCGGCATCGGTGCTGGCCGCCGGCCGGCCCGTCCACCATGCTGTGCGCATGCCGCCTCCGCCCGTCCGTGTCGAGCATGAGGGCCCGGTCACCGTGGTGGTCATCGACCGTCCCGAACGCCGCAACGCCGTCGACGCGGCCACGGCCGCCGCCCTCTTTTCCGCCTTCGCCGCCTTCGATGACGACCCCGACGCCGCCGTGGCCGTGCTGACCGGCGCCGGCGACACCTTCTGCTCGGGTGCCGACTTGAAGGCGGTGGCCGTGGGCCGGGGGAACCGGGTGACCAAGGACGGGCCGGGCCCGCTCGGCCCCACCCGGCTCGAGCTCACAAAGCCGGTCGTGGCCGCCATCGAGGGCTTTGCCGTGGCCGGCGGCCTCGAGCTGGCCATCTGGTGTGACCTGCGGGTGGCCGCCGCCGGGGCCACCCTCGGCGTGTTCTGCCGGCGCTTCGGTGTGCCCCTGGTCGACGGGGGCACCATCCGCCTCCCCCGCCTGGTCGGGCAGGGTCGGGCCCTCGACCTCATCCTCACCGGCAGGGCCGTCGGTGCCGATGAGGCGCTGGCCATGGGCCTGGTCAACCGGGTGGTGCCCGACGGGCAGGCCCGCGGGGCCGCCGTCGAGCTGGCCCAGGAGTTGGCCGCCCTCCCCCAGGTCTGCCTGCGCAACGACCGTCGCTCGGCGCTCGCCCAATGGGGCCTCTCCACGGAGGAAGCGCTTCGTACCGAGACGCTGCTCGGGCTCGACTCGCTGGCCTCGCCCGAGGCCCGGGCCGGGGCGACCCGTTTCAGCACCGGCGAGGGACGGGGCGGCACCGCGGTCAGCCCCGGCAGCTGATCCCGGCCCATGGGTGACGTCGCCGCCTTCGACTTCGACGGCACAGTGACCAAGGGTGGGAGTGTCGTCTCTTTCCTGGTGGCCGTCACCTCCCGGCCACGGGTGGTCGCCGCCCTGGCCCGGCTCGCTCCTCGCCTGGTCCATGGCGCGCTGGTCAGCGGACCGGCGGCCGACGCGGCCAAGGAGCGGCTCTTCGTGCGGGTGCTGGCCGGCGTCCCGGCCGAGCACCTCGATCGGGTGGGTACGGAGTTCGCCCGGCACCATCTCGAGCAGCGCCTGCGCCCCGAGGTCAAACGTCGGCTCGACTGGCATCGGGATCGTGGCGACCGGGTCGTCGTGGTCTCGGCCTCACCCGAGGCGTACGTGGCGCCTGCGGCTCGGCTGCTCGGTGCCGACGGGGCGGTAGCCACTCGCCTGGAAGTGGCCGGTGGGACGCTCACCGGGCGCTACGACGGTGCCAACTGCCGCGGTGAGGAAAAGCTGCGGCGCCTCACGGCATGGATGGCGGCGGCCCCCGAGCGGCCCGTGCGCACCTGGGCCTACGGAAACAGTCGCGGCGACCTGCGCATGCTGGCGGCGGCCGACGTCGGGGTCAACCTCGGTCGGCTGGGGCGTGTCGGACGTCTGCGCACCTTTCCCACTCTCGCCGATGTCACCTCGGAGGAGCCGGCGGACCACGGGTCCGACTGAGCGCCGGCGTCGTTCCGGCATCGGGTCAGAGGTAGTCGCGCCGGCGCATCCCCACCAAGATGAACCACCCCCAGATGGGAGGCAGGTACGCCGTGAACAGCCGCTGCACGAAGACGGCGGCCACTGCCACCGAGTCGCTGATCCCGGCAGCGGTGAGCCCGAAGATCATTCCGGCCTCGACCACACCCATTCCGCCGGGGACGGGCGAGACCCCTCCGAGCATCGAACCGAGGGTGAGTACCACCACGATGGTGGCCAGGCTCAGACGATCCCCGAAGGCGTGCAGGGAGGCGCCGAGGGCGAGCGCCACGAACAGCTGGGCGGCCACGTTGCCGCCGAAGATCTCGATGAGGTTGCGGGGGTGGGTGGCGAGCACGCGGAGATGCGCCCACGTCTCCGACACCTTGGGCCGCAGCTTCTCGGCAGCCATACGCCGCCAGCGGGGAACGGCGAAGACGGCGCCGAGGAGGAGGCCGACGCCGATGACGGCCAGCACGATGAGCCACAGCAGCTTGGCGTGACTCCCCGACTCGCTGCTCGGGCTCTCGGTGAAGTGCAACTGGCCGAGGGCGAACGGCAGGCAAATGAGGAAGAGGCCGCCCTTGACGATCCAGCTTGCCGTCGAGATGAGAACGCCCGACGAAACGGCCAGCGTGGCGTTGTAGCCCTCCTTTTGGAAGAACCGGACGCGGGTGGCGAGCACGGCCATCGATCCCCCAGCCAGGGCCACGAAGGTGTCGGCCTGCTCGAGGGCCCACGTGCGCCCGAAGGGCAGCGGATCGGTCACCGAGCCCACCGTGGTCACGGCGATGGCGGGGTAGGCGGCCTGGGCCAGCACGAAGACGATGACCACCCATCCCCATTTGGCCCCGGTGATCGTGCTCCACGACTTGGTCACGTCGACGAGCACTCCGACGAGGGCCCACCCCCCGACCAGGGTGCCCACGACGAGGATCAGGGTGACCCAGCTGATGCGTCGGGGCTCGATGAGCTTGGGCACTTCCACTCCGGCGGCGGCCGCCCCCTCGGTGCGCAGCGTCGAAAGAACCGCCTTGTTCCCGCGCAGGGCGTGTTGCGCCTCGGGGTCGAGGGCGGCCCGCTGGACGAAGGGAAGGGCGGCGGCCAGGGCGTCGGCCGGCACCACTCGAGAGGCCGCCGCCACCGCTTCTTCGGGCCCGACGACCAGCGCAGCAGTGGCCAACCCGGCGGCCATGTCGCGGTCGAGCTGGTCGGAGCCGGCGGCGACCGAGGCCATGCGGAAGTCGACCAGGCCGGCCTGGCCCGACGGCTCGAGAACGACCGTCTCGGGCGAGATGGCACCGTGGGCGATGCGACCGGCGCGCAGACGGAGGATCTGGGTGAACAGGTCGTCGAGGACGACGCCGTCGGCCGGTGCTCGCCCGTTGCCGTCAGCCGCCGCGGTGTCCGAGTGGTCGAGGCGGTCCGACCCTTCGGCCGACCCTTCCGGTTTATCTGGCAAGAGCGCCGACAGCCGACGGCCGGGGGGCGGCACACTCACCAGCACGGCATCGTGGGCCGGGCCCGCCGGACCAGCGGCGGCCACGTCGGGGACACGGGCGCCGGCCCGGGCGGCCATGAGCATGAGGTACGCCTCATGCTCGACTTGCTGACGTCGCGTGAGGGCCAGCGTCGGGCCCGAGTCACGGTAGAAGAGGAAGCGGACTGTCTTGGTCAAGAGCTGGGCATCGGAGGCGTCCCGCCCGTAGAGCGAGACGTCGACAGCGTCCCGGCCGAGCCGTCCGGCGTAGCGAGCCACGCCCCAGCGCTGGGCCGGTTTGGCGACGACCTCGGTCACGGCCAGGTCGAGGTCGGCGAGCAGCTGGGTCATCTCGGCTGACGACGGCAGGCCGAGCGGTGAGCCGAACACCAGCCGCACGAGGGCAGTGACACCCCACCCGAGCAGGGCCCCGGCGGCCACCGCCACCGGCAGGCCGTGGGCCGCCACCACGGTGGTGAGTGCGAGGAGGACGAGGGCCACGCCGATGGTGCGTTGCACCCAGCGGGCCACCGCCGGGAAGAGGGCGGTGCCGACGGCCACAGCCACCGCCATGCGCACGGCGGGGAAGCTGAGATCAAACCCGCGGAGCGCGTTGTCGGGGGGACGGCCGCCATGGGCGCCGAGCACGGCGACGGCAAGAAGGCAGAGCAACCCGGTGGCGACGCCTGAAACGGCGACGTCGCGCAAGGCCGTCCACCGCCGGCCGAGGGCAGCCAACAGGACCAGGATCACGACCAGGCCGGCAGACGTGGCCCACCACAGCGAGGTGACGAGCCAACGCAGCCCATCGGGAGGGGAGGCCAGGGTGGTGGCCACCACCTGCTCGGCATGGGAGTCGGCGTGGGTGGCCAGCCAGCAGAGGAGGACCCCGAGGGCGGCCATGCCGAGTCGCACGCCGTCGGAGGCGCGCCGGCGCCGTTGGCCATCGCCGACCGGCGAGAAGAGGATGGCCTGCCACGGCCGGGGTGACCCGGACGAGTGGAAGCGCCCTCGCATGCCCGCCATTTGCGTGGGCCGGCCCTCTAGGGACGGCCCACGTCAGCTGACCGCGGATCCGTAGAAGTGGGCGTCACCGAAGGAAAAGATGCCACCGTCGGCGGCCACCATCCAGTAACCGCCCCCGTCCCTGGTGTCGGCCATCCCCACCATCGGCGCGTTGAGCACGATGCTGCCCGTCGACCCGTAGAAGGCGGCGTTGCCGAAGGAGAAGATGCCACCGTCGGCGGCCACCAGGCGGTAGCCGCCACCCCCGGCACCGGTGCTCATGCCCACCACCGGCCGGTTGAGCGGATGGCCGCCCATCGACCCGTAGAAACCGGCGTCGCCGAAGGCGAAGATCCCACCGTCGGCGGCCACCAGCCAGTAGCCGTGACCGTCGGGCGTCGGCGCCATGCCCACCACCGGTTGGTTGAGCGGATGGCCGCCCATCGACCCGTAGAAACCGGCGTCGCCGAAGGCGAAGATCCCACCGTCGGCGGCCACCAGCCAGTAGCCGTGACCGTCGGCCGTCGGCGCCATGCCCACCACCGGTTGATTGAGCGGATGGCCGCCCATCGACCCGTCGAAACCAGCGTTGCCGTAGTTGAAGATGCCACCGTCCGACGCCACCAACCAGTAACCGAGCCCGTCGGCAGTGGCGGCCATGCCCACCACCGGTTGCACAAGGGCGAGACCGTCGGCCGAGCCTTCGTAGTGGGCGTCACCGAAGGAGACGACGTCGCCGTCACTGGCCGCCACCCAGTAGCCACCCGAGTCGGCCGTCGAGGCCATGGCCACCGCCGGGCTGGTCAACGACGAGGTGACCGTGAACCAGTCGGACAGGAGGTCGAGGCCATCGGCGAAGGCGTCGCCGGACAGGGCCACGTCGCCGGACGAGCCGACCAGGGTCAGGCTGGTGACGCGCCCGCCGAGGTCACCCAACCCGTTGCGGCCGGTGATGGTGATCGACTCGAGCGTGCCCAGCTGCGGCCAGACCGACTCGATGGTGGACACGGGCACATCCGCTGTCCAGGTGTGGTTGGGGTTGCAGGCTCCCGGGACGCACACGGCGTCGCCGGGGTCGGGCACGGCCGGGAAGCTGCTCGGGGCGGTATAGCCGCCGGTCGAGGACGAGTACTGGGTGGCAGCCACCGCCCCGCCGGCGAACTCCATGACCTGCGCCGTCGTGTCCTCGGTGGCGAGGTCGGTGGCCGCGCTCTCGTTCTCGATGCCCCGGTAGGTCTGACAGTCGAGGTCGCAGGTGTCGGCGTAGCCGCCATAGGACCCGGGGGCGGCCATGGCGTACGAGCGGGCGGCGACGGCCTGGGCCTCGAGCTCCTGGAATCCCCACGGCTGACCTTGTGGGCCGGCGCCGCCGAGCAATCCCCAGCCGGCTGGCGACTCGTTGGGCACCACACCGGCCACGTACTGCTCGAGGGGCACGATGTTGACCGTGCGCGGTGAGCCGTTCGAGTTGTAGAGCGCCTCGAAGTTGCCGCGGGCGATGAGGTTGCCGCCGACCTGGCACAGCTGCAGCGCCTGGCTGGCGGCATCGGGGTCACCGAGCGGCGGGTTGGAGGAAGGCGTCGTCGTCGGGTCCGAGACACCCGCCGCCACCTCGGTCCACCCACCGCCGCAGCCCGGGCCGGTGTAGACGTTCCACGCGCCACCCACGGGGTTCATGAAGACAGCCCCTCCCGCTCCGACACCCGTCTCCCCTCCTCCGCTGTTCCAGGCAACGCTGAACGAGGAGCCGGAGGTCACGATGACCGAGTTGTCGTCGTTCTCGGTGATGGCCACTCGCATCATGTAGGCGTCTTGGCCACCGCTCAAAGAAGCGAGCGACGTACCCCCGTAGTACTGGCCCAAGACCGACTGGTAGGGCGTCGCCGCCAACGCGTCGCCGAGCGCTCCCCACTGGCCCATCCCGTCCCCCGGGCCCCAGCCGTGGCCAAGAAGAGTGACCTGTGACGCCGGATAGGCGGCAGCCGGGCCGGCCGGCACGACGGCACACGCCACCGCCGCCAACATCACGGCGATCCCGGCCAAGATCCCCCGGGTCTGGTGGCTGGCCGACCGCGGCCGACGAGTGGCCAAAGAGAGGGCGGGCACCGCAGAGATCACGCTATCGGTGGTTCAGATGGTGGACGGGGATGGCCCCCGGGGGCCGGACGGCGCCGTATCAGTCGGTGCCCAACCCTTCTGAGAACACCTGGGGCATCGATCCGTAGAACCCGGCGTTGCCGTAGGCGAACATGCCGCCGTCAGCGGCCACGAACCAGTAACCGCCGCCGTTTTGGGTGGACGCCATGCCGACGACGGGTTGGTTGAGGACGATGCTCCCGGTCGACCCGTAGAAGGGGGCGGTGCCGAACGAGAAGATGCCGCCGTCGGAGGCCACCTCCCAGTAGCCGCCGCCGGAGGGGTTGGGGGCCATGCCCACCACCGGTCGGTTGAGCGGATGGCCACCCATCGACCCGTAGAAACGGGCGTTGCCGAAGGCGAAGAGACCGCCGTCCGAGGCCACCAGCCAGTACCCACCACCGCCGGGTGTGGCGGCCATGCCCACCACCGGGCGGTTGAGGGGATGGCCGCCCATCGACCCGTAGAAGCCGGCGTCACCGAAGGCGAAGAGCCCACCGTCCGCCGCCACCAGCCAGTAGCCGCGGCCGTCCGGCGTGGCGGCCATGCCCACCACCGGTTGGTTCAGGTGCAAGCTCCCTGTCGACCCGTAGAAGCCGGCGTCACCGAAGGCGAAGAGCCCTCCGTCGGAGGCCACTTCCCAATAGCCCTTTCCGTTGGGGGTCGCAGCCATGCCCACCACCGGCCGGTTGAGCGGATGGCCGCCCATCGACCCGTAGAAGCCGGCGTTGCCGAAGGCGAAGAGCCCGCCGTCGGAGGCGACGTTCCAGTAGCCACCCCCGTTCGCGGTGGGGGCCATGCCCACGATGGGGGCGTTCAGGTGGCCGGGAGGCGAGGCGGCAAGCCAACCGGTCAGCTGCTGGTTCTGGTGGAACATCGGCCAGGACCGCACGCCGAGGGAGTGCCCGAGCGAGCCCCCGACCTCGTAGTGCTGGATGATGCCTTGGTTGTCCACGTTGTAGCCGGCGATGGTGATGCCGATGGTGCCGTTCGGGTCGGTGGTGACGAGCGGCGCGTTCTGCATGGCCACCTGACCGGACCCGAGCACGGCCACGAGCTGCGCGCTCCGGCCGTCGAAGATGTCGAGGCCGGACGTCGTCGGCACGAGCACGTCGTTGTAACCGAGCCCAGTGAGGTCGGCAGTGACCACACTGCCGATCACCGGTCCACTGGTCGGCTGCGGCCAGCCGGGGATGGCCGAGCCGTTGGCGCCGTTGATGGCCCACACCTGCCCGCCGGACCCGGTGTCCGTCCCCTCGATGATCTGGGTCGTGCCGTTGCCTTCGATGTCCCCGATGGCCGGGCTGGAGTCGGTGCTGGCCCCGAGGTTGGCTCCCCAGACCACGTTGCATTGGGGGTTGATGCCATAGAGCATGTTGGTGTCGGACGCACCCCCGTAGTACGTGCCGGTGCCGACGGCGATGCCGACCGCCCCTCCGGCCAGGAAGTTGCCCACGGCCGGCGACGAATCGACGGTCTGGTTGAAGTTCTGCTCGCAGATGAGGTTGCCCCCGGCCCCGAGGACGCGGAGGTGGCCGCCGGCCGTGTAGTTCACGCCGTAGGCCAGGCCGGGCGAGGAATCACCGCCTTCGATGACTTCGTTCTGACCGTTGCCGTAGAGATCGGCGATGGCCGGTGTGGAGAAGCCCGAGTCGGCCGTGAAGAACGGCCACCCCGGCATCAACGCGCCAGTGTCGGCGTTAAAGGCGTATTCGTTCTGTCCGAGCGATGGAGCGACCACCGCGTTGACCCCGCCGAGGTCGCCGCCAGCCAGTGAGGCCTGCACCCCGTGCGACCCATTGCCGTCCGGTGCGCCGTGATACCAGAGCTGGGCCCCGGAATTGTTGAACGCGTAGTAGCCACCCACGCTGGGGTTGGCGGCGTTGCCGGCGCCGACGAAGACGTTGTCGGTGCCGTCCCCGTTGGAGATCGCCGAGGGAGTCGAGTCGACCGGGGGGCCACCGGTGTGGGCCGGCCAGCCCCGCACGCTCGAGCCATCGGAGAGGTGGAAGGCCCAGATGTTGCCGGCTCGGTCCCCGACCACCACGGCCGGGCCACCGCCGTCCAGGGTGGCCACCGACGGTGAGCTCTCGGCGATCGGGTTGCCCGTGTCGGGCAGGACCTGTTGCCAAGTGAGCGTGGTGGCTATCGCCACCTCCGGAGACGCCGCACCCGCCCCGGTGGGTGATGCCAGCACCGGAGCGCCGATCACTGCTCCCGCCACCACAGCCACGGCCGCCGCTCCCGTGAAGGGGCGCCGCCACCGGCCCTTGGTGTTGGTTCGATCGGGACGCACGTGCGGTGCTCGGTCCATGGTCACCATCCCCTGTGTTGGTCGATCGTTGGTCGGTGCTCCGCTGGTGCCATGGGTGCTCACTCACTTCCGATGGCCCGGCGGGCGCGTCAAGAACAGCCGGTTCATGGAGAGTGTCGGCCCCTGCCCGTGGGAACTTGAAGAAACGGGTGTCAGTCCCCGGGTCCCCGAAACCGGCACACCGCCTTTTCTGCTGCTCCACCAGGGAATACGGCGGCGGCGAACGACCCGGCTGGGCACCCCAGTCTCGGAACCACCTTCGGCATCGCAGAGACCGGAGGTGGGGTCTCGGTACCCTGAGTCGTGGCCCTCGACGCCCCGGCGACCCAGGCCGCCGACGCAGACGCCGACGCCGGCATCACCGTCGCGGCCGGGGACGGCCCTCCCACCCGAACAGCCGGGACGGGTCGCCACAGCAAGTCGGCGAGCGGGCGCCTGCAGATGGCGGCCGTGCCCGTCATCACCGGAGTCATCGCCCTGGTCCTCCGGCTGCTGACCGCAGCCACCGGGCCCACCGACTGGGACTCGGCGCAATACGCGGCGGCCGTCGGGCACTACGACGTCACCCACGGACAACCCCAGCCACCCGGTTACTGGCTGTACGTGGCCTGCGGACGGATCATCCACGAGCTGTTCGGCCTCGGCGTGGTGCACAGCCTGGTCCTCGTCTCGGCGCTGGCATCGGCGGCGGCCACGGGCATGACCGCATTGGCCGGTCGCGATCTCGGGGGTCGATGGGTGGGCCTGGCCGCCGGGCTGATCATGGCCACCAGTCCCTTCGTCTGGTTCAGCGGCTCGATCGTGGCCACCTACTCCTTCGACGCCCTGGCCTGTTCGCTGCTCATCGATATGGCCTGGCGGGCCCGTCCCGGCAGCTGGCACGGGATCGGCGCGGCGGTGGCCTTCGGGCTGCTGGCCGGCTTCCGCCAGTCCATCGTGCAGTCCTTTTTCCTGCTCGCCCTGATCGCGGTGGTCGCCACCACCCGACGATGGACCCGACTGGGCGTGACCGTGGCCGCCGGTGTCGCGGCCGCGGCCATCTGGTTCGTCCCCATGGCCCTCGAGCAGCCCGGCGGCGTGGCCGCGTGGTGGCGGGCGACGCGGATCGAGTCGACGGGAGCGGCCCACGCCACCTCGGTGCTCGACCACGCCCCGGGGGCGGCGACCAACCTCGGGACCTTCGCCGCCTATACCGTCGTGGCCCTCGCTCCCCTGGCTGCCCTCACTGTGCTGGCCGCCCTGGTGCTCGCCATTCGGCGTCTGGCCGGCGCCCACCCGGCCGGGCGCCACGCCCACCGACCGCTCCCTCGCCCCTGGTACCAGCGCCGGATCGCCATCCTGGCCGCGGCCATCCTCCCGCCGGTGGCCCTCGTGTCGCTCGTGCAGTTCGCCAAGGGCGGCTACGTCCTCGCCTACTTCCCGGCCGCCACTATCGCCCTGCTGCTCCCCGTGGCCGCCGTCATCCGCCGCGCCCGCTCAGGGACGGCCGGCCTCTGGCTGGCCATCGCCACCGTCGGTGTGGTGGCGGTGGCCGCCCTCTCCGCCCAACGGTTCCTGGACGGGGCCGCGGTGCTGCCCACCAGCTGGACGGCCAGCCCGGCGGGCAAGGGCGGGCTCAGCCTGTGGATCAGCCAGCCGCGTTACCAGGCCCCCTACGCCGACACCCGGGCGGCCATCAACCAGGCCGACCAGCTCGACATCGGGCTCAGCACCCTGGCCCCGCACCTCCGTTTGGGCCGCGATGTCGTCGTCCTCGACACCCTCGACGGCGGCATCACCTTCTACCGCAGCGCGGGTTGGGCACTGCCCGACGCTCGGATCGCCCTCGTCGCCCCCAGCCAGGTCGTCTACAACGAACAGGGCGGCGCCCTCTACTACGCCGCAGGGACGCCGGCCGGTGCGAGCGTGGCCGTGGCTCCGTCGGGTTCGGTGATCCTCGTCGCCTCCCCGGCCCTGCCCGGCCTCGCCCGACTGGCCGCGGCCGGCGACCTCACGTTGCTGTCAACGGCGCGGCCCATCGGCGACTACCGGGTCTGGCAAGTCCGTCCCGGTGTCACCATCCTCGGCGTCCCCGTCGTCGAGCGCGCCGGTCGGCGACCGCTCGGTGGTGGCATCACCTGAGGTCGAGGTGGCCACGCGGCAACGGGCGTCCACCACCCGCTCGAGGAACCGGGCGTAGCGGTCGATGACCTCGGGCCAGCGGAACCGTTCGTCGACATAGGCCCGCCCTCTCTCCCCCAGGGACCGTCGCCAGGCGGCATCGGCGAGCCGCTCGACCGCCACTTCGAACTCCCCGAACCCGGCGAAGGAGATGCCCCCACCGGAGCGGCGGCAGTGCTCGACGGTGGCGCCGCACCCGGCGTGGACCAAAACGGGCGTTCGTGCGCTCCAGGACTCGGCCACGGCCAGCGAGAACGCCTCCCAGGGTGAGGGAGAGACGAGGGCCAGGGCTCCGGCCAGCAGGTCCCACTTGTCATCCTCGGACACCACGCCGACGATGTCGACGTCGGACCGGGCGGCCGGTGGGTCGACGACCGGGCCGGCCAGGACCAGGCGAAGCGGGCCGGGGTGTCGCCCCTTGTAGGCGGCGAACAGGTCGACGAGGAGGTGGACGCCCTTGTGCCGGTCGACCCGGCCGAGGCACACCAAGTACGGCTCATCCGGTCGGGCGGCGGACCGGGCAGCGTCCGGTCGGGCGGCGGACCGGGCCGACTCGGAGCCGCCGGCGGCCCGCCTCGCATCGGAGTCGTCGACCCCGAGACCGAGCAGCAGCTGCAAATGAGAGGCCACCGGTACGCGGCGCTGCACGAGCTGGCGCTCGGCCTCGGTCTGGAACACCAGCCCGTCGGCGGCGGTGAGGACCCGGTCGAAGACCGGGAGCTGCAAAGCCGGCTCGTCGTGGGCGGCCGGGTGCAGAACCGCCGGGGCGCGGGTGCGTCCGATGGCGCGGACCGTCGGGTAGTAGAGGTAGGGATAGAAGACGACGACGTCGGCCGTTGACGAGGTAGCTCGTTCGACCAGGGCGGGGGCTTTCGGTCCCTGCAGCTCGACCCAGCGCTCGGCGTCGGCCAGCGTGGCCCGGCGAGGGTCGGCCAACAGTCCCGCCGAGAATGGATGAAACGACGGGTCACGCCCCGCTTCGGACGCCACTCGCTCGACGTGGACGCCGTTGATGGTCTCGGTCCCCGCCGGGTAGACCTCGTCCCAAGTCGTGAAGTCCGCCGCGCAGGTGGTGAGCACGTCGACGCTCCACCCCTGCCCGGACACGAGGTGCTCGGCGAACAGACGGGCCGCCGTCTCCGCCCCGCCGACGATGGCCGTCCCGTAGCGGGGTACGACAAAGGCGACCCTCATGGCCTCATGGCCGCCTCATGAAACGACCCCCTGGGGGCCGCAGCCGGCCGGTGGACACGCCACGCAGAGCTCAGGCGGCACAGGCCTGCTCGAGGGCGGCGGCGAACGCCGCTTTGGCCCGAGGCAGGGCGAAGGTCGCCACTCGCTCCTGCGCGGCCCGGGCGAGGGCGCTCCGCAGACGCTCGTCGCCCACCACCCGGTCGATGGCGGCCGCCACCCGGGCCGGCTCCTTGTCGGGCAGGACGAGGCCGGCACCGGCCAGCGTCTCGGGGACCGCGGTGTTGGCGTAGGCCACGATGGGCAGCCGGTGGTGCATGGCCTCGAGCAGGGGCACGCAGAAGCCCTCGTGGTTGGACAGACAGACGAAGGCGTCGGCCGACTGGTAGTAGGCGATGAGCTCCTCGTGACTCACCGAGCCGGCGAACTCGACGGCGGCGCCGAGGCCGAGCTCCTTGGCGAAGCGCTCCACGGCCAGCTGGTACTCCTCGCTGATGGGACCTCCGACCACGCGCAGGCGCGCCGCCGGATCGTACAGCCGGCGATAGGCGGCCAGCGCCTTGACCAGATCGTGCTGGCCCTTGTGGGGGGAGACCTTGCCCACGAACAGGAGGTCGGTCCCACCGCCGGCCCGCTCGGCGGCCAGGCGATCGGCGAGACGGGGATCGGGCTCGCCGGCGAAGCTGTCCAGATCGATGAGGAGTGACGCGGTGGCCGTGGCGCCGTACCCCGCGTCATGCAGCTCGCGCTCGTTGAACTGCGAGTCGGCCACCGCAAACTCGGTGACCGGCGCCAACCCCACCATCTGGGCCCGCCCCAGCCGCACCTCGTCCCCCACCGCCGGCAGCCAGTCCTCGATGAGCCCGGCCGGGGTGATGTTGTGGTAGTTCACGAACTTGCGCTCGGGCCGGTCGCGGAAGAGGTCGGCCACACCGCTGCCGATGGACAGCTGGTAGAGCAGCACCCGGCCGGCGGCCCGTCGGTCGCCCAGGCGAGCCATGGGCAGCCCCTCGCCCAGCCGGTCCGGCGAGGCGTTGGCGTAGTAGATGTCGGAGCCGAGCCCTCGGGAGCGCAGCAGGTCACGGAGCTGGAGCACGTGGCCGCCGATGGCATCGCGGCTGGAGAGGGTGGGGATGACCTGGTCGATGCGATCGACGGTCAAGGGATGCTTTCTTCCCAACCGGCTGCCGGGCCGAAGTCGGTCGCCACCACCGGCACCTCGCCGGTCAGCCCGGTGGACCGCAGCCGGAAGCTCACGTCGAGAGGGAGGCGGACGAGCCCGGTCGAACGTCCCGGATTGGCCACCTCGAACTGGGTCACCTGGTCCTTCCAGTCGTAGATGGCCGTCTCGGTGGCGCTGCGGACGCCCACGCTCACCGTGTAGGTGCCGTCGAGCAACGGCACCTCGGGGAAGAAGAAGCGGACGATGCCGCCCCCCTCCGGGATGTCGATGGCACACCCCGGGTCGTCGGGGTCGGAGGCGAAGATGAGCTCGTTGCGATCGTCGTGGATGGCGATGGTGGCAAGAGCGTTCGGTACCGCGGCAAGGCTGTCGACGTCGGCAGTGATCGTCAGCGACTCTCCCGGGTAGAGGTGGGGACGGACGCCGCTCGCCCCGTGCTCGGCCTGCACGGTTTGGATGGCCAGCACATTGCCCTCGATGCCGCCCGACTCAGAGCCGGCCAGGGTGCCCACCCCGAGCAGGTCGGCCAGGTAGACGCGGATTGCCTCGCCGGGCTCGTCCACGGTGATGACCTGGCCATGGTTCATCACCATGGCCCGGTCGGTGTTCTGGCGAATGGTGTCGGTGCCGTGGCTCACCACCACGATCGTTCGCCCCTCGCGCTGGAATTTCTTCACGTGGTCGAGGCACTTGCGCTGGAAGGCGGCGTCACCCACGGCCAGCACCTCGTCGACCAGGAGCACGTCGGGCTCGACGTTGACGGCGACAGCGAAGCCGAGCCGGACGTACATGCCCGAGGAGTAGAACTTGACCTGGTTGTCGATGAAATCTTCGAGCTCGGCGAAGGCGACGATGTCGTCGAACCGTTTCTCGATCTCCGAGCGGGGCAGCCCGAGCAGGGATCCGTTGAGGAAGATGTTGTCTCGCCCCGACAGGTCGGGCTGAAAGCCGGCACCGAGCTCGAGCATGGCGGCCAGGCTGCCCCGTACCCGGATCTCGCCCGACGTGGGCTTGAGGATGCCGGCGATGCACTTGAGCAGGGTCGACTTGCCGCACCCGTTGCGGCCGAGGATGCCGAAGGTCTCGCCTTGGCGGATGTCCACGCTCACATCGCGCAGGGCCCAGAACGGGGTGAAGGGCATCTTGCCCCCGTGGATCACCCGTTCCTTCAGAGAGGTGTGCTTTTCGCTGTAGAGGCGGAACCGCTTGGAGACGTCCTCCACCTCGATGGCGGTCGAAGCCACCGTGGTCAGAGCTCCTCGGCGAAGTTGCCCTCGAGCCGGCCGAAGACGAGCAGCGCCAGCATGAAGAGTCCGATGCTGACCGCCAGAACGATGCCGATCAAGCTGGCGTAGCCACCGATGCCCCACGTGGGGAGGACGTGGTAGATCAGCGGCTTTCCACCCTTTGGCGTGCCCGGCGCCAAATAGGCGTACTGCGTCCGGCCATAGATGGCTCGCTGGAAGGTCATCACGAGCGGGGTGATGGGGTTGACCAGGTACACGTACTGGAGCCACCTGAGCGACGGGTGCGCCTTGTCGTGGCCGGACAGGAAGATGGTCCCGTAGGTGTAGACGATCGAGGTACCCCAGAACCAGGCCATGAGGAGCACTTCGGTGAGGTGCTGGGTGTCCCGAAGGTAAACGTTGACGGCGGACAGAAAGATGGAGAAGGCGCCGGTGAAGACGAGGAGGGTGACGAAGGCGAAGGGGAGCAGGGCGAGCATCTGGTAGTCGGGGTGGATCCCGAAGAGCAGCATGGCCATCACCAGCACGACCAACTGGATGCCGAAGAGCACCACCGACACGCCCACCACCGAAAGGGCCAGAAGCTCACGGGGGAAGGCCACCTTCTTCACGATCCCGGCCTTGCCCACCACCACCGAGGTGGCGCCCATGGACCCGGTGTTGAACAGGTTCCACACCAACAGGCCGGCGAACAGCCAGATGGCGAAGTTGGGCTGGTGGTTGCGGGCGATGATCTTGAAGACCACGTAGTAGATGGCCAGCACCAGGGCCGGGTTGAGCATCGACCAGGCGTAACCGAGCACCGAGTCCTTGTACTTGACCTTGAGCTCGCTCCGGACGAGGAGGAAGAGCAGGTCTCGGTTCGTCCACAAATCGTGCAGTCGCTGGCCGAGTTGGACCTTCCCGTTGACGACGGTGATGCGGTCGTGGCTCTGGCCGGGAACGAAGCGAGTGCTTCCCCCGATAGTGGCAGGGCGATCGGGGTCAGAGATCGCCGAGGCTCGCCGCTCGGCGCGCAGGCTCACCGCCCGGCCGCTCCGGCCGTCGTCCCCGCCGGCTCCACGGGATCCTTCTGGATGACCTCGTCGATGAAGCCGTAGTCACGCGCCTCTTCGGCGGTGAACCAGCGATCGCGGTCAGAGTCGGCCTCGATCCGCTCGATCGGCTGCCCGGTATGGAAGGCGATCCGCTCGGCCATCATGCGCTTCAGGTAGATGATCTGCTCGGCCTGGATGGCGATGTCGGTGGCCTGGCCCTGCATCTGGCCCGAGGGCTGGTGCATGAGGATGCGGCTGTGGGGCAGGGCGTAGCGCTTGCCGGGAGTGCCGGCACAGAGGAGGAACTGGCCCATGGAGGCGGCCAGCCCCACGCAGATGGTGCGCACGTCACAGCGGACGTACTGCATGGTGTCGTAGATGGCCAGCCCGTCGGTGACCGACCCGCCGGGTGAGTTGATGTAGACGGAGATGTCGCGGTCGTGGTGCTCGGCCTCGAGCAGGATGAGCTGCGAGCACACCAGGTTGGCCATGTTCTGGTCGATGGCCGACCCGATGAAGACGATCCGCTCTTTCAGGAGGCGCTGGAAGATGTCGGACGGCACCAGGTCGCCGGTGCTCGTCATGTCAGGGAGACCCGGGGGTCCCGACGATGGCGACGACAGGCCAGGTGAGAGGTGGGAAGGGGCGCCCATGCGGGCAAAGCCTACTGCCTGAGGCTCGCAGACGGACGCAGGCTGAACACGTCGTCGGCGCCGTCGCGGCGCCTCAGTTGGTCGCCGGCACTGCATCCCGCAGTCCGCTGACCAGCTCCACGAACCGATCGGCGGCGCGCTCGAGGCCAAGCTCTGCCACCCGCCGACGCCCGGCCTCGGCCAGGCGTTCCTGCCGAGGGGAGTCGGCCAACAGTTCCTCGACGGCTCTGGCCACTCGGTGGGGACTGGTGTTGTCGATGAGCACGGCCGCGTCACCGACGGTCTCGGCCACGGCGCCGGCCCGGTAGGCCACGACGGGCAGTCCCTGGCCCATGGCCTCGATCAGGGGGACGCCGAAGCCTTCGTGCTCGGAGAGCATCACGAAGACGTCCGCCGCCCGATAGTGGGCAGCCAGCTCGGCGTCGCTGAGCCCGCTCACGAAGTCAACGGCGTCGCCGAGCCCGAGCTCGGCGGCGAAGCGCGTCACGGCTCCCGCGTAGTGGCGCTCGGTGGGTGCGCCGACGACGGTGAGCCGAGCTTCGGGGTGCGAGGAGGTGCGGGTGGCCAGCAGAGCCACGACGGCCCGCTCGTGCGACTTGTTGGGAGCGAGTCGACCGACCGACAACCACTGGGGCCCCGTCCCCCGCCGACGACGCAGGCGGGCCATTGTTGCCGGGTCGGGCTCGGTCGGAGGGACGGCCACGTTGGCCACCGGGACGACCTCCGTGCGGGGACAGCCGGCGCGGGTGAGCTCAGCGGCGTCGAAGTGTGAGACGGCCACTCCCAACACGGCACGGGGCGCGAGAAAGCGGAGCTGTGCTTCGGCCTCGACTTGGCCGCGGGTGATGTCGTTGTTCCAGGGACGGAAGAAGTCGGGTGGCGTGATGCTGTGGTAGTTGAGCACCAGGGGCTCGGGCCGCCCGACCAGCCAGTCGGCCATCTTCGAGGCGGTGGCCACCTCGTAGACGAGAAGGTCACCGTCTCGAGCGTCGGTGTCGTAGTCGCGAAAGTGGCTCGTCTCATCGGTGGTCCGGAGATCGGGCCGCTCGATGTAGATGCGAGAGCGGATGCCGGCGGCCCGAAGCCGGTCGCGCAGCACTCGGGTGTGCTCCCCCACCGCGTCGTGCCGGTGGAGCATGGGCACGAACAGATGGACGCCGCCCGGTCCGGTCGTCGGTGTGGGCGATGTCTCGGTCGTGGTCGTCGTGGTCGTCGTGGTGTCGGTCGTGGTCGTCGTCACTCGCCCACCTCGGCAACGATGGCGTGCGGGGCACCTTTCTTGGGCGGTCGGTGCCACGTCACGAAGTCGGCGCCCAAGCGAGCCAGGAGCAAGGACCAGGTCTCGGGATGAAGTGGCCGTCCCGCAAGGAGGTCGCGTGCCGGCGGGGCGAGCTGTCGGTCCCAGACCGTCTGGTCGGTGGCGAAGACCACGACGCGCCCGCCGGCCCGTGTGACACGAAGGGCGTGGCCGGCGAGAGCCACCTTCTCGACGAGGCCGATGCGATCGACGGAACCGGCGACGACCACGCCGGCCACGCTGGCGTCGTCGAGCGTGGCCAAATAGTCACCGACCTCGGCCATGACGAAGGCGGCGGCCGGCCGATCGTCTCCAGCCAGGGTTCCCCACACCACCGCGCCCCGGGGCTCGACCGCGCAAACCGAGCGGCCGGTCCGGGCGGCGATCTCCACCAACCGGGCGTCGCGGGCCTCCCCCACCACGAGAGGGCCCACGACGACCAGCCCCTCACCCAGCCATTCCGCCAGTTGCTCGGTCCAGGCCGAGGTGTCCGGGAGGTCGAGATCGACATCGGCCGCAGCGACACCGATCGGATCCAGCCGGTCCTCCAGGGCGTCGACACGGGCGGCGAGGAATCGCAGCGCGTCCCAGGCGGCGATGAAACGGTCGCCGTGCAGCGAGGTCACGGCGGCGTCGGCAGCCGCCCGGGCGTCGGCGGCCAACAGCTCGGCCAACGCCCCAGTTACCTCGCCCATGAACCGCCGGCCGACGCGAGCCGACCGCCCGCGTTCCCAGAAGTCGTCGGGGAGTCCCGGCCACGGCAGAGCGCCCGATGCCGAGTCGTGGTCGGGCCGGTCGAGGCGGCGCATGGCGTCGTCGAAGCACCACTGCAGATTGCCCTGGGGTCGAAGCCGGTCGAAGGCGGCGAGCAGGGCCACCTCTTCCGGCGCGAGCTGCGTCGACGCCTCACCCGACGGCAGGTGTTCCTCGGTCGGTCGGTCGGCACCGTCGGAGCCGGAGGGAACCTCTCCGCCACCAGTGGCCCTCATGGGTGGATCGCTCGCGTCGCCGCCTGTCCCCACCGTTCACCCTCCCCGCACGTACTCGGCGCCACTGCCGACGAGCTGAAGACGCTTTGTCTGCAGCCGGGGCCGGGCCCCACGACCGACCACCTCACCGAGGAACCGGCAGTACCGGTCGACGACCGCCGGCCAACGGTAGTTGCGGCCAACGTAGGCCTGCCCGGCGGCGCTCAGTCGACGACGGAGGGCAGCGTCACCCACAAGACGGTCGAGCGCGACCTCGAAGGAGCGGTACGAGTCGAACCACAGGCCCCCGCCCGACCGTTGGCAGTGCTCCATCGTCGCCGCACAAGCCGCGTTGACCATCACCGGGATCTCCGCCACCCATCCCTCGAGCACGGCCAGCGAAAAGGACTCATACGCCGACGGGTGGACCATGGCTAACGACCCGGCCAGCACGTCCCACTTCATGGCCTCGGGCACCATGCCGGTCACCACGATGTCCGGGTGGTCGGGGGCCTTGTCCGACACCGGTCCGAGGAAGGCGAGAGCCAAGGGGCCGGGACGTCGGGCCTTGTACTCACGGAAGTAGTCGGCGAGCATCAGGCACCCCTTGTGCTCGTCCACCCGGCCCACGTAGCAGAGGTAGGGCCGGTCGCCCAGCCCGAGCTGCTCGCCCCCCGGTCTCCCACTCCCCTCTGGCCCGTCGACCCCGAGGCCGAGCACGATCTGCGGACGGGCGGCGTGCCCGAACACGTGCTCCACCAGCTGGCGTTCGGCCCGGGTGTAGTAGACGATCCCGTCGAGGTCGGCCACGCTCCGGCGAAAGGCGGCCAGGTAGAGGGCGGGCTCGTCGTGGGCTGCCGGGTGCAGCACGGTGGGGACGGTCGAGACGGCGATGGCATCGACCGTGCTGGCGAAGAGATACGGCGTCGTCGCCAGGGCGTCGGCGTCGGTGACTGCCACGGCATCGACCAGCCCCGGGCACATCGGCCCGTTGAGCGCCACCCACCGACGGGAGATCTCGAGGGAAGCCGACTCGGGGGCGACCCGGATCCGCCCGTCGAGCTCGAAGTAGTCGAGGCGCCGGCGACTGGCAGCCGGGAAGCGATGGACGGTCACGCCGCCCACGACCGAGGTGCCCGCCGGCTCGGTGTTCTCCCACGTCAAATGGTCGAGGGCGCAGCTGGTGAACACCTCGACCGGCCAGCCGCACTCGGCCACCAGGCGCTCGGCCAGCAGGCGGGCGGCCGTTTCGGCCCCCCCGATGACCTCGGTTCCGTACCGCGGGGTTACGAGGGCCAGCTTCACGCCAGCACCGCCTGTCCAGTAGCGACGGACGAGAGCAGCTCGACGAAGGTGGTGCGGGTGGTGGCCGCGGCGAAGTGGCCGAGGCGCCGTCGCCCGGCCTCGACGAGCCGGCCGGCGAGGTCGTGGTCGCGCCGGAGGTAGTCGACGGCCGTCGCGGCGTTGCCTGGACGGGAGTCATGGAGCAGCAGGCCCGCGTCGCCCATGGTCTCGGGCACGGCACCGGCCGCCAGGGCCACGATCGGGAGGTCGGAACGCATGGCCTCGAGGAGTGGAATGCAGAACCCCTCGTGCTCGGACAGCGACACGAACACGTCGGCATCGCCATACCAAGCGGCCAGCTGCGCCTCGGTCAGATGTTGCGCATGGCGCACGGCCGCGTCGAGCCCGAGCTCGGCAGCAAAGGCCAGGGTGGCGTCGGCGTACGACTCCGTCACCGCCGGCCCCACCAGATGGAGACGGGCGTCCGGGTCATACCAGCGACGGTAGAACCAGAGCGTCTCGACCAGCCGGTGTTGGCACTTGTTGGGCGAGAGCCGCCCCACGAAGAGGAGGACGGTGCCAGCACCGTGGCTCGCCGTCAGGCGGTCGAGCTCGACACGGTCGACCTCCGGCCACGGGCCCGTCTCGACCAGGAGGGGCACGACGACCGTGCGTCGACAGCCGAGGCGACGGAGCTCCTCGGCGTTGAAGGTGGAGTGGCCGATCCCGAGTGCCGCCCGGGGTGCCAGGGCGGCCGCCTGGGCCCGCGCCTTCGCAACCTTGGCGGCGGTGTGGTCCTCCCAGCCGTCGTAGAAGTGGGCCGGCGTGACGTTGTGGTAGGCGAGCACGAGCGTCTCCGGCCGATCGACCAGGAATTCGGCGACGGGCGAGGCCGTGGCCATCTGATACAGCAACACATCGCCGGGCCGGGCACGTTCGGGATAGCGCTCGAAGTAGGTGGCCTCGGACAGGAGCTCGTCGTGGGCTGCCTCGACGTAGACGTCCGACTCGAAGCCGGCGCTTCGCAGCGCGTCACGAAGGGCCAGGGTGTGATCACCGGTTGCGTCCCGGGGCAGCAGCGCCGGGACGAACTGATGGACCGCGGTCACCGTTCTCGGGCGGTGACCAGCAGGTACTCGTTCGGCCCGAGCAGCATCCGGTTCACGACCTCGATGGCCTGGTTGATGCGGTCGGACCCGGCCGCATCGCCGGGCACGGGGTCCACGCGGCGCTCTCCACCACCGGTCGTGATCGACGGCGGGGCAAAACCGCGGACGCCGAGCAGGTGCGCCCATGTCTCGGGATGGAGGGGACGGCCGGGGGCGAGGTCTTGGACCATGGGTGAGGCCGTCTGGGCCCAGTACTCGGGGGTGGCCGAGTGCAGGACCAACACCCCGCCGACGGCCAACCGAGTGGCCAGAAGATCGACGAGCCGGTCGCGCTGGTTGGGCGACAGCCACTGCACCGAGCCGCTCAGCACCACGCCGGCCAGTTCCTCTGCGCCCACCACGTCGAGGTGCTCGAGGCCGCGTTCGGCCCGAACGTCGAGGCCCCGATCGGCAGCCCCTTCGACGAGCTGGTCCGCCGGGTCGACCCCGTAGACATCCACTCCAGCGGCGATCAGCCGGTCGAGCAGGGCGCCATCCCCGCAATCGGCGTGCAGGACGCGGCCACGGACGCCGTCGAGCGCGGAGATGGCCTC
This sequence comes from uncultured Acidimicrobiaceae bacterium, assembly GCA_963729275.1. Lineage (GTDB taxonomy): Bacteria > Actinomycetota > Acidimicrobiia > Acidimicrobiales > RAAP-2 > CAVSNH01. Next base: position 282,263 of record CAVSNH010000003.1, read on the forward strand.
GTCCACCCACCAGCCGGTACCCACGTCGAGGACCGGCGCCACGGTGTCGGGTAGGTCGGGGACCCGCTGGGCCGCCACCGCCACCTCGAGGCTCTCGATGTGGTCGACGACAACGTGGAACATGCGCGAGGTGGCCCAGGCGAATTTCACCACCTGGTGAACGATGAAGCCCATGTACCACGAGATGGAGGAGCGGATGAGCCGTTTGACCTGGCTGCCGACCGCTTTCTCGGAGGCGATGGGCACGGCCATGTCGATGTAGGCAGCCCCGTCCACCAGGGTCAGGGTCTCGCGCAGGCGGGCCTTGCCGGCCATGCCGACGGGCGAGAACTCGAGGAAGAGCTCGTCGAGCTCGCGCTCGAGACCGGGAGGGATGTCACCCGACGCCCGACGCCGACGGACCTCTACGTCGATCTCGGCCATCACCTCGTCGAGGTAATCGAGCTGGCCGTCAGCCTCGGGTGGCCCCTCGTCGGCTGCGGTGGACGCGCCCGAGGCGGAGGTCGGGGACGACTCGGGCGACACACGGCGACTATAGCGATGGGTCCGAACAGCTACGGGACTGCTCGGACCTGGCCTGGCGGCGTCGAGCGCCCCGGTAGAGTGACTGTGCGTCGCGCGCGGGCGTGGCGGAACTGGCAGACGCGTCGGGTTTAGGACCCGGTCCCTTCGGGGGTGGAGGTTCGAGTCCTCTCGCCCGCACCGGTCGCCCGCTCCGGCGTCACCGTGGGGGCGCCCGCCGGACCCGCAGCATCAGGTTCGCAGCATCGAGTCACAACGCAGCATCAGGTCACACCCGCAGCATCCAGCAACTCGGCTGCTCCCAGCCACACGTCGGACGACGACTACGAGGACGAGACCGGTGAAGCCCCGGATCCAGCTCAACCAGAAGATCGCGGTGAGCGTGGTCTTCGTGGCCGCCATGTTCATGGCCATCATGGACATCACCATCGTGAATGTGGCACTGCCCAGCATCGGACGGCAGTTCCACGAGAGCACCGCTTCCCTCGACTCGGTGGTCGTGGGCTTCCTCGTCAGCTTGGCCATCTTCATCCCCGCCGCCGGGTGGCTGGGCGACCGGTTCGGCATGAAACGCATGCTGCTCATCGCCATCGCTGTCTTCACCGCGGCCTCGGCCCTGTGCGGCCTGGCCCAATCGCTTCCTGAGCTCGTCGTGTTCCGGGTGATCCAGGGAGTGGGCGGCGGCATGCTGACCCCGGTCGGGATGGCGTTGCTCTACCGCACGTTCCCACCGGCGGAGCGGGTCCGGGCGGCCAGCATCCTGACCACACCGACGGCGGTGGCGCCGGCCGTTGGGCCGGTCATCGGCGGGCTGTTGGTCACCGACATCAGTTGGCGATGGGTGTTCTACGTGAACGTGCCCATCGGAGCCTTGGCTATCGCCTTCGGCTTCCTCTGCCTCGAGGAACAGCGCCAGCCTGCCCGTAGCCGGTTCGACCTCCCCGGCTTCCTCCTCTCTGGGATCGGGTTTGCCCTCGTCATGTTCGGGATCAGCGATGCACCGGCACGGGGATGGGGCGATCCCTTGATCATCGGGTCGATCGTCCTGGGCGCAGTGCTGATCACCGCAATGGTGTGGTTCGAATTGCGCACCAAGGAGCCACTGCTACGGCTCCGCCTGTTCGGCAACCGCCTTTTCCGGTCGGGCAGCCTGGTCCTCGTTCTGTCCGTGGCCGCGTTCCTCGGGGTGCTGTTCGTGGCCCCGCTGTTCTTCCAGATCGGGCTCGGACTGTCGGCTCTCCAGTCGGGACTCAACACCTTCCCCGAGGCCATCGGCATCATGATCGGCGCACAGTTCGCCAGCCGGCTCTTCTACCCACGGTTCGGGCCGCGCCGCCTCATCGCCATCGGCCTGGTGGGAGTCGCGATCGCCATGGCGCTCATGACTCAGATCGCGTCCGTGGCCGACCTTTGGTGGATGCGGGTGCTGATGTTCTCGATGGGACTGTGCCAGGCACAGTCCTTCATCTCGGTGCAGGCGGCGTCGTTCGCCACGGTGTCCCACGAGGACACGGCGCAGGCCTCGTCGCTCTTCAACAGCCAGAGGCAGTTGGGGAGCGCCCTCGGGGTGGCACTGCTGGCCAGCGTGCTGGCATTCGTCGGCACCGAGCAGGTGGTCGCCGGCCACCATGTGTCCGATCTCGCTGGCTATCATGTCGCCTTCCTGGTCGCCGCCGGGATCGCCCTCCTGGCGTCGATGACCGCACTCAGGATCCCGGATGCCGACGCCGCGGCCACGATGGTGCGCCGTCGTCGAACGAAGGACGCCGAGTCCGTGCCAGCGGACGCCGAGCTCACCGCCGCCTGACCGGCCACGATCGTGCCTATCGAAGCAGACGGTGCCGATCACAGACGTTCCGATCACAGACCTGCCGATCACAAACCCGCCGATCACAAACCCGCCGATCACAAACCCGCCGATCACAAACCCGCCGATCACAAACCCGCCGATCACAAACCAACGAAGAGAGGATGATCGACCATGCCCCTCGAAGGAACCTACGAACCCAGCCCGGCCGAATGGGTACGCAATCAGGTCGATGAATACGAGTCGTCGGGAGGGACTCGGGGCAACACCCTGCGTGACATGCCCATCATCATCCTGACCAGCCGGGGAGCCCACTCGGGAAAGTTGCGCAAGACGCCGCTGATGCGAGTCGAGCACGACGGGAGCTATGCGCTGGTGGCCTCCAAGGGCGGCGCTCCCGAGAATCCCGTCTGGTACTACAACCTCGTGGCCCATCCGCAGGTGGAGCTCCAGGACGGCCCGACGCCCATCGACATGGTCGCTCGTGAGCTGCAAGGTGCCGAGAAAGCCGAGTGGTGGAAGCGAGCAGTGGCTGCCTATCCGGATTACGACGAGTACCAGACGAAGACCGAGCGGCAGATCCCGGTGTTCCTGCTCGAGCCGGGGAGCGAGTAAACCGGGTCAGCAGCCATCGTCGTCGTCGGCGGCGGCGGCGATCCGGCGCTCGTGCTCGTCGGCTCTCAGGTCGGCCTGGGTTTCTCGGGCTTCCGCAGGAGCAGTGCCAAGAGGTAGCAGTTTGGCGCATCGGCGTAGATGCCGATGTGGCCGGCCAGTGCCGCCGGGTCGAAGCGGCCTGCGGCCGCGGCTGGACCGCCCCAGTTGAGGCCGCGCACGCTCACCACCTCGAAGCCGGCCGCGGTGACCTTGGTCACCAGCTGCTCGAGCGTGTATTCCACTTTGTGGTCGGGGTCGATGAACCCCTCTTGTTGCATCCGGCACACCCGCCCATTGGGCGTGTCGACGGCCAGAACCCCACCGGGGGCCAGCACACGGCGCACCTCGGCGAGGACGACGTCGCCGTCGGACTCGGTCACGTGCTCGATGGACTGGCCGCTGTAGACCAATCCCACGCTGTCGTCGGCGGCAAAGGACAAATCGGTCATGGACCGATACTCATACCGCACTCGCCCGCGGTCGGATTGGGTGCCGTCGAACCGGTCCGAGTGGTAGAGGGGGTGGCGGTCGTCCGGGGGAAGGTCCACGACCACCAACTCGTCGAAGTCGTATGGGTAACCGAGGACCACGAGCGCCCCGCGGGCATCGGTGGTGTGTCCCCCGCCGAGGTCGACGATGCGGCGGGCCGGGGGCAGGCCAATGATGAATTCGCAACGGCTGGCGTGCAAGGCACTGTGAAGGTTGGCTGGGTGGACGAGGACCTGAGTGCGGAACTCGTTCGAGCACCGGATCCGGTCCACCACATCCTCGTGGGTGAGCGCGCCGGCAGCCATCGCCGCAGTTTGCTCCGTCCACGTCGGCTCGTCCGGCTCGCGCCGAAGGAGGACGTTGTAGGCCATGCGCACCGCCTCGTGGGGCGGGAGCTGGCGGTAGGCGACCCCGATGCGTCGAGCCACCTCACGGCGCACCCGGTTCTCGATCCGCTCGAAATGCGGCGCCACGCGGGAGAGGGCACCGACACCTCGACCCGACCGTTGTTCGGTCTCCGTCGCCCGATCGCTTTCGCCCACCCGGTCTCCGTTCACGCCCAGCGGGCGACAGCCGACGCCGAACCTAGCATCGGCCCTTCTTCGCTCCTCGGCTCGGCCGGCGCGTGTGGACGCGGCCGCCGCTCCTACGGGATTCGGCCCCGACCTCGGATGGGACGGACGGCTACGCTGACGCCCGTGTCAGCGACGACGGGACGCCCCGGGATCGGCATCGTCGGCGCGGGCAACATCGCCGTCCTCAACGTGCGCGGCTACCTCACCGACCCACGCTGTGACGTGGTCGCCGTGTGCGACCCGGTTGCCGGTCGGGCCGCACAGGCCGCAGCCGAATGGGGTGGCGCCCGCGCCTACACCGCTCTCGAGGAGCTGCTCGCCGATCCGGCGGTGGACGCCGTCGAGATCCTCACCCCCACCCACCTCCACAAGGACCACGTCCTCGCCGCGGTGTCGGCTGGCAAGCACGTCTCGTGCCAGAAGCCCATTGCCAACTCCGTGGACGACGCCCAGACCATGACCAAGGCGGCCGAGGCTGCCGGGGTCGTCTTCCGGATCAGCGAGTGCTTCCGGCACTATCCGCCGCTCCTACGGGCGCGGCAGCTCATCACCGATGGCGCCATCGGGGCGCCCACTCACGTCCGGATACGTACTGTCGTGGGCCAGACCAACTCGGCCTTCCAGAACGGGCTGCAAGCAGACGGCTACACGTGGCGGATGAACAACCAAAGCCCCGGCGGCCACCTCTTCGACGACATGATCCATAAGTACGCCACGGCGCTATGGCTGCCCGACCAGGACATCGTCTCCGTCCAGGCGGTTGTGCGCCGGCGCGACTTCTTCTTCGAGCCCTGCGATGTGATCTTCGAGTACGAGGATCCCTCGCTCCTCGGCGCCATGGAGGTCTCCTACGCACCGAAGATGTGGATGCGCAGCTCGTTCTACGGAGCGGACGAGTTCTTCGAGGTCCAGGGAGACGAAGGCTTCCTCTGGGTCACCCGGTGCACCGGTGAGCTGCTCGACCTCCCCGCCATCGTGCTCTACCAAGGCAACGAGCACGGCCAGACAACCACCTCGTTCCCCGACGTGCCGTCCTCGTGGGACCTCGGATTCGACGGATCCGCTTCGCACTTCATCGACGCCATCTGCGACGGCGTTCCGGCTGAGATGAGCGGAGACGAGGCGGCCAAGGCCCTTCAGCTCTGCTTCGCCGTCTACCAGGCCGGCAACACCGGCGAGGCGGTCGACCCTCGGACGATCAGCGGCACGGTCGTTCCCGATGGCTGGCCACGCTGAACAGCACGTCGGGGCCTCGAATCGGATGACGCTGACTGGCTTCGGGAATCTGGCCGTCAAGGTGCCCGACCTCGACGCCGCCCTCACTTTCTACGAAGGGGCGGGCGCCCGCATCGGGGAGCGAGGACCGTGGCACGGGGGGGAGCGGGCCGATCTGTTCCTCGGGCCGGTACAGGTCACACTTTTCACCCGGGCCATCTACGACGATGCCGTCGCCCTCCCCGGCGAGTGCTTCTTGCACGTCGCCGTTTTTACGGACGACCTCGACGCCGCCTTGTCGGGGCGCGACGTCCGGTGGGGCCCGGCCGAGGTCGAGGGATCATTCGGCCGCCGGCGCATCGCCTTTGTCGACGCCCCCGGCGGCTTCCGCCTCGAGTTCATGCAGCAGCTCGACGAACCCGCTCCCGGCGGCCCCGACGGCCCCGCGGGCGGAAACGGCTCAGGACAGGATCGGTCGTGAAAATCACCCGCATTCTCCATCACAGCGTGAACGTCGAGGGCGACCTCGACGAGTGCGTGGAGTTCTATCGGCGCCTCTCGCTCACCGACACCCCTCGCCCCACGATCCCCGGCATCGCCGGCCACTGGTTCGCCGTCGAGGGAGCTCAGGTGCACCTCGTCGATGCGCCGGCCGGCAAGGCGGGCATCCGCCCGACGGGCCCGCACGTCTGCTTCGGGGTCGAGGACCTGGGTGCGGCGATATCCGAGATCGAGGGTGCGGGCATCCCGTTCGTCAGAGGATGGCAAGGGGCCGTCGAGCAGATCTGGGTGGCCGACCCGATGGGCAACACCATTGAACTGCAGCAGGATCCCGAGTTCCTGGGCTGAGCCCCCGTTTCCCTTGCTGGCGGCTGGACGGGGGCTAACCGGACCCAGAGGTTCCCTTCATCGACGCCCGCATCGGGTTTGCAATTTTTTTTCGGGGCCAATTTGTCAGTTAAACCTGACGCTTGTCAGCAAAACCTGACGGCCGTCAGCCTAACCTGACAAATTCGACCTTTTTAAAAAAAAACTTCGGCCGACGGCTTGGAGACCCGGGGCGGCACAAACCACCCGAGCCGACCCCAACCTCACCCCCAGCCCCCCAACCCCCTCCGCGATCAGGCCGCCCGTCGTAGGGGGACCGACGCGTACCCGGCCACGTTGGACATCTGCACCCGCGTGCACCGGGATTCATCGATCTCGTATTGGGGCCAGCGGCGGGCCATCTCCCCGATGGCCACCCGGCACTCGAGCCGGGCGAGGGCCGCTCCCAGACAGCTGTGCACGCCGTAGCCGAACCCGAGGGCCAGGCCCGGAGGTCGGGCGATATCGAAGTCGTCGGGCCGATCGAAGGCTCGTTCGTCGTGGGTGGCCGACCCAGTCACGAGCAGCGTGGGGTACCCGGCCGGGAGGGTGACACCCGAGTAGGTCGAGTCGGCGACGGAAAAACGCCCCTGGTACTGCGACGGCGGCCAGTAGCGGAGGACCTCTTCGACGGCCCCCGGGATCAGGTCGGGGTCGTCGAGCACCTTCTGCCACTCACCTGGGTTGCGGGCGAAGAGAACGGCGGCGTTGGCCACGAGCTTGGTCACCGTCTCGGCTCCGGCGCCGCCGAGGAGGGCGGCGAATCCGGCGATCTCCTCGTCATCGAGGCGGGTCGGCACACCACCACCCCGGTCGACCTCGGCGCCGACCAGCCGGCTGATCATGTCGTCGGCTGGGTGAACGCGCTTGTCGGCCACCAGGTCCATGAAATAGACGACCGTCTCGATAGCCGCGGCCGCCCCCTCCTGGGTTGGCTCCATCGAACCGGGCTCGCGATGGAGCATCACGTCGAGCCAGTGGCGGATCTGCTGTCGATCGGGGGCAGGCACGCCGAGCATGCGGGAGATGACCTCGACCGGGAACGGCCCCGAGAAGTCCGCGACCACGTCGAAACCGCCGTCGTCGCATCGATCGAGGAAGCTGCAGATGACTTCGCTCACCATGGGCTCGAGGGCAGCCACGGCGCGAGGCGTGAAGACGCGGCTAACGAGAGCCCGGAGCCGGTCATGCTCGGGCGGGTCGAGCATGATCATGCTGTTGAGAGCACGAACGAGCTCGAGAGGCTTGGTGAGCATCGAGAGGTCGACACCGTGGGCGGACGAGAACGTCTGCCACTCGCGATGGGCCAGGGCGACGTCCTCGTAGCGGAAGAGTGCCCAGAAGCCGTAGCGCTCGTTGAAGGACACCGGGGCATCGTCACGCATGCGCCGGTAGAGGTCATAGGGGTCGTTGAAGAACTCGTCCGAGAACGGGTCGAAGACAGGCGGCGAGCCGGTGGTCTGGGTGGTCATGGGGAAAAGGACTCCGTGCTTCCCGGGGCCGGGCTGCGAGGCATCACCGCCGCTTCGGTCACGAACGCCGTGGTGGCGAGGAGGTGCACGATCTCAGCCGCCGTTTCCTCGGGGGTCGACGCCAGCGTGCACGGGTAGCCCTCGGCCGCCCACCGCTCGAACATCTCGGTGGCCACGGTCGGGTCCCAACCGTCGGCGAACCCCGTGATCGTCGGGCCGACCACGAAAATGGTGACCCGCAGCCACGGATACTCAGCCCGCAGCCCACGGGCGAGCTCGTGCACACCGGCCTTGGCGGCGGCGTACGGCACGAGCCCAGGATAGGGACGGCCGACGGCACTGGACCCGAGCAACACCAGCCGTCCGTCGCTCGCCTCGAGGTGCTCGATGGCCGCTCTGGCCACCAGGGCCGCCCCGACCAGGTTGGTGGCGACGACGTCCTGCCACAGTCCGGCGTGGGCGTCGGAGAACCGGGCGAGGGCCGAGGCCCCCGGCGCGTAAACGACTGCATCGAGACCGCCCAGCTTGTCGACCGCTTGGAGGACGACAAGCTCGCAGTCCTCGGGCCGCCGCACGTCACAGGTCAGAGCCACGCATCCTTCACCGGCGGCGGTGACAGCATCGGCGAGTGGCCCAGCTCGGCGGGCAGCAAAGGCCACCCGGGCGCCGGCAGTCGCCGCGGCCACCCCCGTGGCCCGCCCCACGCCCGACGACGCCCCGACGACGAGGACACGCCGGCCGTCGAGATCAGCCGGCATCGTTCGTGTCCCCGAGCACGATCACGACGTCGCCCACCACGGCCCCACCCACGACCTAGCCACGGCCCAACCGGTCACGCCGAAGCCGGCACCGGGCGGCGGTCCGCCGGACGCCAGTCGTCCTCGGCGGGCAACGGATGACGGAACAGGCGAGCGGCGTTGCCGGCGGCCATCCGCCGCATCTCGTCCTCGGGAAAATGGCCCATGGACGCGGCCATCACCTGCTGGGTGTCCGGCCAGGTGGAGTCGGCATGCGGGTAGTCGCTCTCCACCATGATGTGGTCGACACCGATGCGCTCACGTAGGCCCAAGACCGATGGGTCGTCAATGGTGCAGAACCAGAAGTTCCGCTTCGCCACCTCACTGGGCAGGAGGTCCGAGGGCCAGGCCGACGACTCGTTGCCCGACGCCGAGTGGTGCAACACGTAGTCCACGCGGTCGAGGAGCATGGGAACCCACCCGATGCCCCCTTCGGAAAAGGCCACCTGCAACTCAGGAAATCGGAGGGCCACCCCCGACCACAGCCACTCGGCCGCGGCAACCAGGCCGTTGACCGGGAAGAGGGTCGGCAGCAGCTCGAAGGGTGGGTCGGGCGACGGCAACGGAGCCCATGACGACGCGCCAGTGTGCAGGCACACGACCGTCTCGGTCTCGGCGCAGGCAGCGAAGAGCGGGTCCCACTTGCCCGAGAAGATGGACGGGAAGCCGAGTTGGGCCGGGAACTCGGGGAAGCTCACGGCCTTGAAGCCGTGCTCGGCGTTGCGCCGGATCTCCTCGGCCGCCAGGTCGATGTCGGCCAGCCACGGCAGCTGTAGGGGAATGATGCGTTCCGGATGGGTGCCGGCCCACACCTTGGCGTGCCAGTCGTTCCAGGCCCGCACGCAGGCCAGGCCGAGCTCGAGGTCGTTGGACTTGGAGAAGACGGCGCCACAGAAGCCGGCGACGAGCGACGGGAAGCAGAGCGACGCCCACACGCCGTTCAGGTCCATGTCCCGCACCCGGGCCTCGATGTCGTAGCAACCCGGTCGCATCTCGTCGAAGCGGGCCGGGTCCATCGACCACGAGTCACGGGGACGGCCGACGACGGCGTTGAGACCGACGTTCGGATACGTCCGGTCCTCGTACACCCACACTTGGTCACCCCGCGCCGTGTCGATCACCCGTGGGGCTCGGTCGGCCAGATGGGCGGGCATGCGACCCTCGAACAGGTCGGGCGGCTCGATGAGATGGTCGTCGACGGAGATGACCGGGGCCACGATGGGTCTCGGTTCGGGATCGGGCAACAGCGCAGTGTGAGTCCGGGCCGGCTCGGTGTCGGTGGTCGTGCCCGACGGCTGGCGGTGACGGTCGGCTTCCTCCGTCCCTCGCCCGGCTCTGGTGGCCATCGGGGCGTCACGCTATCATGCCGAGCGAAAATGACGTTCTCGCCACTGCCGTCGAGTCGCCCGCGGCGGCCCTCGCGGCGTAGCGACAGCCGACGAGGCAGTCGACCATGAACTCTGCCGGCAACCCCACCAGGGTGCGGCCCGCCTGTGAGCTTGTCATCGACGGCAAAACGGTGGCCGGCGATGCCGGCACCTACCCGGTCACCAACCCCCTGCGTCCCGACGAGGTCGTCCTCGACGCGCCGGCGGCTTCCCCCGCACAGCTGGACGCGGCTGTGGCCGCCGCCCGCCGGGCCCAGCCGGCCTGGGCAGGGTTGTCGCCGGAGCAGCGGGCCGGCCAGCTCATCGCGGCCGCCCGGTGCGACGCCGAGGTCACCGAGGACCTCGCCCGCCTGCTCACTCGTGAGCATGGAAAAGTCCTATGGGAGGCCACTTTCGACATCGGCACGGTCGCCGGCATGGCCGCCGCCTTTGCCCCGTTGGTGGCTCAATCGACGGTCAGCCGGACCGTCCCCATCGGTACCGGACGCCACACCTTGGTCGAACGTGTTCCCCACGGCGTGGTCGGGGCCATCATCCCCTTCAACTGGCCCGTGTCGGTGCTGGGCAACAAGGTGCTGCCCGCCCTGCTAGCCGGCAATGCGGTGGTGGCCAAGCCCCCTCCCACGTGCCCCGGGGCCATGCTCGAGGTGGCCGCTCTGCTGGCCGCCGGCCTGCCACCCGGCCTTCTCAATGTGGTCAATGGCCCCGACGTATGGCTCGGCCAGGCCATCGTCTCCCATCCTGGCGTCGACATGGTCACCTTCACTGGCGGCGTGCCGGCCGGCCGCTCGGTCATGGCCGCGGCCGCGGCCACCACCAAGCCCGTCGTGCTCGAGCTCGGCGGCAACGACCCGGCGATCATCGCTCCCGACATGGAGATCGACGAATCGTTGGCCGACCGTCTGGTGGGAGCCGCCTTCACCACCAGCGGGCAAGTGTGCATGGCCGTCAAGCGCGTGTATGTCCCCGAGAATCGGATGGGAGCGCTGGTCGATGCCATCGCCGCTCGCCTAACCCGAGAAGTGGTGGGTGACGGGCTCGACCCCGACGTGACCATGGGCCCGGTGCACACCGCGGCGGCCCGAGATCGGGCCGAGGCCATGGTGGCCGAAGCCCGGGATGCAGGCGCCCGGGTCCTGCGCCCCGCCACCGTGCGGGGGACCGACGCGGCTGCCGGCGGCTACCTCGTGTCGCCGGCTGTGGTCGAAGACCCACCGGCTGACGCCCGCATCGTGATCGACGAGCAGTTCGCCCCCGTCCTGCCGATCCTCGGGTACCGCCAGCTGGACGACGCCGTGACCCAGGCCAATGCCACGCCTTTCGGCCTTTGCGCGTCGATCTGGACGACAGACGACGAGCTGGCCGCCTCGGTGTCCCACCGGCTGGAGGCGGGCACCGTCTTCGTCAACAACCACGGCATGGCGGCCATGGACCATCTCGCCCCTCTCGGGGGCTGGAAGGCCTCGGGCCTCGGAGCCGAGCTTGGTCCCGAGGGGATGGCCGACCTCACCCGGCCCCGGGTTATCCGGGGGCTGGCCGATCCGCCGGTACCGTCATGAACGGCATGACCGGGATGACCGGGATGACCGGGATGAAGGCATGAAGGAGGCACCGTGGTCGATCTGGTGATCAGAGGTGGAACGGTGGTCGACGGGACCGGCAAGCCGTCGGCCCGAGCCGATGTCGCCGTCTCCGACGGCACCGTCGTCGCCGTCGGTGAGGTCGAGGAGTCCGGCACCCGCGAGATCGACGCAGACGGGTTGATCGTCGCCCCCGGCTTCGTCGATCTTCACACCCACTACGACGCCCAGCTGTTCTGGGACCCGACGGCCAGCCCCTCGCCTCTCCATGGCGTGACCACGGTCATGGGTGGCAACTGCGGGTTCTCGCTGGCCCCGGCCGGGCCCGACCACTCCGCCTATCTGTCACGGATGATGGCCAGGGTCGAGGGGATGCCCCTCCCCGCCCTCGAGCAGGGCCTCGACTGGGCATGGGGGTCGTTCGGCCAATGGCTCGATCGACTGGATCGGCGTCTCGGGGTCAACGCCGGCTTCTTGGTCGGCCACTCGGCCCTGCGACGTGCCGTGATGGGTGACCGGGCCATCGGCAACGAGGCCACGCCCGAGGACACCTCCGAGATGGTGCGCATGGCCCACGAGTCGATGACGGCCGGCGCCCTCGGCGTCTCGACCTCCCAGGCCCACACCCACAATGACGGCGAAGGTCAGCCCGTGCCCTCCCGCTGGGCCGCCCGGCCCGAGGTCGAGGCTGTGGTGGCGGCCGTGCGCGATCACCCGGGCACGACCGTCGAGCTGATCGTGCCCGGCTGCATCAACGGCTTCAGCGAGGAGGAGGTCGAGCTCATGGGCACCCTCTCGCTCCTCGCCGACCGCCCGGTCAACTGGAACGTCCTCGGGGTCTCGGCCGCCAACCCCGCCGGCGCGCAACGTCAGCTCGACGCCTCGTCGAAGGCCGCTGCCCGAGGGGCCGCCGTCGTGGCCCTCACCCTTCCCCACACCATGGCCATCCGCCTCTCATTCCTGACCGGAACCGTCCTCGACGGCCTGCCGGGCTGGCGCCAGATCCTCGGCCTACCTATCCCCGAGCGGCTCGCTGCCCTCTCGGATCCGGAGGTGCGGCGGCGGATGGACGAGGGCGCCCGCTCCAAGGAGGCCGGCATGATCGGTGCCCTGGCCAACTGGAAGATCCACCGCATCGAGGAGACCTTCTCCCCGAGCAACAAGGGCTACGAGGGGCGCACGGTGGGCGAGGTGGCCGCCGAGCGTGGCCAGGACCCCTTCGACGCGCTGTGCGACGTGGTGGTGGCCGACGGTCTGCGCACCGGGCTGCGGCCTCCGATTCCCGAGACGGACGCCGACTGGGCGTTGCGCGCCCAGACGTGGCTCGACCCCCGCGCCGTGGTGGGCGGGTCCGACGCAGGAGCCCACCTCGACATGATGTGCGGTGCCGTCTACTCGACGGCGCTGCTCGGCGAGGCTGTGCGCAAGCGCAAGCTGCTCTCCTGGGAGCAGGCCATCCACCAGCTCACCGATGTACCCGCCCGCCTCTACGGCCTGCGCCATCGGGGACGCGTGGCCGAAGGCTGGCGCGCCGACCTCGTCATCATCGACCCCGAGCGGGTCGGGTTCCGCCCCGAGCGCACGCGGGACGACCTTCCCGGTGGCGCTTCCCGGCTCTACGCCGAAGCCGACGGCATCGAACGCGTGCTGGTCAATGGGTCCGAAGTGGTCACCGAGGGGTCCTTCACCGGTAGCCTCCCCGGAACCCTGCTCCGGTCAGGGACCGACACCGAGACCGTGAACGCAACGGCCGGTGCGGCCATGGTCACCGGCAGCAACTCGTAACCGGGCCCGAGCCCCCGACGGTAAGGAAGGCGATGCGATGAACGACAACGCGCCGGGCAACGGCCCCGAGCGAATGGCCATCGTCACCGGGGCATCCTCGGGCATCGGTGCGGCCCTGGCCCGGGAGCTCGCCGGTCGGGGAACGACCGTGGCCCTCGTCGCCCGGCGAGCGGAGAGGCTCGAGGAGGTGCTGGCCGACTGCGTGCCGGGCGCCCCCGAGTCGCGCGCCTATCCCGCCGATCTCGCCGAGCCCGAGCGGGCCGCCGAGCTGGCCCGTCGTATCTGGGACGACTTCGGCGCCATCGATGTGCTGGTCAACAACGCCGGGATTCCCCTCCGCCGTCCTGTCCAACGGGTGACCATGGACGAGGTGCGCCGGGCTATGACGGTCAACTACCTCTCACCGGTGGCCATGACCCTGGCCCTCCTTCCCCGCATGCTCGAGCGGGGCCGAGGCGTCATCGTCAACGTCTCGAGTCTGGGCGGCCGGCTGGGCATCCCGACCGAGGCGGCCTACTGCGGGTCGAAGTTCGCGCTCTGTGGCTGGAGTGAGTCGATGGCCGCTGACCTGTCGGGCACCGGCGTCTCCGTCCGCCTGGTCCTGCCCGGTGCCATCGACACCGAGATCTGGGACCAGCCCGGCAACGACAGTCCCGTCTACGACGGCCCGAAGGAGCCACCCGAAGGCATCGCCGCGGGGATCGCCGACGCCATCGACGGCACGAGCTTCGAGCACTACATCCCCGACCTAAAGCCCATCATCGAGGCCAAGACGGCCGACTTCGATTCCTTCCTGGTCGGCATGGCGGCCATGTCCGAAGGGACCGCCGACGGCCAGGAGATGGCCGCACGGATGAAAGAGGCCGAGCGGGAAGCGGCCACGTCGCCTGCGGGGGGATCCAAGTGAGCGGGACCGGAGGCGGGCGACCCAAGGCCCTCGTGACCGCGGCCGTGAGGGGGCCGGGCCTCGACCTGCTCAGCCAGCTGGCCGACTGCACCTACGACTCGTGGCTCGACCAGCCCAGCCTGCGCATCTACAACGCCGAGCAGCTGGCCGAGCGGGTGGCGGACCTCGGGGCCACCATCGTCGTGGTCGAGAGCGACCGGTGCGCCGAGCCGCTGTTCGAGCTGCCCATGGTGGCCGTCTGCAGCTGCCGGGGCGATCCGACCAACGTGGACGTGCCGGGGGCTACGGCCGCCGGTATCCCCGTCCTGCGGGCGCCCGGTCGGAACGCCGACGCGGTGGCCGAGCTGGCTGTCGCCTTACTGTTCGCATCCACCCGGGGCCTGCGGCCGGCCGACGCCGACGTGCGCGCCGGTGAGATCTACAAGGACGGGACCATCCCCTACCAGCGCTTCCGGGCCTGGGAGCTGGCTGGGCGGACGGCCGGGCTCGTCGGCCTCGGGGCGGTCGGTCGGGCCCTTCGATGGCGCCTGCGTGGCTTGGGCATGGAGGTCATCGCCTACGACCCCTACGCCGCCGAGGCCACCGTCTCGCTCGACGAGCTGCTCGAGCGGTCCGACGTGGTCTCCATGCACGCGCCGGTCACGCCGGAGACGAAAGGCATGATCGGAGCCGATCAGTTTGCGGCCATGCGCGACGGCGTCGTCTATCTCAATACTGCTCGGGCCGACCTGCACGACACCGACGCGCTGGTGACGGCGCTCGATTCGGGCAAGGTGTCGGCCGCCGGCCTCGACCACTTCGAAGGCGAGTATCTGGCCCCCGACCACCCGCTCACCACCTTCGACTCGGTGGTCCTCACCCCGCACATCGGTGGTGCCACCTACAACGTCGAGAGCAACCACACGATCACTATCGCCGAGGACCTGTGTCGGCTCCTGGCCGGTGCCCGGCCCCTCAACGTGGTCAACCCGGAGGTGCTCGACCGCACCTGAGGGCACGGTCACGCACCTCACCGGCCGAGCGGCAACGCCAGACTTCAAGAGCGAGCGACCGGAGGCTGCCTCCTCCACCGGCGGCGTGGCGGGCTCGAACGGTTCGGACGCCGGTGCCAATCGGTGGGCTTCTCGATGATCAGGGCAACCGATGTCGTGACGAAGGCACCGAGCATCGTCTTTAGGTGGGTATCGGTGAAGGGGGGCACGTCGATGTGCTGATCGGCGGGAGTGTCACCCTCGGCCAGGTCGAGCTCGATGTCGTAGCCACGGGCGGTCAGCCGATCGGCCAGCTCGACGAGGTCCCGTTTGCGGTAAAGGACCGTGCCGCCCGCCTCGACGGTGTCGTCCTCGGAGGAGACGTTGTATTCGGTCGTGTGCACGGCCACCCCTCCCGGCACCACGAACTCCATCTGGTCGAGCACAAAGTCCGCACCGGCGCCGATGCTGCCGAGATGCTCGAAGGCGCACGACGACCACGAGAAGTCGTACCGGCCGAGATCGGCGGGAAGCGCCCGCATGTCCACGTGCCGATAGCTGACCAGCTCCTCAAAACGCCCCGCCGGGCACAACCCGGACGTGTTGAGCCCTCCTATTCCCCCCGAATACTCGTGACCCGTGTCCGTCCAACCGGCCGCCTGCGCCTCTTCCAGAGGAAGGTCGGTGGCCAGGATCCGGGCGCCCCGAGCCGCGAACAGGGCGACCAACGGCTCGGCCCCCACTCCGAAGCCGACTCCGGATCGTCCCGGCCGTAGCCGGTCCCGCTCGGCCAGAGCCTGGCAGATGAACAGCCATTCCCACATCTTGCGGTGCACGATCATCGGTTTCGGATCGGTCCCGTCGGGATCCCAGGTCGGTCGGAGCTGGTCGGCCCAGTATCGGAGATCGGGTGACGTGAGGCTGTCCAGCCGACAGACCTGAGATCGATGCACGCAGACGGCCTCCGCAGCTGTGGGCATGGCCACGCCATGTTGCCCCGGGCCACCGTCGTCCGACGCCAGGAGGGTCCGGCGACCTCGGACGAGGTGAGCGCCGATGCTACCGAAAGAGCCCGGCTGTCGGGATAGCCCGGCCCGGCGGAATCGGTCGCCGACCCAGTCCCGAACGCGCCATGTTCCCGTCCGTCTTCGACCCAGCAGCTACGCTTGACCAGTCCGCTGACGCCGACCCTGTGCCCATTCTCCGACCTCCCTCACCCTTCCACCAACAGGCCGGCCGCCGGCCCTGGGCAACGCAAGCGTGACGGTCGAGACCCCGTCGTCAGCCACCACCAGCGACGCACCGAGCGCCGTGGCAACGGCACCGACGCGAAGAGATTCCCCGGCGCACCGGCGCCAGGCCCAGCGGCGACGCTTCCGGCCGTCGGTCTGGCTGGTTGCACTCCTGTGTATGGCCGCTCTCGCCTTCGGCGTGGTTGTTCGGCTGTGGATGCTGGCTCACGCCGGTCTGAATTCGGACGAGGCCATCATCGGTCTGATGGCGGACGCCATCCTGCGAGGGCACTTCTCGGCCTTCTACTGGGGGCAGCCGTATGGTGGTGGCGAGCCGTACGTGGTTGCGGTCATGTTCGCCGTCTTCGGCCACAGCCCCTATGTGCTCAACATCACGGCCAGCCTGCTGGCATTGATCGCCACCGTTCTGACCTGGTGGCTCGGTCGGCGGGTGTGGGGGACACACGGGCCGGCCCTCGTCGCGGCCGCCTGCGTCTGGATCTGGCCGGAAGCCGTCCTGTGGAACTCGACCCGAGAGTTCGGCTTTCGAGGCATCACCCTCATCTGCGGTCTTTTGCTGCTGATCTGGGCCTATTCGCTGTCCCGGCGGCCGTCCACGTGGCCGATCTGCCTCGGCCTGGGGCTTGCTCTCGGCGTCGGGTGGTGGTCGTCGCCGGAGATTCTTTACTTCGCCATACCGGCTCTGTCCCTGCTCCTGTGGGCGGCGGCGCGGAGGACGCTGCACCTCGCCGCTGCTCATGCGGCGATCGTCGTCCTGAGCGCTGTCATCGGTGCCACGCCATGGATCGTGGCCAACGTGCACACCCATCTGGGGTCGCTGCACGCTCAGAGCCAGGGTCTCCTTCCGAGCACCTACCTCGGACGTCTTCACATCTTCTTCGCCAAGGTGTTGCCCATGAGCATGGGCTTGCGCATCGAAGGAGCGGGCGCCTGGGAACTCGGCAAGACGGCCACCTTCGCCATCTCGCTGGGCCTGGTCCTCGTGTTCGTGATCGGCGTGGTAGGCGTCTGGACGAAGGGTCCGAACGACGCTCGCTTCCTCGTCGGTTACCTGGCGCTCTTCCCGTTCCTTTACGCTGTCTTCCCTCAAACCAGCTTCTGGAACGACGGGCGCTACACGGGGTTCCTACCGCCGGTGCTTGCTCTGGTGGTCGTGGAGGGCTGGGCGTCGCTGCTCGCCGGACAAGGGTCGAGGCGGAACTCGGCCCGCACGGTGCTCCTCGCCGTGGCCGCGGTTGTCATCGTGGCGTCGACATCGGCTTCCACACTCTCTGCATTCGATCGCACCTTCCCGCGAAAGGGTCAGCCGACCACACTCGAGCCGGTGGGCAACCGAGTCGTCGATCTCGTCGTCGACGCCCTGCGCGCCCATGACCTCGACGCCGTCGTCGGCAACTACTGGACCGCCTACGACGTCTACTTCGTCAGCGACAGATCCATCGCCACGGCGACGATCCAGACGGTGCGGCTGCCCGCCCTCAACCGCCAGGTCATGAACGAGCGCGGGGCGACGTGGCTCTTTGTCGGGCCGACAGCCGCCGACGGCATCGCCGCCGCCGCCCAGTTCGGCGTCTTCTCACCCGACCCCGTGGCCATGACCGCCGCTCAGTTCCGCTCGGCCCTCACTGGGCACGGCGTCCGCTACACGGTGGCGACTATCGGACCGATGGAGGCGATCACGCCCCAAGGGATCACCGGCGGACAGCTTCTTCGCCGACTCGGTCTGCCACCGCCGCAGCTCGCCGCCTGAAGGCCAGCCCACAGGCAAGCCTGCCCTGCGAAGCTCGCGGAGCCCGGGGACCGGGCTCGGGGCCCCGAGGCACTCAGGCAGGCGTGAACGCGACGGGCAAGGAGATGGGCGAACGGAAGGCCATGCCTCGGATGTGGACGTCCTGGCCCGGCGCGGGATCCAGCCGCAGGCCATCCAAGCGATCGAGCAGGGTGTTCATGGCCACCCGGGTCTCCATGCGGGCCAGGTGCATGCCCAGGCACACATGGATGCCAAAGCCGAAGCCCACGTTCTGCTTCGACTCACGGAAGATGTCGAACTTGTCGGGGTCCTTGTACTTTCGCTCGTCGCGGTTGGCCGCCCCGAGGAGCAGGGCCACGTCGGCCCCTTCAGCGATGGGCACACCGGCGAGCTCGGTATCGCGGGTGGTGTTCCGCAAGATAACGGTGACCGGCGGCTCCCACCGGATGACCTCCTCGATGGCCCCGGCCATGAGGTCGCGGTCAGCGGTGAGGGAAGCCAGCTGCTCGGGGTTGGTGAGCAGGCCGAAAAGCAGACTGCCGGAGGCCCGGTAGGTCGTCTCGACACCGGCCGGCAGCAGCAGCCGGAGGAACGAATAGATTTCCTCGTCCTCGAGACGGCGCCCGTCGACCTCGACGGCGGCGAGCTCGCTGATGAGGTCGTCGGCCGGATCCCGGCGCCGCTCCTCAAGCACCTCGGCGAAGTAGTCGCGGAGGTCGTTGGAGGCGGCCATCCCCCGCTCCCAGTTGGCCGCGTAGCTGGTGATGGCGATGGCCCAACGCTGGAAGATGGGGAAGTCGGAACGGGGCAGACCGAGGATGCGGGCGATGACCTGCACCGGGAAGTTGAAGGTGATCTCCTGGACCAGGTCGGCGTGGCCGTCGGCCATGAACCCGTCGATGAGCTCGTCGACTACGCACCGGACCAGCCCGTCCTCCCACTTCTCGAGCATCTTGGATCGGAACGTGGGCGACACGAGCGCACGGTGGATCCGGTGGTCGGGCTCGTCCATCTGCAGGATGGTCCGGCCCATGACTGCGCCCATGACCCCCTCGTAGACGGTCGAGGAATAAGTGTCGGGATCGCGGAGGACCTGGCACACCTCGTCGAAGCCGAACACGGTGGCTGGAGACGGGCGATTGGGGTCGGGCGCATCGGCGCCATCTCCGAGGTCGATGGGGCCGAGGTGCACAGGGCTCTCGCGGCACAGCTCGTGCATGCGGGGGAAGGGGTCGCGTATGTTCCCGGACACGGTGTCCTGCAGCTCGAAGGGGTCGAAGCGTGCGGCGCCCTCGCCGGTTTCGGTCGTCGTCGCCATGGCCCTAGCTCCTTCTCGCTGACGGCACCCTGGCCGCCTCTCTTCTTTCGGAACGATCCACCCTCGACTGTACAAATGCTAACCAAACGTTCGTTCGGGTGCCAGGCTACAGGTCGGCCGATCTGGTCGTGAGCCACGGTCTCCGAGCGTCAAGGACGATGGGGCCAACCACCGCTTTTCGGTGACCCTAGGCACAAAGTCGCGGGTCATGACCATTTGCATTCGACGGAACCTGTGTGTTTCCCCGACAATGGCCCCGTGGCCCAAGTCCCATCCGCCAAAGAGGAGCCCGGCCGAGCCGCGGGCAAAGGCCAACGTCAGCACATCCTCGAAGTTGCCCTCACCCTCATGTCCCAGCACGGGGTGGACGGGACGAGCATGCGCGACTTGGCCGCCGCTGCCGGCTTGAACGTGGCGTCGCTCTACCACTACTTCCCCTCGAAACGGGATCTGCTCGTGGCGGTGCTGCGCGAACACGGGATGGTTGATGACCTCACGTCGTCGTCGGTCCCCACCCTCAACCGCAACCCGGTGGGCGAGGGGCTCGGTGAGCTGCTCGCCGAGATCCTCGACTCGATGCTGGAAGTCGAGGATTTCGTCCGGCTGATGGTCGGTGAGGTGTTGCGGGGCGACGAGACGGCCCATGCCGTGGGGCTCGACTTGTTCAACGCCACCAAGGACTCGCTGGAGAACTGGATCACCGACAACCGGCCCGACATCTGTCCCCCGGAGGACCGCGCCGGATTGGCCCGGGTGTTGCGAGCGATCGCCGTGGGGCTCTTCTTCGAGCATGTGGCCGGCGTACTCGAGGAGAACGGGACACCGACGATCGACGTCCTCCGCGAGCGCGCCCACGAAGCAGCGTCGTTCCTCGAGTAGGGACGTCTACGGCGGTACCCGCCGAGGGCGCCTCAGTCGCTCAGGCCAAGCGCTCGATGACGGTGGCGTTGGCCTGACCCCCGCCCTCGCACATGGTCTGGAACCCGTAGCGGCCGCCGACCTCCTCGAGCCGGTTGAGCATCGACCCGCACAGCCGCACGCCGGATGCGCCGAGCGGGTGCCCGATGGCGATGGCTCCTCCGTGCGGGTTGTACCGGTCGCGGTCGGGGTCGAAGGCGTGGGCCCACATGAGGGCGATGGCCGCGAAGGCCTCGTTGCACTCGATCGTGTCGAACTCGTCGATCTTCATCCCCGAGCGCTCGAGCAGCTTGTGGGTGACCGGCACCGGCGCCGAGAGCACGATGGCGGCGTCCTCAGCGGCCACTGCGAAGTGGGCGAACCGGGCCCGGATCGGCAATCCCAGCGACTCGGCCACCGAACGCTCGGCGATGAGCATGGCCCCGGCGCCGTCGTTCATCTGGGAAGAGTTGCCGGCGGTGATGTCGGGCGCCGTTTCCGGCTCCCAGTTCTGGGCCGGGGGCAACCCGGCGAGCGCTTCCATCGAGCCGTTGCGCCGGATCCCCTCGTCGATGGTCAGGGACTCGCCGGTGAAGGACCCGTCCTCGGCCTTGATGGGGGTGGGCACGACCTCGCGGGCGAGAGCCCCCGAGTCCCAGGCGGCCGCGGCACGGCGGTGGCTCTCGAGCGAGTACTCGTCCATCTCCTGGCGACTGACCCCATAGCGGTCGGCCAGCACCTGGGCGATGCGGAATTGCGCCCACAGCCGCCCGTCGATGTGCTCGAGGAACGACGGCGGGAATGGCCCGGTACCGCCGCGGGCGTTCTTGGCCATCGGGACCCGGCTCATGCACTCGACCCCCCCGACGACCACGAGGTCGTAGTGGCCGGCAGCCACGCCGGCGGCCCCGAAGTGGATGGCCTGCTGTGAGGAACCACATTGCCGGTCGACGGTGGTGGCCGGCACGTGCTGGGGAAGCCCGGCCGAGACCCACGAGTTGCGGGTCACGTTCGTGCTCTGCTCACCCACCTGCCCGACGCAGCCGCCGATGACGTCGTCGATGCGACCGGGGTCGACACCCGTCCGGTCGAGAAGGGTGCTGATGGCGAACCCGAACAGGTCGGCGGGGTGCCAATGCTGCAGCGCTCCCCCCCGCTTCCCGAACGCGGTGCGGACCACGTCGACGATGACCGCCTCACGACCCTGCGTGCTCATCCTGACTCCCTCGTCCGTGGCCCCGTGCCGACCGGCACAGGGTCCCTCAAGCGGATATGACGCTACCGCGAGGGGCCGGGAGCCGGACCCAGCCCGGAACCAACCGGGACACGACCCGGAACCGGCCGCCGGCTTGCCGGCCGGGGCGCCACATGAGGCACGATGTGGCCATGGCCCACGACCGCAGGTTCCGATTCGCCGCCCAGCTGTCCCAGTCACCCGACGGGACCGGCCGAGGTTGGGCCGAACAGGCCCGCAAGGCGGAAGGCCTGGGGTATGCCACCCTGTTCATGCCCGACCACTTCGGCGACCAGCTCGCGCCGGTGCCGGCCCTTGCCGCCGTGGCCGCGGCCACCTCCTCGTTGCGCATCGGGTCCCTCGTCTTCGGGAACGACTATCGGCACCCGATCGTGTTGGCCAAAGAGGCGGCCACCCTCGACGTACTGAGCGAGGGCCGGTTCGAGATGAGCCTGGGGGCGGGATGGATGAAGACCGACTACGAGGAAGCGGGCATGACCTACGACCCGCCCAAAGTGCGGGTCGAGCGGTTCGAGGAATCGGTGCACATCATCCAGGGCCTGCTCAGGACGGACGGCCCATTCAGCTTCGACGGCACCTTCTACCGGGTGACCGAGCACCGCCTCCTGCCCCGTCCGGTTCAGAAGCCGGGGCCGCCGCTCATCATCGGGGGTGGAGGGCGGCGCATCCTCTCGTTCGCCGGCCAGAATGCCGACGTCGTGAGCATCAACGTGAACCTGCGCGAGGGAACGGGCGGCGCAGAGGCGGCGCCCAACGCCACGCCCGAGCGCACCCTCGAGAAGATCGGCTGGGTCAGGGAGGCGGCCGGTGTCCGATTCGATGACATCGAGCTCAATGCCCTCATCGGCTTCATCATGGTCACCGACGACGCCCAGGGGATCGCCGATGCCATGGCACCGTCCTTCGGCCTCGACCCGAAGGACGCCCTCCACATCCCGTTGGCCCTGATCGGCACCCCCGACGAGATGGCCGAAGAACTCCAATGGCGCCGCGACAACTACGGCATCTCCTACTGGTCCATCGAGGGGGACAGCTGGGAGACACTCGGGCCGGTTGTGTCGAGGCTGGCCGGGACGTGACGCCGCTCGAGCACCGCCGGAAGCCGTGACCGCGGCCAAACTCGGCAAGCCCGATCGCGACTCGGCGGACGTGAAGGGGATCCTGCTCGGGTTCCTCGACTACTACCGATCGGTGATCGCCGACAAAGTCGCCGGCCTCAGCGACGATGACCTTCGTGGTAGCCGCTTCCCGTCGGGCTGGACGCCCATCCAGCTGGTCAAGCATCTCGCCTTCATGGAGCGGCGCTGGTTCCGATGGGGCTTCCTGGCCGAGCCGGTCGACGAGCCATTCGGCGACGAAGACGACGCCGGGAACTGGCGGGTCGACAGCGACGAGCCCGTGACCGACCTGCTCGCCGCGCTCCACGCCGGAGGAGCGACCACCCGGGTCATCGTCGAGCGAGCCGACCTGTCCGATGTGGCCGCGGCAGGCGGACGCTTCTCGGAGACGGACGTTCGGCCCACGCTGGTTTGGATCCTCGCCTACGTCGTCCAGGAGTACGCCCGCCATGCCGGCCATCTCGACGTGGCTCGCGAGCTCATCGATCACGTCGTTGGTGAATGACGTCGCCAGGGGCGGACACGGTCCCCGGCCGTTCGAACGGGATGACGCCCGTCTTGTGGCTGAACGGTCCCTTTGGGGTGGGCAAGACGGCCACCGCCCACCTCGTCAGACAGGTCCAGTCGGGGTGGCGACACTTCGACCCGGAATGGGTCGGCTTCATGTTGCGGGCCAACCTCGACGGTTGGCCGGTGGATGACTTCCAGGATCTCCCTCCGTGGAGGCGGCTCGTGCCGCAGGTGGCGCGCGGCATCATCGATCTGACCGGTGATCCCTTGCTGGCGGTGCAGACCGTGCTCAACCAGGTGGTCTGGAACGACCTGGGGCTGGGGTTCGCCGACCACCGCCTGGAGGTGACCCATGTGCTCCTTGACGTGGACGAGAATGCGTTACGGGCCAGGATCGAGGCCGACGAGAGCGATGGCGGCGCCCGGGAATGGCGGCTCGAGCACATCGCCCGGTACCGATCGGCGCGCTCATGGTTGACGGCGAGCGCCGATCTCGTCGTCGACACCACCGACATCCCCGCCATGGAGGTCGCCAGGCGGATCGTGAAAATGACCTAGGCCACCTCAGGGCACGCCGGCCATTGCCTCCCACCCCTGGGGCGGGGGCGCCAAGTGCCAGTACTGCTCCCCCGCCCTCGCCTGAAGGCGGTCGGTCAGGGCATGCTCGGCCTCGAGCGGCGGGATCTGGCTCGTGTAGCACCAGATGGCTCGGCGCTTGCGCTCGATGTCGGGCTCGACGGGCACGAGGGCCGGCGTGGGCCAGAGCCCGCTGTTGAAGAGCTGTCGCACCCGCCAGGCCAACATCCCGGGCAGTCCCGAGTAGCCGGCGTCCTGGTAGCAGAACCAACCGATGTCGGGCAGCTGGTCGAGCAGCTGCTGGCGGGCCAGCAAACCCGATCGATGGGCGACGTCGTGGTCGGGGTTGGCCAATCCCATGGGGAAGAAGACGCTCGAGAAACCACCGGAGCGCACGGCGTCAGCCAGCACCGGGGCGATCTCGGCTGGCTTCGGACGGTCCTCCGGCTCGAGGTACTGGTGCTCCGAGAAGTCGAGCCACGCCGGCTCGGCGTCGTAGACGGCGAGGGCCAGCCGGTCCTCCTCTCGGCGGACGCCGACCACGTCGTCCCCGCTCTTGAAACCGCCGGAGGCGTCCCACGCCTTGGGCGGGTCGGGGTAGGCGGGCGGCCGCCCCCCAAAGACGGTGATGACCACCGACCCGGGATGCCGGCCGAGGAAGTCGCCCGTCCCCATGACCGCGTCGTCGAAGTGCGGGGAGACGACGGCCACATGCCGAAGGAGTGCCGGGTCCACCTCCCCCCAGGTCGCAGGGGCAATGCCGTCCATTCCGTCCAATCCGTCGGTCACGCCGGCACCACCTCTGGCGAGGGCGGACCGCAGACGACCAGCGCCCGGCCAGCTCCGTTCATTTCATTCCCCTTTCGACCGCTACCTCGGGCCCCCGACCGACGCGCTCCCCTGGCCGTCGCGCGGGCGTAGGTAGCATCCCGGCCATGTCCGAGCTCGAGACGCTCCTCTACGAGGAGTCGGATGGCGTGGCATGGATCACCCTCAACCGCCCTGAGGCCCTCAACGCCTTCGACTCCGTCATGCAACAAGAGCTGCGCCGACTGTGGGCCGAGCTGCGTGTCAACGACGACGTGCGCTGCATCGTGCTCACCGGCAGCGGGGACCGGGCTTTCTGCACCGGGCTCGACCGCGGTGAGATCCAGGACATCGACGAGCTGCCACCGGGCAAGCTTCCCGGCTACAACACGCCGTGGGACTTCGACGACCCGGGCAAGAGCGTATGCCCCAAGTCCAACGACCTCTGGAAACCGGTCATCGCCGCCGTGAACGGCATGGCCTGCGGCGGCGCCTTCTACATCCTCGGCGAGGTCGACTTCATCATCGCGGCCGAGCACGCCACCTTCTTCGACCCGCACGTGACCTACGGCATGCCCACCGCCTTCGAGCCCATCTTCCTGATGCACAAGATGCCCTTCCAGGAAGTGGCGCGCCTCTCGCTCCTCGGCGCCCACGAGCGCCTTTCGGCCCGACGCGCCTACGAGGTCGGCCTGGTGTCCGAAGTCGCGCCCGGCGACGAGCTTCGCCAACGGACGCAATGGGCGGCCGGGGTGATCGCCGGGCAGCCGGCGCTGGCCGTCCAGGGCACCGTCCGGGCGCTGTGGACCGGCCTCGAGCTGAGCCGCCGCCAGGCGCTCGACAACGCCTTCCTCTTCACCAACATCGGCACCGACGCGGCCAGCCTGGCCGAGGGTCAGGCCCAGTTCTCCTCGGGCCAACGGATCGAGTGGCGCCTGCGCTGAGGTCGGAACGGGGGTCAGAGCGCGACCCCCTTGACCTTGAGGTCGAGGATGGCGTCCATGTCGAGACCGAGCTCGCCGAGCACTTCGTCGGTGTGCTCACCGTGCTCCGGCGCCCGCACCAGGTCGGGCGGCTCTTCGTCGAACTGGAGGGGCGAGGCCACCATCTTGAAGATCGTCCCAGAGGCCGCTTCTACCTCGCGCAGGTAGTCGTTGGCGATGACCTGGGGGTCGGTGAGCAGCTCGTCGGCTGTCTGGACCGGCGCCCACACGCCCTCGACCTCGAGCATGATGGGCTTCCACTCCTCGAGTGTCTTCGAGGCGAAGATGTCGTCGAGGATGGTGGTGCACTCCACGCAGTTCTGAGCGCGCGCCACCGAGTCCACGAAGCGGGGGTCGTCGGCCAGCTCCGGGTGGCCGATCTTCGTGACCAGGTCGGCCCAGTAGCGGTCGGACTCGAGCATGACGAAGGACATGAAGCGGGAGTCCTTCGTCTTGAAGTTGTTGACGAGCGGGTTGGGCATCTTGCGCCGGTCACCCCGCGGCATCCGCGAGAAGCCGAACAGTCCGGCGGCGAGCACCGTGGCTCCGGTGGCCCAGGCGCCCTGGGCCAACAATGAATTGTCCACGACGAGAGGCTCGCCGGTCCGCTCGCGGTGGAAGAGGGCGGCCGAGATGCCCCCGGCAATGGTCAGCCCGCCGATCACGTCGCCGAAGCCCGGGCCCGGCTGGCTCAACGGGTACTCGCCGGGGGTGCTGATGATGTCGGCAGGCCCGCCCCTTCCCCACCACGCCGAGTTGTCGTAGCCGCCGCGCTCGGCCTCCGGTCCGCGCTGGCCCATTCCCGAGCCCCGCACGTAGATGAGGTTCGGGTTCACGGCTCGCAGATCGTCGACGTCGACCTTGAGCTTGGTGCGGGCCTGGGGCCGGAAGTTGGTGAGGAAGACATCGGCGCTGGCGACCATTTTGAGCAACAGCTCATGTCCCTCGTCCGACTTGAGGTCGAGCCCCACGCTGCGCTTCCCCCGGTTGGGCAGCTCGATCATATGGTTGACCCCGCCGGGCCCGGACGGGACGAGGCCGGAGGTCACCAACCCTCGCTGCGGGTCGCCCGTCTCCGGGTGCTCGATCTTGATGACGTCGGCCCCCCACTCGGCCAGGACGGCCCCGGCGATCGGCACGTACGTCCAGGCCGCCACCTCGACGACCCGGATGCCGTTCATGATGGGCTTCACGGTGCTGCTCTCCTTTACCTCGGCAGGCTGAACTGCCCGGCGTGGCGACGGACGGGAAGGGTGGGCCGACCAGCTACTCGCCGATGGCGCCGAAGACCGACATGTCGAGGGTGCCAACGGCGAAGGCCCCGATGGTGCCGCCGTCGGTCAGCACGTTCTCCCCGGTGATGGCCGACGCCGCCTTCGAGTTGAGGAAGATGAGCGGGTAAGCCTGCTCTTCGGGAGTCTGACGCCGGCCGAGGGGGATCGGATACTTGTCCATGAACGCCTTGCCCACCTGCGCTTCGAAGTCGGGCATCATCGGGGTGTCCGTCGGGCCCGGGCTCGTGCAGTTGATGCGGATGCCCAACTTTCCGAGCTCGAAGGACCGCCAGATGGTCCAGATGATGATGGCCTCCTTGGAGGGCGCGTAGCCGCTGGCGATCTCGTCGGGGTGGTCCTCCAGCCACTTGACCGTCTCGTCCCAACCCTCGCAGGTCACGAGCGGCAACCACTTGGCGATGCTGGTCTGCCAGCCGGCGCCGGCACCCGACGAGATGCTGGCGATGGCCGCGCCCTCTCCCATGCGGCCGACAACCAGGTCGGTCAGGTGGCGCATGGCCGCGAAGTTCACGGTCATGGTGTCGAGGTCGGAGAACCGCCCACCCGGTAGTCCGGCACAGTTGAACAAGGCGTGGATCGGGCCACCGATGGCCTCGACGGCGCCGGCGATGGCGTCCGGGTCCCGGAGGTCCACCGGGTGATAGCCGGCCACCTCAATGGGTGGCTCCTTCAGGTCGAGCACGTGGATCTCGGGGCCGAGGTCGGCGAGCTGGCGCACCGTGGCAGCGCCCATGCCGGCCCCCCCTCCGCCGCTGACCACGACCCGCATGCCCTCGTATCTCCACACTGACGTCATGTCCGCGCCTTCCTCCTTGATGTCCGGCCTTGCTGTCCGGCCCGAGCGACCGCGCCTCAGCGCGGCAGGCCGAGGCCGTGCTCGGCCACGATGTTGCGGTTGATCTCGGTCGTGCCCCCGGCGATGGATGACGACCGTGAGCCAAGCATCGCCCAGGTCCACTGGTTGGCGGACCTGTCGCCGAACAGCGAGAACCCGATGTCGGCCAGCTCCTGGCTGGCCGCCGCCCAGACCAGCTTGGTCAGGCTGCCCCCAGCCGGCGACGGCTTGTTGCCGGCGCCGATGGCCTCCAGCTCGCGAGACGTCATCCAGCGCATGCAGGCAATTTGTGAGTAGAGGCGGACCATGCGATCGCGCAAGGTGGGGCTGATGGTGACGCCGGAGCGCCGAGCCTCCTCGACCAGCTGCTCGAAACGGGCGGCCAGGCCGAGGTGGAACTTGGCCACGCCCGCCCGCTCGAAGCTCAACGTCGTCATGGCCACCCGCCACCCGTCGTGCAACGGCCCGAGCAGGCAGTCGCCGGGCACGTAAACGTCGGTGAAGAACAGCTCGGCGAACTGGGCGTCTCCGGTCATGGTGCGAAGCGGCCGGACCTCGATCCCCGGGCTCCGCATGTCCACGAGCAAACAGCTGATGCCCTTGTGCTTCGGAGCCTCGGGATCGGTGCGGACGTAGAGCTGACACCAGTCTGCGTACTGGCCGAGGCTGTTCCACGTCTTCTGACCGTTCACCACGAAGCCGTCCTCGGCGGCGGCCGCCCTCGTGCGCAACGAGGCAAGGTCACTGCCGGCATCCGGCTCGGACATGCCCTGGCACCAGATCTCGTCGCCCCGAAGCATGGGGCCGAGGAACCGCTCTTTCTGGTCGGGCCGCCCGAAGGCCATGATGGCCGGGGCGATGTTGGCCACGCCGATGACGTTCAAAGGACCGGGAGCCTCGGCCGCCACCATCACTTCGTGGTAGGCGAGTTGCTCGGCCACCGTGGCCTCGCGGCCCCCGTACTCGGTGGGCCACGAGATGGCTGCCCACCCGGCACCGGCCAGCCGGTGGTTCCAGTCCCGCACCAGCTCGAGGTCGCCCTGTCCGTGGAGCCCGGTGCGTCCGGCCTCGACCACCTCGGGGGTGAGGTTGGCCTCGAGCCACTCACCGAGCGCCGCCCGTAGCTCGTCCGGGCCGGACCAGCCACCGCCGCCTGCGCCGGCGTGGCCGTCGTCGGCGGGACGGTCGTCGGCTACGGCAAGAGATCCGTCGGTGGTCATGGCCCCTTCCGACCACCGGCGCGAGGGCGCGGAGTCCGTGGTCGCACGACGCAGCAGGTTAGCCCAGGCCCCTAGCCAGCGACAATCCCGTTTTCACTTCCGTGACAGGCGTTCGCCGGGCTCGTTCACTCCTCGAGACTGATGGCGTTCTCGGGGCAGTTCAGCTCGGCCGTCCGCGCCTGGTTCTCGAGGCCGGCGGGCACATCCGGATCGATGACCGTGCCGTAGCCGCGGTCATCGCAATCGAAGAGCTCGGGGGCCAGCGAGTAGCAGCGACCGTGGCCGGTGCACCGTTCGCTGTCGAGGACGATGCGCACGCCGGCCATCCTACGGGTGCCGCCCGCCTGTCCGTCGGGGTGCCGGCTCCCGTGCTGCATGGCCCACGAGGGCGGCAAGCGAGGGGCCGGGCGCCAGCCCGAGGCCGGCGAGGTGCTGCTGGTAGCCGATGCCGTAGGCCGTCGGGGCGCCGTCATAGGAGGTGATGAGGGACGGCTCCCCCTTGCAGCTGCCCGCGAACCACGCCCAGGCCAGATAGGAGATCCCGTGCTGGTCGGCGAAGTTGAGGAAGGGCGGGTACAGGCTGTCACCGCAGTCGAGCTCGCCGAGCTCTCCGACCACGATGGGAACGGTGGCCGACAGCGGGGCGAGGACCTGGTTCCAGCAGGACGACGCAGAGCACGGCGACCACTCCGGGTGCTTGGGGTTCTTCCAGTAGATGTGGATGCTGGCCGCCAGCTGGTGCAGGGGGTCGACCGGGGCGTAGGCCGCCCATTGGTCGAGGTCGCCTGCATACTGCGGCCCGCCGGCCATGATCACGTTGGTGGCTCCCACATATCGCACGTCCTCGATGAGCTGTTGGAGACCGGCCGCCTGGTAGGTGAAACCCGTGCAGGTGCCGCCGGCGCTCCCCTCGGTGACGCACTTCCACGCGGCAGTCGAGTCGGTGTTCTTGTTGGGATAGGGCTCGTTGAACAGGTCGAAGATCACCCCCGGGTCGCCCTTGAAGGCCTCCGCCACCGAGATCCAGAAGGCCGGTGCATAGCTCTCGTCGGGCATCGGCTCCTGCCGGGTGGCCGGACGCTTGCCGCCGGTGGACGAGAAGTGCAAGTCGATGATCACGTACATGCCCGCCGCCTCGAGGGCGGCGACGTAGTTCTCGATGGCCTTCTGGTACGCCGGACCGGAGACCGAACTGGCGACCCCTTGGATCCCGAGCCAGCACGACTCGTTGAGCTCGACGCGGGCTGCGTTGAAACCCCACGACTGCATGGCGGCGATCGACGACGGACTCGCCTCTTGGCTCCCGTCGAATATGGAGTGCTCGGTCACGCAGGCGTACTCGGTCCCCGAGGTGTCGGCGCCGCGGAGCACCACCACCTTTCCCGACCCGTTGACCAGATGATTGCCGTAGACCTCGATGGAGAGCGCGGTCGATTTCGCTGCCCGAGTCGCAGGGGAGGGAGTCCCCACCGGGCCGGTGGCGGCCACCGACACGGACGGCGTGCCCACCAGCACGAGCACGGTGGCAACCGCAGCGGTCACCACCGTCGCACTCAGCACCGCCAGCTGATGACGTGCCCCCCGCATTCTGGTCATCGCTCGACCGGAGCCCCCAGTGCAGGCAGGCAGAAGCGGAGCACGTGGTCACAGGCGTCGGCGCGATCGATGGGCCGGCGTTGCCGTACGAGCGGGCTGGCCACGCTCCAGACCAGGTCGAAGGTCGAGTACGCATCGGGAATGGGATCTGCCGCGGCCAAAGAGCCATCGGCCGCTCCCCGACGCAATGCCTCGAGCAACGGGGCAACGAGATGGTCCACGAGCCACGCCACTTCGTCGTCGTAGCCGACAGTCTGGCGGGCCGAATTGTTGAAGATCACGAGGCGCTGGATGCGCTTGCGGTCGTAGGCGATGTCGAGGAGCTCGTCCACCCAGATGCGCACCGCCTGGACGGGAGACGGGGCGTTGGCCACCCGTTCGGCGACGAGGTCGACGTCAGGCCCTGCCGCCGTGCGAAACATGGCCAGCAGCAGGTCGTCCTTCGACTGGAACTGTCGGTAGAAGGCCCGGGTGGACAAGCCGGCATCGTCGAGGATGTCCTGGACACTTGCACCCAGGAACCCGTTCCGGCGCATCACCTTGAGGGCGGCGTCCATGAGCTGCCGGCGCTCGGCGTCGGGCGCGGCCGGCGCTGTGCCCCGCTCCGTCGCGGCACCTATGGCGTCATCGGCGATCCGGGGCACGAGGCGAGGATACTGGCGACCCCCTCGGACGAGAAAACGTCACCCGGGAGGACGAGGTGGCCGCGTGGCGTGGTCGCTTCCCGATCGAGACCGGCTTGTGCCCATCAGTCATGGCCACTGCCCCTTCTTGGAGGGGCGGGCTGGACAGAGAGCGGTCAGCGGCGGGTCGCCGAGAACAGCACCGTGGCACAGGTCACGGTGAAGTGCCCACCGAACCGGTCGATGGCATTGCCGATCTCACCGAAGGCGCTCTCTGTCGTCCGACGGCAGGGCGGCGTGGTCGGTGTGGGTCCGCAGCTGGCTCAGCTATTGCTCCTTCGTGTCATCGCGGCTCCACGCCAACCGCTTCTCCACGGGCGGCTCGAACTGGCCACCGCCGTCGATCCCATCCGTCACCCACGAATAGTCATCCGCCGCATCGCACGGTGGATCCTGCCCCCGCTCTCCGCGCTCTTCGAGGACTGGCGGCTCCCTCGGCTCCCTCGGCTCCCTCGGTGCCTCCGGAGTGCCCCTGCGCTGCGCAGGCTCAGTCGGCGAAGAGGTACTGGTCGATGGCCCGGTGGTAGTTCCAGATGGTCATCTCCTGGGCCGTGTTCAGGTGATGACCGTCGTAACCGCGTGAGTGCAGGCCGGCCGTGACCTCCGACATGTTGGAGAAGTCCTGGGTGAGGATGCCGCCCACGTCGCCGTCCCGCCAGTCCTCGAAGAACCGCGGGGCCGCCGTCTCGATCCCCTCCCGGGGCGGTAGCTCGAGGCCCTGGACGTCGAAGATGCAGCTGTCCGGGTCGTGGCCGTTGGGGCGGGCCCGGTAGGCGAGGCAACAGGCCATGTCGATGAGGAACACGGTGTTGGGGAAGAGGTGCCAGTCGTACATGGCCGCCTTCAGCTGCGCGTCGGTCACGACCGGGTAGTCGATGCCGGCGGCTTCGGCGTGGGCGCGTCGGAGGCGCTGGTAGATGACGTTCCCGTCGGGGCCGTCGGCGCCCTCGGTATGCACCAGCTCCTCGGCCGCGGCCAGGTCGGTGCGCAGGTAGAGGGCACGGAGCTCCCGCAGTGAGTACTCGACGTTGCGACGGACGGCCTCGGGATCCGATCGGTAGGCGGCACGCAGCTTGGTCGAGTCGCCCTCGGGCCCGTAGCGGAACACGTCGGCGTGGCGCGAGTGCAGCCGGAACAGCTCGTTGAAGGTGGCGCCGTAGGCGTCGGACTCGGCGATGGTGGCCGGCGTGGCCCGCTTGTCCGGCCGCAGCAGCTGGGGGTGGGTGCCGGGTACGTGCCAGCTCTCGATGAAGGCGTCGAGGGCCGTCTTCCAGTTGGCCGGGAGGACCACTGTCTTGTACCAGGCGATGCGCATGTCCTCGAGCTTGAAGCCGGCCAGGCGCTCCGGGATGGGCGCCAGGTACTCCTCCAGCGGCTCGGCCTGCCCGTCGATGTTGACGAAGACCCAGCCGCCCCAGGTCTCGAGGCGGCACTCCGGCAGGCACAGGTCCTCGGGCGGGCGGAGGTCGAAGTTGGCCGCGTCGGCCTGATAGCGCAGGGACCCGTCGAGGTTCCACCGCCAGGAGTGGAACGGGCAGCGGAACTCGCCCACCCGGCCCTGGCCCCGCACCAGGCGGGTGCCACGGTGGCGACAGGCATTGAAGAAAGCCCGCAGCCCCTCGTCGGTGCGGACGATGATGATCGACTCGCCGCCGATCTCGAAGTCCACGAACTGGCCGGCCTGCTCGACCTCGTCCACCCGGCAAGCGTTGAGCCAGGTGGCCGGGAAGAGTCGCTCGACCTCGAGATCGAGGAACTCACGGTCGAGATAGCGGCCTTTGGGCACGTAGGCCGGCCCGAGACGCCACCGCTCGGGCACCACCGTCGTGCGGTCGGTGATCGTCTGGCTCATGGCATGCTCGCGCCCCCTCCCGCCCCGGCCCGGTCGGTCGCCGTCCGGACGAAGCTGCTCACCGCGTCGGCCATCACCCCGTCATTCTGGCCGTCGGCCGCCTGGCTTCCGGCCACATCGGGCTCGTGGCCGATCACGACGGGCAGGCCCCGGCGGGTCAACTCGTCGAGGGCGGCGCCGGCGTCGACACCCTCGACCGAGCCGGTCACGGCCAGCAGCACCGGGGGTGCGCCGACGGCCACCGTCAGGGCGGCGGGAAGGAGGGTCAGGTGGGCCGACGGCGCGTCGACGGCGACCACACCACCGGTGGCCATGGGAGCCAGCAACGCCGCGCCGATGGCCACGGTGGCGCCCTGCCGCCGGCCCACGAGGACCGGGCGGTCGAGGCCCACGTCAGCCAGCAGATCGGCCAGCTGCACTACGGCCCGGGTCAGGGTGAGCGGGTCGGTGCCGGCGTCACCCGGCAGGGAGCGGTACCAGCAGGCACCTCCGACCTCCATGCCGCTCGGAGTCGTGGCGTAGTCGCCGAAGGGCACCACCAGGGTGCCGCCGAGGCCGCACCGCCGGGCGAAACCGGTGAGCTCGTCGATCGGCACCCCGCCCTGGCCGTGCACGAGCACGGCGGAAGGCCCCGCCTCCTCGGCCTCGATGACCCGATAGGCGAGCTTCACCGGGTCGCTCCGACCCGCGGCGAACGCCGAGCGGCGTGCTGGCCGGCCAGGAATCCGAACACCATGCCCGGTCCGATGGTCGACCCGCCCCCGGGGTACCCCTCGCCGAACACCGGGTCGACGCAATTGCCGGCGCCGTAAAGGCCGGAGATGGGGCCGTCGGTCCCGAGGATGCGGCCCTCGGTCGTGATGCGCGGGCCGCTGTTGGTGTCGAAGGTGGTCCCGACGAGGGCGATGGCAAAGAGCCGGCCGTCGGGGTCCAAGGGGTGCATGAGCGGGTTGGGCAGCCGGTGGTCGGCGGCCGGTGGTCCATGGAAGGCGATCTCCACCGCCTTCGTCCCCCGCCCGAAGTCGTCGTCCCTTCCGGACTCGGCCATGGCGTTGAAGCGGGCGACCGTCGATCGCAGCGTCGAAGCGAAGTCGGGGTCGAGGGCCACCGGCCCGATGCCGGCGGGCAGGACCGATGGCAACCGGGCCCGGGCCCGCTCCTCCAGAGCGGCGGCCAGTCCCTCGATCCCGTCGCCGCCGACGACGTGATCGGCAATCGCCCCCGGTGGCGGTATGGGATAGCGCCCGCCGAACCGCTCGGCCGTGCGCTGGTCGTAGACCATGAACAGCACCCGGTTCACGTACTCGTCGCCGGCGAAGACATGGTGGGCGCGGCCACGGCTCTCGTACTCCCGCTTCTCGTCGACCACCCGGACGCCGATGCGGTTGACCAGGATCATGCCGTCCCCCGGCACCGACCACACGTCGAGGACCGACGGAGCGTCGTCGTCAAGCGCCTCGGCCACCTGCTGGTTCCACCACCCGTTGTGCATGCCGCCCAGCTCGGCCCCGGCCCGGACGGCAAGAGCCACCAGGTCGCCGGTGTTGGTCGGCACGCCCGAGCCACCGGCGATAGGGCCGCGCAGGAAACGGTGGCGGAGCTCGGGGCTGTGGGCGAACCCGCCCGAGCCGAACACCACGCCCCCGTGGGCCAGCACGGTGCGGCACGACACACCGTCATCGACCACCGCGCCCCGCACGATCCCGTTTTCCACGACGAGGTCGACGACCCGGTGCTCGAGGCGGACCGGGCTCCCCCGCCCGGCACAGAAGGCCATCAGCTGGCGCACGAGCTCGGCACCGTTGCCGGCACCACCGTCGGTGGCCACGCACTGCAGCCCCCGGCCGCGCACCGCTTTGTTCTCCTCGAACTCGTAGTAGTCGGGGAAGCCCTGACCGTCCCACATGCGCCAGGGCGCCTCCATGCGCACGGCGCCGATGGAGGACAGGCCGGACATGACCTCCGACCCGCGGTCGTAGTACGCCTCGAGCTGGAAGTAGTCGGCTGCATCCAGTCCGAGGAAAGGCGCCTCGGAGTCGTAGAGGTTGGGATAGCCGACCCGGGCCATGTAGGCCAGCGCGTCCGGGCGGGGGTCGTCGATGCCCGACTCCTTCATGAGGGCGTTGGCATAGATGTGGGCCACGCCGCCCGAGCACGCCGTCGTTCCGCCGGCCACCGCGCCCTTCTCGCAGATCACCACCGACGCCCCGGTGGCCACAGCTGCGGCGGCCGAGGTGAGGGCCGCTCCTCCGCTGCCCACCACGAGCACGTCGCACTCCTCGGGGGCGCGGTCATCGATAGCGCTCGGCGAGCGGGAGGTGCCGCGCCGGTGGTGGAGACCGGCGAGATCGGCCGCCCGCTCTCCCAGCGAGGGCCGGCGCGCGTGCTCCGACATGGTCCACGCCTCCCGACAATCCGACGAACGGCCCGGCGGGCCGCCGTTACGATAGCAGCGCCCATCTGCGGCACCGCCGGAGATGACGCACGACAGCGGCAACGCGACCACAGTGACGCGCCGCTTCCTATCCGTCCGTCGAGCCACAAGGACGACATGGCCCTCAGCATGGAAGACCAGCTGGCCATCCGGCAGTTGGTCGCCCGCTACAACCACGCCATCGACAGCGGTGACGCCCAGGCCTATGCCGATACCTTCACCGACGACGGCGTGCTCGACGCCGGCGACCTCGTCCTGTCGGGCCGCGACGCGTTGTACGCCTTCGCCGACTCCTTCTCGGCCACGGTTTGGGCACCGCGCCACATCGCCAGCAATATCGTCATCCGGGGCGATGGCGACCGGGCCGAGCTCCGCGCCTACGTGCAGCTCTATGGACTGGACGGCGTGCCACCTCGCCAGGAGGTCCGCGCTTCGGGGATCTACACCGACAGGCTGGTCAAGGAAGGCGGGTCGTGGCGGTTCGTGCGGCGCACCTTCGTGAACGATGCGGCGGTGCCACCGCCGGGCTGAGCGCCATCAGGACGAGGCCGGATTGGGCGTACCGGATTCGTCGCCCGCAGCCGCCTGTCCGGCGGCGACCTCCCGGGGCAGGCGATCGCCCCGTAGGCGCATGAAGGCCTGCACGTCGGAAGCAGCCGAAGCGATGGAGGTGAAGTCGGCCGTCCCCTGCAGGTGCACCCGCATCCCCATGTGCTCCCAGGCCCGCTTCACCCCGGCCTTCACCGTAAGGATGGTGGTAAGCGGCATACGGGCAATGGTGGCTGCCGTCTCCTCCACGACCTCGTCGAGGTCGGCCCGCGGCACCACCCGATTGACCATCCCCCACTCGTGGGCCTGCTCGGCGGTGAGCGTGGGAGCGAGGTAGAGGTACTCGAAGGCCCGCTTCCAGTTCATGAGCAGCCACGGCTCGACCAGAGTCTGGGCACCGGGCAGGCCGAACCCCTGGGGCAACGGCATCTGAAAGTAGGCGTCATCGGAGGCGATGGTCAGATCGGTGAGATCCGCGTACATCGTCCCTCCTCCCAGGCAGTAACCGTGGACCTGCGAGATGGTCGCCTTCGGGAACTCCCAGAGCCGGAGCGGCGGCCACAGGAACAGCTCGTAGTTGTGGCGCCTCCAGGTGCGCTCGGGTGTCGGTCCCGTGGTCGGGTAGACGGTGGCCATCTCCTCGTGGGAGACGATGGCATGACCGGCGCAAAAGCCATTGCCGTTGGCCTTGATGACGACCACCTTGATCTCGTCGTCGCGGTCGGCCAAGGTCAGCGCTTCCTCGAAGTCCCACACCTGCTGGGCCGTCTGGATGTTGGCCTTCTCCGGGGTGTTGAGGACGATTCGAGCGACGGCACCGTCCTTCTCGAAGATGATCGTCTCCATCTCGGTGCGTTCCACTACGTCCTCCTGCTCGCCGGGTCGTGGCCCTCGTCTCGTCGCCGCGGCGGGAGCCGCCGGAGGGCGGGGCACAGGGTAGTGCCGGAGCGAGCATGCTCCCGATGGGCCACCAGATGACGGTTACGGCAGGGCCGCTCTGACGGTCGCATCAACCCGGGGCCGGGCCGGCTATGGGAGCGAGCGAGCCCAACACGTCCTCCACCCGGGTCGCTTGCGCCATCTCGGTGGCGATGTCGCCGGCTCGTCGGCGGTACGTACCGTCCGCCATCACCGTCCTGATGGCGTCGGTTATGAGGTGAGCGTTCTCCTCTCCGATTGGCCGGCGGCCGGCCGTTGCCAGGCCGGACACGGGGACGACCACGTGCCTGCCGGCCCCGGCAGCCGCCACCCGACGTCCGTTCTCGAACTGATCGGCGAACACCGGAACCGTCACGAGTGGCACACCGGCCTCGAGGGCGCCAAAGACGGTGCCCGATCCACCGTGGCACACCACGACGGCGGCCTCGCTCATCACCCGCCGCTGATCGACCCACGGCTCGACGTGCACATGACTCGGCACCGAGCCCAGTGTTGCCGGGTCGACGCGTCGCCCGGTCGTCACCAGGACCCGGGCGTCCAACTCTGTCACGGCGCGGAGAGCGGCCCGGAAGACCCCCGGCGCGTGGGACATGTGACCGAGGACGGTGCCGAACGTCACGTAGATGAGTGGTGTGCGGCTTCCCTGCCACCAGTCCGGCAGGGGATCAGATGGGCCGTGAGCTGGGAGGTGGAACCGAATGGTGGTGGAGAAGGGCGACGGGTCGAGTGAGCGGGGGAAGCGGGTCAGATAGGGCATTGACGCGAGGGCGTCAGTCAGGCCGGAGCGGTGTTCCTCGAGGGCGACTCTGGCCGACTCCAACGCACCGCTCTCTATCTGGGCGAGGGAGATGGCCACCTGGACGGCCGGAGTCTCGGTCGCCATGGCGAAAACGGCAGATGCGTACTCGCACGGCTCCCGCACGACGAGTTCGGGACGCCAGTCGGCGAAGACCTGGCCCATGGCCGGCAGCATCGCCTCGGTGGCCAAGCGACCGAACAGCTCCCGGTTCCCGAGAACCGCCGCCTCCCCACGCGGCAGGACGGGCAGTTGCTCTCGAATGGCCGCGACCTGTTCCTCGGCCGGCTCACCACCCGGCCGAAAGCGATGTCCGGAGGCGGCAACCGACGCCTTCATGGCCGGCGGCCCGATGACGAGCACCTCGTCGCCTCTGGTCGCCGCAGCTCGAAGGAACGGGAGAAGGGGATGAAGATGGCCATCCCCTCCCAACGAGCAGGCACCGAGCACACGCACGGCCAGGAGGATACGAGGCTCCTGTCGGTCGCGATCTGGGAACGCGGCTGGCGGCAGCCGCGGCGGGCGAGCCGGAACCGCGCCGGCCTAACCGGCCTCGATGAAGCCGACCTCCTCGCCGACCGGGTAGGTCTCGCCCACCACCCCGGTGGGATGGAACACTCCGGCCGCCGGGCTCTCGACGTCGATCTCCACCTTCTCGGTCTCGAGGCGGTAGAGGACCTGGCCCTCGGCCACCGACTGGCCGTCGGTCGCCACCCACTCGACGATGGTCCCCTCGGTGGCGGTCACCGCCGCCCGGGGGATGCGGAGCACCACTCGACCCGGCTCGCTGGTGCTCATGGAGAGGGGCGACCCCCGGCCATTTGCCGGATGCGCTCGGCGATACGGGCCCGGTCCGGGAAGTGCTTTCGCTCGAGCTCGGCGGCATAAGGGATGGGCCCGTAGACGGCACCCAGCCGCTCGACCGGGCACGACAGCTCTCCGAACAGCTCGTGGCCCACCAGCGCCGCGACTTCGGCGCCGGGACCGGCGAACTGGCTGGCCGCGTGGACCACCAATACCCGGCGGGTGCGGGCCGCGCTCCGGAGAATGGCGTCGCGGTCGAGGGGGACGAGGGTGCGAGCGTCGATGACCTCGAGGCTGATGCCCTCGGCGGCCACCTCTTCGGCGGCAGCCAGCGCCTCTGCCACCTGCCATCCCCAGGTGATCACGGTGACGTCGTCGCCCGGACGCTTGACCTCGGCCACGCCGAGGGGCACCTCGTGACGACCGGCCGGCACCGGGCCCCGAGTGAACAGGAGCGACATCGTCTCCATGAACACGCACGGGTCGTCGTCGAAGATGCAGGCGGTGAGGAGCCCTTTGGCGTCGGCCGGGGTCGAGGGAACGGCCACCTTGAGCCCGGGCACCTGCATCATCCAACCCTCGAGCGACTGTGAGTGCTGAGCCCCGAACTGGCGGCCGCCACCCACTGCCGTGCGGATGGTGATGGGCACGTGCGTGCGCCCGCCCGACATGTAGCGCAACTTGGCCGCATGGTTGGCCACCTGGTCCATGGCCACGGCGAAGAAGTCCATGAGCATGATCTCGGCCACCGGGCGGAACCCGGCCAGGGAGGCGCCGATGGCCGCCCCCACGATGGCCTGCTCCGAGATGGGGGTGCTGCGAACCCGGGCCCGGCCGTACTTGGTGGAAAGGCCGACGGTGGCCTTCATGACCCCTCCGGCCGGGTCCTCGATGTCCTCCCCCAACAGGAAGACGTCGGGGTCCTCGGCCAGGGCGCCATCCAGGGCCTGGTTGACGGCCCCCGACATGGTGTCGACGGGCGTCTCGCCCGAGCCGGCCCGGTCGATCATGACGGCAGCGCGGCCAAGTCGGCGAACACGTCGGTCTGCAGCTCCTCGTCCGGAGGTACGGGCGCGGCCGTCGCGGCGGCCACGGCCGCGGCCACCTCCGCCGACACCTGTTCGTCGATGGAACCGAGTGTCTCCTCGTCGACGCCCCGCTCCTCGGTGAGCCACTGCCGGTAGCGGGCCACCGGTTCCGCCGCCTCGGCCGCCTCCATCTCGGCGGCGTCCATGTAGTCGGTGGCGGCTCCGAAGGTGTGGCCCCCGAGCCGGTAGGTGAGGCACTCGAGGAAGGTGGGGCCTCCACCCGATCGCGCCCGGTCGACGGCCCGGCCGGCAGCCTCGTACATGGTCGGCACGCTGTTGCCGTCGACCGTCTCGGCGGCCATGCCGTAGGTGGCGAAGCGCTCGGCCAGCCGCTCGGTGCGGGTGAAGTCGGCGAAGCGGGTGTGCTCGCCGTACTGGTTGTGCTGGCAGACGAAGATGACCGGAACCTGCCACAGGGCGGCCAGGTTGGCGGCCTCGTGGGTGGCCCCGATGCTGGTGGCCCCATCGCCGAAGTTGACCACCGTGACCTGGTCGGTGCCCCGCAGAATGGCGGCCAGGCCCAGGCCCACGGCGATCGGCAACCCACCGCCGACCACCCCGGTCGTGACCATGAGCCCCGACTGCGGGTCGGAGAGGTGCATGGGGCCACCCTTGCCCTTGGACGTTCCCGTCACCTTGCCGCACATCTCGGCGATGAGCTCGTCGAGGGGTACGCCCTTGGCGATGCAATCGTGCATGCCGCGGTAGGTGGTGACCATGGCGTCGTCCGGTCGAAGATGGGCGGAGATGGCAGCGGGAATGGCCTCCTGGCCGCGAACGCCGTAGTAGGTCATGCGGAACTCGCCGGCCCCGAGGCCGCGCACGATGCGGTCCTCGGTGGCTCGGATGGTGCGCATCGTCCGGTAGATGCGGAGTGCAGTGTCGCCGTCCAGTGAAGGGGCGCCCGCCGTCGAACGTGGTCGATCGGTGGTGGCCATTGGCGATCCCCGCTTTCGCTGTCCCGGCCGGCGCGGCTCCCGGCCTACTCGCTGGCGCCGATCAGTGCCCGGAGCGCCTTGCGATCGACCTTGCCGAAGTCGTTGTACGGTAGCTCATCGACCACGAGCAGGCGCTCGGGCATCTTGAAGGGCGCAATGCTCCCGCGGCAGAACTCGCGGAGCTCCTCCATGGTGAGTCCGCCGTCGACGACGGCAGCCACACCCACCCTTTGTCCCATCTCGGCATCCGGCACCCCGACCACGGCCACGTCGCGCACCGCCGGGTGTGCCAGCACGACGCGCTCCAGCTCCATGGGCGCGAACTTCTCCCCGCCCCGGTTGATGGTGTCGGACAACCGCCCGGCGGGATAGAGGTATCCGTCGTCGTCCACGGACACGAGGTCGCCGGTGCGCAGCCAGCCCGGAGCCGACTCGTCGTTGGCCATGGCATCGACGGTGGCCCCGGTGCCTTGCTTGACCCAGAGCTCTCCGACCGTCCCCGCCGGCACCGCCTCGCCCGTCGCCGGGTCCACCACCCGGATCTCCACACCGGGCAGGGGACGGCCGACCGAGGCCAGGCGCTCTGGAGAGTGGTCGCCGGGCGGGAGGATGGTGATCGAGCCAAGGGTCTCCGTCTGGCCGAAGGTGTTGGCCAGCCCCACGCCCGGCAGTCGAAGGGCAGCCGTACGGATGAGCTCGGGAGAGGCCGGCGCGGCGCCGTAGGTAAGGACCTGTAGCGAGGTCAGGTCGGTGTCGGCCAGCCGTGGATGCTCGACGATGCGGTGGAGCATGGTGGGCACGAGGAAGCAGGTGTTGACTCGGTACCGCTCGGTGGCCTCGAGCCATGCACCGGCGTCGAACCGGGTGAGAGCGACGGTGGTCGACCCCCGGGCCAGCGCCACCATGAGGCCGAGCATCCCGCCTACGTGCACGAAGGGCACGCACATGAGGGAGACGGCCGGCTTGGGATCCGCCACCGGCGCATAGGCGCCGATGCGCGAGGCGATCTGACCTTGGGCCAGAGGGACCGCTTTCGGCGTCCCCGTGGTCCCGCTGGTGAAGAGCACGACGGCGTCACTCGAGGCCGAGGGCTCGGGGAAGGCACGCGGGCCTTCGTGCCGCGCCTTGCCACCGCTGAGAAGGTCCGCCGCCCCGAGGACGCTCTCACACCCGGCCTCCGACAATGCCGGGGCGGCGATCGGGCCGGCCACACCGACCGGCCCGGTACCGGCCGCGTCCACGAGGGCCGCCATCTCTCCGCCGGTGAGCCGCGGGTTCATGAGAGCGGCGGTCGCCCCCATCCGGGCGCAGGCGATGACCGTGGCCGTGGCCAGCACGCTCGTGTGGTCGGCCAGCGGCACGCGCTGGCCGGCACGCACCCCGACCACCGCCAGCCCGTCGGTCACCCGGCCGACGGCGTCCTCGAGGTCGGCGTAGGTCGTGACGGCGCCGTCGTCGACGATCAGTGCGATGCGACCCGGGTCGAGAGTGGTGGTGGCGTCCAGGATCCGTCCCAGGGGACGGCTGGTGGTCACGAGTGGGCCGGCGTCATGGGCCGGGAAGCGCCGCCGCCGCCCCCATCAGGCCGACGGCTCGTTCCCCACGATCCCTACGAAGCTCACGCATTCGCCCGGTCCCCCACCGAGGTTGTGGGTGAGCCCGAGCGTGCGCCCGCCCTCGGTCACGCTCTTGATCTGGCGTTCGGGCGGAGCCTGCTGGCGCAACTGGAGCCAGCACTCGAACAGCATGCGAAGGCCGGAAGCCCCAATGGGATGGCCGAAGCTCTTCAGGCCACCGTCGGGGTTCACGGGCAGCTCGCCGTCGCGGTCGAAGGTGCCGGCCAGCACCTCCTTCCAGGCCGTGCCTCGCTCGGCGAACCCGAGGTCCTCCATGAGGACGAGCTCGGTCGGCGTGAAGCAGTCGTGCACCTCGGCCATGGCCAGGGCGGCCCGCGGGTCGGTCACTCCTGCCTGTTGGTAGGCATCCTGGCCGGCACGGACCACCTCTTCGAAGCTGGTGTAGTCGTAGTCGGGGTCGATGATGCCGGCAGCCGGGCCGGCCACGAAGCTCAGGCCTTTCACATAGAGCGGCGAATCCGTGTAGCGGTGGGCGTCCTCGGTCCGGCAGACGATGGCGGCGGCCGAGCCGTCGCTCACGCCGCTGCAGTCGAAGACCCCGAGGTCGCCGGCCACCCGCGGCGACGTGGTGATCTTCTCGAGCGGGACCTCCTTCTTGTACTGCGCCCGAGGGTTGACAGCCCCGTTGACGTGGTTCTTCCAGGCGATGCGGCTCATCACCGCCTTGAGCTCGTCGGGGTCGACGCCGTACTTGTGGGCGTAGGCCGGCACCAGGAAGGAGAAGGCGGCCGGCGAGCTCAATCCAGCGTTGGTGCCGTCGCCGACCAGCCGGATGCCGGTGAGCCCGGAGTAGCCGGAATCCTTGAGCTTCTCGACGCCGATGGCCATGGCCAGGTCATAGGCGCCCGAGGCCACCGCGTAGCAGGCGTTGCGGAAGGCCTCGGACCCGGTGGCGCAGAAATTCTCGACGCGGGTCACCGGCTTGTAGTCGATCTTGAGCGGCCGCGACAGCGTGAGACCGGACTGGCCCGAGCCGAGGGTCCCCAACCAGAAGGCATCGATGTCCTTCATGTCCACGCCCGCCGATGCGACACACTCGACGGCGGCGTCGGTCAGCAGGTCATCGGCGCTCTTGTCCCAGAGCTCGCCGAAGGGCGTGCACCCCATGCCCACGATCGCCACCCGGTCACGAATCCCTCTGCTCGCCATGTCAGCCGTTCTCCTCCCGGTGCGGGTCGGCGTCCGGGCCCCCCTCGTCCTCGAGCAGGGGTCGGGCCTTCCAGAAGTAATTATGCACGCCTTGTGCCGTGTAGAACCGCCGGAAGGTCATCTCCACTCGGGTGCCGATGGCCAGGGCGGTCGGGTCGACGTCGGTCATCTCGCCCCGATAGCGGCCGCCGCCGTCGAAGTCGATGACGGCCCCGACGAGGGGTGGCGAGAGGCTGAAGGCCAGGTGATCGACGGTGTAGGTGGCCACCGTGCCCCGCACGTCGGCCAGCCGCAGCGGTTCCATCTTGTCGACCGAACGGCACGACAGGCACACCCGGGTTGGCGGCAGGTGCACGAACCCGCA
Source organism: uncultured Acidimicrobiaceae bacterium (assembly GCA_963729275.1). Classification (GTDB taxonomy): domain Bacteria; phylum Actinomycetota; class Acidimicrobiia; order Acidimicrobiales; family RAAP-2; genus CAVSNH01. The sequence goes on from CAVSNH010000003.1 coordinate 325,938, forward strand.
GACCGTGCAACGACTGGCCGCGAACCCGAACTTCCAGAGCTCGTTGCGGCGCATGGCCGGCGCATCGGGTCGCTCAGGGTCCGGACGCCGGGGCGGTTCCCTGCGCAACTGGCCGCGCCAGGTGAGGAACAGCGCGTAGGCAAGGTCCGACCGTCCGGCCGCAGCCAACTCCTCGAGCGAGGCCAGGCCGGCGGCACGACGGCGGGCGCGGGCGGCGGGGAGCTCGGCCGTGGTCCGGAGCACGTGGGCATCGGCGCCGTCCCCCACCGACAGGACGGCGATCACCTGATCCGGCTCGGCCCGCTCCAGCACGCCGGCGAGCGACCAGGCGGCCTGGGCGGCCCCGAGGTTCCCGATCCGGCCCGACTCGTCGACCGCCAGCCGATCGGCCGGCACGCCGAGCGACGCCCGCACGGCGGCGACGGCGCGCCCGTGGAGGCCGGTCACGACCAGATGGTCGATGTCCTCGGCAGCCACACCGGCCCCGGCCAGGGCGTCGCTGAAGCACGCACGGGCCAGGGGAACGAGCGCTTCTTCGCCGAATCGCTCCTCCCACTGTCGTGAGGCGCTCTCGCCCGGCACCCGCCAGCGGTCGAGGAACTCGTCGGTCCTCGACGCCCGGCTCAGCGTCTCGGCCACGCCGCCATCGGGGGCGAACACGAAGGCCACCGAGCCGTCGCCCGCCTGGCTCTCCTCGGCCCCGCCGGCCAGGCCGGTCCGCAGATCCGAGATCACGGCCAGGGCCGGCTGCTGTTGGCCGGCGAGAGCGGCGGCGCGCATGGCGCCCCACGCCGAGCGGACCGAACCGCAGAGGTCGTAGGCGCCCACCGTCGGCTCGAGGCCGAGGGCGGCGTGGACCGTGGTGGCGTTGGTCTTGTCCATGTAGGCGGGGTCGGGCGTCGAGAAGTAGAGCTCGGCTGGGTGGGGCACCCCGTCGGCCCGCAGGGCGCGGCGAGCCGCCTCCACGCCGAGGGTGGTGGTGTCCTCGTCGTAGGAGGCGACGGCGCGCTGGCCGCGGGCGGCCGGCGTCCCGAAGGCGGCCCCGATGGCTGCCCGCTCGAGCCGCCAGTAGGGCAGGTAGGCGCCCCAGGCCACGATCCCCGTCGTCATGCTCCCGTACTCCTCTCTCCGCTCTCTCGGCTCTCTCGGCTCCCGCCGGTTCGATGGCCGCCGCTCTCCCCGGCCGCGGTCGCGGCGGCGGCCTGCGCCCGGAGGGCCGCCCGGTCCGGCTTTCCCAGGCCCAGGAGAGGGATGGCATCGAGATGCACGACGAGCTCCGGCGTCTTGAACCGGGCCACGCCCTGCGCCGCGAACCAGCGCCGGCACTCTTCCACATCGAGTCGGTGGTCACCCACCACGAACGCGGCCACTCGCTCACCCACCCGATCGTCGGGACAGCCCACAGCCACCGCTTGGCGGACGAAGGGGTGGGTCTCGAGGACCCGCTCGACCTCGGCGGCGGCGATGTTCTCGCCGGATCGGATGATCACGTCCTTCAGCCTTCCGACGATGGTGAGCCAGCCTTCGTCGTCGAGGACCCCGAGGTCGCCGGTGACGAACCATCCGCGACGGACGGCGCCCTTCGTCTGGACCTCGTCGCCGTAGCCCACGAACAGCTCGGGGCCACGCAACAGCACCTCGCCTGCCTCACCGGGGAGTCGCGGTCGGTCGGTCTCGGGGTCGACTACCCGGACCACGCCATCGCCCACCGAATGACCGTCCGTGTCGCGGGCACGCTCGGGGCCGTCGGCCGCCGTGCTCGTGGTGATGGTGGGTGCCTCCGTCGAGCCGTAGGTGCGTTTCACGCTGGCGCCGAGCCCGGCGCGCGCCACATCGACGAACTCGGGCGTGACCCCCATGCCGCCGCAGGACACGACCCGCAGGGAGGGAACCCGTTTGCGGACGTCGGCGACGTCGAGCATCCCGAGGAAAAGAGTGGGCGGGCCGATCATGAACGACACGCGGTGCTCGGCGGCTAGGCGCACGCCGCGCTCGGGGTCCCACTTCTCCATGAGCACGACCGGCATCCCCGCCGTCTGCGGGACGAGTACCGAATTGAGCAGCCCGGAGACGTGGGCCAGCGGCGAGGGCATGAGGGCGGCGTCGGCCGTGGTGAGGCCATGGGCGGCCACCATCGAGCGGGCCTTGTAGGCCAGGCCCCGGGACGAATGGAGAACGGCCTTCGGGTCACCGGTCGACCCCGACGTGAACAGCACCACGGCCACGTCGGAGCCCCGGCTCGGTCGGGTCCGAGCCGGACGGGCGGCAAGAAGCTGCTCGAAGCCCGACTCCGCCTCGCCGGTGCGCACACCGAGGGACCCCGGGTGCTCTCCGAGGGCCATGCCCGGAGCGGCCAACGTCACCGCCGGCCTGAGCGATGCGACCATTTGGTCGACCTCGCTCGCCCCGACCTGATGGTGAATGGGCGCGGCCACCGCCCCCCGCCGCCAGCAGGCCCGGAAGAGCACGATCGCCTCCCACCAGTTGGGGAGCTGCCAGGCGACCACGTCGCCATGGCCCACCCCGAGGGCGGCGAGCCCGCCGGCCACCGCATCGACCGCCGATCCGAGGTCGTGCTCGGTGAGGGTGAGGGTCCCGTCGACGATGGCGGTGGCGCCGCGCCGGTAGGCCCCGCTCAACAGGTGGTCGAGCGTGGGAACGTCCCATGCGCCCCCCGGCCGACGGTAGCGGGCGGCGTCGGGTTGCCGATAAGTCGCCCGTAGGTTCACGAGGTGGGGACGGGACCCTCCACCGCATCGACGGTGAGCATTCGCACCGGGGGTGCGTCGCGCCAGCTCGGGATTCCGTCTTCGGGCTCTGCCACCGGATACTTGCTGTCGTGGATGCCGGCCCAGTGGGCGTGGTTGAGCTCGTGCAACGTGAAGCACGCCTGCAGCGAGTTGAAGAAGCCCATGTTGTCGACGGTCTGGTTGACCGACTCCTTGATCATGAGCGCCGTCATGGTCGGGACCCGGGCAATGCGTTGGGCGTACTCGAGGGTGCGGTCGGAGAGGTCTGCGGCCGGAAAGATCTTCGACACCATGCCGAGGCGGTGGGCCTCCTCGACATCCATGGCATCACCGGTGAGCATGAGCTCTTTGGTGCGGCGAGGGCCGAACTCCCAGGGGTGACCGAAGTACTCCATCCCGCACATACCGAGCCGGGTACCGACCATGTCGGCGAAGATCACGTTGTCGGCGGCCACGATGAGGTCACACGCCCACATGAGCATCAACCCCGCCGAATAGACGGCCCCGTGTACCTGGGCGACGGTGATCTTGCGCAAGTTCCGCCAACGAAGGGTGTTCTGGAAGTAGTAGTGCCACTCTTGGAGCATGAGGGACTCGCTCCCTTTGCGGGTGGCGCCATTGATGGTGGCCGTGGGGTGCTGGTCGGGACCGGGTCGATGCTCGACTTGGGCTTGCTTCGATCCCAAGTCGTGTCCTGAGGAAAACAACGGGCCCACGCCGCCGAGGATCACCACCCGTACGTTGTCGTCCTCTTCGGCCCGAAGGAGGGCATCGTTGAGCTCGACGAGAAGCCCACGGCTCTGGGCGTTGCGGGTCTCGGGGCGGTTGAGGAGGACCCGCACGATCTGGCCGCCGTCGAGCTCCTCGTAGGTGACGAACTTGTAGTCGCTCATGGGCCCTCTCCTCGTGCATGCCGGGTGACGCTTGGGGTGACGCCTCTGGTGACACGCCGGACCGCATCACCGGGAAAGCCACGGTACCCCGGACGCGCACTCGGCGATCCCGCCTGACACGCGTCTACGCATCCGACGGCGCACGAGGGTGCCTCGACCTTCCGGGGATTGATCGAGTTCAGTCTTCGATGCTCAGGGCGATCTTCGGGCAGGCCTTGACGGCAGCTTCGACTTTCGCCCGGAGCGACTCCGGAGGGTTCTCGTCAAGCACGTAGAGCTGGTCGTCGTCGCCCACCTCGAAAACCTCGGGAGCGGCGGCCATGCACAGGGCGTTGGACTCGCAACGGCCGTAGTCGACGACGACTCGCACGGCCAGGAGTGTAGTCAACGGCGGTCGGAATGCCAGGCGCCTGACCAGGGAGCCTTCGGTGAAAATGACGTTTGCGCTCCCCCTGCCGAGTGGGTACGATGAGGGCACACCCGGGCCGCGGTCCGGCCCCGGAACCCGGCCGACCCGGTGACGAGAGACCGCCGATCGCGGCGGGTCGAGCGAAGCAGAGAAAGGCAGTGGCCATGTCTCCACGGAACGTCGACTTCCTTATTTTCGACGCGGACAACCACATGTACGAGACCACGGATGCGTTCACGAAGTACCTGCCCAAGGAGTACGAAGGCCTCGTCAAGTACGTGGAGGTCAACGGCCGGACGAAAATCGCCCTCAACAACGTGATCAGTGACTACATCCCCAACCCGACCTTCGAGGTCGTGGCCGCTCCCGGCGCCCAAGAGGAGTACTTCAAGAAGGGCAACCCCGAGGGGAAGTCACGGCGGGAGATCATGGGCAAGCCCATCCGCTCGCTCCCCGCATTCATGGAGCCCGAGCCCCGGCTCAAGCTCATGGACGAGCTGGGGCTGGACCGCGCCCTCATGTGGCCGACCCTGGCCAGCTTGCTCGAGGAGCGCATGCGGGGAGAACCAGAGGCCGTCCACGCCGTCATCCACGCCCTCAACCAGTGGATGCACGAGCACTGGACCTTCAACTACCAGGACCGGATCTTCCCCACACCTGTCATCAACATGGGCATCCTGGCGGAAGCCCAGAGGGAGCTCGAGTGGGTGCTCGAGCGGGGCGCCAAGATCGTTCTCATTCGCCCCGCCCCCGTCTATGGCTACATGGGGCCGCGTTCGTTCGCCCTCCCCGAGTTCGACCCCTTCTGGAAGATGGTCGAGGACGCCCGGCTCCCGGTCGGGATGCACGCATCCGACAGCGGCTACCAGCGCTACTTCGACGAGTGGGAGGGCAATCGGCACGGCGAGATGACGCCGTTCAAGGGTGGTTCGGGGTTCATGTCCATCGTCGGCCACCAGGGACGGCCGATCATGGACACGGTGGCGTCACTCATCGGCCACGGTCTCTGCAGCCGGTTTCCAAACCTGCGCTTCGCCCCTGTCGAGAACGGCAGCAACTGGGTGCGTCCCATCCTCGAGTACATGGCCGCCGCCTACCAGGGCAATCCCAAGATCTTCGACGAGGACCCCATCGAGGTCTTCAAGCGGAATATCTACGTGCATCCCTTCCACGAGGAGGATCCCATCGGCTTGATCGAGCTGCTCGGTGCCGACCGTGTGCTGTTCGGGTCCGACTACCCGCACCCCGAGGGCATGGCCGACCCGGTGAGCTTCGTGGACGAGCTCGGATCACTCGACCACGAAACCGTGGCCAAGGTCATGGGCGGCAACCTCAACCGGTTGATGGGATACGAAGGGGTAGCGGCCGCCTGAGCCGCGGGGCGTCGCCTCGCTTCCCGAGTCCGTTCCTCACTCCGAGCCTGCTTGAAGTGCCGGCCCATAAGGGCCCGACGCAGGGACTCCCAATAGCGACTCAGTGAGGGCGCGCCAACTCTTCTCCGTGTCCCGGTTTCTTTCATGATGGGATCGAAAGAGTGCCGTGAAGGCAACGATCTCTGAGAGCGTCCACGCCAGTCGGAATAGACGGATGGCGGCGGCGTCAACCAACCGTCCACTCGTCTCGGTATACGGCGCCAGGATGTTCGGCGACCCGTCGTCAAACATCCAAAGGTCGCGTTCGGGTGGGGCCAGACCCACCGTGTCCCAGTCAACGAGTAGCACGCCATCTTCGGCACGTACGAGGTTGCCGGGATGTGGTTCACCGTGGGTGATGACCTGCTCGCCTCCCGCTTCTTCGACGAGGCCCGCCAGATGGTCGAAAGCGGTCAGCCACTCGTGGACGGTGGCGGCATGGTTGGCCAGCTCTCGCCGGGCCAAATCGGAGAAGGGGCCACCCTGCCAAGGCCGGTCGAGGTCATCGAGAGCAGACTCCAGGCCCGCCCGGCCCGGTAGAGCAAGACCATGCCGGAGCGCAGAGGCGGCGGCCGGCGTCGACCGGTGCAGCTCGGCGAGCTGACGCAGAAGTTGTCGGCGGTCCTTCTGGCCGATCGGGTTCCCCCAGACGCCGGGCTCGCCAGCCATGAACGGGAACACCGTCAAGGCGTAGCGCTCGCTGAGGCGCAACGCCGTACCACCATGGTGTTGGGGGATGGGGGCGACGACGAAGCTGAGGTTTGCCTGTCGGTGGAGCGCGACGGCCGAGTCGTAGGCGGCTTCGAGGCCCTCGAAGGTTGAATCTGGACTTGCTCCCAGCCAAGGCTTGGAGTTGAGGTCATCGACAGTCAGGAAGTACTGATGAGTCGGGGTTTCGGCGAGCCAGTGATAGCTCCCAAACCCTTTGGGGATGTAGCGGAGTTGACCGGCGTCGAGATGCCAGGAGCGGGCCACGGCATCGGCCAGGCTCAGATCGTCGAGATCTAAGGGAGGGGGTGATTCCACAGCGGTGTCAGCGTCTCACGGTTGCTGGGCGTGGGCGTTTTGCACCTCTCCAGCCCACGCCCGTCGCCGACCTGGCCGACCCGACCGACGGTCACCGACGACCGCAACCATGTCTGAGTGCTGGCCAGAAGATCCCTCAGTTGTGCCGCACTTGCTCGAACGGTACGTCACGGTCGGCCGAGTACTCGCGGGGCATGCCGAGCACGCGCTCGCTGATGATGTTGCGCTGCATCTCGGTGCTGCCGCCCCCCAGGCTGCCGCCCTGACGGATGAGGTAGGCGTCGCCCCAGTTGGAGACGCCGAGCATGCCCGTCGCTCCCCCACCACCGCTGCCTTCCTCGCCGAGCCACGCGCCGATGCTCGGCCCGGCGATGTCGAGAGCGATGTCGAGATGCCGTTCGGTAGTGGTGGCCGCCATGAGCCGGGAGATGGAGCCGGCCGGTGGCGGTAGGGCCCCGGACCGGATGCCGGTGGTGATCCGCTGAACCAGCTGATTCTGGACCCGGTCGTTGATCCGATCCTCGGCCACCAGCTGGCGGACGCGCGGATTCGAAGCCTGTCCGCTGCGCCGGGCCAGGTCGACGAGGTCGGCCCGGGAGGTGCCGTGGCCGGCCCCGGCCACCGCCACCCCGCTGATGTAGGGCGAGCCACCACCCACCGCGTCGCGCTCGTGATAGAGCAGCCGTGAGGCCACGGTCCACCCGTCGTCGACCTCGCCGACGACCTCGCTGGCCGGGATGACCACGTCGTCGAAGAACTCCTGACAGAACTCGGCCGTCCCGTTGTTCATCCGGATCTGTTGGATCTCGACCCCGGGCTGGTGGATCTTCATGATGAACATGGTCAGGCCGCGGTGCTTGGGCACCTGCCAGTTGGTCCGGGCCAGACACATGGCGTAGTCGCACTTGTGGGCGCCCGTGCTCCAGATCTTCGACCCGTTGAGGATGAACACGTCGCCGTCGCGGGTCGCCCGGGTGACCAGCCCGGCCAGATCGGAGCCACCGCTCGGCTCGGAGAGGAACTGCACCCACATCTCGTCGCCACGCAGGATGGCCGGGATGTGGCGCTGCTTCTGCTCCTCGGTCCCGAAATCGAGGAGTGTCGCCGCCAGGATGGAGAAGGTGGGCACGTTCAACGAGGTGGGCATCTGGTACGGCAGGCTCTCCTGGGTGAAGGCCCGCTGGTGGGAGCGGCCGAGCCCCTGTCCCCCGTACTCTCGTGGGAAGCAAAGGCCGGCGAAGCCACCGTCGAACAGCTTGCGTTGGAGCGACCTCGTCCACTCACCGGTCTCGTCCTCGCGGGACAGCACGGCGTTGTTCTTGCCGTCGGGCAGGAGCGCCACGTTGTCCCGGAGCCACTGGCGAGCCCGCAGCCGGAACGACTCGATGTCCTCGGCGCCGGGCATATCAGCGTCCACCTCTCGCTCGTCGATGGCCATCCGACGGCTACCTCAGATCCCCATGGCCGCAGCCACTCGGTCGCGGTGGTCGCTCGGCGTGCCCAGCTGCGACCGGTCGACGACCACGCGCCGCAGATAGAGGTGGATGTCGTGGTCCCAGGTGGTGCCGATGCCACCATGGAGCTGGATGCAGTCCTGGATGATGCCGGGCGCCCGCTCCCCGATGTACGCCTTGGCCACACTGACCAGCTCGGCGGCATTGGTGGCGTCCTCGTCAACGGCGCGGGCAGCAGCATCGGCGGTGGCGTAGCTGGCCTCGACCCAGACCTTCATGTCGGCGAACCGATGCTTGAGGGCCTGGTAGGAGGCGAGGGGCCGGCCGAACGAATAGCGGTCGAAGGCGTACTCGACGGTGAACTCGACCACCCGCCCGAGCGCCCCCGCCATCTCCGCACACTGGAGGACGGTGGCCGTCCGCAACTGGCGTTCGACATCCTCGGCCGCCGTCTCTGGGCGGCCCACCAGCGCCTCGTCGTCCACTGCCACCCCGTCGAAGCGCACCTGCGCGAAGCGCCGGACGAGATCGAAGCTGTGGGCCGGGACGATGCTCACCCCCTCGGCGTCGGCGGCCAGGAGGGCCTGCACCGGTCCGTCGGTGGCCTGTGCAGTGGCCAGCAGCCAGTTGGCCTGGCCGGCGGCTTCGATGGGCCCGGTGGCTCCGTCGAGCACGAAGCCGTCGCCCTCACGTTTCGCCGTGACCGTGCCCGCCGCTCCCGGATCCAGGCCGGCGACCGGTGCGGCCAGGCACCAGGCGGCGACCGAGGTGCCGGCGACGAGGGCAGACAGCACTTCGTCATGTCGGGCGCCGGCGCCGGCGCCGGAACGGGCCAGGGCCTCGGCCACCACGTTGGTCGGCACGAACGGGCCGGGGGCCACCGTCCGCCCCATCTCCTCGGCCACGAGGACGAGGTCGAGCAGGCCGTGACCCGACACGCTCCCGCCCCCGAGCTCCTCGGGGACGAGCATCGACACCCAACCGAGCTCGGCCCCCTTTTGCCACCAGTCCGACCCGTAACCGGCCGGCTGCTCGTCGGCCAATCGACGGACCGTCTCGGTCGAGGCGGTGGCCTCGAGGAATTTGCGGGTGGTCTCCCAGAGGAGCTGTTGGTCTTCGGTGACCTCGAAGTTCACGCCTACCCCGCGCCGCCCGATGCGCCGAAAACGAGCGGTAGCTCATCGAGCTGCCGGAGCCCGAACGTGTAATTGAGCTTGGTACCGGGCTTGATCGAGTAATCGGGGATCCGCCGGTGCCACTCGCGAAGGGCGATGCGCAGCTCGGTTCGAGCCAGGTGCGAACCGAGGCATCGGTGGACCCCGCCCCCGAAGGCCAGGTGCTTGTTGGGGTTGCGGGTCAGGTCCACGCTGTAGGCGTCGGCGAGGCTTTCCTCGTCGGTGTTCGCCGAGCCGATGACCACGGCGACGTTCTCGCCTTTGTGGAACGGGCACCCCTCGACCTCGGTGTCGTGGACGGTCACCCGGGGCACGATGGTGACCGGCGTCTCCCAGCGCAGGAGCTCCTCGACGGCCGAGGGGATGATGGAGGGATCGTCCACGATGCGCTGACGTTGCGCCGGGTTCTGCGCGAGGTAGGCGAACATGCACTCGAGGCTGTCCGTCACCGTGTCGAGCCCGGCGATGAGGAAGAGGAAGCAGATCCCGACCATCTCGTCCTCGGTCAACCGCTCCCCGTCAACCTCGGCCGTGATGAACATCGACAACAAATCGTCTTGGGGCTTCGATCGGCGCTCCTCGATGGCCCCACGGAAATAGGACTCGACCCGCTGAGCGGCCGTTCCCTGGGTGTCCTTGATGCCGTCCAGGTCTGCACCCGCCGGGCGCAGGATGCCATCCTTCATGTCGAGGAACATGTCGAGCTCGGACAGGGGCAGGCCGACCAGTAGGAGGAAGACGGACGACGGCAGAGGAATGGCGAACTCGGCGCCGAACTCGCACTCGCCCCGGTCGATGAACGTGTCGATCCGCTCGTTGACCATCTTGGTGATGTCCGGCTCTCGGGCGTTCATCTGTCGGGGGGCGAAGATCGGGTCGAGCAGTCGGCGGTACTTGCGGTGGATGGGTGGGTCCACCTGGAGAGGGATGAGCGGGACCGACTGCCCGAGATCGACCGCCTCCATCCCGGAGGAGAACTCGTCGGGGTGCTGGAGCACGTACTCGCAGGTCGAGCGGCGCACGACCTGAGGTCCCCAGGTGCCGGCGATGACCGAGCCAACCGCCCGCATCTTGCGGTACTGGGTCTGAGGATCGGCGGCTATGTCGGGGTTGGAGAACACATCCAGATCCACGTCGGACTGCTCGGCCTGTGTCATGGCGTGCCTCCTGGGCGATCCCTCACCGGCGCGCGGCGCCCGATGCGCCGGCCCACTGACCCGAGAACCGGCTTTTCAGTGCACACTGTACCGCTGGTATCTCTACGGGGCACCCCGACGGCCGTCTCCGCTGGCGATCTCGTCCACCAGGCCCCATCGGAGCGCCACCGGCGCGTCCAACCAGTAACCGGTGAGGGCGAGCCACGCCGTCCGGTGCCGTCCGATGCGTCGGGGCAACGACGCCGTGCCCCCGGCGCCGGGCACGAGCCCCATGGCCACCTCGGGAAGGCGGATGCGGGAGTCGGGAGCGGCCACCACGTGGCCGGCCGCGGCCGCCACTTCGATGCCGGCACCGACACAGGCGCCGTGTACGTGGGCGGTGGTGCGCGCCGCCATCGGTGCCACGGCGGCAGCCACGCTCCGAGCCATGCGCACGAGGTGGGCCCGAACCGGGTCGGGCGCCGTCCCGAACTCGTCGAGGTCGCCTCCGCTGCAAAAGCTCGGCCCCCGTCCTCTCAGGTGGACCCAGTCGATCGTGTCGTCGGCGGCGGCCACGGCCAGGGCCTCGCACAACGCGTCCCGTAGGGCCGCGTTCAGCGCGTTATGGACGTGCGGCCGGTCGAGCACGACCTCCAGGTCGTCGTCGACCCGCCGGAGTTCGAGCACTCGATCCTCCCGCGCCCGCACCGGAGGGGCCGGCCGGCCGGCCAACCACCGTGCGAACTCGGGGCCGGCCTGGAGGGCCGAGTAGGCCAGCGACTCGATGACCAGGGCGTCGCCGAAGGAAGCACCCGCACTGGTTCGGAGTAGCTGGACAAGGAAGACAGCGGCCAGGGGCGACGCCGAGACGGCCCGGCGGAGATCGGCCAAGGAGTCGCCCAGATCGGCCACCCTCACCCAGGGCGCGGCAACTTCCGATTCCGTCTCGAGCAGGAGGACGTCGAAACCGGCGAAGGGCCCGTCGTGGAGGTCCGAGCGACTCACTCCCACGGTGACGAAGGGCGCGGCCCCCGCATGGCGCAGGTCGAAGTCGATGTCGATGCCGCCGGCGGACGAGTCGAGGTCGACGACAACCATCGGGTCTTCACCCCTCGGACCGCGCTGCCCCGCCGCCTCGGCGCCGCCGGTCAGTAGGTCGCCGTAGGCCGCGAGGTCGATGGCGTCATCGACCGACACTGGCGGCGAGCGTAATCCCGCTGGTGCCGCCCACGGCGCCGGGATGGCGGCTGTCGGATCTGCTCGACCCTGCCCCATTCGCTGAGCGGGTGAGTCGTTCCGGCGGCTCATTGCCATTGCCCGACTTGGCTGAGGGCCCGTCCCTCGGAGCCTCCATCCGGCCCCCGTCGAGGCCTCTGTGCTGGCCTCTGTGCTGGCCTCTGGGACTCATCCGGGTCTCTTGAATTTTCGGAAAGACCGAATTCGTCAGGACATGCTGACAAAATCGCCGTTTCCAAAAAAAGATTCAGGAAGGCGAACTTCCCGATCAACGCCCTCGTGCCGGTGTGCGGGCCAGGCCACACAGGTCGCAGGCCACAGGACCACGCCACCCACAGGTTGGTCGTGCATAATGACCGTCCATGACGTCGCCCCTGGTTGTCGTCAGCGCGCACCCATGACGCACCGGCAGCGCGGGTGAGCGTGGATCCGGGCTCCGACGAGCTGACCGTCGGCATCGACATCGGCACCACATCCGTCAAGGCGCTGGCCATCTCGTCGGACGGTGGCGTCGTGGCCCGGGCCCGAGTCCCTCACCACATCTTCCACCAGTCGGCCGACCATCTCGAGCACGACGCCCGGGCGGCGTGGCGACGGGGTCCGCGCCGGGCCTTGGCCCAGGTGCAGGCCGAGCTCGACGACAAGGGGGCCGGCCCGGTGGCCGGCATTTGCGTGGCCGGCATGGTCCCGTCCATGACCGCCGTCGACCGCAAAGGAGTACCGCAGACGCCGGGCCTCCTCTACGGAGATCTGCGCGGCCGCGGCCCCGGTATCGGCCTCCCCGACGACACCTCGGAGTCCGAGATGCCCGATGCCGTTGGCTTCCTCCGCTGGACGGCGACCGAGATGCCCGGCGCCCACGGCTACTGGCCGGCCCAGGCCGTGGCCACCTACGGCCTGTCCGGTCATCCGGTCATGGACACGATGGTGGCCGTGACCTTGGTCGACCTCCATCAGGGTGGGCAGTGGAACGAAGAGCTCCTCCACAAGATGGGCGTGCAAGTGGCCCAGATGCCGGACGTGGCCTTCACCGGCCACGCTGCCGGCACCATCAAGCTCCCCGCTGGCGGCGGCAGGCGCGTCGGCGAGGCGGTGGTGGCCGGCGGCAGCATCGACGCCATGTGCGACCAGATCGTGGCCGGGGCCGAGCAGGTCGGCGACGTCCTCGTCATCTTCGGCGCCACCCTCATCGTCTGGGCCGTCATCCAGGACTGGGTCGAGGTGCCTGGCCTCTGGACGGTTCCCCACACCGTCCCCGAGCGCATGCTCATCGGTGGGCCCAGCAACGCCGGTGCCCTCTTCGTCGACTGGGCGCGCTCCTTGCTGCGCCCGGAGCGCCGCGACGACGCCGGGCCGGCCCGTCCCGGTGATCCGAACCGGGTGCCGGTGTGGCTGCCCTACCTTCGCGGCGAGCGGGTCCCGTACCACGACCCGTCGCTACGAGCCGGCCTCTACGACCTCGACATCTGCGATACCCCGGAAGGGCTGTGCCGGGCCGCCTACGAGGCCAGCGGCTTCGTGGTGCGCAGCTTCTGCGACCGGGCCGGCATCACCCCTCGGCGAATCGTGGCCAGCGGCGGCGGCACCCGTTCGGAGCCATGGATGGCGGCGGTGGCCGACGCCAGCGGGCTGCCGATCGATTGCGTAGCCGTCCCGGAGGGTGCCGCCCTGGGTGCGGCTTACCTGGCCCGGATGGCCGCCGGCCTCGAGGCTGACCTCGACGGGTCACGCCGGTGGGCGGCTGCCGGTCGACGGGTGGAACCGGACCCGAGCTGGCAAGAGGCCTGTGACCGGCGCTACCAGCGTTTCATCGCCCTCGGCTCCGGCCACTGACCCTGCTCAGGAGTTCAGGACACCGGTTCGAAGGCGACTTTCACCGCCCCGCTCTGCTGCTGGTCGGCGAGGACTCGCAGCGCGTCGTGCCACCGGTCGAGCGGGTAGCGATGCGTGAGCATGTCGGCGATGTCCACCCGTCCGTCGCGCACGAGGTCGAGGTAGTGGCGGATGGCGTGCTGGCGGACACCGTCGATCTCCTCGACGCCGAAGGCGTTGGAGCCGACGATGGACAGCTCCTTGAAGTAGACCGGCGTGTACTCCCACCGACCGGGGGTGTGCACGCCCGTCTGGACCAGCGTGCCCCGCTCAGCCAGGACGCGAACACCGACCTCGAGCGTCTCGGGGCGGGCCACGGTGTCGTAGACGACGTCGACACCCCCCGGCTGGGCCATGGGCAAGCCGGCGAAGGGCACATGGAGGACGCCACCTGACCACTCGGCGATGGCCTCGGTGAGCTCGAGGCGCGGCTCGTGGGGGAACACGCGAGCCGCGCCGAACGCCTCGGCCAGCGCGGCCTGCGCGGGGAAGCGGGCGACCACGCCGACCTCGGTCTCCGGAAAGAGCGTCCGCAGCACGGCCACGGTGGTGACCCCGAGGGCACCGGCGCCATAGACGAGGGCCCGGCCACCGGGCGGCGGTGGGGACCGGAGCACGGCGTGCAACGAGACCGAGAAAGGGTCGGCCAGGACGGCAACCTCGTCGCTCACGTCGTCCGGGATGGGGATGAGCATGGAGTCGTGGGCGGCCATGAAGTCGGCCCATCCGCCCGGCGCGTCGGTGGCCACCCCTACGTGTACGCCCGGGCCGAGGGCGCCACTGGTGAAGCTGTGACAGAGGTTGAGGTCACCACGCTGGCAGGCCGGGCACGGCGGGTCGATGCCCCGCGGTCCGCAGGTCAGCCACGGGTTGAGCACCACCCGTTGGCCGACCTCGAGCCCGGTGGCCTCCGGGCCGAGGGCCACCACCTCGGCCACCACCTCGTGTCCGGGAATGTGCGGGATGGAGGAGAAGGCGGCCATGGGGTTGTCGATGTCGCCCGACTCGAACTCGCCCAGGACGAGCTTGGTCTCAGAGCCGCAGACGCCGGACAGCCGAGGCTTGGTCATGACCCAGTCCGGCCGCACCAGCCGGGCATCGTCCACCGAGTGAAGGCCGAAGGGGAGCAAGTCGAGCTTGCGGTCGAGATCGTCGACCGGCCCGTCATAGGTGTCGTCGGCCTCTCGGGGGACCCCGAAGACGAGCGCCCTCATCGGTCTGCCCTGGCGCTCAACGTCGTCATCGGCGGGAACCTACCGTCCCGCATCCGGCCCTGTCGAAGGCGTCCACCGCTACGACGCTATTCGGAGCAGGTCACTGGCCGGAAAGCGCGGCGACCACCGGTTCGACGTCGGGGAGCGCCTCACCACGCACCGTGTAATGGCTGAATCCCCATCGCTCCCGTCGCTCGATGAGTCGTTCGATGACTTCGTCCACGCTTCCAATCAGGAGGTACGGCGTCGCCAGGACGTCGTCGACGTTCACGCCGGGAAGTCGATCACTGAGGGCCTCAGCGCTCTGGCGCGAGCGATCGGTGATCACCACCGACTGGACGAGAACCTGAAGCTCGAGTGCGCCCAGGCGGTCACCGGCGGCGGTCCTGACCGCGGCCACCTGGTCGTCGACGACGGTGGGCGCGAATCCCGATGGCTCGTGGCGATGGCCGTCGGCCAGGGTGCGACCGAGGCCCGTGAATCCGACGGCGTCGGCGTGGCGCGCTCCGATTCCAAGCACGCGGGTGCCACCCCCGCCGACGAGCAGCGGCAGGTGTGACTGGAGGGGCGCGGGACCACAGCGCTCTCCATCGAGGTGGTAGTGCTGGCCGGAAAAGGTCACGGTGTCGCCATCAAGCAGCCGACGGAGAACCTGTACGGCTTCGGCCAACCGAGCGATCCTGTCGCCCGCCGGACCGAAGGCGATGCCGGCTCGCTCGTATTCGGGCCGGGCGTGCCCCGCCCCCAGGCCGAGCTCGACCCGTCCTTGGCTCAACACGTCCAGTGTGGCCGCATCCCGGGCGAGCAGGGCAGGGTGGTGAAAGTCGTTGTTGAGGACCATCACCCCGAGCCGTAGCGCCGTGGTCACCTCCGCGGCCGTGGCCAGCGCAAGCAACGGCGAGAACGATCCTCCGAGGTGGTCGGCCGTGACGAGAAGATCGAAACCGGCACCTTCGACTCGCCGGGCCAGCTCCACCCACTCGTGGCGCGACGCGGCCGTCACGGCCTGCAGACTGAAGCGAAAGCGATTCAATGCCGGTTCATTTTCTCACGCCCATCGTGCGAATCCTATTGAGAGGGTCGTGGTGGCTAGCATCCCCCCGATGCCAGCCAACGGTCCTGCGTTCCGCCTCCTGCCGCGCCTCGATGACACCAATCGGTTCTTCTGGACCAGTGGCGCCGACGGGAAACTCCGCTTCCTCCGGTGTGAGCAATGCCATCAGCTGTTCCATCCCCCCGCGCCCCGCTGTCCGTACTGTCTCTCCACCGACGTGGCCCCGCACGCAGTGAGCGGCCGGGCCACCGTCCACTCCTTCACCGTCAATCACCAGCAGTGGATACCGGGATCCGACCCGTATGTCATCGGGCTGGTAGCCATCGCCGAGCAACCGGACGTGCGCCTCATGACAAATCTGGTCGACTGCGAGCCGGACGACAGCTTGGTCGGCCGCGAGGTCGAGGTCGTCTTCGAACATCAGGACGACGTCTTCCTCCCCCTCTTCCGGCTCGTCGAGACGTCGGGCACGACCGGCGGACGCAGTTGAGCCCGGCCCCGGCCGAGCGGCAGGCCGCCATCACCGGCATCGGACAATCGGCCGTGGGCCGGCACCTGGGGCGGGGTGAGCTCGACCTCACCCTCGACGCCTGTCTGGCCGCCATCACCGATGCCGGGCTCACCCGCGAGGACATCGACGGGCTGGCCACCTATCCGGGCGCCGGCATCGGGATGGGTGGCTTCGGTGGTCCCGGGACGCCCGACGTGCAGGACGCGTTGCGTCTCCGGCTCAACTGGCACGACGGGGGGTCAGAGGGCCCGGCCCAGATGCGGGCCGTCATCGCCGCCTGCTTCGCCGTCGCCGCCGGCGCCGCCCGCCACGTTCTCGTCTACCGCACCGTGACCGAGTCCACTTCCCAGGGCTCGGGTGGCCGGCAGGGCATCGGCGGATCGGGCGGCGGCGGGAGCGGGAGTGGCCCGCGCTTCTCCGGGTTTCTGCAATGGTCGCTCCCCTTCGGGGCCGTTTCGGCCGCCAACTGGCTGGCGCTCGTGGCCCAGCGACGCGTCTACGAGTTCGGGCTCACCCGCCAGCAACTCGGCCAGATCGCCATCAACGCCCGCCGCAACGCCGGCCTCAATCCGAATGCGGTCTACCGCGACCCCATGACCATGGAGGACTACCTGGAGGCGCGCATGATCTCGACGCCGCTATGTCTGTTCGACTGCGATCCGCCCAGTGACGGCTCGACCGCCTTCGTGGTCTCTCACGCCGACTACGCCCCCGACGCGCCCCGGCCCGTCTGCCATGTGAACGCGGTGGGCACGGCCCTTTGGGGCCGGCCGAGCTGGGACCAGTTCGACGACATGACGACGATGGCCGCCCGGGACGCAGCGGCCAGCATGTGGACACGCACGGACCTGCGACCCTCCGACGTCGATGTCGCCCAGCTCTACGACGGCTTCAGCATCATCACCATGGTGTGGCTCGAAGCCCTCGGCTTCTGCGGGCGAGGCGAGAGCGGACCGTTCGTCGAGGGCGGCACCCGCATCGCCCTCGACGGGGAGCTACCCCTCAACACTGCGGGCGGCCAGCTCTCGTCCGGCCGGCTGCACGGCTTCGGCTTACTCCACGAAGCCTGCGTGCAGCTGCGGGGCGAAGGCGGCGACCGCCAGGTGCCCGGTGATCCCGAGGTGGCGGCCGTGGCCAACGGTGGCGGGCCGCTGGCCGGCACCATGCTCCTCACCCGCGGCGCCGGCTGACTCGCCGGGCGAGCCGGGCGACCCTCCGCCCCTCGGGGATCAGAAGAGGGCGGGAGCGCCCTCGGAGCGGGTGGCGAGAAGGGTGGCCAGCCGGTCCCGGTGGAAGTCGGCGTCACCAAAGGTCACCTCGTCGAGCTGTGCCCGCTTGACGTACAGATGGAGGTCGTGCTCCCAGGTGAACCCGATCCCGCCGTGCACCTGGAGGGCGGAGGCCATGACCCGGCGACTCGCGTCGGAGCTCCATGCCTTGGCCGACGACGCGGCCAGCGAGGCGTCGGGATGGCCGGCGGCGAGGCACCAGGCGGCGTAGTACACGCACGAGCGCATGCCCTCGACATCCACCAGGGCGTCGGCCAGGCGATGCTTGACCGCCTGGAAGCTGCCGATGGGGTGTCCGAACTGCACCCGATCCGAGGCGTAGGCGACGCTCATG
This sequence comes from uncultured Acidimicrobiaceae bacterium, assembly GCA_963729275.1. Classification (GTDB taxonomy): domain Bacteria; phylum Actinomycetota; class Acidimicrobiia; order Acidimicrobiales; family RAAP-2; genus CAVSNH01. The sequence goes on from CAVSNH010000003.1 coordinate 343,703, forward strand.
GCCAGGGCCCGGTCGGCCGCCCCCAGCAGCTCGGCGGCTACGGCGGTGGCAGCCCGGTCGAGCACCCGACAGGCCGAGTCGGTGCCACCGATGCGCAGAGCCGATGTGCCCTCGAGTCGCAACCACGCCAATGAGCGGGTGCGATCCATGGCCGGCTGCGCCGGCGGCCGGGCTTCCGACAGGTCGAGGGCGAACAGGCCATGGCCTGTCACCACCACGGCGACGTCGGACAACGAGGCGTACAGCGTCGGCTCGGGACGGCAGGTGAGGGCGACTCGTTCGATGGTTCCCTCATCGGCATGTGCTCCGGCAGGTCCTCCGCCGCTGTCGACCGTGGGAGCGAAGGCCAGACAGGCCACCGAGTCGCCGGCGGCCAGCCGGTCGGCCCAGGCCGTGATCTGGCCGTGTCCGTCCGACCCCGGCCTCGACAGCTCGGCCGCCTGGCGCAAGGCGTGGAGAGCGAGACTGTGGCCCACAAACGGGGTGGGGGCCACGGCCCGGCCGATCTCCTCGCACAGGACGACGAGCTCGACCGTCCCGAGACCGAGCCCCCCGGTGGTGCCCGGCTCCTCCACCGCCGGCCAGCCCTGCTCCACCATCACCGACCACAGCTCGCGGTCGTAGTCGTGCACCGCGGCCTCGGTTCCCACCCCCGGCTGGCCGGGACCGACGATGCGGCGCACCCGCTCCATCGACGAGTAACGCTCGAGGACCTGGCGGGCCGCGTCTCGCAACGCCTCCTGATCGGCCGACAGCTCGAAGTCCACGGCGGCGCAGTCTACGGTCGGCCCGCCCATCACCCGAGGGGCGTTGACGGGGCCGTCGGCCGAAACCGGTATGCCAAGCTTGGCGCCCGTGGACCTGCGCATGACCCCCGAGCAGGAGGCGCTGCGCGCCGAGCTGCACGAGTGGCTCAAAGAGAACCTGCCCTGGGAGTACGGCGTCGGCCTGCCGCCCCGCATCCCCGACCTCGCCGAGTCGGTGGCTTTCGGGCGCGCCTGGCAGGCCAAGCTGGCCGAGGGCCGCTGGGTCGGGATCACCTGGCCCGTCGAGCTCGGCGGAAGAGGGCTCGGCCCGACCGAGCATTTCCTCGTGACCGAGGAGCTGGCCCGGGCCCGGGCACCCGAGCTGGTCGGGCGCATCGCCATCAACCTGGTGGCGCCGACGCTGTTCGCCCACGCCACCGAGGAGCAGAAGCAGCGGTGGCTGCCGCCCATCCTCCCGGCGGAGGAGCTGTGGTGCCAGCTCTTCTCCGAGCCGGATGCCGGCTCCGACCTGGCTTCGCTGACCACCCGGGCCGAGCGCACCGAAGGCGGGTGGACGGTGACCGGACGCAAGGTGTGGACCTCCTACGCCCAGTTCGCCCACTGGGGCCTTTGCCTCGCTCGCAGCCATCCCGACGCCCCGACCCGGCAGAAGGGGCTCACCTGCCTGGTCGTCGACATGCACGCCGAGGGTGTGGACGTGCGGCCGCTGGTCCAGGTGACCGGTGAGGCGGAGTTCAACGAGGTCTTCCTCGACGACGTGTTCGTCCCCGATCGACTCGGTGCTCGGCGAGCCCGGTGAGGGGTGGCGGGTGGCCAACTCGACCCTCTCCCACGAGCGCGGGGTGAACCCGCGACAACTCGGCATCCATTGCCAGCTCGTGCTCGAGCTGCTGGCGCTGGCCCGCACCGAGGACGCCTTCGACGATTGGCGCCTGCGCCAGCGGTTGGCCGAGGCCTACGTGGAGGTCAAGCTGTTCCAGCTGCACAACTGGCGGACGCTCACCCGGCTCGAGCGCGGCGAGGCACCCGGGCCCGAGGGGAGCACGCTCAAGCTCTACTGGAGCGAGATGTCCAAGCGATTGCACGAGACGGTGATGGCCGTCCTCGGGCCGAGCGCACCGCTCTGGCAGGGGGCCGAGGACAACCCCGGCGACGGGGCCTGGCAGCGGTCGTGGCTCTACTACCAGGCATCCTCGATCTTCGCCGGTACCAACGAGATTCAGCGCACCCTGGTGGGCGAGCGGGTGCTCGGACTGCCCAGGGACTGACCTGGACCGACCCTGACCCTCCCGGTCAAGCGGCGGGCTCGGGCTCCCGCGGCTGGCCCAGGATGCGCTCGGCGATCACGTTCCGCTGGATCTCGCTCGTCCCCCCGGCGATGGTCAGGCACCGGGTCACGAGGAACCCGTGCGCCCAACGCCGGGCGCTGTTGCCGTCGAGGGCGGCACCGTCGGGGCCCAAGAGGTCGAGGCCCTGCTCCTGCACCCGCTGCTCGTGCTCTACACCGAGCAGCTTGCGGACGCTGGTGATGGCGGCCGGGTCGGCGCCGGCCAGGGTGCGCAACGTGGAGCGGTGGGCAAGCAGGCTGATCGACTGCGCCTCGACCAGGAGCTCGCCCACGCGATGGAAGGCGTTGGCGGAAAGACCCTCGTGCCGGCGCTCGGCCAGCCGCAGAAGCGACTCGACGCCGATACCGAAGGTCGATCCCGACGACATCGACACGCGCTCGTTGGCCAAGGTGGCCCGGGCCATCTTCCAGCCGTCGCCCGGGCTTCCGATCACACAGTCGTCGGGGACGAACACGTCGTCGAGGAAGACCTCGTTGAACATGGCCTCGCCGGTGAGCTCCCGCAATGGCCGGATGTCGAGGCCGGGAGTGGTCATGTCCACGATGAAGTAGGTGATCCCGTCGTGCTTGGGCGCGTCAGGGTCGGTCCGGGCCAGGCAGATCCCCCACTGGGACGTCTTCGCCATCGACGTCCACACCTTCTGGCCCGTGAGCAGCCAGCCGCCTTCCCCGCGTTCGGCCCGGGTGGTGAGCGAGGCGAGGTCGGAGCCCGCCCCCGGCTCCGAGAACAGCTGGCACCAGGCGATCTGCCCGAGCAGGGTCGGCCGCACCCAACGGTCGCGTTGCGCGTCGGTGCCGTAGTTGATGATGACGGGCAAGGCCCATGCCCCGACCCCGAGGTGCGGGCGCATGAGCCCGGCGGCGGCCATCTCCTCGTCGATGACCAGCTGCTCCACGGCGTCGGCATCGCGTCCGTACGGCGCCGGCCAGTGCGGGTTCACCAGTCCGGCATCGACGATGGCCCGACGCTGGTCCTCGCTCTCGCGGGCGGCGAGGTCGGCCACGACGGCGGCGATCTCGTGTCGGACTTCGGCGGCCTCGGGCGGGAGGTCGGTGGCGAGCGACCGGCGCACTCCACCCCGAGCCAGTTCGACGACTCGGTCGACGAAGCCGTCCGACCCCCCGAGGAGCTGGCGCGTGGATGCGGCCCGCTTCAGGTACATGTGAGCGTCGTGCTCCCAGGTGAACCCGATGCCCCCGAGCAGCTGGATGCAGTCCTTGGCCGAGTCGACTGCGCCCTCGGCCACCAGCGCGGCGGCGGCGGCCGTGGCCAGTGCCGCCTGGTCGTCGTCGCTGGAGACGGCCCGGGCCGCGTCCCATGACAAGGCCTCCATCTGCTCGCTGCGCACGAGCATGTCGGCCAGCCGGTGCTTCACGGCCTGGAACTGCCCGATGGGTCGCCCAAACTGGCGCCGCACCTTGGCGTACTCCGAGGCGGTCTCGAGGCACCAACGGGCGGCGCCGGCCAGCTCGGCGACGGCCAGCGCGGCCGCCAGTTGGCGGACCCGGGCACCGGAGGCGGCCGGGAGCTGACGTTCGGGTGGGATCCGGACCGGGCCATTGGCCCGCAACGCGCCCACTCGCCGGGTCGGATCGAGGCTGTCGAGCGGCTCGGCCACGAACGTCCCAGAGGATCCGTCGGCCGAGAGGTCGACGAGACACCAGACCTCTTCGCCGTCGGGAGGGGATGCCGGGACCAAGGCCTTGGCCGCCACCTGGGCGCCGAGCACCGGGCGGAGCTCCCCCGTCACCTCGAGGGCGCCGTCCGGGGCGCGCATGATGATCTCGAGCCGGCCGGGGGCGAAGGAGAGGGCGGCCGTCTCGCTCCCGTCGATCAGGCTCGGGACGAGCTCGGCCCGCTGCGCCTCGGTTCCCGACTCGACCACCACGGCGGCGGCCACCACCGTGGGCAGGAGCGGTCCGGGGACGAGGGACCGGCCCGCCTGCTCGAGCACCACGGCCAGCTCCGGGTAGCCGAATCCCTGGCCGCCGTCCCGCTCTGGCACGTGGATGCCCAACCACCCCTGGGCGGCGAGCTCCTTCCACGTCGGCTGCAGATCCTCATGGGCAGTGTCGAGCATCGCCCGCGGCACCGACGGGGGGCAGTGCAGGTCCAGCCACCGCCGAACGGTCAGGCCGAGGAGTTCGTGCTCCTCGGAGATGGCGATCGTCATGGTCGAGCCTTCCGGTCAGCGCAAGGAGGACCACCGGTTATGGGCACCGGGTGGGCACCGGGTGGGTTCCTCATCTTCTCATCCGGTGTGCGCCGCCCGCAGCAGGCGCTTGAGCACCTTGCCGTTCTGGTCACGGGGCAGCTCGTCGGTGACCTCCCAGACGTGGGGCACCTTGTAGGAGGCGAGGCGCGCTCGCACATGGCCCTCGAGCTCGACGATCTCGAGCGGTCGGCGCAACTGGACGATGGCCTTGAGATGCTCGCCGTCGCGCTCGTCGGGAATGCCGAACACCGCGCAGTCGACGACGTCGGGGTGCTCGTAGAGCACCTCCTCGATCTCGCGCGGCGCGATGTTCACGCCGCCCCAGAGCACCATGTCGGAGGCCCGATCGGTGATGCTGAGGTAGCCCTCCTCGTCGAGGAAGCCGATGTCCCCCACCGTGAAAGCGTCGTCCCGCCATGCATTGGCCGTGGCCGCGTCGTCGTTGCGGTAGGAGAAGCGCCGTCCGCCGGGTGGCCGGATGTAGACGAGCCCCGATCCCCCTGAGGTGACCGGCCCTCCGTCCTCGTCGAGGATGCGGATCTCCACGCCGGGCCACGGTCGCCCCACACTCCCGGGATGGGTCCGCCACTCCTCGGGGGAGATGCGGGTGGCCCCACCTTCGCTCGCCCCGTAGAGCTCGTGGATCTCGGTGTGCGGGAAGGCAGCCATCATCCGCTGCTTGACCACCACCGGGCAGGGAGCGGCGGCGTGCACGATGAGCGAGAAGCTCGAGGTGTCGATGGCCGCCCGCTCTTCCTCCGGCAGCTCGAGGATGCGGATGAAGTGGGCCGGCACCATGAAAGAGCGGGTGCCGCGGCGGCGGCTCACCTCCTCGAGCCAGGACCGCGCCTCGAACCGCTCGGTGATCACCGTGGTGGCGCCGATGTAGAGGGCGCACAGCGCCCATCCGCAGTGAGAGGCGTGGTAGGCCGGCCCGCTCATCACGTACACGTCGTCGGCCGTCCAGCCCCAGAGGGCCACCTGTCCCTCCATGCCGGCCCGCCGGCCGGCATCGTCGGCCAGAGCCGAGTGCACCACGCCCTTCGGGCGCGAGGTCGTCCCCGATGTGTAGAACATGAGCTCGGGGCCGGGGCCGCTGTCGAGGTCGAGCGGTGCAGCTCCGTCGATGGCCGCCTCGTAGCTCGATCCGACCACCAGCAGCCCGCCCGGCACCCGGGCCCGCTCCGCCGCTCGTCTGACCTCGTCCTCCAGCTGGGTGTGCCCCACGACCACGGCCACACCGGCGTCCTCGAGGATGTAAGCGAGCTCGTCCGCTTTGAGGTGCCAGTTCACCGGCAGGTAGGGCGCCTCCAACATGGCGGCGGCCGTGGCCACCTCGAAGGGCTCGAAGCCGTTGGGTAAGACGGTGGCAACCGGCCGGCCGGGACCGGCCCCACGGTCGGACAGGACGGCCGCCAGGCGGCGGGCCCGCTCGTCGAGGTCACGAAAGGAACGGACGTCGTCGCCGTAGACGAGGGCGGGATGGTCGCCGCGGTGGCGCGCCTGCGCACTCACCCCGCGATCAGAAGAGGCCTGCTCCGGGTTCGACATCGACCGGCGACGCTACCGCCTCGCCCGGCGGACCGGGCAGGGCGGGCACGCCGGCGGGGAAGGTCGAGCCGGTGACCTGGTGACCGGGACCCGGTGACCCGGTGACCCGATGACCGTGGGATCGGCGACTGCCGTTGCGATGCGGCACCCTCGCTCGGTCCGTGCCAACATCGACGGCGACGACTGGGGGCGCCGGGGCGCTCCCGGACACACAGAGGAGTCGGATGCGCGAGCGGTCGAGCACAGTCCAGCGGGAGTTGGCGGCCACCCCGGCGGAGATCTGGGCCTACCGCCTCGACTTCGGCAACCTGCCGGCCTACAACTCGGACGTGCAGAACCTCGAGCGCCTGGCCGACGGGGACGGAGACGGCGTCGGCGCCACCTATCGCTTCGACCTCGTGGGTCCCGGGGGAGCCTTCCCCGTCGAGCTCGAGGTCATCCGGACCGAGCCCGACCGGGTCGTGGCCATCGAGATGCGAGGCGCCCTGCCGGCGGCCGAGGTCTTCACCGTCGATGCGCTCGATGCCCTCGATGCCGACGGTGACGAGCCCCGCTCGTCGGTCGCCATCGCCCTCACATTGCGCATCCCGGACGAGTTCCCGGCCGGAGGCGACGACGGCCTACTGGCCAGCGGCGTCCGGCAGTTGGAGGCCGAGCTCGACGGGATGGCCGCGGCACTGGCGGACCGGTCGTCCCGGTGAACACCGACGACGGCGACGCAGGCGGAAACCGACCGTGACGGCGGAACTGGCGGAACAGAGCCGCCGGACGACCGATCCATCCACTCGACCAGCTGACCCCAGACGAGATCCGAAGCGGCGGTGGCGGCCGTCAAGGCGAGCGGACGCATCGGCGAGGAGGCCCGATTCGCCACCGTCACCCTCGACGCCCCTTCGAAGGAGGCCACTTCGGCATCCGCGGCCGGCGCATATGGACCGGCGGGTCCGACTGCTCATCGTTCCCGGCCCCGAGACCACGGTGATCGAGGCCATCGTGCGCGTGCCGGAGGGCACCATCGAATCGTGGGAGGAGCGATCCGGCGTACGGCCGGCTTTGCTCTTCGAGGAAGCCATGCGCACCATCGCCGCCCTACGGGTCAATCCCGAGTGGCGTCAGGCCATCGAGCGGCGAGGCATCACCGACCACGACAAGGTGCAGATCGACCCGTGGCCCACCGGGAACTTCGATCGCGACATCGAGACGGGGCGGCGCATCGCCCGATGCCTGGCCTATTACCGCGAGAACCCCACCGACAACGGCTATGCCCGGCCCATCGAGGGTGTGGTGGCCACCGTCGACGCCGCCCGCGGCGAGGTGCTCGAAGTGTCCGACTACGGGATCGTGCCCATCCCGACCGAGACGGGCAGCTACCTCCCCGAGGACCACCAACCGCCCCGCGCCGGCCTGCGCCCCCTCGAGATCCATCAACCCGAGGGGCCGAGCTTCACCGTCGAGGGAAACGAGATCCACTGGCTGGGGTGGTCGATGCGGGTATCGATGGACCCGAACGACGGCCTCGTGCTTCATTGCGTCACCATCGAGGACAAGGGTAGAAAGCGCACCGTTCTACAGCGTGCGTCGATCACCGAGATGGTCGTGCCCTACGGCGACCCAGGCCCGATCCACGGGTGGAAGAACGCCTTCGACGCCGGCGAGTGGGGGCTCGGGCGGATGGTCAACTCGCTCGAGCTCGGCTGTGACTGCCTGGGCGCCATCCACTACCTGGACGCCACCTTCGCCACCGAGCGGGGCGATCCCTACGTGGTGCGCAACGCCATCTGCATCCACGAGGAGGACTACGGGATCCTCTGGAAGCACCAGGACATGCACAGCGGTCGGACCGAGGTGCGCCGATCGCGGCGATTGGTGGTGTCCTTCATCGCCACCGTGGGCAACTACGAATACGGCTTCTACTGGTACTTCTACCTCGACGGCACCATCCAGCTCGAGGTGAAGCTCACCGGCGTGATGCAGACCCAAGCCCTCCCCCCGGGAGAGCGGAGCCCGTACGCCTCCCCCATCGCCCCCGGTCTCGCGGCACCGGTGCACCAACACCTGTTCTGCGCCCGCCTGGACTTCGACCTCGACGGGAAAGTGAACGAGGCCCACGAGATCGAGGCGCATCCGGTGCCGCCGGGCGGCGAGAACCCGTGGGCCAACGCCTTCGTCGCGGTGAGCCGCCGGCTCGACTCCGAGCTGGAGGCCCGTCGCACGGTGAACGTGACCACCAGCCGAACCTGGAACTTCGTGAACCCCTCGGTCGAGAACCGGCTGGGCGAGCCTGTCGGCTACAAGCTCGTACCGGGCCCGGCCCCGGTCATGCTGGCCGCCCCCGAATCCAGCGTCTCGAAACGGGCGGGATTTGCCCGCTACAACCTCTGGGTCACGCCCTATGTGCCCGACGAACGGCGAGGGGCCGGCGACTACCCCAACCAGCACCCCGGCGGCGACGGGCTCCCCAAGTGGACGGCCGCCGATCGCTCACTGGTCGGGACCGACATCGTGGCTTGGCATACCTTCGGTGTCACCCACATCCCCCGACCGGAGGACTGGCCGGTAATGCCCGTCGAGTCCTGTGGGTTCCACCTCATCCCCTCGGGGTTCTTCGACGCCAACCCGGCACTCGACGTCCCGACGCCCCATGGAGATCATTCGACCGTAGTGTGAGCGAACGGCCGGCTGGTCGCCGGTTCACTCACGAACGATGCTCTACTTGATCGGCGGGCCGCCACGCTGCGGCAAGAGCGAGCTCGCCCTCCGACTATGTCGATCTCGCGGGCTGCCGTTCGTGTCGACCGACCTGTTGTGGGGCGTGCTCGAAGTCGGCTTGCCCGAGTTCGCCACGCCGCTACGAAAAGGGCGCCGACCGCTTGCCCATCGCCGCCAACCGCATCCGCCCTTACTTGAGGCGGCTCCTCGAGATGCTGGAGGCGGGATCCTCCGATTTCGTGATCGAGGGTGAGGTCTTCCTTCCGTCGGACGTGGTCACCCTGGCCAAATCCTTCCGTCTGCGCTCGGTGTTCCTCGTCCGCAGCCAGGCCACACCGCCGCAGCTCGTCGAGAAGCCCGGCAACAACCCGTGGCTGGCGGGCGCATCACGCGAACTGTTGGAGGCAGTGACGGCCGAGGTGAGGACGTACTCGTCCTCCATCACCCAGCAGTGCGCCGAGCTCAAGCTGCCGTGCGTGGAGCTCGACGGAGACTTCGAGGCGGGCATGCAGGCGGCTCAGGCCCAACTCCGCCTCACCTAAGGCTGCAACTCCGGGTGGGCACCACACTTTGAGCTGGTCGAGGCCTCAGGTCGGGCCTCAGGTCGAGCGCTCAGGAGGCGACGCCCGTCAGCATGTGGGCCAGTCGGGCCCGATGGCTGGCGTGGCCACCAAGAAGCACGTCGTTCTGCTTGGCCCGCTTGAACAGGAAGTGGGCGTCGTTGTCCCACGTAAAGCCCACACCACCGTGGAGCTGGATGTCCTCGCCGGTCACACGGATGGCCGCCTCCGTCGTGTAGCCGGCAGCCATGGCCGCCGCCCGCTCGCGCTGGGGGTCCTCGGCGTCGGAGGTCCACGCCGCGAACTCGACGCCCACCCGGGCCATCTCGACCAGATGGAACATGTCGACCATCTTGTGCTTGGCCACCTGGAAGGAGGCCACCGGCTTGTCGAAGACGACGCGCTCCTTGGTGTAGTCGATAGCCATCTCGAGGGCGCGGTCGGCGACGCCGAGCGTCTCGGCGGAGAGGGCGACCGAGACATCGTCCACGACCCGTCGCCACAGCTCGCCCTGATCGCCGGGGGGGCCGATGGGTTCGCACCGGCGCTCGTGGAGCTCGAGGCGAGCCATCTTGCGGGTCGGATCAAGCGCGGGCACCGGCTCGGCCCTCGGGTCCTCGACGAGGAAGCCGCGCCGGCCTTCCTCGGTACCGGCCACCACGATGACCCAGTCGGCGGTGTGGCCGTCGATGACGAGGGGCTTCGTACCGTCGAGCACCCACGACGCACCCCGACGCCGGGCGCGGGTGGCGATGGCGGTTAGCGGGTCACCGTGGCCGAACTCATGCAGAGCCACCGTCCCTCGGCGGGTGCCGGCCGCCAGGTCGGCGAGGAGTTGGTCGGCGCCGAGAGCGCGGGCGGCCAAGGTGGCGAAAACGGACGAGGAGAAGAACGGGCCGGGCAATGGGCACGCGGCCGGTCTCGTAGAGGACGATGCACATCTCGGCAAGCCCCGCTCCGGCCCCGCCTTGGGACTCGGGTACGAGCAGCCCGGTCCAACCCAGCCCGACCAAGGTCGACCACAGCTCCTCGTCGATCCCGTCGATGTCGTCGGCCATGCGGCGGAGAAGGTCTCCGCCAACCTCGCGGCCCATGGCCTGACGGGCCACGTCACGGAGCGCCTCCTGCTCGGCGTCGTAGGTGAAGTCCATGCCGCAGCGTCTCCTCACGTCCATTTGCCTTCGGGCTATTGCTTGCCTTCGGGCTATTGCTTGCCTTCGGGCTATTGCTTGCCTTCGGGCTATTGCTTGCCTTCGGGCTATTGCTTGCCTTCGGGCTATTGCTTGCCTTCGGGCTATTGCTTGCCTTCGGGCTATTGCTTGCCTTCGGGCTATTGCTTGCCTTCGGGCTATTGGTTGCCTTCGGGCTATTGCCATCGGCGGTTGCAGTCGGGCGGTTGCAGTCGGCGGCCCACCGGACCACGACCGCCACGGCCGGGTCAGTGTAGACCGGGGCCTCGAAGTGACTCCCTGGCCCTCGCTTCGATCGAGTCCTGCTCGCCGCACATGGCGGCCGGGCACGGGTGGGCAACCCGACCGACAGATCAGGACAAGCTCCTACACTGACTGCGGGTCATGGTCTACTTCTTGGCCGTTGCGGCGGCACTGTCGAATGCGTTGACCAGCGTGCTCCAACGCATGGGCGTGGAGGACGCCAAAGAGGCGGACACCCTCAAGCTCTCGCTCATTACCCACGCGTTGCGTCGCGGGGTGTGGCTGGCCGGTTTCGCTCTGATGATCGGCTCATTCGTCCTGCAAGCCCTCGCCCTCCATCGGGGGAACCTCACCGAGGTCCAGCCCATCCTCGTCACCGAGCTCCTGTTCCTCGTGTTCATCCTCTCGTTGTGGTTCGACTACCGAATGGGGCCCCGCGAGTGGGTCGGCGTCATCTTGTGCACTGCCGGGCTCTCCGGCTTCCTGTTCTTCTCGTCGCCGACGGCGGGCGGGAAGTTGCCAGGCAACCTCGACTGGTTGCTCGTCGGGTGCTCGTGCGTCTTCTTGATGGCGATCGCCACCGTCCTCGCCCTTCGGGGCCCGCGCTGGTTCCGGGCGGCGATGTTCGGCACCGCCGCGGCCATCGGCTATGCGTTCACTGCCGCGCTCATCAAGGAGATGACCCACTTCATCGCCGTCGACTGGCCCACGATGTTCCTGCACTGGCAGACCTACGGCGTGGCTGTCTTCGGCCTGCTCTCCGTGTTCCTCACCCAGAACGCCTTCCACGCCGGCCCCATCGGCGCCTCGCAGGCCGCCCTCGTGCTGGTCGACCCGCTGGTCAGCATCTCGATCGGCATCGCCCTCTTCGGCGACAACCTGAAGACGGCCGGTGCCCACGGACCACTCGAGGCCATCTCGCTCCTGCTGCTCATCGTGGGCGGCTTCATCCTCTCCCACTCCTCGGCGGTGGCCATGCTGAAGGGCGACGAAGGAGCCGAGGGACGGGCCGGCGACCTGCTGACCCCGCGCCTCAAGCGCCGACAGCAAGCTCGCCTGCCCGTCACCGAGCCTCGGGCCGATCCCAAAGTGGGCCTTTCGTCCTAAGGGGCCGCAAAGTCGGTTGGGTACACTTCGGCCCGTGGATTTCTCCCTGACCGCTGAGGACCAAGCTTTCGCAGACGAGCTCCGCGGCTGGCTGGACAAGAACCTCGAGCAGTTCCTCACCGAGACCGAGGACGAGGAGCAGCGCGCCGCCGGTGCCGTCATGGAGCGGCGTCGGGCCTGGCAACGCCGGATGAACGAAGGCGGCTGGGCGGCCGTGCACTGGCCCACGGAATGGGGCGGCCGCGAGACGACCCCGGTCCAGCGCCTGCTCTACTCCGAGATCCTGGCCGAGTACCGAACGCCGGGCATCTACAACACCAACGGCATCTGGCAGATCGGTCCCATGCTCATCCTGTGGGGCACCGAGGAGCAGAAGAAACGCTGGCTTCCGTCCATCCTCGAAGCCGACGAGCACTGGTGCCAGGGCTTCTCGGAACCCGACGCCGGCAACGACCTCGCCAACCTGCGGACCATGGCCATCCTCGACGAGAGCGGCGATCACTACGTGGTCAACGGCCAGAAGATCTGGATCTCGAGCGCGCACCTGGCCAGGTGGGGGCTCTTCCTCTTCCGCACCGATCCGACGGCCATCGAGCGCGGGGCCAAGCACGAGGGCATCACCGCCTTCATCGTCGACCTCGAGTCCGAAGGGGTCGAGGTCCGACCCATCCGAGACATGTCCGGCGACGAGATGTTCAACGAGGTCTACTTCCGCGACGTGGTCGTGCCCGTTGACTATCGCCTGGGCGGCGAGGGAGAGGGCTGGCTGGTGGCCATGGGCACGCTGACCAACGAGCGGGTGGGCATCGCCGGGCAGATCATCAACCTGGCCGCCGACCTGCACGCCATCGTGGAGACCACCCGGGCGCTCAATCCGAAGGCACTCGAGGACCCGGTCATGGGTGACCGATTGGCCCGGGCCTGGACCGAGATGGAGCTCACCCGGCTGCTCGTCTACCGCGCCCTCAGCAAGGTCATCCGCGGCGAGAAGGGGTGGCCGGAGGTTCCCTTCTCGAAGCTGCAGTACTCGATCCTGGCCCAGACCTTGGCTGAGCTGGCGGTCGACCTGCTGGGCCCCGCCGGGCTTCTCACTCGCGGCGGCCCCGACGCCGTCGACCGCGGCAAATGGGCCCGCCTCTACGCCTTCAACCGGTACACCACCATCGGCGGCGGTTCGACCGAGGTGCAGAAGAACATCATCGCCGACCGGGCCATCAAGCTCCCCGGCCAGGCGCGCTCCTGACCGGGGCCGTTACGTGTCTCCGGCCCGGGACCCCCGGTCCCCCTGCCTGATCGGAGTCGCCCGGCGGACCTGGCACCCCGACGAGTGCGGGCCGGACGGCGCCCCCGAGCCGCTGGAGATGTGGACCGAGGTGGCACGAGCGGCGGCCGACGACTGCCGTGCCGGTGATGCCCTCTCTCGCCTGGATCGCATCGACGTCGTCTACTGCCAGTCATGGCAGTACGACGACCCGGCCGGCCGGCTGTCCGAGCGCATCGGGGCGTCACCCCGGGTCGGCGCATACTCGGGCATCGGCGGGACCGTGCCACAGGTGTTGGTCTCCCATGCCGCCCGCGACATTCTGGCCGGGCGGCTCGACCTCAGCCTCGTCGTAGGGGGCCGAGGCGACTGGCCAGCCGACGGCGACTCAAGAAGGCAGGCACCAAGCCTTCGTGGCGCTTCCCGCCGGCCGAGAAGCGGCCGTTCCCCTTCGACCTTCCCTTCCACCCCGGCGAGGTGGCCCACAACATCTTCGAGGCGTGGCTCACCTTCGCCATGTTCGACAATGCCCACCGCGCCCACCTCGGCACCGGGCTCGACGACTACCGCCGTGAGCTGGGTGAGCTGCTCTCACCCATGACCGCGGTGGCCGCGGCCAACCCGCAGGCGTGGTTCCCGGTCGCTCGCGGCGTGGACGAGATCGTGAAGCCGACGACCGAAAACCGTCTGGTCGGCTACCCGTACACGAAGCTCATGACCGCCATCATGGACGTGGACATGGCCGCCGCCGTGCTCGTGGCCAGCGACGAGGCGGCCGACTCGCTGGGCGTGCCCACCGACCGGCGCGTCTATCTGCGGGGCTGGGGCTATGCCGAGGACCCGGTGGCCCTCGGCGCCCGGGCCGAGCTGTGGCGGTCGGGAGCCATGGCCGCCGCCTCGGCTGCCGCCCTGTCCGGGGCCGGGGTGGCGGCGGACGCTGTCGACCACTTCGACCTCTATTCGTGCTTCACGAGCTCGGTTGCCTTCGCCCTCGACGCCCTCGGGCTCGACCCCGCCCGTTCACGTCGGGATGGCCCCGAAGCCCCCGATCGCCCGGTCACGGTCACCGGCGGACTCCCGTACCACGGAGGGCCGGGCAGCAACTACATGACCCATTCGCTCGCCACCATGGCCGAGCGGCTGCGTGCCGAGCCGGGCACCGTCGGGATGGTGAGCGGCGTGGGCATGCACATGAACAAGCACACCTTCGCCACCTACTCGACCGAGCCCGGGCCGCTCGTGCCCCCCGACGACGAGGACGTGGCCGCGGCCGCCCGGGTAGAGGAGCGCCCGGTGCTCGACTCCTACGAGGGCCCGGCCAAAGTGGCCACCTACTCGGTGGTCCACGGTCGGGAGGGTGACCCCCAATGGGCCGCCTTGGTGTGTGACGTGCCCTTCGCTGATACCGATGGAGGCGCCCGCTGCTACGCCCGGCTGTCCGATCCGGAGGCGCTGGCCGAGGCCGAACGCACCGAGCTCGTCGGCCAAAAGGTCACGTTGGTAGCGGCCGAGGGGCACACCGAAGCCCGCCTCTGAAAACGGCGTTGTCGCCATTCAGGCGTCGAGTGTCTAGGCTTCGTGGTGCCGGCGTCAGCTTCGGAACTGCGCGGCTGCCTGGAGGGAGAGCGAGATGCGAACCGAGGACTTGATTCTCGTCAGTGTGGATGACCACGTGGTCGAACCGCCGGATCTCTTCGAGGGCCGCCTTCCGGCCAAGTACCAGGACCTGGCACCCAAGCTGGTCCGCAAGCCCGACGGCACCGACGTCTGGCTGTACGACGGGAACGAGATCCCCAACGTCGGCCTCAACGCGGTCGTCGGCCGCCCGCCCGAGGAGTACGGCATCGAGCCGACCTCCCTCGACGACATGCGCAAGGGCTGTTGGGACATCAACGAGCGGGTGCGGGACATGAACGTCAATGGCGTGCTCGGCTCGATGTGCTTCCCCTCCTTCCCGCAGTTTTGCGGCCAGCTGTTCGCCCGGACCCAGGACAAGGACGTCGCCCTGGCCATGCTCCGGGCCTATAACGACTGGCACATCGAGTCGTGGTGCGGCGGCGCTCCGGGACGGTTCATCCCCCTCTCCCTGCCGGCTATCTGGGACCCGAACCTCGCCGCCGAGGAAGTCCGACGGGTGGCCAAGATGGGCTGCCATGCCGTCACCTTCTCGGAGAACCCCGAGAAGCTCGGCTGGCCCAGCCTGCACAACGAGCACTGGGACCCGCTCTGGGAGGCGTGCGCCGACGAGGGCACGGTGCTCTGCCTCCACATCGGCTCCTCGTCGCAGGTAGTCATCACGTCGATGGAGGCCCCCATCGACGTCCTCATCACGCTGCAGCCCATGAACGTCGTCCAGGCCGCCGCCGACCTCCTGTGGTCGCCGGTGCTGCGCAAGTATCCCGACATCCGCTTCGCCCTCTCGGAAGGCGGCATCGGATGGATCCCCTACTTCCTCGAGCGGGTCGACTACGTCTACCACCACCACAAGGCGTGGACCGGCCAGGACTTCGGTGACCTTCTGCCGAGCCAACTGTTCAAAGAGCGGATCATCACCTGTTTCATCGATGACGCCTTCGGGGTGGCCAACCGCCAGTACCTCAACATCGACAACATCACGTGGGAGTGCGACTACCCCCACTCCGACTCGACGTGGCCCCAGGCCCCCGAAATGGCCATGAAGTATCTGGAGGGCGTGCCCGACGACGAGGTGAACAAGATCACCCACCTCAACGCCATGCGGCACTTCCGCTACGACCCCTTCAGCGTCCGTCCCCGTGAGAAGTGCACGGTGGCCGCCCTGCGGGCCGAGTCACCGGATGTCGACCTCTCGGTCATGCGCCGTTCGCCCGAGGGCACGACGGGGCCCAAAACGCCGGTGCTTGGCTCCGATCTCGGTCGCAAATTCAGCAAGTCGGACGACTGAGGCCGGCCCGCTGACCGACTGACGTCACCGATGCCAATCCACTACAAGGTGGGCGACGACCACGTCGCCCACATCACCGTCGACCGTCCAGAGGCGAAGAACGCCATGGACATGGAGCACTTCTTCCAGCTTCGATCCGCCTGGGATCGTCTGGGCGACGACGAGGACGCCTGGGTGGCCATCATCACCGGCGTCGGTGACTCGTTCCTGGTAGGCGCCGATCTCAAGACCTACATCCCGCAGATCACCGAGCACCAAAGAAAGATCGCGGCCGGTGAGGTCGCCGACCTCGGTGGCTACCAGCTCGATGACGGGGTGAAGGCGGTCCTGCGGGGCGTCAAGCTCTACAAGCCGATCATCGCCGCCGTGAACGGCACGTGCGTGGCCGGTGGAATGGAAATGCTGGGCGGCTGCGACATCCGGGTAGCGGCCGACACCGCCACCTTCGGCGTGCTCGAGCCCAAGCGGGGGCTCTTCGCCGGCGGGGGCACGACCGTGCGGCTCCCCCGCCAGATCCCGTTCCCGGCGGCCATGGAGTTCCTGCTCTGCGCCGACCGGATCAGTGCGGCCAAGGCGTTCGAGATGGGGCTGCTCAACGAGGTGTGTGCGCCGGACCAGTTGATGGAGCGGGCACTCGACTACGCCGCCCGGATAACGGCCAACGGGCCCCTGGCCGTGCGCAAGACGAAGGAGTCAGTGCTGCGTGGGCTGGCCACCGACATGCGTGAGGCCTACCACATCGAGTCCGAGATCGCTGGAGAGGTGTTCAGCAGCGAGGACGCCAAGGAGGGCCCGAAGGCCTTCGCCGAGAAGCGACCACCCGTCTGGACAGGGCGCTGACCGGCTCATGCTGAGGTTCGGCTCGGGGCTGAGGTTCTTGTTCTTTGCTGAGAGCTGCGAGGGCTGAGGCTCGGGGCTGAGGTTCGGGTTCGGGGCTGAGGCTCGGGGCTGAGGCTGGGGCTCGCCCTCTTTTGCAATTTTGGACGAGCGGCGGCCCGCAGGAGCCAATCGAACTGCCGGTCTGTTTCTTGCCGAGCGCGATCCGGGAAAACAAAAGGTCCGAACGGAGCTCGTGTCGACGTCCTACCGGGGACAGACGGGCTGCGGTCAGTCACTCTCGATTCGTTTACGACCGAAGAGCCAATAGGCCAGGGAATTGCCGGGATTGGCCAGGATCAGCAGCACGCCAGAGCCGCTTGGTCCCGCGAACCTCGCTCTCCGAGCGCCGCTTCAGATCTCGCCAAGCGACCGTCGCTGCCAACAGGTCGAGCACCACAAGAGCGGCGATGAGGTCCGGCCTCACGTTGCGTCGTCCCACACCACGATCATGCCATCGAGCAGGGAACGAGCTGAGCCGGCATCGGGACGTACGGGCGGTCAACGCAAGTGTCGGCCGCGTGACCCGTTGGCTATCCTGCTCGGCCGTGGGACTCCTCGACCATCGTGTCGCCATCGTGACCGGATCCGGTCTGGGCATCGGCCGGGCGGTGGCCAAGTGTCTGGCCGCCGAAGGCGCCAGGGTGGTGGTCAACGACATCGGCGCTTCCTTGGACGGCCGCGAACCTGGCGACGTCGAGGACCCCGCCACCTCGGTGGTGAAGGAGATCGAATCGGACGGCGGCATCGCCACCATCAGCCACGACTCGGTCTCCGACTTCGAGGCGGCCGGGCGCATCGTCGCCACCGCGGTGGACACCTTCGGGGGCATCGACATCGTGGTCAACAACGCCGGCATCGTCCGCGACCGGTCGCTCCTCAAGATGGACGAGTCCGACTTCGACGCGGTGGTGGCCGTCCACCAGAAGGGCACGTTCAACGTGACTCGCCACGCCGCCCCGTACATGAAGGAGGCGGGCTACGGCCGGATCGTCAACATGACCTCATCGGCCGGCCTGCGGGGCAACTTCGGCCAGACCAACTACGGCGCGGCCAAGGCAGCCATCATGGGTATGACCTTCGTGTGGGCGGTGGAGCTGGGCAAGTACGGGATCACCGTCAATGCCGTGGCCCCCTCCGGCGCCACCCGGATGACCGAGGGGCTCTTCAAGGGTGAGGCGCCAAAGAGCGAGGACCCGGCCCTCAACGCCCCGCTCGTCGCCTTCTTGGCCTCCGAGCAGGCCTCCTTCGTGAACGGACAGGTGCTCGGACGAACGGGCTACGCCTACACGCTGTTCCAGACCCCGCGGCAGATCGCCGCCATGTGGCGTGAGGGCGGTTGGACCGCGACCGAGGTCGCCGACCACTTTCACGAGGTCCTCGGCCAGCATCTCCAACCCGTGGGGATGCCCAGCCATCCGCTGCTCGGCACGCGCGACTGAGGCTCCGTCGTCTGGCCCGCTCCGGCCAGGCCCCGCTCTGCCCGAGTCCTCGTTCAGGCCGACTCCGCGGCCGGATCGCCCAGGCCGTCGCGCAACTGGTTCTTCAGTATCTTGCCCGCCGAGTTGCGCGGCAGGTGATCGGTGAACTCCCACCGACGCGGCACTTTGTAGGCAGCCAGCTCGTCGAGGGCGTGGGCGCGGAGGCTCTCCGGGTCAGGGGCAACACCGGGGCGGGGCACCACCACGGCCACCAGGTCCTCACCCAGCACCTCGTGAGCGACGCCCACCACCGCCACCTCGGCGACATCCGGATGGGTGGCGATCACGTTCTCCACGTCGACGGCATGGATGTTGTGCCCACCCCGGATGATCACGTCCTTGGCCCGGCCGGAGATGTACAGGTAACCGTCCTCGTCGAGCTTGCCGATGTCGCCGGTCCGCAGCCATCCGTCCACCCATGTCGCCGTCGTAGCCTCCGGGTCGTCGAGGTACTCGCGAGGCCGGCCGGGGATGTGCAGCTCGATGCGACCGAGCTCCCCGGCCGGGACCTCGACCCCGTCGTCGTCGATACAACGAACCTCCGCCGGAGGGGCCGGCTTTCCCACCGACCCGGGACGACGAACCGCCTCGCCCTTGGGCATCAGGCAGTAGACGGATCCGGCCTCGGTCATGCCGTAGTTGTTGGACACCAGGGCATCGGGCATCTTGGTCTGCAGACGATCGACGGCCGACGGCGAGAGTGGTGCGCTACCCACGGAGCAGATCTGCACGAAGCTGAGGTCGGCCGTCCCAAACCGGGGATGGACGAGCAGTAGCTGGACCATGGCCGGCACCAGAAACACGGCCAGCGGGCGCTCGGCTTCCACGACGTCGAACCACACGTCGGCGTCGAACCGCGGCAAGTAGCACGAGATCATGCCCATCTTCATCGGGCTGAAAATGAAGCTGACCCCGGCAAAGGTCGACTGCGGGCTGGCGTGCAGCCACCGCTCGCCCGACCACATCGGCTCGCCATTGGGAATGGCCGATGCGTTGGTGTGGCGGATGGCCACGGCCTTCGGGTTCCCCGTGGTCCCCGAAGTGAAGAGGATGTCGGCCAGGTCATCGGACCCCACCTCGACCTGATATTCGGAGCCATCAACATCGAGGGCGACACTCCACCCCACCCGGTGCGCATCCCGGGGAGAGCCGTCGGCCGAGCCCGACGGCGACGCGTCGATCACCCACGAGAGAGGCGACGCCTCCGCTCCGGCCAGCCCCAGGGCGTTGCCCACCCGCTCCCGGTCGGCGACCAGCACGGAAACTCGGGCATGGGCCACCATGCGGGCGACCTCGTTGCCCGACAACCGGGCGTCGAGTGGGACGATGGCCGCCCCCGCCTTGTGGGCGGCCGCGTAGGTCGTGACCCACCGGAGCCCGTTGGTGCCGTCCAGTTGCACGGCGACCCGGTCCCCCGGCCCACGCCCAGCGAGGTGAGCCCGCGGGCCAACTGGTTGGAGTCCCGCTCCCACTCGGCGAAGGTGAGCTGCCCCTCCCCGATCACGCGGTAACCGGGCTCATCGGGGAAGCGCTCGGCCATCAGCCGCAATTGGTCGACCTGCAGGCTCGACCCTGTCCGGGGCGTGTCGCTCACCAGCCTCCCTCCTTCCTCCGGCATCGGCTCACGGGCACCGACGATCGCCGCTCATCCGATCGAGCGTCGGAGGAATCCAACCATGCCCACCGCGGCCAGCGCCACCAGCGCACCGACGGCCACCACGAAGCAGATCCACACCGGGATATGGGGTACGGACGGGGCCATCAGGCCCCGGAGTCCCTCGCTCACGTAGGTCATGGGGTTGGCCGCGCAGACGACCTGGAACCACCGGATGCGGGCCAGCGAGGGCCAGGGGTACTGGCTCGAGCCGGTGAAGAGCAGCGGGGTGAGGACGAGGGCGAAGGTCACATTGATGCGGTTCGGTGCCACGAAGGTCCCGAGGATCAGGCCCATGGCCGCGCCGAGCAGGGCACCGAGGACGGTCATGGCCACCACGCCCCCGGCGGCACCGGCGGTCCACGGGATCGAGCCCAGCAGCCAGACCCCGATCGGGAACATGACGGCGGCGGCCACCGTCCCCCGCATGGCCGAAAACACCACCTTCTCGATGGCCACCGCCCCGGTCGGCAGCGGGGCGAGCAGCCGGTCCTCGATCTCGTTGCTGTAGGAGAACTCGATGACCAGCGGGAGCGCGGTGCTCTGCAGCCCGGTGAGGACGCCGGCCAGGGCGACGAGCCCCGGGAAGAGGACGTCGGTGTAGCCAGGACGGGCGTAGCCGAGCTGGGTCAGGACTTTGCCGAACACGAACAGCAGGAACAGTGGCTGGAGGATGACCTGGGCCAGGAAGAGCGGGAACTCCCGTCCGGTTACGTAGCAGTCGCGGCGAAGGATGGCGAGCCACGTCGACCACGGGCCGAACCGGCGCAGGTGACCGGGCTCGGAGGAGGTGGCCCACCGGTCGACGTCGGGCGGGGCCGTCATCGGAGCGACCGTCCGGTCAGGTGGATGAAGAGGTCCTCGAGCGTGGGCTCACCCGGTCGCATGTCGGTCAGCCGTCCGCCGGCTGCGGTCACGGCCTCGGCCACCGGTCCCATGAGGGCGACGGCGTCGCCCTGCACGTAGACCCGGTAGCGCCAGCCGGGCGTCTCCGGGTCCTCGGGCTCCTCGACCCGCTCGACCCGCTCGAGCCCGGCCAGGCGACGGTGGAGCGCGGCCCGGTCGGCGCCCGGGCCCGGCTCGACGGTGCAGTCGAGGGTGCGCTCGCCGGCCATCCCCCGCACGAGGGCACCCGGCGCATCCAGGGCGAGGACGGACCCATGATCGATGATGGCCACCCGGTCGCTCAAGGTGGCTGCCTCGTCCATGTCGTGGGTGGTGATGACCACCGTCGTCCCCGACGCCCGCAACTCGCCGATGCGGTCCCACAGGAACAGTCGGGCGGCCGGGTCGAGGCCTGTGGACGGCTCGTCGAGGAAGAGGACACGGGGCGAGTGCATGAGGGCCCGGGCGATCATCATGCGCTGGATCTGGCCGCCCGAGAAGTCGTCGGGCCTACCGCCGGCCCGGTCGGCCAAGCCGAATTGCTCGAGCAGCTCTTGAGCCCGTGCCCGTCGCACTGGCCCGGAGACGCCGTGATAGCTGGCGTGGAAGAGCAGGTTCTGGCGCACGGAGAGCGACCGGTCGAGGTTGTTCTGCTGGGGGACGACGCCCAGGATGCGGCGGGCCCCCACCGGGTCGGCCGACACGTCCACACCGGCCACCCTGGCCTGACCTGAGGTTGGTCGGATGCGGGTGGTCAGGATGCCGATGGTGGTCGTCTTGCCGGCACCGTTCGGGCCGAGCACGCCGAACACCTCGCCGGCGGCCACCCGAAAGCTGATGCCGGCCACTGCGTCGACCGGCGCCTTCGGGTACCGCTTGACGAGGTCACCGACGTCGACCGCCCACTCCTCGTCCACCTCGGCCCGCATGACCACCGTCTCTCCATCCCTCAATCCCTCCGGGCACCTTCAATCCATCCCGGCGGCCCGGCCCTCCCGGCGGCCCGGCGTGCCCGATCCCCGGCCCTCCGGCCCATATCAGGCCGTCAACCGATTCGATGGCGTGCGCCTCGGGGCCTCGGGCGTCGACTTCGGTTACCGGCCAGTACCCGATCGAATCCGAACAACGACGCGCCGGATGAGCCGACAACGGCAACCACACGGCATTCCGAATTAGCCGGCGACCAGGGACGGGACCGACAGGCATGGTGAACCCTGACATGAGTATCCTACAAATGCCCTCGGGAGCCATCGTCCGAAGAACGGTCGGCTGCTCCGACATTGGGTGGTCGGAACTCGTCGAGGGTGCAAAGGCGGTCGAGACGGGAACATGAGCAGTACGACAAGAAGGATGGGGGAGACATGCATTACCGCATGAGGCGGAGCTTGGGGCTTATGGCCGGCGCGGCCGGACTTGCCGTGCTGCTGGCGGCCTGCTCGAGCAACTCGAGCAGCTCGACGACCACGACGACGTCCGCCGGCTCACCCACGACGGCCGCCACGACCACGTCGAGCGGCGGCGGCGTCTCGGTTGCCGCAGGTCAGCCGGTCGTCGTCGGCTCCATCGCCACGCTGACCGGCGCCATCGCCTCCAACTTCAACGGCACGCCTGCCGGCATGCAGGCCTACTTCGACTACATCGACGCCAAGGGCGGCGTCGACGGTCACAAGTTCCTCCTCAAGTACAACGAGGACGACGGCAGCGACCCCACCACCTTCACCCAGCTCTCCCACACCCTCATCGAGCAAGACCACGTCTTCGCCGTGCTGGCGTCCTCGTTCTTCTTCACCCCGAACTTCTTCGTGTCGACCGACACGCCGACGTTCGGCTACAACGTCTCGGGCAACTGGGCCGGGCCGGCCAACCTGTTCGCGGCCGGCGGCTCGACCCAGAACTACAACGCTGGCGGCCCGGCGGTGGCCTACGCCATCAAGCACACCGACTCAACCGGGTGGCGTTCATCAGCTACGGAGCGGCCATCACCTCCTCGTACGACGCCTGCGACGCCGACGCCACGGACCTGTCCAAGGCCGGCATCGACGTCGTCTACACCGACCTCGACGCCGGTTTGGGCGGCAGCTACACCTCGGCCGTCCAGCGCATGCAGGCGGACGGATGTCGACTTCGTCGTCAGCTGCATGCAGGCCTCCGACAGCATCACCATGGCCCGCGAGATGCAGCAGTACGGGTTCACCAAGGTCCACCAGCTCTGGTTCGACGGCTACGACTACAGCCTGCTCAAGCAGTACAACTCGATCATGCAGGGCGTCTACCTCAACGCCAATGGCAGCGTTCCCTTCAGTGCCGTCAACACCTACCCGGGGAAGTACCCGGGCGAGGCGACCTATCAGTCCATCATGAAGAAGTACGAGCCCAGCTTCGAATACTCACAGGAAGCCCTGCAGGGTTGGCAGTCGGCCGCATTGCTGGTCGCCGGTGTAAAGGCCGCGGGCAGCGACGTAACCCAGGCCAACGTCATCGCCGACATCAACAAGGTCACCGACGACACCGGCGGCGGTGTGGCCGACGTGACCAACTGGACCACCGGCCACAACGAGTCCATGACCGTCTACCCGTTGTGTAGTGCCTTCGTGCAGGTCAAGGGCAACACCTTCGTGCCCGCTCTCAACCCCGCACCCGGCGTGTTCGATTGCTTCGGCCCGGGCAAGCCAGTGAGCGGTGGGGTGCCCTCGCCATTAGTGCAGGGAAGTGGTACTCCGACCGACATCGCATCCCGCGTGAATCTGAAGGATCCTGTGCTCGTGGCGCCGCCCGCGGGAACACCGGGGACGTGAGCCGGCCCGGCCCGGGCGAGACGGCGAAAAGGGGCGGCCCAGTGAGCCAATTCATCGGCTTCGCCATCCCCGGCGTCCCCTACGGGTGCACCTTCGCCATCGTCGCCGTCGGCCTGGTCCTCACCTACCAGGCGACCGGCGTCTTCAACTTCGCCTTTGGTGCCCAGGCCTACATGTCGGCCTATGCCTTCACTCGGCTCGTCCAGAGTGCCGGACTCCCCGTCTGGCTGGCCTTCATCCTCTCCGTGGTCATCCTGGCTCCCGCCTTCGGCCTCGTACTCGATCGGCTTCTCTTCCGCAAGATCCCCAACTCCAACACCACAGCCAAGCTCATTATGGGCATCAGCATCTTCGTCGGCGTCCCGGTCTGATGCAGGTGCTGTTCGGTAGCCAGAACATCTACAACGCGCCCAGCATTCTCTTCAATCCCAACGTCATCTACTTCCACGTCTTCACCGCGCCGTTCAGCGGCACCGATCTGAGCTCGGTGGTGTGCACGGTGGCCGTCCTCATCGCTCTGGTAATCCTCATGCGGTTCACCAATCTCGGTCTCCAGATGCGAGGCGCGGTCGAGAGCCGGCGCCTCGTCCAGCTCGACGGGGTCAACTCCGGCAAGGTGGTGGCCACGGCATGGGCCATCTCGAGCTTCATGGCCGGACTGGCCGGCGTCATCCTCGCCCCCTCAACAACCAGCTGCGTTCGACCGTATTACGCCACGCTCATGGTGGCTGCGTTCGCCTGCGCAGCCTGGGCCTCGCTGCGGTCACTGCCCATCGCCGCCATCGGTCGGCGTGCTCCTGGGCGTGCTGACCCTGCGTGCTGCAGGGTTATCTGCCGGCGAGCTCCTCGTTCTCGGCGGCCCTCCTGTACTCCGTGCCGTTCATCGTGCTGTTCGCCGCTCTACTCATCGTTCCGGGCCTGCGCAGTCTCGACGAGTCGGAGGACCCACTGGCCTCGGTCGACCCACCGGTGCCGCCCACCGCCGCCCTGCACGCGCTCCGCAGATGGACCGGATCATCCGCCGACTCTGGTATCTGTTCCTCGGGGCCTTCATCGTCTCGATGCTGACCTGGATCCCAGCGACCTGGACGTTCGTGTTCAACGAAGGGCTGGCCTTTGCAGTCATCTTCCTTTCCATCACGCTCATCACCGGTATGGGCGGCCAGCTCTCATCTGGCTCAGGCCACACTCGCCGGGGTCGGTGCCTTCACCGCCGCCCAGCTGGCGAACCACCTCGGGCTCAATATTCTGGTTGGCGGCATCGTTGGAGCGGTGCTGGCCGCAGTGGTGGCCACCATCCTGGCTCTGGCCTCGCTCCGCCTGAAGGGTCTGGGGCTCGCCCTCATGACCATCGCCGCCGCGCTCTTCTTCGACAACTCCGTCTTCGACCAATCGTGGCATCAGCAACGGGGTCTCCCTCACCATCCAGCAGAAATGGGTCGGATCTCGGCCTGTTCAACCCCAACGGCCACAACGTCTTCATCCTCGAGATGATCGTCCTCAGTCATCTGCGTCATCGTCATCCTCCTCATCCGCAAGGGCACTGTCGGTCAGTACTTCTCGGCCATGCGGGGCAGCGAGACAGCGGCGGCCGGGCTCGGCATCAACCTCACCTGGCAACGGATGATCGATCTTCGCCATCTCGGGGGCGATGGCCGGAATCGGCGGGACTCTACTCGTCGTCCAGCAGCAAACCATCAACAACACGACGTTCAGCTACATCTTCAGTTTGGTCTTCGTGGTCATCGTCGTCACGACCGGGGTCTCCACCGTCGAGGGCGCCATCCAGGGCGGCATGGGTATTCGTCATCATCCAGCAGCTCCTCTCCTACCTGCCCGCCCGCCTGGGCGGTAACAGCCTCGTGCTTGTCTTCTTCGCCTTCGGTGCCCTCCAGTACGCCAACCATCCCGAGGGCATCCTCGAGTTACCAGAAACGCAGATCGACCTTGCGCTTCGAGGGCCTGCTCTTCAAGCCGAAGGGACGGAAATATCGGTGTCCGGCTGGGCCCATCTCCGGTGGCGGTGGCACGAACGGACCGTCGCCGGTCGGCGGCCTGGTCGAGACCGTCGAGGCCCTGGGTGCTGACCCCCGGGGGCCGATATGACTGCCGATGGCGCCGACGACGACCGACCAAGTCGCCGCTGCTGGAGGTCTCCGGTGTCAGCAAGTCGTTCGGCGGCATCGCCGCGGTGAGCGACATGACCTTCAACCTCTCGCGGGGCGAGAGCGTCGGCCTCGTCGGCCCCAACGGTGCCGGCAAGACCACCTTGTTCAACTGCATCTGTGGCCAGCTCAAACCTGAGCAGGGCACGATCTCTCTCCAAGGCGAGAGCATCGTCGAGCTGCCCGTTTACAAGCGTGCTCGCCGCGGGCTCGGACGCACCTATCAGCGGGTCGAAGTCTTCCCGGATATGAACGTGCGAGAGCACCTTCTCGTGGCCGAGCGCGCCCGGCGTGGCGACGGCCACCTCTGGCAAGGACCTCTGCAACAAGAGCAAGGCGAGACCCGAAGAGGTCGAGCGGGTGGCAGAGGTCCTCGACCTGGTGGGCATCGCCGACCGGGCCGACACTCCGGTCTCCGCACTCGGGCTCGGGTCGTGCCGTCTGGTCGAACTGGCCCGCGCCCTCGTCTCCGACCCGGTCCTGCTGCTGGCTGACGAACCGTCGTCCGGCCTCGACATGCAGGAGACCCAAGAGCTGGCCCACGTGCTCCGCACGCTGCAAGAGGAACGGGGCATGGCCGTGCTGCTGGTCGAGCATGACCTGGCCATGGTCGGTGCCGTGGTCGACCGCACCATCGTCATGGATCTCGGCTCGATGGTCGCCGTGGGCACCTTCGACGAGGTCATGGCCGACCCCAGCGTGCGCAACGCCTATCTCGGGATAACCGAATGAGCTCCGATCCGAATTCGGCATTCGCCCCGTCCAACGCCGCTCCGCTGGCGCTGGACGTCGAGCATGTGAGTGCCTCCTACGGTCCCTACCGGGCGCTGTTCGACGTGAGCTTCACGGTCGCCGGCGGCGGCGTGACCGCTCTGTTGGGCTCGAACGGGTCCGGCAAGTCGACGGTGGCACGGGTGGTGAGCGGCCTTCTGCCGAGCACGAGCGGAAGCATCCGGATCGGCGGGCGGGACGTGACCCGCAAGCCGGCCTTCAAGATCGCCCGCTGGGGCATGGCCCATGTCCCCGAAGGTCGGGGCATCTTCGCCAGCCTCACCGTGGAGGAGAACCTGACCCTGGCCTTCCGTCAACGCCTGGGCCGGAAGCTGGCCAGCGACGCTCTCGAACGGGCCTACACGACGTTCCCGATCCTGGGTGAACGGCGCAAGCAGCGAGGTGGGACCCTCTCCGGCGGACAGCAACGCCTGCTCTCGCTGGCCAAGGTGCTCATGGCACCGCCCGAGATATTGGTGGCCGACGAGCTGTCCCTCGGCCTTGCCCCCGTCGTCATCGACGCCGTCTACGACGGCTTGCGGAGCATCAACCAGGCAGGAACCGCCCTCCTCATCGTGGAGCAGCAAGTGGACCGGGCCATCGGTCTGTGCCAACAGGCGGTGGTCCTCGAGCACGGTGCCGTGGCCTTCTCCGGCCCCTCCGACCAGGCGATCAAGGCGGTGGAGCAGGTGCTGGCCAGCCGGGGTCGGGCAGCAGGCTCGGTGGCCTGAGCGCCACGGGAGCTGGCGCGCCGGCGACCCAGTCCCACCCGAGGAGCGTGAGTCGAAAGCCAATGGCGACCGACGAGTCCAAGCAAACGGGGCGGCCGGCGAACGAGGCCGACGGCGAGGCGGCAACGGACGGCCGAGCCACAGCCGACGAGGGTCGCTCGGGCCGAGGCGGAAGTGGCGGACGTGGCGGGAGGCCCCGCAATCCGAACGCGTCGCCGGGCGATGAGACAGCTCCCGCTCCGGCCGAGGCCAAGAAGGAAGGCCCCCGGCCAACGGGTCAAAGGACGGGCACGAGGGCGGGCCGGTGGGTGGGCCGGCGGCGCGGCGGGCCCTCCGCAGCCAGGGCCGCCGAACCATGCGACGGCTGTTGGACGCGGCCATGAAGGCAATCGACGAGCGCGGCTACCACAGCACCCGGGTCCAGGACGTGGTCGACATCGCCAACACCTCGCACGGGACCTTCTACCTCTACTTCTCGAGCAAGGAGGACCTGGTGCGGGCCCTCACCATCGAGGCGGCCAACGAGGCGACCGACCTCAGCCGGGCCATGAGCGAGGCCGGCGAATCCCTGGACTTCGAGAGCTGGGACCGCCTGCGGACGTGGGTGGCCGGCTACTCGGTCCTCTGGGCCCGCTATGCGCCCCTCTTCCGATCGTGGACCGATCTGGCGGCCATCGACCCCGGCGTCGAGGAACAGATCCGCCGGATGGTCCTCGCCCACACCGAAGCCGTGGCCAACCGCGTGACGGCGGCGGCCAGACCGGATGGCCTCGACCCCCATGTCGCCGGTACGGCGGTGGTGGCCATGCTCGATCGCTTCCACTTCTTGCGCGAGTTCGTCGGTCAGCCGGTCGACGACATCGCCATCGACACGCTCACGACCATCATCCACCGGACTCTGTTCCCGGACGGCAGATGACGGCGACGACCTATACGGGTGTCCTCCTGTCCGAGAGCCTGACGGTGGGCAGGGTGTTGGACGGCGTCCCCCTGGATGTCCAGCGGGTGTACCGGGCCGTTGCAGGTGACGTCGAGGCCGGACAGCCCGAGGTGTGGACGTTCCTCGAGTTCGAAGTCCCGGCGGCTCACGCCACGCCCTGGCGGATCGCTTGGCCGAAGTGCTCGACCCAGGCGGCTGGTACTGCGACTTCCGTTCCGACGACGAGGTGTTCGTCGTCTTCTCCGGGCGCACCTTCCGCTACCCCCGAGGCGACCTCGACCGGCGCCGAGAGGTCGAGCGATACGGACGGTCTGTCGGCGTCCCGGAGGCACAGTTGGACTGGCCGGACTGACCTCGGCGTCCGGACACCCGGACGCCCGGACGCCGTTCGCTGATCAGCTGAGCAGCCGATCAGCCGAGACCGACCTCCACGGCCGTGCCCGCCTCGGCCAGGTCGGCCGAATCGTTGTCCTCGGCGTAGCGCAGGCCCTGGACGTTGAAGAGCCGGACTGACTGGCCCCGAGCCGGGTAGGGCCCCCAGTGCCAGGTCCCCTGGGCCAGCACGATGGCCTGCTGCACGGGCAGTGCGAACACCCGGATCTGCCCGGCGCCATCCTCCGTCCTGGGATCGGTGCCGGCCGGCGCCACAGCGATGACGGCGTCGACGTCGAGAGGCATGACGACCTGAGTGTGGGTCAGGTGGCGGAAGAGGACCTCACAACGCAGGGCGCCGTCGGCAGCCGGCACCTCGTCTCGTCGGTGGCCGATGATGTTCACGTGCGGGTCAGCCCACTCATAGGTCAGCCGGTTGTTCCCGTCCTTCGGATCGGTGTCGGGGACGGGCAGCCAACCGAACGGCTGCCACGCCGGCTCGGAGATGGCCTCCGGCTCGATGCGGCGGGTGGTCTCGCCCACTTGTCGTCTCCCCCGGCCAGCTTCCCCGGCCTGATCTAACCTGACGTCCGTATCCGGTCGACTCTAGCCAGCGCCGCTCACTCGATCCGGCGTGGGCGGCGACACCAGGAGGTGCACAACCCAATGGCGATGGACGTTCGCAACGTGACCGATGCCGCTCCCGTCGTGGAGCACAACGGCACCGTGCCCGTGTGGTGGATGGTCAATCCCCGCGAGATGCTGGAGAAGACACAGGGCGGGTACCTCGAGCTGGTCAACGAGTTCGAGGTGCCGGGGGGCGGAGAGGTCTTCCCCCATTCGCATCCGACCCACGAGTTCTATTACGTGCTGACCGGTCGGGGCACCATGATCATCGGCGACGAGGAGCGGCCCATCGCCCAAGGCGACCTCGTGTACATACCGCCCGATGTGACCCACAGCCTGCGTCCGGTGAGCGAGACGGCGCCCATCCGCTGCTTCTGCTTCGCCATCGGCACCCCGGGGGCCGGCCCCATCGACTACACCACCCACTGAGTGGGTCGGGTCCTCGTCACCCACCCGCTGCCCGCCGGCGGAACCGACCCGCTGATCGCGGCCGGTCACGATCTGGTCGAGGCGGACGGACGGGAGCTGGCCGACTGGGCACCGGAGGTCGACGGCATCCTCTGCCTGCTCACCGACCGGGTCGACGGCCACGTGCTACAGGCCGGCGCCTCTGGCCGGCTGCGGGTGGTCAGCCTGGCCGCCGTCGGTTACGACAAGGTCGACGTGGCCGAGGCCACCGTCCTCGGCATCACCGTGTGCAACACCCCCGGAGTCCTCGACGAGTCCACCGCCGACCTCGCCTTCCTGCTCATCCTGGCCGCCAACCGACTCTCCACCGACGCCGAGCGCGACCTGCGGGCGGGCACGTGGCAAGGATGGGGCATCTCCGACCATCTAGGCAGCGACGTCTGGGGCACCTGTCTCGGACTGGTCGGCTATGGCCGCATCGCCCAGGCTGTGGCCCGAAGGGCCGGGGGATTCGGCATGGAGGTCATCCACCACACCCGCAGCGACACCGGTGTCCCCGGCTACGTCGCCACCCTGGCCGAGCTGCTGGCCCGGGCGGACACGGTGAGCCTGCACGTGCCCCTCAGCCCGGCCACCCACCACCTGATTGGAGAAGCCGAGCTCGCCGCCATGAAGCCCACCGCCGTGCTCGTCAACACGGCCCGGGGCGCGGTGGTCGACGAAGTGGCCCTGGCCCGCGCCCTCGATCGCGGTCAACTGCACGCTGCCGGCCTCGACGTCTACTCGCAGGAGCCCGCCATCGACCCCGCCCTCTTGGCCGCGCCCAGGACGGTGCTGCTCCCCCACATCGGCAGCGCCACCACCCGCACCCGCGGCGCCATGGCAATCATGGCCGCCGAGGCCATCTGCGACGTATTGGCCGGGCGGGTGCCACGCCACACCGTCACCGCCTGACCAGCGCTCGACGCCCGCCGGGGTCAGGCCGAGCGGCGAGCGAGCAGGTAGATGCGTTGCGAAGGGTGCTCATGGGCCAGGTGCGCTCGTTCCTCCGCCCTCTCGACCGTGAAACCGGCGACCACCAGCTCATCGGTGATGTCCGAGCCCGAGTACAGGGCGCCCCCGACCGGTTCGATGTCGTGGCCGAGGAACTCTTCGCTCACCACGTCACCCGCACCGAGGTGGGTGGCCAATAGCAACCTCCCACCGGGCCGCAGCACTCTCGCCACCTCGGACAGCGCGCCGGCCACCTCACGTCGGGGGATGTGCTGGATCGAGTAGAAGGCAACGACCAGGGCCATGGCGCCGGCTCCGAAGGGCAGTTGGCGCATGTCGGCCTGGGCCACCGGCAACTGGCGTCGCGCCCGGGCCACGCCCAGCATCCCGGCCGAGAGGTCGACACCGATGGTCGCCACACCCCGATCGGCGACCCGCACCCCGGCCACCCCGGTCCCGCACCCGAGGTCGAGGGCGATACCACCCGGTGCCACCGTGTCGGCAGCAGCCTCGAGCATGGCCCGGTCGAGCGGGAGGTGGGCCAGGTCGTCACCGAAGGCCCCCTCGTAATCCTCGGCCACCGCGTCGTAGGCGGCCCGCACGGCATCGGGCGAGAACGGGTCCACGGTCACAGTCTCACCCGTCCGTCGTCGGCCGCACCCACACCCACGGGTCAGTCGGGCTTAGCCCTCGGTCTTCCACGCCATCCGGGCTGCGACAAACCATTTCCCATCCATGAGGACCTGCCCGCCGCCAATCTCAGAGGCGAGTTGGTCCCCGGACAGGTACCGCTTGTAGATCTGGTGGCGAGAGCCGTCGGCCAGCTCCCGCTCCTGCCAGCGATCGCTCTCGACCCCCGGGCGGAGAGCCGAATCGACGACCACCAGCTCGTCAGCCAGCCGACGCGCCTCGGTCAGAAAGACCGCCCGCTCCTCAGGTGGGAGATGACCGTAGAAGTGGCCGGTGAACACGCGGTCAAAGGAATGGTCGGCCACGTTGACCTGGAGGGCGTCGCCCATGATGACCAGTCCATCGGGAAGTCGCGACTGAGCCAGGTTCACCATGGCCGCACTCTGATCGAGACCGATCACGAATCCTCGCAGATGGCGCGTGAGGAAACCTGTCCCACAGGCGATGTCGAGGGTTCGAACCGGTGGCAACGCCTGCACCAGCTCGACCAGCGTGGCCACCTCCTCGTGCCAACCCGGTCGGTCCGTCTCGACATACCGGCCGTCGCCCCTGTACCAATCGTCGTAGTCCGGCGCTCGGCGGTGGTAATAGTGCGCGGTGTTGGGATCGGTGGCAAAGGCGGGCTCGGCGGATGGCATCGGCTCGATTGTGCCACCGGTCCTTCGCATCCCGGGTCACGGGATCGTGCCGTGGTGCCGTCGCCACGGGCCTCGTGCCTCAATCGGGCGCGGCTACTGACCCTCTCGAACCTCGATCCCGCCAACATCGAGGCCCAGCAACTCGACGGTGGTGGTCCCACCCCGCAGCGCCTCGAAGTAACCGGCCTCCTTGCCGGCCCGGGCCTGGCCGGCGGTCAGCACGTCGTCGAGGGACTCGCCGGGCACGATGACCACACCGTCGACGTCACCCACCACCCAGTCGCCGGGGGCAACGGTCGTCCCCGCCACCTCGACGGGGAGTCCGACGGAGCCGCGTTCCCGTTTGGTCGCCCCACGGAGGGCCACGGTGGCCGAGAAGGCGGGGAAGCCGTGGCCACAGAGGGCGTCGACGTCCCGGACCCCGCCATCGATCACGAGGCCAGCCAGTTGCCGCGCTTCAGCGCCGGTGGTGAGCACCTCGCCCCAATAGCCGCGGTCGGGCACGTCGCCCACGTCGACGACCAGCGCATGACCGGCGGGGGCGGTGGCCACGGCCACGTGGATGGCCAAATTGTCGCCGGGGGCGCAGCGCACGGGCAGAGCCGGGGCGGCGAGCCTGGCGCCGGGCCATGCCGGACGGATGCGGGGCGGCAACAGGCGGGCGCCGGACTCCCCGAGTGTGGCCGCGCCCAGGGCGAGGAGCTCGGCGGCCATCTCGTGCGTCGGTCGGTCGCTCACCGCCTTGCCTCCGACAGTGGGGGCCTACGACTGACCATCACGACTCGCCACCTTTCGTATCTCCCTCGGAGAGGGCCACGGTCACCTCGATCTCGACGGCGCCGCCGCGGGGCAGGGCTGCCACCCCCACTGCCGACCGGGTATGGCGCCCGGCCGCGCCGAACAGGTCGGCCAGCACGCCACTGGCGCCGTCGATGACCGCCGGCTGCTCGTGGAAATCGGGGTCCGACGCCACGAAGCCGGTGACGGTCAGCACCCGCTCGATGCGGTCGAGGGACCCGAGCGCAGCCTCGAGCACCGACAGCGCGTTGAGAGCGCAGACGGCGGCCGCCTCCCGGCCCTGCTCGACGGTCACGTCCCGTCCGAGCGTGCCCACGCAGGTGAGAGCGCCGTCGATGCGGGGAAGCTGGCCTGACGTGCGGGCAATGCCACCGTGGACCACGACGGCGTCGAGAGGATCGTGTGGCGGGTGCGGTCCGTGGAGGACGAGCCCGAGCTCGGCTGCCCGGGCGCGGATGCGGCCGGTTCCGCTCGGCGGCTCACCGGCATCACCCATTCGAACGCTCCTCCGTCCGCCGCACGACCGTCGGGCCGGCGAGCCCGACGATGGTAACCCGCCCGTCGTGGCGGGCCCGACGCCGGCGTCAGCGCCGATGGGCCGGTCCTATGATGCCGCGGATGCCGGCCCCGACCGCCGCTGTCTGACGCATGGAGCCCGGACAATTCGAGGGAGTCATCGGCGAGGACTTCACCTCGTCGGTCCCCTGGTGGGCACCTCGGCCCCGGGCGCGATCCGGAGCGCCCAACGTCGTGATGGTCGTGCTCGACGACGTGGGCTTCGCCCAGCTGGGCTGCTACGGATCGGACATCGAGACCCCGGTCCTCGACAGCCTGGCCGGCGACGGGCTCACCTTCACCAACTTCCACACCACCGCCCTCTGCTCTCCGACACGCGCCTGTCTCCTTACCGGGCGCAACCATCACCGCAACGGGATGGGACGGATCATCGAACTGGCCACGGGATTCCCGGGGTATGACGCCACCATCCCCCGGGCCAACGGCTTCCTGTCCGAGATGCTCCTCCCCCACGGCTACGCCACCTTCGCCATCGGGAAATGGCACCTCGCCCCCGAGGACGAGGCCCATGCGGCCGCCCCTCGCACCAACTGGCCCCTCGGCCGGGGGTTCGAGCGCTTCTACGGGTACCACGGTGGTGAGACCCACCAGTTCGTGCCCGCGCTCTACTGCGACAACCATCCCATCGCCCCACCGCGCACGCCAGAGGAGGGCTACCACCTGACCGAGGACCTCGTCGATCAGGCCATCGGGTGCATCACCGACGTTCGGGTGGTCGACCCGGACAAGCCGTTCTTCCTCTACCTGGCCACGGGAGCGTGCCACTCACCCCACCAAGCCCCGGCACCGTGGATCGATCGCTACCGCGGCGCCTTCGACGGAGGCTGGGACGCCTGGCGCACGAGGACGCTCCGGCGCCAGACCGAGGCCAGCGTGCTCCGGGCCGGCACCGAGCTCTCACCCCGACCGGACTGGGTGCCGGCCTGGGACGATCTGTCGGCCGACGAACGACGCCTCTATGCCCGCTACATGGAGGCCTTCGCCGGCTTCCTCAGCCACACCGACCATCATCTCGGCCGGCTCTTCGACTTCCTCCGGGAGAGCGGCGAGCTCGACAACACGGTGGTGTTGGTGCTGTCGGACAACGGTGCCAGCTCCGAGGGCGGCCCCACCGGATCGGTCAACGACCTACGGGTGTGGAACGGCGCGCCCCGGACGGTGGAAGAGGCACTCGAGCGCATCGACGAGATCGGCGGCCCCCGCTGCCACAACAACTACCCGTGGGGCTGGACCGTGGCCGGCAACACTCCCTTCCGCCGGTGGAAGCGCGAGGTCCACGAGGGCGGCGTGGCCGACCCGCTCATCGTCCACTGGCCGTCGGGCATCCCTACCGGTGACCGGTGGCGGCGTCAGTACGTGCACGCCGTCGACGTGACCCCGACGCTCCTCGAGGTGCTCGGTGTCCCGGCGCCGGAAGCCATCGCCGGTGTGACCCAGTCGGCCATGGACGGGACGTCCTTCGCCTACACCTTCACCGAGCCCGATGGGCTCGGACGCCACCGCGTCCAGTACTACGAGATGCTCGGGTGCCGCGCCCTCTACGAGGACGGCTGGAAGGCGGTGACCTACCACCCCATCCAGGACACCTCCACCCCCTTCGATGACGATGCCTGGGAGCTGTACCACGTGGACGCCGATCCGAGTGAATGCCACGACCTGGCCGCGGCGGAGCCAGAACGTCTCGGCCACTTGGTCGAGCGTTGGTGGGCCGAGGCGGGGGCCAACGGTGTCCTGCCCCTCGACAACCGGGCCTTCTCCGAGTTCGTCATGGACAAGCCCATCCTCGTCCCGCCCCGCCACCGCTACGCCTACCGCCCGGGTGCGGCACCGGTGCCCGAGGTTGTCGGGGCCAACCTCCGAAACCGCAGCCATCGGATCGCCGTCGACCTCGAGGTCCCGGCCACGTCCTCGGACACATCGTCGGTGCCGGCGGCGGAAGGGGTGCTGCTCGCCCAAGGATCCGGTCTCGGCGGCTGGTCGCTCTTCGTGCTGGAGGGCCGGCCCGCCTACGCCCACAACTTCGTCTCGCTGCGAGAAGACCGCGTCGTCGCCGACCAGCCTCTCGAGCCCGGCCGCCACCAGGTCGTCCTCCACTTCGAGCGCACCGGCGACCACCGCGGCGTCGGCCACCTGCTGGTCGACGGGGCCGAGGCCGGGCGCCTCGAGATCGCCCCCTTCACCATCACCCGCTTCTCGCTCACCGGGGCCGGAACGACCTGCGGCTACGGCAACGGGCTGCCGGTCTCCGACGCCTACCGCCACCGCGGGCGTTTCGCCTTCACCGGACGGATCTTGGAGGCGACCATCGAGGTCGACGGAGCCGTCTGGGTCGACCCCGAGGTCGAGGCCCAGGACGCCATCTCCGCCCAGTAACCGGCCCGGTCGATAGTGTCCACGCCCGTGCCCCGCCTCCGAACCACGCCACCCATCGCATGAAGATCGGCATCGCCCTCGGCACGGTGCGGCCCGACCGCTGGGCCGAGGTCACCGAGGAGGCCGACCGGTTGGGCTTCGAGTCCGTGTGGCTGCCCGAGCACCTGGTCCTGCCGGTGGCCACCGAGGGCAGCCCTTACGCCGGCGTCGACCACCCTCCGGTCCCACCGGAGGTGCCGGTGCATGACGCCTTCGCCTTCCTGTCTTTTCTGGCCGGTCGCACGCAGCAGATCCGCTTCAGCACCCACGTGTTCAACATCGGACTGCGCCACCCCTTCGCCACGGCACGGGCCGTGACCACCCTCGACATCGTCTCTGGCGGCCGGGCCATGTTCGGCGTCGGCGCCAGCTGGCTGGCGGCCGAGTGGGAAGCGGTGGGCCTTGACTTCTCCACCCGCGGTCGCCGGGTCGACGAGGCCATCGCCGTCTGCCAGCAGTTGTGGAGCCAGCCGGTCATCGAGCACCACGGCGAGTTCTTCGACTTCTCTGCTGTCGCCTTCGAGCCCAAGCCGGTCCAGAAGCCCTGGCCGCCGATCCACATCGGCGGGGACGGCTCAGCTGCCCTGCGCCGGGCGGCAACCGTCGGCGATGGGTGGATCCCCATGAACCACTCGGTGGAGGAGATCCCGGCCGACGCTGCCCGGATCGCCGTCCTCCGGGAGACGGCCGGACGCCCGGGGGTTACCGAGATCACCATGGGCATCGACGCCGAACTCGACACGCTTCGGGGCGCGGCGGCGGCCGGTGTGGGTCGTGCCCTGGTGCGGCCGTGGAAGCGAGGCAGCGAGACCATCGACGGGCTGCGCCGGTTCGCCGACGAGGTGCTCGAGGAAGCCAGCGCGCTCGAGGTGGCCGCGCCGGCCTGACCACGGCCGTCCGGCTCGGCCGTCCGGTGCCACCCGCGCCGGTGTCATCGATGTCACAGTGTGCCGGTGCACATGAGCTCCCGGGGGCGGAGATCCCGGCGCGCCGTCGTCGCCTGCGTCGCCCTCTCGAGTGCCGCCGTGTTGGCCGCCTGCGGATCCTCGACGGCCAGTCCGCCTGCGAAGAAGCCTGCGACGACAACCACGACGGCCACGCCGTCCAGGGCTGCCGCCTCGACGACCTCGTCGACGACGGCCGCGGCCACCACGACCACGACCGCCGCGTCACCCAGTGGATCCGCCTCGACGACCGTTCCCACGGCCACGTTCGGAAGCTGGACGGGGACCGAGCCGACCATCGTCTACTTCTCCGGCGACGCCGGCAACATCGTCTCCGGGCTCACCTGGACGTCCTGGACCAGCCAGTCGGCAGTGGGTCACGGCAGCTGGGGCTACGAAAGCTGTGATCCCAACTGCGCCCAGGGCACCGTGACCCCGTACCCGACCACCATCGCCCTGTCGGATCCGGTGAGCGGCCGGTTCACCCAGGTGACGGAGACCCAGAGCGGCCCCTACGGGAGCACCCTCAACTTCACACTGCCCGACCCCGGCCTCAGCGCCTCGTAGCGCCTCGTAGCCCCTCGTAGCGCCTCGTAAGCCTGGCCGGTGGCGGCCGGTGCGAGCGGCTCAGACTTCTCCGAGCTCCAAGAGGTCCTCCCCGAAGACGACCTCACCGTCGAAGTGGCGACGGGCCATGGCCGTCCACTCCTCCGCCGAGCCGGGAGCTGGCGTCGGGACCTGATGGGTGAGCACGAGGGTGCGGACCCCGGCCTTGGCCGCGGTCATGCCCGCCTGCTCGACGGTTGAGTGGTAGTCGATGGTGTCGCGGAACCGCTGCATCGGGACCATCGAAACCAGGTCGTCGCGCAAGACGGTCTGCACGTAGAGGTCGGCACCCCGACAGAGCTCGTCGAGGCCGGAACACGGCACTGTGTCACCGGCCACCACCGCCGAGGTGCCATCGTGCTCGAAGCGGTAGGCCAAGGTCGGCTCGACCGGCCGGTGGTCGGTGGCGGCGGCGATCACCCGGACCGAGCCGTCGTCCCAGATGGTGCCGGGGGACGCCTCGCGCACCGAGACCTGCGGCTCCCAGGTGAGGTCGGCGTGGTGGGCCAGCCGGTAGCCGATGTCGGGGGCCAGCGAGGCGAGCACCCCATCCACCACTTCCGCGGTGCGGGGCGGGCCGACCACCTCGAGCGGCCGGGCCTGCGGGCTCATGACCCACTGGGTGGTCACGATGTCACCCAAGTCGCAGATGTGATCGCTGTGGAGATGGGTCAGCAGGATGGCGTCGCACATGAAGGGGAGGACGCCGGCAGCCACCATCCGCATGCACACCCCCCGTCCGGCGTCGACCACGAAGACACGCTCGCCGGCTCGCACGAGGGTCGACGGGCCGGCCCGACCGGCGTCGGGCAGGGGATTGCCCGTGCCTAAAAGGACGACCTTCACGCTCACCGGCCCAGCTTCCTTGGATCTGACGACGGGCGCCATCTTGCCGCCCTCTCCGCTGATCGGCCATGCTTCCCGTTCTGCCGGGGTCGGGACGGGGCCACGGCTGAGGACGCACGAGAACGGGAGGAACCATGGGAATGCTCGACGGCAAGGTGGCCATCGTGACCGGGGCGGGTCGGGGCATCGGCCGCGAGGAGGCCCTGCTCTTGGCCTCCGAGGGCGCGAAGGTTGTCGTGAACGACGTGGGGGCGGCGGTGACCGGCGAGGGCGGCGACAAGCACCCGGCCGAGGAGGTCGCCGACCTCATCAAGTCGGGCGGCAGCGACGCGGCGGTCAACTCCTCCGACGTGAGCTCTTGGAAGGGCGCCAAGGACCTGATCGATCAAGCGGTCGACACCTTCGGCCAGCTCGACATCCTGGTCAACAACGCCGGCATCCTCCGGGACAAGATGAGCTTCAACATGGACGAGTCGGACTGGGACGACGTCATTCGTGTCCACCTGAAGGGCCACTTCGCCCCCGCCCACCACGCGGCTGTCTACTGGCGGAACCGATCGAAGGCCGGCGAGGACGTCTACGGACGCGTCATCAACACCTCGTCGGAAGCCGGCCTGTTCGGCAACGCCGGCCAGGCCAACTACGGGGCGGCCAAGGGTGGCATCGTCTCGCTCACCTGGGTCCTCGCCCGCGAGCTGGAGCGCTACGGCGTCACCGTCAACGCCATCGCACCCCGGGCTCGCACCCGCATGACCGAGGATCTCTTCGGCGGGATGGTTCAGCAGGGCGACGGGTTCGACAAGTTCGACCCGAAGAACGTGGCCGAGCTCGTCACCTTCCTCGCCACCCCGGAGGCGTCCGACATCTCCGGACAGATCTTCGTCGTCTACGGCGGGGACATCTGGGCCATGGGCGGCTTCCACGCCGTCGGTGAGCTCCATCGCGAGTCGATGTGGTCGCCGGAGGAGCTGGCCAAGGCCAAGGGAGAGCTGTTCAAGAACGCCTCCTCGGGGGTGCCCCCCTTCGCCATCAGCTGAATCAGCTGAGGAGAGCCGGGTCGGCCGGCCCGAGGACGCGGTCCGGATGGGCGGTGTCAGCCCCGGCTCGGCACCGCGGCGGTGGCCGAGCCGACCACCTTCTCCTCGCCGTCGTCGTTGACCAGGCGCACGTCGAGGTCGACGAGGTAGTCGCCGCCGTCGGTGCGCTTGCCGGTGACCACGATCTTGGTGGAGAGCTTCTCGTCCGGCCAGGTCTGCTTGGCAAAGCGAACTTGGTAGCGGCGCACGTTGCCGATGCCGACGAAATCGGTGATGGCCGTGCCCAGGAACCCCATCGAGAACATGCCGTGCCCGAACACGCTGGGCTGGCCGGCCGCCTTGGCCTTCACCTCG
Source organism: uncultured Acidimicrobiaceae bacterium (assembly GCA_963729275.1). GTDB lineage: Bacteria > Actinomycetota > Acidimicrobiia > Acidimicrobiales > RAAP-2 > CAVSNH01. The sequence goes on from CAVSNH010000003.1 coordinate 383,177, forward strand.
TCGTGATGCATGGGGTTGAAGTCGTAGGACGCCCCTGCGTAGCGCACGAGGTCCGTGCGATCGAGCACGTGGCTGCGCACCGGCGCCTCCTCGCCCTCCTTGATGTCCTCGAAGTACCGCACCGCGTCACCCATCGGTCAACCCTTTCTCATCCGACGCCGTTCAACCCTACCGTCATTGACCGCGTCTCCCTCAGCCCTGCGTGCACCGCTCACCACCCTTTGAAGGTCGGCGATCGCCGCTCGGCGAAAGCGGTAAGGCCCTCGCGGCAGTCCTCGGTGCCGACGATCAGCTCCTGGGCGGCCGCCTCGTCCCAGAAGGCGCTGGCCCGGTCGGACTCGAGCGACCGGTTGGTCAGGTGCTTGGCCATGGCGATGGCCTTGGTGGGACCGGACGCCAACCTGGCGGCCCACTCGGCCGCCAGCCGCTCGAGGTCGTGGCGCGGGACGACCCGGTTGACCAAGCCCATCCGCTCGGCCTCCCGGGCCGGCACTTCGTCCCCGAAGAAGAAGAGCTCCTTGGCCCGCTGGGGCCCGATGAGCCTCGGCAGCAGGTAGGCGCCGCCGGCGTCGGGCCCGATGCCCCGCCGCACGAAGACGGCGAGGAAAGTGGCTTCCTCGGCCGCCAACACGAGGTCACAGGCCATGGCCAGATGCAGCCCACCCCCGGCGGCGGTGGCGTTGACGGCGGCGATGACCGGCTTCTCGCAGTCGAGCACCGAGGCCACCAGTCGCTGCCAGCCCTGGCGGATCATGCTGGCGGCTTCTCCGACCGTCCGGGCCGGCGCACCTTCGGGGCGCTCCTCGTCGCTCGGTTGTGGGCGGAGGTCGGCCCCTGTGCAGAAGCCTTTCTCGCCGGTCCCGGTCAGCACCACCGCCCGCACGCGCAGGTCGTCGGAGACGGCCTCGAACCATTCGGCAAGCTCGTCGCGCATGGCCGTCGTCAGCGCGTTGCCGGCCTCGGGCCGGTTGAGGATGAGCCAGGCGACCCCGTCCTCGACCCGCCGGAGCAACGGTGGGGCGGCGCCGGCGTCCGCCGCTTTCGCCATCAGCTCCGGTGGATGATGTTCATCCGCGACGTGCACACGGGCGTGCCCGTCTCGCGCTCGCTCCAGACTGTCTCCATCACCACGAAGGTCATGGTGCGCCCCTTCGACTCCTTTCGATAGGCGTCGACCACCTTGCCTTCGCCCACCAGCACGTCGCCGGCCAACACCGGCCGTTCGTAGGTGAACTCCTGCTCACCGTGGAGGATGATCCCGCCACCGGCCATGAGCGGGCCGAGCACCTCGGCCATGGGATTGTCGCTCGGGTCGGAACCCGCCGGCTGGAGCTCGGGATAGGCGCCGAAGTTGTTCATCACTCCGGGGTAGGTCGGCGGCGCCGGGATGCCGGGCAGCCCCGCCTCGGCCGCGGCTCGAGGGTCGCGGTAGATCGGGCTTCGGTCCAACACGGCGTCGGCGAAGACGGCGATGTGGCCACGTTCGACGGTCACGACCGTCGTGCCCGTCGGCCGGCCGATGATCTTGTCCAGAACGTCGTCTGCCACTGCTGCTCCCTCTCTCCGACCCTGTCCGACCCTGTCCGACCCTGTCCGACCTTGTCCAGTTTGACGCTGAGGTGGTCGAACGTACGCCCGAGGACCACCGCCCGGGCACCCTAACCCGCCCGTCGGTCACCTGTCCGCCCCGGCCCGTTCGACGGGCCCGCTCGTATACTCGCCGCCCATGGCCAAGTCCGACTCGTTGCGGGTCGGTCGCATCGTCCGGGTCTTCACCGATTTCCTGCGGCCCGCCCGCAGGGGGCCGAGCGCGTTACTCGACGTGGCCGCCTACCACGTGCACGGCGAGCCGGTGCCCTACCACGTGGCCACCTCTGCCTCCTTCGAGCCGTTCGCGGTCGGGGACGCCTGGGGGCCGGCCTGGGACACGACATGGTTCCGGCTGCGCGGTCGCATCCCGGACGAGTGGGCCAAAAAGGAGGTGCATCTCGGGTTCGCCATCGGCAATGCCGGCGAGACCGGCTTCGGCGCCGAGGCCCTCCTCTACGGCGACGGCGTCCCCGTCCAGGGGCTATCGCCCAACCACCGGCATCATCGGCTCACTGGCTCGGCCGTGGGTGGCGAGGAGATCGAGTACTACGTCGAGGCGGCGGCCAACCCGCCGTCCCCCTTCGGGGCCGACCCCTGGCCGCTGCTCATGGCCGAGCCCCATGGCCCGCCCCTGTTCACCCTGGCCAAGGCCGACCTCCACGTCGTCGACCCGGCATTCGAGGACTTCTACAACGACTTCCGGGTGGCGGTCGAGTTGCTCTACGAACTGCCCGAAGGCGAGGCTCGCCGGGCCCGCCTGCTCGCCGGGCTCGAGCGGGCGGTCGACCGCATCGACCGCCCGGAGTTGGGAATGAGCTGGCGCGAGGCAGCCCCACTGGTGCGGTCATTGCTCGAGGAACCGGCCTCGCCCTCCGCCCACCACGTCAGCGCGGTGGGACATGCCCACTTGGACACGGCCTGGCTCTGGCCGGTGCGCGAGACCGTGCGCAAGGCGGCCCGCACCTTTGCCACGGTGTGCGACCTCATGGACCACTATCCCGAGTTCCGGTTCGTCATCTCCCAAGCGCAACACCTGGCCTGGATGCGCGACCACTACCCAGAGCTCTTCGAGCGCATCCGCAAGCGGGTGGCCGAGGGCCGCATCGAGCCCACCGGCAGCATGTGGGTGGAGGCGGACTGCAACATCCCGTCGGGCGAGTCCCTGGTGCGCCAGATCGTCTTCGGCAAGCGGTTCTTCCTCGACGAGCTCGGCGTGGAGACGGACGACGTCTGGCTGCCCGACGTCTTCGGGTACTCGGCGGCGCTGCCCCAGATCATGCGGCTCGGCGGGGCCCGGCGGTTCCTGACCCAGAAGCTGTCCTGGAACCAATACAACGACATGCCCCACCACACGTTCTTGTGGGAAGGAATCGACGGGTCGCGGGTCCTCACCCACTTCCCGCCAGCCGACACCTACGGCGGGGCGGTGACCGCCCACGAGCTGCGTCTCGGGGTGGCCAACTTCCGCGACCACGAGCACGTGAACCGCTCCCTCTATCTCTTCGGCTACGGCGACGGAGGCGGCGGCCCCACCGACACCATGCTCGAGTCCGCCCGCCGGCTCTCGGACTCGGACGGACTGCCTCGGCTCACCATGGAAGGGCCGCGGGCCTTCTTCGACAAGGTGGAGGAGGAGATCACCGAACCGGCCGTCTGGGTGGGTGAGCTCTACCTCGAGCACCATCGGGGGACCTACACGACCCAGGCGGCGACCAAGCTCGGCAACCGGCGGGGCGAGCTCGCCCTGCGCGACGCGGAGGCGTGGTCGACGCTCGCCTCCGGGCCAGCCGCCGGCGACCGACTCGATGCGGCGTGGCGGACGCTGCTCATAAACCAGTTCCACGACATCATCCCCGGGTCGGGAATCCACTGGGTCTACGAGGACACGCGAGCCGAGCTGGCCGAGGTGCGCCGGACGGCCGAGGAGATCGCCATCGCCTCGCTCACCGGGCTGTCCGACTCGGTCGACACCGCCGGCCTGGCCCACCCCGTGGCCGTGTGGAACTCGCTCTCACGGGAGCGCGACGACCTGGTCGAGGTCGACCTGCCGGCCGATGCCACCGTGGCCCGGGCCCCCGGTAGCCACGCCGTCCCACTCCAGCCCGTCGGGGGCGGGCGGGCCGTCTTCCGGGCTCGGGTGCCCGCCTTCGGCTATCGAACCTACGACCTGGTGGCCGGCGAGCCCACCGACGGGCTGGTCCCGGCCGAGGCCGGTCCGAGGCACCTGGCCAACGGCATTCTCCGAGTCGAGCTCGACGACAACGGGCTCCTCTCGTCGATCGTCGACGAGCGGGTCGGCCGGCAGGTGCTGGCCGACGGGGAACGCGGCAACCTGCTGCAGCTACATCCCGACTACCCCAACTACTTCGACGCCTGGGACATCGACGCCACCTACCGCCGGCGCACGGAGGACCTGACCGACGTCGACGCCGTCGAGGTCACCGAGTCCGGGCCCGTGCGAGCCGCCCTGCGCATCCGTCGGTCGTTCGGGAGGTCGTCGATCACCCAGACAGTGAGCCTTCTGGCCGGATCGCCGGTCATCCGCGTGGACAACGAGGTCGACTGGCAGGAGCGAAACCGTCTCCTCAAGGTGGCCTTCCCGGTGGCCGTGCACAGCCCGCGGGCGTCTTATGAGATCCAGTACGGCCACGTGGAGCGGCCCATCCATGTCAACACCAGCTGGGAGGCGGCCCGGTTCGAGGTCTGCGCCCACAAGTGGGCCGACTGGTCCGAGGCTGGCTACGGGGTCGCCCTGCTGAACGACTGTAAGTACGGCTACGACGTCACCAAGGCGGGCATACGGCTCTCATTGCTACGCAGCCCGACCTGGCCCGATCCGGAAGCCGACCGTGGCACCCACCGCTTCGCCTACGGGCTGCTCCCCCACGTGGGCGACCTGCGAGCCGCCGGCGTCATCGACGAGGGGTACCGGTTCAACGTTCCCTTGCGAGCGGTGCCGACCACTCCACACGACGGCACCCGGCCGGCCGAGGGGTCGTTCGTCACCGTCGACGCGCCCAACGTCTGTGTCGAGGTCGTGAAGTCGGCCGACGACGGCTCCGGCGCGCTGATCCTGCGTCTCTACGAGGCGTGGGGCGGGCGCGGCCCGGTGACGGTCACCGCTCCGCACTGCATCGGCAGGGCGACCCGCACCGACCTCCTCGAGCGTGAGCTCGGACCCGTCGAGGTCAACGGCGCGTCTGTCCGCCTCGAGCTCCACCCCTTCGAGATCGTCACCCTCCGCCTCGAGGCAGCTTGAACCGCCCTGTTGCACCTTTTGCCGTCGTCAGGATCCGGCCGGACTGACCATCGGCGGCAGCCCATGGGCCGGGCTCCCCCTCGCCCGCCAGGCCTCGTACCGCTCGAGGAAATCGTCGCCGAAGGGGTCCTCCCCCACGAGGGGCATGGCCGCCCTCCACACGGCGAGATCGTCGGGCGCCAGCTCGGCGGCCAGGTCCACGTGGCGGCGGGTGGTGACCTCGTCACCACGACCACGGGCGAAGGCAGCGATCCGAAAATGGAGGCGGGCCCGGACTTCGTCCTCCGAGAGATCGGCCACCACCGCGGCGGCGTCCTCGGCGGTCATGGGCGCCCTTCCCTCGATCACCCAGCGGCGCACCGCCTCGAGATGCGGTCCCGCCTCGATGCCCGTGAAATCGGCGAAGAGGTCGGTGCCGTGGGCCGCGCCCGCCGGCCGGACGATGCGTCCGTCCCCGTCGATCCAGACCACGGTGGGCACATTGGAGATGGCGAACAGCTCGGGGAGGGCCCGACCCGGGTCGTAGAGCACGGGCATGGTCAGACCCTCGGCAAAGGGTCGCACGGCGTCAGGATCGTCGTCGAGGGCGACGGCTACCGCGGTGAAGCCCGACGGTCGGAGCTCGTCGTGCAGGGCCTGCCATCCGGGCAGGTCGTAGCGGCACCCACACCAGCTGGCGAAGGCGACGAGCAGGCGTTTGTGCCCGTGCCATTCGTCGAGCCGGTGCGTGCGGCCGTCGAGACCGGGCAGCTCGAGGTCGGGGGCGACCAGGTCACGGAGCACGCGTCGCCGCGCCTCGGATGGACGAGCCAGGGCCGCGATCCTCGCCTCGGGATCGACGACGAGAAGGCGCCGCAGCGCGGTGGCCACCTCGGTCAGGTCGATCTGGTCCTCATGGTCAGCGTCTCGGCCGGCGGCGGCCGCCCGTGACAGGGGCACGCAGGCGTCACCCCGGCACAGGCCACGTGTCGTGAGCGTCCAACCGAGGGCGGCCTCCAATTGCGACGAGCCGAGGTGGAACGTGACGCCTTCGTCGTCGACCACGGCGTCGACCGTCGTGGGTGCTTCGTCGATGATGGTGACCGCGGTCATGGATCCACGAGCTCCCCGCTCGTCGCCGGCTACAGGTCCACGCTCTCCCGGCCGGGCCCGGCCTGTCAATCAGGACCGAGGGTCGACGGCGGCGGCCTCGAGGAAGCGACGGCCCCGGGAGCGGAAGTCGCCTTCGCCGGGCGGTGTGGGCTGTGCCGGGGAGAAGAGGATCACACCGCCCGGAGCGGTGGCGGCGATGGCCGCCGACACGGCATCCTCGAGGGACGCGGCGGTCAGAACGGGGATGTCGGCACCGCCCGGCGCGGTGGCCAGCGCCTCGGCCAGGCGGTGGCCGCCCGGTTCGACGACGACGACGGTGGGCACCGGATGGCGGCCGGCCAGCGAGGCGGCGAGGCCGCCCATGTCCACCCCGCGGTCGGCACCGCCGGCGATGACGGCGAGCTCCCGCCCCGAGAACACGTCGACGGAGGCCTGGGTGGCGAAAGGGTTCGATGCCAGGGCGTCGTCGACCAGGGTCCGCCCGTCGCGCTGGCCCACCACCTGGCACCGAGAGGGCAAGCCGGAAAATCCGGCGACGGCCTCGGCAACGGCCGCGGCGGGGGGCAGCCGGCCTTCGAGGAGCAGCACGCCCGAGATGGCACCGCAGACGTTCCAGAGATTGTGACGGCCGGGCACCCCTAACGTGCCCGCCTCGACCAGGACCACGCCGTCGGCCGACACGGCACCGTCGCCGTCGGCCACCACACGACCGGTCGGCCCGTACAACAGGCGGCCGGGGTGCGACGACGTCCGTCGGACAGCCTCTCCGCTGGCCGCGTTCACCGCCACCGAGCCGGAAGGCCCATCGGGCCCCGCCTCCAGCAGGTGCAGCTTGTCCCGGTAGTAAGGCTCGACCCCACCGTGCCAGTCGAGGTGGTCGGGGGCCAGGCTGGTGAGCACGCACACCGGCGGCGTGGTGGTCACGTCGACGGCCTGATACGAGGAAACCTCGACCACGTAGGCACCGGCCCGCGGTCGGGTGTAGGTCTCGGTGACCGGGACACCGATGTTCCCGACCAGCTCGACCTCGCGACCCATGGCCCGCAGGACGGCACCAGCCAGGGCCGCGGTCGTGCTCTTGCCTTTGGTCCCGGTGATGGCGAGCACGCTGGCGTCGGCGAAGTCGGCCAGCCAGACGGCCATGGCGGTGGTGACCGTCGTCCCGGCCGCCTCGGCGGCTCGGAGCTCCGGCCGGTAGCGGCTCACGCCGGGGGCCCGCACGACCACCTCGACCGTCGACCAGTCGACGTCGCCCGGGGCGATCACCGGTCGCCCTCCGGCCGCTGTCCCGGCCCGCAACAAGGCCCCGGCCGGGTCGTCGTCGACGAGCAGCGGCTGCACCCCCCGCCCCCGAAGCAGGCCCACGAGGTCCGTGCCCTCCTGCCCCAGCCCCCAGACGGCGACCCGCCGGGTACAGAGGTCCTCGAGGTTCACCGTTGCCCCCGGTCGAAGAACCGCTCGACGGCGGCGGCCACACCCGGCTCGGGGAAGGCGAGCTCGGTCACAGAGCCGAGGAGCGCGGCCACCTCGTCGTCGGACACGAGCGCCTGGGCCCGGGGACCGAGGGCGGCGACCACCGAGGTCTCCCGCCACTCGTCCTGCTCGCTCAGCAGCCGGAAGGCGGCCGCCGATTCCCTACGCTCCCCCACGCACTCGAAGGGCTTGTCCTCTCGGCTCATGAGCGCCTCGAAGCCCGGTATTTGGCCGGCGTCGTCGAGCAGGTCGGCTCCCATGATCGACACGAGCGCCGAGCGCGGCAGGAAGGGCGCCAACATGAGGGCGACGAAGCGGCACTTGGCGCATTGTCCGCACCAGCCGTCAGAGGCCCCTCCTGACTGCCGGAAGACCACGTTGCAACTGCAGAAGGTGTCCTGGTAACGCCCGAGTCCGGCGAAGGCGCGGCTGATGGCCAGCTCAGAGTATGGACGCAGTGCCGACCCGTAGCAGAGATCGGCGTCGATCGACGATCCGATGAGGTGGCGCAGCAGCTGCTCGAAGGCCAGGCTCTTCGAGTACTGGTGGTTGACGGGCACGCCCTCGACCACCACCGTCTCTTCGCTGGCAGAGCGCTCGACGGCCATGGCGATGGTGTCGTAGCCGTAGATGGAGGCGCCGAGGACGGTGATCAACGAGACGATGGCGGTGATGGGCACGTGGCCGTTGAGCGCCCCGAACCGATTGAGACGTTGGAGCTCAGGTGACAACGTGCGGCGAGCGACCAGCAGCTCCAGCCCGGCTTGCCCGGCGAGGTCGACGACGAGCGGATGTGGGTTGACGGCGAAGAGGCGCGGCTCGAGAGGTCGGACGGCCTCGGCCAGGACGAGGGAGTCCTTGCCCCCGCCCAGGGGAACCACCACCCGCGGACGGCGGTCGCTCGGCGTTCCGCTCCTTGCTGGTCGGATGGGCGGGTCACCCCCAACCACACGGGCCGAGACGGACACTGGTCGGGGGACGGGCAGGTGGTTGACCACCGCGAACTCCCGGAGCCCATCGTCGTAGAGGTGGCGGTGGAACTCCGCCTCGTCCGGGGTGAGGTAGCCCTCGTCGACCACCACCCGGTCGGGTGCGGCAGCCTTGTAGTAGCTGGTGCCGGCGGCGATGTGTAGGTGTCGCAGCGCTCCAGTCAGGCGGGGATCCTCGGCGTCGACCGGCGTCGGAGCCGGCGTCTCGAAGGTCACGGACTCGACGAATTCGGGTCCGCCCTCGAAGGCATAGGAGAAGGTGGCCGTCGTAGTCGCGGCATCGAACGAGGCGGACACCACATGGAACGAGGTGGCCTCGCTGGGATCGAACCGGCCGTCGTCCATGGCCGGTCCAGGGTATCGGCGGACCGCGTGCCGACCGCCGACCATTGGCGATGGCCGTCTCAGCCGTCCGGCTTGGGCTCGGTCGTCGTCGGGCGGAGATGGGCCGTGATGGCCAACCTGCCGCCAACCGACTGGATGACCCACACCTCACCTTTCTGCAGGCGGCGTGGGGGAGGTCCATGGCCGGCGTCGGTGGCGTCGGCGCCGTCGGTGGCGTCGGCGGCGTCCGCCGTCAGCGCTACCAGAACGGCGGTGGCGACGTCGCCGTGGGAACAGAGGACAGCCGCCTCGCCGACCATCCGCTCCATCAGACGCAGCGTCTCCTCGCCGTGGCCCTCAGCGAGCTCCTCGATCGACTCGACCGGCAGACCGAGGGCCTCGGCCGTGGGTTGGACCGTCTCGCAACAGCGAACATAGGGGCTGGACAGGATCCGTTGAGGCCGGTGCTCCGCCAGTATGGGGACGAGCGCCTGCGCCTGGGCCGCACCTCGCTTGGACAGCGGCCGCATTCGATCGTCCCCCTTGTAGGCGCTGCGGCGACCGGCCGCACCATGGCGGACGAACAGGATCGGCATGCCGAGATGGTGCCATGCGGGAGGTCGCCCAGGACGTGATGATCGTCTCCGTTCCCGCTGGGTCGGCTGTCAACGGCTCCTGAGGCGATGTCCTCACAGTCGTCTGTTCACATCTGCGACAGACGCGGTTCATGCTGGGTTCATGAGGACCTCTGCGGCTGGCCTGCTCCGGAGGCCCGGCCTTGCTCGAAGTGGCGGACGCCGTCGGACTGTCGTTCGGGCGCCCTTCGGCCTCTCTCCCCCGCTACTGGCCCCGGCCACCCGCGGGCGATGACAGCATGGGGCCATGGTCGCCGAGCGGGTCGTCTTCGCCGGCTTCGAAGGCGTCCGACTGGTGGCCGACGTGTACGGGAAATCGGACGACCCGCCGGTCCTCTTCCTCCACGGTGGCGGCCAGACCCGCTTCGCCTGGGGTCAGAGCGCGGCCAGGGTGGCCGAGCATGGATGGCGGACGGTAACCCTCGACCTCCGTGGCCACGGCGAGAGCGACTGGGCGCCCAACGGGGACTATTCGTTCACCGCTTTCGGGGCCGACTGCCTGGCCGTAGTCGATGCCCTGGGGGCCCCGCCGGTGCTGGTGGGTGCCTCCCTCGGTGGCATGTCGGCCCTACTGGCCGAAGGGACCAGTGACCGCCCGGTGTCGGCCGGGCTCGTCCTCGTGGACATCACCGCCAAGACGAACCCGGAGGGCATCGAGCGGATCTCCGCCTTCATGCGCTCCGGGCTCGACGGATTCGGCTCGCTGGAAGAGGCGGCCGATGCCATCGCCGCCTACACCCCGCACCGGCCGAGGCGGGTGAACCCGGAGGGCCTGCGCAAGGTGCTCCGCCAGCGCGACGGCCGCTGGTACTGGCACTGGGATCCGGCCTTCATCCTTCGGCCGGAACGAACTGAGGTCGTCCCCGACCGGCTCCTCGGCCTGCTGGATGTGGCCATGGACAACATTGGTGTCCCCACTCTGCTGGTCCGAGGGCTCCTGAGCGACGTCGTGAGCCAGGAGGGGGTCGATGACCTGTTGGCCCGCATCCCGGGCTCGACGGTGGTGGATGTCGACGGTGCCGCCCACATGATCGCCGGCGACCGCAACGATGTCTTCTCCGACGCGGTCATCGACTTCCTCGAACAGCGCATCCGACCCCTCATCGCCGAGGGACGGCCCGGAAGGCCATGGGAGTGACCCACCGGCCCAAAGCCGCACGGCGACCCTGGCCCCTCAGGGGCGGCGTCCGCCCCGGCTCCATCTCCGGAACCGGGGCGGACCTACCGACCTGACCCGAGCCAGCTGCGTTGCGCCGTGCTCGCTCGAACGGGTCGGTTGCTGGCCTAACTGGCGCCCACGCCTAGCGGGGCGTTGGTGTTGACCAGCGTGCCCGGGCCGCTCGAGTTAGCCGGGCGTTGGCCGTTCACAGGAGCGTTGGTGTTGACCAGCGTCCCCTGACCGCTCGACGTACCGCCGCTCGAAGTACCCGAGCCTTGGCCGTTGACCGGTGCGTTGGTGTTGACCAGCGTCCCCTGGCCGCTCGCAGTACCCGGGACTTGGTAGGTGACCGGAGCGTTGGTGTTGACCAACGTCCCCTGACCGCTCGAGGTACCCGAGCCTTGGCCGTTGACCGGAGCGTTGGTGTTGACCAGCGTCCCCTGACCGCTCGACGTACCGCCGCTCGAGACTCCGCCGCTCGAGCTACTGGGGAGTTGGCCCAGCAAGCTGGCGATGACGCCAGTGAGCGCTCCCGGGACGCTCGAGCTACCCGGGACTTGGCCCAGCAAGTCGGCGATGGCGTCAAGCAGTGTTCCCTGGCCACTCGAGCTACTCGGAGTTGGACCCTGGACGGTGCCGCTGGCGCCGACCGAGGACCCCTGGCCGCTGGACGTACCCGGGACTTGACCCTGGACACTGGCGCTGACCGAAGACCCCGAGCCTGACGGGCCCACGGAAGGTGAGCCGGGTTGCAGGACCGGCAAGCTCGGTGACGTGGCCGCCACCACCGGGGCCGTGACCGGTTGCTGGCCGATAGCCGAGCCGGCCAGGTTGGACGGCGCCGATCCGGGTGAGACCGCGGGGACCAGACCCCGGCAGGTAGTGCTGGCCAGCGCTCGGCCGTTGGCGGTGAGCAGGCTGAGGGCTCCGAGGCCCAGCAGACCTGCGATGAACGCGATCACGGCCGTGGCCGCGGCGCGCTTGGACATGGTGATCATCGAATTTTTCCTCCTGGTTGGCGCGCACGTTGGTGCGCAACTTCTGACGAATGGTGCGGCGGTGAGCCGCGTGCTGACTTCGCCGCATCGCTAGCCAGGAGGAGACAACGAAGAGACCATGAGGATGCCCGGACCCCCGAGCAGCTCACGTGACCGGACCCAGGCGTCGGGCGCCGGCAGCGGCGGCGCCCTCGAGGGATGACCGGCCTGGGCACCGGATCCCTGAGTGAGAACAAGGCCCACATCGTTACCGCCGGTTGCTGGCAGGTCCGGAACCAAGGGCAGCGGGCCCGGAGGCGATGCCGGAGCCGGGCGGCGAGGCCCGGGGTGGGATCGCCAGCCTGTCCAGTGCGGCCCACGGGAGCCGTGTACCGCGACGGCCGGGCTCGCCGCACTGGACCAAGGGTCGCTCGGGCCCGCCCAGCGCACAGACGGAGAACTCCGAAGACCGCCGGCGCTGTCCGAGATTGCGTGCAGCGTTGGAGTCGCCGGGCGCTGAGGGGTCGGATCAACCGAGCTGCCGACGGAAAAGAGAGCTCCGGAGCCCATGGTCACTGACCTGCTGGCCAAACTGGCGACGATGGGGGGCAGCGTCCCATTAGCGGGGGCAATGGCATCCGAGATGGCCTTCGCCACCGACCTGGAAGCCCGACCGGTGGTCGGACCCGGAGCGGGAGGCGTGGGTGTCCCGGTCGCAGCCGACGGATCACCCAGTGCGCCGAGACCGGACAGGGTACGACCGATTCCGCCGGAGGCAGTGGGGAGCGCAGTCGAAGCGGTGGGGACCATCGCAGCCCCGGCCGCTCTGGGGAACATGGAGTAGACAGCGAGACCGACCAGCACTCCCCCGAAGCAGGCTGCGATCAGAACGGCGGCTCGAATCGGCCCATATCGCCGTTGGCCAGCGGCACTGTTGTCGGAGGCCCCGCCTCGTGCCCCTGTGAACCTCACGAAAGGTGCCTTACCCGCTACAGAGAGTGGCGAACCATTGGGTCTCCCGGAACGCACCGACGAAGGACTCGGTCGACCTGCGGTCCTCCGGCGGGCGGTGCCGGCAGCTGAGCCGGTTCAGGCCGATGCCCGAGACCCGGCCGCCGGCCGGTGGCCCTCGGGGAATGCCCGCACCATGTTGTCCTGCACGAAGGAAGCCACCAGGCACCCGTCCTCGGTGAAGATGTCCGCCCTGCCGTAGGAGCGGCCGCGGCCGGCATAGGGACTCCGATGGGCGAGGAGGTGCCACTGCCCGGCGTCCACGGGCTCGTGGAAGGTCAGGGCGTGGCTGAGCACGCTGGTGGAGATGGCCGTATGGGCCATGGACTGGCCGACACCGGCGTGTGGCCTCATGGCCGTGCCAATGAGGAACCCGTCGGTGGCGTAGGCGAGAAGCGCCTGACCCCGGACACCCGTCGTCTGCGGGGCGCGGAATCTGCTCCAGACGTACAGCTCGGCCGGCCCCACCGCCTCGGGGTCGCCGATGTCGACGCCGCCGACCACGCGGATCTCCCAGGGGCCGTCCTCCGATCCAGACGGGACAGCCTCGGCCGGGCCGTCCACGTCCGGGGCCGAGTCGGCGTGGCGAATGAGGTCGGGCTCCGCCGCGCTCAGCAGGACGAGCGACCGGCTGCACACTCGGTCACCCTGGGCCACGGTGACGGTGACGCTGCCGAGGCCACGGCCGAGGTGCACCGGTTCGACATGGATGTCGAGCTGCCGGTCGGGGTCGGCGCCGCGGGCGAACACCGTCTGCACCGACTTGACCTCCTTGGTGGGATCGGCGCTGGCCGCGGCCACAATGGTCTGAGCCAATAGCTGGCCTCCGAACACAACTCCGCCAAAGCCGGTGGCGACGTTCGCCGCCCGGAATCGCCCGTCGCCGAGCGGCGCCAGCTCGAGCGCGCTGGGCAGGTCCGGGCGGAGCGAGCTCTCGCCCCGGTCGGCGCCGGTGCCGCCGGTGCCGGTGCCTGACCCGCTCACGAATTGGCCACCACGTGCTCGAGGTAGTCGGCCAGCTTCTTCTTGGCCTCCTCGCGCTTGGCCGGGAGGTGGGCCGTCGGCCATAGGCCCGGCGCCGGCTCGTAGCCCTTCAGCACCTCTCGGGCCACGGTGATCTTGTGCACCTCGGTCGGCCCGTCGACGACGCTCATGATGGGCCCCATCCACCACATGCCGGCGAAGGGCATCTCGTTGGAGACGCCCAGCGCACCGTGGGCGTGCATCGAGCGCCACACCGCGTCGTGCACCACCTTGGGTGTGAGGGCCTTGATGGCAGCGATGTCCTTGCGCACCTTGGCGTAGTCCTTGGTGTTGTCGATCTGCCATGCCGTGTACAGGACGAGCAGCCGGAACTGTTGCACCTCGGCGTAGGAGTCGGCGATGTCGCCCTGCATGAATTCCTTACGGGCCAACAGGCTGCCTTGTGTCTCGCGGCTGAGCACCCTCTCGCAGAGCAAGTCGAGGGCACGCTGGCAGACGGCCACCGTCCGCATGGCGTGATGAACCCGACCGCCACCCAGGCGGGTCTGGGCGATGACGAAGGCCTGACCCTCGCCACCGAGCAGGCTGTCGGCCGGCAGCCGGACGTCGTCGTAGTGGATGAGTGCGTGCATCCCCTCGTCCTCGGACTCGCCGGCCAACCCGGTGTTGCGCACGATGTCCACCCCGGGGGTGTCCGTCGGCACCAGGAACATCGAGGCTCCCTGGTAGACGCTCACCTCGGGATCGGTGATGGCCATGACGATGAGGAAGGCCGACGTCCGGGCGTTGGACGAGAAGAACTTCCAACCGCTCAAGACCCAATCGTCGCCGTCGCGCACGGCCCGGCAGGTGAACTGCTTGGGGTCCGATCCCGCCTGTGGCTCGGTCATCGAGTAGCTCGAGAACACCTCGCCCTCGAGGAGCGGCTGGAGATAGCGAGCCTTCTGCTCGTCGGTGCCATAGTGAGCGATGATTTCGGCGTTTCCGGTGTCGGGTGCCTGGGTGCCGAAGACGATGGGGGCCCAGCCGGAAGTGCCGAGGATCTCGTTGAGGAGGGCGAGCTTGACCTGCCCGTAGCCCTTGCCTCCGAGCTCCGGTCCTAGGTGTGCGGCCCACAGGTCGTGGTCGCGCACCTCCTGTTTCATGGGGTCGACGATGGGGCGCAGCTCGTCGTCGAGTGGATGGAACTGCCGGTGCGGGTAACAGAGGTCGAGCGGCTCCACCCGATCGGCCACGAAGTCCCGGGCCCAATCAAGCTTCGTCTGGAACTCGGGGTCGGTCGAGAAGTCCCAGGCCATGGCGTCCTTTCTTACGGCGGCGGGCAGGGATCGTCAGGAGGGCTGCGTCCGACCTTCGGCCGAGCGTCGCCCTGTCATGGTGGGGCCCCGCCGGGCCCGCATCGGCCTCTGTGGTGCGCGGACGCCCTGAGCATACGTAATGTGCCTGGGCTCGCCGACATCGATGGCTGCCGGGGCACAGCCCATCCGGTCGGGGCCGGAATGGATGGCGGTGAAGGGGAGTCGATGGACGATCTCGAGGGCAGGGTTGCGCTGGTCACCGGGGCCAGCCGCGGCGTCGGGGCGGCCACGGCCGTCGCTCTGGCCGAGGCCGGCTGCCACGTAGCCTGCGCCGCCCGGTCGACTCGAGCCGCGCCGCAGCGTACGGCGGGCACCCTCGAGGACACCGTGGCCGCCGTCGAGCACCGGGGTGCCCGGGCGCTTGCCGTCCCCACCGACCTCGCCCGGGACGAGGACGTCGTCGCCATGGTCGCCCGGACCGTCGATCACTTCGGACGGCTCGACGTGCTGGTCAACAACGCCGCCATCACCTTCATCGGCGACCTGGACATCCCGCTCCACCGCTACGACCTGGTCATGCAAGTCAACCTGCGGGCACCCCTCGTCGCCCTGCGTGAGTCAGCCCCCCATCTGCGCGTCGACGGCGGCAGCGTGGTCAACGTGTCATCGGTGGCCGCCCTCCACCCCTATCCGTCCCTCATGGCCTACGGCATGTCGAAGATCGCCCTCGAACGGCTGACCGTCGACGCCGCCGCCCAGCTGGCCGGCTCGGGGATCGCGGTGAACTGCTTCCGCATCGATGTGCCGGTGGCCTCCGAGGGCTTCGTGGCCAACACCCCTGGGGCGGACCACAGCAACTGGGAGCCGGCGGCGGTGGCGGCCGAGGGGATCGTGTGGATGCTGCGCCAGCCGGCCGCCTACTCGGGCCGGCGCGAAAGCATGTTCGCCCTCCGCCGGCGCGAGGGCATCATGGCCTCCCGGGTGCCGAGGCCACCCACCGAGCCACCGCCTACCGAGCTCACCGACGCACTGATCGCGGTCGGGGCGACCGCCTTCGAGGAGCCCTATCCCGAGCCTGGACGAAACTGACAGTTGGCCGTCGCTACCGGGAGCCCAGAAGAGGGCGCGGGCGAGGGGCCACGAGCACCCGGGAGCGCCTGCCGGCCCCCGTGAGCCGCCGGTGCGCCCGGCCTGGCGGTACCGTGGTCGCGGCCCGTTCTGACCGCAGCGGGCGGTCGCGGACTGGGGGTGGACGTGCCGTTCATCCAGAGGTCGGCCGTCGCCGTTGCCGCGGCGGTGGCCATTGCGGCAGTGCTCGCCGCCGCGTTCGGCGCCACCGGTGGGCCCGGGACCGTCGCCAGCGGGCCTCCGCCCACGTCAATAGGCCGGTCGCTCCTCCTCACCACCTCGAACGACGGGACATCGCTCAGGGCTCAACCGGGCGAGCTCGTGGTCGTCCGCCTGTTGGGCCGGGGGTCCATGCGATGGTCGACCATCCAGGTGTCACAGACGGGCGCCGTGCTGGTCCGGAATTCGGGCTCGCTATCCGAGGACGGGACGTCGACCGCGGTCTTCGACGTGGCCCACGATGGCACTGCCGGGCTTTCGGCCGCCGGCAGGCCCAACTGTTCGCCTGACGTCGCCTGCCCGCAGTACATCGTGCTCTGGCGGGCTTCGGTGAACGTCACCAACTGAAGAGGCGCGCCGGCAACACCTCCCAAGGGAAGAGCGGTGCCGTCGGTGTCTGGCCAAGGTGTCCGATCAGGAGCAATCCGGGTCCTTCATCACGGTTGCACGTCGAAGTCGCGCGCTGTTCGCGTCGCCAACAGCCTGGCGCCTCGAGCCGCGGCGGCAAGAAATCCGGGTCCGGATCGAGCTTGGGCATGGCCAGGACCCCTGACGATGGCGGCTACTGGCTGGTGGCGGCGGATGGCGGAGTCTTCGCCTTCGGGGATGCCCGCTTCTACGGCTCGGCTGGCGGCCATCCGCTCGACGCACGGGTGGTGGGCATCAAGCGGTCGGCCGACGGCCATGGCGACTGGCTGGTGGCGGCCGACGGCGGGGTATTTGCCTTCGGTGACGCGGTCTTCTACGGCTCGATGGGCGGCCACCACCTCAACGCCCCCGTCGTGGGCATGACCTGAGCTTCGACCGCCGGGTCTGAGGCACGCTGGAGGGATGGAGGCTGAGCAGCCCGACCCCGATGTCGACCAACTGGCTCGCATCCGATCCGCCAGGGCCGGTGCCCCCGATCCGGCCCAAGTGGCCGACGTCGTCCGCCTCGCCCTCGAGGCCGGGGCCACCTCCGACCAGGTCCTGAACGCCCCCAACCTGGGCGAGTTGATCCTCGACCTGGAACTTCGGCCCCTCGGACCGGAGACGGCCGGCGAGGTCGTGACCGACGTCGGGGTCGGATGGGGGGAGGCCGCGCCATTCCTGCGAGCCATCGGGATCCCGGTCGATCCCGCCGAGCGGCTGACCGAAGGCGAGTCCGATGCCATTCGGCTGGTGGTCGGTGGGGCCCGAGAGGTCCTGGGTGACGAAGCCACCCTGCAGCTGGCCCGGGTGATGGGCAATGTCGCCGACCGCCTGGCCGAGACCTTGGTGGCAGCCTTTCGTTTGCAGGTCGAGGTGCCGCACCGGGAGGCAGGCACCCGGGACGCCGACGTCGTGCACGAGTACACCCGGCTCGCCCTCGCCATGTTTCCACCCTTTACCCGAGGTCTCGACGCATTGGTGCGCCGCCAGGTTCTGGCCGCGGCGGCAAAAATGTGGTCGACCGACGACGAACACTCGGCCGTCACCGTCCCCCGCACCGTGGGTTTCGTCGACCTCGTCGGCTACACCGAGCGGACGGCCACCATGACTGTTCGAGAGCTCACATCCGTTCTCATGGACTTCGATCGCTGTACGGCCGACGTCGTCGCCAACCACGGCGGCTCCCTCGTCAAGACGATCGGCGACGAGGTCCTCTTCTCGACCGAAGACCCGGCAGAGGCCTGCCGCATCGCCCTCGAGCTGATCCAGGTCTCGGGCTCGGCCATCCCCGAAGTGAGGATCGGGATGGCCAGCGGAGAGATGGTCTCGGTGTTCGGCGACCTCTATGGCCCCGACGTGAACCTGGCGGCGCGCCTGGTGACGGCCACCGATCCGTCGACGGCCATCGTGTCCGAGAGAGTGGCCACCTCCGCCCCGAGGTTCCGGTTCGAACGCTTGGCCCCGCTCGACCTCAAGGGCCTGCCTGTACCGGTTACCGCCTACCGGCTACTGGGGCCGGAAGAGACTCCGGCCAACACGGACTGAGCGCCCCGGTGGGCGGGCGGCCTGGCCCGGGCGGCCGGGGCCGACCTCGGCACAACCATTGACCCTGCCCTTCCCCTTCCCCTTCCCCGCTGGCGGCGCGAGCTCCAGCTGAGCCGTCGGCCCGGCGCGTCGCCCTCGCCCCTGTCGGAGGGTCAAACGGCCGGGCCGACTGGCTTCAGTGAACCCCCTGCCCAGGTGCTCGGCTCACGAGATGGTGACGGGAATTGTGATGGTAAGTCCCGACCTCCCTCCCGTAGCCGACAGCAGGGCGGTCCCGCCAACGCCGTCTTCTTGACGCACCCGACCACGCCAGTCGCCCGTCGCAACTTGCCCACCTCCATCGTCCATGCCCAAAGGAACTGTAAAAACGGACACGACCCTCGTCAATGGACAAACTTGCGTACGGCAAATGGCGTCGGACGGGTCGTTCGGCCATTCGCCAGGTGTGCCCGCCACGAGAGCGAGTGCGCGACGGCCGAGTTGGCTACGGGGATGACGGGGCGACGAGCGCGTCGGCGACCTTGGCCGCGGCCGCCATGCGGCTGGAGACGCCGAGCTTCTGGAAGACGCGCTCGAGGTGCTTACGGACAGTGGCGGGGCGAATGCCGAGTCTTTCGGCGACCTGGTCGTTGGTCTCCCCCCGAGTCACCCACCAAAGGACCTCGGCCTCGCGGCCGGTCAGGCCGTAAGCCTTGAGCCGGAGTGGTTCGTCTTTGGCGACGCGCTCGTCGAGGACAACGGCGTCCGACGTCGTTCTCGACGCCGGCACCAATCGAGCGGTCAGCTGACGCTTGCCGGCTCGCGAAAGGAGTGGTTGGATCAACCGAACGGGGCCGCCCACCGAGAAGGCGGTCTGCTCCTCTTCGAGCCATTCCGCCATAGCCTTCGGCAGTTGACCGGTCGGGAACGAGCCGAAATGGCGTTCGAGCAGTTCCCGAGCCGCTCCGGTGATGGGCTGCACCGGCTCGGTGCCATCGACGACGATGATGGCCCTACCCTCCACACGCAAGGCATCCACCATTCCCTCGATGGCTGTCCGCTCCTGGGTTCGGATCCCGATGATTCGGTAGGCCTGGGCGATGTGGGCGCGGAGGATGTTGAGGATGGCCACGTCGCCATCATCGAAGTCGTGACCCGTACGACTGAGGGCGATGCCGACGACAAGCGGTTGTGGGCACGGGAGACCCACCGCCACCTGATACTCGACGCCGAGCGTCCGGTAGACCTCCCGATAGAGCTCCAGATCGTGGAGCTGTTGAAGGGTGAGGAAGTCGGAGATGCGCCGGGCTGAGCCGTCATCGGTCCGTCGGAAGTAATCGAGGATGGGGTTCTGATAGGCAAGCCGCGGCCACGCAGAGGCCTCGGGCCGGTCCATCCCCGTCGACTCGGGCCGGCTCACAAATCTCGCCCGATTGGCGGTGGGGTCCACCTCGTTGAAGGACGCCAGATCGAAGGAGATGAGGCCCTCGAGTTCCTCGAGGACGGTGGCCCCGAACTCGTCCAGGCTGTCCACGGCGAAGAGGGCATGAACCGTCTGGAGCATCCGCCTCCAGCTCGGCCTGTCGTTGGCGAGATGCCCGCTCCTCCTCCGCCCCTCGACTGCCACCGGCACATGCTAAGGGAAGCCATTTTCACGCTTTCCGCGGCTCCGCTCCAGGCCTCGTCCATGGCCGGCACCACAAGGGAGGCGGCCGCCGCTCAGACAAAGATCCTCGTCCACCCGCCGTCGACGGCCGTCCCGAGATAGCGAGCGGCGCCGGCCGGACGGCATCGGCGCCGACGACGGCGAGAGCGCCAGCGAGCTCTCCCTGACCCGCTTTCTCTCGGCATGGACGATGGGTAAAATTTGGGCAGTGGAAGCCGAAGGGCTCCAGCACGAAGCCGAAGGGGCTGAGGGGGTGCCGGTGCGTCGCCATAGCGAACGCCACGACCTCAGAGGGCTCGGGGTCCACGACCACATCGCCTGGGCCTTCGACGGGCACGAGCGGTTCCTCTCCGCCGTCCTGCCCTTCCTGCGGGACGGGCTCGAGCTCGGCCAACGGCTGCTCTATGTCGTCGACGAGCCTGATCCGGCGGACCTCGCTGGGGTGGGCGACGTGGCCCAGCTCGAGGCGAGAGGAGCGTTGCGGATAGCCGGCACCGAGGACGTCTACGGTCAAGTCGGCCACCTTTCAATCGACGACCAGCTGGCGACCTTTGCCGCCGCCATCGAGGAGGCCGAGGCGGACGGCTTCAACGGCATCCGGGTGGCGGCCGACAACTCCGCCCTCGCCGCCGATCCGGAGTCATACCGGCGTTGGCTCGAGTGGGAGCACACGGCCGATGCGTTCATCCTCCAGCACCGGGTCACTGGCCTGTGCGCCTTCGACCAGCGGCGCCTGAGCCCGTTGGCCCTCGCTGATCTCGCCGCGCTGCACCCGGTGCTCGTCGACTGCGAGCAACCCCCTTCATTCCGGATGTTCGGGGACGACGGCGCCTTGGCCATCATCGGTGAATGCGACACCTTCGGCGCCGAGCAGCTCTACCGTCTCCTCGACGCGGTCCCCGGCCAGGGTGAGTTGGTCGTCGACCTCTCGGCGATGACGTTCCTCAACCATCGAGCCCTGCTGGCCCTGTCGCAACTGGGAGGTGACGGGGATCGGCGCGTCACGGTCCGCAACCCCCCGGCCGTGGCCCAGCGGGTCTGGGACCTTCTGGATCGTCCTTCGGGCTCACTCCACTTCGACGGCCACGATCACCTGGTGGAACCCGACTGATTGCGGGTATGGCTCCTTCAGCCAGCGAGACGGCCCGCCGATATTATTGACAGGCGGCACGACAAAGGGGAGATGGATCCACGTGAGTATGTCGGCCCAAGCCGAGCTGCATCCCGAGCTGGACGCTGGCACTCACGTCGTCGACTTCTATCGGGGCGACGAGGAACTGATCGCTCGGGTCTCCGATCGCCTGGCCGGGGCGCTGGCCATTGGCGGCTCGGTCATCGCCGCCTGCACGCCGCTCCACCGTCGGACGCTCGAAGATGCCCTCCGCGCCCGCGGCTTCGACATTGAACGGGCGCAGCAAGACGGATCTCTCGTTCTGCTCGACGCAGCCGAGATGCTGGGGCGACTCATGAGCGACGCCGGCCTCGACCCGGCGCAATTCGATGCGGTCATCGGTCATCTGGTCCGGTCCCGCTCGGTCCCCGGTCAGCCACTCCACATCTTCGGCGAGCTAGTGGGTCTGCTGTGGGAGGACGGAAGGGTGACCGAGGCGATCGACCTCGAGACCCTGTGGAACGACCTCGGGACCTCCGTCCATTTCGACCTCTACTGCGCCTATCAGCGCGAGCTGGTCGGCCAGCAAGGACGCGCCGACGAGGTGGGGCACATGTGCGCCCTGCATTCGTCCGTCTTAGGACGGCCAGCCACGGCCCCCGCCACCGCGGTCGCAGCGACGGCGGCAGAGATCGTGCAGACCCGGATCTTCCCGGCTGAGGTCCGCTCGTCCCGCCTGGCCCGCAGTTTCGTCCAGCAGGAACTGGCCGGCTACGACTCGCATCTCGTCGATGACGTGGTCATGACCACGTCCGAGCTCGCCGCCAACGCCGTGATCCACGGCTGCTCGGAGTTCGTCGTAAGCATCGCCCGTTCGCCGGCGGAACTGCGACTGTCGGTCGGCGACTCCGGCCCGGGCCAACCCACCCTACGGTCCGACCGGATGGGCCCAGCGGGACGGGGCCTCTACCTCGTCGATGCACTCGCCACCCGTTGGGGAGTCGAGCGCAAGGCCGAGGGCAAGGTCGTCTGGGCTCACTTCGAGCTGTCGGCCGGCTCGGCTGCCTGAGCATCTCGCCGAGGCAAAGAGGTCGAGGAGACCCCCGCTCAGCTCGTGTAGTCGACCGGTCCCGAACCTTTCACCCCGATGGCGAAAGCCAGGGCGTGGAGCGGAGCGTGGGGCGTGGCCGTCCAGATACTGTGCATCGTTTCGGGCGGGGTGTAGATGAGGTCGCCCTGGGCCACCTCACGCTCCTCGTCGCCGATCTTCATGATCCCCCGACCCGAGAGGATGTAATAGAACTCGTGGGTCGGGTGCGAGTGTGGGTCCACCATTCCCCCGCCGTCCACGGTGAATTCACTGACCAGCTCGAGGAACCCCCCGTCAGTGGCCTCTTTCATTTCCCGCGGCTCGACCAGCCACCAAACGGGGACCGTTCCGCTGTGTTCGATGGTCGGGCGCACGTCCTCGATGGACCTCACGTCCATGGGCATTCCAACCCTCCTGCCGTTGGCCTCGCCGTTGCTACTCGACGCGTCCTCAGTCGGCCTCGGCGGGTGCCGGCCCGGCAATCGTCTTCGTCTCGGTGTACTGCTCGAAGCCCTCACGGCCGTTCTGTCGTCCTATCCCACTGGCCTTGTAGCCGCCGAACGGCGCGTCGGCGCCGTACCAGATGCCGCCGTTGACGCTGGCCGTGCCGGCACGGACCCGACGGGCCACGGCCACGGCCCGTTCCTCGGAGCCTGAGGTCACTCCCACGCCCAGGCCGTACTGGTTGTCGTTGGCGACCCGGACGGCGTCGTCATCGTCCTCGAAGGGCACGACCACCAGCACCGGGCCGAAGATCTCCTCCTGGGCGATGACCATGGAGTTGTCCACGTCGGCGAAAAGGGTCGGCTCGACGTAGTAGCCCTTCTCGAACTGGGGTGGTCGCTTGCCGCCGGTCACCAGTCGGGCACCCTCGGACGCTCCCTTTTCGATGTAGCCGAGCACGCGGTCGCGCTGCACCGCACTGATCTGCGGCCCCTGGAAGTTGCCCGGGTCGGTGGGGTCGCCGTAGGGAACGTTGGAGAACGCCTTCTCGATGATGGCCATGCCCTCGTCGTAGCGGGACCGGGGCAACAGCATGCGGGTGTTCATCACGCACCCTTGTCCACCGTGGATGCACACCGTCCAGGCCATCCCGAGCCTGGCCTCGAAGTCGGCGTCATCGAGGACGATATCGGCGGACTTGCCGCCGAGCTCGAGGAACAGCCGCTTGAGGGTCGGCCCGCCCTTCTCCATGATGCGCCGCCCCACGGCCGTGGAGCCGGTGAAGGAGATGAGGTCGACCCGCGGATCGGTCACCAGGTCCTCAGCCACCCCGTTGTCGGACGTGGTCACCACCTGCAGCACGCCTGGCGGAAAGTCGGTGCGCTCGGCCACGAGGCGCCCGATGCGGGTGGCGTTCCACGGGGTGTTGGGCGCAGCCTTGAGGATCACGGTGTTGCCCGTGGCCAATGCCGGGCCGAGCTTGTTGAGGGTCACCTCGAGGGGATAGTTCCAGGGCACGATGGCCGCGACCACGCCGGTCGCCTCCTTCACCACCGTGCGCCAGGCGCGGCCGCCGAAGGCGGTGCCGATCGGTAGGTTCCGCTCCCACTCGAACTCGTCGATGTAGGCCGTCGGCCATTTGAGGGCCTCGCCCAACGGGGCGTCGAGCTGTGGGCCGTAGGTCATCAGGATCGGTGTCCCGACCTCGGCCACCAGTTCGGCCCGCAGGAGCTCCTGCTCCTCCTCGAGGGCGGCCTGCAGCTGGGTCAGGCACTGCTTGCGGAGATCCCTGTTGGTCGCCCAGTCGGTGTCGTCGAAGGCCTGGCGCCCGGCGGCGATGGCCGCGTCCATGTCCTCGTGACCGGCGTCGGCCACCTGGCCGAGGATCTCCTCGGTCGCCGGATTGATGTTGTCGAAGGTCTTGCCCGACTGGGCCTCGACCAGCTTGCCCCCGATGAGCATCCGGGTCTCACCCGACACGGTGGCGGTCTCCTCGCTGGTGGTCGTCATGGTCGCGCTCCTCTCACCGCCGACCTCGCCCCCGTCATGGTGCGCGGCACCGGCTCACGGCCAACGTAGCGGACCGGGCCGACCCCTTACCCAGCGGCTCACCCAGCGGCTCACCCAACGGCCACTGACACGCCGCCCACGTAGGCGGCCCGCACGTGCGATGCGTCGAGATGGCCCCGGGCCACAGGCCAAGGATCCGACAGGAGACAGAGGTCGGCCGGCGCACCGGGTTCGACCCGCCGCCGCCGCCCGCCGGGGTCATCGAGTGGAGTCAGATAGAGATCGAGGGCCTCCTCGGGAGTCAGGGACTCGCCGAGACCGAGCGTCGCCCCCGAATCCGTCCGCCGCTCGGTGGCTGCGCGCATCGCCGACCACGGATCGGCATCGCCGAAGGGGGCATCCGAGCTGCCGGCCAGGTGGATGCCGCGCTCCGTCCAGCCTCGCAGCCGATAGAGCCACGGAAGATCGCGCTGCTCGACCTCCCGGTGGTAACGGTCACCGTTGGTTCGGATGAAGCCGGGCTGGGTCACAACGGTGATCTTCAGGCCGTCCAACAGCGAGATCACCTCCGGCGGGGCGACGGCGGCATGCTCGAGTCGCGCCGCCGCCGGAGGTGCCTCCCGCAGAGCGACGGCGGCAAGAACGAGCGACGCTCGGGTCACGCAATGAATGGCCACCCCCCGTCGGCCGGCTGCGGCGATCTCGGCCACCAAGTCGTCGAGCGGAGGCAGGGCGTGCTCGGCCAGCGCGATCTTGCGAGCGCCGATGGACAGCCGGCCACAGCCACCCGTCGGCAGATCCCCGCCTAACAGGTGCAGCCGCTGGGGCAGGTCGCCAGAGGCCAGGGCTTCCTCGAAGATCGCCGCCTCGGCCGCGCCATTCGTAACCGTGGCGTCGGTCACCCCGGTGACGCCAAAGGTGGCGAGCTGGCGACCCACCGTTCCCAGCGACGGTCGCTCCTGCGTCGGCCAGCGTCGCCCGAGCTCCTCATCCAGGTCGAAGTAGACGCCGTGCCCATGCCCGTGCCCGTGCCCGTTGGCCGGCAACCCGGCCGTCGCCTCGACCAGCTCCACGCCGGCTTGGTTGAGCAGCCACTGGTGCCCGCTGCGATGCTGCACTCGGGCGGGCACCCTTCGCTGCTCCCCCATCAACTCGTCGAGCAGGAAGGCGTCGAGCGGACCGGTCGCGGTGTCGTCGTAGCCGTAGCCCCTCACCCATTGGCCCGGCGGAGTGGCAAGGGCGGCGGCCTGCAAGCGGCCGGCCAGCTCATCGAGGTCGGCGACCTCTGGCGGCCCGCACGGCACCGAGCCGGCCCGAGCCGCCATGGCCAGGAGGTGCAGATGATGGTCGTGCAGCCCGGGCAGCAAGGCCCCACCGCCGCCATCCACCACTGTCGCATCCCGATCACGGGGTGCGGGCAGTCGTCCGGGGGCCCCCGACCGGTCCTCGACGAAGGCCACGATGCCGTCGGCCACCCCTACCCGGCAGCCGGCACGTCCGTCGACCTCCACGTCCTCGAAGACGAGCCCGGCCGGGGGTGTGCTGCTCATGGCGTCGCGACTGCCTCCGGCGACGAACCGAGACGCACCCCGGCTCGGGAGAGCAGCTGACCTGTCGCCCACGGCTCGGTGACGGGCGCACTCGTCTCGTCACAGAAGGCCACCCACCCGTCCCCTCGGCGTTCGACTCGATGGGAACCTCGACACCGTCCGCCCCGGTTGACGAAGGCGCTCGCCGCCGCCATCGAGCAGTCGATGAGATGGCCACCGCCGACGGTGAGGGAGGCGAGTGCGGCAACCGCAGCCAGAACGCCGGTCACGGGATCGGCGATGGCGTCGGCGCAGAACACCGGAGCGCCCTGTTGGTCGCGCCCGACCAACCCCCCGGCCACGGCAGCGTCGTCTCCGAAGGCCACCCAACCAGACTGCGAGCCGCCGCGTCCGTAGCCGGTGATCGACACCCACGTGCGTCCCGGGCGGGCGGACAGGAAGCCGGCGACATCGAGGCCGAGAGCGCCGAGAGCGCGCGGCCGTGACGCCTCGAGCACCACGTCGGCCGACGCCACCAGATCCCGGATGCGTCCCCGGTCTTCGACACTGGTGAAGTCGACCAGCAAGCGGTCGTGTCCGCGGTGGAGCTCTGCGTGGAGCCGCGGATCACCGATGCGAGCGCCATCCGGTCGGTCGACCGACTCCACGGTGACCACTCGGGCGCCGAACCGAACCAGCAAGTGGGCGCACAGCGGCCCGGCCCACATGGCGGTGAAGTCGACCACCAGGGGCCGGCGGCGTCCGTCAGCCGGCGGGCCGGCGGCACCCATCGGCGTGATCGACCATGGCGCGGCCTCATCACTGGGCCCGGTGGCCAAGACCGAGGCCGGCAGCCCGAGCTCCTGGGCCGCCTCCACCACCTCGGCGGCCGGACGCCTACCCACCTCGTCGGCCAACTGGGCCCATACCCGCTCGCCGGGGACGTCGCCGACGGCGGCCTTCGGATGGATGCGCCCGTTGCTGAGCGCCGGCAACAGGGCCACGTCATCCGGACGGCAAAGGTTGACGGCCACCCAGTCGCCACCGGTCGCCAACAGACGGCACTGGCCCCCGTAGGAGATGGTCCCCCGGCGGGCGCCACGGGTGGTGGCCGAGCGAGTGGCGGCCCGGACGCAGAGCAGCTGCGGGTCGAGAACGACGCGGCCCGGGCCGTCGAGCTTGTCGGCCATCTCCATCAGGACGCGGGCCGCCCCGTTCACGGCGCCGATGACGTCACCATCGGGCCACGCCGGTGCCCCCGGCCATCCGGTGAGAGCCATGGCTCCGGAGGTGGCCCAGGCGAGCACCGGACAGTCGTGGTCCCGATCGGTGGCCATTGCCGTCGCGTCGCCGACGTCGAGACCGGCGCCGACGCCGACGCCGGCGCCGAGCCCGGCCGCGGCCAGGTGCCGCCGCAACGCAACCTCGCTCGATCCCCCTGGTTCCGGCCGGAGAGCGGCCGTCGGGCCGGCTGACATCGCCGTGCACCCTACTGACACCCGCTCGGGGTGCCGACGGGATGCCATTGCACTGACGTCGGGGCCTTCCCCGTCGTCGGCCGGTCGAAGACCGCCCTGAGCAGCCCTGACGCGGGCGTTACGAGAGCGGTGGCCGGTGCGAATCCGGTTACCATGAGGCGGCTTTGCCAGGACCGACGTCGGCCTCGACGTCGTGCATCCCCGTGGCCGAAGGGACAGAGGATGGAATTGAAGGCCGGGACCCGGCTCCGCAGCGCGGTGAGCGACGCCCAGGTGATCGTCATCCGGGCCCCCGCCGGCGACGTGGAGCTGACCTGTGGGGGCGTGCTCATGATCGAGGGCGACGGTGACGGCGGCGGGCAAGCGATCCAGCCCGGTTCCGAGGGATCGGTCGTCCTCGGCAAGCGCTACGTCGACGAGGACGACGCCCTCGAGGTGCTCTGCACCAAGCCGGGCGAAGGGGCGCTCGCCCTCGGAGGGCGCGAGCTCGGTCTCAAGAGCGCCAAACCTCTGCCGTCATCCGACTGAGGACGACGGTCCACACCTGACATGCACGTCGGTCTCGTCCTCGAGATGACCCATTCCGGGCTGGACGACCGGATGGCGATCACCGCCGACGGCAGCCATCTCAGCCATCGTCAGCTGGCCGAGCGATCGTGGGCGGCGGCGGCTCGCTTCGCCGCCCTGGACACACCGGCGGTCATCTACCTCGGCGGCAACCATCTCGCCTTCCCTCTGGCGCTTTTCGGTGCGGCGGCGGCCGGCGTCCCCTTCGTCCCCCTCAATTATCGGCTGGCACCGGAGCAGATCCGTGACCGTCTCGACGCCCACCCAGGGGCGCTCGTGATCCACCAAGGGTCGGCACCGGCCGGCGCCGACGCTGGACGTGTGGTCGACCAACAGGCGTTCACGAACTCCCTCGACGATGCGGTCGCCGATCCGACCGTACCCTGCGACCCAGAAGAGCCCTGTGTGCTGCTCTACACGAGTGGAACCACCTCGGCGCCCAAGGCCGCGGTGTTGCGCCATCGCCACCTCATGTCCTATCTCCTCGGCACGGTCGAGTTCGGCGGCGCCGCAGAGGACGAGGCCGCCCTCGTCACCGTGCCCCCGTACCACATCGCCGGCGTGGCCAACCTGCTGAGCAACGTCTTCGCCGGCCGGCACGTCGTCTACCTCGACCAGTTCGATCCCGAGTCGTGGCTGGAGACGATCCGGCGCGAGCGCGTGACCCAGGCAATGGTGGTGCCCACCATGCTGGCCCGTGTGGTCGATTACCTGAGTGGCTCGGAAAACGCCGGGACCCCGTCCCTCCGCACCATCTCCTACGGCGGTGCCCCGATGCCGGTCGGTGTGCTCCGACGAGCCATGGGGCTGTTCCCCGAGGTGGGCTTCGTGAACGCCTACGGGCTCACCGAGACGAGCTCGACCATTGCCCTCCTCGATCCCGACGACCACCGCGCCGCCTTCTCCTCCGACGACGTGGCCGTGCGCGACCGCCTGCAGTCCGTCGGTCGCCTCCTGCCCGGCGTCGAGCTCGAGGTCCGCGACGAGGACGGCCGGCCGCTGGCCACGGGTGAGGTCGGCCTCCTCTTCTTGCGCGGCGAGCAGATCTCCGGCGAGTACGCCCATGGCACGGCGCTGGACGACCGTGGCTGGTTCCCGACCCGAGACCGTGGCTGGATCGATGACGAGGGCTACCTCTTCATCGAGGGCAGGGCCGACGACACCATCATCCGCGGCGGCGAGAACATCGCGCCGGCGGAGATCGAAGAAGTGCTGCTGTCCTGCGACGGGGTCGCCGACGCTGCCGTCGTAGGGGTGCCGGACGACGAATGGGGCCAGCGGCTCGCTGCCGTCGTGGTGGCCCGGGATGGTGCCGCCCTCAGCGCCGAGAAGCTCCG
Source organism: uncultured Acidimicrobiaceae bacterium (assembly GCA_963729275.1). GTDB lineage: Bacteria > Actinomycetota > Acidimicrobiia > Acidimicrobiales > RAAP-2 > CAVSNH01. Next base: position 411,981 of record CAVSNH010000003.1, read on the forward strand.
TGACGAGGTGCGGCAGCGTCTGCGGTCGTCGAAGACACCGGAGACCATCGAGTTCTGGGCCGAGCTGCCCCGCACCGACACGGGCAAGCTCCTGCGACGGGTGGTAGCCGACAAGCTGGCCGCGGCTTGAGCTACCTGATCCGTCCCCAGCCAGGCGGGCGATGAGCGGCGGAGACGGCGTCCAGGTCGGGCTCTACGTCCCCCAAGTCGCCCTCACAGCCGACGCGCTGCTGGAGCGGGCGCGGGCCGCCGAGGATTGCGGCCTGCACTCGTTGTGGCTCTACGACCACCTCTACAGCCCGGGCCAGCCCGACCGCGATTCGTTCGAGGCGTGGACGGCAGCCACCTTCCTCCTCTCGCGCACGGAGCGGCTGCGGGTCGGCCACCTCGTGCTCGACAACAACTTTCGTCACCCCGCGCTCCTAGCCAAGATGGTCACCACCCTCGACGTGCTGTCCGGCGGGCGGGTCGAAGTGGGCATCGGCAGCGGGTCGGTACGGCGCGAGCACAACCAGATGGGCATCCCCTGGGGCTCGGGGGCGGAGCGAGCCGAACGGTTGGCCGAGGGACTGGTCATCCTCACCGGCATGCTGGCCGATCCGGTCACGAGCTTCGCGGGTCGCCACTACCGACTCGACGCCGTGCCCAACCTTCCCCGGCCGGTCCAGTCGCCCCGCCCACCCATCCACGTGGGCGGCATCGGGCCGCGGCTCACCCTGCCCTTGGCGGCCCGGTTCGCCGACGTGTGGAACGTCCCGACCTACGGCCTGGCCGACTGGGAGGCGGCGCGGGAGCAGTTAGACCGTGAGTGCGAGGCCATCGGGCGCGACCCCGCCACCCTCGCCACTTCGCTCGAGGCCGTCGTGGTGTTGGCGCCCGACGACGCCGCCCTCGGTGACGCTCGTGCCCAGGCCGCCCGGCGCTACGGCTCGGCGGGATGGGGGCTCGAGGCCGGTGGCTTCATCGGCACCCCAGCGGCCATCAGCGACCGGATCGGACAGCTTGCCGACAAGGGCGTGTCCCTCTTCGTGTTCTTCACCCACGACAGGTGCGACCCCGACACCATCGAGCTCCTGGGCAACGCGGTGCTGCCGGGTCTCCCCTGAGTCGTCCCCCCATGCTGACGCCGGCCTCATGGGAGACGGAAAGTTGATCCCTCAGTCAGCCTTGGCCGTAATCCGGAATCCCGAAGAAGGCGTCGAGTTGAGCGGTAAGCAGTGCCACCTGCTGCGCCTGCGCCGGAGTCACCATGCTGCTCGGGAGCGCCGCAAGCTGTTGGAGCTCGTCGATGGCTGCGGCGTACCCGGGATGATCCGCGCTTTCTGACGGTGCACCCAGTTGGAGGTACAACGCGGCCTGGTCGAGGAAAAGATTCGTGAACGAGTCCGCGTAGTAGTAGCTACCCAAGTAGTTGAGACGGGCGAGGTCGAATCCACTCGTCCCAGGGACGCCGGGCTCGATTTGGGGCGGGCTCAGGAACAGGGCGTAGCCACCGCCATCGGGCGTAGCGGCGATGCCACCGACAGGGTCGGGCCACGGAGGCACGGTGCTCCGAGACCCGAGGAACGGCGCGTCACCGAACGAGAAGACCCCGGCATCGGCCCCACTCAACCAGTAGCCGCCACCGTCGGGTGTGGCAGCGATCCCGGTAACCGGCGCGACCAAGCCGAAGGTGGCCGCCGAACCGTAGAAGCGTGCGTCCCCAAAGCTGAACACCCCGCCATCGGCTGCCGCCAGCCAGTAGCCGTTGCCATCGGCGGTACGGGCCATGCCCACCACCGGTTGTCGAAGCCCGAAGGTGGCCGCCGAACCGAAGAAGCGGGCGTCACCGAAGCTGAACACCCCGCCATCGGCTGCCGCCAGCCAGTAGCCGCGCCCGTCGGGAGTTGATGTGACCGAGACAATCGGGGCGTGTGGAAACGCGGTCGCCGATCCATAGAAGCCGGCGTCGCCATAGGAGAACACCCCACCGTCGGCCGCCGCCAACCAGTAGCCGCGCCCGTCGGGAGTGGCGGCCATGGCGACGACCGGTGCCGCCAAGTCAAGGGCCCCCGCAGAGCCGTAGAAGCCGGCGTCCCCACAAGTGAAGACACCCCCATCGGCTGCCGCTTGCCAGCTGCCTCCGCCATCATGGGTAAAGGCCAACGCCACAACCGGTGCGTTGAGTTGGGGCGCGGGATTGGAGAAGCACCCATTGGCGGTGGCGTCGCCGAAGCCGAGAGAAGGAAACTCGATGTACGAGGCACCCGCTGCTGCGGTCGCTGCTGCTGTCCCCGGCGCGGCCACCGCAGCCAGCGCCAGTACGGTCACAACCATCGCTAGCCAAACGTGGATCCGTGACATGTGCCGCACGGTAGTACTGCGAGAGGCGGCACGCTGGGGCGAGGGATGGCGCCGTTCGGCGACACGTCCAGGCGGGTCAGCGGATCAAGAGGCGATGCGCCGCCGACGCTAACCTCGCGCTCGTCCGACCCGACGGTGTTGGACCCGAGGACGATCCGACGGGGAGGAAAGCGTGCGACGGCAACGAGAGCCCGGACATGCCTGACCTGACCATCGAGGTGGCCGACCACCTGGCCATCGTCACCCTCGACCGGCCCCCGGTCAACGCCGTCGACCGCTCGACAATGGCCGAGATCCGCGATGCCTTCCGCCGCTTCAATGACGACCGCGACGTGCGGGTGGCCATCTTCACCGCCGCCGGGGACCGCGCCTTCATGGCCGGGGCCGACCTACGGAACGTGGGTCAATCGGCTGCACCCCAGGACGAGTTGCCGGCCACCCTGGTCACCGACCCCCCGAGGGTCGCCCGAGACGCCATGTGGGCCATCGTCGATTGCGCCGTACCGGTCATCGGCGCCATCAACGGACCGGCGTTGGGCGCGGGGGTGGCCTTCGCCGCCTGCTGCGACATCCTGCTGGCGGCCGAGGGCGCCACCTTCGGCGCTCCCGAGATCAATGTGGGGCTGCTCGGGGCATCGGCCCATCTCACCCAGATGGTCGGTCGGTACAAGGCGCGGGAGATGTACTTCACCGGCGAACGAGTCGACGCCCAAGAGCTCCATCGCCTCGGCGCGGTGCGGGCCGTCGTGCCCCGCGATCGGTTGATGTTGGAGGCGAAGGCCCTAGCGGCCGCGCTCGCCCAAAAGAGCCCTATCGCTCTCCGGCTGGCCAAGGAGGCGATGAACCGCATCGAGGACCTCCCTCTCGAAGCGGCCTACCGCACGGAGCAGGAATACACAGCCCGGCTCAACACCTTCGAGGACGCCGCCGAGGCCCGGGCGGCCTTCGCCGAGAAGCGCGACCCGGTGTGGCGTTGGCGCTGAGGGCGTTGTCCGGTGCTCAGGCCTGATCGGTCGGGCGCCAGCCCGGCGACGACGTCGTCCGCCCCCGGGCCACGTTCTGGCCGATGTAGTTCTTCTGGGCCTCGACGGTGCCGGCCCCGAAACAGAGGCCGCGGATGTCGCGATAGGCGCGCTCGACCGGGTACTCGCGGCTGTACCCATAACCCCCGTGGATCTGCATTGACTCGTCGCACACGAGCTTGGCAGCGAGGTTGGCCGCCGCTTTGGCCAAGGCCGTCTCGAGGGCGGGGGGCGTCCCGCCCGGTCCGGCCAGGCGCACGGCCCGACCAAGCAGTAGCCGGGCCCCTTCGAGGGCGATGGCCATGTCGGCGAACTTCCACTGAAGTCCTTGGAGGTCGGCGATGGGCCGGCCGCCCACCACCCGCTCCGAGGCGTAGGCCACCGCGTGCTCGAGCGCGCCCTGGGCGGCGCCAATACACATGGCGGCATTGCCGCAGCGCTCGTGGTTGAGATGGGCGAGGAGGGCCTTGAACGACTCGGTGGTCTGTGGGTCGCCCGCCAACAGGATGTCGTCTGGGCCGATGGCCACATCGTCGAAGGCGATCTCGGCCTCGGTGGCGGCGTGGATGCCCATGGACCGGTGCCGGCCGGCGATGCTCACTCCGTCCCGGTCGGTCGGCACCACCACCGCGCCGATGCCCTTGGCCCCGTCCCCTCCCGGCCACCGGCACCACACGAGCACGGCCTGGGCCACATGACCGAGCGTCGAGTAGTTCTTGTAGGCGTTGAGGCGGAACCGTCCCGGTCCGTCTTCACGCAGGGCGGCCCTCATGTTCTGAACGGCCGAGCCGGCGTCGGGCTCGGTGATGCCGATGCTGATGATGGTGTTCCCGTCGGCCACCCCGGGCAGGTAGCGCTCCTTCAGCGCGTCGGAACCGAGGTGCTCGATGCCCCGGCTCGGGCCGTTGTAGGACAACTGGCAGCAGATGGCGGTCGAAACGTCGAAACGGGCGATCTCCTCGAGCACGATGGACGCCTCGACGTCGCCCAAGCCGAGCCCGCCCCACTCGGTGCCGATGGTCACCCGGAACAGGTCGGCGGCGGCCAGCGCTTTGACCGCCTCCCAGGGAACCTCGCCGCTCTCATCGCCAGCCGACGCCCGGGGGCCCACCTCGCGCTCGGCCAGCTGGCGAGCCAGTTCGCGTAAGACGGCCTGGTCGGCGTCCTCGGCCATTGGATCGGCCCCGGACGCCTTGGTCGCTGCCACGCCGGGCATGGTATCGGGCCGACCACCGACGGCCCTGAGGATGTTCGGCGTTGGCCGGCAAGATCGAAGCGGCGGCCGGTCGGCCCAATCAGCGCCCCAAGACCAGACGGAGCCTTTGTACTTTTTTTTTTGAAAACCGCCAAAATGTCAGCTTAACCTGACGAATGCGTCAGGATAGGCTGACAAAAAGGCCCGTTTTTTTTAAACAACAGCAATGCTGCCCGACTGCCGGCGGACGAAAGAGCGGCCTCTCATGGCGCAGGCACGGTCGGCGACGACGGACCGACCTGGTCAGCCGCTTCCGTCGGGCCGGAGGAAGCGCTTTTGCGGGTCCCAGCGCCGGATGGTCTCCAGCTCCTCAGGAGTTGGCTCCGGCATCACCGAAAGCCGGCCGTCACACTCGAGCTCCCATCCACAGCGCTCGCGCACGACCTCGACCCGCTCGGCGATGCTGTCCCCGTCCCCGTCCCCGTCCCCGTCCCCGTCCCCGTCACCGGCGGCCGGCACGGCGGTGAGCACCAAGCGGCCGTCCCGTCGTTCGAAGGTGCCGAGATCGGTGACGAAGGCACGCACCCGTTCGCCCGGCGACGTGATGTAGGGCACCTCCTCGACCGTCCGGCGGGGGGCCAGGGTGGCCACCACCACCACTTCGTCAGCAGCCGACGCCACGTCGTTTCCGCCCCCCGAGCCGACCAAGAACGCCTTCCCGGGGATGATCGTCGAATTGATGTTGCCCGCCCGGTCGATCTGGGCGGCACCGAGACAGCCCAGCAGCCGCGTCCCAGGTCCGGCGACCAACGTGGACAACACCGACTCCGAGTCGGACACCATGGTGGCGCTCGGGAAGCTGCGGTGGTTGAAGACGAACGGGTCGGCCAGCGTGGGCTCGTAGCCCCAGAGCCCGAGCTCGGCGGTGAGCACGACGGACGAGCCGTGCTGGCGCGCCGTCCGCACAGCCAGCCAGGCACAGAGGTTGGCCACCCCGGCGCCAGCCAGCACCGCGTCGTAGGAGGCGTCGATGACGCGGCCGGCCACGTAGCGGGCGCCGAAGACGGTGGCTCGCTCCCATGAGCCCGCGGGCTCCTCTAGGTCCGGAGGGTGGGCGGCCTCGTCGTCCCTCCATGACTCAGGCTCGGCCCGGCGGCGCAGTCGGGCGAGCCGTGACGCGCCCAACCGGTCGAGGTAGTCCTGTTGGTCTCGCGGACCCACGACCCACTGTTCGATGAAAGCATCGAAGTCCTCGCTACGGCTGGCGTCGCGCACCTCCTCCCAGAATTCGAGATCCTCGCCATAGGCATCGACGGGCAGGTGGGGAACGTACAGACCGCCTGGGTGGGCACCGAGGGGGGTTTCGCAGACAGCCAACACCCGGTGGGCCGGGATCTTCACGAGATGCGACCACGGCCGGATGTCCTCGACCACTCGCTCAACGGTCACGATCGCGCCCCGCCGGGCGGCGAGAGCGCCCCACACACCTTCGAGCAATGGGGGGCTCAAGGCCACATTGCCCTCGGCGTCGGCCAGTGGTGCGTGCAACAGGGCCACGTCGGGCGCATAGGGCGCCAACAGTCCGAGCGTCCCGCCGAAGGGTGACGCCACGATGGCGAACCCCGGATTGTCGGCCATGGAGGAGCCCCGCAGCGAGGTCGTGACCACCGCCGGAAGACCACGGGCGGCGGCCTCGAGTCGCTGGAGGAAGGTCAAGAAGGACCAGTGCTCGACCTCGACCGCACCCGACAGGTAGGCGTCCCCGAACCACCTGTTGGGCGTGAAGTTGGGGAACACGTCGCCCGAGTACCCGGTCACCACCTTGGACAGGAGCCGGCCCCGGAAGAAGACCGCCCCGAGGCTCGAGAGGCTGAGCATGACGAGGGTGAAGCCCGGGTCCTTCCCCCACCACTGGCGGATGACCTCACGGGCCGCAGCCGTCCACCGGCTATGCCCGGTGACGATGTGGACGGCGTCCCCGGCCTGCACGTGGCGAGCCACCGCTTCCTCGAGGGGAACGACGGGACTGCTCACCGCCTTCCCCGATCGTCGAACATCGGCGCAGACCGTAGCAACGGTGGCCGTGTGGAGAACGACCCGGCCGCTCAGCACCGGACACCGGCCTCGGGAGGGCCGGACGGCCGTCGGTACACTGACGCGATGATCCGCTACCAGGTCGGGGACGACCACGTCGCCCGCCTGACCCTGGATCGGCCCGAAGCCAAGAACGCCTTGAGCGTCGAGATGCGCGACGACATCGTCGCCCGGGTACGGGAGGCGAGAGCCGACGACTCCGTGCGGGCCCTGCTCATCACCGGGGTCGGTGATTCGTTCTGCGCGGGGATGGACCTGCGCCAGTCGACCGTGAGTGGTGCCGGCGGCGACCGGTTCGACCCGCGAGCAACAAGCGAGGCGCTGCGCGTCGGTGTCCAGACCTTCATCCGCGAGCTGTGGGAGCTCGACAAGCCGACGGTGGCCGCCGTCAACGGCACGGCCGTCGGCCCCGGCGCCCATCTCGCCCTCGCCTGTGACTTCGTACTCACCAGCGAGGAGGCCCGGTTCGTCTGGTCCTTCGCTCGCTGGGGACTGGTGGTGGATGCCGGTGGCGCCTACCTGCTGCCCCGACTGGTCGGTCTACCGCGAGCCAAGGCCATGGTCATGTTGGGCGAGGGGGCGAGTGGCGCCGAGGCCGTCGGCCTCGGACTCGCCTACCGCTGCCTTCCCACCGGCAAGGAGCTCGACACGGCTGCCAGCGATCTCGCCGCTCGGCTGGCCGCCGGACCCACGCGATCGCTCGGGTTGTCGAAGGTGCTCCTCAACGCCACCTTCGAGACATCGCTCAGCGCCTCGCTCGAGCGGGAAGGCCAGGCACAAGCCATGGCCACCACCTCTCCGGAGATGGCGGAGGGCATGGCCGCCTTCAAGGAGCGTCGCCAACCTGACTTCCCGGGAGCCCGTTGAGCGCCGCCTCCCCGGCGACGGCCGCCACCGCCGCGCCGCTCGCCGGCCTGCGAGTCATTGACGTGGGAACCCGGATCGGCGCGCCCTTCTGCGCCGGCCTGCTCGGCGAGATGGGCGCCGAGGTCATCAAGGTCGAGGACCCCGAGGGAGGCGACTTCATGCGGACCATCGGGCCGTTCGCCACCGGGCCCGACGGACAGGACTACTCCATGTGGTGGGCTGTCGAGGGCCGCGGTCGCAAGGGCGTCACCCTCAACCTGCGCCGGCCCGAGGGACAGGACCTCTTCCGCCGGCTGGCCGCTTGCTCCGACGTCGTCTGCGAGAACTTTCGGCCCGGCACCCTCGAGGGATGGCACATCGGTCCTGACGACTGCGACCCCCAATTGGTGTGGGCCCGCATCAGCGTCTTCGGCCAGGACGGCCCCTACGCCGAGCGTCCGGGGCTCGACCGGATGGGCATCGCCTACGGAGGGCTACTGGCCATCACCGGCTACCCCGACCGGCCACCGGTGCGGCCGGGTGTGACCATCTCCGACTACCTCACCGGCACCTTCGCAGCCGAGGCCGTAGTCTCCGCCCTCTACCGCCGCGACCGAGCGGACGGTGGCACCGGACGCGGCGGCGTGGTCGACGCCGCCCTCTATGGCTCCATCCTCCGTACCCTCGAGTGGACGGTGGCCGGCCACGACCGCCTAGGCATCGTGCGAGAACGTCAGGGCAATCGCCTGGCCAACTCCGCTCCTCTCGACAACTTCACGACGGCGGACGGTCGCACCGTTTGCATCGTGGCCGGATCCGACGCCAACTTCCGTCGCCTGTGTCGAGCCATGGGACGGCCGCAGCTGGCCGACGACCCGCGATGGGCGACACTCAAGGCCCGCGCCGAAGACGGCGATGCCGTCAACGGGCTCGTCGCCGAATGGGTCGCGCAGCAGTCGGCCCGGGAGGTGGAAGACGTGTGTGTGGCCAACGGCGTGCCCATCGGTCTTGCCTATGGTGCCGCCGACATGAAGGTCGACCCCCACATGACCGCTCGCGGCGATCTTGTCGAGGTCGATGACCCGGTGGCTGGGCCGCACCTGCAACAGGCTCCCTACCCGCGCCTTGATGGGGTCGCTCCCCCGCCGCCGACCCCGGCACCGGCCCTCGGCCAGCACAACCAGGACATCTTCTGCGGGCTCCTCGGCCTCGACGCGCAAACGCTGGCCGGCTATCAGCAGGAGGGGATCGTCTGATGGAGCAGACGGCCGTGCCCGTGCGCGAGGGCCTCTTCGCTCTGGGGGACAAACCCCGCCTGCTCGGCTCCCACTGCCGGCACTGCGGCGCCCGCCACTTCCCGCGCGTCGACTCGTGCCCGTACTGCGGCACCCCCGACCCCGAAGACTGCGATCTGTCGCCCAACGGCCGGCTCTGGGCGTGGACCACGGTCACGGCGGCACCTCCGGGTTACGAGGGGCCTGTGCCTTTTGGATTTGGCGTGGTCGAGCTCGAGGGCGGGCCTCGGGTCGTGACCCGCCTGACCGAACCGGATGCCGCCGCCCTCTCCGCCGGACAGGCCATGCATCTCGTCGTCACCGACATCGGGCCAACCGAGGGAGACCGCGTGGTCTCGTGGGCGTTCGCCCCCGACGGGGACGACGAGCGATGAGCGCCGTCGTCATCAGCGGAGTCGGCATCCACCCATTCGGACGCTTCGAGGATCAGACGACGACCGATCTGGGGGTTACGGCCGTACGAGCAGCCTTCGAGGACGCTGGTATTACAGGTCGTGACATCCAAGCCGCCTATTGCGGCACGGCCTACGGCGGAGTGGCCTCCGGACATCGCGTGCTTGGTCGGCTGGCGGCGACGGGTATGCCCATCGTCGACGTGGAGGCCGGGTGCGCCAGCGGGGCCGCCGCCCTCATGCTGGCCGCCTCGGCGGTGGCCGCCGGGCAGCACGACACCGTCCTCGCCTTCGGGATCGAGAAGATGCCGAAGGGCATCATCCGCTCATCGTTCTTCGAGCCGTGGCAGGAAGCGGCCGGGCTCGGGTCGACGCCGGCCTATTTCGCCCTGCGGGCCCAGCGGCTCATGGTCACCTCGGGCGTCACCGACGATGACCTCGCTGCCGTGGTGGTGAAGAACCGTCGGAACGGGGTGGCGAACCCCGATGCCATGTTCCGCTCGGAGGTGAAGAGCGAGGAAGTGCTGGCCTCACGCATGGTCTGTCCACCCTTGCGCCTCTGGATGCTGTGCTCGCCCAACGAGGGGGCGGCGGCCGTCGTCTTGCGGCGCGACGGGCGCAGAGAAGGCGACGTGCGGGTGGCCGCGTCGGTGCTGACATCGCATCTGCCCGGTTCAGTGCTCAGCGAGTCGACGCCTATGTCAGGGTTGGTCGACGACTCGATCCCGGCTCCCACGGCTCGGGCCGCGGCCCAGGCCTATGAGGAAGCCGGTGTCGGTCCGACCGACCTCGATCTCGTCGAGTGCCAGGACACGGACGCCGCCCGCGAGCTCATCTCCTGTGAGGAGCTCGGCCTCTGTGAACCGGGCGCTATCACCGAACTGCTCCGCAGCGGGGCCACCGAGCTGGGCGGCCGTATCCCGGTCAACGTCAGCGGAGGCCTCCTCTCCAAGGGTGAGCCGCTCGGCGCCTCCGCCCTCGGCCAGGTGGTCGAGCTGGTACGCCAGCTGCGCCGTCTGGCCGGCGACCGTCAGGTGGACGGCGCCCGGGTGGCGCTGGCCCACACCATTGGGCGCGGCGCGAACGCCAGCGTGGTCATCCTGCAGCGGTGAGCGCAGGCCCGGCACCGGGACCGGCACAGGGACCGAGGAGCGGAAGTCATCCGTCCATCCGCCCCGCCCGACCCGACGACCTTGCGGCCGTCCTCGAGCTCTGGGAGGTGGCCACCCAGCCCAGCCACACTGACGACCTCGACAGCCTGGCGCACCTGTTGGCCCAGGACGCTGGGGCTCTCCTCGTGGCCGAGGATGAAGGCGGCATCGTCGGTTCGGTCATCGCCGCCTGGGACGGGTGGCGAGGCACCATCCATCGGCTGGCCGTGGCCCCTTCCCACCGCCACCGCGGTCTCGGGCGCCGGCTGCTGCAGGCGGGGGAAGAGCGGCTCGACGCGCTCGGCGTCGTCCGCATGCAGGCCATCGTGATCGAGACAGATGACACCGCCATGGGCTTCTGGCGGGCGACCGACTGGGACGAGCAGACCGAGCGGATACGCTTCACGAAGGGCTGACCCCGCCATCCTCGACCGGCCCTCGCAGCCCGTGGCGGTATATACCGTAGGTCGGTATATAGTGGGCCAGTGGCATCGGAGATGCGAGAGCCCACGTTCCTCGTCCTCACTGCACTTGCCGACGGGCCTCGACACGGTTACGGCGTCATTCGAGAGGTCGAGCGCCTGTCCGGGGGGACGACACGGCTCCGCGCCGGCACGCTCTACGCGGCGTTCGACCGTCTGACTGACGACGGGCTCATCGAGGTGGACGGTGAAGAGGTCATCGACGGCCGACTCCGCCGCTACTACCGGCTCACCGAGGCGGGAGGTGCCGTCCTCGAAGCCGAGTCCCGGCGGCGCGTGAACATCTCGAAGGAAGCCCTACGGCGGCTCCGGTTGGCCGGAGGCTACGCGTGAGGGACCCGGACCTCCGTTACCGACGCTGGTTACGCCTGTACCCGAAGGCCTATCGGAGTGTGCGGGGCCAGGAGATCCTGGGGACGCTCCTCGAGTCCACCGATGAGAGAGGTCCCACCTTCAGAGACCTTCTTCACGTGGCGGGCCACGCTTTCCGGGTCCGGCTCGCCCTGATTCTCCATCGCCCACCGCGAGATCCGCTGCCCCAGCCCGCCCGGACGGTGTGCTGGATCCTCACCATCTTCGCCACCATGGACCTGATCACCGGGCTCTTCCTGTCCCATGGCGGTCCCAAGAACCCGGGTCCTGACGTGCGAGAGATCGTCGGCGGGTGCATCCTGATGGGTCTCGGCCTCCTGCTCTGGGCAAGGCGCCCGGCGCTGTACTTGTTGGTGGTGGCCGTGCTCGTCCTGGTCGTGGTGTCGACCGTCCTCCAGGCCGACCAGCCGGTCTTCGGGTTGGTGCTCGCCGCCCCCGAACTCGTCCTGGCCCTGGTGTTACTCGCCGGCTGGAGACGCTTCAAGAGCGCGACCTCGGCTCCCGCTCCGCACCACCCCCGCCCCACACCGACCGCCTGACCGGCGCGCGCCGAAGGCAACCAACCGAATCCGCCCCGATGGCGGCGCCGCGGCCTGTCAGGTCGTGGGGGCCACCGACGAAGGGGTGTCCGCATCCGCCGTATCCGAGCGATCGGCCACCAGCTGAGCCCGGTTCACCTTGGTGGCCGCGCTGCGAGGGATGGCATCGACGAACTCGACGGTCTTCGGCACCTTGTAGGGGGCGAGGCGCTCCTTGGCGAAGGCTCGGACGTCTTCGACACTCGGTGGTGCGTCGGGGTGGTGCGGCTCGATGATGGCGTGGACCCGACGGCCCCACTCGGGGTCCGGCAGCCCCACCACCACGACGTCGGCTATCTCACGGTGCTCCGAGAGGGCCGCTTCCACCTCAGCCGGGAACACGTTTGCCCCGCCGGTCACGATCATGTCGACTCGGCGGTCGGCGATGTAGCAGTAACCGTCCTCGTCGAGCCGGCCGAGATCGCCGGCGGTGGCGAAGCCGTCCTTGGTCATGGGTAGGCCCTGGCTGGCCCCCAGGTAGCCATACCGTCCGGTGGTCGCCGACCGCAGATAGATCTCCCCCACCTCGCCGGCCGGCAGGTCCCTCTGTCGATCGTCGAGGATCCGCAGCTCGGTGTCCCGGAAACCCCGGCCGATGCTGCCCGGGTGTTGGAGCCACTCGTCGCCTCGGATGGCGGTGAGGCCCAGCCGTTCGGTCATCCCGTAACACATGTAGAGGCGTTCGCCACCGAGGATCTCGATCCAGAACCGGGCGAGCGAGGGCGGAAAGACAGCCGCACCCTGCTGCACCCAGACCACGCTCGAGAGGTCGCGTTGCTCGATGCCGGGGACCCGAGCCATCCGAGCCAGCATGGTGGGAGTGGCCGTGAAGGCCGTGATCTTCTCTCGCTCGATGAGGTCGAGGGCGAGAGCCGCGTCGAACTTGGTCATGATGACGAGCGAGTCGCCGGTCAGCAGATAGGTGAACTGAGCAAATCCGTTGGTGTGGTAGATGGCCGTCGGCACGAGGATCACCTGTCGGCCGACGTCGACGCCCCAGTTGGCCGGGAAGGGCAGGGTGGTGGAGGGGGCCATGACCGCGGGACTGTTGTCCATGATGATCTTGGGAGTGCCGGTCGAACCGCTCGAGCAGATGCCGTTGACCGCCGGCGCGATCACCTCGGGATGTGGCTCGTCGGACAGCTCCCGCGACCACTCGAACAGATCGACGTTCTCACGCCCGACGAGCAGCGCAGCATCCAGCACGCCGGCCACCCGGGCCCGTTCCCAGTCGGGCAGGTCCCACCGCACGGGCACCGGCGACGCCCCGATCTTCCAGCAGGCCAGCACCGCCTCGACGATCTCGACGGAGTTGGGCAGCTCCAGCCCGACTCGGCCGCCCAGGCCCACGCCCTCGGCGAGGAAGGCCCGTGCCACCTGGTTGGACCGTCGATCGAGCGTGCGCCAGTCGAGGTGGGTGGTCGAGCCGTCCTCGGCGACCACCGACACGGCCACCATGTCCGGGTAGGTCTCGGCCAACCATCGGATCTGCGTCCCGTAGGGCCGCCCCTCGACCTCCGGCCCGGTGGCCCCGGCCAGTGGACTCATGGACGAGCCTGCGGCCGGCGGCGGAGGGTAGTGCTGATCCTGCTGCGTCTGCTCACGGTGCTGGGGAAAGCTACCCGTGGCCCCCGACAGGCGCCACCGCCATCCCTTCGTTCGGTGACTGGGGCGGGAACGCATCGGGAATTCCCCCTCGTACACTGGCGACGCGGCGACGGACAGCTCGTCGATCGACGTCCGGACCAGGAACGCCTAGGGAGGTCTCATGCGCTACGTCAACCTCGGTACCACCGGGCTCCGGGTGTCCCGCCTCTGCCTCGGCATGATGAGCTTCGGCAACAACAGCGAGCGTCCCTGGGCCCTCGACGAGGCCAGGGCCGAGCCCATCATCCGGGCTGCCATCGAAGGTGGGATCACCTTCTTCGACACCGCCGATACGTACTCCAAGGGCGCGAGCGAGGAGGCCACCGGGCGCATCCTGCCCAAGTTCCTGACCCGCGACGAGATGGTGGTGGCCACCAAGGTCTTCATGCCGATGACACCGGGCGAGAACGGAGGCGGGCTGTCTCGGAAGCACATCTTGTCGGCCATCGACGACTCGCTGGCCCGGCTGGACATGGAGTACGTGGACCTGTACCAGATCCACCGCTGGGACCCGCGCACTCCCATCCAGGAGACCATGGAGGCACTCCACGATGTGGTCCGGGCCGGCAAAGCCCGCTACATCGGGGCGAGCTCCATGTTCGCCTGGCAGTTCGCCAAAGCCCAGCATGTGGCCGAGCGGCACGGCTGGACGCCCTTCGTGTCCATGCAACCCCACTACAACCTCATCTACCGCGAGGAGGAGCGCGAGATGATCCCGCTGTGCCTCGACCAGGGGGTCGGAGTGATCCCCTGGAGCCCGCTGGCCCGCGGGGTACTGGCCGGCAACCGGAGCCGCGAGGGTGAACGCCGGACTACTCGCGCCGGGTCCGACGACTTCACCAACTACCTCTACAACCAGCCCACCGACTTCGATGTGGTCGAGCGGACCGCCGAGGTGGCCACCGCCCATGGCGTGCCGCCGGCTCAGGTCGCCCTGGCCTGGCTGCTGGGCAAGCCCGGGGTCACCGCACCCATCGTGGGTGCGACCCGGCCCGACCACGTGACGGACGCCCTGGCCGCCGAGCAACTCGAGCTCACGGACGAGGATGTGGCCCGGCTCGAAGAGCCCTATGTCCCCCACCCGGTGCTCGGCCACTTCTGAGCGCAGGCGCCACGGCGCTACGGCGCCAGAAGTGGGCAAAGGGTCGTCGAGCCAGGCAGTTCGCTGAGCCCGAGCACCTCAGGCTCAGCGCCGGCGCCACTCGACGGTGGCTTGCGAGCACCTGCAGGCCGCGGCTCAGACGGTGGCCCGCTCGGCCGCTGGCATTCCGCGGGCCGACAACGGCTCCGAGCTGTCCCCCACGGCGGCCACCAGAGCGGTGAAGGCGGCCACCCCGGCCAACACGCCGCAGGTCACGGAGAAGGCACGGGCCACCTGAGCGGGATCGCCGCCGTCGCCACCCATGGCCACGAACACGGCCGTGCTCGTGGCCAGGCCGAGGGCGGTACCCAGGCCACGGCTCATGTTCAGGAGGCCGGACGCCGCGCCCGACTGGTCCCGGGGCACCGACGCCATGATGCCGGCGTTGTTGGGAGAGTTGAACAGCCCAAGGCCGGCACCGACGGTGGCCAGCAGAGCCACGAACCCCCACGTTCCGGGTCGCCATACGGCCAGGCTCACGAGGCCGCCGGTGACGATCGTCATGCCCGCCATGGCCGGGAGCCGCGCTCCCACGCGGTCGGCCGCCCTCCCGGACCAGGGGGCGACCAGGCCGAGGGCGACAGGCATGGCCATGAGCTCGAGGCCCGTCCGAATGGTGCTGGCGCCGAGGGACCGCTCGAAATAGAAGGGGACGACCACGAGAATGCCGAAGAGGACGGCGAAGGCCAGGAGGCTCGTGGCCATCCCGGCGCTGAAGGCCGGACGGAGAAACAGCCGCACGTCGACCATGGGTGACGGATGCCGCCGTTCACGTCGGACGAAGAAGGCTGCGAGCACCCCCGCGCCGACCAGGCCTCCGAGGATGGCCGCGCTGTCCCACCCGATGGTGTTCCCCTGCGAGATGACAAAGACCAGGGCCACGACCGCCGGGAAGAACATGGCGAAGCCGCCCCAGTCGAAGGGGACGCGGGTCTGAAGGTGCCGGCTGCGGGGCACGAAGACCAGGGCGGCCACCATCCCGACGAGACCGACGGGGATGTTCACGAGGAAGATGAGGCGCCAACCGCCGGCGGCGAGCAACAGACCGCCCACCGACGGGCCGAGGGCGAGCCCGAGCGCCTGGGCCGCCCCCTGGATGCCGAGCGAGCGACCGAGACGCGACGCCGGCACGGCCAGGGCGATGATGGCCACGCTGTTGGCCTGCAGCATGGCGGCGCCGATGGCCTGCAGGGCCCGGAAGCCGTCGAGGGCGAGAAGGGTCGGGGCATTGGCGCACAGGGCCGAGCCGGCTATGAAGATGGCGAACCCGTAGACGTAGAGGAGCTTGCGTCCGGCCATGTCGGCGAAGCGACCGACGGCAGCCACCGTGGCCACCAGCACGAGCAGGTAGCTGAGGCCCACCCAGGTGACGGCGGCGGCACCGGCATGGAAGCTTCGGGCCAGCGACGGGAAGGCGAGAGTCACGATGCTGGCGTCGAGCTGTCCCATGAACGCCCCGATGCACACGGCGATCACCGCCAGCCGGTAGGCCTTGGGCATCCGCCGGATGGCGGCCGGACGCCGTGGCTCTATGAGCAGGCGCTGCCACCCCTTGGCCCTCTCGACTGGTGGCTCGTCGAGGAGGCTCATGCCACTCATTTTCCCGGCCGATCGACCCAGAAGACAAATAAATGACTCCTATTGATATCATTTGTATCTCCAATGGATTCCAAGAAGCTCGCCCATTTCGTGGCCGTGGTCGACAACCGCGGCTTCACCGCCGCCGCCGACGCCACCGGCACCAGCCAACCGGCGCTCTCGATTGCCGTGCGAGACCTCGAGGCAGAGCTGGGTGCCGCCCTCTTCGACCGCATCGGCAGACGGGTCCGCCTGACGGCGGCCGGTCGGGCCCTGGTCGGTCCGGCCCGGCTCGTCCTCCGTGACCTCGAGACGGGACGCGCCGCCGTGGCCGCCGTCGCCGGGGTCGAGGCGGGATCGCTCACCGCGGCCAGCCTCCCTACCTTGGCCGCCGACCCTCTGGCCGCTCTCGTCGGCCGGTACCGCCAGCTGTACCCGGGTGTGATCGTCGACCTGGCGGCACCCGAGGACACGGGCGACCTCCTGGCCATGATCCGAGACGGGAGCTGCGAGGTGGGCGTCACCGAAGCCACCGGCCTGCCGGCGGACCTCGCCGGACACGACATCGGCGAACAGCCGCTCACCCTCATCCTCCCGCCGCAGGTGGCCGCCGGCGTGGTCAAGGGGAGCGGCGGCGGGCGCACCGGCCGCCCTCCGGCGGTAGCCCTGACCGACCTGACACGGGTGCCCTTCGTGGCCACTCCGATCGGCACGTCGACGCGGCGTCTTCTCGACGAAGGCTTCGCCGCCGTCGGTGCCCGCCCCGAAGTAGCCGTCGTGACCGCTCAGAGGGACGCCATCATCCCCCTGGTCGTGGCCGGTGCCGGGGCCGCGCTGGTCCCCGCCCCGCTGGCCGCCCATGCGGCGGCATCCGGGGCGGTCCTGGCCCGGCCAGTGCCGGCTGTCTCGCGGCACATCGCTGTCGTCCATCGAGAAGGGTCGCTCTCGCCGGCGGCCACCGCCTTCGTCGGGTTGGCCCGCAACCCTGAGACGATGGCGCAGAAAACCCGCTGAGGCGTCGATTCAAGATCGGCGGCCCACCCGCCGATATCCATGGAGCCGGGTTCGCCGAGCAGAGCCGCCGATCAGCTCGGCGGGCCCGGCGCCCGTCGATCGGCCGGCAGTAGCCTTCTTCCGCCGGTGGCGCGCCATGCGTGGCCGGGCGCCGTGCGACCAGTGACCGGTCCGGGGCGAATGGTTGCTGTATGAGGAGGCCCGATGTCCACCGAGTTGCCCATCTCGGTCGACTTCCACTTCGACATCATGTGCCCCTACGCCTACCAGACCTCCATCTGGATGCGCGAGGTGCGAGACCAACTCGGCACAGAGGTCAGCTGGCGCTTCTTCAGCCTCGAGGAGATCAACCGACAGGAAGGGAAGAAGCACCCCTGGGAGCGTGAGTGGACCTACGGGTGGTCGATGATGCGCATCGGCGCCCTCCTGCGGAGGAAGGACATGGCTCTCCTCGACCGCTGGTACGCGGAAGCCGGCCGTGCCCTACACGTCGAGGGCCGCAAGCCGCACCAGCCCGAAGTGGCGGCGGCCATCCTCGAGGAGATGGGGCTCGACCCCGGTCTGGTGGCCGAGGCCATCTCCGACCCGACCACCGGCGACGAGGTGCTCGCCGAGCACGAGCGGGTCGTCGCACGGGGCGGCTTCGGCGTGCCCACCCTGCTCTTCGAGGATGGGCAGGCGTTGTTCGGGCCCGTCCTCGTCGACCCGCCGACCGGTGAGCGTGCCGTCCGCTTGTGGGAGTTGGTGTGCGGCTGGCGCGAGTTCCCGCGTCTGTTCGAGATGCAGCGACCCAAGGACTCCGTCGCCATCGACGCCATCGCCGAGGCCTTCACGCCCTACCTGGACGCCCGGGACTGGGTCACCATCCAACGCCCCACCCCCTGAGCCCACGAGAAGTGCCGGCAACGACAACCGTCCGACCGGCCACGGCCGAGGACGCATCTGCGCTGGGACGCCTCCGCTTCCGCTGGCGGGTCGCCGAGCAGGGAGAGCTGGGCCTGGGCGAGGCCGGCTTCATCACCGCCCTGGGCGCCTGGATGGGGGACCACTCCGACAGTCACCTCGCCTTCCTGGCCGAAGACGACGCCGATCCCGTCGGCATGGCCTGGCTGGCCATCGTTGACCGCATCCCCGGTCCCGAGACCTTCCTCCGACGCTCCGCCTACGTGCAGAGCGTCTACGTCGTCCCCGAGCAGCGATCGCAGGGTGTGGGTGCTCGGCTGGTCGTGGCCGCCTTGGACCACGCCCGGTCGCTCGGTTGTGCGTATGTGGCTGTGCACCACACCGAGCGGTCCACCACGCTCTACCGGCGGCTGGGCTTCACCGACCCGGCCGGCGTCTTGGAGATACGGCTCTGATCCCGTAGGGCGACGTATCCAGGTGCTGTCCCTACCGCAGGAATCGGCGCGACCTCAGCTATCGGCGGGCGCCGCGGCAGCCGGCTGACCGCGGATCCGCCGCAGCAGCACGATCCCACTGGCCGGGAAGATCATCACCGAGAGCAGCCCGGCCGCCACCAGCGAGGCCGCATTGACCTCGAGGATCCGGTGCTCGGACAGGGCGATGCTGGTGATGACGACGATGAGCGGCAGGCCCGTGGCCGAGAACAACGCCATCGGCGCCAGCTGCCGCCGAGTGAGCACGTTGCGATAGAGGAGGACCACGGGCACACCGCGGGCTACCAGCATGAGCACGAGGAAGAACGGGACCCGCCAGAGTTCCGCCGGATGGTTCAGGAACACATGAAGGTCGAAGGTGATCCCGCTCACGACGAAGAAGATGGGGATGAGGAACCCGAATCCGATGGCCTCGAGCTTGGCCTTCACCAGGTCGGAATCGTCGCCGGTGGTGAATCGCTTGACGACGATGCCGGCGGCGAACGCCCCGAGGAGCACGTCGAGGCCCAGCTTGTCGGCCAGCAACACGAGGAGGACGATCAGGAGTAGCGAAAGACGGACCGGTAGCTGCGCGCTCGACTCGAGATGCCGGCTCAGCATCCGGACCAGGCGTGGTGGGTGGGTGCGAGTCGCCATCACGATGGTGACGACGGCCACGACCACGAAGGCCACCAGCAGCAGCGAGGTGAGGACCGGGTCCTTGCGGGTGAGCAAAAGGGCGACGGCCACGATGGGGCCGAACTCGCCCAGCGTGCCGATGGCCTCGATGTAGGAGCCGAACGGGGTCGGTGTGACTCCGGCATCCCGTAGGACGGGCATGAGCGTGGCCAGTGCAGTCGTGGTGAGGGCGAGCCCGACGACGATGGTGTCGCGGGCCAGGCCCGAGGAGACGAGAGCGAAAGCGGCGAAGAAGCCGATGGCCAGGGAGATCGCCCACCCCAGAGCGGCGAGCCGCACCGGCTTACCGCGGATGCGGTCGATGTTCAGCTCGTAGCCGGCCAGAAAGATCAAGTAGCTCAGCCCGAGATCCGACAGCCCGGTGATGACGCTGTCCAGGTGGGCGATGTTGAGGACGAAAGGGCCGATCAGGATGCCGAGGCCGATCTGGAAGACGATCTCGGGAATGGCCAGCGGGCCGCTGATCTCGGAGAGGAGGGGCGACACCACCCCGATGAGGGCGATGAGGACCAGCGTCTCGATGGCGACCAACGTCATGGGCAACCATCCCGCTCGACCATTGCCTCACCTTAGGCACGGGGGTGCCTGGCCCTCCGGGTTCTCCGCAGGGTTCGACGACAGGCGCGCAGGGCTACCATCGCCATGCGCCGGCGGGCGAAGGTCGGCGGACGCCAGCCGATGCGGGGATGCCAGTGATCGGACGACAACGACGCGCAAAGGTCGGCGGATGCTGACGGTGGTAGGCCCGGCCACCGCGTCCTCGCATCGAGCTGACCGCCACCCCGAGCGGCCGGAGCGGTTGGATGCCGTTGCCGCCGGGATCGATGACCTCCACCTCGGCGACGATCTCCAGCGCGAGGCCACGAGAGCGGCCACCGACGAGGACCTTGCCCGGGTCCACGATCCGTCCTATCTCGAGTCGCTCCGTGAGCTCTGCGCATCGGGCGGCGGTGCCCTCGATCCCGACACCTACGCCACCGCCGGCTCGTGGGAGGCGGCCCGACAAGCCGCCGGGTCGGGGCTCGTGGCCGTCGAGCGCCTGCGGGCCGAGGGCGGAATCGGGCTGGTCGCCGTCCGCCCGCCCGGTCACCACGCTCTCGTTGACCGGGCCATGGGCTTCTGCCTGCTCAACAACGTGGCCGTGACGGCGCGGGCCCTGGCCGAGGAGGGTGAGCGGATAGCCATCGTCGATTGGGACGTCCACCACGGCAACGGCACCCAGGCCATCTTTTGGGACGACCCCCAGGTGCTGTACGTGTCCCTCCACCAGTGGCCGTGCTATCCGGGAACCGGACGCTCCACCGAGGTGGGTGGCCCGCATGCTCCTGGGCTGACGGTCAACCTGCCGTTGCCACCGGGAACGACCGGCGACGTGATGGACGATGCCTTCGAGCGGGTAGCCGCTCCGGTCATCGAGTCATTCGACCCGACGTGGGTGCTCGTATCGGCCGGCTTCGACGCCCATCGGGCCGATCCCCTCGCCGAGATGGCCCTGACGGCCGGCGACTTTGCTCGCTTGGCCACCACGGTGGCCGCCCTGTCGCCACCGGACCGGCTCGTGTTGCACCTCGAGGGCGGCTACGACCTCCGCGCTCTCCGGTCGTCGGTGGCCGCCACCCTGGGCGCGTTGCTGGGCTCGGGCACGGGCACCACCGATGAACCGCCGACCACCGGGGGCGCGGGCCGGGGTCAGGTCGACGAGATCGTGACCCGGCGCCGGGCCGCCCTGGACGAGATGGGCAGCAGCTAGCTCAAGCCCGGGCCCGTGCCTCGCCGGACGCTCCCCCCGCCGCTTCCCACTCCGCGACCATGGCCCCGAAGCGCAGCGGGTTGTAGATGTCCTCTTCGTAGGACCACTGGCCGTTGCCCGCATACTTGAGGAGTGTGAAGTTGTACTCCTGGTGGACGTGCCCGTCGCCCACGTCCATCATGCGGTTCCACACTTGGCAGACAACCCAACCCCGTTCCTCGTCGATCACCGCCCACTCGATCGGGAAGGCGTTCATGTGGCGCCCGGGATAGTCGGACATCGTCTCGGTGATCCACTCACCGATGGCCGCTCGGCCCGAGAAGGTGCCGTAGTGGTGCTCGACATAGGTGGCGTCCTCGGTGAACTGCTCGACCCAGGCGCTCCACTCGCCACTGCGAGCGGCCTCGTCTGCTCGACGCTGGTAGTCGATGAAGGCGGCCTCGATCTCGTCTCGCGTCCACCGTCCCATCGACGCCAGTATGGCGGCCGGGGGCCAGACGCGCCCGTGGGACGCCGGCAGTGGCAACCGAGGTCAGCGCGGTGGGGGTGCCTTGGCCGGTTCACGGCCGCCTTCGGCCCCTTTTCCCCCTTCCGGCCCCACTGCCGGCTGAGTGTCCATTCGCCGACCGCCACCGTTCGCCTCTGGCCCGGCCGGATCGGTGTCGAAGTGCACGGAGACATGCTGCTCGACACGGCTGCGCCGCTCGAGCACGATGGAGTTCAGCACCTCCCGGTCGGCGTCGGTCAGGGGAGCCCGGAGGGAACGCGGCCAGAGTTGGCGATGGAGCACCACGTTGAGCTCGGCGGCGTAGACGGTCAGCTGCGTACCGAGATAGATCCAGGCGACGAGGCCGAGCACGACCGCGAAGAACCCGTACACCTGGCTGGTGTTCCGCAGGGTGTGGTCGACCAACGTGCCCCCGACGTACTGGAGGATCGTCCATCCGACCGCGCCGACCGCCGCGCCCGGGAACAGCCATCTCGACGGGATGGCCGACGGGGTGAGCAGCCGAAAGGCCACGGCGAAAATTGCGACGTTGAGCAACAGCGACACGACGACGGCGCCGACCACCTCCAGCCCACCACGATTACCCACCGTCACCACCCCGGCCAAGGCCGTGCTGGCCAGGAGGAAGACGCCCACTGCAGCCATCACGGCCAGCGTTCGCAGCAGCCGCGCCACGTAGCCCGGCCGGTCGACGAGCGGCACGTTCCAGACCTGGGCCATGGCGTACTGGGCCGACTGGATCACGCCCTGTGAGCCCCAGATCAGGCCGATGATGCCGATGGCCAGGCCGAGGCCGGCCCGGTCGTGCAGGGCTTGGATGTTCTGCCCCAGGTGTGCGCCGATGACCGGGAACTGGCTGAGGGCGGAGTGCTCGACCCGCTGGGTGGCCGACACGCTCCCTCCGGTGGCCAGCCCCACGATCGTGACGAGAAGGAGCATGAGAGGGAAGAGGGAGAGAAACCCGTAGTAGGCCATGAGAGCGGCGAGCGACCCGCCGTTGTCGTTGCCGAACTTCTTGACCACGCCAAAGAGGAAGCCGGCCGGCTTGGACCGGCGCTGGAATCTGTCGATGGCCTCGAGGGTGTGCTCGATCTGCCGCATTCGGCTATCTCCTAGCCGGCGTCTTCGTCATACCTCTATGTTGAAGACCTCGCGCAACTTGGTCAGGCTGGCCGCCAGCAATCTCGAAACGTGCATTTGACTGATCCCAATGCGGGCGGCGATCTGCGATTGCGTGAGCCCGTTGACGAATCGCAGCTGGAGGATCGTGCGCTCGCGATCGGGGAGCTTGGCCAGCGAGACGGCAAGCAGCAACCGGTCCTCGGTTCCACTGAAGCCGGCGTCGACCTCTCCCAGTCGCGAGCCCATGGTGGTCTCTTGACGATCGGGCGCATCGATCGAAGAAGTCCGGTAGCTCTGGCCTGCCTCCAAGGCCTCGAGGACCGCGTCCTCGGTGACACCGGTTTCGCGGGCCATCTCCGAAACGGTGGGGGGACGACCGAGATCGTGGGTCATGGACTCGGTGACGTGGCCCAGCTCCAGATAAAGCTCCTGGATGCGTCGGGGCGCCCGAATGGCCCAGCCGCGATCCCGAAAGTGACGCTTGAGCTCCCCGATGATCGTACGTGTGGCGAAGGTGCTGAACTCGACCCCCCTTTCCGGGTCGAAGCGGTCGACCGACTTGATGAGAGCGATGGATGCGACCTGGGCGAGATCGTCATAGGTTTCGCCCCGGTTGGAGAAGCGACGGGCAAGCTGACGGGCGAGATCCAGGTGGGCCTCGACCAACTCGTCGCGGAGCCGCGGCTGTTTCGTCTCGGCAAACTCGACGAACTTCTGGCGCAGGTCCTCGTACTCGACCGACGACGACGCCATCAGTGCGATCGCAGGGCCCGGCGCTTCCGCAACCAGGCTTTCCGATGACCGCCCTCAACCTCCTGCCCATGCTCGTCGACCAAGGCCTCGACGAGCAGATAGGAGAGCTCGTTCCGTCGCTCGGCGCCGGAGGCGTCCGGACGGCCCCCCGTTGTCGGCTGGAAGTCGCAGGCCACCTCGACCTGCCCCTCATCGCGGAGGAACCGAATCTCGAGTCGCCCGTCGGACGAACCGTCGATGACCGAGAGGCACAATTCTTCAACCGCCAGCCGAAAGTCCTCGATCTCCTCGACGTCGAAGTCAGCCCGCGAGGCGATGGTGGCGGCGGCGAAGCGGGCCAGGACGACCAAGTCGGCGTGGACCGGAAGTGTGAGCTCGACGGTATCGCTCATGGCTTCCGACCCCCGTGCGGCAAGACTCGACCGAGGTGGGCCCCAGCCGTGTTCCCGCTCATGCGCTCGTGGCCTCGGCCAGACTAGGAACGATGTCGAAGAGGTCGGTGAGCCCGGTGATCTCGAACACCTTGAGAATGCGCGGCTCGCTGACCACCAGGCGCATGCCGGCATCTGCGCCCACTCGCTGCTTGTGGATTCCGATGAGGACACCCAGCGCAGTCGAGTCGATGAAGCTGACGCCGGTGAGATCGACGATGAGCGTTCCGTCCCCACTGGCAGCCTGCTCGAGTCGCTCCCGGACCGTCGGCGCGGCGGCGACGTCGATCTCACCACTGAGCGTGACCACGATCGATCGGCCAACGCTTTCCTCGGTCACTGCGAATGTCTCGTCCATCTCGGCTCCCTCCTCGCTACGGTCCCGGCTCGCCACTGGTGAATCGGCGCGAGCGGAGACGGTGCCCCGGGCCGTGACCGTGCATCCAACCATGTGGAGCTCGATCTCTCCAGAGCCCGTCCTCACCCGCCGCGGGCCAGCGAGCGGATCGAACGATGTCCGCTCAGGCTACCTTTCATGGTTCGCACGCTCCGGACTGCCCGCCCAAGGTGGTCGTTGCCACCCTGCGTGGCCGCTGCTGGCGGTGGGGCCGATCGTCCGGCCGAGCCCCAAGTTGGCCTGGCCGGTGAGGGCTTGAGCGTGGCCCGGCGATCACTCGATGCCTACCGGTCGAAGCGGGACCCGGCCCGGACCCCTGAGCCGGTGCCGGCGTCCCGGACCGGTCGCGGCCGGCCACACGAGGAGAACCGCTTCGTCATTCAAGAGCATCACGCCACGGCCCTGCATTGGGACTTTCGACTCGAGCGCGACGGCGTGCTCGTGTCGTGGGCCTTACCCAAAGGCTTGCCGCTCGATCCCCGCACCAATCATCTGGCTGTGCACACCGAGGACCACCCCCTCGAATACCTGACGTTCAGCGGCACCATCCCGGCCGGCGAGTATGGCGGTGGGACCGTCACCATCTGGGACCACGGCACCTATAGGTGCGAGAAGTGGCGTGACACCGAGGTCATCGTGGTGCTCCATGGAACACGGGCCGAGGGGCGCTACGTGCTCTTCGCCACCAAGGGCAAGCAGTGGATGATCCATCGCATGGACCCGGCACCTCCTGGCTATCAGCCGCTGCCCGAGTCGCTGGCGCCGATGCTGGCTACCACCGGAACATTGCCCACTACCGGGGAGGGGTGGGCCTTCGAGTTCAAATGGGACGGCATCCGGGCGATCCTGGCCGTCGATGGGGGGAGGGTCCGGGCCAGCAGCCGCAACCGCCGCGACATCACCGGCTCCTATCCCGAATTGCGCGCCCTGGGCGAGGCGGTGGGCGCCGACCAGCTGCTCCTCGACAGCGAGCTCGTGGTCGTCGACGATGGCGGCCGACCCTCCTTCGGCCGGTTACAGCATCGGATGCAGGTCCAAGGGCCGGCTGCCGCCCGAGCAGCCGCTCGGGACCCGGTCAGCATCGTGCTCTTCGACCTGCTCCACCACAATGGCGAGCCTCTGTTCGACCTGCCCTACGACGACCGCCGGGCACGCCTCGAGGGACTCGGGCTGGCTGGTCCCCGGTGGGCCGTCACTCCCGCCTTCGTCGACGAGGAGCCAAAAGCGGCCCTTTCCCTCGCCACCGACATCGGAATGGAGGGCGTGGTGGCCAAGCGGCGCGCCAGCCGTTACCGGCCCGGGACGAGGAGCCGCGACTGGATCAAGGTCAAGGCCGAGCGCACCCAAGAGGTGGTCATCGGTGGCTGGACCGCCGGCCAGGGCAACCGCTCGGGGACCTTCGGCGCGCTTCTCCTGGGTCTGCCCGACCAGAGCAACGCCGGCCGCCTCCGCTTCGTAGGGAAGGTCGGCACCGGTTTCGACTCCGCGGCCCTGGACGACGTGCTCGGCCGGCTCGAGCACGCTCGCCGCGACACCAGCCCGTTCACCGATCGGTTGCCCACGGGGACGGGGGAGGTGGCCGGGTGGGCCGAGCCGTCACTGGTCGGCGAGGTCCGCTACACGGAGTGGACCGGCGATGGGCGTTTGCGCCACCCGGTGTGGCGGGGACTCCGATCCGACAAGACGGTCGAGGAGGTCGTCCGTGAGCCCTGACGGCGAGAGCTCGGTGACCGTCAGCGTCGAAGGACGGCAGCTCAAGCTGACGCGTTTGGACAAGATCCTCTTCCCCGAGACTCGATTCACCAAAGGGGAGCTCATCGACTACTACGCGCGTATCGCGCCGGTGATGCTCCCCCACGTGCGCGATCGGCCACTCACCATGAAGCGGTATCCCGACGGCGTCGACGGGCAGTCGTTCTTCGAGAAGAACCGGCCACGGCACGCCCCCGAGTGGGTACGGCACACGGTGGTGCCCTCCACCGGGTCGGGTAGTGACGTCGACTACACCGTCGTCTACGACCTCCCCACTGTGCTGTGGGCGGCCAACCTGGCCACCATCGAATTCCACGTGCCCTTGTGGCACATCGGGAACCGCCGACGTCTACCGGCGCCGCCCGATCACATGGTGTTCGACCTCGATCCCGGAGAGGGAACGGACATCGTCGACTGCTGCCGGGTGGCCACCTTGGTCAAGGAGGAGCTCCGCAGCGAGAGCCTCACCGCCTGGCCAAAGACCAGCGGGTCGAAGGGCCTCCAGGTCTATGCCGAGGCACCCGGTGCTCGCCCCAGCTGGGAATCGATCCGCACACTGGCCCACGACATCGCCCGACGACTCGAGGCGGCCCAACCCGACCTGGTGGTGTCCAACATGCGACGGGGGCTCCGGGCCGGGAAGGTGCTGATCGACTGGAGCCAGAACCATCCGGCCAAGACCACCGTGGGCGTCTACTCAGTACGGGCTCGGCCCACGCCGACGGTTTCCACCCCGGTGACATGGGACGAAGTCAAGGGATGCCTGCAGTCGGGCGAGCCAGGCCGGCTTCGGTTCACCACCGACGAGGTGCTCGTCCGGGCGGATGAGCTCGGCGATCTGTTCGCGGCGGTGCCTGGCACCGAGGACCGCGACCGCTGAGCCGGGAAGACGTCGCTACCGAACACCCGTTGGCATGACGATCGCGTGTCATCGGGCTCGTCGCAGATTGGGGGCGGGAGACGTCGGGTAACGGTCGCTCATGTTGTTGCTCGAGTCACCGACTCCGACGAGTCCATCCACCGACCTATCCACCGACCTGTCAGGCGCGCCGCGACTCTCGGTCGCGCTCACCTTCGACGGCTCCCGTTGTGAGCTGTGGCTGTCCGGCCGGCTCGACACGTACTCGCTCGTCGCCCTGCGGGCTCAGATCGATCAGTGCTGTGCCGAACCGTTCGAAGAGGTCGTCGTCCACCTGGAGGAGCTCGAGGAGCCCGACGAGCTCGGGCTGGCTGCGTTGTCGGCCATGAAGGCGCGGGTCGAAGAAGGCGGTGCGCGGTTCCGTCTCGACGGCATGACCGAGCCAGTCCCAGTCTTCCTGCGACGGATCACCATTCCCGGCTGACTCGGGCAGGACCGGGCTCACTCCGCCGGCGAACGGTCCCGGCCGAGGACAGACCGAGTGGCTTGCTGCTCCTCGCGTTTGCCAGCGTGGCCAATGGGTACCCTGGCGGCAATGGTGGACCTCGCCCCCGTAGGCCCGGATGACGATGCCACCGGCGAGCCGGAGCCCACGGCGGCCGCACGGCTACTCCTCGACGGCTTCGATCGCATCGCCGCCT
Source organism: uncultured Acidimicrobiaceae bacterium (assembly GCA_963729275.1). Taxonomy (GTDB): domain Bacteria; phylum Actinomycetota; class Acidimicrobiia; order Acidimicrobiales; family RAAP-2; genus CAVSNH01. The sequence continues at coordinate 439,479 of CAVSNH010000003.1, forward strand.
CCGTCATCCAGGCTGTCGACGGCCTGGATGAGGATCAGCTGGCCATCCGGCCCGCCCCGTCGGCCAACTCCATCGCCTGGCTGGTCTGGCATATCACGCGGATCCAGGACGACCACCTGGCCGACGCCTTCGGCCACGAGCAAGTCTGGACGGCAGAGGGCTGGGAGGATCGGTTCGGGCTTCCCTTCGACTCGGCCGTCACCGGCTACAACCATTCCTCCGACCAGGTCGGGGCCGTCCGCGTCGACGGCTCTCTACTGGTCGGCTACCACCGGGCGGTGCACCACCGCACGCAGCGGACGCTGCGAAGACTGGAGGACAGGGACCTCGATCGGGTGGTCGACGAGTCCTGGGACCCACCCGTCACCCTCGGAGTGCGCCTGGTGAGCGTCGTAACCGACAACCTCGAGCATGCCGGGCAGGCGGCCTATATCAAGGGGCTCCTCGGAGAAGACGACACAGAAGGCGGAGAAGACTGACGAGCCGGACGGAATCTCTGTGATTGAGGGTTAGCCGAGCTACTACCGGGTAATGGGCTACTACAGCGAGTGCCCGAACCCCCTCTCACGGCACTCTCAGTCGGCTCCCGATGCCCAATGGGCCGGGAGCCGACGACTTTTTGGCGGCGGAACACCAACGGTGCGCGGTTGCCGGCCGGGTTGCGGCAGACAGTCGCCGGGCGGACAGTCGGCGCTCAGGCCCGGAGGTCGCCGATACCGAGGGATCCGCCGCCGGCATCGGCCCCGGAAGTCGCCTCTTCCTCCTCCTTCAGAACCGAGTCCTCGGTGAAGAGGTAGGTGCGAAGATGGCGATCGAGGGTCGCGTCGTGGCGCCGGAGCCACTCGAGGGTCATGGCCGCATGCTCCTTCTCTTCGTCCCGGTTGTGAGCGAGGATGGCGGCCAGGTCGGCGTCGTCAGTGGCATCGACTCGCTGGTCGTACCAGTCGACCGCCTCCAGCTCCTCCTGGATGGAGGCGAGAGCCCGGTGGCGGTCGATGGTGGCGGCCTCGAGCTTGACCTCCGACTCGTGCAAACCGGCGCTTTGGGCCACGGTCCCTCCTCTGGCGACGACGGCGCTTGCGGGGACGACACATTAGTAGCGGTCGACGGCCTTAGCGCCAGCGCCGGCCGAACGAAACTGCACGCTGATGCGAGGTCCGGCAGCACGAATGGTCTTGGGCACAGTGTGCTCCCAGGTCCGCTGACAGCTTCCACCCATCACGAGAAGATCGCCGTCGCCGAGGTCGAACCGTCGCGACGGCCCGCCACCCCGGGGCCGCAGCAGGAATCGGCGGCGGCATCCGAGCGACATGATGGCCACCACGGTGTCCACGTCACGCCGCCGACCGATGCGATCGCCGTGCCATGCCACGCTGTCCCGTCCGTCCCGGTAGAGGCAGATGCTCACGGACTCGAGTGAGCCGGCAGGTCCATTCCCGTAGCGCTCGTTGAGCGCACTCCGTGCCGCCCACAGGCTGGTGTCCGGAAGCTCGACGTCCTCGGCGTAGGAGGCCACCAGGCGAGGCACGGCCACCTTGCGGTCGTACATGACCCGCTCTTCCTCGCGCCACGGCACGACGTCGACCAGATGGTCGAAGAGCCGGTCGGCGCCACTCATCCAGCCTCGGTTCAGCTCCAGCCAAGCACCTCCGCCGAGCTCTTCGTGCTCGGTACCCACGTCCAGGGACCGCGGCCCGACTGGGCCATCCCATTCGAACAGCGAGGGCTGACGGGCCCGATCCACGGTGTGGAGGCTAATCGAACGTGTGTTCGTGCCAATCGGACAGCACGCCGAGCTCGGTCTCCGGCTCGAGCCGATCGCGGTTCTTTCGGCCGGGGCGAGCTTCAAGCGGATCCCGCTCCCCCGCCCCTTGCCGGGATGCCCGCGGCCGTGCCCTGGTTTCTACCATCCGGAGCGGGGTCCCGCCGAGGCGGCGCCGAGCCGAAAAAAGATGCACCGGCTGGGAGTGACGGCGGCGGGATCGGAACTCCCAGCCAGGTGCAGTACCGGCACACCTTCCCCACACCGAAGATGCCAAACCAGGCAATTCGATTCCGGTCCGGTTTCCGGTGCCATCAATTTGGTCGGCCGAGCCCCCCTCGCCCGGCTTTCGAGCCCGGCCGGCGACCGTCGTTCCGGGCTGCCTGCCGCAGACGGCCGACTGCCTCGGCCACCACTTCGCTCGGCGACGCGAACCGTCGGTCCTCACATATGAGCTCGAGCTCGACGGGTACCAGGCACCGCCGCTGGCGCTCGGCAATGGCGTCGAGGGACCCGTCGGTCGGCGCCAGCAATTCCCGGAGCAGGACGGCCCGGGCCCAGGCCCAGGAGCCGGAGGGCACCAAGATCCAACGGCTACGGCCGGCCTCACTCAGCTCGGCGGGTGCCGCATGCACCAACCAGTTGATCTCGAGCCAGGCCGGGAGCGGGGCGGCGGCTTCTACCAGGTCGACCAGGCGACCGGAGAGGAAGGCCTCGGTCTCTTCGACCAGGAATCTCCGACACTGCTCGACGTAACTCGAGCGGAACCTGCGGCCAAGTCTGAACATGATCCTTTGGGGTGCGCCCTGCCCCGGACGTCGGACCGTTACCCCTACCCCGAGCGGCCGTGGACTAATCCCGCCTCTGACCTGCACCTACTGACCTGCACCTGCGCTCCGTGATGGGGCGTCTCGGCCCCATGCACTGGGCTAAGACTGGGAGCGTGTCCGACCGCCAGCTCGTCGTCCTGGGCACGGCCAGCCAGGCACCGACCAGGTATCGCAACCACAACGGCTACCTGCTTCGGTGGGACGGCACCGACATCCTCTTCGACCCCGGTGAGGGCACCCAACGCCAGATGCTGTGGGCGGGCGTCACGGCCAGCCACATCCGGGTCATCTGCATCACCCACTTCCATGGTGACCACTGCCTGGGGCTGCCCGGTGTCCTGCAGCGCCTGGCCCTCGACCGGGTCACCCATCCGGTGACCGTGCTCTTCCCGGCATCGGGACAGCCGTTCTTCGACCGTCTCCGTCACGCCTCGGTGTTCTGGGACGGGGACCTCGACATCCGGCCGATGCCCGTCGAGTCCGACGGTCCGGTGGCCACCGTGGAGCCTTCGTTGACCATCTCCGCCCGCCGTCTGGACCACGAGCCCGACACCTTCGGCTGGCGGGTCGAGGAGGCCCCGTCTCGGCGCATGCTGCCCGACCGTCTCCAGGAGCGCGGCATCGACGGTCCGGCCGTCGGCGAGCTGGCGCGGCGTGGCGTCCTCGAGATCGGTGGCCGCCGGGTCTCGGTCGACGAGGTCAGCGTCCCCCGGCGGGGCCAGTCGATGGCCTTCGTCATGGACACCGGCGTGTGCGCAGCCGCCGTCGACTTGGCCCGCGGTGTCGACTTGATGGTGTGCGAGTCCACCTTCGCCACCAGCGAGCAGGACCTGGCCAGGCGGTGGCACCACCTGACCGCGGCCGATGCCGGACGGGTAGCACGGTACGCCGGCGCCCGCCTCCTCGTACTCGCCCACTTCTCCCAGCGCTATCCGGACGTGACGCCGTTGGTCGAGGAAGCCGCGGCCTTCTTCCCTTCGGTCATGGCCGCCGCCGACCTCGACCGGGTGTCGGTGCCGCGCCGAGAGTTGGTGCGCGGAACGGAGGCGGAATTGGCCTGACCGCGGCCTCGGACGTCAGCCCGACAACCTTTCAACCGCTCAACCGCCGCGCTCGTGCTCGACCAGCAATTCCACGGCCACTTCCTCGATGCACGACACCGGCTCGGACATGGCCCGCGACCGTCCGAAGCGGTCGATGAGCGACACGACCCGGACGCCGCGCCTCGAGGCTTCGAGCTTGGCCTGGCTGGTGGCCCGGCCGGCCACGATGATCACTGGCACACCTTGCACCTCAGCATCGTCGATGACACCGCCGACCACCTTGCCGAGAAACGATTGTTCGTCGAGGGCGCCTTCGCCGGTCACGACGAGATCGGCGGCGGCCAGGGCTCGGCGCAGGTCGATGGACTCGGCCACAAGCTCGTACCCGGAGCGCAGCTCGCCCCCCATGGCCACGATGGCGCCGCCGAAGCCTCCGGCCGCTCCGGCGCCGGGCACGGAAGCCACGTCGGCTCCGAACTCCTCTCGGTAGCGCCGGACCAAAAGCTCGAGTCGCGCCTCGAGCAGTTCGACCTGCTCGACGCTCGCTCCTTTCTGGGGCGCGAACAAGCGGGCGGCTTCGACGAAACCGATGTACACGTCGCACGCGCCGACCAGGCGCACCCCGTGCAGGCCCCCACGGGAGCGCACCGCGGCCGAGGCTTCCCACCCGCCATCGGTCGAGGCCGATCCACCGAGGCCCACAATGATCCGACCACCACCATCACCATCACCACCGCCGCCGCCACCACCGACGGCGTCCGCCGCCGCCGCGATCAGCTGGCCAGTGCCGACCGAGGTCGCCGCCACCGCGTCGTTGCCGTTGGAGCCGCCCACCAGGGACAGGCCGGACGCTCGGGCCATCTCGATGACGGCCAGCTCGCCGTCCGTCCGCCATTCGGCAACCACCTCGTGACCGAGCGGACCACACACCGGCTCGAAGCGGGCCTCGAGGTGGCGGACGGCAAAGACGTCGAGCAGGCCGTCCCCGCCGTCGGAGAGGGGCTGGGCCTCCGCCTCCCAACCCCGCCGACGCCCCGCCCGGACCAGGGCGGCTGCAACCTCGGCGGCCGTGGCCGTCCCCCGGTACTTGTCGGGAGCGGCCAGCAGACGGGGCATGCCCCACTGTGCCTCCCGCCGGAGTGTGGGGAGGGTGACCGGGTGAAGCGGGTCCTCGTCACGCCTGACTTTGTAATGATGTAATCTTCGTTACAGGCAGAAAGACCCGAAGGTTCTACTCACCGTCGGGAATCAAGGAGGAGTGGACATGGCCCACGCACGAGCAGGGATGGGACGAGGTATGGGGCGTGGGGGCATGGGACGGCGAGCCGCTGGACCAACCGTCGAATCGGAGCGCATCTCGGTCGATGACGTTGCCGCATGGCTGGCGGGGCGGCTTCCCGACGATTGGTTCGAGGCCCCGCCCGCGGTCACCGTGGACCGGGACGAGATCCTCGTCTTCGGCCGCCTGCGCCCACCCGACCTTCCGAAGGACGCCGACGAGCCGACGCATGCCGCAGCCGAGATCGGCCGGATCTCCCGCTTCCGGGAGGACACTCGGGACCAACGCATCGCGGTCGCCCAGGAAGCCGAGCACCGGTTCGGCCGGACGATCAGCTGGGGAGCGGAGTCGGGATCGACCAGCGCCGTGTTCACCAATCTGTCGGTGCCGGTCATGACCCGGCTCCGGCAACCCGAGCGTCGGGTGCTCGACACCCTGGTCGACTCGGGCGTCGCCCGCAGCCGGTCGGACGCGCTGGCCTGGTGCGTCAAGCTGGTGTCGGCCAACACCGACGAATGGCTCGAGAACCTGCGTTCGGCCATGTCGGCCGTCGAGTCGGTGCGTGGCCAAGGCCCCACCGTCGGCTGAGGGTCCTCCTCGAGACATCCATCGAACCCTCGGCGATGGCGGGCTGGCCGCAGGGCACGTCAACCGAAAGCGGCGGCGAGCGCCGCACGCCAGGCCCGCAGCTCCGATGAATGGGCCTCCGGAGTGCGCCCCAGGCGTACGGTCACGAGGTCGGCCGCCGGGCTGACGTCGATGAACTGCCCGTCGTGCCCGGCCGCCCAGAACCGGCCGGTGGCATCGGGTGCAGCCCACCAATGGCGGCCATAGAAGTCTTCCCCGTCGGGGTCGGCAGACCGGGCCCTCCGTCCGTGGTCCACCCACCCCTCGGGAAGCAGTCGAGTGCCCTCCCAGATCCCGTCCCGAAGGTAGAGGAGCCCGAATTTGGCGAAGTCGCGGGCGGTGGCGTAAGCGTAGGAGGACGCCACCCAGGTCCCGGCATCGTCGAAGGTGGCCCGGGCCGACGACATCCCGATCGGGCCGAACAGCCGGTCGTGGAGCGCGGCCCGATACGGCTCTCCCGCCCCGACGGTGCGGGCCACGATGCCGGAGACGATGTTGCTCGTGCCGCTCGAGTAGTTGAAGCGGGTCCCCGGTAGGGCAGCCAGAGCCCGATCGGCGGCGAAGGCGGCCATGTCCGACTGTCCCTCACCGAACAGCATGGCCATGACGTCGGAATGTTCGGCGTCCTCGTAGTGCTCGGCGAAGTCGAGCCCGTCGCGCATCTCGAGCAAGTGTTGGAGGGTGATCTGCTCCCGCGGGTCGCCCTCTCCCCGCCAGAGCGGCACGTCTGGCGGCCTGTCGGGGTCGAGTCGCCCGTCGCCGGTGAGCATGCCGACCACCGCGTGCAGCATCGATTTGGCCACGGACCACGAGAGGAGCGGCGTGTCCACCGTGACCGCCCGGCCCGGTCCTTCGAGGCGTGGCAGCCGGCCCTCGTAGCGCTCGTAGACGAGCCGGCCACGGTGCACGATGACGAGGGCGTAGGTTTCGGTCAGGGGGCCGGCCGGGTCGAAGGCGGCCTCGACGAGCGGTGCGATCTCAACGCCGTCCGGCACCGGCCCCCTCGGCCACCCGTGCGTCGGGTACGGCACGCCGGCGGCCTGCGCCGGTAGCGGGACGAGCGGCGACCCGGGGTCGGGGAAGCCCATCGCCTCGTCGTCGGTGGCGGGTCCGGACACCGCTCCTCATGGTAGGGAGCCGGTCGCCCGACGGCCGAGGACGTTCGGGACGGCCCACTAGGGTGACGGCACCCCGACCCGGTGCCGTCGATCGGCCGGGTGCGTCCGTATGGCAAGAGCGAGGACTCGATGGGACCACGGCGCACGTCGACGAACCGGACCGCCGACTGTGTCGTGGTCGGTGGAGGCCTCGTCGGTGTGGCCCTCGCCTACGAGCTCGTGTGCGAGGGTGCCGAGGTCGTGCTGGTCGACCGCCACGACCCCGGGCGAGCTACCGACGCCGGCGCCGGCATCCTCTCCCCCGAAACCAACCAGGACCCGGGCCCGGGCCCCTTCGTCGTCGGATGTGGCGCCGCTCGCCATTACGAAGACCTGATCACCCGCCTGGCCGACGACGGGATTGCCGACGCCGGCTACGCCCGGACGGGCTCCATGCTCATCGCCGAGCGGCCGGGCGACGACGAGGTGATGGACGCGGCCGTGTCGCTCATCCGTGGCCGGGCCCCGGCGACCGAGGAGATCGATGCCGACCAGGCTCGCCGGCACTTCCCCCTCCTCGGCACCGTCCGTCGTGCTCTCTTCAACCCCGCGGGACGCCGTGTCGACGGTCGTGCACTGCGCGCCGCGCTGCTGGCCGCGGCCGAGCGCCGAGGACTGTGGGTCGAGCGGGCCTCGGTCACCACCGTCGATGCCGACCGACCTGCAGGGGTCGTCACCGGCGTCCGCACCGAGGACGGCGCCATCGGCGCGGCCACCGTCGCCCTGGCTGGAGGGGCATGGACCCCGGAGTTGGCCGACGCCTTCGGAGTGTCGCTACCCGTCCGACCGCTGAAGGGCCAGATCGCCCACCTCCGGCTGCCGGCCACCGACTCGTCGACGTGGTCCATCGTGCAGCCCGTGCTCGGCTTCTACCTCGTTCCCTGGCCCGACGGCCGGGTGGCCTGCGGCGGCACCATGGAGGCCGAGGCCGGGTTCGACCACCGGGTCACGGCCGACGGAGTCCTCCAGCTCCTGCGCGAATGCCTGCGGACCGCCCCCGGCCTGGCTCAGGCCGAGTTGCTCGAGGTCCGCGTCGGCTCGCGACCGGCGTCCGGCGATGGGCTCCCCATAGCCGGCGCCGTTCCCGGCTGGTCCAACGCCTTCGTGGCCACCGGCCACGGGGCCGAGGGTCTGCTGCTCGGCCCCTTGACCGCCAGGTTCACGGCCGCCCTGATGCTCGGCCGGCCGCCGACTGCTCTCCTGGCCGACGCCGACGTGGTCAGCGAGCTCGCCGGCTGGTCCCCGACTCGTTTCCAGACCTGAGCAGACCCGGCAGACAGTCTCTGGTTGGCCCTCGGTCGCCAGCACCAGCAGGCAGTCAGCCGCCGGCCGGCCCTGGGGGCACCGCCCCTCACTCCTTGAAGAAGGACACGAGCTCAGCCGCCACCGCCGTGGCGTGGGTCATGGGACCGAGATGGCTGGCGCCGGCGATCTCTGTGAAGCGCGCCCCGGGGATCTGTGCCGCCGCCTGGCGGGCCCGATCCGGGGGCGAGTCGACATCGTGCTCAAAGCTCAGGACGAGGATGGGCACGGACAGGTCGGGCCAGACCTTCATCCGGTCGGTGTCGAGGGACAACGCCATGCAGGCGGCGTACTGGCCCTCGCGCCCGGGATTGGGCCATACCTCCATGTCGCCGATCATCGACAGCCAGGCGTCGACCACGGCATCGTCCTGCAGCTCGCGGTTGGGCAGGTAGCGAATGGTCTCGGTTGCGTAGAACAACCGGGGCAGCTCGACCCCCGAGCGGGCAATCGACAGCTCGACCGAGGTGATGGCCTTCTCCCACGACGTGGGCACGTTGCAGCTGCCGATCAGGGCGGCGGCGGCCACCCGTTCGGGAAGACGGGCGCACATGGTCTCGGCGATCCACCCGCCCATGGAGTAGCCGGCCAGCCGGGTCGCCCCGATGCCGAGGTGGTCGAGCAGGCCGACGGTGTCGTCCACCATCTCGGCGATCGTGTAGGGGGCCGGGGGTGAGGAGGAGGGGGCCACCCCCCGATTGTCGAAGGTGACGACCGAGAAGCCGGCGGCCACGAGGAGGGGGGCCACCCCGAGGTCCCAGGCGATGGCCGGCTGTCCGCAGCCGCAGATGAGGACGACCGGGTCGCCGACACCCCGTACCTGGTAGTCGAGAGTGACGCCGTCGAGCTCGAAGGTGGGCATAGCGCGGGGACTGCGCTAGGGCAACGAGAGCTTGGGCACGACCTCGGCCATGAACCGTCGGAGCGTCTCGTCGGCCGGGTAGTCGCGCAGCCACAGGATGAGGCCGCGACATCCCGCGTCGAGATAGGCCTGCGTCTTCTCGATCACATGTTCGACTGTGCCCACCAGGTTGTCGGCCAGGTACGGCTCGGTGGCGGTCCGTCCCCACAAGCTGCCGCCGCCCTCCGACTCGCACCAGGCGACGGCGTCGCGCTCGGTGTCGAAAAGCCGGCAATCGGGCCCGTGGGTGCGGTTGATCTCGTCGAAGGGACGGCCGACTTCCTCACAGTGACGGGCCAGGGCCGCCGACTTGCGCTCGAAGGCCTCGATCCCCACCTGCCAATTGGTGAGGTCGGCCCGGCGGGCGGCGATCCGCAGATTGACCCGCTCGCCGCCTCCACCGACCAGGATGGGTGGCAGTTGCTGGACGGGCTTCGGGTCGCAGTAGGCCCCCTCGAAGTGGAGGTGGTCACCGGCAAAGGTCACCTGCTCCTCGGTCCACATCCGGCGGACGACCTCGATGGTCTCGTCCAGCACGGCAAGGCGCTCGAGGTTCGAGCGGTACTCATAGCCGTAGGCCTGGTACTCCTCGTCGTACCACCCGGCACCCAGGCCGAGGATGAGCCGTCCCTCCGAGAACACGTCGATGCACGCCGTCTCCTTGGCCAGGAGCCCGGCGTTGCGGTACGACGAACACGTCACCAGCTGGCCCAGGCCGATGCGCGACGTGCGCTGCGAGAGCGCGGCCAGGGTGGTGAAGGCCTCGAACACGTGGGTCGGCTCTCGGCGCGGCACGGTCTCGACGTGGTCGTACACCCACAGATGGTCGTAGCCGAGTGACTCGGCCAGGCCGGCCAGCTCCACGCTGCGGGCCCAGGCGTCGGGACCGCTCCATCCGGTGTACTCGAGCTTCCAGCCCTGGGGAACGAAGACGCCGACCTCGAGACCATCGGGTGGGCCAGAGGCGGCGGCGGCGGTCACTTCGAGAACTCCCACCACTGCACCTCGCACATCATGGGCAGCAGGTAGCGCACGTAGAACGAGTGGATCTTGACCACCTGGCGGTCATCGGTGTGCAGGTCGATGAGATCCACGCGGTCGTCCTTGTCCCGGAAGGCGACGGCCCGGTCTCGCAGGCCGACCAGCTCCTCCTCCGATCCCACGGCGAAGCCGAAGTGATCGAGGCGGGCACACGTCATGGGCTCGTCCTCGGCGATCAGGAACATGAACTGGTCCCAGTGCACGCACGAGAAGACCAGTCGGTGGCGGTCCTCGGTCAGCATCTCGAGCTCCTCGAAACCGAACACCTCGCCCCAGAACCGGCACAGGTCGGCTCGGTGCTCGACGTCGAGCCCGTCGGCCGACAGGCTCATGGCCACGTGGTTGAACCGGGGGTTCCCCGTCGGGTAGAAGGGATGGCTCACCGTCCACCCCCCGGTGAGGATGCCGCGGCCACGCGGGGCACGACCATGACCTTCCCGGCCAGGCGCCCCTCGGCCAGGTCGACGAGGGTGTCAGACAGCCGGTCCAGGGTCACGTCCTCCGTCTCGATGAGAAGCTCGGCCGGGAAGTCAGGCCGGGCCAGCAAAGCCAGAGCCCGCTCGAAGCCGCCGGCGTCGTAGACGAACGAGCCACGGACGGACAGCTCGTTCAGCACGAACCGGTTGGGATCGAACGACGGGCCCTCGATCCCGGCGCCGACGAGGGCCAAGGTGCCGCCGCGGGCCAGTTGGTAGAAGCCGGCCTCCATGGCCGCCTTCTTGCCCGAGCACTCGAGGACCACGTGGAACGACGGGTCGGCCAGGCGCTCGGGCTCCCAGGGCGGGAACCGCTCGAGGTGGGCCGGCTCCCAGACGTCCGTGGCCCCGAGGTCGGCGGCCAACTTCCTCCGCCGCTCGCCCGGCTCGACGGCCACCACGTCGACGATGCCCATGGCCCGGAGAGCGGCAATGGACAGCGCGCCGATGGGGCCGGCCCCGATGACGAGGACCCGGTCACCCGGTTTCGCCCCCGAGCGGGTGATGCCGTGGAGAGCCACGGCCAGAGGCTCGGCCAGGGCGGCGTGGCGCGGGCTCACCCCCTCGGGCACACGGACGAGGGCGGCCGCCCGCACCAGGATGTAGCGGGCGAAGGCGCCGTCACCGAAGTGGCCGGCCGAGCCCCGTCGGTTCTCGCACTGTGACGGCTTGCCTTCGAGGCAGCGCCGGCAGTGGCCGCACTTGGGGGACGGGCCACCGACGACGGCCTCGCCGATCTTCCACCCTTCGACGTCCCGGCCGAGGGCGACGATCGTCCCCGTGTACTCGTGGCCGGCGATGAGCCCCGGGGTGTCACCCCACCCTTCGAGCAGGATGTGGAGGTCGGAGCCGCAGATGCCGCAGTAGCTCACTTCGAGCAGCACCTGGTCGGGCTCGGGCGTGGGCACCGGCCGTTCCTCGACCACCACGTCCCCTTTGGCCCGGTAGACGGCGGCCGGCATCACCGCGGGCAGATCGCCCATGATCACCTTCCCCCGTCGGGCCCGCACCACCGGAGCGGCAGCCGCGACCCGACATCGACGACCTGGTCAGCCTAGGCGCGGGTGTGCCGGCCAAGTCCAGGCCGGCTCCCGTTCAGTCGCCCACGGGGCTCGTCGGCCGGGGCTCGGCATCGGGCGGCTGGCTGGTGTCGATGCCGAAGAGCCCGACCTCCCTCCCGAGGTCCTCGGGAACCTTGGTCGGCGTGTCCCGGTTGAGGGTCTCGCCCCGGAAGAAGGCCGGCCGCACGGCGGCGAAGGACAGGACGAGGACCACGCCCACGAGGAGGGTCAGGAACTCGATGACGAACACGCCGCCGATGTCCCAGTGGGGCCAGAACTGCAGGTGCCAGCTGGTGTAGCTGTTGCCCGGCCCCCAGTAGTACCAGAGGTTGTAGCCGAGGATGCCCCAGAGGATGGCCCACCCGAGCAGGGGCAGGATGCCCCGCAGCCACAGGCTGCGGGCGCTCTCGCCCAAGGTCTTGCGGTAGTACCAGAAGCACGAGAGGCCGGTGAGGCCGTAGTAGAAGGCGATCATCACGCCCAAGGCGGAGACCGAGTCGGAGATGACAGTGCCGGCCGAGATGTAGTTGAGCCCCACGTACAGGGCGATGGACACCAGCCCCATCGCCACGGTGGACACCGTGGGGGTGAGGAACCGCTTGTGGATGCGGGCGAACGACGAGGGGATGGCCTTGTAGACGCCCATGGCCAAGGTGGTGCGGGCCGTAGGCAGGATGGTGGTCTGGGTCGACGCGGCCGCCGAGCTCAACACCATGAGCAGCAACAGCTTGCTCAGGAAGGTGCCGAACCCGGACGTCCCGAAGATGGAGGTGCCCAGAATGGAGAGCACGTCGCCTTCGTGGGCGGTGTTGCCGAGGCCGATCCCCGCCGTGCCGATCCCGGCGTAGGACTGCACCGAGAAGATGACGAGCACGTAGGTCACGAGCAGGATCACCGTCGAGATGACGGCGGCCCGACCGGGGGTCTTCTCGGGCTCGAACGTCTCCTCGTTCACCGAGACCGCCGTGTCCCATCCCCAGTAGATGAAGAGCATGAGGACGAGTCCGTTGATGAAGTTGTGCAACCCTTTGACGCCGAACGGGTTGAGCCAGCTCCACGCCGGCGTGAGGTGGCCGAGGGGTGCCGTCCCGTTGCCGACCTTGACCAGGGCCACGATGGAGAGGATCAGCAGCATGGTCAGCTCGATCCCGAGCAGGACCTTCTGCATGTTGGCCGAGACCTCGATGCCCACGTAGCAGATGGCGGTCATGACCACGATCCAGCCGATGCCGACCAAGAGCACCCACCCACTGGCGGGATTGGCGCCGATGCCGTGGGCCCCGAAGAGCTCGAACCCGTACTGGCCGGCGATCTGGGCCAGGCTGGCCATGACCAGGATGTCGGCGGCGACGATCCCCCATCCACCGGCCCAGCCCGTCCACGGCCCGAAGGCCCGCGTCGCCCAGGTGAAGGTGGTTCCGCAGTCTGGGTCGGCGTTGTTCAGCTCCTTGTAGCCGTAGGCGATGAACAGCATCGGGATGAACGCGATGAGGGTCACGATCGGAGCCTGGAGGCCGATGGCCACGACGACAAAACCGAGGGTGGCGGCCAGGCTGTAGGCCGGCGCCGTCGACGCCACCCCGACAACGGTGCTCGAGATGAGCCCGAGGGCTCCGTGTTTGAGCCCCTTCTCCGGCCGTTCGGTGGCCGGAAGTTCCGGCTCGGTTGGTGCCGTCACTGTTGCCACGAGTCACTCCCCTGTCTCGTCTGCCAGAGGACGGGAGCCGACCGGTGGGCCGCCACACGCCGTCCAACCGGGGACCGACAGTACTGCGGTACGCCACCATTTGCACCCATTTATCAGGGGCGTTGCACGGCCGGAGCGGTGCTTCGAATTCCGCACCGGCGCCATGGCCGTCGAGTCAGGTGACAGTGTGAGGAGTTGAGCGGCGCCCGGGTGCCCTCACCGTCGGGGATTGCCTCATTCGACCCCGAGCACGTCCGATCGGCGACGAATTCCGCACCGTCCCCCACCCGCTGGCGGCGTCGGCCGCCTCGATCGCTCCAGGGTTCAGCCGTCCTGAGCGACGCGCCGGTTGGCGTCACGGAGGGCGCCCACCCAGTGCTCGAGGTCCGGGACCTGGCGGCCCGGTACCTTGGCCGCTTCGTCGGCTCGGCGCAGCGCTACTGCGTCGTCGAAGTTGGGCAGTCGCCGGAAGCGTTGCGCCTCCTCCGACGTCATCCCACCGCCCTGGAGGATCAGGGTTCGCGTGCTGTCGGCCGACAGGCCGGCACCGTAGGCCGGGTCGGTGGTCACGAGGAAGCGCTTGGCCGGCACATGTGCCTCGACCAGGTCGGCCACGCGGTCACCGAGGACGGGACGCACGATCTCGGCGCCCAGGCGGCCGTGTTCTTCGTCGGACCCGAGCCGGTGCCCGACGTCGTGGACCAGGCCGGCCAACGCCAACTCTTCGTCGTCGGGCCGGGCGGCGATGAGCTCGGCCGCGCACTGGAGGCCGTGGTCGAGGTCCGTGAAGCTGTCGTCGTCCGGTGAGGGATGCCGGCCGAGCTCAGCCAGAAGCTCGATGAGCGCGTCCACCGTGGTCATAGCTCGAGGGACGGGATGCGTCCCACTCCGCCGTTCATGACCAACATGTCGGTGAACGTACGCTCGGTGTGCTGGGCCCGCCAGGTGAGCATGGCCTGGGCGCCGGCCAGCGCCTGGTCGGAGTCGGCACTCAGGGTCCCCCAGCCCGGGTCGGCGGCCAGATCGATGCCGCGCCACTCGCCGCCGGCCAACTGCACGTAGGCCCACTCGTCGCCCATGACGACGGCCAGGTTCATGGACTCGAGACGGCGGTCCCAGGGCCAGGGGTAGGGGCCGAAGAGGATCCGCTCCCACCGCCAGTCGTACTCCCAGTGGCTCTCGGTCCGCCACCAGGGTGGTTGTTCGCCTCGGACGAACGGCATCAGCGAGACCCCGTCGCTCTGGGTCGGCACCTCGATGTCCAACGCTTCGCAGAGGGTGGCCAGCAGGTCGACGTTTTCGGTGGGCGACTCGATCACGCCACCATGGCCAGCCGGCTGACGGGGATCGCGCACGATGCAGGGGATGTGGTAGCTGGCCGGGAACATGCCGCCTTTGCCCAGCTGTCCCTGGTCCCCGAGCTGCTCGCCGTGGTCGGCCGTGACCACCACGAGTGTCTCGTCCCACAGTCCGAGTTCGCGCAATGCGGTCCAGACGCGACCGAGCTGGGCGTCGACCTCGGAGACCATTCCGTAGTACTGGGCCCGGATCCGGCGCATGCCGGCCGGATCGACCGACGTGGCCGGGGCGGCCAAGTTCCCGCAGAAGGGCACGGGCCAGTCGGGCCGGGGGATGGGCTCGCCGACCTCGTCCGGGTCGTAGGCCACCGACCATTCCCCGGCCGCCGCGTATGGCGGGTGGGGCCGCCAGTAGCTGGCGTGGGCAAAGAAGGGACCGTCCTGCCGGCCCAGCCACTCGAGAAGGCGGTCGGTGAGGAAGGCGGAGACCCCGTGCTCGGCCGGCCGCTCGGGCTCGGTGGCCAGGGCGGCGTCGCCATCTTCGAACTCGCCGTAGCCGAGCTCGGCCAGCCAGGCCCGCCAGGCTTCCTGCTCGTCCCCGAGCTCGAGCTCGGCGTCGAGGCCCGGCAACAGGCCTTGGTAGTCGGAAAGCCGGGGATCGTCCGGACCATCGGCTTGTCGGGGGTCGACCGACTGGTCGACGTATCCGAACAGCACCGGCTGATATCCGGCACGCCGGCCGGCCCGGGCCAGGTTGTCGAAGCGGTAGTCGAGCGGCGTCCCGTTGCCGACCACCCGGTTGTTCATCTGGTAGGTGCCGGTGTAGAGACAGGCGCGTCCCGGGCTGCAGGGGGCCGCCTGGCTGAAATGGCGGGCGAAACGGACCCCATGACGAGCCAGCTCGTCGAGGGACGGCGTGCGCAGGTTGGGGTGG
Organism: uncultured Acidimicrobiaceae bacterium; assembly: GCA_963729275.1. GTDB lineage: Bacteria > Actinomycetota > Acidimicrobiia > Acidimicrobiales > RAAP-2 > CAVSNH01. The sequence goes on from CAVSNH010000003.1 coordinate 454,877, forward strand.
CCGGCCGCCGACAGGCAGTCGCCCCGGAACTGGTCGACGGTGATGAAGAGGACGTTGAGCATCGCATACGCCCGGGTCGGGCGGCGGCTGCATGGTACCGCCGAGCGCCGGTGGCGCTCATCCGTCAGCTGACCGGGTGGGTGTCAGCCCGTCGACCCCACGAAATGCCGACGTCTGTGTCGTACTCGTTCGTCGGAAGTGCGCCCGGCCACGAACGGGGCCAGAATCCCTCACCGTCGGTGACATCCGACGGTGAGAGGAGACGAGACATGCGTACGAATCCTGGCCCGGCGCCGACCGGCCTGTGCCGCCGGCCGGTGTCGCCGTCGATCTCCCGAGTCCCGGTCCGGACCGAAAGGTAGGTCGGCCGGATGGAAACCCGCCGCATCGGCTCGCTCGAGGTCTCTGTCGTCGGCCTGGGCACCAACAACTTCGGCCGCAGCATGACCGCCGACCAGGTGCCGCCCGTGGTGGACGTCGCCCTCGAGTCCGGCATCACCTTCTTCGACACGGCCGACACCTACGGCGACAGCGAGGAACGGCTCGGCCAGGCTCTCGGCCATCGACGGGACCGTGTGGTGTTGGCCACCAAGTTCGGCAACTCCATCGACGGCGCCCCAGCCGGAGCCAGCCCCGACTACGTGCGCACGGCCGTGGAGCGCAGCCTGCGACGCCTCGGAACCGACCACATCGACCTCTATCAGCTGCACACGCCGGACCCCTCGACTCCCATTGCCGAGACGCTCGGCGCCCTCGACGAGCTGATCACGGCGGGCAAGGTCGGCGAGATCGGCTGCTCGAACTTCAACGCCGCCCAGCTCCGCGAGGCGGCCGCCGCCGCCGACCAATCCGGTGGCCATCGATTCGTGAGCGTGCAGAACCATTACAACCTCCTCCACCGGAGCGACGAGGAGGAGGTGCTGCCCGAGTGCCGGCGGGAGGGTCTCGCCTACCTCCCCTACTTCCCGCTGGCCAGCGGCCTGTTGAGCGGTAAGTACGCGGCCGGCCAGGCTCCGCCGGCCGGTACTCGCCTCGAGCGCTGGGGTGATCGGGCGAAAGGCGTCATGACCGAGAGCAACTTCGCGGTCATCGACGCGCTCGAAGGGTGGGCTTCGGACCATGAGCACTCCGTCCTCGACCTGGCCGTCGCCTGGCTACTGGCCGACCCGGTCATCCCCTCGGTCATCGCCGGCGCCACGTCTGCCGCCCAGGTGCGCGCCAATGCCGCCGCCGGCAGTTGGCGCCTCTCCGCCGCCCAGCGTTCGGAGATCGACAGGCTGGCACCGGCCGCCTGACCCGGCGGCCCCGTCATGGGTGGGGCACGTCGATCCTTTGACCTGGGTAAATGCTGGTATTGAGCCGGCCAGGATGGAAAGCTGACCCGGCCATCCTGTCGACGGACCGACGCCGACCGGTCGACGGCGCCAGAGCAAGGGGGAAGGAATGACGCAGCCATCGCCCCGACCAACGAGGCCCTCCGGCACCGGACGACCTACCCGGGGCCTGGGCGCCGTCGCCATCCTGGCCCTCGCCTGCGGCACGGTCCTCGCCGCCTGCTCGAGCTCACCCAGCGCCACCTCGAGCTCGACGACCACGCCGACCGTCTCGAGCGGGGCCAACGGAGCGAACACGATCGACGTCGGCTCCATTGCCACCATCACGGGCGCGGGCGCAGGCGACTTCGCCTCCTTCATCCCCGGCATGCAGGCCTACTTCGACATGGTGAACGCCGAAGGTGGGGTGAGCGGGCATCACCTCGTGCTGGCCCACGACCTCGACGACGGCGGGAACCCCACCACCTTCACCCAGCTGGCCCACACCCTCATCGAACAAGACCACGCCTTCGCTGTCTTCGTCTCGACCTTCTGGTTCAGCCCGAACATCTTCACCACCACGGGCACGCCAACCTATGGGTACAACGTGAGCGGCAACTGGGCGGGTCCGGACAACCTGTTCGCCGCCGGCGGGTCGACGCAGGACTATCACGCCATCGCTCCCCCGGTCAGCTATCTCATGAAACGGGCACATGCCAACTCGGTGGCCCTCGTCAGCTACGGGCCGGGCATCCCGGCGTCCTACCCGGCATGCAGCACTCTTGGCCAGGACCTGAGGGCAGCGGGCATCGACGTGAGCTACGAGGACCTCGACGCCTCACTCGGCGGTAACTTCACCTCTGCCGCCCAGCAGATCGCCGCCCATCACTCGAACTTCCTGGTGAGCTGCATCGAGGACTCCGACGACATCAGCCTGGCCCGGAACTTGCAGCAGTACGGGGTGAAGATCGGCCAGTTATGGCTCAACGGCTACGACCAGCAACTCCTCGACCAGTACCAGAGCCTGATGCAGGGGGTGTACATCGACGCCAACGGGTTCGTGCCCTTCTCGGCCCCCACCCAGTTCCCCGGGAAGTACCCGGGAATGGAGCTGTACCTCTCGGAAATGCGCAAGTACGAGCCGGGATATGTGACCAATCAGCTGGCCATGCAGGGATGGCAGTCCGCAGCTCTCTTGGCTGAGGGCGTCAAGTTGGCCGGCTCGCATCCAACGGCCAAGACCGTGATCGCCGCCACCAACCGGGTGACCGACTTCACGGCCGGCGGGGTCTCGGCACCGGTCGACTGGACGACTGCCCACACCACCCAGTCGTTCCCCATCTGCCCGTCCTTCGTGCAGGTGAAGGACACCGCCTTCGTTCCCGTGACCACCAGCGGACACCAGGTGTTCATCTGCTTTGGCCAACACACCAACCTGCAGGACCCGGTACCGGTGGCGCCTTCTCCGGGAACTCCCGGGACCTGACCCGGCGTCGCCCAAGCGGCGGATCAGCAGGCCTGGCCGACGACGTTGGCCGCGGTACTGACGACGGCCGAGTTCACCGTGGCGATGCTCGAAGATCCGGGTCGGTCGCCGATTCGGTCGTAGAGCGAGGTCCCGATGTTGGCGGCCGCCGACGGTGGCGGGGGGATCCCCAGTGACCGGGCCAAGGCCAGACTCTGGTAATTGACGAACTCGCAGTAGGCCGGGGGCGACCCGGGGAACATGCCTCGCCACGAGGCCGTCTGACGGGCGTCGGTCGGCAACTGGGCACGGGCCACGCCTTCGGCCGCGGCGAGGTGAGTGCCGGCCGGAAAGGTCAGATGCAGGCTGATCACCCGACCGTTGAGCTGCCGGACGTCGGTGAACTCGGGAACGGACTGACCGTTGATGCTCACGGTGGTTCCGTAGCCTGATTGACCGCCGGCGGTGATCGAAGGGTGGGCACGCACCCAGACCGCAAATGACGCGCCCAGCACGGCCACGCCGGGAGCAACGGTGGTGGACGTCGACGACCCTCCCGACGAACACGCCGTCGCCGCCAAAGGAAGACAGACAGCCACGACCAGGGCGGCCGAACGCCGGCTGACGACGCTCCTTCTCACATTCGGCAACCTAATCGGGCGCGTGCCCGCCGACGGTGATCACCGGTCGCCCCCACCCGGTGGGCAGGGGCGACCGACGACCTGCGACCTACGACTCAACGGTGAGCTGGAAGGTCTTGCTCACGTTCTGCTTCGGCTTGCTCTTGTCGCTGACCTTGATGGTGAACGTGTACGTCCCCGGAGTGACCTTGGCGCTCACACTGCCCGAGAGCAGGCCCGACTTGCTGAGCTTGAGGCCCTTGGGCAGCGAACCCGACTTCCCCCACTTCAGCGGCAGAACGCCGCCGATGGCATGGAGCTGCACGCTGTAGGGCGACCCGATCGTGGCCGCCGACAGCGGTGACGTGGTGGTGATGGTCAGCCCGGCGACGACCAGGGTGAAGTTCTGGGTCACGGGCCCGCTCACGCCGTTGTTGGCAGTGAACAGGATCGGGAAGGAGCCCAAATGCTTCGGTGTCCCCGACAGCACGCCACCCGAGAAGGTCACGCCGGCAGGCAGATTGCCGTATTCCGTGATGGTGGGCGCCGGACTTCCGCTGGCCGTCGGGGTGAACGTCCCGGCCGAGTCCAGATAGAAGGTGGTTGCGCTGGGGGACGTGAACACCGGCGCCGCCACCACCGTCAAGGTGAACGGTTGGCTGGCGTTGGGGCTCACCCCGTTGTCGGCCACGAAGGTGATCGAATAGGTCCCCCTCGTCCCCGCCGCCGGGGTCCCGGCCAGGGTGCCGGTGCCGTTGCCGTTGTCGGTGAAGGTCACGCCGCTCGGCAGGGTGCCCGTCTCGGTCAGAGCCGCCGTGGGTAGTGCGGACGAGGTCACGGTGAAGCTGCCGGCCTGTCCCTCGGTGAAGTGGTGCTGGCGTCGCTGCTCGTGATGGTCGGAGCCCCATACACGGAGAGAATGAACGACTGGGTGGCGTTCGGGCTCACTCCATTGCTGGCCGTGATGGTGATCGAGTATCCACCGGAGGTGCCGGCCGCCGGGGTCCCGGCCAAGGTGGCCGTCCCGTTGCCGTTGTCAACGAAGGTGACGCCGGTGGGCAGAGAGCCCGTCTCGGACAGCGAGTCCGTCGGGTAGCCGGTCGACGTGACCGTGAAGCTGCCCGCCTGTCCCTCGGTGAACGTGGTGCTGTCGGCCGACGTGATGGCCGGGGCCGCGTCCACGGTGAGGGTGAAAGTCTGGCTGGCGTCCGGACTGATCCCGTTCGACGCCCCGATGGTGAGGCCGTAGACGCCGTTGGTGCCCGCCGCCGGGGTCCCGGCCAGGGTGGCCGTCCCGTTGCCGTTGTCGGTGAAGGTGACCCCGGTGGGCAGGGCACCGGTCTCGGTGAAGGCAGGCGTCGGCAGACCGGTGGCCGTGACCGTGAAGCTGCCCCCCTCGCCCTCGACGAAGGTGGTGCTGTCCGCCGAGGTGATGGCCGGGGCCGCCTCCACCGTGAGGGTGAAGGTCTGATTGGCGTCCGGGCTCACCCCGTTCGAGGCGGTGATGGCGACGGTATAGACGCCGTTCGATCCCGTCGCCGGCGTGCCGGCCAAGGTGGCCGTGCCGTCACCGTTGTCGGTGAAGGTGACGCCGCCCGGCAGGGCGCCCGTCTCCGACAGCGACGCCGTCGGCAATCCGGTCGAAGTCACGGTGAAGCTGCCCGCCTGTCCCTCGGTGAACGTGGTGTTGTCGGCCGAAGTGATGGCCGGGGCCGCGTCCACCGTGAGCGTGAAGGTCTGACTGGCGTCCGGGCTGATTCCGTTCGACGCCCCGATGGTGAGGCTGTAGACGCCGTTCGTGCCCACATCCGGGGTGCCGCCCAGGGTGGCCGTGCCGTCACCGTTGTCGGTGAAGGTGACGCCACCGGGCAGGGAGCCCGTCTCGGTAAGAGCTGGCGCCGGCAGACCCGTGGTCGTCACGGTGAAGCTGCCCGCCGATCCCTCGGTGAACGTCGTGCTGTCGCCCGAGGCGATGGTCGGGGCTGCGTCCACCGTCAGGGTGAAGGTCTGATTGGCCTCGGGGCTCACACCGTTCGACGCCGTGAGGGTGACCGTGTAGACACCGTTCGTGCCCGCCGCCGGCGTGCCACTCAGGGTGGCCGTGCCGTCGCCGTTGTCGGAGAAGCTGACGCCGCTCGGCAGGCCACCCGTCTCGGACAGCGAGGCGGTGGGCAATGCCGTCGAGGTGACCGTGAAGCTGCCCGCCTGCCCCTCGGTGAACGTCGTGTTGTCGGCCGAGGTGATGGTCGGGGCCACGTCCACGGTCAGGGTGAAGGTCTGGTCGGCCTCCGGGCTCACGCCGTTCGACGCCGTGATGGTGAACGTGTAGACACCATTCGTACCCGCCGCCGGTGTGCCGGCCAGGGTGGCCGTGCCGTCGCCGTTGTCGACGAGGCTGACCCCGGTGGGCAGGGCCACCCGACTCGGTGAGAGCGGCAGTGGGCAGTCCGGTCGAGGTGACGGTGAAGGTACCGGGCGCACCCTCGGCGAACGTGGTGTTGTCGGCCGAGGTGATGGTCGGGGCCACGTCCACGGTCAGGGTGAAGGTCTGACTGGCGTCCGGGCTGATTCCGTTGGTGGCTCCGATGCTGAAGGAGTAGACGCCGTTCGTGCCCGCCGCTGGGGTACCGCTCAGGGTGGCCGTGCCGTCGCCGTTGTCGGTGAAGGTGACCCCTGTGGGCAGGGCCCCCGTCTCGCTCAAGGCCGGGCGTAGGGCAGGCCCGAGGTCGTCACCGTGAAGCTGCCGGCCGATCCCTCGGCGAAGGTGGTGGCGTCGGCCGAGGTGATGGACGGCGGTCCGTCCACCGTGAGGGTGAAGGACTGAGTGGCAGCAGGAGTGATCCCGTTGGAGGCCGTGATGGTCAAGCTGTACACGCCCGAGGTTCCGGCGTCCGGCGTGCCGGCAGAGGTGGCCGTCCCGTCGCCGTTGTCGGCGAAGATGACCCCACCGGGCAGAGCCCCCGTCTCGCTCAGAGCGGGCGTGGGCAGGCCCGACGTCGTCACTGTGAAGCTGCCGGCCGACCCCTCCGTGAACGTGGCGGCGTCGGCCGAGGTGATGGACGGGGCCGCGTCCACGGTCAGGGTGAAGGTCTGACTGGCGTTGGGGCTCACGTTGTTGCTGGCCCCGATGGTCAGGGGGTAGACGCCGCTCGTGCCTGCCGCCGGGGTGCCGGACAGGGTGGCCGTCCCGTTCCCGTTGTCGACGAAGGTGACCCCGGTGGGCAGGGATCCCGACTCCGATCAGGCCGGGGTGGGAGGCCGGACGTCGTCACCGTGAAGGTGCCCGCCGAACCCACCGCGAAGGTCGTACTGTCGGCCGAGGTGATGGTCGGAGCCTGGTCGACGTTCAGGGTGAAGGACTGGGTGGCATTCGGGCTGATCCCGTTGGCGGCATTGATGCGTGATCGGGTAGGACTGCCGTCCCCGACGTCGGGGTGCCGGACAAGGAGGCCGTGCCGTTGCCGTTGTCGGTGAAGGTCACCGTGCTGGGTAGCGAGCCCGACTCGGTGATGGCCGGCGTCGGGGTGCCCGGCCGTCGTGACGGTGAACGAGCCCGCCGAACCGGCGGTGAAGGTCGTGCTGTTGGCCGAGGTGATGGTCGGGGCGACTCCCGGCGTAATGGGATTGTTCGATGCGTTGGCCGACGGTCCGGTGCCCACGGTGGTCACGGCGGCGACCGAGAGGTCGTAGGACGTGCCGTTGGTGAGCCCGGTCAGGGTCTCACTGGTCGCCGTCGAGCTGAAGGTATGGCTGACCGTCGTCCCGCTGGGCAGCGGGGTGGCGGTCAGCGTGTAACCGGAGATCGAGGCGGTTCCGGGGTCGGAGGGCGCCGTCCAGCTGGCCGCGATCTGGCCGTTGCCGCCGGTGCCGCTCACCCCGGTGGGTGCGCCGGGAAGGGCCGTCCAGGTGAGTGCGACGCTCCCCGGGACACCCGGCCCAGCCGCGTCGATCGTGCTGGTCGAGGTCGGCCCTGAGCCGCCGACGCCGGTGGTGGCGCCGGAGGTGCCCTGTGCGGTCGACTCGCTGCAGGCCGTGGAGCTGGTGGTGGTCCCGGCGGTGAACGTCGGGTTCGAGCCGTTGACGAACGAGGTGACGTTGGAGGTCGACACCCACGAGGAGCCGGCGCCACCGCCACTGGCGCCCGAGCTGGGAGGAGGGTGCAGCCGTTGCCGGCGCCGCTGCCTCCGCCGTAGTAGCCGGCGCCACCACCACCGCCACCGGGGTGCTGGGTGTCCGACGTCGCCGTGCCACCGGTGGCACCCATGCCGGAGGCATTGGGTCCGCTACCGGCCGACCCGGCCGGTCCGCTGCCGCTGCCCACGACGGTACCGCCGGCGCCGGCCGCGCTGACGGCAGCACCGGTGCCCCCCGTCGTCGCCGCCGTGCTGCTCGTGCTACCGGCCGCACCGATACCGCCGCCGCCACCGGCGCCCGTAGTCTGAGCTCGGAGTCCTGGCCGCCACCGCCGCCGCCAAAGCCCTGGCCGGCCTGGCTGGTGCCGCTATTGGCCTCGGAGGTCGCGCCAGCGCCGGTCGTGGCCCCGGCGTTGCCGTTGCCGCCGTTGCCGCCGTTCCCCGTGCAGCCACCTGCGCCGGCGCCGCCACCGCCGCCGGCGATGGCCAGCAACGTGGAGCAGGGAGAGCTGGCGGTGCCATAGACGCAGACGGCACGCTCGAGCCGCCGCCGCCACCGCCGCCTGACTGATTGGACTGGCTCGTGGTGTCCCCGCCCTGGCCGCCGTTGGCGTAGCCGGTGCCACCGGCCCCACCGGTGACCGTAGTTCCGCTCGAGTGGGCGCCGCCCCCGCCACCGCCACAACCGATGAACGTGGCGATGCTCTGGCCGGCGCGGCCGGTGAAGGTGCCGATGACCCCGGTGCCGGCACCCGCCGCCGGCGCCGGTGTTGGCCGGGTTGGCTCCGAGGCTGGTCATCGTAGCTGCTCCCGCCGCCACCGCCGCCGCCGCCGACGATGGTGATCGACGCCGAGCCGCCGCCGGTCTGGGCGCCCATGGTGGTGTAGTACCAGGTGCCGCAGGACGAGCGAGGACACGGACGTGCCGCCGGTCGTGTACCACTGCGGCGTGGCCGAGAAGGCGGCGGCCGGCGTGGCCATCCCGACAACGCCCACCACCGACAGGAGCCCGCCACAGACAGCGGCAACGACCGCCGCCCGGACGAGCAGGGCCGCTCGCCGTACCTTCGTGCGCTGACCATTCATCGAACCGCTCTCCCTCTCTGCCCTGCCGTGATTCTTGGCTCGTCGCATCCGCAGCTCTGTCCTCGCCTCTCGGTGTCCTCGGATCCAGTTCGAACTATGGGTCGACCGTCAGATCGAACGTGGCCGCCGCCTTCTGCTTGGGTTTGTCCGAGTCGGTGACCTTGATGGTCAACGAGTAGGTGCCCGGGGCCACCTTGGAGCTCACCTTGCCCGAAAGCAGGCCCGACTTGCTGAGCTTGAGCCCCTTGGGCAACGACCCGGTCTTCGACCATTTGAGTGGCGCAATGCCGCCCGTCGCCGTGAGCTGCTGGCTGTAGGCGTGCGCTACGGTGGCGGGATTCAGCGAGGTGGTCGTGATCCTCAGGCCGGTCACCGTCAGCGTGAAGTACTGGACCGCCTGAGGGCTCACGCCGTTGTTGGCCACAAAGCCGATCTGGAAGGTGCCGGCCTGGGTGGGCGTGCCCGACAGCTTGCCGTTGGAGAAGGTGACCCCGTGGGGCTCCGTTCCCGAGGCGGTGATAGTGGGCGTGGGGTTGCCGGTGGCCGTCACCGTGAAGCTGTCTGCGCTGCCCAGAGGGAAGGTCGCCTGGTCGGCCGAGGTGATGGCCGGAGCCGTCCCGACGGTCAGGGAGAACGCCTGGGTGGCGTTGGGGCTGACCCCGTTGCTGGCCGTGATGGTGATGGGGAAGCTCCCGCTTGCCGTCGGGGTGCCCGACAGGGTGGCCGTGCCGTTGCCGTTGTCGGCAAATGTCACACCGGCCGGTAGCGAGCCCGACTCTTGGAGGGCGGCCGTCGGGTTCCCTGTCGTCGTCACCGTGAAGCTGTTGGCCGAACCCTCGGCGAACATCGCCGCGGCGGAGGAAGTGATGGCTGGGGCCTGGTCGACGGTCAGGGTGAAGGCCTGGCTGGCGTCAGGGCTGACTCCGTTGGTGGCGGCGACGGTGATCGGGTAGGACCCACCCATGCCCGAAGCCGGGGTGCCCGACAGCGTGGCCGTCCCGTTGCCGTTGTCGACGAAGCTCACCCCGGTGGGCAGCGTCCCGGTTTCGGAGAGCGCCGCCGTCGGGTTCCCCGTCGTCGTCACCGTGAACGTCCCCGCCGATCCGACCGTGAAGGTCGCCGACCCGGCCGAGGTGATGGCCGGAGCCGCGTCGACCGTCAGGGTGAAGGGCTGGGTGGCATTCGTGCCGATTCCGTTGCTCGCCGCCACGGTGATCGGGTAGGACCCGCCGGTGCCGGCCGCCGGAGTTCCGGACAAGGTGGCCGTCCCGTTGCCGTCGTCGGTGAAGGTCACCCCGGTAGGCAGCGCTCCGGTCTGGCTGAGGGCGGCCGTCGGGTAACCCGTCGACGTCACCGTAAAGGTGCCCGACGACCCCTCGGTGAAGCTGTCGCTGTCCGCCGAGGTGATGACCGGGGCGGCGTCCACGGTCAGGGTGAAGGACTGGGTGGCGTCGGGGCTGACCCCGTTACTGGCCGTGATGGTGAGCGGATAGACACCGCCCGTTCCCGCTGCCGGGGTCCCCGACAGGGTTCCCGTCCCGTTGGCGTGAGCGACGAAGGACACTCCGGAGGGCAGAGAGCCGGTCTCGGCCAGGCTCGGTGTCGGATTGCCGGTCGAGGTCACCGTGAAGCTGCCGGAGGATCCCACGGTGAAGGTCGTGGAGTTGGAAGAGGTGATGGCCGGGGCCGCGTCCACGGTGAGGGTGAAGGACTGGGTGGCATTGGGAGACACCCCGTTGGCGGCCTTGATGGTGATCGCATACGACCCTCGGGTGCCGGCCGCGGGCGTGCCCGCCAGGGTGGCCGTGCCGTCACCGTCGTCGGTCAAGGTGACGCCCGTCGGGAGGGCCCCGGTCTTGGTGAGGGCGGCTGTCGGGTAACCAATCGACGTCACCGTGAAGGTGCCCGACGATCCCTCGGTGAAGGTCGCGCTGTTGGCCGAGCTGATGACCGGGGCCTGGTCGACGGTCAGGGTGAACGACTGGGTGGCGTTGGGGTTCACCCCGTTGGCGGCCGTGATGGTGAGTGGGTAGCTCCCATTCGACGTCGGGCTGCCGGACAGGGTGGCAGTCCCGTTGCCGTTGTCGGTGAAGGTGACACCGGAGGGCAACGAGCCCGACTCGCTCAGGTTCGGAGTCGGTGTGCCCGTCGTGGTCACCGTGAACGAGCCGGCGGATCCCTGGTTGAAGGTCGCGCTACCAGCCGAGGTGATGGCCGGGGCTTGTTCGACGGAGGTGACCGTGAGCGTGAAGCTCTGGTTTGCCGCTGTGCCGACACCGTTGGTGGCGGTGATGGTGATCGGGAAGCTCCCACTGGTCGACGGGGTACCCGACAGGCTGGCCGTGCCGTTGCCATTGTCGGTGAAGGTGACACCGGAGGGCAGCGAGCCCGTCTCGTTCAGGGCGGGGGTCGGATCACCAGTGGTGGTCACTCGGAAGCTGCTGGACACCCCGTCGGAGAAGGTGGTGCTGGCCGTCGAGGTGATGGCCGGAGCCTGGTCCACAGTGAGAGTGAACGACTGGGAGCCGTTGGGGCTGACCCCGTTGTCGGCGGTGATGGTGATCGGGTAGGACCCGCCGGTCCCCGCCGCCGGGGTGCCCGAAAGGGTGGCCGTCCCGTTGCCGTTGTCCGTGAACGTGACCCCGCTCGGGAGCCCACCCGTCTTGGACAGCGCGGCCGTGGGGTTGCCCGAGGTGGTCACCGTGAATGACCCGGCCGACCCGGCGGTGAAGATCGTGGCGTTGGCCGAGGTGACGGTCGGGGCCTGGTCGACGGTGAGGGTGAAGGTCTGGGTGGCGTTGGGGCTGACCCCGTTGCCGGCGGTGATGGTGATCGGGTAGCTGCCCAGCGTCCCGATGGCGGGGGTTCCCGACAGGGTGCCGGTGCCGTTGCCGTTGTCGACGAAGCTCACCCCATTGGGCAGGTTGCCCGTCTCCGACAAGGCGGTCGTGGGGTTGCCCGAGGTGGTCACCGTGAAGGTGCCAGCCGACCCGGCGGTGAAGGTCGTGGCGTTGGTCGAGGTGATGGTCGGGGCCTGGTCGACGGTGAGGGTGAACGACTGGGTGGCGTTGGGGTTCACCCCGTTGCCGGCGGTGATGGTGATCGGGTAGCTGCCCAGCGTCCCGATGGCGGGGGTGCCCGACAGGGTGGCCGTGCCGTTGCCGTTGTCGACGAAGCTCACTCCACTGGGCAGAGTGCCCGACTCCGACAGGGCCGGCGCCGGACTGCCCGCCGTCGTCACGGTGAAGGTCCCGGATGAGCCGGCCGTGAACGTCGTGTTGTTCGCCGAGGTGACGGTCGGAGCCGCGTCCACGGTCAGGGTGAAGGTCTGGGTGCCGTTGGGGCTCACCCCGTTGTCGGCGGTGATGGTGATCGGGTAGGACCCGCGGGTGCCGCCGACCGGGGTGCCCGACAGAGCGGCCGTCCCGTTCCCGTTGTCGACGAAGCCCACCCCACTGGGCAGGGCACCCGTCTCCGACAGGGCCGCCACCGGGTTGCCCGATGTGGTCACCGTGAAGGTGCCTGGCGAACCTTCGTCGAAGGTCGTGGCCGTGCCCGATGTGACGGCCGGGGCCTGGTCGACGGTGAGCGTGAACGACTGGGCGGCGTTGGGGCTGACCCCGTTGTCGGCGGTGATGGTGATCGGGTAGGACCCACCGGTGCCCGCCGCCGGGGTGCCGGCAAGGGTGGCCGTCCCGTTGTGGTTGTCGACGAAGGTGACGCCGCTCGGCAGCGCTCCACTCTCCGAGAGGGCCGGGGCGGGTCCGCCCGAGGTGGTCACGTTGAACGTGCCCGCGGATCCGGCAGTGAAGGTGGTGTTGTTGGCCGAGGTGATCGAAGGGACGGTGCCGATGACGATCGGGGTGGCCGACTCGGCCGTTCCCAGATTGGTGCCCCGCGCCGTCTGGTACGAGTCATTGGGCCCGTTGCCCGGAAGCGGAGTGGTGTTGGTCTCGTCGATGTAGACGTTGTACGTGCCCGGCGTGAGCCCAGAGGGGACCTGGAAGCTCCCGGTGGGTTGGCCGGCCGTGAACGTGCAGGGGTTCGGGCCGACCGTCGCACTCTCGGCCCCGGTGCAGGCATAGGTGTCGGCGGGAATGGTGACGGTCGAATCCACGACGGGCACGGCCGTCGCCCGGCTGGTGCCGATGTAGACGCTGGGTGCACTGACTTGGTAGAAGCTCCCGGCCCCGTTCTGATCGTCGCCGTAGGGCCCGGTGTTGGGAGCGCCGTCGGCCGAGCCCCACCAGTTGGTGCCACCGGTCACGGACACGCTTGCTCCGGCCGTGGTCCCCGAGGTCGAAAGCGAGGCGGTCGATTGCTGGGGAACCGGCTGCCCGGTGTAGAAGAGGTCGTCGCTCGAGTAGTTGATCGAGCCGTTGTAGTCGTTGCCCGACGAAGCGATGATGGTGCAGGAGACCAGGCCGGCGTTCACGTCGGACTGCGTCGGCGGGCAGGTGGCGAAGGAGTCGGTGTTTCCACCGGCCTCGTTGTCACCCAACGATCCGTACTTGCACTCTCCCCCGTTGACCCAGGGCGTCGGAGTGGTCAGCGAGGTCCCCGACCCGAAGTTGCTGTAGCTGTAGGTCGTGAAGAGGTTGAGGGAGCCGTAGCAACCGCCCGAGTTCAGGAAGAGATTCGACGAGGCCAGGTCGCCCTGGCTGGCCGATGGGTTGGAGTCCGTCGGCGTGGGCAGCGGGTTGGCGGTGTTCACCGTCCAGGCATCGCCTTCACCGCTGGTCTCGCCCGACCCCTCCTCGGCGACCATGGTGTCCGTGCAGGTCGCATAGTTGGACGTCGAGCCGAGCGTCTCGCCGTTGGCGATGGCCGCCCCGAAGGCCGACTGCGTGCCCGTCTGGTAGAGGTCCTGGTTGGCGTCGAACAGCTGGGTCGTGCCCGCGCCTGACGTCCAGGAGCACGAGCCGTAGGACCCGATCGGGATGTCGTCGGTGGCACTTCCGCCCGAGTTGGTGGCCACGGGGCCCAGATCGGGCGGCGTCCCTGAGCTCACGGGCGTATTGGTGTCGGTTCCGCAGATTTGCGCCGTCCCGGTGGCCAGGTCGACGTTCTTGATGCTGTAGTTGGTGAACCCGGACGGGGTGGTACCGGCGGTCATGCTCGTCAACGGGAGAGCCGCGGAGTTCGAGATCGAGACGTCGTCGCAGAACGGGACATTCTGGATGGCATCGAAATACTGACCCGTCGCCCAAGTCGGGGCCGTCGCCGCCGCCGCCGGCCCGGCGCCAAGTCCGACGACCGCCGACGCGGTCACGCCTACGATCAGTCCCAGTGCGCCGACCGAGCGCAGGACACGACCTCCAAACCGACTGGTGCGAACGCGCGGAAATGGTCCTTGAGCCCCGATGGATTCGCTCATGTTTGTGATTTGGGCGCGCCCGGGCGGCCACAAAGAAGCCCCCTACTGCGCTGCGCCCCCTCCCCCCATTCCTGGTCCAGCCCGCGCCTTTTCGGGCTACCGTCGCTCCGAAGGACAATATTTGAACGATTGTTTGCCCGCCATCCCTAATTTTTGGGATTCCGTGGGAGATCACCGTCCACCCGGGCTGGACCGGCACTGGTTGTGGGCGACCAACAACGGGTAGTCATCGGCAGTGGATTCCCTTGTCGGCGCCGGGGTCGAGCGTGAGGTAAAGCTCCAGGCTGATCTCGATCTCGCCCTCCCCGATCTGCGAGGCCTGGTGGGTGGGACCTTCCGGCTGCCCGAGCAGGACCTCCGAGCTGCGTACTTCGACACCTCCGAGTCCCGACTCTGGAAACGGGCCATCACCTTGCGGCACCGGACGGGTGAGGGTCCCGCCTCGGGTACCTGGACCCTCAAGCTGCCCGAGCCGTCGAGGGCACGAACGCTGGACCGAACGGAGCTGTCATGGGCGGGCCCGCGCGACGAGGTGCCCGGCGAGGCCCGTCGCCTGCTGCGGGGAATCGTCCGTCATGCCGACCTGCAACTGGTGGCCGAGCTCCACACTGTCCGGCGCCGGCTTCAGCTGGAGGACGGCGACGGCCGTCCGTGGGCAGAGCTGGACGACGACACGGTGACGGTCAGTGGCGGTCCCCGGGACGGGCTCCGCTTCCGAGAGGTCGAGATCGAGCTGGTCGACGACGGCGACCGGGACCGCGGCACAGGAGGAAAGAAGGGTGGCGATGTCCTCGAGGTCGTAGTCGAGGCCCTGCGGAAGGCGGGAGCCCGTCCCGACAACTCTCCCAAGCTGGCCACCGCCCTGGGCCTCGCCGACCGCCCGGCGCCGCGCCCCGAGGCCAACGAGCTCGGCCGGCGTAGTTCGCTCGAAGAGGTCGTCCGGGCCAGCATCAAGGCCGGCCTCGATCGGCTGCTCGACCACGACGTCGTCCTTCGACTCGACCCGGGAAATCCGCCCGACCACGACGTACATCAGGCCCGGGTGGCCACCCGGCGACTGCGTTCCGACCTGAAGACGTTCCGGTCCGTGCTCGACCCGGCGTGGGTCGGCCACACTCGCGAGGATCTCAAGTGGCTCGGTGAGGCCCTGGGCAGGGTGCGGGACGCCGACGTGCTCATCACGGGGCTGAGCCGTGGGACGAAGGGCTCACCCATCGATGCGGCAGGGCAGCGAGAGCTGCTCGGACATCTGGCCGAGCAGCGCCGGATCGCCGTTCGGCAGCTTTCGTATGTGCTCGAGGGCGACAATCGCTACCCGCGGTTGCTCGATCGTCTCGACGGCGGTGCCCAAGCTCCCCCGTTCCTGGCCACGACGAGGGCCGGACGGAATGCCCGCACGCCGGGGGCGAAGAGCCCGGCACGCCGTTTTCTGCCCCAGATGGTGGGTACGTCCTGGCGATCCATGCGAAAACAGGTGCGCCGCGCCGGTGACCGGCCCAGCCAGGGTGAGCTGCACCGCATCCGGATCAAGGCCAAGCAACTGCGCTACGCCGCCGAGGTCGCCACCCCGGTCATGGGCAAGCCGGCGCAGCGTACGGCCACGGCAGCGGAAACTGTCCAGACCGTCCTCGGCGACTATCACGACGCCGTCGTCGCCGAAGAGTGGCTGTGGAACCAGGCGCTCGGCGCCAGCCCCTGGGGCAGCTTCTCGGCCGGGCAGCTCACCGTCGAGCAGCGACGCCGTCAGTTCCGGTTGAAGAAGCGGTGGCGCAAGGACTGGAAACGGCTCAACCGCAAGAAGGTGCGGTCCTGGCTCGAGTGAGGCGAGGCTCGCCGCCGGGTATATCCCCGGGTGACCGTGCCTCCGCCGGGCGACCCGGCACCGCTCGAGCCAGGTGTGCGGGGCGGCCGTCGGGCCAAGGTCGATCGGGGCACGGAGCACCGACCACAAGGGAAAGGGTGAAGGAATGGGACTCTTCGACAAGATAAGGAACAAGGCCCAGTCCGTCGGAGGTACGACCAAGAAGAAGGCCGGTCAGGCCACCGACGACCGCTCGATGGAGGCCGAGGGCAAGGCCGACCAAATTGGCGGTGACCTGAAGCAGGCCGCCGAGAAGGTCAAGGACGCGTTCGACTGAGCGACGCTGCGGGCGAGCGCCATGGTGCCACCGCCCGTAGAAAGATGTAGAGGTGCAGCGGTCCCATCGGCGGCCCCTCGGCTTCGGCGGAGCCGTGTCCTGTGCCGTGGCTGCGACGACGGCTCTGCTCGGCTCGGTCACGTTGCAGCCGGCGGCGGCCGCACCGGCGTCGGCCACCGCCTCGTCACCGGCGAGCGGCTGGACCGTCTACCACGGAGACCCGTTGGGCGCCGGTGTCTCGACCGCCACCGGGCCCATCGACACCTCCAGCCCGGCCTGGACCTCCCCCAGTCTCGACGGCCAGCTCTACGGGCAGCCCTTGGCCTTTTCCGGTCGCGTCTACGTCGCCACCGAGGATGACACCGTCATAGCCCTCGATGGGTCGACGGGGAGGATCGTCTGGTCGACCCATCTGGCCACTCCCGTGCCCGCCTCGGCGTTGCCCTGCGGAGACATCCAACCCCAGGTGGGCATTACCGGGACCCCGGTCATCGATCCCAGCCGAGACGAGATATTCGCGGTGGCCGATGAGCTCGTCCGAGGTGCGCCGGCCCACGTGATCGTCGGGCTCAGCACCGTGACCGGAAAGGTCGAGCTCACCCAGGATGCCGACCCGCCGGGTGCCGACACCGCCGCGCTGCTCCAGCGCACCGGTCTCACGCTCGACGACGGAAAGGTCGTCTTCGGCTACGGCGGCAACTACGGGGACTGCTCGAGCTACCACGGATGGGTGGCGGCGGTGCCCGAGACCGGCGGGTCGGCGCTCGACTTCGAAGTCGACAGCGGAGCCGGTGAGCACCAAGGCGCCATCTGGATGGGTGGCGCGGCACCCGTGGTCGACGCGGCCGGCAATGTGTGGGTGAGTGCCGGAAACGGCTCGGTGACCTCGAACGACCGTCCCTACGACGACAGTGACTCGGTCCTCGAGCTCTCTTCTTCCCTCCATCTCGTTCAGTTCTTCGCTCCCACCACCTGGGCGTCCGACAACGCAACCGACCTCGACTTCTCCACCTCTCCCGTCCTCCTCGGGGACGGTCAGGTGGTCATCGCCGGCAAGTCCCAGATCGCCTACCTGCTCGACGGCGCCCACCTGGGCGGCGTCGGTGGCCAGCAGACACTGCTGCGGGCCGGTTGCGGGAACGACATCGACGGCGGCGATGCGGCAGTCGGGACGACCGTCTACCTCCCGTGCCTGAACGGCCCCATCGCCGTCGCCGTCGGCGCTTCACCCCCGACGCTCGCCGTGCGCTGGCGAGCCACGGTCGGTGGTGGGCCTCCGGTCGTGGCCGCGGGCACCGTGTGGACGATCGGTCAGGACGGGGTCCTCTACGGGCTCGATCCCGCCACCGGTGCGGTGCAACAGAAGGTGACGATCGGCACTCCGGCCAACCACTTCCCGACGCCGGGCATCGGTCCCGGATTGCTGCTCGTGCCGGCCGCCAACCAAGTCGTGGCCCTGTCCTACGGGTCGCCCGTCACGTCGACCACCGCGACCTCGTCGCCGACGAGGCCGGGCGCCCACGCCACTCTCCATGCGACGTCGGCCGCAGCTTCCGGTGGCCTGTCTCCTGCGGCGCCGGCCGGGATCGCCATCGCCGCCCTGGTGATCCTCGGCGCCCTCGTCTGGGCGTACCGGCGACGGCGCCAGCAGAAGACTCCCGTCACCTGAACAACTCCCCGACGTAACCGTCGGAAGCTACCCGGCTGGCGCGTCTCCGGATGATCGCCGCCGGCCCCGGTATGCCCCTCCCACCAGGGCGGCCACTCCGAGGAGGGGCAAGGCGACCGCCGCCACCCAGCCGCGGCTTCGGAGCCCGAAAGCCAGGCCGACGATGGCCAGCGTCACGACGAAAGCGGCCGGGCTCTCACCCACGACAAAGCCCCACACGAAGCGGCCGGCGGCCCTGAAGGCGCGGCTCATCGGCCCACCATCGGATCAGGGGCCCTGCCAGCACCACTTTGGCCGGCACCCGGGCCTGCCTGGGCGGCGGCGGGGAGGATGGTCCGGAGCCACCACGTTGTGCCCGCCGTGGCGAGCGCGAACACCCCGACCAGGACGGGGATGGCGAGGTCGCCGCCGGGCCACCTCACGCCTGCCCCCTCACCCACCCAGAAGGTCCCGAAGCTGGTCAGCATCACCCCCACGCCGAGCTTGATGGTGTTCTCGGGAACGGCGGAGAGCTGCCGGGCCACGATGAGGCCGGCGATGCCGACCACCAGCAAGGCGGCCCCGGCCGCGCCGGCCGCCAATCCGAGTCGATGGTCGCTCGTGCCCAACCCGACCACCACCAGAACCACCTCGATCCCCTCGAGCAGCACGCCCTTGAAGGCCACCCCGAACCCGACCACGTCGTGGCGTGGCCGGCCAACGGCTCCCGCCCGCAAGCGGGCCGTCTCCCTCTCGAAGATGGCGTCCTCGTCGTGGAGCGCCTTATGGCCGCTCGCCCGGAGCACCGCCTTCTGCAACCAGGACAGCCCGAGGTTGAGGAGGACGGCTCCGACCACGACCCGCAGCACGTCGAGCGGCACGTAGTGGAGCAAGGGCACACCGACCACCCCGACGGCCACGGCCAGCACGGCGACGGCGGCGGCCGCACCCTCGAGGGCTGGCCGCCAACCGCGGGTTACCCCGGCGGCCATCACGATGGTCAGCGCCTCGACCATCTCGACCGCACTGGCCCCGAAGACGGCCAGGACGAAGATGACGGTGGTGGCCGGGCTCATCCAGAGCCCCCCGGAGCCAATGATCGCTTCAACCCAGCCAGCCATGCTCACTCCGGTCTACCAGCCGGATGCTCGCCGACTGGGAGAGGGACGGCCAGTCACGTGTCGCCCGAACCCCTGGTCTAGGGCTCGGATGCGGTCTCGACGCCGACTCCCTCCGACACCTCGGGACGGTTGACCCGCACTCTGCCGACGAGCTCGTCGAGGGCGGCCACCTGGCCTCGCACCAGGCGGGCCCGGGCACGGGCCACATCCACCCACTCGGCCCGATCGATCTCGGGCACCTCGATGAACCGGCCCGATCCCCGAGGCCACTCGAGCTCGAAGGTGTTGCTTCGGCACCGAGAGGCGTCGAGGTCACCCTCGGCCACCCAGATCCACACGACCTTGCCGCTGGCCTGGCGAAACGGGCCCAGCTCCTCGAGCCCGGCGCTGGGCGCCGGAAAGCCGAGCTCCTCTTCGAACTCGCGCCGGGCGGTGGCCAGGAGATCGGAATCGGTGGACTCGCCCTTCGGGATCGACCAGGCGGCCGAGTCCTTCCGCGCCCAGAAGGGCCCGCCCATATGCCCGATGAGGACCTGGAGGACACCATCACGCACCCGATAGAGCAGTAACCCCGCACTGGTGGTGGGCACTCGACGTCGGCGTCCTGGTCGGTCTGTCCTGGCTGGGAAGGGCCATCCGAGAGTGGGCGGCTCGGGCCGGAATGCTAGCGGCCGGCCTGGGACGCAAATCTGCCCGGGTGGCGCCACTCAGCGCTTGGCGGAAACCTGCGACCTCTTGAGCTCGGTCGTCTCCGCCACCAGGCCCGGATGGAGTCCGGCGTCGAAGGCGGCGATGAAGGCGCGAGCTTCGAGAGACAGGGGGACCCTGACCGCCGGGCTCCAGTGGTGCACCCGGACATGGACGGCGTGGGGCCGGACGGCGACTCCGACCACTGCTGGGTCGGCACCGACCACGAGTCGCAGATAGCTGTTGAGCACGCATTGCTCCTCGTCGCCCGGTCGACCACGGACCCCGAGGGCGCGGAGGTGCTCGGCGATGGATTCCACCGTCGGGCCGAGGTCCTCCATGAGGGTCTCGACCGACGACCGCAGCTGCTGGCGGGTCTGAGCTCCGGGCCGCACGACGCCGTGGCGCCGCAACCGGCTCACGGCCGAGGCGGTGACCAACCGCCCAGGGTCACGAACTGCCAAGGAAGCGACATGCTCCCTCCTTCGGGCTCCTTGGGACCGGGCGTTCTGCGCCCAGATGGATCTTTGGGAGCTTCCACGCTCTCTACCCACTTGGCCGCGGTGACACACTGCCGACCGTTCCGACGCCGCCGCCGCCGGCCCCATGGGGCCGGCGCCATCAGGTGGTGGCGACCCGCGCCGGCTCTTGTGTCGGCATCTGCTGGACGGCGGGAACCGGGTAGGGCGGTTGGTTGGTGGCGACTTCCACGAGGTCCCCCGTCGTGCACCCTTTGGCCGCCACATAGCTCGGGTCGTTGGTCGTCGGCGGGAGCGCCGGGAGCTGCAGATCGCCGGGCTTCGATTGCAGGGCCGAGGTCAGGTCCCCGACCGTCGTCCGGCGCCAGGCCGAGAGGTTGGGTGCCCGGACCCCGAATCGCTCCTCGAGGAAGCGCAGCTGCGAGGTGTGGTCGAAGGTCTCGTGACAGACATGCCCGCCCCGGCTGAACGGTGAGATCACGAGCATCGGGACCCGGAACCCGAGGCCGATCGAGCCGGCGAAGCCGTCGGCATCCTCGGGTAGCGGTTGCACGGTCAGGTACTCCCCGTCGGTGCCGAGAGGAGCCACAGGCGGGGCCACGTGGTCGAAGAAGCCGTCGTTCTCGTCGTACATGTGGAAGAGGACCGTCTTCGACCACACGTCCGGATTGGACACCAGAATGCGGAGGACCTGATCGGTGAACCACTCCCCCAGGAATGGTGGTGCCGGGGGGTGCTCGTCGTAGCCCACCGGAGTGAACATCCAGCTCACCTGGGGTAGTTGGCCGGAGCGGACATCGGCGGCGAAATCGTTGGGGAACGTCGGGCCAAACGCCTTCTTGTGGATGGGCGTCGACGGGTTCTCGAATTGTGAGAAGTAGGGCATGACGCTGTCGGTCGTGAGCCCGACCTTGCGCATGGCGTCGATGGTGTAGATGCTGCCGGCGGGCCCGTAGCACTTCCAGCTGATGCCGGCGTCTTCCAGGACCTCGGGCATGGTGTCCCAGTGGACGCTGAAGATGGCGTCGGGTGACCCGTTGGTGATGATGACCGGGCCGCCGGCCTTGCCCGCTGGGTCAATGGTGCCCGACATCTGCATCAGACGGTTGGGGTGAGTCGGCCCCATGACCGCGCAGTGGTAACCGTCACAGATGGTGTAGTTGTCGGCGATAGTGAAGTAATAGGGAAGATCTGCCCTCGTGTAGTAGCCCATGGTCAGGACGCCCTGGGCCGGCCCTTCGTTGGCCGCCGAGGTGTGGACCCGGACGAACGCGTCCATCTTCCCGTCGTCTCGACACTGGTGCTGCGGGCCCCAGGCGTGGGTCAGGTCGAACGTGCAGTCGGCGATGTCGGTGTGAACAGTGTCGAGGTGGAAGGGCAGAAGTCGGCTCGAGGCCGAGGTGTCACCCGGCGCCTGCCAAGGCTGGGAGAAGGGGCCGAGGTCGCCGGCGGGATGGTCGTCGAAGCCGCGGACACCCGGATAGGTGCCGTAGTAGTGGTCGAACGACCGGTTCTCCATCATGAGGAAGATCACGTGCTCGACGGCACCGATGTCGGAGCCGGCCGGGGGGACGGCGGCCGAACGGGCCACCGTCGAAGCCGAGGGCGAGGCACTCTGCCCGCAGGCGGCGGCGAGGGCGCCGAACCCGGTGGCGGCGCCGGCGGCCAGCAGCTGCCGGCGGGTGATCGGCCATTGGCGGATGTCGGTCCGAGGATCTTCCGTCGTCACGCCCCCACCCTTGCAAAGGGACCCGGCCGTGGCAATCGGACGCGATCCGGACGGCCGAGCGATATCCCTCTAACCGTGCCAGCACCCTGACCGTCTCGCTCGGCACCGACCAGGGCGAACCTCATGGCTCGATTACCCGACGGTGACTCAAAGGGTCAGACATGATCATCGCCACGGGGGCTGATCCCCCGTGGCGATGATCCGCTGAGGCCGAACAGGGCCGCTCCTGAGTCGGACTCCGTCAGTACTGAACGGGGAGGCTCAGGAATTTGACGTCCTCTACCGTCGACCCCTTGTGTGTCTCCTTCACCTGGATGGTAAGCGTGTAGGTACCGGGCACCACCTTGTGCTTCACCGTGCCCGACAGCACGCCGGTGGCCGACTTGAGCTTGAGCCCCTTGGGCAGACCCGATTCGGCCGTCCACTTGGGCGGGCCGCCGTTCCCACCAGTAACCGTCAACCTGTCGGTGTAGGGGGTGCCGATGGTCGCCGTCGGGAGGGGTGAGGTGGTGGTGATGAGGATGCCCGAGTAGTCCACCGTGACCGAGGATGTGTTCGAGGTGTCCGTGGCCCCGCCGTCACCGGCTGGTGCCTTGGCCGTGGCGGTGGCCGAGTTGACTCACCGACCCGTTGTCCACGTCCTCCTGGGTCGTGGTGTAGCTGGCCGTGCAGGTCGCCGACGCTCCAGGGGCGAGCGAGGAGTCCGGGCAATCCACGTAGGAGATCAAGCTGTCGCTCACGGCCACGTCCGACAGCGTCTCGGTGCCGGTGTTGGTCACCTTGTAGCTGTAGGACAGGACCTGTCCGGCTTTGCTGTAGCTGTGCGTCGGGCCACTTGATCAGGCTGAGCGACGAGGTGGCATCGGAGGCATCGACCGTCACCGAGGATGTGTTCGAGGTCACCGTCGTCGGATCCAGCGTGGTGCCGCTGGCCGTCGCCGTGTTGGTCACCGAGCCGTTGTCCACGTCGGCCTGGGTCACCGTGTAGCTGCCGTGCAGGTCTCCGACGCTCCAGGAGCGAGCGTTGAGTTCGGGCACGCTGATGCCGCACTCGGCACCAGGTTGTCGTTGACGCCGATGCCGCTCAGCGAGGTGGTGCCGGTGTTGGTCACCAGGTAGCTGTAGCGGATGATGTCGCCGGCCGCGCCGTAGCCGTGTCGGCGTACGTCGTGCTCGCCGTCTTGAGTGAGGCTCAGCGACGAGGTGGCGTACCGAAGCCAACACCGTGGCCGACGAGGAGGCGGAGGTGACCGTGACGCTCTCGCTGTCGACCCCGGAGACGGTGGCCGTGTTGCTCACGTCGCCGCTGTCCACGTCAGCCTGGGTCACCGTGTAGGTGGCCGTGCACGTCTCGGAATCCCCAGCTGCCAGCGATGGAGTCCGGGCAGTCGATGTCCACGCTCGGGATCAGGTTGTCGTTCACGGTGATGCCCGTCAGCGTCCCCGATGTGCCGTTGGTGACGAGGTAGCTGTAGGGGATGGTGTCCCCGGCTGCGCCGTAGCCGCGGCGTACGAGGTGCTCGCCGACTTGGTGAGCCCGAGCTTCGTCAGATCAACGGTCACCGACGAGGAGTTGGACGTGGCCCCGCTGGTGGTGGCGTTGGGATCAACGGATGTGCCGCTGGCCGTGGCCGTGTTGGTCACCGAGCCGGCGGTGACGTCGGCCGCAGTCACCGTGTAGGTGGCGGTGCAGATCTCCGACGCTCCAGGGGCGAGCGTGGAGTCCGGGCAGGTGATGTCCGCACTCGGGATCAGGCTGTCACTGACGGTGATGCCCGACAGCGTGTCCGTGCCCGTGTTGGTCACGTCGTAGCTGTAGCTGATCATGTCACCGGCTGCGGAATACCCTCCCGAGCTGGTCGACTTGGTGAGGGTCAGGCTCGAAGTGGCATCCGAGGCCGTGACGTCCACCGAGGACTGGTTGGAAGTGGCCCCGCGGTGTGGTGGCGTTGGGATCAACGGATGTCCCGCTGGCCGTGGCCGTGTTGGTCACCGACCCGGTGTCCACGTCGGACTGAAGTCACGATGTAGTTGGCGGTGCAGGTCTCCGACGCTCCAGGGGCGAGCGTCGAGGTCGGGGCAGATGATGTCCGCACTCGGGACCAGGCTGTCGTTGATGGCGATGCCCGACAGCGTGTCCGTCCCTGTGTTGGTCACGGCGTAGCTGTAGCTGATGACGTCGCCGGCCGCGCCGTAGCCGTTGTCGGCGTACGTCGTGCTCGCCGTCTTGACCAGGCTGAGGCTCGAGGTGGCATCACTGGCGTTCGACCGTGACCGACGAGGGTGCCGAGGTGATGGTCTCATTGGTCGGGTCTGATGCCGCTGCTGGTGGCCGTGTTGGTCACCGAGCCGGTGTCCACGTCGGTCTGGGTCACCGTGTAGGTGCCCGTGCACGTCTCGGACGCCCCGGCGGCCAGTGACGAGTTCCGGGCAGGTGATGTCCGCGCTCGGCACCAGGTTGTCGTTGACGGTGATGCCGGTCAACGTGTCGGGGCCGGTGTTGGTCACGGCGTAGTTGTAGTCAATGGTGTCGCCGGCCTTGGCGTAGCCGTCGTCGGCGTAGTTGGTGGTCGATGTCTTGACCACCATGGCCCCGTCGACGTTGAGCGGGGTCGCCGACTCGACCGTGCCCAGGTTGGTGCCCGTTGGCCGTCTGGTAGCTGTCGTTCGGGCCGTTGCCGGGCAGCGGGGGTGGTGTTGGACTCGTCGATGTAGAGGTTGTAGCTGCCCGGAGCGAGGCCGGCTGGCACCTGGAAGGTACCGGTGGGCTGGCCCACGGTCAGGGTGCAGGGGTTCGGCCCGACGGTGGTGGACTCGGCCCCGGTGCACACGTAGGTGTTGGCCGGGATGGTGACGGTCGAGTCCGACCACGGGCACCGCCGTCGCCCGGCTGGTGCCGATGTAGACCTCGGTGCGCCGACCGGGTAGAAGTCCGAGGCATCGTTCTGGTCGTCACCGGTGGGGTTGGCGTCGGGCGCGCCGTCGGGTCGCCCCACCAGTTGGTCCCGCCGGTCACCGACACCGTGTCCCCGGGCGTCGTCGTGCCGGCCGACAAGCGTGGCCGTGGGCGTCTGGGGCACAGGCTGGCCGTTGAAGAAGAGGTCCAGTGACCGAGTAGTTGGTCGACCCGTTCTCGTCGTTGCCCGACGAGATGATGATCGCCGCAGTTCACGTAGCCGGCGTTGACGTCGGCTTGGGACGGCGGACAGGCGGCATCATCGGTCGGCCCGCTCAACGCCGGCGTGTCGGTGTTGCCGCCCGCCGAGTTCGACCCGAGCGACCCGTAGGCGCAGTCCCCTCCGTTGACCCAGGAGCTGGGCAGGGTCATGTCCGCCGTCGACCCCGATCCAAACGCCGACGGTGCGGTCGAGGCCAGGATGATGGTCGCGCCCCAGCAACCTCCCGCCGCACCGCTGTTGGCGCTGGTGAGGTCCAGGTTGGACGATGGCAGGTCGCCCTGGGCGGCCGACGGGTTGGTGTCGGTCGGAGTGGGCAGCGGGTTGGCCGTGTTGATGGTCCAGGCGTCGCCCAGGCCGCCGGAGGCGACACACCCACACCGCCGGTGCACGTCGGGTAGTTCTTGCGTTGTCCCGAGCGTCTCACCGTTGGTGATGGGCTGCGCCGAAGGCCGACTGCGAGCCCGGCCTGCTCGAGGTCCTGGTTGGAGTCGAACATGGAGATGGCCGACGTTGGCAGAGCCAGTGCCCGAGTCCGTCCAGGTGCACTCGTTCTGCGACCACAGCGGGATGCTGTCAGTGGCACTCCCGCCAGAGTTGGTGGCCACCGGGGCCATGATCACCGGAGCGCTGGCCGCGGCGTTGTTGTTGGTGCCGCAGATCTGCGCCGGTGCCCGTGGCCAGGTTGACGTTCTCGATCGAGTAGTTGGCAACGCCGGCCGGAGTGGTGCCGGCGGTGAGGCTGGTCAGGGGCAGGGAACCGGGGCTGCCGGTCGTGGCGCCACCCGACGTGCTCGTGGTGACGGCCAGGTCGTAGCAGAACGGCACCCCCTTGATGGCCGAGAAGTAGTTCCCGTCGGT
Organism: uncultured Acidimicrobiaceae bacterium; assembly: GCA_963729275.1. Taxonomy (GTDB): domain Bacteria; phylum Actinomycetota; class Acidimicrobiia; order Acidimicrobiales; family RAAP-2; genus CAVSNH01. The sequence continues at coordinate 480,710 of CAVSNH010000003.1, forward strand.
CGTGCCGTCGGTCTCCCAGCTCGGAGCCGGCTGGCTGATGGTGAGGGTCCAGGTGCCCGAAGTGGCGTTCGGGGCCCCGTTGGCACCGCCCGTGGCCAGGAAGGTCGCGTGGTAGGTGCCGTTGTCGGCGTAGACCGGGTTGTCGGCCACCGGGCAAGTGAGGATGTACTCCTCGGTCGTGCCCGAGCCCGAGGTGGCTGGGTGCAGGCCGGCGAGCTCGACGTCGAGGTGGCCTCGGTGGCATCCGACGGCAGGGTGCCGGAGTTGAGGGTGATCGAAGTCGGGTAGTTGCCGGCGTTGGCCGAGCCGAACCCGGTGCTGTAGCAGGCGACCGGGTAGCTCGAGGCCGTACCGTCGATCCACGTGGTGGAGGTTCCGCCGGAGGCCGGCGCCGTACAGGTCGTGGTCGGTGGAGTGATGGTCACCGTGAGGGTGCCCGAGGTGACGCTACCGTCACCAGCCGGGCCGGCGGCCGTGAAGGTCAGCGGGTAGCTGCCGCTGTCGGCGTTGGTCGGAGTGTCGGCCAGGGCGCACTCGAGGATGTACTCCTCGGTCGTGCCCGAGCCCGAGGTGCCGGTCGTGCAGGCCGGGCTGCTCGAGGTCGAGGTGGCGAAGGTCGGGTTGCCGTCGGCCGGCAGGGCACCGGTGGCGATGTTGATCGACGACGGGTAGGCCGTCGTACCGGAGATGCCGCTCTGAGCCTCGCACTCGACCGTGTAGCTGTTGGCCGAGTTTTCGTAGAAGTTGGTGGCCGTCCCACCCGAGGCCGGGTCGATGCAGCTGATGGTGACCGGCGACACGGTGACGGTGAGGGTCCCGGAGGTGGCCGAGCCGTCACCGCTCGGGCCGGCGGCCGTGAAGGTCATCGGGTAGTTGCCCGCATCGGCGCCGCTCGGGGTTCCCTTGAGGGCGCACTCGAGGATGTACTCCTCGGTGGTGCCGGAGCCCGAAGTGCCGGTCGTGCAGGCCGGGCTGCTCGAGGTGGAGGTGGCGAAAGTCTGGTTAGCGTCGGCCGGGAGGCCACCGGTGGCGATGTTGATCGACGACGGGTAGGCCGTCTCGCCGGAGATGCCGCTCTGGGCCTCGCACTCGACCGTGTAGCTGGAGGTGATCCCCTCGTGGAAGATCGAGTTCGTCCCGCCGCTGGCCGGGTCGATGCAGCTGATGGTGACCGGGGCCACGGTGAGAGTCCAGGTACCGGTGTTGACGGTGTTGCCGCCGTTCACGCCCGGAGTGGCCGTGAAGGTCACGGGATAGCTGCCGGCATCGGCGGCCGTGGGCGTCTCGGTGATGGCGCAGTTGAGGATGTACTCCTCGGTGAGGCCAGCACCCGAGGTGGTGGTGGTACAGGCCGGCGAGCTCGAGGTCGAGGTGGCCTCGGTAGCATCGGCCGGCAGGGCCCCGGTGTTGACGGTTATCGATGCCGGGTAGTTGCCGGCGTCGGCCGAGCTGAAGCCGATGCCGTAACAGGAGACCGTGTAGGTGTTGGCGATGCCCTCGCGGAAGGTGGTGGCCGTGCCACCGGTGGCCGGGGCCGTGCACACATCGTTCGGGCCAGTCACGGTCAGTGTCAGGGTCCCGGAGGTGGTGCTGGGCGTGCTACCGGCCCCGACGGCGTCGAAGACGCCGGTGTAGGAGCCGTTGTCGGAGCTCGTCGCCGTCTCGTTGAGGTCGCATTCGAGGATGTACTCCTCGGTCGTGCCCGAGCCCGAGGTGCCATGGGTACAGGTCGACGGGAGCGTGCCGGTGCCGTTGTACGCCGCCGAGAAGGTGGCGTCTGCAGGCAAATTGCTACTGGGGTCGATGCTGATCGAGGTCGGGTAGGCGGTCACCCCGGAGATGCCGCTCGCTTCCTCGCACTCGACGGTGTAGGCGTTGACGGTGCCGCCGGCCGACGAGTTGAACGTGGCCGAGGAGCCCCCCGAAGCCGGGTCGATGCAGGTCAGGGTGGCGGCGTTGACGGTGATGTTGAGCGCGCCGGAGGTGGCGGCGGTGCCCACGCCACCGTCACCGGTGGCGCTGAAAGTGGCTGCATAGCTGCCTGCGTCGGCAGCACTGGGCGTGCCCGAGAAAGCGCACTCGTCGATGTACTCCTCGGTGGTGCCGGAGCCCGAGGTGCCGGTGGTACAGGACGAAGCGAGGGTGGGTGAACTGTCGGCAGGCAGCGTGTCGGTGGCGATGGAGATGGAGCTCGGATAGGCGGTCACCCCGGAGATGCCGCTCTGTTCCTCGGCTTCCACGGTGTAGGAGGAGGTCACGCCTTCGTGCCAGGTGGCGGCCGTCCCGGCCGCGGCGGGATCGATAATGGTGACGGTGGGCGCGTTGATAGTCACCGACAAGGTGCCGGAATTGGTCGCGGTCAACGTGCTGCCGGTGAAGGCGGCCGGTGTCGAGGTGAAGGAGGCGGTGTAGGCGGTGCCGGACTCATCGGCGGCGGTGGGTGTGTCGGTGAACTTGCATGTCTCGATGTACTCCTCGGTGGTTCCCGATCCCGAGGTGCTGGTGGTGCAGGACGCGCCCGTGGCCAGGGTGGGGTTGCCGTCGGCGGGCAGCGTGTCGGTGTTGACGGAGATGGTGGGGTAGGCGGACGTGCCGCTGATGCCGGTCTCCTCCTGGCACACGATGCTTTCGGTGTTGGCCACGCCGGCGTGCCAGGTCACGGCCGTCCCGCCCGAGGCGGGAGTGGTGCAGGCGTTGGCCTGGGCGGCGAAGGCCGGGGCAGCCGTCAGCACCGCATCGACGGTCAGGCCGACGAAGGTGCCGATGACGAGGATGAGCGCGAGGCCGAGCCGGCCGACGCCCTTGAAGCCGAGTTTGCCGGCACCCGACCGCCGGTGTTGCGGTCGGCTGCGCCCAACCTCGGGCGCGGCAGCATCGTCAGCGAAGAGCTCCTCGGAAAACATTGATTCCCCCATCCCCAGCGCTAGCTGGTACCGGTGCCTAATCGATCTCGAGTGCTGGCCCCTTGATGGGAGACGTGAAGCAAATCACCCCGCCGCAAAGAACTAGCCCCGGCTATTGAGACACATCCACAGACAGATTGCATCCCCAAAATGCGGTTGTTGACGGAATTGGACACCGAAGTATGTCCTTACTTTGGCGGCCGCGACCCGTCGACCCGCCGGCGATGCCGTTCTGATGATCCTGGTCCCGGGCGCGGCGCGCCAGGACCCCGAACTGTCGGAGACAGCTCTGGTGGTGCGCGGCAGCTTGTTGATGGTCCCCCCAATAGAGATCGAATGTGGGGGCCGAACACCTCGTTCTCAGATCTCCTCTTTCACAGCACATCCACAGCATTGGCAACCCGACGTCATCACCTTTCGAGAGGATTCGTCTCTCAATGACCTGGTCACAGTCATCGCGCTGAGAGGGCAAGTCCCGATCGCGCCCCCCACCACCACGCATCGACCCCCTCGCTCCACGCGACGTGGTCAGCCATCGTCAGCGAATCTGGCCCGGGGTCTGCGACGAGTGTCCCAATTTCCGAGATCGGCGCTTGTCGTCGATTCGACGTCAGATCCGCCGGGCGGAGTCCCGTTGCTGCCAGGAATGACGAGAGGTACAGTGATGGGCTGCTGAAGTAGCTCGAATGGAGGGGGCGGTTGACTCGAGCACCGGCTGATCAGGCGCAATTCGGCGCGCCACCGGAAGACTCGGTAACGGCGATCCGGGACACGGGAGCGCCGGCTGAGCGGCCCTCGTCACGACCGGCCAACTGGGCCGCGGTGCTCCCGGTACTGGTCCTCATCGGGCTCGTTCAGTCCAGCGTCCTGCTTCCAGGAACCCTCAGCCGGCCTCTCTTCTTCTGGATCAGCACCGGCTTGATTCTGACCCTTCCCCTGTTCTTCTGGAACCGCGACCCTCGTTCGATTCTGCCACCGGCCTTGATCTACATCGCGTCAGCGTGTTGCCTCAACATTGCTGCCAGTGGGAACTCCGAGCTCGGCTTCCTCCTCTTCCTCCCGATCGTGGGTGTGGCCCTCTTTGGGTCCCGTGTCGAATCCGTCATCGCCGTCTTCGCCGTCCTGATCGGGTCGATCGTCATCACCCTGGTCGCTGACGTTTCGATCACGGAAATGGCCCGTCGCGCCGGCCTCTACTTCGGCATCTCGCTGGTCATCTCGATAGCCATCATCACCTTGCGCGAGCCACTCGTTCGCTCGAGGAAGCGGGCGAAGCTTCTCCTGAAGGACGCCCAAGCAATCAACGACATGACTCGACGCCTGGCGGTGTTGACGGAACCGGCATCGATCAAACGCATGGCCGCGGAGTTTGCCGCCACCGTCGGGTCCCCGCCTGGAAGCACGTGGCGACGAGGGGTATTCCTGAGGATCGATCACGGGCAGGCGATTGTGGACTCCCAATTCGACCAATTCGACGCCACGGGACCAACAATCGACGTTGGATGGCCCTCACCCCACGACCCCCTGGTCGAGCAGGCTTTACGAAGCGGAGCAGTCGCCTCCGGGCCAGTGTTGAGCCCCGAAGGTGGTTCAGAAATCGAGCCTGCGCCGCAGGATCACGGCATCACCTTCGCGACGTGGGTTCCCATCGCGCCCGAAGGACAGGTCCAAGGCATGCTCGGCGTCGCCAGCCAGCGAGAGCCCGTGCCCGATACGAGCGTCGACCAACTGGTCGGTCTCGGACACCTCGTGGAGCTTGCGCTCTCCAATTGGGCCGCCCACGAGGCGCTGGAAGAAGTGGCGACCCGGGAGGATCGCCGGAGGATCGCCCGTGAGCTGCACGACGGCCTTGCCCAAGAACTGGCATTCATCTCCAGCAAGACGACGTCTTCGACCCTCGGCGGAGGCACGCCAGAAGCGATACAGCAGCTTGCTGACGCCGCTGACCGGGCCCTCGATGAAGCCCGGCGAGCCGTCGTGATCCTCTCCGAGAAACCCCAATCCCTTCAAGCCTCGATCAGCCAGACCGTCGAGGATCTGGCGGCCAGGCACGGAATGGACGCTCGGCTGGACATTTCCGAGGAGATCGTGCTGAGCGGAGAGATCACGGAGAACCTTCTGAGGATGGTCAGGGAAGCCATTACCAACGCCGCCCGACATGGCCACGCGTCGACCGTCACTGTCGAGTTGGCACAGGACAATGAGGGCATACACCTGCTGGTGAGCGATGACGGGCAGGGTTTCGACGCCAACGGACGTCCCGACCCAAAGGCGTTCGGTCTCACCTTCATGGAGGAGCGTTGCGCGTCGATCGGTGGGACCTTGGACGTCACATCTCGGCCCGGGATCGGGACGTCCGTCGAGGTTAGGCTGCCGACATGAGCAAGGGGCGGGTCCTCATCGCAGACGACCATATGCGGACGCGGGCTGAGGTCCGAAGGGTGCTGGAGGAATCGAGCCGGTTCGAGGTCTGCGCCGATGTGGGGGACGCTCAAGCCGCAGTCGACGCTGCACGTCGCGAGAAGCCGGATATCTGCCTGCTGGACATCCGGATGCCCGGAAACGGCATCGCCGCCACGGCCCAGATCAAGGCAGAGCTGCCGGAGACCGCGATCGTGATGCTGACCGTGTCACGAGCCGACGACGATCTGTTCGACGCCCTGCGCGCGGGTGCCAAGGGGTACCTGCTGAAAGGGATGCACGAAGACGAGCTCCCCGACGCCCTGGAGCGGGTCCTGAACGGCCAAGCCAGCCTTCCGGGCAGCCTTGTGGCTCGACTCATCGATGAGTTCCGGGACCGAGAGCGTTACCGGGTCAACCTACCCGGGGACCGGGCAGTTCTTTTGAGTCCCCGTGAATGGAACGTGCTGGAGCTGATGCGTTCTGGTTCGACGACCGCAGAGATAGCCGAACGGCTGTTCGTCTCACCGACGACCGTGCGTTCTCACGTATCGGCCATTCTTCGCAAGTTGGAGGTCCACGACCGGTCGGCGGCTATCGAGCTGTTCGACACGGGCCAGACCTCGGGCATCGCTAGCTCTCGCTGAACCGAGCCGCTCGATCCGACACAGGGAGCTTCAGGTGAATCCCATAAGTTCCGAGGATCGAATCGCCGTCAACACATCACCACGAGCACCGACGACACTCAGTGCTCTTCCGTCACCGCTCAGATGATCACCCGCCTCGACGAGGCCGCGCAGCCCTCTATCGTCGAGGGAGTTGAGATCCGAGAGATCCACGACGACCGACGACTCGGGCGTGGCCGTGATCGCTTGCGTGACGGTGCCGGCCATCCGCGCATCGAGGTCCCCGATCAAGCGTACGACGAAGCCGTCAGTCGTTCGCTCTCTGCGTATGGCGAGCGTCATCCTGGCCGGCACCTCGTTCTGCCGAGACAGATCCAACTCCATCAGCTTGGCCGCTGCCCGACGATTCTGTGAACCTAGCTGGATCGCTTCCCGGATGGCATCCCCAAAATGAGGTTGTTGATGGATTTGGACGCTTGGACTTCCCCACCTCACGCCCAGAGGAAGCTATAGCGTGAGGCGGTGTCGGTGATCCCCGCGGCATCCCGGACACGGGGGAGAGTCCGCCTTCGACTGACCTTCGGGCTGATCGCGATCATGTGTCTCATGGCGAGCGCCCTTCCGGTGCTCGTCATCATGGCTGAGCCAGTTGCGGCCGCTCCGGCCGCTCGCCCTCCTGTGGCTGCTCCGGGGGGAGTACCTCACTGTCCGCCCGACTGTGGTGCAGTGGCTGCCGGCGATCCGCTGCTGGTGGGGTTCATGACGGCCAACCCCGGCGTCGACTGGCAGGCCTTTCCGGCGGCCGACAGCCAGCCGTACGTCGACTCGTTGCGGCGGAACGCCAGCCGTTTGGCCCAGGGCGCAGCGAGCACGAACGTCGCCGCGGCGCGATGGAGCTCGGTGACCGGCGGCTACAGCCTGCTGATCACACTCGTTTCCTCCACCTCGCTCCCGAAGGTCCGCCTTCAGAGCTCCATCGGCGACGCGGCCGACATGTGCTCGTCGGCCGGTGGCGCTCCTACCGGGTCGCCCACTCGCATCCCCGGGATCCCCGGCTCGGCATCGGGCTCGTGTACGTTCCGACCGAATTCCTCGGTCAAGGGCGCGGCCGTGGCGGCCTTCATCCGAGGCAACGTCGCCGTCCTCATCGAGGTCAGCTCGCGGTCGATCACTGACGTCAACCCTCTCGTCACCGTGCCTGCTGCCCACCAGCAGTATGCGGCTCTCCCATCAGGAGGAGTCCCCATTTCGAACGGTGGCGTCGATGTCGAATGGATCCTCCTCTGGCTCTGCATCCTGGCCGCTCTCGGTATCGGAATCGTCACCTGCGCCCGCCGAAGAGGGAGCTGGCGAGGACCCTTGGTGGCGGTGGCCGAGGCATTCGGTCGTCGGAAGGTGGCCCTCGGAGTGTCCGTCGTGGCGGTGGTCGGCGCCATGGCCTTCTCCATGCTCGATTCGACGGTCCTGCGTGGGTTCGGCGAGTGGTGGGGAGTGGCCACCTTCGGTGACTTCTGGCAGAACTGGGCCGACTCGGCCTACATGACCTTTGCCGGTGGCTACGGGCACATCTACGTACTCGACCGAACGCTGGAGACGGCTCCGGCGCTGCAGGTGATCAGCGCACCGATCGCCCGCCTGGCCTTCGGCCTCTCGTTTCCCTACCCGAGTGCTGTCCTCTACCCGACGGCCTACTGGGTGGCCGGGCCGCTGTTTCTGGGTGGAATGGCCCTCCCCATCTGTGCGTGCGACCGATGGCTCACCGGCATGGGCGTGACCGATATCCGTCGTCGCCTCACCGTTCTCGGCGTGATGGCGATCACGCTGCCGCCGATCCCGCTGAGCGGCCATCCGGAGGACCTGATCGCTCTGGGGGCGATGCTCTATGGGATCGCCGCCGCCTTCGAGGGACGACCGCGTGCCACCGGGTGGTGGCTGGGGGTCGCGCTCGCCTTCCAGCCCTTCGCCTTCTTGGCCATACCGATCGCCTTCATCTTCCTCAAACGTCGGCAGTGGCTCACCGCCCTCGGCCCTATCGTCGCGGTGCCGCTGGCCTTCCTGATCGTCCCGGTGGTCGCCGATCCGAGCGTGACCGTGCCCCAGCTGTTGCACCAGAAGGTCTATGACGTCTTCGGGTACATCAGCCCCACGTGGAACCTCGACCCGGGGGTGGCGGCGTACATCCGCTCGGCGGTCGCCCTCGCCGCCATCCCGGCGGCGATCGTCCTGGCCCGGTTCCTGCCTCAGAGTCGTCGGCAGGGGGCCGCACTGGTCATCTGGACCGTGGGCATGCTCTTCGCGCTCAGGGTCCTCGAGCCCGAGCTGTTCCCCTACTTCATGGCCCCGACACTGGCCCTGTTACCCATCAGTGCGGCTCGATTGCCGTGGTGGCGGCTGGCCGCCGTTTGCGCGCTGGCCATCTGGCTCAACTGGTGGCTGCACGTGGCCATCCAGGCCAAATGGTCGCTCTGGCTGATTCTGGTCGCTCAGTTGTGCCTGCTCGGATGGCTGGCCTTTCCGGGACGGCCGGGCCAGAGCCGTGACGTGCCAGCGAAGCCAACCCGGCCCCGGGCTCGAGAGAAACCTGACCGAGTGCTCGTCGATCGCTGACGCCGTCGCGCCTTGCGACAGCCGGGCAGTCTCCTCGTATCCTCACCGCCGGTCCCGTCCCATTGCGAGAGGCAGCGTGCGCTTCATCTCCGATTCTGGGCCTTCGTAGGAATGAAGGAGCACAGAAACGGCGATACGTTAGGCCGATGCGACGAGTCGCTATCGTCCTGTTTCTGACGGCGGCATGCCTCTCCGCATGCTCCACGACCGGCAGCGGGAGCTCGACAACTACGGCGCAGCCCGGCTCGCTCAACGTGACCCCGTGCAACTACGCCCAAGCTTGGCATGACAACCCGACCCAGTTCAGCGAGTTCGGGACGTTGGCAAGGTTCGCCCGCAAGTCGACGAACTCTAGTCTCCAAGGTGAGGGCAAACAGCTCGCCTCAGCCGTCGCTGCCCACAACACTGCTGTCGTCGACCAAGTAATGGGCAGCGTCTTCGCCACCTGTCGTCAGCTTGGCCTCGTCACGACGTCGGCTCATAGTCACACCAGCGGTTGAAACCGCCAGGCGCTCAAAGATGGCGACGCGCAGCCCGCAGCAAGGGCGCAAGAGGCTCGCGGCAAAGGCTTCCTCGGTTGAGAATCGCAAGCGCCGGGTCTCGGGTTGAGCTGGGTTGCTGAACGCCTTCACCGGAGAAGCGAATCGATCGGGCTGAACTTGTCTTTGTCACATCGGCATACGGCTCTGCCCATGTCGTCGTGGACAGATTGGCTTCAATTGTGTGGTGGTCGTTTTTGATTAGGTGTGGCCTTGGGATTCCGTGACTTCCTCGTGTCCTTGGCCGTCTTCGACTTTGCTCTCTCGTTCTTGACCGCCTTCGACTTTGCTCGAACCACCGCCGATGATGATGGAGCTTCTGCCGGTGCTCGCTTGGCTGTCTTGTCACCAGACTGCCTTGGCACTGCGCCGCTCACAGCCCGTTTTTGGCCGGTACTCGATCCTCGCCCCTGTTGTACGCCTGCGGGCACACGCTTGCGCTCGGGAGCCGAGGTCGCTCCCGCAGGTTGCAGTGGCACCCCCGCATATGCGACAGCGAGCAACGCGGTGAGGCCCACTACTTGGATGACCCACCACGGGAACCAGCCAAGGTGCCACTGCGCGACAACCGTGGTGGAGACGGCCAGCACGATGGCGATCCCAAATCGACGAGCGCTGCATCGGGCCGCTACCGCCACGCCAACAGCCAAGGCCGCCCAGGAGTAGTACGGCGTCATAACCGATTCCGTGTACGAACGCAGTGCAAGGGCCACCGCACATGACCAGGCCACGAGTTCGGGGCGCTCGAGCCAGTGCCGGTACACCCAGAATCCGACGCCGATGGCCAGGAAGAGGCCCAACAACCGAATGGGACCCGCCGCCACCAGCCCACCGCCGATGTTCGGTGACAAGGTGGTCCATGGCGTTACGTGATTGACGCCTGGGGGACTCGGTTGGTCAACCAATGCATGGACCGTCGCTCGGAAGTTGGCGATGAGTGGCCCAGCAATCAGCACTGCCGTCGGGACTACGGATCGGATGGCCATGCCGACCGCGTATCGACGGCCGGCCGTGGCCAAGAACACGGGCAGCATGAGAAGGACTAACGGCTGAAATGCCAGAGCCGCCCCAAAAAGCCAGCCTGCGCCCACGAACCGCCGGTCCAAGGCGAAGATGAGGGCGTAAACGGCCAAGGCGATGGCGACCGCATCTTCGGGATGCCCCCAGAGCACGGTCACATTCCAGAGCAACACCGCCTCGACCACACACAAGACCGCCCGACGAGGCTTGGGGACGCCGAGCCGTTCGGCAAGCGCATCGCACGCAAACAGCGAGGTACAGGACAACAGCAGGGCGTAGGGATCCGCAGCTACAACCCAACCCGGTTGCAGAACGTACGTGCCAGTTCCGAACCGGATCGACTGCGCATTCAAAAACGGCACATTCAGGCCCCGCACGTTCACGGTAAAACCTGGCGTAGGTATGACACCGTGCTTCGTGATCTCGAAGGCCGCGGTATGAAATGCGCCACTCAAGGCCCCGAGTGGCGCCAGGGCGACCAAGATCCCCGGGAACTCAACGAAATTCACATTGGCCTGGTAGATGGCCCCAAAATGGCCATGAACGAACTGGCTCGAGTTGAAATAGGTGATCCAAAAGTCTTGCGGCGAAAGCCATAGCCTCGGAATATGTTCGGCAGCCGATCCCCACCGAAAGATGTAGAGCAACCCCAACACGAGAAAGAGGGCCGAGATCCCAATCGGCCACATCCGACGCTCGAGGCGCTCGAAGATCCGGTCTCCGAAGCTCATGTTCTTCTGCTTACGGTTCGCCACCGCCGCAAAGCTTGGCATAGCGGCGGCCGTTGCTGTCGGCTCGTGTCCGTGGCCAGTTTCCACTCCGCAGTTTTGGCCACCAGAAGTCCGCATCCCTCGCGGTGATTCCTGACTCTACGTGAGCTTCGGGCCACCTCCCTTCTGGCGAGCCTCCTTGAGGCGGAATGACTCCCCGGAGGCGGCCACGAGGACGCTGTGGTGGAGGAGCCGGTCGAGCAGGCTGACGGCCGTCGCGCCCCGGGGAGAAGCGACCCCAGTCCTCGAACGGCCAGTGCGAGCCGACGCCGAGAGACCGGCGCTCTAAGCCGCGGCGACGACGCGAAGAACAACTGGGCGCCATTGTCGTCCATCGGGGCGAACCGATCTCATCGATCAGGACCAGGTCGGCCTTCAAGATCGTTCGATCACCCGGCCGACCGACTTGTCGGCCAGTCCGCGAGACAGGGTCTCGACGAGGTCGGTGGCCGTGAAGTAGCGCACCCGCTTGCCGGCGTCAACGGCCTGGTGTCCGAGGGCGACGAGGAGGGACTTCCCGGGCCGCCGGTCCGACCAGACAGAGGTTCTCCTTGGCTGCGATCCACTCGAGACAGACGAGGTAGTCGAAGGTGGACCGGATTACCGACGAGGCGTCCACGTCGAACTCATCGAGCGTCTTGGTCACCGGGAACGCCGCAGCGGCCATGCGAGCCCGGGCGTTCGATGCGTCACGCGAAGCGATCTCGGCTTCGACGAGGGTGCGCAAGAACTCCTCGGGCTTCCAGCGTTGGGTCTTGGCCACCATCAAGACTGGGGCGAGAGACGGCGCATGGCACCAAGGCGGAGTCGTCGGAGCCCGGCTTCGAGGTCGGCGGGGAGACCAGGAGGTGTCGTGCTCATGACTCAGTCCCGATGGCATAGTCACCGAGCGAGCGGACGGCGACAGCGGGCAGGTCGACGATGAGCGCGTCACCGGGCTGGCGGGGTCGGGGCACGCCGGTGCCTGCAGCGAGGATGGAGCGCACGTCGTTCGCCCGGAACCGCCCGAACTCGACGGCCCGCTCGATGGCGGCCACGAGTGCCGCCCGGCCGTGGGCCGCCTCCATGGCGCACAGTTCGACGAGGTCGGCCGCCAGTGTGGTCGACCCCCGCGCCGCGGCCGCCTTGATGAAGTCCTCGGCGGCCGGCCCGAGCCCGACGAAGGCCTTCTCTGCCGCCGTCTTGGCCCGCACCGCCCTGGCGGGCAAGGGCCGTCTTCGCCGTAGTGGTCGTCACAGATGGCCGTTTCACCAGGTGCGACGAGTCTGTGCTCGGCGATGATCTCGCCCAAGAACACGGCCATCACCACTCCATCGGCCACTCGAAGCTCCACGGTGCGCCCGATGTGGACCGTCGGCACCGAGTAGCGGGCCGAGCCGAAGCGAACACAGCTCAAGCGGTCCACCTTGCGCAGCACCACCTTTCCGATCCGGGCCCGCAGCTGGGGCAGGTGGCCGAGCAAGGGGCGCTCGATCTCGAGGCGTTCGGCCGGGACCGCCGCGATCTCCGAATGCACCTGGGTGTTCACTTCGGCGCACCACGCCCTCCCCTTGGCATTGGCTCCCACCAGATCGGCGAGGCTGAGCTCTTCGGGGATCATGAGGTCGGACTTCACGTAGCCGACCAGGTTCTCGACCAGGCCCTTGGACTCGGGGTCCGCCCCGCAGCAGAAGTCCGGTCGGGTGCCGTAGTGGGTGACGAAGCGCACGTAGTCCGGTGTCGGGACCACGAGCCCGGCGACTTCGGCGCCCTTCAGGCAGCCCATGCGATCGGTGAGGAGGGTCTTGGGCACCGCCCCGATCGTCTCCATGATCGGCCAACGCCGCCATGGTGCTGTTGCCCCAAGGTTGTCGGCGAAGGAGACGAAGCGGAACCGGCTCCAGGCCAATACGGCGCAGAACACGAAGAGCGGGCCGATCTGGCCCCAGTCGAAGACGACGAGCACGTCGCCCGGCGCCCACACCCCGGGCCGACGGCCCCGGTGATGGTCCACCCGCCACTTCGCCTTGGCCTCGGCCACCGCTCGCCGCAGGTTGCGGGCCGAGCCCTCGTAGCCGGCGGCCCTGGACAATGGGCAGGAGCCGCTTCGCCGAGATCCGTCCGTCGGTGCGCTCCACCCGCTTGGCGATGATGGTGGCGACGTCGTCGTAGTTGTGGACAACCACCTCAGTGCCGGGTATCGCTTCAGCCGCACGGGCCTTGGCCACCGCCCGCTTCACGGTCTTGTCACTGGTGCCGCAGATGGCGGCCGCCGCTCGATAGGTGCCCACCTCTTGGTAGGCGGCATTCATGTCCATTCGTTCCCTCGCTGATTTCATGGAGGTGTCCCTTCGGTCGGTCCGGCGGTCGGCTTGCACCGCCACCGTGACCGGCTGGGGCAATCTTCTCGTGGATGCTTCAGCGAGGGGTGCGGACTTCTCGTGGCCAAAAACGGGGACTTCTGGTGGCCATCAGTGCGGACTTTTCATGGCCATAACTGCGGACTTTCTCGTGGCCACGGACAGCTCGAACGCAGAACGGACACCCGTACGTGCTCTCGTCGACCACCTGACGGCAATGGAAGAGGCCCGGCGAGACGCACCGGCCATCGTCGTCTGCGATGTCGGAGTCTCGTCAAAATCACGAGGGCTAGAGCTGGAGTGTCATCTGAGCAACGACACGTTCCGCCAAGGAGTCGGTACCTGCCGCTGTCGGTTGCCGAGGAGCTTCCGTTGAGTGAAAGGGGCCTGAACGGACGTCCTTCCGGCGCAAGGCCCCCCGTGCCGCCAACCGTCCCCTTCTTGAACGCCCAGCACCTTCTTTCCGGGAACCAACGACGCTGTCCTGTGGGTCGCACCCGCAGTGGTCACTTGGGTCGACCGATGCGGCTCACCTGCCTGCTCGTTGCCGCATCCCAACCCAAGTCTCTGGCCGTCCCGAAACTCCGAACCATGCCAATTCCTTCGGGATCGGTGGGCACCGCTCGGCTGGGCGCTCGTTCGGAGTCGGCCCGGAACTGCCAAAGCTGAGGCGAGCACGCCCAAGGCCGACGTGGCGACGGCGAGGCATCGCCGGTAGGGCCGGCCGTGCGGCAGGCCACCCGAGCCCGACTGCAGCATGCGGGGCGCAGCTCAGCCGAAGGGGCGGACCCAACACCTAAGAGGATCAGCGGATAGGGGCCGAATCCGGGCACCAGTGGTTCCTCGATCGATCAGCTTCGCCATAACCAGGAAGACGACCGCGAGGGCGAACTGAGCGAGACGATGAACCAGCTTGCGGTCGGTATTGCGGCGGAGCTGGCCGAGTTCGAGAGCCAGGAGTTGGTCCGCTCGACCGGCCATCGCAGCCCCACGGCTGAGGCCCGCCGCTGGCTGAGCCGGCCTTGCGACGCTTGCCGATCTCGGCGTCGGTGATGCCGAGTCTCAGGAGGCGGTCTCGGGTGTCGGCCGAGTCGTAGCCGGCGGTCGAGGCGGATGGTCTCGATGTCCTCGAGCAGATCCCGGTCGCCCGGCGCCCGAAGGGTGGGCTCCAGGAGCACCGAATCGTGACGCTTAGCGCCGGCACTGGCCCAGCCGATGGGGATGCCCGCTGCCTCGGTGAGCGATGGACCACTTCCAGCCGACCGACCCCGATCGGTCGGGTTCTTACCCGTCCCTTCGCCGCCGCCGCGGGCTTTGTGGATGGTTCCGTCGAGCGCGACCTCGGAGAGGTCGAGGGCGATATCTTGTCGTAGGCACAGAGCGCCTATTCGGCGAGGCGGTCGAAGACGCCGGCCGCGACCCACTCGTCTCGACGGGCCCGCACGGTGGTGTCGGAGACCCGTCGTCGCAGAGGAACTCGGCGTCCTCGCAGGAACAGCCGGTGACGAGACGGACGAGCATCACCTCGAAGCAGTCCCGGTCCGAGGCCTACGAGCGATGACAGCCGAGTGGATGGGTCTCGCGATGCAGGGGGAGCAGGGGCTCGACGGCGCCCAGACGGTATCTACCACCTCGCGGTCAACCCGCGCATGATGGTGGGGCCCCTCCACTGGTCGCTGTGGTTTGGGTACGCACCCGAATCATCTCGGGGCCAACACAACGACCGGTGGATGGTCATCGGCCCTCGCGGGAATCCTTGTCAGGGCCGCTTGCCACCTATCCACGCGGCCTCTAAGCTTGCGATTAAACCCTCGGCCCTATGTCGCAGCGGCCTGCTTGATCTTCAATTCGTCGGCCTTCGCCGCCACCTGGCGCATCTGAGGGATGAGTCGGCGCATCCGCCGGTCGTTGGCGATCCACTCCTGATAGAGCTTTGCCTCTGGGTGCTGAGCCGACGGGTGACGGTCTTGCCGTTCACCTTGGCTGTCCACTGGTAATAAGGGCCGTGCGGTTGCGGCGGATCGTCGTGGCACTTGCAGCCGGGTGTCGCGCAACGTGTGTAGCGACGGGTGATGCTGCCCGAGGAGATGAGGCCGATCTCGGCGAGCTGATCGGCGAGTCGCGATAGCGACGCTCGTAGTCCGCCAGCGTTCTTCACTCTCGCTCGCCATCTTGGCTCCTTTTGTCCTCTTCACGAGTATCCCAGCTTAGTACCAGACAGTAGTAATACTGTCTGGTATGCCGACCGACCCGGTGACCAGGGACTGGGAGCGGCTCGGGACTTTCGCGCCGAGTTCTACGCCACCATGACCGGCTGGGGCGACGCCCTGTTCGAACTCACTGACGCCGTCCTGTCCTCCCGGGGCCGGTCGCCTCGGTGCCAGCACTCAGCCTCGAACCGGTCTTCCGCCGTTCCCACGGCAGTCTCTACAAGGCCCTCGACGGGGCCGGATCGACGAGGACCGCCTCGGCGCTGCTCGTCGATCACCGGCCGGCGCTGGCCGCTGGTCTTCGCCGTCGACGCGTCGACCTTCGCCCGCTGTGACGCCGAGTCCAGCCCCGAGCGGGGCTTTTACTACTCGGCGTCCAAGCACTCGGCTGGACAGCCCATCGTGGCCGGCTGGAACTATCAGTGGATCTGCCAGCTTCCTTCGCCTCCGACAGCTGGACCGCACCGGTCGACGGGTGCGCATCCCGCCACGCCGAGACGCCACCACGGCGACCATCGAACAGGTCCGCCGCCTCTTTGGGCTCCTCCCGGCGAGGGCAAGTCCCGCTGTTCGTCTTCGATGCCGGCTACGACCCGATCGCCCTCGGTCATGGCCTGGCCGCGACTCGTTGCGATGTCTCACGCGCATCCGTGACGACCGGGTCTTCTACGCCGATCCACCCCCGGCCCAACCGACCGCACGGACGGCGGCCGACCGCCGCGCCACGGCGACGATTCAAATGCTCGGATCGCAGAACCGGCCACGGCCCGACGAAGACTTGTTGCCCTGACCCTCGCTATGGACCGTCGCGTCAGGGCCTGGCATGGCCTCCACCCCCGCCTCATCGGACGCGGACGCTGGGCGGACAGACGGAACCGCCGATCGTGCAAGGCAGCGTGATCCGCGTCGACGTCGAACATCTGCCAAGCCCACGTCGGGCGAAAAAGACGCTGTGGTGTTCTGGTCGGGGCCGGGCGAGCCCGATCTCGATCTGTGTTGGCGCGCCTACCTCCGCCGCTTCGACATCGAGCACACGTTCCGCTTCGTCAAGAACACACTCGGATGGACGACACCGTCGCTGTGCACGCCCGAGCAGGCGGACCGCTGGACGTGGATCATCGGCCGCCGTCTACACGCAGCTCCGCTTGGCCGTGGTCTCGTCGACGATCTGCGTCTGCCCTGGGAACGACCGCGCGACCGACACGCTCACTCCAGCACGGGTGCGAAGGGGGTTTCGTCGACTTCGTGCAACGATCGGCACGCCCGCCAGTCCACCGAAATCGACACGGCCGGTCCAGGACGACCAAAGGGACACGAAGACCGCCCGAGAACGCGCTATCCGGTGATCAAAAGGGCTGCGTGAATCGGAGTCAGGGTTTAATCGCAAGCTCAGTCCTCTCCCACCGCGGGTGCGGCGAGCAGGGATACGGCGGCGCGCTTGGCGTTCGCAAGGTGACTCACCCGCCCGCTTACCCGGGCGAGGAGTAATGCGCCCTCGATGAGGGCAAGAGCCGCCGAGGCCGTCTCGGCGACCGAGTCCTCTGGCCATCCGTCGGCCCGGAGCCGTGCTGCGATGAGGCCTTCCCATTGGTCGAAGCACCGCGCCGCGGCGGCGCGTAGGCGTGGGCTGATGATGGGTGATTCGAGTGCGGTCGGCGCAATCGGGCAGCCCGGGCAGGCTTCCTCGGCAACCGGTCCCTCGGCCATGTCGAGGAACCGGGTGACACCGAGTGCTGCGTTGGGCGCGCCGTCCAACGCTTCGCGGAGGGCGTCAGCGACGGCCTGGCCGGACGCTTCCAGCGCGGCCTCGGCGAGTTCTTCCATGCCCCCGGGGAAGTGGTGGTACAGCGACCCGTTGGACACGCCGCTCTCCGCCAGCAGCTGCGCCCGACCGGTGGCCGTGTATCCCTGATCGCGCAGCAGCCGCGCCATCGTCTGCACCAGGTCGGCCCGGGTGTCACGGTCACGGGCCACCCCTTGACTCTACTGGAGCGAATGGTCTAGAACGTCTGGAGCGATCGCTCTAGTGAGCGCTCGCTGCCCGGTGAGTCGACGAATCGGAGGTAGACGATGAGCACACAGCCGACCGCAGTGCTGGTGCATGGTGCATTCGCGGACGCGTCTGGGTTTGCCGGCGTGATCCGGCATCTGCAGGCGCAAGGAGTGCCCGTGAGGGCCCCGATGAACCCGCTCCGTGGTCTGGCGTCGGACGCCGAGGCCATTCGGCGCTACACCACCACGATCGAGGGGCCCATCGTCCTCGTCGGCCACTCCTACGGCGGCGCCGTCATCTCCCAGGCCGCGCCCAGCGTGAAGGACGTCCGCGCCCTGGTGTTCCTGTCCGCTTTCGCGCTGGACGAGGGCGAGAGCTGCGTCAGCGTGATGGAGCCGTTCCCGCCCTCGCTGCTCGCGACCACCAACGTGCCCAGTCCCTACGACGCACCCGGAGCCGCAGGCGGCCCCGATCTGTTCATCAAGATCGAGCAGTTCCACGAGGTCTTCTGCGCTGATCTGAGCGAGGACGTCGCCGGCCCGATGGCGGTCAGCCAGCGCCCTCTCGCCGCGGCTGCGTTCACCGAGCCAGCGTCAGCCGTCGGCTGGCGGGACCTTCCGAGTTGGTACCTGGTGTCCGAGCACGACAATGCGATCCCGCCCGACTGCGAACGCTTCATGGCTCAGCGCATGAACGCCGTCACTGAGTCTGTGGACGGCTCCCACGTCGCCTTCATCGCCCAGCCCGAAGTCGCATCCGGTTTGATCCTCAAAGCGCTCGCATCTGTATGACGCGTGCGCGGAGGCTGTCGCAGTACGCCGGGCGCTGGAGCGGCAAAGGTGACGTGGATGGGAGGAGAACCCTGTGCCGATGATCGATGTGTACGCGACGGCGGGCACCTTCACCGACCCGCACCAGCTGGCCGTCGACCTCGCGCGGACACTGATGACCATCGAAGGGGTTCCCGACATCCCGATGTTCAGGCAGAACACCGCGGCTTTCGTCCATGCATTGCCCGATGGCGCCATGTCCAACGTCGATGGCGAGAACACTTACGTCAGGGTTCAGGTATTGACGAACGCTGGCGCGCTCGACCGGGACAAGCAGCTCGCGGTGGTGAGCCAGTTCACCGAACTGATCACAGCTGCGGCCGCAGACACCTCCATATCGAACAGGACGTGGGTCCTCCTCACCGAAGCGGTCGATGGAGGTTGGGGCCTGGCAGGTCACGCACACACCAACGCCGAACTGGTCGAAGCAGCTCGCGCACAGATCGCTGAGCTGAAATCCAAGTAGGTGGACGGCTGACTAGTCGTTCATCCGGAATGTGCCCCGGAGGTTTGGATGAACGAGCCGACCCCTGTCGAGCGTTGCCAGTCACGGCACCAGCGACCAGGTCCGCCCCAACGGGGAGGTTGGCTTCGGCGTTGCGGCGCATCGATCCCGACGGTCAGGTGACCGGGCGGACGTCGCCGCCAGTTGCCCGACGGCGACGTCCGTCTTCAGAACCGTGACGAGCTGTCGCTCAGCTGATCGTGACGGCGTTGGCGTCGGTCGTCTGCCCGGCCTCGACGCCGGTCTGGGTGAGGGTCAGGCTCACCTGCTCGGCGGGGGCACCCTTGGACGCCTTGAGCTTGACCTTGTAGGCGGCCGCCTTCTTCTTGGTGGCCGGCTTGAAGGTGACCGACGTGACGGTGATGTTCGTCGGGTCGGACGTTGTGAAGCCGCTCGGTGCCCCTGTCCCGTCGAAGTTCGTGCCCGAGACGGTCGTGGACAACGACTTGCCCGGCTTGACGGTCGTCTTCGACAATCCGGTGATGGTCGGGCCAGTCACGGTGATCGACTCGCTGACCGGGATAGTGGTACCGGCCGTGGTCGAGATGGTCGTCGTCACGGTGTAGGGGCCCGGGGCGGTGTAGGTATGGTCCGGGCCGGTCACCGTGCCGCTGTCCCCGCTCAGGTCGACGGACGCCGTCTGGGTCCCGGTCCCATCCCCGTAGTTCACGGTGGCCGAGTAGGTACCCGGCTCGCCGTTGGTGTCGAAGGTGGCCACCTCGGGCGTTGTCACCTGCTCGTTCTCCGCCGCCGAGAAGGACGTCGGGGAGGCGCTGAAGGGCGTGGCCGATGTGACTTCTACCGTTGTGATCTCATCCGAGCCGTTCTTGACGTAGGTCACGGTGTAGTAGTCCGGTCCGAAGGAATAGCTGTCGAAATCACAACCTTCCCCGCCCGGGGTTGAGATCACGTCTTCATCCGCTGCTGACCCCGGCGGTGGCCACAGCCAAGGTGCAAAAGGAAACAGTGCTGCTGGTGAAGTCGAAGATCGCGCCGCCCGTCGTACCGGCGGTGACGCCGACCGTGCCGCCGGCAGCGTCCACCGGGGTGTTACCCCCCACGATGAGCTGTCCGGTGGCGGTCACCTGCAGGGTGCCGTCGTCGGTGAACACGGAGGTGTTGAGCTTGGTCTCCGGGTTGGCGATGGTCACGATCCCCCCAGCATCGATCTGGACGTCTGAGCTGAGATTGACGTAGGTCGTCGCGTTGCCCGGACCGGCCGAATCGAGCGTGCCGCCGGAGGCCACGGTGATCCCCGGCCACGTGCCGTTGGCCGTGCTGAAGGAACAGATGGTGCCGCTGATCGTCTGACAGATCAGGCTGCCGTCGACCGTGATGCCTTCCGAGCTCGATCCGATCGTGTCGTTGGAGTTGCCCGGGGAGGCAAGGTCGGTGAGCGTCTGGCCGGCCGGGACGGTCCCTTCGATGGTGGCCTGGTAGGCGACGAAGGACCCGGTGCCGGCCGAGTCGACGAAGGTGCCGGCGTGCTGGACCACCGGGTTTCCCGACTCCGTCGTCCCGACTGGACGAAATCGTTCTCGCCGTTAAAGGTGCCGTCATTGATCAGCGATCCGGAGGCATCGGTGAAAGTGGCGCTGTTCTCCGTCACGGTGGCCCCGCTCGAGACGGTCAAGGACCCCTCGTTGGTGCCGTGTTGCCACCGACGATGTTGGTAGCCGCGCCGAAGGTCATGGTGCCCTGGTTGTCGAGGGTCAGGCCGATTTCGGCCTCCTCCGAGGCGCCCGACGAGGTCAGGCTGCCGCCGTTGTCGATCGTGAGTTCGTTGAACCGCTACCGGTGATGTCCGCGCCGACAACGAGGTGGGGACGAGGTTCAGCACCCCGCCGCCTTCGATCACGTCGTCTTGAGTCGTGCTCATATTGGCCCCGTTGATTTCGACGGCCTGGGTACCGCTCTCGCGCCTCCGACCTCGAGGGCCTCGGGCGTCTGGCCGTCGTTGTTGAACAACACGGTGTAGCTACCGGCCTCGTTGACGCAGGCCGGCGGAGCCGTTCGGGATACCGCTCGACCAGTTCGAGGCGCTGGCCCCCCAAATGGTGGTCCCTGTGTCGGGGCCGATCGAATTGTCGGTGCAGGTCGGCTGGGCGCTGCTCGGGGTGGCGGTCGCCAGCCCGACCACTCCGCAAGATCCCAAGGTCCCGATGGCAACGGCCAGCGCTGCGACTGACCTTCGGATGCTCGACATGATGCTCTCCCCTCCGTCGTGAGTTCCGCAGGCGAATCTGGGGTGTCGGCACGGCAGATGCGCCTCCGTGCCGACAATCCGCCCTCCGACCATTGAG
Organism: uncultured Acidimicrobiaceae bacterium; assembly: GCA_963729275.1. GTDB lineage: Bacteria > Actinomycetota > Acidimicrobiia > Acidimicrobiales > RAAP-2 > CAVSNH01. The sequence goes on from CAVSNH010000003.1 coordinate 501,755, forward strand.
CCAGCCGGTAGCTACCTGCCAATGGTGTGGGCCAGCCTGGACGGAAGGGGGCTGGTCGCCCGACCCGTCCGGGTACTAACACCCCTGGGCCTCGTGGGAACCACTCTGGGCGTCGGCCCCGGTACTGAAGGTCCCCCGCCTGGGACCCATGGCCCGACGGCGTGCGGGGCCTGACCTCGCTTCGACGGTGCCGCAGCCTCTCGGAGTCTCGGCAAGGGTGTCCCCCGATCGGACGCCCCAACTGGTTCCGGCCTCCGAGGCCACCGATCGTCGTGCGCCGTGTGCGGGCCGAGATGTCCGGCCGCCAGGCGCTTACCCCTTCCCGAGCTCGCCTCGACCTGTGTCGGCCGCCCACTCTCCGGGGCTTAGCCTCCCCTTTCCGCCGAGCTTTCTGTGTCCCGCCCAGCCGCCTGTCTGCTCCGGTTTCCTCTACCCTCCTTGCCGATGGTCGTGAGGGTCGTCCTGGCGGAGGACAACTATCTGGTGCGGGAAGGCGTCGGTCGACTCATCAGCTCCGAGCCCGATCTCGAGCTGGTGGCGTCCTGCGCCGACCATGACGCGCTCTTGCAGAGCGTCGATGCTCACCGGCCCGATGTGGTGGTCACCGACATCCGGATGCCGCCCACCGGTACCGACGAGGGCATCCGGGCGGCCGTCGTCTTGCGCGACACCCATCCGGATATCGGCGTCGTGTTGCTCAGCCAGTACACCGAGCCGGCCTATGCCCTCTCCTTCCTCGAAGGCGGATCCAAAGGCCGCGCCTACCTGCTCAAGGAGAAGGTCTCCAACATCGACCAGCTGGCCGAGGCCATCCGGGAGGTCGCCCGGGGCGGGTCGGTGATCGATCCCGACGTGGTCGACGCTCTGTGGCGGCGCGGTCCCGGGCGTCCGATTCCCTCTTCGCGGCGACGCCGCGGAAACAGAGATCCTGGCCGAGATGGCGACGGGCAAGAACAATGCGGCTGTGGCGTCGTCACTGGCGCTCTCGGAACGGGCGGTGGAGAAGCACATCAACTCCATTTTCTCGAAGCTGTCCCTCTCCCAGGAGCCGGACGTCCACCGACGGGTCAAGGCCGTCCTGGTCTTCCTCGGGACCGACGACCCGACGCCCGAAGGTGCTGACACCCAAACCCGGTCGTGGTGCCCCGGTGGGCGGCGCGGCATCGGACTGTCAGGATGGCGTCGTGAGCCCGATGCCTGACATCGGGGTCCTGGTCGTCGACGACCAGGACCCCTTCCGGATGGCGGCGCGCTCAGTCGTGCAGGCCACGCTCGGATTCGAGCTGCTCGGTGAGGCGACCTCGGGCGAGGAGGCCGTCTTGCAGGTCGAGGCGCTGTCGCCCGGGTTGGTGTTGATGGACATCACTATGGATGGCATTGGTGGCGTCGAGGCCACCCGTCGCATCGTGGGTGCCCATCCGGGTGTACGGGTGCTGTTGCTGTCCACCTACGACGCCGACGATCTACCGGCCGACGCCCGCCGGTGCGGAGCGACTGGTTATGTGCACAAGGAGCACTTCGGGCCCGACATCCTGGAGAAGGTCATGGCCGGGGCGGGGGTGCGCCCCGTCAGCCGTTGACGGGGATCCGACCGGAGATGGTCGTGCCCTGGTCGGGTACGGAGCTCACCTGGACGGTGCCCCCAATTGCGCCGACCCGGTCACTCATGTTCACGAATCCGACCCCCCCGCCCACCTCCGACGCGTCGAACCCGACGCCGTCGTCGGATGCCTGAAAGCACAGCTCGCCGTTCTCCACCCACACCGTCAGCCGCATGCGGGCACCCTCCCCGGCGTGCTTGCCGGCATTCTGGATCGCCTCCACGCAGCAGAAATACACGGCTGCCTCGACCTCGGGGAAGAAGCGATCGAGTCCGACAGCACTGACCTCGACTGGCAGCGTGGCCCATCCGGCTGCGGCCCGAAGCGCCTCTTTGATCCCCCGGTCGACCAGCAATGGCGGATAGATGCCGTGGGCGAGGGCCCGCAGCTCCTGCACGGCGTCCCGCAGCCCCTGACCGAGGTGGTCGAGGATCTCTCGCGACGCGGCCGGGTCGGTCTCGGCCAGCTTCTGGGCCAGCCGGACATTGACGGCCAGGGAGACGAGATGTTGCTGGGCTCCGTCGTGGAGGTTGCGCTCGAGCTTGCGCCGTGCGGCATCGGAGGCGGCCACGATGCGAGCCCGGGAGGCCTGCAGCTCCTCGGCCTGGCGGCGGACCTCGTCGAGCGACTCCTGTAGGGCCGAGTCCAGCTCGACGTTGTGCAGTGCCAGACCCACTTGGCGGGCCAGTTCGGTCAGCATCACGTCATCGTCTGGGGTGAACTGGTTGCCGCCTGCGTCGCGACGGCCACGATGAGGCCCAGCAGCTGGCCGGAGTATGTGGCGGGGGCGACACGCAGGATGCAGTCCTCTCGGCCGTTGAGCAGCTTCGGCAGCCAAACCTCGGCCCAAGCGCTGCCGGTCACCCCGGCCTGGGCGGTCACCGTCTGCTCCTTGTCAGACAGCACCATTCGCACCGCGGGGAACTCGGGAACGGAGATGGTCCGCTCCAGGTGGCCGTCCGACCTGGTCCAAACCTCGGCTGCTTTCAAAGCGAGGGTCTTCCGCAGCGACTCGGCCACTTGGAGGAGCAGCTCGTCCATCGGTATCGCGCGGGAGAGTCGGCTTCGGAATGTCCGCAGCACCGTGTCGGGGGCCTCGCGCTCTCCGTAGACGAGGCGGTTGGAGTAGAGGGTCAACCGCTTGCGGACCGGCTCGTAGAGAAGGGCGGACAGCGCGGCAGCACCCACGGACAGACCCGCCAACGAGCGTTCCGCTCGGCTCGGCGAGTGGCCCAGTCCCACCACCACGACAGCCAGATAGACGACCAGCACGACAGCGGTCAACGCGGCGAGCGACACCGTGTAAGTCAGCATCCGGTTGATGCGGCCGGCCCGGCTGGAGCTTCCGAATGCGACGCCCACCGCCACGGGAAGGCAGGCCAACCCCACGACCAAGGGCAGGCGGGTGGGCCAACCCCACAACAGGCGCAGGACACCGGCGACAACCAGTACCTCCATGCCGATCGTGACCGCCCAGCCGAACCACTGCAGCCGCTGTCGCTCTCGCCCCCTCGAGCGGGCGTACCGATGCTGGGTGCCGAACAGGCCCACCGGCAGCGCGACCAGCAGCTCCACACCGAACGGCCAGAGCGGAAAGGCCGGGCGAAAAGCCCATACGGACAGTCCCACCGCCAGGCCGATGGCATATCCCCCCGCCACCGCCCGTCTCAGGCGGCACGACCCGTCAGGTAGCCCGAGCAAGACGTGCATGGCCACCACCGGCAGGAGCGCCAGCGCGACCGGCCCGGCCAGGTGGGCCACCGACACGAACGCGGCCGAGGACGCGACGCCGTGCGAGTGCCTGGCGATGACCGCATCGGCACAGACGGCCGTCGCGCCGAGGAACGCGCCGACCACGACCAACGGCCCCAGGGGCTCACTCGGCCGTCGGACGGTGGCGGCCATCCCGGCCGCGGCAAAGGCCGTCACTACGACCGCCCAGATGATCAGCGCCTGCAGGTCGCCCTGGTGGTCGACAACTGCGGTCGCAATCGCGCCGGCCACGCCGCCTGCCGCCAGCGCCCCGACGCCGAGGAACACCAGTGGCCGGGACTCGGCGTTCGCCGAAGCCGTTTCCCGGGTGCGGCCCAGCTGGCTCAAGATGATGGGGGCGTCAGTCACGTCTGGGCGCCCGACTCGGTATCTCCGGCGGTGGACGACCCGTCACCTCGTGCCATCGCATTCGGCACCACCGTGTGGATGGCGGTCGGGGGACCGACCCGGTCCCGTCATCCTCGATCCGCCCGTCTCGCATCCGCACCAGGCGCGAGGCGAACTCCGCCACTGTCTGGTTGTGGGTGACCATCAGGATCGACTGGCCGCCGGCGTGGAGCCGGCGGAACAGCTGCATGATCTCCAGTCCACCGTCGGTGTCCAGCGCGCCCGTCGGTTCGTCGGCCAGTAGCAGCGTGGGAGTGTTGGCCAGAGCCCTGGCGATGGCAAGGCGTTGCCGCTGGCCGCCGGAGAGTGACGCCGGCGCACTGCTGTGCTTGTCGGCCAGGCCGAGGAGGTCCAGCAGATCCCGGCCCCTGCTCTCGGCCTGCCGCCTCCCAACGCCGGCAACCAGCGCGGGCAAGGCCACGTTCTCCAGCACCGTCATGCTCTCGAGCAGATTGAAGAACTGGAAGACGATGCCGATGTGCTGTCGGCGCATACGCGCCAGATCGTTCTCGTCCATGTCACCCAAGACCTCGCCCGCCACGACCAGGTCACCCTCGTTCGGAGTGTCCAAGCCGGCCACCAGGTTGAGCAGGGTCGACTTCCCGCAGCCCGAGGGACCCATGATGGCCACGAACTCCTGGCTGTCCATGGTGAGGTTCAGACCCCGAAGGGCCCGGACCGGTGCTTCGTCGGACTCGTAAGTCTTCCTGACCCCCCAGGCCTCGAGGACCGTCATGCTCCCTCCTGATCCGGTATAGGCCCAGTGTTGTCACCGGCAGCGGCCAGGCGCCAGATCTCATGGCGGGCAACTCGAACCTGGGATCGAGGGTAGGGAAGCGCCGAGGCCGGACCAATGGTGATGGCTGGTGTCGGGGAGGGGGGTGGGCACCACCGTCGTTCGGTCGGTTCCCCCTTGGACACAGGCGTGTCGTGCGGACACTGACCTCGATGGCGAGTTCGACCCTGGGCGTGGCCTGGTACTGCCTGCGTGTCACCTTCCGGGCCCATCGACGTTCCTATGCCGCCATCGCCCTGCTCATCGGGCTGCTGGGCGGGCTGTCCATGGCGTCGGTGGCCGCCGCCCGGAGGACCCAATCTTCCTACCCGGCTCTGTTGGCCGCCTCCCACACGTCCCAGGTGTTCGTAGTCTCCTCGATCCTCAATCCCCTGTTGGGCTCCGACACGGGATACAACGCCCCTGTTGTGGCCCGCTTGGCCCGCCTTCCCCACGTGGTGCGGGCGGCCAGCGAGGTCGGCGTGAACGTCTATCCCGTCGGCGCGAACGACGCGCCGATCCCGGTACCGGGCTCACCGCCGGAGGCGGGCGACGGTGTGGGCAGCCTCGGTGGGGAATTCTTCAGCCAGGATCGACTGAGCGCGGTCGAGGGCCGGCTCGCCAACCCGGCCCGGGCCGACGAGATCGACGTGGACCCGCAGGTAGCCAAGGCGGTCGGCTGGCATGTCGGCCAGCGCGTCCGGATGGGCGTCTACACCAACGCCCAGACCAACCTGCCCGCTTTCGGCACCGCGGGGGTCAAGCCCAACCGGGTCGTCACCGTCACCGTAGTGGGCCTGGCCATCGAGCCTCACCAGGTGGTGGAGGACGACACCGACTACTCGCCGTCGCTGGCTGTCTTCACGCCCGCCTTCACTGCCGGCCTCATCCGGTGCTGTGTCAACTACGCGGGCACCAGCTTCGAGGTGTCTGATGGCAGCACCGGCGTCGACTCGGTGGTCTCGGCACTCCCGACAGTGCTGCCCATGCTGTATCCGACCACGATCACCGTCGGCGTCGCAACAGCCAAGGCCGAGCGGGCCATCAAGCCCGAGTCGATCGCCCTCGGCGTTTTCGGCGGCATCGCCGGCCTGGCCGCCCTCCTCATCGCCTTCCAGCTGATCGGCCGCCAGTTGCGCCGACTGCGCCCGCAGGCCGAGGTGTTGCGGGCGGTCGGGGCCGGCCCGGTGGCGGTCGCCGCCCCAGGCGTCCTGGGGGCGGTGGTGGCGTCGACCGCCGGCGCGCTGTTGGCTCTGGCCCTGGCCGTGAGCCTCTCCCCGCTGGCCCCGCTCGGCCCGGTACGGCCCATCTATCCCGACCCCGGGATCTCGGCGGACTGGACCGTCCTCGGCCTCGGCTCGGCCAGCCTCTTCGTCCTGACGGTGGCTGCCGCCGCGGTCATGGCGGTCCGTGCCGCTCCCCATAGGTCGAGGACCCGGCCCTCGGTGGTCGGGGCGGGAGCGACCGTGGCCCGCGCCGCCGCCGCCGGGTCCCGCCCCGGCCGTGACCGGGATCCACTTCGCCCTGGACCCGGGGACCACCGACGCCGTGCCGGTGCGCTCAGCCATCCTCGGCGCCACGTTGGCGGTGGTCGTCCTGGTCAGCACGGTGGTCTTCGGAGCCAGCCTCGACCACCTGGTCGCCACCCCGGCGCTCTACGGGTGGAACTGGGACTACGTCCTCGACGCCGGCGCCTTCGGCGGGAACGTCCCGGGGACCCAGGCGACCCGCCTGCTGGGCGCAGACCGGTATGTGACCGCCTGGTCGGGGGTGTACTTCGCCCAGCTGGGCATCGACGGACAGGTGGTGGGCGTTATGGGAGAGGACCCGGGGGCAGCCGTCCAGCCGCCGATCCTCTCCGGCCACGATCTGGAGTCGGGAGACCAGGTCGTGCTCGGGGCCATCACCCTGGCCCAACTCCACAAGCGGGTGGGCGACACCGTCGAGGTGAACAACGGTGGGTCGCACGCCGTGCGGCTCCGGATCGTGGGCACTGCCACCATGCCCACCATGGGGTCGCCGGGCTCGATCCACCCCGAGATGGGTACTGGCATGCTAATGCCGACCGACCTGATCCCGCCGGCGGCACGGAACCCCTTTCACCTTCCCGGCAGTGGTGGACCCGAAGCCGTGCTCGTGAGGGTCAAGGGCGGGTTGCCCGTCGGCAGCATCCCGTCGAGCTCCACCGCAATCGCCGCGCCGATCGCCACGGGGGATCCGGCGGTGCGCTCGCTCGTGCGGATCGGAGACCAGCTGACCAACAACTTCGACTTCGGCGTGACGGTCTCGCCGGTGCTGCGGCCGGCCGAGATCGTGAACTACCGCTCTCTCGGGACGACGCCGGCCATCTTGGGCGGCGCACTGGCCGTGGGCGCAGTGAGCGCCCTGGGCCTCACACTGGTGGCCTCGGTCCGTCGGCGCCGTCGGGAGCTGGCGCTGCTCAAGACGCTCGGATTCACTGGCCCCCAGCTGGCCTCGGTCGTGAGCTGGCAGGCGAGCGTGGCCGTCGGGCTGGGAACCACGGTGGGTCTACCTGTCGGCATCGTCGTCGGCCGCGCCTTGTGGACTCTCTTCGCCGAGAGCATCGACGCCGTGCCCAGCCCAGTCGTGCCCATCTCGTACCTGGTGGTCATCGCCGCCGGAACCCTGGTGCTGGCCAACGTGGTAGCCACGCTGCCAGGGCGCATGGCTGCTCGCACGTCGACCGCGCTGCTCCTGCGATCGGAGTGAATCGTGCCGGTCGATCCGGGTCCCGGAACTCCGGACCACGCGACGGCGTCCAGCAATTGGAAGAGCGTCTGCTCCGGGGTCTCACGCTGGACGATGTCCCTGTCCTGAACCGATCTCTCGAGACGATCATCCGAAACATGACCCCGACGCCGTGAGGTTCATCGGACGCACTCCGGTTCCGTTGAGGAGTCGTAGCTCCCGAGTTCTCTCCACCCCAAGGGCCCTAGGGCCGCCGCATAGAAAGCCAAAGAGCGCTGCACGTTGCTTACCGAGATGTAAATGTGGTCAAGCACTGTTCCTTCTTTATACCTAACCCCGATCATTCATGAAGCTGATGGACCGCGTGGTCTTGATCCTTCTTGGTGAGGTCGAAGTCACTTCCAGTCGACTGAAGAGCTTGTGTCGGCTCAAGAAGTCGTCGTCAGTGCTGGCGGGACGCAAGTGTCATGACAGTTCTGGTTTCGGGTCGCGGTCCTCCAGTGGTCGAGCCCTGTCAGTGGTGCCTGCTCGAGACGTCAGGTGAGAAGAGCGATGCGCCGATGGGCCCGAACGATGGCCGGGGCGTCCGGCCAGGCGTCGAGTATCCGCACGATGAGCTGGCGGCCCGAGCGAACCTTGCGGGCGGGGGCGTGCCACAGCCGCCAGCGCAGGGTCTTCGGCTCGGCCGAGGCGAGATCGCCGGTCAGGCACAGTCGCTGGAACCACCGCACCAGGTCATGGGCGAAGCACACCTCGGCCAGCCAGGCCCGGTTGGCCTGGAGGTCGACGAAGGGGAAGCGCAGCAGGCCGGCGTCCTTCAGCCGACCGATGGCGTCTTCGATGCTGGCGTGACCACGCATGAACAGGTCCCGCCGGGACGGTGCACCGCTCTGGTCGGTGTAGTGGCCCCAGTAGCGGTACTCGAGGGAGGGGAAGAGGCTGGCCTGGGCGCCGGGGTGGAGGGGCTCGCGACGGATGACCAGGCGGGTCCGGGAAGGCCAGTGCGACAGGTCGACCAGATCGGTGACCTCAGCCACCGTCGCCCCGGTGCGATGCCTGCCGTCTTGGCGAAGGGCCGGCTTCCACCGGCTGTCGTCGTCTGCGATCTGCGAGATCGCCGCCGTGATCTGGGGATTCGAACGGGCGGCCACCGCGAAGCCGATGGTGCGGTCCCGGCACCCCCACACAAAGCCCTGGGTCGCCCCCGCCGAGTCGGCCCGCGCCACCACCGGGCGGCGGACCCCTTCGGCATCACCGGCACTGTGCCCGGCTGACACTCGCTCGGGCAGCTGGGCCAGCGCCTCATCCAGGACCACCAGGTGATCCTCGGCGCAGTTGGCCGTGGCGTTCCCCGGACGCAGGAGGGCCGAGAGCACCTCGCCGGTGGCGTCGGCGACGCAGAACATCGGATGGAAGCCGAAGCCCCGTTTGTAGTTGGGCGCCGTTCCCTCCTTGTGCTCGGAGTGGACGTCGATCAGGGAGGCATCGATGTCGAGCACGACGGGGTCCTTGCCCCTCGTCAGCCTGGCCCGGCGCCACACCATGCCCCTCACCTCGGCGAACCCCGCCTTCACTTCGGGGAGGGTCGTCTCGCCCATGTGCTCGGTGAAGGTCCGATACAGCGTTGAGTCCGAGCACACGTCGGCGAACAGGTCGTTCTCGGCTCGCAGGTACTCGATGTCCCCGCAACTCTCGCCACCACCGGCCAGTACCAGCATTTGGTGGACGAGAACCTTCCCCCGATTGTGCAGGGGCAGCCGCTTCCCGGTGACTGGGATGCGGGCGGAGAGGGCGGCGCCCAGGCCGAGCTGGTCGGCGAAGGTGCCTAAGGCGTGCAAACCCACGTGGGCCGCCACCTGCTCACCGCCGGGTTCCACAACCACGCGACGGGTGCTAGTAGTTTGCATGTCGGACGTGCCCTTCTGGTTGGGACTGCTGGACCTTCGACAAGCCCAGTTTCCCTAACCAGGAGGGCCTTTCCGCGGATACGCGTCCTCAGCTCACATCGGTTCGTGAATGATCGGGGCTAAGAGGCCGCGCGGATAGGCGCCAAGACGCGGCCCTGTCAAGGATTCCCTGCTGAGGGCCGTTGACCATCCACCGGCTGTTGTGTTGGCCCCGAGATGATTCGGGTGCGTACCCAAACCAACAGCGACCTGTGGAGGTGCCCCACCATCATGCGCGCGTTCGATCCCGAGGTGGTTGATACCGTCTGGGCTGCCATTGGGCCCCTGCTCCCGCCCCATCCGGACACCCATCCACTGGGCTGTCATCGCACGCGGGCCTCGGACCGGGACTGCTTCGAAGTGATGCTGGTGCGTCTCGTGACTGGCTGCTCCTTCGAGGACGCCGAGCACCTCTGCGGCGACAAGGTCTCCGACACCACCGTCCGGGTCCGGCGAGACGAGTGGGTGGAGGCCGGCGTCTTCGACCGGATCGCCGAAGAGGCCATCTGTGCCTACGACAAGATCATCGGTCTCGACCTCTCCGAGGTGGCGGTCGACGGATCCATCCACAAAGCCCGAGGTGGAGGGGAAGGAACTGGTCCCAACCCCACCGATCGGGGACGGCCAGGCTGGAAGTGGTCGATCGCCACGGAGGCAGCGGGCATCCCCGTCGGCTGGACGAGTGCCGGCGCTCAGCGTCACGACTCGGTGCTCCTCGAACCGACGCTTCGGGCGCTCGGGGACCGGGGTCTGCTCGAGGGCGTCGAGACCGTGCACCTCGATCGTGGCTATGACTCGGCCGTCACCCGGGACCGGCTCCTGCGACTCGGCATCACCGACGCCCTCATCGGCAAGCGTCGCAAGGCCGGGACAGCCACGGCGAAGCGGGCCGTCCCCCTCGGACTGCGATGGCCGGTCGAGCGGACCAACTCCTGGCTCTCGAACTTCGGCCAGCTCCGCCGCAATAGTGACCGAAAACTGCATCACCGACTCGCCCAGTTCGCCCTGGCAATCGTCTTCCTCATCACTGCCAAGCTGATCGACTGGAGGAACCGCTGGTGCCCGGATTCGGTCCCTATCCGCTGATCCTCTAAGTCGAACCCTTGGAGACGGACTCCCTCAGTTGGCTTGGGCCAAGCGGACGATGCAGTCCACCCCCGACTGCCCTTTGGCGCCGGTTACCGTCCACGCCGCAGTGGCACCGGGAGCAACGGGCGAGACGTTGAGCACGGTAGTCCCGATGACAGTCGATCCGGTGCGCCGCACGAAGTCCACCACCATCTGGAAGCTCTTTTGCTCGTGGGCCGGATTCTTGACCGTCCCGGTGAAGACCCATCCGTTCGCTGTCTGCTTGCATGGGTGCGTCGCTACGTCGCCCCGCGCGTTGTTTGCCAGTGTGAAGGGAACGCTCGCTCCTGGGGCGACAACCGAAGTGCGTGTCACCGGATTCGTCGACGATGTCCCCGCCGACGGTGAGCTCGAACAGCCGGTCGTGATCAGTATCACGCTCACCAGGAGGACGAGGCCCACGGAACGGGTTGCAGTGGTGACGGTCAAGGTGTCCCTCCAGGGTTTGCCGGTGATTCGACCGAAGGCGCGCCGGGTGCGCCGCCCTCGCGCCGCCGGAAATCGTTTCGGGCAAGGGTACGCCCACACTGACGGGCCGTGCCCGTTCATCTGCCCGCTCACCGCATATGGCTGAGTTCGTCCCCGGTCGACCATCCCACGCATAGGTCCGGCTTGCACGTCAATCACGAGGTACGCCAGGACTAACGTGGACCAACGCCCATGACCGGTCGACCCGAGCCCGAGAGCCTGCGTGCGGAGTTCGGCGCGCCCCGGCTCCTGGCGCCGGACACCGTAGGCCTCCTCGAGGGCATCTGCACGACGCGGGCCATCCGCCGGTACACGGACGAGGATGTCCCGGAGTCGGTCCTCCGCGACATCCTCTTCGCGGCCAGCCGCGCCCCGAGCGGGTCGAACCGCCAGCCCTTTCGGTTCCTGGTGCTGACCGACGGGCCCAAGGCGCAGGCGGCCAAGGTCCTCATCGGCGAGGCCGCCCGCCAGGCCTGGGGCACGAAGCGCACGGCCGACCGCTACGACGAGGGCTCCGGCGCCGAGAGCGACTCACCCAAGGCGGCCATGGCCCGCACGATGCAGGACTACGTCGACCACCTTGACGAAGTGCCGGTGCTCATCTTGGGTTGTCTTGTCCGACACCGGGCGCCCTATTCCGTGGAAGGCGCCTCCATCTACCCGGCCTGCCAGAACCTGCTGTTGGCGGCCCGTGCCCTCGGTTACGGCGGCGTGATGACGAGCTGGCACCTCTTCGTCGAGACCGAGTTGCGCAAGCTGCTCGGTATTCCGGACAACGTGTTCATGGCCGCCGCCATCACCCTGGGCCGGCCCGAGGGCCACCACGGCCCCGTCCGGCGGCTTCCCTTGGGCGAGCTCGTCTTCCTCGACGAGTGGGGCGTCACCGCGCCGTTCGCCGCCGACCCGCCGGATACCCGGTACACACGCGCCGGACCGCCCGGCGGCTGAGGGGCGGGTGCCGGCCGGGTGGCGCGGACCGTTTTCGTGAGAGCCGCCGGCGTGCCGTTCTTCGACCGCGATCGAGGCCGGCCACCAACTCGGGGAGTGTCTCCGCCAATTGTCGCTCGTCGACCCCGTTGTCCTCGGCCTTCCCCGTGGGGGGGTTCCCGTCGGCTATCAGGTGGCGGTAGCCATCGGCGCACCGTTGGACGTCATCGTCGTGCGCAAGCTCGGTGCGCCCTTCCAGCGGGAACTGGCCATGGGGGCAATCGGTGAGGGCGCCGTACGGGTACTGGAAGACGACGTCATCCGGGCGGCTGGCCTCACCGAGGAGGAGGTCGCTGAGGCCGAGGTCCGAGAGCGAGAGGAGCTCGACCGCCGGGCCCGTCGATACCGCGCCGGCGCCCCCGGTATCGGCCTCCAGGGACGCACGGCCGTCGTGGTCGACGACGGGATGGCCACCGGGTCAACAGCCCGGGCCGCATGCTCGGTGGCTCGGGCGCAGGGCGCCGACTACGTGGTGATGGCCGTCCCCGTGGCCTCGAGCCATGCCGTCGCCCAACTCGAGGGGTCAGCGACACGACGGTGGTGCTCGAGCAGCCGGAGCCGTTCTTCGCCGTCGGCCAGTGGTACGTGCGATTCGGCCAGACCTCGGATGCCGACGTCGTGGCGCTGCTCGAACGAGAGCGTGAGGCACGACCGAAGTCGCCCGGCAATGGCAGCCAACAGGACGGGACGCCTGAAATTCCCGCACGAGGGATCGGCGAGCGGCTCCGCCGGGCGGGGATGACGACCGGCTCATGACTCCGCCCAACTTGAGGGCCCATGCGCAGGCCCAGTCCAGCACCAAGGGGGCTCTCCAGGGGCTCGCCGACTCTGGGCTACAACGGAGCGGTGACGCTTCGCCCGGTCCGATGGGTCTTCGTGGTCTTCGGGCTGTTCTGGGGGGCGTGGGCGGTGGCCGCCATCGACATCGAACACTCGCTCGGGCTCTCGACCGGTGGATACGGCCTGCTTCTCTCCATCAGCCTGGCCGGCAGTGCCGCGGCCAATGCCGTGGGCGGTGGGCTGTGCCAGCGGTTCGGGACAGCCAGGGTGCTCGGCATCGCCTTGGCCACATGGTCGGTCTTCCTCCTGGCCGGAGCGGCGGCCCGGGCCCCGGCGACCCTCGGCGTGGCCATCGTGTTCATCGTCATCAACGCCGGGATGGTCGACGTGACCATCAACGTGTCCTCCATGACGGCACTGGCCGACCAGCCGGGACGGCTCGTGGCCTTTCATGGCTGGTTCAACTCCGGCGCCGCGGTCGGTGCGGCCGCCTGCGGTGGGCTCCTGGCTGCGCACGTTTCGTGGCGTTGGACGTGGGCCATCCTCGCCGTGGTGGTGGCCGTCCTCGCCGTGGTCTGCCGCCGCTCGCCGATCCCCGGCGCCGAGCGCGGCGATGCCGTCGCCTGGCACGGTGCCCTGCGCCTGTTGCGTCACGAGCGGCTGTTCGTGTTGGCCGGGATCTTCGCCCTCTCGGCCATGATCGAGGGGGGCATCGACCTCTGGGGTGTGCTCTTCCTGCGCTCGCAGCTCGACTCGGGCCTGCTCCTCGGGGCCGGTGGGGCGGTGCTGGGTTACAGCGTGGCTGCCTTGGCTCGAACGGCCCTCGGACCCCGGGTCGGACGCCGAGGGCCGCCGCGCGGGGTCGCCATCGGGGCTGGCACGGCTGCCGTCGGCATGGCCCTGCTCACGACCGCGCCGAACGCCGCCCTCGGCGCCCTCGGGCTCGTGCTCGCCGCCGGGGGGATCTCGATGTGCTGGCCGTTGCTCGTAGCCGCCGCCGGTCGTGGCCGGCCGCAGCCGGCGGCCGCGGTCGGAGCCGTCACTGCCGGTGGCTACCTCGGGCTCGTGGCCGGGCCGGCGGTTGTCGGGTGGACGGCGGATGCCGTGGGGCTCCGCGGTGCCCTCGGTCTCCTGGGAGCGGCGGCAGTGATCGTGGCCGTCGTCCCCACCGTTCGTCCCCGGCTCTTCGTCGGGGGCGCTCCAGCCTCGTAGCCGTGTAAGGGACATCGGCTCCCTTGGATCGGCCACGAGGCTCGAGTCCCAGGGTTGCATGGTCATCCCGCCTGGTTCCGGGTCCTCGAGGTCAGTGCCGATTGCAGCACATGAGTGGGAGCCTCGCCCGGAGACAATCGCCACGGCGTCGCGCGACGACCAAGGGGTTGAGTGCGCCCGTCAGTGGCTGGAGTCGGCACTGGCGTCCCTCGAGCTCTAAGGCGACCACTCCGGCGTTGCCTTCTCCGACCTCGCCGACTAGGTGACGGCGGAAGTCGGCTACCGATAAACCCTATTCATCAGGTGCGACGGCATACAGATCGAGGCGACTTTCGACTGAAGCTATTTTGCCCGGTTTTCCATATAGATGCAGGCGCAACAAATTTAATTTGCGTGGCGTCATCAACGCCACGGATGACCTGTTCGGCACCCGCGAGCTAGCGCTTCAGCGACGCGCGCTCGCTTCTTAACGGGACTCGCCTTCGCCTTGCCTCCACCACCTTTTGCCGCCGTCGAGCGGGGTCGCGCCTGCGCCCCCGTGGGTTTTCGAGTTGGTGAATGCGTAACCTGCTTCGGCTTGGCCAGCGGCTCCGGGCGGGAGGCAGCGATCAGCACGCCGGTGAGACCCACAATCTGCACCGTCCACCAGGGGAACCAGCCGAGCTTCCACTGCGCAGTGATGGTAACGGCGATAGCCAGCACTGCGGCAATACCGAACCTGGTACGGCTGCACCGGGCAGCGACCACAACGGCGACGGCCAACGCTGCCCACGGATAGTAGGCGTCCATCACCGACTCCGTGTAGGAGCGCAGCGCAAAGACCACGGCACATGCGAAGACCAAGAGTTCGGGGTGCTCAAGCCATCGCTTGGCCACCCAGATGCCAATGAGGACGGCGAGGGCGATGGCCACCAATCGACCGGGGCCGCCAGCCACGGCCAGTGCCAGGCCGTGGCCCCCGAGGCGCGGCGACAAGGCGGTCCAAGGGGTCGCGTGGTCTCGGTTGGGGTAGTTCGGCTGTTCCGCCAATGCATGAAAGGTGGCAGAGAAGTTGGCGATGAGGGGCACCGCCACCAGGACTGCCGATGGAAGTATCGATCGGATGGCTACGCCGAGTCCGCTCCGGCGCCCGGCCATGGCGATGAGTACGGGCAGCATGAGTAGGACCAGGGGCTGGAATGCGACGGCAGCACCGAAAAGCCAACCGGCTCTCACGAATCGGCCGTCGAGCGCAAAAATAACGGCGTACACAGCCAATGCCACGGCCACTGCATCTTCGGGATGCCCCCACACCACGATCACGTTCCACAGCAACACCGCCTCGACAACACTGAGGACTGCACGCCGCGTCCTGGAAACCTGGAGTCGTTCAGCGAGAGCATCGCATGCAAACAGCGCCATGCACGACAACAACAAGGAATAGGAACCGACAGCAATGACCCATTGGGGGTCCGAGACGAACAGCTTGCCTCCGAGATAGAACTGGCCTGAGCTCAGAAAAGGGATGGAGGAGTAGTGCACAGAATAGTGACTGACGGCGTAACTGTGGTTGTTGATCAACTCAAAAAGAGAAGTGTGAAATGAATAGCTCAATGCTCCAAGCGGCGCGAGTGCAACCAAGATCGCCGGAAACTCGACGAAACTCACGTTGGTGTGGTAAATGGCGGAGAAATGCCCATGAGCGAGTTGGCTCGCGGCGAAAAAGGTGAACAAGAAGTCATAGGGCGTTACCCACAAAGATGGAGTGTGCTGGACGACAGATCCCCACCGGAAGAAGTAGACGAGCCCCAGGACGACATAAACGACCGAGACAAGAATGGGCCAGGTCCGACGTTTGAGACGGTTGATCACACGGTCGAGAAAAGACGTGCCTCTGGTGGGGGTCGATGCTTCCTTGTGCTGTAGCTGGTAGCGGTTCCGAGTGCGCTTCGACCCCACGTGTGGAGTCTTACATGGCTACTCAGTGGCCTGCCTTCTCGAGTGCTCGGCGAAACCTAAGGGGCTCTCCACAACTGCTCTTGGCCCATGGGGTCACACGCTCGAGGCGTGGGCAGACGAGGCGACCTTCTCCGGTCCGCGACCTTGTCCGCTGCAGATGCCGCCGTCGACCAACGAATCGCTTGACGCGGCATCGTCCGCAGGGAATCAGTCGAGGACGAGCACCCCGCGGATGTTCCGGCCGTCCCGCATGTCCTGGTACCCCTCGTTGATCTGCTCGAGCGGGTAGGTCCTGGTGATCATCCCGTCGAGGTCGAGGAGCCCGTCCCGATAGAGCCCGAGCAGCCGGGGCACGTCCAGCTCCGGACGTGACGACCCGAAGATGGAGCCGACGAGCTCCTTCTCCATGACCATGAGGTCGAGCATGCTGATGGTCACGTTCGTCTCCGTCCAGGGGTGCACGTTGGTGACGACCACCCTCCCCCGCTTGGCACAGAGAGCCATGATCGAGCCCATGAGCTCGCCCCGTCCCACCGACATCGTGCAGATGACCCGATGGCACATCCGGCCCTCGGTCAGGCTCTGGATCAGTGGGAACGCCTCTTCGACGCTCTCGGCGACATGCGTCGACCCGAAGCCGAGGGCTCGCTCACGCTTGAAGGCCACCGGGTCGACGGCCACGACGCGCCGGGCACCGGCCAGGCGTGCGCCCTGGACGGCTGCCGATCCGACGCCACCGACGCCGAGCACGGCCACGTCGTCACCGGGCTCGACCTGGGCCCGGAGGACGGCCGAGCCCCACCCGGTCGAGACGCCACAGGCCACGAGGCAGGCCCGGTCGAGGGGGAGGTCATCGTCGATCTTGATGAAAGATCGCTCGTGGCTGACGGTGTGCCGGGCGAAGGTGCCGAGCATGCAGAAGATGCGAAGGTCCTCGCCCCGGGCGTGGTGGCGGGCCGTCTTGTCGCCGACTTGCCAGCCGTCGGCGATGTGCATCCCCATGTCGCAGAGCCCCTGGTGTCCCTCGATGCACGAGGGACAGTGACCGCAGGGGGGCAGGAAGCTGGCCACCACATGGTCGCCGGGCGAGAGGGTGGTCACCCCCGGCCCAACCTCCTCCACGATGCCCGCGCCCTCGTGGCCGCCGATCATCGAGCCGAGGAAGGGCATGTCGCCGGTCAGGAAGTGCTCGTCGGAATGGCACAGCCCGGAGGCGACCAAGCGCACGAGGACCTCGTGCTCCTTGGGTGGGTCGAGCTCGATGTCTTCGATCTCCCATTTGCCACCCGGCTCCCACAGCACGGCCGCTTGTGTCCTCACGGTACTCCCCGGTTCGTCGTCACCCACACGCTCATACGATCACACGCCCACACGCCGAACGGCCCGAACGGCCGGAACGACGCCAACGCACCGTAGGTCAACCGTCAGGCGGTCCGGACGGCCGCGAACGCCGAGCCTCACCGCACCGTCGAGACAGAACTGGGTCAGGAGCTCATGGTCGGCACTCGAGGCGAGCGGCATGCCAGAGTTTCAGCCATGTTCGCAGGGAGGACGGCCTCGGCAGTGGCCCTAATGGTGGCAATTGGCTCGCTCGCCGGATTGGCATCGGGCCCGCCGGCGACGGCAGCGCCCACTCCGGGCCCGCCATTGTCGACTTCCGGAGACGGCCCGGCGAGTAAGTACGACTGCGTCTTGGCCAACCGACCCGCCGACACCCCCTTCACTGGCGCCGACGGCACTGCGTCGGAGATCGGCTGGGAGGGCAACCAGCAGGGCGTCGTCACCTGTCTCGGCGGGGTGTTCTTCATCCAGGACGTCCTCTACGTGAGCTTGGGCATCGGCTCCGGCACGAACTACGGCTTCGGCATCTACGACGGTGGCCCGACCACCTGGACTGATGCCGACGGCTACCTCCCGGCGCAGATCACGTCGTTCAGCCGGGAGGGTGCCCGGGTCTCGATCACCGAGTTCTGCGACAAGGTGATGCGTCGGTGGCGATCCCTTTGTCGCCGTCTACAGCCGGGTCGCCGTGACGAACCCGACAGACCACGTGATCGAGGCGAACCCTGAGGCTTCGCCCGGATTGGTGCCGCTCGATGCAGCGCCCGATGCGGTGGCCCCCCACAGCTCAGTCGATCACGACTACGTGATCGCCTCCGACCGCTTCGGGGGAACCTATCCGTGGCCGAGCGCAGCCGCGCTGGCCGACGCCGGCAGCTTCGACCAGCACTTCGCCCACATGGCGAGCTTCTGGAACAACCAGCTAGCCGCCATCACCGGGATAAGTGTCCCCGATCGGTCCTTGGATGACGCCTACCGCAGCGGGTTCATCTACACCCAGATCGCCCGGAGCGGCGACGAGCTGCACGACGGGGTCAACGGCTACGAAGCCGAGTACAACCACGACGTCATCGGCATCTTGTCCAACCTCTTCAACCAGGGCTACTTCACCGACGCCCACGCGCTCCTCCTCGAAGCTCGCAACGCCATGGAAGCCCCGGGCCAGGGCTTCTACGACGACGGCGTCTGGACGTATTCGGTGCCCTGGGCCATCTACCTGATGAAGACCGGAGACTTGGCCTTCGTCAAGGAGAATTTCGATTCGGAGGGACCTCTCGGTGCCACGCAGCCGAGCATCGAGGACACCGCCCACGCGATCGCCGCCGCCAGGACCAGCCCCTCGGGGATCATGGCGGCCACCGACGACATCGACACCCAGGGCAGCTGGACCACCGACGACTACTCGGCGCTCATCGGCCTGGCCGCCTACCACTACCTCGCCCAACGCGTGGGGGACGCCGGCCAGGCGGCCTGGGCGAGCGAGCAATACGCCAGCCTGCTATCGGCCACCAACAAGACGCTGGATGCGACTATCGCCCGTTACCACCTCGACTACGTACCCTGCTCGATCCTCCAGCCCAACACGGACAACCGGTGCAAGGACCCCGAGGACGCCAACTGGATGTCGCCGCTCGGCGCTTGGGCCTGGGACGCGTCGCTCTTCGGGTCAGCGGCCAACGGCCCGGGCGCGACCATGATCGACGCCACCTACGACTATGGCTTCGGGCGCCTCAAGGGCAAGCTTCCACCCAACACCTTCGGTGGCTTTCCAGGCGACTACTACTCGACCGGCTACAACGCCGGCTACGGGACGGCGGGCCTCGCCAGCCAGCACCACCGGGACCAAGGGATTTTGAGCTACGAGTTCATGATCGCTAACAGCCAGAGCGGCCCATACTCATGGTGGGAGAGCTCATCTGCTCCCTCGACCCATACCCCGTGGCTGGGACGGCACCCGGCGACCGGCCAGGGCGCCTCCCCCCACGCCTGGGGAATGTCGCAAGCCAACGGCGTGCTGCTGGCCTCCCTGGTGGCCCAGCGCACCGACGGCACCCTCGTCGTGGGCCGGGGGGTCCCCGCCCAATGGCTCGGCGGTGACCGGCCAATCTCGGTCACCAACTTCCCGACGACCGACGGTCGGAGGCTGAGCCTCAGGATCTCGTCGAGCGGCCAGTCGGTGACGCTGACCCTGCGCGGCCAACCACCGTCGGGCCCGGTGCTCTTCCAGTTGCCATCTTTCGTTGACAACATCGCGACCACCTCGGCCGGTCAGATCGACCAAGGGACCGGGACCGTGACGTTGTCACCCGCCACGAAGAGCGTCACCGTCCAACTCCGCGCCGCAGCAGCATAGGCCGTTCGTTGTGACAACCATCATCGCTGGGGCACTATCAGATGCGAAGGACCGTGCCGCGTGTCAACGATGTCGGAAGGTGGTGTCCAGAGCGGGCAGGTAGCCATCGACATCCGACCAACTCGTGGGGGGCGCCGTCGTAGATGCCGAAGCCGTAGTTGCTCAAGTTCCGCTCCGTGACCTCGAAGGTGCCGCCGAGGCAGATGACGACACCCCGCCCGTTGCCCTCCCAGCCTTTGGCCGAGGCGGTGACATCGGCGGCGGTGAAGGCACCCGTCGTGAGGTTCGGCGCGCCGTCTATCAGCTGGCCGAACCGCCCGAGGGTGGCGGAGCCGTCGAAGTAGCAGTCGGCGCAGCCAGGACCGGACCACTCGACCCAACGCCGACCAGGCCGGTCACCAGCCCGGCGATGGCGGTCATTGGGATTACCCCCGAAGGACGCAGCTCGTATCGGCCAGCTCATCGGACCATGATGACCGTCGGCGTGGGTCGGGCCCATCGATGGCGTGCTCCGGGCGGGCATGGTCAGGCCTGCTTCGACACGGTCACCGCCGATGGCTTGACCACCGGAAGGCTGATGCCGACGTGGGTGAAGTCGACCGAGCCGCCGAGTCGGGGCGTGGCGTAGGCAACTGTCGTGGCCACCATCTGCAGGGTGAGCGTCTGATCGGGCGCCACCGACTGGCAGATGGTCTCGAGCGGGATGGTGGCCGTGTGCTCGGCACCGTCGAGAGTGACGGGGACGGGCGTGACCTGACTTCCCACCACGAGACCGGTGGAGTCGTCGACCAGTTGGGCGAACACCGCGGTGGGCCGCACACCGGGTGACGTCGTGCCTCGATAGGTGATGTGGAGGAGCGGTGCGCCGACCACCAGCGACTTCTTGGCGCGGCCGTGAATGCGGACGTCGACCGCCGTCGTGGCCTTGGCCGGCAGGATGGGAAAGGCCTCGGCGGCCAGCGCGGCGCTGCTGCCCGGACGCCCCTTCGGCTCGGAGAAGGGGCCGGAACCACCGGTGGCCACGAGCGGAAGGGTCCCGCTCCCCTCCCCCCGGAGCGGCGCGATGGTCGGCAGCGGATACCCGGCCGCCGCGTACCGGACACCGTGCTGGTCGATGAGATCGACTCGCGGTCCGGTGCCGATCGACGGATCGCGCTTGACCCAGCGGTTCAGCCAGTCGATCGTCGCCGTCTCGACCACCGACGGGTTGCCCTGGTTGGTCAGGCAGACCCCGTGGCCACCGCAGTACCAGAGCATGGAGACGGGGACACGGTCTGCATGCACCTGCTCGTAGTTGGTGATCCCCTCGTCCAGGGTGAAGAGGGTGTCGACCGTGCCCTGGACGATGAGGGTTGGGATGTGGATGTCGGAGACCAGGTTTCCCGGACCTCGCGCCGCGAACCAGGCCTCGTTGGCCGCGTCGATCCGCCCCGTCGAGTTCGCCTCGGCCGACGACGACACGATGTGAGGGTCGAGGGAGCGCCCCGTAGCCGCCAACAACAGCAGGTTTGCCCAACCGATCTTGGGGATGCCCGACTTGTCCAGGCTGGTGGTCAGCGAGTGCCACGAGATGGTGGGCACGATGGCGTCGATCCGGCAGTCCTGGGCGGCGGTCACCCACTGGATCCCGCCCCCGTAGGAACCGCCCACCATTCCCATCCGCGGGTCACCGGGCCCGTCGAGCTCGACACCCGGTCTCGTGGCCACCCAGTCGATCAGCCGGGAAACGTCCTTGGCCTCGTAGGCGGGGCTGTCGATCTCGATCGTCCCCGTCGAATGTCCGAACCCGCGGGGATCCCAGGTCAGGACGTTGTAGCCGGCCCGGTGCAGGTCGCTGATCGACACCGTGCCGAACAGGTCGCCGGTGCCGGACAGATCGGTGTCACCGGCTTCGCCCCATCCCGGACCCATGAGCACGGTCGGAGCGGGATGCTGGGGTGTGGCCCCGGCGACCGGGAACCAGTGGGCACGGATCTTGGTGCCGTCGAACGAAGTGATGGTCCAGTCGGAGGCCACGCCCGCCACCGGCGTGGCCACGACGGGAGCGGCCGGTGGCCGGTGGCAGGGAGGCGGCTTCCACGATCCGCCGGAATCGGTGACCGAGCCCGTTGAGGAGGCGGCCGAGGTGCTTCCCCACCCGACCGCCACGCTCAGCAACGCACCGGCCACAAGGGCGCCGAGAACGCTCGGCCACCGCGTCGACGATCGACGGTGACCTTTCGTTCCCTGCTCCATCGCCTGCCTCCACCCCCGTGACCGTCGACCGCCGAACACTACTGCCGGGCCAGGATCGGCCATCGTCCGGTCACGTCCAGGGTGTCGTCCGGGCGGCCGCCGATGCGCTCGATAGGGTCGGGCCGGTGCCCATCTCACCGCACATCCGCCGGCTGCGGGAGATGGTCGGCAACGAGCTCCTGCTCCTTCCGTCCGCCGCCGTCATCCCCCGCGACGAGCGGGGTCGCATCCTCCTGGTCCGTGTGATCGACACCGGGGGGTGGGCGGTCATCGGCGGGTCAATGGAACCGGACGAATCTCCACAGGACTGCGCCCGGCGGGAAGCGGAGGAGGAAGCCGGCGTCACCGTTGGTCTGGGCGCCATCCTCGCCGTTCTCGGCGGTCCCGAGTACCGGATGGTCTACCCCAATGGTGACGAGACGGCCTATGTCTCAACTGTCTTCGAGGCGACGGTGCTGTCGGGGACGCCACGGCCCGACGATGACGAGACGTCCGAGGTTGGCTGGTGGGAGCCCGACGAATTGCCGGTGGGTGAGATGAGCGCCTTCACCCGTGCCCTCCTGCGAGACGTCGGAGTGCTCCCCGGGGACCGTCCTCATCCCAAAGCGCCGGTCGTCGAAGCCGACGATGCCATCGTGCGCCACTACGAATCCACTCGTGAAGAGGACCGGATCTCCGCCGGCCTCGGCCAGCTCGAGCTGCTCCGCGTCCAGGACGTGCTCGGTCGAAACCTTCCGTCGCCTCCGGCCGAGGTGCTCGACGTGGGCGGCGCCACCGGTGTGCACGCCGCCTGGCTGGCCGAGCGGGGGTTCAGGGTCCGCATCGTCGACATCGCCGAACGTCACGTCGCGCAGGCCAACCGCCAACTCGGCGCCATCGGCGTCACCGCCGAGCTGGGCGACGCCCGGTCGTTGCCGGTGGACGCCGACAGCATGGATGTCGTCCTGCTCTTCGGTCCCCTCTACCACCTGATCGACCGGGCCGATCGCCTGACCGCGCTCCGCGAGGCCTACCGCGTCGTCCGGCCGGGCGGCGTGGTGGCCGTGGCCGCCATCAGCAGATTTGCCTCGCTCTTCGACGGCTTGGCTCGAGGGTTCCTGTTCGACGCGGCATTCGTGCCCATCGTCCAACGGGACCTGGCCGAGGGCCAGCACCGGAATCCCGATGATCGGCCCCACTGGTTCACGACGGCGTTCCTGCACCATCCCGACGACCTGCGGGCCGAGATCGGCGAGTCCGGCCTGGAGCTCAGCGAGCTCGTGGGCATCGAAGGCCTGGCCGGGTGGCTCCCCCAGCTGGCCGACCACTGGGACGATCCCGCCCGTCGCAACCGCATCCTCTGGTCGGCACAGATGGTCGAATCAGAGCCGACCACGCTCGGCCTCTCGGGGCACCTCCTGGCCGTCGCCGTCAAGCCCTGAGCGGGTCACTCCTCGGTCGCCATCGAGGTGGGCGAGGACAGGCCGAGGGGGTCGGTCAACGTGTCCGAGCTCGGCTCCGCCTCGACCGGTCGTTTCCGGCAGCGCCCTTCCCGGGCCACCGCCGCACCACCAGCTTCCCTGCCCCTCTTGTCGCTCCGACCGGCGAGAACCGCATCGCCCACCAAGCCAGCACCACCGCCGACCAGTGCTGCTTGGCTCTCCAGGTCGCCACCGCCTTGCCGACGGCCACCTCGGCATAGAAGCGGCGCCCGTGGCGCTTGTACCCTCGCAGGTCGCGCTGCGCCTCGGTGTCCCCCGATCGTCGGGCCCGTCGTAGGTGGTCCCCCATCATCCTGTCCACCGACACCCCCGTGCGGCGTGTGTCGCCGCTCCAGTTCCCGCCGTGGATGCGGTAGATGGCGGCCACCTCGTCGACATAGGCGAAGTGGCCGTGCTCGACCAGCTTGAAGATGAGATCGACGTCCTCGCCCCATTCGTATCGAGTATCGAACCCGTCGACCTCGTCGAACCAGGCCCGTCGGATGACGAACGCGTTGAGCGACGGACGATCCCCACCGGACAACACCGTGTGGCGGTCGACCCCTTGTCCCTCGACGATGCGACCGTGCGCACGGTCGGCACTCACGATCTCCATGGCGGAGAAGGCGGCCACCGCGGCGGCGTCGGCAGCCAGGGCGGCCACCGACTTCGAGAGGTGCTCCGGGTACCAGACGTCGTCGTGGTCCAAAAAGGTGATCAAGTCACCGGTGGCGTGGGCGGCACCCAGGTTGCGGGCCCGAGCGGGACCTCCCCGGACCGTCCGAACGATCCGCACCCGCGGGTCGACGTCGCCCAACACCTTGGCCACGCCGTCGGGGTCGGGAGAGCCATCGTCGACCACGACGAGCTCCCACCGGGTCCACGTCTGATCGACGACGGACGCCACTGCGTCTTTGAGGTAGGGCGGCGGGCTCAGGTGGGTCGGGACAACGACGCTTACGAGCGGGGCGGCGGTGTGTCCGGCGGCGTCGACCACGCAACCTTCAGACTCGAGCCTGCTCGGACGCGTCGCGGTCCGGGCCTTGAGGTGTCTTCCTGTGCCACCGGCGGGCCGGCAATCCCCGCACGACCTCCATGGACGAAAAGGCGGCCACCGCCGCCGGGTTGACGGCCGGGGTGTCCATCGCCTTCGAGAGGTGCTCCGGGTACCACACGTCGTCATGGTCCAAGAAGGCCACCGACGATCCGCGGGCGTGGGCCAGGCCGAGGTTGCGGGCGCGAGCGACGCCACCGCCCGTCGAGCGGACCAGGAGCACCCGGGGGTCCACGCTCACTCGGGCCGACAGGGCGTCCGCATGGGGCGAGCCGTCGTCGAGTCGAAGGATCTCCGGTCGCTCACCCGGGCGAGGCTAGACCGTCGGCCCCGGCCGGAATCGTGTCGGAGACGAGCGCCGGACAACTCGCCGAGGCGGTCACCTTCGTCGTGGGAGGCCGGGGTTACCCTCGTGTCGTGAGGAGGGTCCGGATGGCCGTGACCATTGCGTCGCTCGTGGGCACGGCCTCGGTCGCCGCCGGTTGTGGCACCTCGGCGCAGCCGGCGGCGACATCGTCGTCACGCCCCTCACCACCGAAGGCCTCGACGACAACCAGCGCTCCGGTCGGCTCCTCTTCCTCCACGGCGAGCACGGCGGGCACGACGACACCGACGACCGCGTCGAGCACCGGGGCGACGCCAGGGCTGGTGGCCACGTTGCAGACCTTCTTCGCCGGTGGCTGCGATGGCGGGTGCACCCGTCTGACCGAGCCGGCCAGCGCCTTCTCGGTCACCCTCGACCAGCACGATCCGAGCTGGGCCCGGTGGTCGGTGGTCGACCCCTCCATCGGGTCGGGCTATGGCTACGCCCAGCTCTCGGGCGGGGCCTGGGCCGTGGTGGCCGGGCCGGGGTCGGCGGCCGTGGGTTGCCCGCCGACCGACCACACCGTTCCGCCCCAGGTCCTGGCCGGCTTCGGGGCCACCTGCCCGCCGGACAGTCCCTGAGCCGGGATGCCAATCCCCGGTCGAACTCCCGGTGGGAACCACCAGGGCATGGGCGACGGGCAAGGGCCACTCCAGGCCAGCGGAGAACGTGCCGATGACCATTCCATCCCTGGTCATTGCCCATATCCGACCCCCGCCACTATCTTGGATGGGAACGCGCCGACTGATCATCGGGATGGTCGCGTTCGTCATGAGAGGGGCCGAGACATCACCGAATTTGGTCGCGTCATCGGGCGGCTGACGGACGCAGCGGCCGGCCAAACGGCCGACCTGGGACGAGCCAACGAGCGTCGGCAGCTGTGATCGAGATCGGCATCGTCGGGCTCGGGCCCTGGGGCCTCTGCGTGCTGGAGCGCATCGTCGACCGCGTCGAGGACACGGGGGCGGCCGTCCGCGTCCATGTCGTGGACCCGGGAACCCTCGGCGGTGGCGTCTACAGCCTCGACCAGCCGGACTTCCTGGTCCTCAACAACCCCTGCGGCCAGCTTTCGCTGTCGGCCGCCGTCACCGACGAGCACCGCCCCTACGCCCTCAACCTCCACGAGTGGGTCACGGCCCAGGGCTATCGATGGGTCGGCGACGAGTGCCGGCGCACCACGGCCGGCCGCCCCATCGAGCCGTCCGATTACCTCCCCCGCCGGTTGATGGGCGAGTACCTCACGTGGTTCTTCGACACCATGATGGCGGAGGCCCCGCCCAAGCTGGAGGTCGTCCGCCACGCGACGCGGGCAGTCGACGTCGAGCCGGTCACCGGCGGCCACGAGAAGGTCCTCCTCGAGGACGGCACGTCGATCGTGGTCGACCACGTGGTGCTCACCTCCGGCCACACCTTCAACGAGGAGGCTCCGGACGAGCCGGGCGGTTTCCGATTCCTCCGGCCCTACCCGGTGGCCTACTTCGAGCAGTCGATCAAGCCGGGTGACCACGTGGCCGTCTCGGGGATGGGGCTCGTGGCCTTCGACATCCTGGCCGCCGTCACCATCGGCCGTGGCGGGACGTTCACCGGCCAGGAAGGGGGGCTTCGCTACGAGCCGAGCGGAACGGAGCCCGTGCTCGAGCTCTACTCGCGCAGTGGCATCCCACCGTCGGCCAAGTCGGCGACGGGAATCGATTCGACCGGCGACTATCAGCCGGTGGTGTGCACACCCGAGGCACTGGCCGCCATCACTCACGGACCCGACGGGGCCAGGCGCCAGGCCGACTTTCGTAACGACCTGCTGCCCCTGCTCCTGGCCGAGATGCAGGTCCGCTACCACATGCACCGAGCCTTGCGCCGGAGCGGGAACAGAGCCGCCGAGAGGGTGCGGCGGACGCTCGTCGCCGCCTGGGCCTCGGGCCGGTTCGACGAGGCCGTTGCCGAGCTGGCCGGGTGCCTCAACGGGTTCGACCCCTCCTCCTCCTTCTCCACCGAGGGCGCGTGGGCCCACTTCGAGACGCCCGAGGAATACGAGCAGCACGTGTACGCCACGATGGAGCAAGACTTTGCCGATGCGGTGGCGCCGGGAGGCAGCCCGGTCAAGGCGGCCCAGGAGGTCACCCGTATCCTGCGCGACGACATCCGCTCGGTCGTCGAGTTCGGCGGGCTCTCCCTCGAGTCCTACATGGACTTCCAGTCGAACATCCGGCCCCAGATCACCCGGCTCGACGCCGGCCCGCCGCCCATGCGAATCCAGCAGTTGCTGGCCCTGATGGACGCCGGCGTCGTCCGGATGCGGCTCGGCCCCTCCCCCACCATCGTCAACGGTCAAGACGGGCGACCCCACCTCGACTCCACCCGGCTCACCGTCCCGACGTCGGTGACGGTGGACGCCGTCGTGCGGGGCCATCTGGATCTGCCGTCGCTGGCCCGGAGCGCGTCCGCCCTACTCACCCGCCTCTACTTCACGGGCCGGCTCACCCAGCTGAGCTATCACGGCACCCAGGTTGGCAGCGTGGCCATCAGCGAGGACTTCCATCCCTTCGACGTCCACGGCCGGTTGCAGCCGCACATCTCCGTGCTCGGTGTGCTCACCGAAGGCACCCGCTACTTCACCCACTACCTCCCCTCGCCGAGGAGCCGGCTGCGGGCTGTGCTCGACGCCCAGCAGTGCGTCGAGTCGGTGATCGCCTGATGGCCGAGCGACCGGTTCTGGCCGTGGCCTACGGCCCGAGATCGGTGCCGGTGTTGCAGCTCGTCGAAGCCGCCGCCGGCCGTTGCGAGCTGGTGTGGATGATCGACGACCGGTTGCCGGAGATGGGGGACATGGCCCGACTGCTCCGGCGCTTCGGCACGGTGGTGCCGACCGGCGGCCTCTCCATCGACGCCACGGTGGACGCGGTCGGCCCGCATCGTCCCGATGGGATGACCACCTACTTCGATGCCGGCATGGTCGACGTCGCCCACCTGGCCGTCAGGCTGGGACTCCCCTTCTATTCGCCGGAAACGGCTACGGCCATGGTCGACAAGCTCGTCCAGCGACAGATGATGGCCGCCGCCGGGCTGGCTGTGCCCCGGCTCTGGGACGTGCCCACGTGCGGTGACCTCGACTCCGCGCTCTGCGAGATCGACGCCGCCGGTGGGTGGCCGGTGGTGCTCAAGCCCCGTTCGGAATCGGGCAGCCATCACACCTTCCTGGCTACCGGGGCCAAGGAGGCCAAGGAGGCCCTGTCCGGGCTGGGCGCTGCCCGTCGGGACATGGTGGCCGAGGAGTACCTGGAGGGCGATCCCGGCCTGGCCTCGAGTCCGTTCGCCGACTACCTGTCGGTCGAGTCGGTGGTGTCGGGCGGGGTCGTGAGCCACGTGGCCCTGACCGGTCGCTTCCCGCAGGCCGAGATGTTCCGCGAAACCGGGTTCTTCATCCCCGCCGTGCTCGAACCGGACCTCGTCCCCGCCGTCGTCGCCGAGGCAGAGCGGGCCATCACCTCATTGGGCGTAGAGATCGGGTGCCTGCACACGGAGGTCAAGCTCACGCCGAGCGGCCCCCGCATCATCGAGGTCAACGGCCGCCTGGGTGGCGGGGTCCCCGAGATGGCATCCCGCGCCGCCGGCGTCGACCTCTTCGGGATGTCCATCGACGTGGCCCTGGGCAAGGACGTGCGAGTCGACGGTCCCGTCGACTGCCAGCGGGTGGGCTACCGGTTCTTCCTCCAGCCGCCACCCGACCCCTCCACGGTCACGACCATCGACGGCATCGATCGGCTGGCCGACCATCCATGGATCGACGGCATCTCGATCCATCGCGGGCCCGGCTCACATGTGGACGGACGAGACGGCAGTCGCACCTTCGTCCTGGCCGTCGTCGGCAGTGCGCCGGATCACGCCAGTGTCATCGAAGTCGACGGGCTGCTGCGCGATACCATCAACGTCACCTATTCGGCCGAGGTCCACTGAGTGCCCGCCCTTGCCGTCGTCCCCAACCCGGACTCTCCATCCGAAAGGACCGGCTCGCGTCTCACCAGCGTCGAAGTGGCGTTGGTGAACAACATGTCCGAGGCTGCGGTCCGCCAGACGGAACGACTCTTCACCCGTCTCCTCGATTCCGCTTCCGGCGGTCCGGCCATCGAGATCCGCCACTACCGCCCTCGAGTCCGAGGTGCCGGTGGGTCGACCGAGGAGCTGCCGTTCGGGTACGCGCCACTCGACGAGCTCTTCGAGCGCGGAGCCGACGCCGTTGTCGTCACCGGGGCCGAGCCTCTGTGTGAGCGGCTGACCGAGGAGGAGTCCTGGGCCGAGCTGCGGCACCTCCTCGAGTGGATCGCCGACAACGAACGCCCGGCATTTCTGTCCTGCTTGGCCGCGCACGCCGCCCTGCTCGTCTACGACGGCATCGAGCGGAGGCGGTTGCCTGCCAAGTGCTCGGGTGTCTTCCCGCAGCAGGCCGAGCGACACCACGCCTTGGGCCGTGGCCTACCGGAGTCGGTCGACATGCCCCACTCCCGGTACAACGACGTCCCCATCGAGATCCTCGTCGGAGCCGGTTACGATCCCGTCCTCCATTCGAGGGAGGTGGGCTGGACCATTGCCAGCCGCCGGCTCGGAGGGTCGCTCCTGGCCCTGGCCCAAGGCCATCCCGAGTACTCCGGCACCATCCTGCTGCGTGAGTACCGGCGGGACGTGGCCCGCTATCTCGACGGCTCACGCGAGGAGCTGCCGGTGTTGCCCCGCCGTTGCATCGAGGGACCGAGGGCCGTCGCCCTGCGGCGCTTCCACGAGCAGCTGACCGGCACTGTCCGGTCACCAACACTTCTCGACGACTTCCCGGTGGACATCTCCACCGTGCACGTGCGGGCGCCATGGACACTTCCGGCGGCGCGCCTCGTGGGCAACTGGCTCGAAACCCTCACGCCGGCGGGAACCTCGGAGCGCTCGCGCTCCTCGCGGAAGACGGGCTGATGCACGACGAGACCATCGCCATCCATGGCGGCTACTCGGCCGACAGCACGCGGGCGGTCGCCGTCCCCATCTACCAGACCATCGCCCACGACTTCATCGACGCCGAGCACGCCGGGGCCGTGTTCGACCTCGAAGTCCCCGGGTTCCACTACAACCGGATCAACAACCCGACCAACGACGTGCTCGAACAGCGCCTGGCGGCCATGGAGGGCGGCTCCGCCGCGCTGGTGGTGGCTTCGGGCATGGCTGCCATCAACTATGCGGTGCTGAACGTGGCCGCGGCCGGCTCGAACATCGTCGTCGCCCCCCAGCTGTACGGCGCCACCTACACCTGGTTCGCCCACGTCCTGCCGACCCAGGGCGTCGAGGTCCGCTTCGCCGCCGACGACCAGGTGGGCTCGATCGAGCCGCTCATCGACGACAAAACGGTGGCCGTGTTCTTCGAGACGGTGGGCAACCCGGCCGGCAACGTGGTGGACATCGAGGCCGTCTGTGAGATGGCCCACGCCCACGGAGTCCTGGTCATCGCCGACAACACCGTTCCCACTCCGCTCATGCTCAAGCCCATCGAGCACGGAGTGGACGTCGTCGTCCACTCCCTCACCAAATTCATCGGAGGCCACGGAACCACCCTCGGGGGGGCCATCGTCGACGCCGGGCGGTTCCCGTGGGACGCCCACCGCCACCGCTTCCCGATGTTCACCACTCCCGAGCCGGCCTTCCACGGCGTGGTCTATGCCCGGGACTTCCCGGACACCGCCTTCGTCGTACGAGCCCGCACCGTGGCGTTGCGCAACACCGGCGCGACGTTGGCCCCGTTCAGCGCCTTCCTGCTCCTCCAGGGACTCGAGACCCTGGCCGTCCGGCTCGAGCGCCAGGAGTCGAACGCCCGGCACGTCGCCGCCTACCTGGCCGACGACCCGAGGGTCGAATGGGTGGCCTACGCCGGCTTCCCCTCACACCCGTCCTACGAGTTGGCCCAGCGCTACCTCAAAGGCCGGGTGCCGTCCATCGTCACCTTCGGCCCGGTCGGCGGGTATGCGGCCGCCCTCGCCTTCTTCGACTCCGTGCAGTTGTTCAAGCGGTTGGTCAACCTGGGCGACGCCAAGTCACTGGTCAGCCACTCGGCCTCGACCACCCACCGCCAGCTCCGACCCGAGGAGCTGATGGCGGCCGGCATTCCTCCCGAGCTCATCCGCCTGTCGATCGGCCTCGAGCACATCGACGACCTGGTCGGCGACATCGACCATGCGCTGGAGGCGTCATCGAAGGTGGCCGCCGGCGGTTGACCGCCGGCGCGCCGTCGTTGGTGGCGCGAAGAGGGCCTAGACCTGGTGGCGGACGCTGAGGAGGACGGCGTCCTCCGACGTGATCCACGTCGACCACGAACGAAGCACGTCCTCGACCTCCGCGTTCACCACGTCAGCAACGACCTCGCCGTCCGGATCCGGCCATGGGGATCGGTAGAGGTTGGCCGCGCCCTCGTCGACCAGTGTGCGCACCAGTTCCTCGGCCAGGGCCAGGCGGGTGCTCAGGGCCTGTTCGGGGAAGAGGCTGTTCGCCGCCCACCAGACCGCCTGAACGGGGACGTCGTCATCGCCCAGGAGATCGAGGACCTCTTTGCGCAGTTGCCCCAAGTCCGAACCCAGGCTGTCACGATGACCATTGAGCATGGCGATGCTCCCCCGACTGCCCGCCCTGCTGACCGCCAAGCCACTGCTGGTGGGCTCCCGCTGAGGTTCGCTGCCCGTCGGCATTATTCCATAGCCGCTCCCCGGTCGCTCGGCGTCCGCCATGGGCTTTACCCCTCGTCTCCGAGAGATCGTCGACTACCTTCGCCCGCCATGAGCTCCGATGGGCGCCGCCTCCGGGCCGGCCTCTGGTCGGCCGTCGTTCTGGCCCTGGTGGTGGCGGCCGGGTGCGGCTCGGCGGCCGTCCCGACCGGCGGCACCAGTGCGCCGACTGCCGCCAGCCCAGTGGCCGCCGTCCCCACCGCTCCACCGCCGCCGCCCATCGTGTGGTCGGCGTGTCCGTCCAGCCCGGAGCTGCAGTGCGGGACGGTCGACGTGCCCCTCGACTATCAAAAGCCCGACGGACGGACCCTGACCCTGGCCGTTAGCCGGGCCCCGGCCCTCGGCGCCACGCCGCGGGGGACGATCCTCTTCAACCCCGGTGGCCCCGGCGAGAGCGGTAACCAGATCCTGCCCGTCGCTCTGGCCCTCGTACCGACGGCTATCCGCCACGACTTCAACGTCGTGACCTTCGACCCTCGTGGGACGGGGTCGAGTGAGCCGCTCCACTGCGGCACCTCACCGTCGGCCGCCGCCAGCGTCGTGCCCGTCCCCTCCCATGCCGGCGAGCCTCTGCCGGGGACTGGCTTCTTCACCGCCATGGCACGGGCGTGCGAGCAGCAGTCCGTCACCCCCTTCATCGACACGGTCAACACGGCCAGGGACATGGACCGGATCCGCCAGGCCCTCGGCCTCTCTGTCATCAGCTACTACGGCCTCTCCTACGGCACCGTCCTCGGGGCCGAATACGCCCAGCTCTTCCCGCACCGGATCGCCACCATGGTCCTCGACGGCGCCGTGGACGTCGATGCCACGCTCACCCGACAGGCCGAGGAGGCGGCACCGGCCGAAGAGCGCTCGCTCAACCACTTCTTCGCCGAATGCCTGGCCGAGGCGCCCTGCCCTCTCGGGCCCGACCCGGCCGCGACCTTCGCCTCCTTGGCCGCCTCGCTCGCCCGTCACCCGCTCCCCGCCCCAGGATCGGGGGACAACGACCCGGTCACGGTGGGCGACCTCGACACGGCCGCCCTCTTCGCCCTCAGCGTGCCCGAGACGACGTCGCCCTTCTTGGCCGCCCTGATGGCCGCCGAGCACGGAAACGGCGGCCCGCTCCGCACCCTCTCGCTCGGGTTCGAGACGGACGTCAACGGGGCACCACTGGTCGACGCACTGTGGGCCATCACCTGCAACGACGCCGCCCAGCACCCTGGCCCGGTGGCCGCCGGCGACCTGGCCACCGCCCTGCATGCCCGTTACCCGCTGCTCGGCGCCTATGCCGTCAACTACACCATGGGCGGTTGCGTCTCATGGCCGGCGGCCCGATCGCCGGTGGTCGACCTGCACCCCAAGGGGACGCCCCCGATCCTCGTCATCGGTAACACCGGCGATCCCAACACGCCCTATGTCGGCGCCCAGCACCTGGCCGCCATCTTCCCCTCGGCACGCCTCCTCACCTGGCAGGGCTGGGGCCACACGTGGTTGCTCAGCGGCTCCGGTGACCAGTGCATGCAACGACTGGTGACGACCTACTTGTCAGGGGGTGGGCTCCCGCCGGTCGCCACCGTCTGCCGATAAACCCGATCAAGAGCCATCGCGCCCAGCGTCGGAGGCCCACCCGTGCCCAACGGGTGTCGAACCACTCCGAGCCGAGCCGGCTGGATGGCCGCTCTTGTTGGTCCTCCGGTCCCAGGGGGCGGGGAAGGATCCACCGCGGCGTCGCTCGACCATCCCGTCCCACGACGGTGGCGCCCCCAAGTCGAGGGTGTTCGGCCGCCTCGAGGCCAGGGCGGCGGCGGCATGGTCGGCCAGGGTCTCGAGGGGCCGGACCTCCTCACTGCTCAACTGAACAGGTCGGGAGTGGGCCAGCACGACGCTGCCCAGACGGGCTCGCATGGCCCAGAGCGGGAGGACCACGACCGCCCGGGCACCCGAGTCTCGGAGGGACCCCGTCCCCACGAACCCGCGCCCGAGGGCATCGGCACCCGTGTAACACGAGCGGATGGCGTCGACCAACGAGGACAGCGACCCGAGCTGGTCGACGGAGAGGTCCATGAGGGCACCCCCGAGCGGACCGGCTACGGCCTCGACCGACAGCCCGCTCGGGCCGTCGGTGATCACGGCACCCGAGTCCATGGCCGAGGCGTCCTGCATGCATTGCAGAACGCCTGCCGGCATCCGTGCGTCGTCCGGGATCCCGGTCAGGGCCACTGACGCCCGAACGGCGCGATCCCAGGTCGCCTCCTCGAGAGGGTCGCCGATGTTCTTCAGGCGTTTGGCCAACAGCTCCGAGCAGCGCTCCATGTGAAGGAGCATCCCTGCCGGTATCGGGACGAGGGACTCCACGTTGAGCGCTCCGATCGCCCGTTTGCCGATGCGGATGGGCACACAGACCTCGGAGACCACTCCCGGTACGGCCTCGAGGTAGTCCGGGTTCTCGGCAACGTTCGGGACCGAGATGGACCGTCCCGTCTTCCATGTCCGGCCGGTGATCCCGGCCGACGCTGACATCCCGTCGAGAATCTGCCAGAGGCCCCGCTGGGCGACGCAGCGCAGCTCGCCGTGACGCTCGAGGTAGGCGCTCGGCATGATCTGGCCCAACCGGAACAGGTGCTCGACGACCGCGGCACAGGCCTGCCGGGAGTCGCTGGCCCGGTCGAGGGCCTGGGCCAGCCGCCGCTCGGCAGGGCTCCCAATCCCCCACGACCGGGGCCATGCGATGGTCGTCGATCGACCCTGCGCGTGGGCGTCGGGCCACGGCGGCCCAGGACGAGCCAGCAGGAATCCCTGGACCAGGTCGACCTCCGCATCGCGGAGGACCGTGAACTCCGCTTCGGTCTCCACTCCCTCGGCGATGATGCTCGTCCCGACCTCGCCGGCGAAGGCGGCCATGGCGCCGACCAGGGCCCGTCGGTTCCGATCACCGTCGAGAGTGCGAACCAGCTCGCGATCCAGCTTGAGGAAGTCCGGCGTCAGCTCGATCACGTGGCGGAGGGACGAGTAGCCGGCCCCGGTGTCGTCGATGGCCACGCGGACGCCGCGGGCGAGCCATGGTGCCAGGTCAAGCCGGAGCCGCTCGTAGTCGTCGACGACCTCCTGTTCGGTGAGCTCCACGACCAACCGCTCCGGGAGTCGATCGAGGAGGGCCAGCGCGCCCGGATCGGCCAACAGCGACGGGCTGAGGTTGACGAAGAGGAGCCGGTCATGCGGGGGCTCCCCCAAGTCGACAGCCGCCGCCAGGCAGGCGACTTCGAGCTCACTCCGGAGCCCGACCTCGTCGGCCCGCGCCAGCCACCAATCGGGAGCACGCCGGGGATCGGTGGGCATTCGAGCGAGGGCCTCGTAACCCACGATGAGCTGGTCCGCCGATCGAATGATGGGTTGCACCACGGACTGGATGGCCGCGGGCCGGCACAGGCGCAGGACGGCGTGCCGGATCGCCTCGTGACCACCGAGGGGCGCGTCAGATCGTGCTCGCGGCAGGCCCACGGCGGAATATCGGCCAGTCGGCGGAGAACCTTAAGGGCAGGTGGTGGGGGTTTTTGTCGGGATCCGAGCCGAGTCTCGACCGGGGCTAGTGGTCGTCCGGCTCGGCCTCCCCCACCATCGAGGAGTAGACGGTGAGGAGCGCCCGTTTTTGCGTCGGGTCGAGACGGCGGTCGTTGCGGATGGCCTCCGTCGTCGAAATCTCACGATCCGGCCGGTCGGCCAGGCCCGCCGCCTGGGCCAGGAGGTCCTCGGCCGACAGGTTGAGCGCGTCGGCCAGGGACCGGATGATGGCGACCGACGGCTGGTGGAGACCCCGCTCGATCTGGCTGAGATAGGGGTTGGAGATTCGAGTCAGCTCGGCCAGCTGGCGGAGGCTCAACCGGGCCAACTGGCGTTGGGCTCGCAGGTAGCTGCCGAAGGCCTCCCACGGCAATCCGGCCCCGGTCGCCTTCTCGTCGCCCGGACGGCGGTCGTCCGCCGGGGAGCCGCTCATGGGCCGGCCGCTTGCCCGGTGTCCGGGTCCGAGGCACCCGATGGCTGCCCTGGGCGGAGGGTCATGCTGGCACTGCTCCTTCCCGGCTCCCGGCCGTCGGGTGGGCCAGGAGGTCCGCGTCGTGCACGTTACCCATTGACGCAGATGGAAAAGATGGTTCTAATCGCCTACGAACGGGAACAGCATCTCGGATGGAGGCGGCCATGGCGGGCGCGGTGGCACCGGACGAGGTCGAGGCGGTTGTCGGAGGCGGGGAGCTTGTCGGTCCCTTCGATGTGCTCGGCCTGCTGGGCGCCGTGGCCCGGGTCGGGCGACGGGTGGCCACCACTACTGCTCCCCGGCGTCTCAGCGAGCTGACCGAGGAGTGGGGCCGCATCGCCCTCGGCCGCTCGGAGGTGTCGCCCGAGCCTCGCGACTGGCGCTTCGAGAACCGAGCGTGGCAGGAGCACCCTGCCTACCGGCGACTGGCCCAGTCCTACCTGGCCTGGACGGACACCCTGCTCCAGCTGGTCGACGACGCCCGCTTGGACTGGCGCACCGAGGAGCGGGCCCGGTTCGCCATCCGCCTCCTCACCTCGGCCCTGGCTCCGACCAACTACTTCCCTCTCAACCCCGAAGCCCTCGAGCGGGCGTGGGAGACAGCCGGACGGAGCGTATGGCGGGGCCTTCGCAACGTCGGCCGGGATGTCCTCGACAACCGGGGACTGCCCCGCTCGGTCACCCCCGGGGCCTACGAGGTGGGTCGGAACCTGGCCATGACCCCCGGAGCCGTGGTCTACGCCGACGAGGTCTGTGAGCTCATCCAGTACACGCCGACCACCGCCATGGTCCGAGACCGGCCCGTAGTCGTCGTCCCTCCGCAGATCAACAAGTACTACGTAATGGACCTGGCCCCCGGGCGCAGCTTCGTCGAATACGCCGTGGCTCAGGGTTTCCAGACCTTCGCGGTGAGCTGGCGGAACCCCACGGCGGCACAACGGGACTGGGGACTCGCCACCTACCTCGACGCCCTCGAGGCGGCGGTGGAGACGACGGCCGAGATCGCCGGCAGCGACGACGTGAGCGCGGTGGGCGTCTGCGCCGGTGGTCTCACCACCGCCGCCCTGCTCGGCCGGCTGGCCTTCCAGTGCCGCCAGCTCATCCACTCGGCCACCTTCGCCGTCACCCAGCTCGACTACGGCGTGCCCTCGACCATCGGCATGCTCGGGATCCCCGACGTGATGGACCGAGCGGCCCGCTCGTCGCAGCGACGGGGAACGCTCGATTCCCGCGCCTTGGGGGCGCTCTTCTCGATGCTGCGACCCAACGACCTCATCTGGAACTACTGGGTCAACAACAACCTGCTGGGTGAGGACCCGCCGGCCTTCGACGTCCTGGCCTGGAACGCCGACGGGACGTCGTTGCCGGCCGAGCTACACGCCGAGTTCCTCCGGGTGTTCCAGCACAACGCCCTGGCCCGGAGCGACCTGACCGTGAACGACTGCCCCATCGATCTCCAGAAGGTGGGCTGCGACGTGCTCTCGGTCGGCGCCCGCAACGACCATCTGGTGCCGTGGCAAGCGTGCTTCGCCACCACCAACCTCTTCGGGGGCCGGAGCGACTTCGTCCTCTCCTCCTCCGGTCACATCCAGTGCCTGGTCAACCCGCCGGGATCGAAGAAGATGTCGACGACCACCGGACCGGTCAACGGCCGGGACCCCGGGGAGTGGCTGGATCAGGCCACCGAGACCCCGGGGGTTTGGTGGGAACGGTGGGCGGAGTGGCAGGGCGCTCGATCTGGCGGGGAGCACGGGGCACCGAGCCAGCTGGGCAGCCTCTGCCACCGGGCGGGACCCCCGGCCCCTGGCCGTTACGTCCACAACGAGTGACCCGCTGGCCCAGGGATCGTTGACGTACGGCGTAGTGCTAACTATACTTCGCACTACGGATAGGATCCCATGGGGTCCGTGACCACGAACCGAGGAGACGATGACTACCGCGACCGAGATGACCGAGTCCGTCCAGGACGGCGTCCTGAAGGCGATCGAGGTCGGGCAGCGCCTGACCGTCGAAGCGGTGAGCGCCGCCGCCTCCACCTTCGACGGCGTGCTCCCGTCCGGGGCCACTGCAGCCGCGGCTCCCTGGGCCGAGAGTCTGCTGAACCCGAAGGAACTGATCGAGACGAGCTTCCGCTTCACCGAGCGGGTGCTCGAGTCGCAG
Source organism: uncultured Acidimicrobiaceae bacterium (assembly GCA_963729275.1). GTDB lineage: Bacteria > Actinomycetota > Acidimicrobiia > Acidimicrobiales > RAAP-2 > CAVSNH01. The sequence goes on from CAVSNH010000003.1 coordinate 539,187, forward strand.
AAGGCGTTCCTCACGGAACTGGTCGCCGTCACCACACCGTCGACCCCGTCATCGACCTCGAGCAAGAAGCCGGCCACCGCCTGACGACTCGGTCACCGGTCGCCAGACGGCCGGCCGGTGACCGCACACTCCGGCGGTCACCCGATGAACGTGCGGTGAACAATTCCGGGGGCACTGGTGCACCGCCTTCGGCTGTGGTTGAGTCAAACGGTGGCCCCGGCCATCCTCACCATCAGCAGCCGGAACTACGGCGCCTGGTCACTGCGGGGTTGGCTGCTGTGCCGGATGGCAGGGCTCGATTTCACTGTCCGGGTGGTACCGGCCAACGATCCGGGAGCCCGAGCCGAGCTGCTCTTGTTGTCGCCGTCCTTCCTCGTCCCCTCACTCGAGCACGAGGGCGTCACCGTCTGGGACACGCTGGCCATCGGCGAATATCTCTCCGAGACGCTGCCCAACGCCGCTCTCTTGCCCACCGACCACGTCGAGCGGGCTCGGTGCCGGTCGGTGAGTGGGGAGATGCACGCCGGCTTCCACGATCTACGGTCGTCCCTGCCCATGAACGTGAAGGCTCGCCATCCCGGGTTCAAGGTGTGGGCCGGTGCCCAAGCCGATCTCGACCGGATCGTGGCCATCTGGGAGGAATCCCTGCTGACCAGTGGCGGTCCGTTCCTGTTCGGTGCCATACCGACCATGGCCGACGCCATGTACGCCCCGGTCTGCACCCGGACCGTCACCTATGACGTCGAACTGCCCGAGAGTTGCCGTGCCTATGTCGAGATGATCATGGACATGCCCGACATGGTCGAGTGGATCGATGCGGCAATGGCCGAGCCGGACGAGCTCGAGGAGCTCGAGGCCGAGTTCTGACGGCACTGACGGACGGACTCGTACCCGAGGGGGTCCGCCCCCATTGGGTCAGTCGTTGGCCCGAATGAAGATCTTCACGACCGGGCTGATCTGGCGTTCCCAGGCACTGCCGCTGAAGACCCCGTAGTGACCGACCCCGGCCTGCAGATGATGCCGCCGCCGGGCCTTGGGTACGCGTGCACAGAGATCTTGGGCGGCCATGGTCTGGCCCACTCCGCAGATGTCGTCGCGACCGCCCTCCACGGTGAGGAGGCCCGTCCGTCGGATCGCCCCCAGGTCGACCCGACGACCGTGGTGCTCGAATCGGCCCGTGGCCAGAAGGAACCGTTGGAACACCTGGTCGATGGTCTCGAGGTAGAACTCGGCCGGTAGGTCGAGGACGGCGAAGTACTCGTCGTAGAAGTCCTCGGTGGTCCGGGCCCGATCCCCGTCGCCGGCGGCCAGATTGTGGAAGAGGGCCAGGTGCTGGTCGACGTGGTGCCCGAAGTTCATGCTCACGAACCCGCCCAACTGCAGGAAGCCCGGGTACACGCGACGTCCTCGGCCGGGGTAACGCCACGGCACGGTGGTGATCACGTTCTCTTCGAACCAGGCCAGCGGACGATCGACCGCCAGCTGGTTGACCGCCGTCGGGCTCACTCGGCCGTCGACCGGGCCGGCCATGAGGGTCAGGCTGGCCGGGGTGCAGGCGTCGCCGGCTTCGGCCATGACCGCGGTGACGGCCAGAGCGGCTGGGCAAGGCTGGCAAACGGCCAAGAGGTGGGCACCGGGTCCGATCTGGTGCAGGAACTCGATGAGATGGTCGAGATAGGCGTCGAGCCCGAAGCCTCCCTCGTCGAGTGGCACGTCCCGGGCGTTGTGCCAATCGGTGATGAAGACGTCGTGATCGGGCAGGAGCGCCCTGATGGTGGAGCGCATGAGGCTGGCGAAGTGGCCGGCCAACGCGGCCACGACCAGCACCCGGGGCTGCGGCCCCACTCCCTCTTTTCTAAATCGCACCAGGGAGCAGAAGGGCGTGGAGGCAACCGTCTCCTCTTCGACGTCGACCGAGCTCCCTTCGACGGTGATCGCTCCGATGGCGAACTCGGGCCGGCTGTGATGAAGACGCGACCGAGCCACCATCTCGTTCATGGCCGAGAAGAACCGCATCGGCGGGTTGTCGGTGAACGGCTCGGGGAGCAGCTCCATGCACCGCGAGGTGAAGGTGGCCAGAGCGTTGGCCGGTGCCGTCCAGTCGCGCTGCGCCTGATACATCTCGTACAGCATCGACGACCTGTTATCCGATCCCGACCGCGCCACTGACCCAAGAGTAATCAGGGCCGGCCCGGAAATGTCATCCTTTCCGTCACGAGCCACCCCGCGTAGCCGTCCGGCCACTGGTGCCGCTCACCGGGGACAGCGGAGGTCCCCGACACGGTCGGGGTTGTGCCCTCCATGTGCTCTCGGGCACAAGCCACCGAGCTGAAGTCCGCGGCGGTGAGGTACCCCCCACTCCAGGTCGAATGGTGGCACCCATCGGGGCTGCTCAGAACCAGTGCACCCACGGGTGGTTGTGTCGCCAGACCACCACGGTCACTTTCCCGATGATGTCCGAGGCGGGCACCGTGCCCCAGAACCTGCTGTCAATGGAGTCCCCACGACAGTCACCCATCACGTAGTACTGATGGACCGGGATCTTGATGGCGAGGACGTTGGCCGCCGATTGGTAGCAGATGCCCGTCAACTTCGGGAGCCAGGGCTCGGCCAGCGGTGAACCGTTGATCAGGATGGTGTTGCCCTGCGACGAGATCGTTTCGCCGGGCAGCCCGATCACTCGCTTGGCCAGGATCGGGTAGTCGGAATCGGAGTCACCGGGCGGACGACGAAAGACGATGATGTCGCCTCGGTGGATCGTCGAGTCGAGCTTGTTGACGATGAGGCGGTCCCCGATCTGCAAGGTCGGCGACATCGACGAGGACGGGACAACGAACGCCTGGGCTGCGTAGGTGTTGACGGCGCCCGACAGCAGCACGATCAGAGCCAGGATTCCAACCAGGACGAGGATGCCTCGGAGCCTGGGGCGCCTAGGACCAGGCCAGCCCACGGCGTGAGGTTACGTCACCGACCTCCGTGCGCACCCTCGGCTACCCCGGAAGTCGGACGTGGCTTACGAGCGAAGCCGCCGACGTCAGTCAGCCCGAATGACTCAGCCTCTCGACCTGAGACGGCTGTCGAGCCGATGGTCCACTGCGGCGGATCTGAGCAGACGACTGGCCCGAGGGCGTGCCTGACGGCGGCCACCCGTCCGGGTGGTGGCAGGCACCGGATGGGAACTGGTATCCCCCACACCTCCATCCCCAGGTCATGAGCCAACCCCCACCCACCCGGGGCCAACTTCTCACCGGCGAGCAGTTGCTCCGTCGGTCATCCCCTGTAGTCGGTCGTCTCGGCGAGCTCCGCCGCGTCCCTCATCAGGTTGACAACGATGGCGCCGAACGCCTGGAGCTTCTCGTCGCCCCCGGCACGCTGGAATCCCTGCTCCAGCACGATGGCCAGCTTCCACTTGGCCAGGATCACGTAGTAGTCGATGTCGGCGACCTGGCGGCCCGACACTTCCGAGTAGTGGTCGAGAACCTGCGATCGCGACGGCATGCCGGTCATGTCGACGTAGCTGGTGGTCGCCGCCTCCGGCGCGTTGGTGTCGTCGGGCCATCCCTGCACCATCCATGCCAGGTCGAGCTTCGGATCGCCGACCGTGCCCATCTCCCAGTCGACGATGGCGGCCAACCGGGCAGGAGCGCCATTCCGGTACATGACATTGGCGAACTGGTAGTCGCCGTGCATCAGCCCGGGGATGTAATCGAGCGGCCGGTGTCGACGCAACCAGTCGGCCGCCACGTCCATGCCCGGCAACTCACGGCCTTTGATCCGCTCGAAGAAGGTCGTCCAGCGATCGACTTGCCGCTCGTGGAAGCCCTCAGGGCGCCCCAGATCCTCGAGGCCCTTCTCCTTCCAGTCGACCTTCGACAGCAAGGCGATACCTTCTGCCAACTGGTAGGCCAGGCCTCGTCGCGCCTCGATATCGGTGTCGAACGGTGACGGCCACTGATCGACACCCATCGGCGACCAGCCGTCCACGAAACCCATGAGGTAGAAGGCGCGGCCCATGACGGACTGGTCAGTGCACATGGCAACGGCTCGAGTATGGGGCACCTCGGTCCCGTCGAGTGCCTCGATGATGCGCCACTCGCGAAAAATGCCGTCGTCGCGACTGGCAGGAGCGGTTGGCGGCGGGATTCTCATGGCGCAGTGGAGATCGCCGCGCCGGATCTCGTAGATCTCGTTCTGCGATCCGCCAGAGATGTATCGGGTGATTATCTTCTCTCCCTCACCCGGCAGACCCATTCGATCCATCCAGACGCCGAGCAGCTCATCATCCATCAACGGTTCCACCCTTCGAGTCGTAGCCCTCGGGTCAGTCTCTGTGCGCGGGCAACCAACCTCATCACCGGTTGCCATTCCGTCCGACGTTGCACTGCGCCACCTTCCAACACCGGGGTGCAACCCCGCGCACGTCCGAGATCGTTGGTTCCACGACGGAGCCAACCCATGGTGCGCCGATCGACATTGACGGCGAATACTATTGCCCCACCGGGCGGGCAGAAGAGAGGCTCACGACGCCATGATCGATGATCTCGGAACGTCGAACCTTCGATTTGAGAGCGAGGGGCCCATCGCCTGGTGCGTGATCGACCGACCGGCGGCCAGGAATGCACTCACCCCCGCCATGTACTACGGGATCAAACGCGCCGTTCACCTCGTCAACCGAGATCCCGTCCTGGCCGCCCTCATCATCACCGGGAGCGGCGACGTCTTCGCCCCGGGAGGCGACCTCGGCGGCCGAGCCGAGCCCGGTGACGAGAAGACACCGGACATCGGTGCCGACGTCCTCCCGTTCCTCGCCATTCGAGATAGCAACGCGCCGGTGATCGCGGCCGTGAACGGGATCTGCCAGGCCGGAGGCCTCCTGATCGCCATGATGGCCGACATCGCCGTGGCCAGCGACCGAGCCACCTTCCGGGTGCCAGAGCTACTCAGAGGCATTCCCGACGCCACCTACGCGGCCGCCCTGCCCGCCCACGTCGGGCTGGCCGTGGCCCGGGATCTCCTCCTGTCAGCCCGCACCTTCGATGCAATCGAGGCACAGCGCCTCGGGGTGCTGTCCCGAGTCGTCCCCCACGAGCAATTGCGGACCGCTGCCCTCCAGGCGGCCAACGAGGTGCTGCAGACTGCGCCCGCCGCCAGGGCCCACGTGAAGAGAATGCTCAACGAGCGATACGGGCAGATCGACTACCAGACGATGTTCTGGGCGCTGGGAAACTCGCCCGAGCCGAGGGAGGGCATGCGTGCCTTCATGGAAAAACGGCCACCGAGCTGGGTGCCGTCCGGCTCATCCGAGGGCGGCACGACCCTCGGTCCGGCGGATGGCTGACACCGGCCCACCGCGTCGTACCAACTCGCCGTCCGTCGCTCACTGCGGAGCCCAACCAGCACGGTCATGGATCTGCAGAGCTCGGAATCGACGGGGATGCCATCATGGACCTCGAGGTCAGAGCCGCCGTCGCCGCACCCGACCAACCGCCTGTCCACGACATCAACGCAGATTCGAGAGGATGACATGACACTGTTCGACGCGTTTCGCTACGACGGCAAGAGGGCGTTGGTCGTCGGAGGGGCAACGGGGATGGGCGCGGCGACAGCCGAGCTGCTGCAGTCTGCCGGTGCCGAGGTGGTGGTCATGGACTACGCCGAGGTCTCCTTGCCGGACGCCACCGCCATCCACGTGAACCTGGCCGAGAAGGCTTCGATCGATACCGCCCTCGATCAGGTCCGAGGTCCGATTCATGCCCTCTTCGCCTGTGCCGGCGTGGCCGACGGCACTCCCGGCATCGAGAAAATCAACTTCATCGGTCATCGCCACATCATCGATCGCCTCCTGGCCGACGACCTCCTGCCCCGAGGGTCGGCCATCGGCTTCATCTCCTCGGCGGCCGGGTTGGGATGGGAATCCAACCTGGCCCGTCTCCAGACCTATCTCGCCACCCCCGACTTCGACAGCGCGGTGGAGTGGATCGCCACCAATGGCGGCGCCGACTACATGTCGACCAAGCAGGCCATGTGCGCCTACGTGGCCAGCCAGGCCTTCCCCTTCATGAAGCGGGGGATCCGGATCAACGCCATCTGCCCGGGCCCGACCGACACCCCCCTCGCCCAAGCCAACAAGGAGCTGTGGCTGGGGTTCGGGGCCGACTACCGCGACGAGCTGAGCGTCCCTGCCTCCAGCCCCCTCGAGCAGGCCTACCCGCTCGTGTTCCTGTGCAGCGAAGCCGCCGCCGTCATCAGCGGGATCACCCTGGTCACCGACATCGGATACTTCGCCGCCGGCGTCACCGAGGCGTTCCCGTCGGCCACTCCGGTGGCCAACTTCCTGCTCGGCCGGATGTAACGGCCAAGCGGTCGCACACGTTCGCTCAGAGGCGCTCGGTGACGGGCTTCGCCTGCTCCTCGGCACTCGGAGTGAAGGCTCGGATCATGGCGTCCTGAGAGAAGGATGCCCGTAGCTCACCTCCTTCGGTGAACACCTGGCCTCGGACGAAGGCCATGCCCCTCCCGACCTGCACGCTCTCGTGGTGATAGAGGAGCCAGCCGTCCCATACCACCGGCTCGTGGAACGTCACCGAAATGGCCATGACACCGGTGGAGAGGTCGCGGTGGGCCATCGACGTGCCGATGCCGGGGTGCGCCCGCATCGTGGTCGAGATGGACAGGTGACCGGTGAAATGGGCGATCAGCGCTTTGGCCAGCGCCGCATCCGTCGGGACGGTCGAGTAGCGGAGCCACGCGTCGAGAATGGGCGGACCGACGTCGGCTGGATCGTTCGGATCGTGGACACCGTCAAGACGTAGCTCGCGACCCTCCATGGGCATGGAGCACACGATGGCGTCCATGGGTGAGCACACGGGCGGCAGGTCGGCCTGGCGCCTGATGACGTCGGGGTGCTCGACGTCCATGAGGACGGTCACGGAGGCGCAACGTCGTTCGCTCTGGATCACACTGACCACCGCGCTGGCGAAGGTGCGGCCCTCGTGGAGGATGTCGACGTCGAACCAGACAAGCTGTTCGTCGTCGACGACGCGGAAGAATGCGGCGTGGGCAGAGCGCGCCGTATGGTGCGGAAAGGTCTTCGAGCAGGCCACGACGGCCTGAGCCAGAAGTTGGCTACCGTCGACGACGCGGCGCCCTCCTCCGTCGCTCAGTCCCGTAAATCGGTGCCCGCCAGCCGGCTGGACGTCGAAGATCTGGAGCATCCTGGCGACGGAGGAATGGCTTTCGACCTCAGGCCGATCATCGCTCATCACCCGGATACTGGGGGGTTGGCAACTCCGATTCGAAGCTGGACAGTGTCCTGGAAGAAGGCCACGTAGCCAGCCAGTCGGGCGACCTGGGGATAAGGATCCTCGTAGGACCAGACGAGCACGTCCCCCTCAGGGCCCGGGTACTTGCGGTAGGTGGCGGTGCCCTTGAACGGGCAACGGGTCGTCCGCTCCTCGGGTAGGAACAGATCCAGTCGTACATGCTCGGGGGGGAAGTAGAAGACGAGGCCGTGATCCTGCTCGTCGACGAGCAGACACCGGTCACTGTCGGCCAGTACGACGTTGCCGACGGTGACCGTGACCCGGTTCCGACGAGCCAGGATGTCGACACGGTAGTCAGGTCGATCGACGAACCCCGATGGCTCCACGGGCTTCCTCCTTTCGACGTGGATCAACGCATGTGACCGTAGTCTTTCGCCTCCATCCGGCAATCGGAGCTCGGCTTGCGCATGAGGGAGACGACAACGGCCATGTCCAGGGCCGGCTTGCCGGCCCGGGCCAAGCCTCAGGCTCGTCCGCGAGTGGGCGTGACGGGTAACTGGTGCTCCATGACGACGCCGTCCTCAAAGCTGACCAGAAGGTCTCGACCCGGTTCCAAGATGTCATAACCATGGTCCTCGGCCCACCGCGCCAGCTCTCCGTAGATCGGTGCGACCGCTCCATGTGAGATGGCACCGCCGTAGTCGATCACCGTGAAGACGACCTGTGTCGGCGGCAACACCATGCTGATGACGTCGTCCGCCGCCAGTTCCCGATCTCCGATCTCGACGGCGACGTAGGGAGCCAGATCACCGTCCTCCTTCACTCTGTAGAACGAGAACCCGGGCCCATCCCCTGTAATCCCGGCATCCCCGAGCCGCTCCGCCAGCGTGAAGAACGCCGTTGCCACGTCTTCGACCCAGACATCGTCGAAGTTCTCGAATCGGAGTCCCGGTCTGTCAACCTCAACGGCGGCAACGCGCTGTTCGGGCACACCCTTCAGCGCGATCTCACACTCCATGACGTCCTCCCGTTCGATGTAGCGGAGGCGCCGCTCAACTCGGGCTAGACGTGTCTGGTCGTCGCTGACGCGCTCTCCTAGCTCCGCCCTCTTCATCAGCAACATCCCCCGCAGCGCGTCAGGAGCTCATGTCCTCTATGAGTGGCCGCAGCTGCGCAAGGCTGAGCCCGAGCTCTTTGAGGGCGATGATCCGATGAAGCCGCGGCAGCTGATGGGCGCTGTAGGTCCGATAGCCATTTCGTGCGTTGACGGAATGGGGCGTCGGAAGTCCCACCTCTTCGTAGTGGTGCAGTGTCCGGACGGACACTCCCCCGAGTCGGGCGAACTCTCCAATGGTCAACATGTGGAGACCATCCTCCAACCCTGACGCGGGGTCAGAGTCAAGCTTTCCGACAGGGCCGTTGATAGTGATTGACGCCGGTGCCGGGTTGGCCAGCGCGAACCTGGCGCTTTCCGACGGCCTGAGCCGCCGCGTATGAGTGGGTGGCTCGGCCCCGCCGTCTGCCGCGACGCGTGGCCTCGCTCAGTTGAGGGAGAGGGGCGTGACCTGGCCAGATCGATCGAAGATGGTGGTGAAGCTCTGGGTCGATTCATCAACTGGCCCGACCGTGTCCAACGTGATAAATCCCTTTCTGAGGGGCTGAATCATGTACAGGGGATAGTTGTTGGCATACGACCCAATACCTTGCACGGTACCTCCGGATGTTCCGGCAACGTCCTCACTCATGATCGAACTCTTGAAGTTGGCCAAGGCGAACAAATAGCAATCGGTTTCGCTTCGGTTGCACTCTGCCGGTCGTTCGATGATCCACTCTGCTGAGCTCCGCATGCACGACGAGCAGGTACCTACGTCGGTGTAGCTCTTGTGGGAGGACAGGTCCGACACCGTGAGGGTGTACTTCCCCGCGGCATAGTCCACGGAGGTATCGATGAGGTCGCCGGGCTGGACGGAGAAAACGTTGTAACTCCGTGCCGGATACATCTCGTACCACGCCTTGTAAAACGGGGTGGTGTCAATTGGTCCGCCGCACCAGGCATCGGTCCCGTCCTGCTCCACGCTGTCACTGGTGAATCCGTCCAGTCCGACCCAGTTCGACGTGAACCGGTCGGGCGCCCCTGTGCATTTGATGGCCGGTTGCACGAATTCACTGTGTACGTAGTTGAATTTGGCGGCATCGGTCACTGCGTAACCTGACCAGTTGAGCGACAGGGTCGGTAAGCCGGCGGAGGGCTGGGAGGCAGCAATCATGGGCCGGCCTCCAGGGGATGGGGTCGGCTTGTTGGTCGGGCGCGCGGGCGTGTTGGTCGGCTGCGCGGCGGCGATCCCCCCTCCCCAGGCCAATATGGCGGTCACGACCGCTAGGAGCACAACCAGCGTTCGTTTCATCGTCATGCCCTTACCGTTCGTGCGGCCCGGAATGCCCCCGATCCGCTCGGGCGCAGTCTCGCCGCCGTCACTGGGCTCGTCAAGGCTCCGTCGATACGGAGCGGTCGAAACATTGTGCCAAGGGCCGGTGCCTGGTGTTGACGAGTGGGAGCCGAGCGAGTTGCCGCGCGGGCACAGGGTGAGCACCGTGGTCCTTGATCTGAAGCCGGCTGCCATCAGGCCATTCTCGACGCACCGACCGTCCCGCACCGGCCTTCGCCCCAGTCGAGCTCATGTCGTGGGAAGCGCGTCGGCCCGGTGTTGCGCGGCGTCCCGGTGCTCGATTTCTCGAGTTCGGCGAAAGAGAGGTGGTGACTCCGTGGCGAAGGCCTGTGCCAGCATGGTCCTGACCCCCGGGGCTTCTCGAATTCAGGGAGCGCAGTGCCGTCCGCATTAGCGCGGTTCCGGCTGGACTCCGGTGCAAGCCGAGGCCGAACATGGACACGGCGTTTGCGGCGGCAGGTGGAGTTCCGAAGGATCGGGCATCGGGGCCCCGTCCCGACAGTCGTCCACCAGGCCGGGAGCGCGATGGAGAGTTCGGAACTTGTGCTGGAGCAGGATGGCCCGGCGTCTGGCGAAGGGATGCTCGCCGAAGGCGAGCCATCCCCAGCCGGTGCTCAACCCCACGAGTCGCCCGCGCCCACCGGTTTCGGCGGCTGGCTTCGCCGGGGAGGTCGGCCTTGGTGGTCGACGCTGGCCATGGCCCTGATCGGCGTGCTGACGGGAGTCCTCTACTTCCATCAACTCTCCAAGATTGCCTACTCCAACACCTTCTACGCGGCGGCGGTGAAGAGCGGGACGGAAAGCTGGAAGGCCTTCTTCTTCGGCTCGCTCGACCCGTCGTCGTTCATCACAGTGGACAAGCCGCCAGCTTCCCTCTGGGTCATGGAGATCTCGGGCCGGATCTTCGGCTTCTCGAGCGTGACCATGCTGGCTCCCATCGTCCTGGCCGGCGTTGTCGCCGTGCTCGTGACCTTCCACGTGGTGCGACGATGGACCGGCGACCTGGCCGCGGTGCTGGCCGCCGGCGCCCTGGGCCTCACCCCTGTCGTGACCGCGATCTTCCGCAGCAACGAGCCGGACGCCGTCATGACCCTCTTTCTGGTCCTGGCGGCCTGGGCCCTGTGGTCGGCACTCGAGACCGGTTCCACGTCGCGGCTCGTCCTGTGCTCGGCGCTGCTCGGGATGGCCTTCCTGACCAAGATGCTCGAGGCTTTCGTCGTCGTCCCCGCCTTTCCCCTCGTCTACCTCCTCTTCGGCCCTCCAAAGCTGGGGCGGCGGCTGGTCCAGCTCCTATGGGCTGCGCTCGTACTCGTGATCGCCTCGGGCTGGTGGGTGGCGGTCGTCGAGCTGTGGCCGGTGGGGAGCCGGCCGTACGTCGACAGCAGCGGGGACAACTCCGAGGTCTCCCTCATCTTCGGGTACAACGGGTTCGGACGGCTCCTCGGGACGTCCAACCCGTACCGGATCTCGCTCCCGCACAACCGGCTGGCCAGTCGACTCTCCGACCTCATCACCAGTGCAACCCACTTCGGCAGCCAACCAGGTTGGCCGCGCATGTTCGCGCCCGCCCTCGGATCCCAGATCAGTTGGCTGATCCCGGTGACCGGGCTCGGCTTCGTCGCCGGGCTGTGGGCCACCCGGCGACAGCCCCGAACCTCTCTCGTCCGGGCCGGCTTCGTCTTCTGGGGGACATGGGCGATCTGCGGAATCGTCGTGTTGAGCTTCGTCCAGGGCACATTCCACACCTACTACGTCGTCGAGATCGCACCGGCCCTGGCCAGCCTGGCCGCCGGCGGTGCCATCCAGATGTGGCGGCTCGGCCGATCGTCGCTCTGGTATGCCTGGGTCCTGCCGCTCGGGGTGGTGGCCAGCGCCCTGTGGGCCGCCCACCTCCTCGAACGGGCCCCCGCTTACGACCCCTCACTCCCGCGGGTCGTCGAGGTGGTCGGGATCATCGGTGCGGCCGTCCTCTTGGTCGCCATCATCAGCTCGCGACGTCTTTCGCGCATGGCGTTGGCGGCGCTGGTGGCTATCGGCGGGTTGAGTGCCGTCTTCGCCGCCTTTGCCGGGCCGGCGGCCTACTCGCTCTACACCGTCCGCAACACGCCCAGCCCAAGCAACCCGACAGGCGGCCCGGCGGCCAGCGCGCCACACCCATCCGGCCGTGCCACTCCCTTCGACAATCCCGGGTTGACCAAGGTCCTGGCTCGTCTCGACCGGATCACGGCGGCGGAAACGGCGGCAAACGGAGGGGTCCCGCCGGTCGCCGGCGTGTCTCCAGAGATGATCCAGTTCCTCAAGGCCCACCGCCAGGGGGCCAGCTGGATCGTTGCCGTTGGCGGATCCACGACGGCGGCCCCCTTGATCCTGATCAGCGGCGAGCCGGTCATGTCCATGGGCGGCTTCACCGGCTCTGAACCGGTCCCCACCTTGCCCCAGTTCGAACGGCTGGCTCACGACGGCAAGATCCAGTACGTCCTGGTCGGAGGTGGATTTGGGGGGTTCGGCGGGTTCGGGTTCGGGAGGTTCGGCGGATTCGGCGGGGGCCGAGGCCTCTCGGCCGCGGCCGCCGTCGACCAGTGGACCCTTCAGCATGGGGTCGAGGTGCCGGCACACGCCTACGGCGCCCTCGGAACGGGTAGCTCGCTGTACTACGTCGGGCCGCCGTCGAGAGCGCTCGCTCAAACTTGAGACGGCCGGAATGGGCGGCCACGGCCGCTCGTCATGTGTCGACGTTGTGACACCAAGAGCACGCCGCCGGGCCAACCCAAAAGGGGCTCTTCCGGAATAACTGGGGATTCGGCCTCGCCGTGACCTGACCGTCCATCCACCTACGCGGTCAGGGACCTCGACATCGTTGCGGTGTTCCAGCACCAAAACGAAGGAGGTCCCTGACGGTGGATGACGGTATCGGGCTGGCGGAGAAGATGCTCGGATTGCCCGGGCTGGTGGTGCTCGAGGTGGACGATGCACCCGGCGAGCGGGTGGTGACGGTCGAGTCGGCCGAGACCATGGCGACGTGCGGATCGTGCCGGCGGCGGGCGGAGGCCCAGGACCGGGTGGACATCCAGCTCAGGGACCTTCACTGCTTCGGGCGACCAACCCGTCTGGTCGTCCGCAAACGACGTTGGCGATGCCGGACGAAGCGGTGCCGCACGAAGACGTGGACAGAGAGGATCGAGGGGATCGCACCGAGGCAGGTCCTCACCGTCCGAGCCGGTGCCGAAGTCACCCGCCAGGTCGGGGAGCTCGTCCGCTCGGTTGCCTCGGTGGCCCGTGAGTACGGGGTCGGCTGGGACACGGCCTGGAGCGCCGTCCGTCATCACGGGCGTCCCCTCGTCGAGGACCCGAGGCGGGTCGGTCCGGTTCGGGCCCTCGGGGTCGACGAGCACACCTACCTGTCCGCCACCCGAGAGCACAGGACGATCTATGCCACTTCCCTGGTGGATCTGGACCGACGGTTCGTCGTCGACCTCTTCGAAGGGAAAGACGCCCGCACGCTGCGACGATGGACGAAAGAGCGCCCGGAGCGCTGGCGGCGGGGCGTGCGGGTGGTGGCCCTCGACCTGACCGACACCTATCGCTCGGGGCTGTCTCCCTACCTGGCCCACGCCACCAAGGTGGCCGACCCCTTTCATGTGACTCGCCTCGGCAACCGTATGGTCGACCAGGTCCGGCGGCGTGTCCAACAGGAGACACTCGGCCATCGCGGCCACAAGGTGGACCCGCTCTTCCGCATCCGCAAGCTCCTGATCAAGGGCGAGGAGCGCCTCGACGAGCAGGGCCGGGAGAAGCTGATGGCCGGTCTGCGAGTGGGTGATCCCTTCGACGAGGTGCTCGGGGCCTGGCTGGCGAAAGAAGCCGTCCGCGCCATCTACCTCGTCGACGACCATGCTGACGCCGCCGTTCTTCTGGACAACGCCGTCGCCGGCTGTGCCGCCGATTCGGTGCCCGAGATCCGCACCCTCGGTCGAACGCTCTCCCACTGGCGGGAGGAGATCCTGAACCACCATCGCACCGGTGCTTCGAACGGCCCAACGGAGGGGATGAACTTCTGCGCAAAGCAGGTCAAGCGGGCCGGTCGCGGGTTCACCAACTTCGAGCACTACCGGCTCCGGGTGCTGCTCCACGTCGGCAATGTGCAGTGGCCGACGTCGATCAAGCCACCTCGAATCGCCTCAACCCGTCCCCACTGAAACCGGAAGAGCCCCAAAAGGATGCTCGGCGACATGCTCGTCGGGAGCCGACGACATGGGCGGCGACTACTTCGGCTACAGCTCCTTGATGACCTCGGGTCCTCTGTACGTCTTCGTCGGTTCCATCGGTGACCTCTGCATCTTCAAGAGGTAACCAGGTCTGACCGACCTCGGGGCCGAGATTCCCATCTCGTCATCCGACCGCTGGACCAGTTCCCAGCCGGCACTCACGAGTTCAGGCCAGGAGGACACGGCGACAGCAATGTCGTGGTCAGCAGCACGGTGCCAAGGGCCACCCAGGCGTCCCCGTAGTAGGTCTTGCCGGCATTCGTCCGGGCCAGGGACAACAATGCACGGGCCGGCCCGGTATGGCCGGCGGCGTCGGCCGAACCGGCCGACGCCACGATCCCCAAGTTGTTGGTGTACTGCGACTGCACGGCACCGGCGAGGGTGTAGGACTGATACGCCCCCGAGGCGGCCAGACCCTTGATGATGGGCCATTCGACGGCGGACAGAGCGCGGCCCGATGCGCTGCAGTCGGCGGAATACCAGACCGGGACGCGCTGGGCATCGAGCCCATAGGAAACGGGCAGGCCGCCAGATGGCGCAGGTGAAGCGACGATGTCGCCGGTTGGCGAGAGCTGCGCCCAGTCAGGTGGCAGCGAGTGGGTGGACCCTGCGCCCTCGAGGGCGTACAGGAGCCGTTGACTGTTGGTGGCGAGCTCGGTCCAGCGATGATCGCCAGAGGCAGTAGCCAGAGCCGTCATCGCCTCCGGCGAGAGGTAGCTGGGGTCCACCCAGTAAGGAGCTGTGCGGGCCCAGGGACCGGCGACCAGTTCCAGACGTCCGTTGCTGTGCACGGTCTCGTTGGCCAGGATGGCTTTGGCGACCGCCAACCCGTCCTTGAGATAGGCGGGTTGTTGGAAGGCAGTGGCCCCAAGCACCAGAGCCCACGCGGTGTCGAGGTCGGCATCGGTGGCGGCACCCGTTCCGACGACCGCACCGTTGCTCCAATGGTATGCAAAGAGGCCGCTGGGCTCCTGGAGATTGTCCTTGTCCCATGTCCAGATCGAGGCGAAACGGGCGGGCTCGTTGGCGGCGACGGCCAGCAGCAGCCCATAGGCCTGCCCTTCGCTCACTGTGTCGCCGCCCTGGTCGTAACGGATCACCCGGCCGTCGGAGGCGGAATACGCGTTCAGGAAGGACACAGCCAGGGATTTGGCGAGCGGCAAGGTCGAATTGTCGGTTGGCGGAGAGCTGGTCGAGAAGGAGACCCAAAGAAGCACGGTCGCCAGCACGACCACTGAGACCGCCGCCAGCCATGCCCGGGTCCGCTTACGGCGGCGGCGCGATCGTTCTGAAATGTATTTCGCCGACATGCCCTCAGTATGGGAGCAGGCTCATGCTTTTGCATGTCGGCCGGGAGTGCGCAGCCGGGACGGGTCAACGGGACGGGGCTGTCGGGCCATGGCCATGTTCGCCGTCCTGGCCCGTGAATTCGATTCGATCAGGCGGAGGCTCCGGTCATGATGGAGCCGGCCCGGCTCGGGAGCGGGCTCGTGGCCGGGCGTCGATGGTGCCTGGCTCCGGACACGCTGAGGGCAGCGACGGCGGCCACGATCAGGACCACGATAAGCAGGGCGACGACCATCCGTCGGGTCGCGCCCGGTGGATGGTCCCTGCCCTCTCCTTCTTCCGATTTGACGGCTCCACCCTCCGGCGGGCCGGATCCAACAGGATCCTTCCCGGAGCTCACGCCGGCTCCAATGCCGGGGCGTCGACGTCAGTTTCGGGCCCGGCGCTGGGGGCCGGGACGCTGGCCAAGGCGGGCCAGATCCCGAACAGCAGGACCGCCATGTAGACCCCTGCGAAAGCCAGGTTGTTGGCCACGGCCGAGGTGAATCCGCTGGCGATCCCGTACACCACCGTCACCGCCAGGATGCCCAGGACTGCCAGTGCCGGAACCACGCTGCCCGGCTCTCGTCTCTCCGTGCTCTGCTTGGCGGTGACCACCCAGATCATCTTGCTGCCAGTGACAACGTAGATGGTGGCGGCGATGTGTATCCAGAAGTTGGCGATGTACATGCAGTAGGCCTCGAAGGTGTAGGAGCCCCCGCCAGCCACGGCCACCACGACCAGGCTGATGATGTAGTACGGGGCGAAGTACAGGAGCATCTCCGTGGAGGTGGACCCGCTGAAGGGCTGGGCGCCGGTGAAGATGAAAATGGTCGGTAGGGAGAGGTAGAGGAGGATGGTCCAACCGGACAGGAAGAACAGACAGGAGTGCAGATACTGGAGGCGGATCCGAACGGGGATGTTGCCCCGGATGACCAGGCGGATGGCGTAGACACAGCCTCGTGCCCAACGGAGCTGCTGGCTCACATACGCGGACATGTCCTCGGGACCTAGCCCCCGGGCCAGCACCTCGTTGATGTAGACGATCTTCCAATCCGCCTCTTGCAGCTTTATGGACAGCTCGACGTCTTCGATCAGGCCCTCAACAGGAAAGCCGCCGACTTCGTCGAGGGCGGCCCGGCGTACCAAGAAGTTGGTCCCACAGCAGATCATCGCCCCGAGGGTGTCCTTGCCCCGGCCGATGGCACCGAAGAAGAGATCCTGTTGGGACGCAGCCGCCGCTGCCAGTCGACCGGTATGGGCGTTGGAGTAGTACTGGGGCGTCTGCACGACGGCGACGTCCGGGTCCTCCATCCCGCCGAGGGTGACCTCGAGGAATCGGGGGTCAGGAACGTGGTCGCAGTCGAAGATGGCCACGAACGGGGACTCGGCGAAGGCGAGTGCGTTGTTCAGATTGCCGGCTTTGGCGCCGGTGTTGTCGCCCCGGTGGATATAGCGGGCGCCCCACTCGTCGGCCAGATCGGCGAGCTCGGGCCGGCCGGCGTCGTCCAGCAGGTAGACGGTCACCAGGCCACCGCGGATGGCGCCGGCCGCAGCCACGACCGGCGCCACCACATCGAGCGGCTCGTTGTACACGGGGATGAAGACATCGACGTCCGGTATCGGCCCGACCAGCGCCGGAAAGGCAGGGCGTCGCCGACGCGGCCAAACGGTCCACATGAAGCCGATGCCCTGGAAGAAGTTGAATATCTGCGCGGTGATCAAGGCGCCGAACAGATAGGGGTTGCCCACTCGCTGCGGCAACAGCAGCCACAGCAGGTATCCGACGGAGAGAACCACGCCGATCGGGAGGAGCAACCGGAGCCGGCGGTCGATCGAGGTCCACCGTTCTGCGTCGATCTCGACGACGGGCTCTCGACGCACGTCGTCTTCCCTCATGGCCGCGTTGGTGATGGTCATCGATATACCCACACTTGGACGTTGGGGAAGACCCAGTGCTCGGGCGGGTGCTTGCGGTGGAAGTTGAGGTGGCCTAGGGCGCTGTAGAAAATTCTACGGTCCGATGCGTCCATCAAGATCGCACTGGCCACGATGAAGGTGGTGTGACCGGCCGCGACAGTCGGCGCCGAGGACAGCGGGCGGGATTTGACTCTGGGTGAGTAGTAGCTGACGACCGTGTTGAGTTCGTCCGCGACCGGGTCGTAGAGGATGACGTCTCCGGGGCGGGCTTGGGAGTCCACCCGGTGGAGGGCCTCTCTGAAATTGTACCGGCGGGGATTCGAACTGGAGAACTGCTGATTGAACAGAGCAACCGACATCACCGCCACGATCAGGACCATGACGACGCCGAGCGCCCGCTTGCTGGTCGCCAGCGAGGTGACGGCGCGAGCGATCAGCAACAAGAGCACAGGCACGATGGTGGACTGGTAGCGGACATCGGCCAGGCTCTCCTTGAGGTCGCCCAAGACGAACATGGCGGCCACCGGAACCACCACCATCACCACGAGCAGGTAGGAGACCGGCTTGCAGCGACGTCCGAGCAAGACCAGAGCAGCCAGCATGCCGAAGGGCCAGAGCGAGACCAGATCGGACATCACGGGCGTCGAGTGGAAGCCCACGACGGCATAGCCGAAGTTGGTGATGACCGAGTAGACGCTGAGACTGGCGCCGGCGGCCCCCCGGAAGGCCTGCCCCGTATTCTGGGCATTCGCGAACTGCCCCTTCATCATCAGGCCCAGGGGGATGAGGGCGGTGAGCACCACCGCCGCGCTGCACAGCCACGGACGGAGGAGCGCACCCGGTTTCTGATCGCGCCGCCACCGGAAGACGATGACGCCGATGAAGATCAGCTGTTGGGTCAGGAGCTGCCAGATCCCGAAGTACTGGGTACAGACCATGGCGATGCTGGCCAGGGTGTACAGCACCCACGGGTACCACCCACCGCGATGGAGAATGCGGAGTTGGGCCCAGAGGCAGATGACTCCGAACACCATCAACAGCTCGTACATGCGGGCTTCCTGCGAATACCACAGGACGTAAGGGGCGACGGACACGATGACTGCAGCCACCGCGCCGGTCTTCCGGTCGTATGCCTCTTTACCCAGCAGGTAGACCAGCGGGACCAAGAGGACCCCGAAGATGATCGACGGCACCCTTACGGCAAAGTCACCGAAGCCGATGAGTCGGCCTGACAGCCAAAGGATGGAGAAGTAGAGGGGAGGATGGACGTCGCTGGTGGCCAACCGGTGGATCATGGCGAGATAGGGCATCCGGGCCTCGGACACGCTGATCGCCTCGTCCAGCCAGAGGCCCCGGGGCACATCCAACCGGATCCCGGTGCCAACCACCATCGACGCCATGACCACCAAGGAGGTGGGACGCAATAGGGCTTGCCTGAGACTGATGGCCCAATTGCGGGACCGAGCCGGCCCGCGCTCGCCTTCGGGTCGGCTCTCCGACGTTGGCCGCTCGTCATCCGATCGATCGGACCTGGTGGGAACGAAAGGCGGTGAGGTGACGGTCATACCGGCCGTGCCGATGGACTCTGGCCCGACCGACTGGCGTCGACCGACGGTGGCTGCTCGGCCGACGACAGGTGAGGGGCGACCCGTCCGCTACCTAGCCGCATGGGTACCGCAGCCTCGCCTTGGGGAAAGGAGAATCCGGAATGGCGGGCGGCTCCTCGAGGAGGCCAAAAGGAAGCCGGCCAAGCTCCGGCAAGGGCGGGACCCGAGATGGGCACAGCTCGGCAACGAGCCCAGCCGTCATCGGAGGCCTTTCGAGACCCGACGGACTCGAAGGGGACCTGGACCAGAGGAGGGATGCCCCAAAAATGGCCCCTTGTCGGCGACCCGGCCGGACATGCCCCAAGCTGAATCTCCGGCCTCGCTCGAGGCGCCCCGATGATCGAGACTCGACGAATGGTCTGCTCCACAGGCCCGCCTCTATCGTCCCTGTACTGCAACAGGATCCCCCCAGGTCACGCCTCGTGCAACTCCATGCACCGGCTGTGAGGGGTTTGTAACCGAGAGTGGCATTGGTCCGATCCCATGGCATCACGGGATCTCGTCGCTCGTCGGGCTCTCCCGGAGTCCACCCCGATGCGGTCCTCAAGACCAGGGTCGGCGGTGCGCCGGCAAGTGGGTCGCCAGGCTCATGGCCCAGGCCCGTGACGTCGGCATCCCGCCCGGGGTCGAGGCGCACCCCGCGTGGTCCGAGGCCGCCCTGTGAGAGGACCTGGAGGCCCGCGGTCGCGGCCCGACCGGAACTCAGCGGCGGGCGGGGAGGCCCACACTTGGTCGAGCACCCAGCCGGTCAGCATCTCGATGCCTGAAGCCGCCAGGAGCTCTCCGGTCGGCCGTCGACCGCATCAGGTCGAGCTCGTCCCCTGACGTGGTGCCGACGATCATCCGGCGGTGTCCTGGCGGTGGTGGACCTGACGGAGGCTCCTCATCTTTTCCACCGGAGCGGTGACCGGACGCTCCGAGATGCTTCGACTCGCCGACCCTCCTTCGGCGCAGAGATTGCCTGCCGTCGGAAGGGCGCCAACCGCCGGTGGGCTCGGGTCAGAGCGGGGTGAACGCTCAAACGAACAGGGGTTAGAGCAAAATCAATGGGAGAAAGTTGGTCGATAAACACCGGCCACTATGTCCAGAATGGACGACCGAGCGGCGAGACCGAACGGGCGGGACGCCACTTCCCGGGTGCCCCGAAACCCGACCGGTTAAATCAACAATCGCTTCCTTCACATTCCGTCGCCCGACCGTAGGGAGCCGACGCCGGCCCAAGATGCGCCTTTCCTCGATGCACCAGCGCTTCCGGGTGCCGGAGAGAGGATTAGGACACTGTTCGTGACGACCCGGTGACATTCCGTTGACCGCACTTGCGGCCCCTCTCGGCAGCGAGGTAAATCACTACTAGCCAATGAGTCAGCCGTAGCGAGGCGATATGACCAGGAAGGACGGCGGAGGTCGGACCGCCCATCGACCCCGATGTCCGTCGACACGCCCGGCAGCGGCCTGTCATAGAACCACAGAACACACAGG
This sequence comes from uncultured Acidimicrobiaceae bacterium, assembly GCA_963729275.1. Classification (GTDB taxonomy): domain Bacteria; phylum Actinomycetota; class Acidimicrobiia; order Acidimicrobiales; family RAAP-2; genus CAVSNH01. The sequence goes on from CAVSNH010000003.1 coordinate 559,493, forward strand.
GCGGCGGGACGACGCCGCGATCATCATGGTCACTCTGGAAGGGCGGAATGAATGATGGCTAAGGCTGACCTCATTGATCAGATTCTCGGACTTTGTCCCAGCGACGATTTGGAGGAACTGCAAAAGCTCACTGGGGAGCTGGTCAGTCACCGAGACAGTCCAGATTCCGAGCGGTTTCGATTCGAGTCGACCCAAGAGCGTTGCATTCCCGGGTACGGCGACGACCTACTGCCGACCTGGAACCGAGTACTGGTCACTGGCGGCACGGGATGCGTCGGTCATTGTGTACTCTCGCATCTCGTCGGCGAGCTCCCGGACGCCAACCTCCTTTCGGTGGCTCGGCGGCGTCCCGCCACTCATTCCCGTTTGGATCGTGTGACCTACGTCTCCGGGGATGTGCGCAACTCGCCGCGAATGACAGAGCTCATGGCGGATTTCCGCCCCGATCTGGTCATTCACCTGGCAGCTCAGAGGAACCCCGCCCTCGCGGAACAATGGGTGGACCAGACGGTGTCCACCAACAACCTCGGTACTCAGGTTGTTCTCGACGCAGCCGGGGCAGCCGGGGTGGCATCCGTGGTGATTGCCAGCACCGGCAAGGCCGTCCGCTTCTTCACCCGGGATGTCTATGCGGCCACCAAGAAACTGGTCGAGTACCAGGCGGCCGCTGCTGCCAAGAAGTACGACGGCATGAAAGTGAGCTGTGCCCGGTTCACCCACGTCGTCGACAACAGCTTGGTTGCCCAGAACATCCTCAAATGGATCGATGGCGATGAACCCATCCGTCTCCATTCCCCTCTCGTTCAGCTTCCGGTCCAGTCGGCGCTCGAGTGCTTTCAGTTGCTCATGGTTGCGGGAATCGTGGGCGAATCAGGCCGGTCACGGATCGTGGCTCTCAGGGACCTCGGTTGGCCACCCATAGACTTGCTCGAACTGACGCTCGATTACCTTGCCTCGGCACCCCGCTCCTTGGCTCCCATCGTCTTCACCGGATACCCAGCTGGTTATGAGGCCGAGGCCTACCCAGGTACCTACGATCCGATGACCGCGGGAGAGGTCAGCCCGCTCGTGAACTGTGCAGAAGCCATGTCGGCGGCGCCGACACCTGTACTCGGTTCGTCCGTCGACTTCTTCGAGACGACTGATGTCTTTTGCGAAGACCTCGACGACCGTCTTTCGAAGCTGACCGACGCCTGCCGAGTGAAGAAGAACGATCGAGTGATCGGAGACCTTCTCCGCAGGGCCTCAGAAGCACTGTTGCAGCACTCGATCGAGCAACTCGATTCGGAGCGGATACGACGCATCCACCGCCTCGGCCGCCGGCACAATCCGCTTGTGGACGATCATGCGTTCATTCACCGGCGGCTCGAAGAGCTGCTCAGCACCGGACCTGTCGCCCTCGTCTAGGTCCTACGTCAGGACTGATTGCGTGCCCCTCGCCTGAGGTGACCGCCCCCCGAGTTCGATTGGGTTGCTTCGACCATGACGGGGGCGATCGTCCATCTGGCAACAACCGTCGCCATTCTGTGGGCATTGATCCCTCGCCCACACCCGTTCGCGGTCCTCGGTGGCGAGATCCTCGGCCATCCGAACTGGGGACGACGACCCCAACGACAGGTTTCATCCGACTCCTGGCACAGGTTGACGAGCCCGTCGGCTGACGGTCCCTCAGGACTGCGACGCCACGGCCAAGATCAGCCGGTCATCACATGGTGAACTCGACGACGGGATGGTTCTGGGCCCAAACGCTGCGCCGAGGTCGGCCCATTCTGGGCTAGTCGGTCCTACGGGATTGTTGCTGGCTCGACCCGTGGGCAAGTGCTCGTTGTTCATCGATCTCGCGGGCGAATGCAATTGCCTTATCCCGCTCCTCCTCGGGCGACATTTGCTCGAAGCCTGAGCCATCGCCGGCGTAAGGGCACACTTCGGTGGACTCGTCGCAGCGGGCTTTCGCGCACGCGTAACACAGCGTGTTGAGACGATTTTCGAACCCGAATTGCTGCGGCCGCTTTATCTCACGCCCGCAATGGCAGACCAACTGAGCCGTCATATGCCAATTATCCCGCATTCGCGCCGTGTCGCGGTGTCATCAACCCTCGGGCCGCGCCGGTCTGTCATCCTTATTACGCATGCAATCCAGACTTGCCACCAGCACCCCACATCCCTACCTTCTGCATCCGCAGTGCGCGATTTACCTAACACCCCAGCTCATCAGTGCGGTCTCATGCAACAGGTCAAATCTTCCATTAAGTAACTGCCCTTGACCCTCCATCATTCGGCTAACAACTCCGTCACTGCCAATAGTTCCGTGCGACACGATCGAGCCCGTGACGCCCGGACCTCGAGGGACCTGGCCAGCGCGGCGTCAGGATGTCCCCGCGAGTTTCGGTATGTTCCTCCACGTTGCAGGTCATCCCGTTGCGCAAGACGGAGCTCAGAGGCGCCGGACTCCGCGGTTACCCTCGTTGAGCAATAGCGGTTCGCAGGCACATGATCGGCAAAAGGCTGGTGGGAGAGACACATCGTGACATCGGCAGGGAATAGGCGGTCCGAAGACCAACCCAGTTTGGAGAGGGCTGTGGACGCGGACGCTGAATTCCCTTTGACCAAGAGCGAGTTTGACTCGATATATTCAAAGGTCCCGCGGCTTTCGGTAGAGGTTCTGCTAACGAACGATCATGGCGCCATCTTGTTGACCAAGAGGGCCATCGAACCCTGTACACAATGGTGCGTGCCAGGCGGCACGGTCTATTACGGCGAGACGTTGTTGGAAGCGGTGAGGCGAGTCGGCCGGAGGGAACTGAACATCGATATCTTGACGGCAGACTTTCTTGGGTATGTGGAATACCGAAGCCACTACTACCAGGGTATCGATTCGCTTGTGGCATTGATGTTTCGCGTCGACCGATTTACCGGTGTGCCCACACACAATGTGGAGGCATCTGCATCAGGCTGGTTTACAGAGATCCCGGACGACATTCATCCGGACGTGGATCGGTTTTTGCTCGATCATGAATTGATACGTTCGGGCTCCCCGCCAGATCCGAGCTCAGAGGGTTAGTGGGGAGGGACTGGGTCGGGACCCAGCCCACCCGCTCCGCCAGTCGACGAGTGTCGAGGTGAGCAGAAGGCCCGATGAGCATGGCCCAGCCCACCCGCTCCTGGTAGCCGATCTGCGGCTGCCTGAGAGGTGGGGCCGCTGCTCAGGGCCACGCGCCAGGGCGGGACGGGGTGCCCTTTTTCATCGAAGGGACAGCCGGAACGCAGGGTCAGCGGCGATGGCGGTCGGCCGGAGGGGGGCTCAGGCCCCCCGGCCCACTCAGAGGCCGGGGATCGATCCCTCGTAGGGGGCGTCCCCGAAGCTGAAGATGCCCCCGTCGGAGGCCACCTCCCAGTAGCCGCCGCCGTTGGGTGCCGCCGCCATGCCCACGATCGGCTGGTTGAGGGGATGACCGCCCATCGAGCCGTAGAAGCCGGCGTCCCCGAAGCTGAAGATGCCACCATCGCGGGCCACCAACCAGTAGCCCCCGCCGTTGGGCGTCGACGCCATGCCCACGATCGGCTGGTTGAGGGGATGACCGCCCATCGAGCCGTAGAAGCTGGCGTCGCCGAAGCTGAAGATGCCACCATCGCGGGCCACCAACCAGTAGCCCCCGCCGTTGGGCGTCGACGCCATGCCCACGATCGGCTGGTTGAGGGGATGACCGCCCATCGAGCCGTAGAAGCTGGCGTCGCCGAAGCTGAAGATGCCCCCGTCGGACGCCACCTCCCAGTAGCCCCCGCCGTTGGGTGCCGCGGCCATGCCCACGATCGGCTGGTTGAGGGGATGACCACCCATGGAGCCGTAGAAGGCGGCGTCCCCGAAGCTGAAGATGCCCCCGTCCGAGGCCACCAGCCAGTAGCCCCCGCCGTTGGAGGTGGTCGTCGCCCCGACCACCGGTCGGCTGAGCGGGATGCCGGCCATCGATCCGAAATCGATGGCGTCGCCGAAGGGGACGACTGCGCCGTTGTCGGCAATCTCGGCGTAGCCATCGCCCGAGAGGCTGGGGAGCAACGAGGTGATGCCCGTGGCGGGAACGGTCTGGCCGGTCTGTCCGGAGCCGGTCTGGCCGGCAGACCCGGGCGGGGGAGCAGAGCCGGGCGGGCCGATAGCGGCAAGAGCGGCCAGGTGGGCCTTGTACCCGGCGCCGTAGGGGGTGGGGTCGCCGTTGTCGTCGGTGATGAGCGACGGTGAGTCGCAGGCTCCAACGTTGAAGGACCATGCCAGGTAGGACACGTCGTGGGCGTCGGCCCACGTCATATAGGCGTCGATGAAGTTAGACGTGCAGTCGTTCTCGCCGAGCTCCCCGGTCACGAAAGGCACCTTCTGCATCAGGGTCAGCCATTGGTCCCAGCTACTCGGAGTGTTGTCCGCGTTGAAGCTGTACACGTGGACCGAGATGGCCAGCTGGCCGAGCGGGTCATAGGGCATATCCGTCTCGAACCCGACCGGGTCGGTGGCGTAGTTCGTACCGGCCACCATGATCACGTTGGTCGCCCCGGTGGACCGCACATCGCTGATGAGCTGGTCGTAGCCGGCAACCTCGAACCCGTCGACGGTACAACCACCACTGACCAGGCAGGTGAAGGGGACGTTCTGGGGCTCGTTGAAGAGATCGAAGACGACTCCCGGGTCACCCTTGAAGGTGCCGGCGACCGATGACCAGAAGGCAGGGGCGTGGCTCTCGTCGGCCGCCACCGCCTGACCCACCGCTGTCTCCGTCCCCGGGGCGCTCCAGTGAAGGTCGAGGATCACCACCAGGCCGGCGGCGTTGAGGTCGTTCACGTAGTTGACGATGGCGGACTGATAGGCGGCCCCGCCGTATTGCGGATAGGGCATGTTGATGCCGAGCCAGCAGTCCTCGTTGAGCGGGACCCGAACGGCGTTGATGTCCCAGCTCTTCATGGTGGCGATGGCCGCCGGCGTGTCGGAGTTGGTCGGGCTGAAGAAGCCCGCTCCGTCCACGCACGCGTACTCGGACCCGCTGTGATCGACCCCGATGAGTCGAATGGGGTTGCCGCTCCCGTCGATCAGCTGGTTGCCCGAAACCCGTACGGACGGGGCCCCCGAGGTGTCCGCAGTGACAGCCGACGCTCCAGCCGCGGCAGGCAACTCAACGGTAAGGGTGAGGGCGGCAACCGTGAAGATCACCGTGGCCGCCGCCGCTCTGAGTATGAGAGTGCGGCTCCGGACCGGTTCCAGCGGAGGTTGGCGGGTAGGAAAGGTCATCATGCGACCCCCTTTTATCACCCCATCGTCCCGGTCGCCCCGGCTCTCAGCGAAGTGGTAAAGACAGGTGATCAGGACCCTGTCAAGCACGGCTTGCACCATCGTCACCGTCCGTGACCGTGGATGCGGGTGGAGCGCCTGAGGGTCCGTCTACTCACTCACGGTGTTGAGTGGGCCTGACTCCCCGCCCGAGGGTTCTCGTTCCTCGACCTCTTCATCCGGCGACGAGACACCGGCTGGAGGACGGGTCTGTCTGGACGTCACCGATGGCCGCGGTGCGCATGAGGGCTCGAGGAGATGGCCCCGGTCATCACGTCCCCGCGTCGACAGGCTCTGTGTGCGTAGTCGCACGAACGCGGCACGATGCTGATCGCTGCCGACCGACCAGCCGGACCTCAGGCCAGGGCGAGGGAGTCGAGATTCACCGCGCCGTGATCGGACGCCTCGACACTCCACAGCACCAGGTTCGTGCCCGCCGCCATGGCCAGAGAGACGGGCACGGTCTGCCACGAGGTCCAGACCGGCGTGCTCGGCACGTAAAGCGTGGCCGTGCCGTGGAGATGGCCGGTCACCGGGTCGAGCGCACGTGCGGTCAGTGTTGACGGACTGCCCGTGGCGTTGGCCACGCGGCTCAGGATTCGGCGACTGCCGGCACTCGGTACCAAGATGGCCACGGCCACGCTGCTTCCCTCGGTATCGAGTCCGGTGACGTAGCCCATGCCTTTGTGGCCGCCAAATGTGTTCTCGAACCGGGCCGATCCTGTCCAGGCCCCAACCTCGGCCTGAAATTGGGCAGGACCTTGTGGCACCACCGACAGGAGGACCGAGGCATGGGGCGCCAGACTCACCTGGTAGCTGGTCATAGACCCCAGGTCCTCATGGGCCCAGAGGTCGCGTACCGCTGCCGGACTGGTAATGCCGAGCACGGCAGAGAAGTCGATTGACTTGGTTACGTTGCCTGGGCCGTCTTCCCGGTTGAACAGGGCCACCGCCCAGCTACCATCGGGCAGCTGGCCGATCCAGCGCTCCGGGTCTCGGCTGGAGGGGTCGTAGTCGAATCCGTGGCTGTTGTTGAAGACGGGTTTGCCGACCAGTCCGGCCTTTCGCATCGCCAGCGCTTCTTGATTTTGGAAAAAGTGCGCCTTGTCCTTGATCGTGTCGACGCGGTCGGTGATGGCGATCGGGGCTCCGGCCAAGGTGAAGAGATTGATCGCGCTCTGACGCTCGCCGTCGTTGGCGAACGACTGGATGATCAACGGGTCAGCGTCGAGGATCACCTGACCCCGACCGGAGATGTCGGCGAAACCGGTGAGCCCGAGGAACGGGCTGTTCCATTGGGACCACTCGGGTTGCCATGTCTGGCGGCCCTCACTCAAGTCGTACCAGGCACCGACGCTGACGTCGTTGTCGATCCGGACGAGGTCGCCGTATTGACGTTCTCCGGACCCGTGGTCGAACAGGTTGGGCATCACGAGGCTCAGCTGCATGTCGCCGGCCGCCTCCCGCATCCACTCAAGCGCCTGCAGATAGGAGTCTCGACCGTGGGCCACTCCCACCGTGCCCTCGCTCTGGTCGAACCCCACCTCGTACCAGGCCAGAAAGTCGATGCGAAGGAACACGGCGCCGAGTTGGTGGAAGTACTCGACGTAGCCCTTCACGTACTCCTCGGCCCCGTCCCGGGTGGTGTCCACCCATTGCAGGCGCCCGCCTCCATCGAAATAGTCGCCGGGGTTGACGATGTCGGCCACCTTGATGTCAGGCCGACCGATGACCGTGACGGATGGGTTCGTGACCGCCGACTTGGTGGCCCACAAGGGGTTGTAATAGACGCCGAGCTCGAGACCTTTGGACTTCAAGTAGTTGGCCCACCAGGCCCAGTCGTGCTCCCAGTCGTCGGCCTGGCTCACGATGTAGCCGTGCGGTGTGATCCGTTGTGTGTCGTCGATCCAACCGTCGGTGCAGACCATCGTGTAGCCGTAATCGCGGAAGGTCGCCGCCACCCAGTCGACGTTGGTCTTCCAGACGTCCTCGGGTATGAGGGTGTTCGTCAAGAATTCGTAGCCGTAGGTGCTCCAGTAAAGGGGGCCTGCTCCACCAGGGCGGAACCCGGGTGCGGTTGGTGCTGAATCGGACGCGGCCACAGAGGCGGGGCTACCGGGTGTCGCCGCCGCTGCCCCGTTGGAGCCGGTCGTCGCCACCAGGCCGGCGAGCACAGCGCCTCCACCGCCCTTCAGCAGCTCCCGTCGCGTCGGCACCAGATCACACCCCCTGTCTGGACCCCTCGGGGAATACCGTAGCCAGGCGGCTGTCGACCGCACTCGGACCGCTAAGGCGTCTACACCGACACCGTCTCGACGCCTACGTCGATCAACTTCTGGAAACCCGGAAGGGCAGCAGCCAGCGCATCCCGCTCGGCTGTCGACAAGGCCGACAAGTATCCACTGAGCAGGGCAGAGCGGGCGTCAGTGATCGATTGCAGCACGTCTCGACCTTTCGGGGTGAGCTCGACCATGACGGCCCGACGGTCGGACACGTCGACCCGACGCACAACCCAACCGTCCTCCTCCATCGTGTTGATGAGCCCAGTGCACGTCGGCTGCCTCACCCCTTCGAGCTCGGCCAGGTCTGTGATCCGCTGTGGCCCCAGATCTCGAAGTGTGCCCAGCGCCAGCGCCTGCGTCAGGCTCATCTCCCTCGGCAAGATCGTTCGCCGCAAGAAGGAGTACAGCCGGGCCAGGACTGCTCCGAGCTCCTCTGCCAGTTCCCGCTCGGCGGCGACGGGGGGGTCATTCATAGGGACACTATATAGTGATTTGATTCGAATCGACGCCGTTCCCCGAGGTCAGGAGTGAAGCGATGACGAAGACGGTGATGCTCGACTCCGCGGGCGGCCGGATGCCCGTCTTCGACGCCCAGCCCCAGGGATCCGCCCGGGGTGCGGTGGTGGTCGTCCAAGAGGCCTTCGGCGTGAACGACCACATCGAGGACGTCTGCCAGCGCTTCGCCGCCGAGGGCTACCGGGCCGCCGCTCCTCACCTCTTCCATCGGAGCGGTGATCCGGTGCTCGAATATCCGAACATCGAGAAGGTCATGCCGCACATGGCCGCCCTCACCGAGACGGATCTCCTTGCCGACCTCGATGCCACCCTGTCGTACCTCGCGGCCGCCGGGTTCGAATCCCCGTCCACTGGGGTAGTGGGGTTTTGCATGGGTGGAACCGTCACCTTGCGAGCCGCGGTTCGCTATTCCCTAGGAGGGGCGGTGACGTTCTATGGGGGCGGCATCCAAGAGGGACGGTTCGGGATGCCGTCGCTCATCCAACTCGCTCCGGGGCTGGCCACCCCGTGGATCGGGCTTTTCGGTGACATGGACCAGGGAATCCCAGTCGAGGAGGTGGAGGCCCTTCGTGAAGCGGCCGGTAACGCACCGGTGCCGACCGAGGTCGTCCGCTACCCGGATGCGGAGCACGGCTTCCATTGCGACGCCCGTCCCTCCTACAACGAAGCCGCCGCCAAGGATGCCTGGCAACGCACCCTCGACTGGTTCGCCCAGTACCTGACGCCGGCAGGATGACGATCGGCCAGCTGACATCTCCCCCCGCCGGGCCGGCCGGGCTGCCTCAGCGCGATCGCTACAAATGGATCGCGCTGTCGAACACCACGCTCGGCATCCTGATGGTGACCATCAACCAGTCCATCTTGCTCATCTCCCTGCCGGACATATTCCGGGGGATCAAGCTCCAACCACTCGCCCCCGGCAACACGTCGTATTTCCTGTGGACCTTCATGGGCTTCCTGCTGGTCACGGCGGTCCTGGTGGTGAGCCTGGGTCGAGTCGGGGACATGTACGGCCGGGTTCGCATGTACAACCTCGGATTCGCCATATTCACCGTCTTCTCCATCCTCCTGTCGGTGACCTGGATGACCGGGACGGGCGCGGCCCTGTGGATCATCCTGATGCGGGTTGGCCAGGGTGTCGGCGGTGCCTTCCTCTTCGCCAACGCCAGTGCCATCATCACCGACGCCTTCCCGTCGGACGAGCGGGGCAGGGCCATGGGCATCAACGGCATGGCTCTCGTGACCGGCTCCTTCATCGGTCTCATCCTCGGGGGTCTCCTTGCTCCCGTGGAGTGGCGCCTGGTCTTTCTGGTGTCCGTCCCCTTTGGCCTCTTTGGGACGGTGTGGGCCTATCTCAAGCTCAAGGACAACGGAGTTCGGGAGCACACCACAATCGACTGGTGGGGCAATGCCACCTTCGCCGTGGGGCTCATCGCCGTGCTCATCGGGGTGGTCTACGGCCTGCTCCCCTACGGTGGCCACACCATGGGCTGGACCAGCCCCTTCGTCCTGGCCTGCTCGTTCGGGGGCTTGCTCATGCTCGGCGTCTTCGTTGCCATCGAGCGACGGGTCGAGAACCCGATGTTCCACCTCGATCTGTTCCGCATTCGCGCCTACGCCACCGGCGTGCTCGCTTCCTTCCTCTCGGCCATGGGACGAGGCGGCCTGCAGTTCATGCTCATCATCTGGCTCCAGGGCATCTGGCTGCCGGAGCACGGCTATGACTTTGCCCGGACCCCGCTGTGGGCGGGAATCGCCCTCGTCCCGCTCACCGTGGGGTTTCTCATCTCCGGCCCGGTCTCCGGAATTCTCGCCGACCGCTACGGAGCCAGGGGGATCTCGACGATCGGTCTTGGTGGGTCGGTCGTGTGCTTCCTCCTCCTCGAGGTCCTTCCCATGGATTTCAACTATGTCGACTTCGCTGCCATCCTCTTCTTTTATTCGATCTTCGCCGGCATGTTCACCACGCCCAATCAGACCGCGATCATGAACAGCCTTCCGCCAGACCAGCGAGGGGCAGGTGCGGGCATGAACGGAACGTTCATGAACTCGGCCCAGGTGCTCTCGATCGGCATCTTCTTCTCCATTGTCACGTTGGGTCTTGTGTCGTCGTTGCCCGGTCACCTGGCCCAGGGCCTCATCGCCCAAGGGGTACCGGCTGACCAGGCCCAGAGGGTCGCTCACCTGCCCCCGATCGGATCACTCTTCGCTGCCTTTTTGGGCTTCAATCCCATCCAGACCGAAGTCCCCCACCATGTCCTGGCCGCGCTCGGGCCGGCGAGGGAGAGTTACGTCACCGGTCGGACGTTCTTCCCCAAGCTCATCTCGTCGTCGTTCCAAGTCGGGCTCCGGTTGGCCTTCGATTTCGCGGCTGCCATCACCTTGGTGGCCGCGGTGGCCTCGTGGCTGCGCGGCGACAGGTACGTCCACGCCGAGCAGTCCGTGAGCGACGAGGTCGGCGAGGGACTCCTCGACGTGGGCCAACTGGCCTCGGCTGAAGTGGGCGCCGGAGTCCTCGAATAACCTCCTGGTCGGATTGGCGGACAGTCCGACGCCCGATCCGGATCCGTCGAGACCCACCAGGATCCGTCTGGTCCGGTTCAGCCTTTCTCACACATTGCCCCCAGGCGACGGCGTCTTGTCCTATTTCATGGCCGCGACGATGGCCAGAAGAACGAGTAGGGCCACCAGCATGTAGCTCACGTAGGTAGCCAGCTGTCCCGATTGCAAACGCTTGGCACCGCGAGCCAACCAGAGCCAGAGCGCTCCTGCAGGCTGATAGAGGTAGCTCTCGACAGGCTCCACCACTTCCGTATGCACCTCGATATGGGCGTGATCGGCTTCGACATCGAGTTGATCCGTGGCCGAGTGGGCCTCGGTGCTGGAGGTGTATCGCTGAGATCCGAGCACGTTGGCGAGGATGTGGCGCAGCACGTTCGCGTATCCGAATGGGCTGTAGCTATCCGGTCCGGCCACGCCTGCAGTCGCCGAGCGCCACGGCGGCACCCGGCGAACCCGTAACAGACTTCCGCCCGAAAGCACGAGCGCGAGTACGGCGACCGTGAGGAGCCCGATGGGAAGCACCACGAACAACCACGAGGGCGAGAGGATTGAGAAGTCGGAAAACACCGGTTGGAGCACCCAGGGAGCTTTGAGGGCTCCCATGGTGATCGAGTGCGGCACCACCGGCGCCAGGCCGTCGGCGATGAATCGGACCACCCAGGGGGCCGCCGCGGCGAGACCAAGGCACGACAGCGCCATCACGAAGAGCCCGACTCGTCCAGTTGCGCCGCCGTCAATCGCCATTGGTGCTTGCCCCCGGCGGGCCGGCCGACCCAGCACGAGAAGACCGACCAACCTGATGAAGCACAGGAGGGCAACGCCGACTGTCAACGCCACGAGTGCGCCGGCCAACGCCATGGCCAGCCGGAGGGCGAGAACATGGACACGGAACTCCTGCAGCAGGGCTTCGAGGATGAACCATTCCGACACGAAGCCGATGGTCGGCGGCAGCCCGGCCAGGGTCGTCGCCCCGACGGCAAAGGTCGTGGCACTCCAGCGGTCCCGCCGACCGACACCTCGCAGCGCTTCGAGATTGTCCGTGCCGAAATCCGTCTCGAAGAAAGCAGACGAGGCGAACAATGAGGACTTGGCCACGGCATGGGCCAGAACCTGGAGGCTGGCGGCAACCAGGCCGATGGCCATGACGGCTGCATGGTGTGTCGCCGCGCCGGCCAGGCCGACGCCGTAGCCGACCAGGATGACCCCGGCGTTTTCCACGCTCGAATAGGCGATGACGCGATTGACTCGGCCCTGCACCGCGGCGAAGACGATGCCGAGGAGGGCAGTGACACCGCCGACGATGAGAACTGCGGCTGCCAGCCACATGGGTGGGTGTCCCAGGATTCCGAGGAATCGCCAGAGTCCGTAGAAGCCGACGTTGACAGCCACCCCGGCCATGGCGGCCCGGGTCGGACCCGGCGCAGCGGGATACCCGATGGGCAACCACACCTGGAAGGGGACGAGTCCGGCCTTCGCCCCGAAGCCCAGCACGATCAATGCGAAGGCGGCGTCGCGAGGCGCACCACCGGGGACCGTCGACCACGCCGAAAAGGCGTCACTGTGGGCTCGGCCGGCGAGGATCAGGAAGCCAAAGAGGAGGGCCGCCCCACTCAGCTTGCCGACACCGAGTGTGGCCCAACTGGCCCGCGCCTCGGCCGCGTCTCGTCGGCGGATGCCGACAAGGATGTAGAAGGCCAGAGTCAGGGCCTCCCAGCCGAACAGGAAGGTGAACGCGTCCCCGGCGACGAGGATGACCATGACCGCGCCGAGCATGATGAGGTAACCGGTGGCCATGCCACGACCCCGAACCCTCCCCTCAGGCGTCGCCCAGCTGATCAGACAGCACGAAACGACGGCGCCCAACCCGCCCACCAACGTGAGAAACAGGCCGGCGAGGGGATCGAGACGAAGCGTTGTCTCCCCCACACCCAAGGTGGAACCGAGGTTGACAACGGATGTTGACCCCACGTCCATGCGCACCCCGGCGACGGTGATCAGCACGCTCCCGACCAGAGCACCGACGAGCGGGGTCACTCTTGGCAGCCACCGATCAGCCCCCACCGAAAGATCCACGGCGGCGCCGGCCGCCCAGATAATGGCGGCCGCCAGCAGCAGGGTGTCGGTCATCCGGCCAGCTCCGCCTCGGGCAATAGGCCGATTCCGACAAGGATCCCGTGCAGCAGGGTAAAGGGGCTGGGCGGTGAACCGGGGATCCAGACGTCGACCGGCAGGATGGACCCGATCCCCGGACCGCTGGCGTAGGTGGGATGGACGAGCCCGCCGCTGATGGCGTCGGTGCCGGCCGCGATGACCACTTTCGGCGCCGGCATGGCCTCGAACGTTCGCTGCAGGGGTCCGGACATTCCTGCCGTGCCCGTCCCGGTCACCAGCAAGATGTCGGCGTGACGGGGGGACGCGGTGAAATAGATGCCGAGACGCTGGACGTCGTAGATGGGGTTGGCCAGTGCCGCGATCTCCCATTCTTCGGATCCGTCGGAGCCGGCATCGACGTGGCGGATGTGCACCGATCGACGGAGCGACCTGACCCGGCCATGAAGCTCTGTACGCAGCCGAGCAAGGGACTCCTCGTTGTCGGCGACGTGGGGCACCACCAGGGCGGAACGGTCGATGGCGGCGGCCTCCACCGACGCCGAAAAGGCGAACTGTTCGGGACGGTTGGCCACGCAGCGACCACAGAGGATGCACCTCCCGCGGTCGACGCCCACGGTCGAACGACCGACCGGGCCGACTCCGGTGTCGATGGCTCCCGTCGGACAGAGGGCAGCCGTCTCTCGTTGCCCGTCTTCCGGCCAGTGGCCCCTGTCGTTCTGCCCAGCAGAACCATCGGGGAGTACCGAGACGACACCTCGAAAGCCGGCACCGTAACCGTCGGGACGTCTCGGGTAGCCGGTCGTCACGATGCCGTCACGGAGCCCACGGAAGACCCAGACCATCAGCCCGCCACCCCGGCGATGGAGATACCGAAGCTCGCTTCGATGAAGACGAAGTCGGTGTAGATGTCACCCCGGAAGGACTGCGGGAACAAAGGAAGGTTGTGAAACGAGGCAGTGCGGGCTTTGACCCGGACGATGCGTCCCCGCTCCATCTCGACCACGTAGATGAGCTCTCCTTGAGGCGCTTCGACCGAGGAGACGGCCAATCCACTGAGAGGGGGCATCTGGGTATTGGGTGGTGCCGCTCGCGTTCTCGAAAGCTCGTCGAGCGCTTGGCCCAGGAGGTGGAATGCTTGTTGTATCTCGAACAAGCGGACGTGCTGGCGGTCCAAGGCGTCGCCCTCCTCGTAACCGGCGGCCGGCTGGAAGACGAGGTCGCGATAGGCACCGTACGGGCGGGCCACCCGGACGTCATTCACCAGGCCCGAGCCTCGAGCAACAGGCCCCAGAGCGCCGTGGACGGCGACGAGATCACGAGGGAGAGGTCCGGTTCCCCGCAGCCGGTCGAGGAACGACGATGTCGCCATCAACGCCCCGGCGTCGTCGTCGATGGCAGATTCCAATCGGTTCAGGTCGTCCAGTGCCGACCCCGGGTCCTGCTGGAGTCCACCGGTGACGCCACCCGGGACAACGACCCCACGGCCGAAACGATGTCCGCAGAGCCGCGCTCGCAGACGCTGGATCTCTTCCTTGTGGCGGGACATCCTGGCGTAGGCGACGGCCTGGCCGGCGCCCTCTGTATGGCGGATGATCGAATCGAGGTGGGCTGCGATCCGTTCGAGCTCGGCGTGCACGACGCGGATGAGCTCCGCCGGTCGGGCCAGTTCGATGCCGGCGAGATGCTCGATTGTCTGGCAGAACGCCACTGCGTGGGCGACAGAGTTCGTCCCCTCCACCCGCTCGGCCAACAACACGGCATCGTCGACGGTCAAGTCGGCGAAGCGGCGATCGAGTCCGCGATGCTTCTGGTACACCCGGGTGCGGAGGTGAGGGATCTCCTCGCCGGAGGTCTCGACCAGGTACTCGACGCTCTCAAAAACCCCTGAACGCACCGGTCCGTACGGGATGGTGAAGACGCCTTCGCCGCTCACATGTCCGGGTAACGGGGAAGTGTCGGGCTCCAGCCAACCAGGCGCGTGGCGGTGACCTGGCCGCGGGCGCTCCACGTTGGCGGGAAGTGGCAGCACGAGCGGGTCGAGCCGCGGATGGCCGGTTGGAATAATTCCGAATAGGTCCCGTATTTCGCGCTCGTACCAGGCGGCGGCGGGAACGAGCGGCGTGAGGGCTGGATAGCTCGACTGTGTCGGGGCGAGTCGGGCTTCCGTTATCTCCAGCCTTCCGCTCCGGGCCACCAGAGCCCACAACTCCGTTGACCCGTCGTCTCGTGCAGTCGCCACCAGTCCGGCGAAACGACCACCGTCCCGGATCTGATCGGCCACCGACCCCGCCAGCTGGTGCGGTTCGACTGGCGTGCCCATCGTGGTCGTGTTCACTTCCCACTCCCGAGCTCGTGGGCAGCGCGGGTCAGCAAATCAGACAGCTGTCCGGGAGGATGGACGCCGAGAAGGGCGAGGGCACCGAGACCCACGAGCATCGCACCCACGATCCAGACGCTCGTCTCCCCCCGGATCGTCCCCTCGGGCGATGGCGTCAGCATGGTCTGGGAGGAAAACCAGGTCAGCCCTAGGGTGGCGAGCAGAACGAAGACGAGGAGCACGGCGACGACGGCGTCGCGGGGGTCGCTGAGCCCCCCGGAAACGATGAGGAACTCGCTGCGGAAGATCCCAAAAGGGGGCAGTGCGCACAAGCCGAGCACCGCCAGTACCAGCATCGGTCCGCTCCAGGGAAGGGCGCCGATACCACCTCGGATCCGGCTCATGTCCTTGGTACCAAACTTTCGAGCGACGCTCCCCGCCCCAAAGAACGCCGTTCCCTTCGCCGCGGCGTGGGCGAGGACGTGGAGGAGAACACCGACCACGGCGATTGGGGCGGCAAAGCTCATCCCGATGGCCAGAACGCCCATGTGCTCCACGCTGGAGTAGGCGAAAAGTCGTTTCAGATCTTGTTGGCTGGCCAAGTAGAGGGCGGCCAATACCAGCGAGGCGAGCCCAAAGGCAAGAAGGATCTGGCGGGGGAAAGTGGGACCAATAGCCCGGACGGTGACCTGGTAGAAGCGCAAAATGGCGTAGAAGCTCACAGCCAGCAACGATCCGGACAGAAGGGCCGAGATGGGCGTCGGAGCCTCCGAGTGTGCGTCAGGGAGCCAGGTGTGCACCGGGACGAGTCCCATCTTCGTGCCGTAGCCGAGGACGGCGAGCACGAACGAAAGGCGCACGATTTCCGCCGGGAAGTGGCCGGCTGCGCCGAGCATCTTCGGATAGAAGAGCTGGTACGCCCCCCCGAACACCGAGCTCCCGGCGTAATACATGACGATCGTGGCCAAGAGGGCAATGCCAAGGCCCATCGAGGAGATCAGCACGTACTTCCACGCAGCCTCGGTGGCACGGTCCGTGTCGTCGATCGCTACCAGCAGGGCGGAGATGACGGTGGTGACCTCGATCGCCACCCACAGCAGAGCCAGCCCGTTGACGAGCGGCGCCATGGCCATCGACCATGCGAAGAGATTGAGGCCCGCGAAGAAGCGACGGCTGTAGCGGGCTGCTGCCTCCGGGTCGCCCACCGGTCGGATGTAACCGACAGCGAACAGTCCACTCGTGGCGTACAGAAACGAGGCAGCCAGGAGAAAGACCACCGACAGCGCATCGACACGCAGCCATCCACCAGCGGCAGTGGTCGTGCCCGCCGGCACCAGCAAGAGCGCCATCACGAAGGTGAGCACACCGCTCGCCACCGTCAAGATCCGGCCCACCCGGACGGGCGCCCACCAGCAGACGGTGCCGACCGCCAACGGCACGATCAGGATGACGATGAGGTCCCAACCCATGTCAGCCTCGCAACCGATCCAGTGCGTCGGTGGACAGAGTCTGGGCCCTTCCGTGGTGGGCCCGTATCAGCACTCCGAACACGACCACAGCCACCAACAGGTCGAACAGGAACGCCAGCTCGACGATGAGGGGAAGTCGAGCGGCGACGACCAGGCTCGCCACCGATACTCCGTTCTCGAGCGAGAAGAACCCCACCGCTTGGGAGACGACGTCGGAGCGCAGGATGACCAGCAGAAAAGCAACCAGGATGATCGCCACCGCCATGCCCAGCGCCGGCACGGGAAGAGTATGTGAGCGGACGGGGAGGTTTCCGACCACGACGAAGCCGAAGACCGAGATGGCGATGGCCAGCAGCACCATGGTGGCAACGCCCAGCCGATTACTGGCGGCGAGATCCACCCGGGCATGGCGCAACGCCCGCAGGACGATCTTCGGTACCACCACCACCTTGAGCGCCAACGAAAGTATGCAGAGGGCGTAGAGCTCGGGAACGTGCTGAGTGGCGGCCACCAGTGCCGCCAGAGCGCAGACGGCCAAGGACTGAAAGGCGTACAGCCGGATCTGGGTTCGTGAAAGGGATGCCCGGAGCATGGCGAACTCGGTGAGGAGCACCACGAGGGCGATCGCCTCCGCTCCACTGGAGAAGGTGGACGGAACGGGGGGCGCAACGGACGCCATGACGGCGAACACCTATCCTCCTCCCAGGTAGAGGACGAGGACGGCCAGAAGGGCGAGCACCAAGGCCGCGGCCATGAATTCGGTGATCTTGAACAGCCGCAGCTTCGAGAAGCTGTTGTCGATGACCGTGAAGATCACACCCACGCCAAGGGCCTTGGCCAGGAAGATTGGGATGGCGAGCAGGACCGAACCAAGGGCAGTGGATCCGGCCAGACCCCAGGGGGCGACGAACACATTGATGAGGATCACGTACAGGATCAACTGCTTCATCGCCGAGCCCCATTTCAAGAGGGCCAACAGCGGCCCGGAATGCTCGAGGGCGCGGGCCTCGTCGATCATGCCGAACTCCAGGGTGCTGGCGTGGGTTTCGACCGGGATCCGACCGGTGTCGTTGAGCACGACGAGAAAGAAGGCGAGCGCGGCCAGCAGGTGCGCGGGCCGGATGATCTGGCTGAACGACCCTCGGGCGGCGGCAGCCTCGAAGTAGGGCAGATCCGTGGTCGTGATCAGCGCGACGGTAAAGGTGATGAACAAGATCGACGGTTCGATCAGCGCGCCGAACGTCATGGCCCGGCTGCTCCCGAGCTGGGCGTAGGGCCCCGCCGTCTCGGCTGCCGACACGGCCACCGAAAACCCGGCCAGCCCGAGAATGAACGCTCCTCCGAGAATGTCGCCCATGTATCCGAGCGGCAGCGGGAATGCCGTCAGAACCGGAATGAGGAGCGGGACGACCAGGTAGCAGGTGAAGGCCATCATCGGTCCCACAACGAACACCCAGCTGGCGTCCTCGGGTACCAACGTCTCCTTGCGGAACGACTTGGCCAAGTCGTAATAGGGCTGCAGGATCCTGGGTCCGCGCCGACCTTGGACTCGGCCTTCGAAATGCGAGATCGCGCCACTCACAAATGGCGCGAACACGACGATGGTGAGGACCTGGAGGACCTGGATCTCTGCCGGAGCCAAATCGACTGCGACCACTCTCACCTCCACGTCACGACCATCCGTGCGTAGAGGCCATCAGCCATTCGGCGGTTCGAGCTCCCCGCAGGGACGCTCACCGGAGCCTCATCCGGCTCCTCTCACGATACCTCGTGTTGGCGGGATGACCGCGGCTTCGGCCTTCCTCCCTGCAGGATCAACCCGGTGGCACCTGCCAGTGGACCAGATCGGTGCTTCTGGCCACGCCAATCTTGGCGTGGCCCCATCCGTCGAACTGGGTGAGCTCCGTACTACCCGCATAGAGCAGGTAGTAGTAACCCCCTCCTAGGGAGCGGACGTTGCAGAGGAACGCAGAGTTGGCGTGCTCAAACCCGATGCTCGAGATGCCCGGTCCGCTGTTGAACGGCTGGGATGGAACGTGCAACTGGTATCCGTCGCTCCAAAGGAGCCAACCCGCGGCGCGAGCCGGGTTTCCGGCCAGCGTAAACATCCATGGCTGGTCGAGGTTGTTCGAGGTGGCCACCAGACGCCAGGCTCCCGCCGCCTTTACGAACTCGTAATTCTCGATTGTGCCATCGTCCACCTTGATATCCGGACGTCCGACCCGGCGCCAAGGCCCCTGCGGCAGTTCGGTGGTCGAACGGGCGATCTCAAACACATCGGGCTGGGTGGGCGACGAGTATTTGAACCCGAGCAGTAGCTGATGGCCGGTGAAGACGAAGGCCCCGTCGATCATCCGGTCCCCGGCCGATGGCGCCAGGGATTGGGCCAAGGGGTGGGGGGCTGACCAGGTGCTCAAGTCCTTCGAGGTCCGGTAGAAGAGCCGCGCCATGTCATCCGACGGTGGTGATGCCCCGGGGTCCGACTGGTAGGTGACGAGATACTCTCCGGTCGGACCCCGGACGATGTCCGGCGATGCCACTCCCAGGATCCCCTTCTGAAGTGGCCAAGGGTCCGGCGGAGACCAGTGCGTCATGTCAGTGCTGGTGGCCGTAGCGATGTTCCAGCGGATGCCTCCCGGCAGCGACCGGTCGTTGGTCACATAGCTGAAGAGCATGTGCCATCGGCCTCCCGCCCAGATGATGGCCTCGTCCTTCACCCCTCCGGTCGGCTCGGACAGGATCGGGTTGTGAAGGCGCGACCAGTCGATGGCTGGCTGCGAGGACCCCGCGACGACACAGGCGTGGCCGGCTCCATCGCTCAGAGCCTGAGCCGTGAGCTGGCGGGAGGAAGAATCTCCGGAAGTGGGCTCTGAGCTCGTGGCCGCCGCGCTACAACCAGCAAGCAATGCGGCCGCCAGTACGACGCTCCCCCAATGCAGCCAGACGGAAGAGGAGCCCGTCACCGCGCCGCTACCGTCATCCTCAGATCGGTCGCCCCGCCGAGCGAGATGGAGGCCGTCCGACGCACTGAATGTCTCGACGGATTCTCCATGCTCAACGAACGCCATAATCGCTCAGCGCTCCCAACGTATGTCGACCACCACAACTCGAGAGACTGGGGGCGGCCAGTACCAGCTGGCCTCTCGTTACACCTTTGTCTGAACCGGTGGTCGCGACGTCCCGGACCGGTGATCACCCTTGAGCGTTGACCTTATGCAAGAAGGGTATGAGCAGGTTGAAGAAGGCGTTGTTGGGGTACGCGCCGGCCGGATCGTTATGAGAATAGGTGCTCTGGTAGTTGGCCAGGGTGAGGTTGCTCATGGGAATGCCGGACTGTTGGGCCAAGATCTGTGCGTCCTGTGGGATCGATGCTCCGCCGAGCCGTGCACCAAAGGCGTAGATCAGTAGGTTCTTAGGCAAGTTGTGACCCATGGTGGCGTTCACGTCGAGCACACTCTGGGCCGGATTGGCGTTTCCGTTGTCCACGGCACCGGTGTCGTCCGTCAGGCGTTGAGGGAAATACCACTCGGTACCGTTGGCGTTCTCGACTCCCTCTCCCGAAAACATCGTTGCGAAGCGGTCGATGGGTGTGAGAGCTCCTGAGCCGTTCCAGCCGTGAATCGGTCCTTGTGAGGCGATGCCCTCGCCGAGGTGTCCCTGAGCAGCGAGCAAACTGGACGGTGAAGTCGACGCATTGAGCGCGTACCCGTACTGGCCCACATTGGTGACGCGCACCGAAGGAACGATGTCTGCAGGCAAGAGACCCGAAGTCTGGCCCAACGAGGGCGCGTTCGGGTCCAAGAGGGCAGCCGCTGCTCCCGTCGCTTCGAACAATCCGGCGTACGGCGCCGCGATCCCACCAAAGGCCAGCCAGGGGGTGGCGCTCGGGACGTCGAGCGCCTGGAGTGTCTGGGTCGCGGCCTGGGCGCTCACCGGGGTGGTGGTGCTGCCGCCGTCGATGTAGACCAAGCCCGCCAGTTCGTCGGCCCCGGCGTGGCCGTCGAAGTCCCAGGTGGCGTAAGCCGTGACCACCGATCCACCCAGCGAGTGGCCTCCGAGAACGACCTTGCCGCCGAGCTTCTTGGCCGCGCCGATGACGACGTGCAGGTCCTGGACCGCGACATTCATTCCCCACTGCTTGGCGAACTCGACGGTGGAGTTGGCCACGGGTTGATAGTGATGGGTGATGCTCGGGTTCTTCAGGTAGCCGAGGTAGTAATCGAATAGCTGGGTGCTCGTGGCCTTATGGTCCTTGTACAAGTTCAACTCCGACTGGTCCTCGAGCAGGTTCTCTCGACGTTGAACGGCCCAGACTTGCCAATCACTGGTCTTCGAGACGATCCACTTGGCCAGCGGCACGAAGTAGCTGGCCGCCGCTGAAGTACCTGGCTCCAGAACCAGAACGTTCTTTGCTCCGCTCGGTCCGACCTTTATGATCCCGACCTTGTTGTACTGAGCCGGGGTGCCGGGCGCGTCATAGCCTTGCATCCATGTAACGCTCAAGGGGGCGGCGGACGGGCTACTCGTTGGACTCGCAGATGAGCTGGACCCGCAGGCCGAGAGCAGCGCGGTCACGCAGCCAAGCATGACGGCCGCCCAGAGAGTTCGTTTCGACGTGATCGACCGTCCTATTGCGAACATGGTTCGCTAGAATACGATCGGTGTTCGCAGTCGTCAATCAGTCGCAGGCTGCACCTGGATCAGCCCAGTGGTGGCGAAATCGCTACTTGCAGAGACTCCGTGCCCGCGGCCGGGGCCTGACCATGGAGGAGATCGGCCGAGCGGCGCTCAAGATCGTCGATGCCGAGGGTCTCCGGGAACTGACCATGCGGCGGCTGGCTGACGAGCTCGGCACTGGGCCGGCTTCGCTCTACCGCCACGTCTCGAGTCGAGACGATCTCTTGGTGGAGGTTGCCGACCTCGTGCTGGGCGAGCTCGATGCCCCTGACCCGGCACTTTCCTGGCGCGATGCAGTCGAGCAACTCGCTCACGCTTTGCGCAAGGTGCTGGTAGGCCACCGAGGGCTGGTCGTCATCAGCTCCAATGCTCCACTGCTGGGGCCGAATGCCATGCGGATTCGGGAGCTCTTCTGGAGCGTGATGGACCGTGACGGTTGTGATCCCGAGTTCGCCGTGCAGACCTACGCAGCTGTCATGCACTTCGTCGTGTGCTCGGCGATCTTCAGCGCCGGCGTTGCCAAGCGAGAAAACAGCGCGTGGGGTGAAGAGGCAAGCTCGGGACTGAACGAGCTACTCGATGTGCTGCCCGCTCGTAGCTATCCGACAGTGCTCAAATACAGCGAGTACGCGGACACGCCCGACCCCGAGTACGACTTCAGCTTCGGGCTACGTGCTCTCCTCAGTGGGCTGTCGCAGTCCCAGCAATCGGGCGATCGTGAGGCACGCAGATAATGGATCTCGCTTGGCAAGGCCGTGAAGATCGGCGCGCCAATGTCTGTTCTCTAACCAGTCAGATGTACTCGAGCGTCTGCCCATCGAACAGTGGTGTGATCGACAAATCGGTGACGTCGGCGTGCATCTCGGCGTCGCTCGGCCGAATCGAGGACTCGGGGCCGCTGGCTACCTCGAGAATCGGTCGAAGGAGGCCGGCGTCGCTCGACGAGTTGAGGAAGACTCCCGGCCGTGACAACACCCAGCGGACCGCCCTGCCAAGTGCCGGTTGCTCCCTGACGGGTTCGTACCAGCTGAAGTGGGGAATGCTGTTGTCGGCCCAGCGCCGGCGGGCCACCGACTTGATGGTCTGCACGGCGATTCGCCGCTCGGCGCACTGCTGCATGAGCAACTCGGCGTCGCTCTGGTACTCGTCGTTCTGCCAGAGACTGAAGTTGCAGGGAAGCAGCACCGAATCGAAATCGAACCGCTCGATGCTCCGGAGATGCATGCCGGCGATGCGCAGGCCGTGACCGGTTACCCCGATGAACCGGACCAATCCCTCGTCGCGGGCCCGCGCCAACGCCTCGACGGCGCCGCCGGGTCCATGCGCCGTCTGCCACTCGTCTTCTTCGACCAGATTGTGGAGCTGGATGAGGTCGACCCGGTCGGCGCCGAGGCGTGCCAGGCTTCGCTCGAGACTCGCCCGAGCCCCGGGGCCGGTCCGTTCATCTGTTTTGGTGGCCACGAAGAACCGGTCGCGGTGGCGAGCCAGCCAGGGGGCGATGCGTAACTCGGAGTCACCGTAGGAGGCGGCGGTGTCGATGTGGTTCACACCGAACTCGAGGAGCGTGCCGAGAACGGCATCGGCCCGGTCCTGGCGCATGGTCCCGAGGGCCGCCGCGCCGAACAGCACCCTGGTGCTGCGATGGCCGGTCCGTCCGAACTCCAGGAGCTCGAGCACGGTTGTGGATGTTATCCCCGCCTCCCCGTCGACGGTCGGGCCCGTTTGCGGGATCAGACCCCTGGCCGGTCTCCAAGGTTCGTCCGGGCAAGGTCGCTGATAATGGCGGTACGATTTTGACGTCTGGCCGTCGATGGCACCTTGAAGTTGCCCAGTCAACACTCCGTCGCCAAACAGCACCCTGGGAGATGTCATGACGGATTCATTTCCGAAGCTGGCTGTGCTCGGACTCGGCACTATGGGCAGGGCGATGGCTGGATCGGCACTGCGCCATGGCATTCCGACCGTCGTTTGGAATCGCGATCCTGACGGAACCCGTGGCCTGGCCGAACAGGGAGCTCGGGTTGCGACTTCGGCAGCCGAAGCCGTCGAAGCCGCCACCATAGCCATCACGATGGTCACGGACGCCCAGGCTGTGACCTCGATCGCCGTCGATCTGGGCATGCTGGAAGCACTTCCAGCTGGAGCCGTCTGGGCTCAAATGAGCACCATCGGCATCGAGGGCACTGCAGCCATCAGCACAATGGTCGAGCGCCAGCGCCCGGATATCTTCTTCCTCGACGCACCGGTCTCGGGGAGCAAGATTCCCGCCGAGCAAGGGAAGCTCACCATCTTCGCCTCCGGCTCCGAACAGGCGCGGCCTACGGCCGAGCCTGTCTTTGCCGCCATCGGGCAACGGACTGTTTGGCTCGGGCAGGTTGGAACGGGCTCGCGCATGAAGCTCGTCAACAACACACTGCTCGCCTTCGCCGCTGAAGGGGTGGCTAACTCCCTCGCCCTGGCTCGAAAGCTAGGACTCGAAGTTCGTAGTGTTCGGGACGCGTTTGAGGGCGGTCCGCTCCTGTCGCCATGGATGGTTGGAAAGCTCTTCCGCATACAGGACGATGACTACTCGCCCGAGTTCCCGCTGCAGTTAGCACTAAAGGACGTGCGGCTTGCGCTCGATCAAGCCGGTCCGGAGCGTTTTACCGTCCTCGCTTCGCTTGATCGGGAGTGGGAAGAGATCGTTCAGCAGGGCCTCGGGCAGGAGGACGTCACGGTGGTGACTCGCTCTCTCGAGAGCGAGCCCCCTCGTTAGCCAAGGCGTCGTTCGGCTCGGGATCAGAGATCCCCGGTTGCACCTCGAGGGTGTGAGAGCCCGCCCACCGGCCAAGCGGATTGTCTGGGTCGTCCCATCACTGGGCCAGATCGGTAAGCGCGGCGTCCGGGTCGGGCGGCGTGTGGACCCGTGCAGCAATCCCGGCCGCCAGCAGGCACGACCCTGACCCCACCAGAAGTGCCACTCGGGGACCACCGACTTCCGTGATCCACCCCGTAAGGACGCTCCCCACAGGCGTCGTACCGATGTAGACGAACACCCACAGGGCCATGATCCGACCACGGTACGCAGTGGACGAGTGCAGCTGCAGGGTGGTCGAGGCCAGGGTGACGAAGGAGAACGCCGTGGCCCCAGTGACCACGAGGGCGACGCATGCCAGCAGTACGTTCGGCGCGGCGGCGGTCAAGGCCAGGCTCACCCCGAAGGCCAGTGCGGTGAGCACCAAGAACTGGCGGCGGGGATGACGAACGAGACCGACGCCCAGCGAACCGGCGATCGATCCCACGCTCAGCATGGTGGTCATGAGCCCGTAGGTACCGCCGAAACGGACGGGAACTCAGGGCGCGGAAAGACCCTTTCCGCACGCCTCGCGCCGGCACCGATCCCTGCAGTGCCGCTTCCGGCATGACTGCGAGCGCATCACGATCCATGAGAGCTCCGGCGCTCGCGACCCTGTCCCTCGACGTCCATCAGAAGGCCCAGCCGATTGGCGCTGGGTTTCGGCGGTTGCTTGGCGCGCGGCGTCACGTCACAACACGGTGTCCACATCCAGGCAGTCGATGACCACGAGACGATTCCGTTGTCGGTGGTGTGCGTTCTTAGCAAAGCCTGGGCGGCCCAGGTTGGTCCCCGAGAGGTAGGGGTGAATGCCATCAGCCCCGGCCCGACCCGGACCGAGGGGACCGAGGGCATGGGCGAGGCCCTCGACCGGCTGGCCTCGCTCGCCCCCGCCGGCCGTCCGGCCACCCCCGAGGAGATCGCCTCGGCAACCGTCTGGAACCGACCAGGCCGTCAACCCCGATGACCCGTACGTGAACAAACCCGACTTTTGGGCATATGGATATCGGGGTCGGCAACACGATGCCACCCGGCGAAAAGGGAGGGCTCCCGTGGCCAGGGACGACGTCTTCGACAAGATCGTGATCGGTGCCGGCCCGGTCGGCGAGTCCGTCGCCCGGCCAGCAGTCGAGGGCGGTCCCAGCCGGGCCCGCTACTTCGCTCTCACCCAGCCGCAGCTCGGCGCCCACGACGCCGAGCGTCTCCGTCTGGTCAACGAGGTAGTGGCGAAGGACAAGGTCCACAGCCCCACGTTGGAGCTGGACGAGCAGCTGGCCACGCGCCCGCGCCTGTTCCTCGGCGACACGACCATGGCTCTTCTTCCGCGCCTCCTGATCTGGCTCAATGAGTTGACCGCCTTGCGGATGGCGCTCGAAGGATTGTCTCCCGCCGACCTTGCCGACCCGGGCTGAGCGCACGCACCCATCCGGAACGCCACTGATCGATGCCAGTGCTTGTCTCCAGCGCAATGGGAGCGAACGGCGACGGCTACGGCACTGTCCTCGCCTTTGAACTTGCCGGCAACCTGTTGGGAACCTTCGGCAACGACAGCACCATCACCGACCCACGGGGCATGTGCGTCGATCCGACCGGCGACCTGCTGTATGTGAACAGTGGCAACGATCGCATCCTCGCCCTTGACCGGACGGGTCAGATCGAAAGACACACCGACCCGATCGACGGGCTCGACCCCGGAGGTGGAGTCTTCGGGCCCGACGGTCGCTACTACGTCGGCTCCCGTCGTCTCCGCACGGTGATGGCTCTACCGGCAAGCCTCGACGGGCCGGCACAGCCACTCCTGGCCCCAGGAGTCGTCGACTTCCCCCGCGGCTTTGCCTTCGATGCTGATGGTCGCATGTTCCTCGCCGCGGGCATGGACCGCTCGGGCGCTGGTGAGCAAACGATCAAGGTCTTCGGTAGGGATGGGACACTCGTCGTCCCATCTCTCGTCGAGGATCCGCAGCTGAGCCCCCTCGACCTCACCATCGGTCCGAACGGCAACGTCCTGGTGTCGTCGGAGTGGCCCTTTGGCGCAGACGATGCCATTTCGAGCGTCCGGGAGTACGACAGCGCGAGCGGCCGCCTGATCCGAATCCTCCAACCCGATGGTTCGGCGAGCTTCGGCAAGCCTCGGGGACTGCGGTTCGGCCCCGACGGCAACCTCTATTGCGTGGCGCGAGACGAAGTCGTCTCCTTCGACTATGAGACCGGAACCTACGTCGGGGTCGTCATCAGCCTCGCCCGGTTGTTCGGGCAAGCATTGGCATTCTTCGGTTGAGTCGTCGATCGGCCGTACGAAACCGCGGTTCTCGCACCACGGGGGCCTGGCTCGGCGCGATAACCTCGACGCATCGATTCGGGTTCCAGTTCTCCCGGCGCCGTACTCCATTTGCCTTCGATCAAGCGAATGGTCCGGCACGCCCTCCCCTCCCTGGTAGAGGGCTCAATAGGGCCCGCCGTTCTGTTCTACGTCACGCTGTCGTTCGTCGGCTTCCGGGGCGCCCTCATCTTCGCTCTGGCGTGGGCCTACGCGGCCGCCGGCCGTCGACTGATGCGGCGAGAGCGGATCCCGGCCCTTCTCGCTCTCGGCCTCGGTTTGCTCACCGTACGCTCCGCCATCAGCTTCCTGACCAAGAGTGCCTTCCTCTATTTCGTCCAGCCGACGGCAGGGACTGTCATTGTCGCCATTCTGTTCCTGGTCACTGCGGTGGTCGACCGCCCCCTCGTCGAGCGGTTGGCTCACGATTTCTGTCCCCTCGACGGAGAGCTGATGGGGCGGCCCCATGTCCGCCGGTTCTTCGTTCGAGTCTCCTTTCTCTGGTCCCTCGTACTGCTCGTGAACAGCGGGTTCGTGCTCTGGTTGCTCCTTGCCTCCTCGCTTCACGCCTTCGTGATCGAACGAACCCTGGTCACCTGGGTGCTGATGGGTGCTGGCATCGTCCTCTCCACCCTTTGGTTCGTGAGGACGATGCGGAGGGCCGGTATCTCGGTGCGGTTCGGGGCGGTCGGAGCTTCAGAGCTGGCGTCGGCCGGTGATGGATCGGCGTGACGGTGCCGCTGGCGGGCGGATCATTCCGGCCGGCGCCGTCCTACTCATCTCCTTCGCCGCCGGGGCCATCCCCTTTTCGGGCCTCGCCGCCCGCCTGATCGCCGGCGTCGATCTCAGGAATCGCGGCTCGGGCACCGTTTCCGGCACCGGCCTGTACGAGGTCTCGGGCTTCGGACCTCTCGCCGTGGCCGGCAGCCTGGATGTGGCCAAGGGAGCGGTGGGGCCCCTTTTGGCCGGAAAAGGGCGGCCCACTCTGTCAGCCGTGGCCGCCGGTGCGGCCATTGCCGGACACAACTGGTCACCGCTCATGAGCGGAGCCGGAGGCCGCGGCATCTCCCCCGCCCTGGGTGCCACATTGGTCACGGCACCGGAAGGGGCCGCCGTTCTCGCCGCCGGCCTGGGTGGCGGACGGCTGGTTCGCCAGACAGGGCTCGGCTGCCTGACCGCGCTCTTCGGCATGGTGCCGGTGCTCGTCCGTCGCCATGGCTGGCGAGGTGGAATTCTCGCCCTGTGTGTGTCCGCACCAATCATCGCCAAACGGTTGGCCGGGAACGCGCCTCCCCCTGGCAACGATCTGTGGCGATCACTCCGTACCCGGTTGCTCTTCGATCGGGACCCTGAGCCGCAGCCTGTCGATGCGGCGCCCACGAGGAGTCTGGCTGCGGTTCGCGAGCCAGTAGGAGCAATGGAGATGCGCAGGGTCGGCAGCTAGACAGCTGTTGACACGACCTCGGTCTCATCCGGCGCCGCCAACAACCACTCCACCGCGTCCAGCACCGCACCCTGCCCGTCCTTGTCGAGACCATGACCCATGCCCTCCACCACCTGGAGCCGATTCGACGAGGCGCCGGAGCCGTGCAGTCGACGGGCATGGGACGAGGCGAGCAGATGGTCATTGGCGCCATGAACCACGACCACCGGGATCCCGATGCGATTCATGGCAGATTCCGGTGTCTCTCCCGGCCACCAGCCCGGTCGAATCCGCACACCGAGCCATCTGCCGGCAGCCCAGCGACCGACGGCGCTCCGAGTGAGCACCACATTGAGAACACCCACCGCGCTCGGGCGCATCCGCCACCGCGACGGTGCGCTGACCAGAACCGCCCCGACCACGGCCGGATCTCGTCCCTGGGTTGCGGCCAGGTAGGCGACGACGGCGATCGCCCCCATGGAGACTCCGACAACCAGGACGGGGAGGCCGGCAGCTGCGACATGGGCGACCACGCAGGCCACATCGTGGTGCTCGGTACTCCCGACACCGCAGCGGCCTTCCGATTGCCCATGGCCGCGGGCGTCGTACGTCACCACATCCAAATTGGCGCTGAACAGCTGGTCGGCCAGGGAGCGGACGTCCGGATGGTCGAGACCGGCAGCGAAGCCGTGGGCCACGACGACCACGGCATGAGCACCTGCGGGGTGGCTCGAGTGACGGACCCGGAGCCGCACCCCGTCTTCGGTCACGAGGGTGATCTCCGCCCGGTACAGGCGACTCGCTTCTTCCATGCCCACTACCAGACTCGCTTCTTCCATGACCTCTGCCGGGAGAGCGTAATCCTGAATCTGTGCAGGGAATGGACAGGCTGTGACCATCTGGGGCGCTGTCGACCTAGAGGCCCGTCACCTCCGCAGTGCCCCGGCCAGCGCGCTGCAGCGGGCGGCCCCCTCCGGCGGAAACTGACGGGGGTAGTCCGACAACGCCAGGGTCGGAACCTGCCAGGCCGACGAGCCGAGGACGATCAGCCTGTCGAGGTCCCGAAGTCCCTGGCTGGTCACGGGGACCTGTCCCTCGAGCGCGGCAGCGATGATCCGGTCGGGCGAGCGGCTCCCGATGAGCCCGCCGTGGAAGGCGGGCACCACCACTGACGGGAACGGCAGTGTGGAGCGAACGGGGGCGGCGGTGGCGTCGGCGAGGGGCAGGACGGCCAGTTGGCGGACGCCAGGGGTGGGACAGCTCAGCAATCCCTGCAACAGGGGAGCCAGCTGGTCGACCGACTTCAGAAACCCGCTCTCGGGACTGAGGTCGATGGGTGCGACCGACTGATAGGCGCGACTGAGCAGGTCCAGGGCGCCGCGGGACGGCAACCCCGAACCCGCCCCGGTGTCGGCCGCCGGGTACGACACCCGGCCCGGAGCCAGCAACGGGCTGGCCAGGACGACCGTCCCGACCGGCGCATCCGCGTGCGAAACGAGATAGGTCTTCGCCACCAGAGCACCCTCGCTCTCGGCGACGATGTCGATCCGTCGCCCCGTGGCGCTGGCCAAGTCGGCCACCTGGGACGCCAACCTCACGTCGAGTGAGTGCAGCGTCTGCACGGTGTCCCCGCTCGAATAGGCGAGCGGCCGGCCCGATGATGCGAGGCCGCGGTACGAAAACCGTTGCTCGAAGAATGGTCCCGGGATCGGGTGGGTCGGTGCACCGTTCCAGTGCGAGCCGTACCCGCTGATCACGAGTACGGCTTGCGCACCTCGCATCGGAGCCGTGTAGGTGGTCGGGCCGGCGTTTGCGCGCTGAGTACTCACGTGGGTGAAGCCGCTCACGCTGCCCACGGCGACCACCGCGGCCATGACGGCGAGCGCCACCGGTACGGCGGGCACGATCCGATCGGAATGTCGGTGCTCGACAACGGCGCCGACCATCCCCACCCAGGCTCGAGCGTTGAAGGTGCCGGACAACGCCGCCACCACGAAGACGACCCACGATGGGCCGACGGCGATGACGGCGGCGGCCACGGTGAAGGTGGCAAAGCTCAAGGCCACCCAGCCCAGGGCACGGAGCGGGATCGGATGCTTCCACCATCCGCCGGTGACGGCAATCGGGTGGACGACCAGAGCAACGCCGAGGGCGAGGGGCACGGCGGCGAGGAACAGCCAGGACACCGGCACGACGGCCAGCGCGAAGAGGAGGGCCACGCTCGGGGCCAGGAACAGCGCAGCCAGAACCGTGGCGCCCACGCCCCTCACCAGCAACGTCGCCATCCGAGGAGGTGGCGCACTGGCCGGCCACGCCAGGCGCACGCTTACGGCGGTGACCAACCCCCGGGCCAGGAGGACACCGAATGCCAGCGCTGCGAAGGTGGGCCACGAACTGGCGTAGACGCTGAGCCAGCGAAGATCGTGAAAGATCCCGAACGGCGCCACTGCGCTCGCCTGGGGGGCCAGGGTGGGGCTCGAGCCAGGAAGGAAGACGAAAACGGTGGCCACCTCGAGAATGGGCAGACCGACGCAGACGATGACCAGCGCCCATCGTGCGGGAGTCAATCGCCACCGGCCGGCCGAGGGTGGACTTCGGAGGCTCACGACGTAGGCACCCTCCGGCCGACGGCTCGGAGGCGCCCGGGTGATCACCCCGCTGGCGAGGATGCTCTCCGGACGTCCCATGTCGGCTCCTTCGACTCTTCGTCACAGCCACCGCACGCCACCGGCTGAGGCAGCAGGCCCGTCTTCTGGCCTCGGCCTTGGCGCTCGTGGAAGGCCCAGGGATGTGGGCGACTCGTCCGTCCGCGCCGCTGCATCAGGTCGAACCCGACCCAGACAGCCCAGCCGATGGGCACCACGCCCCAGAAGCTCACGATCCGGTACAGGACGACGGTGGCCAGCGCCGCTTGGGGGTGCACCCCGTAGGCGGTCAGCAACGCAGCCAGGCTGCCTTCGACCACCACGACTCCGCCCGGGGTGATCGGGAAGGAGGCGGCGATCTGGGTGATCCCGTAGATGACGAAGAGGCCCCGCCAGGGGACGTCGACGTGCAACGCCAGGAGGGCGCAGGCCAGCACGGCGGCGTCGTAGAGCCAGTTGAGAACGGCCAGTCCCAGAACCTCCGCCCAGTGCAGCGGGCTCAGGTGGATCGCATCGAGGCGGTCGAGCAGGGATCGAACCGAATGCAGCACAAACCGACCACCCGGCACTCGGCGGACGACGGCGATGAGGTCGGACTCGACACGTTTCACCGGGCGACTCCGGCTGGCCACTGCCGCCAGCAGGCCGAGGATAGGAATGGCGGCCAGGCTGACGGCCGCCCACCGGAGATCGGCAACCGGTCCTCGGTTGCCCGCCACCTCGATACCCACCGCCACCACTACGAACAACGCGAAGCTGGAGAGGGCTCCAGCGACCAGGAACACCCAGATCCGCAGGAAGCGGCTCACCCCACGTCGGCGGAGCTGTCCGAACGCCCAGGATGCCGCCCACGCCACCCCCCCGGGAAGGGTGGCGGCGATGGCGTTGCCGGCCAAGGTGATCTCGACCATGGTGCGAAGGGAGAGGTTCACGCCACCCGCCCGGACCAGCAACCTTTGCATACGGGCGAAGACCACCATCGAGGCGGCTTCGAACAGGATGGCAATACCAATCAGGCGCCAATCGACCCTTCGCAGCAGGTCGACCGCGTGGCGGAGTTCGGTCCCGCGCTGGGCCAGGAACCAGACGGCCGCCCCCACCAGCGCCACCGTGACCACTCGGCGGATCCAGGTCCATCGCCGCTTCCATGGCTTGACCGGTGGAGCGTCCTCCTTCCCCGGCTCCGGTTCCGGCTCCGGCTCGGGTGGGAGCGTGGCCCCCGGGGCCGGACGAGCCGAAGGGGCGACCTCGGTGGTCATCTACTGCGGTCCCCGGCCGGTGGCCCGGCACCACCGGGGAGGCGGTTACGTAGCCAAGGCACGGTCGCGTGCCTCCCACCACCAGGCCAGGCCGACGAGGCCGGGTCCGGTGTGGGCGATCATGACCGAGCTGAAGGGGGCCTCGAAGACCTCGCCGTCGGGCTGAGCGGCGGTAACCAGGGCCCGGAGCCGGGCGGCGGCCTCGGCCGCCTGGGCCTCGAGCACGGCCGCGTGGAGCACGGCACCGGAGGGGTCACGGGGTCGGGACTGGACCATGGCGGAGACCATGCGATCGAGGGCGGCCCGCTCGCTCCGGGCCGGCAGCCGGGTTCGCACTCCCCCGGTCACGAACTCGAACATGGCCCGCATGCCGAGGGACCGTCCGGCCCAGGCGGCAGCTCCGGGGACCCGGCCCGAGCGGGCCAGGTAGTCGAGGCTGGAGAGGGAGGCGACGAGGCGCACCTGGGCCGCCACCTCCTCGGCTCTTTTCGCCACCTCGTCGAGGGGGGCCCCGGTGGCGGCGAGCTCGGCGGCGGCCATGACCACCAGTCCCTGGGCCCCGGCCGCCGTGCCCGTGTCGATGACCGACACCGCGGCGTCGTCGACGTAGCCGGCGGCCATGTGGGCCACCTCGTAGGTGGAGCTCATGGCCGAGGACACGGTCAGGATGAGGACCTGACCATCGGCCTCTTCGTGTTCGGTGGCCGAGGCCACGGCCTTGAGGAACGCCCCCGGGGTGGGTGACGAGGTGCTCACCGATTCGGTGGCGGCCCGGGAGATGAGCTCTTCGGGGGAAAGGTCACCGTCGGCGTAGACGAGGCCCCCGAGCACCAGGGTCATGGGCACCACGCCGATGCCGAGACGCTCGGCGGCGGTGAGCGGGAGGGAGGCGGCGGAATCGGTGACGACGGCGACACTCATGGCACCAGCTCCCGTTCGGACTCACGCAGCCAGGCTGCCGCGGCCAGATATGCCCCCTCCATCAGTACCGGGGTCTCACCGAAATCAAACATCGAGAGTTGGGCGGCGGTGGGCACGGGCAGGATGTGGACCTCGGCGCAGCCTCGGGCCTCGTCCAGGTCCCGCTGGGCCAACGCCGCGGTGGCGATCATCATCGAGCGCTGCATCATGTCGATGGCCCCACTCGGGAGGGAGCCGACCCCGTCGGCCATGGCCGGCAGCACATAGACCCGGGTGGCCCCGAGGTCTATGGCCTGGCTCACCGGCAGGTTGGCCAGCACCCCGCCGTCCACCAGCATCCGACCTCCGATGGTGACGGGCGGGAAGATGCCCGGGATGGCCGAACTGGCCATCAGGGCTTCGGTGGCGTCGCCCTCGGAAAGGACAACGGCCGCCCCGGTCACGAGGTCGGTGGCCACGACATGGACGGGGAGCGGCGCCTCCTCGAGGCGGGTGAATCCCAGCTCAGCCTGGCCGATCACCCGACGCAGCCCGAGGGCTTCGAAAAGGTGGTCCCGCCGACCCAGAAACCCTTCGAGGAGGCTCCGGACGTTGATGCGGAACACGTCCGGTCGCCGGACCGACGACCACAGGGCACCGAGCGAGCTCATCCCTTCCAAATCGGGGTGCCCGGCCAAGTAGGCGCCGTTGAGAGCCCCGATCGACGTGCCCACGATCAGGTCGGGTCGGACACCGGACTCGAGGAGAGCTTTGAGCATGCCCACCTGGGTTGCCCCCAGGCTGCCCCCACCGCCCAGCACGAAGGCAGTTCGTCCGGGGCTGCCGGCCAGGCCTTCGGGTAAGAGGACCCGCTCGTCGAGGTCCCCCGCCACACGCACATCCGTGGTCATGACTCCCTCCCTAGGCCCCTCCACCTCCCACAATGCGAACACAACTGGCCCGTTACCTATTTCCACCGCTGGCCATTTTTCGTTCGCTCATTCTGAGGTTCCTTTCCTCCCGCTAGGGCACAACTACGACGGCCGGCGCGTCCTCACAGAAGATGAGGCGTCGACCAATCGAGCCGGCTAAGTGATGGACCCTCTTGGCGGACTTACCGACCACGATGAGATCTCGTAGCCGGGGCTGCCGACGCGGGCCGCGAGACGGTCCTCAATC
Organism: uncultured Acidimicrobiaceae bacterium; assembly: GCA_963729275.1. GTDB lineage: Bacteria > Actinomycetota > Acidimicrobiia > Acidimicrobiales > RAAP-2 > CAVSNH01. The sequence continues at coordinate 593,292 of CAVSNH010000003.1, forward strand.
TCGTGCCTGTAGCTGATCGACACCGCTATGCACCCGCGGTCCCGGGTCGAGAGTCCAGGCGCGAGCCACTCGCCCGTTGCCACATCGTCCAACGCTCGGGGTCTCGGGTCCGCAGGCCTGACACTGGCGATCCGAGGTGCCCCCGGCCTAGTTGATCGTGACTGCTACTGCACTTCCGCCGCGGACCACACCATCGGGTCGACCCGGCCCTTTGCCCAGCCAATGGTGGTGTCTTCTCCTAGCGGTGTCGGAGGGTGATTTAGGTCAGCTCGTCACGCGTTCGATCACGAGGGCAACGCCCTGTCCCGATCCGACACACACGCCCAGGATCCCGTAGCGAGCCTGGCGAACTTGAAGCTCGGTGGCCAGAGTGAGGACATATCGGGTCCCCGACGCCCCGAAGGGATGACCGATGGCCACCGCCCCGCCGTTCGGGTTGAGGCGGTCGTCGGGCACCTCGAACCCGTCGAGCTGGTGAGGCAGCTCTCGGAGGACCCCGAGGGCCTGGGCGGAGAATGCCTCGTGGACCTCCCACACGTCGACATCGGCAGGCGCCAGCCGAGCGCGATCGAGGGCCTTGGCCATGGCAAAGGCTGGGGCGATCCCCATGAACTGAGGATCCAGGGCATGGGTGGCCGACGCCACCACCCGGGCCATGGGGGCGATGCCCATCGACTCGGCGGCGGCACCGCTGGCCAGGACGATGGCGGAGGCGCCGTCGTTGAGAGCCGACGAGTTGCCCGCCGTCATCTGGGTGGTGTTCGGTTGGGGTCGGAGGGCGCCCAGCTGTTCGGCCGAGGTATCGCCTCGGATGCCCTCGTCATGCTCGAAGAGGTGAGCGGGCTCGTGCCTCGTCCCGGAGATCTCGACAGGATGGATCTCCAGGGCCAACCGGCCGGAGTCGCGAGCGGCGGCGGCGTGGCGGTGAGACCGCAGCGCAAAGGCGTCGATCTCCTCGCGAGTCAACTGATACCGGTCGGCCACGTTCTGGGCCGTCTTGATCATCTCTACGTAGGCATCGCGGGCCAGGAGCACGGGATTGGGCGGGCCGCCGGCGCCCGCCCACATGGTGTCGAGCAGGAGGACCGGGCCTCGTGGGCTAAAGGGTGCATCGCCCTTCATCTGGGCCCAGCCGGATCGGGACATGGATTCCACCCCTCCGGCCAGCCCGACGGCGAGCTCGTCGCTGCGGATGGCGTGGGCGATGTTGATCGCCCCGGTGAGCGACGAGGCACAGAAGCGATTGACGGTGGCGGCCGGAACCGAATCGGGAAAGCCGGCCGCCAATGCGGCCCATCGCCCCACGTCGCCCATCCCCTCGTGGGCAGTGTTGACGCAACCGGCGGCGATGTCCTCTACGCGCTCCAGTGGGACACCCACCTTGGTACAGGCAGCCACCATGGTCAGTCCCAGGAGGTCATCGGTTCGTACGTGCGACAGGGACCCGCCATAGCGGGCAAACGGTGTCCGCACTCCCCCGAGGATGAAGGCGTCGGTCATGCGACCAGCGAGGCGTCGAGCGTGATCTCGGGAACCCCGGCCAGCGCTCTGCTCACCGGACACCCCGCTTTGGCGGCCGACGCATGCTCGAGAAACGTGGGCTCGTCGATGCCCGGAACCTTGCCAACGGTGACGAGGTCGATCCTGGTGATGGTGGGCACGGCGTCGACCAGCCGGAACGTGACGGTGGCGTCGGTATGCACCGAATCCGGGGGGTGGCCCGCTTGAGCCAGCAGATTGGCCAAGGCCATCGAAAAACAAGAGGCATGGGCGGCGGCGATGAGTTGCTCGGGGTTGGAGCCCGGTCCGTCCTCGAAACGGGACTTATACGTGTAGCCCCCGCCGATGCTGTCGCCGGCGGTGAAGGTGCCCGACCCGGTCGGCACGTCGCCTTTCCACTCGGCACTTCCTTTTGCTGGCACGGCGTCCTCCTGTCTTCGACCCTCTGTCGCTCATCTTGCCGTGTCGGGCCCATCGCCCGTTCGCCCGGCGTCGTCGGCCAGGACCCGGCGGATTGGTCGACCGCCTCGTCCAGGACGACTGGTTGCCGGTGCCTGGAACGCTCAGAGATTCCGTGCCCCGGGTGTCGGTCTGCACCTTCTGGGAGCGCCCTGTGCGACGTGCCGGGTCGAACGGAGTCCGAGAACCAACGTACGCTCCCCTCCGTGGTTGAAGGCCGACGGCGTGCCGCGGAACTCATCGTCCAGTGCCTCGAGAACGAGGGTGTTCGATGTGTGTTCGGCATCCCCGGGGAAGAGAACATCTATCTCACCGATGCACTCTCGAGGTCGGCCATTCGCTACGTCCTGGTTCGACACGAGCAGGCGGCGTCGTTCATGGCCGAGATCTACGGCCGGCTGACAGGAACAGCCGGAGTCTGCTCGGCCACCCTCGGGCCCGGCGCCATCAATCTCCTGTTGGGAACGGCCGATGCCTACACCAACAGCACCCCGGTCGTGGCCATCTCCGCACAGGTGGGACTGAACCGTATCTACAAGGAATCCCATCAGAGCGTCGACTTGGTGTCGATGTTCTCGCCCGTGACCAAATGGGCAGACCTGATTCTCACCCCCGGCTCGATCCCCGAGATGGTTCGAAGGGCGTTCAAGCTGGCACAGACTGAGCGCCCGGGATCTGTATACCTCGGCGTACCAGAAGACGTGGAGCCTGTCTTCGTAGCTGATGACCTCAAGCCGCTCGAGGTCAACCGACCCCGGCCCGACGAGCCCTCGCCCTCGCAGATTCAACGGGCGGCGGCGGTACTCAACGACGGCCAGCGTCCCATCATCCTCGCCGGACATGGAGCGGCCCGCTCAGGAGCGGCCGAACCATTACGACGGTTCTCCGAGTTACTGGGCCTTCCTGTGACCACCACCTTTCACGGCAAGGGCGTATTTCCCGACGATCACCCACACTCCCTCGGGGCTGTCGGCTTTATGAGCCACGACTACGTCAATTTCGGATTTGACGATGCGGACGTGATCGTGAGCGTCGGCTATGAACTCCAAGAGTTCGATCCGATACGGATCAACCCGGCCGGGGACAAGCAGATCATCCACCTCAGTCGTTTCCCGGCCGAGGTGGATGCCCACTACGTCGTCGAGGTGGGGATACAGGCCGACATCGGAAGTACGCTCGCCGCCCTCTGCGAGGCAACCGCTCACCGATTCAACCAGGGGACGCGAGAAGAGAAGATTCGGCGGCTGCTGGCCGACGAGCTGGCCCTGGGTGCGGCCGACGACAGCTTTCCGCTCAAACCACAGCGGGTCGTTGCCGATACCCGAGCCGCCCTCGGCCGCTCGGACATCGTCCTGGCCGATACCGGAGCCGTGAAGATGTGGATGGCGCGCCTCTACCCCACCTACGAGCCCAACACCTGCCTGATCTCCAACGGGCTTTCCACGATGGCCTTCGCCCTACCCGGTGCCATTGGCGCCAAGCTGGCCATGCCCGACCGCAAAGTGGTGGCCGCGGTCGGTGACGGCGCGTTCCTGATGAACTCACAGGAAATCGAGACAGCCCTCAGGGAACGGATCCCGTTGGTTGTCGTGATTTGGGAAGACGACGCCTATGGCCTCATCAAGTGGAAGATGGATCTCGAGCTCGGCCACCACGTCGAGGTCGGCTTTTCCAACCCTGATTTCGTGGCCTATGCCGAGAGCTTCGGGGCCCGGGGGTACCGCGTCGGTGTTGCGGGTGACCTGCTCCCCATGCTGACCGAAGCTCTGGACGCCGACACAGTGTCGGTGATCACTTGCCCGGTCGACTACACCGAGAACCTCCGCCTGACGGCCGCCCTCGGCGAACTCTCGGGACCGTTCTGATCACTCCCCCGGATAAAGGCTGGCGGACGGCGGTCACGTGCCCTTACATCACCTGGCGACGCCCTAGGTCGAATCGCGACATCTCCCGCCGGTTCAAGCGGCGGGGCTAGCGCCAGTAACCAAGAGATGGTGGAACACATCTCGGTAGGCGCGCCATGGGCTCTCTTCGGCATAGGCGATGAAGTGTTCGTCACAGAACGATCGGACCAACCCACGAGCCCGACGGAGATTTCGTCGTGGCATTGTCGGAAAAAGGTGGTGCTCGATTTGGCTGTCCAGTCCGCCGAATAAAAAGCTGGTGAAGAGAGTCCCTTGCAAGTTGCGCGAGGTGAGCACCTGTTGGCGAAGGAACCCGACGGAAGCAGTCATCTCCCGCGTGGGCATCCCTACGTGATTGGTCAGGAACGTTGCCCCGAAATAGAAACCGAGGAACGACTGAGTAACGACAACGAATGCCAATGCCCGGATCGGATCAAGCACGAAGAACGGGCCGACAAAGAACACCAAGATGTGGACAGCCAGCAGGAAGCCTTCGACCCAAGCCATTCGATCTCGGCGACGCATCAATGATCTGAAGCTTGCTTGATGCATATTGATGGCCTCGAGGAAGAGTAGCGGCACCAGAAACACGGCCTGCGCACGGGCCAGCTTCTCGGCCAGTCCAGTGCGCTTCACCATCTGCTCACGCGTGTAGACGAGCGCGCCTGCCGCAATATCAGGGTCCCTACCAGGTTGATTTGTGTGAGCGTGGTGGCGGCTGTGTTTGTTGAGCCACCACCCAAAGCTGAATCCGACGACCAGGTTGCTCAGGATCATCCCGATCACATCATTTTGCCGGCGACGGCGACTCAGCTGGCGATGTCCGGCATCGTGACCGATGAACCCCAGCTGGGCCAGCACGAATGCCAACCCGATGGCAATGGCCAGGTTCCACCAGCTGTCACCGATGATGACCGCCGCGACCACAAGCGCGCTCGAGGGCCCCGAGCGTCGCGGTGATCCTCACCGCGTAATCACCGCTCCTTCTGGTCATCAGCCCGGCATCGCGAACTCGACGCGATAACTCGGCGAAGTTCTCCCGACAGATCGTCTCATCAAGAGCATCACTGGCGTATCGCTGATCCACTTGGTCTATTTGCTCTTGCATAAAGGGCCTTTCGGTCTGTCAGTTGCGATTGCAGTTGAGATTGCGGTCGAGGACCAGTCCGCCGTGCCTGTTCCTTGGAGACGTGGACCGTAGCGTCAGCAAGATCGTCGGAGACACCGGTCGAGAGTTCACTAAGAACGAGGATCTCGGTGACTCGGCCGCCCGTCGGTCGGCGAGCGAGTCGGCAAGGAAGCTCTTGGTGTTCGGATGACGCTTGGATTCGGGCAGCTGCTCGGTGACGCCGAGCGCTGGATCGAGCGGCAGCCCCAGACACCCCTCCCAACCACAGAGTCGAACCGGGGAGCCGCGAGCCCATCGAGATCGGCCAACATGCGTCGGCGCCCAAGCTGGCTCTGATTCCTCAACCACCAAGGGCACGACCGCGTCAAAGGGGTCTTGCTGGAAGCGTCGGGTCCCTTTGTGGGACCCCCGATCTCCTTCCGAGAGCGAAGGGTCTGCAACTCAAGATGAGCCAACCCCAGCTTACACCGAGAAGGGCGGTATGGCCCGCGACTCGAAGGGCGAGGTGATTTCCTAATCGGCCCTCATCTTGCCAATGTGGACGGGCGCAACTCAGCTACTTGCGTCAAGATAAGAGCGGATCAGTTCTTGGCGGAGCTGCCCCTTACGCGTCGGCGAAGTCCTCTATCGATACGGACGTCTTCCCGGCGAGTCGTTCGGGTCGGTCCCCACGGCTTGGGCTGGTTGACAGAACGCAGACAGAGCCATCCACCATGGTGGAGACCCGTCACGAACTCCCGTTCACAGGGATCACCGATGTCGCCTCGCGCAAAGGAGCCGGCGACTCGACGATCTCGACGTCAACGATGTCAATCTCGCCGTCGGGACACGCACTGGCCCGGAATATCTCGGCACATTGGTTCGCGCCGGTCCCTCAGGTCGAGGGCGAACCCGACTCGTCATCATCCGGCAACACTGATCACCGCCCGAAGGCGTGAGGTCCTCGAAATGGGCCTCCCAGGCCGACATGGTGGCCGGCAAGCTCCCGGCCACGGTTCTCGGCCTCGCCACGTAACTCCGCGAATGGCGGCCGCACTCAGCATCGGCGGTTGATCGTCACTCGCTCGGGGATCCCGGAAAGATCATCCGCCGCCGCTTGATTACATCAGAAATAGATGTATATAATTCTGATGTGAAATCCACGGATCTCTTCCTGCTGGGCCGGCGGCTCATGAAGGTGGCCGAGGAGGGTCTGCCCGGCCAGGGCGTCAATAGCAGCGTCCGTTTCGTGCTTCTGGACATTGCCGCCAACCCCGGCAGTTCCATCTCCGAGATCACGGGCCGGACCGGCTTCCCTCAGAGCCATGTGTCGACGTCGGTGATCAAACTGCGCCAGTTCGGCGCCGTACGGACGGAGATCGACCCCCGCGACCGGCGCCGCACCCTGGTGTGGGTCGTGCCCAAGGCTGTCCAGCAGGCCCACAACCGCATCACCTCCACCGCCGACGCCGCCATGGCCCGGGCCCTCGGCAATCCACCGGCGGCCGAGGTGGCCGAGGTGATCGGCGCCCTCGAGATGGTGGCCGAACGGCTCGGTCCGCTGCCCGGGACCCACGTCGCCAAGGAGGCGTCATGATGCTGGCCAGCGCCAGTTCCGGCTCCCACATCATCTTGATCGTCGTCGGCGTGCTGTTGGTGATCCGGCTGGCCATGGGGATGAGGCGCCGCAATAGTCGTCAAAGCGCGAGCGCCCCGGTCCCTTCGCCGGCGCCCCCAGCGGTCGACGCCATCCGGCCGGTGACCGCCCCGAGCGCCACGGACCCCACCACGCTCCTCGAGGTCCGCCAGCTCACGGTGGCCTACGGGTCGAAGGTGGCCGTTGACGGAGTGAGCTTCGAGATCCGCCGTAGCGAGATCTTCGGTCTTCTCGGTCCGAACGGTGCCGGTAAGACCACCACGCTCAATGCCATCGAGGGGCTGCGGCGCCCGCGCTCTGGCGCCGTCCTTCTCAATGGGGTCGACATCGTTCGCCGGCCCGCCGTGGCCAAGGCCCAGATGGGGGTGCAGTTGCAGTCCACCGGCTTTCAGTCCGAGCTGACCGTGCGCCAGGTGGCCCGTCTCTACGCCGGCCTCTACGGCGTGACCATGAGTGACCAGGATCTGGACCAAGCTCTGGCCGACATCGGTCTCGGCCGCGAGCTGGACCGCACGACCAAGCAGATCTCAGGGGGCCAGCAGCAGCGGCTCTCGCTCTTCGTGGCCGTGATCCACGAACCCACCCTCCTGCTCCTCGACGAGCCCACCTCCGGACTCGACCCCCAGTCGCGCCGGCACCTGTGGGCCCGGATCGAGCGGATCCGGGCCGACGGCGGAAGCATCCTCCTCACCACTCATTCGATGGAGGAGGCTCAGGCAGTCTGCGACCGGGTGGCCATCATCGATCACGGCCGGGTGCTGGCCATCGACACCCCCCGCAATCTCGTCGAACAGCACCGGGACGATCCCCTCGTTCTGGCTGCGGCCCGCGGTGAGGTGACCCTCGAAGACGTGTTCATCGGACTGACCGGGAGTGAGATCCGTGACTAGCACCACCGCACCGACGACCATCAAGGTTCCGAGCCTCGGAACCATGCTGGCCGCCCTACTGCGGGCGGATCTGGTCGTGCTGACCAAGAACAAGATGCGTCTGTTCCTGAGCCTTCTGCTGCCCCTCATCATCTTGTCGACGACCAACTCGTCCAAGGCGACCCGGCACTTCGGCGGGGCCGAATTCATCCTCGGGCTCGCCATCACCTCGGGCATCGCCGGGACGTCGATCATGGGCTACGCCCCCATGGCCGCCCGCGACCGCGAAAACGGCGTCTTCCAGCGCCTGCGGGTCTCGCCGGCACCGACGTGGGTCGTGATGGCCAGCCGGCTGTCGGTCCAGATGGTGTCCAACTTCGTCATCGCCCTTGTCGTGCTCGTCTTGGGTGACGACATCCACCACCTGTCGCTCTCGGCCGAGACCTACGTGCTGGTCCTCCTGGTCTCGATCCTCGGCTCGGCCGTCTTCCTGGCCGTGGCCCAGGCGCTCGTGGGTCTGGTGAAGTCAGCCGACACCGTCCAGGCCTTCGGCCGCCTCCTCTACATCGGGCTCGTCCTGCTCGGCCTCTTCGGGGCATCCGGTCAACTGAGCGGCTTCTGGGGCACGGTATCGAAGTGGAGCCCCGTCGGGGTGCTGATGAAGGTCTTCGCCGGCGTGGTCGGACCCGGGTCCTTCGACTCGCAAGACTGGCTGTCGCTCCTCGCCTGCGGCGGCTATGTGGTCGTCCTCACCACCCTCGGCATCTATTGGTTCCGATTCGACGCCCAGTAGGGACGGGTGAGCCGATGGTGCTCTTGGCATCGGACCGACGGCCAGCTGAGCAGGACCCCGACGGACCTGAGTTGACCGGTGGCCTGCGCCGCGGTCAACGTCAGTGTTCAGTGGCTGCAGGCGATTCGGGGTGGCATCGAACAAGTGCGGATGTCGTGCACAACTCAACCGCACCGAGCCCGCTTGTCACTCGTCGGTAATTGCGGGCGGTTGGTAGACCTCGTTTTTGCGGAGCAGCCGACGGGCCGTGCGAGCGTACATAAGGGGATCCCCGCCACGCGATGGACCACCGAACAGCCAATCCAGCGGGTCTCTCATGTCGTCGACGTAGCCGAGAGCGAAGGCGCCGCGCTGGTAGCCCATCAGCCTCAGGAGGCCTTCTGGGAGTTCACGGGCAATCTCCGGCGGGCAGGCGAGATACTGGTTCTCCTCCTGTCGCAACCAGCCCAGCGAGTAGCCGATGTTCATGCCGATTCGGTGAACCTTGGTTGTGTTCGCCCCGCCACCGTGGTACACCGACCCGGTGTAGAGCAGGACCGAGCCTTTGGCCATCACCGCCGCGCTGGCGAGGGCGGGATCAGCTTCAGGAGGGTTCTCTTCCCACAAGTTACTGCCGACGATCACGCGCGTCGCGCCTACGTCTTCGGTGAAGTCGGTCACCGCCCACATCGTTGCGATCTCGACCTCGAATCCGGTAGGGAAGGGGTAGTTGTCGAAGGACCACCTGTCCCGGTGGATCCGCTGGGCCGACTCGCCAGGTCCTATGTCGATCAGCTGCGTAAGGTCGACTTGGTAGATGCTGGCATGGTCGGCGAGAGCAAGGTCGAGCACGCCGAGAATGGTCGGGGCGCAGATGAGCGCCCGAGCAGTCGGCGATTTGGCGATCAGCGCTCCGCTCCGTCTGGTCGCATGCCCGAGGAACTCCGAAGAGCCTGGCTTGGTCGTTGACAACCAAGGTTCCATTTCTTCGGCGATCTGGTCCATCGTCGCGCTCGAAGCTAGACCGGTTACTACGACACAGCCGTCCTCTCGCAGGACGGCGGCGATGTCTCTCGGCGCGGTTCCATCCGCCACAGTCCTCACCGCGCCGGACATGTGTCGTAGCCTACCTGAGGTGTCGACGCCCTTTCGGTTCGGAGTCCTCGGCGCCGTCGCCCCGACCATGGCACAGTGGCGGGCACAGGCACGAGAGGCCGAGGCGCTTGGCTACTCGGCTCTCTATATTCACGATCACCTCGATCCCCAATACGGGCCGCTGGTCGCCGCGACGGTGGCCGCCGAGGCGACTACCACCCTTCACGTTGGCACGCTCGTGCTCAACAACGATCTGCGCAACATTGTTGTGCTGGCGCGGGAGGTGGCAACGCTCGGTCTCGCCGCCGAAGGGCGGATAGAGATCGGCTTCGGTGCCGGGTACGCACAGTCCGACTATGCGGCGGCCGGGATTGCTCTTGCCAGTCCCCGAACGCGGGTCGACCGCCTCGAAGAGAGCCTGTCGGTGATGTCGGCACTGTGGAGAGAAGGGGCCGTCACCTTCGAGGGAAGCCACGTCAAGGTGCGGGACGCCGTCTGCGAACCTCGGCCAACGCTTGCCCCTCGGGTCATCGTCGGTGGAGCAAGCAAACGTATCTTGACGGTGGCGGCGCGGCATGCCGACACAGTGGGCGTCAACCGGCTGGGCTCATCCAAGTCGGGCGGGGAGCTCGGCCCGATGTACGCCGCTGATCATTATGACCGCTGCCTTAACATCATCCGCCAGGCGGCCGGTGATCGCTTCGACTCGCTCGAGCTACAGATCTCAGCCGCTTCCGTCCTGCTTCTCAGGAACGGCCGGCCGGCCGGCCGGGCGGCGGCAATGCTTGGTTTCACATCCGAGGAGGCTCTCGACTCGCCGGCCGTGCTCATCGGAACCGCCGACGACCTCTGCGAACGCCTATTGCAGGGACGGCAGAGGTGGGGATTCAGCAACGTCGTGGTGCCCACGGAGGCAATGGTCGACTTCGCCCCCGTCGTCGCCCAGATGGCAGGAAAGTAAAGCCACGCTCGAGGTCGCCCGGCTCACCTGCGGTGGCATTGCGCAACCGGGCACGGCGACAGCTCGACAGTCCTCGTCTTGCCGATCTGACGAAGACAGGCCGTAGCCGGATGAGCCGGCTCCCGCGGTTCCTCTCAGCGATGCTGGCCGACCGCATCGTGAAGGGTGCCACGTCACGGTTGACCGCGTGACCAGGCCGAACCGCGCCGGTAACTCGGATGTGAAACCGGTCGGGTGACCGCCCGCCTCATCACCATCTCTTCACCAGTACCCTTCAGGTGCGGAATGGTACCGGGCGCTCCAACAGGGGTTGCATCCAACTCCCGATACCGGAATGAGCGGGAGTTTCTTTGGAGCGGGCGAACCCACTCGAGGCCGCCACCCTCACCTTGGCAATAGGAGTTGGCTCACTGTCTCGGCGCTCCCTCAAATGGAGTCTGTCATGACACCGCCACAGGGTTGCACGAGCCGGACCACCTCCCTGCGTCGGCGCAGAAGAGCCCAGAACCGTTGTCCTCGGGATGGACGAGCATTGACGCAACGGGCCGACCGCCAGGTATCGGCGGCGTCCATGAGTTCCTGCCGATGTTGTTCGGCCATGCGAGACGTGAAATACGGGTGCATTTTCATTCCTTAACCGGTGCCGTTGAGCACGAAGAAGAGATCCGGGCCGGAGGCCGAGGGGACCCAGTTGGCCTCCTCGACCTCCGGTTGCGTTCGTGCCTTGCCGTCGCTGCGACTCGCTGTGTGCTGGTCTCAAAGGATCGGCGTTGCATCGCTCCGGTCAGTTCACGGAGCGGCAGGAGCAGACCACGGCGCCGAAGCCGAAGGGGACGGCGTCGGTGCTGTCATCATCGGGGCGACGGGCTCGGCTGGCATTGCCGGTGGTGTCCACGCCGGGGTTGCTGCCACCGGAGTGGTGGATTGCGCGGGCGTCGAGGCGGGTGGTGTCCAGGCCGGGGTTGACGGAATAGGCGCGGTCACTTGGGCAGGAGTCGACGCCGGCGCGGTCCACGGTGGGGTGGTTGGCTCAGGTGCGGAAGCCGCCGGAACGGGCGGAGTGGCCACCGGCGCTTTAGGTGGCTTGGCGCTTCGAACCACGTTGGTGGACTGGCTCGTCGCGTGAGTGGGTGACTTGGTGGCCGTGTGCGCCGACGATGATTGGGTGAACGCGAACGTCATGATTCCGATCGCCATCACCCCAAGGGTCGTGATACCCGCAACTCGCTTTGGCGCTCTACGAGTACCTTTCCGTGTGAGCTCTTGGTCATTGGCATTTCGTGAATTCATCGTTCTCCCTCTGTGGTTGTGGTTTGGTACAGGGAGTACGGTCGAGTCTCATCGAAGGATTCAATTCTCCGTCGGCAACGATGGCCTGGACTCGGCGAGGAGCCTCTTCTCATGGACAGTCCTGACAACCGGTTCGCCCCTGTCGGCATCACGGCCGGCGACGGGCGACGGGCGAAACTCTCGCGGGGAGACAGGTCAGGGCGGTTGACGCTCCTCCTCCCCACTGAACTCCATGCAGTTGGACGGGACGAACATCGCCAGCCAGATGGCTCGGATCACTCCACCCGCCGATCCCGTCGGCGCGGCCGGAGTGATCTCCTCCTTGTAGCAGATATGGCCTCCGGCCCAGGGGGGCAACAGTCTGACGATCAGGAAAAGGGCCGGACTGTGGGCATCCCCTCGAGGTGTCAGTGACATCGACGGATGAGCCGGCTCCCACGCTTGGACGACGCGCCCCTGAGCACTTCATCGCTTCGACTTCGTAGAGACACAGCTTGCGCACGACCTCCCAGGTTGCCGGAGGCTCGGTAGCCGCGAAGCAACCGAGCCACGGTCAGATGGCTCGGTTGCCCGTCATCCGTTCCCGCTCAATCGAGGTCGGGATACTCGGTGCATCGCCAGGTCAGGCCCGACGGCGCTGCCTGATGACACACAGCGTGCTGCCGACGACAAGAAGCACACCCGAGACGACCTCGTAGGTGAAGGCCATGCCGGCGAACGGCGCCGACCATGAGTCTCTGAATCCGAACAGGCCTACATAGAGGGCCATGATGAATCCCGCGAGGGTGGCACAGATCAGTCCGAACGACAGCACCGCTGCCCAAACTCGTCGAGTCACGATCAAGAGCACGGACAAGACGAACCCGCTGACCGCCTGCAAGAGGAACAGCGGGCCCACCGTCGGCAGGTGCCGGTAGCCCGTGTCCCAGAGGTGCAGGTGGATCAGAGCCGAAACCGCCACGGTGGCGGCCGCCGCAATGAGGATCAGGTTGGCGATGAGGCCACCGTCGACTCCCCCGGCGCTCAGCGCCGATCCAAGGGCCCATCTGCGATGGCTGTCCACGGGGGCTGTCTCAGTGTGCGGCTCGACCAGACGAAGCTGGGTGACGACGGACCGGTTGTCAACGCCTTGAGGCGGGTCGGGAGGCGGCTCTACCGCTGGATGCCGACTGGGGTGGAGATCAGTAGCCATAACCGCCTCCCGATGAGCTCGGCGCGGCCGGGGTGGTGGGCGCGGCAGCCGGCGTCGCCGTACGGGTGGAGGTTGTGGGATGCACAACGAACCAGACGCCACCGATACCTTGACCGTTGACACTGGTTCCGCTGTCATCGGCGAATGTATAGAGCGGGGTGCGGTTGTAGGTCAGCTGACGGCGACCGTCGGGCAACATGACGCTACCCAATCCCGCGAGACCACCGGAGGGGATAGACGTCGAGCCCGCGGGCAGCAAGTCCGGGGGCCACGCCATGGCGCAGCTGCCCGTGCACGTGGGCATGTTGGGCTTATCAGGTGTATAGCGGTACAAGGTGGCGCCCGACGCGGTCACGAGAATGGTTCCGAAGGTGCCGCGACTCTTCGCTTCAACAGGGGACACCGATTGGGTCGGCGGTTGCGGGCTCTGCGGAGATGAGTTGCTGACCGTGGAAGGGGAATGGCCGACCGGAGCCTTGCTGGCTGTCTGGGCCGATGAGGACTGAGTGAGGACGAATGCCAGAACACCAGCCGCAACCACGACAAGGACGCCGACTCCGGCCAGGCGCTTCGGCTTCCGTCGGAACCGATTTTGAATTCCAGTTTCGTTCTTCGTGTGTGAGGGGCTCATATCTCTCCTTTGTGACCGTGGTGTGAGAGGGGTCTACGGACCGACGGCCGCGAAGGATTGCCAGAAGCTCCCGTTCCCGGTCAACGGTGAGCGATCGTTCTGATAAACGTTGTCGGCGACGGGACCCTGGGCTCATCCCTGGCAGGCGCCCAATGGCATCTGTCGGAGAAATCTCAGCCAATTCAATCCCTGGAGGGCTTTTGCCCGTATCACCCTCCGATGGGACAACTGAGTGTGGCTGCAGCACCCAGCGACGAAGCCCTCCTGGCTGGCGTGGCTCAGGGTGATAACGAAGCCTCGGTGGCCTTTGTGCGGCGCTACCAGAAGAGGGTGTTCGGCCTGGCCTACTCCATGATCGGTGATACGGCAGCAGCCGAGGAGGTCACCCAAGAAGCGCTCATCCGGGTATGGCGGCATGCTCCTGTTTTCGATGCCCGCCGCGGCTCGGTGACGACCTGGGTACTGACCATCACCCGGAACCTTTCTATTGATGCCCTTCGGCTGCGGAGGGCGGTCCCCATCGATCCCGACGAATTCCTCACTCTGGGCCTCATCAGCAACGAGGGATTGCCGGAGGAGTCGGCGATGGCGGGCGACTCGGTCCCCGCCCTTCGGGCCGCGCTGGCCACTCTGCCCACCGACCAACGACGGGCTCTGGTGCTCGCCGCGGTGTGGGGAAAGACCGCAGCCGAGATCAGCGAGTCGGAGTCGATTCCTCTCGGCACGGCGAAGACCCGGATCCGGGCCGGTATGTCGAAGCTGCGGGCGGCAATGACCGACTCGGCCAGTTCTGAGAGGGGGCAGCGGTGGATACCGACGAAGTGAGTGACAGAGACCCGTGTGAAGACACGGAGGCGTCATTGGCCGAGCTGGCGCTCGGCATCTTGCCGGGAGACGAACGAGCCCGGATGCTGGCGCACCTCGAGGGCTGCGAGCGTTGCCAGGTCGAGGCGGAAAGGTTGACAGCCACGGCCGACACCCTGCTGCACCTGGCTCCTGAGATCGAGCCCCCACTCGGGCTCGAAGTCAGGCTGTTCGAGCGGCTGGATGTCTCTGTGCCGACCTCCGAGTCCAAGGTCGCACGGAAGCGAATCGGCGGTTCTCTGGTACGGCTCTCCCACAGAGGTCGGGTTTTGGTCGCGGCTGCTGCTACGGCAGCCGCTATCGCCCTCGGGTTCGGAGGTGGGTGGCTGGCCAATACCGGAGCACCAGTGGCCACCAATTCGTATCCGCGCTCCGTGACCAGCGCCACAGCGACGCTGACATCGGATACCCGGGACATCGGGAGCGTGGTGACGGTGGGCGGGTCACCAGGCTGGATGCTCATGACGGTCCAGGACGGGTCGGTGAACGGCACCGTCACCTGTGAGGTCACCTCCGCCTACGGAAAGTACATGACGGTCGGGAGCTTCCGTCTCCATGATGGCAGCGGCTCGTGGGCCGCCAGGCTGCCCAGCTCGGTCGAGAGTGTCCGTTCGGCTCGCATTGTCGCCCCGGGTGGCGCGGTCGTCGGTTCGGCGACGTTTACGTAATAGAAACTGCGACGCCATAAGACCGCGTCCCCAGCGGCTAAGTGGACGTGTCACGCGTTGCCGTATTGCTCGGTGCATGGCCACGTCAACGAAATCTCGGCTGGGAGCAATCCTCAGGGCAACCTCTCCCGTATACGAGGGGTGGGGCATTCCGCGCGACCTGGAAGACGACACCCCAGTTGTCTTCGGGCAACATCGTCACCACCGTCAACCGTGTAGGGGTCTGTGGCCGATAACGGTCCTGCCACGTTCAATATCCCCGGGCGCCGGTGGCACTGCGAGTGGCACCGGCTCGTTCTCGGGCACCGATGGCGGGGCGGACATCATGTTCTCTGTCCTGAGCGCGAGATCGGCCGCCTCGATCCTGTCCACCTGCAATTCGATGGGCCTCACATCCATCACTGTCGACCATGGGAAGAAGGGGCCAATACGATGCCCACGGCCCCAATCTTTGGCTAGTCACTGACTGACATCAGCCGGATCGAACCAGCCGTGCGGACGAGGACGGGGCTTCGGCCCCGTCCTCGTCGTGTCGTGGGTGCGGGATGAGACGACAAAGTCCCGGGTCCGGATCAGAGCGACGGCACAGATGGCTCCGAAAAGGGCGCTAGGGCAGCGCTGACGACGAGCAGAACGTCGAGCGTGGCCGCGACCACTGGCCCTCGCAGCGATTTCGCCGCTGCGCCGATGGCCGGGCGGCGTTGCCCTGCTGGATGCTGGCGACGACTCGGGACCATGACCCGCCCAAGTCGTGACAGGGCCCAGCGGCCCCACGTGACGGCCGTTGCCTGTTCCCCTATCGTCCACGGGTACGTAACGGGAGGTGCGAACATGACGAATTCCCTCGATCCAGAGGTTCCGCCAAGTGGGACCGGTTGCGTGGAGTGTCTCGAGTCTGGGGGTTGGTGGCTCCACCTACGACGGTGTACGGAGTGCGGCCACATCGGCTGTTGCGACAACTCCCCCAGCCGACACGCGACCGCTCATGCGAGCTCGTCAGGACACCCTGTCATCTGCAGCTTCGAGCCAGGCGAGGATTGGTTTTGGAACTACCGAACAAACGAGTACATAGAAGGGCCTCGCCTCGCACCCCCGCAGCATCATCCCCTCGACCAACCAGTGCCTGGACCAGCCGGACGGGTCCCCGCCAACTGGCAAGCCCTTTTGGTGGAATCGTGACGACGCCATGGGTCCCGACCGCCTTGGGGGGTCCGCAAGTCTTCCGGTTGCGGACCGTCGAACTCGGGCCTCCGGGTCCCGCCGGAGCCACGAGATTGGCGTACCGTTTCGCCAATTTCCTCTCATATTCCACGCCGATGGACGTCGACGATCCGAGATGAAACCTAGATGACCGAGCGCGATCGGGACAACCGATCTCCGCTGGTCATGGCTGACTCGTCCGACCGGCGGTTCCCCGCGTTCTCGCCGGGTGTCCTCAAAGAGTTGGCTGAGTTCGGGGAGCGCCGGGAAGTAGATGCAGGAGATGTCCTCTACCGTGCGGGTGAAGCGCGGTGGGACTTCTACGTCCTGATCGAAGGAGGGCTCGAGGTCGTTCGAGACGACGAGTCCCAACAGCTGGTGGTCGTGTACGGACCTGGACAGTTCGTCGGCGAGCTCGGTCTGCTCACTGGGCAACGCACCTATCTGACGGCTCGGGCCACCCGAAAAGGGTCGGTTCTGGTCATACCCCACGAGGAATTCCGTCGACTGATGGCGACCAAACCGAGCATCTCGGACACCATCTTCAGCGCTCTTATCGGCCGGAGGGAGACCCTACGCACCACGGCAGGCGGTGAGGCGGTGCAGATCGTGGGTTCGAGGTTCTCACCGGAAGCCTTGGCCCTCCGTACATTTGCCGCCCGCAATCGATTGGCCTACGCCTGGATCGACCTCGAGGAGGAAGACGATGTCGGGGTTCTGTTGGCGAGTAAGGGCCTGCGCCCGAGTGACACCCCGGTCGTCATCACTCCCACTGGAGTCCTTCGCCATCCAAGCCCGGGGCAGTTTGCCGAGCAGATGGGACTTACCTACCACCCCATTCCCGGCCGAACCTTTGATCTGGTCGTGGTCGGCGTGGGGCCGGCGGGCCTCGCCGCTTCCGTCTACGGGGCCTCAGAGGGCCTTGACACTGTTGCCCTCGACACCGTCGGTCCGGGCGGCCAAGCCGGTTCCAGCTCTCGCATCGAGAACTACGCAGGATTCCCCAACGGCATTTCGGGCGGTGACCTTGCCGCCAGAACGGCCGTCCAGGCCCAGCGACTGGGAGCATGGCTGGTCAGCCCGTGTGAAGTTGCAGGCCTGCGGGTCGAACATGGATTCCACGTCGTGACCCTCCTCGACGAGAGTGAGGTTCCAACTCGGGCGGTCATCATCGCCACGGGCGCCCGGTATCAGCGGTTGTCGATCTCCAACCTTGAAAAGTTCGAAGGCAATGGGGTCTATTACGCGGCGACGGATCTCGAGACTCGATCGTGCAGTGGCTCGGATGTTGTGGTCGTCGGTGGTGGAAACTCGGCCGGGCAGGCGGCTATCTATCTGAGCCAGCAAGGCGGCAGGGTGTCGATCATCATTCGTCGATCGGACCTGTCGAGCAGCATGTCGAGGTATCTCATCGACCGCATCGCAGCCGATCCGAAGATCGACGTCCTGACAGATACTGAGGTCCGAGCCCTCGATGGCGACACCCACCTCCAGAGTGTGGTCCTCGAACACACACCCTCAGAACATCGACAGACCAAGCAATGCGCTGCCCTCTTTTGCTTCATCGGTGCAGAACCCGCCACGTCATGGCTGAATGGCACCGTTGCGCTGGACGAGAAGGGGTTCGTCCTCACCGATCGATCGCTTCCTGCCGCGATCCTTGCTGACTACGTCATGGCCGGGCGAGAACCCTTGCCATTCGAGACCTCGGCGGCGGGAGTATTTGCCGTCGGTGATGTGCGACTGGGATCCATGAAGCGAGTCGCGGCGGCGGTTGGAGAGGGGTCGAGCGCCGTGCGCTCGGTTCACGAGTATCTCGCCACTTACACCTGACCCGAGCCCAACGTGTGGTCAACGGCATGGTCAGCACGGATCGGTTCCGACGAAGCGCTCAGCGAACGCGTGTGAGCCCATATTTGCCCCGTTAAGCGTACGGATCGCCTTTTCAGGGAAGGAAAGACCTGTGCCCAGGGTCACCCGGTCCCTCACGGTTCGCTCACGTGACACACAGTGGCGGGTGCCCCGCTTGGCCGCCCTGGCTGGCGGGGTTCTGGCCCTCGCTGGCCTGTTCGTCGTCGCCCCAGCTACTGCTGCCAGTGGCACGGCGACCGCTGGGCCCTACCCAGTCGGCGACGCGGCGACCGGCTACCTGGCCGAGCTCACCGATCCCACCGGTTCGCCCCCAGGCGTCAACGTCTCGGACTGCCACCCGGCCGCCTCGGGGCCGCAGCAGTACCCGGTGATCCTTCTGCCCGGCACGCTGTACGACATGGCCGATACCTGGCAGGCCCTTGGCCCGATCCTGGCCGACGACGGCTGGTGCGTCTTCGGGCTGAACTACGGAGCGACGGAAAGCACCACGTTGAGCGGGGGCCGGATCTGGTCAGTGGGCGATATCCCCACCTCGGCTGGCCAGCTGGCCACCTTCGTGGGGCAGGTGCTGGCCGCCACCGGCGCCAGCAAAGTCGACCTCGTCGGCTGGTCGCAGGGGGGCATGATGCCGCGCTGGTATCTGCGTTTCGACGGAGGGGCCGCCTACGTCCACGACCTTGTGGGGCTGGCCCCCTCTAACCACGGGACGACCGTCGACGGCATGAGCGCCCTATTCGACGCCGTCACCGCCCTGGGACTGCCCGCCCCCCTCACCCTGGCCCAGTGCCTGGCCTGCACTCAGCAGCTGGCGGGATCGGCCTTCCTGCAGCAGCTGAACGCCGGGGGGGACACTGTGCCCGGAGTCCGTTACACCGTCATCGAGACCGAATACGACGAGGTGGTGACGCCCTATACGTCGGCCTTCCTGAGCGGGCCGGCGGTGACGAACGTGACGCTGCAAGACCAGTGTCCCGACGATCACGCCGACCACCTGGCCATGCCATACGACAGCGCCGCCCTACAGGATGTGGTGCAGGCGCTCGACGACGCCCCGTCGCTCTCCGTAGATTGCGGCCTCGGTCTGCCCGTGCTCGGCGGCTGAGGGCCGGCGCACCAGTCGGCTGCAGCGCCCTTCGCCCGACTGGTGGTTCGTTCGAACAGCCATCCGGATATCGATGGCGCGGGCGGTCCTCTTACGTCCCCGTCAGGTCCGGAGCACTCACAGCAGCCGGACGTTGTCCTCGTCGGTCTCGATGACGTCGTCCATCTTCCCGGTGAGGACTTGCTTGGCCAGGCTGAGCGTGAAGCCCTTCACCGTCTCGACGGGCATGTGCGAAGGGAGGGAAAGGGCGAAACGGTCAACCAGCACGTCAACCACGACCGGTCCCTGGTTCTGTCCGAGCGCGGCTCGCCTCTCGCGCACGTCGCCCGGCTCCTCGATGCGAATGCCCTTGGCTCCGCAGGCCTCGGCAACCCTGCTGAAGTCCGGGTTCACAAAGTCTGTCGCGTAGGGAGCGAAGCCGGCCTCTTCCTGCTCGATGTTGACGAAGTCGAGCATGGCGTTGTTGAAGACAATGTGAACCACCGGCGCCTGGCGTCGCACCTCAGTCAGAAGGTCGCCCATGGCGAGCATGGTGAAGCCCCCGTCGCCGCACAAGGCGATGGTCTGGCGACCCGCAAAGGCGAGCTGCGCGCCGAAGGCGTTGGGCGAGGCGCTGCCCATCGATGTCCATGTGAACGAGCCGAACAGCCGATGCCGGGGCCCATAGTGGATATGACGGGCCGCCCAGATGCACGGTGTCCCAGTGTCGGCGAAGAACAGGGCATCGTCGGCCAGCTCGTCCAGAACGGCGGCGACGTACTCAGATCGAATCGGCTTGATCCCGGGTCCCTTGGTGACGTAGTGCTGAAGCTGCTGGTGGGCTCGCTCGGTCTTCGTCACCTGGGTTCGGAGGAACTTGTCGTCGGGTTTCTTCACGACCAATGGTGCCAGGTCCTCGAGCGTCGCTTTCCCGTCCCCGACCACGCTCACGGAGAGCGGCACACCCCGCCCGAGGTGACCCGGGTCGCGGTCGACCTGAATGACCTTGACGTCCTTGTGCGGGAGGAAGTCCGAAAAGGGAAAATCTGTGCCCAGCATGAGCAGCACGTCGGCGTGGTTGATGGCTTCCCAGCAACCGCCGTATCCGAGGAGGCCGGTCATGCCCACGGCGTTGGGATTGTCATGCTCCAGCCACTGCTTGCCCTTGAGGGAGTAGCCGACCGGCGCCATCAGCTTCTGGGAAAGAGCACGAACCTTGGCTTGCGCATCCCGGCATCCGTCGCCGCCGAAGATGGCAACTGTCGTCGCCTCGTTGATCAGGGCCGCCATGGCCTCGAGGTCGGCGGCCGAGGCGGACCCTATGGTGGCGGTCGGCCGGGGGACGTAATGCGCTCCTCGTGGTGCGTCAGCCGAGGCGACGTCGCCCGGGATCGAGATCACGCTCGGCAATGGCCGTGGTGATGGCGCTGCCCACGACGTTGTGCACTTGGGCGGGGTTGACGAGCCTGCCGATATACAGGGCGGCCGCAGCAAAGAAGGTGTATGGGTTCAGCTCCTCGAGGGCTTCGGAGTCGATGAGCGAGGATTCCACGTGACCGGCGACGGCGATCACCGGGACCCGCTCCTTGCGGGCGTCGAGGAGACCGTTGATCAGATGGGCGGTGCCAGGCCCGGCAGTACCGCAGACGGCCACGGGTTGACCGCTGAGCGACGCGTCGGCAACCGCTGCGAACGTGCCATACTCCTCGTGGCGGACGTGGACGAAGTCGATCGAGCCATTCCGACGCATCGCGTCGATCGTCGGATTGAGGGCGTCACCCACGATGCCGTAGCAGCGACGCACCCGTGCTGAGACCAGCATCTCTCACAGGGCGTCGGCAACAGTCTTGGCCATGTCCATCTCCTCCCGGTGCTCGGCGTCGACGTAGGAGCCGGCGAGCCTTCGACGAGATGCCGGCCCGCCAGTGACTTGGCCGGCCACCTTGACTATCCGATGAACTTCAAGAGGGCGTCGTTCACTTCGTCGGGGTGCGTCCAGCCGATGTTGTGGGGGCCGCCCTCGACCTCGATGAACTGGATGTCCTTTACGAGCTCGGGAAGCCGGCGGCCGGTGGCGTCGATCGGAAGGATGCGGTCTTCGGTGCCCTGGACCACGAGCAGTGGCACATCGATCTTGGGTAGGTCGGCCCGAAAGTCCGTCAGCCACGTCGCCACGCACGCCAGGGTGGCGTACGCGGACGAGTCGGCTGCCACCTGAAAGCTGGCGTTCCAGGCCTCGTCGCTGATGCGGGTGCCGGCCAGCTTGTCGACGTTGTAGAAGTTGTCGAAGAAGAACTTGAACCAGGCGTAGCGGTCCTTCTTGATCGTCTCCTTGAACCCGTCGAAGACGCTCTGGGGCACGCCCTTCGGGTTGTCGGGGGTCTGGAGGAGGAAGGGTGGGATCGGTCCGAAGAGGGCAGCTCTCTCCACCCGGTCCGAGCCGTAGGTGCCCAGATACCGGGTCACCTCGCCGGTGCCCATCGAGAACCCGGCCAGAACCATCTCGCGCAAATCCAGCTGGTCGATCAGCATCTTGAGATCGGCGGCGAAGGTGTCATAGTCATAGCCCGTCGTGGGCTGGCTGGAGTGCCCGAACCCGCGCCGGTCGTAGGTGATCACCCGCCTGCCGGCGTCGAGCAGCACGGGAAGCTGCTTCTCCCAGGAGTGACCGTCCAGGGGGTATCCGTGGATCAGCACCACCGGCCGCCCGGAGCCGTGGTCCTCGTAGTACAGCTCGACCGGGGCGGAGTTCTCCTGACCGACAGTCACGTATGGCATGGCGACCTCCCTGGTCGTGGGTCTTCGATCAGCCGCTCTGCGCCGATCCCGAGGACAACCAACCACCGCCGCGCCAGGCGCGCTATGGGGGGGTACCTGCTCACGCGCTGACCCGGGCCGGGCCATCTCCCTAGTACCCGGTTGGAGGGATGGCCAACCCCCCCACAACCACTCCTCTGGCTCCCGGCTCCGGCCCTCCAGAGTCCGGGTTTCCGGCGGCCGGTGGCATCGTCGTGGCGACTCGCACGAGTCCCACAGCGACAGGACACCGAAGCCATCGGCATTCTCTGTCAAGCGCCGCCCCACGCGGTTGACCTCGGCGGCTACTCAGCGCCGACGACCTTGAAGTTGAGGAACACGTCTCACTCGCCCGCATCTCCGTCCGGCACGAATGCGACCATCCTGCAGACCGTTGATTTAATCCTTCTCCAAGATTGCAACATAGGACGCGCTGGGCAGCCCACCGATAATCTTGCTCTGGTGCCATCCCGTGCCCCTCAGCAGGACTCGCATCTCGTTGCGCGACACGAACAGCCAGTTTGACCACGCGCCGACAGAACCCCGGTATTGGCTTCGTATACGCACCTGGCCGGGCATAAGTCCCGCTTGCTTCTTCCGTCGGTAATAGGACCGATCAATCGCCGGAGCACCCCCACAATATGGATTCGTGCTCTCGGCCAGGATGCGAGTAGCGGGATCCGTCCTCCGGGCCCAGACACCCAATGTTCTTCGTAGACGTTCAGGAGTGCCAAAAAGCCCGACATTGTTCCCCAACAGGACAATGGTGTCGAATGAGCTGATTCTCTCGGACAGTTCATCGATCGACATACACCATGCCTTCCTCACGCCACGCAACCGAGCGGAACGGACGGCGAGAGGCGAAGCATCCAGCCCAACGACATCGAATCCGCGCTGCTGAAGGTACAAAGTGACCCTGCCTGCGCCACAACCTACGTCGAGGACGCGACCACGGACATAGCGCATAGATCGCCGCTCCGAGATAGGCCACTCCTTGAATTCCGCCACATACAATTCGTGTCCTGCGCTCAGGTCCGTGAAGCCATCAACCCGTTCGATGACCTCTGGAGCAGTCCCACCCCGCGCCCAGTCCATCAACGCTCGGCCAAAGACATCCGTTCCCTTTCGCATCGATCTAGTTGAAGTCCCTTGAAATCTTCGGTGTGAGAGTCAGTTCTCTCGCGGCTCGAACCGTAGCGTGGTGCCGGTATAGGTCTCCGGTCATCAGAGCGACAGGAAGCGCGACCCATGATGTGAGACCGAACCTTCGCCGCCACCACCGCTCCCCATGCACGCTCGCATGATCAACGAGAGTGGCTGCACACTTGCAGCGGGCTCTGCCGCCGAAGGCGAACGAAGCTCGACGGCTCTTGGGGCAGAGCCGGACGGCCGGGCCGTCAGTGAGGGCACGTATCCCGTGATTTGGACCTACGAGCCGGGATGACCTGCGGATCGTGTACCTGCGAACTGGCACAGTCTTCCTCGCTGAGCTGTCGGGTCCGGACACAGTCCCTGCAAACACCCTATCGTCAGACCTGACCCGTGATGCAGCTCGACGTTCCCATCAAGACCGGTGACGGTCCGCCCATCGTTTTGCTCCACGGCTTCGCCATGCGACCAGCCACGTACGGAGGATTGGTACAGCTCCTCGCCGAGCGGTGCCGGGTCTATGTGCCCGACCTATTCGCCGTGCGGGGTCGGTGGAGTTACCCGAAAGTGCTCGACGCTTTCATCGCGACAGTAGACGCCCTTCGTCTTGATCGAGTCAGCCTTCTGGGCCACTCCTTCGGCGGGGGCATCGAGCTCGGCTTCGCCACACGACTCCCCGACCGTGTCGTGGAGGTCGTGTTCTCCGACTCGCTGGCCTCCTCGCGTGAATGGCAACTCGCTGCCGAGGTGCTGCGCCACCCGGTGCGACTGCTGCGGTTGGCCACCCCAAAGGCGACAGCCTCCTTCGCCCGGACCTGCGTCGACCATCCTCGCCAGCTGGTCGACGCCGCCTGGTGGGGCTTCACGAGTGGGCGGGAGATTGACAGTGAGGCCATCGCTCGAGCCGGCCTACCCGCACACGTCCTGTGGGCGAATCGCGACTCGATCCTTTCGCGGTCCGACGGACGCCGTTTCGCCGAGGAACTGAATGCCACGTTCACGGTAGCCGCCGGGACCGATGGAGCGTGTTTCGACCACGACTGGATGTTCCAGCAGCCGAAGGAGTTTTTCGACCATCTCGACGGTCTCGGCCTTGCAGCGCTGTCATCCTGACAGGCCGATCTCCCATCGCAGGTTGTGAGTGCAGGTTTTTCAACCGGTTGAAGATGCGCGTGTCGCGACTCGGTCTGTCCGTGGCGGCCTTGCTTGGATTCGCCTTGTCTCAGACCACGCGACCCGCCCGGAGCTGATCTAGTTGGTCGGCGAGAACGTAAAGTAGCTGTTGTACGTCACCGGCTCGGGGTCCCCCGGACGCGAACCCTCCCTCCTCCGACCGTCTCCACTCCGCCCATTTGAAGAGTGACCAACGAGAAGACGGACAGAACCGCGAGGGCGATCGAGCAAACGAGAACCGATCGGAAGATGCCGAAGTGCTCCGTGCCGATTCCCACACCGATGACGGGAATCGCTAAGCCCAAATAGCAGAACACGAAAAATGAGGAGATGACCTGGCCCCTCCGCTCGATCGGGGCCAGTCGGTTGGCAGTCGAAAGACTGCCGATGAAGACACATCCGACCGCAATGCCTCCTACTGCGGTGCCGGCCAGAAAGAGCCCAAGTGACGCCTGCGACAAACCGGCGACGATGAGGGCGAGGACGACGAGGAACAGCGCGAGCCCGAACGACACAACCTTCCGAAAGTCGAAACGACCGGCGATGAGCTGGGTGACGACCGCGATTGCGAAGATCATGAAGACGACCGCGCCAGCGACAGCGTGGTTGTGTTGGTCGAGAACGCTGCCGAGAAACGTGGGCGCCAGTGCGCTGAAGATCCCCAGCAGGCTGAAGCTGGCGAACGCGGCCACGCCGGCGGCGAGGAATGCATTCCTTTCCACATCAGGGAGGCCGAGACCGCTGAAGCGAATGGACAGTCTTTGACGTTGTGAGACCGTCTCGGGCACCGAGATCACGGCCAAGGCTGCGATCGCCAAGAGGGCCAAATAAACCTCGAAGACGAGCACCGTCGGCTTTGGCGCATACTGTGCGAACAGGCCGGCCACGAGGGGGCCGAGGCCGAGGCCACCGGTGTTGACGGCGGTGGCGACGAGAGTCGCCCGGCGTGGATCTCTGCGTCCCAGCATCTCGGTGAGCGCTGCCGTCCCGGTGCCGGTCATGAGACCGGCAGTGAAGCCGGAAAGAATCCGGCCGAGGAACAGCCATCCGACGGATGAAGCCAGGATGAACACGATCGTGCTGAGAGCGCTGAGCGCAAGGGCGGTTCCGAGCACGGGCGTGCGTCCAACCTGATCGGAGGCGCGTCCCAAAAAGACCAGGACGGTGAGCACCCCCGCCGCATAGACGGCATAGATCAAGGTCACGACGCCGGAAGAGAAGTGCCACTGGCTCTGGTAGATGACGTACAGAGGTGTGGGCAGGGTCGTCCCCATCATGGTGACGGCGAACACGTAGGCGATCAACCAGAAAGCCACTTCCCGGGGAGCCGAGAGCAGGGGGCGATCGGCGGCGATGGCCTCGTCAAGGCAGTCGAAGCAGGGCGTACCCGCCGGCTTCGACCGAACTCCCTCCATTCCCTGTGAGGTCACCCAGGTTCACCTCGTAACTCGTGACCCGTCGGCAGCGCGAGAGACTCACGCGGCAGTATCGCCGATATGGCCATCGTTAGCTCGGTCCGGCGCGCTGGACGAAGAACAGAAGGCCGTCCCAGCAGCGGCGCCGTGACCACTCGGCGGATCCAGATCCATCGGTCCACGGCACCACCGGGGAGGCGGTTACGTAGCCAAGGCACGGTCGCGTGCCTCCCACCACCAGGCCAGGCCGACGAGGCCGGGTCCGGTGTGGGCGATCATGACCGAGCTGAAGGGGGCCTCGAAGACCTCGCCGTCGGGCTGAGCGGCGGTAACCAGGGCCCGGAGCCGGGCGGCGGCCTCGGCCGCCTGGGCCTCGAGCACGGCAGCGTGAAGCACGGTGTCGGACCGGTCACGGGGTCGGGACTGGACCATGGCGGAGACCATGCGGTCGGTTGCGGCTCGCTCCGGGCCGGCAGCCGGGGTCGAACTCCCCCGGTCTTGAACTCGAACATGGCCCGCATGCCGAGGGACCGTCCGGCCCAGGCGGCAGCTCCCGGGACCCGGCCCGAGCCGGCCGTAGTCGAGGCTGGAGAGGGAGGTACCGGGTCTCACCGAAATCAAACATCGAGAGTTGGGCGGCGGTGGGCACGGGCAGGATGTGGACCTCGGCGCAGCCTCGGGCCTCGTCCAGGTCCCGCTTGGCCAACGCCGCGGTGGCGATCATCATCGAGCGCTGCATCATGTCGATGGCCCCACTCGGCAGGGAGCCGACCCCGTCGGCCATGGCCGGCAGCACATAGACCCGGGTGGCCCCGAGCTCGATGGCCTGGCTGACCGGCAGGTTGGCCAGCACCCCGCCGTCCACCAGCATCCGGACCCCAGGTCCGGTTGCTCGGTCGAGGTGTAGTACGGGAAGGGTGGAGTAGTACGGGAAGCCGGTTGGCAGCGGGTCCAAGAAATGGGCGATGACCTCGAGGACAACAGGGACAACCGGCGCGATGCTCGCGGTGTGACGGGTGCATTGGAGAGCCCTCTACTGACACAGAGTCTTGTCAGTGATCGGGAGGAGTTGTGCACTGACGACGAGGCCATCGTCGATTGGATTCCCGGGATCCCGAAGCCCGAGCCATGACCATGACCATGATCGCTCCCGTGAGTGCGCGTTGACGAGTTCGGTCGACCTCGTGTACCGGTGATCACGTCGCACTGAGCGCCATCTCAGAGGAGCCCGATGATTCTGCCCGCTTCCTATCGGAAAGCTGATCCCGGTGGAGGTCGACGGACTGCGGCATTACTGCGAGCGAGGACGACGCAGGAGCCGGTGACGTGACCAGCGCGGGAGGCAACGGCGGTTCACCCCCCGCAGGCCCGGGAGGCGCGGGCCTGCGGGTGCCGCGCGCAGGCACTGCTCTTCTCGCCACCCTGGCGATGGCCCAGTTCATGGTCGTGCTCGACTTCACGATCGTCAACGTCGCGCTGCCCTCGATACAGCGCGGCCTGCACGTCCCTACGACGACGCTCCAGTGGTTGGTGAGCGCCTATGCCGTCACCTTCGGCGGCTTCCTCCTCCTCGGCGGCCGGCTGGCCGACCTGTTCGGCCGGGCCAGGCTGTATCGGGTCGGGCTCTGCATCTTCGTCTTGGCCAGCATCTCCGGAGGGCTGGCGGTCGAGCCGAGGCTGTTGATCGCCTCCAGAGCCGTACAGGGGCTCGGCGCCTCGTTGCTGGCTCCGGCGGGGCTCTCCTTGCTCGTCACGAGCTGGCCGGACGAGCAGCAGCGCAGCCACGCCCTCGGTATCTACGGGGCAGTTGCCTCGGCCGGCTTTGCCGCTGGCGCCGTGATCGGCGGCCTGCTCGTCGAGGTCAGTTGGCGCCTGGTGTTCTTCGTCAACGTCCCGGTGGGCGTGGTCCTGTTCGTTGCGTCCTGGCGCCTCCTGCCAGCCGATCCACCGCGCCGCTCCGGCAGCCTCGACGTCGCCGGAGCACTCGCCGCCACCGCCGGCGTGGCCTTGCTCGTGCTCGGCGTGACGCGGGTTGGCGACACCCTCCAGCCGACGCAGCCCGCGGTGGCGGTGGGCGCCGGCCTCATCCTGCTCGTTGCGTTCGTCGTCCGGGAACGCAGGGCGACCGCGCCCCTTCTCAACCTCGACCTGCTCAAAGACCGGAGCATTCTCGGCGCCAACGCATGCCTGCTGGCCTACGGCGCCTGCAACGCCGGTGCAGTGCTACTCGTAACGCTCTACCTGCAGGAGGGCCGGGGCCTCCGGCCGCTTCAGACGGGGCTGTGCTTCATCCCGCAGGCGGTCGGGGCCTTCGCCTTGGCCGGTCCGGCATCGAAGCTCGTCCCCGCGCTCGGGCCTCGCCGCGCCCTCGCGGCCGGGTTGTCGCTCGGCCTGGTCGCTCTCGTCGGCTCTGCATTCAGCGTCGCCCGCGGTCCGCTGTTCGGGCTGCTCGCTTCCCTGTTCGTGATGGGGGTCTCGGCCCGCATCGTCCAGGTCGCCTCGACCCTGGCGGGGACAGCCGGGCCGGTGGCGGCCCGGGGCGAGGGCTCGGCCAGCGCAGTGCTGACCGCGTCGCGTCAGGTCGGCTCTGCGCTCGGCGTGGCCGTCGTGTCGGCAACCCTGGTCATTCTCCACGGGGACTGGAGCCACCGCACGGCCGGAGCCCTGCTCGTCGCAGCCGTCTTCGCCTTCGTCGGCCTGCTCACGACCCGCGTCGTGCCGAGGGGACCGGCGCAGCCGCTCTTTTTGCGACTCGAGCACCTCTTCCCGCGCCACGCCGGCGGACTTCCCTGAAACGGGATCGCCCGTCCCGCCCTTCGGGCTCGTCTTGCCCGGCTCCTTCGGCATCCGGCGAACCGGGCGGCTTTTGGGGCACCCGTCGCAGTAGATCCCCGTCGGAGCGCTGATGCAGGTGTCCGCCAGTGGGGTCGACCTCGGGACGTTCGGCTCGCAGGACTTGTCGCTGCCCGTCTGCCGCGGCTACGTGGTCATCCTCACTAGCCTCGGCACTGTTGGTACCGCTTCGACGCCCAGCAGGGGTGGGTCCTCCGATGGAACCTTTAGCGTCGAGAACAACATGCACTTGGTGGACGTGCGAAGCAGCCCATGCCATGGGCACTGAAGCGATCGGACAACGATCAGGTCAACCACCTAGCCATGCGCTGCGCCTGCGGCCGATCAATCCTCTTGCACGTCCAGATGCCAAAGGAAGTGAGCCGGACCGGTCGGGAATCAGGAGGCGTCGATCTGTGCTTGCTTCAGGTCCTCGAGCATTCGATCGAGCCGATGGCGCAGCTGGGTCTGCACATGGCGACCCATGGCATCTGCCAGCTCCGCGTCCACCGTCTCCCTGGCGAGAGGACGCAGCCGTCGCACGATCTCGGTGAGACGTGGCAGCTCATCGGCGGGGATGGGATCCCCCACGGGGTCGAAGACGTGCGCTGCGACCAGCTCGACGAAGCTCCGAGCGACGCTGTCCATGTCTTCTTGAAGGCGCGTACCCAGGGCAAGTACCGCCCTCAGCGGGATGCCGGCAGCGACGAGCTCTGCGCCGGCGTGCAACATCCGCGGCTTGCGCACCAGAAAGGTGTCCCCATTCGCCTCGAGAACACCCTGTTCGAGGGCCAGCTCGATCGCCTGGGCGTCAAGCTCCTCATCGCCGAAGCTGAAGAGAGACTCCAGCTCCTCGCCGGTAATGATCGTGGGCGTCTCGTCCGACCAGGGGGCTGCAAGCGCCGCCTCCAGCCCGAGCAGGTCCCCGACGTCCTGGCCCAACTCCCACGCACCGAGCAGTTCCCCGATGTTGGAGAGGGTGTAGCCACGCTCCAACAGTTGTCCCACGATCTGCAGCCGGGCGACGTGGGCATCGGAATACCAGACCACCCGCCCCTCACGCCGGGAGGGGGGCAGGAGGCCGCGATCCTGGTAGGCGCGCACGTTCCGCACCGTCGTGCCCGCCAAGCGAGCCAGCTCGTCGACCCTGTACTCCCCCGGTGCCTCCGCCTCCTTAACCTTCACATTGACCACTGTACCATTCTTGCTTGACACTTACAGCCGTCAATGGCATGATCCCCAGCGAGGTCCATGCTCCCGATCGAGACCCGACCGGTCGTGGCCGTGCCCGACCAGGCTGACCGCCATCGCAGTCGCTCGTTCGACCAGCAACCGCTAGACGCCGAAGCACCCCAAAGAAGGAGGCACGTTGAGCACCATCCTCGACGAGACGACTCCCGAAGAGCCGCCCGCCAGTGACGGCGGCCCCTCGGACGCCAACGATGTGTTCAGGGCGATGGTGGCGAGGCTGTCGCGCCAGTCGGTGGACAAGCATTTCGACGCGTACGCCGACGTCGATTGGGACGCACCCGAGATGGCCATCAACCCTGAAGACTCCCGATTCTCACTCTGGTCGTTCGATCCTCTGGCTGCGACCGACTGGTATCGCTCGCAGCCGCCCGAGGTCCGCTCGCGGGTGGCGTTGCACCGCATCGCCGCTGCGATGCGCACCGGCTGGGAGTTCGAGAACGTTCTCCAGCGCGGGCTACTCGAGTACGCCTTCTGGCTTCCGAACCATCGTCCAGAGTTCCGCTACGTCCACCACGAGATCACCGAAGAATCGCAGCACACTTTGATGTTCCAAGAGGTGATCGACCGAAGCGACCTCGACATCCGGGGCATGCCATGGCAAATAAAGGTGGGGTCGCGCCCCATCGTGTGGTTGAGCCGGCTCTTCCCCCCGCTCTTCTTCCTCTTCGTCCTCGGTGGCGAAGACCCGGTCGACTACCTCCAGCGCCGTCAGCTGCGCACCGGTCAGAACCACCCGGCGATCGAGCGCATCGTCAGGATCCACGTCACAGAGGAGGCGCGTCACATCTCCTTCGCCCGCCACTATCTGAAGCGCACGGTCCCGCGGCTCGGGTTCCTGAGACAGCGGGTGCTCGGATTCACCGCCCCGTTCCTCTTCGGCACCATGAGCAGGCTCATGTGCTTCCCGTCCTCCAGTCTCGTGCGCACATACGACGTGCCACGCTCGGAGCTGCGCAAGCAACTGCGTTCCAACACGGGGCGCCAGCTACTTCGTGATTCGGTTGCCAAACCGAGAAAGCTCTGTGCCGAGCTCGGTCTGATCAACCCGATCGAGCGTCAAATGTGGCGGATGATGGGAGTGTGGGACGACGACGCGGTTTCCCCCAGCGCAGGCTCACCTGACAGTGCCACCCGGGATGCAGCATGACCTCAACCTTGTCGTCAGCCGACGACCGCCATCGGGCCGCAGTCGTCGGACCGCAGCGATCTCTCCGATCGGACCAGTCTCTGGGCTGCCGAGGGTCACATTCGTCGGGTCCCATTTGATCGACTGCGGTGGGTTCCCCTGAAGGCAGTGCGGCACAGGAGGCAGAAGGTGCGGGATCAGAACCCGAGCGGTTCATTCACCAAGATGGCGGTGATCCGGCCGGTGGCGATCGCCCTGTTGACGACGAGGACGTTATTCACTCCGCTGGGAACGCCGTAGGCCTGCCGGGCCCGCCGATCCTCGAGAGGAAAGCAGTACTCGTAGATGCGTCGCAGCCCCGTGTCGAAATCGGGAACAATCTTCTGCGCACCGATGACGAGGATCACGTGACCCGCTCCGGAAGCGATCGGGCCGAGCTGGCTCCCGCTCGCGGATGCGATGAGAAGTGAGCCCTCCTCCGTCAGGGCATGGACGCTCCCGACCACCCAATCAGGAGAAGCGGAGAGCAGCCGCATCTCACGAACCTGCATTTCGCGATCCATCTGGTAGAGACGAGGGCGAAGCGGCTGGTACCGTCCAGATCGCTCGATGTCTTCGGCGACGCCGGTGACTTCGAGCGTGCGGGAGGTGTTGTTGTAGACCTCGGCTCCCACCGGGAGGATGGACCGCACAGCCGCTCTCGCCTCTTCGGCGGTGTCGACCACGGTGCAAGTGATTCCGTTACGTTCGAGGGCGCGAGCCACAGCGCCGATCCGGTCTCTTGGGGCCGCTCGAGAGAACTTCGCCTCTGCCTCCTTGCTGGGACCCGCCTCCGACGGATCCCCCGCTAGGCCTGTGGAGGGTGAAGCGTCCACGTCACTCACCACCGATTTCAGCGAGGCGCTGGTGGACCAACGCAACCGCCATGGAACCCTCCCCGATGGCGGCCGCGCAGCGCTTGATCGAGCCACTCCTGACATCGCCGGCGGCGAACAGGCCTGGGAGGCTGGTTTCGAGAGGTAAGGGTTGACGAGACAGCGGCCACCTCTCGAGTGCGCCAGCTGATGAGCTGAGTTCGGCCCCAGTGCGCACGTATCCGGCACCGTCGAGAGCAAGTCCCACGTTGGCCGCTCCTTGAGTGCGCGGAACCCCTCCGATGCAAACAAACAGCGCGTCGGCGGGCAATCGAGCCACGGTGCCTCCTGACGAGACCATGAGTGCTCGCAGGTGAGTGTCCGATTCGAGACTGACCACTTCAGTGCTTGTCCGAACCTCGACGTTTCCTACTTCCTTCAGCTGCCCGATCAGGTACTGGGACATCGATGCCTCAAGCGAGCGACCCCGGATCAGCAAGGTCACCTGCGCGGCGTAGCGCGAGAAGCGGATGACCGCCTGGCCAGCCGAGTTCCCTCCCCCGACAATGGCCACTCGACACCCACTGCAGGTGACCGCCTCGCTGGGGCCGGCACCGTAATACACACCGGAGCCCAGGAGTTCATCGATGCCCGGTACCTCAAGACGGCGCCAGTCGACACCACTTGCGACGAGCATGGCCCGTGACCGCACAGTTGTACCGTCGGAAAGATGGGCAACATAACCCGGGCCGTCCCTGGTGACGTCGACGAGACGCCGAGCGAGAAGAACTTCGGCCCCGAATCTCTTCGCCTGTGCAGTTGCCCGCGTCGCCAATTCGCTTCCGCTGATCCCTTGTGGGAATCCGAGATAGTTCTCGATCATGGAGGTGGTCCCAGCCTGACCTCCAGGTGCCACGGCTTCGATGGCCACGGCGCGCAAGCCCTCAGATGCCGCATACACGGCCGCTGCCAGCCCGGCTGGACCGGCGCCCACGATCGTCAGGTCGTACTCCGACAGCAACGGTTCCGACACCATCCCCAGTCCCGCCGCCACACCTTCCAGCGTGGCCGGAGCAAGCCGTACTCCGTTGGGCAGGACGCAGACAGGCAGCTTGTCCACCCCCCTCTCCCCTGCAGGCAACAGCGCCGCGACCTGCGCCGCATCGTCCACGTCTACCCACTCGTAGGGGACTCCATTACGGCTGAGAAAGTCACGGAGGCTGTAACCGACGGAGGACGCTCGGTTCCCGACAAGCACGACCTGAGGGGTGACGGGCTTCGCGTCGTAGTCGATCATCGACATGGCGCCCGAACCCCCTTCATGACATCAGGCTCGCACATCCATACGCGACCCGTGGCGCTCCAAGTCTGAGAAACTCGGGCTCCGACGGGGTCCGCTGGGTGCAAGAAATTGTGCCGGCCTGCATCGTTCCTGGCCGTGGGACCGGCAGGCCGTCGGAGGGTCTCGTCATGCCAGGCCGGAAGCTCGGCCCGCTCGGCGAATGGCAGTCCTACTCGGCTAGGCGGCTCGGGTGACCTGTCGTTGTAACGCCACACGCTGACCCATCAGGGGTGCACCTGTGACCCGGCACCCTGGTCGAGGCGCATGGACTGAAGGATCATGAAGGTCGTGCTCCTGGTGAACTCTTCGATGTCGGCCGCCGCAAGAACTCCGGTGTACTTCTTGATCACCGGAGCGGTCGCCGCGTCAGTCACTGCGTCGAGATAGCCCTTCACGGCGGCCCAAACGTTCTGCCCGTACTTCGCCCAGTACGGGGTGGGGTCGATTGTCGAAAGGGCACCTTGTGCGCTTTCCACGATGTCCGCGATGTATGCCTGGTGAAGTTCGATGTCCTCGCGTGTTCCGAGCCTTCCCAGGTGTCCGCCGATGTAGGTCTTCCACGGATACGTAAGCGCCGTGGCCGGCGCATCGATGTATCCAGGAATGTCCTCGCTGAGGTTGCAGTTGTAGATCGGAACCAACCAGAGTTGACGATGTCGATGAGCATCAGCACGTCGTGGTCGGGAAAGTGGATGAAGATGTTGTCCGGCGAGTGGTTGGGCCCGTGAAAGGCCAACTCCACTCGTTCGCCGCCGACCCGGAGGGTGTAGGTGCCGCGGAACGTCACCTCTGGGGCCGGCCTGGTCGGATCGTTGTCTCGCAGGAGGAGGCGTCGTGTGTCCTCGTGACCAATCCGGACGAGATCGTTACCGAAAAGATCAGCAGCACCGGCGTGATCCGCATGGTGATGGGAGTACACGAGATGCGTGACGGTGTTGTCGACACCTTCGGCCTCGGCGACTTCGTCCACCGCCCGGCGAAGATTGTGGCCGATCGTCGGCGGGGCGTCGAAGAGAACGACCCCCTCATCGGTGGCAAGGAATGCCGACTGGTAGGTCCCGTCAGTGACCCAGAACAGGTTCCGCTCGACGCGCCCGACGTAGTAGTCCAAGTCATTGAGGGCTGGTCCGAGCGCGGACGGGGGAACGGGTACGTAGTCGGGAAGTAGCGGCCCGGTTGGCGCACCAGACGTAGTTGAGCTCACGTTGCTCCTTCCTCAGGGGCCGGCACGGCCTCATGGTCGTCCCAACGACCGGACTCGGGCGGATCCTACAAGTCTTCATTTGCGTTGGCAAGCAACTTACCTTTAGGCTCTCGGTCGAAAAGGGAGGTACTTGCCCGCCTCGCAGGAGAGGAGCCACCAAGGTGACTAGTGAACCGATCCGCGATCCAGCAACTGATCCGTTGCTCACGCCGCAGAATTCTGCACTCCTCGTCATCGACTACCAGCCGAGCCAGATTCAAGCGGTCACATCGATCGATCACGATCTGTTGATACGGAATAGCGTGTCGGTGGCGCGCCTGACCAAGACCTACGAGCTTCCTATCGTGCTCTCGACCGTGAATGTCGCCGCCAAGCGACAACCGCCGACCATCCCGGAACTCAGGGAGGTCCTCTCGGACTCGGTCGAGATAGACCGCACCCAGATCAACTCCTGGGAGGACGCCGATTTCCGCCAGGCCGTCGAGGCGACGGGCCGGAAGAAGCTGGTCATGACAGCGCTGTGGACAGAGGTGTGCTTGGCCTTCCCGGCTCTGGACGCCCGGCGCGAAGGCTACGAGGTGTTCCCGGTCGTCGATGCAGTGGGCGGGACCTCCCCGGATGCGCACCGGGCCGGGCTAGAGCGCATCGTCCAGGCGGGCGCACAACCCATCGGCTCGGTATCCTTGGCCTGCGAATTGCAACGTGACTGGGCTCGGACAGACACCGTCCCCGAAGTGGTGGACATTGTGCTCACCTCTCGACTCAACAAAGGGCTCTGAGCCCTTGCGTCGGCCGATCCTGCGCCCTCTCGGACCTGGCTGCCCGGGCGGTCCCGGAAGGAGACGGGAGGCTCTAAGTCCCCACTCGTGGTTCGTCAGACGCGTCCTCGAGGTGGACGGCCACGTCGGCCACGGCTTTCGCCACTCGCTCGACGGCCGCAGGATCGATGCAATCGAAGAAGCGGCGCCGAACGCTCGCCAGGTGAACCGGCCATGCGGACTTCAGTTTGGCCATTCCCCGAGACGTGAGTTTCGCAACGTTGCCCCGGGCGTCGGAGGAGCTAGCCGTCTTGGTCACGAGACCACGCGACTGGAGATCGTCCACCAGCCGAGTCATTCGGCTGGCCGACAAGTCGGTGGCGTTCGCCAAGTCGGCCATCCGCAACTCGCGATTAGGAGCTTCGGAGAGGTGCATGATCGTCGTGTACTCGCTCGCCGTCAGGCCAGCGCCTCTGATCAGGTCGCTGTCCAGATGTCGCGGGAGGACTTTGACAATTCGCATCACTGCGCGCCAGAGCTCTTCCTCGGTCGGAGAGAGCGGATCGACGGTGGCCATGTCCTAGAGGCTAGCTTGCTTTGCCAAGCAATCCTTGACTCTTGATGCTTACCCACCGCCACCTCCCCCGGTCTCGACGACCTTCTGACCCAACGGACTCAGACGTTTGGAGACATCCCATGACCTTCGGATGCATCGCGTGACGAACGACTCGCTCCCAGAGGGCCGTGTGGCAGTCGTGGTCGGCGCCGCTGGCGAGCTCGGTCGTGCGACGGCCGTCAAGCTTGCCGACGGCGGCATGACCGTGGTGGCGGTCGACCGGAGCGAGGCCGGCTTGGAAGGGCTTCCCGAGGGCATCGCCCGCGAGGTGACCGATGCCACCGATGCAGACGCCGCCACTCCAATGGTCGAACGGATCGTCCACGATGTGGGCCCTCCAGACGCGTTGGTCAACACCATCGGTGCATTTCAAACCGGAGACGCGTTGACAACAACGCCGGACCTGTTGCGCCTGATGATCGACATCAACCTCGGCTCAGCGCTGTGGCTCAGCCAGGCAGTCGCGCCATACATGCAGCGAAGCGGCTCGGGTGCCATCGTGCACATCGCCGCCCGGCCCGGGATCGAGCCCTCGGCCGGCATGGCCGCATACTCGACGAGCAAGGCTGCCCTCGTCCACTTGACCCGCATCCTCGACCTCGAGCTGCGGCCACTCGGCATTCGAGTCAACAGCGTCGCCCCCCAGCTGCTCGACACAGCACGGGCACGCGCCTCATTACCCAAAGAAGTATTGGCGCACGCCGTCGCTCCGGAGGCGATCGCCGAAGTGGTTGCCTTCTTGGTGAGCGAGGCGGCCGCGCCCATTAGCGGAGCCATCCTTCCCGCATATGGCCCCTGATCGAGCCAGCCGGCAACCGGCCACTCCGCCGCCTCGGAACTCAGTCGATCCCCAGCCTTGGGCGCCACCAGACCGAGTGCGCTCCCACCTCCGCAAGGCCGACCCAGTGCTGGCGCGCCTCATCGACGCCAGGCCGAACTTCGACCCGCAGGGGTGGATGGCCGAGCTTCCGGCCATGGATCTCTTCGGAGCCCTGCTGTTCCAGGTCACCGGCCAGCAGCTATCCGTGGCCGCCACCCGCCGGACTTTGGGACGCATCGAGACGCTGTTCGGTGGTCGGCTCCCCTCCCCCGCCGAATTGCTCAAGGTGCCACAGGACAGTCTCCGCCAGGCCGGTCTCTCGTGGCGAAAAGTCGCCACCCTACGCGACCTCGCCGAGCACCTCTCGGACGGTCGATTGGACCCCAAGATCTTGAGCAAGCTGCCGGACGACGAGGTCATTGCCGCGCTGACGACGATCCCCGGCATCGGCCCATGGACCGCTCAAGGCGCGCTGATCCTCGCACTCCGACGGGAAGACGTGGTCCTCCCAGGCGACCTTGCGCTGCGAAAGGCCATCCAGCGTGCCTACGAGCTCGACCACCTCCCAGAGCAGCCCGAGGTATTGGCCATCGCTGAGAAGTGGCGGCCGTATCGAACTATGGCCACGAGCTACCTGTTCTCGGCCGCTTTCGACAGCACTCACTCGCCGTCGGCCGCCGCCGGCACAAAAGGACGGTCGGACGACCTTCACAGAAAGAAGAACCGGCCGGCCACCAAAGAATGACTACATGATTCGATAATTCGCCCACCGCCTCACGAATCAGTTTTGGGCCCTGTCCCTACCCCGACTTTTTTCTTCAACGCTTCTTGGCCTTGCTCCCTTCGAACAGGTCCCGCCAGTCGTCTTCGGAGACTTCGACATCGAACTTTTTTGCCGCCGACACGATCCGCTTCCAGGCCCGATCCCGCTCCGCGTCGCTCACCCCCTCGACCTGGTCGAAACGGGCGATGGCGTTACGGACGTGGCCGGCATCGCTCAGCGGCTCCTTGCGCTCGTCAGGGAACGCGAATTCGGAATCAGCGAGGCGATCCTTGTCCGCGGTGTTCATACGCTGCCCCGTGCTCTGCTTCTGCCTGTTGGTGGCCATTTGCGAAAGACCTCCGATCGATTCGACGGGTTGGCCGTCAGTCAATATCTGGACCTTGGTACGAGATACCCACATCGCCTCTCGACACACGTGACGATCGGCCCTCGTCTGCTCGAGGCCAGAGGTAACTTGGAGCGCTGCTCTCGTCGCGAACAACCCGGGTTGCGCGAATATCCCAGACGGAACCGAGACGACAAGCTGCGATCCAGTCGAGCCCAGCCTCGAGATTGCCAGCAAAGGGAGTACCCATGGTGCGCACAGGATCCGCCACATGACCGGAGCAGCGAAGCCGGGTGAGCCGAGGGACAGGCCCCCAGCACCGGCGCCTCCGCCTCCGCCTCGGTGGCGGATGTGGCTCCTCCCTCTCGGCTTGGTCATCACGTTGCTGCTGCTCTCCCTCGCCCACACCTCGACCACGCCGACCAAGAGCTTCAGCTACTCGAAGTTCCTCTCCCAGGTCGACTCGGGCCAGGTGAAGACGGCGTCGATCGATTCGAGCGGGGCCGTCACGGGAACGCTCAAGGGGGGCGACGACTACACCAGCCAGATCCCCACGGCCATCAACGACACGGAGCTCGCCCCCACGCTCAAGTCCCACGGCGTGGACATCACCGGGGTAGGACAGGGCTCGGCCTTCCTCACCGACCTCCTCTCGTTTTTGCCCCTCCTCTTGTTCGTCGCCTTCTTCATCTGGATCGGCCGACGCAGTCAACGCCAGCTGGCCGGCGGCCTCATGGGCATCGGGGGATCCAAGGCCAAGGTCTACGACGAGGACAAGCCCACCACCCGGTTCTCCGACATCGCCGGCTACGAGGGGGCCAAGCGGGAGGTGTCCGAGGTGGTCGACTTCCTCAGCCATCCCGAGCGCTATGAGCGGGCCGGGGCCATCGGCCCCCGGGGGGTGCTCATGGTCGGGCCGCCGGGGACGGGAAAGACACTCATGGCCCGGGCCGTGGCCGGCGAGGCGGGGGTGCCCTTCTTGGCCCTCACCGGCTCGAGCTTCGTCGAGCTGTTCGTGGGGGTGGGAGCGTCCCGAGTCCGGGACCTCTTCGCCGACGCCCGCAAGCGGGCGCCCTCCATCATCTTCATCGACGAGATCGACGCCATCGGCCAGCGTCGGGGCGGGTCCATCGTCTCCAACGATGAGCGGGAACAGACCCTCAACCAGCTGCTGGCCGAGATGGACGGCTTCGACCCCTCGACCGGGGTGGTGGTCATGGCCGCCACCAACCGTCCCGAGGTGCTCGACCCTGCCCTCCTCCGCCCCGGCCGCTTCGACCGCGAGGTGGAGATCCCCCTACCCAACCAGGCCGAGCGGGCCGCCATCCTGGCCGTGCACACCAAGGGCAAGCACCTGGGCCCGGATGTCGACTTCGTGGCCGTGGCCCGGGGCACCCCCGGCTTTTCGGGGGCGGATCTGGCCAACCTCATCAACGAGGCGGCCATCGTGGCCGTCCGGGACGACCGGGACGTCATCCTGGCCCGGGACATCGACGAGGCCCGGGACCGGATCATCCTCGGACGCCGGGACGCCTCCAACGCCCTCCTACCCGAGGAGAAGCACTCGGTGGCCGTCCACGAATCCGGGCACGCCCTCGTCGCCCTGTTGTCGGAACACGCCGACCCGGTGGCCAAGATCACCATCCTGCCGGCGGGCCGGGCCTTAGGGGTCACCGAACAGCTCCCGGTCGATGAGCGGCACCTGTACGCCGAGAGCTACCTCCACGACTCCCTGGCCATCCGCCTGGGCGGTCGGGCCTCGGAGATCCTGGTCATCGGCGAGGCCTCGACCGGGGCGGCCAACGACCTCTCGGGGGCCACCGACCTCGCCATCAAGATGGTCCGGGACTGGGGGTTGTCCCCCCGTCTCGGTCCCATCGGCTACGGATCGGACCAGCCCTCCTATCTGAACGGTCCGGCCTTCGGCCAGGAGCGTCCCTACGCCGAGGGCACCCAGGAGGTCATCGACCAAGAGGTGAGTCGCTTGCTCTCCGAGGCCGAGCACAGGGCCACGAGCCTGCTGAGCGACCACCGAGCCGCCCTCGACGCCGTCATCGCCGCCCTGCTCGAGAAGGAGACCATCTCCGGGGAAGACCTCACCGAGATCGTCCACCGGGCCCAAGGAGTGGCGGTCGACGGAAACCGCCGAAGTCCTCGACGCCGCTCCAGCCAGCCGGAAAGGAGGACCTGAGAATCGGGGCTGCCCGTTGAGTCGGCACAACAGCCCGCCTGCACTCTCACGATCAGGTCCCCACCGTTTGGAGTGCGCAGCACGCAACCCGGGCGCCAGAGGGGCTCCCTCACCTCAACCAGCAACCGCACGTCACCGTCGGGCGTCTGTCCCAGCTCGGCTCGGAAATGAAGGGGGGTCGCTGTGCGTTCCATTTGGGGGGGCATAGGACGCCATCAAGTGGCGAAGGAGCAAACGTGACAGACCGCTACCGCAAAGACCCAGACAAGATCTCTCAGTTAGAGCCCGAGCAGTACGAGGTCACCCAGAAGGGCGCCACCGAGCCGGCCTTCCACAACGAGTTCTGGGACAGCAAGAAATCAGGCATCTACGTCGACGTGGTGTCGGGCGAGCCCCTGTTCGCTTCCAAGCAGAAGTTCGATAGTGGATGCGGTTGGCCGAGCTTCACCGTGCCACTCGTCGCGGACAACGTGGTGGAGAAGGAAGATCGGAGCCACGGGATGGAGAGGACAGAGGTTCGCTCAGCCCACGGGGACAGTCATCTTGGCCATGTCTTCAACGACGGCCCGCCCGAGGAAGGTGGCCTGCGCTACTGCATCAACTCGGCCGCCCTCCGGTTCGTCCCGTACGAGAACCTCGAAGCCGAGG
Source organism: uncultured Acidimicrobiaceae bacterium (assembly GCA_963729275.1). Taxonomy (GTDB): domain Bacteria; phylum Actinomycetota; class Acidimicrobiia; order Acidimicrobiales; family RAAP-2; genus CAVSNH01. Next base: position 633,699 of record CAVSNH010000003.1, read on the forward strand.
GATACGGTGAGTACCGCAAGCTCCTCGACGGCCCTATGACACAGGAGAAGGTGGAGAGATGAGCGATACGACAGCGCAGGCCATTCTCGCCGGAGGGTGCTTCTGGGGGATGCAGGATCTCATCCGGAAACATCCCGGCGTCCTCTCAACTCGGGTCGGCTACACCGGCGGGGATGTCCCGAACGCGACCTACGGAAACCACGGAAACCACGCCGAGGCGATCGAGATCACCTTCGATCCCGAGCGGATCTCCTACCGTGAGCTTCTCGAGTTCTTCTTCCAAGTTCACGACCCAACGACGCTGAATCGGCAGGGAAACGATATCGGTGCCAGCTACCGATCGGCGATCTTCTACCTCGACGACGAACAGCGCCGGGCAGCCGAGGACACCATCGCCGATGTCGAAGCGTCCGGCCTTTGGCCCGGCAAGGTGGTCACCGAAGTGACACCCGCCGGACCATTCTGGGAGGCAGAGCCGGAGCACCAGGACTATCTCGAGCGTTTTCCGGACGGGTACACCTGCCACTTCCCGCGAGCGGGGTGGGTGCTGCCCCATCGGAGCGATGCCATCGCCAAATAGAGGCCGTGTCAAACGACAACGGACCTCCCGAATCCCAAAATGACCTCCTGGAGCTGACCCGGGTTCGTCCATCCGAGGCCGAGGTAATAGTGGCCGGTTTGCGAGCGTCGGGCATCGAAGCGCCGCCTGGAGTGGGTTCCGTGTACGAGTCCGTCAGTTTGGTTGACGGAGCGCTTGTCTACGTTCCGGCAGAAGACGCATCACAGCCATGGCTCTAGAAACGGCATGGCGGGCCCGACTAGCCAGCGGCCAGTTCATCACCACCTCACCTGATGGGTGTCACGGCGACGTCTGGCCGCTGCCAGGCAGACGCGGCGGGCGCGGGGTCGAAGCGGCCGTCGAAGACGAGATCGTGGAGCTGCGCAAGCACCTGGCGGAAGAGGGCAACGACGCTGGGGACGCGGGTTCCGCTATCCCTACCGACACTGTCGCTGACATGTTCGACGCCGGCGCTCGCACCATCCCAGTGGCACAGGGCCCAGGATCGGGACAATGTGCCGTCCATCTCCACGATCTGGCGGGTCCTCGCTCGCCAGGTTCATCGATCCCGAACCGAAAAGCGCCCGCACAACTCCTTCGTCCGCTTCGATTCGGCCTTGCCCAATGAACGCTGGCTCGCTGACACTTTCGGTGGAATCTCGACACTGGGACCCGTCAAGAATGAGCTTGAGTTCCGAGGGCTCCCTCAGGCGAATCCACATGGAGAAAGGTTCGAACAGCCGGATCGGTAATGACAGAGGGTGCAGGTTACGGTTGCCCTTTGGATGCGTGACGGTGTCGCGCCTGGGAGTTGGCTTGTAGAGGATCACACCATGAACATCAGAAAGGCGACGTCTCGGCAGTGGCTCGTGTCGTAGCTGCTGTATCGACCGCCAGACGGCCCGCTCGGCTGCGCTCTGCATGAATCGTTCTCAGGACCCGCAAACCATCGGAGACCGCATTGAGATTGCTCACGCCGTAACCGCGTCTCCGCTCAAAGCTCGGAACCTCGCATACCTGGAGGCCGGCTTTGGCAATCCGCACGTTGATCAGCGTCTCGACTTCAAAGCCATCGCCCCAGAGCATGACGTTCCCGTCAACTCCGTCAGCGTTTCGCCAGTCGAGATCGATCACGGAGAGGCACTGGCGACGAAAGGCATTGTACCCATAGCAGAGATCGGTGTACTTCGTTCCATAGACGACATTGACGATCCGGTTCAGTAGATAATTTCCGGACCTTCGAAAACGGCTGATGTCGTTACTTCCACCGCCGGGCAGAAACCGTGAACCCTTGGCAAAGTCTGCACCCTTTTCGAGAGCGTCCACGAAACGAGGAATCTCTGCAGGATCGGCCGACCCGTCTGCATCCAGCATCACGATGAAGTCTCCTCGTGCCACCGCGAATCCGCAGGCGAGCGCGTTGCCCTTGCCCTTTCTCGTCTGCCCGATGATGATGATATTGGGGCGAAGGCGTTTGGCTACCGAAACGGTGTCATCGGTGGAGTTGCCATCGACCAGGATCACTTCGCAGTCGTCTTGAGCTAATTCGGGTAGGACCTGCCAGAGGTTGTGAGCCTCGTTCTTCGCCGGTATGACGACGCTGACCTTCGATCTCTTCAGCTCTGTGTCTTCGGAGTCCCGCACATGCCCATTGAGATCGCTCGGCGCCATGCGCTCTGTCCTTTGTCCGCTCTCTCTCCGTCGTCTACCCCCGCCTCACGTTCAGAAGCCGAGTGGATGTACCAGCAGGAATAACGAGCCACTGAGATGAGCCTGCTCAGACAGTAGTGAGATATTTCTCGAAGCGCTCCATGGGTTGATGTGTCGGCCGGTCCGATGGTCGCCTCGTATGAGGCCGTCCCTCATTGTCTGTGGTGAGAGCCGCGCGGGTAGTGAGGAGACCGGCCTCGTTGCGGGGAGCTGATCCGCCGCCGATGGACACCCTGGGTCAGTAACCGGTGTGACCGGCGAACGAAAGCGGATCTAGCCCCGGTCAGGGATGCCGGAGGGCTCGGTCAGCTTGGGCGTCTTGCGACTCGCACCTTGGTGAATGGCGACAAACCGCGGCGGGCGACGATCGTAAGGACGTCCGCCGCTGCGAATGCGACGCCGTAGGCGATCTCGTTGCCCATACCGTTAGGGGATTCATTCTGGACGCGTGAATGGAGACGGATAACCGGGCGCGGGAACGGGTTCGTGCCGAAGAAGAATAGAAACGGTTTATCGAGATCGAGCAGGACAGCTCCCGCGATGGCTGCGATGGTGGCTGTCCGATCTCGTCTTGGGACTGCAGCAACGGCAGCAGCCGTGATGGCAAGGCCAAATAGTCCGTCACGTTTCGCCACCCTGAGGAAATCCTCGTATCCGCCTTCGATCGACTTGTCGCAGCCCCAATGTGGGATTGAGTCCAGTGCCAGGTGCGAGCCGACGCCTGCCGCGAAGGCCGCTGCCGGCCGCCCCTGGGAGGCTGCCGCGATGAGCACACCCGAAAGGACATGAGTTGTAACGAACATCGGCCTCACTCTTGCAGAAATGCCCAAGCAAGGTGGCATCGGCCCAGTCCGTCTGCTTGGTCCCCGCCTGGGCATTGGCGTCACCGCTGCTCACCGCATAGCTCGACACCACGCTGCAGGCGAAGCGGGTTGAATGCGAAAGTCACCGTTTTCGTTTTCAACTGTGTCATGATTGAGGCCTTCTCATTGGAGAATTTTCACGTTCGCAGTGAGTCTGAAAGAAAGACATGGCGAACGAGTTGAGGCGGAGATTCTGGTCCATGAGCGATGGCGACGACACTTCCAACGCGAAGGCACGTCTGGGTGTCTGCCACCGATGCGGATGGCGAACACCTCTGACCAAGGTCCGGCGACGCGACCGAAGGCTACTGGGCATTGGATGGTCCTCTGCTCGCTTGTGCAACGAGTGTGTGGATGAGTTACTGAATCGTCGGAGCGCTCCAGATGTCGCCAGAGCTCAACGATCGACGAACAGAGGACGACAAGGGTCGGACACCTAGAATAACCTCCGCCTAATCGGCGCTTGTACGGACCGAGTGTGTGACGTTCAGCACGGAGCTCGGGCCCTGATTGAGGCAACCACGTCGGCTGGTCGTGCCGGATTGCGGTTTTCAAGCGGGAGATGTGGGCGTAGCCCTATGCACTCACCCACTGCATGATGTCGTGTTTCGAGGTCAGCGATGCTGCCGTTGTCGACCGATGTTCGCCGAGGTTGGCTTTTCGACCCAACAGGGCCTAAGAACGCTCAAGGCGAGCGACGTATTGGTCGATGGCTGTGTGTGGTCGCGAGTCTTGTCGCGGGTCGTGGCGGCCACGCGGCAGCGAGTTGGAGGTCGAGGTCGCCGTCCGCGCCGATGGCACTGGGCAGGACGATGCCACACCGGATCGCCCTTGTGGTGGTGATCGCCCTTGCCCTGGCCGGCATTGGACCAATTCGCCTCTCGACGACTTCGCCACACTCGTCGGCAGCTGTGGCGAGGATCTCAGCAGCCGGGTATTCGCTGGTCGCCTCCGACGGGGGCATCTTCTCCTTTGGCGACGCCGCCTTCTACGGCTCGGCCGGCAGCCTGAAGTTGAACCAGCCCATCGTGGGCATGGCCTCGACTCCCGACGGCGGTGGCTACTGGCTGGTCGCCTCCGACGGGGGCATCTTCTCCTTTGGCGACGCCGCCTTCTACGGCTCGGCCGGCAGCCTGAAGTTGAACCAGCCCATCGTGGGCATGGCCTCGACTCCCGACGGCGGTGGCTACTGGCTGGTCGCCTCCGACGGGGGCATCTTCTCCTTTGGCGACGCCGCCTTCTACGGCTCGGCCGGCGGCCTGAAGTTGAACCAGCCCATCGTGGGCATGGCCTCGACTCCCGACGGCGGTGGCTACTGGCTGGTCGCCTCCGACGGGGGCATCTTCTCCTTTGGCGACGCCGCCTTCTACGGCTCGGCCGGCAGCCTGAAGTTGAACCAGCCCATCGTGGGCATGGCCTCGACTCCCGACGGCGGTGGCTACTGGCTGGTCGCCTCCGACGGGGGCATCTTCTCCTTTGGCGACGCCGCCTTCTACGGCTCGGCCGGCAGCCTGAAGTTGAACCAGCCCATCGTGGGCATGGCCTCGACTCCCGACGGCGGTGGCTACTGGCTGGTCGCCTCCGACGGGGGCATCTTCTCCTTTGGCGACGCCGCCTTCTACGGCTCGGCCGGCAGCCTGAAGTTGAACCAGCCCATCGTGGGCATGGCCTCGACTACCCCGATGCCGACGCCGCCACCCGGAAACTGTTCGTCAACCCTCAGCGCGCCACCTGGCTGGACTGCGGCAGAGAAGACCACTGATGACACCTTCCAGAATCTCGACAACTGGAACTATGGGATCGGCGGGAATACCGGGAACTACTATCCCTGGTCCGGCTCGGGAGCCGCGCCGTACTACGGTTCGAGTGAACACACGTATGCATCTGACTACGACGTCCCTGGCAATGTGAGCCAGACGTCCAGTGGGGCCAACTCATCGTTGTTCTCGACCTACTTGCCACAGAATTTCTCTGCGACAGGATGCGGTGTCACGTTCACCGCTCAGTACACGGGGGCCAGGAATTGGAACACGACCAACGAAGGCACTCTGACCGATTACTGGACGAGCGGCGCGATAAACACGTACAACAAGATTAGTTTCCCGACCGACGGGCGCACCAGCTTCTACGTCCAGATCAAAGCGCAGATGATGGGCTACAACGGAATCAACAATGGAGTGTGGAATGCCCTCTGGCTCCTGCCGGTGGGCAATTGGAACGAAGACGAGATCGATCTGCAAGAGACCGGGCTTCAGGACAACAACAGCCCGAACTACGTCAACTCAACCCTGCAATCGTCCCCATCGCAAGAGATCGACAGCTATAAATCGGCTTCTGATCTATCGGCGGGCTACCACACATACGGAGTTGAGGTTACTTCGAATGGCACGATCACCACGTACCTCGACAATGTCGAGATAGGCACTATCAACGACGGTACTGGACTTACCGGGCCCTATTACCTGATCATGAATGGTGCTCTCTTTAAGCAAGGGAAGCTCGGTGTGGGTTGGACCAACACCAACGACATGAAGATGAATATTGCCGAGGTGCAGGTTTACCAGAAGTAATCCTCCATTCCAGATGACTTAGATCATTTCGATAAGAGAGGAGCCACATAGGCGAAGAAATCTCTCCTGCATGCGCCGATTCCATCCAGCGCTCGTATACGTCGGAGGGAACTTCGTCCATCCGCGCTCGTTGGTCAACACGTCTAGAAATTTGCCAGTAGGAGGGATCAGTCACGGGGGTACAGAGTGCCATCGCTCGGTGCCACGCATGGACTTGAGAGGCTATTTGCCGACATGGCACGGGCTTTGACCACCGCTGAGCGGCTGCGGAGGTTGTTGGAAGCTATGAACGGTGCCTGTAAGCAGACTGGGGGCAACGTTGCCTGCCTGTCGCGCCTCGATTGGCAAGGGAGGCGGGTCTGCACCGAGCTTGGTTGACATCTCTCTTGAGGGATGAGGTCCCGCGGGAAGGATGGAAGCCATGCCCAAGAAGTTCCCGGAGGCGTTCGAACGTGCTTTGGTCCGCTTCCCCGCAGACACAGCCTGACCGGCGGCCGACTTCGACGGCTCCATCGAGTCGGTGCCGTGCTGGATGGGTCAGGCGGACAACGACGATGGGATCAAGGACGGCCTGACAACGGCCCAACAAGCCGAGATCGTCCAGCTGCGTCGGGACAAGCGGCTCCTCAAGATGGAGAACGAGATCCTTCGGCCGGCGGCAACCTACTTCGCCAAGGAACAGCTCCCAAAATGACCTTCCCCCTGGTCCAGGAGCAGGTGCCGAGAGCATCCCGGTGCGGCTGACCTGCGGGCTCCTCGGCTTGTCGCCCCAGACGTTCTACAAGTGGCAGAGGAAGCCCTGTTGCGATCGGAACCTCGCCGATGCGCATCTCGTAAACGTCATTGTCGATTGTCCATGGTGACGAGCAAGAGTTCGGCTATCGGTTCATGACCGACGAGATCGATCGGAACGGCCAGCACGTCTCCGAGGGCCGGGTTCATCGGCGGTGCCGGGACCACCGGATCTGGTCAACGGCCACGAAGAGAGGGCGGAGGAGCTCCGGGAAGACGCGGGGCCGCGGTCCACGACGACCTCGTGAACCGGACTTCACTTGGGCACCCGCTGCGCCCTGAAGGATCTCTTCTTCAACGGGATCGTGGGCTACTCCCTCGACGACCGGATGACGGTGGGGCTGGCGACTTCGGCCCTGCGTTCTGCCATCGCTCGCCGGCAGCCGACGGGCACGCGTCGTCGTCCACTCCGACCGAGGCGGGCAGTCAGAGTTCCGCTCCCGGGCCTTCCGAGCGGTGCTGAAAGTGTTGGGGCTCACCGGGTCGATGGGTCGGGTGGCTGCCGCCGGCGACGACGCCCCATGGAGTCCTTCTACTCGCTCCTCCAGAAGAATGTCCTCAACCGCCGCCGTTGGTCAACGAGGAACGAGCTGCGCTTCGCCATCATCACCCGGATCGAGCGCACCTACAATCGCCGGGGTCGTCATCGGGCACTCGGGAAACCCGTCCCCGTCGAGTTCGAGCTCGCCTTTGCCGACCACGAGCTGGCAGCATGATCAGTCACAACCGCCGTCAACCAAACTCAGAGCAGACCCTTCCTCAAATCTTGCTTCGGGACTGGTTGGCGTAGCAGGCTTTGCGAATGAGGGCTTTCCTGTTGCGGATCACAACCGGGGCCGAGCGGTTGAGGATCTGGCTTGTTCACCAGCAGTGGTTTTCAAGCAAGCTGTTGCCCGCCATGCCTAGAAGGCTCCGGTGGGCGTTGCGGACCGTCTACCTGAAGCCGGTCGATCTCGCCGACCGACTGCGAGGCCCGAATCACCCAGTTGTGCCTCCTCGGGCGCACAACTACTCGGGAGCCTCCATGGCCACTGACTGGGGGGATTGGTCCGAAGCCGTCGACGCGCTGCGCGACCTCGCGGGCCTCACACCGTCATCACGAGTACTCGACGTCGGATGTGGCATGGGGCGGCTCGCGGCCGCCATGTCGAGCTTCCTCGACGCTAGTGGGTCCTACGACGGGCTTGACATTGTTCCGGATGGGATCAAATGGTGCAAGGAGAACATCGTTGGTCGACATGACAACGTGAACTTCACGTTGTCCGATGTCCGCAACGGCGAGTACAACCCCCAGGGAAAGACTGAGGCCGTCGACTATCGCTTTCCATTCGATGACGAGTTATTCGATCTGGTCGTGCTTGTATCGGTCTTTACCCATATGCTTCCGGCTGATTTGGAACATTACCTTGAGGAGATTGTGCGAATACTCAAGCCGACCGGGAGGTGCTTTGCGACGTACTACCTACTCACGGAGGAATCGCGCGAACTGATGCTAACTAAGGACTCGAGGAAGTCTTTCAAACATCACTTCGGCTCCTATTCGGTCATGAGCGCAAAGGTGCCCGAGCTAGGGGTCGCCTACGACGCAGAATTCATCGAACAGCTGTATGCTCAGCACGGGCTTACGAGCGAGCGGTACCTTGGTTGGTGGTTTCGTGGTCAACCATCGCTCCGGACCCCTTTGCCTGGTGAACAGGACGCGTTGGTGGCTCGGAAATGCGCCGCCAGCCCCGAGTAGTGCGTTGCGGCATTGACCCGGTCAGACTCGGACAGTCGCGCACGCTTGCCAGCACGGGCTGTTACAACGCGCGAAACGTTGCGCCGGGCAAGCCGCGCTGCGCGTCGGCTAGGTTCGCTGCCATCACGATGTCATTGCCACGATGCACCAGGTGTGCAACTGCAGATGGCTGATAGCGGCGCCGGCTGAGGGATAGAGGAAGCGGGATGAGCAAGAGGCCGTAGACAGAGTCGTTCATTCGTCGTGCATCTGTGAGGTCTCAAGCGGTGGCACTCAGTGCCAGGGGGCCCCGAAAGTAGGGGTCGAACTGCGGGTTTCCGAGATCCGCCAGGAAGGCCTGGCCGAGTCCGTGACATGTTGACTTAGGTGCAAACGACCTCACGTCTCCCTACGAGGTATCCGACGATGGTCGTGATCAGGCCAATACAGACCATCGCGGAGCGCGCGAAGCCCCCAAGGTCGCCTCGGAAGCCAGCGCACAGACCATCGGCGACTCCGCGGGGCAACGTAGAGAGCACGTATCTACGCTCGCTGGACAGTGCTTGCTCGCCGCCGGCGCGCTGCGCCACGGCTGCCTTCGATATTCCCTCGGCGTAGCAGCGCCTGAGAAAGTACGGCACCGTTGCCCGCTCCGCCGCGACATGATGGCGAACGACAGCGGGAGGGACGTGCAGGAGCTGCGCTCCGACGAGGATCCGCTGCAAGCGCAGCGCGAACTCGGTTTCCTCGCATCCGAGGGGAACCGAACCGAGGCGTCCCAAGGCCGTATCGAAAGAACCAACCCTGTCGAAGACCGATCGTCGGAACGACATGGTAGTCCCGAGAAGGTTGCGCTGAGGCGTAACTATGTTTGGCAGGCCGCGATAGCTGCAGCCGACGACCCAGTCGAACTCAGGCGGGAACCATCGGGGACGGTCTCGTTCAGGCCAGACTGGGACCGCAACACCGCCCGCGCCTGCTACGTGCGGGCGATATTGCGCGAGCAGTTCCTCTAGCCATCCGGGGTCCGCCTCGGCGTCATCGTCGAGGAAAGCCACCACATCACATTTGGCATGTCGAACGCCAGCGTTGCGCGCGCCGGACAAACCGCGCGGATCAATGCTTGCGAGCACGTCGATGTCGCTGCCAAGCGCCGACCGGGCTCGCCTAAGCAACTGCGGGTTGTGGTCGATGACCACGAGGCATTGGTCGGGAGGCCGCCGTTGTGCGCGCAAGGACGCGATCGCACTAAGGAGAGAATTCCAGCGACGCTCGGTATAGGCGCAAACGACGACGGCTACAGTGTTGGGCGGGCCGGAGATAAATCGATCGCGTCGCAGTTCGACATCGTGGAGCCCCTCTGTGATGGCTTTCACACTCGTGTCGACCGAGTTCTGCCGTCTTGCCCTGTTCGGCGCTGGCCCCCGTTCCACATCGTCGGCCGCCGCATGATGCCCACCAATCCTCAACGGCAACCCCTCCCTTCGGGCTCTGGTGGGCTCGTAACTACCCCAACGACGATCACCCAGAGCGAAAATCAAGTGTTTCACCACGTCTGGATCGATTCAAGACGAGCTCATCGGCCCTCGCAGTTCCAAAAGGGATCGAGGTCCGGCACCAAGCGAGACGGTTATCTTGGTGGTCCACGCCGTGGCCCGAACCGGCACGTTGAGCGCGTCGGCGACGAGCTCGGTACGCATGTACTTGGCCAGTGACTACTCGGCGACTAGTTTGGTCAAGAACTGTCGCCGCACCTCGACGAACCCTCCACGGTGGCGATGCAGGCATCCCGCACCACTCCCAATAGAGCCCTTTTGACAGGTTATGGCCCGTCACCTGCAAAGACGTTTACTCGGTCGGATTTGGGCGACCGGAGCTCCCCTGAAGACTTCCTAGATAGCAAGCGAGAGCTCGATGGCTTCGCCAAGTGGCCGCGAAGGCCCAGCCAATGCAAAGTCCATCTGACTCGGGGGTCGTTGCCGACTTGACTCACGGCCTGCCCCGTCAGTCGGTGATCTGCGACAAGGCCGCTCAGCCTCTTGCTGGTTCCGTAGGGAGGGCCGCGGGCGCGCCGCCCCTGCAGGTGGACCTCAACCGTATAAGAGACACCAATGCGTGGCTTACACTGCCCAAGATCGAGGCTGACCCGGATTACGCCGAGCCGATGAACGGAGTCCTCGATGAGCTTGAGCACTCGATGATTGGCCGGTAAGGCAGATGCGCGATCGGGTCGCCTCTATCTTCGTCTCCTCGCCGGACTCCGTCATGCCTGCCCATTTCGATATAGAACACAGCCTGCTGATGCCGGCCAGCGGAGCCACGACCGTCGGCTTCGGACCTCGTGAGAGCGAGCTACCCCGTCGGCACGAGGTTCAGCGGCACTGGGGCGCCTCGCATCGGTGGATCGAGTCCCTGCCCCCGAAGCTGGCGCCCTACGAGGTCACGCCGGGGCGGGGGGTGTGCAAACCCCCGGTAGAACCGCACTGGGTGCACAACCGTCCTGCAATCTCGCTCTCTGTCACCCTGTGCTTCGCGGCCATCACCGAGCGGGAGAACGCGATTGAAACGTTCAACGGTAGCAGCGGTCGTTTCACCTACGCCGCCAGCGGCCGGGTCAGTCGCCTCCGTCGACGTGGCCAAAGTGTCTGCCATGCGATCCTGGAGGCTCGTCAGGTATATGCGTCCGGGATCGGAGCCAGAATGGCAGGGCCTGAGCGTGCGGCTTGCGGCTTGCGAGCGCGTGGAGCTGAGGGTCGGGTCTCGCGTCCGTGAGCGACCTGGGGCTGGTCATCTGCTACGCGGTCGCGGTATCTCGAGGGGAGCTGGGTTCGTGAGCGAGCACATCGAACGTGACATCGAGGCAGTGCTGGAAGCCCGTATCGGACGCGAATGCGTGTTCATGCCGTCCGGTCGATTTGCCATTCTCCTTGCATTCCAACTGCTCCTCTCGCCCGGCGATCGCATCCTCATGTCCCCGCTCGAGGACGACACCGTGTTTTTCGGCGCTCTCGCGGCCGGGCTCCGGCCGGTGATGGCGCCGGTGTCGACCGACGATGGAAACATGCGTCTCGACGCAATCGATGACGAAGCGTGGCCGAACCTTTCCGCCGTTCTGACAGGTAACACCTATGGCCTTCCCGACCGTGTCATCGAGCTCAGCGCAACGTGCAGCCGATTCGATATTCCACTGATCGAAGATGCCGCCCATGCGCTTGAGACGGACGTCGACGGGCGCCCCATAGGGAGCTATGGAGCGGTTTCCGCCTTCAGCTTCTCGAAGCACCTCCCCGGTCGCGGCGGCGTTCTCGCGTTCGGCCCTGAGGTCAGCCGCAAGGACATCGTCCAATTGCGCGATCGGCTCATGCTGCCGAGGCCGATTGGCAAGGGAGTGGTCGGCGTCGCGCGATCGGCGGCCAGGGCGCCGCTGGAGACCCTCCATCTCATGCGGGGGCTGGACCGCGTGCGTCACCTGATGCATCCCGCCAGACCTGCTCCATGGCGAGTGCCGCTTCGTGCATCTCAGCTGGAACACGCGCGTTCCAGCGGTGACCTGAGTCGGTTCGACGGTTGGATGGAGACGGCGTACCCGGACTACCGGATGCGACAGCGATCGAGCCATTTGAAGCGGACGCTGGGCGGCCTGCGCAACCTCGAGCGGGACCGCGAGGAGCGGACCGCGGGCGTGCTTCGGCTTCGTGCGCTCGATGCGGTTTCCCCGGCGGCCCGTGAGGGCGCTCCACTGCCGTTGCTACGTGTGCCACTCCTGATAGAGGACCGGGACGCCGTGGCCCTCGAGCTGCGCCGACACGGGATAAACGTGTTTTTCGTGTACGCGCCGCCACTGGACGAGTATTCCGGGCCAGAGTTCTGTGAGCCCTCTCCGCTGCCGGAGGCAGCCCGATGGTGGGCCACCCACATCCTTCCCGTCGACCCACACGATGCGGTGCGCGTTCTCGTGCTGGTCGCGAAGAACCGGATCCGCCTGACCCCCGCGGCCCCGCCACCGGTATGACGTTACGTTGTCGCATGAGCCAGCCAACGAAGCGTCGTACCGGTCGATCGGGCACGTCGGATTCGGCGCAGACCTGAAGGTGTAATCGGTCACGAACCTCTACAAGCTGCCGGATTAGCGATGACTGCGGCTGGAACCGGGGTCTCGGGGACCTGCCCCGCTTGTGCCCGCGTATTGCTCTCGCAACGGTTCCTCGGTCTGCTGGAGCGTCTGTCGTGTGTACCTAATCCGCGTGGACGGGGCGCGTAGCGGGCTTTGCCCCGGTGAGCTCGATCGTGGCTGTCAACACTGGCCTGCCAGATCGGAGTCCGTACGAAGTCATCCCGAACTACGTGCCGACGCCGTTGTCACAGATGCCCTCCCGCAGCCCGACGGGAAGTTCTCTTCGTCGCGGACTTGACTCGTGAAAAGGGCATCGATGTGTTGACCGCCGCCTGGCGCCTCGGCATTGTGTCCTGGACGAAACGCCGCTGGAACTCCGAGAGGATCGAGCTGCTCGGCTTGTTGGACCGCGACGCCATCACATCACTTATCGGGATCTCCAGCGTCGTCCTGGTCCCATCGAATGTTCCCGACTACTTCCCGACGATGGTTCCCGAGCCGATGGCCGCAGGGCACTCGAGCGGGTGGGCTTGTTCACAGCGTCCGCCGTGGTGGGACTCGTCGAGAACCTCTACGAGGGGCTGATCACTGACGGATCGACGCGCCAGTGATCGACCGCAGTGCACTCGGAGTTTCATCGACGGCCAGCAGACAGCGGATCTCATCCGGATGACCCACCGCGATCGGGTTCGACCAGGGGATCTCGGTGGAAGACCCGGATCACCGCGGGTAGCAAGACGACGGCCTCACACGCGGCGGCGACGGCCCATCCGATGCAGAGGCCCGTCATGCCCCAGTAGATTCCACCCAACGCCGCTCCGACCGCCTCTGCGGACGTGCCCGCCGCCATCATCTTGGCTGCGTGGCCCAGACGGCCCTGCGCTCGGTGGATCGCCACGTAGTGGTCCTTTATGACGTAGGCCGGGCCCACCAGGACGAGAAGGCGCAGCGCGGTCGTCCCATTGGCGACGTAGGCGGGGCCAAATATGCGAAGGACCCAGGGGGCCGCAATCTCCACGGCGACCACGAGCCCACAACACAGGGCCAATCCGAGGGGGAGTGTTCGGCGGACGTGGCGGTGGAGGAGGCCCTCGTCGCCTGACCTCTCGGCGAACAGGGACAGCGCCAGCAGGTACGGGATGATCATCACGGTGGACGACAACAGGAATGCGGTCGAGAAGTAGGCCACTTGCTGTGGGCGGATCAGCAGAGCTGCCACCAGCGGAACGATGTAGGAGATTGAATTGATCGACACATTGAGGACGTGGTGCTTGAGCGAGAGCACGCCGTAGCGACGGGCGAGTGCCACCCGATGGCTGAGGGTTCCTTCGCCAGCCGTGGTCGGTTTGAGTCGGAGCATGGGGATACAGACGACGAGTGAGACAACCAGCGCCAGTGCCCAAGCAAACAACAGGCCGGGGGCTGTTGTGGTCCCGACGAGCACGAGGACACCCACACAAGCCAGCTTCAGCAGGGAATTCAGGCTGCCTCGCGTCAGCTGGGCCGAACCCCGGCGCAGTCCGATTGCCGCCTGATCGAGAGTGATTCCGCCCACTGTCGCCACTGATCCGATCACGAAGAGAGCGGCGGTTGTCGAGTCGTGACCGATGATCCTCAAGCTGTCACCCAGGAACGGTGAGAGGGCAAGGGTGGCCAACGAGAGGATCAGAACAACCAGACATGCGATGGACATCCCGGTGCTGAGGGTGACGCGGCGGACAGCGGCGTCCAACGAGTCGAGTTCGGCCAGCAGGAGGAGCGGGATCCCGAGACCACCGATGGCTGCGAGAAAGGATGCCGCCGAGGATGCTGCGGCCGCCAAACCAACGTCTCGCGCCGAGAACAGATGCGTGGCGACGGCCCAGTAGGCGAGTCCCAGTACCGCCGTCGCCCCCTGCTTGGCCACCAGGTAGCCGAAGGTCGTCAAGAGTCGTCGCAGTTCCGAGGACTGCACCGGCAGTTCCGAGGGCGGCACCGGCTCTCCCATCGCGAAATCGCTCATTTCTTAGCTCCTCACGGGAGCCCTAGTCGGTCGGAGCCTTTCCGCATGTAAGGAGCGCCGTGGATGGGCAACAAGTGAACGCCTGCCATGAGATGGTCGGACGAGGTGGCATCTGCCCGTGCGGACGGTACTGCTGCGCCGGACCCATCACTGAGCGCAAGGAAGAAAACCGTGAGTTCGCCGGTCGAGAGGAGCCTTCAGCCAGGTGAACCCTAGCGCCTACCTGCCGGATTCGGGCTGCTCAGCCGTCTCTGCGGCTCCGCCACGCGTCGCACAACCGGTGATCCTTGAGCGCAAGTTCCTAGCGATTCTCCAAGTCTCGATGGCCGCCGTCTTCGCGACGTCGGCGGGCACCGACTGGCCCGGTGGCCGGGGGTTCAGATGAAATCGGCGCAGCCGAGAGTTGAGATGCTCGATTCGGTTCTCCCGCAGCGTCGCGGCAGTGAAATATGTAAAGGTGACGGAGATCGAAACGGCCGGATCGTTGTGCACCCAGTGCGGCACGAGAGGTGGTATGTACACCCCAATTCCGGGCTCGAGATGGCAACTCACCAACTCCTCAGGCATGGATTCTACGCGTCCATGAGACCCATCCCAATACCGATCAATCTCGTGTCGATGGGCTGCCTCGCTTTCGAAGCGACCGATGCTGACCGTCTTGGACCCACTGACCTGCATCAACAAACTGTGTTCAATGTCGAAGTGGGCTGGGGTGACGGAGTTTGGGGAGGAGGCGAAGATGAATGCTGACCTCTGGCGCATTTCACCCTGCCGTTCGCACATCCCCGCCTCGACTTGATCGAGCGCCGTGTTCATCATCTCGGCGTACGTTGGGTCGTCCTCGACGTTGAGCAACGTGAGCCATGAGTTGTTGTCACTCAAGTTGCGTATGACGTCGCCTGGTCGGTCCAAGATCCCTTTCGGGGGTCCCCCCTGTGGAACAAGGAGAGCCTGAGCGGCAGTGTCATAGATCACCGATTGCGGCATCCGATGAGCGAGGTCGACAATCGACTCAAGCTCCAGCCGGTCGTCCCAGTGCAGGCGATGGACGAACTCGGTCGGCCGCTTCGGAAACGCCCCACCGGACGGAATCTGTTCGAGCGTCGGGTGCGGGGCTGGACGTATTACCAACGCTCACCTCCGGAATTCGTTCGGAATCTACCTCCAAGCGAGGGGCAGCGCAACGGCCATACCTGCTCTCCCGCCGGAGGCGGGAAGAGGTCCTGGCTCTCATCCGCGCCCGGCCATCCCGTTCGCCGGCGTCGACCACGGCCTGGTGACCCGGGCCCGCATGCCGCCTCCGTCCGGTCGCGAAAGCCCAGGACAATCTGGCCGGATCGTGCGGTTGCCGGCTCGGCAGCAGCCGGCGATTCTCAAATCTAGAACTCCTAGGTGAACGATCGGCAGGAACAGGGCTTCTGCCATTTTGACCGGGCTTCTGCCGTTTGATGGTCTCCATACGGGCATCCTTTCCGGGCCCCACGCCAGATTTTGGATGTGCGCTCAAACGGTGGAGGCCTAAGGCGACGAATCTGCTCGGATGGGTCCACGCTCAGATTGCGCTCTCACCGCGTCACCAACACAACGGTGAACGTGAGAACGAGAGTCTCAGCAATTGTCGGAGGCGACCTCGGCGTACACTCCGATGAGATCGTTTACACAGTCGTCCCAAGTGGGTAGCTCAGGAGCCGGGACATCTGGCCTGGCAGCCACATTGGCGAGGACAGCTGCGAGCACAGTCGGGTGTACGTTGAGAGGAACCGTCGTTGCCACTGCATCCCTCGCCAGCTCCGTGAGTCCGGACGTCGCAGCCACGACGACCTTCCTCCCCAGAGCAAGCGCTTCCAACAGAGCCACAGGGTGCGCCTCGTAGTCACTTAGCAGCGCGACCACATCGCTCGAGCGGATGAGAGTACCCTGTGCCGACCGACGCGTCGAGTCGAAAGCGGTGAATGTCACGGCGTGGTCGACCTCGAGTCGATCAGCGAGACGGTGAAGCTGCTCCTCATAGGGTCCACGACCGATCACGACCAAATGCGCACGCGGTCTCATCTTGAGGAGGGTTGGCATCGCCGCGATAAGGCGGTGATGGCCCTTGTAGCGCTCCAACCTCCCGACCGAACAGACGAGGGGAGATCCTGACGCTTCGGGCACACTGTCATCGAACGGAAGAGGCTCGGCACCATTTCGGATCAGCCGAATCATCTTTGGGTCCAGCCCGAGCCGCCGAGCGAACAGCTCGACCTCGTACGCGCAAACGGCTATGAGTGCGGTCGATCGGCGCAGAAGAGGTCGCAGGGCCCACCACTGAACCCCTCGCATCGCCGTGCGTAGCCGGCTGGAGTGTCCCCCGGTATGAAAGGTGACCACCGTCGGAATTTCGGCCCGCTGAGCGGCCGCGAGAGCCATGGGAGGCACAAGTGTGTGAACACCCTGTACGTGGACCAGGTCATAGCTCCCCTGGATGACCTCACGGGCGAGCGCCGGCGACGCGTATAGGTCAGTCGAGCGCGGACGAGCAGGGAACCGGCGCACGACGAGCGCGCCACGTTGCTCGAACGGGGGGAGTCGGCCGCCCACGTCAGCAGTGAGCACCGTGACATCGATACCTCTGCCCGCCATCCTTTGAGACACCTCGCTCACGTGCGTCTCGGTGCCACCCAGATGCGGCGGAAAGCGGGAGGTCACCATCGCGATTCGGAGCGAGCCCAACGGTCGGGTGCTCGCGCGCCCTGTCTTCGGGAAGTGGGTCATGATGGTCACCCGAGTCTCCAGCGCTGAAGCTGGGCTCGAAAGCGTGCGCGACCCCAGTTCATTACGAGGCGCCGCGGGAGACGGTATCGGTCCGTGGACGGATCGGCGTTTCCCGGAAGGGTTGTGCACGCTGTTTCGAAATTGGCCAGACGCACGGCATCGACCGTGCCATCGTCGAAATCGTCACGGCGACCGAAGGGGTAGGCGAAGTGGCAGACCCTTCGATCGAGGAGCTGCTCAAGCTCCTTCTTAGAGGCAGCTATGGTTTTTACCTGCTCCTCGCTTGAACGATCCCCCAGTCGGACATGATCGACTGTGTGCGCGCCGATCGTGACCAGTTCGGCGGCGGCGAGCTGGCGGAACTCCTCGCGGGTGAGAGGGAGAGCTTGAGGGGAGACTGTCGAAGCCACCGACCATTGCAGTGCGACGGTGTCAAGGACGCGCTCGATCTCTTGGATTGGAAGAGGCAGCAGGTGGTGACGAACGACCCGGAGATCAGATTCAAGATTCCGCCCTCCAATTGGCACTCCGACGCTACTCCCTCCCACCGCTATCGAAAACTCGCTCGTTCCTTTCGGGCGAGCGCGGAGCAGAGCGGCGAGACGATCCCACCAGAATCCGTTCCGATCGCCAAGCATGCCGCTTGTAATGAACACAGTGATCGGAATTCCCTTCGCTTCGGCGATCGGCAGAGCGACATCCAAATTGTCGCGGTAGCCGTCGTCGAATGTCACTACCACTCTCGGCCGGCGCGAGGAAACCGACAGATCCGAAAGAGTCGAAGGTTCTCGCCAGCGTGCAATCTCTTCGAGATGCGCGGCAAAGTTGTCAGGATGCACCCGGAGATGAAATGGGTCGTCGACATCTTCTGCGATACGGTGGTAACAGAGAATCAGGGTGATGTTTCGCTGCATCGTAATGCGCCGTATTGAATGGCGATGGTTTCCATGCATCATGCACCCTTTGAACATTTGGCATTAATCGGGCGGCCCACAAGTTCCCCACGCGCCACGCCCTTCCTCTGTCGCGATTTCAGGCGATGGTGAATCTTCCTCTCACAGGACGCCAGTTCGAATCGCCGGGCCCAAGCACGCCGTGTCATTTCCACGGCCTTATGATGACGTCTCTCAGGCGCTTGCCGCTTGTGTACTGCTGAGTCAACCACTCACTGGCACTATCGGGTTCCATTGTCACATTGTTGGCCCTGCAGACAATTCCGGACAGCCTTCGAATGAGTTCCACATCTTCGCGCAGAGCTGCTCAATCCTTGGGTCAAGTTCATCCACCGGCGACGCCTTTGCACGCTGGGATCTGATTCTCGAGATTGTTGATCGCACTGGGAGCGAGACCCCGATGTAATCCGACAGGGATTGGATCACATCCTCGGGACTACTGCAGATTCGCTCGTAGCGCAGAATCCGAAATCGTTCGTCCTCCGACAGGTGCTGATCAAAATAGAGTTGGTTGCGAGTCCACCAGAACAAGGCGGCGGCGTCGAGTGGCTCTAACCCGTTTCGTACCAACTCGATGACCCTTTTGCGAGTCTCCTCCGTGGCACCTCTGCAATGCCAGTCCAGAGAATCCCCGGTTATGAATGGTTGCAGGTCCCGATGGGCGTTCCCGAGACCAAAGCGAAGCAGATTGGACCGTGCAACGTCCCGGTAATGACGCAGCATCCAGACTGCCGTGGCCCTACCGGCGGTTTCAAGCAGCTCAGCCGCCCGATAGCTCTCCACCAGGGGTTTGACTGCGATCACCTCAAAAGGGAGAGCCCGAATACGGCCAAACACGATGGCGTCCTCTTGCCATTCGGTCTTGTGTGGGGCGTTACCTACAAGACGGCGATCATGCTCCTCCATGATGAGTACGTGCCAGGACCTATTGAGGAGAGTCTGCTGGAGCATCGTTGTTCCCGATCGCTGGCATCCAAAGATGAAGAAGATCGTGCGACGGTCACGAGGAGCGCGAACAACAGAGCGCGCGAGAAACTTGACCGTCGAGCGAACCCGTCGATTGATTAATCGCTCGTCGTCTCGCTCGTGGTTGCGAGCCAACCAAGCTCTGGGCCGTTCCTGGGTCGACAATTGGGCCGGCCTCCCCGTAGCGTTCTGACCACCCTGTTGGGTCAGAAGACCCCCCGAATGCATTCTTCACATCGACATTGGATGATCTCACTAATCGCGAAGCCTTTTCAAGATACGACTGCCTCGCATGATTCCATTGTGGGTCTTGAAGCACTGATGGCTGGGTCCGGACAGTGTCCCCCCCCCCCCCCGCCGGGCACAGAGTGGAATTGGCGGTTTGCCGGTCGTGTCGCGCCGCAGATGTTTGGAGAAGCCTGTGGCGTGTGAGCAACACGAGACGCCGGGGCAGCTGATTCGGGGATGTGAAAAGGACCGGCTTGGGCGAACGCTGCGGCTGTTGGTGCGGCGCTGGCCGACGAATTACGGGCGATGCTGACGAGCCGACTTACTTCGACGCCGATCGCGCCACACCCAAAGGACAGCCGCGACGAGCACACCGACCCCGGCAGTCGTGCGCCCAAGCTGCAGGCGCCCCGAGACGGGTTGCGTGTCGGCTGGTTGCCCAGAGCCGCTACTTGTAGGAATCGCGCCGGACGGTGGACGAGTCCGGGTGGCGGCCAGGCTGATCACCAGCAGTGCGGCAAGACTCCCGAGGCCAATGGCGGTCGGTGGTAGGTGGGAAGGGATCGTTGCGGCGGCAATGACCAGTCCAAACACCATGAGGCCGACGATCCACCGGACGACGGCCTGATTGGTGATCCGCAGTCGGGGTCGACGCCGACGGGCGCGAACGAGCCAAATGATCGCCACAGCAATGGCCGCGATCAGCACCACAGGGTCTGTTCCCGTTGCCTTGTCCCCGGATCCGCTCGAGCGCGCAAATGGTGAAAGGCCGATTAGGCGAGACACGTCGTACACCTGGATCGGACCGTTGTCGTAGACGCGAATTGCGCCCGGCACGGAATCGAATTTGCTCAACTCGGCGATGGTCAGGCGTGTGCCTGGTTTAGCCTCGCCCGGCTCGATATAAGTGTTGAATAAGGGAAGCGACGAGGCCAGCCGACGGTCCACCACGATATAGCGAATGCGATCCTTTCGGATGAGGCTGAGTTCGTAAGAGTCGAAATGTTGGCTAAAGAACAGCGGGGTGGGATCGGTCATCCCGCTGATGTTCGTAACGAAGTTGAGATCGCCGAGGTCGGCTAGGAGTGCTCCGTTCTGTCGGTCGGCGGCGACATTCGACCCGGCTGGGAGGTGGGTCGACGCCCATTGAGCCAACGCAAGCGAAGGAGCACTGAACGAACGCTGATTTGCTCCGACCAAGTAAGGGCCGGGCACGTATGTGACGTCAGGTCCAGAGCCGAAGATCATGCTCCCAAGGAAACACACGGTGGCTATCAAGATCGTGGCGACACGTTCCAGCACACTTCGCCTCATGGAGATGCGAGTGGCGAGCCAGATGCCGATGACTATGGCCATGCCGAAAAAGATGAACGTGGTGGTCCGCTCTCCCACCTGAGAGCTCCCGGAGGAAAGGCTCGCCAGCATTGCAAACGGATATCCGGCGGCAACTACCACCGGTAGGAACCGCAGCACTCCTCCATTGGCCGTGCGCTTCCGGATCATTGCGAGCTCAGAGGGGACGAGCACCAGACAGAAACAGATTGCGGCGGCCAGCATGACTGCAATTTCCCAGTCCGAAGAGCCGCCCTGACTAGCGGAAGTGTGGAACAAACGCCGGCTGCTCTGATGGTGCTCTACTGCGGAGCTCAAGCCGGTCACGGCGTCGCTGAGAAGCGGCTCCAGGTAGGAGTAGAGGCGACCTCCCACGAACGCGGTCCAACCGGAGACGAGAACGACGCTTATCGCTGCGGCAAGCCCGATCAAACGAGCGGCGACTCGACGCCCATCGATCCAGAGACCTACTGCCCAGACGACAAGCAGGCCGGCCGTTAGCCACGCGGTGAGGTGATGCGTGACCACCAGAGCGGCAAAACTGGCAAGCGCGAGCAAGAAGACTCGGCGGGTGCGCAGGAGCCCATGTCGGCTTGGCTCGACGATAGCTGAGGAAGCTCCCGAGCCAGCCGTGGTGGTGCTCACTCGGGTTCGTTCGTCGATTGAGGACAGCAGAAAGTGAACAGTTGCAACCGCAAAGGCGAGGGCAAAGGGACCGTAATCCCAGGAGGCAAAGGTGTAGAAGGATGGATTGGCCGCATAGATGAGCACACCGATCCCGCCCGCACGCGCCGAGCCACCAAAGACCCGCTCGACTACGAGAAACACACACAGAACGAGCACGACCCGCTGCGCGAGCACTACGACCAACTGGGCCAGCACTACCGGCAATCCCGTCACCCACTTTACGGCGACTGTCTCGAGCTCCAGCCCCGGGTAGTAAGGGCTCACTGGCAGGATGCTGTTGTGGACCAGGAGTGTCCTGCTGTCGAGCAACCTGTTCAGGGTGGCACCGTGAATCAGCTCGTCGAACCAGTCGAAGATCAGCGGACTGCGCAGGTAGTACGAGGCAAGCAGCCCGACACCCAGAACTAACGACACAGCCACACGCTCGCCCCTGGCAGGGGCGGCGTTTGTGAGCCGCCAGGCGCAGGGAACGAAAATCGCAATAAGTCCGGCGAAGAACATCGGAAGGGCCGGCGACTGGTGGCCAGTTCGGGCGAGTGCGTCCCCAAGCCCCGTGACGAGCAGCGCGGCTCCGACAATGGCAACGACGGTGCCGAGCTGCGAGGGGCTCGGTGCGCCTGCGACCATAGGATCGCTCGTTCCTTCGCGAGCGCTCAGCGGTAAGGCGTAACCCTCGAGCTGATCCACCGGACGCACCTAGAGCGCGAATATCCGGGTCATCAGGCTGCCATACCTTCGTGTAGCGGGGCTGTCCCCAATGGCAAACGCACGTGCTGCTCGTCGCAGCTGGCTACGCCGAACCCTTTGCGCGGCGAAGACTTTTCGAAAGCAACCGGTGGATGGGGCCCCAGGTGCCGAAAGCGATGATGCCAGCAAGGAGGTGGTCCCTTGAGGACTCGAAGGTGATATTGCACGCGATAGAAGGTCACCAAAGACGAACCCCTCTCAAAACAAGGCGATCGCTGAGTCCCAGCCCCGAAGTTCAAGAATATCGCTGCGACGTGTTGTCGGCCGGTCGGACCACAGGCATTTTGAACTCAAGCCACCCGTCGATAGAGGTTCTCGACTCGGCCCGCGATGGCTGTGGCCGTGAATGCGCGCACTCGTTCCAGGCCTTTGCGACCCATGGCCATGGCCAATTCCCGATCCTCGATCAGAGACCCCATCGCCTTTGCCAGGGCGCTGGGGTCCTCGGGCGGGACGAGGATTCCGGTCACCCCGTCTTCGACCAGATCGACGATCCCACCGCTTGAAGAGGCGACAACCGGCCGACCCGCGGCCATTGCCTCGAGCACGACCGTGGGGCAAGCGTCAAGGACGATTGAGGGAACGATCACCATACTTGCCACTCGCATCAGCTTGAGCACGACGTCGGGGTGAGTCAGGCCGAGAAGTTCGATGCCCGGAGGTCGATCCACAGGCGCATCACGTTGTACCGCTCCAGCGAGAACGAGAGGAGGCGCTTGACCAAGCTTACGGTAGGCGGCGAACAGTACGCCCACACCTTTGTCCAGGGTCACGTCGCCGACAAACAACATCGGTCCGTCAAACCGGTCAACACTGTCAAGTGAAGCGGGATCAACCAAGATGTCATCGGGAATAAAGTTGGGAATGATTTCGTACTCATCGGACTCGATCACATCAGTACGTTCGGCGACGATCGGGCTCACTGGGACGAAGGTAGCCACACTTCTCTGACGGGCATAACGCCCGGCGAGGTTGGCCAGTACGACGGCGGGGCCAACAACCAGCCCGTACTGGGCCGAGGCGCAACGGATGCACGCGACCGGTGTGGGTCCCGCGCAAACGACCTCCCCCCGCATCATTCGCTTCGTGGCACACACATGGCTGTAGTCGTGCAAAGTCAAAATCACAGGCGTTCCGGTGCGACGGGCTGGGCCGATGACAGAGTTCACAACCCAGTCATGGGCGTGTGCCACATCGAACCGGTGGCCGACGAGCAAGCGTGTTATTCCAGCGCGCAGCTCAGGGTCAGCGAGGGGCGGTGCATGGGGACGGCTCGACACCTGGTAGACGCCGGGCACACGCTGAGCGGTCGTATGGAGACGGTGAACCGTCACCGGCCCATCCATGGACGTTCCAACATCGCCGGCGGTGGCGATTGTGGCCAACTCAACCTCGTGGCCGCGGCCAGCGAGCGCATGGGCCAGATCTCGGACGTGGCGCTCCTGTCCACCGCCACCCGGCGGGTAGAACTGCGTGAGCATCAGGACACGCATGGAGCCAGAAACGTACCCCAACTTCTTCGGGGTGGCCTGACCGATGGTGTCTACTTGGTCCTCAGGGTTACCCTTCCCTCCTCCGCGGAGCGGCCAGCATGTGCACGCAGCGGCGGGGCAATCCATAGGAGGGTGTCACTTAGCGTGTGGCGCTCAGTCATTGAGGAGGCCCCCGAAGTGATTACGCTGCGGGGTGGAGACAGTTGGGCATTGCGAGGCCGGCCGAGATCACCATGTCAGGGTTGAGCAGCGGAACTCCGGGGCTAGCGCCAGTGGCCGGTGGGCCGAGAGCGAGTCGCCGCTCGCGCATCCAAATTGTGTTGGGATGCATCGGATTGGCCCTCCTCGCGATTGGCGCCTTCTTGGCAACCGCTACAGCCCGAAAGGAATGGACTCCTCCCCTCGAATTATCCGTTATCCAAGGACGAGCCGGCCAACCTGTTGCTGATATAAATTTCGGTTCGGAGGGACCCATTGTTGCCCGACTCGAGGTGGTCGCGGGAGGCCGAGTTCTGTGGTCGTCTCCGCTGTTGCGAAACGCCACCGCACAGAGTGTCGTCCTTCCAGCCAGCCTCCTCGCTCCCAATTCACGCGTGCGCCTAGTGTCGAGTGGGCATACCCTACGCCAGGTCGACGGCTGAGCCCAGGCGATGCGCGAGAGCATGGGCTGATCCACAAGAGTATCGCGTGGCAATTTGGGGGCGGCTTGTACATGCGCCTGGTCAGATGGTTTATGAGTCAGATAGTGAGGGCTTGGGGGCGCGTGGTGCAAACGGCATTCGGTCTTTGCCCAACGAAGCGAGCAGCCACACACGAGACTGCCCCACTACCCACTTCTTTGCATCGAACCTCGACTCGGCAGGTGATCACGACAATCTCAGGTTCCGTGACCACTCGGGTGTCGCCGTAGACACGAGGCGCTGGATGTCGAATCTCCGGAAACGCCGACTTTGGATTCTTGGTCTCGCGGTCCTCATTGGCATCATCGCCTTGGAACCGTCAGCCATCCCGTTACTTAGATCTTCGGGCCCGAAGCTTCTCTTCTCCGACCAATTTAACGGTACGTCCCTCGATACGTCGAAGTGGAACACCTATCTCACGAGCCGTCAGGCGAATGGCCACCCGTGGACCCCTACGAAACCTCTCCCATCGGGAGACGGCGGCCGCACTGCATGCAGCTACGCGGCCCAGTACTACCTACCCAGTCAGGTCGGCGTCGACAACGGTCTCAACCTGACGGCATCCCGGACGCCCACCTCGGGCTGGTGCAATCAGACTGCCTCGGCGTCTACGTTCCCGTGGAAGTCAGGTGTGGTCTCCACCTACGACCATTTCCAATTCAATGGCGGCTACGTGGCAGTAACCATGAAGCCTCCGGCGGGGAACGGCATGTGGCCCGGTTTGTGGATGTTGCCGGGTCCAGGCGGAACGCATGGGGACGACTTTGAGCTCGATCTGCAAGAAGGCGGCTTCGCGCCTCCGAACCCGGCGAATGACAACTACGCCTGGGATCTCCACCGAGGTTTGAAAACATGGGGAGGAACTGTCAACACCGGAATTGATTTGACCTCGGGCTATCACACATATGCACTCAATTGGATCTCCGGGAAGTCGATCACGTGGTATCTGGATGGTAAGGAGATCGCCAAGCTGACGAGAGCGCAGGCAAGCATTCCCGACGAGCCGATGGAACTCATCATGGACCTGGCCGTTGCAAGCGCAAGTGCGTCGGGCTGGCACCTGCCCTACGACTCGAGAACCAGGTCGCCATCCGTGATGCAAGTGTCGAGCGTGCAGGTTTGGTCGGCGCCTCCTTCGTAATCCCACCCTGTGTGAAGGTCGACCTCAGAAGTGTCGGTTCGCGCTTGGCCTGCGGATGGTCAGAGGCTGCATCTCACTGGTTGCACAATGGTCCCTGACGGGATCCCGATTGTTGAGCACCGGCTATGGGAGCTGTAGCTGTTGGTGATTGAGCCAGGCCTCGACCAAGAGGCTCGCTAGGAACGCGACGGCCCGAACCGACACCGTGCCGCCCGGACGAGTTGTACGGCCGCGGGCCGCGTTGCCGCCACCGTCGTCAGCGCCATCGACGCGACTCGGGCTGCTCCTCCGTTTCCTGCGAGCAGCCTGACCATCTGGCGCCGACCCTGGGCGTAGCGGCCCTTGTACGGCTCGTCACCCCGGAGGAAGTCGACTTCGGCAAAGCCCCGGGCACAAGCCTCTGTTATCACGGTCGTGAGCAAGACGGATGCTGCCTCGCGCCATTCAGCGCCCATTGAACGAGCGCTCTGGTAGAGGCTTACACGTCCCGCCACTTCGAACGCCACGAGCACAGCGATGACCGCCGAATCGGTCGCCAGCTCATGGACCACAACCTCGTCGGCTTCAGCACCGAGCCGGCATCCGGCTGCAAAGCGATCGAAGTCCGGAAGGAATCGAGAGCGATCCTCCCACTGGCGCCGATGGAGCGCCCGCAGGGTCTCGAGGGCCTCGACCGCGGACTTGCCTCGCCGAGCGCGATGCAGGGCTCCGGCTGCCGTCAGGCGAGCCGATGCTCGACGGACCTGTCGACGGAACTGTGAAGGTAGTGAGGCGAGATAGGTGTCGGGGTCATCGGGCAGCGGCGTCCACGGCGCCGTCGCAAATGGCGTGAGATGGGCGGAGCCCGGCAACGCCTCGATCAGCCTTGACCCGGCACGAACGCCGGTCAGGTCAATCAGTCTGCCGCCCGGGCGGCAAAGCCAGCCCCGTAGCAGCCGAGTCGTGGTGTCCTCGTAATCGGGCGCGGCCAGGAGGTCCAGGTGGTCGGGGCAGAGGTGGCCGTAGCTGCCCGTCAATCGGTAGCAATTCAACCCGAGCATTCTCCCCTCATCCAGGGCGAGACCACCGAGAAGGCGTTCCTCCGCGACGACGAGCAGGTAGCGCGCCCCCGACCCTTGGGTCCCCTTGAGCCACCAAGAGCGTAAGAAGGGCGACGGGAGAGGCGACAGATCCACCAGCTGGTCCCATTGGCGCTCCCAACCGTCCAGATCATCGGTGACTAGAAGAGAGGGGCCTGCGCTCTTCACCGGAGCAGCTCCGCCTGTGGGTCACACCCCGCACCCGATCCGCATTGCCGGGGCAGGGCTTGCCTACGACCGCATCTGGACCCCGGCCATAGTGAGCGTGGAAGGTTCGGCGTAGAGACATCGTAGGTGGTCCTCCGAGCCGCCGCAGTGGCCTTCGCGAGCTTCAAGTGAGGATCAACTCCGGCGGTTCGCCCAATACCGCGATTGGGTTCTCGGTACTACGCGCGGAATGATCATGGCCGAGTCCGAGCATCAGGATCGCTGATCCCGAAGCAGCCGACGAAGCCTCTGTCACGAGCCGCTCAACCACTGCACCACCGTCAGCGCGGCCTCAAAATCATGTCCCGCAGGGAGTGATCACCTATGAGGAATGCCAAGGTAACGGGCCCTGGGATCGCCGCCGCTCACGTTCAAGTCCGGGGGACCCGAAGAGGTTGACCTGCCCCCGGTTACGAGTCCACCAACTCTGGGAATCCGGTCTGGTTGACGAGTCACTGCTCGGCGAACTCGGCCGAATCGAACCCGGTGGAACCGAGCCGGACCGCATCCATCACACGGAGGTCTTAGTCCCAGTTCAGATGGGAGAGGTGGAGCATGACTGCCCCACTTCTATGGCCGACGAGATGTGCCGAATCAGGCACTCCATCGACTCCCAATTCCTGTAGGTCGTCCCGATCCAAGGACATCGAGCTCGTCGTGCTCCGCCAAGGCACGGGGAATCGAACCGTGAGCACCTCATTGTAGTCCTTCGCACCCCGTTACCTGGGCCTTCTGGAGCGGACAACAGTGGAGCCGACGGCGTGATTCGAACCCGTCGCTCTCGGGATCAGGAGTACCTAAGGTTGCAGGCAGTGGCACAACCCATCGAGGACTACGCGATGATCGGCGATACCGAGACCGCCGCGCTTGTCGGACGAGATGGTTCCATCGATTGGCTTTGCCTGCCTCGTTTCGACTCGGGGAGTTGCTTCGCAAAACTGCTCGGAGGGAACGAGCAGGGCCACTGGCAGATCATCGCTGACGACCAGGTTACGTCCCACGTTCGCCGCTATCGAAGTACGTCGATGGTGCTCGAGAGCGAGATCACCACTGCTACCGGCGCGGTACAGGTGCTCGACTTCATGCCTCCCCGGCATCATCATCCGAGAGTTGTCCGGATCGTACGGGGCGTCAAAGGTGAAGTGCGCATGCGGACCGAGCTCATCATGCGGTTCGAGTACGGATATGACGTTCCATGGGTCCGGCGGACGGACCGCGGTCTCACCGCCATTGCCGGGCCGAACGCCCTCGTTCTCGACTCCCCCATCGAGCTCAAGGGCATCAAGATGCGCCACGAGGGAAAGTTCACGGTCCATGCTGGGGAGGAGGTCGCATTTGTCCTCGCCTGGTACCGGTCGAACGAGGATCCTCCGTTCGTGCTTGATACCGCTCGGGCGCTCGAGGAGACGATGAAGTTCTGGGGAGATTGGTGCGCGGGAGTTCTGCCGGTGCACGGCGAATGGGAGGATCTCGCAGTGCGGTCGCTCATTACGCTGAAGGGCCTGACCTACGGTCCGACGGGCGGCATCGTCGCTGCCCCGACGACATCACTCCCAGAATCCCTCGGGGGCGTACGCAATTGGGACTACCGCTATTGCTGGGTCCGTGATGCGTCATTGACCCTCGAGGCACTCATCGAATCAGGCTTGCGTGGAGAAGCAGAGAGCTGGCTGGCATGGCTGGGACGGGTCGCCGCCGGTGATCCCAAGCAATTGCAGATCATGTATGGACCGGCCGGTGAGCGTCGCCTGACCGAACTGGAGGTCGACTGGCTCCCTGGATACGAGGGATCTTCGCCGGTGCGCATCGGCAATGCCGCCTCCGAGCAGTTCCAACTCGACGTCTACGGGGAGCTGATGGATGCCATCGACCGGGCTCGAAACCACGGCATCGCCGTTCACGAGGTCATCTGGCGGATCCAAGTGGCGATCCTTCGCTTCCTCGTCGACCACTGGTCCGATCCTGACGACGGAATCTGGGAGGTTCGTGGTCCCCGTCAGCCGTTCACCCACTCCAAGGTCATGGCCTGGGTCGCCTTCGATCGCGCCGTTCGCAGTGTCGAGGTCCACGGCCTGGAGGGGCCGGCCGACAAGTGGCGCGCCGTCCGTGATGCCATCCATGCCGAGGTGTGCGAGAAGGGATGGAACGGCGACGTCGGGGCGTTCACCCAGTTCTACGGAGCCGTGGAACTCGATGCCAGCCTGCTGATGATGCCGCTCGTTGGGTTCCTCCCCGCGGACGACGAAAGAGTCGTCGGGACCGTCGATGCCATCCAAGAGCACCTCATGGAGGACGGGTTCGTCCTCCGCTATGAGAACCAATCAGGGGTGGACGGGTTGCCGGGCCGAGAGGGAATGTTCCTCCCCTGCACCCTCTGGCTGATCGGCTGCCTAAGGCTGATGGGCCGGCTCGACGAGGCAACGGCCACCTTCCGACGGCTTACCGCCCTGGTGAACGACGTCGGACTCATCTCCGAAGAATACGACCCAGGCCACGGGCGCTTGCTCGGGAACTTTCCGCAAGCCTTCACCCACGTGGGGATCGTGAACGCCGCCCGAGGCCTGGCTGCCTCGCATGCCGCGAAACAGGCCTGAGATGCAAGCGAGCCCACCAACAGAAGCCCCCCGGCCAACCTCGACCCATCTCTGTCCGCCCCGGTCCATGGACCGAGAAGCCATCTAGGATCGGTCAATGGCGACTACGCCAGAACCTCAGCGCCTGGTCAACGCACAGCGGTTCTTTCTGAGCTATTCGGCACAGCATGTCGACGAAGCGGTCGAGCTACTGTCGCCCGACGTGGTGTACTCGGTTCCGGGGCACAATCAACTTTCCGGGGTGTTCCACGGACCCGATGAGGTACGGCGTCATATTGTCAAGTTGATCGACTTCTCCCGAGGCACGTTTGAGGTGCTGAAGTGGATCGATTGGATGATCGGTGACACGTACATCGCCGTACTTCAGTATGCCCAGGCTCAAACCCACGGCCGCATCTACCGAGGACATCACCTCTACCTGCTCGAGTTCGACCCGAACGACCTTTTGTCCGTCATCAAAGTCTTCTTCGAAGATCAGGCGGCGGCTGATCGGTTCTTCGCGTACGAGAGCTGACCGGTTCTCCGTCACCGACTGATGACGACGCTCTGGCCCACCACCCTGAACGAGCTGAGATGGGTAGGGCTCCTTCCACCGAGGCAACAACACTCCAACGGAGAGGTTAAGGATGAACCTTGAGCAAGCTCTAGAGAAGATTGTTGAGCACGCGCACGACGAGCTTCGCATCGTTCGGAAGAGAGCCGAAGAGAAGACGGCCGCGCGCGACCACGGCGAGGATTACCACGCAGCTCAAACGGCGGCCGATCGATTGGACCATTACGCACATCTGGTCCGTCGGTTACATGATGCCGAATACAAAGATGGTTGGCGGCACGAGAGTCTTGATGAGAACGGCTAGCTCGACGTATGGACCACGTTCGGATTTCTTATCTCGTGGCCGTCCTCAAGCCGGCTTGAGCTCATCTTTGATCTTCTGTGACATCGCTTCTGCCTCACTGAGCGAGGCCGTCAGAGGGGGCAGCTGCGCCATGTAGGCCAGTCCTCGAAGGTCTCCCTCGTCCTTCTTCGGAACGAGCCAAAGATGGAAGTGGCCACTCGCTCCATCAACGCCAGGTAGTAGACGCGCTCGACTCCAGTGGCAGCCTTGACTGCCGGAACGAGCCGATGAAGAAGGGAACCGAAGTCGGCAGTTTCGGCCGGCGTCATTTCACCGAAATCCAACAGATGACGCCGAGCCTGGACGATGACCGTTCCTGCGCTGGCCGACTTCAGCGGGGCGTGCTCGACGAGGTAATGCTCATCTTCGACGATGTAGCCAGCTGGGCGGGGTCCGTCCAGGAGCTCCGACCCCGTTTTCAAGCCGTCTTGCTGCCGGCAGATGTTGCAGTCCGAGCGGTGACAGTACGGAGCCGGACCGATCTCCCCAGGGCCTTCGCTGCTGGTGGGCGCCTCGGGGTATGTGAACATCGGCCTCCGTCCGTTCGGGTGCGGGTCGGTCAGAGGCGGAAACGCAGAGGTCGGTGCCCTCGGCGGCTCAGGACCCCTGGGTGGTCTCTCAGCGGCGCCTGGCCGCCTTGGCTGGCGAGCGACGGGCGCTAGCAGCCTTCTTGGACGGGGAGCGACGGGTGGTAGCAGCCTTCTTGGCCGGGGAGCGACGGGTGGTAGCAGCCTTCTTGGCCGGCGCTCGCCGGGTCGGCGCATCCGCGGCCGCGCCCGCCGCCTTCACTGCGGCCTCGCTGGTGGGGTAGGCACCCTTCTTGAGCTTGGGAGCTCCACTTGGGGCCATAACGGCGTCTTTGAAGGCTTTCACCGGCGTGATCCTGGCCTTTTTCGACGCCTTGATCCGGATCTGCTCCCCGGTCGCCGGGTTGCGGCCCCAGCGGGCCGGCCTGTCGACCTTGACGAACTTGGCGAAGCCGGTAATGGCGACCGGCTCTCCCTTTGAGACGACGCCCGTGACGACGTCGGTGAAGCCGTCGAGGACCACGGTGACCGTCTTCAGGTCAATGTCCGCTTGGACGGCGACTGCCTTTGCTAGCTCTCGCTTGTTCATGGGACGTCACTCTGTCATACGGAGTTTGCCCTGTCACATGGGCCACTAGGGTCCGCTCGTGGTCGTATGGCTGCCGGCAGCTGTCACCCCAAGTATCCGTGCAGGATGTCATGACGGCGTCCGTCCCTGACCAGGCAGATCTGTCGAACGGCCCTGGCCCCAAGATCCTGGCCCAGGGGTCAGACTCTCGACATACTCGGCCACTGCGTCGAACGATCCTGACCGTGGAGCCCGGAGAACTACTGACCACTCCGGCCTTGAAATGGAGACAATAATGAAAGCACCTGATCAGGTAGCCACGCCTGCTGGGCATACGCCGGAAGGCGGAGTCCTTGTTGGAAAAGGCAACGCGAGCAGGAGCATGATCCTCTTCGAGGATCCGCAGTGCCCCTACTGTCGACAGTTTGAACAGCTCAACGGAGCGCTCATTACGGCCGCTTTGGATGCGGGTGAGCTGGTCGTGGAATATCGCATGCGATGCTTCCTGGGCCAAGAGTCAGTGAGAGCGGATAACGCTCTCGCTCTCGCCGCAGAGTCCGATCGCTTCGACGAGCTGCGCAAAGCTCTCTTTGCAGCACAGCCACCTGAGGGAACTGGGGGCTTCACGACCGATGACCTTGTGCATCTCGGCGCACAGGTAGCCCTGACTGGCTCGGATTTCGTCTCGGGACTACGAGAGGCACGATATGAGAAGTGGGTGCTGAATCGAGAAACGTTGTACCAGTCCGAGGATCCGCAGGGAACTCCGGCCGCGTGGCTGAACGGCAGCCCGATTGACTCGAGGGTGCTCTTCGACAAGACGGGGTTCAAGAACAGACTTCGGATCTAACAGAGGTGGGACTGACGTTGTGTTCGCGCCGCTAGATGATTTGGTCGCGGCATATGGGGTTGGGGACCAGAGTCGAATCGGGGACGCACGAAGACGAGGAGGCTCCCGAACGTGTCGGGCGCTTGCTAGCCCCGTGGATCTGGCATTCGGGCCCAGCAGTCGGTGCGCTCTCGGCCACATCGTGGTTGGCGACCCGGATGTCGTGAACCGCCTCACCAAGTCCGAGGAGGCAGATCAAACGAGGTCGAAGCGATCCAGACCCATGACTTTGTCCCACGCCACCACGAAGTCACGCACGAACTTCTCCTTCGAGTCGTCACATGCGTAGACCTCCGAAATGGCTCGGAGCTGAGAGTTGGAACCGAAGACGAGGTCGACGGCAGTGGCCGTCCACTTGATCTCGCCCGTAGCTCGATCTCTGCCCTCGAACACATTCTCACCCGAGACGGATGCTTTCCACTCCGTGCCCATGTCGAGCAGATTCGCGAAGAAGTCATTGGTCAGGATCTCGGGCCGGCCAGTGAAGACGCCGTGTCGGGATTGCCCGAAGTTGGCGCTCAAGGCCCGCATACCGCCGACGAGGACCGCCATCTCAGGAGCGGTCAGGTGCAGCATGAACGCTCGCTCGACGAGCAGCTCCTCCGCCGACAGCTTCTCTCCGGCTCGGAGGTAGTTTCGGAACCCGTCAAAGGTTGGTTCGAGCACAGCGAACGACTCGACGTCAGTCTGCTCCTGCGAGGCGTCCGTGCGTCCCGGCGCGAACGGGACCGTAATGTCGTGGCCGGCGTTCTTCGCCGCTTGCTCAACGGCCGCGCACCCGCCCAGGACGATCAGGTCAGCCAGCGAGACCTTCTTTCCACTGGACTGTGAACTGTTGAAGTCGTGCTGGACCTGTTCGAGGGTCTGCAGCACCTTGGCCAGTTCGGTCGGGTCGTTGACCTCCCAGTTCTTCTGCGGCGCGAGGCGAATCCGTGCTCCGTTGGCCCCGCCCCGCTTGTCGGTGCCGCGGAAGGTAGCCGCCGACGCCCAAGCGGTGGAGACCAGCTGGGAGACGGACAATCCCGAAGCGAGCATCCTGCCTTTGAGGACGCCGATGTCCTCCTCCCCAATCAGCTCGTGATCGACCGCGGGGACAGGGTCCTGCCATATCTGCGGCTCCGGAACCCACGGACCGAGGTAGCGCGAGACGGGTCCCATGTCGCGGTGCAACAGCTTGTACCACGCCTTGGCGAAGGCGTCGGCCAGCTGATCCGGGTTCTCGTGAAAGCGCTTGGCGATCGGACCGTAGACCGGATCCACCTTCAGCGAAAGGTCCGTCGTCAGCATCATCGGAGCGTGCCGTTTCGACGGATCATGGGCATCGGGCACAGTGCCCTGCGCCTCGGGATTCTTCGGAGCCCACTGGTGCGCACCGGCGGGGCTCTCGGTGAGCTCCCAGTCGTACTTGAACAGGTTGTCCAGGAACCCGTTGTCCCACTTCGTCGGCTCGTTGGTCCAGGCGCCCTCCAGCCCACTCGTCAGCGTATCGGCGCCCTTGCCGCTGCCGAAGGTGTTTCGCCAGCCAAAGCCCTGCTCCTCTAGGGATGCACCCTCGGGTTCGGGACCGGTGTACTCGTCACCGACTGCGCCATGGGTCTTGCCGAACGTGTGTCCGCCGACGATGAGGGCAAGCGTCTCCTCGTCGTTCATGGCCATGCGGCGGAAGGTCTCTCGGATGTAACTCGCCGCGGCGAGCGGATCCGGATTGCCGTTGGGCCCTTGCGGATTCACGTAGATCAGGCCCATGTGATCGGCGCCGAGAGGCCCGTGGATTTCGCCGTCGTCGCCGTGGCGTTCGTCTCCAAGCCAGGTGTCCTCAGATCCCCAAAAGATCTCGTCAGGCTCCCAGATGTCGGGTCGCCCGAACCCGAATCCGAACGTCTTGAACCCCATCGATTCGTAGGCGCAGTTGCCGGCAAAGATGATCAAGTCGGCCCAGGAGATCCTCCGGCCGTACTTCTGCTTGACCGGCCACAGCAACCGGCGCGCCTTGTCGAGGTTCGCATTGTCCGGCCAACTGTTGAGGGGGGCGAAGCGCTGAGCACCTTCGCCGCCACCGCCCCGGCCATCGGCGATGCGGTAGGTGCCGGCTGCGTGCCAGGTCATCCGGATGAAGAGCGGCCCATAGTGGCCGTAGTCGGCCGGCCACCATTCCTGCGACGTCGTCATCACCTTGAAGATGTCCTGCTTCAGCGCTTCGAGGTCGAGGGTGTCGAACTCCTCTTTGTAGCTAAACCCCTCACTCATCGGATTGGACAAAGGGGAGTGCTGGTGCAGAATCGAGAGGTCCAGCTGATTCGGCCACCAGTCGCGGATCGACATGGGTCGATGCTGCGTTGGAGTCGGGGAAGGGATGGCTGGACTCTCGCTGTCGCTGCCTCTGTCAGACATGTCGGTCCTCCTGCTCTCTCGCAGCCTCCTGCTGATGGCTGATTGATTGTGAACACTTGTCGCATAGGCCCAGGAAGATGGCCTCGGCGCCTGAGATGGTGAAGTCGCGATGCTGGCGCGCCGGGGGAATCAATCCAGCGAGGTCGCAGTGCACGTCGCGCATCACCCCGCACCTGAAGTACATCAGGTGATGGTGGGCGCCGGACGCGGGGTCGAAGCGGGCCGCTCCTGTCCCCACGCCGAACTGCTGGATCTCACCGAGTGTCACCTTGTCGTTGAGGGTCTGGTAGACGCTGACCAACGAAATCGTCGGCAACTCCTCACAGAGGGGCTCGAACCCCGCATGGGCGGTCGGATGGGAGCCGTTGCCGTGCAGGACCCGGAAAATGCACTGGCGTTGCACCTTGAAACCCCGATCCCGGAACAGCTGGGTCAACTCCGTGGGCGTCTTCATCGTTGCTCCCTGAGCAACAATTGTGGCTACGCGGCAATGATAGAGGTCGCGGCCGCCACGTGACGAGCGAACGCCTCCGGGGCCGGCTTCGCCCGTTTTCGAGCGTTGAGCCACCTCGCTCGGAGATCGGCCAAGGCCGTGGGTGCTCAGCGGTAATGCCCATCCGGTTCTGCCTCCGAGGGCCCGAGGTGGGCAGATTATCCGGGATCGTGGGCGAACCCGCTTACTCGGGTGTCAGCGGCGGTCTCCTCGGTCAGAGCAACCCTGACCCCTCACTACTGCCATCATTTGCGCATTGTCGACTAAAGCCACGATTGGCCGTCACTCAGTCAACCAGTCGGCAGCCAACAACCCTCGCCTCCATCGCGTCATTGCGAAGTGCTACGAACAGTCAGCGGCTCCGTGCCTAACTCACTCCGCATAGGTGGCGCCTGTCCAACCCTCCTCGAACAGCTCGATCGGGTCGCGGAGGTCGAGCATGCCGAGGTAGCCGCCACCGCGCTCGATGGCATCGTGCACGGCATAGCCCAACACTTCCTGGCACTTTCGGGGCAGGCGGGAGGCCAGCTCTGGTGGCACGGCGAGGTAGTTGTTCTCCTCAGTGCGCAACCAGCCCAACGTGTAGGACAGGTGAACGCCACGGCGCGGCTCCGAGCCGGAGTGTGCACCTCCGCCATGGAACGTCGATCCGAGATACACGATTGCCGAGCCGGCAGGCATCTCCGCAACGACGGCTTCGTCATTCGTCGGATATCGCCCGATATCCCAGCGGTGGCTTCCCGGAAAGACGCGAGTCGCACCGTTGTCAGCAGTGAAGTCGACCAAAGCGATCACCGTGGCAACTTGCAGCTCGGGCTTGGGCTTGGGCACCAGGTTCCACACGATCTCGTCCTGATGCCAGAACTGATCTCCGGCGCCGGGCAGACGCTCCAGCAAGTGGGCCAGATTGAGCTGATAGCGGGCACACGACGGACCCAGGATGGTGTCGCACACGGCCATGAGGAGCGGATGGATCATGACTTCGGTGGCAAAGGTGGGCGATTTGCCCGCCAGACCGGAGACATGACGCGTCTGGGAGTGGAAGAACTGCACCCCGGGATTGAGATGGCGCATGTCGGGGTTGGCCAGGTCGACGAAGGGCTGCACCTCCGAATTGATCGCCCGGACCACGTCACGGGACAGCAAATCGTGGACGATGACAGCCCCGTCCTGCAGGAGCGCGCCGACAACTTGCTCGGCCGGTGCATCAGCCTCAACCCGTTGGAGCTGTCTGTTGTGCACTGAAGACATGTACTCCCCCTTGACGGCACTCAGTCTGTCACGCCAGCACCATCGCTCGACAAGTGATTGGCCTCGGATTACCTCGTGGTGTCGGTCATTCGGACCCTTCAGGATGCGAGTCGTTCTGTTGGCTCCTGCGGAGACAAGCAGCTCGATCATTGATCGTGACGTCTTCACGGTCGTTGGCAAGCTATTCCCGCCGTCTCCGGTTACGAGGGTCGGGGCGGCCCGCCAGTACTGCTTCGATGTTGTCAAGAGCCAGCATTTCGACGGCTGTTAGCGTCTCGACAGTGCCTCCAGCCAAGCGAGGCATTAGGAAGGCATTCGCAAGGCTGAGGTAGTCGTGGTTGACGTTGGGCTCATGCTCGAAGGCATCGAGCCCCGCTGCCGCCACCCTGCCGGACTTCAAGGCAGCGATAAGGTCCTCGTCGCGTATGAGTTCTCCGCGTGCCGTATTGATGACGATCGCACCTTCGGGCAAGAGGGCAATGGTCTCGGCGTTCAGGAAGTGATGGGTCTCAGGAGTAGCTGGGGCGTGAAGAGTAAGGAACGAGCTAACTCCGAGCAGGTCCTTGGGGTCCACATGAAAGACTGCACCCTTCGCCAGGTCCGCCGGTAGCTCGGACCTGTCGGAATAGTGAATCTTCATTCCGAGGGCCCGGGCACCGTCTGCCACCTCCTGCCCGATGTGACCCATACCGTAAATTCCCAGGGTCTTTCCAGTCACTTGCCGGCCCATGAGATTGAGGGCTGTTTTCTTTCCCCACTCTCCCGATCGTAGGAATTGTTGCGCTTCGTAGGCGCGGCGCGAGGCGGCGAGCAGTAAAAGGACAGTGGCATCGGCGACAGCGTCGGTGAGCACGCCCGGGGTATTTGCGACCGGGATTTTTTTCTTTCTGGCGGCGGCAAGATCAATGTGGTCGTAGCCGACTGACATCGTGGCCACAACCTTCACCGAGGATGGGATGCGGTCGAAGAAGTCGGCATTCAGTAGGACAGACGGCTAGTGAGAATCGCTGATGCCCCATCCGACAACGCAACGAGCTCGTCGTTCGTTGGTGACGCCCCGGTCAATTGTCGAGGCGAGAAATTCTGGACGACACGCTCATCGACCTGTTTTAGGAGTGGCCGTGTTACGACAAGAATCGGCTTGGCCATATTTCCTCACTTCTCCGTACGGGGGACCATTTCGCTGGGTGGATTGCACAACGGATTCATGTACCCCGTGAGCCCCGAGATCACCCCGCTGGCGAGGAGGCCTTCCATGCCTCCCATGCCCGCTCCATCGCCTGTTCGTCACAGCCGCCACACGCCACGGGCTCGAGCAGGAGGCCCCTCTCCTCGCCTCGACCCTGGTGCTCGTGGAGAGACTAGGGATGCGGACGACTCGATGAATGTGGGCGGTAAGCGGACTCGAACGACGGTTGAGCCCTCACGCCTGTATCTTGAGCATCCATCGCTGAGGGTTGTCGTCGCTCGACGTGGGTCGCGGTACTAGAGCGCTCTACTATCGATGCAAGCCTCCAAACCCCGATGGGCGGGCCGACCGTGCCGTATTGCTGCCGTTAGCTGATGAGGACCGCGTCCCATGCTCACTGGGGCCGCTCCCGAACGACCTCAGCCGGGCTCTTGTCGTCCCGGAGCCCGAGAAAGCGCGGCTGCCGCAGCCGAGCGTCGCTCGTCCATTCGGCAAATCCGACCTGAGCCACGAGTTTTGGCCGCGTCCAGTGCGCGCCGCGGGGAATCGGTCGCGCGTCTACGAACGCCGGCTCGGCCGTTTCCAACTTTCGTAGCCGCATACCGAGGTCGCGCAGTATCGCATTGGTGTAGCCGGTTCCGACCTTCCCGGCGTAGCGGAGGGTGCCCTGCTCGTAGTAACCGACGAGCAGGGCACCAAAGTCCGTCCGGCTGCCGCCGGGATCGGTGTAACCGCCGATGACGAACTCCTGCTCCCAGACGCACTTCAGCTTCAACCAGTCCTTTGACCGGCCAGCGACGTACGGTGCGTCGGCGCGCTTGGCGATGAGCCCCTCCCAGCCGGATCGGCAGGCTGCCGCGAACCGCCCCTGAGAGTCGTCGCGCCAGGCCTCGGTGTGCTGCAATGCCGAGCTCTGCCGGATCGTCCTGGTCATCCGGGCGCGGCGCTCGACGAGTGGCCGGTCGGTGAGATCCTCCCCGTCGAGCTCGAGGAGATCGAAGACGCAGTAGACGACCGGGTACTTGGCCACTTGCTCACGGGACGGCCCGCTCACCCCAAGACGCTGCTGGAGTCGGGTGAAGGACGTCTGGTCACCGTCGTATGCCACCACCTCGCCGTCGAGCAGGAGGTCCCGTGAGGGTTGAGCCGCCACAGCGACACGGACCTCCGGGTAGGTGGACGTGAGATCCTTGCCCGTACGCGACTCGAGTCGCACGTCGCTGCCCACTTTGCGTGCGACGCAGCGCTCACCGTCGAGCTTGCGCTCCAGTAGCCAATCGTCGCCAAAATCGCGACGGTCGGTCAACGTGGCCAGCATGAGCGGGATCAAGTGCGCTCCCAAGGGGCCCCGATCGCGCCGCGGACGGCACCGGACAAATGGCCGGCCTCTACGAGTGAGGAGAGCGCCTGATGCAGATGAGCGGGGCGGTAACCAACGGTCATCGGGCGAATCTTTCGATCAGCTCCAGGCGATATAAGCACATCTACCCAGGCCCGGGCACCCGTGACCATCGGTGCCCGGGCCATTGCGCCCTCCTCGGGGAGCCGCTGCAGGCTGCTGGCGGATCAGGTAGTCCTCGAACTTTTACAAGTCGTGGGATCCCCGGCTGGTCAGGGGATGGGGCCTGTACCCGTGGGCCGATGCATCACGCGACCGCAGGTCGAGTTCTGACGCTCGAGCCGCCGGTCGGACGGTGACGTCACCGCCCAGGTTGAGGAATACCCTCCGAGCGTTGGGGGTTGCACCACATGTGAATGTTGAGATCTTTTCTGACGTTGTCTGCCCGTGGTGCGCGATCGGTAAGCGTCGCTTCGAGATGGCGCTCGAACGGTTCGCCCATCGCGACGAGGTCGACGTCGTTTGGCGCTCCTTCGAGCTCGACCCTGGAGCGCCGGCGCTGGCCGAGGGTGACCTCGCGTCGCACCTCGCGTCGAAATACGGGATGACCAAAGAACAAGCCGTTGTCTCCCAGGAGCGACTGGCGGCGGCGGCGGCCGCGGAGGGCCTGGAGTTCCACTTCGATCGGGCTCGACGGGCGAATACCTTCGACGCCCACCGCCTGCTGCACTACGCGCTCGAGGTCGGTCGACAGGACGCGTTGAAGGAGCGGCTGCTGCTGGCCTATTTCCGGGACGGCGAAGCGATCTCGGACCATGCAACACTCGTCCGACTCGCCGAAGAGACTGGTCTCGACGGCACCAAAGCGAACGAGATCCTCGCGTCAGGACGCTATGCCGATGAGGTCCGGGCGGATGAGGCGGACGCACGAACACTTGGCATCAGCGGCGTGCCGTTCTTCGTGATCGATCGCCACTTCGGTATCTCGGGTGCGCAGAGTCCTGAATCCATCCTTCATGTGCTCGACGAGGCATGGGCTGATACCCACTCTGGTCTCGTGGTTTCGACCGACGCGGCGACGGAGTGCGATGAGGGGGGCTGCTCACTGCCGACCTGACGGCCGACGAGCTCTCTGCGGCCAGCCGCCGTACTTTCGGAGCGACCCAGCGGCACCCCCCCTCACGGCAATTGACCCCAATGATGAGTCTCAGCTGCTCTCCGACCCGGCGACACCAGTCTCGGGCTCAGTTCTCTTGCTTCGACCAATGCGACTGGCGCTCTTGGCCAGGTCCCGCACCGTCGCTCCACGTTCGATCCGGAGCGACACGTAGCAGCCGCCACCCACGGGAATGGGGAGCCAGAAGTTGAACAGGCGCCAGGCGAGCACGGCGAAGCCTGCGATCAAGGTCGGCACCCCGAAGCCACGTAGTAGGGCGGTGACCGCCAGCTCCACTGTCCCGAGGCCGCCGGGAGTGAGGGGGATGGCTGCGAGGACGTTGCCGATCCCGTACGCCACGAACAGATCGATCGGATTCAAGGAGACATGAAACGCCAGGAGGCAAACCCATAGGCATGCTGCGTCGAACAGCCAGTTGAGGGCGGCCCAGGCGACTCCCCGCCGCACGAGCTCCCGGTCGCTCCAAAACGCCTTGATCCGATCCGCGATCCTGCCGATGACGGCCTCGAGCTTCTCCTGTGGGATGAAGTGAAAGTGCGACGAGAGCCTGCGGAGCACGCGTACGGCCCATCCGTCGCCCTTGGCGAAGCCGTCGATCAAGGCGGCGAAGAAGGCCAGCAAGAGCAATGACACGAGGGCGACCCACACGTAGATAGGTCGGAAGCCGTTGAGCGGGATCGATACAACGAGAGCGAGCCACAACATGGCGTTCAAAAGGACGGCCGATCCGATAGCCATTGTGGCAGTTGCGATGCCGGCATCGGTGGCCGACAGACCTTCGCTGGTCATGAGGAGGATGCTCACCCCGGTGCCCCCAGCCGTGCCTCCGGGAACAAGGTGACTCACGGCCAAAGAAGAGAGGTTGATGCGCCACGCCTTCGACAGGGAGAGCGACTTCGGCGGGAGGGCGACGACCGTCAGCTTCGCGTAGCAGAACAGCGAGGCCACTTCGAGGCCGAAGGCGAGCAAGAGGAGAACGACATTCACGTGCTCGAGTGCGACGATGTTCTTCCTTGCACTGAATAACTCCGGAAGGATGATGTACCAGGCGACAACGATGAGCACGCCGATGACCAGTCCATTGCGGAGGAACCGCGGGACGTGCCACCACCGGCGCTTGGGTTTGATCGTCGCACCGCCTGTCTGCCCGGGATTCGGATCAGCCCCGGGTACCTCGTCGCCTCCCCTTCCGGTCATGGGGCGCGATGCGACGGATTCATGACGCGGCACTTTAGGGTGAGACGGCCTCGTTGAAGTGTCGTCTGCTCGCCGGAGGGGGTGGTCTACCACCACTTGAGGACGCCGGCTTCGCCAGCGGCGACGAGGCGGACGGCGTAGGTATTCCAGGCGGTCGGGGTGAGGCGGAAGGCGCCATACCCGGCATTGTCGGTACCACCGGCGCGGGCTGCTGGGCGTGGGAGGCCATGACCAGGATGACCGAGTCCGACGCCGATGGTGATCGCCCCGGCCGCTGGCGAGCAGGCGGCCTTGGTAACCACCGAGGTCTGCATCCAACGGCGGTGAGCCAAGAATGCGATGCCGGCGGCCCGACTACGGCACCGCGCCCACGAGCTCCCGGGCGGCGGAGGCGATGTGGTCGGCGTCGATGCCGGCCCAGGCCATGAGCTCGGCGCCGGTCCCCGATCCCGGCATGCCGCGCACCGCCAGGTGACTCACCTGGAGGTTCGACTGCCCGAGGAGGCTGGCGATCACGGCCGAGCCCAGACCCCCCTCCGGGTGATGGTCCTCGGCCACGACGACACGTCCGGAGGTGGCCGCCGCAGCCTCGGCCAGGGTGGCGTCGTCGACCGGCTTCACCGAGTAGCAGTCGATGACTCGTGCACTGATCCCGTCGTGGCCCAGCTGGTCGGCTGCCTCGAGACAGGAGTGCAGGGTCACGCCGGCGCCGATCAGGGTGACGTCGTCTCCTCCCGAGGAGCGAAGCACCTTGGAACCGCCCACCTCGAAGGCTTCACCCGGCTGGTAGACGACCGGGTAGGCCCCGCGGGTGGTACGGATGTAGCTGATGCCCTTGGTAAGTGACATCTGCTCGACGAGGGCGGCGGTGCTCGTGGCGTCGCTCGGGTAGAGAACGGTGGACCCGTGGACCGAGCGCATCATGGCCAGGTCCTCGAGCCCCATCTGGGAGGGTCCGTCGGCTCCGATCTCGACCCCGCAGTGCGAGCCCGACAGATGCAGGTCGACGGCCGAGATGGCCCCCATGCGAATAAAGTCGAACGCCCGCGTGAAAAACGCAGCGAAGGTCGACGCGAAGGTCGTGTAGCCCCGAACGCTCAGGCCCGTGGCCGCCGCCACGAGCTGTTGCTCGGCGATGAACATCTCGAAGTAACGGTCAGGGAATTGACGGGCGAACTCGTCGGCGAAGGTCGAGTTGCTGACCTCGCCGTCGAGCACGACCACCCGCGGATCGCTCGTGCCCAGAGCCACCAGGGCGTCGCCATAGGCCTTGCGGGTGGCCACCGACTCGCCAACGGTGTACGTGGGAAGCTCCGCCGGTGTCGCCGTTCCCGCCACGGAGCTCCGCTCGTCGCTCACCTTCTCGGGCAGCGGGCCGCGGACCACCAGGTGGCGCTCGCCGCCGAGCTCCTCGATGGCGCTTCTCGCCATGTCCGGAGGAAACGGCTTTCCGTGCCATCCGTTTTTGTTCTCTACCTCGGAGAAACCCTTGCCCTTGATGGTCCTGGCGATGATGACCGTGGGCCGGTCACCCTCCATGCCTCCGGCTGCCGACAATGCGCCGTCGATGGCCGAGAGGTCGTGGCCGTCGATCACGAAGGCACGGGCCCCGAACGCCTCCACCCGTCGCTCGTAGCGGTCGAGATCCCACTGGAGCTCCGTCGGGCCACGCTGGCCGAGCCGATTGATATCGGCCATCACGATGAGATTCGACAATTCGTAATAGGACGCCCGGTCGAGCGCCTCCCAGATCGAGCCCTCGGCCAGCTCACTGTCGCCGCACAGGACGTAGACCCGGAACGGCAGCTGCTCGAGATATCTGCCCGAAAGAGCGATGCCCACGCCATCGGGCAACCCTTGACCGAGCGAGCCGGTGGCGACGTCGACCCACGGCAGGATCGGCGTCGGATGTCCTTCGAGTCGCTGCCCGAACCGCCGGTAGCCGGTCATCAGCTCCTCGTCGCTCACGACGCCGGCCGCCTTGAACACGGAGTAAAGGAGCGGCGATGCGTGACCCTTGGAGAACACCAGATGGTCGTTGGCGGGCGAATTGGGATCGTCCCAGTCGTAGCGCAGGTGACGGGCCATCAGCACCGCGATCAGGTCGGCCGCAGACATGCTGGAGGTGGGGTGACCCGATCCGGCGCTCGTCGACGATCGG
This sequence comes from uncultured Acidimicrobiaceae bacterium, assembly GCA_963729275.1. Lineage (GTDB taxonomy): Bacteria > Actinomycetota > Acidimicrobiia > Acidimicrobiales > RAAP-2 > CAVSNH01. The sequence goes on from CAVSNH010000003.1 coordinate 676,965, forward strand.
ATCGAGTCGACGCGCAGCTGGGCGGCCAGCTCGGCAACGGTGTCGAGGTCGGTCACCTGGGTCGCTGTGTTGGTGGTCATGGCGGCTCCTTGGAGGTTCCCTCCCTTTTACCCTAAGTCGCCGTCGTTCTCTCGTGGCCGTGCAAGAAGACCTCAGATCGCAGGGTACGGGCCCCTCAGCGAATTGGGCACTCCATCGGCTCCCAGTTCTGGAATCCGTTGACGGAACGAACCAGGAGTTCACAAGGCGGGCGGGCCCGGTGGTCAGGTGCCCGCCTCTATAGCCTCAGCGATGGCGCGAATCCGCCACTGCTCCTCGGTCCCTAGTCGGCCAGAGCGCTAACGACGCCGACCAGGTTGCCTTCCGAGTCCTTGAACCATGCCCCGCACGCCCATCCGGCGTCCGAGCAATGCCGTTCTCGGTGTGCGTCTCCGCGGTGTTGTACTCCTCGAACTGCACGCCGCAACCTCTCAGCTCTTCGACGACAGCGCGCACGTCGGTGACCTGAAGGACGGCTTGGGTGAACTCTCCTGACGACCTCGCCTCGGCGGGATAGACGACGAGCTGGTTGACGCCATCTCCAACCGCGAGACCCACCCGCCCATCTCTTGCCTCAAGAAAACGGGACTCGACCGCCTGGAGGCCCACTTTCTCAAGGTAGAACGCCTTGGCTCGCCTCAGGTCCTGTGCCGGCAGTGCTGCGGTAATCCCAAACGTATTCATGGCGACCCTCCTGTCATCGCTGACTACAGATACTGCCAATGGCACCCTTCAGGCGTATCAGTGGGTTGACACTAGGTGAGAGTGCATCGCTGTTGTGCACAAGAATAAGCGGAGGGGGCATACTGAGCGCTGCGCAACATGATTCGCTCCGCTGTAGCGGCAACCGTCGGCGGCCCCTTGGATGGACGCTGATCGACCCGTCAGTTCAGCGCTCTTTCCGAAAGAGCATGGTGACGATGCGCGGCCGAACGGCCGAGGCATGTGAGGCTGCCGTCGGCCGGTGTACGGGCGGGCACACCGAACATCCGGTTGGTCCCCGGGGCCTTACTGAGGGGCCAGCCGGGTAGAGACGGGTGTTCAACCTCGCATGTCCACTGCGTTTACTCGGTGTGGGCGGATACGCACTACCACCCGACGGTCACCGGGTCCGTCGTGGACGCGCAAATCCGCCCCATACTTCTGGCCGACCAGGTCGGCGAAGACATAGTCGTCATCTGGGCTGATTTCGGCGTCGCCCCGTATCTCCAGGTAGCGCTGCGGGACGGCGAGATCGAGGATGAGCAGGCTGCATTGAGGTCGGTCGGTCAGGTTCTTGATCTTCTGCCGGCTGGTGTTGAGCGAGATCGCTACTGATCCTTCGTCTTCCAGAAACCAGACTTCGGTCAGCTGGGGCCGCTCGTCGGGGCCAATAGTGGCCAGCGTTGCCACTGCGCTCTCCAGGAGGTCTCGGTGAGACGCCGGAATCTCGGTCATGCCCATCCCCAATTACCAATTCGGGAGGGCGGAACCATGGCCATTGCGAGGTTCGTCTCGGGTCCGGCGCCACGCTGCAGGTACTCGAGAGTCGGCCGGCGCTACGGAGCGAGGCTCAAAGCGCGCCCCTGGATGCGGATCGAGGAAGGCCTGGCCTGGCGGGGGCAGGCGCTCCCAGGCGGCAAGGGGCACGAAGGGCGGAGCCTGCGGAGCCCGGGCTGGTTTGGAACGAATGAGAGCTCCGTCCCGACATCCAATCTGAGAGCAGATCCCTACCTGTCGGCCGTTGCGCCATTGCATATGTGTCACTAGCGTGAACACCCACACCGTGGCCGAGGCGGGCAGGCGAGGCCCTTCCATTGTGAGGTCGGCTGGATGGATGAACGGACCTGCCCATATTGCAAGTCAACGGAAGCCCCGATCCTGGTTGTCCGCGGTACGGGTGCCGTTGGTGACGGATTGAGCCTGCACTGCCGAGGCTGCCAACGAGAGCGGACGGTGGAGGATCTCGGCCACCGTAAGGCGTCATAACCAACCAACTGTGTCGAATAACAACAAATCTTCCGAATCCCACCAAAACGACCTCGTGGAACTGACGCGAGTTCAGCCATTCGAGGCGGAGGTGATCGCGGCGCGTTTGCGGGCGTCGGGCATTGAAGCGACGCTCGGAGCGGGCTCGGTGTACGAGTCCATCAGCTTCGCCGACGGAGTGCCCGTCTTCGTTCCCGCAGAAGACGCATCACGAGCCATGGCTCTACTCGAAGAGCAGAGCGGGTCTGAGTAGCAGCGGCTCGTTCATTGCCACCTCAACCGAAGGGGTCTTCAACCGCAGCCGCCGGATTCTTCAGTGTCTTGGTGACGGCGCAGATCCACTGATGCCTTCTCCACGGAGCAGCTGACCTTCTCGACGGCACGCGATCCCCTGTCGACGACGGCCTATGCCCGATACTTGGACCCTTCAGGCCCCACGGCGACCAGTCCCCCACTGGGTCGGTGGTTTGCCCCACCTCGATCAGATAACCGTCGGGGTCGCGGATGTAGCAGCGGATCTCGTACTGGTGCTGCTTCGGCGGCGTCAGCTGCTGACCCGGTCGGGGTCGCGTGAGCGACGCCGTCTCCCGAACTATGTCTCCCGCCGGAGTGGACCACGTCGGCGCCAACATGCCGAGCGCGCCGGCACTGGAGACCGGTGCCGCCCAGCTGGGGCGCGGCCGACATCGGCGCCTGGACGATCGGCTGTTCAATCCCGAGCAGATCGCAGAACGGTGTTCGCACTGGTACCAACTACCCGTTCGTTCCGGCTGGCAGCGCTTTGCAACTGGCCTCGACGTGGACCCATCTGGCCGACCCAGGCAGATCCACATTCAGCTATGACTGATACGACGACGGTGCCGACTGAGGAGCCCGCTTGTTCCATCCGTGAAAGCTCGAGTAATCGCCTGCAGCCCAGGCCTCGCGCAGCCCCGGCTTGCTCAGGTCCCAGTCGGGCCGGATCTCGCTCGACGCAGCGCACAAGTCGCGCCATAGGTCGTAGAACGAAGGGCGTCCCCAGAACCAGTACCCGTTGTAGATGCTGTGAACCACCAGTCCCGGCTTGAGCACCAGCGTGTGCGGGATCATCGGGTCGTGCTCGGGGTCGGTGTATTCCTGGATGTCGAGGTCCTTCTGAATCGTCCGAGCGGGATCGGAGAGGAAGGCCCATTCGGCGCCGACTGAGGCGCGGAACTCTTGTGTCGTGTGGTGGTCGTCGGTCGAGATCGTGACGATCTGGGTGTAGGCGACGGCGACCTTTGGATAGTTCGCAGCCAGCTCCAGGTGCTGCTGGTGCTCTTTCGGACAGTAATTGCCCCGCGCCAGTGTGAGGACCAGCGGGTCGTCGCCTTGCAGCTCGCTGAGCCTGCGCACCGTGTTGGTGTGATCCGGCAGGGCGTAGTCGGGGAAGGTGCCGCCGGGTCTGATGTCGGATCGCATAGGTCACCGCCTCTTTCGTCGCCTCAATCGCGCACCCTTCGCGGTGGAGTGGAGCCCAACCTGTCCATCGGTGGGCCCGCTTGTGGCGACAAGATTATCCTTCGCCACTCGGCACGTCACCTCCTCATCGGCCGCATCCCGGTCGATGCGGGAAGGCGTCCTTCCCTTGTTCCACGGGCCGTCCATCCAAGCGGACCGATGGCCGTCACCTGGGCTGACGTGGGCACCGGACTTTGCCCAGTGGAAATGAGGCGTGGCGCCGGGGAGCACGATGACGGCGCCTGGTGCAACGCCTGCAGCTGCTCGTCGTCAAACCGGCGCGGGCCCTGGACTTCGACGACGAGCGGCGCGAATGTGGTGCGCGGATCGGCTCCCGTGGGCAGGGAAGTGGCGATCGGCCCCGACGGAGAGGAACTGCGGTCGTGGACATGAAGCTCGAAGTGGTGGTGGTGCCGGTGTCCGATGCAGACCGGGCCAAGGGCTTCTATGAGTCGTTGGGGTGGCGCCTGGACGCCGATTTTTCCGGTGACGGCGGCTTCCGGGTCGTGCAGCTGACGCCGCCGGGTTCGGCCTGCTCGATCATCTTTGGCAGTGGGGTCACCTCGGCCGCACCGGGCTCGGCGGAAGGTCTGCAGCTCGTCGTGTCCGATATCGAGGCGGCCCGAGCCGAGCTGGTCGACCTTGGTGTTGAGGTGAGCGAGGTGTTCCATGACACCGGCGGGGTGTTCCACCACGCCAGCACTGCGGCACGCGCTCCTGGCCCGGCTCCAGAGCACAAGACCTATGGCTCGTTTGCCTCGTTCAGTGATCCGGACGGCAACGGCTGGTTTCTTCAAGAGGTGACGACGCGCCTCCCGGGGCGCTGAGCACACGAAGAGCTGATACTCGCCGGGTCTGCCGCTCTCAATCAGCATGAGGTATCCCGATGCCAGCCACCTACGATTCCGTCATCGATCTGGCCGCCGCTCTCCGCCGGACCGCGGAGGCTCGCGGCCGCCACGAGCAGGAGATCGGGCATCCCGACCCGGACTGGCCGGATTGGTACGCCCAGTACATGGTGGACGAGCAGTCCCGGCTCTCCGGTCAGGCCTGCCCGGGACGAGCACATGAGCAACTACGGCGTCAGCGTCTTGGGTGTCGGCTCGCCGGACGAGCACTGCGCAGGAGAGTTGGGTGCTGACGTGGGCCCTCCGTCCCCCGACGGGGCCCTGTTGCCCGAGTCGCATCACCGTCGCGAGCCCATGGCCGCTCCCCCAGCCCGTCTGAGGCCCGGTACTGAGGCTGTGGTCACCCACTGTGGCGGGCACGAACACGCAGCCGGCTTTCACCAACCACTTCCCCGACGTCGGCCTGAGAGGCGATCACGATGGAGTATCTCGTCACCATGACCACCCATGTCCCGAATGGGACCTCAGAGGGCGCCGTCCAAGACATCCGCACCCGCGAGTCGGCACGTTCGCGCGATCTGGCGACGCAGGGGCACCTCCTACGCCTATGGCGCCCGCCGCTCCAACCAGGCGAATGGCGTTCGCTCGGCCTGTTCGCAGCCGACAGCGGAGCCGAACTCGAAGGAGTCCTTGCCTCGATGCCGCTGCGGGTTTGGCGCACCGATGAGGTCACTCCACTCTCACCTCACCAGAATGACCCGGCCCGGCGGGCCCAAAGGCCCGGATCGCCCGCGTCCGAAGCCGAGGGCAGCGAGTTCCTGACCAGGTTCACCGTCGCCGTCCCCGCAAATACAGCTCCCGAAACCGTCGATGCCACCACCGAGCGTGAAGCGGGTCGGGCGCGAGAGCTCGCCGGGGAGGGACACCTGGAGCGGCTGTGGACGCTGCCCGGCAAGGGTCGCGCGCTGGGCCTGTGGCAGGCCCCCGATATTGGTGAGATGAACGCGATCGTCGCGTCGCTGCCGCTGTACGCCTGGATGAGCGTGCAGACCACGCCGCTCACCCCACACCCCAGTGACCCCGCGCTCATCAGGGGCTGAGGACGGGAGCGGGCATGAGCGAACAAGACGACAAGGTCGCCATCATCACGGGAGGTTCTCAAGGCATTGGCGCTGGCCTCGTCGCCGAGTACCGGCGCCGGGGTTGGGGGGTCGTGGCCACGTCCCGGACCATCAAGCCCGGCGGGGACCCGGGGGTGCTCACCATTGATGGAGACATTTCCGAGGCCACCACCACCGAGCGGATCATCAGCGGGGCACTCGAGCACTTCGGTCGCATCGACACCCTCATCAATAATGCCGGCGTGTTCATCTCCAAGCCGTTCACCGACTACACCGCTGACGATTACGCAGCAGTGGTCGGCGTCAATCTCACCGGATTCTTCACGCTCACTCAACTTGCCATCGCTGAAATGCTGAAGCGAGGAGGCGGTCACATTGTCAACATGACCACGACTCTGGCCGACTACGCCGACTCGAGCACGCCCTCCGTCTTGACTTCGCTCACTAAGGGCGGCCTTGCCTCAGCCACAAAGTCACTGGCCATCGAGTACGCCTCCCGAGGCATAAGGGTGAACGCTGTCTCGCCGGGCATCATCCAGACGCCGGTGCATCCGGCAGAGAGCTACGCGGGGCTCGGCGCCCAGCTGCCCCCAGTCGGGCACGTGGGCCAGGTCGGCGACATCGTCGACGGCATCCTCTACCTCGAGTCATCGCAGTTCATAACCGGTGAGATCCTGCACATCGACGGCGGCCAGATCGCCGGCCACTGACCAGAGCGCCGGCGATTGGTGCCGGTGGGTACCCGGTCGGTGGCCCGGCGCGGGCTCCTTGCCCTCAAGAGTGGTCGACGGGTGCGTCGACGTCGTCATAGACCCGGGCAGCAGCCAGAAGGCCGTCCGGGCTTCGCTCGTAGACCCCGATCCCCGCTTGGGGGGGCAAGTCATGGCTGCCCCAGCGGACGCAGTTGTATTCCAGGGCGCAGCGCACCCCGTCGTCGGTCACGGTGCAGTGCTGGAGGCCTATACCGCCGCCTGCGCTGAAGCACATGGTGAAGAATGTGTGGAGCGCAGGTGTGCCGCGGTGTACGACGTGGGGCCCGATGGGTTCTCGAAAGTACCCATCCGGCGCAAATGTGTCCACTATCGCTTCGGCATCGCCTACGTCCAGAGCGGCTTGGTAGCGGCCGACAACATCACCCGGGTGGACGTCCCCGGGCTTGAGTACGGGAGGCCTGACGTGATGCTGCCCGTCGACTGGCCATTGGCTGCAGTAGGTGCGGAACACCACCGAGCGGTCATCGGGGGATTCGGCGACGACTGCTATCGGCCAAGCCAATGTCGCCCCGTCGTCGCCGGCCAAATGGGCCAGCAGTTCCACCACTGCCCGCCCATCGACGACCGTGGAGGCCACGGTCTCAATGCGGGCGTGGCGCTCGGCCATCAGGGATTGATTCTGGCGGACGAATCGCCGGAGCTGCCTGTGGCCACGGATCTCGCCAGCCCGGGGGTCGTAGATGACCACCTGGCCAGGCCAGACATCCTCCAGAGCGTGAGTGTCCCCCTTGTTGAGTGCGTCGAAATACTGCGCCACCGGATCAGCCCGACCTGCGGCCCGAGTCTGCCGGCGGACCAGCTCGACGGCATTGGCAAAGTCGGGGAACCACGGCATCTCGACCCCATGATGGTTCATTTCTCATACGACCTGCTCTCGCCAGGAACGCTGAGCCGGAGCCGATGGTCGCGGTGCTGACCGTGGACGACTCCGGGCCTTCCGCACGCGTGCCTGCTGTACGGGACGACATCGCGGCAGTGGTATCGAGAGCGTCGCCGAGTGCGAGGCTTACTCCATAACCGCAAGGAGAGCACTCCTCATGACCGTGACCCCGATGGTGAACGAGGGCGAACCGCAGTCAGGTCACGACCTCCCCTACCGACGCGCTGATCCGCCGATATCGCGCACCGTCGGGGCGGACGACTGAAGGGGCGCCATGCTGGCAACGGACAGAGCCGAGGTGCAGGCTGGAGGACCTCCGGCCGCCCGGTGTGCCTCAGCTTGTCGCTACGTCGATTCTCTCGACCGATTCGCCTCGTCCGACCAGAATCGTGGTCACCATTTTTGGCGGGAACAAACCGTGCTCCACCACCCCCGGCGTCGCCTCGAACCTCGCAGCGAGGTCGGCCGGGGCCCCGACAGGGCCGATGAAATCGGCGATCACCCCACCATCAGGGCTCAGTGGGACGTCCCGCAGGCGAACCTGGCCCAACCGTTCGAGCGTCGATTCGAGTCCGAAGGCAATCAGCTCCAGTGGAACGGGGCTACGGAGGGCGTTGACGGGCTTGGTCGAGTCGGCGATCACCACAAACTGTTCTGCCGAAATGGCCACCAGTTTCTCTCGAGTGTGGGCCGCCCCGCCGCCCTTGACCAACCATCCCTCAGGGCTGATCTGATCGGCACCATCGATGGCGATGTCGAGGCGGTCCAGCATGAAGGGCTCCACCGAGATTCCGAGCTGCCGAGCTACTTGTTCAGTGCGCGGCGAGGTGGCCACGCAGCGCAGAGACAACTTCCGCTTCGCCAGTGCTGGCAAGAGGTAAGCGACCGTGGATCCAGTGCCGAGACCGACCCGCATTCCGCTGTCGACCATCGCCGCTGCTGCCTCCCCCGCGAGCTGCTTCTCCCTCTCAACGTCGACCGTCACCGTTGTTCAGGATGGGCCACGAGTCCTAGCCTTGCAAACCTGAATAGGGATACATCGAATACGGGAGACCTCCACTCCCCTATTGGAGAACGCGCCACGGGTGGAGGCCTGTGCGTCCCGGGCCGTGGGGGCCGGACTCCATTCGGCGCCCCACCTCGCCACATGGCCGGCACTTACCCGATCGATGACTACCCGAAGAGTGAGCACGACCGGCCGCCAATACGGCCGAACCGACCCTAAGGAGGCGTCTATGGCACTCGGATACGACAAGCGGCTTTTTCTGATGGCTTTCGATCATCGCGCCTCGTTCGAAAAGGGCCTTTTCGGGGCCACACCTCCCGTCAGCGCCGAGGTGCGGGCCGGCATCATCAAGGCCAAGGAGATCATCTTCGAGGCACATCAAATGGCGGTCGAAGAAGGAGCGCCCCGGGACCTCTCGGGGATCCTGGTCGACGAAGAGTTCGGCACGACGGTTGCCCGCCGGGCCAAGGAGGCGGACGTCCCCCTGGCGATGCCCGTCGAGCGGTCGGGACAGGACGAGTTCGAGTTCCAGTACGGCGCCGAGTTCGGTGAACACATCGAGTCGTTCGATCCCACGTTCGTCAAGGTGCTGGTCCGCTACAACCCCGACGGGAACGCCGACTTGAACACTCGGCAAACCGAGCGTTTGGCGCTTCTCACCGAATGGCTGCGGACGCGTGACCACAAGTTCCTATTCGAGCTCCTGGTTCCTGCCACGACACAGCAGCTGGACTGTTTCGACGGTCATCAGACGGATTACGACCAGCATCTGCGTCCGAAGTTGGTCGTCGAGACGATCGCCTCCCTGCAAGCCGGCGGTGTAAATCCCGACATCTGGAAGGTAGAGGGGCTCGACGATCCGGAGGACTGCACTCGGGTGGTCCGTCAGGCACGGGCAGATGGGCGCGGCGGTGTCGTCTGCATCGTGCTTGGCCGAGGGGCCGACATGGCGAAGGTGACGCAGTGGATCAAGACCGGCGCGGGCGTTCAGGGATTCTCCGGGTTCGCCGTCGGGCGGACCCTCTGGCACGATGCGTTGTCCGACCATCTTGCCGGCAAATCATCAGAGCCCGAGACGACGAGAACCATCGCTTCCCGTTACTGCACTTTGATCGGAGTCTACGAAGCAGCCGATACCCAGTAAGAGGTACGAGACTCCGTTCCGAGCGTGGCATGACCGAGGTTCCGATCCTCGCCCGCACGGTCAATCCCCATGTCTTCGAACGTTGCACGGTTGCGTTCTTCATCGCTGTGTTCGAATTGACCTTCACGTCCTATAGGTAATGCGCATCGGCACACGGTCGGACGAACCGAATTACCTGAGGTACGGATGTGGTGCGGGCCGACGAGCGGGACCCCCAAGATCCAGCGAGCAAGCGCCCACGCGCCTCCAACCGGCGGGTTCTCTCAGAGCGCACGACGGTGTGGGCGAGGGCGGGATTCGAGCCCGCGACCCTCACCTTGTCAAAAACAAGCTGACCAGGGAAACCGACTGTCCTCGCTGGACCCTCGCAAATTGGCACCGCTTGATCGGCGTTTTCGATTGACCCCACAAGCCGCTCTTGACCTTGATCATCAATGACGCGTGCGTATTTTGTAGAGAGCGGACCGCGGAATCCTGTACCACATGCACCACCGCGCGATCGTTGAAGAACGATTTTTTCGTAGCTCGCCCCACGCCAACGCCGATGACTGCTTAGCCGCTTCCTGCATCGTGCGCTCAAGATCCGGCCATTCAGGGTGCGCGCATTGCCGATGACATCCTTCAGGGGACAGCCGGGCACTCGTCGTAGCGGTACAACCGGGCGATCATCTGTCGGGACACGCCGATACGAGAGCCGATCTCGGTGAAGCTCAACTTCTCCTCATCGACCATGGCGCGAATCAGGCCGGCTCGGTACACCATGACGGCGTGCTCGAACGCCTCGATTGCCGCTGAAGCCCTCAGACGGGTTTCGCGACCGCCTTGCGCGATGCCATCATCGACAATCTCCGAAACGGGCACGCCGGCCACCAGCCGCTCCCGGAACGTGTCGATCGATGCGACCCCTTCGCCAATCGCTCTCCGCGCCTCTTCGCCGGTCTGCTCGACTCGCTTGATCGCTTCCAACAGCCAGTCGGTACTCGCCACGGGACTCCTCGCAGATCCACCTTGCTCTGGTGTTCGGGCCGGTGAAGAGAGCGACCAAGCAGACCCACCGTCGTCGACCCGGTGATCGTACCTGGCCAGCAGCCTGAGCAAGTGATAGTGGGCCAGGTCGGCGCCCATTTGCTGCAACCCTCAAGTGCGCCGTTACCTTGCCTGCCCGCTGGGTCCCGTCGAGCGGGGTTCCGCCGCCCGGCGCCGGGCCTAGCCCTCTACCTACTGCGCCGCAAGTCCTCACCACTCACAACGCATGCATTGCCAATGACACCCTTCAGGCAATTCAACGTCGAGAGGAGAATTAGTTCCGGTAGCTGCCAGTGCTGAACTCCTCGACGAGTCCGGGATGGGACGGCTTCCAGCCGAGCTCGACGCGGGCCTTGGTGGCCTGAGCGCCCTGGTCGAGGAGGAGCACCTCTGCGAAGTAATCGCCGAGACGGGAGCGCGCCTCGTCGTCGGACCCGGGGACGGCGCCCGGTGCACCTACAACGAGGGCGGCCGCCTGAGTGAGTTCTGCGACAGTCGGGCTGAGCCCGTTCACGTAGTAACCCTGGGCCGAGTCCTGCTCGAGGGCACGGCGGAAGAAGTCAGCCAGATCGGCCACGCGCACAGTCGCCCAGTGCTGCCGTCCTTCGCCGATCATGATCAGATTTCCGTCATCATCTCGTGGAGAACCAAGAAGCAGCCCGGGGATCCCGCCTCCACCGTCACCGTAGGCGGAGCCGGAGACCGGAACGATTGCCCTTAGGCCTTCCGCACTGATCAAACGCCGTTCAATCGGCTCCTTCCACGCCACCATCGGTGGTGGGTTGCGGGGAGAGTCTTCGGTGATGGCGGTGTTGGCTCCGTAAACCCAGAGACCGCTGATCTGAACGTGGGGCTTGCCGCTACCGGAAAAGGCCTCGACGACAGCATCTGCCATTGCGGAATCGAGATCCGCGCTCGTGGCGTCACCAGGACTCGCCGTGTGGATCGACCCGTCCAAGTCCGCCAACAGCTTCACGACGGCGGCTCGGTCGTACAGATCGATGACGGCCGCCTTGGCACCTCTGGGGGAAACGGCGATCGCTTGCTCCTGGTTGCGGACAAGGGCGGTTACCTCGTGACCGTGGGCCACGAGCTCGGTGAGGACATGAGATCCGATAAATCCGGTACTGCCCGTAAGTGCGATGTTCATTTCGCTTACCTCCAAAGTCGTGCGCTGTTGATCAGACGGTTGGGGGCTGGGATGCAGGGATGGCGGCGGCGGCGGGTTCTCGGCCTCGTAGGCGAGATTCACGCGCTAGCGAGTAAGCGGGGCTAGAACGGTCCGTTCGAGTTCCTCCATTGATCACGCGGAGGAATCGGTGCCAGCACCTCCCAATGCTCTGCGATCTTGGCATTTGCGATCCGGAAGAGGTCAAAGTTCGCCTTGGGCGGGTCTGTCCGAGCATCGACCAACGAGAGAACAAAATTGCCGTCTGCCACGTAGAAGCGGGGGGTGAGAACGTGGGATCGTCCTGGCTTCACATCGACGGCGTACCGCGCTTTTACCCGCTCGATGCCATCGCGGATCACTTGCGCGTAGGAGACCGGCTCTCCGTCTGACCCTTCGGTGACGTCACCGAATGTATCCAGGCCGAGCTCCAATTCATGTTCCATGACGCCTCCTCATTCTGGCTGGGTTGACACCCCAGCAGGCTGGACTCCCAGGGAACCGAATCCGGTGCTGCTGGGTCTCCTTCACGTGTGATCTTGGCCTGATCTTCGCGTCAGATCCGGTCTCGGGGTCCCAACGCCGGGTCTGCAGCATTAGGAGCCGCTTCCAGGGCAACTGGCAACTGACAACTGCGGTTCGATTCGCGATACTGAGGCAATGGACACGTTGCGGCACTCTGGGTCAATCATCATCAAGCGCTCTCCAGAGGAGCTCTACGACATGGTCGCTGACGTGACCCGCATGGGCGAGTGGAGCCCAGTGTGCACGGCCTGTTGGTGGGACGAGGGCGACGGACCACATATCGGTGCCAAGTTCACCGGCCGCAATGAGCGCCCAGAGCGAACGTGGGAGACGCGCTCGGAGATTGTCACAGCAGACCATGGCCGCCACTTCGCCTGGGTGGTGGTTGAGCCTCCTACCGGCGCTCGCTGGGGCTACTCATTCGTCGTCGTGGACGGAGGGACGGAGGTCACTGAGACCTGGGAGCTACCACCCGAGGGCTCAGCTTTCTTCGAGAAGGTATTCGGTGACGATGCGGCGAAGGAGATTGGCATACGCAGGGACGGAGCGAAGAGCGGTATTGGGGCGACGTTGGCAGCCATCAAGGGTGCGGCCGAGGCCTGAGCTGCATGCTTCCCCTACGTGTCCGCCGGGAGTGAGGCGTGCCTACAGACTCACCCTTCTCGCACCTCTCGAATGCGATCGATGTGCTTGATTCTCGACTGTGTGACCAGCCATTCACCCGACCGGACCAGTTGGCGCTCGGCAGGTAGGTGGTGTCGACCTTCAGGACCATCAGTTTGGGATCCGCAACGTCGGCACACAGACATTCGCCCGTTCGTCTCTGGCACATGGTGGACGTCGAGCTGGCTACCTGCGAGGACTGCGGATGCTGTGGACATGCTTCTCCAATCGGCCGCCGAACTGAGTGCGGCTCGGCGACGATCTGAAAGGAACGCAGTTCGGCACCGGAACGGGCCAAATTGTCCTTGGCTCCACCCTATGCCCGGATCGCCGCAATGGCGAGGTCTTCTTCCGACGCCCCAAATGATGCCGGAACCTGGGCATGCGAGCCCGTGGGTCCGTCGCTCTTACGGACTACATTGCTTCTTATGGACTCTCGTGCGAACGACGCGAGCTTGAGCTTCGCGAAGGACATCAAACCGCTATTCCGGCAACATGACCGCCAGTCGATGGAAAAAGCGTTTGACCTTTGGTCCTTCGACGACGTGCGCGCTCACGCGTCTGACATCTTGGAACATGTGAAGAACGGCTCGATGCCATGCGATGGGGCGTGGCCCCCGGAGCGAGTGCAGATCTTTGAACGGTGGGTCCAGTCCGGTATGGCCGCGTGACTCACCTCCGGTCGGGAAGATCCGTTGCATGAGTTGAGAACCTCAGAAGGCCAGCCTCATCCAGGCCTCAGAGACAAGAGAGATCATCGTCGTGGCTATGCACACAGTCGAGTCGACATCCAATACGGTGCGTTCAGGATTCCTCGATCCCACTGCGCCACCGGTCGCGTCAATCAAGCCCGGAGACGTGGTCAGCTATCCGAATACGTGGACCCATTGGGGAAACGAAGCGACCTTCGGGATGACGTTCGCTGATCGCGAACCCCTGGGACACCGTTATCCGAATGGCCCGTATTCCATGCTCGGACCCGTCGAGGTGACTGGAGCCGAACCGGGAGACGTCATCGAATGCAGCGTCGTCTCGCTCCGAACCCGCGACTGGGGGTGGAACTCCTTTCCCCTCGGGGTCGGCGCCTTGCCGAGCGACTTCTCGGAGCCCTACGTGCACTACTTCCGGTTCGACCAGTCGCGGAAGACGGCTGAATACGTCCATGTGGCATCACACTGACTCTGGCCCCGTTCCTAGGGGTCATGGGCGTCGAACCCGTGGGAGATGGTCCCATCAGCGCCATCTTGGCCGGACCGTACGGTGGGAATCTGGTCCTCAGAGAACTGACGGTCGGTTCTTCGCTGTATCTGCCCGTATTCAAGTCCGGGGGCCGCCTTTGGGTGGACGACGTCCATGCGCTGCAGGGCGACGGGGTCGTCGACCAGACGGCCATCGAGACTGCCGCAGAGGACCTGAAGATCCGTTACGACCTCCACAAGAAAGTGAATCTGAGCGGTCCACTCGCCGAGACACCGTCACATTGGATTGGGATGGGATTTGCCGACAACCTCGACGACGCGCTCGTGGCGTGTCTACGAGGCCTCATTTCGTGGCTCCACGTGGCTGCGGGGATCTCCGAAGGCGAGGCCTACGCCCTTTGCAGCATGGCGGTGAGCTTTCGTGTCACCCAGTACGCACACCAGACCGGTTCTGCCTATAGCTCTATCCCCCCGAAGACGGTCCATGGAATGGTGCCGAAAGACGTCTTTCCCTCCAATCTGCGAGAACAGATCGGTTCATGGTTGCGACCCCCGCAGACCGGCCCGGCGTGACCCTCTCTGGGGACGACCGGCTCGACATCCTTGAGGTCCTGGCAGAGGCGGATTCGGCAGCCACGAGCCGAAATGCCGATGCCTATGTCGCTCTCTTCACCGATGACGCCGTACTCGATGGCGGTATGGGAGAGCATCGCGGCAAGGACACCCTGCGGCAGTCGGTCGGCCCTATCTGGGAGGCGGAAGGCGAGATGAGCGTTCACCTCACGCTGAACGCGGTTGTCCGTGAGATCGAAGGTCAACCTGATCAAGCAGTCGCAACGTCGGTCCTGCTGATCCTGGCCGGTGAACCGGCAACGTCGATTAACAGCGTGTCGTCCATCGTCCAACACCTGGTAAAGAAGGGGACTGACTGGCGGATCGAGCATCGATCAGTCCGCCTGCTGTAGGAAGAACCGGTAGACATGACCTAAGTGGCGGGTGCCCCCTACCGCGCTGCCCAGGAATCCTTTCTTTCTGGAGCACGCGAAGTGGCGATGGCTGACTGCCCACTTGCGAGGTCCTGCGCGAAACTCCAACCGCTCCGGCCGCATGCATTGCCGATGACACCCTTCACGTAGGACTGTCGTTACCAGAGTCCCCTGGCGAGCCGCCTGAGCCACGGCCCCCGGTGTCCCAACTCCGATGGGTAGTTGCGTCCGCAACAACACTACGGACCGGCAGCAGCGGTGCAGGTGGCCCGGATAACAGCGGGCCTCCACCGATGAGCGATCTTGGACCGGCCCTGCAGTGGCCAAGAGGAGAGATTCCGGACTCGGTGTGCGAAGCCGATTGACCAGCCCGGGTCCCACTTTTATGGTGCTAGACGCACAGACACCTGATGATGCTCGTAACTCCCGGCGGCACCTCCGGAATCGGAGCTCGAATGAGAGGATCGTCGATGACAACCTCGGAGACAGCAGAACTTCTCTTTGATCCACCTGGTCCAGGGTCATGGGCGCTCGATCCCGTCCATTTTCCGCGACCGGTGACCCGTTATTTTGCAGAAACCCACCCTGCGCCGATGCGGCGGGGTACCAACGATTTCGCCCAGTACTACGGGATGCTCATCGACGCGATGGAGACCGTGTACATAAACGGTTTCGCCTACAATTCGATGAGGCCAGCCCCCGAGGAGGACATCCCTCGGCGCTTCCAGCGAGCCGAAGAGGTGTTCCAAAAAAGGGTCTGGCGTGAGCAGCTTCGGGAGTGGGACGAGACCCACAAGCCGGCTTCGATCTCGGCACATCGGGAGATCCAGGCGGTTGATCCTGACGCACTCTCCGACGAGGAATTGATCGCATATCTCACGAAGTGCCGCGACCACCACGCAGCCATGATGGCTCAGCACATGCGATTCACGGCCTCGGCCATGGTCCCGACGGGTGACTTCCTGGCCCACGTCGGGGACTGGACCGGGATACCGCCCGCCCAGTTGCTTGGTCTCATGCGCGGCTCAGCATCTGTGTCTGCGGGAGGATCTGCCGAGCTCGACCGACTGATCACCGCCATCGGGCAGGACCCCTCGAGTCTGGAGCTCCTCCAGTCGGGCGACGACCCGGCCCAGGTGCTCGAAGCATTGCGGTCTGTGCCGGGTGAGGAGGGGGCGGCCGTGTCCGGCTACCTCGACTTCGTGGGCTACCGGCCTCTCGACGGATTCGACATCTCCGAGCCTGGTGCCCTCGAGTTGCCCGATGCGTTGCTGAGAGCCATCCGGGTAGCCGTATCTGGCCAAGGCGAGGCGGCATCGGACACCGAGGACCAAACCGCCGACATCCGCCAGAAGGTCCCCGAGCAGCACCGAAGCGAGTTCGACGAGCTCCTCGGGGAGGCCCGGCTCACCTACCGTCTCCGCGACGAACGCGGCATCTACAGCGATATATGGGCGTCGGGTCTGATGCGCCGGGCGGCCCTTGCCGGCGGCCGCCGCCTGGCCGACAGGGGCCGAATCCACGACGCCGAGCATCTCGTCGACGCCAGTCTCGGGGAGATGTGCTCGCTGCTCGCCGATGCAGGCGGTCCGTCCGCCGACGAGCTCGCAGGCCGGTCTGGCTACCGTGCCACCCACAGTGCGAAGGAGGCGCCGCCCTTCGTCGGCACACCCCCTACCCCTCCGCCCGACCCTTCTGACCTGCCGCCCGCCGCTGCCCGACTGATGCGCGCCACCGGTATCGCCATGGGCGAGGTGTTTGGGAGCTCCGAGGCCCTGCACGAAGAGCATCTCCTGCGTGGACTGGCAGCCAGTCAAGGTGTCTACGAAGGCCCGGCGCGGCGCGTCTCCGGACCCTCCGAGTTCGGCCGTATCGTCCGGGGGGACGTCCTGGTCACGGAGGCGACGTCGGAGGCTTTCAACATCCTCTTACCGCTGCTGGGCGCCATCGTCACGGACAACGGAGGACTGCTCTCCCACTCCGCCATCGTGGCGCGGGAATATGGGATTCCGGGAGTCGTTGGCACGCGCGACGCGACCGACCGCATCGCCGACGGCACAATGGTGCGCGTCAACGGAGATGCCGGCGAAGTAACCGTGCTGGCATGAAGGACGTGGTTCCTCTGGTCAGGGCGCGCGAGACCGCGGTTTTCGGGTCCAAGGCGGTCGGGCTCGGGGAGGCCGAGCGGGAGGGTCTCCGGGTCCCCCCTGGCATTGCACTGTCCGGCTCCGTTGTCGAGGCCGTTGCTGCCGGGGATGAGCGCGCCATAGCAAGGGTCGCCAACGCAATCCGGCCTCTACAGGTGCCGCTGGCCGTCCGCTCGTCCGCCGTGGACGAGGACGGCGCCGAGGCCAGCTTCGCCGGCCAGCACCTCACCTTGCTCAACGTCCCGACGGACAAAGAGGTGCCCTCGGCATTGAGGGACATCTGGTGGTCGGCAAACTCGGACTCGGCCATCACCTACCGCCAACGCGTCGGCCTCTTCACCCGCCCGAGTGTCGGGGTGGTAGTCCAGACGCTGCTCGATCCCGAGGTCGCCGGGGTGATGTTCACCGAGAACCCGGTGACTGGGGCGGATGAGCGTGTCATCGAAGCCGGCTGGGGACTGGGCGAGGCTGTCGTGGCCGGCCTCGTCATCCCGGACCACTATCGCCTCGATCGCTCGGGTCAGGTGCTGGAGCGCAAACCGGGACGCAAAACCATCGCCATTCGGTCCGTGGCGACGGGAGGCACGGTCGAGGAGAAGGTTCCTGCTGATCGCGCTGAGCAACTCTGTCTCGACGAGGACCAGCTCGATCAGTTGAGTCAGCTCGCCTCCCGATGCGAACGGGCCTACGGTCCGGCACGCGACATCGAATGGGCGTTCGCCGGCGGAACGCTCTACCTGTTGCAGTGCCGGGCGGTCACGACCGGCGAGCCGTCCGAGCAGGATTCCACGTCCGGCCTCGTAGCCGGCAACCCCGTCGAGACTCTAGGGCTCGTGCCCCTCTTCGCCGATCTCGAGCGGAAAGAGGTCGAGCAGATCGCACGCCTCCTGAAGGAACGTCGCTTCGCCCAAGGCGAGACAGTTGTCATGGAGGGTTCGGGCGGCGCCGCCTTCTTCCTGATCGACTCGGGGACGGCTACGGTTTCGATCCACGGTGCTGAGCAAACGATCCTGCAGCGCGGCGACTATTTCGGTGAGATCGCGCTCATCGACGAGGGTCCGCGGGCGGCGACGATCATCGCTTCGAGTGAACTAGTCTGCTATGGGTTGACATTTTGGGAGTTCCGTCCCCTGGTGCAGGGGAATGGCGCCATCGGCTGGAAGTTGCTGCAATCGATGGCCAAGAAGTTGCGAGCCGCCCAACAAGAATAGGGACTCTCTCTTTCGCTACCTCCAGCCTTTTTCGATCCAGCACTTCGGGCCCGAGGCTTGGCGAACTGGCCACTCGGTTGGTCAGCCTTAAACCACGCACTTGCGGAAAGATCCTCCCAGTCGTCCGGAATCGGGTACCTGTAGGGCCGAGAATGTCATCGGTGCCTACCTAGGTGGACTTTCTCATCGTGCATCCGGAGGGCGGCCCCGCTCCGGCTGCGCCAGACTTCTGGATTTCTGGTCGCCGAAGCGGGCATCTCACGCACGCGGACGAAGACTTTCGGCGGGCGGAGTGCTCGGGTCTGGATCAGACGAGAGCGGCTTGGCGGCGCGACATTTCGGCCGCTCACGGGCGTAGACGAGATTCTCGGTAATCACACGTGGGCACGCCTCATCGGCCTCGATCGGCTCGCTCGACAGAGACCGCTACTCACTGCCGGAAGCATCTCCCTTGCACTGCGCCCACTGCTCGAGCGGCTCGCCCAGATGGGTCAGGTAGAAGTCCTCGACCGAACCATCAGTCTCGGCCACCTCCAGGTGATAGTGAATGGCGATGTCGCGGACAACCGGTAGATGTGGGTTCCACCCTCCCTCTTCGATATACAGGTGTACGTTCCCGATAGGAACCTCCCACGCCGGCTCCTCGGTGACGCGCTCGAGGATGTGTGGCTGGAAGAAGAGGCGTCGGTCCGTGAGATAGAGGATTCCACCGACCGGACGCGCATTTTCGGATCCAAGCCATCGCGTGCCAGAGAACTTCCTCGCCTTCTTCGAGCCACGGATGACGAAAGTGATGAACCATTCCTCTCCCCACTCTCTGGTGTGGCAAATCGACCGGAGTTGAGCCTCTTTCGATCGGATTGCTAGCCCGGGCGTTTCATCCACCAACACGCCCACCAAGCGTGTCCAGCTCCGCGGTGGCGGCACTACCCACCCAGTGTTGCGGCGTTCAGAGTCCCCCTCCCCGCTTGGCACCTTCCCAGCATCACCCAAGCTGTTGGATCACCAACGAAGCACCGACGGGCTGCGCACCGCCGGCAAGAGGGGTGATCGTCAGCGCAGGTGAGTTCCCGAGCGGGTTCAGGACCTCGAGGGTTTCGTCCGCAGTGGTCGTCGTGACGAGTGAATCTCCAACGAGCTGCGATGTTCCCGTAGCTCGACCTACAACGGTGGCGGGGAGTGCCACTCCGTCGAGACTGAGCTCGAGCTGACCGGGCTCAGTGACCGAGACTTCAAATGTCACCTGGTAGGTGCCGACATCGGCCAAGGTGAATGAAGAAGCATCCAACCGCGTGATTGTTCCGTCCGCAGACCCGTCTTGGGGAAACGACACCGGTTGGCCAGCACCCACGGTCGTAGGGTTATCCGGTGGCATCAGCGCGTAGAATTCTGCGTAGTTTGAGGTGCCGGGCGGCCCTTGTGGCCCAGGAGGTCCTGTGGAGCCTCGGGGCCCAGGAGGTCCTGTGGAGCCTTGGGGCCCAGGAGGTCCTGTGGAGCCCTGTGGGCCGGTTGTTCCAGATCCTCCGCTATCGGCAGAAGCGGCGCCGACAATGGGCGCGGCGAGGGTTTTTCCGCCCATTGACCCGCTGAAGACGGCATCACCAAACGCAAACACCCCGCCGTCTTTGGCCACCAGCCAGTACCCGTGGTCGTCGGAGGTTGCGACGATGCCTGTGATCGGGGAGTTGAGATGCTTGCCAGCCATCGATCCGTAGAACTGAGCGGTTCCGAAGGTGAACACTCCCCCGTCAGACCCGACCAGCCAGTAGCCACTTCCGCCCGCCACATCGGCGACTCGAGTGGCAGAATCCAAGCGGGCGGTGAGCGTCGCAGCACCTCCAGAACCCGGCGAGTCATTGCCAAGGACCATCACGGATCCGATGATCAACAAGGCGACCGCCGCCATCGCGCTCCTTTTGGCACGCAGTCCGATCCTCACAGATCTTCCTCCCGGTGGTCGCGGCACATTGACCGGCCCCAATTACCGGTCTAGCCGATGGCCCCTGCAATTGTGATGACCCTCAAAGGAGCCCCGGCGCTGACTCGGGAATTGCAACCTTCTGCTGGGATCACTCAGAACAACCAGCCAGGGTCAGAGCGCGGGGACCAGCGCTTCCATGGGAGCGGCGGTCTCGTAAGGTCGGCGTTCGAGATCGGCCACTGCCGCTGCGACATCGAGTCGCTCCACCGTTTGGGGATGCCTGCAATAGGTGTACGCCGTTGCACAAACGTCATCGACTCGCTCCACCATGCCGAACGTGAAGGTACCTCCGGCGATGCGTTGCCACCCTTCACCGGCGAGCCGCCCACTGTCTTCGATCGCCGCCATCTCCGCTTCGTTGCCGGAAGGAAACAGCACGGCTCCGATCTGTTGCACTGTCACCTTCAGATCGGTCCTATACATGATCGGATCAGGAAGATGCCATCGGTAGATCCCCACGAAGTCCGGTTGCGAAAGTGGTCCCGTGGCATCGGGGGAGCGGATATCGAGGGTGCATCCACCGTACGGGGCGGCATGACGACCCATGCCCCAGGCGCTGCCGACGTAGTCCTCGAGTCCGGTGCCGCAGATAGTCGGATGCGACGTATCGCCGTCGAAGAACATCTTTACCTCCCCCTCTCCGTACCAGATGCCGTCGTCGAGGACCCTTATTCCAAGGCTGCATCCGAGAAACCGCCCTGGGCCGACAAGCCCTTCGGCAATAACGAAATCGGATCCCCTCTGCGTGGGGTTCTCACGCCGGAACAAGACGTGGAGATATCCGTTGCCGGTGGGCATGGCTCGTTCGACGGTGCAGTCGACTTGGTAGTACAGGACGGTCGGTGCCTCCGATCCGTTCTCGAGCTCAAGACGGACGTGATGGGCGAAGGGCATAGGGATCGTGCTGTTGAAGCCCCAGCCCTCGTTGACGGCAACCAGGTCCGATGCGAAGGGAGCGCTCCGGCCGTGTGGCAAGCAAAAGAAATCGAGCACCGGCACCGAAATGCTCGGCTCGTCGGCACCGTCGTAGAACACTTCGAGCCAAAGTGCCCGCAACCGCTCAGGTGGGGCGGGCAAGACGGTCATCCAGAGGTGACGGAGCACTCCGGGGCCATCGATGTTGGCGAGCACCACCCGCTCGCCGGGCCCGATCACTCTGCTGGGAAGCACCCTTGCGACCACCAGCAGCCGAGCCCCCGGCCCCGCGCGCACCGGTCGGATTCTCGAAGGTGACCGCCCGCGACTCGATCGACGAATCGATGAACGATGGGGTCATGATGTCCGTCATCGGGTTCTGCCTCCTCTTGACCGCCGTCGGGTCGCGCCATCGCGCGTGGCATGCAGTTTGGCCTGTGCCTAACTTAGAAGGGCAGTTGTTTCGACAGTTATGGGCCAGTCTTTCGTGCCTTGCGTTCAAGGGTGTTCAGCGCACGGCGAAGTACGCGCGCTTCCGAGGGTGAAAGAGTTTCGGCGAATCGAACCAGGACAGCGTCCGGATCAGAGCCTGCGATCAGGGCCTGATACATGAGAACGGCGGAGTGCATGCTTCCGGTACCAATGGCGGCGAACTGGACGACACGACCTTCTTTCCTTCGGCGTACCAACCCCTTGTGAACCAGCCGGTCGAGCACGGTGGCATGCGTTGTGTAGGCGTACTCGGGTAGCGCAGCGGCCACATCGCGCACGGTGAACTCTCTGACTGGGTCCTCCCAGAGAATTTGCATGACCCGGCGCTCGAATGCTCCCAACCGTGCCGCACCACAGTTGCACTCGTCGCAAGTGCAGGGATCACACACGCACATTGGATTGTCACATGTCGTCATCTCAACCGCCAGTGAATGTGGTGGCATGGGATTCTCAGAGCATCAGAATAAGCATGTAGGCCATGGTGAGGCACATGACAATGTGCGAGCCTGCCTCGAGCCGAGGCGCCAGCCACGCGGGGACATCTGCAGTGCCATTGGTCGATCGGCCTTCGAACCGTGCCTCGGCCGATCCTTCCCATTCGGAGCTCGGCAAACCGTCTCCGATAGTGGACAAGGCGGGGCTCCGTACCTGAGAGACAGATGATGAGAACCGCCTGATGGCGTCTAGCTGCCAGATGGCGGAGACGACGAGGGCGAGGACAAAGCCCGCTGGCAGAATGGCGAAGTCCGCCGTGGTACCGGTCGCCGTTCCCATCGCCATGCTGCCTCCCGACCTGGCTTCTGATGGGGCGGCGGCGGCCACGTACATGTAGAGCATGGCCAGGGACATGACGAGGTGGATGACACGGCGGGACAGTCGATGCACGTGTTCGTGGTAGTAGGTCTCGCTGCCGGGATTGACCACGAACTGGTAGCACCTCCACACGAACCACACCGCGAGAACTGAGAACACGATCTCCCACAGGCCGCTTGGGATCGGATTGAGGTCTGAGACGAGCATGCCGGCCATTGCCGTTCCCATGAGCACATGGGCCACGTCCACGTCTCGGTGGATTGGTCGGGACCACACCCGAGAGGTCACCAACCGCCCGACGCTGTAGAGGGCCACGGCCAGCATCAGCCCGGCGAAGATGCCGTTCAACCAGCCCGGATTGGACATATCAGGCTCCTTCGACGCGCAGTACCGATTCATCGGCGATTGCTGGTGTTGGGCTGTGTGAAGGGGTCGGGGAGCTTCTGGCGACGGCCAGCAATATCAGCAATGGGCCGGAGTTCACGTCGGTTGCTCCATTGGTGAAGATGGCTCCGAAGTTCTCCCCGATCACCCAGATAACGGCGCTGAGCGCCACGGCCAGAATGATCGTTCCATTGGCGAACGATCTCGGGAGGTAAATGCCGACGGTCACCACGACGAGAAGGAGGCACAGGACCACGGTGACCGCCAGACCCCTGTGGTCGACCAGATTGGCACTGTGACGGTCGACCCAGGCGACCCACCCGGGCTCGCCGGGGGGCTCCGAAT
Source organism: uncultured Acidimicrobiaceae bacterium (assembly GCA_963729275.1). Lineage (GTDB taxonomy): Bacteria > Actinomycetota > Acidimicrobiia > Acidimicrobiales > RAAP-2 > CAVSNH01. Next base: position 700,078 of record CAVSNH010000003.1, read on the forward strand.
TGAGCAAGTCGTGGAGGCCTTGTGACGAGCGGTTGCCACCCAGAACCGCGAAGTAGGCGAGTGAACCCCACAGCACCAGCCACAATCCCTTGGCTGTCGGCTTCCCCACCGCCCGTGCCGCGATGAACGGTGCCTTCTCAGGGCATCGGTCGCTCGGCCACAGCAACACGGCCAGCAGCGCATAGATGATGACCGCTCCTGAGGCCCATTGACGGGGTTGGCGCTGCCGTTCAGCACTCCGCCGAACGCCTCGCCAATCCACCACACGCCGAGCGCCCACACGATGGAAGCACCTAGCCCAACCTTGACCGTCGGGCGCCAAGCGATGGCGAAGCCGAGGCCACACTGCACCAGAGCAAACGCCACGTCGGTGGAGACTGCGTGGTGGCCAATGATCGACCCTGACCAACTGATGGGCCGGGCGATGACCGACGGATTACCCGACGACATGCCTGAGATCATCTGAAGACCGAAACTCTTCGTAAAGAAGAAGGATTGGAGCTGAAAAATCCCGTCCAAGAGCCAGATGGTGGCGAGCACTAGTTGGAGGATCCTCCGACCGTCCGGCCGGGTCCATACATGGCCGCTCGTCGCTGCCACGACCGAACTCGGGAGAGTGAGCATGTTTGGCTCACGACTGATCGCCTCGCTCGCCATCCAAACCCCCTTCCCGGCGTGGCTCAGAAAATCGCTCCTGCGGCGGCCTCGACCACCCTTGCCAACTACATCCCGTAGTAGAGCAACTGCCCGCTCGCCTCGCACTGGTCAAGGCGGATCGGGTCCAGGGATAGGTCCGGCGGCCTTGGCCCGAACATGCGTGGTCATCTGAGTGCCCGGAGACCGCAAAGGCATCTGATGGGTAACGAAGCGATCCCGGCCGCTCAACGGGACCTTCTGTCGAACGGTCAGGTGAATCGTCCTCAGATCCGACCAGAAGAGCGGATCGTCCTGTCCATGCTCCAGCGTGTGCGGCCGGCCCGTGAACGGCTTTCATCCCTGGTCACGCCCGACACCCTGCGGCGATGGAACCGCGAGTCGATCCGTCGTCGTCCGCCCGGACACTGAGCCTTCGCTATGCCCCGATAGAAACGCAGGAGTCCAAGACTTCGGTGCGGACGACGAGCGCCTCAGGAAGGGCCAGGTCAACGACGAGACCCCTGCAGCCTGTTTCAGCGTCAGACGGGGAACGTGGCGGCAATGACCTATCCGTCCGGAAGGTCTCGACTAGTAGCTGATCTGTCCCTCCGTGGTGCTGGTGAAAGCAAACGTCTCTATCGATCCAACAGTAGAGGTGGGTGTGCTTTTGCTTGTTACCGTGAACCTCCCCGCGGCGCCGGTAAAGCGGCCTGTTCCGCCTGTGATGGTATTTAGGGTCTTCGCCGTTGCGGCTCCCTTGGATGTAACCCTTCCCGTCCCTGAAGTGGTAGCGAACAACTGGTCGCCGTTCGCCGCAACGGTGACCCCTGAGCCTGTAAAGCTGAGGGTGTTCGGACCCGTGAGAGTGATTGTCTGAATTCCGTGGCCGGTGACTGCTCCGAAGTGGAAGAGGTGACCCGAACTTTCGTTGGTTGCCGCGCCGGTTGCAAGATTGACCGTGTTGATCCCGGTGCTCGTGCCTTCGAGCGCCCTGTGGGTGGCTTTCAGCGGCTGGCCGATGGCTTTCGGCCCTCGTCCAGGGCCGTGCGCCGCTGCCAGGGCCGCGGCTGGAACCATGACGACGATGGCTGCCACCAGGGCTGAAAGAACGGTGAGCCTGCGTACGTGCATAAGTGCCGCTCTCTTCTCAGTTCCGCCAAACTCTACGCATCAATCAACCACAAGGGTGCTTCGAGTGAGCTGATGGCTGCATGGACTCGTGCACTGGCGTGACCAGGTACGACGAGTCTCTCCGATGCGACGGGCCAGCAATGACATTGCCGCTTGGTGGCCGCCGTCACCGAATCGGCCGTTTGAAGGAGAGCCCGAAAGGTGTTTCTCTCCGCGAGAGTCGAACGGGACTCCGGCCGCGCTCGCGATCGTTGCCTGCCCTCCAACCGCATCTCGGGGCAGTGGCGTGGTGGCGAGCAGTCCGGTATGCGGCATTCCTTCGAGCGATCCTTGGCGCGAGACTGCCACTATGTCGGTGGCATGAGGCCAGTGACCATCGATTCGTCGTCGATCAGTGGAGGAACACATGAACATCCTCGTGGCAACCGATGGATCCGAGGCTGCGATCGACGCGGCTCGCCGCTCAATGGACCTGCTACGCCCCGCGGCTCACGTGGTACTGGTAGCGGTTATCCCCGAATACGAGGACCCCATGGAGGATGCTGGAGGCATAGAGGGCCCGGGTATCACCTACAAGCGGGCGGATAAGGATTGGGAAAGGGCAACCGCCCAAGGTCAAGCCGCACTCGATCGCACCGCCTCGGTGCTCGGAACCGAGGTGGAGGCTCGTCTAGTTCCAGACGATGAAAGGACGGGGGCAGTCATCGACCGAGTTGCCGGCGAGATGAACGCAGACGTGCTAGTGGTTGGGGCGTCCAGCAAGGGTTGGTTGAGCCGACTCTTCGGTGGTTCGGTCAGCGACTACGTGGCCCACCACGCGCCGTGTCCGGTCATGCTTATCCGCCACGACCACTGAGCGCCGCAGAAGTCGGGAAAGGACAAGAATCGGCAAGGGCCGTGCCGCTTCGGGTGATCCGACCGTGCGCTCCTTCGAGGGTCTCGCGTCGCGCGGCGAGGAGCCGTTGCTGCCCAATACATCTGGGTCCTATCCCAGGACAGCGCTTTCCGCCGGACGTCAAGCGGCAGTCAGCGGACCTGCCTAGGCCCGAACACTGTGCGAGTAGGATTGCTACGGAGTATGAGCCGACACGGCCCTGGCAGGTTCGAGCATTTCGGCCTCCGGCTCAGCAGTTGCGAGGTGAAGATGCTCATGGATCAGGCCGGATAGTTCCCAGCCTCAAGGTCTTCGGGCAAGCTCGGATGGGTAGGCTTCCAGCCGAACCTCTCTTGTGTCAGTGCATTCCACGATGGCTGTTCGGCGGCGACAATGTGGCCGAGGAATCCGAAGTTCTCCGAAGGATGGCCTCGACGGGCAGGTCGAGCTGGCGCCCGATGACTTCGGCGACGGAGCGCATGGTGTCGCCCTCGTCAGCGACGCCGTGGGCCACCGTGCCGGGAGCACTCGAGGACCAGCCGGAAGAGTCGGGCGGCGTCGAGGCGGTGCACGACTGGCCAACGTTGGTGCCGTCGCCGACATAGCCGGAGACCTGCCGATGTGACCGTCGGATCTTGGTCGGAACCAACACCGGCCCGTTCGTTCCTTCGACGAGCGACCCTTGGAACGAGATGCTGGCGGACTCAAGGTCCACCTCGACGTGCCCAACTCAGCATTTACCTGGTCGCCCCTGCGAGTCCCGAGCGCCTCAGCGAGACATCCCCCGGTCGCGTGAGAGACCTGGCCCAACATCAGAGTTATCGGCAAGGAGCTGTTCCAGGTTCGAACTGGCCGGTGCCATCGTGGCGAGAAGGCGCCCGAGAACCGCTTGCTTCTCCGTATCGCCTGGATCGACACTCGCAGATCCGGCCGTTGGGTTCAGGCGCGATCGATCCATCCATTCCCGGATCTGGTCGTCACCGAACCATTCCCGCCGTACTCTCAGATCTGTCATCAGGTTACGCGGGATATCAATGAGATCGCCGGTGATAGGAACCGGCGAGCACATCGAATTCTTACGATCGTCATCGTCGACCACGAGCTCGATGAATGCTGTCAGCGCTGCGCTGTAGGTCGGTTGCCCACCGTAGATAGCATATTGCAACGTGATCCTGTCACGGTCAAATATGGGCACCGGCGGGCGATTCGGAACGCCGCGCGCGCTGCAATCTACATAGAGGCAACCGGGCGCGGTGGGAATCATTCCGTTCTTCAGGACTAACGCTTCTCGATCGATGCGGACGACGTGGCCGAGCCGGACCACATTGGTGATCTTCCGCAGCAGTTCGACCTCGCCAACAGTCGTGGTGGCTCCCCGGAACATCGTCGGCCAGTGGTCGAGATCGACCCGTAATAACTGCCCGGTCGCTTCGAACCCTTGCACGATCTCTTCGACCGATTTGGCCTGCGCCACCACCTCGAGTTGGGTAGCGAAGCTGTTCAGGGTCTGGACGCCACCCTGGAAGCCCGCCCTGTTGAAGAACCAGGCGTCCCGCGGTCGTATCCAGACGATCACCGACGGGTCAACGCCATTTTCGAGGAGCCAAAGACATGCGTCCGCACCGGTCTTTCCGGCCCCGATGATGACGTAGGAGGTATGGAGACGGTCGATCTTGGCCAGATCGTTGACGGGGACGAGATCGATACCCGGTGCCGCTGGAAAGGGAGGGGGCTCTGTCGATGGGACACATGACCCTACGTAACCGGCATCGACTACCTTTCTGCGGGCCCGCACCTCCCTCTGACTTCCGTTCAGTAGGGAGGTCACCCGACCGTCCCCCGTGTACTCGCTCATCGGGAAGTAACGGAAACGGATCGACGGTTGGAACCTGTCACGCAGCACCTGGTCGAAATAGGCACGGATCTCGTCACCCGATGCGAGCTCATACATTCCCACGTTCGGACCGCGTTCGTCCCTCTTCCCCCGACTGAGCTCGGTCGAGTTCACCCCGTAGAACGTAGAGGGTTGGTGCAGACGGACGAACGAGTAGGCATCGTTCCAGTGCCCACCCGGATGTGCTCGCCGGTCCACCATGATCACCGAGGCGTCAGACTCGGCCAAGATGACGTCCACGAAGCTCATGCCCACGGCACCGCCGCCGACGACCACGTAGTCGGCCTCAACTGGGCCGTCGCCCGTCATGGAGCGGCTGAGCCCGTCCGTGTCATGGCCTGGCCTCGTACACGCTGTTGAACGGCGTTGATGCCACCTTCTGGAACCGACCGAATCCGGCGTCAGTGACGATGTCTCGGATGCGGGCCTCTCCGGCCTGGGCCCCGAGGGCCAGACCGACTTCCTGGGACAGCGAGCACGGGGTGCAAAGCAGGGTCGAGAACGCGTAGTAGGCGCGGCCCAGGGGGTTCAGGTTGTCCTCGATGCGGTCGCCGGCCGCGGGCTCGACGATCATCCACGTCCCGTCGTCGGCCAACGCTTCCCGCACGTGGACGGCCGCCCCTGCGGGGTCTCCCATGTCATGCAGACAGTCGAACATGGTGACGAGGTCGTAGCCTAGGCCGGGAAACGACGACGCCGGAGCCCGCTCGAAGCTGACCCTCGTGGTCACGCCGGCCTCCTCGGCCCGTTGCCGGGCGGTGTCGATCGATCCGGCGTGGTAGTCGGTGCCGAGGAAGGTCGAAGCAGGGAAGGCTTCGGCCATCAGCACTGTTGATGCCCCGTGACCACAACCAATGTCGGCCACCGCGGCTCCGCGCTCGAGCTTGTCCACTGCACCATCCAGCGCTGGCAGCCATTCGGCCACCAAATGCGCGTTATAGCCGGGACGGAAGAACCGTTCGCAGCCCTCATGGACGTCGTCGACATGATCGTGCCACCCGATCCCGTCACCAGTGCGGGCTACTTCGGCGATCCTGGGCGAGTCGATCACCGAGCCGATGGCAATCTGGAAGAAGCCAGGAAGAAAGGCCGGACTGGATGAGTCGGTGAGGGCCACGGTCTGCTCGGGCGGCAGCAGGTAGCGACCGGTCTCGGGGTTGTACTCGACATAGCCGCCGGCAGCCTGTGCATTGAGCCATTCTCGGACATAGCGCTCGGTCGTACCCGTCCGCTCCGCCAACTCGTCCGAGCTGAGCGGGCCTGCCCCCGCCATCGCACGATAGAGACCGAGCTTGTCCCCGAGAACGACGAGAGCGGAGTTGAGAGTGGCACCCACCTCGTCGACCGCCTTGAACACGAATGCCATGAGCTTGTCGGTGTCCACGGTCGAGGGCTCATTGGTCATGGTCATCGGATTACCTCCTTGTCACCTTCAGGTCTGATGTGGCGAGTCGCTAGCCGGGCGCTGGGTTGGGCCGGGAGCCCGGTCGGAAGGGTCAGTCCCCCGTCGAGGGGTCGATCACCGTGGAGACACGCCTGATCGCTCCCACCGGAAACCCGCCACACCGGGCGTGCTCCTGCAGGATGTCCTCGTCGGGCGCGACGTAGACGCAGTAGAGCTTGTCGTCGGTCACGTAGCTGGTCAGCCAGCGGATTTCCGGACCCAGCTCGGCAATGATCTTGTTCGACTTACGGCTGATGGCCTGCAGTTCGGAGGCGCTGAGCTCCCCGGCCCCCGGGAGCTCACGCTCGATCAGGTACTTGGGCATTCGGGTCCCCTTCCCTTTGGCGGATCGAGGGTCTTTCGATTGGATACCCTCGGTATGGTAGTATGCATACCGTGAGTATGGTTGTCAAGGGAGCCTCCGTTCCGGGGATGACGCGCGCGGCACAGGGCGCGATGACACGAGCCGCCCTCGTCGCCGCGGCACGCCGGCTCTTCGGCGAGCACGGCTTTGCCGCCACTTCGCTGGACGAGATAGTCGCCGAGGCCAATGTGACAAAGGGGGCCCTGTACCACCACTTTCAGGGCAAGGAGGACCTGTTCGCCGCGGTCTACGAGGAGGTCCAGCGTGAAGTCTCCGACCAGGTGGTCGCCGAGTTCCTCCGGCCGGACCCGTGGGACGCCCTGGTGCTGGGGTGCGAGCTGTGGATCGACGCCAACCTCGACCCAGTCGTTCAGAGGATCGTCATGCGCGACGCCAGAGCGGTCTTGGGCTGGGACAGGGTGCGAGACGTCGAGGCTCGATACGGAGCAGTGCCACTTCGTGGGGTGTTGCGCAAAGCCATGCGCCTGAAGAAGATCCGCACTTATCCCCTTCGCCCGCTCGCGTTGATGGTCATGGGTGCCCTGAACGAGGCTTGCTTCTACGTGGCCGACGCCGAGGATCAGGTCGCGGCCCGCAACGAAGTACGGACCTTGCTGAGGACGATTCTGGCCGGCCTCACCACCGACGACTGCGATGGCGAGGGTGTGTGAGAAGTCCAAGACTGCGCTCGGCCTGCCACTCGGGTAGCTTTGTCGTCGACCAATTGTTGACGGACATGGCTATAACCACGGCAGGCTGACATGGCCCTCTTCCTCGATCGGCACGATGCCCCGGGTGCGACTGCTTCGGACATCGCGGCGGCGCACGAACTCGACCTCTCCGTTCAGAGCAAGTACGGCGTGCGCTACGTCACCTACTGGTTTGACGAAGACCAAGGAGCAGTCTTTTGTCTTGCCGAGGGACCCGACCGCGAGTCGCTCGAGGTAGTTCACAGAGAAGCTCACGGCCTGGTGGCTGAAAGGATCATCGAAGTGGGTGAGGGGCCCATCGCTGCGTTCCTCGGCCCGCTCCCCCAGCACCCCCCCGGTGAGGCGTACGTCGACTCCGCGATCCGCGTGGTCGTCTTCACCGACTTGTGCGACTCCACCCAACAGACACAAGAGCTCGGCGACGAGGGATTCATGACGGTCCTTCGCGAACATGACGAGATAGTGCGCAGAGCACTGTCCTCAAAGGGTGGACGCGAAGTGAAGCACACGGGCGACGGCCTCATGGCTTCGTTCACCTCGGTGTCCGCCGCTGTCGAGTACGCAATCGACATCCAGCGTTCGTTGCGACAGCGGAACGAGGGTGATCGGCGACCCATTGATGTTCGCATCGGTATTAGTGTCGGTGAGCCAATCACTGAGCGTGGGGATCTCTTCGGAGCGACGGTTCAATTGTCCGCTCGACTGTGTGCGATAGCCACTCGCGGGGGCATCGCCGTCTCAACCTCGGTGCGGGACCTGTGCGTGGGCAAGCGGTTCGGGTTCAATGCCATGGGTGCCTTCGAACTCAAGGGATTCCCGGAGCCGGTCCCCGCGTTCGAGGTACAGATTCCCAGCGTCTGACCGCTATCGCCGTCTGCCGCTTGACATCGGTCTGATCACGAAGGGGCGAGCCGAGGGAATGACCCCGCCTGTCGCCGAAGGTATCAACCAGGCCTTCCACGATCTGCTCCAGCAGTCGGGGTTGGCAACCCGAGGTCACGGTCCGGCGGACAGATTCCCTCGAGAAGGTCTGGTCGGGAAAGGTAACCCAGTTCCAGGCGCTCCCGTGAACCATCACGTCTAGAGACCGAAACGGTGCTCTGGTCCCTCTACATCTTTCTCAACAGGTGGCCAGGAGATCAACCCGTATCAGCGAGCGGATCTGAATCCATTAGGCCCTCGTGCGCATAGGTAACATAGGAGTTCGCCGCACACACAGCGTAATGCTCGGCCAGTTCGGCATAGTCGCCAACCGTTCCGGTGACTTGGAAGACCTTGTCCAACGAGCCACTTCGCCAGTCGACTGGGTCGCCGACTTGTTTGTGGACATCGATCTGCAGCACGCCGGGTCGTTCTCCCAAATGGCCTAACCCGGTGATCGCAAGAACTCTCCTAGCCGAAATCGGCGGCTCGTGGTAATAGCGATAAGCGATCCGATCGCAGGAGACCGGTCCCTCCAAGACAACATGCTCGCCGAGCGCAAGTTGCATGCCCAGTTGGAGCAACGGTACACCGGAGGCGAGTTTTACAACGGTTGGAGTGAGGCCTGTCGGACGGCCGTTTATCTCAATGATCTTGCATCCGTGAGGGGTGAGCTTGATCTCAGTCCTGTAGAAGCCAAAGTCCGATCCGAGCGCTCTAACCGATGCTGTGGCCAGATTGAACAACTCCGGGATGTCGGACGAGGGCACATCTGCGGGGAAGAAACCTCCCGATGAGCGGAACGGCGGCATCATTGGAAACAATCCCACCACTCCTAGGTGGCTGAAGACTCCGTGACTAACGATCGTCTCGATTGTGACTCGGCCTGCATACGGCGCGGCAGAAGGGGGGAGGAGGTCCTCCATCTTCTCCTCAAGGATCATTTGTGATGGATGATCCACCTCTTTGAGAACCCGGATGAGTTCGGACTCATCCGCGACGAGGTATATGCCAAGGCACGCGGTTCCATTTCTTGGCTTTAAGAGCGCCGGAAAGCTCACGGCCCTGCATAGCCGTTCGATCTCATCGCCGTCGATCTCTTCTTGGATGTCAGAAAACCTCGGTACCGGCACACCGGCAGCACCAAGAGCCTCACGCTGCAGCAATTTGTCGTTGAGCCGTGCGACCGTGCGAACAGAACTGCTGGGCAGTCCTAATGCGGCGGCCAGCCAGGCCTGCCGGTGCAGATCGTGATCGAAGTAGCAGGTGATTCCGTCGGGATGCTCCGCATAGACGAGCTGGACCAGCTCTTCTGGAGTGCAGCCTTCGGCGTTTATGACTTTGCCCAACTTGCGGAGCACCTTCGTCGTAGCGCCGAGATCTGACTCATCCACGATCCAGAGGAGCCGACACACGTCGGCTGCAGCCTCGGCTATCTCCATCCATGGCCTCGACCGTGGGCTGTGGACAACGGCTAGCAAAGGCTTCTGGCCCATGGGACCGAAATACTCCTTACGAAGCTACAGCCGATGGCGTCTGGGCAACCCCCGCTTCGCTCGAGGGAATCCGAAATGGCATATATGCCCTTGTCGGCAAATCGTCGCCGCCGCTTGAGTCGGACTATTGAAGCTTTCCGGTTTCAGTGGTGACGGCGTGATCCGGGTGGTCTGATCGTCGTCGCCCCAGCGGACGCCGCCGGCGTAGAGCAGCACTTGGAGCCGCTAGTGCTCGAGGTTGTGAACCTAAGCCCGGCCTGCTTTCACCTGCTTCGCACAGAAGTCATCTCCTCAGTCGGGCCGTTCGATGCGCCGGTGAGCTGGTTCAGGATCTCGCCCGCCAGTGAAGAGCGGCCGGCCATAGTGCGGAAACGTGGTCTTGCGCACACCGGCGCTGGCCTTGTCGAGGAGGCTGGCCGCCTGCTGCAGGTCCATGTCTTTGCGATGCAACCCTTCGTCCCGCACTGCCAGCCACGCTTGCGGCACCACGAGGCGCGTTGGAGGTCAAAGCAGTACCGATCGCAAAGGTGGCCTGGTCGCGGTCATCGCCGGCCTGCTTACGGCAGGAGGAGCACGTCGCCTTGGCCTTCGCTTCGTGGACCCGACTGCGACCACCTTCTCGACGGACGTGTCGCGAACATCGAAGACCACGAGGCCGGCCAGTTCCAGCTTCGACAACTCGGTGGGCCGTAGCCAGTCGCATTCGAACTTCAGCGAACTACCGATTCTCCTGCGTCGCCTCAGCACCTGACAAACACGACCGCGCCCCTGGTGGGAGGCCTTCATTTTTTTGTCCAAATGCGGAGCTTTCCAGCCTGTTCTGAGGTGAAAGCGTTCGGCCAAGCACCTCACTCATCCGAACCGGTCGGACGATCTGCGGCCCGGCAGATCCGATGCCACGGATGCAATGCCGCCAAGCGATGTCCAGCTCACGCTTGGAGCGGACGCCGATCGCCGACCGCATGGTCGACAGATGCGAACGGAGGATCGGGAGAGCCCGCGATCTGCAATGCGACCGGAGGGATCCGATCCGCGAGATTCGCGGATCGGAGGTTGAGCGATTAGCTGCGGCCGGAGCGCACTCCGCCGACACCCCTTTGCCCCGCCCGAGAGGATCCCACTGGCCCTCCTCTGGTGGCTGTCCATCGCTTTGCTGACCTGGGACGATTCGCCGAGCCGCACTCCATGCTTGGCTCCCCGAATCGGTGCCACTCGATGCAGACGCGCCCCGACCAGGAGCACTCAACCACGGAAGGGATCATGTCGATAGTCCCAGGGTGCGCCGAATCACCAAGCTCCCCTCCCTACAGGTGGGCGATCCCGGTCCAACCCGATGACGGCCGAACCCATCTGGTTCGGACCAGGCCGACGACCACTCTTCGGATGGATGCATCGGCCTGACGGCGGATCAGCCCGATCTGGCGTCGTCCTGTGCCCTCCGATTGGCGACGAAGAACGGCGGGCCTACCTGACGTATCGGAAGCTCGCGGAGTCACTGGCAGCGTCTGGCATCGCCTCGATCAGGTTCGCCTACGATGGCACCGGCGACTCGGCCGGGACGTTCGACGATTCCAACCGCGTGGCCGCATGGACGTCGAGCATCGTCGAAGCGATCGACCTGATGCGCGCTGCCGGTGCCCGGCACGTAGCGGTGGTGGGTATGCGCCTCGGTGCGACGCTGGCCACTCACGCCACCAGATCGGTGGGCCGGGCCGCCGATGCCGTCGTCCTGTGGGATCCTTGTGTTACCGGCAAGGAGTTTCTCCGCCATCAGCAAATCCTGCTCACGACCATCCCCGGACCCCCGGAGATCTCCGACGGGGGAGCCGGCGCCGAAGTCGTACGCGGCGAAGGGGTAGACACGCCTGGGTACCGATTCTCGAAGTCACTCGCCGAGGACTTACGCCGGCTCGAGATCGCGCCCGTCGAGACACCGGGGACGCGGGTCTTGGTACTCGAGCGTCCCGATCGGGCCGCCTCGGGCCGCCTCGACCGCTACCTGGGATCGAGCTCTGCCGATCGCATCGACGCGATCGGTCAGGAGGAGCTCCTAGACGTCCCGCCCCTCAGCTCGGACGTACCCTCGAAGTCGGTCGAGGACATCACGACCTGGCTCTCGGGCGTGGCTCGTCCGGACAGGGCTCCGATCACCGTGCCCGAGGCCAGGGAAGCCGTCGTCGCCACCGACGGCCAGGATCGGCCTATCCACGAGCGAGCCCTACGACTCGGCGAGATCGGGCTCTTTGCCATAACGACAGAGCCAGAGGCTCATGGCTGTGGGCCGTGGGTGATGTTCCTTAACGTCGCGACCGAGCACCACATCGGGCCCGGACGTCTCTGGGTGGACCTGGCCCGGCAATGGGCCCGCCACGGCGTGCGGTCCGTCCGCTTCGACGTGAGCGGAGTCGGCGACAGCCCGCTCCACGCCGGCCAGGCAGAGAGCGTCCCCTACTCCCGCGAGTGGCTCGACGATCTCCCTACAGTAGCCAGGGGTATTTCACCTGCCGATCCCTCCAACACGGTCCTGATCGGAATGTGCTCGGGTGGTTACGGCGCATTCGAGAGTGGGATGGCGATCGGAGCGCGAGGCGCGTACGCGATCAACCCCGTCGTTTCGTCAGCCACCGTCAGCCGGTCAACCGAGCAGTACGACCGGCGCCGCCGGGCGATGCGATCGCTTCCTCTCCCGTTGGCCAAGCTGGCCAAGAAGCACCGCCGCACTGCGTGGTGGCTCTGGCGGACCTACCGTCAATTCGCCGTATGGCAGGCGCCCATGGCCGTTCCTGCCACCGCGGTGCGCTCGGGACTCGACGTGCTCGTGATCTGTGGCTTCGACGATCTGAAGCCTTTCCGCGAAGTCTTCTATTGGCGTGCCTTTGGCCAGCGCAGGCTCGAGCGAACCGGACGCTTCGAGCTCGCCTTCATCCCGGCCATGGACCACCCGCTCCTCTTCGGCGATGGCCGAGACGCAGCCGTTCGGCTTCTGTCACAACGTGTGCTGGGCAGATTCGGGCCTCCCGTGGACAAGGCCCGGCTCGACGGGGACAACCCGGGTGACGTCCGGCCCCAATCCCTGGCGATGCCCGCCCGGCGCTGAAGCTGACCCTCAGGCCCTGAATCCTTCATGGTCTCGCAGTCGATTCCTATCTGCCGTTGCCGAAGAACCCCGGACCGCGTTCTGCACAGTTCAGCGGTAGTCCGAGCTCTGGTTCACGAGCGCACGGGCTGCGCAAAAGGCTGCGCCCGGTCGGCCCAGACGGCCCTCAAGGCCCGGATGTCATTGCCGGGATGGATCCGGACGAACGAAAGCCGGGCGTCCAAATGGGGCCACTCGGTGTATCGGAGACATTGATGAACATGACTCAGTCCGCTCCGAAGGTGTACCCAACAGGAAAGCAACCGACCCCGAGCATGGCGTCTCGGAAGACGGCGGCACCGCCGGTGCTGGCGGGATTGCGCCCGAGGCCGTGGCGAAAGGCGTCATCGGATCTGCACGGTGACTGAGAGGTTTGATCGGCGGATCCTCGCAGTCGCGGGAGGCAGTTGACGTTCTCGAAGGCCGCGATCCTTGTCGACGACGGCTCGACCCCCGGACATTTGCACCTCCAAGTCGCCTCGCCCATAACGGTAACTGCCCCCGACAACGACCGACTCGGTTTACGACGCCCGGGTGAGCATGGCAGCCTCGTAGTTGGCCCGCAGAAGTGGAAGCACGATCGCCGGATTGAAAGCCGATTCGTACCGATCATTCGCAGCCCGCGCCGCCACGTCGTTGGCCCTTGGTTCCAGAAGGTCGAGGACAGCTTCGGCGAGGGCGTTGGAGTCGCCTTCCTTGATGACCCGTCCGCCACGACCGACGATCTCAGGAAGTGCAAAGTAGTCGGAGACCACACACGGAAGTCCGGTGGCTAGCGCCTCGAGCAGGGTAAGAGGCAGACCGTCAAAGTGCGACGGGTAGACGAACATCTGGCAGCTCGGCAGGATCTCGTTGATGAGATCGTCACGCGGGACATAACCCACCAGGTTGGCTCCAGCCGCATCGAGTGCTGCCGCTGACACCGACACCCCATTCCCGGCGATGACTACATGTGCGTCGGGGCGAACCTCGCGAACGCGAGACATGGCGGCGATGACGGTGTGACCGCCCTTGGCGGTGAAATCGCCGGCAACGAATCCTATCCGCCCTGGGACGGGGCTGCGGTTGGCGAGGCTCGACAGCCCGGCCGGGAAGCATGGAACGATGCCGATCCGCTCTGCCGGGATCCCCTGGTCCATGTACCAATCGGCCAGGGTTTGCGTGAAGGCGACGACACGATCGGCCTCGCCGAGACCGTATTCGATGTGCGACACACCGGAGGCCCGGGCCAACTGACGGTCGACGCGGTCAGCGACCGCGACGTGAAAGGAACCCCACCCTCGTGCCCTCGAATACAGCTCTCTCAAGGGAAGCGCGTTGCTGACGAGAACTGGAGTCGGGAGGCCAGTCCATCGCACGCTGAACGTGTGGCAGTGCACCAGGTCGAACCTTCCAAGGATCTCAATTAGACGGAAAGGTTCCCGGTAGAGAACCCCGTGCTGTCGAAGGAGATTTATGGATCGTTCTCGCGCCCAAGTGAAAAGGGACAGTCCTCGGGCGGCTATTCCACGACTGAATGACACGGACTGCCGACGACCGTGCTCGCGGATCTCGCCGTTGGCGAGAGCCTTGTCATAAGGGATGTAGGTCACGCCGGGAGGCGGTCGTTCCAGGAGCGCCTCGCTGTAGATCACGTCACCACAGAAGGGATCAACGTCTCGGAGCGGGCTCATCAAGAGAACCCGAAGAGTTCGTTCGGCCGATTGTGCAGAACCCCGATCGATCGAGTGCTCTGTGGCCATTGGTCGAGCATCGGCATGGGCTCGAATGACCTTGAGCTTGCGACCATCGGCGAGCCATCAGAACCGTGCCGTTGACCCCGGGAACCTGGCTTTGTCGGAGACCTGCGCCGCCGCCCGTCGTCTCCCGTCCACCTACGCCGCGACGCTCGGCCCTACCTGGGGCGAGTTCCTGGGACCCAGGCCAATGGCATCCTCGCCACCGACTTCTCAATCGTCGACACAGTCACGATGCGGCGCTTCTGCGTCCTCTTCGTGATCGAGATCGACCGGCGACAGGGGCATCTGTTCAACTCAAGGCCAATCCGAACGGTCCCTGGGTCCCAGGTGGCCCGAAACTCGCCTCCCACCTCGAAGAGTCCTGGCGACGCTTTCGATTCCTCATCCGGCGCGAAAGGGTCAGAGATTCCCGTCGGGCTTCTCGGCATTTACAGCGTTGCTCGCTCCGGCCGTCCGCGGCCGAAGGGGGGCGATCGCCTCGATCTCGTCCCGCCGCGGGCCCGACCACAATGCTGGCGGAGCGTCAGTTGCGAACGCCAATGCGTAAGCAGCAGCCTCGTAGTTGACCCGCCAACCCAAAAAGTCCGCCCACACATCCTCTACGGGGCGTTCGACCGGAAAGTCGACTCGGCGCAGACGCTCGATAGCTTCAAGGAACTCCCCATACGAGAGTGAGATCCCGTCGCTTGGGTCGGCGTCCTCCGGGATAGGTAACCGTAGGGCCCGGGCGATATTGCCGAGGCAGGTGAAGCCTCCGCGCAGACAGAGGCGTGCTTGGATGAGGCCTCTCGCCTTGGGAATGAGCGCCAAGTACAGCGCCGCGGCGTCGAGCACGGCAAGCTGCGCCGTTACCCACGACGACAGCGGACGAGGCGAGCGGAACCAGATCAGCGGGACATAGGTGGTGTGGCTCTCGGATACGTCCGCTGACCACTGCTCCCACGCTTCGAACAGCTCCGGCAGCTCGCCAACGGCAGAAACACCGCTGCCCAGGCCATAATGCGTGCGGGCCAGCAGCTCTGGGCCCCATGACGGCACGCCGGCTCTCGAGTCGAGCATGGTGATGAGCGCCTCACGACGGTTGAAGGCTGCATACAGAGTCGGAAGGTAGCCGATCTGGAGTGCAACCGTCCCGAGTCCAGCGAGCGCAGCAAGCGGTTCAAGTGCTGCGACCCCCCTCGTATTTGGGGCTAGATAGCCCAACGTGCACAGCGCCGAGCCGGCTTGCTCCATGGCGCTACCCAGCTCGTGGTTACCAATAAAGGGCCACATGAGCAGTCCAAACCCCAACTGGTAGAGGGCCAGCCATGCCACAACCTGCCCGATGAGCTGTACCGGTGCCTGGACAGCCAGGATCCGGTCCCGGCGTTCATAGGAGCTGGTCTTGTTCGCAAAGAAGTGGAACACGGCGCGGTTGACGAGGAAGACCATCCGAGGAATGCGGCTCCGAATGCGCCGCGGTACGACCAAGGTGCCAAGGACACTCCATCCTGTGCCCAGCACGATGAAAGCGCCGATCACAGCTGCTACGACTCGGATGGCCATGCCTTAGCTTGGCATGGCTACAAACGCCAAGTTGAGATGAAGGTTGGAGAGATCGAAAAGGTCAGACGTCTAGGATGTTGGCGATGCCTACCGCCAATTTGTCTCGGGCTCGCGTCAGGGTGGGATCGTTCTCACCAACTGAGTGCTGAGGGTCTTGGGGTGGGTGGCACCCGACCGGAGCGCTTCGGCGCTCTGACGCGCTCCCCCAGTGGGACGCTGCCCCTCCGGGCCTTAAGGTCGTCCGGGCTCCACCGAATCAACGCACGACCCGATACGTGGGTCGACGAGGCCGGCGGTTCAGTTGACGACCCGGCAGTCCTCGAACGATTGCAGCGGCTGGCGATTCCACCCGCATGGATCGATGTGTGGGCATCCCCCGACGCCATGGCGCCAGTGCAGGCGACGGGAGTCGACCAGCGCGGTCGGACGCAGTACCGGTACTCCCCAGCGGCCCGAGACCTTGCCAGCGACTCCAAGTACGCTCGCATGACACTGTTCGCTGCAGCCCTTCCTGCCTTACGCCTTCAGGTTGCCCACGACCTCGCTCGATACCGCCAGGATCCACTCGGTGCACGTGTCGTGACCGCCGCCATGGTCCGGCTTTTGGAGCGTGGGCTGCTTCGCGTTGGTAATGACCGGTATGCCCGTGACAATCACACCTACGGACTTACAACGCTTCGGAGGAGCCACGTCGATACGCGCGGTTCGACCATCACGTTCCATTTCATCGGCAAGGAGCACCTCCCTCACACCGTCACAGTTCAGGATCAGACGACGGCGAGGGTTATGAGAGCGCTTGTATCCGCGGCGGGCAACGATGCGCAGCCGCTCTTTGCCGTAACCGGTGAACATGGAACGCATCACGTTACGAGTGCCGCAGTGAACGCCTACCTCCATGCCTATACCCAAGCGCCAGCGAGCGCCAAGGTCTTCCGCACCTGGGGCGCCACAGTTGCAGCAGTTGCCGTGCTTGCCGGAGCCGAGCCCCCGGCACATATCTCGGGCAGGTCTCGGGAGCGCCTCGCAATCGCGACTGCGGCGAGTTTGCTGGGCGACACCGTCTCAGTCGCCCGGTCTTCGTATATCCACCCCGCCTGGATCAACGTGGGCCGATCTGACCTGGTAGCGGCTGCTGTCGCCGAGTCCTCCGCTCGCGTCCGGACGCCTACTGTGGCAAGCCTTTTTCTCGATCCGGGCGTCCAGGCAGCGGTCCTTTCCGGAATCACGGATGCGGATGCGACCAGGGGAGAGCTCGCTCGAGACGAGAATCGGAGTGCCTAAACCATGTCAACTCTGAGGTGTAGACACCAGATGATCTCCTCGACGCTTACAGCACACAAAAGCGATTCAGGTTGCGATGGGGACTGCAACTTAGCGTCGTATTTTGACGATGCATTCCGATCGGACGCCATCCGGATCATCTAGTCCCCCGATCATCAAGTCCCCGGTTCGAGCACCTCAGGTGAGCGCCGTCTGCGAGAGCGGGATACAACGCAATCCAGTTGCCAGTCCCGACGTTGATCAAAGTTCATGTTCGTGCGAGTTGGGTCAAGGCCCTGATCAGTTTTGCCGCGTCTACTGTGCCGAGGCCCGTAGCCAGGTTGTAACCAGGCTTGGCGTCATACCCTGGAACGGTCACCGGGGTCCCGCTGGCGGAGTTGACCCTGATGGTGGTGTTGCCGGATGTGACGGGAACGAGGCCACCATGCCCGGAGAGTTGGTAGGCGCGGTAGAGGTAGGGATTGAGGGTCCCCAGAGAACGCCCCGCAGCTTGGTCCGCTATCGCAGCGATTCCTGCGAATAGGGGTGCGGCCTCACTCGTTCCTCCCGCGTCACCCCATCCCCCAAAATAGACCTCGAGTCCACCGTAAAGATCGCCGCTCATGGCGACGTCCGGACCTCCTCGGTGATCTCCGACGACGGACTCGACAGCGTCCTGGTAGCTCGGTCGGGTGAAGACGTCAGAGAGACCGCCTCCGCTGGCCAGTGCCAGGTTCGGACCGTTGGCGTTCGGATCATTGAAGACCTCGTCGGGGCTCAGCCGGTTGCCACTGGCATCAAGGTGGAGGCGAGTTCCCCCGACCGCGGTGACGAGGGGATCCGAGGCTGGATAGCCTCTCATTCGCTCGGCGAATTCACCGACCAGTGGTGCACGGCTCGAGGCTCCGAAATCCCCGGAGGCCTGGACCACGGTGACGTGGTGAGTAGCTGCGTACTGATAGTCCTTGTGCAGCTGATCTATCGTCGAGGCACCGAGCCCAGCCTCCCCGACGCTACCCAAGCTCGAGGTGATGACTTGGCCCAGGCGGTGCTGGGCGACGTAGTGCACCGCCGATGCTTGCCAGGCGACATCGGAGGCGTTGGAGGTGATCGTGCCCAAGGGCGCGACGAGCACGACAATCTTTGCTCCGGGAGCGATCGTATGGGCAGCCTCGGCGTCGAGCGTCAACTCTCCCGGAGCCCCGGACACCCCCGTGTTGACCGGTGCTTTCTTGCCATTGGTGGAGATGAATCGGATGCTGGGTGTCTGGAGATGAAAGGCCTTGTCGAAGACCGCGAGATCGTGGACAAGGGTGGGTGAGTTGGTAGTCGCCAGCACCACGATCGTTATGCCCGAGCCGTTCAATCCCTTGGCGTAGAGAGGCTTGAGGTTATAGGCCTCTTGCAGCTGAGGGGCCGTCGAACACGGGTTGGTGGCACGGTGGTCGGCACAGGGTGCCGAGGCTTGAGTGTTGGACAAGAAGCGAAGATCGCCAATGAATCCGGACGCATCGACACTGAGCACAACGGAAAACTGACTCGAACCGATCTGGGCAAGCGCCTTGATCGAGCTCGCCTCGACCACCGTCAGCTCCACAAGATTCACCGCCGCCTTGGTCGGATCAAGCGACTCCAGGGCCTGGTTGACCTTGGCCGGTTCCACTTGAGCAAGGAACGCCGCATCGAAGTGGGCCGAGATCACCTGCGTACTCAGCGGCAAATGATTGAAGGCACTGAGGACCCAGTCCAGCTGTTTGCCAGCTGGGGTGATCGGTATCGTGACAGCGGTAGTACTGGCAGCGATCAGCCCGCCAGACTGCGTCGACGCCGCAACAGGCTGAGCCGGGATAGGCAACCAAGCGAAAATGGCAACGGCAGCAACGCCGACCGGAAGCATGCGAGCTGTCGAGCCACGAGCTAGCGGAGTCCTCATATGCGACGGCCTGTGACGCAGACCGCCAATGCCTCTTACTCCGCTTCCCGCCACCATCCCCCAATACACGGTCGTAGTCTCTCACCTGATTTGACGTCGGGAACCTCGGCTTCGTAGAGATCCCCCACCGCCTCTTAGCGAGCGGTCGACACGGCCCTGATCCTACATTCATGCATTGATCGGAACTCGGGCGACATCAGCGTTTGGGGTGATCCCAGCCGTATCCGATAGCGAGCCTCTGGCCACTCATCCTCGCCATTCGGCGGATCGTCCAGCAGTAGGGTGGTTTTGCGATGGGGGACGTCGTCGTAGTGTCAGGTGGCGTCGCCCTGGTCGGCGTTGCCATCGCCATTGCCAGCCTCGTGTATCTGCACCTCGCACCGACGGGACTGTCGCCTGTCCACAATGCTGTGAGCCAGTATGGGATTTCTAAGTACCGGGCTGGATATCGAGCAGCGACAACAAGTCTCGGGATTGCCGGAGCAGCTCTTGCCTTCGGCGTAGCCAATGTCGTTCGTGGTAGCAAGGGTACGACGGCCGCCGTGGCCCTACTTGTCGTCTTCGCCGTTGGTCGGTTGGTCATCAGTTGGATTCCGATGGACGAGCCCGAGTCGCCCCGCACTTCCACTGGTCAGGCTCATGGTTTGATCGCCATCGTTACCTTCGTCTCAGTGACCGCTGCAGCCTTTCGTCTCGGATCTATCCTGAGGGCTGAGGGACCCTGGCACGTCCTGGCTCAGGTCTCAACTTCCTTCGCATGGGCTATGGCGGCCTGCATCGTCGCCATGGTCTTGGGCCGAGCCAGCCCGACGCTTCGCAGCTGGTTCGGTGCAATCGAGCGTGGCTTTTACGGCGCCATGATCGGGTGGGTCACGGTCTTTGCCGTCGCCTGCGTCATTCGATCGGGCTGAGGGACCTGAAGGTCCACTTAGTCGACCCGGTGGTTTGACCAGGTACGGCCAACTCGATCAGGCTCCACTGCCGTGGCGCTCTCATTCCTCTACCGCCTCGTTCGCCGCGTCGCTGAAGCGATCCGCACCCGCCACATGGACGATGGCCAACGACGCCGAGATGCTCGTGCTGCGCCACCAGTTTGCCGCCCTGGAACGCCAGGTCGCCGGCCCGTGGTGGCTAGGAGGAGCTTGCCACTCGTCTCGGAGGCGTCTGCCAGGTGACCGACCAGTCGACCGCCTGATCGGCCACGGCTCGCACCCGCAGATTCGCCCAACCCGCTGACACCGCCGGTTGAACTGTCGTTCCGTCCACTTCGGCGGTCACATTGGCCGCACCACGGGGAACAGCCACCTGGAGGAGAAGGTTGCCGCCGGCCAGCGGACGAACATAACCCGACAGGTCGTTGCCGCGACCGCTCACGCCGATGATCGGGAACCGCACGGAAAAGTTCGCGAATGGGAAGTGTGGGGAGATCCGATAGCCCGAGAGAGTCGCTGTGACCCCGGCCAGGTCGAGGGCGTCCATCACCATCCATTCGGGTTGCTCGGTGTTCTGGCCCTCATAACTGGTGATGCCGAGGACGCCTCCGCACCGACCGGGGTCGCTCGAGTAGAACGACCAACACGTGTCGTCGACCGACGTGGTGCCTACCCATTCGTTGGGATAGACGGCTGCGTGCGTGGCCAGCGTCGATCGCACGTACTCGTCGAAGGCGAGCGAACGGGCTCCCGGCACCTCGCCATCGAGAGTGGTGTACGCCCACGTCAACCATCCGTCCGGCTCGTACCACGTGCCGCCGGGATAGACGGCGTTGTTGTCGCCCTCGCCGGTGCCCGGCAGGGACGTCGTCTGCTTGACTCCGGGATCGTCGCGCGCCGGGCCGAGCGACGTGCCGATGCGGTCTGGGCCGTGGACGATGGCCGGTGCCCCCACCCCGTCGAGGTACCTCCGGATGTTGGCGACGAGCGTGGCCGCCTGGGTCGACGTCGGCGCACCGGCCAGGATCGCCCAGGGCTGGGGCTCGAGCCAGATCACCCCGCTGCCGAGTTGCTGACTCCCGGCGTAGCCACGGGCGTACCAGCCACCGCCCGTCCATTGGCCTCGGAGGGTGGAAAGCAGACTGGCTGCTGCCCGACGGAGCTCGCTGGCGAAGGCCAGGTCGCCGCGCAGCTCGGCAACGTCGGCCAGCTCGGGGTAGACGTAGGCGCACTGGGCCACGACGAGATCCGATTCCGTCATCCCCGAGTACGTGGGGAGGAGGTCCGACCAGTCGCCGGTAGATAGCGCATTGAACTCGCCGTGCGGGCCCAGGAGCGATTGCTGGTGGGCGAAGGCCAGTTTCACGTGCTCCCAGAGGCTCTCGGTCGAGGAGGAGCCGTAGAAATGGACGGGGGTGTTGAAGAAGCTCAGGTCCTTTGTCGCCAACCCGTAGTTCGCCGCCGCCCACATGAACCAGAAGTCGAAGTCGTCGGACTGTCCAAGCTGGTATGCCCGGCACAAGCCGGTGGATCCGTAGGGGAATTGCAGCGTCGACTGGGGCTGGAACTGGGCCGAGTAGATGATCGTCTGCCGCGCCAGGTCCGGGTCCATGTAGGTGAGGGGCACGGTGTACTGCAACCAACTTCGGGTGCCCCAATTATCGCCCACCTCGTATTGGTAGTAGCCACCTTGCGTCACCGTGTGCTCTCCGCACACCTGCTCGTCCACCGTGGCGGAACGCAGCAGATAGGCGTCCCAGAGGAACTCGCGGGCCAGCCACTGACGCCCGCTGCCGAAGGAAGCCTTGGGCAGGCTCGCCGCCCATTGACGTTCGCTGGTGCCGAAGGGGTCCTGAGCACGGCGGTACTTCGCCACAACCGGTGCGATCGCATCGGGCTCGCCGTAGCCGTAGACGTAGCGAAGGGTGACAGACTGGCCGGCGGCAAGTCGGAGCCGACTCTGCAATGAGAAGAGCGTCGTTCCTTCGGTGTCGTTCGGGACCGGCCCAGCCTTCGCGTCGTCGAGTCGGTCCTCGGCCACGGCCTCGGGGCGTGCGACATTGCCGGACCCGAAGAAGTCCGATTGCGAGGTGGTGTATGCCGTCGTCGGCCCCTCGATCTCCGAGAGGAAGATGGAGAGTGGTGCGGTGTCTCCGTCCAGAGGCAGTTGGCGAACGGAGAGGGTCTTGGAGGCGCTCGACCACGCCGGCGCAGTCAGGCCCCGGTACTGGCCCGAGGACTGGACGTACGGGTTGACGTCCCAATACTCGAACCAGGAAACGGCTTCGGCGCGGGCCGACGTGTTGGTGATGTGCACATCGTGGAGGAGGACCGGGTCGTTGCCGAAGGGTGCATAGACCACTTCGTTGGCCTCGATTCCCGATGTCTCGACCGAGTGGTCGAAGTAGCCCACTCCGAACGTCCTTTCGGTCGCCGCTCCCGTCGGGCGATCGTCGTAGAGGGTGCTGATCACCTTCCCGTCGACGTTCAGATAACCGAATCCTCCGCCGAGGTGGCGGTGGGCGGCGTCGATCTGGTTGATCCACTGGGCCAGCCGATCCTGACTCCACAGCTCCGTGTAACCCTGGTTGAAGGCATCGGCCTTGACACGGTCATTGCCGACCTGGCTCCAGGCGTCGGTTCCACCGGCCAATTCGGCCTGGTGGGCCAGCGGGCTCGTCTGCTGGTCGAGGGTGTAGCGGTAGCTGGGAAGGCCGAAGCGATCGACTGTCCAGCGGCCGAAATCCCCGCTCCCGTAGGAGGAGGCGATGGCGGGGAGGCTGGCATTCCACGTCAGGGCCCCGGAGCTGCTCGGCGACGCGTCCGCTTGCGAGCCGGCAGTGGCCACCCCGAGGATCGAGACCGCCGCCACGATGACCCCGAGACCACGGATCGGACGCATTGCCGGTCGCACCGACACGTGGGGTCGCAGTCCGAGATGCAGGCTCACCTGCCCGGAGCCTCGAGTAGGGGTGGGCTCACGTCTCTCCAATGAATCAGGTTTCGGCGTCGACAGCGAGCCTTGCCTGACACCCTTCACCCACTGGCGCGATCCGTATTACGGGCACTCAGGTAAGAATGCTTCGGCCCCTGCGGCGGGAGAAGAGGTCGGCCGCGCTGGCCAGCTCGGCCTGTACTTGGCGCTGGGTTTCGAGTATCTGATCAGCCCAGAGCATATGCAGCGTGGCCCGAAGTTGATCGCCGCGCCGCTTGGCGCTTGCGTCGTCGACGGCCCCTCGCAGAACGTGGTGCATAGTCTCGTCGTTGGCGGGCGGCGGATCGAGCGACTGGCGCCGGTTATCCAGGATCTCTCCGAACTCCTCGTACCAGCGGTGGCTGGCTGCGTACGAGTCGCGCAGGACGGCACCGGCGATGGCGACCGACTCCAGCTCTTGCTGGCCCGACTCCACCGGGTGCACCGGAAGCGTGGCCAGCGTGAAGGCGGCCAGGCGGAGCCGGTTGGCACCGGTGAAGAGGTCAGCGACAGTCTCGACGGGCACCACCTTCGCTCCTCGCTCGGCCAGGAACTGACGGAAGGCGTCATCGAGCCGGAAATAGGCGCTATGTGCAGAGCGCTCGCCCGGTCCGGTGTCGACATAGCGGGTCGTGACTGTCAGTCGGTCCACCGCATCGGCAAGGAATCCCGAGTTCGTGACGAACGCTTCGGACAGTGCGCGCCCCAGGGCCCCGGTGGCACCGCGGGGCCAGAACAGCAGCCCAACGACGACGCTTACGGCACAGCCGATTGCCACATCCTCGATCCTCGTCAATCCCACCCTCCAGCCGTCGGGGGCAATGATGTTGAAGAGGATGACAACCACCACGGTGAACCCGGCCTGCCCGGCGGCGAACGAGACCATCGTCGGTGCCATGCCCGACACCAGCACAGCGATGGGAAGAA
Source organism: uncultured Acidimicrobiaceae bacterium (assembly GCA_963729275.1). GTDB lineage: Bacteria > Actinomycetota > Acidimicrobiia > Acidimicrobiales > RAAP-2 > CAVSNH01. Next base: position 723,994 of record CAVSNH010000003.1, read on the forward strand.
GCGCCCACAAGAGCACCGAATGGCCGCCGATGCCGATCATGATGGCCGAGCCCACCACGACGCCAACAGCCGTCCCGCCGACGGCGCGCACGGCCGTCGAACCGGTGCCAAGGGCATTGGATCGCAGCACCGACAACGTGCCCAGCACCACCCAGAAGCCATGCTCGACGTCGGTAATCTCCACGACGGCAACGGCCAAGGCCAATCCAACCGCACCGCGCACGGCATTGCGGAACCACACGGAGCGGAACGAGAGGTAGGAGGCGAGTCGGCCCCGGTACGCTCTCGAAGACTCATCTCCAGCGGCACCCAGCATCCGGTCGGTGGCCGGCTGGGCGCCGGCCGCCTCGAGCGCCGCGTCCGCCACCAGGGCGGTGGCGATACCGAGCATTCGGGCGTCGAAGCTCGGGTCCAGGGAAGTGGTGATCCAGGCGTCGAGACTCTCGGCCTCCGGCCTGGCTTCGCTTTCGGCCGTCGCCATGGCGCCACCGGCTCCGAGGTCGATGCGCGTCGACACTTCGGCGTCGAGAACACTGTTGACCAGGCCGTCCAGACGCTGGGTCGAGTTCTGGACCGCCTCGACCAGCGATGGATCGTCCACCGGGTGGGCGTTGCCGTCGCAAATAAGCGATGCGCTCAGACGCAGGGTCTCGGCAACGGTGCCCAGCATCGCTCGGACCGGTTCCAGCTCGAGCGCCGTCGCCGCGTCCCGATCGAGCGCAGCGCTGCCGGCGACCCATTCGACGCGGCCCACCAACTTGGCCAGCGCCACCGCCCCCGGCGCAGATCCGGTCGGTGGGTATTGGGTCAGCGCGAACTGGTCTCGAAGCTGCGACAGCTCCGAGACCATGGCCGCCCGGGCATCGCCATCGCCCCGAGCTCCGGCATGAGCGGCTGCCAGCTGGCTGACAGCCGAAACGGTGGCCGACAGCCGCCGGCGGAGGTCATCGTGCCAAGGGGTGGGCCAAATCAACATGCACGCCGGGATACAGAAGGCGCCGGCCAGCCCCCAACCGACCAGACGCGGCCCGACGGCTGCGGCCGGTTCGGCCACGGCCACCGGAAGTACGAAAAGCAACAAGGCGGCCGTCGACGCCGTCGCCGCCTGCGGGGAGACGACCCCGGCAAAGAGTACGGCGAACGCGACCACCGCCATTGCCGCCACGGCAGCCACCTTGTCGGTGGAGACGAACGTGCCCAGGGCGATGAAACAACTCCCCGTTAGGAAAAGGGCCACGTAGGAGAGGAATCGGGTGCGAGGACGCCCAGGAAAGTCGACGAGGAGCAGGAGGGAAAATGAGCCGAACGCTCCGAGGAGGCCGACCTGTGCGTTAGCGAAGAGCAGGTGGGCCAGGCCGAACACCGACGGCATGACCACAGCGGCCCTGACCGACCGTTTGACGGCGAGGAGATCGGGATCCTTGGCTTTGAGCCAGCCGAGAGCGTTGGGCCGCGGGCGGTAAGCCGCCGACGCCGTAGCGTCGGTCATCGGGTAGGCGCAGACTGTTTCTGGGGCCGGGTGGGCCGACCTGAACCGGACATACCAGGGTGAAGGTACTCCCACCTCGCATACGGCCCAATGTCCGATGGACCCGGTTCGCCCGACCGGCGACGGCGCCGGAAAGTCTCGCCCAGGTCACGAGCTCGCCGTAGGGCGTCAGGGAAGCTTCAGGGCAGGCTCCGGAGGGACTTTGGAGAGACAGCGGCCTGCTCTGCGGAATGGTCGATGACGCTGTCGGATTCCCGACCCTGGGCGAGTCCGATATCGCCGCACTCGGAGCCCTCGGAGTCCCCTGACGGGTTTTCGGGATTGCCAGACGGTGTCCTGAAAGATCGCCTCGAACCGTTCAGCGCCACCCATCCCCATTGCTCTCGCTGGCGCATAGCGCGCCTCATGGTGATCGGCATGACTCCGTTGGCGGTCTCCAGCCGGGCCAGGACGCGACCGACCGGGTCGGATTGAGTGCACCGTCCACAGTGCCTGCTGCTCTGTGTCAGCCACCTCTCACGGTGTGTCGTGAAGGGTGTCATGGCGTCCACGCTCTGACCAGGTACGACTCTGGATCGCTAAGCGTCCTGTACACAGCGATAACTGAGGTTTATCGCTGATTCGACGTTCCTGAGCTGGCCGGAGGGTTTTCGGTACCTACAGGCGTTCGCGGCGGCTTGACAGATAGGTCGGGCCTACGAGCCCGGGGCGTCTCCGGGGATGCGCTTCCACCGAAGGTAATGGCGCATCCCCGGAATCTCACTGCGGCTGGGGCACGATGCGGATGTAGGGCTTCGGCTCGTCCCACATTCCGTAGATCTCCTTGGCCTCGTCGTTTGAGACGGAGCCGGCGATGACCACGTCCTCACCCTGCTGCCAGTTAACCGGTGTGGCTACCCGGTGGTTGGCCGTCAGCTGGAGCGAGTCGATGACCCGGAGCACCTCATCGAAATTGCGCCCGGTCGTCATCGGATAGATGAGGATCAGCTTGACCTTCTTATCCGGCCCGATGATGAACACGTTCCTGACCGTCTGATTGTCGGCTGGTGTGCGGTCCTTCGGATCCCCGGACGTGGCGGCGGGCAGCATCCCGTAGAGCTTGGACACGTTGAAGTCGGTGTCGCCAATCATCGGGTAGTTGGGGCGTGTGCCCTGGGTCTCTTCGATGTCGGCCGCCCAGCGTTCGTGGTTATCAGTGGAGTCCACTGAGAGTCCGATCACCTTCACGCCCCGGCGGTCGAACTCCGGCTTGAGCTTGGCCATGTAGCCGAGCTCCGTCGTGCAGATGGGGGTGAAGTCCTTCGGATGCGAGAACAGGACGGCCCACGAGTCTCCGATCCAGTCACAGCCCCGCTACGCCGCGAGCAAGCCCTTCTGTCGTGGTGGTTGGAGCCAGGCCGACTTGAAGGGTGCGGGCTCGAGGCGATCGATTCGGCGTCCCAATGATCCTGACACCCTCCGTGCCGATCACTTCGTCGAACTGGAGGTGAACTTCCTGTCGCCGTCTCGAATGAGGAAAACTGATCGGAAGCGCTCAGCGAGGTTCATGCTCAGGTTGCGGGCTTGCTGGATGACCCACTCCCCCACCGGGTAGGCGGCGGCGCCGGCGAGGTAGGTCCTCCGGGTATCGATCTCGATGGACAAGAGGACACAGGGACGGCGCAGGAGCACGTATCCACCGTGAAGAAGTCGCAGGCCAACAACGTCGCCGCCTGCGCTCGAAGGGACTCCGTCCAGGTGGGATCCGAGCGGCGAGGAGTGGGCTCGATTCCGTGCCGATTCAGGATCAACCAGACACTCGAAGAGGCCAGCCGGACGCCCATCGCGGCCAGCTCACCGTGGATCCTGCGATAGCCCCACGTCGGATTCTCATTCGCCGGGCGAAGGACCAAAGAGACCGTGCCAGAGGGAACGGAGGTCATCCAGATCGTCGGTGGGCGCAAGTCCACTTCCGTCGCACCAGATCCCGATTCCACCGGAAGAGAGTCTCCGGCCGGACAAAGAATCGGCCTGGTCGCGCAGCCAAGAGGTAGCGGCTAAATCCGGCGAGCACGGCTCGATCAGCTGGGCGCAGAGCCGGACGCGCCATCTGGCGACGCAAGACGGCAACCTGGTGGCGGAGCGTGACGACCTCGACGGCCAGCTCCTCGACGCCGCGACGTAAGACGACGCAACTGAAGCAAGCGGACGAAGGCAACGCAGAGGAAGGAGAGTGCCACGCTCGATCATTGTTCGCCGTCACATCGGCATCGACAGTCCAGGTCGACTGCGCCGGATGACGCTCTCGACACCAACAGGTTGCGCGTGGCATCTCGGCCAAAGACGAATCGGCAGAGTGAGCATCAGTTGCGAATCACTTCCGCTATGTGGCCGGGCCCCGGCCCCTGACCAATACTGCAGATATAGTCACAGTGTGCAAGGTAAGACGCGAATGCTCGGGCGTTTGCGCGACATCGGTCTCGTCGCTGTGCAGCCCCGTTCGCTGGCACAGATCGCGGTGCTATTAAGCAGAGGGGAGATGAAAGGCCTCGCCGACCTCCTGGCCCGGCGCCTGTCGGAGCGCGACATTCGACGCTTGACGTTCTCATTAATTGCGAAAGAACCCATGCAGCTGACCTGCGAGCGGGACGGTCTCACTTGGACCGTCGACACGGGCGACGAGATTGGCCGGTCTGTCTATTTAGATGGACGCTACGAAGGGGAAGAGATTGAGGCCGTCATTGCCTGGTTGGGAGAAGAGCACAGGTCCATGGTCATCGACGTGGGCGCAAACGTTGGCACGACGACCATCCCGTTTGCGAAGGCAGGTTACAACGTCGTTGCTATCGAGCCTGTGCCGACGACCTTCGCGATGCTCTCTCGAAACGTTGAGGCTAACGGTTTCGAGAACCAGGTCCGCTGTGTGAACCGAGCTATTTCCGCCACCTCGGGACGAGTCGACATGTGGGTCACTAAGGGATCCGGCCGCAGCGAGTTGGCGGTTGGTGCTCAGGAACCGGGGTTCTCCCAATTCGGAGCCAAAAAGAAGCGGCGGATCACTGTGGACGGTGATCCCTTGGGTGACTTGCTCAGATCAGAGGGTGTCAAGACTGGTGACATTGCACTTGTGTGGAGCGACGCGCAGGGAAGCGAGTTCTATGTGGTCGAAACGGGTGCTCATCTGTGGGCTGCCGGCGTGCCGTTATACCTCGAAGTCTTTCCGACTCTTCTGGGAATACATGGTGAACTTGATGTTTTCATCGAGCAGGTGGAGAAGGTCTTTGGCCAGTTCCTTACCCGAAATGCACTCATCGCCAGAGGCAGCCCACTAGACATCAAGAACTTCCGAATGTTCCTCACTGGAATGACGGGGTCGTCCTACAGCGACGCATTATTGATTCCGCGGAGTCGAGATGGGTGATCCCGAGATGAGATGCTTCACTTTGGGTCAAGCCCAAGACTGGAGTTCACACCACGTCAGCGTCCGAGGCTGCTCGAAGGGGTACCTCAAGGTGCCGATCGGATAGCTGGCAGCCGTTCGCTCCGGCATTAGGGGCGGCGACTGTTCGACGGTCAGGTACTCTCACTTGATGCACGTCGCGAGCGTGTTACCGATCGACCCCCGAATTTCCGGAGGACCCAGCAGATCGCCCTCTACGGCAAGGGTAGCGACGTATCCGGGACTGAGGTCCGCGTCGTGGAGCGACCACTCGCAGCCCGGTTCGAGAAGGCCCCGAAGGTGAATTCGAGTCAGTGGCTTGACGTGATCGTCCGTCACGTCTAGCTCGTGCAGGGCTATAGCGAGACCCACGCCGAGTGCTTTGAGATAGGCCTCCTTACGGGTCCAATACCGGTAGAACGCTCGCCTGCGAGCCTCGGGCGCGAGCTGGTCAAGAGCACCTTGCTCGGCCACGGACAGGACACGATCCAGCAGTGGCTCGAAATCCATATCCGTTCGAACGCGCTCGACATCGACGCCAAGTTCGCGATCACGCCCTATGGCGAAGACGGCCAGGTCCTCGGAGCGGGACGTGTTGAACCTGAGGCGACTCGAGACGCCCAGTGCGAGTTCAGGCTTGCCGCGAGGCCCGGAGTCGATACGAAGCGAGGCTGGCTCTATGCCCAGATAGGCGCCTAGCAAGAGACGGAGCGCTGAGCGAGCGACGATAAAGCGCCGGCGGTCGAGCCCGAATCGATATCGCTCGGCGCGGTCGAGCTCCTCGGGGGATAGCGTTTCGGATTCAGCCAGCCGGTCTCCCGCCCCGCCGTCGAGCCGGGCGGTCCATATGTGGACCTCGTCCCTCTGAGGCACGGCCGCCAGGTCACAGTTCATGTCGGGCCGTCGAGCTTGTGGCCAGGGATCTTCCTCATGCTCTCGCTCAGAACATCGGCGATCATGGCTAACTGCGGGGCTTCGATGATCGAGGTGTGGTCGCCGGGAACGGGGTGAACGCGAAGGACGCCCTTGTGCAGACCCTCCCACCCTCCCGAGCGTCCGCATCGGGCCGAGCTGCTGTCCGATAGAAAGACGTCGAGCGGGGCGTCGTGACCAACAACGGTGTAACGACGTCTAATTGCCTTCAACCCGTCCAGATCGAACTGGTCGGGAGGAAGCCTGACGAATCGCCTGTGAAGCCGGCCTCGAAAGCTGTTAGTGATCCGGCGAAGGCGGTGGCCACGGTGTGGCGCACACTGGGCTGGGGCACTTTCTCGCCGTCTCCTGAGTTCAGACGGCTCGCCACAATCGAGCAACCCGAGGCAGCCGATATCCTCTCCCGCTGCTCGCAGCTTACCTGCCACTTCATAGGCAACGAGCCCGCCGATGGAATAGCCGGCGATGAAGTAGGGGCCTCGCGGCTGGCGAACCCGTATCTCGGCGTGCATCTCTTCGACGAGGCTCTCGAAGGTCTTCGAGCGATCGACGTACTCTCCGAGGCGCCATGCCGCGAGGCCGTCAATTTTAAAGTCTTCGGCGAGCGAGGTTGCGAGTAGCTGCCGAGCGGTCAGCGCCCACTCATGCGGAGAAATGTAGAAGAGAGTGAGGGCGGGGGCATTAGGCGGAGGACACGCGTCGGGATGCACGCCGACAGCCGAGCCGCCCTGGTGGCCGCGAATGGCGGCCGCCATTCCTCGCACGGTGGGCCCCTGCTCGAAGAGGACAACAAGAGGTAGATCCATCCCTAGGGATTGCCCGGCCGCAGCCACCAAGCGCCAAGCCATCAACGAGTCACCCCCCAACTCGAAGAAGTCGTCCTCTACCCCGAGCTCTTCGATGCCGAGTGTAGTGATCCAGATCCTCAGAAGTTGCGCCTCAAGAACAGAGGGCGGGGCCGAGCCTGACCGCTCAAGGCGCCCGCCGATGCTTGGTGCAGGAAGGCTGCGCCGGTCGAGTTTCCCGTTTGCCGAGTATGGGATTCGATCGAGGACGACGAACGCGGAGGGCACCATGTACTCAGGCAACGTGGCGCGAAGCAGCTGTCTCAATTCCGAGTCCGTCGGCATGGGCCCGGTCGGGACGATATATGCCACCAGGAGCGTCCTGTCTGGGATCTCCTCTCGCTTTACAACTACGGCGGCTGCCACATTCGGATACGTTTTCAAGGCAGCCTCGATCTCGGCGGGTTCGATGCGGTAGCCATGGTGCTTTATCTGTTGGTCGAGGCGACCGAGGCACTCGATGCGGCCGTCCGAAAGGAAGCGACCGAGATCACCCGTGCGATAGAGGCGGCCACCTGACACGAATTTGTCAGATACGAAGCGGTAGCCCGTTTCGTCGGGACGATTGAGGTAACCGTCGCAGACCCCACTACCGCCGATAGCGATCTCGCCTGGGACTCCAATCGGGACCGGCTCGCCTCGATCGTCGAGAATGTAGACACGGACGTTAGCTATCGGTCTGCCGATAGTGATCGGTCCTTCGTCTTCGACCCCTCCGAGCGTCGCCCAAACAGTGGTCTCGGTCGGACCATAGGCATTCCACAATGCAGCACAACGACTGCGGAGCGACTTGGCCAGTAGAGGCGTCAAAGCCTCCCCGGCGCTCACGACGGCGAGATCGCCACTACCGGTCCAGCCAGCCTCGACAAGCATCTGCCAGGTGGAGGGGGTCGCTTGCATGAAAGTGATTCCCGCCTCTGTGAAGAGCCTGCTCAGGCGGGGTGCATCGATTGCGACGTCACGTGGAATGACACAAAGACGAGCCCCGGTGACCAGAGGAAGCCAGAAATCGAGCACTGACATGTCGAAGGCAAAGGTCGCAACCGCTCCGACGGTGTCGCCGGGCCCCACGCTGAACTTGCGTGTAGCGAACGTCAGCAGATTGACGACCGAGCGATGGCGAATCGATACGGCTTTCGGCTTCCCGGTCGATCCCGACGTGTACACGATGTACATCGTGTCGCGCGCCGATACGGCTCCGGGTGGTGAGCCCTCTCTTGGCTCGGGCGTCGACCCAGGCTCCATCGATACCAAGTCGACCGAGCCCGCTAGTGGTAACGCAACCACTCGGTTGTCGGTCAGAAGAATCTTGGCGCCGGAGTCCTTCATCATGAAGGTGAGGCGGCTCGCCGGGTATGAAGGGTCGAGGGGAAGAATTGCCGCACCGGTCTTCAAGATCGCGAGCAGCCCGACGATCATCTCGAGTGACCGCTCGGCATGAAGGCCGACGACCGTGCCTGACCGAGCCCCGATCGGCGACAGCCGGTGGGCGATTGCGTTGGCTCTTCGATCTAGTTCAAGATATGTGAGGGACTCCCCCTCGAAGACGACAGCGACGCCATCGGGGTCAAGTTTTGCACGTGCAGCGACGAGCTCGTGTACGCATATCTCGCCCGGATAATCGGCTTCGGTGGCGTTCCACTCGATCAGAGCGGTGTGGCGCTCCTGCTCGGTAAGAAGCGGGAGCGTCGACACTCGCTTCGTGGCGTCCGTGGCAATGCCGTGGAGCACGGTGAGGAAGTGGCCGACCATCCGACGGGCCGTATCAGCCTTGATGATGTCGGTGTCGAAGATCAGCAGGCCGCAAATTCGACCATCCGGGCGCTCGTCGAGCTCCAGATCCAGATCCAATTTGGCGTGTCCGATTGCGTCGCCGATCTCAGCCTCCATCAGGTGAACGCTCCAAGACGGGTCGGGCGACGCCATCGGCGGCTGCAATTCGATCATCGCCTGGAACAACGGGTTGGAGCCGTGGTTGCGGTGAGGCTGAAGCTCTCGCACGAGAGTGGCAAAAGGCACAAGGTTGTCCAGAGCGTCAAGCATCTCTGAACGGGTACGGGAGAGGAGGTCGACGATGGTCGGGTCGCCACCAATGTTCAAGCGGATTACGAGCGGCGTAAGGCTGTAGCCGACGAGCGAGTTCAGCTCGGGCCGCTGGCGCAAGTCGGCCACGGTGCCGAACACAACGTCCTGTTGGCCTGAGTACTTGCTAAGAAGCACGCCAAAGGCGGTCGCGAGAACCTGAAAGAGAGTGACGCCGGCCTGTTGGGCCAAGGAACGCAGCCCAGAGGCCACTTCGGTGCCGATAGTGATCTCCTCGACCTGTCCGCGAAATCGCTGTACTGGGGGACGCGGGTGATCGAGTGGGAATTCGAGGCTCGCCGCACCGGAGAGATGACTTCGCCAATACTCGATCCGGCGGCCCACCCCAGGGCCTGAGACCCAACCTTGCTCCCACTCGGCGTAGTCGCCGTACTGGACGACCGGCTCAGGCAGCGGCGACGATTTTCCGGTGGCGAAGGCGTCATAGAGGCCCACGAGCTCGGGGAGCAATACGCGGTAAAGGGTGACCCCATCGAAGATGAGATGGTGTATCGCCAAGTAGAGGCGGTGATGGTCGTCGGCGAACCGAACGAGACTGGGACGCAGCAGCGGACCGTGCTCGAGGTCGTAGGGACGCTTGGCCGCTTCTGCTGCCTCCCGGGCCGCACGGTGCTCCGCTTCGTCGGCCGACAGTAAAGACAGGTCCAAAAGGGGGAGGTCGAACACCGTGGTGGGATTCACCACCTGTGCAGGCTTACCGCCGACGAGAGTGAAGTTCGTGCGCCACGCTTCGTGCCGGCGCACGAACTCATTGAAGGCACAGCGGAAGACGTTGACGTCGAATGGACCGTCCTTCCTGATCGTGACTGCCTCGTTGTAGACAGGGCTCGCCGGGACAAGTCGACTGAAGTACCAAAGCGGTTCCTGGTCAACCGACAGGGGGGCGCGGTCCCCGTCGGCACGACGTCTCACCGGAGGCAATGAGGGCAGACCCACTGGGACATGGCCCCGCAGCCGCTGTGCCAACAGGGCACGTTTTGCTGCCGAGAGCGGGTCCGCGTCGGAGTGGGTCATAAGAACTCGACGTGCAACGCGCTGAGGCCCCGCAAACCGAGGTTGGGGCGCCAGGTGATCGGGCCAGACTTCAGGCGGAGATCGGGTAGGCGTCGGAGTATGGTCTCGAATGCCACCTGGCCTTCGATGCGGGCAAGAGCAGCGCCGAAGCAGTGATGGGCCGCCCATCCAAATGCGAGGTGTCGGTTGTCAAGGCGGGAGATGTCGAGGTGATCCGGATCCGGGTAGCGTTCAGGGTCCCGGTTGGCCGCTCCCATGACGGCGATGACCGCCTGACCTTTCATAAGATGCTTGCCGTTCAACTCGAGCGTTTCAGGTACTAGTCGGGCGGTATGTTGGCTCGGGCTCTCGTAGCGCAGAAGCTCCTCGATGGCGGTCGGGATCAGGCTGAAATCTCCCCGCAATCGCGCTAGATCTTCGGGATGGCGCAGCAACGTCAGCACTCCGTTGCCGATCAGGTTCGTAGTCGTCTCCAGTCCACCCACCATCGTGACAATCAGGTTTGCTACGACCTCATCCTCAGTGAGGCGGTCGCCATCGACGTCGGCCGTCGCAAGGCACGTTATGAGACCTTCGCCGTGTCCTTTTGACTGTCGGCGCACCGCCTCGTGAAAATAGCTCGTCATCTCCTCGAGGCTTCGGAGGACGTTTGTCGATCGTCCAGGATTGTGCTGGAAGTTGCCAAGCATCTCGGCGAAATCCTGTGACCAGCACTTCAGCCTTTGATGTTCGTCGGCCGCCAGACCGAACATCTCGGCGGTCACGATCGCAGGCAGTGGATTGGCAAAATCTGCCATCACGTCCATCGCGCCCATGGTGACGACGCGGTCGATGAGCGCATCGGCGATCTCGCGGATACGCGCCCTCAGTAGTTCCACCCTCGATGGCGTGAATGCCGCCGCCGCCAGTCGGCGTATGCGACCGTGAGCAGGGGGGTCGAGGAACAGCATCTGCTTGACCATGACACGAGCGATCGGTACCAAATGGTCCAATCCGAGCGCGGACAGCTTCTCTGGGGACGGGGTACGGGAGCCGAGAAATCGCTGAAGCACAGTCACGACGTCGGTGTACCGAGTAACCACCCAGGCGTGCAGATAGGGGTCCCAGTGGACCGGATCCGTTTCGCGCAGCCGCTGGTAGAGAGGGTACGGACAGGCGAGCACGTCTGGCTCCAAGAGGTGATAAAGACTGAGCGAGGCTGTGGTGGTGGCGGTCATGACCTTTCAGTCCGAGATCCGCAAGTCGTCCTCAGCAAGTTCGCTTAGTTGTCGTTCCGCCTCTGCATCGCTCAACGATGAGATAGCGGCCATAAGGGCCTGCTCGACCTCGTCCGTCACTCCGGCCACGGTGGGACTATCGAACAAGACGCGCAGCGACAGCTCTACGCCGAAAAGGTCCGACAGGCGAGCGAGCAATTGGGCACCGAGAAGGGAGTGGCCACCTAGGACAAGGAAGAAATCCTCATCGATTCCAACCGACTCCACTTCAAGCAGCTCGGCGACGAGACCTGCCACTGCACGCTCGGTCACGTTGCGTGGGAGTGACGGCTGGAGGTCAGTAGTGCCGACGGGCAGCGGGACCAACGACAGCGCCGCCCTATCGATCTTGCCGTTGGCGGTGAGAGGCAGGCTTTCCTGCCAGATGAATAACGCCGGCAGCATGACCTCGGGCAGGTGTCGGCAGAGATGACTCCGAAGGAGCTCTGCATCTGGCGGGTCCGCGACCGCGGGTACGAGGTACGCGACGAGCCGCCGATTGGTGGCGACGCCGGTCGCCAAGACGACGCTCGCACGCACAGCCGGATGACTCATCAATGCCACCTCGACCTCACCCGGTTCCATGCGAACCCCGTGGATAGTCACCTGATCGTCCAGACGCCCCAAGAACTCCAGCTCCCCGTCTGGCCGCCATCGACCCAAGTCGCCGGTGCGATACACGACCTCATTGATCTCACCGCCGAGGTAGTCGGGTAAGAAGCGCTCTTTGGTCAGATCCGGACGATTGTGGTAGCCGCGGGCTACCGACAAGCCGCCGATAAGGACTTCCCCCGGCTCTCCCGGCTCGACTGGGCGCAGGTCGTCGTCGACGAGGTGGATGTGAGTACCGGCGATAGGGCGTCCGAGTGAGGGCTTGAGGCCACCTTGGTCATCTGGAGGAATCACGCCGGAGGTTGAGACGACCGTCGCTTCGGTGACGCCGTAGTTATTGACCAAGTCGAAAGGTAAGCCTGGAGGAGGCGGGCGGAGAAGAACATCACCCCCGGTGAGCATCGATCGCAGCGGCGCCCGCGATGGCCATGGAACGGTCATGACCGCCTGTGCAAGAGCCGTGGGTACGAAACTGATCGTGATCTCATGTGCAAGCAGCCAGTCACGGAGGGCAGTTGGGTCTGTCCGGATCTCGTCAGGCGGGACATGGATCGAGGCTCCCGCGGTCAAGTAAGGCCAAATCTCCCAGACTGCTGCGTCGAACCCAGGGCTGGCGATCTGTGTTCCACGATCGGCCGAAGTCAACGCGAATTCGCGCTGATGCCAGCGAATCAAGTTGAGGAGGCTCCTGTGCTCGACTATTACACCCTTAGGAGCACCGCTGGATCCGGACGTATAGACCAGGTATGCCGCGTCGTTCCCACCGCCAGCCGCCGCGACGCTGAATCCCGCCACCGGCGGTGGCAGATGGGCGAGGTCGACGTCCACGAAGGTAGCTTCCGAGTGAAGCGCTCTGGGCGTTCCCGAGCTGCCGACAAGGATCCCCGCGCCGGAGTCCCGTAGCATGAAGGAGAGTCGTTCCTGCGGATAGCTCGGGTCGAGCGCCACGTAGACGCCGCCGGCCTTCAGGATCCCGAGCGCTCCCACCAAGAGCGCAGCGGAGCGCTCGAAGCAAAGCCCCACGAAGATGCCGCTATCGACACCGAGAGAGCGCAGCCTCCGACTGAGTTCGTCCGCGTGCCCATCCAACTCACCATAAGTCAGCACTCCTTGCGAGTCACTGACAGCGACAGCGTTAGGCCACCGGGTCGCCGCGACCTTGACGAGGCTCTCAACACGTTCAGACACTGGAAGCACTATCGTCCAGAAAAGCCACAGGAACGTCAGGACCCTCAGAGGCTGACGCTCGGGGAGGCCACCGGCCACGCCAAGCTTCTATACCTGTTTGTGCGGACACCTCAGAAGCCGCCAGAGGCCGTGGTCTTACAACGATTGCAATGAGCGCCCCGCTGCACCACAAAGAGATACTTCAAGTCTCGCCGTACTTCCGCTCTGGCAATGCTCAAGACACAACCATCGGCACAACGGCCACCGAGAAGCACCTAGCTTGCCGACGTCGAGGACGCTACTTTCCAGCGAGTCCCCGCGCTAGTCCCCGGCCGCCCTCTTGGTACCGAAAACGCTCTTTTCAGCTCTTCTGGATTGGGACGATGCACATCGCTCGCCCACTGCTCCACGTGGTTCGATAAGAAAACCACTTAGAGGCGTCGGAGCACCACTGTCGACGGTGAAGAAGTCGCAGGCCGCGCCGGCTCCTCATCGAGCCGATCTACGGCCGACCGAAATGTCTGGAGGACTTCGTGCATCCCTTCCCTCCAGTCCCAGATCCACATGGGGTCGATGTGGGCGTTCCCCACCATGTGCAAGCGAACGGGTGGGTGGTAACCGCGCCTCATCTCTTGGCTCTCCTGATCATGTCCGTCCCATCATGGATGCCCGCCACCGGTCGATCCACTCCAAGCGAAGAAGTTCGCGCACGAACAGCCTCAAGGGTGCCATCACGGCGCCTGCCCGTAAACAGTCAGATCCGCAAAGCGTCCGACTCGGACACATAGCCAGGGCTGCGTTACCGTGTCGATCATGGATGTCCCCGGACGGATGTGACCTTCGTCTACAGCTCGTTGAGGAGAACTTCCCTAGTTCTTCGAACCCTTGCTGGTGAACGATCCGACCCAGTCGTAGTCGGCGTTGAGACCCTTCGAGCCAAGCGGCAGCGGGATCAACGGGTCGAGTGCCATCACCGACAGCGAGCCAGCGGCCGTCGTGCCATTTCGAAGAGCCTTCTTCTGCGCGAGAACGAATGAGACCGATCCCGGCGGCGTGCCGTGTTGCACCCAGTCGATGAGGGGCGTGAGGAGGTTGGCACCGGAGACTGCCGGATCCCCTCCGGCCAGGCAGTGATATTGAGCCGGGATCATGTAAAGGCGAGAGAAGGCCTGGCTGGCCGGGTAACCCCCGGCGGCATTGACCACGGCTGTGTAGTAAGCCACGGTGCCGAACGGCGGGACCGCCTGGTCAGCCCATCCTTGGTAAAGGATCAGCTTTCCACCGCTCGCTGCAAACGGGGAAAGGTCGGGATTTGTTGCGTCGTAGAGCCCAGAGAGCGCGCTCAACGACCGGTAGGTCGACGCGGTGAAGTGGAGCTCTGACAGGGAGTACGTGCTCGGTGGGTCGGTCCGGAAGGCCAGGTAGCGGAGATAGTTCGTGGCGTACTGGTCGGCCGGCATGTCCCGGGGCCAGTCTCGATCGCCGGAGGACGCGATGAACCAGCCCGCCCACGCCAACTCCGATCCGAAGGGTTCGCCGCCCGGATACAGGGACTGCCCGGCCGGGTCCGTCGGTCCTCGGTACAGGGCGGTCACGACCCGGACCTGCGCTCCCGTCAGGCAAGCATCGGTGACCTGGCCGTGGCACTCGATGCTCAAGGGGGAGAAACTGCACGTTCGAGGATCGGGAACGTAGCCCCGACCTTGGCCACATGCCTCGACGACCGCCGCGTGGAGCGCCGGGAGTTTTTCCGAGGTGAGGATCTCCCGACCTCCGGGCCCGGTGTTGGCCCGGATGAGCCAACCCTCGAACAGCCCGTTCAGCTGCGACTCGAGGTTGGCCGGCGCCCCGGCCAAGACGCCGTCGAAGTCGTGCGGGTAGCGCTGGGCCTCGATGAGCGCCTCGCGCCCACCGTCAGAGCAGCCGTCGAAGTACGAGTACGTAGGACCGCGGCCGTAGTAGTCGGCAATGAGGGCCTTGGCCACGAGGGCCAGCTGGTGTTCCGACGTCGAGCCGAAGACGAGACGACTCTTGGATTCGTTGGCCGCCCACCGAGCATCGGTGATCGACCGTGTCACGTGACCCTCGTTGTCGACCGCCACCGCCAAAGTGTTCCCGCTCACTTCGGGACAGCCCTTGGACGCCACAGGCAGCGATGGGAACAACAGCCCGCAATAACCGCCGCAGCCCTCCTGCAGGTACTGGCCTCGGTAGGCCGAGTGGGGTAGGCGGAGGTCAAAATAGAGACTCCCGCCGATGATCCCCTCTACATGGCAGTATGCCGCGCCGGTGAACTCGGAAATCCGCGCCGAGAGAACCCGCACCTGATCTCCGCGCGACGAGTCTGGATGCTCCGAGGTGAGGTGCTCACACGTCTGGACCGGGCGAATGATCGGATTACTGGGTGTGGCCGCTTCAGCAGCCATTCCATCGGAGACGGCATTGAGCAGAGCGCTCGGAACGATCAGCGCTCCCAGAACAACGAGGTACCGCGGGACGCGAAGAACGTGCCGCCGACAGCGTGGGCTTCTAACCGGTGGAAACCCCGACTGTTCTTGCTGCCGGTCAGCTCGTCGGCCGATCACCGTTTAGCTCCAGTCCATCTGGATACGGAAGGGAACTGCCCGAGCGGAGCCCGATCCGATGGCGCCACGAGTGGTCCCCCTGGCCAGGTCAGCACTGAGGACTCGGGCCACCCCTCCGCTCGACTCGAAGAACTGCTGAGGATCTCGATGGTGCTCATCGGTCACTACTCCATTATGCGGCCCCGGAGACTGGCACCGGTTCCTCTTGGGGGTGCCAGCTGATCGCTAACTGCTGGCGCGGTCGATGCTTTCGAGGCAAGGTCTGTGGCCTCTGAAAGCACGCGGTTGAGGGCAGGGAGCGTGCCGGCGGAATTGGCTCCATAGTCAGGTGAGTCACTGACGCACCTCCTAACTGGCGCCCATCAGGTCGGTATCCTTCGGCCGTGCGGGAACCGGTTGGGTGAAAGCATTACGTACGGCTCGCCTAGGGTCGCTGCGACTTGGTGTCAGGGCAACCTTGCTCACAATGGTTGTAGCTGGCTGTAGTAGCTAGTCGGCATCCGCGACCGGGGACATGAGGTCACGTCCTCGGACAATCGAGGCGGCGGCAACGGTGCTCGCACTAGCGTTCGAACGTGACGAGTGTGCTTCGCTCTGCACCATGGCGACGAGCCCCTTTTCTTTTTCTGAGGCAGCCGGCAGTCGCCCTCGCCGTCGGCGCAACGGCATTCGTCCTGGGCCTGAGTGCTGCCGCCGCTCCCCTCTACCTGGCCTCGGTGGGCTCCGCATCGGTCTCACTCCAGATGGCGCAACGTTGCGTGTCGTCACTCGGCAACGTTGCCTCGGGAAGCGGGCCGCTGTCGGGCATCGGCCAGGCACAGAGCTCTCTCGCCGCCATCTCAGCGCACACGCTCGAATTAGCTGGCGCACCGAGCGACGCACTTGTTGCGCCGTCGCTAACGATGGTCGACGACGTGACGGCCAGTCGAACAGGGAGCGGAGAAACCGCGCAGCCGGCGCAGCTTGCCACGAGGACCGCGGGACTGTCGCACATTCAGGTGCTCTCAAGCGCCGGTGGTCAGGGGGTCTGGATCTCAGACGACTACGCCTCGTTGCTGCGCGCCCGTGCCGGCGAAAGCCTGCTTCTCCACTTCGACGACCCGAACACTTCCCGCATGGCAGAGCTGACATCGGCACGAGTGCGCATCGCCGGCATCTATCGCCAACTGGTGGGGACCACGCTTCCGGCGTTTTGGTGCTCACTGTCGGACGTGTTCGGGACGCCTGATTCGGGATCTCCACCGGCTCCAGTGATCCTGACAGACGAGGCTACGTTTCGCTCGCTCTTGGGCTCCATGCATGTCAGCACCGTCAGCTTCATGACGTGGGAGCGACCCCCGGTTTCGACGCTCAGCCTGCCCGATGCGCAGAGAACCGCCTGGGCAACTCAGCGTTTCTTCGACGAGCTCGGAGGCGCCCCCCATCACATCGCCGGAAGCTACGAGGTCATTTCCGATGTCGACCCGCAGTACACGTTCCTCGTGGCACATGCCGCTGCGACCAGGCAGGCAGTGCGGCAGGGCATCCTCCCGGCGGCGCTGGCAGGCGCAATAATCGCCGCTCTGCTGATGGCGGCAGCCGGCAGCTACTGGGCCGATCGCAGACGGCTCGAGATTGCCCTTCTTGCGTCCCGTGGCGTGGGACCGGTCGCACTGGGCCTCAAAGCCTCTCTGGAGATGCTGGTCCCTATCGGCGTCGGGACTGCGCTCGGCTGGTTGTGTGGGATTGGGCTCGTGACAGTGATCGGTCCAAGCTCGGAGTTCGGTTCGGCAGCCGTCACCGAGGCATTGTGGTTTGCTTTGGGTGGCGCCGCAGTGGGCTTGAGTCTGCTCACGGTGGTCGGCGGTTTGCGTGCCTGGTTTCAAACAGAGCGCCGTGCCGGATCGAGAAGATATGGCTGGGCGAGGGTTCCAGTGGAGGTCGTCGGTCTGGGCCTGGTCCTGTGGATTTGGCTCACTCTCGGCCAGGTCTCTCTCGAGGCGGGTGGCACGTCGGCCCCAGCTGTCCAGTCCGGCTTCGTGGTCTTCCCACTCGTGTTCCTGGTCAGCTTCACCGCGCTGTTCGCAAGGCTCATGGTGGTGGGGCTGAGGCAACCGCAAGTCCGGACGGCTACCAAGGACGCTCCGGTCCCTCTATGGCTCGCCACACGGAGGCTGATAGGAGCCCCCCAGGCTGCAGGCGTCGTCGTCGCCTCGATTGCCGTCGCGCTCGGTCTCTTCGTCTATGCCGCGGCACTGGCGCGATCGGAGACGTCGACGCTGCAAGCAAAGGCCGAGACCTTCGTGGGCTCTGACGTCGCCGCCACCACAAATTCCATTGGTCGATTGCCGTCTTCCCTGGCCGCCACGGCGACCGAGGTGCTGGTCGGCCGCAACGAGACCGTCGGGTCGACAGCTGTCGACGTCATCGGCGTGGATCCTTCAACATTCAGCCGCGGCGCCTTCTGGGATTCGTCGTACTCGAGCAGCTCGCTACCGTCACTGATGACCGAGCTCGCGACGTCGGCCCGTCGAAAGGGTCCGGTTCCGGTTATTGTCGCGGGAGATCCGTCACTCTCGCTCGGACCCGGGCTCAGCGTAACGGCATACGGTGTTTCGCCTTCCCGGGTGCGGAGGATCGATACGGCGACAGAGTTCCCGGGGCAGAACGGCACCACGCCGGTCTTGGTGATGACGCGTGCCGATCTCAACAGGCTGGACCCCGATGCCGTCAGCCAGGTGTGGGCGCGTGGCTTGGAGAGCGACGTGCTTGCCAGCTTGGCCGTCGCAGGTATCAGGGCACCGATCGTCGTCTCCTCAAGCTCCGTTCTCGACGAGACGTCGTTCGCCTCCATCGGCTGGACATTCGTCTACTTGGAATCACTCGGGGTTCTCATCGGGGCAATCGCAGTGGGTGGCCTGCTCCTCTTCGTGAACTCACGCAGTCGGTCTCGAGCCAAATCATATGTATTCGCACTGAGAATGGGTCTATTGCGCCGCTCGCATGCCCTCTCGTTGGCCTTGGAATTCGGGAGCCTGTTCGCCACGGGCGCCGTTCTGGGTGCGGCGCTCGCTTGGGTGGCCGTCGAGATAGTGAACGCCCACTTCAATCTGCTTCCCGGCTTACCTCCGACGGAACTGGTGGAAGTGCCGTGGATCGCTCTTGGCTCCGGCTTCTTGGTTGCGATCGGTGCATGGCTCATGATCACTGCATGGGCCCAGCATGTCGTGAACAGGACTCAGCCATCAGAACTCCTACGGTTCGATGACTGACCACCAAGATCCGCTTGCCGTGGCGTGTCTTCATGTGAGCAAGACGTATACCTTGCGTGACTCCAGCGTTCCCGCCCTCGTCGACGTGAGCATGCAGGTATTCGTCGGGCAGATCACCGCCGTTTTCGGCCCCTCGGGGTCGGGAAAGTCCACACTCCTGCGCTTACTGAGCGCAGTTGACCGCCCCGACGAAGGACAGGTGCTCTATGGGGACATCTCGACAGGAGAACTCTCGGCCCGCCGACGCAGACGATTGCGGCGACACACGATCTCCTATGTCTTTCAGGAGCCTGGCCAGAATCTGATCGGCTACCTGAACGCCCGTGACCACCTCGTGCTGGCCGGGCAGTTGAGGGGATCGGCCCTGGACGGCATCGATGCGCTGCTCGACTCGGTCGGATTGGGAAACCGGGCGGACCACCTGCCTGACGAGCTCTCGGGCGGCGAACAGCAACGGCTAGCCGTGGCGGCGGCCGTGATGGGTGAGCCCCTACTGGTGCTCGGTGACGAGCTCACGGCGGAGTTGGACCGAGCGTCGGGAGCTCGGCTCCTCTCCTCGATTGTCGACCTGGCGCGGGCCGGGACCACGTTTGTCATCGCGTCCCATGATCCCACGGTGCGGGAGATCGCCGATGTTGTCGTAGAGCTCCAGAACGGTCGGGTCACGTCGTGAGTGGTGCCGAACCCCTTCTTAGGGCGACGGGGATCAGCCGACGCTACAGGCGAGGGCCGGAGACGGTTACCGCCTTTCACGGAGTCGATCTGGCGCTTCAACCTGGAGAGGTTGTCGCCCTCGTCGGCCCGTCAGGATCTGGAAAGACAACGCTGCTCAACGTGCTGTGTGGATGGGAGCGGCCCGATGAAGGACGCGTCGAGTGGCGAGGGATGGCTGACTTCACCCTGGCGACGTTGAGTTGGTCAGAGATCTCAATCGTTCCGCAATCGGCGGGACTCCTGGAAGATCTGACCCTGATTGAGAATGTGTCGTTGGCGCGGAGGCTGGGGGCAAAGCAACATCGGGGCGAACGTGCCGCACACCTTGGACACGACCGGCATGAGGCTGAAGAGATCCTCGGGCGACTTGGGCTTGCACACCTCAGCGAACACATCCCACGCGCCACTTCGCTTGGTGAACAACAGCGAACTGCGGTGGCACGGGCCCTGCTTCCGAGGTCGAGTCTGGTTCTTGCCGACGAGCCGACGGCGCACCAGGACGCGTCATCCACTGAGAAAGTGCTCGACGTGTTCTGCGACGCTGCGGCATCGGGCTCATGCTGCCTCATCGCGACGCACAGTCTCAGAGCCATCTCCCGGGCAGACCGTGTGGTGGCGTTGGACTCTTGAGCTAACCGATGTTTCTCAAAGGAGGACCGACCATGACGGTCGAACGGCGAGTGGAACCGAGTCATGGCTGCGCTCAGGACCTTGTGGGGCCCGGTCACGTCCTCCGAGGGCTTCATGCAGACAAAGAAATAGCTCCACTGTGTCTCTCTGCATCTCTTTCAAAGAAGATGCGGCGTAATCGACGTTTTGAATGACCGTTGCGGACCGTATCGGTCCGTGCTTGTCCGGTTATCCGCCGTTGCCAGAATTGTGATGACCGGCCGCACTCATACACCACTGGTGGCCCGCAGCGAAGGCCGCTTGCTCAGCGGCGCCCATATGAGCGACGCCGGTACTGCCGTGCTTTCGGCACGAGCGCTGCCCGGCGGTGAATGCGGCCTGTTCGGCCGCCGTTGTGGGGACCAGAGTCGTGGCCGAAGCTGCCGATGGCAACAAGGTGGACACGGGTGCAGCTACAGAGGAGGGCGAGTCTGACAGGGGCAGCCGTGAGGACTGCGAGGAGCGGACGGGCACGTGGGGAACGGCCGCCTTCTGGCTGCCTTCGCTCCATCGAATTGCGAAGACGACCTCGATGACCAGCACCGCAAACAGCAGAGTCAAGACAATCGCCCACGTCCGATGTCTCTTCCAAACTGACTGAAGGACTACCTGAGACCGTGCCTTCCACCGTCGAGACCTGGAATAAGTAGTCCTCGCCATATCAGTTTCCCTGCGCTACGTAGGCGGAAGAACCAATGACTGCCCTGGATAAATCAAGTTGGGGTCGGCCACACGGCTCGCGTTGGCCGCGATCAGAGCCGTCGTATAGGTCGCTACTTGCTGATTGGTCGGGGTATGGCCCAAGCTGAATGCCAACACCCCTTCAGCGATATCCCATAGGTTATCGCCACTCCTCACCGAATAGGAGGTCGAGGTGTTTGGAAGGGCGGAGGACGTGGGGGCGGAGGTGGTTGCCGGAGGTGTCACAGCCGTCGGTGTCACGGCGGTGGGCGTGGCCGGCGGGGCAACTGCATCTGCTGTTGTGTGGACGATGACAGTGTGGTTCGGGCCGTTCAGGACAATCAGCGTGTAAATCGTGTTGGGCGCCAGCTTGACGGACGCGGTCAGCTTTGGCTCCGTCGAAATCCGGAGCTTCCAGGTCCCCTCGGGCACGACGCCGTAACCGGTGACCGAGGCGTAGGACAGATCGGTGGCCAATGTCGGCTGGGGGACCACCTTGATGGTCGGCGAGCCAGCGGTGGTCGAGGCTTGAATGATGCGTACCTTGGACCGACCGCTCGGTGGAGGAGTCAGGTTGTCGTCGATGACTTTGTCCACCAAATGGTTGGTGGGACCGGTCACGATCACCGTGTAGACCCCGCCTGGAGCCAGAGTCAGATCCCCCGCCAACAAAGGCTTCCCCGTCGTGACGCCGGTGGGATGCATGCTCACGGCGTAGGTTCCCGCCGGCACCGTTGTGTATTTCGTGATCCCGCCATAAGTGACGTCGTGGGCGAACTCGGACTTGGTTCCTCCGATGGGGCTGACCCACACATCGGCCCCTCCAGTCTCTGGTGACAAATGGGCGACCCTCACCTCGGCGGTGGCGGGGCCCGCTACCGCACGGGGAGCTATCCCCACACACCAAGCTACGACCAGGATGGGTGCCAGGACCCAGCGCAAATGTCTACTCCATGACACACTCACAATTGTGCTCTCTCTCCGACACTCAGCCATTGGCCGCTCGCCCGTCCTTTACCCCATTGCATATTTTCTATACAGATTGGGTCCTTGAACGCATCGGATGACATTCTCGGCACCCACAGGACCACAGTTAGTGAGCAACGCCGAGACCCCCCCTGTCGTCAAGCCAAGGCTGAGAGACCTTTGACCCTTCCGGTTTCGCAGCCACGCGCCGTGGTTGACGATGATCCCAGGTGGATAGCGGACCAGGGGGGAGCCTCACGGTGACGAAACGGGTAGTCGGTGGCGCCGACACCGACCTAGGGATCCGTCCGTTTCCAGGGCCAGAACTACACTCTCTGTGCCCAACCCGTACCAAATCGCCACGGTAAGAACAGCTTCGAGCTTTCGACGGTGACAGATGAGGATGCGGCCGAGACACTCTCGGCGGGTCGAACCGATGAAGCGTTCGGCGCAGGCGTTCGCCCTCTGGGGCACGCACAGGTGCGCGGATGACTTTGATTCGTTCGGAGCGGAAGATCTGGTCGAAGTGGGGCGTGAACTCGGCGTCTCGGTCTTTCAGCAGGTATCTCACGGGACGGACCCGCTGTGCGAGGACCATCGTTAGGTTGCGGGCCTGTTGAACCACCCACGCTTCCGCCGGATCGGGGGTCACCCCGGTCAGGTAGATCCCTCTGGTATCCAATTCGAAGTAGAAGAGCACATTGAGGCGCCGCAGAAGCACCGTGTCGACGGTGAAGAAGTCACGGGCAGCATCGACGACGTCTATCTCTTGAGCAGCTCTCTCCACGTCGGACCGCTCCCCTCGGGGACGGGTCGACGCCGTGGCGACGAAGGATGGCCCAGACGCTCGATGGCGCGAGTTCAATGCTCATGGCGCTCAGCTCACCGTGGATCCTGCGATAGCCCGCGTCGGATTCTCATTCGCCAGGCGAAGGACCAAAGAGACCGTGCCAGGGCGAACGGCCGGTCGTCCAGATCGTCGGTGGGCGCCAGTCCACTTCCGTCGCACCAGATCCCGATGCCACCGCAAGAGTGTCTCCGGCCGGACAAAGAATCCGCCTCGTCGCGCAGCCGAGAGGTAACGGCCAAATCCAGCGCCAACGGCTCGATCAGCTGGGCGCAGAGCCGGACGCGCGACCTGGCGACCCAAGACGGCAACCTCGTGGCGTAGTATGGCGACCTCGACGGAGCACATGAAGCGGACGTTTGCTTCAGCTGCGCGAAATCACTGCGTGTCGCCGCGAGTCACGGTCGTAAGGAACTCGAATCTGCAACCTTCTCGGCCCCGACCTCGAATATGGCCGTCCCGTCCTTCATCCGCACTTTCCAGGGTGTTTCTAGCTTCTGTTAAGACGCGACGACTTGCTACTAAGCACTGTTGATTGGCCCCAACGTTAAATTGAAACGAAGGAATTATCTTTGATGTAAAAACGCCACTTGCGATCCATGGCTCGGGTGATGCCGATCCGGGTACTGGCGGCAATCTGGGATGGTGCTAGCGGTTTATCTAGCGACAACGTTATTGGCTCTCTGGTCAAATCATGCCCGTTGAATTCCAGTCCTATCGCGAGGGCCTCACAAACCTTGCCTGGTCCATTGGTGAGCATTTTCTCCTTCCTTACGTTAGGTCGGTTGGCTTTGATTAGCTCCAGCCCGCTCTCGGGCTCTACGGCCCTTATTAGAGCCGCAGACGCATGGCCTTCAGCGCCAGTCACGATGTTCATGCAGCAATGTATTCCGTAGGAAAGATAGACATATAAGTGGCCAGCTTCCTCGAACATCACGCTGTTTCTCGGCGTAATTCCCCGGTAGCTGTGACTGGCAGGATCTGATTCGTCATAGGCTTCAGTCTCAACGATCATGCAGACCACCCTCTGGTGCGCAAATGTTCGACTCAGATGACACCCCAGAAGGCGCTTCGCCATTAGGTCTGCACTGCCGCTCAACGCTTCGCTCAGCTTTCCCATGCATCAACAATCGGTCGAAGTTCGTTCCATGCCAAGAAACCCAGCAGGGCCTTCGCCACCGCCAAGGTGTAGGCGTCTGCGGGCGTTACAGAAAGACTAGGTGAAGACCTGGCGGAGCCCGTTGTCTCTCAGGCCCCCACGACGAGGGACCGCGCCTCTGCGGAGCCGAGCACAAGATCGTGAAGATCGCCGCCCACCTCGAGTCGACTCGACTGTTCGACCCCTCCGATCCTCATCGGCTCAAAGCCCGCCGTTCGGATCAAGTGCTCGACTTCGCCGCTCCCATGCTCGTCGTCGGACACGTAGAACAGAACCGCGCGCTCGGGCGACCGGTGGCTCGAGGACTCGAAGAGATCGGCCGACATGGTGCCGAACGCAATGGCAAAGCGTGTCCCGATCGGCAACCACCCAGCAACAACTTGGCCCGATGACTGCCCTTCCGGCAGGAGTCGCACGATTTTGCCTTGTGCGTCGAGTCCGACTGGATTGCTGGGAACGACGAGAGACGTGTCTCCCAGCGCGTCGGCGATCTCGTCAACGACGTCCTTCAACACGGAAAACCGCAGCGCAAGGACGACGGCATCGGCTCCCTTCAATGCGCTCCGGTTGTCGAGCGCGACGACCGCCGCACCGCCGATGGCCGCGGCCAGCTTTCGCGCCGACTCCTTGTCGGCGCTCGAGAGCTGGAGGGCCTCGCCACCGGCGGCAAGCTGACGGGCGATGGCCGATCCGATGCCTCCGGTGCCGATGATCGCCGTGGTCATGATGGAGACCTCCGCAGCGTCAGGAAGCTCACTCCGACTTGCTCGATGGCCATTGATCGGGGAACCAATCTCCCGCCGGGTCCGTCGTTTGTCCCACCTCGATCAGGTGACCATCGGGATCGCGGATGTAACAACGAATTTCGTACTGGTGCTGCTTGGGTGGCGTCAGGAATTCCGCACCGCGCCCGCTCCATGAGGTGTACACAGCATGCATGTCGGTCACTCGTATATTGAGGAAAGTGCTGACCCGGTTGGGATTTGCGGGCGTCTCAAGGGTGACCTCCGGCTTGTCGTCGGTCGGCCCTCCGCCGACGTTGATGATGATCCAACTGTTCGACAGTTGGACATACGTGAGCCCTCCGGGTCCGGAGAACGCAACCCTGCCGCCGAGCACATCAGTATAGAAGCGGCGAGAGCGCTCGACATCGTCCGACACGATGAAGTGGGCCAGCACGATTCCCCCTGGGGACGTTGTGAGTTCGCCGACGGGCGTACTCGATGGCCAGTGATCGGGTATCCAGTCCCCCTGCGGGTCGGTGGTCTGCCCTACTTCGATCAGGTGACCATCGGGATCACGGATGTAGCAACGGATCTCGTACTGGTGCTGCTTCGGGGGCGTCAGGAACTGAGCGCCGCGCGCGCTCCATTCGGAGAACACCGTCTCCATGTCCTTGACCCGGATGTTGACGAAGCTGCTCACCCGATTTGGGTCGCCGGGCGTCTGCAAGGTGACCTCCGGCTTGTCGTCGGTCGGCCCTCCACCGGCATTGATGACGATCCAACTATTGGACAATGCGACGTTGGTCGGCCCTCCGGGGCTGGAGAAGGCGACCCGGCCCCCAAGGACTTCGGTGTAGAAGCGCCGAGAGCGCTCGACGTCGTCCGACACGATGAAGTGTGTGAGCAGGATGTTCTCTTGGGGCGGGAGGACCTCGGCCATCTGCTACCTCCGATGGTCTTCCACGGTCATAGCCGTGCCACCTGCGCCTGCATGGGCTGCAAAGGCGGGGGCATTTTGGCGATCTCCATTCGGAGGGTTTTGAAAGCCGAATCGAAGATGGTCGAGAAACTCGGGAACGGCTGGATGACGTCGCTCAACACCTCCAACGGAACGCCGGCGCGTATGGCGAGCGTCGCCTGCTGGAGCCACTCGCCGGCCTCGGCTCCGAGGGCGTAAGCGCCGGTCAACCGGGCGCCGTCGCTGAGCAGGGTCAAGAATCCGTTCGACTGGGCGTACTCGTGGCTGTATGTCGCGGTCTTGGACACGTCTTTCAAGAGCGTCGTACTGCTGTAGGTGGCCTCCGCGGCACCGACGGCGGCCGCTTGCGGATCGGTGTACGTCACGCGCGGCACGGCTTCGTAGTTCGTCGGGTGGCTCTCGCCGGCGATGTTCGCCGCCACAACGTCTCCCTCGTACTCGCCGACGTGTGTCAGGGGCCAGATCCCGTTGACATCCCCAATGGCCCAAATATTGTCGCCGGCACGCAGATACTCGTCCACCACGACGCCGTGTGGGTTTGCCTCGATACCGACCGTCTCGAGCCCGATCCCTTCGACACGGGGACGGCGGCCGGTCGCCACGAGCAGTCGCTCTCCTTGTACCGAGGTCCCGTCCGAGAGCCTCAGGACGTACTCGCCGCCGTCGAGCGAGGCCTCCGCGGCCTGGACTCCGAGGTGCAACTCGATCCCGTCCCGCCGCAGTGCCTCGGTCAGAGCCACGCCGAGGGGGGCCGGCTCTCGTGGGATCAGCCGATCGGCGCCCTCGACGAGCACGGCCTGACCACCGAGCCGCCGTACCACCTGTGCGATCTCGACACCGGCCGAGCCTCCGCCGAGCACGATGAGGCGGCTGGGAACCGTCTTCATGGCCGTCGCTTCGCGCGTCCCCCACACGCCGACCAAGCCGTCGAGCCCCGGAATGGGTGGCACGAAAGGATCCGCGCCCGTGGCTACGACGACATGATCCGCCGTGTGGCCAGTGCCGTCCACGTCGACCACGCCGGGCCCGGCGAGCCGGCCCATGCCCCGGATCAGCGCGATGCCCCGATCCGCCAGCCATTTCTCCTGTCCCGCATCCGAATAGTCGGACACCATGTAGTCCCGCCAGTCGAGCGCGGCCTGCACGTTCACCTCGGCGGTGGCGCCGACGTCGCGGGCGCCCTGGACCGCCTCCCCCGGACGCAAGAGGGACTTGGACGGGATGCACGCCCAGTAGGAGCACTCGCCGCCGACCAGTTCCCGCTCGACGACGGCGACCCGGAGCCCACGCGCCGCGATGGCCCCGGCGCAGTGTTCGCCGGGCGCACCGCCGCCCAGCACGATCACGTCGAAATCACTCATAGAGGAAGCTCCTGGCCGCTCTGTTCGCGCACCATGTACTCGGGGCACCAGTCGGGCCAGTCCGAGTCGGCCCGGCCGATGCGCTTCTCGTGCTCAGCGTGAGCCGACTCGGCGCGGTGTAATGCCGCAGCCAGGTCACCGGCGGAGCTGAACAAGGTGGTGGGCGGATCGAGGCGGCCCGGGAGGCGATCGGTCACCTCTTGGAGCAGCCAGCTGTTGCCGTCGGGGTCTTCGAACGTGGCAAAGGAGTTGTAGGTCTTGTGGCCCGGATCCGGTCCGTTGACACGATCACCCGTCCCCTCAGGGTCGAGTTGCGCTCCGGGCGCTCCGGAATGGAACACCCCACTGACCGTGGCTCCCCGGCTGACAAGTTCGTGGCTCCCGGCTTCGATGTCAGACACGATCAGGTACACCATGGGCAGATCCGGGCGGCGCTCCCGTGATGTGGGTGCCCAACTGCACAGAACACTGCGATCCCGGTGGCGTGAATTGCACGACCCGCAAGCCGTTGTCGAAGGAGAAGTCGGCGTCGAGCCTCCAGCCGAGGCCGGCGTAGAACGCCTTGGAGCGATCGGCGTCGGCCACGGGGATGACGACCGCCTCCAGCTTGAGATCGGCCGGTTCGCTGCTCGGTGATCCGCCGGGGCGCTCTGTCCATCGAAGGTGCTCATCCGGCTCTCCTCTGTCTGATCCCGGAAGGATTGTCGCACCCAGGCGAACACCTTGCACCTGAAACATCCCTCGCACTCGGGGTTCGACGTCGTTCCAGCGTACGGGGGTCGAATGGCGATGCACCGGGTGCACGTCTCAACCCTTCCGCCTGGCCCGCGAGCAGCTCGAGTTCCTATGGTCGAGAACCCGAGGGGAGGACGGGCGCCTCCGACCCCCCAGGTCAGCGTTTGATACCGATGCTCTTGCCTTCGGTGTACCGGATCGGCTCCTCCAATGTGTCGACGAGGAATTGATCCCGGTCTCCTCGTTCCCACGCCTCCCTCAACCCCGGAGCCGCCAAGTCGAAGTCGGGCCGAATTTTCTTGAACACGCCCCTCAGATCACGTGGAGCTCTGCCATCGTGGGCCGGCCCCAGTACCAGTATCCGTTGTAGATCTTGAAGATCTTGAGTCCGGGCTCGAGGACGAACGTGTGGGGGATCATCGGATCGTGCGGCTCATCCGTGAACTCTTTGATGTCCAGATCCTTCTGGACGACCCGATCGGGGTCCGACAGGAACGGCCACGTGGCGCCCAGCGCGTCCCGGAACTCATTGATGTTCAGCTGATTGTCGGTCGAGATGAGGGCCAGTCGCGTGTAGGCATTCCTGAACTCGGGATATACGTCGACCAATTGCCCTACGAACTGATGCTCTTTGGGATCGAAGCCGCCACGGGACAGATGGAGCACCATCGGGTTGCCCCCCTGGAGCTCCGACAGGGACCGCCGCCGGCCGGATTGATCGGCGAGCTCGTAGTCGGGAAACGTCTCGCCTTCACGGATGTCGCTGCGCATGTGGCCTCCAAACTCGAAAGGGTCTGGTCCAAAGATCCCACGGGAGTCCAGCAGATGTTCAAGTCGGTTGCGCCCGTCGCTCGCTCTCAGAAATTGCCCAGGCCGCGTTGACGAGCCCGATATGGCTGAACGCTTGGGGGAAGTTGCCGAGGAGCTCCCCGCTGACTGGATCGACCTCCTCGGCCAGCAGGCCGACCTCATTGACGAAGGCGGCGGCACGCTCGAAAACGGCTCGGGCCCGAACCGGCTGGCCTGCCTGGGCCAGGGCCTGGGCCAGCCAGAAGGTGCACAAAAGGAAGGTGCCTTCCTCACCCTCGAGGCCGTCGTGGGACCGATAGCGATAGACCAATCCCCGCTGGTCGGTGAGTCGCTCCTCTGTCGCGTCGATCGTGGCCAGCACCCTCGGATCGTCCGCCGGGAGAAATCCCACCAGGGGCACCATAAGGTTGGAGGCGTCAAGCTCGTCCGAGCCAAAGGACTGGGTGAAGGCCTTGGCCCGGTCACTCCAGCCCTTGGTCACGATCGCCTCACGGATCTGGTCCCGCGTCTGCGTCCATGATCCGATTCGAGAGGAGGCGTTGAGACGGTCGGCCAGGATCACCGCTCGATCGAGGGCCACCCAGCACATCAGCTTGGAATACAAGAAATCACGCGGCTCTCCCCGGATCTCCCAGATTCCTTGGTCCTTCTCCTGCCACCGGCGGGCGGCGGTGTCGGCCAGCTGCACGAGGAACTTTCGCGTGGCTGGTGCCAGGTCGGTGGGCGTATCCCACTTGCCCGAGTCGGACAGTGGCCCGACCCGGTGGGTGTCGTCGAACAGGTGGTCAGACATGCGGTACACCGCGTTGAGCAACTCGCCGTAGACGTCGAGCTGGCGTTGTTTCCAGGCCGCGTTGCCTACCCGGACCGGCCCCGAGTGCCGCCAGCCCTCCAGCTGCGGCAGCTCCCGCTCCGTCAGGTCCTGTTCGCCGCCGATGCCGAACATGATCTGCAAGGCACCGCCCCGGTCGAGCGAGCCGGCCGCGGACGAGGAGACGTAATCGAAGAACTGGTTGGCTTCGTCGGGACAAGCTGCCACCCAGAGAGCCTGGATCGTGAAGGAAGCGTCCCGGACCCAGGCATAGCGGTAGTCCCAGTTCCGGGAGCCGCCCACCACCTCGGGCAACGACGTGGTCGCCGCCGCGCAGATAGCGCCGGTGGGTGCAAAGGAGAGTGACTGGAGCACCCGACCGCTGTGGTGCACCATGTTTTGCCACGGACCCACGTAGGCCTGGTGGAGCTCAGACCACGACTCCCACCCCGCCACGGTGTCCTCGAGCCGGGCGCGTATTTCCGACGGGCTCCAGACCCTGGCCGACGTACCCTCAGTCTGGTTCCCGTGATGCAAGGCGAAACCCATGCTTTCGCCTTGGCCAAGCTGGAACCGGCCCGAGGCCGAGGCGCGGTCCTGGTCGAGCGTCAGGGCCACGGACGTCGACAGCACCAGCCCGTCAGCGCTCCCCGACTCCGTCATTCCACCGTCGACTGTGTCGAGCGATGGATGTTTCAAACCGTAATCGGGGCGCGGGACGTACTCCAGGAACAAGTCCACCTGTCCCTCCGTACACGTGGCGCGCCGCAGGAGAACGTGAGGCGCTCCTTTGCCGAGTTCGTGTCCCCGGTTGCCAGGACCCATGGCAAGTGCTTCGGTGATCGTGACCGAACCGGTCGGTGTGCGCAGCGTGGTCTCCAACACCATGGTGCGGTCCAGGTAGCGCCTGCTCACTTCCGTCGCGTTGGTGGCCCCGAAGAACCAGTGTCCGGCCTTCTCGTCGAGGAGGCGACCGAAGATCGAGGGGCTGTCGAACCGTGGGAAGCAGAGCCAGTCGATCGACCCGCCCCGACTGACCAGGGCAGCGCTGTGCCGATCCGACAGGAGCGCATAGTCAGCTATGGGGGTCGTGGTCACGTGAACTCCCGCGCTCGTGGTTGCGCAATATCCGATCTGGCAGCGCCGGTAAGCATCGGATCAGATCTGCCCAACTGCGACTGGAGAAGGGCTAGCGGCTATCGGACTGGCATACTCAGCGAACCTAGCCCGAACGACTTGGACGGCGGGCTGGCGGGCGGCGCCAGACCGTTTGCGCGGCGCTAGATTTCGTGCGACATCACCCTGAAAGGTGAGCTGTCTCGCCGTTCGGCCACTCACCCTCAGAAGTCGGGAGGTCGACCAACGATGGTGATCCACCAACCAGACCAGGCCGAGTACAGGTCAGTTCTTCCCGAGGAGATCGATTGGGAGCCGTTTCCAGCGTTTTCCGCCATCGGCGCGACTGGCAATCCTCGTCGGCGATCCATCGAAACCAGGGCCATACGTCATCCGGGTCAAGGTTCCCTCGAGCGTCAAGCTGATGCCGCACCGGCACCCGGAAGACCGCGTCTATACGGTCATTTTCGGCGTCTTCTACATCGGCTTGGGAAGCGTGTTCGATGAGGAGCGGCTGCATGCATATCCACCGGGAGCCGTCATCGTGCTCCCCGGTGGTACCCCGCATTTCCACTGGGCGAAATCTGGAACCTACGTCACCCAAGTATCGGCCATTGGACCGCTCTCGAATACATCAACCCGGTCGATGATCCCCGGAACCAGTGAGCAAGGTCTGGTCTTTCGATGGCCACGTCGACCCACGTCGCGAGAGTGGCATCGGTTGGAGCCGGTCCATAGAAGCGCGCGCAACCGATATCGGTGCCGTTCTCGTGGACGACGCTTCGCTGCAACCTCGGGGGGAGCCCCATGCAGGCGTTCTCCGCGGCCGATGGTAGCTAACTGTAGTGCCCACGGACGTTGCTGACGCGGTCCACCGATAGCTGAAGCCCCCAGGCAAGTGTGGAGGTTGCACCCACCCACACCAGCCAGGAGGCTTCGAATGCACCGTAACGCTCCTCTCACGCCCGAAGGTCGACTTCGCCTCTGCGAGCGGATCGAAGGCGGCTGGCCAGTTGCTCATGCGGCCGCCTCGATGGGGATTTCGAGGGACCGGGCTTATGTCTGGTGGCACCGGTATCAGGAAGAACGTCCTGCCGGTCTCATCGATCGTTCGTCTCGCCCCCGTCGGTGTCCCACGCGAACGAAGGCCAGCAAGGAGCGCCGCATTGAGACCCTCCGGCGCAACCGGGGGTTGGGACCGGCCCGCATTGCCGGGATCGTGGACATGCATCCCTCGACCGTGCACCGGGTCTTGGTGCGCCAGGGTCTCAACCGCCTGGACCATCTCGATCGAGTCACCCGGGAGCCGATCCGGCGGATCGAGATGGCCCGCCCGGGCGAGCTCGTCCATATCGACGTGAAGAAACTGGGCCGGATCCCCAGAGGCGGTGGCTGGCGGGTAAACGGCCGGGCGAACGAGCGGGGTCGTTGGCACAAGACCAAGGTCGGCTACGCCTTCGTCCATTCGGCGGTCGATGGTTACTCCCGCCTTGCCTACTCCGAGGTGCTCGATGATGAGCGAGGGGCAACGGCGGCTGCCTTCTGGTGCCGTGCCGCTGCGTTCTTCGCTCTGCGCGGCATCAGGGTCGAGCGCGTGCTCACCGACAACGGTGGTTGCTATCGATCCTCCGAGTTCCGGACAGCGCTCGGCCCAACCCGCCACACCTTCACTCGGGCGTATCGACCCCAGACCAACGGCAAGGTTGAGCGCTACAACCGAACCTTGCTGGCCGAGTGGGCCTATGCCCGGAAATGGACATCAGAAGGCCAGCGCAACCGCCGGCTTGCCCATTGGCTCCACGTCTACAACCATCACCGATACCACACGGCCATCGGCGGGCCACCGGTGAGCCGTGTCAGGAACCTGGCAGGGCACTACAGCTAACTAGTGCATCCACGCGTAAGTAACGCTGATCTGGTTAGGTGTCGGAATGCGACTACTTCCATTGAAGCTGCGCAGGGGTGACCGTTCGATCCTCGAGTCGTGGACCCGAGCAGGCACGGTGGAAGCACGGGTGGCGAAGCGGGCCCGCATCGTGTTGATGGCCGCCGACGGTTGCACGAACCGCGAGATCGGTGTGACCGTCGACCTGCACTACAACCAGGTGGGCATGTGGCGGCAACGTTATGACGAGTACGGGCTCGCCGGCCTCGACGACCTCGAACGGAGTGGTCGTCCGTGCGTCTATGACCACGACGACGTGCTCTTGCTCGTGAAACTGGTGACCGAGGAGCCGGTCGACGGCACGACGCGCTGGACGATGGAGGCACTGGCCGAGCAGATGGCGGCGCACGGGGTGCCGATCTCGGCCTCCCAGTGCTGGCGGATCTGCTCGGCTCTCGATCTCAAGCCCTGGCAGGTCCAGTCCTGGATGACGAGTCACGACCCCGACTTCTGGGAGAAGGCGGGGGATGTCTGTGGTCTCTACCTCGATCCTCCCGAGAACGCCCTGGTCTGGAGCGTGGACGAGAAGTCCGGCATGCAGGCCAAGTCCCGGATCAACCCCACGAAGCCGGCAGTGCCCGGCGCTCCGGTCCGACGGGAGTTCGAGTACGAGCGCCACGGCACCGCCGTCCTCTTCGCCGCCCTCGACGTCCACGAGGGGCAGGTGGCCGGCTGGGTCGCCGACTCGACGAGGTCCGAGAACTTCGTCTCTTTCCTCGGCGACCTGGTAGCCCAGACTCCTGAAGGACTCGACCTGCACTGCATCGTCGACAACTTCAAGGCTCACGACACCGACCTGGTGCACGATTTCCTCACCGAGCATCCATGTGTCCACCTCCACTTCACCCCGACCCATGCCAGTTGGCTCAACCAGGTCGAGCTGTTCTTCTCGATCCTCGAACGACGGCTACTCCGCCGGGCTGAGTTCGACTCGGTCGACCACCTGGCGGAACGAGTCATCGCCTTCATCAAGGACTACAACCGACGAGCGGCCCCGTTCCGCTGGACCTACGACGGCCGACCGCTGATGGCCGCGTAAATCACAATGACTTACCGCGGGACCACTAGACTGCGATGAGTCTGCCTTTGGGTCGTTTGTTGTTACGTAAGGTCGCTGCAATCTCCCAGTCGATGTACAACTGTCAAACGGGCGCTTCGATGTCGTCGTAGATTCGGGCGGACAGCCAGCAGACCGTCCGAACTTCGCTCATAGACCCTAATTCCAGCTTGGGGTGCAGGTCACGGCTCATCCATCGAACACAGTTGAATTCCAGGGCGCAATGCACGCCGTCGTCGGTCACCGTGCAGTGCTCGAGTTTGAGCCCACCACCGGCCTTGAAGCACTCGGCGAAATACGAACGCAGCTCACAGGTGCCATGGTGTAAATCGTGCGGACCGATGACGACTCTCTCTCAAGTCTCTGATCGTCGCCGTCGCCGGCAGGCCGGCTTGGCTCACAAACGCGAGACGAGCTCAGCCACGATCTCCGCCGCTGGTCGTGGCTGCCTGGCGAGCGCGACGCTCTGTCCGGCCCACATGGAGAGCGCTTCAATGTCCCCGGTGGTGCCAACCATCGGCGGCGCTGGCTCGTAACGGACGATTGCTTCGCCCGAAGCGAAATGCGCGATGACATCGCCCACTCCGGGCCGACTCTCCAGAGGCGGCCGGCCCGCGGCCTCCCACACCTCGGCCGTCGAATTGCGGAGGGCGCGGTGGGGCGAGTCCGGCCAGTCGACGTCGTAGAGGTCGGGGTACCACTCCGCGTCGGTCTCGACCGCCTTGATCAGGCGAGTGCGGTACTCCTGGTGGATGGGCATCTCCTGGGCAAGCAGAAACTGGGTACCCACCCACGCCGCCTGAGCGCCAAGGGCGAGGACGGCGGCCACGCCGCGAGCGTCCCCGATCCCACCGGCCGCGATCACTGGCACCGGCCCCACCGCGTCCACGACGGCGGGCACCAAGGGGAGTGTCGCAATCTGAGCCCCCACGTGCCCCCCAGCCTCCCAACCCTGCGCCACGATGACATCAACTCCGCTGGCGACCGCTCGCCGCGCCTCTTCGGCGCTTCCGACCGTGCACAGAACGAGTCCGCCAGCATCGTGGACCCGCTCGATGTAGCCAGCCGGATCTCCCAGAAACAGTGACACGATCCGCAAACCGGCGTCGAGGGCTTGATCGAGGCGACGGTGCTGATCGGAGGTGAGAACCAGGTTGCCGCAGAAGGGACGATCTGTGAGCGCCGCCGTCTCGCGAACCACGTCTCCTGCCGGATCGGACCACGTCAGCGTCACCATGCCGAGCCCACCGGCATTCGAGACCGCTGCCGCCAGTTCGGGCACCGCCACCATCGCCGCCAAGACAATCGGATGTTCAATCCCGAGCAGTTCGCACACCGGCGTTCGCACCACTGCCACCTACCCCTTCGATCTAGGCCGTCCTCCACCCAACACGACATATCCATATTCTTCTAGGACTCATACGATGTGGGCATCGACTTGGCGGTCCGTTTGTCCCAACCGTGAAAGCTCGAATAGTCGCCTGCATCCCAGGCCTCGCGCAATCCCGGTTTACTCAGGTCCCAGTCGGGACGGATGTCCCTCGACGCAGCGCACAAGTCGGACCACAGGTCGTAAAACGACGGGCGTCCCCAGAACCAGTAGCCGTTGTAGATGCTGTGAATGAGGAGTCCGGGCTTGAGCACCAGCGTGTGGGGGATCATCGGATCGTGCTCGGGGTCGGTGTATTCCTGGATGTCGAGGTCCTTTTGGATCGTCCGAGCTGGGTCCGAGAGAAAGGTCCATTGGGCGCCGACTGAACCCCGGAACTCCTGCAGGGTGTGGTGGTCATCGGTGGCGATGGTGACGACCCGGGTGTAGGCGACGGCGATTTTCGGATAGTTCGCTGTCAGCTCCAGGTGCTGCTGGTGTTCCTTCGGACAGTAATTGCCTCGCGCTAGCGTGAGGATCATCGGATCGTCACCTTGGAGCTCACTGAGTGTGCGAACGATGTTGGTGTGATCCGGCAACGAGTAGTCGGGGAACACGCCGCCTGGTCTGATGTCGGATCGCATGGGGTGGCTGCCTTTCACTCGACGATGCCTGCGGGGATCTCTGTGTCGGTTGGCCTGGCCGCCGCAACTCAACCGGATGCAGCCCCCCGAGATCGGCGAACTCTTCGCCGCGAATGATGAGATCCCGTCGCAGCCTACCCAGCCTCAGGGTGCAGCCATCGGGAAGCACCACAGTGCGCAGGGGCTGGTCCGAACGAAACTGGCTCGTCAACTCAGCAGCATCGACCGGCTCCTTCTCGTCTCCATGTTCACCTCGCTTCAGGATCTCCATGATCCCGAATTCCGAGCATGCTTCGGATCGCTTCGAATTCCCCGGCCACGCGCTTGGAGTTCGCTGGCGATGGGCGTGATCGCAGGACACCCTCGATCTCGACCTTCGGGTTACAGATCCGAGGCAGGCCCGGAGCTACGGCCGCGCAGCCGGCTAGTACGGGCTCGGCTGGTTGAAGATGACCGTGAGGCTGGTGATCTTCTCGTCACACACTCCGAAGTAGCTGGTCAGGATGAGCTCGTCGGGGAGGTCGGATTTGTCGTAGCTGCCGTCGTAGCGGGCACGAACGATAATGTCGCCGTAGTGGTCGAAGACCTCGCGCACCTCCATCGTGACATGGTCTCCGACGAACTCCTTGGCCATGAAGGCCCTGATGGCCTCGGTGCCCCAGATCTCCCGCCGGTTGTCGTTCACGTAGGCGTCGGGGGCGAAAGTGGCGACGATCCGGTCGAGGTCGTGGGCGTTGACGGCGGCGATGTGCTCGGTGACGACGCCGCTCAATTCGGTGGCGATGGGCATGACTGGCTTCTCCCTTGCTCTGATCGGCCTCGTGGCGATCAGTCCACGCTGGGCGATGCCGCAGCGGGAGAGTCAAGAGGCCGTTGCCGGGTTGACTCTCCCACTAGGGGAGGGTCGAGACTGTGGGAATGTCCGGCTCGTTGACGATCGGCGACTTCTCTCGCGCCACCTTCCTCAGCGTAAAGACCCTGCGCCACTACCACCGGGTTGGCCTACTCGAGCCCTCCGACGTCGACCCGGTCACCGGCTACCGGCGGTACACGAGCAACCAGATCCCGACCGCCCAGGTGATCCGCCGATTCCGGGATCTCGACATGCCGCTCGAGGACATCGGCTCGGTACTGCGGGCTCCAGATCAGACGACCCGGAGCCAGCTCATCGCCGCTCATCTGACGCGGTTGGAACAGAACCTGGCCGACACGCAGCGCGCCGTGGCATCCCTGCGCGACCTTCTCGAACACCCCTCGCCGCCAGCTGAGATCCAGCACCGCCGGATACCGGCCACCCCGGCGGCGGCGATCATCGCCAAGGTTGAGGTCGACGATCTTGCCGCCTGGTATCAGGGGGCGGTCGGAGAGATCCGCGCCACCCTCTCAGCGCAGGGTATCGCCCGCGGCGGAGCTCCGGGAGGGATCTACGCCAACGAGCTGTTCTCTGAGGAGCGAGGCGAGGCGACCGTCTTTCTCCCCGCGGACGGCGAGGTCCGACCCGTCGGCCGGGTTGGGCCGTTCACAGCTCCGCCCGTAGAGCTGGCGGTGATCACGCACATCGGGTCGCACGCCGACGTGGATCGCTCCTATGGCGCGCTTGCGACCTACGTAAGTGAGCACACGCTCGCTATCGAGGGCCCCATCCGCGAGTACTACGTGGTCGGCCGCCACGACACCGGGGACGAGCAGGCCTGGAGGACCGAGATCGGCTGGCCGATCTTCGACACCGTCCAGGGCTCTGCTTAGCGGCCGGCCAACGCTGCCATCAGCGCGATCTCGACAACAGCGGTGGTCGGCGACGAGTGACGGATTGGCCGCGCCGGCGACGGTGAAGGGTGCCGCCTCGCAGTCGACCACCTACCAGGCCAAACCCCGCTGTAACTCGGGTGCAAAAAGTGGCCGGGTGACCGTCCGCCTGATCATCCTCTCCCTCAGCCAGGTGCTCCGACTGGCGCTTCCAGCTTCTCGGCCGAGGCAACAGCACGTTGAACACCTCGTCCTGGACCAGGGCAACCGGCGCCATCGGTTGCCAGCCAGGACGTCGATTTGGATGGCTGGATAGACGACACGATCCGCCGCGACTTGGTACCGCACCTGGAGGTGCCATAGCGATGTCCACGCTCCGACTAAGTACGAACCCGGAAGCTCAGCGTTCAGCGCACCGCGATAAGTAAAGGGTTGTCGGGACGTGAATGGTTCATTTGGACCTCTAGCCCCCTTGTCCATGCTCGATAATCGCCATGGTGGCCTCGCCATCGAAAGTCCATGTCGACACTGCCGGATGTCGTTTTCGGCACCCACAGGTTTTCAGCACCCCCATCTTCAGGAGAGCGCCATGGACATCGAGCCTGGCCCGGTGCGTCCTGCCTGGCCAATCGACACACGAATCACTTGGACCCTTCAGTCCTGTTCAGGTCCAACTCTCAACTGCGGCTGTGAAGGCCCTTCTTCAAGAGACCGCGCCAGAACATTGCGGCTTTGCCGATCGTGCTGCCGAGGGAGCCCTTGACCTCCTCTGTCACGGTCCATCTTGAGGGCGAAGGCGATGAACTCTCCCACCTAGGGTCGTTAAACAGGTCGACTCGCTGCGTATTGCTGAAAACCTGGGATGCATCGGACCACAACGATTGCTCTTCCACAGTCCAGCGCTGCTTGGCCATGTCAGACAATTTATCGGCGTCAGGATTCCATTTCGGGGATATGCGTGGCGGAAAGCGGGCCGTCGGCTTGTCCTCGTCGTACACCTTGGCCTTGGACCCCCCTATGCCCATGATCCGCCCGGCTAGCTGGCCACCGGCGGCGGGAGTGGGGCCGGAGTCCCCGCCAAGCCCAGGTCTACTTTCGGCTGCGGCTCAGTTTCTGGGTGGTCGATCGTGACGCCAGGCGCCCGAATTCACTCCTCAGCTCTCAAGAGATGGAAGTTCTCGGCCGTGATCTTCCATGCTTGGCGGATGCTGGCACCGCCGTCGACGATGAGCGTCTGGCCGGTGATCCGGGCGGCCAGATCCGACGATAGAAAGAGCGCGGCATTGGCGATGTCCTTGGCCCTCGGAGCGGTCAAAGGATTGATGTCGTCCGCCGCCCAGACGCCGTCGGGCTGATCGTCATTGCCCGTTCCCACGTTGCCGGGCGCCACGGCGTTGACCCGGATCCCATGGCGTCCCAGTTCGTAGGCGAACGACTTGGCCAGCGAGATGACCCCCGCTTTGGCGGCGCCATAAGGGGCGTGAAAGGCGGCCGCGACCGTCCCGTCCACCGAGGTCAGGGCCACCATCGACCCGCCCGTGCCCTGCCGTACCATCACTTGGCCGACCACCTGGAAGAGCGTGAAGACCTGGGTCAGGTTGTTCTCGATTGTCCAGTTCCATTCCTCCGGAGTCACGTCACCGACCGCGTTCCAGGTAGCGCCGCCGATGATGTCGACGCAGACGTCGATGCCCCCCAGCACGTCGACGACTGCACCGATCGCCCGGGCCACCTGATCGCGCTCGGTCATGTCGGCCACGATGGGATAGGCAACTCCCCCGGCGCCCTCGATCTCGCTCACGATGGAGGCGGCCCGGCCCTCGTCGAGATCGATGCACGCCAACACCGCCCCGGCGGCGGCCAGCGTCAAGGCAGTGTGGCGGCCGTGGCCTGCCCTCGTCGGAAGGTAACCCGCCCCCGAGACGACAGCCCGCTTGCCCTCGAGCCCGAGATCGATCATGTCCCTCCCTCGCCACACGCCACAACGCCTGGACGCCGAGGCGACGACTCGCCCATGCTTTGTATTGAATTTAGGACGTGAAGGGTGCCACCTCACAATCGACCGCGAGCCAGGCCGAACTCAGAAAGGCCGTCGACGACGCAGTGCCAGGCGTCGCGGCGATCAACTTCGGGCCACGCTGCATATGCTCTGGGCTGACCAGATACTCGAAACGCAGCGCCAAGTACAGGCCGAGCTGGCCAGCGCGGCCAACATGTTCTCCCACCGCAGACGGCGGAGCTGTCTTACATGGGTGTCCGTCATACGCATTGACAATGACACCCTTCAGGTCAATCGAGTACCGAAAGGGACTCAGAGTGAACGTGGCTTCGAATCGTCCGATACCAATCCTCAACGAATGCCAGAGGAGATGTGATGGAAGCCGAACCTCTCAGCGCCCAATCCTTCTCCAACGCCCGAGGGGGATCGGTCCGCAACGTTGTCATGATCCATGGCGCTTATGCCGACGGGTCGTCGTGGCTCGATGTGATCGAGTGTTTACAACGCTCAGGACTCATCCCCACAGCCGTTCAAAATCCGCTCGCTTCGCTTGCCAACGACGTGGCCCACACTCGCTACGTCTTGGGCCTCCAAGATGGACCGACCATCCTCGTTGGTCACTCATTCGCCGGTACGGTGATCACAGAAGCGGGGACACACCCATCCGTCGTGGGGCTGGTCTACGTCGCCGCCCGCGCTCCCGATGTTGGTGAGGACTACACAGCGCTGGCCAAAGAGTTCCCGACGCCTCCGGCCAGCGCGGGACTCGTCTTTCAGGACCAGTTCGGGGCACTGACAGAAGAGGCGTTCCTCAACGACTTCGCCAACGGTGTCGACTCGGTGAGAGCCCGTGCCCTCTACGCGGTGCAAGGAAGAGTGTCCGACACGCTGTTCGCTGACCGAACGGCCGAGGCGGCCTGGAGGTCAAAACCCTGGTACGCAGTGTCAAAGCGGGATCGCACCATCTCGCCAGAACTGCAGCACTTCATGGCTCAGCGCATGCATGCCACGACGGTCGAGATCGACTCAGGCCACCTCTCAATGATCACCCACCTACAGCAGATCTCGCAGCTGATCTTGGACGCGGCACGGGCCGCCGGCGGGGCTTTCGGTATTCGTGGGCCTTAACCACCTCGCTGTGAGGGTCGACGTGACCAGCGCCCTGAGCACTGCTATGAGTGACGTGACCTTCACTGGCGAAATGTGAGGGTCAACCACGTTGCGGGGCAAAACGACAAACGGATGTGGTGCAAATGTGGTGCACGTCCCTCGTTTCGACTCATGGAAGGTCGTATCGGGCCGCTTCTAACGCCCTTAGCTGGGAATTCTCTGGGAGAGAAAGAGACGGGCAACGCGACGGCCCCGAACCGGACACGGCCGGCAGAGCTACCCGAACCGGGAAGAGGGGGCGGGGGCGAGCCAGAGGGGCGGTTGTGTGGGGTGAGAGAAAGGATCTGGGTGACATGACGCCAGGAGACGAGGAAGACCTGGGCCACGATGTCCTCGGCGTCGTCGCCCAGGACGCGCCGGCGGGCGTAAGCCGATATCGACGGCAGATGGCGCTCCTAGAAGTCGTCGAACTCGGTGCTGGTTGGGCGGGGAGAGGACATTGGCATCCGACGCGGGGGAATCGTCCGACATCACGGCTCTAACCCGGCCGGCAGTCCGTCAATTCCGTCGTACGGCCGAAATTCGATGCCGACCTGGGGTTTTGGAGACTCTAGGTCTTTGCTGGGTGCGAATGCGCTTGTGTCACCGGTTGCTCGTCTTGCCGTCGAACTTGGCCTCGATCGTCAGATCCTCGCGCCCGAAAGCCTTCGTGCTCATCTGGGCTGCGAGGTCGGTCCATTCGAAGCCTTCGAAGAGGCCGCCCTTGGACACTGCACCATGACGCCGCTGAGGGGATCGTGCGGGCTTCGTCGAGGTGCGGCTGCCGCCAGAAGCCGATCCGCGGACTCCTCGACGCTGGGGATCGTGACCCGAGCCTGGTAACGTCTATGACGTGAGGTGCTATTGGTGGTTTGACGAGCCGGCCCTGGGCGGGCTTCGGAGCGCCATCACGCACTGAACCACCCCACTCCCAGGACCGGCTGAGAAAGGCAGAGGCGATCGCCTCTGCCTTTTGTTTTTGCCCAGAAGCGGCAAGCCGGGCGCCTGGTAGGTCGGTCGGCTTGCGGAAAGGAAACACCGTGAACCGGACCGATCCGATTCTCGACCGACACATCCTCGAAGTCATCCCGCTCGTCTCACCGCGGACAGTCCGCGAGGCCGTGCCGCTCACCCGAGAGAACGAGGGACTCGTACGTACGAGTCGTGACGCCTTGGCGGACGTGCTCGACGGTCGAGACGACCGCGTAGTCGTGGTCGTGGGGCCCTGCTCGGTGCACGACACCGACGCCGCGTTCGAGTACGCCTGCCGGCTCGAAGCGTTGGCCAGGGGGCTGCACGAGGATCTGCTTGTCGTCATGCGCGTCTACTTCGAGAAGCCGCGCACGACGGTCGGCTGGAAAGGTCTGGTCAACGACCCGCGGCTTGACGGGAGCCACCACGTCGACGAAGGCCTGATGGTGGCACGCCGCCTCCTCGTGGCGATCCTCTCGCTGGGATTGCCGGTTGGCTGCGAATTCCTCGACCCGACCACCCCGCACTACATAGCCGACGCCGTGACCTGGGGTGCGATCGGAGCACGGACGTCGCAGAGCCAGGTTCACCGCCAGCTCGCCAGCGGACTCTCGATGCCGGTCGGATTCAAGAACTCGATCGACGGCGGGGTCCAGAGCGCGGTAGACGGTGTCTCGGTCGCGGCTCGTCCCCAGTCGTTCCTCGGGGTCGACGACGACGGGTCCGCCGCGGTCATCTCGACCAGTGGAAACCCGGACTGTCACGTGGTCCTACGTGGCAGTGACGCTGGACCGAACTATGCGAAGAGCCACGTCGAGGACGCGCTCGAGCGACTGTCCAGAGCCGGGTTCAGACGGCGGGTCGCGATCGACGCGAGCCACGGGAACAGCGGCAAGGACCATTGCCGCCAGGCGGTTGTCGTTCGGGAGATCGCCGAGCGGATCAGCCAGGGGGAGTCAGGGCTCGCTGGTGTGATGCTCGAGAGCTTTCTGCTTGCCGGCCGTCAGGACCTCGCCCCAGGCAATGTCTCACCTCTCCGTTACGGCCAGAGCATCACCGACAGCTGTATCGGTTGGGACGAGACCTCCGAACTCCTGGTGACCCTCGCCAGAGCTGTTTCGCAGCGCCGAGCCACGTTAGAACTGTGATTCAGGCGCAACGAGGACGGCGACGTGCGCGATGCTTCGTAGCCCGTCGTGACGAAGCCTCGGTACACCTGGTGAGTGTCACTCCTCTGCGCCTATTCCGGCTGCTGCGCGGACTGCTGCGCGGACTTCCCGGTTCGGGTGGCTCTGCCCGCCGTGTCCGTTCGGGGCCGTCGCGTTGCCCGTCTCTTTCTCTCCCAGCTGGGAATTCTCTGGAGCGGACAACGGGATTCGAACCCGCGACCCTCACCTTGGCAGAAAAAGCAGGCCCAACTCCCCTACCTGCACCTTTGCAAAGGGACGCAGCTCGATCGGCAATTTCGATTGACCACAAAGGGCCGCGAGTAGCTGCAGTTCCGTACCACGTGCACCACACACTGGCAGCTGAACCGCCAGACTCGGGAGGGCTCAGCAGCGGGAAGGCCGGAGGACGAGCCATGGGGGGCCCCATGTCCCCTAATGCACTTCGGCGAGGCGAGCGTCCTTGGAATCGGAAAGTCCCACTCGGCATCTGGCAGCACCGGATGCGGCGACCTCGCGGTTGGGTGTTTGGCCTAACCGCCCGGGGATCAGGCACCAGGGAATCCCGCTTGGATTCTCCCCGGCGAACCTAGGGTGGCCCGATGCGAATCGCCATCTTGGGAATGGGCAATATGGGCCGGGCTTTCGCGGCCAGGGCAATCGAAACTGGTCACCAGACGACCATTTGGAATCGCACCCCGGGTCGGGTCGCCGCCCTTGTGGCCACGGGTGCCATCGAGGCCAACACTTCCATGGCGGCAGCAAGGGGTGCTGACGCCGTTCTCGTCGTGCTCGCCGACGACGCAGCCGTCCTCGACGTGTGCCTGGGCGACGATGGTGTGTTGGCATCGCTCGAACCCGATGCCGTGTTTGCCAACGTCAGCACGGTCTCTCCGGAGACTGCCCGACGCCTTGCCGAGCTGGGACCTGAGGGTCGGGTCCTTGACGCTCCGGTGATGGGATCGCCAGAGATGATTGCTGGTGGTTTCGGGAGGTTCCTTATCGGCGGTCCCGCCCCAGCGATTTCTGCCATTGAACCCCTGTGGAATGACCTTGGGTCCGGCTATACCACCTGTGGGCCGGCCGGAACCGGGGCAACGATGAAGATCTTGGCCAACTCGTTGTTGATTACGGGCGTGGCTTCGCTGGCCGAGGCCATCGCCACGGCCAGACAGCAGGCAATCCCCGACGAGTTCCTAAGGACCCTCCTTGCCGACAGCCCCGTGTTGAGTCTCACCAGCAATCTCCGGTTGGACAGTCTGCTCGATCCGATGCATCCAGGTTGGTTCTCACCGACACTGGCCCGTAAG
Organism: uncultured Acidimicrobiaceae bacterium; assembly: GCA_963729275.1. Lineage (GTDB taxonomy): Bacteria > Actinomycetota > Acidimicrobiia > Acidimicrobiales > RAAP-2 > CAVSNH01. Next base: position 767,597 of record CAVSNH010000003.1, read on the forward strand.
GACCTCCGCCTCGCCATCGATCTGGCCGAAGAGACCGGTGTTGGTGTGCGGGTCGGACCCGCAGCCGAAGCTCTCTTGACTACCGTTATTGATGCTGGCGGGGAGTGGCCGGACTTCGCCGCCGTGATCGAAGCACTTTCCTGAAGGTTCACCGGAGACGACAATCCCCACTCGGTATCCGCCGATACCCACTCAGTTGGTAACGTGAAGTTGTGCTGCCGTGGCATCCGATGGCCGCCTACGACGGGTGGAGCGAGACGTGTGACACGCTCCATGCCCACACACAGGTCCTCGGCAAGCTCGCTGTCAGGCTTGCCCCACCCGAACCGCAGCTGCAACACGCAGCCCTCCGCCTGACGGCGCGTGGGTGGGAGACTTCTCCTCTTCCAGCGCCGGACGGATCGGGTTCATTCGTCGTGGCTCTAGATCTTCGGGTCCATGAGGTGATCATCGAGCCGAGCAAAGGGAAGGGTCGACGCATTGCGCTCGCGCCCAATCGCCCCGTTGGTGTAGTCACCCGCGAGGTGCTGCGTGCGATCGGTGACCTTGTGGGTGCCGTCCAGATCGATCCCACTCCTCAAGAGATTCCCTGGTCCGTTCCACTGGATGAGGACGATGACCATGCCCGCTACGACGAAGACCAGGTCGGTTCCTACTTCTCAGCCGCTACCGAGGCAGCGCTCGTTCTCGCCGCATTTCGCGCTCCCTATCGGGGGCGCTCCACTCCAGTCAATGCCTGGTGGGGCTCTTTCGATCTTGCCGTGAGTCTCTTCTCCGGTCTGCCGGCTACTCCTCCGGCCAACGATTTCATTACGCGCAATTCGATGGATGCACAGGAGATTGCCATCGGTTGGTGGCCTGGCGATCAGAGATCCGGGCGGGCGGCGATGTACGCCTATGCGCACCCTGCACCCGAGCATTTCGCGAATGGTGCCCTCTCCCCCTCGTCCGCCCACTGGGACCAAACACTCGGCGAGTACATCCTCTATTGGGACGATCTGTGCAACAGTCCCACCCCGCATGCAGTGGGACTCGATTTCTCCAGATCAGCGTTTCACCATGCTTGCCTCGTGTGCGACTGGGACCTGACTCTTCTAGCCAGCGCCGAAGAAAACCCACCACCTGTTTCGTGACTGCTCTCAGTCAGTCGAGTCCGTGCGCATTTAGCTCCCCAGAATTTTCGCCCCGTTGGCGGATCCGATCCGTCACGAACCACGCATCGACAGCCGACGCGTCCACCTTGAACGGTTCGTGATGGCTAGTCGCGAGCAGTGATGGGCAGCGAATTCGACTACTCGTCCCCGACCAACACCAATTGATCTGGTACGACTTCAGAGCGGACGACGGGATTCGATCCCGCGACCCGGACCGTGCAAAAAAAGCAGGCCCAATTCGCCTACCTGCACCTTTGCAAATTGATGCAGCATGATCGACGAATTCGATTTGCGACAATCAACCGTGACGGACCGCAGTTGTCAATGGCGCGTGCGTTTGTTGTGCGGCGCCGAACCTCGGAATCCGTACAACATGCACCACGGCCCAACCCGAAGTATCGAATCTTCGGTGGCATGAAATACTCCACGATGAACAGGATTCTGTCCCCCCAGAGGCACGAGAATCACGACGCCGCCTCGCGCTCGAGATGGGCCTTGTGGGCGAGCTTGATGACATCCTCTGACACTGATCGCTTGTTGCCTTCATGTGCCGGATGGTGCGCCGGGCACGCAAGATATGGGGTGCCTTCGACCGGCTTCCCAAGTCGTAGACATCCTTTGACGTGGCAATTGTGATGGCGATAGATGGTGATGATGCTGCCGAGGATGAGGAAGTCAGGAATTGCACCGCCGAAGCCCGACCAGAACCCGTACCAGGTTCCCGACTCCGCATCTGAACCGGTATAGCGGAGGAACCAGTGAGCAGAGTCAGTCCAGAAGACAACTACGAGTATGAAGAGACCAACGGCGACGAGCAGCGACCCAAGAATGAGACCTCGTTTCATGGCATTACTCCTGATCTCTCGCTTTCACAGCCGCTCGAGAAAGCTCCTCGATACAGACTGAATCAACGTCCCAGTTCCCTCGCCGTCACAATTCTGGAATGAACGAAGTATCACATGGGAACTGTTGACCGTTGTTGATATGGATGAACTGAGCCTCGTCCATCAATCCCTTGTCGACGAACGGGCTGCGGCGGAACGACGTGACAGACGATTCTGGGGATGGCGGGGCGAGTCAAGACGTTCACTGATCTGGTTCGACTGGCCCGCTCGCAGGGGCCTCGGCGTCTGCCGCCGCATCCACCGTCGCCACCTCCGTCGGCGTTGCCCCGAGCCGACGTTCGACGTCGGCCAGCCGGCCACTGATCAGCGATAGCTGCTGGCCCAGATCAGCGTGACCCTTCTTGAACTCTTCCTTGTTGGCGTCGGTGTGTTCCTTGATGAAGACGGACGCAACAGTGGCGGTCAGAGTGCCGATGAGGCCGATTCCCACCAGCATCAAGATCACGGCCACGACCCGGCCGCCTTCGGTCACGGGGTATCGGTCCCCGTAACCCACGGTGGTGACAGTAACGATGGCCCACCATAGAGCGTCGGGGTAATCGTGGATGTTGCTCCCCTTGGCCTTCTCCTCAAAGAGCAGCACTAACCATGCCCCAACGATGAGGGTTCCCGCGACGGCGATGAGCACCCGGAAGAGGCTGTGGTGCTTGAGGATGGACTCCACTCGCAGCTCCCCCTCGTGCAAGAGGATGCCCATCTTCTCGATCCCGACAACGTGCCAGCCCTGGAGGGGGGGCATCACCACGGTCGCCGGCTCTACCCACCGCCGCCTGACGTAGCCGGGGGTGTCAGGAGTGACCACCAGGCGCACGAGGTACTCCGCCAGCATGATGACCCAGAGCAGGAAAAGGCCGGCGACGAGGACTTTAGAGGCAGAGCCGTTGACGTCAGTGGTGAGGACGATGATGGCAACGATGAGCCAGGCGACCCCCAGGAGGGCCATCGGGAACTTCGTGACCTGTTCTATGCGGTCGACGAGATCGTGGCGCCCGCCCGATGGCTTTGCTCCGGCGATCGCCTGGCGCCGCCGTTCCTCCCTGCGTTCTTGCTCTTCGAGTCGCTCTTGCTCCAGCTTCTCCAAACGCTGAATGCGTTCGATGGAGGACGGCTTCTTTGTCGTCGTGGCGCTGGCTGGAACGGCTTTCATGTCGGTGGAGTCCCCCACGATCACACAAAGTTACTGTGTGGGCTCTTCATTAACGGCTCATAGTCAGCGGCCAGCCTCGATGTCCTGGCCGGTCCGTCGTTGTTCATGTGCCAAGGGCGCCGGAGCCAACCAGGACGGGTAACGGCGACGGTGCTCGATGACTAGTCGCTCGTTGGTGGCGCGTCACCTTCCGAGGCCAACTCCTCTACCGCCGCGACTGCGACACTGAGGTTGAGCTTCCCCCGGTCTGGCGGACACCGAACATGAGGCGTCGAGAGCCGTCTCTTGGAAGGATGTCCACATGCCCAGACCCCATCCACCCGAGTTCCGCCAGCGGGCGGTCGAACTGGCCCGGTTGCACGAAAGCCCGTCTCTCAGATCGCCGAGGACCTGGGCATCTCCGATTCGTGCCTGCGCACCTGGATGAAGCAGGCCGACATCGACGACGGCACGCGCGGAGGACTCGCCACCGACGAGCGCGCCGAGCTGGTGGCGCTTCGGCGCAAGCTGCGGACCGCCGAGATGGAAGTCGAGATCTTGAAGCGTGCGGCGGCATGGTTCGCCAAGGAGAGCAACGCCCTCCCAAAATGATCCACATCTTCATCGCCCGGGGCTGCGCGGATCTGCCCGTTGCAGCCTGCTGTCGGGTGATGAAGGTGTCGACCTCTGGCTTCTATGCCTGGCAGGCCAACCCGGTGAGCGACCGGGACCTCGACGATGCCTACCTGACCAACACCGTCGTCGACATTCACCACATGTCGAGACGTTCCTATGGCTCGCCGAGGGTGCGCGCCGAGCTGCGGCTCGGCCAGGGCGTCCGGTGCTCGAAGAAGCGCATCGAACGGCTCATGCGCGAGGCCCGGATTTGCGGAATCCATCGCCGCCGGCGACCTCGCCGCCGAGCCAGCCGACGACCTGGTGAACCGCCAGTTCGACCCGGGGGGACCGGACCAGCTGTGGGTGATGGACGTGACCGAGCACCCCACGCCCGAGGGCAAGGTCTACCTGGCCGTAGTCATCGACGCCTTCAGTCGCATCGTGGTCGGCTGGTCGATCGCCGATCACATCCGCTCGGAGCTCGTGGTGGACGCCCTGCAGATGGCCATCTGGCGTCGGCGTCCTCCGAAGGGCTCCACCATCGCCCATTCCGATCACGGGTCCACCTACACGTCGTGGGCCTTCGGCCGGCGGCTGCGGGGAGCAGGACTCCTCGGTTCGATGGGCTCGGTGGGTGACTGCTTCGATAACTCGGTGGCCGAGAGCTTCTTCGGCACGCTCCAGCTCGAGCTGCTCGACGAGCACCACTGGACGAGTCGACGGCACCTGGCCCTCGCCATCTTCGATTGGATCGAGGCCTGGTGCAACCCGAAGCGCCGTCACAGCTACTGCAAGATGCTCAGCCCGGCCGACTACGAGGCCGCCCACCTCGAACCGGCGGCGTGAGCCATGCGAACCGCGAAACCGAGGCCCTCAGATCCTCCGCGCGCTCCATGTGAGTACACATCGCCTCGAATACCGGTTGGGCTAGCCCATGCTGGCGTCGAGCTAGCTACGCAGGGCCCCCTGGTCAACCACAGCTGAAATGTGCGAGGACGAGTGACGTGGCTACTGCGGCGCGCGCCGTGGCTGCCGCCGGGCCGTCTGTGCCTGCGATCGAGGCTGTCGGATACGACGAGTACTGCCGGTCCCTAAGCCAAGTGATCGCCCCGCTGTATGTGGATGGGCTGGGCGTGCGGATTACATCCGACGTGATAGCTCGTCCTTCGTAGCCAGATCCACGCTTGGGCTTTCTCCGCAGGGTCCAAGCTCTACTGACCGACCTGATTCTGACTGACTCAATAGGTGCGAGGCAGTGCATCGCCGGCGGTTGGGGACACTTCAATCCAGTAGAGAAGGGACTCACTTGCGGGCGGCACCAGCATTCGATCGTTATTGTCCGGGTACCTATCCTGTTGACGTGGGATACTTCGAGATGTTGTTGCCGGACCAAACCGGATGGCTCAGGGTGCGCGGCGGTTGTGTCGTGGCCGTGGCTCGCGGTCCTTGCTCTCTCCTGATTCGCTCGGTTAGTTGCCCACGGCACGACTCGAACCTGCGCCACCTGCTCCGGACGCCGATGCGGTCTGTCCAGGCTGTCCTGTCGGGTCCGCCTCAATCCTCCCGAGCTGGTCAATCATTCCAGCCCGTCTGCCTGGATCCCTGCAGTAGATCCCATTCGATTGCCAATTCTCATTGCCAACGTGCGCGGGATGCGCCATCAACCTCGGCGCGAGCGATCGTCGACTGCGGTCGAACGACACGCGTGCGGCGGCCACAAGCGGTCTAGCTACGCTGCCGTCTCGGGCCCGGCGCGAGCCGCGACTGCCGCAAGGAAGGCGAGTGCCGATGGGAATGGACACGCAGGGCCTCAGTTTCACCGGCTCCACCGAGGCATCCGTCTTCTATGACCGGGCGTTGGATCATCTCGTGCGATTCCAGACCGAGGTGATCGAAGCACAAGCGTCAGCCCGTGCTGCCGACCCTCGATGCGCGATGGCCGGTGTCTTAGGGGCGTACTTGTCGCTGATGTCGACCGAAGCGCCTAGCGTCGCGGACGCCCGCGCCGCCCTGGGAGGCATCGCGGGCAACCCCGACGCGCTGGCTCCCCGAGAGCAAGCCCATCTGGCGGCGGCCGGGCTGTGGTTGGCCGGTGACATGATGGGGACAGGTGCAATCCTGGCGGACATCTCGTTGCTATGGCCTCGCGATCTCCTCGCCCTCTTCGTCGGCCATCAGATCGATTTCTTCACCGGCGACGCAGTCAGTCTTCGTGACCGGATCGGCCGGGCGATGTGGGCGTGGACGCCCCATGATCGGCTTTACGGGTTCGTCCAGGGCATGTACGCATTCGGCCTCGAGGAGTGCAACCTCTACGGGCTGTCCGAGGAGATGGCCCAGCGTGCCGTCGAGGCTAATCATGACGACGTCTGGGGCATCCACGCCATGGTGCACACGTACGAGATGCAGGGTCGGATCGCGGAGGGCGTGCGGTTCATGCGGGCACGGCACGCGAACTGGTCCGCCGGGAACTTCCTGAACGTCCACAACTCCTGGCACTACGCCCTCTACTTGCTCCAGGGAGACGACGTGCCGGGCGCGTTGGCGGTCTACGACAGGGTGCTGCACCACGGCGGCTCGGAGGATGTGGCGCTCGAGTTGCTGGACGCCTCGGCCCTGCTCTGGCGCCTGCATCTCGAGGGTCAAGCGGTCGGTGATCGCTGGCGGCCACTGGCCGATGCTTGGGGACGGCTGCTGACGTCCGGGTATTACCCATTCAACGACATGCACGCCACCATGGCCTTCATCGGTGCCGGGGACCTCGAGCGCGGCCGAGACCTCGTCGCGGACCTGGAAGGACTCGTCGAGAGGGATGATCACGAGTCCTCGAGTTGGATCATGACAAGCAGGGTCGGTCTTCCGGTTTGTCGCAGCCTCCTGGCGTTCGGAGACGGCGCTTACGAGCAGGTCCTCCGCGAGCTCTGGCCTGTACGGACCCGACTCCACGAATTCGGCGGTAGCCATGCGCAACGAGATGCAATGGAGCGCACTCTTCTTGAATCAGCGATCCGCGCTCCACGGTTGGACGTTGCCCGTGCGCTCGTGAACGAGCGCCTCGGGGTGAGGGAAATGAGCACCTATACGTGGTCGAAGTACGCCGAGGCTCTTACCGGTATGGGCGACGAGTCGGGAGCCTCGGTGGCCTCGAATCGGGCCCGTGTGCTGGCCAACGAGATCCTGGCTGCGGCGAAGGCCCCGACTAAAACGGAGTGAAGGGTCGCGCCGGACCGGGAGTGGTGTAATCCGCCACTCGTCCCTTCACGCCGCACCAATTGTGGCTTTCTCTTGTCGGCAGTAGTCAATCCCTGGCCGAGGAGGCCCGACGATCGAGGTAAGCGGTCAGTTCCACGATGAGTTCTTTGGCGTCGACTCGGGCTCCGTCGATGAAGCTCGACTTGCGCCGGCGCAGAAACGGGGTTCCGAGTAGGAACATCCCGGGCGATTCGACAACGCCTCCGTCGTGGCGGATCATCCCCTTGCCGTCTAGGACTGCGACGTCGAGCCAGGAATAATCCGGGCGAAATCCTGTCGCCCAAATGATCGCCTCGATCTCACCGTTGGCGAGATCGAGATCCAGGGGCGGGGAGGCATCCACGACCGTTGGAGAGAACCGGTGAGGCGGCGGCACCGAGCTGTCCAGGCCGTTCGCAGACGCCCACTCATCAATGGTGTCGAGCAGCCGTCCGAGCTTGAGATCTGCAAGTTCGCATTTGTTGCGTAAGGATCCGGAAAACTGGGCCCGACTCCCGTTGATGCCAGCGAGTCGGCCGACCAACTTTACGCCGGTGCTCGTGAGCGAGTTGAGGTCGAATGTGGCCCGTTCGGGCGAGCCTGCGAGCTGCATGGAGGGCACGCGCCGCGCCCGTACGATGTCGTCGACCTCGTCGTAGCGTTCGTCGAGCACGCCGGCCGCTTCCATCCACCAGTGGATGTCCCGGTCCCGATACACGCGTGGCCCGCGGACGTGCTCGCCCACAGCGACAGTGACCTGACGGCCGGAGCGCTGGATCTCGGCCGCGATCTGTACTCCAGTCGCCGATGCGCCAACCACGAGCACGCCGCCCTCCCCGAGCTGCTCTGGATTCCGGTATTCCAACGGGGTCAAGATCGCCACCGACGATGGCACCGCGTCCGAAAAAGACGGGACATGGGGTGAGTTGAAGGCGCCGGTAGCGACGACGACCGTCTCGCACTGCCACTCGTCCTGGTTTGTCGTCACGCGGTACTCGCCATTGACACGGCGCACCGAGAGGACCGGCGAGCCCGACATCACCGGCGCCGCGACAAATTTCCGCGTAGTCCGTGATGAATTCGACGACCTCGGGCATCGTCATGAAGCCGTCGGGATCGCTGCCGTCGTAAGAGTGCCCGGGAAGGCGGCATTGCCAGTTCGGCGTCAGCAAACGTAGCGAATCCCACCGCTCGGTCCTCCAAGAGTTGGCGACCTCGTGTCGTTCGAGGACGACGTGATCGATCGAGCGCTTTGAGAGGCACCCACTCATCGCCAACCCGCTGTGACCGGCCCCGATCACGACGGTGGTAGTGCGCATAGAGCTGCCCTACTAATCCGAGACCGATCTCGGTCAGCGAACCTGAACGCTCACGTTGGTGGGGTTCGTGATGATGTCGTACACGGCCGAGCGCTTCTGCGACTGTGCGACCAGCGCCTTGATGTCGTCGGGTGACGCGTCGGCGTCGATGTCGTAGGTCACCTTGATGTCGCTGAAGCCATTGCGGACATCGCTATCCATGCCGAGGATGCCGCGCACGTCCATCCCGCCTTCGATCGTCGCCGAGACGCTGCGCAACTGGATCTCCCGATTCTGTGCTACCGCGGCGACGCCGGCCGTCAGGCAGCTGGCAAGGGCCACGAGAACGTATTCGACAGGAGTCGCGCCATTGTCCTCCGAGGCGAAGACCTCTGGGTGATCGGCGTCAAAAACGTACCGGGTGCGGTGGCTCTGTTCCTCGCCGAGACCGAAAAATCCCTCAACCGTTGAGCGACTGTGGGTGCCGTTCTGCCACTCACTGGTTGCCCGCCACTCGAACTGCGCCGCCTGGGGTGCATCGGTGAGCAGCCCCCGGGCGCCCAAGAGGAACTCGACGTTGACGCCGTTGTTTACTGGCGTGTCCGTAGTGGTCATGTGATTGCTCCTTTCCTCATTTGCCCGACGGGGGAACTCCTCGCGGGGCTACAACACCTGCGCGGACGGCGCGGGCAATCGCGCCTGTGAGTCACGGGATTCTCCCCAGATCGGCCGATCCCGGCACCAAGAAGCGCTCTTCCCAGAACGCCCCGGGGAGGGCGGCTGACGCAGCCGCCGTCTGTCTACTCATGGCCAGGCTCCAGGGGGCGGCCAAAGGTGACGGCGGACAGAACCGGCGCTGGCGTCGACATGCCCAGTTCGGAGTCTGGAGCTGCCCCCAGCGCGTCATTGATGGTGGAGAAGGCCAGGCGGAGCGCCACGAAGGCCGTAACGGCGAAGATCTGCTCCTCGTCGAAGCCCGCCTCGCGCAGATCCTGGAGGTCTCTGGCCTCGATGGCGTTCGGGTCGGTGGCTACGGCCCGAGCCCACTGGGCCAGTGCCCGCTCTTCAGCATCCAGACCATCGTCTGCACCCCCAATGACGGCCGCCGCAACCTCCGATCCCAAATCGGCCGCGAGCTTCTTGCCCCACGCCAGCGAGCAATAGGAGTCACCCACTGTCGATGCAGCTGCCGTCACGAGGACAGCCCGCTGCCGGAGGGTGAGCGAGCCGACCTGATTCACTTTGGACATGAGGTCGGACAAGGCTTCGAGCGTGGTCGGCATGTACGCCCACAGTCGTGACACGTTCGTCACGTAGCCAACGCCTTCTACGTCGAGATCGAACAGGCGTTGTGCCTCAGGCGTGTGTCTCGGCATTGCGAGGAAGCCTGCACCCAACTCGTCGGCTCGGAAGCTCTCAGTGCGGCTGCCTCGAGGGACCCGTACCGCGGGCTTACTGGCGACGTAGCCCACAACCGCAACCGGCGCCCGGAGTGGGAGGCCGTCGCGGACCTTCTCACGAGCCAGCTCTTTCGCTGCCTGCTGGAACGCCACCTCGCCGACCGACTCCATAGCCTCAAAAGCCGGACCGGTCGACGCCAAGGCTCGTGCATACAGCTCTGGATCGGCGAACTCAAACACGAAGGGGATGTCGAAGCGCTCGACCTCGCTGAAGCCGGCATCCTGAAGGAGCTTCTCGCCGGCACCCGGCCGGCCGAGCGCCACCATGGCGGCTTGGTTCTGCACCTTTGGGGCCGCGGCGAGAGAGAACGGCGCCAGTGCCCACGCGCCAGGTGATGCCTTGATGTGACCCCAGACCGTGATCCCGACTCGGCCGCCCGGCACCAGGACACGGTGCACCTCGCTAATCGCTCCGGGGGTCGTCCCCCAGATGCCACGGAAGCTGGTCACGACGTCGAAAGCGTCGTCGTCCCAGGGCAGGACGTGCATATCTCCGACCCGCAGATCGGCGTCGGGGTTGCGGTCCTGGGCCACGGCGACGAGGCGAGGCGACGCATCGATTCCGGCGCACCGGGCGCCCCGCAGGCTAGCGAGCTCCACCGCGAGGCCCGCTCCGCAGGCGACGTCGAGCAGCCTGTCACCTGCATCCACGCCTAGGCGGTGGTGCAGGGCGAGGTACTCGCGGCAGTTGGCCGGTTCGGCGAGGGTGGAAAAGTCCACGGCTCGCCGGCCCCAGCCCTCGTCGACCCCGCGCCAACTGTCGTCGAGCCGAGGGGAAACCTCCGGATCCTTGCTCACGGTCGTGACCTCGGGAGGGCCGGGCCGGGGATGACCGGCAACTCGGACAGGCCGCGTAGGACGAGGCCGTCGCCGTGCCCCCAGTGCAAGTCTGCCGCCGGTATGGCAAGGGAGATCTCCGGGTACCTGCGCAGGAGAGACGCGAGGGCAACGTGGCCCTCCATCCGGGCCAGCGGTGCACCGAGACAGTGATGGATGCCGTGCCCGAACGCGAGGTGACGGGCCTCGTCCCTGTCAAGGTCGAGCGTCTCGGGGCTGGCGTATCGACCCGCGTCCCGGTTCGCCGCGGCCAGGCAGATGATGACCTGTTCACCGGCGGGGATCGCCACACCTCCGAGAGTGAGCGGCGCCGCCGTGTAGCGAAACGTCGAATGAGGAACCGGGGCGTCGTAGCGCAGGAACTCCTCCACGGATTTGGGGATCAAAGTTGGGTCGGCGCTGAGCTGCGCGAGCTGAGCCGGGTTGCGGAACAGGGCGACGAGGCTGTTGCCGATGAGACTTGCGGTTGTGTCGTGACCGGCGACGATCAGCTGAAAGATCGTCGAGAGCAATTCTTGACTGTCGAGGCGCTCTGCTCCGTCACGCGCGTTGATCAGAGCGGAGACGAGGTCGTCGCCGGGGTCGTTCTGCTTTGCCTCGACGAGTGCTCCCAACATGGCCACGACGACGTCGGACGCCTCCTTCGCCGCCGCGTACTCGGCGGGAGTGGACGTGGGGACGAGAAGCTTTGTGAACCCCTGACCGAGCGAGACGCGGTCGCGCTGGGGTACGCCGAGGAGCTCGCAGATGACCGTGAACGGCAGTGGAAAGGCGAAGGTTGCAACCAGATCGATCCGGGTCTCGGGTCCCTGACGAGCGATGTCGTCAAGGAGGTCGTCCGTGATTGTCTGAATGCGGGTACGCAACGCTTCGACTCGTCGCGGGAAAAGGCAGCTGAGACGAGCCGCCGCAGCCGGGTGTGGTCCGGCGGGTCGACCGTGAGCATGTGACGGGCGAAGTCGGGTCCGGGTAGGCCTTCAGCCACGACGCCGGAGCCTGTTGCCAAGGCCGCGTGCATGTCCTTGGAGAGCCGCGGCTCGTTGAGGGCGGCACGCGCCTCCTCGTAGCGCACGACGAGCCAGGCGTCATGCCCGTCGGCCAACGTCACCGCATGCACTGGACCGAGCTCGCGGACCCGCGCGAACACGGGGAATGGGTCGTCGAGATCATACGACCCCCACGCCGCCAGAGCTTCGGTGATGGTCATCAGTCGCCTCCCCGTCAGTCAGTCTTGCGACGGTCCCCATCGACACTCTCGGCTTATGGGTCGCGGAGGCGTCTCGGGGTCACCCTTTGTAGCTCCCCACCCCGGCCCTCGTCGATGGCCTGAAATAATCGCCCCGCGGCAGACCCTCGCCCTCAGCGCGCCAAGTTGAAGCTGCCCGGCTCCGGCTGCCGCCGCGGTTCGCATGGTCCCACTCGTTGTCACCAAGAAATCGGCCATCCTTCCCCTCCTCTTGGACTCTGCAGCCACTCGAGGTTTGTGGTGTTACAGAGGGATGATGAATCGAGTCGACCGACTTGGACTAGTATCCAATACGGATGACTAACCGTCAAGAGGGAGTCGGTTGCTCCCCCCCAGCACCGGCAGTCTCAGCCGTCCACTGATGGCCCGAGCCTGGGAGCAGCGGAAGACCTCAGACGCGCGCCAACAGGCGACCGTCTCGTTGATGGACGCCGCCGAGCGTCTCCTCTATGAAGTCGGCTATGCGGGCGTGACCACTCGGGCAGTGGCCGAGGCAGCGGGGGTCAACCACGGACTCGTCCACTACTACTTCGGGTCGATGGAGGTACTGCTCACTCGGACCCTCGAACGCTTTGTCGAGGAACTCGCGCTGGCCCTCGAAGCGCTGTACGCCGACCCGAATCTGACCTTCGCCGAGAAGTGGCGTCTCGGCTCACAGTTCTGGGTGGACGAGCCGACCTCACGCTTCCCGAAGATCCTCCTCGAGCTTTTGGCGATGGGCTGGAACATGCCGGAACTCCGGGCGCAGCTGACCGAGGTCCACGCCCGATTCCGCGGCATCTTCGAGAACCACTTCGGGCAGGCCCTTCGCGAGTACGGTCTCGACGAAGCTCAGTTCCCCCTCAAAGTGATCGTGGCGGCAGTCACGAGCTTTCAGCTGGGCCTCATCGTCGAGAGCCTCTCTGGTGTCGATGAAGGCCACCAAGAGCTCCTCGACTGGATTCAGCGATGGATCGACGAACTGGAAGCCAAGCGCACGAAACGGTGACCGACGCCCACGGCCGGCATAGGTGGTGGTCGTAAGTCGGTCGAGAGACGCCCGACGTGCCGAATGGCTGCCCACCATGTGAACCCGAATTTTTTGTGGTGCGCATCCTCCAAATTATCAGTGGCGAACACCGGGATCGACTCCGCCCCTCACTGCTTCCGAGGGAAGGCCGGCCGGTGGGTGCAAGGTCAAGGTGGCCGAGGCGCCAGACCTGTGTCAACCGGGCATAATTGGGCTAGGTGCGACCCTGACCCGGCTGTCCCTGGCCTGGCGGATAGGAACAAGCATGGCGAATTCGCCGAAACGCCCTTGTGTCGTAGTAGTCGGGGGAGGTTTCGGCGGCTTTAACTGCGGGTGGGAGCTGTCGAGGCTGCTTGGTGCCTCGACTGACATTGTGCTGATCAACTCGGCTGACTACTTCCTGTACGTGCCGCTAATGCCCCAGGTGATGGGTGGGTTGGTCGAGCCGCGGCACATCTGCGTCTCGCTTCCTCGCAGACTGGACAACGTCAGGTTCGTGCTCGGCACCGTGTCCCACGTCGATCCCACGCGGAAGTTCGTCAGCTGGGATACCCCGGATGGAGAAACGGGTCATGTCACCTATGACCGCGTCGTTTTGACGGCTGGCAGCGTGAACAAGCTGTTGCCAATTCCGGGAGTTGCCGAATACGCCCACGGGTTCCGCAGCATCGCCGAGTCGATTTACTTGCGCGACCACCTCACCCGGCAACTGGAACTCGCCTCGGACACCCAAGATGCCGCGCTGCGCTCGGCGCGCTGCACCTTCATTGTCGTGGGCGCGGGCTACACGGGCACCGAAGTCACCGCACAGGGACAGCTGTTGACCACTCGGCTGACCAAGCGCATGCCCCCGTTGGCCCGACAGCGGATTAGGTGGATGCTTCTCGACACGGCATCGCGTTTATTGCCCGAACTCGACCAGCACTTATCGAAAACCGCCGAGCGCGTCCTTCGGAGACGCGGGGTCGAGGTGCGAACCGGCCAATCTGTGACTGAGGCCATGCACGACGGCGTCGTATTGTCGACCGGTGAGAAAGTACCGACCCACACCCTCATCTGGTGCGTCGGAGTGCGCGCCGAGCCACTGGTGGATGGCTTGGACCTGGAGACCGACCGGGGACGTCTCGTGGTCGACAAATTCATGGCCGTACCGGGCGCGGCCCACATTTACGCCTGCGGAGACTGCGCTGCGGTACCCGACCTGACGCGTCCGGGTGAGGTCTGCGGCATGACAGCCCAACACGCCGAGCGCCAGGGCAAGCAGGTTGCCAGGAATGTGGCAGCGTCACTCGGCGTGGGTGGGGCGAAGCCGTACAAGCATCACGACTTGGGCTTTCTGGTCGATCTGGGCCGGCTGGATGCGGCCGCGAATCCGTTGGGCATCCCGCTCTCGGGCCCTATAGCCAACGGCATCACGAGGGGTTACCACCTTGTGAGCATGTCAGGGAACCGGATCCGGGTCCTCGCCGACTGGACTCTGAATGCCATCACCCCACCGGAGTCGACCTCCTTCGGCGTCATCACCTCGGCGTCCGTACCGCTCGATGTGAATAATCCCCTCACCTGAGTGATGTCGATGACTGCGGCTCGGCAAGACGACTCGCACTCGAGGGAGATCACGCGGACGGCTGAATTCCCGCTGTAGCGGGCGTCGTCGTCCTGTCACTGTTCGCCGGAACCGCCCCATCGGCGCTCTATGGCGTCTACGAGGCTCAGCTGCGGTTCTCGGCGATCACGCTGACCGCGATCTTCGCCGTCTATGCCTGGCCGTTCTCATCACGATGCTGTTGTTCGGGACGCTGTCGGACTACCTCGGCCGTCAGCCTGTCATCGTAGCTGCCCTGGCCGTCAATATGGGTGCCTGCGCGCTGTTCCTTATCTGACGAGTCCTTACCTGACGAGGTCCCCTCCGAACTACCTGGTTGAGACTTCTGCAGATGCTCCGGTTCGTTCGAGCGTTTAAAGGTCCAGACGGCCGCCGTTTCTGTCTAGATCCTGAAGTCCACGTGGGACGGACTTAGGGGCACTCCGATCTCAGACGATGAGGGGACCGGCTTCGGGCCGGTCCCCTCGCTCTCGGGATGCGGGTGTGACTGGTTCATTTGGACATCAGAGGCCCGTTGTCACCACAAGCTTGCCGCTCATTGTTCCGTCCTCCATCGCTTGGTGGGCCTCGACAATCTCTTCGAGACGAACACGTGGGCGATGGGAACCTTGACCCGGCCGGCTTCTACATCCTCGATGAAGCTTTGACGGATCGTCGGCGGCAGGTCGACTGCGTCTCCGCCGTATGCGGTCAACCGAACGCCTCGTGGGATGTAGTCGATCGGATAGAACTTTTCAACCGTCCACTGGTTGGAAAGTATCCCGGTGAAACACACAACGCCGTGGACCCGGACCCAACCAAGCGTGTCGGGAGGGTAGGGGTGCCGATCAGCTCCAGGGCGGCGTCGACGCCGTCGGGACAGAGCTGGCGAACCGCTCCTGTCACGCTGCCACCATCGATGACGACGTGGTCAATACCGATGTCGTCCAGCGATTTGACTTTAGCGGGGTTCCGGGTGGTGGAGAGTACGGTCATGCCCAGCCGCTTGGCCAAGACTGCGGTCAGCATGCCGATCGATGATGTGCCACCGCGCACGAGAAGGGTCTGACTAGCTTTGGCGTCGAGCCCGACGTCCAACGAGCCATTCGCCGTCAGCAGCATCACCGGGATGGCTCCGAGGGTCGGCCAGTTCAGACTGCTAGCGAACGGCACCACCTGGCTCACCGGCACGCACGTGTACTCGGCATAACCGCCGTCGAAGACCCGGCCCATCCCCTCCGCCAGCGCGGCGACTTGTTGACCAGGGGCAAACTCCCCCCCGGGACAAGCCTGGATGACACCGGTTGCCTCGGCCCCCAACACCCGCGGCCAGGTCACCCCTTCGGCGAGACCAAGTCGGGCGTACAACTCCGCCCGGTTGAGGCCGAAGGCCTTGACTGCGATGAGAGCCCACCCGGCGCGGGGGTTGGCACCGGAATCTTGCGGATCTGCAGTTCGCTCGCCGGACCGGGACTATCGAGGACCACAGCTTTCATCGTGGTTTTGGTGGCCATTGCTCTTCCTCTCTTTGTTCAGTTACCCCGACGCATAGGACGATGAACAGCCTCGATTCTACGATGCCATGGTGAGGGCAGCAGAGGGACGGCGCAAAGGCGTCTGTTGCAAATCGGCTTGTTGCCGATCGACTGATTGACCGCGCAAGGCTCGGACGCTGTGGCGTTGCAAACGGGCATGGAATGACGCGTTTGAAGAGTTGCACGTGTCGCACAATGCGGTTCATTCGCCAATGCAAGTCCCCAGATGGACGAGATGCTCCACCCAGCTGCTCGTCATCGACCCCCTCTACGCGGTCACTTCCCGAGCGCCGCCCGCCACGATCCGAGGTCGAGCGCGGGGTACCGCCGCTGTGTCTGCTCGATGAGCCGCTCGTTCCATACCGGGTGTCCCGGCGGCGGCCAGCCGAAGAGGGCCAGCTCCCGTGGCGTCGAGCCCTCTACGAACGCGGTCCACTCGATGCTCGTCGACACCGACTGCTGGGTGTTGTACCCGATCCATTCGACTGCCGCATTCTTGAAGGCGATGGAAGCCACGAACCGGGCTCCGGACTCCGAGCCAAAAGGGGCGCCCCGATGCCAACAGTCGGATCGGTAGGCCAGATACGAACCCCGGCGCCCCGGAGCGGGTCGCTCGGCGGCATAGACGCCGGGTTCCATGTTGGGCATGACGACGCCGTAGGGGGAATCGATCTGGTCGGAGTCGCGCACCGAGACGAGACGGGTGGGATTGTCGGCCTCGAAGATATCGGAGAGGTAGAGAAAACCCTCTAGGTTCCACCACGGGGATTCGTTGCCCGGCGGGAGCCATGAGTGGTTTCGGTCGATGTGCATCGGCTGCTCATAGTTAGTCACCCCGGCGTACTTCGCACTCGCGCCGGCCTGGTACAGCCGAATGTCGGTGCTTCCGAGAGCGCGCTGGGCGAATTCGACGATCGACGGGTGGACGCAGAGCCGGTTGAGCGCCATGCCCGGAAAGGGAAACGTGGCTGACCATCGTTGCTGTTCAGGTCGGAATCCCGGACCCTCGTCGGGCCACACGAACACCTCCTTGGGTGCGACCGGATGGCCCTTCCACCGTTCGGTCACCCCGTCTGGATCTGCGTGGAGCTCCTCGGCACTCGGAAAGATCTCCCGGAGGTCCTGGGCCACGGCATCGATCTCCTCGGTGCTCACCAAGCCCTCGATCAGGATCCAACCGTCTTCTCGCCACTTCATCACTTCTGAGTCGCTCGCAAGTCGTGAAGTCACGATGCTGTCACCCCTTCCCCCGGCCTGACCGGCGGAGGAGATCACCGCCGACGGCGATCTCATTGTTACCCGAGGAAGCACGCACTGAGCACTCCGGATCGACCACAAGCGCACACTTGCCGCCAGCTTGAGTCCACCAACACCGGGGGCGTTGTTACCCGCTGGCGGTACGCCGGTCTCCCCGGGGCCCGTCCGCAGCGTTCACGACGACGGTGTGAAAGTTGACGAATTCGAACAGACCGTCGCGGGAGAGCTCTCGGCCATAGCCCGAGTCCTGGATGACACCGAATGGAAGGCGTGTGTCGGACACCGTCATCCCGTTCACGGCCGTGTGCCCACCTTCAATGTTGGCGGCGAGTGCCGCTCCGCGCTCGAGGTCAGCGGTCCATTCCGCGCTTCCTAGGCCATAGGTGCTGTCGTTGGCGAGCCGGAGCGACTCTGCGCTGTCACGCGGTCGCAGTATGGGGACGGCGGGGCCGAAAACTTCCTCTTCGAGCACCGGCATGCCCGGCCGGACGTGATCGAGGACAGTCGGCTCGTAGAAGAAGCCCGGTCTCTCCGGTACGTGGCCGCCGACCAGGACGCGAGAGTCGAGGCCGAAGAATTCCAAAAAACGTGTGGTGGTGTGTGTGCGTGTGTGGTGTGTCCGCACATGTGTCCGCACATGTGTGTGTGGTGCGGATGTGGTGCGCGGCACCGGTGGACGCGCCACGAAGGGACGATTCCGACCCCTCGCACTGCCGGTACCTGGACTTTCTTTGGAGCGGACGACGGGATTCGAACCCGCGACCCTCACCTTGGCAATAAAAATAGGCCCAACTCCCCTACCTGCGCCTTTGCAAATTGATGCAGCATGATCGGCAATTTCGATTGACCAGGACACACCACGGTCGACCGTAGTTGTCAATGGCGTATGCGTTTTTTGTGCGGCGCGAACAGCGGAATCCTGTACCACGTGCGCCATAAAAAGCCGATAACTGACTAGACCTCCCCCCATTCCGCGCGGCTCCAACCATAACGGCGCACGCTCAATCAGACGCCCGTCGATCACCGGCCGTTCGGTTGCGTTCGGGGAAAGGCAGTGTGACCGATGTGGTCCGGGTCCAGCGGTCAGCGACTCCGTGGGCACGCGCTACCAAAGACACCCTTCAGGCGGCGCAGCGGCTGTGGCTGTCCTCCCGACCAGGTGTGGCTGACAGTGCCGGTCACCGGCATCACCTACATCGATATCAGCTACCGCCCCCCGGCGGCCATGCCCACGATGGGCTGATGGAGGTGGGTGCCGCCCGTCGAGCCGTAGAAGGCGGCGTCACCGTAGGCGAAGATGCCCCCGTCGGATGCCACCAACCAGTAGCCCTTGCCGTCCGGGGTGGCAGCCATGCCCACGATGGGCTGATTGAGGTGGGTGCCGCCCGTCGAGCCGTAGAAGGCGGCGTCACCGTAGGCGAAGATGCCCCCGTCGGATGCCACCAACCAGTAGCCCTTGCCGTCCGGGGTGGCAGCCATGCCCACGATGGGCTGATTGAGGTGGGTGCCGCCCGTCGAGCCGTAGAAGGCGGCGTCACCGTAGGCGAAGATGCCCCCGTCGGATGCCACCAACCAGTAGCCCTTGCCGTCCGGGGTGGCAGCCATGCCCACGATGGGCTGATTGAGGTGGGTGCCGCCCGTCGAGCCGTAGAAGGCGGCGTCACCGTAGGCGAAGATGCCCCCGTCGGATGCCACCAACCAGTAGCCCTTGCCGTCCGGGGTGGCAGCCATGCCCACGATGGGCTGATTGAGGTGGGTGCCGCCCGTCGAGCCGTAGAAGGCGGCGTCACCGTAGGCGAAGATGCCCCCGTCGGATGCCACCAACCAGTAGCCCTTGCCGTCCGGGGTGGCAGCCATGCCCACGATGGGCTGATTGAGGTGGGTGCCGCCCGTCGAGCCGTAGAAGGCGGCGTCACCATAGGCGAAGATGCCCCCGTCGGATGCCACCAGTCGGTATCCGGCGGGCTGGGCCACCGGTGCTGGGGGCACCCGAGGCGAGGCTGGGACCACGGCGTTCGAGGGGTCCGAGGACGGGCCCGACCCGTTGCCATTGGTCGCCGTGACCGTGAAGGTGTAGCTGTCGCCGTTGGTCAGACCCGTCACGGTCAGCGGGCTGGCCGCGCCCGAGACGGTCTGGCCGCCGTGGGCCGGATTGGTCGAGTCGGTGGCGGTCACCGTGTAGGAGTTGATGGTCGAGCCGCCGTCGGAGGGGGCGGCGAAGGACACCTGGGCATCGGCGTTCCCGGCGGTGGCCGTGACCCCGGTCGGTGCCGCAGGCACGGTGGAGGGGACCACGGCGTTCGAGGGGTCCGAGGACGGGCCCGACCCGTTGCCATTGGTCGCCGTGACCGTGAAGGTGTAGCTGTCGCCGTTGGTCAGACCCGTCACGGTCAGCGGGCTGGCCGCGCCCGAGACGGTCTGGCCGCCGTGGGCCGGATTGGTCGAGTCGGTGGCGGTCACCGTGTAGGAGTTGATGGTCGAGCCGCCGTCGGAGGGGGCGGCGAAGGACACCTGGGCATCGGCGTTCCCGGCGGTGGCCGTGACCCCGGTCGGTGCCGCAGGCACGGTGGAGGGGACCACGGCGTTCGAGGGGTCCGAGGACGGGCCCGACCCGTTGCCATTGGTCGCCGTGACCGTGAAGGTGTAGCTGTCGCCGTTGGTCAGACCCGTCACGGTCAGCGGGCTGGCCGCGCCCGAGACGGTCTGGCCGCCGTGGGCCGGATTGGTCGAGTCGGTGGCGGTCACCGTGTAGGAGTTGATGGTCGAGCCGCCGTCGGAGGGGGCGGCGAAGGACACCTGGGCATCGGCGTTCCCGGCGGTGGCCGTGACCCCGGTCGGTGCCGCAGGCACGGTGGAGGGGACCACGGCGTTCGAGGGGTCCGAGGACGGGCCCGACCCGTTGCCATTGGTCGCCGTGACCGTGAAGGTGTAGCTGTCGCCGTTGGTCAGACCCGTCACGGTCAGCGGGCTGGCCGCGCCCGAGACGGTCTGGCCGCCGTGGGCCGGATTGGTCGAGTCGGTGGCGGTCACCGTGTAGGAGTTGATGGTCGAGCCGCCGTCGGAGGGGGCGGCGAAGGACACCTGGGCATCGGCGTTCCCGGCGGTGGCCGTGACCCCGGTCGGTGCCGCAGGCACGGTGGAGGGGACCACGGCGTTCGAGGGGTCCGAGGACGGGCCCGACCCGTTGCCATTGGTCGCCGTGACCGTGAAGGTGTAGCTGTCGCCGTTGGTCAGACCCGTCACGGTCAGCGGGCTGGCCGCGCCCGAGACGGTCTGGCCGCCGTGGGCCGGATTGGTCGAGTCGGTGGCGGTCACCGTGTAGGAGTTGATGGTCGAGCCGCCGTCGGAGGGGGCGGCGAAGGACACCTGGGCATCGGCGTTCCCGGCGGTGGCCGTGACCCCGGTCGGTGCCGCAGGCACGGTGGAGGGGACCACGGCGTTCGAGGGGTCCGAGGACGGGCCCGACCCGTTGCCATTGGTCGCCGTGACCGTGAAGGTGTAGCTGTCGCCGTTGGTCAGACCCGTCACGGTCAGCGGGCTGGCCGCGCCCGAGACGGTCTGGCCGCCGTGGGCCGGATTGGTCGAGTCGGTGGCGGTCACCGTGTAGGAGTTGATGGTCGAGCCGCCGTCGGAGGGGGCGGCGAAGGACACCTGGGCATCGGCGTTCCCGGCGGTGGCCGTGACCCCGGTCGGTGCCGCAGGCACGGTGGAGGGGACCACGGCGTTCGAGGCTGCGGACGGCAGCCCGGTGGCCAGGAAGTTGGTCGCCGTGACCGTGAAGGTGTAGCTAGTCCCGTTGTTCAATCCGGCCACCGTGCAGCTGTACGTATCCGGTGGAGTGGCGGGCGGTGTGACCGAGCACGTCTGGCCGTCGGGAGACGAGGTGACCGTGTACGACGTGATGGTGTAGCCCCCGTCGCCGTAGAAGGGTACCGCGTCAAAGTCTACGGTGGCCTCGTTATTTCCACCCGTCGCCGTCACGCCGGTTGGCGCATCCGGAGCGGAATAGAAGTCCCACGTGTCGTCGAGGGTAGACGACACAGATGTTGTCGATTGGCCTCCGAAGAGCACTAGCTGCCCGTCGGTGGAGTTGTCAGCCATGGCGGCGTCGGCCCGGGCCGAAGGACTCGTGGTTGGAGACTCCTCGACCCAGGTCGTGCCGTCGAACTCCCAGGTGTCCCCGAGGATGTTCGTGCCATCGTATCCGCCGAAGAGCGTCGGCTCTGCCAGCGTACCGTCGTAGGCCATGGCGGCGTCGGCTCGGGCCGAGGGGTTCGTGGCTGGAGACACATCCGTCCACTCGAAGGCGGACCCGGAGTACGTCAACGTCCAGGTGTCGTTGAGATAATCCGTTCCGTTGTAGCCGCCGAAGAGCACCAGAGCTCCGGTGCCGTCCGCGTACCCGGTGTCCTCGGCCATGGAGGCGTAGGCCCTCGCCGGAGGACTCGTGGTCGGGGACTGCTCGGTCCAGTTGGTGCCGTCCCACATCCAGGTGTCATCGAGGTAACTCGTGCCGTTGTAGCCGCCGAAGAGGAAGACGTCGCCGTCGTAGTACTCCATGGTGGCACCGGCCCGAGCTGGTGGACTGGTCGCAGGGGTCGCCTGAGTCCAGGTCGTGCCGTCCCAGGTCCACGTGTCGTTCAGATAGTTCGTGCCGTCATATCCGCCGAAGAGGACGGCCCCATTCGTGGTACCGCTCTGAGTGCGGGCCAGGGATGCATTGATTCGGGACGACGGACTGGTGGTCGGCGTCGCTTCGGACCAATTCGTGCCGTTCCAGATCCAGGTCCCGTCCTGGAATGTGCCCGTGGCGTCCTCGCCACCGAAGAGCAGCGAGCCCCCGTCCAGTACGTCGTTGGTCATGGCCGCGCTCGACAGGTCGCCGGGACTCGTCGTGGGTGACGCATTGGTCCACGTGGTGATGGGCACTGTTGCTGCGCCGGCCGGTGCTGCCGTTGCGCCCAAGGAGGCCATTCCGCCGAGGACGACGGCGAGCCCGGCCGCGAGCCGTTTCCACGCTCTTGCTCGGGTCACCCGATCGTTCGGGTCACTTGCCACGAGGCCGCTGTGACCGAGAGACCGACGGAGTCGGCAAAACGCAATCCTGGCTTCCGAACGCACTGGCTACCCCCCAAAAAAACTGGCCGACACGTTAAGCCGCAAATCGACCCTGCCCCGATAAAGACGAAAGTGACATTGCGGAGGACGAATGTCAAGAAAGAGCCACTCTGCGTGTCTGCGTCTTCCGTGAGAGTGACGAGGCGCATCTGTCGTGTGCTTGCCACACCACGGAAGAACGAAGGTTCAAACCCCTTCGAGCGTCTCGACGACTTTGTATTCGACCTCTATCTCGATGGTCGATGTGTTGGCCGGTAGACAAGCCTGACCTCGCCGTAACCGCGGGATGTCGCGGTGCTGTGAGGTGCCGGATCGATGAGACATCGACCGATTCCAGTCGAGATTTCGTCCCTGCCCGGACTCACGCTTCCCCGCTGACAGGCCGACCGTGAGCACATGGTCCAAAACGGCGCTGGCCTGACCCCCTGAGATCGGTCCACCCGTGAACTGAGCCCGTTGCCCACAATCGTGGGCGAAGGGAGGATGTTCACGATGGCCAGACGCAGACACACCCCCGAGCAGATCGTCCGGAAGCTCAAAGAAGCCGACCGGATGCTGAACGAGGGGGCTGACGTGGCGGCAGTCGCCGCCACCTCCAGGTGACCGAGACCACCTATCACCGGTGGCGGAACCAGTACGGCGGCATGAAGGCCGACGACGCCAAGCGCTTGAAGGAGCTGGAGAAGGAGAACTCCACCCTGAAGCGGGTGGTGGCCGACAAGGAGCTCGAGATCATCGCTCTGCGGGAGATCGCCTCGGGAAAATGGTGAGCCCGTCGCAGCGACGCCGTGCCACCCACGTGCTTCAGCAGCGGCTCGGCCTCTCGCAGCGGCGGGCGTGCCAGATTGTCGGTCAGCACCGCTCGACCCAGCGCCACCGGCCCGAGAACCCCGACCCCGACAAGGATCTCCGTCGAACCCTGCGGGACTTCTCCCGCCACCACCCCCGCTGGGGCTATCGCCGGGCCCACGCCGTCCTGCGTCGGGAGGGCCACCACCTCAACCGCAAGAAGGTCCAGCGTCTGTGGCGGGAAGAGGGCCTGCGGGTCCCGCCCCGGCACCACAAGCGCCAGCGCCTGGGTATCTCGACGACGCCGGCCGACCGACTGTCGGCCACCCATCCCGACCCCGTCTGGGCCCTCGACTACCAGTTCGACGTGACGTCGTTCGGCCGGACGCTCAAGATCCTCCACGTCACCGACGAGTACACGAGGGAGTCGCTCTCCGACCTCGTCGCCTACTCCATCGATGCCGATGCCACGGTGGCCGAGCTCGACCGAATCGTTGCTCTGCGAGGCCATCCCCGCTTCATCCGCTGTGACAACGGACCCGAGCTCACCGCCAACGCCTTGAAGGACTGGTGTCGGTTCACCGGGGCCGGAACCAGTTACATCGACCCCGGCAGCCCGTGGCAGAACCCTGGGTCGAGTCCTATGGCTCTCGAATGCGGGACGAGCTCCTCACGATCGAGCAGTTCGACTCACTGCTCGAAGCCTAAGTCCTTGTGGCCGACTGGCGAGAGGAGTACAACACCTATCGCCCTCATTCGGCTCTCGGCATGCTCACCCCAGCCGAGTTTGCCGTTCGATGGAGGGCAGACAGACCGCTTCAGCTCACGTAACGGGTGGACCGATCAACGGGGTCCGGTCAGCACCCCAATCCCACTGCACGTGGCCCCATTACTGCGAAGAGTTAGGTCTTGAAGGACTGAGGACCGCCCCATCAGATGTCCAGGGCTTCTAGTCAGCCCCTTCGAACGTCCGTCTCCGACAAAAGACACTTTTCAGAGGAACTTGATTCACCTACACTCCCGGCCATGCTGCATGTCGGGGTGACATGAGCACCGAGCACACCGGAAGTCGGTCCGCTGCCATCGCGGTAGCGCGAGCTATGGCGAAACCAAAGGTCGGCTTGCATCATGGTGCGATCGCCCGTTGTGGTGTATCCGAATCGATCTATTGCGCCCGTTGTCAGCAATGGTTCGATGTGTGGGCATCTCCCAAACTGGCGTTAGCTCTGCATGAGGTTTTCGACCACAATCCTCGGAACATCGATACGGAGTCCCGATAATCGACGTCGAATCGCGTCATCCATCGAAACAGTGTGTCGGACGCAGCGATGCACCCGGGTCCGCGGTGTGAACCGATCGCCCGTTCAGGTCGGGTCGAACTGAAAGCTTCGAATAGTGATCTTCTGGCCGTGGGAAGGTTTCGCTTCGTAGCACCAGAGATTCATACCCAACGGAACTGCCTGTTGAGGTATTCGCGCTTCAGGATTTGACGGTTCGAATGTCCAAGTATGTAGGACATCGTTCGTGGTTCCCATGGGTTGTAACCCGCTCATGACCGTCTCCGTGATGCTTGTCGATGTCCACGTAAGTCGGGCGGTGACGAGGTTCCCACGCGCCAGCTTCACCAAGAAATTATCTTGCGTTGCCTTCAAGTTGCCGTGCCCGGACGAGGGGTAGACGGCGAAATCCGCATTGCACGCTCCACCGCACAGCGTGCCGCGCCATTTCGAGAATTCGATGTCGATCTCGTTCTCTCCGTTCTGACCGATGCCGTCCGCGGGACCATAAGGAAAGAGACCCAAAACGATCTCGGTGGGCATGCTGTCCACAGGGCCCTGGATCTGCCACTGATAGGTGCCGAAGCCCATCACATCCTGCGAGAACAGTTGGGCCGCAGTGACCGAGGAGCCATGCCGGACGACCTGCAACTGCAGATAGCCCTGTTTGGTGAGGGAGACATTGGCCGCATCACCGGGTGCAATGCCGGCCATGCTGCCATTGGTGATCGTCCACTCGTGTCCCATCCAGCTCAAGCTGTTGCTTGCGTTGTCTACCGTGGGAAACGCAATGATCACCATGAGACCCAGTGCATAGAGCCGAGCTCGCTTCATGCGATGTCTTTTGCCGACGCGGTGGTTTGGCACCTGGAGATAAGAAGGCTTCCTGGGTATGGAACGATTCGGCTCGATCATCGGGTCTCGAGTTCAGATCCGGCTGGGAGAGGACAATCCGTTATCGAGCAGAAAGCGGTCAAGATCCTGATGAATGTTGTCCGGGTTCGAGCCTGCCAGGGACCAACAGGATGTCTCAATCAGGAGGCAATCCAAGACATCACCGAGTACGACGAGGGAACATGCGGGACAAAATGGCGAGGAATGTTGCCACCGTGATTACCTTCATGATCTCCCACCCGACGGAATCGAACCCATGGATCGGGAAGTGAATGGCACTTTGCAGCATCATCGCGTCATTCCCATATGAACTCTTCGCGTTTCAATAGCTTGATCAAAGCGTGCCAGTAGATGAGACACTTCAAGTTGTCATAGAGCCACATGGTGATGATGGTCGTCGCCGCCACACTGGCCTTCCATTCCCGCAGGCGCAGCGTCGTGACGAACTGCTCGATGGCAGAGAGAGGCAAGAGCGCGAGAATCCACCATTTGAACTCCAGACCAGAATGAAGAACGAAGAGAGCGGTCATCCAGAGAACG
Organism: uncultured Acidimicrobiaceae bacterium; assembly: GCA_963729275.1. Lineage (GTDB taxonomy): Bacteria > Actinomycetota > Acidimicrobiia > Acidimicrobiales > RAAP-2 > CAVSNH01. The sequence continues at coordinate 793,476 of CAVSNH010000003.1, forward strand.
ACCATGAGCGGCGTCGCAAGGCTCATCGCATAGGTATAGATCTGAACGAGAATCAGGGGCAGTGTCAGCTTGCTCAGCCCATAGAGGCGCAGGGTCTCGAGGGTACCTCGCTGCCATCGAAGCCGCTGGCTCCACAGCATCGGGATTGTCGGCATCACGTCCGTGTACGTGACGCACTGCTTTGGCGAGATGGGTTTGTACCCAAGCATTTTGAGTGCGAGGGTGATCTCGAAGTCCTCAGTCAAGGACACCGAGAGGTACGCCTCCGGCTTGTCCACTTGCCCAGGGACGCTCTTGCCTCGCTCGCGGAGGAGGTGCCGGAGGGCCCCTATGTTGAACAAGACGGCTGTGCCGGACAGGCATCTGACGTTTGCCATCCGGCGCGCGACTCGCCGCCGCTCGTGGACGTACTCGATTCGCTGGAGCATCGGAAGGAAGCCCGGTTTGCGCTTTCCGATGTACGCAGCGGACACTGCTCCGACTTGTGGCTCGCCGTCAAGCACGGCACAAGCCGCCTCGACGAACCGTTCGTCGAGGATTGAGTCAGCGTCCATAACCAACACACGGTCAGAGTCCGTGCATGACCGGTATAACGGCGCGAGTGCCTGGTTGAGGGCTCCCGCCTTCTTCTGACTGTTGTCCTTGGATCGCATTGTCTCGCAATCCAACGGCTCGATGATCTCTTCGGTCCGATCGGTGCAGTTGTCGCAGACGACGATGATGCGGTCGACGGGTCGAGTCTGATTGTGAACCGAGATGAGGGTCTCTTCGATCGCTTCCTCCTCGTTGTGGGCCGGAATGAGAACGATCACTTCGCCGATCGATCGCGGCTCGTCCTCCGCCTTCTCTGGGTCTTCGGTGGGCGGCGCGACCGCCTCTTCCCTCAGGAGGGTCACGTCCAACCCTCTTTCCAACCCTCGATCGCCTGGGAGGAGGTATCGATCCTCCAATTCCGGCCGAGCGTGGTGTCGTCGGAGGAGAAGTACACGAGTCCCTTGAGGCGCGGGTACAGCGTCGACTGGAACATGTCAGTGAACCAGGCACCCTTGCTGACACCAGGCGGGTCTCCGAGGACCGCTTCCGTACACCCGGTTTCGCAGAGCCAGATCGGAAGTGATTTGTCCAACAACGCCACTCGTCGGTAGCCAGTCGCGCACATCGCGTCGAACGGTCGCCACCCCCCGCCACCCTCGATATCGCCACCCACCGACCAGTTGTACGCGTCGAATCCGAGGATGTCGACGTATTTCGCACCCGGCCAATAGTTTTCGAGGTGATTGCCGGCGACATCCGGCGTATCGATCTCGGTTGGACACCAGATGAACTTGACGTTGTCGGCGTGAACGGCGCGGAAGATACCAACGACGCGATGCCAGGCCAAGATGAAGTCTTTCGCCGACGGCCCGCCGGCGGAGCCCGCCGAATAGCTGTTCCAGTCGCCGTTCATCTCGGCCGCGAATCGGATGTACACCGGATGGCGGTAAGCCTTGGCAGCTCGCCCGTAGTCAGCGATGTAGGCGTCGTAGGCACTGGTCAATATCTTCGGTATCACAGGGCCGGTCGGGTTCCAAGAAATCATCAACTTGCGTTTGGGTACGTTCGAGTTGATGGCGGCAGAGAACGGTGCTTCCCATGGGAAGTAATAGTGAATGATGTCGAAGCGTCGACCCAGTTCTTGCTCGAAACTGTCCAGAATATGTGGAGGAACGGGATTGGCCTCGTACCCGTTCTCGTTGACATAGCAACCGATCTTCACGCGGTCAACGAGCTTTACCGGCGGCTTGCTCTTGACGGTCGATGGCACCGAAGCTGCCTTGGCGGCCTCGTTTGATCCGCAGGCGGCCAAGCCACCGAGCAGAATCGTTCCAGTTGCCTGTCCAAGAAAGCGGCGTCGCGAAAGCGGCACGTGGGTTCGATTCCTGACGGAGTGCTAGACGAGAGCGACGGGTCCTGCGCTCAGCAACCCTTCGAGCCGGTCAGTAGGTCTGTTGCAGTAAGTCGGCCAATGTCCATGATGTAACCGCGCGACCAGCGGGGTTGCAACTGTGGTCAACGGAATGTCACCGCGCCGTCACGAACAGTGTCTTCCCGTTGGCGGCAGAGTTGCCGGCGTCGACGCGGCGCCAGTCTGAGGCGCGCTGACCACAGAGGGTGACGGAGCGATCTCAAAGCGATCGGCCGCGGGGACTCAACCTTCAGAGACGCGACGTAGCAGCGCGCTCACTCATAGGGAGGCTTCAATTTCGCACATGGCCGCCGACATCTCTGGAGTGCTCGCCCGCTTGCGACTGCACCAAAATCACTGTCCTTTCCGGTTGCTGTCCACTCCGAACCACGAAAGCTCAAGTGCGTTTGTGCCCTCCCGCGACGGATCCGTCTCTAAACGAGGTCAGATGAACTGCGTTCGCATCCCACGTTCCGTTGAGAGGTGTCCGCCCCGGCACCGGCAGCCCTAGAGATCCATGGCGCAGATCCATAAGAGGACGACCCGGACCGGAGTGGTCCGCGACGACGTGAGGACCCCTATCGGCAGTCGGGTCGTGACAAGACGCTCAAACGCTGACGAGATGCCGGTGCCCTGTGCGACGTCGGTCGAAGGCGATCGGCTACGGGGTCTTGCTATCGATCAGCGACGAGCGCGGGTGACGCTTGCCCCTATAGTCGCGACAATCCCGATGAGCCCCGTATGGCTCTCTTGCGCACCGAACCGTCGACCAGTACAAGTGGCTGTTCGCGCGTCACATCGAGCAGGACCTGAAAAATCGAGCGACCGGGGACATCGACCGGTCGGCAACTGATGGAACGCTCAGCTTCCCGGCCAGCACGGGACGACGGGTGCCAGGGCCTACCGCCTCTTGTCGTGAAGAGTGTCATGCCGATGTCCGGTCGCTGACCTAGGCACATCCTCCAAAAGGGGGCCCTGCGCCAGGATGCCTACTGGGTCGGTCAGACCGAGCTTTGCCTGACGAGCTGGCTCACAGATTCTGTGCCGGCCCGCATGGCCTGGCCTACATGGGATCGCCCCTCGACTGGCCCGCCGGGCCGACCGGAGTGACTTCATAGGAGCCAGGTCGAGAGTGAGCTCAACTCAGACGTGTCTCCGAGCGGCCCTGCGAGGGGTTCGCCGTCCATACCTCGAACCATCTGGCACAGGGACCCCGGGCTCGTGACCGAGTCCCAGTCAGAGCGGCCCGGCCTTGGAGCTCGACCCAGTGGCGACCATCGTCACCATTCCACCCGGCGACCTACCTGGCGAACTCTCGTTGTCCAAGGCCCGTTCCGTCCTGAGGCGCGCAACTCCAGGACTCGATTGTGCACGTAATAGTGAATCACTCGACGGTGACGCTCTTTGCCAAATTACGAGGCTTGTCGATATCGCGACCCATGGCGAGGGCGGCGTGGTACGCCATGATCTGCAGTGGGATACCTAGCAGGACAGGCTGCAATTCGGGTTCGGTTGTCGGGACAGTGAGGGTCACGTCCGCAGGGGTCGCGGTTAGTGAATCGGTGACAGCGATGATGGGCCCCCCTCGGGCATCAATCTCTGCAATTGATGCCATGTTCTTTTCCCACAGTTCGTCAAACGGCGCAATCATGACGGTTGGGATTTCTTTAGTGACGAGCGCAAGCGGCCCGTGCTTGAGTTCCGCCGCCGGGTATGCCTCTGCATGAATATAGGAGACCTCCTTCAACTTCTGGGCGCCCTCGAGGGCGACGTGGAAGCCTTGAACCCTCCCGACATAGAAGGCGCTCGAAGCATCAGTGAGACGTTTCGCCGCATCAGCGATCTCCTCCTCGCAGTCGAGCGCCTCCCGGATCTGCGCTGGGAGTGCCTCAAGCGCCTTGATGAGTCGGTCTCCAGCCGCCGGACCAACGTCGCGGATACGACCAAGGTGCAAGGCAAGCAGCACGAAAGCAACAACCGTCGAAGTAAAAGTCTTCGTCGACGTCACAGATACTTCTGGGCCTGCATGGAGATAGATGCCCGAGCCACACTCACGCGCGATCGTGCTGCCCGGCGTGTTGACGATGCCGAGAACGTTGCCACCCTTGCGGATGATCTCCTGGACCGCTGCAAGGGTGTCGTAGGTCTCCCCGGACTGGCTGATTGCAATGTAAAGAGTGTCCGGATCGATGACCGGATTGCGATAACGGAACTCTGACGCGGTTTCGGCATCCGCGGGGATCCGTGTAAGGCCCTCGATCAAGTGAGCGCCGGCAAGGCCTGCATAGAAGGCAGAGCCGCATCCGATGACCTTGATGCGCCGCAGAGCCAATACGTCGTGTGGGGAGAGATCGATCCCGCCCAGATGAGCCGTTGCGAAACGGTGGTCGATCCGGCCCCGCAGGACCCCCTCCACGGCAGCGGGCTGCTCGTGGATCTCCTTGTGCATGTAGTCGGCGTGACCACCCTTATCGTAGGCGGTCTTCGACACCGGAGAGACCACCGGCCGCTTCTTGGTCGGTTCAGCGTTGAGGGTGAACGTTCGAAACCCCCCAGTATTCAGTACCGCCATCTCGCGGTCGTCGAGGTAGACGATTTGGTCTGTATGGCGCACAAGCGCCGAAGCGTCCGAGGCCACGAAATGCTCACCCTTGCCGATGCCAAGCAACACCGGACTACCGTTTCTGGCAACAACGATTCGATCCGGCTGGTGTTGGTCGATGACGACAAGGCCGTAGGCACCTTCGACGAGAAGGAGTGCGGCACGCACTCTGTCCTCCAATTCCGCCGCCGGCTGGGCGGCAATGAGATGAGCCAACACTTCTGTGTCAGTCTCGGACACGAAGGCTGTGTCCAGGAGAGCCGTGGCTCGCAGCTCCGCAGCGTTCTCGATAATGCCGTTGTGAACTACCGCGATCGACTTGGAGGCATCGACGTGGGGATGGGCGTTTGCGTCAGTCGGTTTTCCATGTGTCGCCCAGCGCGTGTGACCGATGCCCACTGTTCCATGGAGCCGCTTCGGTGCCGTTGCGATCAATTCGTCCACTCGACCGGAGCGCTTGTGGATTTTGAGGTCGCTCCGTCCGACGATGGCCACGCCTGCGGAGTCGTAACCCCGATACTCGAGTCTCTGGAGCGCTCCAAAAAGAATCGGAACGGCATCTTCCCTGCCGATGTAGCCGATGATTCCACACATAAGATTCGCTCCTAGCCGTAGATCAGGCGCCGAATCTGACGCTCGGTCAAGTCGGGTGCGGCGACGGGCCGGCAGCCGAGCTCCTCCCGGATACGCCGGAAGATTTCGGCATTGCCGATGCCAAGTGATTGAAGTTCCCGGTGGCGACGACGAACGACGTCCTCGACTGACTCGCTGAAGTAGGCGACCGTCTCCTCGATGACCCGCGTTGCGACGTATGGGTCCATGAGCGTGGTTCGGGTGACGTGTCTCACCAACTCGCCCCACTCGTCCCTCGCCACCAGGCCAGTATGACAACCGAACGGACTCTTGGCACCGAGTTTGCCCGAAATCGGGCAGAATCTCGGTAGTTGTAGGGGTGGTCAAGGGTCTGAAGGCTCGTTTACTCATCCCACGGCTTTGACCGGGCTGAAGGGTGTCATGACGGCGCATGCCCGCTGACCAGGCAGATCCGCGTGGATGAGATTTCGGCACTCACAAGTCCTTCCTTCCTGGCTATGGGAATGTCGGATTCGCGATCTCCAATGAGGACTGACTCCGCCCGACACACCAAGCCCGTCATCAACAAGTCAAAGTCGAAGACGTCGGTGGGCGCCGTGAGGTGGAGGCAGCTCCGGCGATGGCGTCCAAGACCCACTCCCAGCATCGGTCGATTGCCCCACTCGCGGAGGCTGACCCTCCCAAGGCGAGCTCCAGAAGCCGCATCGAGATCTCGACGACGAGCATCCGACGCATCTTGGCGGTCAAGTCCCGTCCTGGTCTGAGCCGGCAGACCTGGCGCCAGTTCATGCAGTCAGGCATGAACTCTTCACGCGAGACAGACGTACGAACTGGGCCCGGAGCTGCGGAGTCTTGGCGGGAGAGACCAGCAGCTCGAACGGGCCCGATGGCTCTTATTCTAGTTAAACTGCTTGCTCCATGCAACCGATGCGCTAAGCAACTCATGAATCACCCCAGGTCAGCGAAGGGGGATCGGTGGAAAGTGAGCCAGAAGGCGAAGTGGTGGTCGTCTGCGATGTCTACGGATGCCACAGCGAACTGGTTGTGGCGCCAGGGCTGGACGTTCACCAGGCGATCGAGGACCACGCCGACTGGGCGTGTGTCGACGGGACGTATGTTTGCGTTCGACACCAGCGGCCGTGGCTCTCTTGAGTCGGCATGTGCGATTGACCGCAGTCTCCGATGAGGAGCGGCTTTATCTGAACCTCAGACGTCCCAGCCCGTGCACCAGTCCTGTTCGGGAACTTCCCCAGCGGCGGCGGCCAACTGTACGAGCCCTTCGACCATTGCCCGTTGCACTTCTTCCGGGATCGATGCCAGAAGATCGGCGATCTCGGCACGCCGATGTTGGGTGACTGTCGTGACGAGACGATGACCCGATTCCGTGAGGGCGAGACGCATTTGTCGCCGATCCTTGGTGTCGGTTCGCCGTCGCACCAAGCCCTTGCGCACCAATCGCTCCACCATGCGGGACGCGGTCGGCGCCGTTACGGCAACGGCTTCGGCCAAGGCGCTAACTGACTGGGGCCCGTGGGAAGCCAAGACGACGAGGCTCCGGTACTGAGTGAGCGTGACCTCCTCACCGACATCAGCGAGCGAGCGAGCGGCCATTCCGACCAATGCCCGACTGGCCGAGACCACCGCATCTACGACGGGATCCGCGTCTCGGGTGATCGAAGTGGCATTTGCATGCACTAGGCAATTCTTTCACATCCGGGGCGGACGCCGTCGGTGCGAATCCTCTCGACAAAATCCCGATCCGGTTCAGTTTTCGCGCCGCTTCGGCTCATTCCCTCCCACCTCTGCCGAGCCCAAGCCCGCAGCAACCGGCAGGAATCCCTAGCCCGGGCGGGGCCGTACCGCAACTCATACTCTATACAATAGTTGCTGTATGCAGCTTACGACGGAACCGAGCGTCCTGATCCACTCGTCGACGCCGTCCTGTCGGTCAGCCGGGTCCTGGTCGCGACCGCCGCGCGGTCGCTTGCCGATGCGGGTGAGCAGGTGACCCTCCCGCAGTATCGGGCCCTCGTGGGGCTGGCCTCCAGGGGTCCGCAAAGCGTCGCGGAACTGGCCGAGGCTGTTTCGGTGACCCCGCCCACCGCGTCCCGGATGTGCGAGCGGCTCGTCAGGAAAGACCTCGTCAACAGGCGGGCCGGTAGGACGGACCGGCCACAAGTGGGAGTGGGCCTGACCCGGGCCGGCCGACAGATCATCGACGATGTCACGAAGCGCCGGAGGGCGGAGATCGCCAACTTGGTCGCAAATGTGTCGCACCAGGCTCGCGTTTCGCAGGTCGAGGCTCTGCAGCAGTTGTGCGAGACCGCAGGGGAGGTGCCAGAGCAGGACTGGTCCCTCGGCTGGGACTTGTAGGTGTCGACCGACTCGCATTCCGAGAGCGGGTTCCGCTGGCTCGTGCAATCGGCTGGGGCAGCTCTGCGGACATCCAGCCTGGGATTGGTGATCATGGCAGTTATCGTCGGAGTGGGTGCCGGCTTCGGGGCTGTGGCGTTCCGCTGGCTGATCCTAAGTTTCACGTGGCTTGCCACTGGTTACTGGCAGTTCGGACAACAAGGCCGGATACCTAGCCTGCACTTCCCAGACCTCGGGATCTGGTTCCTCCTTGTGATCCCGATCATTGGCGGCATTCTCTACGGGCCACTCATCCAACGGTTCGCGCCGGAGGCGCGTGGCCATGGTGTGCCCGAGGTCATGCTTGCAGTGGCGGAGAACGGCGGACGCATCCGGCCGCAGGTCACCGTGGTGAAGGCTCTCGGATCTGCAATCTGTATCGGCACCGGCGGATCCGTTGGGCGAGAAGGCCCAATCGTGCAGATCGGGTCCGCGCTCGCGTCAACTCTCGGCCAGTGGGTTCGGATGTCCGAGACCCGACTACGCATCATCGTTGCCTGTGGCGCGGCCGGCGGGATCGCGGCCACGTTCAACGCCCCCCTTACTGGTGTGTTCTTCGGATTCGAAATCATCCTGCGGGAGTTCTCCATCGATGCCCTGTTCGGGACGATCGTCTCGGCGGTCGCTGCCGACCTCGTGAGCCGAGCCTTCTTCGGTTCGGCGCCGTTCTTCTCAAATCTCCCCCACAACCTGGTGGTTCACGACGACCGCACCTTTTTGCTGATAGCCGTGCTCGGAATCACATCGGGTCTGCTGGGTTGGGCATTCAAGAGCTTTCTTTACAAGTTGGAGGACATCGGCGATGCCCTGTGGACGCAGCGCCCGGAGTGGGCCCGCCCGGCGGTGGGCGGCATCGCCCTCGGGGCGCTTCTCCTCCTGATCCCCGAGATGTACGGCGTCGGCTACCCCGTGTTGGAGAAGGCAGTTGCCGGTCAATACGTCTTGTGGTTCCTCGTCATCCTCCTCTTCGGCAAGATCCTCGCCACCAGCCTTACCCTCTCCATTGGGGGCTCTGGGGGGATCTTCGCCCCCTCCTTGTTCATTGGGGCGATGGAAGGGACGGCCTTCGGCTCCATCGTCGAGCATCTTTTCGGTCACGCAGTGGGCAATCCCGCAGTGTTCGCCGTGGTGGCGATGGGTGGTGTGTTCGGGGCGGCGGCCCAAGCCCCTCTCACCGCCATCGCCAGCGCCCTGGAGATGACCGGGAACTTCACTCTTACGCTTCCGGTCATGCTCGTTGTCGGGATTGCCACCGCTATCTCCAAGCGGCTGAGCTACGGGAGCATCTACACCACGAAGCTGTTGCGCCGCGGCATCGACATCGAGCGCCCGCTCCCCACCAATGTCTTGCACACCTTGACGGTCGCCGATGTCATGCAGCCAGTTGGGATGGGGACGGCGGCCGTGGAGCTTGGGGCTTCTGCGGACGGTCCGTATCGTGTCGGGCATGACGGCTGGGCCGCCTTGCTGGGCCAGGCGACCGACCTAGGGCCACCACAGATCCTCTTCAGCGACGAGACCCTCGACCAGGCGCTACGCCAGCTCGTCCTCTACGGCCGATTCGGGCTTCCCGTCCTTTCACCCGACGAGAAGTATCTGCGAGGATGGATCACGCGCCGCAATGTCCTACACGCCGTGAGTGAACGGATGGGCTCCGTTACCCGCGAGGCCGAGCTGGGCACGCTTGCCGCCGAGTTCTCCGAACCTGACGCGGCGGCGCGTCTCCACAAGCCACCCAAACCCCTCCAAAGCTACGACCTCTTCGAAATCCCCATCCACGCATCGTCCGCGATCGTGGATCGGCGAGTGGGTGAGGTGGCGTGGCCACGGGGGTCGGTGGTGGTAGCCGTATCCGAGCATCACGAGCTCGTTGCCCCCCGGACCGATGCCCGACTGCTCGCCGGCGAGCGCATCGTCCTCCTTGCCCCTGTCCGCTGGGGAGGGTCCTGCGGGCGCCTCATTGGATGAAGGTCCCAATCCTGGTCACGACGCTGATCGGGAGCAGGACCAGCCTGAGTAGCGGGCGTGCGGCCATCACCGCGGCGAGGAGGGCACTCACCAGCCCGTCTTACTGCTCTATAGATAGTCGGGATGGGCTCACGGTTCACCATGGCACGAGACCTGCGAGCGTCAGCAATCGAGATCACCCTCTACCGTTGGTGCCAGACGGCGGTTAGCCGATCACACGGCGGACGGACAACGAGTTGCTCCTCCCATCGATCCTGATGGACACGTGGAAGGTCCAGGACCCAGCCGTCAGCACGGCGTAGTTGACGTAGTGGTTGTACGCGACCCGGAGGTGACGCAGGTACTGGGGCGGAGATCCTCTGTGGACTGCGGTGACCTCGACCTCGTCGATCACAGCCCGTCCCTGTGTTGGATAGAGGAAGACATGGAACTCGTTGACGCCCTGCGTGCCGGGGTTGAGGTACAGCTGGGTTGTTCCTCCGGTCTTGAGCGGTAGCGTCGAAATAGTCGGAAGCACCGGTAGAAGGCTCTGGCCTCTGGCTGGGGAGACCGCTTCACTGGCAACGATTAGCCCGGCGAACAGCAGCGCCGGCACCACCACAGAGAGGGCGGTGGCTTTGAAACCGTGCAGCAACCGCGGTGTGCGCACGCTGGCCATCCCCGAACGACCGAGTCGGGTCAGCCGAAGGCTGTTGGTCACGACTACGAGACTGGAGAGGGCCATGGCCACGGCTGCGACGAGCGGATCGATCAATCCGGCCGCGGCCAGGGGCAGGGCGGCCAGGTTGTAGCCACTGGCCCAGCCGAAGTTCTGGCGGATGACCGCGTAGGTCGACCGGGCCAGGCTCACCGCCGCTGGCACCCCGTTGAGGTCGTTGCCAAGCAGCGCCACCTCGCTGTTGGCCAGGGCCACCTCCGAACCGCTACCGATGGCGCAACCGACCTCGGCGGCGACCAGGGCTGGGGCGTCGTTAACCCCGTCACCCACCATCAGTATCCGTCGGGATTCATCGTTCCAGGCGGCCAGCGCAGCCAACTTTCCCGCCGGGCTGAGCTCGGCTTTGGTCTCATCGATCCCGAGCTTGGTGGCTGCGACGGTCACCGCCACCCGGTTGTCGCCGCTCAGAATGGCGGTGCGCAACCCGAGCCGGTGCAGCCGCTGAACGCTGCCATGAGCCTCGGGCCGCAGCGGATTGGCCACGGCGACTAACCCGAGCGCCGCCCCGTCGCGTTCGACCGCGACGACCGTCTCGGCATGACCTTCACGAGCGGCGGCAAACCCGTTCAGGTCGTCGGTCAGCACCACAGCGCCGGGTCGGCCGACCCAGGCAGAGGTGCCTCCGACCAGGCCGGCAACCCCGACGCCAGGCAGCGCGGCAACGTCCTCAGCCGGACAAGACCTCGGTGACGCTGCTCGGATTGCCGCCGCGATCGGGTGATCACTCTCGGCTTCGAGCGCCGACGCCGTCGCCAGCACCTCGGTCCGGTCGAATCCGGGCGCCGACGCTACCTCGGTGACCACCGCATGCCTCTCTGTCAGAGTCCCCGTCTTGTCGAAGACGACCATGTCCACACGGGCGAGGCGCTCGAGAGCGTCGGCGCTGCGGACGAAGATACCGAGTGCCGAGGCCCGCCCACAGCCAACCATCATGGCGATAGGGGCGGCGAGGCCCATGGCGCAGGGGCAAGCGACGAGCAGCACCGATAGCGCGCTCAACACGGCCGTGTCGTGGTTGCCCACCGCGAACCACCAGGCGACAAACGTCGCGGCAGCGATGCCGAGAACGGCGGGGACAAAGACCGCGCTGACTCGGTCGGCCAGGCGCTGCAGCGGCGCCTTGTCCCGTTGGGCCTCGTCGACGAGCTGCTGCAGGCGAGAGAGCACGGACTCGGCGGCCAACGTCTCGACCCGCACGACGATGGCCGAGGCGCCGTTGCGCGTTCCGCCGGTGACCTGGCTGCCCGCGCCCCGATCGACGGGCATCGGTTCGCCCGTGAGCATGGACTCGTCGACCGCCGACCACCCGCTGACCACTCGGCCGTCGAGCGGGATGGCCTCGTTGGCCCGGACGCGAAGGAGGGCGCCCACGGGGACAGCGTCGGGCGAGACCAACTCACCCTGCTCGTCGTCGACGCCGGACACAAGCCTGGCCACGGGCGGGCGGAGGGAAAGGAGCGAATGGAGTGCCGCATTGGCCCGGCGCCGGGCGGCCGCCTCGGCAGCACGTCCGCTAGCGAAGACGGCCACGATAAAGGGAGCCATGACGTAGTGCAGCCGGGCGGCGAAGGCACCGCTCCCGCTCCCGATGTGCACATGCCGGCCACCGATGGCGATGGCCTCGACCGCCTGGACGGCGATGGCGGCAATCGTGCCCAGCGCGGTGAGGGTATCCATGCTGGTCGAACCGTGACGGGCCAGACGAGCGGCATCGCGCAGGAACGGCCAACCGCCAACAAATTCGATGACGACGGAGAGGCCGAGGATGGCCCACCCGGGGCCCGCCGTCTGTGGAGCGGTGACCGCCACCAGGACGGCGGCGACAGCCATTGGCCAGGACAGCGCCGCCCGTAAGAGCCAGTGATCGTCGTGCTCGGTCCGGTCGACCGCCCTCCCTTCGACCGGGGCGGCCTGATAACCAGTGCCGACCACCGCTTGGCAAAGGTCCGAGGGATCGAGCTCGGCCGGGTCATAGGAGACGAAGGCCCGATTGGTGGCCAGGTTGACCGAGGCGCTCGCCACGGCCGGCGTGCGCCGGAGGGTACGTTCGATCCGGGTCGCACAAGCACTGCAATGCATCCCACCCACGGTCAGCTCAACCGTCGCCAGCCGCGTGCTGTCCGCGCCAGGCTCGGCATCGGTGGAGCCATCGAGCACGCGGTCATCGGTCCGATTGACCGAGTACAGGGAACTCTTGCTCACGGGGCACGCCGAGACCCAAAGCCAACAGGTCGGCAGGGTGCAAGTCGGTGAACAGGCACTCGTATCGGGCTCGTCAGGCGTAGAGTGACAGTAATAGTTAGCTGTGCTAATTATTACCACATGCCCGCCGCCCCTGGCCGGCAGAGCGGCCCCATCATTGTGCCGCCGGTTCCCGCCAGCCGACCAGGGGCGAGCGGAGTCGTTGCATGACGTGGGGCACGCAGCCGAGCGGTGAGGAGCTCGATCTGGGTAGGGCAAGATCAGGGGAGAGAATCCACGTACGTGACAAATGGCCGTGAGGCTGAAGGGTGTCTTAACGGCGGTTCCCCGCTGAGCAGGCAGATCCATAGAACGCCCTTGCACCGGAATCCTGGTTTACGGAGTCGGGCGGACTTGCGGAGATGCTCGTGCGTTTGCGCTGCCGGCTAGTTCTGTCGGCTTGTCGGTGATCGCGGTCCAAGTCGGCCGTGTTCAATATTTGGACCCGTCACGCGCTGCCTACACCGCCGACCGCCGTGATCCCGAATCCAGCCCGGTGAATCCGTCTTTCATCAAGGACGAACAGAAGTAGCGCGTGATGGACGGAGCTAACCAGGCGCGGTTCGGGATAATCAATGATCATCTCGAACCTGGCGAGGAGGTTCTCGACGACGTCCTCGCTCTCCTGCTCGATCCGGGCAGGGGGCTGAAGGCATGGGAAGCCGAAGGCTACCTAGTGCTCTCTGATCGGCGGCTGATATTCGGTACGCCGGAGCACGGAATCCTCGTTGATGTCCGGAGACGCGAGATCAATGCCCCCGTGAGGGTGCGACACCGTTTCCTCATGGCACACCTACTCGTGTCACTCAAGGATGGCACCGTTCTCAGGTTGGTTGTCAATAAGAGCTCGGCTCGGGCGATCGCCGATGCCATCAACAGGGCCGTCTAGGGATCCGCCACCGTTCGTACCGTTTGGCTGACCAGATGTCGGCTCTGATCGAGAGTCAATTCAGGGCTGGCATACGTCGTAGACGTATGCCAATCAGCTCGGCCGCCCACCGAAGAGGGCCCTTCTGGGCCTAGCCAGGCCATCATGAGGGTCGTCAATCCACGGCAGCACCCAGCAGTGAATCCGAACGAGAACTCTGAAGACGAGGCGTGAGTTCCCGGCTGCTCCCACCGCTCAAGCATGGTGACGGCCGATCGCGCAGGACCTATGTGACCGCACAGGTCACATAGGGCGTGACCGTGACCGTCTGCGTGGAGCCGTCGTACCAGTACACGTTCCACCCAGGCGAACTCGGGAAGAGGGAGTTGATGCCGGAGTCCAACGACGTCGACGGGGTCGACACCCCTCCGCTCACCGCCACCGTCCCCGGCGGGCAGCTCGCTCCGGTTGCGCTGTCGCCTCCGGGAGCGACGACGTTCCCGAAGGTCTGGACCGTCGTAGCCGTTGACGATCCCGCAGACCGCGTAGGCGGTGACCGTCTGTTTGGTCTTCCCGTTGTTGCTGACGGTGGTCTCCCACGTACTGCCTTGAAGGGTGTCATGACGGTGTCCGGGCTCTGACCAGGTCCGGCTCTGGATCGCTCAGCGTCCAGAGCACCGCGATAACCAGGAGTTGTCGCTGTTCAACGTCGCCTAAGTCCAGATGGGTTTTCGGCACCCACAGACGTGAAGGGTGTCATGACGGCGCCCGCCTGCTGATCAGCCATATCGTCGAGATGGCCTTTGCTCCAAGATCCCGCTGAGGCGTCGGCCAGACTCTCGACATGCTCGTCCGTCTCGTCGCCCTCATCGGCCGTCAGCTCTTCCGGTTGGCCCTTCTTTCCTGCCGGTCGTAGCGGTCCAAGGACATTGAGCTCCTGGTGCTTCGCCAAGAGGTGGCCGTCCTCCGCCGCCAAGTGAATCGTCCTCGAATCCGACCGGAAGAACGGATCGTCTTTTCCCTGCTCCAGCGACTGCGGCCTGCTCGTGAACGGCTCTCGTCCCTGGTCACGCCGGACACCCTCCGGCGGTGGCATCGCGAACTCGTCCGTCGAAAATGGACTCGCCCTCATCGAGTGAACCCGAGGCGGAGGATCCCGCTCGACATCCAGATCCTCGTCTGGCGATTGGCGAAGGAGAATCCACTCTGGGGCTATCGCCGCATCCAAGGAGAGCTCAAGAAGCTGGGTATCGAGATCTCGGCTTCGAGTATCCGACGGATCACCTCCCCGAAGCGACGGCCGGGTCCCAAGCGAGACACCTGGTGTCAGTTCATGCGGAACCAGGCCGCTTCGATCATCGCCTGCGACCTCTTCACAGTGGAGTCGATCAGGCTGAAGACGCTCCACGTGATCTTCTTCATCGATCTGAACACCCGGCAGGTCCTGATCGGTGGAGTGACCGACGGGGCTACCAATCTGTCCTGGTGTACCCAGGTCGCCCGCAATCTGTCCGAGGTACGAATAGTCCGATCCAATTTCTCGTCCACGACCGTGATAACCGGTTCGGCCCCGCCTTTGACGAGGTGTTCGAGGCCGAGGGGATCAGGATCCTTCGCACGCCGTGGCGGGTACCGAGAGCCAATGCCTACGCCGAGCGGTTCATCCGGACCGTCCGAAATGAGTGCCTCGACCGGGTCTTCATTTTGAACGAACGCCATCTCCGATCAGTGCTCACGACCTACGTCGACCATTACAACCGCGAGAGGCGGCACCGGGGCCTTGATCTGCTTCCACCCGAGGGGCGGTCAAACGTTTCTTGCGCCTCCCCCACTTCCGACGGGATTATCCGCCGCGATCGACTCGGCGGACTGATCCACGAGCACTACCGAGAAGCTGCTTAGCCAACCACGACCGTCACATCGGCAGTCACTGGAAGGTCTGCGCCAAGCGCTCGAGATGTCGGTCGACGAGCATCCGGTTAGGTCGGCCCTGCCCGGTCGTTGAAAGCGAACGTGACGGTCCATTGCAAATGAGCTCTGGATTCTTACCTTGCGCGATTTCAACCGTCACGAAGAGCGCACGTACTGGTGATGACACCCTTCACAATGGCGCGTGCGTTTTTTGTGCGGCGCGAAGGGCGGAATCCTGTACCACATGCACCACGGCGACGCAGCGCCGCGAGGAAATCAGGAGCCTAGGCCTGGGCGGTAGGCGACGCCTTAGATGTGCCTGTAAGCCTGCGATCGAGCGGCACGGGGCTTCGTCGTAACGGTCCAAAAGCAAGAACAAGTGCTTTCTGCTGTTCAGAGCTCAAGACCCGAGCGACCCCGTGAGCGCCCCTGCTCGCGGCTTGCCAGCAAGTATCTCAGGCCTTCCACCGCGAGGAACGCGGTGACGACGGCGATCAGGATGGGAAAGGTCTGCAATGGCCCCACGCGGGTCAGGAGCGCAGCCATCAGCACCATTGCGAACGGCGCGGCCGCGAGCGACCCGAGGACGGCGGTAAGCAGGCAGCTGAAGGCCAGTCCCAGCGGAACGCCAGGGATTGCCTGGTGGACGACGACCCCGGCTGTTCCGCCGATAAATAGCGACGGGAAGATCGGGCCGCCCACGAATCCGCTGCCCTGGCTCACCGCATAGGTGAGCATCTTCGCGATCAGAATTGCCGTACACAGGCCCAGGCCCAAAGTGCTTGCCCCTTTGAGCACAGATGTGAGCTGGTCGCCGCCCGAAAACATCGTCAGCGGGAGTGCCACGCCGACGAGTCCGAACATCACGCCACCCATCGCTGATTTAGCGATCGCCGGGATCTTTAGCCAGCCGAACAGCCGCGAGGCTGACACCATGAACCCAGCCAGCAGGATCGTCACCAAGGCGCCGAACAGGCCAAGGGGGACGCCTGCGAGCAGTTGCCAGTCATCGAACGCATACCGCGGTACCGGATAGGCGCCTAGGAACACGGCGCCGGCGACAGCGAAGTAGATCCCGAAGGAGAGGCTCCCGGCAACGATGTCCGCGACCAGAGTTTTGCTGAATCGGTGGCCGCCCGGACGGGCAACCTCCAGGATCAGCATCACCACAATCACCGGACTGGAGAACAGACCACCGAAGATGCCGGCGATGCCGGCGAGGGCGTTCACCTGGGAGTCCTCTGTGCACAGCCCCCGTCGCTGGGCCATCCAGCTGCCAACGCCGCCGCCCATGGAGGCCAGCACCTTCTCTGGACCGACGCTCGCACCACCAATCAGTGACACTGTCGAGACGGCCACGGTTCCCGGCACAAGTCCCGGATCGACGTGCGCGGCTCGCACGTCATCGAACAAGCCGGGCACCTCCTCGGGCAGGCGGGTCAGCCGTCGCAGCAGGCCAACCACGACGCCTGCCGCGGCGGTGACGGCCACCCACCACCAGTGCCCGCTGAACCACCCCGGACTGGAATCGGTGCCCCACCGCCCCCCGAACTTGATTATGCCCAGGAAAACCAGCCCGACGAAGGCACCAAACACCCCGAGGGCGGCGGCATAAGCCATGAGCACCCAGAACTCCCGATTTTGCGCGAAAGGGGGATCTGGGGTTGGCCTGGGCGTGGCGCCCACAACATGACGCTAGCAAAATGGAGGCCGCGACTATGGCTCTCGAGATCGCCATCCACCGTAGATATCCACTTTCACTATGGATGGACCGCCCTTGGCCGAATCCGGAAAGGGCGCAGGTCGAAGCTCGATTTCGCGCACAGGGAATAGGAGCGTCCATCAACGTAGGAACATATGAACATCCTCGTGGCAACGGATGGATCCGAGTCTGCGATCGACGCGGCTCGCCGGTCCATGGACGCTACGCCCCCGGGCTCACGCCGTGCAGGCAGCGGTTATCCCCGGATATGGACCCCATGACGCTGGAGGCACAGAGGGCCCAGGCATCAGCTACAAGCAGGCGGACAAGGATTGGAAGAAGGCAAACGCCGAAGGGCAAGCTGCACTCGATCGCACCGCCTCGCCGCTTGGAACCGATGCGCAGGTTCCACTCGTTCCAGACGATGAAACGACGGGGGAAGTGATCGACCGACTCGCCAGTGAGATTAACGCAGACGTGCTCGTGGTTGGCGCGACCAGCAAGGGTTGGTTGAGAGCCAGCGACTACGCGGCCCACCACGCACCGTGTCCAGTCATGCTGATCCGCCAAGACCACTGAGTGCAGGAGACGTCGGCAAATGGCCAGAATCGGCAAAGGTCGCGCCATTTCAGATGATCCGACCGAGCACTTCTTCGAGGATCTCGCGTCGCGCGGCGAGGAGCCGTTACTGCACAACATATCTGGGTCCCTACGAATCGACATTACGGACGGGGCAACGACTCGGCATTTCCATATCACGGTCGACGGCGGTCACGTCGATGTGTCGCACAGAATCATTCGCGCTGACGCCATCGTACGCGTCGAACGAGCACTGTTCAACGAAATGGCTGAGGGCAAGATGAATCCTCTTGCCGCTTTTTTGCGGGGCCGCTTTACGATCGAGGGTGACCCGGGTCTCATGACATCTTTGACCCGCTTGTTCCCTGGACCGCCGTCCTCACAAAAGGCGTTCCTCAAACGGCAAGAGGAAGAGGCGACATGAGCGGTGAAAGCATCAAGATCCTCGACGGCAACACCTTCGTAGTGAGCGATGACCGCGGAGATATCGACGCCTCGCCCACGGACATGTCAGGACTCTTTTCGTTCGACACCCGGTTTCTCTCGAAGTGGATCCTGACGATCAATGCCCAGCGTCTGAGTGCGCTATCGACCTACAACCTACAGTACTTCGAGACGCGCATCTTCCTCGTCCCCGGCACGGGCACCGTGTATGTGGATGCAGATCTATCGGTGATCCGTCATCGTTCGGTTGCACATGGGTTCCACGAGCAGTTGACCATTCTCAATCACGCCGCCAAGCAAGTGGAACTCGATGTCCGTATAGAGGTGGATTGCGACTTCGCCGACCTATTCGAGGTCAAGGACGCCCTGAAGAAGAAGGGGTCCTACCACCGGTCGGTCGAGGATGGGTGTCTCGTTCTTCAGTACGAGCGCGAGACCTTTACGCGCACGACTCGCATCTCTGCCACCGTGGACGCCAACGTCGAGGAGAATGGCATCGCCTTCGCCGTCGCCCTCAAACCGCACGGGCGATGGGCGACCGAGCTAACCGTCGAGGCCGGGGAGTTCGGGCGAGAGCTCGTCCGAAGAACTCGAAACCGGGGCCAGTCGCAGCACGTCGACAAGATGGCTAAGAACCTTGAGATCTGGCTCGCGGCGATGCCTCAACTCGAGAGTGACTCGGAGTCGCTCAAAGCCACCTACCGTCGCAGCCTGGTCGACCTTGCTTCTCTGCGTTTCGAGTCGCCCCTCCTTCCCGGGTACCCCCTACCCGCAGCCGGTCTTCCGTGGTTCATGACGACCTTCGGACGCGACAGCATCATTACGAGCCTCCAGGCACTCCCCTTCGTTCCTGAGCTGGCCGCAGCCACTCTTCGGGTGCTCGGTGCGCGGCAGGGAACCCGCATCGACGACTTTCGTGAAGAGGACCCAGGTCGGATTCCCCACGAGATCCGTTTCGGGGAGTTGACCGCATTCGAGGAGCGGCCGCAGTCCCCCTATTACGGCTGTGCCGATGCGACGCCGTTGTATGTCGTCCTACTGGACGAGTACGAACTATGGACCGGAGACACCAAGCTGATTCGAGAACTCGAATTCGAAGCGTGCGCCGCACTCAACTGGATTGACGAATATGCAGATCTCCAGGGCAATGGCTATATCTCGTACAAGCGTCGCAACGAGAAGACCGGACTCGAAAACCAGTGCTGGAAGGACTCGTGGGACTCCATATCTTTTCGCGACGGCACGTTGCCCGACTTTCCCCGGGCGACCTGCGAGCTCCAGGGGTATGCCTACGACGCCAAGATACGAGGAGCACGCTTGGCCCGGAGCGTGTGGGGCAACAAGACTCTTGCCGACCGCCTCGAGAAGGAAGCGGCCGATTTGAAGCGCAGGTTCAATCGGGATTTTTGGATCAAGGACGGCGAGTACTTCGCGGTCGCGCTCGACCCCGAGGGCCGAAAGGTCGATACGCTGACCTCGAACAACGGCCACCTGCTTTGGAGTGGAATTGTTGACAAATCCAAGGCTAAGGCGGTCGTCGCACATCTCATGGGACCGAGGTTGTACTCGGGCTGGGGCGTGAGGACCTTGGCAGATAGCGAAGAGCGCTTCAACCCGATCGGATACCACATAGGAACGGTATGGCCCTTCGACAATTCGCTCATTGCTTGGGGCTTGCGCCGCTACGGCTTCAAGCGGCAGGCAGCTCAGATTGCTGACGGGATGCTGGCCGCTGCCGACTTCTTCCAGGGGCGCCTACCTGAGGCGTTCGGTGGGTACGCACGCGCCACGACGCGGTTTCCGGTGCGGTACCCGACGGCCTGTAGCCCCCAAGCTTGGTCGACTGGGGCACCATTGTTGTTGCTGCGCACAATGCTCGGCCTCGAGCCATTCGGGGAACATCTCGTTGTCAACCCGGCCTTGCCTAAGACGATCGGGCACCTCGAACTCCTCGACATCGCAGGGAGTTGGGGAAAGGTCGACGCATTTGGGCGCGGTCGCGTGGACACGGACTCCGGCTAATGGAGGTGACCTTCGTATTACGAGATGGCCACGTTCGCCGGAGACCACAGGACGAAAGTTCAGTTTGACACCTCCACCGCGTACCAGTTCTGTCCTGAAGTCGCCGGCAATGGGTGCGTTATTGACCGGCGCAACCATGGAACAATCCCTGGCATGGAGGAACCGCCGGAGCTGCAATACAACGGACACTGGCGAATGGCTGTCTGGGCCCTCCGAGTTGGGTACGTCGGGCTGGCCGTCGCCATTACGGGCGTCATTGTGATGTCGTTGGGATTGACGCGCTGGGTCCTGCCCGTCGGGGTGATCATCTGGCTCGCCGCCGCCGCCGTGACGTTGGCCGGGTTCTTCTGGTCCCGGCACGACCTTCCCGAGCCACGACCTGGGTACTGGTCGATGCGGTTCATGCTCATCCACGACACGGTCCACGCCCGGTCATCGGCCCAGCGGGCCTGACGACTCCTCCGTTGGCGGCTGCGTCCGCCGTGCGGCAGTCTCCTGTCTTGTCGACCCCACTGGGGCCTACCAGACGGCGAGAACGCACTCAGCTGGCGGTTCGAGATCCAACGTCTCGCGGCGAACGATCCTAAAGCCAACGTCCCGGAGGAGGGCCGCTAGTTCTTCGGCGGCGGCAGTCGATGTCGCGGCCGTGGCCCCTGGACAGCGTGGCTGCGATACCAGAGCGATCCGACCGCCGGTTCGCAGCACCTGGCCGATCTCCCGCAAGCGGACCTGAGGGTCGGGCCAGAAGCCGACGGTATTGACCGCTAGCGCCGCGTCAAAGGGCCCGTCGATCAACTCCAGATGTTCGACCGGGGCGTGAACAAGTCGGACCCGTCCCGCGCGGATGGCTGCCGCGTTGCGTCGGCTGGCCTGACTGATCATCACCTCGGAGTGATCGACACCGATCACCAGGCCCTGACTGGCCTGGCTTGCGAGGGCAGCAACGGCGACCCCAGGCCCGCAACCGAGCTCAATTACCCGGTCGGTCGGCTGGATACCGAGGAGTTCCACCGCCCAGCGACTGCGCTGGACGTGGACGAGCGCCGTCCCATGATCCAGCCGACCACGTGCCCGCCTGGCCCGTTTGGATTATGAAACTGTCGTACAGCGCGGTGGAGAAGACGCTTGCGCATGCCCATGAGCCAAGTCAACGACTTCAAGTACGCTCGAAGTCAATGCCTCTCGCTAAAGGAACTCGGGAGTCACACCCGCCGAGGCTCCTCTCAATCGGAGAACTGGCTGAACGCACCGGCCTGGCAACGACCGCGCTTCGCTTCTACGACGATCTCGGACTCGTTCGACCAGTGACCCGCTCCTCAGGGGAGCGCCGCTACGCCGAATCGGCCATCAGAGATGTAGGTGTGGTTCTCTTTCTCCGCGAGGTCGGCTTCTCGCTAGCCGAGATCGGATCCCTCGTCGCCGGAGGCGATCGGCTGGCCTGGCAGGAGATCATCGACCACAAGTTGAGCGAGTTGGACGAACAGCAACGCCGCCTCAACGTGGCCCGTTCCGCGCTCGAGCATGGTCGGCGTTGCCCGGCCGGTGCGCCCCTACGGTGCTCGCGTTTCTGATCGATCATCGACGGTCGGCTGCGCGGCCTTTCCCTCGAGGAGAGCCATGCTCGATCGCACTGACCTTCCCGCCACCCCTACACGTCCTTGCTTGGTGGGGAACTCGACGTTTTCCTAAAGCCGACGTCGCGGCACCGACACTTGAGATACACATGAGTCTTGTAGCCTTAATCAACCATCAGTTCTTCCATCGAATTCCACCACCCGCGACAACACCGGACGAAGAGCGCGACCACAACACACCAGGATCTACCCTAACTGTCAATGGCGCGTGCGTTTTTGCGGCGCGAACGGCGGAACCTTGTACCACACGCACCACAGCGCGGCCCAGAAATAATTCTTGCGTGGCGGACCATACAACGCCAAAGGCAATTGCTTCTCCTGTTTGGCGTCCTCGACCCAACAGATGAACTCGTTGCGGGCCAGACGTGTGATGGCCTTCCAGACATCGAGTGCCGTGGGATTGGCCGTCGGTGCCTTACGCAGGTCTTCTGGAAGCTTGTGCACCACGCCACCGGGCACATGCCAGCCCAGCACAGACGGCGAAGCAGACATATCGGCCTGGGTCGTCACGATCGTATCTGCTCCTTTTGACTGAGACCATCGATCAACCTTCGGGGAGACCCGCAAAATCAGCCTTAGCCTTCTTGTACCACCCCATTCCTTTGATGGGGTGTCTCCATCGGCCCTGCATATCCTTCGCGGCACGCTCGTGCGTTGTGTCTCCGTTCGCGACGATCTCCTTGAGATGTCGATCCTGCGCCTTTATGACTTCGTCTGCCGTCATTCCATGGTGCGCAAAGTCGCACGGGCCACCTAACTGTCGACAGGTCATCGTTTTCACGAGTCTTACTTCCTTTCAGTCTGGAACTTGATTTGAATGCGCCGCGGTAGCGCCGGGATCCTCTCGACGATCGTTCACTCGCTCACGGACCACGTCCATGGTGGCCAGCACGTCTGGGTCTGCGATGAGCTCGACTTCACGCACGAGACCTGCTTCAACGTGAAATACGAACGCCACCTTGACCGTCCCGGCCTGGATCCAGGCGGCGCCGAGTTCGCCGTCGATGGTCACAGGTGCCGCTCCCCGGGTGCCGTTGAAGCGGTTGGCCACGGCGGCCGCGCCTTCATAAACGGGATCTGTACCCATCTCCTGACCGATTAGGTCGGCACGCATGACGGCTTCGGGCGCCAGAAGCGACAACAGGGTGGCGAGCTCCCCGCCGCGGGCTGCAGTGAGAAACGCGTCGACGACTCGGTGACTGTCAGCCTGCTCGGCCTCTGACACGGCCGGTTCCGGTACGCCCTGCACTTTGCGCCTTGCCCGACTCGCCAGCTGGCGTACGGCAGTGCCTGAGCGCCCCATGACGGCACCGATTTCGTCGAACGGATACCCGAAGACATCGTGGAGTATCAATGCCACCCTCTCGGCCGGGGCCAGAGAGTCGAGGACGACCTGCATCGCGTGGTCCATCTGTTCGGCGAGCAGCGCATCGGACTCCGGGTCGACCGGCGACGGGTTGGCGGGCGCCTCGGACTCGGCTGCTGATCTTGTCCGTTGCTTGCGCAGCTGATCCAGGCACAGCCGTGTCACCACGGTCGTCAGCCAGGCGGGTAGGTCGTCGATGTCGTCGGTGCGAGAAAGCCGCAGCCAGGTCTCCTGGACCACGTCTTCGGCATCGGCTTGCGACCCGAGTATCCGATTGGCGATTGCAGTCAGCCGGCGGCGCTCGGCGTCGAAGTCGGTCACTTCCACTTCCATGATGTTCACGCCATGTTGACGGATGTCGTCCTCGAAATGTGACCGTCGGGCTCCCACGAAGGAAACACCCTGGTAGAGCGCTGGCGAGATCCGACATTGATCCTTCTCGCCCTCCTGCAATTCGCCGTTACGGTGTCAGCCTCCATGGTCAGCCCCTCCGCCAACGTGGCGTTTACTGGATGCTGAGGACATCCGATGCGACTCTGCGGATGCGTTCGGGATCGGCGATTATGTCAAGCTCGACGATCTGATCGTTCACGACAGTGAAAGCCATCACGCCGTGCGGCTGCCCATCGAGGGTGATGACGACACCAGCGGTCCCGTTAATTAACGCAGGAAGGAGCACAGCCGCCGGATTGGCACCGAGGCGCGCCTGTCGAGCGACAGCCGCTGCGCCACGGACAATTCTGGAAGCAGCGGGGCGGCTGGGGCCGAAGTCGGCTCGAAGGACGACGTCAGGGTGGAGCAGGGTGGCCAGTGCGTCGAAGTCCCCGCTGCGGGCTGCCAAGAAGAAGGCATCGACTACCGTTCGCTGACGAGCGAGGTCGGGATCGGGGATGTCGGCGCCCTTGACCCGCCGCCGTGCCCTGCTCGCCAACTGCCTGGCCGCAGTCGGGGATCGACCGACCATTGGGGCGATCTCCTCGAATGGCAGCTCGAACATGTCATGGAGAACGAAGGCCAGGCGCTCAGCGGGAGCCAGGGCGTCGAGTACGACCAGGAGAGCTAGCCCGACCGAGTCGGCAAGTAACGCCTCGCCCTCTGGCCCAAGTTCTCCCACTGGGCTGATGACAGGATCAGGGAGATGTACCTCCAGGGATTCCTCCCGGCGGAGGTTGCGCGATCGAAGCATGTTCAGACAGACGCGGGCCACGATCGTCGTCAACCATCCACCAAAATTCTCGACTTCGTCCGTCTCGGCCCTGCTGACGCGCACCCAAGTGTCCTGGACAGCATCGTCGGCCTCGGCGAGCGAGCCCAGCATCCGGAAGGCGACGGCTCGCAGGTGGGTCCTCTGCTCCTCGAAGCGCTCTGCCAGCCAGTCGTTCTCGTCCATTACGCACATCCTCGCCGAAAGCGATCACCAGAATGACCCCACAGTGACCACCGATGTGACCATGAAGAGTCGGCCACCCACGGCCGACATAAGGTCAGCGCCGTCTGGCGGAGTCTTGGTTGGGGCGAACCACACCCGCTCGGAGCCAACTGCACTCAACATCCGCTGATCGACGACATTCTTGCGTGCGACTGGCGCCGGGCCGTTGGCGACTGAGCTTGGCCCTCATCCCCACTGGCCGGGCGTGTAGTCGCCTGCGGGCTGATGGGTAATGAGGTTGAGGCGGTTGTAGAGGTTGATGAGGGCGATGAGGCACACCAGTGCTCCGAGCTGGTCGTCGTCGAAGTGCTCGGCCGCGTTGGCCCAGGCTTCGTCGGAGACACCGCCACCATCGGCGACTCGAGTGCCCTGCTCGGTGAGCTCGAGAGCGGCCCTCTCTGCTTCGGTAAAGACCGTCGCCTCTTGCCATGCGGCCACCAGGTTGATTCGGACCGAGCTTTCCCCGCGGTGCTCGGCATCCTTGGTGTGCATGTCCAGACACACGCCGCAGCCGTTGATCTGGCTGGCTCGGATCTTGACCAGCTCTTGTGTCGCGACTGGCAAGGTCGAGCCGGTTATGACCGCGCCTGCTGGGTTGATGTGTTTAGTGAATTTTCCGGCAACTTCATTGCTGTAGAAGTCGAGTCGAGCGTCCATCTAGGTCTCCTTAGATTTTGGGCTTCCTACGACTATGACCCCGCGGGCCAGCCAAACGTGACAGGAATGACCGATCGCCCGTTTGGCGGCTCGGGGTGACCTCGTGTCGGTCCCGGGCTCGCCCTGGTCGACCGGGTGAATGACACGTCCCCGGGGGTGCCGGGGACGCGGCGAGATGGGTCCAAAACGTTGAGGCGATCCAGGGAATGGATCGTCCAACCAGCCCAGCCTCGATCCAGCATCTGCGATCAAGACCAGCCCAATCTCCGGACCCACTGCACTGTCCTGCCTGGATATCAGATTGGGGCGAATGTCACTACCGCCGGCACGCCACTCGGAGCACACTTAGGGCAGGCAATCCTGGGAGGTTTCGCTGATGTTCATCGGCTCTCTGCTGGCCACCGCCATCAACTTGAACGGGCCCGGTCGGTACCTGCACTGGTCAATCTTTACCGTCTCTGAAGCCAACCTCGTCCTCATTGCCGTCATGGTCGTGATCTTTGGTGCCGCCATGCTTATTCCCTTTCCTGGTCACGGCGGCAGCGAGTCGACGCAGCCGGAGGATGTCCCCGGAGAAGCCTTCGAAAGCGAGGCGTCCTCCGCGTCAACGGCTGACCAGGGAGACGACGACGACACCGCCATGTGGACGTCCCGAATCCGGCGTCGTGTGTTGCGACTGCTGCCGCCAGGAAAGCTGCTCCCTGACCGCCAGCCGGCCTATGTCTCCTCCTGGATCTACGTATTCGGGGTAGCGAGCCTCGCCACCCTCGGGATCGTGATCCTCTCAGGGGTCGCGATCGCTCTCGGCGGCCCGGACTGGTGGCATACCAATCCGGTCGGCCACTTCTTCAACAGCCTGCACCTGTGGAGCGTCGAGGCCTTCATGGCCTTCTTGGTCATCCACCTGTGGGGCAAGTTCTGGATGGCCGCCTGGAGGGGGAAGCGATCCATGACCTGGATCACCGGAGTGGTGGCATTTGTTGCATCGATCGTGGAATGTTTTACCGGCTACCTGTCGCAGCAGAACTTTGACTCGCAGTGGATCTCCACCAGCGGCAAGGACGCCTTCAACGCCGTCGGCGTCGGTGCGTTCTTTGACCTCATGAACTTCGGCCAGATGCTGATGTGGCACATCGTGCTGATCCCGATCGTGCTCATCGCGCTGGTCGGAGCCCACGTACTCGCCGTCCGGGTCCGAGGGGTGGTCCACCCCCTCCCTGTCACCCGCTCGAGAGGCCGAGCGGCGCGTCAGGCGGCTGCGGTGGCCGATCGGGCGGAGTGGCGGGGCCCGACCCGCAGGTACGACATCTTGAAGGAGGCCACCGTCGCCACCGTGGTCGCCACCATCTTGGTCTTCGCCCTCGCCGGTCTCCTATCCTCCCCTGACGTCCCGCCGCTCACCCTCGCTACCTGGGCCAAGGTGGCTCCCGCCGACTTCGTGGCCACGGCCGCCAGTGAACTCGCCGGGACCAGCGAGACCGCTACCTACGGGCCGCCCTATAACAGCGGCAGCGGCAGTACCCAGCGCATCCTGTTCGCCCCTGAAACCATCGTCGGCGTCCGCCAGCCGATCGACGCGGCACAGGACTTCGTCCTCTCCCCACTCGACAAGGTGGCGTCCACCAACCCGGATCTGGCCGCCGCTCTCAGCCGCTACAACCACGCTTCGGCGGTCACCCGGACCGCATGGAATGCGGCGTATGCCAAGGCGGTGACCAGTGTCACGTTCCATGACGGCACAGCCGTCGTGCCCCCGGCCGCCGACGGGCCGATCCCCGAGCTGATCGGCACCGAGTTCACCCTCGCCAGCAGTGGCGCTTTGGATGCCGATCTCATTTCCAACCAATCTTTCTACGGCTCCGACTTCACCAAGCCGTTGCTTTTCCTCGAAGACGGGCAGTATTTCGCCAACAAGGCTGCCGCCGACCATCTGAGCGGCACCCAGTGGGGCGTCATGAACGAGACCGGCAGCTATCCCGGGCAGCCGTGGCTGTGGCTCTATACCCTCTGGTACCAGGTGCCGGGCTTCGACAACTCCGCCAACGTTGACCTGATCGCTATCTACCTGACCGGGGCCGCCACCATTCTCCTCCTCGCTGTGCCCTTCATCCCGGGTCTGCGAGACATCCCACGGCTGATCCCACTGCATCGACTCATCTGGCGCGACTGGAACCGGAAACAGATCCGCAATTCCGCTCGTCCCGCGGCTGGGTCGGCAACCGAGCCTGTTGATTCGGGTTAAAGGAGAGAGACGACCGTCTGCAGCGTGACACCTAACCAATGACTCCATCGCGGAGCGCACCACGAGGGCACTCGAAGCCTGGCCCAGGGCTGGTGCGAAGCCGACTATCTAATCTCTCCGAGGCTCGGTGGGAGAGATCGACATCGGCGCTTCTCCGGCAGAACAGAGAACAAGGGCTTCCGCTCGCCAGTCTGCTGTGGCGACCTCCGGCGTCGCCCTAGGATTCTCTTCGGGTGGCGCTAACTGCGCTGAACGGAGGACCTTTCGAGGGCTCGACGCAGGACCGCTACCTGAGTGTCAGTAAGGCTTTCAGCAAATTGGTGCAGTGCGGCGTCGGGGTCTCGATCGGCCGAGAGGGCATCCTGCATCAGCACCGCCGTGTGCGCGCCAGAACTCCCGATCGCTGCGTAGTGCTTTGCGTGCTTGATCAGTCGACTTCGAAGCACGCCCTTTAATACGAGCCGGTCGAGGATGGTCGCTACCG
The DNA here is from genome assembly GCA_963729275.1 of uncultured Acidimicrobiaceae bacterium. GTDB lineage: Bacteria > Actinomycetota > Acidimicrobiia > Acidimicrobiales > RAAP-2 > CAVSNH01. The sequence goes on from CAVSNH010000003.1 coordinate 821,294, forward strand.
TCGTATAAGCGTATTCAGGAAGTGCGTCCGCAACATCGCGGACCGTCACGTCGGTCCCTGAGGATTGCCAGATGCAGTCCATAACCCGCCGCTCAAGATTACTCAGCTTGGCGATGCCACACTTGCAGATTGTGCAGGAGCATGGATCACACGAGCAAAGCGGATTCCTGCATGCAGAAGCTGAACGGCTCACTGGAGGGACCTCGATGTCGCTATCAGCAACTTACGGCCTCCATCCGCTCAGAGCATCAGGATGAGCATGAAGCCCATCCCGACACACATGACCACGTGGCTCAGGTCCTCGAGTCGGGGAGAGGCAAGAGCGGCGGCGAAACCCGTCAGTGGTTCCGGTGCATTCTCTCGCTCCACTTCTATTTTCGCCTCGGGACCACCGATTGTGGCGTAGACCCGGGTACGCGGACGACGAACATGGGTGCCGTGGTGCGATGCTCCCTTGTTCGGCGACGCCAATGTGAAGATGGCCGACCCGAAGAAGGTGAATGCCAGCAGCAGACCAATTCCGGGATCGAGGATCCCACGGGACGATGAGGACATCGCCATGGCCCCCGATGGGGACGGAGCGCCCATCGGATACTCGAACATCAGCAGCATGGCGAGGCTCATCAACGCGTGAATGGCCTCGTGGGGGACGTGGAACCCATAGCGCTGGAGGGAGAGCGAGCTCCGAACGATGAACCACACCATGAGGACGAAGAAAACCAACTCCCAGAACGCGCTCGGCCAGAATGCCCAACGGACCACGAACATGCCGGCCATCGCGACCCCCATGAACAGGTGGGCGACATCGATGTCCCGACCGGCTGGATCGTTGTTCTGCACCGACAAGACCAACAAACTCACCGCGTAGGCGGCGACAGCCAACATGGCGAGGGCGAACAGGTAGTACAGCCAGGATGGAGTGCCCATAGTCTCAGGCCACCCTTCGCTCGAGGAGTGCGGTGCGCTGCATCGGCGAGGCGGCAGCCACCGTCAATGGCCAATAGATCAGTGCCAACAAGATGATCAATGGTCCTGAGTTGGGATCGGTCGCACCGCCGGCCAGGATGCCGCCGAAGTTCTGAACAGCGACCCAGATCACGGCGAACACGACGGCAACCGTCACGATCATGACCTGGGTGAAGGTCGGCGTGGCGTAGACGCTGATGGCGGCGAGGATGCACATGGCAGCCAGGAGCAGGGCTGCCGCTGTCCCGTGGTGGAGGAAGAACGACGCCGAGGTTCGGTCAACGTGGGCAAGCCATCCTGGCTGGCCGTTGTCCACCCCCGTGACCAGGTTGTGCAGGGCTTGTGGTTGGCGACCGGAGCCGACCAGGGACAGGACGGCAAGAACGGCCCACACGCCTACCCAGATCATCTTTGCTGCTCGCACGCCCACGGATCGTGCCGCCACGAACGGACGATCGGATCCTTCGCTCGGCCACAAGAGCACGGCGAGGAGGGCATAGAAGAGAACGCCGCCAGGACCGCCACCAAAGGGTGTCGCCGTTCCGTGGAAGACGCCGCCGGCGCCCTCGCCGAACCACCACACGCCGAGGGCCCAGACGATCGAGAGACCAAGCGCCGGCCGGAGGGTCCGTTTGAAGGCAATCCCGAATCCGATGAGGAACTGGATGAGGGCGAACAGCGTGTTCGTCAGGATCGGCTGGTGATAGACGATCGAGGCATTCCAGGTGACGGTGTGGGAAACGACGCTTGGGTTGCCGGCGGCGAGGTTGTGCAACATCCCGCTGAAGCCACTCGATCCTTTGGTGAACATGAACGGCTGGATCTGCAGCACGGCATCCATCAACCAGACGGTGGCCAAGAGCAGCTGAAAGGTCCGCTGGAGGTCCCGTGGCTGCCGGCGGGCAACCGGACCCTCGTCGATCTCGATCGCTAGTGAATCAGCGTCAGTCAGGATTGCGCTCGACACCTTCACCTCCCGTAGCGGACATCCACTACCTACTACGCGTGGTAGTAGGTAGTTTGGCACACTCTCACGAGTCCTACAATCCGCCTCAGGCCGGAGCTGCCAACAGGGCCACGACGATGGCCCGGCGAATTGCTCGAGCGGCGAGACGGAAAAGGAGCGGTCGCCGACTTCGCGGCCTGGGCCTGGCAGAGGGCCCCAGTGCCCTTCACCTACGGCCCTATCCCTCGGGAAATCGACGGCCCCGTCGTCGGCGCTTACGAATGGGCGTCGCCTAACGGCGTGACGCTCGGCGTCCAGCGGATACGTGGCTGTGCCTGGCGACGTTGCGATCTCTCGCTTGGCGCCGACCCGTCGGCCGCCGCACGTGACTACCTGGTCGGTCCCGGTCTCGACGACGGAGAAGCCGGTCAGATCTCCGTCCCCGTTCGCCACGTCGGGGCCCGACTGGCCGGGTGCGTCACCGGTGACGAGCCGCCAGCGATGACGACCTCTGGGAGGATTAGGCGGCTCACGTAGCCGGTCTGGATGACTTGAGTCCCGACTAAGAGGTGACATCAATGGACGCTGAAAACCCAGGAGCCGCGCAAGAGCGGATGAGGAGCGCCCCGATTGAGCGGCCGACCCGATCGCGGACCGCGTGGCGTTCCAGGTCTCGCTGGCTCGTGCACTTGGGCCTGCTGGCCTCTTTCGCTGGGGCGTTCGCGACCCTCCAATTTCTCCATATCCGCAACGCCATCCATGCCGATGTGGGACTTGTTTTCGCGGGTCTGGTCATTGTCCATCTGACGCAGCGTCGCCACCGGATTGGTCGGATGCTGACGCAACTCAGGGGCCTTGGCCCACGGGTCGAGCGCGAGATGCGGCTCTTGCTGTCCGACGGGATCCTCGCCTTCATCACGCTCAATGTCGTGCTTTCAGGAATCGTCGACTGGGACCGAGGCAGCCCGGTTGGCCTTCCGCTCCCGATGCCCTTCAGTAGGTGGCACCTAACTTCGTCTGCCGTCCTTGTCGTGTACTTGGTCGTTCACGTCTCGCGCCGCTGGAAACGCATCCGAAGGTCCACCGTCCGATAGCCCTACCGCGGTTGCCCACCACGATGCGCGACGTGTCTCCAGAGAGGCACGTGAACCCACATCTCTCTGGACCAGCCTTTCCACTCGGGTTCGTCACCCTCGACAGCAGCTCGTCTTGCCCGCAATGGAAGAAGATTCAGCTGAGCAGACAGACGAAAACGATGTCGAGGAAAGAGAGCGACACGCTCCATCATCATCGTCACCTCGCCATCGAAACTCCTGGTCGATGTTGACGGATGACGTTTTCGGCACCCAAACTCTTCCCAATCACGGCAGTACCGAACGGTCTCCCCTCTGCCGTCCCGTCCACAGCGCAGCTGGGAGCTCGGCCAAGTCAGGGTCGATCGGTCCGGAGAAGATTGCTGGCTCCATCGTCGCGATGATCCTGATAGCAACGCCTCTCTCAGGCTTTTCTCAGGTCAACCGGAGTTTACTCACTGGCTCTATCTAGGCGCGGCCTAGAAACTGGTAGCCGGAGGATTCATTCGCGTGCCCGCCGGATGCGCAGAGCTTGGCGCGGGCATGCCCCGACGGCTCGCTCCACATGGTGAAGAAGCTGGTCCGGAATCGGTCGACCATCGACGATCGGATAGCCCCACTCGTCCAGTGCGATGATCTCCGGCACCAGTTCGGCACAGTGGCCGAATCCATCGCAGGCCACCGGGTCGACCTGCAGCCGCCGCTTAACCGTCATGATGCATCGCCGAAACAGTGGAAACGTCGCTGGAGCGCAAGGGTTCCGACTTCACACCGGATCCTCTGGCCATCCGCAAATGACCGCGACCCGGGCGTCGGCGTCGACCAGCCTGGCAGGAACGGCACGGCTCTCGAGCTCTCGGATTGCGTGCTCGCCCCACACGATCGAAGCGGTGGCAGCCACATTCGCCGCCACGCACGTAGAGGCGGCCGCAGTGACCATCCGCCATACTGGCGCCGCTGGCCGGCCCGTCGTCGGATCGATGATGTGATGCACGGTTGTGTCAGCCACTGTCCAGCACCGGACGGTCGTGCCGGAACTGGCCAGGCCGCCTTCGCTGACGGCGACAACGCAGTCGGGCCGGACGTCCGGTTCCCGTGAGCTCTCCTGCACGGCGATGTTCCAGCCGCCTACCGGCGGGCGGCCGCCGACGGCAATGTCCCCCCCGATGCCGACCATCACCCCGATGTTCAGTCGTCGGGCCACCAGGTCGGCAGCTCGGTCAACGCATAGGGCCTTGGCCGTTGCGCCCAGATCAAGGGACGTGCCGGCTGGCACCCGAACACGGCGACTCTTTCTGTCTACGTCCACTTGAACCCACCCCGGGACGACGCATGCTCGCGCCGGGAGTGGAGCGGGCGCAGCGGCGCGGAGCTCATCGAAGTCCCGGTCGTAGCCGAGGGCAATGAGGGCGCCCCCCACTGTCGGATCAACGATGCCGTGGGTGTCGGCCGCGGCGTCGAGGGCGACCTGCAGCGCGTCGAGAAAGGCGGGACTCACCGGGACCCACCGACCGCTAGCGGCGTTGCAGCGGCCGATGTCACTCTCGGGCACGAACCGGTTGCAGGCCGAATCCATGTCTGCGATGACGCCGGCGACGATCAGCCGGGCGGGGTGTAGCTGGTCCACGGTGGTCACCCCAAGCGTCGCCCTGGCTCCCCACACTGACCAGCTACAAGCGAGTGGACCCGCCACCCTCTGGTGGCCCAACCGATTCGCTCGCCGAGGAGACGGCCCCCCGGACTCGCTCGGCCCGGCTTTATCGAGCTGCGACAACTGCTCCACGGTCATACGCGCCACTGTCCCTCATCAGCGTAAGAACGAGGTAAAGGCGCCGCGTGCTCTTCGCCGTCAATTGATTCGCTGACGAGCGCTCCCGATTCGGAGCCGACGGCCATGGCGGTCGACGCATCCTTCTCACCAGCTGGCTCATCCCCTGCGGAGGGGAGCAAGACTCGCATGCGAGTCCCGGTCGAGCTATCCGCTACTCGGACCGATCCGTGGTGCGCACTTACGATCTCACCGACGATGGCGAGCCCGAGTCCGGTCCCTCCTGATCGTCGCCCACGGCCCTCGTCGAGCCGGGCGAACCGTTCGAACACCCACTCACGTTTGCCGGTCGGAATCCCAGGTCCGTCGTCGGATACCACGAGCTCGGCCAGCTCGCCTCGGCGCCGGACTTCGAAGGCCACCGTGCTCGAGGCATGGTGCTCGGCGTTGTCGGCGAGGTTGCGCACCAGGCGACGCAAGAGCTCCCTGTCACCGGTCAAGCGCGCCGCTCCGACCGCATGCAGGTCCACCCTGACCTGCCCCCGTGAAAGCATCCGCGCGCCCTCGGCCAGTGCCAGCTCGTCGAGGTCGACCTGCTCTCGGCGTGGCACCAGATGGTCCTCGTCGCTGCGGGCCAGGAGAAGCAGGTCCTCGATGATGCGCTGCAGACGGACGCCGTCGGTGATCGCCGCGTTCGTCACTGAGCCCCAGTCGGCAGTTTCAGGATGGTCACGAGCCACTTCGAGCTCGGCCAGCAGTGCAGCGAGCGGGCTGCGCAGCTCATGGGAGGCGTCGGCAACGAACTGCGCCTGACGATCTGAAGCCGACTGGAGGCGGCTCAGCATGGCGTTCATCGTCTGGGCCAGCCGGCCGACCTCGTCGTCAGTCGGTGGCTCGCTGACCCGTTGGTGGAGATCACCGCCCGAAATCGTTGCCACTTGCCCTCGTATCCGCTCCACCGGTCGGAGCGCACGTCCGGTGAGAAACCAAGCGGCGAAACCGGCCGCCACCAGAAGGCTCACCAGCAGCGCAGCCAGCGGCAGGATCGATGCATGCACCGAGTCCTCGGCCGGCTCGGTGGTTGACACAACGAGGATGGTGCGAAGCCCGGCGGGCGTGTGCACGCCGAGGGCGACGGCGGCGTCAGGATCGTCGTCACCGCGGAAGATCTCCAGACCTGTGAGGTGGACCATGACCGAAGCCGGCGGTCGCGCGCGAGCCACGGGCGGCTTGCCCACGAGATCGGCGGTCGTGCTCAGGACCCGATTGTCTGGCCCCACCACCTGAATGTCGATCCCCGGACGGTCGGCCGTCAATCGAGCGGGCACGGATCCCCTGGCAATCAGCGCTCCGATGTCCCCCGCCTCGGTGACGGCGAGGTTTTCTACGTTTCCGATCGCCGAACGTTGCAGCTGCCATTCCAGGGCGAAGCCCCCGATGGCGAAGGTCAGGCCGATCGCCGCGACGGCTATGGCCGTGAGGCGGACCCGGACCGAGGAGAGGGCTCGACGTCGGGGCGAGGACGGCCGCCTCGCCCTCACCCGATCGCTACGAGACATCGGCATCGAGTCGGTACCCCACCCCACGGACAGTTTCGATGTTCGCACGTCCGAAGGGATGGTCGATCTTCTTGCGCAGATAGCCGACGTACACCTCCACGATATTGGGATCTCCTTCGAAGCGCTCACCCCAAACGTGGGAGAGAAGGTCGGACTTGGTCACGACCTCCCCCGCGTATCTCATGAGATAGCGAAGCAGCGCGAACTCACGTGCCGTCAGTTCGATCTCGTCGCTCCCCCGCCGGCAGCGGTGCTCGGCCGGGTCGAGCACAAGGTCACCGGCGGTGAGGAGCGACGGCCGCGCCGGACGACCGCGCCGCAGAAGGGCCCGGATATGAGCCATCAGGACGACGAAGGAGAACGGCTTGGTGATGAAGTCGTCCGCGCCGGTATCGAGCCCCTCCACCTCATCGAACTCGCCTTCTTTGGCCGTGAGCATGATGATCGGTGTCCAGTTCTCCTCCGAACGGAGCAGGTCGCAAATCTTGTAGCCGTTCAGCCCAGGGAGCAGGATGTCGAGGAGAATCAGGTCATACTCGCTCGATCGGGCGCAGCTGAGACCCTCGGGCCCCGTGGCGGCCACATCGACGGTGAACCCCTCGGCTCCGAGGCCGCGGATCAACGCATCAGCAAGGTGCTCTTCATCTTCGACGACCAGGATGCGCATCGGTATGCCTCAGCCCCAGACCTGGCACTGCATCCGCACGCCAAACTGCGGCCAGTCAGCGCCCAACCTGATCTGATCGGTTATGCCCGGCTCCCGGCTCGGCAGGTAGGCGCAAGGCGCCATCATGCTCCGCAATGATCGCCGATCGGAGCTGCGTCCGCCGATCGTGGGGTAGCGGTCACCTAGTACTCATACCGCCGACATGGTGATGAAGTCTCGTGACCACCACGGCTCGAAGTACCGGTCGGGTTGTCCGACCATAGCGGGGAGGAGGTCGGTGCCGTTCGCCGGCGACGCGTCGGCACCAGGTTGTGCGTCGTAGGACGCGAAATTCACCCAGTCGGTGTTGATGTCGAGCTCCACGGCCCGAACCGCACCGGCATCGACCAGCAGGTTGGCCAAGTCAGTGATGTTGAGCGCCGGACCACCGACGTAGACGAGGGCGCCATCGGCCGTGACTCCGAGCCCTGAGCGCCAGACGTAGACGGCGTTGCCGAGCGTGAATCCCCACTGGGAGGTGTCGTTGGCGTTGAGGCCCGGAACCGGCCGGCCCTGGTCGACCAGGAGATCGAGGTTCTGGCGGACCGAGGCAACCTCGGGCGTCATGGTCACGTTCCGTCCCCACTGGCCGACCGTTGCCAACCCGTTCTTGTACACGACGAACGACGCCGACCCGTCAACGAGGGGAAGGATGGTCCGTCCGTCTGTGTAGTAGCCGCCGTTGGCCTGGGACATGATGAATCCGGCGTTGAACGCCGCCACTAGCCGGGAGGCGTCAGAGGGGAGGATCGGCGCCGTGTGGCTGAAGGTGCCGCCACCGGGGATCTGGCTGCCCGAGTACAGCGTCGCCCGCAGGAGATCGGTGTCCATCCAGGCCACCCCGACCACCTCACTGGTGTGCACGGCGTCCGGTCGCAGCCGTGTCTCGTAGATGGCAGGAAGACCGTCAACCGGACGACCGACCGGGGACCACTGCCCCTCACCAGGAATCGGCGGACTGGCGAACGGGGTGAGCGGCGCCGGTGGTGGCAGATGGGCCGGCCCGGCGTTCGTCACCTTTGGTGCTGGCTTGGGTCGGACTATGGCTCCGGCCGGGGGCTTGCCACCGACGGGAGGGGGGTGATGCGAGTACCACTCGTTCTCGATCCAGTTGACCACCCCGCTGCCGTGATGCTGCCGTGCCCATTCGGCCAAGCGAGAGGAAAGAGAGCTCCCGTAGCCGGGATTGGTGAGAGCGCTCCCGAGAGAGACCCCGAGCCAGGCCAGCAACATGACGAGCACGAGCGACGTCACCACCAGTACCCGACGGCGTCGGTAGATGCGTCGGGACGCCTTCCTCGCGGGCCGAACGGTGCGGGCGCCCCCACGGATGTCGTCGCTCGATGTGCGCTTACGGGGAGCTTCGGTGGTTGTCAGACCCTCCCCCAACCGTCGGCGGACATCGGAGTGAATGCATCTGATCTGAAAGTCGGGGACGCAGCAACAGTCCGCAGACAGCACGAGACACGTTGTCGACGGTACTGGTGTTGCTCAGGAAAGCTGCGTCAGATTCTGTCTCGATCCTCAGGCTCTTCTCAGCTTCCGATGCCCGCCTCGGTTACCAGCATGGAGTTTCGGCGCATGGCGTTGTCGGTGCTGTGCTCGGGCACAGTCGGACCCGGCGATCGAACGCAGCCGGGGTGGGCGGAAGCTCAGGACGAGCCGGCCTCACTCGACACTGCTCGGAGCGGCTGCGTCCGACCGATCGGCGCTACCCGCACGAGCGAGTTGTAGGTCACGAGGGCGATGGCGACGTGCATCGACATGAGCACGGCCACGGCTTGCCCGCTCGAGCCATTGTCCAGGATGTAGAGGTCGGGCAGGAACAGCACCAGCGTCACCAGGATGGCGAGGCGGAAGAACAGCCACCGAGGAGCGGAGCTGATGCGGGTCACGATCGGCCAGGCCACGCAGGCCACGATCACTCCGATAATCGTGAGCCTCGCATAGTCGGAGAAGCGAAAGTGCACGTAGCCTTTGGTCGACGGGAAGAGATGGGTCCCGATGGCCACCAGGATGGCGTCGACGGCCAACGACCCGACCAGGGAGAGGACCGAGGCCAGCAGCACACGGACGGGCGACGGCTGGCGATGCCGGGGATCGAAGTCGACTTTCAGGAGGTCGAGCGAGCGGTCGAGGAAGGTCACCTGCGGCATTGCGTCCTCTCGGCTGGGGTTGGCGGTTGACCTGCGGCCGAACGGCAACGGGCAAGAGCAAAATTATCGCCCGGCGTAGGGATCGGCGGGCGCGGCTCTCAGGTTGCTCTCAGCTCGCCTCTGCGGCAGATCTTCCTGTTGAGAGACGCTGCCAGCACCGTCGAAGCTCCCCGTGTCGAGTCGATGAGTGCCTTGCTCCTGATTCGAACGGTTCGTTCTTAGCCGTCTCTTAGTCGGAACCGTCATCATGTGAACATGAGCCAAGCACTCGAAGGCGGAGCGGGCGCCTCCAATCGACTGATTGCGGGGCGAGATCGCGCGCTGCGCAATGTCCGTCGATTGACGGCGTGGATTGTCGCGTCGGCGACGGTCGCAACCGGAGGCCTGATCGGTTTGGCCGCGCACGAGACCACCTTGCATTCGAAGACGGTATCCAACTCCGGACAGAGCCAACCTGCGCCAACCTCCTCGGGGACTGGAGGAACAGGTGGATCGCAGGCCGGCGGATCATCAGGTGGCGCTGTCTCCGGAGCATCCGGGGCTAGCGGATCAACGCCCGAGTCCGGGAGCGGCTCGGTGCCGGCGCCATCTTCCGGGCCCGCGCTGGGAGTGACCGGTCAGACGTGAGGGCAGACGGAGTCCACCACGGCCGACCTCATCGGCGAGATGGCGGTGGTCGGCGCCGACCGGCCCGCGGCTGAGGGCGGCATGCTGGCGAACACCTCTCCCGTCCTGTGGTTCACCACTCGAGCCACCGGTACCGTCGCCATTGTCCTGCTGACGGGATCCGTCCTCCTCGGGATCCTGACCACCACCAGGGCTTCAGGTCCGGGGATGCCTCGATTTGCCATCACCGAGCTGCATCGACGCCTGGCCCTCATCGCCCTGGGCGTCCTCGTCATCCACATCCTCACGGCCGTCGCCGACACCTACGTACCGATCGGATGGATTGCCGTCGTGGTTCCGTTCGTGTCCTCCTACCAGCCACTCTGGATCGGGCTCGGGAGCGTGGCCTTCGACTTGGTGCTGGTCGTGATGATCTCCAGCCTGTTGCGTCGACAGTTGGGTGCCCGCATCTTCCGCGGCGTCCACTGGCTCGTGTACCTCTGTTGGCCCATCGCCATTGCCCATGGGATTGGCGCCGGGACCGACCTGCACGAGACCTGGATGCAAATCCTCGTGGGCTCGTGCATCGGATCGGTGCTTATTGCCGTGGCCTGGCGGCTCTGGGCCGATCCCTCTCAGGGCGGTACCTATCGCACCGCCGCGCCACGACCCAGCCTGTGGGCCAGCATCACGGGCCGAGCCCCGCGGCCCTCTACGCCACCTCCGCGATCGTTCGAGCGGTCGTCCTCAACTCGAGGTGAGCGGTGACGACGCTGATCAACCCCCCACTCACGAGCCGCCTTCTGACCGGCATCGACGGAACGAATCGAGGGGTGGACCTTGAGTCGCATGTGGCGCTTCACGGTCCGCTCCCGGTGCCGCCTCGGCGCGACGACTCGTGGTCGGAAGGCTTCATCGACATGGTCGCGGCCTCCGGCCTTATCGGCCGGGGGGGAGCCGGATTCCCGACCGCCGAGAAGCTCAGATGGATACGGACGCAGCGGCGAAGACCCGTCGTGGCCGTGAACGCCATGGAAGGGGAGCCGGCCAGCCACAAGGACGAGGCGCTCGCCAGCCTCGTGCCCCATCTCGTGCTCGATGGGGCATCGGCCGTGGCCCGCTGCATCGACGCCCGGGCTATCTCCGTGTGCGTGCCCGATCGGTCCGATCGGGCCGCCCAGTCGTTCGAGCACGCCATTCGAGAGCGGGAAGGCTGGGGGATCGATCCCGTGCCCATCGCCGTCCTCCGACCGCCTGGACGTTTCATCACCGGTGAGGAATCTGCCCTGACCAGCTGGCTGGACAGGGGAGATCCGCTTCCCCGGTTCCGATCCGATCGCCCCTCGATCCTCGGGGTCGGGGGGCGCCCATGCCTGGTGGACAACGCGGAGACCCTCGCCCACCTCGCTCTCATCGTTCGCCACGGCGCCGAGTCATTTCGAACCGCGGGCACTCCGGATGCCCCGGGGACGACGCTGATCACGATCTCGGGAGCAGTGGGTCGAGGCGGTGTCTACGAGGTCCCGTTCGGCCTGCCAATCTCGTCGATCCTGGCCATGGCCGGGGCGCCCAACCGGCCCGCCGGCGTGCTTCTCGGCGGCTTCGGGGGGACGTGGCTCTCGCCCGGGCGCCTCGACACCCTGTTCGAGCCGGTGAGCCTGCGCGTTCATGGGGCGACAGTGGGAGCTGGCGTCCTGGTCGTGCTGCCACCGCAATCCTGCGGACTATTGGAGACGGCACGGATCGCGTCCTGGATGGCAAGCGAAAGCGCAGGACAATGCGGTCCTTGCGCATTCGGCCTGCCCGCCGTGGCCGATGACATAAGCCTCCTGGCCAGCGGGAGGGCGGACGCCGCTGACCTGCGCCGCCTCGAGGAGCGCCTGAACTCCGTCGATGGCCGTGGGGCCTGTCGGCACCCCGACGGCGTCGTCCGCATGGTCAGGTCGGCTCTCTCGACGTTCAGCGAAGACGTGGATCGTCATCTCCGCGCCGACCCGTGCGCCGGTGCGCGCATGTCGAGCGTGATGCAACTGACGCGTTACTGAGGAAGGACGGGCTAGCAGGGCACGGCGGCAACACATCGGGAGTGCTCTCCCGCGATGGCCGCGAATGCAATGATCGTCACAGAAAGGACCCGGTCGTTCAATCCGTTCGGCCGACCCACCCGTAATTCGAAAAGATAGATGCTTCCCACGAGCAGCATCAGCCAAAAGCCGGGAGGTGTGACATGACCACCGCAGCATCGACTACGGGGCCCAGCAGCCGACGAGCGCTCCGTGGGGTGGCTGCCGGTGCGGCCCTGATTGCCCGTTGGCGTGCTGGCCGCGGCCTGCAGCATCGGGTCGAGCTCCGGCACCACCACGACCACCACTTCTGCCTCCACGTCCACCACCCGTACAACGAGTGCCTCTTCCGCTGGTGCCACTGTACGGACGGCGGATGTCCCGGGGGTTGGTACGGTGCTCGTGAATGCTTCCGGTCACACGCTCTATCTGTTCACGACGGACAAGCAGTCCACCTCGACGTGCATGGGTGCATGCCTGGCCGCCTGGCCGGGGCTGACGGCCACTGGCCAGCCCACCGGCGGTGCCGGCGTGACCTCCTCACTGCTTGGGACGGTTCGCGATACCAACGGCACCGTCCAGGTGACCTATAACAAGTGGCCGCTCTACACCTTCGTGGGTGATTCCGCCGCTGGCGAGGCGAAGGGCCAAGGAGCGAAGACCTTCGGCGGCATTTGGTGGGTCGTCGACGTGCACGGGACAGCCGTGACGACCACCGCGTCATCGTCGGCGCCGGCCGGCGGCGGTGGCTACTGATCACCGTAACGAGGACGACGGCACCTAAAGGACCCATCTACTCGTTTGGCGGTCTGTCCAGGAACGACCAGGGAGGCTCGTACCTGTTGGACGGACGGCACACCTCATGACGACCTCCGACATGGCCTTTTTCACCCTGAGCCTGGACGGCGAACCCGCAGATCCAGGAACACCACGGCGGTCTGACCGGGCTCGTCACAACTTAGACACCGACGTAAGGGCTCGCGGGGCGGCTTTCGGACTAACGGCTCGATGCCGGCTCCAGGCGCGAGCCCACAGGTAAATCGGTTACCGGCGTCCAGGTCAGTCCGGTGTCACTTGTCTTCAGGAGCTGGACTGATTCATTTCCACTTTCACCCACGAAGCCGACGACCGGACTGGCGAAAACAACCGGATACAACTCCTCGTCGCTTCCCGCCTGCGTCGCATAGACCGGCGACCACTCTTTCTCGTATATGGTTGTTCGCCACAGGGTGCCACCGCCGACGACGTACCAGATCGCGCCCCTGCCGTTGGTCGCGGTGGCTCCGGACCAGTTGTACCGCGGAGAGATGGTGGCCCTCCAACGGTCGGTATCCATGTCGTTCCGTTGTCACGAGAGATGGCGAATTTGACCTTGGAAGCCTCCCCGCCACTGCCGACAGGGCAGATGCCGACGAGCTGGCCTCCCGTCGGTGGTCCTTGTATTGCCCAGCAGGCCGTGCTGACCGAGGTGACCCGACCACTGGGGTCGATTCGGTACTGGTGGCCCGGCACCGACACGAAGAGAAAGGAGCCAGCGGCAGTCAGTGCTGCGTCGGTCGGGTCGCCACCGCCAGTTGAGAAAGTACGCAGTGAGCGCACCCACTCTGGGGTCGTCATCGACCACCGATACAAGTCCACTTGCGAGCAACTCAGGGGAAAACTCGGGCAATGGCTGACAAGAGCCCATGCGCTGTTGCCGAGGGTCGCAAAGCTGACGACAGGACCACTGGTATTGGCCAGGCTCCACGTTGATCCGCCGTCATCGGTGGTCCACAGCTCCCCAACTTGTGTATAGAAGCCACGCCGGGCGTTGAGAAAGCGAACCTCAGTCCGTCCCCCCAACGCCATCCAAGTCGTGCCTGAGAAAGAAACGGAACCGATGTCAGGGCCTGTGATCACTCGCCAAGTACGACCCCCATTCGTCGTCCGCACAATCGCCGGGCGGTACTGGTAGCAGAAGCTGCCGCAGCCGATCGCAATCCAACCCTCCTGGGAGTTCAGGAAGTAGATGGGTGTCGGACTTGCGCCGCGACTGAACGGAATGGAGCCTGCGTTCACTCCATTGACCGGTGGAGCACTCCTCCTCGTCCCGTTGTCCGAACGAGGCGATGACCCCGTCTTGCCATTTCCTCTGACCGTCTCGGCGGCGATGGTCAGTGTCGTTGCCACGATCACGGCAAGCACTAGACCGGCGACCAGCCAACGCCTTCTCCGGCGTCGACGCGCCTCTTGGATGATGAGTTCTTCGTCGAAGGGCCGCCGGCGATTTGGCGCCGAAGGAGCGTCGGTTCGACAAGGCGTCGCCACCGTCACGGAAAGATACTATCCCATATAGTATCATTTGTCCATGAGCGCCGGAGTCGACGACGATTCGGTCCCGCTCTATTTGAAGGTGGCAGCTGAGTTGCGCCGCGACATCGCCGATGGGCAGGTCGGGCCGGGACATCGGTTGCCGCCTGCCCGTGATCTGGCGGCGGTGGCTGGGGTAAATCAGAACACCATGTTCAAAGCACTTCGACTCTTGCGCGACGAGGGGATCCTGGAGTTTCAGCGGGGGCGAGGCATCTCCGTTATCGGAACCCCCGAGCGCGGGGCGTTGACGCAGCGAATACGAGAGTTGATGGACTACGCCCGAGGTCAGGGCTACCAACGGGCGGAAGTCATCGACATGATCGAAACCCTTCCGTAATCCGACGCGCCGTTGTTCGGCCCAAGTGATCCTGAAGAGTGTCATGACGCCCGCCCGCTGACCAGGCACATCCGTCGAACGGCCTTTGCTCCAAGATCCCGCTGCGGCGTCGGCCAGACTCTCGAAATACTTGTCCGTCTCGTCGCCACCATCGGCCGTCAGCTGTTCCGCCTGGTTCTGCTCTCCTGTCGCTCATCACGGTCCAAGGACATCCAGCTCCTGGTCCTTCGCCAAGAGGTGAGCGTCCTTCGCCGCCAGGTGAATCGTCCTCGGATCGGACCGGAAGTGCGGATGGTCCTATCCCTGCTCTAGCGTCTGCGGCCGGCGCGTGAAGGTCTTTCCCTCCCTGGTCACGACGGACACGCTCCGCCGATGGCATCAGGAGCGTGTCCGTAGGAAGTGGACCCGACCTCATCGGGTCAACCCGAGGCGGAGGATCCCGCTCGAGACCCAGCTCCTCGTGTGGCGGTTGGCAAAGGAGAATCCGCTCTGGGGCTACCGACGCATCCAGGGAGAGCTCAAGAAGCTGGGCATCGAGATCTCGGCGACGAGTATCCGACGGATCACCTGCCCGAAGCGACGGTCCGGACCAAAGCGGGACACCTGGTGCCAGTTCATGCGGAACCAGGCCGCATGAATCATCGCCTGCGACCTCTTCACGGTAGAAACGATCAGGCTGACGACGCTCCATGTGCTCTTCTTTATCGATCTGCACACGAGAAAGGTCCTGATCGGCGGAGTGACCGACGGAGCCACGAATCTGACCTGGTGTACCCATATCGCCCGCAATCCTTCCGAGGCACGGGAATTCCGAGACATTCCCATTCAGTTCCTGGTCCACGACCACAACAACCGGTCCGGCCCCACCTTCGACGACGTATTCAAGGCGGAGGGAATCAGGATCGTGCGCACACCTTGGCGAACGCCTCGGGCCAATGACTATGCCGAGCGATTCGTTCGGACTGTCCGAAATGAATGTTTCGACCGGGTCTTCATTCTGAACGAACGCCACCTTCGGTCAGTGCTCACGACCTATGTCGACCATTACAACCGGGAGACCGCACCGAGGCCTCGACCTGCTCCCACCCGAGGGACCGCCGAACATTAACGCCCTCTCCCCGACCCGGGACAACATTGGCCGAAGGGACCGGCTGGGCGGACTCATCCACGAGTACTACCGGGAAGCTGCCTAGCCAACCGCGAGCGTCACTTCGGTAGCACCCAGGAGATCTGCGCCAAGCTCACGGGACGTCGGTCGACGAACATCGCGTCAGTCGGCCTCAATCACTCGTTTATACCGAATATGACCAAACCGGTCCGCCATGGCCCTCGGCCCTCACCTTCTGCGCGAATTCGATCTCACGAACAGCGCACGTATCGTTGATGACACCCTTCACGGCACCAAGGCGGCGGGCGGCAGGAATCATCGAGGCGAACTGGAATCAGAACTGCCCTTACCCTCGCGAAGCACGCTGGCGGGCCATTCGATCAAACGCCACACGGTGTACCGGCGCGAGCAGCTTCCAATAGAGAAAGCCGGGTATGCCACGAGGACGGAACGCGGCTACCTGGTGAAGGGTACCTTGACTTGCACGGTACCCGAGCCAGGCATCACCGGGGAACCATCCGACGCTCCGCAGCACCAGCTCGCCGGGCCCGACCGAGGCGATGCGCCACCAGTCGACGAGCGCTCCGGGCACCACGGCCGCAGGCCGGCGTCGTCGCAGGTGCTCTCCTACGAGGCGCCCGAGGACAAGCCGGGCGAGCCACCCGGGCGCGGCGCCGTACCAGCTGAGCCGTCCGCCAATCGTCCCCAGATCGCGCACGACCGCGTCCTCGGTACCTGGAGGGATGGGGACATCGGCGACGACGGTGTAAACGCCGTCGACCAGGCCGTTCTGGCGAGCGAACAGCGAGCCACATATTTCCTCGTCCTGGTCATCGAGCGCGGCGGCAAGCGCGCGCTCGACCCCCATCGGCGTGACCGAAAACGCCCGTTTCGCCGGCTCGGGGTCGACCACCACCACCTCGGTGACGAGACTCTCGATCAACGCATGGCTCACCGACCGATCGACCGGCGTCACGAGGTCGACCCAGTACGACGAGAGGTGCGGTGTGAGCCACGGGATATCGAGGATCCGACGGGGACGTAGACCCCGGACGCGGGCGTACGCAGAGATCATGTCGCGGTACGTCGTGACGTTAGCGCCTCCGATCTCGTAGATGCCAGGGGCGACTTGGAGCGACTGCTCCAGATAGGCAAGCAGGTCGACGAGCGCGACGGGCTGGATCCGAGTGCGTACCCACCGGGGACAGACCATGGCCGGCAGTCGCTCGGTCAGGTAACGGAGCATCTCGAAGGAGATGCTGCCCGAGCCGAACACCACGGCGGCCCGAAGTTCGATCACCGCCATGCCGGCAGCAGCGAGGGCCGAACCCACTTCGTGCCTGCTGGCCAGGTGTGCGGAGCTCGGGGCGTTCCCTAGCGCTCCGACATAGATGATCCGGCCGACGCCGGCCCGCGCCGCTGCCCGACCGAAAGCGGTAGCCAGACGGAGGTCGACGTCGCGGAACCCACCACCGGCGGCCATCGAATGAACGAGGTAGTAGGCAGCCTCGACGCCTACCAGGGCGTTGGCGGTTGCACCCTCGTCACCCACGTCAACAGCAATGGCCCTCGCCTCCGTCGGGAGGGAGGTCCCGGACCGGCCGAAGCCGACCACGTCGTGCCCGCCGTCGAGCAGTTGGGCCGTGAGGGCACGTCCAACGAAGCCAGAAGCCCCGGCGATGGCAACGATCATCGGGAGCCTTTCAAGGGAGAGGTTCAGTATCGCAGCTCATCGCGGATGATCCGCCCTATCAATCGATTACTGGCGGCCCGACCAGGAGGACCGATGACCCTGGGGTCGTCGCAACGGTGGAACAATCAGACATGGACGAGCCGCCCGAGCTGCAATACAGCGGACACTGGAGGATGGCTGTCTGGGCCCTCCGAGTGGGGTGCTTCGGGCTCTCAGTAGCCATCGCGGACATCATCGTGATGTCGTTTGGATCCACGTCGTGGGTTCTCGCCGTCGGGTTGATGACCTGGCTCGCCGCCGCCGTCGTGACGTTGTCGGGGTTCTTCTGGTCCCGGCACCAGCTGTCCGAGCCACGACCTGGGTACTGGTCGATGCGGTTCACGCTCATCACGACACGATTCACGCCCGGTCGCCGGAGGATCTACGAGTCCTGGGAAGCAATCGCTCGGTCACTAATCGATCCCGAATGCGCCCCTTGCAGGTGCTGGCGCATCACCCAAAGAATTGCTCCTCCAGCGCCCCACATAACGCGTGGTAGATGGCTTGGTGTAATTCCTGGGCCCGAGCCACGTTTCCCGTGGGGACCCTCACCCAAACGTCGGCTAGCCCCCCGAGCGGTTCACCCGGCTCACCGGTCAGGGCCAGCACGGCGACACCCGCCGCCTTTGCCGTTAACGCTCCTAGCACGATGTTGCGAGACTGCCCGGACGTCGACAGCGCCCAAAACGTGTCACCGGAGCGGCCATAGCCGTATACCTGCTGGGCGATCGACATATCGGCCCCGGTATCGTTAGCCACCGCAGTAAGGAGCCCAATCTGACTATTGAGGCTCACCGTCGGGAGGGCCTCCTCGAGTCGGTCGGCCAAGTAGGCAGCATCTTCGGCGAGATCGGCGGGGGCGGCTGCAGCGAGGGCGCTGCGGACGCTTTCAGGCACGGGACGACGGCGCTCCATTCCCTTCATCAACTCACCCACGATGTGCTCGGCATCGGCCGCGCTCCCTCCGTTTCCTCCGATATAGACGGTTCCTCCTGCGTTGTATGTCCGGACGAGGAGGTCGAAGGCGGCTTCGAGTTGGGTAGCAACTGGCCGAAGCTCGGGGTGGCGTTCAAACAAGCTCGCGAACTGCACCGGCGGCGAGCTCATGGCTGTCCAGCATCTGCCGGCGGTGGCGAAGTCGCCGATTGGAGGCCGAGTTCGAGTTCCGGGATGTCGAGGTCCCGCACCGGGACCAACGGATCATCGGAGATGAAGAGGGTGCGGACTTCATGTGGCCCGAGGTCATCTTCCCAAGTCCGGTCTTGCAGAGGGAGCCTCACTCTCGCCCGGCTAGGCCTTCCCGCCACCTCCCACACCCGCAGCACAGAGCCCGCTCCCGTCTCGGCGCGTTTGATGACCGGGACTACGACACCGTCGCCCGTCACCTCGAGGGCGCTGCCTTCGGCCTCGAGGCTTCCCTCATGCCACGTGTCAAGGACGACGGGCAACTCCACCCGATGTTCGTCGGCCATACGGGCGACCTTGGCGTCCGCCCACGTTCCCGGGTGAGGTGTCAGACGGAAGGACATCTGGTGACGACCCTGGTCGGTGAGCGGATAGGCGGCGGGATCGTCGGTGGCCCAGCCCCAGCCGTGGTCCGAAACCCGGGGGCTCCGCAAGGCCGTGAGGCGGAGCCGGGCGCCGAGGACGTCGTAACCTCCGGCCGCGTCCGAGGTGCAGGCCAGCCCGCGGCGGCCGTCGGAAACATCAACCCAGTGCACCATGACCTCTTCATGACCCGAGCATGGGCGTTCGACAAACCCGTAGGGAGCCCCCGCCGCACTGGAAGGATTGGTGAAGGTGGTTGGAACAACCACCTTCAGAACCCGATGCGACTCGTGCCAATCAACGGTGAGGCGCAGCTCCACAAAAGAGCGATCCTGGTAGAGGGATGTCTCCTGGACAATCGTTGAACGTCCCAGCGACCAGATGCTTCTGACGGTGGACCGCACCGGGCCGTCCTCGACAACGGCAACCTCCACCAGGTCACCGCTTTGTTCTTCGCCCTCGTAGCGAGCCGTCCCGTGGGACCACGTATCGCTGACGTCGTCGATCACAACAGGAAGCACGCCACCGTTCGCGATCAGTTCCGACCCTGATTTCTCTGCCTCGCTCACCGCCACCAGACTTACGAGCGCGCCAGTGCGCCGGTCGATGACGACTCGGAGGAGTCTGTTGGTCAAGGTGGCACCAGCAGGGCTATCGGCAGTCAGTGCAGCCGGCGAGGCCCCAGCGGTTGGGGACCCGGGATCGGGGTCGACAACGTGGAGCCAGTATCGGCGGTAGCCGAACGCCGGCACGGACAGCTGCACCAGGCTACGGGTGGGTCTGTACGTCACTTCAGCCGAGGGGATCTGTTGTACCGGATATCGGTCGCCCGACGCCGACGTGGCCAGGGACACCGGGTGAATGATGGAGACCACCCCGGCCACCGGCCATGAGAGAGGATTGAAGACAATCATCGGCACGGGAACCCCGGACATGGCGGACCCAAGGCCCTCCGCGGTCTCCGCACCGGCCACCGAGGTATCGACCGACTCGACGACGCTATGGACAGCCAGCGTGATGAGACGGTCAGCTCGGGACTGGGCCGAGGCCAGCAGCTGCTCGACGGCGATGGTGGCAGAGTCGGTGGTCGTCCCCCCGAGGGCATCGTGGAACTGCGCGAACAGCACGCCACGCCAGGCCTCGGCCAGTTCCTCTTGCACGTCGAGGCTTCGTCCGGTCATCGCACGACACAGCTCGGCCATCTTCTCCGCTGTCACGAGGGCGTCCTCGGCCCGAGTATTTTCACGCTTAAGCGAGGCCCGAGCCGAATAGCAACCCACTGCATGCCACTGAAGCTCACCGTTCACCCGGGGCAGCGTCGCCTCGCCACGGTCAACGGCCCCGCGCAGAGCGTCGAAATAGCCGACTGGGCCGCTGAAGGCGACGGATCCATTGCTCGTCGCCGACAGATCGCGGATGGTGTGGATGGCGAGGCGTGTCGGTCCTCCGCCATGGTCGCCGACGCCGAAGAACATCATGAGCGGATAACCAAGCTCGTCGCTCCGCTCGAGCAGCTCCGCAGTTCGCGTGCGGATCACCTTGTCCTCGTGACTTCCTTCGGTCGAGTACTCGTAGGGAATTCGATACGTCATCAGGGATGTTCCGTCCACACCGTCCCACCAGAAGGCCGGAGCGTCGATGTTCTTCTCATGCTCCCCTGGTCGCATCATGACGTACCCATCGATGCCACTCCTGGCGAGTAATTGCGGCAGGGTGCCGGCGTGTCCGAAGGAATCGATGTTGTAGCCAACCGATGCAGTCACCCCGAGGTGTTCTGCCAGGTATCGCTGGCCGTAAAGCAGCTGACGGCACACCGACTCACCGCTTGGCAGATTGCAATCCGGCTCCACCCATTGGCCGCCCGTCACAATCCAGCGCTGGTGGGCTACGAGCTCCTTGATGCGTTCGAAGAGGCCAGGCGATGTCTGCTCAACCCAGTGGTAGTAACTGGCCGAGCTGGCCGTAAACACGAGGGCGGGCTCCTCGTCGAGCCGGTCTACGGCCGATCGAAATGTCTGGAGAACCTCGTGCATCCCCTCCCGCCAGTCCCATATCCACATCGGGTCGATATGGGCATTTCCGACCATATGCAGCCGAACTGCTAGGTGATCGCGCCTTTTCTCACAGATCTCTTCGACCATTGCGTCCTATCATGGTTGTCCATCCCCGGCCGATCCACTCCGCAAGGGGCTGATGGATTCGTTGGCGTCTGCCACTCTTGTGACTCCAACCAGCGGCCGAGATGATCCTGTGCGACGACCCGTGCTGATTGCACGCTCAGTCGATCGCCCGAGGGCTCTCGTGTAGCCGGTGCCGTCGTAGTCCGTGAAGATCACGGTCCGTGCCAAGACCTCCCGACGCACAGCTCCGTTTCTGCAATGAGCCGGGCGAGATGTTGGCCAATGTTACGAGCGGGCCTCTCCGGAATCCGGTGCCCCGATGATGGCCCCGCCCGCCTCCTCGAAGAGCGACGATCAGGATTGGCCGATGGGATGGAATGTGATACGGCGCCCCGAGACGGATTCGGGCCTGATTTGTATGAGACCGTCGCGACGGCCGGGGGCCCACGTCCTCAGACCGGAGCGACGCACCTCGTCGACGAGTCGCGGATCGTCGACGACTCTGGCAACACCGACGGCCAGGACGCTCCAACCGTGGTGATAGCAGGTGTCGAATTCGTCGATCTGGAAAGCGATGACATCCATTCGATGGGCGGCCTGGAGCTTGATTCCCTCACCGGACATGAAGTAGATGACACCGTCGACCACTTGGTAGTTCACGGGGAACACGGATGGAACGCCAGCAACCGAGATCGCGACCCGGCCGATTGATCGGTGTTGCAAGTGTTCGAAGCATTCTTCTTCTGTAAGCGCTTCGAATCCCCCACCGGCATCTTGGTCCATCAGGAGCCGCATGTCATCAGCACTTTCGCGAGCGGCGGCGCGACGAAAAGGGGGCGGTCCCTTGGAACTTGTCATAACCCATTCGCCGTTGGCGGACACCTGCTGTGGCCCAAACCAGATTCACCAACGCGATCATGGACGGACCATGCGGCTGGCAGCCAGAGGCGAAGGTCCCAAACCCGCACATTGGTAAGGACTTTCGCCCCTACCAGTCCGGGGGCGAAACCTTTTACCCTAAGAAAGGGGCTCGCAGTCGGAGAAACCAAATAGGAGTCAGCGAATGTCTGCCGACCATATCGACAAGAAGAGTGCAACGATCCGTCGCAGAATTATCGTCGGAGCGGACGGATCGGAGCCCTCCCTCCGGGCCGTCGAGTGGGCGGCCCGTCAGGCTCAGCTGACTGGGACACCCCTCGAAATTGTCATGGCCTTTGGCCCGGATTACGTCTATGTCGACCGGGACGAGGCGCAGAAGTACATGCAGAAGGACGTCGACGAGGCGATGCGACACGCCCAGGCGGTCGCGCCCGGCCTCGAGGTCACGACCAAGATCTTTGATCGCCTCCCAGCTATTCCTCTTATCGAGGAGAGTAAGGAGGCTCGGCTTCTGGTCGTGGGATCGCGAGGCCGCGGCGGCTTCGCAAGCCTGCTGTTGGGCTCGGTGAGCCGCAAATGCGTCCACCTGGTCGACTGTCCGGTCGTCGTCGTGGGTGGAAGGACGATTGGAGGAACCAACGATTCAGGGGCAACGCCAGGAGATGCTCTTCCTCACCGGATCGTCGTGGGTATCGACGGCTCACCGGCCTCAATCGCTGCCGCGCAATGGGCCGCCAAGGAGGCCCAGCTCACCGGCGCCGACCTCGAGGTGTTGACGACCTGGGAGTGGCCGCAAAACTACGGATGGTCGATCTATCCCTCGGAATACGACCCAGAGCGCGATGGCCAGGGGATCCTCGATGAGGTAACCGGCCCAATTCGAGCAGCGCACCCCGACCTCATCATCAATACCACCTTGGCCGAAGGTCACCCCGCTGAGCGGCTGGTTGAGGCTTCCGAAGGAGCGGACCTTCTCGCAGTCGGTAGCCGGGGCCGCGGCGAATTTGTCGGCCTGCTTCTCGGCTCCGTGAGCGAGCACTGTCTGAACCATTCCCACTGCCCAGTATTGGTCGCACGCGATAATCACTAGGGTCGTGGGATCCATCATCGCCGGGTCACGATCGCAGAGTTCATGTGGTCCGGGATTCCGCAAGGTCAACTCGGACCTTCCGACCGGGATTACCGCCTACGGCCAACCTCTCCCGCTCCAGATCTGAGTATCCTTAAACGTTGTCGGCCAGCCTGCGATGGCGCCAGCCGGCGCTTCGACCAGTGTCGAAGATGGGACCCTCGATTGACTCGTGCCATGCCGTGATCGGCAACGCGGGAGCCGCGTCCACCTCCTGAACAGCACCGTCGCGCTGACTTGTCCTGAGTCGGCACAAGGGAGGTGGTATGCGCGAATGCGTGCGGGTTGGTGAGAGCACCAATGAGGGGGGCGGCCCACCCCTGGCCATGGTTCAGTTCCCGTCGACGAGAAGCGACCAGTCGAACGGCCCTCGATGAGCCCGGTCGCGAACACCCTGAAGTCTGGACAGCTCGGCACGGCGGACGTGACCGCCTCGACAGTCGCCAACATCGGGCCGGGGATCGACTTCTACTTCGCATTCGGAGTTATCGCAGTAACCGCCGGCGTTGCCGCTCCACTGACGATTCTCGCCGCAGGCGTGGCCGTTGCTCTCCTGGCATTCACAGTGGCCGAGTTCACCAAGGTAGAACCTTCGGCAGGGAGCTTCATCACCTATGTAGAGACGGGACTCGGACCAAGGGCTGGCGTCGCCACAGCCCTTTTGGTCACGGTCGGTTACACCGTCGCCATGGCGGCGGTGTTCACCATGTCCGGCGGGATGGTGGCGCTGACCATCGCTCACTACACGTCGTGGCACATCGCCTGGGGACCGCTCACTCTCGTACTGACCGTCGGTGCCATCTGGCTCACGATGCGCGGCGTCAAGCTTTCGACGACCGCCGTCGGCGTGGCCGTGCTCCTGCAGGTAGCGATCATGGTCGTGGTCTGCATCATCGTCCTGATCGATCAACGCGCCCATCTCTCGGGTGCGCCCTTCTCGTGGGCACATCTGACCGGCGGACTCACCGGCCTCTCCGCAGGCTTCCCACTGGCCCTCTACATGTTCATCGGATGGGAGAACGGTCCCGCGCTGGCCGAAGAGTGCCGAACTCCGAGGCGCACCATTCCGAGGGCCCTATACATCTCGGTCGCGATCGGCGGCGCCCTGTTCGTCTTCTTCGCCTATTCGACCGTCACCGGGTTCAACTACGACGTCTCCTCCATCGGGCGCTCCTCGGTCCCGTTCCTCACCGTGGCCGACCACTATTTCGGCGGAGCGGCCATTCTGGCCTGGCTCGCTGGCATCGTCTCCGTGCTCGCCACGTCTGGTCGCCGGCACGAACTCGCAAGCGCGCATGCTGTTCGACGGCGGTCGAACAGGTCTGCTCCCCGCCTGGCTCGGCCGCCTCCGACCACGGGTTGCGACTCCAGTCAATGCGCTCTTGGTCATGGCCGCGGTTGGACTCGGCATTATCGCCGTCTGGTGGATCTCCCACCTCATCAGCGGCAATACGGGATCGATGAACCCGGTCGGCCTCTACGCCGAGTGCTCGACCATGGGGACAATCGTGATTCTCTTCGTCTACTTCCTCACGACCCTCTCCCTGCCCTTCTTCATATGGCGCCGCCATCGGGGCTCCTTCTCCCCCTTCCGGCACGTGGCCATCCCGATCCTCGGGTCCCTCACCCTGCTCGTCCCGTTTGTCGAATTATGCAAGCCGGGACAACCCGCTCCGTACAGCGAGTTCCCTTTCATCGCACTGGCAATAGTGGTGGCGGCCGCAGTGATCGGTTGCCTTGTTGTCCACCGCCACCCGCGCACGGGAACGGGAGAGGGGGCCGAAGTCGCGGAACCTTAACCGGTTATGAAGACGGTTCCAGCTCGAAAGTCCGTCCGGGAACCTCTGCTCGGGGCGGTCGAGTAACTTCGACAAGATCCACCACAATCACATCCTCAGTCAGATAGGCCGGCTTCATCCTTGGCTGGCCTGGTCGGGTTGATCGGCCGGAATAAGAGAGCGAACTTCCGAGGCAATCTGGATGTCCTCTCTTGCGGCCACGACGGCAATCCGGACTGCCGAACGGCGATCAGTCAGCTCAGTGTCGGGTCGTAGGACGAGGTTTGTACCCTCGTCGAGTACGGCACCCAGAAAGGCGAGACCCTGCACCGTTCGGGATCGGATGGTAGGTGCATTTTCCCCAACTCCTCCGGTGAACACGAGTAGATCGATTCCGTTCATCGCGCTCGCCATGGACGCAATCCCAGCGCGGAGCTTGTGCACATAGACGCCAAGCGCCAGTTGGGATCTCTGATCGCCGGCCTCCGCCTTGTTCAAGATGGTGACCATGTCGGCAGTGCCGGCCAGGGCGAGCAGCCCAGATCGATGCTCCAATGCATCGGAGACATCTTCGATTTTGACGCCGGCATGCTCCACCAACCAGGTCACCAAGCCGGGATCGACCGTGCCGGATCTGGTGGCCATGACAAGTCCTTCGAGGGGCGTGAATCCCATCGTGGTGTCGACGGAGCGAGCGTTCATAACGGCAGCAAGCGAAGCCCCGGCTCCTAAGTGACAGGTGACGATGCGCAACGCTTCCACGGGGCGCCCAATCAAATCAGCCGCTCGCCGGCTGGCGTATTGGTGGCTGAGCCCATGAAACCCGAAACGCCGAACCCCGAGTCGCCCTCGCCAATCCTCGGGAACGGCGTACGTCGCCGCTTCGGCCGGCATATGGGTGTGGAAGGCGGTGTCGAAGCAGGCAACGGCAGGGAGCTCAGGGAGTAGCTCGTGCACGACATCGATTCCCGCAAGGGACGTTGGTTGATGAAGAGGGGCAAGGGCAGTCAGATCGCGTAGTTCACGGTCGACGGCGTCATCGATGACCACGGACTCGGTAAACCTGGTGCCCCCATGCACGACTCGATGTCCCACCGCATCGGCCTGGCCGCCCATCTTTAGGATGGCGGCACGCGCCATCGCCAGGTCGAAGAGTCCGTGTTCGGATGCCGCGTCCTCGGCGGCGAGCAAAGAGTTGTCGTCGTCCAAGAGCCGAAGCTTCAGGCTCGATGAACCTGCGTTGACGATGAGCACCCGCATCGATGGCGCTACCGCGTCCACACCCAGTTGGCGATGGACGGATCATCCTCGCCGTGCTCGCAGGCGTAGGCCCGGGCGTCGAGCCTCGCATCTTCCATTTGTTGGCGAATAGGGGCCGCTCGGCCGGCGAGCCCCGGCACTCGATCGATGACGTCCATGACAAGGTGGAATCGGTCAAGGTCGTTCATGATCGCCATGTCAAAGGGGGTGGTGGTCGTTCCTTCCTCCTTATAGCCACGCACGTGAAAGTTGGGGTGATTGGTGTGCCGATAGGCCAGGCGGTGGATGAGCCAGGGGTAGCCGTGGTAGGCGAAGACGACCGGCTTGTCGGTCGTAAACAAACCGTCGAACTCGGCCTCCGGCAGTCCGTGGGGGTGTTCGGTCTCATGCGACATCCGCATCAGGTCGACAACATTGACCACTCGCACCTTGAGGTCGGGGATTTGCCGGCGGATGATCGACGCCGCAGCCAGGACCTCGAGGGTAGGAATATCGCCGGCACAACCCAATACCACATCGGGCTCGTCTTCCCCATCGCTGCTAGCCCATTCGAAGATCCCGATACCCCGGGTGCAGTGATCCACCGCCTCCTCCATCGTCAGATACGTCAACGCAGGTTGCTTGCCGGCGACAATGAGGTTTACGTAGTCCTTGCTCCGCAGACAGTGATCGGCCACGGACAAGAGAGTATTGGCGTCAGGCGGCAGATAGACGCGAACGATGGTCGGCTTCTTGTTGATGAGGTGGTCGATGAATCCGGGATCCTGATGCGAGAACCCGTTGTGATCTTGACGCCACACGTGGCTGGACAGGAGGTAGTTGAGGGACCCAACAGGCCGTCGCCAGGGGATCTCCTTGGCTGTCTTGAGCCACTTCGCGTGTTGGTTGACCATCGAATCCACGATGGGGATGAACGCCTCGTAGCAGTTGAACAACCCATGACGACCGGTCAGGAGGTACCCCTCCAGCCAACCCTCGCAGAGATGTTCGCTGAGGACCTCCATGACCCGACCATGAGGGGCCAAGAACTCGTCCCCCGGCACGGTCTCGGCTTCCCAGACTCGATTCGTCGATTCGAACACGGCGGAGAGCCGGTTCGAGAGCGTTTCGTCAGGGCCGACGATTCGAAACGTCTGGGGATTCGCCTCGATGATGTCACGGAGGAACGTTCCCAGCACCCGAGTCGGCTCGACCGATTCCACTCCTGGACGTTCGACGTCGACGGCGTAGCCTCGGAAATCAGGCAGATCCAGCTCCTTCAACAGCTGGCCTCCGTTGGCGTGCGGATTGGCGCTCATACGCCGGACCCCACTCGGGGCTGCGGCACGCAGATCGCTCCGTAATCGGCCCGACTCGTCGAACAGCTCCTGCGGGCGGTAGCTCTGCAACCACTCTTCGAGGATCCGGAGATGCTCGGGATTGCCACGAACGTCGCTCACGGGTACTTGGTGGGCGCGGAACGTGCCTTCGACGGGGACGCCGTCGACCTCTTTGGGACATGTCCAGCCCTTCGGCGTGCGGAGCACGATCATCGGCCATGCCGGCCGGGACGTTCTCCCCTCGTTGCGGGCCGCCGCCTGGATCTGGGCGATGTCGTCCAACGCGTCGTCGAGCGCCGCGGCCAACAGCTGGTGGACCTCGGCGGGGTCGTCACCCTCGACGAACAGCGGGCGATGGCCGTATCCAGTGAGCAAGCTGGACAGCTCGTCGTCACCTATCCGGGCCAGAATGGTCGGGTTGGCGATCTTGTAACCGTTGAGGTGCAGGATGGGCAACACGGCGCCGTCGCCCACTGGGTCGAGAAACTTGTTCGAGTGCCAACTGGCCGCCAATGGACCGGTCTCTGCCTCTCCATCTCCTATGACGCAGGCAACGATGAGATCCGGATTGTCAAGTGCCGCGCCGTAGGCATGAACCAAGGAATAGCCGAGCTCCCCTCCTTCATGGATCGATCCCGGCGTCTGGGGTGCCACGTGACTTGGAATACCGCCGGGAAACGAGAATTGACGGAACAGCCTCTGGAGTCCTTGGGTGTTCTCGCTGATGTGCGGATAGACCTCGGAATAGGTGCCTTCCAGGTAGGCATTGGCCACGATGCCGGGGCCTCCGTGACCCGGACCGATCACGTACATCAGATCGAGATCACGAGCCTTGATGACCCGATTGAGATGGGCGTAGATGAGGTTCAACCCGGGGGTGGTGCCGAAGTGACCGAGGAGTCGAGGCTTGACGTGTTCGGCTTGGAGCGGTTCAGCCAGGAGCGGGTTGTCCATGAGGTAGATCTGGCCGACTGAGCAGTAGTTGGCGGCACGCCAGTAGGCATTGAGGGTCTCGAGTTCTTGATTGCCTAACGGTCCAGCAGTCATTTGGAACAAGCGCTTCTCACCAGTGCTTCTCCTCGTCGTTCAGGGTCTTCCCCAGCATGCAGGCACCCGGCGATCGGTGCCAGGCGATCTTCGCTCATCTCACACCTCCAGCGCGCTTCACCCGGCCCACCGAAGTGGGCCGGGTGAAGGGGCAACGACACGGTGGGTGAACGGATCAGGCAGCCTGTGCTTCGTCAGTCACCGTATGAGTGTGGACTGCCAGCTCCTGAGCCTCATCCGTCTTGCGGGCGTGGACGATCCCGAAGGCGACGAGCACAGCCATGATGGCGGCTCCGACGAAGGCCGCAATCGCAGCCCACAGGGCGATGGTGGCGAAGACGCTGAAGCCGTACGCCTCGAGCAGTAGCCCCCGCAAGGTCGTCCCCTGGAACACCGTCTGCACGGTGGCCTCGGCCTTGGTATAGGCGGCTAAGCCCTTGGGATACACGATGGTTCCATTAGGTGTGGTGACGCGCAGCGCCATAGCCTTTTGCGAAAGCTGGGCATAGGTCAGGCCGCCACCGATCTCCTTGAGGTGAACGGCGATGAAATCGTTGGCGTAGACCTGGGCTTGTGCGCCGGTGGTCAGCTGCTCACCCGCATACTTCGACACGGTGCCGACCATCGAGGGAGTGATCTCACTACCCGCGACCGGGTGGGCAAATGCCGCCGCGGCCGGGAAGGTGATCTGCTGTTCGGCTAGCTGGTTGTGCACGTTGTTGTTGGCGAAGTTGTAGCCCACCAACAGCAGCGCGCCAGCCACCACGAGCACGATGACGATCAGCGCGCCACCGGCACTGGCCAGGACGTCGAAGACCTTACGTTGCATTTGACTCTCCTTTGTTTGTCACCCCCCGT
>CAVSNH010000004.1:0-845798 GCA_963729275.1 uncultured Acidimicrobiaceae bacterium
CAAACGGGCGGTGTCGGATGGACCGACCTCTCGTGGCCAGGTCCACTCGGCCTTCGGTTGCTCTGGCCGCACGTCGCCGACCTCGCTGACGTCACCACCACAAACCCCGTCGACCACGCCAGCTCGGAGGACGAGCTGGCCCGAAGCCTGGCCGACTGGCTGGGAGGGCGGCCAGGTCGGGTCCACCACCTCGAGCTGCGGGTCGAAGACCCGGACGGCGTACAGGATGCGACCGCAGACAGCACTCCCCTCTCCCTCGTGGGCAGCCGCGCCGACGACCCTCGATGGGAGGTTCCGGCGTCGGCCAACCAGGGGCTCCGACTGGTGTTGACCGATGCCGATGACCACAACCCCAGCCGCCTGGTCCAAGAATCCACCTGACCCCAGGCCGGTAGCCTGCAGGCGATGGCTGCGACCGACCACGAGCCCGACGACCGAGGCGAAGAGGCCGAAGCGTCGGCTACCTCCGGTCGGGCCGGATGGATGCAGCGCATCATGAGGGGTGCTCCACCTCCTCGCGCCAGCTCGACCGACACACCGCGAGGCAGGCGACAGGCCATGGAGCGGCTCGACGGCCGGGAGCGCCGATTCGCCTACAGCGCGGCGTTGGCGGCAGCCGTCTTCGCTGTCGTCATCTATGTCGCAGAGACGAACGACCACCACTTCAAGCTGGCCAAGGGCCAACTCACGCCGCAAACGGTGCTCGCCCTCGGCCTCGGCGCATTCGTGCTCCTGGCAGCGGCGACCTATTCCAATCGTCGAGCTCCGGTCGTCTTCGTCTGCCTGTTCACCTTCTTCATCTTCTCCAACGGCTCCGAATCCATCATCGTCGGCCTTCCCTTCATCGGCCTCGGTGGATGGCTGCTCTACCGCTCCTTCCAGACACAGCGACGCGCCGCTGCCGCGGCTCGGGAAGGGTCGAGCCCTAGAGCCGCTCCACGCTCGAAGTCGTCACCGGAGCGGTCGGCCCCGGCTCGTCAGAAGCCGGCCAGCCGCGGCAAGGACACAGGCCGGGCCGTTGCCAACAAGCGCTACACCCCCAAGCGCCCCCCACCTCCGGCCCCGAAGCCCTCGCGACGGGAACGGAAAGCGGCCGAAGCCAAGGAGTAGCAGCCGCCAGCTCGCCACTCAGGCCGGAAGCGGCCGGTCGCCCACGAGCAGGGCGGAGCGCAGCAGTTCGATGATCTCGGTGCGGCGGCGCACCAGCGAACGGGCAGTGGGCCCCTCACCCAACGCCCGCAGGACCTCGACCTCGGTGACCATGCCGATCACCGTCGAGTAGATGGCCAGCAGCAACAGGCGCGGCTCGTGGCGGCGCATGTTGCCCGCGTCCATTTCCGCCTCGAGGAACTCGGTCGCCCGCTGCACGAGTGGATCCATCGCTTCGATGAATCGGTTGGCCACCGGCGAGCCGAGCCGCCCCATCTCCCGCAACAGGCCGAGCAGCTCGGGACGGCGGGCGGCCAGACGGAACACCGACCGGACGACCGCCTCGACACGAGCGAACCCGGGGCCGGCCCCGGCCAGCGCCTCCTCCAGCACCCCGGAGAGCTCACCCGCGCTCCGGTCGACGACCGCCTCGAGAAGGCGCTCCTTCGACGGGAACCAGTAGAGGATCGTCTGCTTGCGAACCTCGAGCCCGACTGCCAAGGCGTCGAGTGACGTGGCCTCGTAGCCGCGGTTGGCAAAGGAGACGAGCGCGGCATCGAGGATTCGCTCGGCCGTGCTGCGTTCGCTGTCGGCCGAAGCGCTGCCAGTGCGGCTCGGCCGCGAGATCTGACTCGGCCGGCTTCGAGCACGTGACCCGGCGCCGCCGGTGGTGGGTCGGCGCTTGCGGGGGCTGGCCGACGACCCTTCCTTCCTCGACGCGCTCACTTACCATATGGTAGACAGATCCGGTGACCACGGTGCGTGACGCCCTGGCCGGACGGCGCTTCTTCGTGACCGGCGCCACCGGCTTCTTGGGGACGGCCCTGGTGGAGCGGCTCCTCCGCACCGTGCCCGACGGCCGGGTGGTGCTCCTCGTGCGCCCCGGTCGGCGGTCCTCGGCCGCCCAGCGGGTGGAACGAGAGGTGGTGCGAAACGATTGTTTCGACCGCCTCAGGGACGAGCTCGGCTCGCGGTTCGCCGAAGAGTTGGCCGGACGGGTGACGGCCGTGGCGGGCGACGTGAGCACCGACGGGCTGGGACTCGACGACGACGGCCTCCGGGCGCTGTCCGAATGTGACGTCGTCGTGCACTCGGCGGCGACGGTGAGCTTCGACGCACCGCTCGACGCCGCCGTCGAGGTCAACCTGCTCGGGCCGTCCCGGGTGGCGGCGACCCTGGTGCAGGCGAGAGAGCTGGCCGCATCAGAGGGCCGCACTGGTCCGCGACATCTGATCCCGGTCTCGACCGCCTATGTGGCCGGCACCCACCAGGGCGAGGCTCGCGAGCAGCTCCTCGGGAGCGACCGTTTCCATGTCGACGTCGACTGGCGCGCCGAGGTCACGGCAGCTCGCCGCCAGCGGGGCGACCGCGATGCCGAATCGCGCCAGCCCGAGCGCCTGGCCGCCTTCCAGCGAGCCGCCCGAGACGAGATCGGCGGCGCCGGCATCCACCTGCTGGCCGAGCGGGCCGAACGCCTCCGCGAGGACTGGGTACGGCGCCGAATGGTCGAGGCCGGCAAGGCGCGAGCCCAATCGCTTGGGTGGCCCGACGCCTACCCCTACACCAAGGCCCTCGGCGAGCAGGCGCTGGTCGGTGAGTACGGACGGCTGGTGGCGATGACCATCGTGCGTCCGTCGATCATCGAGTCGGCACTGGCCGAGCCGAAGCCGGGGTGGATCCGCGGCTTTCGAATGGCTGAGCCGATCATCGTCTCCTATGCGCGCGGGCTCCTCCGCGAGTTCCCGGGCGTGCCCGAAGGAGTGATCGACGTCATCCCCGTCGACCTCGTGGCCGCCGCCATCCTGGCCGTTGCCGGCGAGCACATGGCCAAGGAGAACACCGGCGCCCAAGATGCCGACGGCGCTGGTGACGGCCCGAACGTGTACCACGTGGCCTCCGGCGTGCGGAACCCGCTCTACTACGGACAGTTGGTCGAGCTCGTCCAGAGCTGGTTCACCGAGCACCCGCTCTACGACACCGACGGCCAGCCCATCGTGGTGCCGGCCTGGTCGTTCCCGGGCCGCGGCCGCGTCCGCCGACAGCTGGCTCGGGCCACGCGGACCATGGAACTTGCCGAGCGAGTGGTCGGGTCGTTGCCCATCCGTGGCCGCCGGGCCGACTGGATCGCCGCCCTCGAGGAGCGCCACCTCCTGGCCGACCGCGCCCTCGGCTATGTCGAGCTCTACGGCGCCTACACCGAGACGGAAGCCCGATACCGGGTCGACCGCCTGATCGAACTGTGGGACCGCCTGGACGACGACGATCGGGTCGCTTTCTGCTTCGACCCGGCCGTCGTCGACTGGGACACCTACGTGCGCGACGTCCACCTCCCATCCGTCATCGAGCACGCCCGGGTGCGCACCTCGCCCACTCGATCGCGCCAGCCGAGCCGTGAGCACCGAGCCCTGGCCAATATCCTCTCCCCCGACCGGCACCTGGCCGCCTTCGACCTCGAGAACACGCTCATCGCCTCCAACGTGGTCGAGTCCTACGCCTGGCTCGCCTCTCGGCACCTCGACCCCTCCGAGCGGGTGGGATTCGTGGCTGATCTCCTGCACCGGGCCCCAGGTCTTTTGCTCCTCGATCGGCAGGACCGCGGCGACTTCCTGCGCTCGTTCTACCGGCGCTACGAGGGAGCGCCGGCTGACCAGCTACGGGCCGACAGCGTTGAGCTGTTCCACCATCTGATCCTGGCCCGGTCGTTCCCGGCCGGCATCGCCCGAGTGCGACGACACCGCGCCCTCGGGCATCGCACCCTGCTCATCACCGGCGCCCTCGACTTCGTGGTCGAGCCGTTGCGGCCACTGTTCGACGACATCGTCTGCGCCCACCTCGGTGAGCGCAACGGCCGCTTGAGCGGCCGGCTGAACGAGCTCCCGCCCATCGGCGAATCCCGCGCCCTGGTGCTGGCCGACTATGCCGAGTCCGAGGGCCTCGAGCTCGAGCAGTCCATGGCCTACGCCGACGCGGCCAGTGACCTGGCCATGCTCGAGGCGGTGGGCTTCCCGGTGGCCGTGAACCCCGAGGCCAAGCTGGCCGCCATCGCCCGGAGGCGGGGCTGGCACGTCGAGCACTGGCGGCCGGCGGAAGGTGGTGCCCGGCCCCTCCTCCCCCTCGGGCCCTTCGACGCACGGTCGAGCACCGACCGGGGACGGGCCCGGCGCCTCGGCGACCCTGCCCGGGTCGGCGCCCTGGCCGTCCTCGCCGGTGGTCGGACCCGGATCGGCAACGGAGGCGGGCGATGAAGGCACTCGTGTTCGAGCGAAACCTCCCGCGCTTCGCCGCGGCCCGGTTGGCCTCCACCATGGGCTCGGGACGGGGCGCGGGCATCGGGCCCCTTCGCCTGCTCGACCGCGAGCCTCCCGAGCTGCCGGCTGACGACTGGGTCCCGCTGCGGCCTCTCCTGTCGGGCATCTGCGGGTCCGACCTCGCCACTCTCGACGGGCGCAGCTCCCGGTACTTCGAGGAACTGGTCAGCTTCCCCTTCGTCCCCGGTCACGAGGTCGCCGCCCGGGCGGAAACGGCCGGCCGCGATCACACCGGAGAACCGTTCGACGCCGGTACGCGGGTGGTGATCGAACCGGTGCTCGGCTGCGTCCCCCGCCACCTCCGTCCGCCTTGCCGGTGGTGCGCGCGCGGCGACAACGGCCTCTGCCCGCACGTAGCCTTCGGAGACCTCGCCCCTGGGCTGCAAACCGGCTTCTGCGCCGATACCGGCGGCGGTTGGTCGACGGCCGGCCTCGTAGCCCATCCCTCCCAAGTGCATCGGGTCCCCGAAGTCTTCTCCGACGAAGACGCGGTGATGGTCGAGCCCACCGCCTGCGCCGTGCACGCTGCACTGTCGGCCGGCATCCAGGACGACGACCTGGTGGCTGTGGTCGGAGCCGGGACCCTCGGTCTGGCCACGGTGGCCGCTCTCCATCGACTGGTGCGACCGACGCATCCGGCCACCTTCATCGTCGGGGCCAAGTACGGCCACCAACGCGAGCTGGCCGGCGACCTCGGCGCCGATGTCGCCGTCCCCCACGGTCAGTTGGCCCGGGCCATCCGGGCCCGGTCCCGGTCGCTCGTGCTCGGTGGCCGGCTCACCGAAGGGGCCGACGTGGTCCTCGACTGTGTCGGCAGCACCGCCTCGCTCGAGCAGTCGCTGGCCATGGTGCGGCCGAGGGGCCGAGTGGTGGTGGTGGGCATGCCCGGCCCGACCACGCTCGACCTCGCTCCTCTCTGGCACCGCGAGCTGACATTGGTGGGCGCCTACGCCTACGGGGCCGAAGGCGGGGCACCGGCCGACGGGCGGAGCTTCGAGCTCGCCTTCGACGTGGTGGCCGCCGCCGGGCTCGGACGTCTGGTGTCGGCCAGCTATCCCCTCGAGCGGTTCGAGGAAGCCATCGCCCACGCCGGCAGCGCTGGTCGCCGAGGCGCCACCAAGATCGCCTTCGACCTCCGGACGCGCCGTGGAGCGGCGGCATGAGCCCGCGGCCCGGCTTCGTCCTCGAGGTCGACCGGTCGACACCGCCCACGTTGTTCTGGCGCGGCGAGCGCTTCGGGCTCGAGCGCCTACCCGAGGGCAGCCGGGTGATCTACGCCCCCGAGCCTCTCGACCCCCTCGAGGACCCTCGCGCCGCCATCGCCGAGGCCCTCGACCACCCCTTGGGCGATGCCGAACCGCTCTCCGCCCTCCTGCGCCCCGGGATGCGGCTGACCATCGCTTTTGACGACATCTCCCTTCCCCTGCCCCCGATGGAACAGCCCGACAACCGCCAGCTGGTCATCGAGGAGGTCCTCGATCGGGCGGCGGCGGCCGGGGTGGACGACGTCGCCCTCATCGCCGCCCTGGCTCTCCACCGGCGGATGACCGAGCCCGAGCTGCGCCACATGCTCGGCGATCGCATCTACGACGCCTTCGCCCCTCCTGGTTTGCTCACCCAACATGACGCCGAGGATCCCGACGCCCTCGTGCACCTCGGCCTCACCGACGAGGGCGAGGACGTCGAGATCAACCGGCGGGCGGCCGAGTCCGACCTCCTCGTCTACGTGAACATCAACCTGGTGGCCATGGATGGCGGACACAAGAGCGTGGCCACTGGCCTGGCCAGCTACCGCAGCCTCCGCCACCACCACAACCCGCTCACCATGCAGAAGAGCCGGTCGTTCATGGACCAGCACCACTCGGAGCTGCATTCCTCCAACTGGCGCATGGGCCGACTCATCGCCAAATGCGGTGTCAAGGTCTTCCAGATCGAGACCACGCTCAACAACAACGCCTTCCCGCCGGCTTTCGGCTTCCTGCAGAAGCGCGAGTGGGAATGGGGGATGGGCGACAGGGCCCAGTTCCTCGCCGTATCGGCGGCCCTCGACCGCACGCCGCCGGCCGTGGCCCGGTCGATCCTGCAACGGGTGCGCGCTCCCCACCGGATGACCTCGGTGCAGGCCGGAGAGGTCGAGGCCGTGCACGCGGCCACCACCGAGCAGGTCTGGCGCCAGCAGGGCGTGCCCGTCGAGGGCCAGACCGACATCCTCACCATGGGGCTGCCCTACATCTGCCCGTACAACGTGAACTCGATCATGAACCCGATCCTGGTGGCCTGCCTCGGGCTTGGATACCTGTTCAACATGTACAGGGGCCGTCCCCTTGTCCGCCAGGGCGGCGTCGTCATCATGACCCACCCCACACCGTGGGAGTTCAACCCGGTGCACCACCCGAGCTACATCGACTTCTTCGAGGAAGTGCTGAGCGAGACGACCGACCCCATCGAGATCTTCGACCGGTTCGAGGAGTCGTTCGCCACCGACCCCTGGTACGTGCACCTCTACCGAACCGGTCACGCCTATCACGGCGTGCATCCCTTCTACATGTGGTACTGGTGCGCGCACGCCCTCCAACACCTCGGCGGCGTGATCGTCGTGGGGGGCGACCGCAAGGCCGTCCACCGTCTCGGCTTCCGGCCGGCCACCACCTTGGTCGACGCCCTGGAGATGGCGACCGACGTCGTCGGGCCGAGCCCCACGGTCACCCACCTGCACAACCCGCCCATCCTGATGGCCGATGTCCAGTGACGATCCCGCGCCGCCAGTCGCGTGCGCTTCTCCCGACGCGGTGGGTCCGGGCCGACGCCACCGTCGGGACGGCCGGGCGCTCGCCGCTCGCAGCATTGCGTGACCGGTTCGGGCCCTCCGCTCTCGGGGCCGCCGCCGGCCGGCGTTCCTTCCCGCTTTCCGCTCCCGACTGGCCGGAGTCCATCCCTCGGCCTGAGCCCGATGGTGATCTCGGCGTGGACTATGACACCGCCTGGTCCCGTCGCTACGGCGTCCGCCTGGCCCGAGCCATGGTGCTCGACAACGTGGCCCGGCCCATCGTCCGTTTGGTGGCCGCCCCGTTGGTCCGCGGTCAGGACGCGCTTAGCGACCTTCCTTCGCCGGTGATCTTCGCCGCCAACCACGCCAGCCACGCCGACACGCCCCTACTGCTCAGCTGCCTGCCCTTGCCGTTCCGGCATCGGACAGTGGTGGCGGCGGCCGCCGACTACTTCTTCGACCGGAAGTGGAAGGCGGCCACGTGGTCGTTCCTGCTGGCCGTCTTTCCCATCGAGCGGGCGCGGGTCAACCGCCGCTCCGCCCAGCTGGCCGCCGACCTCGTGGCCGACGGATGGAACCTGGTCATCTTCCCGGAAGGTGGTCGCTCACCCGACGGGTGGGGCCAGACCTTCACCGGTGGGGCCGCCTATCTGGCCCTGCGCACCGGTGTCGCGGTCGTACCTGTCCACCTCGAGGGCACCCGCCGGATCTTGCCCAAGGGCCGAACACGCCTTCAGAGAACGGCGACCACCATCACCTTCGGGTTGCCGCTGCGGCCGCGTGAGGACGAGAACGCCCGTCGCTTCGGCGCTCGCATCGAGGCGGCCATCGCCACCCTGGCCGACGAGACCGACTCCGACTGGTGGACCGCCCGCAAGCGGGCCGCGGCCGGCACCACGCCGGCCTTGCAGGGCCCGGCCGTCGGTGCCTGGCGCCGCTCGTGGGCCCTCGACGCAGGCGTCCGCTCGGCGACGACTTCCGACCGCTGGCCGCGCACCTCCACCCCGCACTGAAGCGCTCGAGGCTTCGTCCGGGTTCGAGCGGTCGCTCGCGGCTCGACACTCGCTCAGCGGCCGGTCACACCGTCGATCTGCTCCCGCAGGATGTCGGCGTGCCCCGCATGTCGGCCGGTCTCCTCGATCATGTGGACGAGGACCCAGCGCAACGGCATCGGGTCCGAGGTGCGGATGGCGCGCCGGCTCAACTGCGACAGGTCATGGCATGCGGCCACGATCTCGTTGTTCGTCTTCATCTCCTGTCGATAGGACTCGACGATCGGCTGGACGCGGTCGGCGTCGGACAGTTCGCTCGTCGGCACCCGGATGTCGTGGCCCGCGAACGAAAACCGGAACCAGGTGATCTCCACCCGTACGAGGTGTTTCATGATGCCAAGCAGGCTCGTCCCCGAGGCAACCATCGGTCGACGCGCCTCGGCCTCCGGCACGCCGACGACCTTGAGGACGACCGACTCGCGGAGGTAGTCGAGGAAGTCCACGAGGATCTGCCGCTCGTCCCCCGTTGTCCTCGGCGCATTCCGGTCGGCCATCAGTGGAACGCTATCGACCACTGGCGACCTGCTCCTGGCGACGGTCCACGCCTGCCAAAAGCAAGCAGGGGACCGAGAAATCGGGGATCATGGACGTACCGCTGACTTGTCAGCGCGAGGCCAGGCCATTCGCCGGGAGGCTCCCATGCCACAGACCAACCCGTACCTCGAGGGCAACAACGCCCCGGTCACCACCGAGGAGACGGTCACCGAGCTCACGGTGACCGGCACGCTTCCCTCCGTGCTCTCCGGCCGCTACCTCCGCAACGGTCCCAACCCGGTGACCCCGCCCGACCCGGACACCTACCACTGGTTCACAGGCACCGGCATGGTGCACGGCATCCGCATGGAGGACGGGGGGGCCCGCTGGTACCGCAACCGCTGGGTCCGGTCCGCCGAGGTGGCCGCCGCCTTGGGCGAGCCTGTCCACCCCGGGCCCGTGGTCGAGGGCATGGACTTCGCGCCCAACACCAACGTCATCGGCCATGCCGGGCGTACCTACGCCATCGTCGAGGCGGGGGCGCGGCCCTACGAGCTCACCGACGAGCTCGACACCGTAGGCCCGTCGGACTTCGGGGGCACCCTTCCCGGCGGCTACACCGCCCACCCGAAGCGCGACCCCGACACCGGTGAGCTGCACGCCATCTCCTACTACTGGGGCTGGGGCAACCAGGTGCAGTACACCCGGACCGACGTCGACGGTCGGGTGCAGAAGGTGGTCGACGTCCCGGTGGGCGGGATGGTGTCCGTCCACGACATGTCACTCACCGGTCGCTATGCGGTGATCTACGACCTGCCCGTCGTCTTCAGCGAGGAGGCGCTGGCCGAAGGCTCCTCGTTCCCCTACCGGTGGGACGACGACTACGAGAGCCGGGTGGGCCTACTCCCCCTCAACGGCACGGCCGACGACGTGACGTGGTGCGACGTCGAGCCCTGCTACGTGTTCCACCCGATGAACGCCCACGACGAGGGCGACGCCGTGGTCGCCGACGTCGTGCGCCATCCCAAGATGTTCGCCACCCACCTCATCGGGCCCGACGAGGGTGCCCCCGTCCTCGAGCGGTGGCGCGTGGACCCGGCGGCCGGCAAGGTCGTGACCGAGATCCTCGACGACCGCGCCCAGGAGTACCCGCGGGTGGACGAACGAGTGGTCGGCCGTCCTCACCGCTTCGGATATGCAGCAGTCGTCACCAGAGGAGACGAGCCAGGCTTCGACGTGACATCGGGCCTCGTGAAGCACGATCTGAGCAAGGGGACGAGTGAGGTCCGTGGCTTCCGGGGTGGCGCCGGCGAGGCCATCTTCGTGCCCGCCCAGCCTGGCTCGAGCGAGGACGACGGGTATGTGCTGAGCCTGATCTACGACCCCGACCGCCAGGCCAGCGACCTCTTGGTCCTCCATGCGCAGGATTTCACCGGTGACCCGGTCGCCACCGTGCACCTGCCGGTGCGCGTGCCCTACGGCTTTCACGGCAACTGGGTTCCGGACGCTTGAGGATGACGCGCCCCTAACGCCGAGGGCGAAATCGCCACCGCCGTCGTGGCGACGTGGACGCGTCCAACCGCTCGGCCCGCAGCGCCTCCACCTCGCCGTCGTCGAGGGAGTCGAGGACAACCGGCGTGCCCTTTCCGTCGAGCGCCCAACCGAGCAGCAGGTCGGCCAGCCGCGGGTTGCGGGCGAGGACCGGGCCGTGCAGGTAGGTGCCGAGGACGCGCCCCGACCAGGCACCCTCGGTGCCGCTGCCCGATCCGTTGCCGATTCCGGTCTCCACGTCGGCCAGGGCCGTGGCCTCTGGGCCAACCGTCGTCACCCCGCCGTGGTTCTCGAATCCGGTCAGCGCGGGCAGGGAGATGCCGCCGGGCAGGGTCGGCGCGTCGGGACGGGGCGTGGCCACGAGCTCCCCCACCGCTCGCCGGGCCGTGCCCTTGCCGGTGGCCACGTCGAGCAGACCGAGGCCGGCCTGGGGGGCGCCCAACCGGTCGGGGAACTCGCGGCCGAGCAGCTGGTATCCGGCGCAGACGCCGAAGACCACGGCGCCGGCGGCATGGGCCCGTTCGAGCACCCTGTCCGACCGCAGTGACTCGGCAGAACGTACCTGCGGTGCGTCCTCCCCCCCGCCCAGGCAGTAGAGGTCACCGCTCGGGAGCACCTCGTCGGAGTGGGCCAGGACGAGCTCGACGTCGATGCCCCGCCAGGCGGCGCGGCGAGCCAGCACGACCCCGTTGCCGCCATCGCCATAGGTACCGAGGAGGTCGGGATGCACCACGACCACCACCAACGGGCTCGAACGTGGTGTCGTCATTGCAGTCGTCGCCGAACGTCGGCGAAAGCGGTGTAGTTGCCGATGAAGAGAGTCTCGGTCGTGGCGGTGGCGTCGACCGGCGGCGGCACGAGCTCGATGGCGCGGTCGAGCGCAGCCAACGGGTCGCCCACCACCTGGTGTTCGACCTCGGCGTAGCGCAGGCGCACGGCGAGGTCGCGGCGACGGTCGCCGGTGACGACCGCCACCCGCCCGGCCAGCCGCTCGAAAGGGACGTCCCACAGCCAGCTCGGGTCGAGACCATCGGCCGTCCGGGCGTTGATCGAGAGCACAACTGGCCCCCCTGGCGTCGGCGCCGACGCTTCGAGGAGGTCGAAGACGGCGGCCCAACCGGCCGGGTTCTTGGCCAGCATCAGCCGCACATCCCGCCCTCGCCGGTGGACGATTCCGAAGCGGCCCTCGACCGAGTCGATGGAGGCGATGCGGTCGAGGGCAGCGGCCGCGCACTCCGTCCCCACCGAGGTGCTGTCGTTGCCCGTCAGCAGACAGGCGGCCACGACGGCCATGGCCGCGTTGGAGCGGTTGAACCACCCCGGCACCCGCAGGTCCATCGATCGTCGCGACCCGTCGGCGGACACCAGGTCGTCACCCTCGAGCCAGACGTCGGGGTCCGGGCGCCGCAGGTCGCAGCGGTCACAGGCCCATGCCCCACCCGGCCCGAAGGTGATGGCCCCCCCACAAGCCGGGCAGCCCACCGCGTCCTCGTGCCAGACCAGCCCGGCCCCCACCCAGCGGACAGACGGCGCCGCACCGGCCGCCCATGCCACCAGCGGATCGTCGGCGTTGGCCACCACCACCGGCGGCGCCACCGGCGCACCGGCCTCGGCGCCGCCGGCCCATCGATCGAAGGCACGTCGCCAACGCTCGGCCACCAAGCGCACCTCGGCCACCCGGTCCAACTGGTCGCGGGACAGGTTGAGAAGGACGACGACCGACGGATGGACCTCGTCCAGCATGCGGTCGACATAGCCCTCGTCGACCTCGAGCACGGCCGCCGGGGCGGTGCGATCGGCGACCAGGGCGGCCACGTGCCCTGCCGGCATGTTGGCGCCGGTGGTGTTGGTGGCGACCGGCCCCAAGTGATCGGCGATGGCTTCGGCCAGCATCCTCGTGGTCGTCGTCTTGCCGTTCGTCCCGGTGACCAGGGCCACGACCCGGTGCTCGCTCAGCTGGCGGAGCAGCTGGGAGTCGAGGGCCAGGCCGGCCCGCCCGCCGATGACCGTGCCGCTCCCCCGCCCGAGGGTGCGTGAGCACCAGTTGATCGATCGGACGGCAGCGGTGGCCAGCCTCGCCCGCCGGCCGGCGGTCACGCCGAGGGCTTGGTGCGGGCCAACTCCTCCTCGGTGGGCGCCCGGAAGGTGCGCGCCTCGTCGGGGAGGAGGTCGACGATGGCCGCCATGAGGGTGCGGGTGTCGGCCACCACGTCCTCGTGGCCGAGGGGAACCGGCGGCCCGACCACGACGCGCACGCGCGGTGGATGGGCGATCTGGGCGACGAGTGGCACCTTCTGTGACCGTGGCCACACCGCCTCCGTCCCCCACAGGCCGACGGGGATGACCGGGGCACCCGTCTCAGCGGCCAGCCGAGCGGCACCCGTCTTGCCGCTGAGGACGGGCTCGAAGAAGGCCGCGCCCCGAGGGATGGTCCCCTGGGGCAGCACGATGACGACCTCGCCGGCCCGCAAGGCGGCCGCCGCCTTCGACATCGGTGTGCTCCCCTCGACCCCCCGCTCGACCGGGATCCCACCGAGGGCCCGGGCCAGCTGGCCGACCACCGGGGCGTCGAACACCTCCTGCTTGGCCAAGAAGCGAACCGGCCGTCCCAACTGGGCGGCCACCAGTCCGATGGCGGCCACGTCGAAGTAGCTGCGGTGGTTGGAGGCGAGTATGACCGGCCCCCGGTCGGGGACGTGCTCGACACCCGAGACCTCGAAGCGGGCGTAGGGGAAGGCGGGCGGCCGGAAGAGCAGACGGGCCAGGTGGTAGGGCTCGAGACCGACGAGCGAGGGCACTCCCGGCGAACGGTCCCAGTATTCGAGGGGCCACCGCCGGGCCACGGCGACGGCGGCCAGGCGGGGGTCGGCGTTGACCGGATGGGGGTGGCCCACGGCGTTGAGCAAGGGCAGGTCGAAGAAGCTGTCCGAGTAGACGTGCGACGCCGACAAACGCACCTCGTGGTCGACGGCCCACTGTCCGACGGCGGCCCGCTTGCCGAACCCCCACACGAAGCTGCCCTCGATGGCGCCCGTGAACCGGCCGTCCTCTTCGACGTAGCGGGTGGCGACGACACCGTCGAAGCCGAGGCTCTCGGCGAGGGGGCACACGAGGGCGTACGGAGACGTGGTGGCGAGCACGAGGGGGAATCCGTCTCGGCGGTGGGCGTCGAGCACCTGAGCGGCCCAGGGCTGCACCAGGTCGAGCAACGGCCCCACCGCCCGCTTGGCCGCCTGGCAGGTGGCCTCGACCGGCCGCCCCCGCATGAGAGGGGCGGCGGCCCGAGCGAGCGCCATGGACGGGACCGACTCGCCCAGCCGGTTGTAGAGCCCGTAGATGACCCGCTCACCCGGTAGATGCCGGCCGGGGGGCAGCACGCCTTCGGCCACCAGGGCCTCGTGGAACACCGGACCACTGGCCGAGCGAATGAGCGTGCGGTCGAGGTCGACGAAGACGGCACCTGGCTGGTCCGACATCGTCCTCACGCTACTGCGGCGTACTCGGACGGGCGGCTCTCACAGCCAGCGTTGCCTGGCTACGAATACGGCCCCTGACGCGGCGAAGGGACCGCCAGGGGGGGAAGGCGGTCCCTTCACTCTGACTCAACAAGAAAGGAGGGGGATTCCTTTGTTCCTTGTGGTCCTCCTCGATTGTAAAACAAGCGGTCACATCAGTCAACCAGCTTGTGTTGATGATGGCTATCATCATAAGTGATGGAGCTCCGGCATCTTCAGGCTCTCGCAGCCATCAGCGACCACCGCACCTTCTCGGCTGCCGCCGACCACCTCGGCACGGTGCAGTCGAACATCTCGGCCCATATGGCTCGCCTCGAACGTGAGCTGGGCGCTCCCATGATCGACCGGAGCGACGGCCGCCTGACCGAGGAGGGCATGGTGGTCTTGGCCCGGGCCCGCCGCATCCTGGCCGAGCTCGATGCTCTGGTCGCCGACGTGGCCGCCTGCAAGGACGAGGTCAGCGGCACCGTGAGGGTGGGCATGATCGCCACCACCGCCCCTTGGCTCGTCCCCCGGCTCATGGAGGCAGTCCGGCACCGCCATCCGAAGCTCCGGTTGGTGGCGGTCGAGGGGACCACGACCGGCCTCGAGCCCCAGCTGGCATCCGGGCAGCTCGATCTGGCCTTGCTCAATCTCCCGCTCAGCTCCCGCGACTTGGTGGTCCAGCAGCTCTTCGAAGAGGACCTCATGCTGGTGGTGCC
Organism: uncultured Acidimicrobiaceae bacterium; assembly: GCA_963729275.1. Taxonomy (GTDB): domain Bacteria; phylum Actinomycetota; class Acidimicrobiia; order Acidimicrobiales; family RAAP-2; genus CAVSNH01. The sequence goes on from CAVSNH010000004.1 coordinate 14,518, forward strand.
ACAGGGTCACCCCTTGGCCGACTCCGACCTGCCGTTGGCCCTCGAGGACCTGGCCGAGATGGAGCTCTTGTTGCCGCTGCCGGGAACCAGCTTCCGGGACGAGCTCGACTCGGCCACCCGCCCGCTCGGCATCAGCCTGCAGCCGGCGGCCGAGATCGACGGGCTGCGCCTCATCGCCTCGCTCGCCTTCGAGGGGTACGGGCCGGCCATTCTGCCGGCCACCGCCATTCCCGGCTTCCTGGCCGACCGGTTCCGGCCCGTGCCCGTGGCCGGGCTCCCCCGCCGGAGGGTGGGGGTGGCGCAGCGCAGTCGCGGCCTGCCCTCGGCGCCGACCCGGGCCCTCATCGAGCTACTCGTCCAGGTGGTGGCGCGGCCCGAGGGTCGACCAAACGGGTTCCACGTTCCCGACTGACCCGATCACTGACAGAGATGAGGTCGGAGCACGGGGATTCGGCATTCTGACCAGCGACGGTGTTTCGCCGCCCGAGACCCGTGGTCAGCGACCTTCCGGTACCCGAGGCTCCCGCCACATGCGCCAGATGGGTGGACCGGCCGCCTTGGACCGGAACTCCTCCACCACCTCGAAGCCGAACCGGGCATAGAGCGGGACGTTGCGCGGCTTCGAGGACTCGAGGTAGGCGGGCATGCCGGCCTCGTCGGCCTCGGCCAGCTTGTCGGCCAGCAGGGCGGACCCGATGCCGCGGCCCTGGCGAGCCGGCTCGGTGGCCAGCGTGGCCAGGTACCAGTGGGGCTCCTTCGGGTGCCGGCCGTCCACCTCGAAGAGCAGACGCAGGGCGCGGTGGGTGTGGGTGCCGACGAGGAAGGGCGCCGTCGGGAGCAGCTCGAAGAGCTCGCGCAGCCCGTTGCGCACCCGGTCGGGAGGCCCCCAGATGGCCACGCCACCGGCGTCGGTGGTCGTGAAGACGTGACCGAGCGGCAGGTACTGACGTTTGAGCTGCGTCGTGAAGAACGAGCGCAGTCCCGCCCGACGGCGCGCCGGTCCGGGGAACATGAAGCGGGCCACCGGGTCGTCGTCGAAGGCGCGCACGCACAGGTTGACCAGATCCGAGATCTCGGCGGCCGTGGCCGGGCGGACAATCGGGCTCGATGGTCGCCGCTCCACGGCGGCGAATGGTAGCCAGCCGGCAGTCAGTTGGCCGACGGGTCAGGCGGATACCCGGAAAGGACGGCCAGCGCGCCGCCCTGTCGACGCAGGACCCGCCGCCAGAGGCCCTCGGGGTCTGCCGAGATCGGGTCGCGGGCCTGGGCCGGGACCACGTACCAGGACCCTTCGAGGATCTCGGCCTCGAGCTGGTCGCTGTCCCAACCGGCGTAGCCCGAGAAGAGGCGGGCGCCCTCCAGCGACTCGGCCATCTCGGTCGGGTCGGCGGACAGGTCGACCGTCCCGACCGGCCGCTCGTCGTCGACCAGTAACCGCCAGCCGGCGGGGGCGGCGGACGCGCTCGCCTCCTTGCGCTGGCGCACGAGGCCGATCAAGGCGTTGCGAGCCACCGGGCCACCGGTGAACACCTCGGCCGGGGCCGTGGCCAACGTGTGCCACTGGGGCAGGAGACGGTCGACGGCCAGGCCGCCGGGCCGGTCGAGGACGACACCCAGGGCGCCGTACAGGCCATGGTCGAGGACGAGCAACACACAACGGGCGAAGTTCGGATCGGCCAGGCGGGGCGTGGCCACGAGCAGGTGGCCGGTGAGCGTGTCGGGCGGGTCGGCGCCGCCGTAGGGCTCGAACTCGCTGAACGGCCGGATGGGCACCCTTCCGATGATGGCGCAGGTCGAGCCAGGAGTGGCGGAGAGCCATGTCGTGGGTGAGGCTCTTGCCATGGCCCTCGTTTCGGTCGAGCACGCCGACGCCCACGTGTCGGTGGTGACCCTCGACAACCCGTCGCGACTCAACTCGCTCTCCTTCGCCCTGGTCGGGGACCTCTACTCCGCCCTGGAGGAGGTAGCGGCCGACGGCCAGTGCCGGGTGGTGGTCCTGACCGGGGCCGGCCGGGCCTTCTGCTCGGGCCTCGAGCTCGAGCACGCGGGACTGCCACCCGGTGCCGAGGAGCTCGGGCGCCATCGCATGGGCATGCGGGCCATGTCGTTCATGGGCGGCATCGTGCCGGCCATGCGGGCCATCCCCCAGCCGATCATCGCCGCCATCCGGGGCCCGGCCTTCGGCGGCGGGATGTGTCTGTCGCTCGGGGCCGACATCCGTCTGGCGGGACGGTCGGCCACCTTCTGTGGAGCCGGCATCAACAACGGCCTCTCGGGCACCGAGCTCGGTGTGAGCTGGCTGTTGCCCCGAGCCGTCGGTACCTCGCACGCGGCCGAGATGCTGCTGACCGGCAAGCGGGTCGACGCCGAGGAGGCTCTCCGCATCGGGCTCGTATCCCGGGTCACCGATGACGAGCACGTCATGGAGGCCGCCATCGAGATGGCCGCGGCCATGTGCACGTTCAGCCCGTTCGGCCTCGCCCTCACCAAAGAGACGATGTGGGCCTCGCTCGAGGTCGGAAGCCTTCGGGCCGCGGTCGACCTCGAGAACCGGACCCAACTGCTGGCCGGTCACACCGGCAACCTCGATGAGGCATCGGCCGCCTTCCGCGAGAAGCGTCCGCCGGTCTACACCGAGTGATGGCCAAGGCCCGGCGCGGACGCCGCCGCACCGGGCCATCGGCACCGGCGGCCACCGAGTCCCTGCGAGCCCACTGGCGGGCCGACGGCAAAGAGAAGCGGCGTTTCCCCACGGCCGACGCGGCCAACCGGGCCGTCCTGCAGCTGCGGCTGGGGGAAGGTGTCGACCTCGATACCTATCCGTGCCCCTATTGCAACGGGTGGCACCTGGCCAGCCGAGACCGCTGATCGGAGCCCTGGCCCCGGCTCCCAGTGGGCGGGCCGACCGCAGGCGGGCACACTAGGGACGCGGAACCCGCGTCACTCGGCGCCGCCCCCATCCCCGACGAGGTTTCCATGAGCCAGACCGAGGCCCGATCGTTCGACGGACCGTCCACCGGACCGGCGGTGGGGGGCGCCGAGGAGCCCACCGGTCCGAAGGGCGACGCATCGGCATCGCTCATCCGCACGCTCGCCGTCACCATCTTCCTGCAGTGGCTCGGGGCGACGGCCATCGTGCCCATGCTGCCCATCTACATCCGGCACCTCGGAGGCTCCGACGCCCTGGCCGGAATGGTGATGGCTGCGTTCTTCGCCGCCGGTGTGGTGTCGCAGTACCCGGTGGGACGGCTGGCCGACCGCATCGGACGCCGCCCAGTGCTCGTCGCTGGCCTGGTGACCTACGGCGTGGCCAGTCTCTCGTTCCTGGCCCCGGTCGGACCGGGAACTGCCGTCGGGCTCCGGGCCCTGCAGGGCCTCGGCGCCGGCGCAGCCGCCGTGGCCTCGCTGGCCATGATCGCCGGGTCGGTGCCCAGCGAGCGGCGCGGGCGGGCCTTCGCCGCTGTCTACGGCGGGGAGATCGCCGGCATGGCCGTCGGTCCGCTGGTGGGCAGCATCGCCGGTGTGGCCCACATGTCGGCCATGTTCATCGCCTCGGGCGCCGTCTCCTTTGCCGCCTGCGTGCCCGCGCTTCGCCTGACCGAGGGGAGCCGCTCCGCCCTCACCCCGACGGTCTCTCCCCCGAACGAGCCCGCGACCACATCGCCGCGGACGCGCCTTGCCCCAGTCCGGCTCAACCGGGCGATGGCCGGCGCCTTCGTGACCGCCGGCGCCCTCGGTCTGGCCAGTGGCGTCTACGACATCTGCTGGACGCTCCTGCTCGTCAGCCGCGGGGCGACGGGCTGGGAGATCGGCGTCTCGTGGACCCTCTTCGCCGTTCCCTTCCTGGTGGCCGCGCGCCCGAGCGGCTGGTTGGCCGACCACATGGACCGCCGCGTGTTGGTCGTTGCCGGGGTGGGCGTCTCCGCCATCTTCTGCGCCTCTTACCCGTTCCTCACGAGCGTGGGAGCGCTCGTCGTCCTCGGCGCCCTCGAGGCGCTCGGTTTTGCCGCCTGTCTGCCTGCCGTGCAATCTCTCCTGACTCAGGGCTCCGCCCCCGAGGAGGCCGGTCGGGTCCAGGGCATGTTCGCCACCTGCCAAACCGGGTTCACCGCCGTGGCCGCGGCCGGTGCCGGGGCGGCCTTTGCCGTTGCTCGCTGGCTTCCCTTCGTGACCGTGGCCGCATTGGCCGGCATCGGCCTGGTGGCCGTGGTGGTCATCTGGCGCCGAGTGCCGGGACGGGTCAGCCCCGGCGCCGCTCCGCCAACGGACTCGGTGGGCGGGCCCCGTCCGGTGTGGGGTGAGTCGATTCAGCTCGGCGTGGCCGGTGCGGCCGGGTCCTCGGAGGTCATCGGGGTGAGCGAAGAGGTGCAGTAGGCACATCGGGAGGCGGCCGCAGGCACCTTCGACATGCACTCGGGGCACTGGCGGACGGGATCCTCATTCGCCGTCCGGCCCAGGCGGTCGAGCATGTGGTTGACCGGTTTGACAACCAAGAAGAAGACCACGGCGGCCAGGATCACGAACGAGACGAGCGCGTTCACAAAATCCCCGTAAAAGAAACGCGAACCGTGGACGTCGAAATAGAGGCTGGCGAAGTTGGGCTGGCCGCCGACGGCGGCGACGAGCGGCGTGATGAGGTCTTTTACCAGTGCCTGGATGACGGCGTTGAAGGCCACGCCGATCACCACGGCCACCGCCAGCTCGAGAAGGTTTCCCCGCAGGAGGAACTCCTTGAACTCCTTGACCACTTCGTCTCCTTCCTTTTGTGTCTTGTGTCCTGCCCTTCTGGCGCATCCTTCCAAACGGACCGCGTCCTCGCCGTCGTACTTGGTCGAGGGAGGGACTCGCCCGTCTTGGCCGGAAGGCCCTACCCGCCGATGCCGGCGTGGACGGAGGCCCGCCAACGACCGGTGGCGGGCACGGCGCAGACGGCCTCGGAAGCTCGGAGTAACCAGGAGATCACCGAGCGGCTGTCGGCAGCAGCCGGCACCGAGACGACCAAGCCTCGCCGCGGATGGTCCTGGGTCACTCGCCAACCATCGGGCAGGGGCATCCCGAGGTCGCGCAGCTTCCACGCCACCCGCCCGCCCGCCGCATGCTGGAGGCCGATGGTCGTGGGCTTCGTCTCCCCACCGGGAATGTGGCGTCCGGGGATCCATGTCGCCGTCGGGATCTCGTGCAGAGGCCCGGCCAGGAAGGCGAACGGGCCGGCGTGGACGGGCACGTTCTCCTCCTCGACGATGGGCTCGAGGTTGATCCATCCCACGCCGCGCTTCTCGGCCGCCGACACCGCGCTGAGCAGCTCAGGGTCGTCGAAGGCGGTGAATTCGATCTCCGCCGGCCGGCTGCGGGTCATCGGCCTCAGGTCTGCAGGTCGAGCACGGCGGCGGCGAGACGATCGAGCTCGTCGGTCCACGACGGTGGGGGCTGGATGGGCCGAACGACGAACTTCGAGAAACCGACGTCCAAAAACCGCTCGAGGGTGGCCCGCAAACCACCGAGTCCCACGGGGATCACTCGCGCCGGATCGACGCCCTTGCGCAAGGAGGACAGCATCTGAGTGGTGGTGGCATCGAGGGGCACAGACGAATAGCCGATGGAGACGCCAAAGTGCTCGGGACTGATGCTGCGTCCGGCCCGCGACGCCGCCTCCTCGACCACCGGGCGCCGTTCGGCGACCTCGTCCGGCGTACAGGCGGAGGGCAGCCACCCGTCGGCCAGGCGTCCGCACCGCTCGAGCGCCGCCGGTGCCAGTCCTCCCGTCCAGACCTCGAGCGGTTGTTGGAACGGGACGGGCTCGACCCGTACGTCCTCGAGCCGGCCGGCCGGCCCGTCATGGGCCACGGTCTCGCCCGCCCACAACCGACGCAGGAGGGGAAGCATCTCGTCCATGCGCTCGCCCCGGGACGCGGGGCTGACGCCGGCGGCGGCCGACTCACGTGGCCGCCGGATACCGGGCACGAGGGTCACGAGGAGCCGCCCGTCCGACAGCACGTCGAGTGTGGCCAGTTCCTTGGCCAAGCGCACGAGGTTCCGGCCCGGAAGGAGCATGGTGGTGCCGAGCTTGAGCCGGGGATGCCGCGCCGCGGCAAAGCTCAAGCCGGACAGCGGATCGAGGGTCGGCGCCGTCAGGATCTCCGGCAGCCAGATCGAATCGAAGCCCAGCTCGGCCATGCGGTCGATCACCGTGGCGAACCCGCCTGATCCGCCGGCCCCGGTCGGGGTGGACCCGTTGCCGCCCGCCGGCAGCGTCCCGAGGCCCACTCCGATGCGGACCTTCATGTGCCCACCCCGGTCGGCTCGGCCGCCGGGGCGAGGTGGCCAACGGGCCACTGCCGTCCCTCCGGCGTCACGGTGTGAAGCTCTCGCCGTCGAATCGGTCCACGGTGGCGAAGGACTCGACCGGGGACCGTCGCAGCCTGGTCGGTTGGTGGACCGGGTGGCCGAGGGCGAGGACGGCGGCCACGACACAGTGGGTGGGGACGCCGAGCACGGCACGCGCCTCGTGCTGCGAACGCACCACCATGGTGGTGATGACGCCGGCCAAACCCGCGTCTCGGGCGGCGAGCAGGATGCTCCAGGCCATCGGATAGATCGAGGCGCCGCCCACCAAGGTGTAATGGTCGGCGTCGCGGTCCACGGCGGCCAGCTTGGTGAGGTCGGCCACCACCGCCAGCATGACGGGCACCTCGTCGAAGCGCTCGGCGAACCCAGGGGCTCCGGTCTGGGCCCGTTCCGCCAGTTGTGGCGCCGAAGAGAGGGCCTCGACTTCGGCCCGGCGGTCGGTCACGGGCGCCCAGGGCGTGAGCCCAGCCGACACCTGAGCGAGGTATGCGTACCAGTTCTCGAGGTAGAGGTCGCGCAGTCGGGACCGCACCTCCGGGTTCTTGACCACGATGACGCGCCAGGCCTGTCGGTTGCCCCCGTTGGGCGCGAACCGGGCCACGTCGAGGAGCCGGTAGAGGACGTCGTCGGGAACGGGCTCGTCGGTGAACTCGCGCACCGCCCCGGTGGTGCGGAGCGCGTCGATCAGCTCCATGGGGCGACCGTCGTGCCCACGAGGCTCAGAGCTCGGCCAGGACTGCGTCGGCCGCGCTCACCGAGAGCCCGGGACCGGGCTCGACGTACAGCCCGGTCACCCGACCGTCCTCGATGACCATGGCATAGCGCTGCGAGCGGGTGCCGAGGCCGAATGCACTCCCGTCCATCTCGAGCCCGACGGCCTTGGTGAACTCCCCGTTCCCGTCGGCCACCAAAGTGACCAGGTCTCCGACCTCGTGCTGGTCGCCCCACGCCCCCATCACGAAGGGGTCGTTGACCGACAGGCAGACGACCGAGTCGACGCCCTTGGCCTTGAGCTCGTCGTTCCGCACGAGGTAGCTCGGGAGGTGATAGTCGGAGCAGGTCGGCGTGAACGCGCCGGGGACGGCGAAGAGGACCACCTTGCCGGTGCCAAGCACATCCGCGGCCTGCACCGGGGTGGGACCGTCGGGGCCCATGGTCATCAGCCGCACGTCAGGAATGGTGTCGCCCACGGCGATGGTCATGGATCCCCTTCCGAATAACCACGCCCGCTCGCCGGTCGTGGTGTCTGCCCGCAGCATACGGCGGGCATGGGCGACCGAATGCAGGCCCTCCGTGCCGCGAGATGGCCCGCCCGCGACCGGAGGGCCGAGGGTCAACGGTCGGCGGTGGCAATCACCTCTCGGCCGAACGCCTCGAGGGCCGCCAGCTGTGCGTCGCGGGTATCCCCGCCGAGGGCGACCGTTACCCAGTCGACACCCAGGGCCGCCAGCTCGCCGACCGAGCCGAGTACGCGCTGGACGTCGACCGCTTGGTCGGCGCCCATCGACAAGCCGGTGGGGATGAAGCAGATGGTGAGAGGATCCTGGCGACCCACCTCGGTCGCCACCTGACGGGCGTAGTCGAGCGCGCCGGCCAACGCGTCGGCCGATTCGAGAGGCACCGTGCGGATGTGGGCGGCGAGCCGAGCCGGAGCCGGAAAGGGACACCAGCCGTCGCCGAGGGTCACCGCCCGCCGGATGGCCTTCCGGCTGTTGCCCCCGATCCACAGGGGCGGGTGGGGCCGTTGGGCCGGCCGAGGCAGCATGGAGTTACCCGACGCGTGGAAGAACTGCCCTTCGAAAGTGGTCGGTGTCCCCGTCCATGCCGCCCGCATGGCGGCGATGGCCTCGTCCATTCGCTGGTTGCGCTCAGTGAAGGGAATCCCGAGGGCCTCGAACTCGCCCTCGAGGTAACCGGCGCCGAGCCCGACGATCGTGCGCCCTCCACTCAGGACGTCGAGGGTGGCGATTCCCTTGGCGGCCAGGAACGGATTCCGGTAAGGAGCGACCAGGAGGTGGGTGTGCAACCGCAGCCGAGAGGTGGCGGCGGCGGCGAAGGACAGAGTGATCAAGGGATCGAGGGCGTGGTGGCCGCCCCGGGCCACCCAGTCGTCGGGCGGGAAGGGGTGTTCGGTGGTGTGGACGGCCCCAAACCCAGCCCTCTCGGCCGCCCCGGCTAGCTCACCGACGGCCCCCGCCTCGAGGAACTCGGAAGGACGGTCGACCCGATGGGTGGGGAGCCCGTAGGAGAACTCCATCGCTCAGCCGCCGCCGGCCCGGGCGGCCACCTCGGCCATCCACCCCGGCAACCGGGCGGCCCGGCCCTCCCCGTCCACTGAACCGTGGACGGTCACCGCCGTCGATCGAACCTCGCCGTCCACGGTCAGCAGGTACGGGACCTGAAAGGTGGTGCGTGTGACCCGGTCCACGGCCAGGGCGATGTCGACTTCGTCGCCAAAGCGCAGAGGATGCCGATAGTGGATGTAGAGCTCGAGCACGCTGAAGTCGACGCCGTCCTCCACCCGCACCAGAGCGTACGGATGGCCCAGCCACTCCAACAGAGCGGCCCGCGCCTCCTCGAGATAGGCCGCGTAGGCGGCGTGGTGGATCACCCCCATGGCGTCCGTCTCGGCGAACCGGGTCCGAAGGCGATGGGCGAAGGGGTAGTCGGCGGGGTGTATCGACGGACGGAGCGACAGGCGCATGACCTAGGGAGCCGTGGGCTGCGATTCGGGCTGGTTCCATTCGATCCAGCCGGTCCCCGACCGCCCGTCGTCGGACCAGAAGCGAGCACAGGCGCGGGGGAACCGGCTCACCCGGCCGTCGGGGGCGACCAACAGTGCCGGGGCGAACCAGCGTGGCTCGATGTCGAGACGGATGCCGCCGGGCTCGACTCGCGCCGCGGCTCGTGTTGGCACATCCTCGGGCCCGAGGGCCTCTTGGACAGCCACCCCCTCGACCGGGTCGACCGAACCCTCGCGCTGCACGTAGCCGAGGGCGACCGGACCGTCGGGCAGGCGGATGTGGGCCCAATGCACGCGAGTCCCGTCGTCGAGCCGGGCTGCCGCCCAACACCAGCCGAACGCCCACCAGTCCCGGACGCCCCATGAATGGTCACGCTGACCCTGACCGTCGATCGGGATGACGTCGCCGTCGACGCGGATCTCACCCGTGACCAGACAGGGAATCTCGTAGCGGGTGGTCACGTCGTAGTGGTAGGGCACGCCGTCGGTCCGCCAGGTCAGGTCGAGCTCCAGGGAGGTGGGCACACCAGCACGGTCGGCATAGACGTCGATTGCGTTCTCGAGTGTCCTGGCCGGCGCCCGGCCCCGGACCGACATGGTGCGAAGTGGATCTTTGTTGATGTACTCGACGGAAAGCTCGTTCGAGCTGACGGCCACCACTCTCCGGTCGCTGACCCCGGGCTCCGTGGCCAACGGCAAGTGATGGTCGATGGAGGAGACGAGCGGCCGATCCTGGCCAACGATGGCGGTCGTCCACCATGTGACACCGAGGTTCGGGTAGACGCCGAGGCGGGTGTAGCCGGCGATCTCGCCCCCAGCGGCCGTGAAGTCCAGATAGTAGGACTCGCCCCACAGCTCCTCGTCGCCCGGCGGATGGCGTCCCTCGTCGGTCGGGTCCACGTTGTGGTCGAGTCGATCTGGCACCACGCCTCTCTCTCTGTGGGCCGAAAGTCGGTTCTACCTCGACGAGGCGAGCCCACGGGACCGCTATCGGCCGCGCCGACACGTCAGAATGATGTGACCGACCCGCGACCCCGCGAGCGTACAATCCGAAGGTTCCAACGTTGAGATCCACTCGCGCGGCGAGCGATCACCGGTGGGCTTCCTCGTCCCGGCCGGCCCCTCGAGGGAGCCCGGACTGACCAGGACCTTTCGGTTGGCGGTTCTGATCGCAGCGGGCGCCACCTATTCCTGGTGGGTGTCGTCGACGACCCCGTTCACGTTGGGGGCCGATGTGGCGATAGCCGTCGGGTTCGTCCTCATGGCCGTCGTCGCTGGCCCATCGATCCTCCGAGGCAGTCTGGGCGTGAATCGCCGACGGGTCTCATCCGAGGCACTTCCCGACACGCCCACGCTCATGGCTGACCAGGCGGCGGCGCGGACCCGGGCCTGGGCGGCGGCCTTTCTGTTCCTTCTCGCCGTCGAGCTCTTTACGTACTTCGCCGGGTCCGGGAACCGGCACGACTTCCCCACCGTCAGCTCGCTCTACGACACGGCTGCCCAGTCCCAAGCGGCAAAGGCGGCCATCGTGTTCGCGTGGATGGCGCTCGGCTGGTCACTGTTCCGCCGCCAACCGGGCGTCGTCGGACAGACAGACACCGGACAGGCAGACACCGGACGGGCAGACACCGGACGGACAGGCGCCGGACGGCCATGACGAGCTCGTTGATCCTCGCCGCCTGGGCGGTCGGAGTGCTGCTTCTGGTCAGCTGCGAGGTCCTTTCGGTAATGACCAAGCGCCGCTACATCGGGTTCGTAGCCTTGCTCCGACGATGGACCCACGGCCGCCTTCGTCTGGCCGCCTTCTTCATCGGATGGATGTGGCTCGGCTGGCATTTCTTCGCACGTTGAGCTGGGATACCTGACGTGAACGGTGCGACCATGATGGGCCTGGCGAGAACGGCGGTTGGCCTCGTCCTCGTCGCCGCCCCGGCTGCCGCCCTCGGCTTGTCCCGACGAGAACCTCCAACGGGGGCCTCCGTCTTGCTGATGCGCACGATCGGCATCCGCGACGTCGTTATCGGGCTCGGGACCTTCTCGGCGGGGCGGGCCGGGACCGACGCTGACGCCCGGCGCTGGCTACGGACAGGACTGAAGAGCGACGCCATGGATGCCGTGACCGGGTTGCTCTCTCGTCGGTCGATCGGCCCGACCGAGACGGCCGTCGCCGTCGGCGCCGCCGCGGTGTTCGTCGGCCTCGATCTGTGGGCCATCACGTCGCTCTCGACACCGCCCACGTCCTGACGGAGGCGGTGCGCCGGGCCCGGCGAACCCCCGGGCGCTACCATCGGATAGCGAGCTGTCTGCAGCAACTCGTTCGAAGGAGCCGCCGTGCGCTTCAACCACATGGAGCTGACCTTCCCAGTCGGAACCCTCACCAAGGAGTTCCGGGAGGAGGTCGACGCGTTCTACAGGTCCGTCTTCAGTTGGTCGTCGTTGGACACCGAGGTCGTCGGACAGATGTGCCACCTGCTGATGCTGGATCCGAGCCAGTTCATCCTTTTGGCCGAAAGCCCCAAGCCCATGTCCTCGCCCGGCTACGACCATCTCGGTCTGCTGCAGGACACGCGAGAGGAGGTCGACGACCTGCTGGTTGCGTGCGAGCGCTATCAGGAGAAGGACGACCGGGTCACCATCGTTCGCTACGACGACCTCGAATATCCCGGCCTTACTGTGCACGCCTTCTACGTCAAGTTCTTGCTGCCGATCTTCTTCGACGTCCAAAGCCTCGACTACGCAGACGCTGCCTCTTGACCGGAGCCGCCGGCTGACCGGCCAGGCCGCAGCTCGACGGAAATCAGGCTCCGGGCACGCCGGGCTCGCGCCAATCGGAGGTTGCGCCCTCGAGCACGCGGATGGCGCCGACTACATCTGCGGCGCCCACTCGTGTTGCGCCCTCTTCCGCTTGCGACAAGAGGACGTGGGCCCGATCCCTCTCCCCGGCGTCGAGTAGGAAGCGTGCCCACTCGAACTGGGTCCTGACCAGCCACACGCCCGCCCCGAGTTGCAGGTGCTGGTCATGGGCATCGTTGAAATCCCGTTCGGCTTCCTCGTTCCATCCTGCCCGGACGGCCAGCATGGCGAGTGCCAAGGTGATCGACGGACGCGTGATGTTGCCGAGGCACGGCACACGCCCCGAGTAGGGCAAGAGCAGCCGATACTCGGCGGCGGCCTGCTCCGCCGTGCCCGCCGTGGCCACCGCCTCGGCCAGCACGGAGTGGGCGGTCAGCCAAGCAACATCGGGAGGGAAGGCATCTGCCGGGCCGGCCATCAGGTCGTCGATGATCGATCCCGCTTCGGCCCCATCGCCGACTTGCGCGAATGTCAACGCCGATGCGGCACGCCAGGCCAGTATCCCGCCGGTGTCGGCCAACTGGCGGATGGCGTCTGCCACTTCCGCCAGCCGACCTTGGGACCAGCGGGCCACGAAGAGCTGAGCCGCGAACCACACCATGGTGTCGGGTTGGCCGGCGTCTTCTCCGATCTGCAAGGCATGGAGCGCTGCCTGCTCGATCTCGTCGCCCGTCCCCGTCACCGTCATCCGGCAACATCGGTAGTTGGCGTCGAGCCACCGGAAGAACGGGCTGTTGACCTCTGAGGTGAGTCGGCCGATGCGCTCGAGCAAAGTGTCGGTGTGCTCGAGGTCACCCATCTCCATACAGTGGCGAGCCCCCAGGCCATAGATGAGGAAGAGCTTCTGGGCGTCTCCGACCCGTTCGGCCAGCTCCAAGAACTCGGGAAGATCGGCGACCAAGGCTGGAATCCGATCGACGACCGAGCCGGCGACGTACGCGACCATCCACACATCGAGGAGGCAGACATCGTCGTGGATCCTCCGGGCCATAGCGATGGCTTCATCGATGAGCTCGAGGCGGCGTAGCCCGGGATCCCCCCACATCAGTTCAACGGCGAGCAACGAGAGCAGCCGGGCCCGGGCAGCCGAGTCGTCGTCTTCGATGGCGTCGAGGGCGGCCTCGATGACGTCGACCCTTTCGTCGTCGAGCACGCCGGCGATGCTGGCGATCCCCCGACTGTTGGCCAGGGCCGCCTGGGCCAACAGCTCGGCGTCCCCGAGGCTTCGGGCCAACCGGGCGGCTTCGAGAAGTGTCTCGCGATGAGCGGGCACTGAGGCGAGACGCTGAGCGGTGCCCAACCGAACGAGCAACCGGCCGCGCCGATCCGGACCTGCGTCGACGGCCTCGGCCGCGTCGAGGGCTTGCGAGAACAACGCCACGGCCTGGTCGAAGGCCAACCGTTCGAGCGCCTGTTCCCCGGCGGCGGCGGCGTAATCGACTGCTCGGATTTCGGCGACCCCGGCGCGTCGAAAGTGATAAGCGAGGGCAGCCGCGTCGTCGTCCATCTTTCCGCGTGACTCGACGAATTCGGCGATCTGGCGATGACGTCGGGACCTTCGGGCAACGCTCAGCTCGTCATACAGCGTCGAGCGGATGATGGCATTGGTGAACTCGTAGGAGCCCGACAACGTTTCTCGCAAGAGCGACACCGCCGTCGCCTCGTCCAGCGCGTCCAACACCGCGTCTTCACTCGAGCCGGAGACGGCAACGAGAACGTCGAAGTCGATCACAGCTCCGATCACCGCGGCCGTGGTCAAGATCTCGTTGGTCGCCTTGCTCAAACGGTTCAGCCGTCGCCCGATGACCTCGCGCACACCTTCGGGAATGGCGAGATCGGAGATCTTCTGCTCCGCTATCCACTTGCCGTCCTGTTCAACCAGGCGCCCGGATTCGACCAAGTTCCGCAGGATCTCCTGCACGAAGAAGGGGTTGCCGTTCGTCTCGTTCCACAGCAACTGGGCCAGCTCTGCCGTTGGCGCATCGCCGGTTTGACCGCTTGCGTTCGTCAGCATCTCGAGCACTCCGCCGACGTCGAGGCCGGTGAGCGCCAGGCGCTCGACACAGGGCTCGGCCCGCAGGTCGGCGAGCATCTCGGCCAGCGGGTGGGTCCGGTCGAGCTCGGTGTCCCGGTAGTTGCACACGACCAGCATGCGCATGGGCTCGGCCGAACGCACCAGATGCCGCAGTAGCAAGAGGGTGGGCTTCTCGGCCCAGTGGAGGTCATCGAGCACCAAGAGGAGGCCCGTCTCCGCGGAGATAGCCCCGAGCCAGCTGGCAACAGCGTCGAAGAGCCGATAGCGCTCTGTTTCGGGATCAGCCCGCAAGAGCGGCTCCAGACCGGGCACGATCCGGGCAAGTTCGGGGACCAAGCGCACGAGCTCGCCGCCATGTCGACCGAGCGACTCGGCCGTCGGGCTCGACGACACCACCTGCGACAGGGCCTCGACGAAGGGCTGAAAAGGCACGCCCATGTCCTCATCGCATCGGCCGAAAAGCACCACCACACCCATGTCATGAGCGCGGCGGGCCACTTCTGCCGCCAGCCGGGTCTTTCCGATCCCGGCTTCGCCGGACACCAACACCACCCGGCGGCCTTCGGCGGCCGTCTCCTTGCAGGCCTGGAGCAATGACGCAAACTGTGGCTCGCGCCCGGAGAACGGCAGGAGGGATTGCAGGACGAGCCGGCTCGGGAACCGAAGGTTGGATGGGCTGAGACCAGAGACCCCTCCCGCACCCACGACAACGGTGAAGCTGTCGTCGTCTCCCCCGGGGAATGGCTGTTTCGGCGTCGTCGTGGACCCGACCGGCTGCACCTGGATGGGAAGCGGCAGATCCAAGCTGGGATCCTGATTGAGGATCGCTTGGTTCAGCTCCTGAACCAACGGGCTAGGGGGGATCCCGAGCTCGTCACGGAGCAGGACCCGCAATTCGTCGTAGGCACGCAGAGACTCGGCCTGGCGACCGCATCGGTACAACGCCACCATCCGCTGGCCCCACAGTCGCTCGCGCAGGGGGTACTCGGTGACCAGCTGCTCGAGCTCACCGACCAGCCCATTGTGGTTCCCACAGCTCAGCTCGGCCTCCACCTTGTCCTCGATCACCGACAAGCGAGCTTCCTCGAGGCGAGCGACGTCTGGTTCGACAGCCGGAGAGAGAGTCAGATCGTCCAGCAACCGACCCCGCCAAAGAGCCAACGCCTGGGAGAAGGCTTCCGCCGCCCTAGCCGGGTCGTCGGCGGCCAGCGACTGGCGTCCATCGGCCGCCAGTCGCTCAAAGTGCCAGGCATCGACGGATTCGAAGGGCACCTGTAGCGAGTAGCCACGCCCACTGGTGATGAGGACTGGGTCGATCGCCGGTCCTTCCGGGCAAAGTGCCTGGCGCAGCCGCGACACGTGCACTCGCAGCGTCGCCGGAGGACGGGGCGTCTCGCTGTCCTCCCAAAGGCCGGCTGCCAGATGGTCCAGTGACACGACCTGATTGACCCGCAGGAGCAACATGGCCAGCAGGGTCCGCTCCTTGACGCGCCGCAATTCCAAGGGGCGGCCGTCCAATCGCACATCGAGTGGCCCGAGGATCCCGAACTCGAAGTGGGCCCGAGCTCGGTCCGGACTCCCTACCGTGGCCATGGCGGGCGGGAATGAGCACTGGCCACGGCCGAAGCCTACCCAGGGGTCGAGGGTGCGGAGCTCGGCGTCTGAGGGCGCCGGCGCAGGGCTCTGCACATCGCTTGGGTGCGCGTCCGGATTCTTCCCGGGCGGCTGGACGAAGAGAAGCTAGCCCGACGAGCCCGAGCCCTTGACGGGCGGCACCGACCGGCGGCGGGCGTGCGCCAATGACGCGAGCCGTTAAGTGGTGGCCATGCCCGAGCAGGTGCACGACCACTCGGCCGGTCGAGCACGGCGCGGTCGAGGTAACCCCGTGCCTGGCTGAAGGGCGTGGCGGTCGTCCTGTTCGCTCGGATGCCGTTCTCCGGCGCCCTGCGGATACGCGCCGCTTCCATGGCTACGACGCAGCCGTTCCGGGCGGAGGTTCGGCGCGTTCGACGGGCGAGCCGCCCCGCTCGACGACGGTGGTCGACGATGAGATGGGGGTCGACGGCAGCACCACGGTCGCGGTTGCGGTCGCGGCCTGGTACGACCACCCGGGGCCAGTGCCAGCGGAACGCTCGGGCACTGCCCTGCCGTCGACCGTGACCGACGACGGGAGGGAGACGTCGACGATCTCGATTCGATCATGGGAAACGGCAGCCTGGCCAGGGAAGCGGCCCTTCGTGGCCTCGATGGTCACCTTGGTCGACACCGCGCCGCCTTGGCTGGCCGATGACGTCGTGATCTCGGTGTCGGCCCGCTCTCCCTTCGTGTAGCCCAAACCGGACCCGGCGTCGTCGTAAAGGTCGAAGGAACCGGATCCCCCGGCATAGGCCCGAATGGTGAGCGCAGAGTTCGGATCACCGCCCGTATCCCCTCCGTCCTGCTCGGGGACGATTCCTCCAGCCTTCACGAAGACCGGAAGGCGTGACAGGGGCACGGTCATCGACACGGTGCCCGGGCCGGTGAACGTCGCCCCGGTGAAATAGTCGATCCAACGCCCGGAGGGGAGCCAGACCGATACCGTCGGGTCGTCACCGGGGACCGTCACCGGAGCGACGAGCACGTCCGGTCCGTAGAGATATTCCTGGGGATAGTCGTAGGCGGCGGCGTCATCCGGGTCGTCCAGGTAGAGCGGACGAGTCATGGGCACACCCGTCTCGTGTGACTCGGCGGCCAACGCGTACGTATAAGGGATGAGGTCCTCTCGAAGTCGGAGGAACGCTTCGGTGATGGACTGGACCGGTTCGGGGTACTCCCATGGCAATCGGTCTTCGTTGTTCGAGTGGAGACGGAGGATCGGCTGGAAGGTGCCGAACTGGACCCATCGGTCGTAGAGGTCGGGCGGGTCGGCCCCCGACTGGGTGGGGGGCGGTCCGAGGTAGCTCCCGATGTCGTCGCTCACATAGGGCTCGCCGATGGTTGCCTCTGCGGGCGTGAGGGCGACCTCCTGGGCGAGCGTGTTCCACGTTCCCCACGCATCACCGGTGAAGGCAATGCCCGTAGTGTGGGCCGACCACGGCCCCGCCGGATAAACATCCTCGGGCTCGGCATTCGAGCCACCGATGCGGGCCAGGACAAATCCCCGGGTGCCGCGATCGACCATTTCCTGGGCGTAGAGATGGTCGATCCACCAATCAGGCGTGATGCCGGTCATGGACGCCACCGAGTCGTCGCAACACCAGTCGAGCCACCAGAAGGCGACACCCTGTCGCTCGAAGGACTGCTGCAGCGCGAAGTTGGACTCGGCCTGGTCGACGGAGCTCCAATCCCATACCTTGCAGGGCCCCTCCGAGCAGCTCGAGGCGGCCAGAGCCCCGCCGGCGATCCGCTGGGCAAGAGGCAGGGCGGGGTCGTTGTCGTCGATGCTCGAGTGGATGTTGAGCGTTACCTCGATGCCGTGCTCGTGAGCCCAGCTCAGGAAGGAACGGGGAGAAGGGAAGAGCGACGCATTCCACTCCCAGCCGTTCCAGTCATTGGGCGCCTTCCAGTCGGTGTCCAGCGACAGTGTGTTGAGCGGAACCTGGTGGGCGGCGAAGGCCGGGTAGACGGAGTTCTCGATGGCGGCGCTCGAATAGGGGGTGTAATCGGAGTACCAGACGCCGAAGACGGCGCGAGGGAGCAGTGGCGCGGGACCGGTCAGCTCCTCGAGCTCGTGCAGGGCACCGATGTAGTCATGTCCGTAGGCGAAGAGGTACCCGTCTTGAACGTCGCCGCCTGGCGTACGCGGCGCGACCCATCCGGCCCTGGTCCAGACCGCGCTCTGGCTGTCGTCGAGCAGCCGCCACCCGGCCTCGTCGAGCAGTCCATCGGTGTTGAGCGGCTCGAGACCGGCCTGGCACGTGTCCCCTTGCTCACCGTCCGTACAGGTGGGGTTCGACGCGTAGGTCGCCGTGTCGAATCCTCGGATCCAGCCCCCGAGTGGACCGGTCTGGGCGACAACGGGTGCCGGGGAACCGACCGGCGCCACCGACAAGGTGTCCCACCCCAGGGTATCGAGCTCGTCGGCGCAGTTCTCGCCCGGTGCACAGCGAAGCTCGACCAGGTTGGTGCCGGCCCGCAAGTCGATCGGCTCACGGAGGGTCGACCAGGGAGCAGTCGCGTCCGTCGGGGCCGCCGTCAGCTGGGTCACGCTGCCGTCCACCTCGAGATCGAATGTGCGGGGTACCGAATCGCCGACATAGAGGGGCGGATCGGTATAGCGAAGGGTCAGCACCGCCGGACCCGCCGGCGCCCCGAGCACGGACCAGGTCGCACTTGCCCCGGCCTTGCGGAAGTACCCGACGAAGCCGCCGGTGCTGAGATAACCGACTTGGCTCTGCCTGAAGGTGGCCCCCCCACCCAGTTCGGCCGCGCCGGCCTGGCAGACCTGATCGAAGGTGCACTCGTCATCCCACGTGGGGTGCACGGTCGTCGGCTTCCCGCCCACCGAGAACCGCAGCGTGGTGTTGGAGACGGTGAATGGCCCCGATCCCAGTCGGTAGCGCAGCACCATCCCCGCCGTCTGGATCGTGAGCCATCCTCCGCTTCGTCGCACGACGTACCGCGGCACGGCCATCCGCCGATCGACCACGTTTACGGTCGGGCTGTTCTCGAACCGTTCAGTGGGCGAGTACTCCAGGCGAATGAGAGTGGGCGTAAGTACCTCGAATCGAGCCGGACCTGCATCGACGATCGCCGACGGTCGGGCCACGGCAGCGCCGAAGTCGACCGGGGTGGCGAGGTCCACGGGCGACCGATCCGTCGTCGCCCGGGAGCCGGCAGCACCGGCGGCGCCGGCCGGGAGTGTGGCGAGCACGAGCGCGGCCACGGGTACGAGTGCGACGACAAGGGTGCCGTTACGCCTACGGGTCATCACGCGATTACACCACCGGCGGCGACGACGGACGGGCTCGGTCATTCGAATATTCAGTCTTGCAGGCCGATCGCAGCCAGACGCTTCCCCTGCCAGAATGCTGTAGCGGGATCATCCCACGATTTGATAGCGCTCGACTTTTTGCTCGGCAGGATGACGTTGAAGTTCCCGGTTGAAACTGACCAGTAGGACACGTTGCTTCCATTGAGCCAAGCAATCAGTTCCGCCTAGCTAGGAGCCTCCTCCTCTTGTCGAGGGTGTTTGTGGAAACCCGAGTGTCGCTCGCGGCGCTCGAATCTTCACGAGGGGCGGAGGCCCCGCCCCTTCATCACATCAGCTGTGGGTGCCTTATCGAGGGATAAGTGCCACAGCGAGGCCGAAGGAAGCGCGCTTCATCGAACGACGGGGTGCACCAGAGCGACATGGCGCTTCATGGATCGCTCGCTTGTATCTGGTCCGTCATAAATGACGAAGCCGCACCGACAGGAGACGCAGCGGCAGGTGGCGCCGGCCTGCGTACAGCGGTAGCAGTGGTCCATGAGCGCTTGCTCAAGTGGAAACGGTTCAAAGCGGCGAATGGCCCGGCCGCAGCTGCGACATGACCGGACATCAGACTGCGCGCTACTTTTCATGGTTCACTGCCTCCGTTGACTTGTTCATCAGGTCGGCCAACAGCCCCCCGTAACCTTCCCCTGCTCGGACTGGCGCATGTTATGTACCCGCCCCCTCTTGCGGTAAGCGGCTATCGCTACGCCGGAGCGAAGACCCGACCCCCTCACGTTCAAATGAACTGAGTTCATAGTCTGGCAGATCAGTAAAGAGTGACGATGTGCTGCGATGACAGAGCGGCCCTGTGGATAAGCCGACCCATTGTGACCGGGCACACAAAGGCAACGAGCAACAGTTCGGTAGTGCTGAGGGTTACCGCCAAGTCATTACTTGCACGTGCAGTGAGGTATTGGAGACGGGACCAAGGCGGTCGCTCGGTGACGTCCGGCGGTGCCCCACATCGCCGGCAGCGGGTCAGTTATCGACAGCCACCAGATTGGCACCTCGGGAACGCAGCTATATCCGATTGCAAAGATTTAAGAACACCTCTAGCGTCCCGAAGGAACAGCCATAGGAGGCGGACAATGAGCAACAACGTGCAAATAGTTCGAGATGCGTACGATTGTTTCGGACGAGGTGACATACCCACCCTGCTCGGCATGATGGACCCCAACATCGAATGGAGCGAAGCAGAGGGGAATCCCTACCAGCCGAGTGGGAAAGCCTGGAAGGGTCCCGACGCCATCGTGGAGAACTTGTTCGTCAAGATCGGTGCAGACTTTGATGGCACATTCGTAGTCCACCCCAAAGACTTTCACGATGCAGGCGACACCGTGGTCGTCGAAGGGCGCTACACGGGGACCTTCAAGGCCACCGGCAAGAGTCTGGACGCTCAGATGTGTCACGTATTCAAGGTTCGCAACGGCAAAGTGACGAGCTTTCAGCAGTTCGTGGACACTGCGCAGATGCAAGATGTGATGGGCACCCGGTAGCGCCAACGGCGGAGCCGCAACCGCTGGTAGTGGTCCCGAACACCGGCTGTGGGCGCGTTATCGACCGACCTGTGCTTGCGGGCTGCTAACTGCCACACTCCCCCAGCACTTCGAGGACCTCGGAGGAAACCTTCCGACTCGTACACTAGAGAGATGCCCAAGCGGTCACGCAGAAGCGCCCAAGAGGCTGCGATGCGCGACAAGCAGGCGGGTCTGCGTGACCGAGGGCTGAACCACGAAGAGCACATCAAGACGAAGATCGGACTGGAGCAAGAGCTAGGCCGTCCGATCTGTGGCTTCCTGTTTCACGGCCAACCATGCAAGTTGCATCCCATCCATCCCGAGCAGCTGCAGAGCGGGGACGTTCCGTAGCCGGAAGGTCGGACGGGGGCGCTGCCCCTGATGGCCGGATCAGTGGGGCAGGTTGAGCGGCGGGGCGCCATGACCGGGTCTACAGAGGCATGGCGCTGTAGACGGCGCTCGAAATCTGCATCGCCGGCGGGTCGGCGGTGCTCGACCTTGCTTGCAGGGCCAGACCCGCATCAGAGAACCAGGCGTTGCCCAGGCTGGCATGGGTTTGCCAGTTTGCGATCTCCCAGACGAAGGCCGTCATCCCGCTCGCCATGCCCGCGTAGGTCAGTTGGATCACCCGTGCGTTGACCGCTCCGTTGGACTCCACGAACGCACAAACTTCGGCCGCTTGCGAGAGGAACTCCTCCATTTGTCCGGGGGTTACCCGGTTGGTGTGAACTTCGAGGAGGTTGCCTCGTCCCGGCTTAGGCTCCCGGCCGATCGGCAGTTCCATGCCCATGCTGACAGAGGTGAGGACCGTCGGCGACCCTGGGTCGTTCAAGCTCAAGGTGAGGGCCTGCACCTCCGGATCGGCATTCATGGCGTCGAACGCTCGGCCCATGGCCTCGGGGCTGTCGTACTCGATGGTGAACAACGTCGAATTGACCTGCTCGCCAGCGGCGGTCGTAAGGAACAGCCGCACGTCTCCACCGTGACGACCAACCAGTTTCGCCGCCTCGCTGGACAGGGTGATGGCCTGCTCCATCTGGCCTGCCTTCACCTGCCCCATCACTGACTGAGAAACCCGCATTGAGATGGTCCTCTCTGCTTACAAGGAGCCGCCGATCGACCCGAAAGACAATCTGCACCCGGAAAGGCGCGTCGTCGACCGGTTGCTGGAGTAGCCCTTTGCGACGCCTCCGCCGGGCAAACGAGCAGAGTGCAAGGGAGGACAGAGGGTGTCCCCGAACAATGGGAGCGGGGCGGTTATCGACCGCCCCCGATCGAATCAGGCACGATGGGATAGCTCTCTGCGGCGTGGAGGAACGCGCCGGGCCACCATCACGGGTCACGGCGCGTACCCACGATCGCCGGGCATGGGTTGCACTTTGACTCCCGCGGCAGTCAGGAACTGGCGGATCTGGGAAGCGTGTTCAAGGACGTGCAGAGGCATGCGGCCGACAATCACTCCGTACAGCATGCCGTGGTATCGATGGGCGGCAGGGAGTGGCCGAGCCGCCGCGTCCTCGGTAAGCCCGCCAAGCGTTCGGCGAACCCTCCCGCGGCAGTAGTCGAGGTAACCGAGCAGTTCGGCCTTGGTGAACATACGGTTGGGAAAGGCGTAGGTGTTCTCGTCAAAGGGTCGTGGCGGTTCCCACGGCTCGAACTCGGCGCTGAGGTCGTAGTCGAGGGTCAGCAGCGCGTGGTATCCCAGGAACCAGGGGGCTGAGCCGTGTAATCCTTCGTGCGGCACCGGACCCGTGGGCGCGGGCAGCGCCTCGTCCGGCCACAGGTCCGTCTCCCACAGATCGCCGGGACAATCCGTAAGCGCAGCCTCCATCAGCCGCAGCGCTTCCTCGAAGTTGCTGGTCATGCTCTGCACAAACGGATTCGCCACGCCTTACGTGATAGCGCATATCGACCGATATGGGGAGCGGCACAGCCCTTTGATGCAACCCCCACCGACTGTCCCTAACCGAACCCCTAGCCATGCATCAGATGGGCCGGCCCGCCACGCCTGACAAATGCGCTGCTGGCGTAAAGTGGCGGGGATGGAAGTCGGCCCTCCTCCGAGCCTCACGATCCGCAATTCGTGCAGTCGTACATGGCGATGCGGGAGCGCATCTTGAAAGACGGCGCCATTCCGGCGAAGTACAAGCTCCTTATAGGCATGGTCACGGACACGATTGCAGCGCACCCAGACGGCGCCACAAAGCTCGCCAACGATGCTCGCGGCGCCGGCGCCACGGAAAGCGAGATTACTGAGGCGGCCGAAGTCGGAGACTTGTACGGCGGCACTGCGGCGCTCGTCATGGGCGTAAATGCCGTCATCAGACCGGAAGGTCGGCGATAACTGGAGCTTGGCTCGTAGCAAGTGTCCGTCCGGCCTCGTGGTGTCGCATCAACGCCGGCTGTAGGTGCGTTATCGGGGAGCGGGTGCTTGCCGATCGCTAACTATCACTAACCAGGCATCTATGGGCGTGTGGACAACCTCTCGGGCGTCCAAGTTCACACGCGAAAGACCCCCGGCCGGAACCGGGGGCCATCGCAGAGCTGATAGCGAATCAGGTGATGGTGAGGGGAATGGTGGCCGCAACCGCGAAGCGTTCGCCCTTGTTACTTCTTGAAGATGTACAGGTACCCCATATCACCAGCCCCGTCACCGCCCGTGTAGACGTACCGACTCCCGCTGGTTGCCAATGCGTAATAGCCGAAGTAGTCCCCGGCGGCTCCGTCCAGGGCGGTCAATTCGGTCGGATAGGTTGCCCAGCTGGACCCTTGCTTGACGAACACGAAGGCGGCGCCGGCGGCATTGCCCTCCGGGTCGTAGGGAGCTGTCACCACCACTGACGAGGCCGTCGCCACGGCCACCTTGAATCCGAACCAGTCCTGGCCCCCATTCGTCACCTCTGCTGGGTCGTACAGTTCGGCCTGCTTC
Source organism: uncultured Acidimicrobiaceae bacterium (assembly GCA_963729275.1). Classification (GTDB taxonomy): domain Bacteria; phylum Actinomycetota; class Acidimicrobiia; order Acidimicrobiales; family RAAP-2; genus CAVSNH01. The sequence goes on from CAVSNH010000004.1 coordinate 37,894, forward strand.
GTCCAACTCGACCCCGATCCAGTGAAGACGTAGGCAGTCCCGGGCGAATTCGGCGTAGTGGATGTCCCCCCGTCGGGCGCCGCCGGAATCGAGGCAAAGGGGGCGCCGATGGCCAGTGTCTCGCCCTTGATGGCGACACTCCAACCGAAGTAGTCGCCACCCATAGCGTCGGTGCCCGACGAGCACGTGGCCGAGCACCCTGCGCCGTTCGGAGCGACCACTTTGGCCTCTTCAGTCCAAAGGTGGCGCACGTCCTTGTACGCGTAAGCAGCCCCGCTGGAGCACCCAGCGCCAGCGCTGGATCCACTGCAAGTCGCGGGATGGGGAGAGGTGGCACCCGGGTCGCCCGGCGCACCGATGACCATCGTCGACCCGTCGACGGCGAGACCTTGGCCGAAGATGTCGCCATAGCCGGAGGAGCCGCTGGGATCGCTCATTGTTTGCGTTGGTGTCGCCGGCCAGCTCGAGCCCGACTCGGTGTACTCGAAGACCGCCCCTTCGCTGTCATTTTCGAACGGCGTCGGCGCTGAGCTCCGCGGATCCAGACTCCGTGGTGCCAGCATGAGCAATGCCAATCTCAGCGGTGCTGACTTGTCCGGTGCTGACCTCACCGACGCCGACCTGTTCGGCGCCAACCTGACCGGTGCCAACCTCAGCGGTGCCGGCTTCTGTGACACGGTCATGCCGGACGGAACCCTCAGGAACCCTCAGGCCGACTGCAACTGATCCCTATGTCGATCGCCGATCCGGTGAGCCGGCCGGCAGTGATGACGCCGTAGTGGGTGTCACGTCGTGGTGGGCGTCAGGGTGGTGGGCCGTAGAGGACTCGAACCTCTGACCCCTTGCGCGTCATGCGGCCAGGACCTGTTCGTACCGGTTCGCCGTGGTTCATTGTAGGCCGCTGACCAGGGCCATCAATGGACCGTCGTTCAGGTCGGTCCGTCACCGTTCAGCGGCGTTGCTACACGATTTGCTACAGGACGTAGCGCTCAGACCTGAATCACTTCGATGCCTGTAATCGCGTCATAGTCGCCATCCTGGGTAACGACAGGAATCTGTTCGACCGCGGCGGTGGCCGCCACGAAGGCGTCCAGAATCGGCACCCGGCGCCGACGGACACGTAGATCCGCAGCAATCCTCGCGAACTGGCGCGCCACCTCAGCATCAATGGGTAAAGGGTCCCACGTCGACTCCACGGCCGACAGTGTCGCCACCCGAGCTGGACGTTGTGCATCGTCAGCCATCAGCACGCCGAGTGTGAGCTCGGCCAACGTGACAACCGACACCTCAGTCTCGGTCACCCCCTCCATCTCGCGCAGCGGTCGGCCCGCTTCCGTTGCGACGAAGAACGACGTGTCGAGCAGGGCCCTCACGCGTCGTCCGTCGAATCGGACAGCAGGCCGCGCACATCGTCCAGCATTCGAGGATCGGATGCATAGCGAGTTGCGATGGCTACCGCTTCAGAGGCGGGCACCTTTCTGCGGCGACGCAACGGGACGAGCTCGGCTACTGGCCGACGGTCCACTGTCACGGTCATGCGTTCTCCACCCTCGACGCGTCGCAACACCTCGCTGACCGTATTCCTCAGTTCCCGAACGGAGATCGAACTGCCCATCACGCCATTGTAGCACTTGTGCCTACATATGTACACATACGATTTCCTTGCGGCTCTCGCGATGGTCACCAACCGCGATCCCTTGATCTTTGTAAAGGAACCTCTCACACACTTCCCCTCCAGGTCAGGGTGCCTCATCGGTCAGCTAGACAAGGTTCGCCCAGGCGCCGTGCAGCGACTCCCGACGAGGAGGACGTCGCCCGTGGCCGTCCGTGGCCGTCCGGCAACGTCCAGTCCGACGCCAAGCGGCCGCAGAGCGGCCGTGCGGCAGAACGCCGAGTACAGAGCGGTCCGAGTTTCGGCTCCGGGTCCTGCGAGCGGAGGCGGCCGGCGCCGGCGAAGGCGGGCCGCCGCCGGATGCCGGCGCCAAGGCCGCCGTTCCGCTTTCGATCGGCACCAGGGAGGCCAGTGGGTCAGAGGCCGATCTCAGCATCTGGGGTGTTCCGGAACCCGGACATGTCCAGCTGGATGCGGAACGCAGGCTGGAGCCGGAGCTGGGATTCGGTCACTGCAACGCAGCGTCCATCGATCGAGTGCTCGCGAGAGTTGCCTGCCTCCACACGGCACGATGGGGATACCCCTAGCGCCGGTTTCGCTGCGGCGTTATGGGGCGCTCGCTCTGCTCGGATCTGCATGTCTTCGACAGGCGCCGAACGGCAGACCGGGCGCTACGGCGACGGGGCCGCAGGCGGAAATCTGTAGAAGATATGGGGACGGAGCCAGTGTCCCGTTGGAACGTTGGGGTGCTCGAAGTCCGATGCCGGATCACGAATCATGCCGAGGCGTTCCATTACCTTCCACGACCGGACGTTGTCTGGGTTGGTGAAAGAAACGATCTCGTCAAGACCGACCTCTTCGAGTCCGTAGCGAACCGCACTACGAGCCGCCTCGGTCACGAATCCATAGCCCCAGTGCTCGCGGTCTAGCCGCCATCCGACTTCGACCGCAGGCGTGAAGGGAGCGTCAAACGGCACTCGGTGCAACCCGACAAAGCCAATGAACGGCGACTGGTTCGGCGCCTCTACGGCCCACAGACCGAAACCGCAGTCGTCGAACTCCTCCTCGATGCGCGCCACGAATGCGTCGCTCTCCTCTCGGCTCATGGTCTTCTGCATGTGCGCCATTACGTCGGGATCGGCGTTGAGTTCGGCAAAGGGTGCTAGGTCTTCGGCGCGCCAACGCCGCAACACGAGGCGTTGAGTCCGCAGTGTCGGGCCCCTTGCATTGGACGCGAGGTCTCGATCGGGATACACGAGCGCATATTGCCCGCTCTGGCGCCATATTGCCAGAGCGCGGGCCACGCAGAACGCGCGTACGAGTGACGCCGATATCACGCGTCCCCAAATCCCGGTCCGAGGGTGTCACCTATCACCGGATCGGCGAGCACTTCAAAGAGGAGACCACACGCAAACCACGGCCCTCGAGCGATACAGCGTGGGTCGGTCAACAAAGACGCTCTGAGTTGCCGCACTACTCCCGGCATGTTCGAGCGGTTCGGAACCGAGATTGGTGATACTTAGACGCCGACCGTCACTCTGAGGAACGTTGCAGAGATCGCCGTCGTGGCGGGATCAGTGCTTGTGTTCTGGCCGTTGAACAGTTCGTCCAGCTCACCGAACAACTCATCGGCACGTCCGCTATGACCAGCGGCGTCAAAAGCGTTCATGGTCGGCCCGTAGTAGTCGCGGAACCACGTCAGATACTCGGTGGGGGACACCGGCGCCTCGAAGACAAAGGTGTCGGGCTCACAAGTGATGGAGTTGGCGGCTATCCCAGCGCCGACAAAGCGCTCCACGACATTTTCGGCGATGCCCCAGGTCATCGGGCTGACAAATCCCTCGGGGGGTGGTGGGGAGTAGGCGGAGCTGATCCTCAGGATCTGGGCCACCAGCGTCGGGTCGCCGGGGATCCAGTTGCCCATGACGATGCGGCCACCCGGCCTGGTGACCCGCACCATTTCTCTGGCGACCTCGGACGGTCGGGGTGCGAACATGGCGCCAAAGACCGAGACGACGATGTCAAAGCTGTCGTTACTCACGTCGTCCAAGGCACACGCGTCGCCGTTTTGGAACCGGACGTTGGCGAGGCCCTCCTCCTTGGCGCGGAGGTTGCCTGCCTCGACGAGGTTGCGGGCGATGTCGATACCGAGCACGTTGGCGCCCCGCTTGGCCGCCGGCACCGCGGTCGTACCGTCACCGCAACCCAAGTCAAGGAGGTCGGATCCCGGCGTGACGTTGATCCGTTCGACAAACGCATCTCCACTGCCACGCATGCTGGAGGCGATTCGGGTGAAGTCGCCCTTCTCCCAGAGAGCTTGGTTGGGGTTCATGTTCCCTCCGTGATCATCGTCGGACCTGAGTTTCGGGGGTGCCGCTCGACACGAACGCGCGCCATTGCTCATCGTCCAATGGAAATCGGTCCGAGACAAGTACAAATTCTGAAGCGCGAGCTAACGTGATGGGCATGACTGGATATGGCCAGTTTTGCCCCGTGTCCAAGGCAGCCGAAGTCCTCTGCCAGCGCTGGACCCCACTCATCTTGCGGGAGGTGCTCTCCGGCAGCAGCCGTTTCAACGAGATCCGACGGGGTGTCCCCACCTGCTCGCCCGCCCTTCTCACCAAGCGCCTCCGAGAGCTCGAGGCTGCCGGTGTGGTCGAACGAGGAGCAGACGGGACGACCTATCACCCCACGGACGCGGGGATGGAATTGCTGCCGTTGATTTTGGGGCTCGGCCAGTGGGGCCAGCGATGGGCACGTAGCGACTATGGCCCCGAGGACCTCGACCCCGGGCTGCTGCTGTGGGACGTTCGTCGGTATCTTGCACCTGGCCTCGATGAGGTCCGGGTGGTCGTGCAGTTGGTCTTCCCTTCCGTGCCCGCGAAGCGGCGCTTCTACTGGGTGGTCGTCGACACGCAGGAGGTCGATCTCTGTCTAACCGACCCCGGGCATGCAGTGGATGTGGTCATCGAGGCGAACCTTCGGTCCCTGACGCAAGTGTGGATGGGAGATGTCCAGTTCGTCGACGAGGTCGCAGCCGGGCGCATTGCGCTCCGGGGTCCGGCCAAGCTCACTCGCCGCATCCCCGGGTGGTTTGGACAGCACCCGATTATGGCCAGCGTGGAGCCCGCATCCTCATCACTGACCTACCGATAGGTGCCGTTCCCGCGCACCCCTCGGGATTCGCCCTAGACCCCTCTCAACCGTTCGGCATCAACGCACAACGCATGTCCCAATAACGCGATCGAATTCCGCTTCCGTGAGTGACCCCGATCACCGGGTGTGGGTGCGTTATCGAAGGACGAGTGCTTGCATGCGCGAGCTGCCACACTCCGGCACCTGTGGGATGCGAACTATCGCTGCGGAAGGTACCAGCGGTACACCAGGTGCCGTGAGATAGGAGCATCGACGCTACTGATACCCAAGTCACCCGACTCGCCCAAAATCGGGCTTGTCCTTGAATACCGAAATATTCGGCACTGATTGCCAGGTACCAACGGCTCCGCCGATTGAGGCTGTGCGGGTTCCGGCGACACGATCGCTGCAATGGGATTGGCAACCAGCCACAGCTTTGTACTCGAAAGCACAGCTTTGCCCCCTGCGCAGAATCTCACTGTCGCAGAGACCACCTGCTCGTGGTTCGGGGACAAGGTTTGGCCTAGCTGAAGCACGGTCATTCTCGTGACGTGCGCATACAGGGGCGATCCTGGAGGGATCGTAACTGACGCCCCCACACGCTGAGTCTCAAACACGGGAGGTGCAAGTTCAGCTTCAAGGCGAGATGCTGTGCCATGGGCCGTGTAGACCGACATGGCGATTCCGACCTCGATCAGTCCGATGATCACGAAGGCGCTCCCGGTGATCCAGGGAGTTGCACGATTTGGTCGTCGCTCGATCCCAACAGGCTTGAGGAATCCGAGCCGCATTCCTCGGTAGTTCAGGAGCACCAAACAGCCATACGTGACAACGGCCGCACCGATCACCATCCCCAAAATGGGAACCAGCCAGGCAAATACGATGCCAAGCATCAGCACCACGAACTCAAGCAGCTGCTCCCTTCCTCCTCGTTCAGGCAGAGCGGGGTTTGTGCCAGGTTGAATGCCGACGGTCGCTTCCACCCCTTCCATATCGTCGGGTTCCGTCTCCCACCTGAGTCCTGCATTCGGGCCTATCCCTAAACGCCGGATCGTGGCGCAACGCGCCGAGCCAGCCTGGCCTAAGCCACCATGCTGGATTTGGTCCGCTGGAACGCGACACCGGGGTGGAAGCATCCATCGCTAACCCAACGTGCCGGGAGATTTCGCATCAGGAGGCCAAAGTCCACGACGCAAGAGCCCTTCGGAAAGGCGTCGGGGTCGTCGAACATGCTGGACCGGACGAAGTCGATCTGGACGGGCTGCGCATCCCAGCGTGGACATTCCAGACGTACCCCGGTCTGCTCGCCATGATGGCCGTGCGGTGAGTACCCATGGGCACCCTGAAGGAAGAAACTGATCGCATCATCGAGGCAGGGGAACAGCTCGCCCCCAAGGGTGTCGCTTTCGTGTGCGGCGGCTGACAGATCGAGCGTCCGGTCGTGGCTCGATACCGCGATGTGAATGTCCGGCCCCTCATCACGGACCTGAAACTGGGCGAGGTGGTGGAGGCCCGCAAAGATGCGATCGCCCGCAAGGGCAGTGACACGTGAGTTGGTGTCACGCCGAGGTATGAACACGCCCGATTGAGTGCCATGGTCATCATCCCACTCGACGGCAAACCGGTGAGCGGCGTTCTCAGTGGTCAGCCCAATGGCTCTGGGCAGGTGAGCAGGTCGAAGTCCTCCCAGGCGGATCAAGCAGATCCCTCCCACTGCCCAACCGGAAACCAAGAGCGGCCGGAAGGGCGACGGAATATGACGACTGGCCACCTCGGGGTCGATCCGGTAGTTGATCAGCAAACGCCTCTCGATTGTGCAGTCGACCGATTTCATGATCGTTGCTCCTTCGGTCTCGTCCGAGATCCGGTACCTCGGCGATTCCGTCGCTGACGCAGGACGATCTGGTCGGGACAGACCGTCGACAGGAACTGTCCAACACAAAGCGCCAGCCGGTCCTCGACCAGGGAGTAGATGATCCGATTTGCCTCCCTACGCTCAACGACGAGGCCCGATGACTTCAGAACTCCGAGGTGGCGTGAGATCGATGGAGCACTTATGGCGAAGCGGGATGCGATCTCTCCGGCGCCTAGTTCGCCTCCTTGAAGGTCCTGGAGGATCTGGCGCCGAGTCGGATCGGCAAGGGCCTTGAACACTCCAGCCTCATCATCCATCTTGTGATATTAGCTAATATGCTAATAACAAATCAATCCCCAAACGCGGTCGAGCTGTCCGGGTGCCACCTAACGCCGGGAGCGGGTCGGTATCGGGTGCCGACCACAGCTCCAAGCGGAGGTGGGTCGCCATGATCGGGTGTTGAATGGTCTCGTGGCGCTCCATCAACTGTCTGGGAACCACGAGCTGAAGTGGCTCGACGAACGGAGCGATGGCACCCCGACATTCGGTGGCTACAACACGTCTGGCTGGGAAGACACGATCTGGATACTCCACGCCATGTACGAAACCCAGGAGCTTTCAAGTGGTGTGACATATCACGAGGCGGCGCAGCAGTCCCTACGGCCCGACGTTTCCCAAGCAGTCGACGTGGGCGGCTGCAACGCAGTGCTGGTTGGCTGCCCACGTGGGGGGTCGCGTGCGCCTGGTCCTGGATGGCATCGGCTTAGGTGGCGGACGCTCGCACAGCGTCAAGACCTCGATCTGTTCGCGGATCAAGTGCCCCCCTGTTTCCGCACCTTCCTCTACCAGAGTTGGCCGCTGGCGATCCGGCCCCCGTCCGAAGGTTCCCTGGACTGGGAGCAGCTCGTGCGGCTTACGGAACATCTGGCCGACCACACAGACGGCGGTCTCTCGGGTCGCTGCCTCGCGTACTACTCCATCATGGTCACCATTCAGGACCACCCAGTCCATACGGGGACAATGCAGGACATCTTGGACGCCTATGAAGACGAACTCCTCTTCGGATCGCCCAACAACTTCTGGCCTGAGGCGAGGAACTGGGTTGTGTGGAGCGACTACGACCTGTGGGCGACCCGAGTGGACGGACCAAGCGATCTGATCCGAGCGCTGGAAGCTGACGAAACGCTGGAAACGGAACGAATGGAACCTCTGTTCGGTCGACCTCCGAATCCCATCAGAGTGACGAGAGATGGTTTGATGCGCTTGAAGGACTGAATGTGAAGTCAGGGAGACGAGGTCCTCCTCTTCAAGCTCGATGCCTCGGTCCTGGGAGTGGTGCCCAACTCAGTCGACAGGGCGGGACGATTAAATTAGATGTGTTCAGCCAGCGGTCGCAGTAACCGCCGCCTGTCCCCGAACGCTGCCGGCTAGTGCGGAGGCACCGAAGGTCGCGAGGTAAACCGACATCCTTGTAATTCCAGGCTGATCCGCGCATGATGAGGGGGCTGCAGTCCGTGCGTTGATGGAGGGCGTGCATGGCTCGGCCGGCCCAAGTGTTCGTGAGGAGTTTGCGCGCCAAGGAGCGAGCGTGGCTGCGTTCTCTGCGCCGGCGGGGTGGTGAGTTCGCGTCGCCGGTGACGGTGCGTCGAGCCCAGGTCGTCGACATGAGCCGGAGGCGCTACACGGCCCCTGAGATCGCCGAGGCTCTGGACGCCACGGCCGACTGGGTGCGGGGCGTCATCCACGAGTTCAACGACATCGGACTCGAGGCGCTGCTCCCCGCCTGGAGTGGTGGCCGGCCCCGGGAGATCACCGACGAGATGCGGGCTCGCATCGTCGAGATCGTCGACTCCCGTCCCCAAGAGCTCGGTGAGCCCTATGTGACCTGGTCGTTGTCGCACCTGCGGACCTATCTGATGCGGACCGGGGTGGTGAGGACGATCTCCAAGGAGCGCCTGCGGGTGATCCTGCTCGAGCAGGGCCACACCACCCAGACCACCAAGGGCTGGAAGCACTCGCCGGACCCCGACTTCTCGGCCAAGGCGGCCAGGGTGCGCCGGCTCTACCGGGCAGCGGAGTCCGGATCCTTGGACGGCGTGCTCGTGTGCTTCGACGAGCACGGACCGGTCACCCCCATCCCCAAAGCCGGGCGCAGCTGGTGGCCGAAGCGACGACCGAGACGCATCCGGGCCAACTACCGCAAGCCCCACGGGGTGGCCCAGTTCTTCGGCGTCTACGACGTGGGTGCGGACCAGCTCTTCGGGCGCTGGTTCTCCCGCAAGGGGGCCGACCACGTGGTCACCGTCTTCAAGATGATCCGGGCCCGCTACCCGGACGAGCGGGTCTGGGTCATCCAGGACAACCTGTCCTCGCACTGGACCACCGAGGTGCGCACCGTCGCCCGCCAGCTCGGTCTCACCTTGGTGGCCACGCCCACCTATGCCTCGTGGCTGAACCGCATCGAGTGCCACTTCGGGGTGATGGTGAAGGCCGTCTTCGCCGGGTCGGACTATCGGGACCACGCCGAGATCCAGGCGGCGGTGTCCGCCTACCTGCGGAGAAGGAACGCCGAGGCCCGGCGTGACCGGGTGGAGCGCCGAGTGGCCCAGCAGGCCCGTCGAGCCCGCCGGCTGGCCGATCGACGTCTTCGAGTCGCCGCCTGACCGAGCCCATAGCATCGGCGCGGTGGTCATCCCCGACCGAGCCCGTGCCGATCTCGAACGACGCCTCGAAGACCATCGTCGGAGCCGCTGGCCCCAGCTGAAGGCTGCCAACGTCCGATTCCGGACTCCCTTCGCCTACGTGGAGGCCACCCTGCCCGACGGCTATGACCAGCCGCTGTTCCGCCTCCGCTGGATCGGCAACCGGGAGAACAAGTGGGCCTTCGCCGTCTGGCTCGCCAGCAAGGAGGGCTACGAGAACTCCATGCTGCCCAGCGGTTTGCGCGTCGGCACGGTTGAGGAGGCGATGGACTGCGCGTGCGGTCTCTATCTCAACGATCCCAGCGCCTGGGAATTACCCCGTCAACGATTCGCGCCTCGCCACTAGTAGGCGCTTATTCGGTGCCCGCCGTGCATACCGCTAGCTCCCGCGAGCGCCTGCCCGATGGCGTTCTGCTCGTCGAAGATCGACGAAGCTGCACCGACGTCGTTAGGCAACAGCTGATCACCCGGCTCGAGACAACGAGCCAACATCATGCGCCGTCCCACAGTGCGACAGCCATGGCATCGGCGGCCGACTGTCGGTCGGGAGCAAGGATGTGCCCGTAGACGTCCGCCGTCATTCGGATCGAAGAGTGACCGAGCACCTGACTGACCACCTGCAGCTTGACGCCTTGTGCCAACATCAGGCTCGCTGCCGAGTGGCGGAGCTCATGGGGGTGCCAGTCGCCCAAGCCGGCCCGTCGACACACAAGCTGGAAGTCCCGGTAGAGGTTCCTCGGATCGAAGGGCGTTCCGTTCGCCGTGGTGAAGACGAAGCCCGTGTCCTGCCAGGCCGGGCCCATCTTGAGCCGCTGGCGAGCCTGCGCGGCCCGGTGCGCTCGAAGGACCCCGATCATCGGTGACGGTAGGTGCACCGCTCGACGGCTCCTCGTCGTCTTGGTGTCGGCCACGATCAGACAGCCGCCCTCACGCTTGAGCTGTCGCCGGACGATGAGAATTTCCTCGTCCAGGTCCAAGTCGTCCCAGCGGAGTCCCAGCGCCTCACCTCGTCGGAGACCGGTCGACAGCATGAGGGAGTACAGCGCTTCGTTCCGGTGGCCTCGCAGCGACGCCAGGAGCGTTCTCGCCTGGGACGGTGTCAACGTCCGGCCCTCCTGCCGAGGCTGGCGAGGGCCTCGTGTGAGGCTGGCGACGTTGCGGTTGACGCTCCCCCACCGAATGCCCTGAGTGAGGGCCTGGCTCAGCACGGAACGGATTCGGCGGACCGTGGACACGGACAAGCCGGCCTCGAGCTTCTGGGCCATCAGACGATCGATGTCGCCTGGAGTGAGCTCCTTGAGCTTCTTCCGTCCGAGCGCAGGCACGATGTGGTGGTCGGCAACGCTCTTGTAGTTGTCCGAGGCGGTCCGTGCCACCTGGTGCCGGATCACGTCGGCGTGCCAGCGGTCGAGCAGCTGTGCCACGGTCATGGAGGCATCGGGCGGAGGCAGCCCGTCGTCGAGCTGGCGCTGGAGCTCCCGCAGTTTGCGGAGGGCTTCCTGTCGGGTGGGTGCGCTCACCGTCTTGCGGCCGGATCTCCCGGCGGAACCGTCACCGGCCGACACCGCTCCGATCCAGCGACCATCGGAGGCACGTTGGTAGATCGAGCCCTCACGGTTGCCTCTGCGCCGTGCCACCGGCACCTCCCGCTTCCGTTGCTACAGCATTTGCTGCAATTCGTAGGCTGTGGCTGTCACAGCAACGGCGAGCCGACACGGGCGGGGCTCGGACCAGGGACGACGCGAGTGGGCCGTAGAGGACTCGAACCTCTGACCCCTTGCGCGTCATGCAAGTGCGCTACCAACTGCGCTAACGGCCCGTGGCGCTTGACGCTACCACCCGGATTCCTGGCCGAACCTCGATCGCAGCCTGTCAGGTCGGTCCAACCGAAACGTCGAACGCCGGCGTGGCCTGCTCCACGGCGTCCCAGCCGGACAGGGCCTGCCGCCGCTCCAGTTCGGCCCGGTGCCCTCCTCTCAGGCCGAAGAGCCGCTTGGCCAGCAACAGGTACACGACGATGGCCACGTTGATCACCAATGCCACCATCTTGAAGACGCTGACACCGAGAGTGAGCTCGTAGACCTCGAGCGGGATGAACGCGGTGGTGGCCACGAAGGTCAGATATTCGGCCCAGCGCTTGTTGAGCCAGAGGCCAATCATCTCGCAGGCCTCGAGTGCGGCAAGGGCGGTCACCGCTAGGCCCAGCTTCACCAAACGTTGGGGTGAGTACTTGAACGCACGTCCGAAGTAGCCCAGGATCCCCCGGACCTGCGACTCCCCCGGATTACCGCCCGAGAGGTCGTTCATGACACGCACGTAGTCGCGGTGTAGCGATGCGTCATGCCGAGCAAACGTAAAAAGGGCGACGGCCAGCGATCCGAGCACGAACACATGGACGGCGCGGTCGACGGCGATGAGGCGCAGGATGTAGCGGTCGCGGAGGGCCGGGCCACGAGTCGGCAGTTCGACTTCGTCCCGTCCAGGCACCTTCGCTCGGACCGGCTCCTCGGGCGGCGGCAGCGGGATCCAGACGTCACAGCGGAGGCAGCGGTGCCACCGGGTCCAAGCCTCTTCACGCACGAAGATGGCGTCTTCCGGCCCGACGTCACGAGCGTCGGTTCCGACGAGCTCGTGACCCCTCAGTCCGCAGGTGATCAGCTCGTACCGGTTGGTCGGTCGCCTCCTTCGGGACACCTTGGCAGAATAGGACCGACGTCACAGGACCAGCCGTAGGGGTTTTCATGGGAACCACGATCGAAGATCACGTCCAGCGCATCGACGAACAGGGCTACACGATCGTGGAGGACGCCATCGAACCCGACCTGATCGACGCGCTGTGTGCGGACCTCTCTCGGCTCGAGGGCGAGCTTGGCATTACCCCCGCTCACAACTTCTTCGAAGGCGAGCACACGGTGCGCATCTACAACCTCCTGGCGCACGGTAAGAACTTCGAGCAGATTCCCGTTCATCCGTCGGTCCTACCCATCTGCGAGCGTGTGCTCGACCCAGGCCTCCTCATCTCGTCACTTTCTTCGATCGCCATCGGCCCGGACGAGACGGCACAGCCCATCCATGCCGATGATCAGGTCATCCCCATTCCGAAGCCCCACCCACCGACGGTGTGCAACACGATGTGGGCCCTGACCGACTTCACCGAGGCCAACGGCGCGACCCGGATCGTGCCGGGCACCCACACCGCTGACGACTCTCCCGACCTGCTGCTCCCGTATCCCTCGATTCCGGCGGAGATGGCAAGGGGAAGTGTGCTCATCTGGCACGGCAGCCTTTGGCACGGCGGCGGGGCCAACACCACCGACCAGCGGCGGATCGGGGTTGCCATGAACTACTGCGCCGGGTACATCCGACAACAGGAGAACCAGCAACTCGGGCTCCCGCTCGAACTCGTGAAGACCTTCGAGCCGCGCTTGCAGGAGCTCTGTGGCTTCGGGCTCTATCGCGGGCTCATCGGCCATATCGACAAGCACATTCCGGCCAAGCTCCTGCTCGGATCGGAGATCGACGCACCGATGATCTGGGACTACGCACAGACGGCCAATTAGCCCCCCGGCATTGCTTGGCTTGGCGCGACCGGCTCCCCACCAGTCACACGGTCACTTTCGGCGGCGTCGGCGACTCCAGTCCCGCTCCCGACGAGGGCCGCAGCTCACCCTGCCTGAGGCGGAGCACCTCGAGCCCGGCGGCGAGCTCCTCGGGCCGGGTCCCCACCTCCATGAGTGTGAGGATCTGATCGACCGACAGGGCGCCGCCGGGCACCTCGGGCGGGAGATCGACTCGAGGGATAGAGGCGAGCCGTCGAGCGGGCTCCTCGCCACGCGTCGATAGTGCTCGTTGGCTTCCCCGGTGAAGGTCGTCACGGCTTCGGTGAGCTGGCCGGACGCCGCGCATTCCGGTGGCGATAGGTCTCACGACGGCGGCCACCGCCGCCCCGAACCAGAGACGGTGCGCCGCGGCGATCACAGGGGACCAGGCCATGACCGGAGCGTCGGACTGGCGTGGCTCCCCCAGGTACTGGGAGAACACGTCCTCGACGTCCCCGTGACCTCGGGAATTGACTCCCGGGGAGCCCTCTCGAGACGGCGGGCGGAATCAACCTTTACGCCCAGCATCTGGCCCGAATACCTTGGCGGGCCTTGGGCAGCCTGAGCCAGCCATCAGGACGGTCACCAAGAATTAACTTGCAGGATCCGGCCAAGTGAAGCAACCTCTCGTCATCGGACAAGGGGCGGAGACCCAGTCGGATAAGTGTCGGGGAGGGGCGGAAAGGGCGGATGCCTTGTGTGGCAAGCCGTCGTTTGGTGCGGAGTCGCAACGTCAGTCGTCTCAGGGGTTGCGATTTTGCTGAGGTGCCAGAAGCCGCCGCACTGGTGGATTCCGCCGAGCGGTGACCCGATCAGTGGCGAGCAGGTAACGCTGATCACTCCGACGCCGAGCCGTCAGCCGTCCCTGTCCGGCCGCGACCGGGGCGTTGGACCTGGGATTCGAGTTCCTGCGCGTAGCTCCCATCCGCACTGAGGAACTCATGGTCCAGGGTTGCCGCGCCCACAGGCGGCTCCGTCAAGGGCTCGACCGGACACTGCGCCGCAATAGGAGCTCCAACGGAGCGACACCGGCCTGAGGTCAGACGCCATCCCGGCGCGCCTTCTGTACGCAACCCTGATGCGCCGACAAGGGGGCTCCTGACGTTCCGAGCCTGGGCGCCCTTGACATCGACGATTCGTCCTCAGCCCGCCACCGAGGAATGGGCCGCGCAACACGAATACTCCGTGGGCAGTGTCATGAAGGGGCGACGCGTCGGCAGAACTCCAAGAGAAGACGCCGACGTCCGCGACACCAGTGTCACGAGCGTGTCATGAAGGCTGGCAGCCGATTGTGCCCACTCGGAACCCTGGCCTTCACCGGCAACTTTCTTGAGGCGGCGGGCGGAATCGAACCGCCGTACGGGGCTTTGCAGGCCCCTGCCTAAACCACTCGGCCACGCCGCCGTGGCGTCGGGCGATCCTATCCGTCGGTTCGGGATGATTGAATCGGTGTATGCGGATCGCACTGGTCGCCCCGCCGTGGACGCCTATCCCGCCGCTCCTCTACGGCGGCATCGAGGTCGTCGTCGACCAGCTGGCCCGTGGCCTCCAGGACGCCGGCCATGACGTGCTGCTCTTCGCCTCCGGCGACTCGGCCTGCCCCGTTCCGCGAAAGTGGGTCCTCGAGGAGGCCGAAGGTCGACGGATCGGCATGATCGTCCCCGAGATCCGTCATGTGATCCATGCGTACGAGGCCGTCCGGGGATACGACGTGGTGCACGATCACACCCTCATGGGACCCTTCTACGCCGAGCGCTACCCCGATCTGCCGGTGGCCACGACTATCCACGGCCCGTTCAACACCGAACTGACCGACCTCTATCAGTCCATCGCCGATCGTGTCCCCATCGTCGCCATCTCCCACGCCCAGCGCCGGTCGGCCCCCGAGATCCCCATCGCCCGAGTCATCCACCACGGCGTGGAGGCGAGCCAGTTCCCCATCGGAGACGGGACCGGCGACGAGCGCGGCCCCTTCCTCGTGTTCCTGGGTCGGATGGCCGACGACAAGGGCGCCCATCGGGCCGTCGAGGTGGCCCGCAAGGTGGGCATGCGCATCCTCATGGCTGGCAAGATGCGCGAGACGCGGGAGAGGGAGTACTTCCAGGAGAGGGTCGAGCCGCTCCTCGGCGAGGACGCCGAGTATCTCGGCGAGGTGTCGCACGAGCGCAAGCTCGAGCTTCTCGGCGCGGCGTCCGCCCTACTCTTCCCCATCCGGTGGAACGAGCCCTTTGGCATGGTCATGCTCGAGTCGATGGCCTGTGGCACGCCGGTCCTGGCCTTCCCGGAAGGGGCGGCGCCGGAGGTGGTCGACGACGGACGGACCGGGTTCCTGTGCGAGGACGAGATGGCCATGGTCGATGCGGTCGGCCGCCTGGACGACATCGACCGCCGGGCCTGTCGGCGAGCGGTGGAGGGTTACTTCTCGACAAACCGGATGGTGGCCGAGCACATCGAGCTCTTCGAGTCAATGATCGCCTGAAGACGACGACGGGCCGGGGCCCTGCCCGTCTCCCGCGCTCCGAGGTGGGGCTGCTCGGCTAGTGCCGTCCGAAGACGAACCGGACGAGCAGCACGACGATGGCCACGACGATGAGCACCTTGAAGACGGTCCAGAGCAGGCTGGCCACAAATCCGAGGATCCAGAAGGCGACCACCACGGCGATGAGGCCACCGCCGACCACCAGGACGGTGTCGAAGACGCTGATCCCAGAACGTCCCTCATCTTCGGCCATGCCACCACGCTAATCGACGGCGCAGAAACCCGGACATCACCACCCACGGGCAGACGGTCGGCGCACGATCCGATGGTCCGGTCCAGCACCGATGGTACGGTCCCGCCGTGACGCTGCGTGCACGCCGGCAGTCGCTCCTCGACCGTGGCGACCTGCAAGGAGACGCCTTCTGCCGTGCCTACTCGGCGGCGGCCGACGAGTGGCTGGCCGATCTCTTCGATCGGGCCACCGACGGCAATGCACGAGGCATGGCGCTCGTCGCAGTGGGCGGGTACGGGCGGGCGGAGTTGTGTCCCTACAGCGACCTCGACGTCGTCCTCGTCCACCGCGGACGGCGCGACATCACGGCCACGGCCAACCGCATCTGGTACCCGGTGTGGGACGAAGGGATCGCGCTCGACTACAGCGTGCGCCGGCCCAGCGACGTGCTCGAGATGGCCGGCAAAGACCTCAAGGTGGCGCTCGGACTCCTCGACGCACGCGTGGTGTGCGGCGAGGCCAAGGTGGCCGAACCGGTACTGGAGGGAGCGGCCCGCCGGTGGGCCCGTCAGAAGCCACCGTGGCTGAGCATTCTGGCCACCCTCGTGGCCGAGCGTCATGCCGTCTTCGGGGATGTCGGGTTCCTCCTCGAGCCCGACCTCAAGGAGTCCCATGGCGGTCTCCGAGATGTCGCCGTCCTCGGCTCCCTCATGCGGGCCGTGCCCGCCCTCGACGACTACATCGACGTGGTGGCCACCGACGATGCCCGCTCGGTGCTCACCGCCGCCCGCGTCGAGCTTCACCGGCGGGCCGGGCGACAGCTCGACCGCCTTTTGCTCCAGGAGCAGGACGCCATCGCCACACGCCTGGGCGAGGCGAGTTCGGACGCGTTCATGCAGGCCATCGCGGCTGCCGGCCGCACCATCGCCTGGGAGTGCGACGACGCCTGGCGTCGCCGAAGCGTCGCCGCCCACGCACCGGACGGGCGCCGGCTTCGACGGTCCGATCGTCGAGCCCCCAGCGATGGTGACCTCGGCCCGGTCCATGTGCCCGGGGAGCCCGGCATCGCCATCGGCCAGGAAGAGGTCGTCCTGACGGTGACGGCCGACACCGAGGGCGATGCGTCCCTCGGCCTCCGACTGGCCGCGGTGAGCGCCGAGAAGGAGTTGCCCATCGCCCGAGACGCTCTCAACCTGCTGGCTCGCAAGGCACCCGAGCCGGAGCAGCCCTGGCCACCGTCACTCCGGGCCACACTCGTGCGGGTCCTGGCCACTGGCCGACCGGCCATCGCCGCCGTCGAGGCGCTCGACCGGCGCCATCTCTTCGACCACTATCTGTCGGAATGGGCCTGGGTCCGCAACAAGCCGCAGCGCAACCCCTACCACCGCTTCACCGTGGACCGGCACCTGCTCGAGGCGTGCGCCAATGCGGCCAGCTTGGTCCACCGGGTCGACCGGCCCGATCTGTTGCTGGTGGGGACCCTCCTCCATGACCTGGGGAAGGGGTTTCCGGGCGATCACACCGAGGCGGGCATGGTCGTGGCGACCGAGGTGGCCGACCGCATGGGGTTCGAGCCCGACGACCGCGACGTCCTCGTCTCACTCGTCGAGCATCACCTGCTGCTGCCCGACGTGGCCACCCGGCGGGACCTCACTGACCCGGCTACCGCCGAACGGGTGGCCGAGGCAGTGGGCAGCCGGCGCACCCTCGACCTTCTGGCCGCCATGGTCGAGGCCGACAGCCTGGCCACTGGCCCCTCGGCCTGGACTCCGTGGAAGGCGGGGCTCGTGGCCGAGCTCGTCGAGCGGACCCGCCGGATCCTGGCCGGCGAGCCCCACCTGCCACCGGTGCCTCGGCTCACCGACGACGTCCGGCTCATCATGGCCGACGTCCGCGCCCGGGGCGTCCCGGCGCTGGCTATCGAGGATCCAATGGTCACCGTGGTGGCGCCCGATCGCCCGCGCCTCCTCTCCGACGTCACGGCAGTTCTTGCTCTTCACGGCCTCAACGTGCGCGCCGCCGACATCACCGGCGAGCACGGGGTGGCCGTCGAGATCTTCACGGCCGAGCCCGAGTACGGGCGATGGCCGGCAGTGGCCCGCCTTTCGGACGATCTCGTAGCCGTCTCCGACGGCCGCCTCGCCGTCGAGGAACGACTGGCCGAGCGAACGAGGACTTATCGAAGCCATCGGCCGACCGCTCCAGAGTTGGTCTCGACCCAGGTCGTGGTGGACAACACCGCATCCGAGATGGCCACCGTGGTCGAGGTGCGGGCCGAGGATGTGGTGGGTCAGCTCCACCGCATCACGAGGGCATTCGTCGATCGTGGCCTCGACGTCGCCTCGGCCAAGGTCTCAACCTTCGGCTCGGCGGTGGTGGACGCCTTTTACGTGCGCAGCCCGGACGGCGGGAAGGTCACCGACCCGGCCGAGATCCAGGCGCTCGAGCAGGCGCTGACCACCCGCATTGCCGAGGCCGGGGATGGTTCGGAGGAGGCCGCGGAGGCCTCGGATCGAGGCAGCGGATCCGGCTGAGGCCTCGTTCGGCCGCCGTTTGGCAAGAAATCTGCCGGCGGACCCGCCGGTACAGCTGACCTGGGAATGTTCCGATGAACTGGTAGGTTCTCTCCTCTAGAGGATCCGCGAGAGACCACGATGCCGGGCGCTCATTCACAAGAGAAGACGAGGGGGCCCGGTCGCCGATTGCTGACCTTTGTCCTGCCCGTGGCCGTCCTGGTGATGGTCGTCGGCGGCGTGGCTGGTGTCGTCCTCCTGCGCGGCTCGACTGGGAGGGCGGCTGCCTCCCCCACTTCGAACCCTGACGCGGCGACCGACGCGGCCTTTTTCGTGCAATCGGTGACGCCGGCCGCCGGGACGGCCCAGGTGCCCAGCGACGCCCCCATCGAAGTGCGCTTCACGGACCCGTTGAGCGCAAAATCACCGACGCCCAGCCTGACTCCGCCTGTCGCCGGTTCGTGGCAGGAGGTCACCCCGACCACCTTCGCCTTCGTGGCCACTGCCCCGCTCGTGCCCTCCTCGTCGGAGACCGTCACGGTGCCCGGGGGTCGCGCTGGCGTGGAGAGCTCGACCGGCAAGCGCATCCGCGACACGGCGACCGCCCAGTTCAGCGTGGCAGCCGGAAGTGTGCTGCGCCTCCAGCAGCTTCTGGCACAGCTCGGTTACCTGCCACTGGGCTTCACCCCGGCGAGGCCGCTCACCTCGGCTGTCGAGGCGGCCGACCCGCAGCAGGGCGTATTCGCCTGGCGCGCCAACGAGCCGGCGTCGCTCAGCTCTCAATGGACCGTCGGCTCAATGAACGTCATCACTACCGGCGCCATCATGGCCTTCGAGTTGGACCAAAATCTCACCACCGACGGCGAAGCCGGCCCACAGGTTTGGACGCATCTGCTGGCCGCCGCCACCGCTGGGACGGTCAACACGGCGCCGTACGACTACGTCTACGTGTCCAAGGGATCACCGGAAACGGCCACCGTCTACAGCAACGGTGCGGCCGTCTACTCGACGTTGGTCAACACCGGCGTCGCGGCGGCCCCAACCGAGTCGGGCACTTTCCCCGTCTACGAGCGCTTCCAGGTGACCACCATGAGCGGGACCAACCCCGACGGCTCGCACTATGTCGACCCGGGCATCCCGTGGGTGAGCTACTTCAACGGCGGGGACGCCCTGCACGGGTTCGTGCGGTCGAGCTACGGCTTCCCCCAGAGCGACGGCTGCGTGGAGATGCCCATCGCCAACGCCGCCGTTGTCTGGCCGCTCACGCCCATCGGCACGCTCGTCACCGTCTCGTAGCGCACGTCACCGCGGCCGTCAGTCGCCGTCCGGCGCCGAGGGGAACACCGGTGACCGCCGGTCACGAATGGCGTCCAGCCCCTCTTTGGCATCCGGACCGAGGAAGCCGAGCATCTCGAGGGCGAGCGACTCGCCGAAGGCCGGGGCAGCCGTGACCAACCAGCGGTTGACGGCTCGCTTCGTCCACTGCAGTGCGGCGGCTGAACCCTCGGCCAGCCGACGGGCGACAGCCAGTGCCTCGGAGACCACCTGGTCGTCGGGGACGCAGCGGGTCACGAGCCCGATCCGCTCGGCTTCAGGGCCGTCGATGAAGTCGGAAGTGAGCAGGTAGTACTTGGCCTTGGCCACTCCGCAGAGCAGCGGCCAGAGAATCACGGCGTGGTCGCCGGCGGCCACGCCGAGGCGTGTGTGCCCGTCCGAGAGGCGAGCCGACTCGGCCACAATGCTCACATCGGCCAACAAGGCCACTGCCAGCCCGGCGCCCACCGCCACGCCGTTGACCGCCGACACGATGGGTTTCACCGAGGCGACCATCGATTCGACGACGGCCCGGGCATCGTGCCACTGCTCGACGACCGCGCCGTAGTCGTGGGTCATCCGCTCGACCATGGCCAGGTCACCTCCGGCCGAGAAGGCCCGGCCGGCCCCGGTGATGACCGAGACGGACACCGTCGGGTCACCGTCGACGACCGGCCAGACGGCGGAGAACTCGCGGTGCAACTGCTCGTTGGCCGCGTTGAGCACCTCGGGCCGGTCGATGGTGATGAGCAGGACGCCCGGAGACGGGCGCTCGAAGCGCAGGTGGGCGAAGGCCTCGTAGGTGGCGGGGTAGCCGGCGCCGGCCGGTGTCACCGCTCGACCTCGAGCAGCGGGTGTCGGAGGCCGAGCTCGGCAAGCACACGGTCGGGCTCGCGAGGCTCAACCAGGTCTCCGGACGCGCTCGGCACCCGGAAGACATAGAGGTTCCAGAAGGGCGCAAGGTCAGCAGGCTCGATGTCCGCGTAGAGGCGCCGCTCGATGTCGGGACAGCGGCTGAACCCAGCCTCGGCGAACCTGTCCGTCCACCAGTCGAAGGAAGCGATGGTCAGGTGACCCTCGATCGGGCGGCCCTCGGCGTCGACCTCCAGGTCCTCTTTGGGCACGGGCCCGGCGTAGCCCGGTCCGTGGGCTGCGTACTCGACCACCAACTCGGGACGGACCTTCCCTTCGAAGTGCCCGTCGGGGCCCGAGACGTTGCGACCGAACGAGGGAATGGTGGCGTAGAGGTAGGCGCCGCACACCCGCCGAAGCTCACGGAGGGCGATGGGCACGCTGTCGGGCGGGAGGTGCTCGAGTGTCTCGAGCACGGTGACCAGCTCGAAGTGGCCGTCGGGCCAGGGCAGGCCCGAGAAGAGGCTCGCCACCCGGATGTGGCCGACGGCGCCGGGTGTGGCGTGATCGACGGCATAGCGGCTCAGGTCGCAACCGACGGCGTCGATGCCGAGCTCGCGGAAGACCTCGACCAGGAAACCGGTGGCACAGCCCACGTCCAGGGCGTTGTGCACCCGGAAGTTGCGCCACAGCATCCACCCGGCGATATCGGCATTGGAGGCGATGCGGTCGTAGCGGGCATAGCCGGATCGACCGGCCCGGTCGCCGGAGGCGTCGCGGCCTTCACCGAAATAGCTCCCGTCGTAGGTGTCGGCCACACCGGCCGACCGGGCCTGAGCCAGGGCACTCCCCCGCTCGGCTGCGTCGGAGAGCAGGCGCCCGGCTCCGGCCATCACCCGTCGAGTCCCGCGGTAACGGGCCGCCATCGAGATCATGATGTGTTGCACCCGGTCGAGCGCGGCCCTCTGCGTCGTCCGCGGCATGGCCGGAGACTACCTCCGCGCCCTCGAGCCGCCCGGCCCAACGGCTGGCCTCATCCGGCCTCGAGCTGCAACTGCTCCGCCAGGGCGCGAAAGGCGCGCCCGCGGTGCGAGATCTGGTGCTTTTCCGCCGCCGTCATCTCGGCGAACGTGCGACCGCCGGCGCCGGCGGGCACGAACACCGGGTCGTAGCCGAACCCGGACCCACCCGCCGGTTGCGTGGCGATGGTGCCTTCCACCGTCCCTTCGGCCCACCGCTCCGACCCGTCGGGGTAGGCAACGAAGGCCACCGAGCGAAACGCGGCCGACCGCTGGTCGGGACGTATGGCCCCGACGCGCTCGAGCTCCGTCAGCAGTTTGCGCACATTGTCGGCATAGGTCGCATGGTCACCGGCGAACCGGGCTGAGTAGACACCTGGCGCCCCGCCAAGAGCGGCGACCTCGAGGCCGGTGTCGTCGGCGACCGCCGGCAGGCCGGTGGCGGCGGAGAGCGCACGCGCTTTCAACCGGGCATTGTCCACCAACGTCTCGCCGTTCTCTTCGACTTCGGGGACGGAGCCCGGACGGGGCTCGAGGACCAGCCCGGGGACGCGGTCGAGCAGATCGGCGATCTCGGCCGCCTTGTCCGGGTTGGCCGTAGCCAGCACCATCCGGCGGGTGGTCATCGAGGAGGCGGCGGCTCGGCCAATGCCTCCGACTGCAGCTCCAACAAACGGGCGATGCCGTGCTCGGCCAAGCTCAGCAGCTCGTCGAGCTCGTACTTGGAAAAGGGATCTCCTTCGGCCGTGCCCTGCACCTCGACGAAACGACCGGACGACGTCATGACCACGTTCATGTCCACTTCGGCCCGGCTGTCCTCCTCGTAGGGGAGGTCGAGCATGCAGACGCCGTCCACCACACCAACGGAAACGGCGGCCACCGCTTCGGTCAGTGGCTGGGTGCGGATCACGCCCTTCTGGACGAGGCGGGTCATGGCGTCGTGCAGCGCCACGTAGGCGCCGCACACCGAGGCGGTGCGGGTCCCCCCGTCGGCCTGCAGCACGTCGCAGTCGACGGTGACCTGCACCTCACCGAGTGCCACCATGTCGCACACCGAACGGAGGGAACGGCCGATGAGGCGCTGAATCTCCTGCGTACGACCGGACTGGCGACCTTTGGTCGCCTCCCGCGTGACCCGCTCGCCGGTCGACCCCGGTAGCAGCGAGTACTCGGCCGTGACCCAGCCCTTGCCGCTCCCCCGCATCCACGGTGGGACTCGCTCCTCGATCGACGCGGTGCATAACACCTTGGTGCGCCCCATGGAGACGAGGACCGACCCTGGGGCGAACACGGTGAAGTCGCGCACGAAGGCGGCCGGACGCAGATCGTCGAGGGCCCGGGCGTCGGCCCGGCCCAGGGACCTACCTGTTTTCACTCGCTCACTCACACGACCACCGTCCTTCCCATGACTGCCTGCTCGACGGGCCGTCCGAAGGCGGCTGTCGCTTCCGACGCGAGGGCAGATGCTGCCACGGTGGGCCACCGGTGCGTGACCATCACCCGGCCGGCGCCTGCCGCTCTCGCCTGGGACCCGGCCTGGCGACCGCTCATATGGTCGGCCGTGCCCTCGTCCTTGGCCAAATAGGTCGCCTCGCACAGGACGAGGTCGAGGTCACCACCCAACTCGCCGAGTGGCCAGCCTGGGCCGGAGTCGGCGGAGTAGCCGAGCACCCGACCCCCGGCCTCGAGGCGGACGGCCAGCGTCTCAGCCACGTGCTCCGTGCGGCGGAAGCTGCAGGTGGCGTCCCCGATCTGCACCACGTCACCACCAGTGACGGCGTGCCAGCGCAGGGACTTCTCGTGAACCAGCCCGGTGCGATCGGGCAGCTCGGAGGGTGCGTAGACGTCCACCTCACGCTCGAGGACGAGGCGGGCGTGGGTGACCAGCGCGTGCAGGTCGGTCCAGTGGTCCGGGTGGTGGTGGGACAGGACCACGGCGGTGACGGCGGCCGGTTCGATGGCCAACTGCAGTTGGGCGAACGATCCCGGGCCACAGTCGAGGACCAGCGCGCTCTGTGGTGTCCGCACGAGGTAGGAGCTGCCGGCACCGCCGGGCCCCACCCAGCTGCCGTCGCAGCCGAGGATGGTGAGCGAGAGGGACGACCCAGGCCCGGCGGTGCCGCCGCTCGGTGTCGGCGATGTGCCGGGTGTGCGCCGGGACAATGCCGTCAGAAGAACGACATCGACTGGGCCCGTTTTTCGACGACGTCGATGTCCTCGGTCCAGGCTCCGGTCGAAAGGTACTTCCACCCGGCATCGGCGGCTACGACGACCACCGTGCCGCGGTCGATCGAGCTGGCCACGTGCACCGCCCCAGCGAGCACGGCCCCGGAGGAGATCCCGGCGAAGATGCCCACCTCGGTGAGCCGCCGTGTCCATTCAATGGACTCCCGAGGGCGGACGATGCGCTTCCCGTCGAGCAGCTCCGGGCCATGGTTGTCGGTGAAGATGGGGGGGACGTAGCCGTCGTCGAGGTTCCGCAGCCCGTCGACCATCTCGCCGGCCGGTGGCTCGATGGCCCACACCTTGAGGTCCGGATTTTGCTCCTTGAGGAAGCGCCCGGCACCCACGAGGGTCCCCGACGTGCCCAGTCCGGCCACGAAGTGGGTGATGTCGGGGCAGTCGCGCCAGATCTCGGGGCCGGTCCCTTCGTAGTGGGCCCTCGGGTTGGCCGGGTTGGCGTACTGGTAGAGGAAGACCCATTCGGGATGCTCGGCGGACAGGGCCTGGGCCCGTCGGACGGCGCCGTTCGACCCCTCGGAGCCGGGCGAGTCGATGATCTCGGCACCCCAGACTTCGAGGAGCTGGCGGCGCTCGATGGACACGTTGGTGGCCAGGACCACTTTCAGGTGATAACCCTTGAGCCGCGACACCAGGGCCATCCCGATCCCGGTGTTGCCGGACGATGACTCGAGGAGGGTCTGGCCGGGCCGCAGCACGCCCGTGCGCTCGGCGTCCTCGATCATTGCCAGGGCGATCCGATCCTTGACCGATCCCCCCGGGTTCTCCCCCTCGAGCTTGATGACTACGCGAACCGCCGGGTTCGGGCTCAGCGCGCTGATGTCGACCATCGGGGTGTTGCCGATCAGCTCCAGGACCGAGCCGTAGACGGTCACGGCGACCGATCACCTCGAGGGGGACCGGCGGACCCGCCGGCCACGGCCGGAAGGATCGAGAGCTCGTCAGACGGGCCCACCTCTGTGTCCAGCGACGAGAGGTACCGGACGTCGTCGTCGTTGAGATAGACGTTCACGAATTTGTGGAGGTGGCCGTCGCTGTCGATGACCTGGCCGGACAGTCCCGGGTACTGCTGTTCGAGCTGGCGGAGCACCTGGCCCACCGTCGATCCATCCGCCGTTACCGACTTCACGCCCCCGGCGTGGGAGCGGAGGACGGTGGGCAGGTTCACTTGGACGGGCACGCAGTCTCCTTTCGGTCGTCGAACCGGCCTGCCCGGCGAGCCGGGCCGCCGTCGGGGCCGGTGCCCCGAGCACACACGAGCGCCCCGGAGCCCTCAGGCCCGGAGCGCTCGAGCTTGGCCGGTCAAAAGATGACCATTTTGGTTGGGATTCTAACTTGGCTGGAGGGCCATCGGTTCCTCAGAGATCTGGCCGTCCACGATGCGGAAGCTACGCACAACCGGCACCACGTCGCGGAGCGAAACGAGCACGTAGTGCCACGAGGGGTCCGGCGCCTGGGCCACGTCTGTCGGTGAGGGAAAGGCCTCGGTGTGCGTGTGTGAGTGGAAGACCCCGATGATCGAGTAACCGGCTGCCTCCGCGTCACGATCGGCTCGCAGGTAGTCCTTCGGGTCCACCGTGTAGAGCTTGGCCGAAGCGGCCAGGTTGCGAGTCGGATAGCAAGTAACAGCCTGGTCGCGGGCCGGATCGCCGCCGAGCAGCCCACATGCCTCCTCGGGCAGCCCGCTCAGGCAGTGGGCGACCATCTCGTCGTGAACGTGTTGTGGGAGCGACAGCATGCGTGACCACCCACGGTAGAAGAAGCCGACCGGCCAGACGGCGACGGTGCCCTCCCGGCCGTCGTGCCCGGCTCCGGCTCTCGTGGGCGAGGCTCGGTGAATGGGCATGGGGATGCCCGTGCCCGCTCTCAGCAAAGGACGCCCGGCTCTGTCGTCCGGACGCTTGTACGGCTATGTCGAGGATCGAGCGTGGTGCGGGCAGGTAGGTTCCATTCCGTGGCCGCGGCAAAGAAAAGGGCATCCAGCTCCGGCGGTTCGAAGGGATCGGTCAAGGACCCGGGAGCGGCAAACCGACCGGTGGCGTCGAACCGGCGCGCCCGTCACGACTACGAGATCCTGGACACCGTCGAGTGCGGCCTCGTGCTCCAGGGCTCCGAGGTCAAGTCGCTCCGGGAGGGCCGCATCGCCCTGCAGGACTCCTACGCCCGTATCGTCGATGGCGAGGCCTGGCTCTTCGGCGTTCACGTCCCGCCCTATGCGCAGGCCACCGGATTCGGTGCTCACGATCCCGACCGCCGCCGCAAGCTGCTCCTTCACCGCCGCCAAATCGACGAATGGATGGGGCTGGCGCAACAGCAGTCGCTCACCATGGTGCCGCTGTCCATCTACTTCAAGGACGGGAAGGCCAAGGTGGAGCTGGCGCTCGCCCGTGGCCGGCACCATTACGACAAGCGTCGGGCCATCGCCGCCCGAGACGCCGGGCGTGAGGCCGCCCGGGAGGCCCGAGCGGCCACTCGAGGCAGCACCCGCTGACCAGGGCCGGAACCCCCTCTCTGAGCCAAGGCGACAGGCAGTGGTGGGTATGCTGGGACACCCACAACCGGGCAACAAGGCTCGATGTGTAACCACGGGGGTGACAGGCTTCGACTCCGGTCGTCGATATGGGAGAAGCGAGCCGTGGTCTCCGGAGCCACGTTAAAGAGCCGGAAACAAAAACAAATGCCGAGCCTCAGCTCGCAATCGCTGCTTAAAGCGCAGTGACGTCCGACCGGTCTTAGCCCCACGGATCGGATTCGGGCGACGTAAGTGGGGCTCACCCGGACGGTCGTGCCGACTGGCCACCGGGGACATCTCAGTCGGATACGGAAGGCCACCAACGCCGATCGAGGCGACCATCCCGACAATCTCTGATCGGCTGCGCTCGGAGAAGGCCCATTGAGAAGCTGGAGGACGCGGGTTCGATTCCCGCCACCTCCACGAACGCCTGACCTGTTTTCCCGCAGGTCAGGCGTTGTGTTTTGAAACGTACCCAACCTCTCGGGACGCGAGAGGGCACGAAAAGGGCACAGCGGCTCCAGTCTGAAAGGGGCGCATCGCGATATGGCGGAAGGTGGAAACAGGTGGCGACAGCGGCTGGACAGTGAGTTCACGTCCACACACGTGGTGTA
This sequence comes from uncultured Acidimicrobiaceae bacterium, assembly GCA_963729275.1. GTDB lineage: Bacteria > Actinomycetota > Acidimicrobiia > Acidimicrobiales > RAAP-2 > CAVSNH01. The sequence continues at coordinate 64,573 of CAVSNH010000004.1, forward strand.
CGCCTCGGGCCCGGGTGAGCTCAGCTTGAGCCAGCCATCCCCCTGACGCGACGACCACCGCATCAATCTTCAAGTTCCGTCCAAAGAACGCGAAGGAGAAGATGCGGTGGAAGTCACCAACACGATGGGCGACGGCCGAGCTGCTGCGCAAGTATCTGGCCGAGGCCGACCCCGACCCGGTGCGATCCATGGTCCAGAGCTTCGCCGAGGCCCTCATGTCGGCCGAGGCCTCGGGACTGTGCCACGCCGACTACGGCGAGGTCAGCCCCGAGCGGGTGAACTCGAGGAACGGCTATCGGAACCGGCGCTGGGACACGCGAGCGGGCACGATCGATCTCGCCATCCCGAAGTTGCGGTCAGGCAGCTACTTCCCGGACTGGCTGATCGAGCCCCGTCGGCGGGCGGAACGGGCCCTCGTGGCCGTGGTCGCCCAGTGCTACGTCGAAGGCGTCTCGACCCGGCGGGTCGACGACGTGGTGAAGTCGATGGGCATCACCGGCATCTCCAAGTCCCAGGTCTCCGAGCTGGCCAAGTCCCTGGACGAGACGGTGACCGCCTTCCGCAACCGGCCCCTCGATGCCGGTCCCTACACCTACATCTGGGTGGACGCTTTGACCCAGAAGGTGAGGGAGGGCGGCCGGATCGTCAACGTGGCCGTCATCGTGGCCACGGGGGTGAACGCCGACGGACACCGGGAGATCCTGGGGGTCGACCTCATCACCACCGAGGACGGGGCCGGCTGGACGGCCTTCCTGCGGGGACTGGTGGCCCGAGGCCTCTCGGGCGTGGCCCTCGTCGTCTCCGACGCCCATCAGGGCCTGGTCGACGCCGTCGCCTCGGTGCTGCCCGGAGCCACCTGGCAACGGTGCCGGGTCCACTTCGTCCGAAACGTGCACACCCGGGTTCCGAAGACGGCCCAGTCGATGGTGGGCGCCCTCATCCGGTCGATCTTCGAGCAGCCCGACGCCGAACAGGTCCACGCTCAGCACGTCAGAGTCGTCGAGCAACTCGCCGACCGCTTCCCCGACGCCGCCTCCATGCTGGTCGAGGCTGAAGGTGACATCCTGGCCTTCTCGTCGTTCCCGAAGGAGCACTGGCGCCAGATCTGGTCCAACAACCCTCAGGAACGGCTGAACAAGGAGATCCGTCGACGCACCGACGTCGTCGGCATCTTCCCCAACCGCCCAGCCGTCATCCGACTGGTCGGTGCCGTGCTTGCCGAGCAACACGACGAGTGGGCCGTCGCTCGCCGCTACATGGGCATCGAGTCCCTCGCCAAGGCCCGACTCCGCGTGATGACAGGGATCGACGAGGAGGTGGACCTGGCAGAGCTCGCCGACGTCAGTTAGAACTGCAATCGAAGATCGATGTGGTGGTCGTCGTTACACCACGAGTCTGGACGTGGCCCCGGGCGCATTTCCGGAGCGCCGTAAACCCGAGCTGCTTCCGCCACAACCCGAGGCAAGAAGTAAGAGGGCCAATGAAGAAATCACTAACCACTTCGCCGACCGACGCCAAATCAGACCAGATCGTACATTCGGCTGATGGCGATTGGACGTTCCTTATCCATCGGCATTCGAATGGCCACCCTGAGCAGATTGAGACTGGGGATGTCACCTATCGGCGAGTGGGTGACCCACTCCGACACCTCGGGGCGATGGCATATCCCTCGACGGTGGGCGATACCGACTGGGTGTCGGGCGGTGGGCAACCACGCATAGCCGGCAGTTGCGCGCCGTCACGCGGGGCGCCGTTGTTCACGGTGCGCTGACGTTATCGAGCGACTTCGGTTGACTACGCTGCGGGTGGGGCCGTGACTGGCGCGTCGGGTGGAGCACCACCGGGAAGCGGCCCCGCCGGCCGACGTGCCGGCGACTGCCGTGCGCCTGGGCGATGAGATGGACTCGTCCAAGGAGGGCGCATGGCCGTATCCGCAGAGCAGACTGCCTTCCGGTCGGGCCTCGAGGTGGTGGCGGCGGTGGAGCCCCGGGTGGCCGCCTCCATCGAGACAGAGCTGGCCAGCCAGCGCCGCCAGCTCAAGTTGGTCGCCTCAGAGAACTACGCCTCCCCAGCCGTCCTGCTGGCGATGGGCAACTGGCTGTCCGACAAGTACGCCGAAGGCGTTCCCGGTCGGCGGATGTACGCCGGGTGTGAACAGGTCGACCAGATCGAGCGCATCGCCGCCGAGCACGCGACGGCCCTGTTTGGTGCCGACCACGCCTACGCCCAACCCCACTCAGGCATCGACGCCAACCTGGTCGCCTTCTGGGCGATACTGGCCCGCCGAGTCGAGCGTCCCTTCCTCGACGCCGCCGGGGCTGGCCACGTCAACGAACTGTCGTCCGATGCGTGGCAGGAGCTGCGCCGCCAGCTCGGCGCTCAGCGGATGATCGGCATGTCCCTCGACGCCGGGGGGCATCTCACCCACGGCTTCCGCCCCAACATCTCGGGCAAGATGTTCGACCAGGCCAGCTACGGCGTCGATCCCGCCACCGGGCTCATCGACTACGACGCCGTTCGGGCCCAGGCCAGCGAGTTCCGGCCCCTCATCCTTGTGGCCGGCTACTCCGCCTATCCCCGCAACCCCAACTTCCGGGTCCTCCGTGAGATCGCCGACGAGGTCGACGCCACCCTCATGGTCGATATGGCGCACTTCGCCGGCCTGGTGGCCGGCAAGGTCCTCACCGGTGACCTCGACCCCGTTCCCCACGCCCAGGTGGTGACCACCACGACCCATAAGTCTCTACGCGGACCTCGCGGAGGCATGGTCCTGGCCGTCGCGGACTACGCCGAGTTCGTGGACCGGGGCTGCCCTATGGTCCTCGGCGGACCCCTTCCCCACGTCATGGCGGCCAAGGCGGTGGCCCTGGCCGAGGCCCGACAGCCGGCCTTTGCCGATTACGCCCAGTCCATCGTGATCAACGCCCAGGCGCTCGCCGAGGGCCTCGCCAGCCGGGGCATGCGCGTGGTCACCGGCGGCACCGACAACCACATCGTGCTCATCGACGTCGCCGGCACCGTGGGGCTCACCGGCCGCCAAGCCGAAGCGGCCCTCCAGGATGCGGGAGTGGTGACCAACCGCAACTCGATACCCGCCGATGCCCACGGCGCCTGGTACACCTCAGGCATCCGCCTGGGGACGCCCGCCCTCACCACCCTCGGTTGTGGGCCAGCCGAGATGGACGAGATCGCCGACATCATCACAACCGCGCTGCGGGCCACCACGGCCGCCCCGGCACCATCCGGTCTGTCCCAGGCCCGCTACGTCCTCGACGACCGCGTCGCGGCGGCATGCCGGAACCGCTGCGCCGACATCCTCGGCCGGTTCCCCTTATATCCCCACGTCCAGCTCTAGGTCCGCGTTCGTCGGTGGGTGCACCTCGAATATCGACAGACCGGGACTCGTCCCTTCTCGCGTGCGCCATAACGGCTGATCTCGGACCCAATATGTATCTGTGTGGACTGGCCTGGAAGTGCTGTTACATCGCTTCCGGTTCATAAAGGCGGAAGGCAGCGGACCATCCCATAATGCGCGGGGCAAGTCAGCGCCAAAAGTATCCCCGAACGACGCTGCCGGATGAGTGGGGCACCTTCCCGCATCCGAAGGGACAGATGCTTGCTGCCGCGAGCGCCGGACCACCCGCTCATTTCCGAAGTGCCCGCAATCCGAGCTGTCCATGCTTCGCATCCGACTGGGTGATTGTGGAGACTCCGGTCCCTAAGTTGTGGTCAGTCCCCCGCGGCTGTCACGTCGCCCCTGCCCTCGGAGTTTCATGAACAGCCCACGAACGCTTGACCTGTTTTCCCGCAGGTCAGGCGTTGTATTTTTCAGTGGAATGCGTCCGGCCCCGGTTTCCACCGGGTCGGTTCGCGTCATCCCACTATCGGCGACCCTCCGACCATACGATTTGGAGGTGGTGCTGTCACCGCTGGACGAGAAGGTCCTCTTAGATGGGCTGGACCCAGAAGCGCGTACAGCATCCTGGTCAGTGCATGGAGCGACGGTCGACCGGCTTGCCTTTCTCGGCCTCATCCGGGTCGAGCGCGTGCCTCAAGCAAATCGCAGCGTCATGAGGATCCCCTTGGCCTTGACCAATCGAGGTATCCGGATAGCCCTTGACATACAGGCTCGGGGGTCCGTCAAGGCAAGTTGATCTACCCCGGATCACAAATCGGGATCCGGCCACAATTGCTCCGCTCGGGAACGGCACTTCGAGGCGTGTGGAGAGCTCTCCAGACCGAGATACCCACAGGCTAAGCAGATGGTTTTGACCCATACGTGGGATCGGGCTCGAAGAACTGGTGCACAAGCGCCTCGAGTCCGAGGGCGAATAGCGTCCATTCCTCGTTCTCCCCGCTCGGCCCGGTCGGCCGGCTGACGTACTCAATCTTTCCGTTGATGCGATGGCGGAGGGAGAATCCCTGGTCCAACGCGGTGAGCACCATCACGAACTCTGACATATCCGAATCAGCTCGGATCCGCAATCCAAGGAAGGCTGCCAATACGGCGAAGCTCTCCTCCCACATCTTGGTAAACGACGTGTAACCCTCGCGGAGGGGCAGCAAGATCCGTTCCCGCTGTTCCGCGTCTGAGGTCGTAATGGCCGTCGCGACCACATGCATCCAGAGCGGATAGTTGGGCGACTCGGCCGTGGCGATGGTGTTGGCCTGACCACCTACTCGGCACACCTGTTGCACGAGCCGGGCTCGTGACTCCGGATTCGAACGAACAGCTTCGTCTAGAAGCGGACCCAAGGCATTGAAGATGAGACCGAGCTCCGGCCGGGACTGGTCGTTCGCCACTGCAGCAAGGACGTCGGCTTGGAACTCGGCCTGGTTCTCCCAGATTCGCCCGATCACCGAGCCGTTGGTCACATGGATGCCCGTGCGTACCTGGACCCGGTCGCAGACGCGCTTGAACGTGATGTTCACGGATCCGGTTTGAAGGCCTTCCTCACGCAGGATCTCGAGTGCCGCCTCGAGAAGCATGGAGCGCAGTTCCGTCCGCGCCAGGCGTGGCCTGCTCCCCCGGCCCCCCGTGCCAACTCCCGCCATTGTCGTCCAATCTATCCAAGTCCAGACAGGCGATAGTGGGTCAGTTTGGAGATTCAATTCAAACTGACCCACTACCGGACAGGCTGGGGCCGAAAGGCTGTTTCTCTCCTGTTATCCGGCATCTCGAACCTTCACTAACGCGGACCGTTGGTGAGCATACGGCCCATTCGCCAGTTACGTCCCTGTCCCCCCGAACGCCAGCTCGGGGTGCGTTATCGAGAGACGAGTGCTTGCTGACCGCGAGCTGTCACACTGCGGCACATGGGGGCGTGGTGGATAGCCCGAACTAGCCCACGACGCTGAGGGCCTGCCCGTGCCTCTGGTCCCGCCGATTCCTGCGACATCGCCGTGGCGCTTCCTCCCAAAGGTGAGGTACCCAATTGCCCCGAGCAAGTGCATCAACGATGATGATGATGGCCCACGCCCACTTCGGCAGGTAGTAGACCTCGTCGGCGTGTGAGATATCGACCAAACAGAAGACATCCAACGCGAGCGGGACAATAACAATCGGGACGAGCAGGACCATTGTCCCTCTTTTCGTGTGACCAGTTTTCGAGCTACACCCTGCCCAAAATCACCGGCTGTGGGTACGTTATCGACGGACGGGTGCTCGCTTGCCGCGGACAGCCCCGAGTATGTGCTGAACGAGTGGTCGCTACTCACTATCCAACACAGAACTCGTTTCCCTCGGGGTCCTGCATCACGGCGAAGTAATCCGTCTCGTCATCATCTGTACGGAGGTGGGTGGCGCCGAGTGTGACCAAGCGATCGACCTCCGCTTCTACTAGAGCACGGGTTTCCTCTTTAAACGTTCCGGGCGCCAGACGAACGTCGATATGCACTCGATTCTTCACCTGCTTGCGTTCCGGCACTCGGTGGAACAACAGAGATGGCCCGCTCCCGTTCAGGTCGACCACCTTGCTCCATTGTTCGTCGGGGTGCGTCGCGAGCTTGCGCGAGAACTCCTTCCAACTGGTGTGATCTCCGGGCGGATCTGCAATCCGATAATCGAGCACCTCGGCCCAAAAGTTCGCGAGTCGACCCGGATCTACACAATCGATCGCTAACTGGATCTGCCGCCCCATGGGGCTATCATATGGACCCGCCGGCGACGAACAGCTCTCACACCATCATGAGGGTTGAAGGAGTTCTCGGCACTATCGGGTCGCCGAAGGTCGTCGGCGTTCGCATCGGCAGTGTCATCTAACAGCGTGAGTCCTCCTTTGTAGGTGGAGCTCGGTGGCGCATCACGAGAATCCACACCGTCGTCTCGAACAGGCTTGTTGGAACACCGTTGGAGAACCACCGGGCTTCATGTGATCCGAAGGGATCTAGGTACCGACCCTCGAACTTCATGGCCGTCCTCGGTTGTTCGATAGCCAGAGCCTGAGACACCCAGCATGGGTAACGTACCCAGCACAAGGGCTGTTTCGAGACCGACCTCGAATGGATGGCGACATGGGGATGCAGGAGGAGCACGCGGCGAGGCTCGTTTGGCAGTACGGCGAGCCGATCCACGCTGTGCTTTTCTTCGCTCCGGAGACTCGTGCGGTAACGGACGGGCTCGGTCTCAAGGGTGGCTGGATGAGCTACTTCGGCTGCCGGGCTGCACCGCTCGGCACGGTGCCGGCGGCCGTGGTGACGTCAATCTTCTACGGCTTTCACCCACGACGGGTTGAGCGGGCGATCCCTGACGCTTGGACTCACGCCGAGCCACGACAGCTCATCGACGCCCGACTTTCGGCGATGGACGCCGCGCTTGGACGGCTGCTCGGAGACGCGGTCGATGGGCCCGACGTTCGGCGAGCAGCGTCACTCGCCTCGGCCGCCGTCCACTCAGCTGACTTCGCGGGCCGACCGCTGGGAGCGGCGAACGCCGCTCTCGCCGATCCGGGCGCGCCCCACCTCCAACTCTGGCAAGCCCTCGGTGCGATGCGTGAGTATCGCGGGGACGGCCATGTCACGTGCCTCGTAGCCGACCAGGTCGACCCGTGCGAGTCGCTCGTCATGCAAGCGGCGACTGGGCGCTCCGAACAAGAGAGCCTCCGTGTCAACCGCGGGTGGTCCGAGGAAGAGTGGCGAACGGCGGCTATGCATCTTCGAGAGCGGGGATGGCTTGACGACAAGGAGCGTCCCACTCCGGCTGGCACCAAGGCCCGCGATGCCATCGAAGCCACCACCGATCGATTGGCCGCACCACTGGTGGCCACCCTCGGAGATCGGGTGGTCGAACTCGTCGAGGCAATGCGTCCGCTCGCCGAACGGATCATGACAGCTGGCGAGGTGCCGAAGCTCAACAACATGGGCCTGCCATGGCCAAGTGAGTAGCGCCGACGGTGGTGCAATCGGAGCGCACACCCGTTCTGCAGCGGCTCTCCCGCAGCTTCACTGGTAGCCCAATCGGCCACGAGGAGGACATCCGTGGGTCACAGCTGGTCCCCTTCGGCCCATGGTGCCGGCGTTCGCTGGCGCTCTACGGGCGCTGCGCCCCGGCCAAGGACGCCGACCTCTTCCCGGAGGCACCGGATCGTCATCGGCAGAGGTGCCGGGCCCTTCACCGATTCGGACGAGTTGTGTTGGAGGCCACGTTAGGCTGATGTGCACTCACATCTATTGTTGCTTCCTCGGGAGATGCAAGCACCGCCGCTAACCTCGGCGCAAGGTGTTCCGTTGCGAAGAGAGGGGGCATGTAGTCATGAAAGCGACCAAGGGCGGTTCAACCGCATGACCAAGACCAGTTCACCGAAAGGCGAGTCGGGAAGCAAGAAATCCGACGATTGGCGCCACGCGACAATCTCCCGCATTCGCACGTTGATCAAGCAGGCCGATCCGAAAGTCGTCGAAGAACGAAAGTGGGTAAAGCCGACCAATCCAGAGGGAGTTCCGACGTGGTATCACGACGGGATCATTTGCACGGGCGAGATTTACAAGACCCACGTGAAGGTGACCTTCGCTAGGGGTGCCTCCCTGAAGGATCCCTCGCGCCTGTTCAACTCCAGCCTCGAAGGCAACGTTCGACGAGGTATCGATTTTCATGAGGGGGAGAAAATCGATGAAAAGGCGTTCAAAGCTCTCATCCGAGAGGCTGTAGCGCTGAACGGCACTTCTGTAACCCGCGAATGAATCGAAGCTGAGGGCAGCGAGGGCCGCGACTACGGCAGCGACCTGCACCCGCTTGGGAGTTGACCCGCTCTCGACAATCCGGGGCAGGCCACGAGCTTCGAGGCGGCACCGCGCTTCCGACTTGGCCACTCGCAATAGTACCAAACGCGGCGGCGCCGAATCCCTGGGAGGATGCCGTGGGGTGGAGTAGTAACGGAGCTCGCGGGTCGCGCTCCGATTGCCGGCGGAAAGAAGTGTCGTGAGAACATGAGCGAGGATCCGGTACTTGGGAGCATCGCGACCACGGGACAGGATGTCGGGGCTGTCCTTCGATCGGCCCCAGATCTAGTGGCGAAAGTGCCAAATCTGACCTGGAACGTCGGAGAGGTGGGGGCACACCTTGTGTCGATCCTGCGGGCCTATAAGTCGGCTGCGGAAGGTGGGCCCCCGATCGGTCCAGATCTGCGCACCACTGCGTCCAACAATGCACGGCTGCTGGCCACGGCCACCGAAGAGACCTCGGCGGCTCTGGCCGACGCGCTCGACGACGCCGTCGCCGGCTTCGTGTCGGCGAATGCTGTCCTGGAGAGGGACGTTCAGGTGCCCTGGTACGGCGAGACGACGATCACCGCGTGCACGGCGGGCGGGCTGTTGCTCGGCGAGCTGCTGGCGCACGGCTACGACCTCAAAAGCGCCGTAGGCCAGAACCCCGACCTCGACACCGATGTCGCCCGCCTCGCCGTCGGGGCCTACGCCCCGGTGCTGGCGCTTATGGTGGACCAAGACAAAGCACGGGGGCTGACCGTGACCTACGAGTTCCGAAAAGCCGCAATCATGCCCTTCTTCCTCGTCATCGAGGACGGGGCTGCGTCGACCGCGGCCGAGCCGACCTCCAGGGGAGTGGACTGCCGGATTTTGTTTGATCCGGTCGCCTTCGTGTTGACGGGGCGCATCCCAACCTGGAAGTCAGTGTTCACCGGTCGGGTTCGTGCATCAGGCCGCCGCCCTTGGCTGGCGAGCCGCCTGCAGCGCCTGCTCATCTCGGTCTAGAGACACCTGTCGGCGGATGCGGACGGAGATCCCACTGACCGCTGTCTGGGAGGCTCATTGCTGTTCAGCATCCATTCTCAGTTCGCTTTGGGCCTCGGTCGTGGTGTTGATGTATGGAAAAGACTGGTCGGGAACATCGAGGTGGAGTGCCCTGCAGATCGGATCCCAGCCCTCCTCGGGCCGCCATTCCAAGAAGCGCTCCTTTGGCACAGTCGCTCTGACGTGCTCGTTATGGGCAAGATACGCCGACTTGGCTGACGCTTCGTTCTGCCATTCTGGAGTGAAGTGCGTCATCATTCCCCGACCCATTCGAGTCCAACCGTCGTCCGGAGCGTCTGGAGCGAAATATGTTGCGAGCGCAGGAAAGATGGTCGCGGACGCGCTCCTCCACCAGACGTCGGGATCTCGCACCGACAAAAGAATCAGTGCATCGGGGAAAGCTTTACTGATCTCAGACCAGAACGGAGCAGCGGGCCAGTCCACTGTCGCTCTGTACCCGTCGAAGAAGCTATCCCATGCCGGCAACCGCCCTTCATAGGCATCGCCCCATGCGTCAGGGTCAGCGGTTCGTTCTCTGACTTCCAACATGTGGTAGCAGGGTCCACCCAGAAGTTGTTCGAGCGCCTGCTTCAACGACGTGGTCCCTGTCCTGCCGAGACCAGCGCCGATCACCCGAAGGGCCATATCCCCGTCCTCTCTGTGAGCTTTGGGTCGCTCAACGGTATCGGTTTGCTGCCGTAGGGCCCCCGACCGGCTGTCCCACCCACCTAGAGCAATCGGGCAGTGCCAAGAGGTCGCGACGAGCCATAACGTCCAGGTAAAGAGGATGTTTGTCTCGTCATTTGTAGTGGCTACCGGACTGGTGGTCACGGGCAAATGACCGCGCTGGCTGGCCGAACCGGGGCGGCCCAGATCCGGACGGATTCGACGACTCGAGGCACCGAGTGGCGCATTGTCGGTGGGATACCAACCGGAGCGAATGAGAGCGAGTGGGCGGTCCCGTGGTCACTCGTCTCGTCGACTGCCTACGTACGAGCGCGTCGACGTTGCTGTGGCTAACATTCGGCGCGGCTCTCTGCGCCGGTTGCGGCTCGAAGCGCCGCCCGCGAGTTGTGAGCCCAGAGACGTCGAAGAAGGGGGAAGGATCACAGTGAGACGACGGATAACGGCGGCCATTTCTGCCGCGCTGATCGCAAGCGGCTTTACGGTTGTTCTCTTTGTAACTCCGGCCTATGCAGGCGTCCCCGCGACCGGGGTCATCACCTGCAACATGGTCACTTCTTCGACTTCTGTTGGAACAGTGACTCGTGGGCTCAGCTCGACTGGCACCGCCGCCAGTGTCAAAGTCAAGTTCACGGCCTCATTCACGTGTGCTACTCCCCAAGCAGTCACCTCTCCTTCGGGCGTCGTCGTGACAGGCGGAACTCTGAAAGGAACAGTCAAATACGTTGCCGCTTCCACTGCACAGCCGGCGAACACGTGCACGGACTTCAACGGCGTCGATCTCCTGAGCCTTGGTGGGGTCGTCATCAAATGGACCCAAACACCGGTTAGGCCACATATCAGTCCGACGGCAATCAAGTACGTCAACGTCGGCGCGGGAACCGTGTCCGGCGGGGTGATCACTCTGGCGGGAACACCTAGTCAAGCGATCAAGGGGCCTGGTTCGTTTGGTACGCCCAATCCACCGAACACGGTGCAGCTGGTCACGAATCTGCCTCCCGTGTCGTCGTGCCCGGTTGCGACTCCTCCACACACACCGTTCGTCATCACCGGCGGGACCATCACCGTCTGAGACGAGGGCGACTGGCGGCCCGCCCAAGTAAGCGCGCTACTGGATGCCAGGACCAGCGTTGAACGAACCCGGAATCATTCAGCGACCCTCCGATTGTTTTGTCCAATCAGTTGAGTGCGAGACGTCCAGGTCGGCCTTGCTTCGTCGAACCACCGAGCGGGGTCATCAAGAGGCCAAAGTGGTTCACTCACCCGGGATAGGTGCCAGCCTGGCAGAATGCTGCCGATGAGCGCGGCGGAACTCCGATTCGAAGTCACCGACGCCATCAAAAACAATTTTTCGTTCAGGACCTATTTCCGAAACATGTTTCGACCGAAGTTCGGTGGGGGTTTCGCCCCCTACTCCTCCGGAAGGGGGCCGGCGGTCCTGGCTAAAAACCCGCGCGGAGAGGAGTGTGTCATTGAGGTGACCAAAACGATGGGGGAAGCTCAGCAACGAGCAGCAACCATCGAAGAGGACTACCGCATGCTCTCCACGCAGGACTGGTGCTCGAAATACAACGTCCCAACCTCGTTCGTCTCTGGCGAGTAGCCCACCCGTGATGCCTAGTTGTGCGTCGCGCATTCAGTGACGCGATCGAGGGTGGCTCGTCCGCCTTTGACCTTGGCGATAAGTGGCAGGGCCCTTGCGCCGGACCAGCGTCACTTCCCGCGCCGCGCGTGCGGTGCTGGTCGAATAAGCAGCCGATCGATAGAAGTCTGAACGAAGCCGGCGCCGAGGTAGAGGTTGCGGGCGGCGCCAGTCTCGAAGCCTACTTTCAGGCGGCGCGCGCCTTTGTGTGCGAGCCGATCGAGGCCGTGCGTCAGCAACATGCGAGCGAGGCCGCGACGCTGGTATTCGTCCTCGACGCGCATCGGTTCGAGGAGTCCGACGAGCGTCGTGTGATCGAACCAGAACAACGCGTAGCCAGCGACCCTGCCCTCCGCGTCTTCAACCGCCAGATCGAGCGTCGGATCGTACAGCGAGCACTGTCGCAGCCGCGGCTCGACTCGTTCACCGTTGCGAGCGATCATCGGGTGCGGACGATCCGCGCCTGTCACGCGATCGACGATCGCGAACCCATCGACCTGCTCGGTTGGCGGGCGCCGGTCGGCGTCCATCCATGCGGTGCCCGACAACTCGTCGCTCATCGCGAATCCACTCTGGATGGCAAGGCTCGCCAGCGCTGCGTCATCCTCCCACACGAGCACTTGGAGTGCCTCGTCCCGATGCCCGGCCATGACTTCCAACGTCGCAGCCCAGACGTCTTCCTCGTCGACGATCGACGGCACGGCGAACACGTCTGCCTGCCAGGTGTCGCTCCAGGCCGTTAACCCTGCAGCCGCCACCGGGCCGACCTCGTCGAACCAGACCGGGAGCGCCAGCTCGTCGGTCGCCCGCGGGCGCTGCCACCACCACTGCACGTCGGCGGCCTCCCACATGCCGCCGAGCGGATCAGCCAAGCGAGCGCGCTGCAGGAGTGTGGTCGTCGCGTTCAGCCGCCGGAGACCCCGCCGCAGCTCGCGTCGCACGACCACGTTGGTCAAGGGTATTGGCCGGACGGCTGAACGCGAGATTCCGGATCATCGGACTCCGCAGCGTCGGAAAGACGACGAGATGGAGGAATCGAGTCGTGGGACTCTCTCTCTGGGGCATCGCCAGGACCCAAGAGGTACGCGTCGGACGCTCCCGTCCAGATCATGGATCGCCATCAAGGCGCCCATGAGGGCATCCCAGCGACCCTGGCCTCAATCAAGCGTTCGGCTCAGTCGGATGGGACAGCAGAATCAAACCGATACGACCTCATCCTGGCCTCGGGCGGCGCCCCCCGAGGCGACTGGCCGGAGCCCGGCCTGGATGAGCCGTCGTCGTCGTTTCGTTAGAGCTCAGACAAGTTTTAGAGCTCACGCAAGGCGGTAGCCAGCGGCTCGAGCACGGCGGGGTCCAGGGGCGGTGGGAGGTAGACAATGGCCAGCTCGGCGCCGACCTCTGCCAGTGCAGCGGCCTGCTCGGCGGCGGCCTTCGCGTCCCCGGCGAATCGGACGTGGCTGGAGAGGAGAATCTCCGTGGGGTCGCGGCCAAGGTCCTCGCAGTGCTGATGCAGGATGTCGCGCTTGCGGGAGAACTCCTCCGGCGTGCCACCCACGAAGTTCCAGTGCTGAGCGAACCGGGCTGCAGTGCGGAGTGTCCTCCTCTCGCCACTCCCACCGACGCAGATCGGCGGGTGGGGGCGCTGAACCGGCTTGGGCTCGTTGCGGGCATCGCTGAGCTGGTAGTACCGGCCCCTGAATGTCGTCGTCTCCTGTGTGAGGAGTCCGACGATCACCTCGCAGGCTTCCTCGAACCGGTCACTGCGCTGGCCCGGCGTGCCCAACTCGATCCCGTAAGCCCCCGACTCCTCCTCGTTCCACCCGGCCCCGATACCAAGCTCCAGCCGGCCCCCGGACACGATGTCGAGGGTTGTCGCCATGTTGGCCAGGATCGCCGGATGGCGATAGTGGATGCCGGTCACCAGAGTTCCCATGCGCAGGCGGGTCGTCGCCTGGGCCAGCGCCGTGAGAGTTATCCAGCCCTCCATGCAAGGGCCGGTGCTGTCGGAAAAGATCGGATAGAAGTGGTCGAAGGTCCAGCCCGACTCGAACAGCTCGATGTCGTCGGCCACCTTCCACACGGCAAGCATGTCGGTCCAGGTCGTATTCTGCGGCGAGGTCTTGAAAGCGAAGCGCATAGGCGTACGCTACGTCTGGCCGGCTGGCGACCGTGCAGACTTCTGTCCTCAGGCTACGAGAGCAGGTCGGGCACCCCGGAAGTGCCAGTTTTGTTCACCTTCCCGGACCGGGCAGACCAGCAGCAATCGGCGTCATGCCCTCGTTGTTCGGCATCACCTCTCGAGTATCTCGATGAACCACCCGGGGCTGGCCAACTTTGCCCCCAGCGCCTCGGCTCGCTGGCGCAGCGCACGATCTGCGGACACCAGTGTTACTTGACTGGTGGCGTCCGCAGCCACAGCTATGAGCATGTCGTCACCACTGCCCGGTGCATGGAGAACTCTCACGCCGTCGGCGATCCCCTCCTCTACGCCGCTGCGAGCAGCACCTTCGAGGACAACGACAACGGGTTCGGCGAGCCGATCCGCTTCCGCCGCAGCACGAACTCGTTCGACGAACGCTCGGGCCGCTGCGGGTCGATCGCGCCACCACCCCGTCGGCCGAGACCCGACCACGTTGGCCGCATCGATGAGGAGCACTGTCCCAGTCTCACCGACTCAGCGATCATCGACATCCACTGGTCGCCGAGTTGCCGACTCAGCCGCGGGTGGCCTGGGCCGACCCAACGCTACAAATGGCCCAAGGGTCTTGTGGACTGCTGGTTTGCAACTGACCCATAGGGCCCGGAGTGTTGATCCGTTGGCCTGAGCCGGTTGACCTCCCCGAACTGATCCGACGGTCAAGGTCACCAGTGCAGTGTTCGGACCTACCTCCCGGTCTCTACTCCGAGACTGACCCTTGGAAGCCAAACAAGGAGGCCGCACTAGTGGCGGAGCGCGGCCTGAACGACGAGGACACCCAGTAAGTTCGGAGAATGCGGAACGATGTCACAGTTCCCTACATCACCAGGCATTCCGTCTTCATCCGTTGATGAGCAGTCAGGCGCTGGACGAGGCTGCCACGCAGCTGGCACGAGATGACCCTGCCCTCGTGGCCGGTGTCGCGGAGCGGCTACAACGAGAGGCCGAGGAAGACCATCGGGCAGGGTCCCCTCGCGGCCGTGCCCTGGTCCGCCGACTCCGCGGCGCGCTCGTCGACCGCCCCGATCTCGGACTGGCCGTGGCTCGCCACCTCGACCTGGAGCACATCGCCCTCGACCTCCTGGAGGGTCGTTCGGTCGACGGCGTCTCCGGGCTGGCACCCGACGGCACGCCCCTTCTGAGGAGCCGTGGTCAACGGTTGAAGCGACGCGGGGCGTGGATGCTGGCCGCCTCGGGCCTGGTCCTGCTGCTCGAGGCCATCGTCGCCGACGGTATCGGGTCGATCCTGCTCTATGTCTGGACGGCGGTGGGCCTGGCGATCTTCTTCGTCGGGGGCTACCTGGTCATCTACCGGGGCTGAGCGTCGTTTGGCGGAGACCGGTCGGTGCCCGGCGGGTGGCGCTCCCGTCAAAGCATCTACCTCGGCGTACTGCGTTGCGTGATGACATCGCCAGCACGGACGAAGGCGATGACTCCCATCCCAGAGACCCAGAGAGTCGGCAGTGACGCACCAGCCGCGGATCCTTGGTGGGACGAGCCGGCCGGCGGAGCACTTGCTTGCCATCTGTCATCAGGTCACTGGGTGTCCTTCGCGACATCGGCGCCGTCACTGACGACCGACTGGGCGATCCCGCCGGCAATCCTCGGCCGGCGACCTCGCCGACGTCGCTGCTGGGTGGCTCAGATGCCGGCATCGCCCGCCACGGAGCGAGCCATCGACGTCGCATCCGCGTCGCGGTCCAGGCCCAGATCCAGGTGTTTTCCCTGGTCAAGATGGTATCCCCCGTCTGATCTCAAGGTACAGAACTGGCACGCCGACAGACACTTTGTGCGCAATAACGGGACACGCACTGACCACCTGCACACGCTGTACTGCGAGACCGAGGGTTGCGAGAACGCCGTATCCCTCGACGCAAAGGTCGACCGCGAGCAGCGAGCCGAGCAGCTCGAAGGCTGGACGATGGCACGGGGTGAGGTCCGCTGCCCCGAGCACTCCAAGGAGTCGCCCTGGCTTCCTGAGCGCCGGGACTCAGACCGCTGGTCCTAGATTCCGGCCAAAGAGCCTCAAGGCACGGCGTGTCGGACACAGAATCCACGGGGCCAGAGAGCGCAGCGACCGATGCCACCCCGCCGTGAGCACTTCGGGCCCGGTTGGTCGACGCCTACGGCTGTCGGCCACTCTGAAACCCCGTAGAGCGGCACGCGTCATGGCCCTTGGTCGAGCACTTGCTGGAGATCGCCGAGCGCCCGCGGCCCGTTCTTCGGACAGAAGTAGCTGGTGGCGAAGATCGCCACCACGTACGACTCGAACAGGGTCAGGCCCCGACCCTGGAGCGCGTGCACCAGCTGGGCGGTGCTCTGGCCGCGGGTGAGGTCGCTGCACACCAGCCTTCCGTCTCCCACCACGCTGGCATCGCTGTCCCCGGCGAAGGCATCACCGACCTTCCGGACGAGCGCCAGATAGGCCTCCGTTGCCTGAGGCGGGAGGTCGGGGTCGCCGTAATAGAGGATGACCTCGGCGAGCGCCGCCGCCGCCGGCCTCGGGGCGATGCGCGGAAGACCGCCCTTCGGAAAGGCCAGCAGGTCGACGTACAGCCGACGCTGCGCGAAGTTGCCGGCCTGGCCGGGTGCCAGGCCGTGATGAACCATCCAGATGAGACCGCCCACCTGGAAGAACTCCTGACCGCCCGGACCCGGATCGCTCTGCCCGTCACTCGATGTCGAGGACAGCCACGCATGGTCGAGTGGCTTGGTGCACGGGCCGGTCACGCCCGCGCAGTGGGCGATGCCGATGCCGTAGTCGTCACTGCCCCAGAGGTTGGCGGAATAGAAGAGCCAGTAATTGCCCCCCTGCTGAACCATGGACGGAGCCTCGACAAGGCCGTCCTCCCAAGCTTGGGACGCGCCGACCAGCCGGTGGGGCGGTCCAACAACTGACAGGCCGTTTGCTGACAGCTGCTGCGAGTAGACCGTGGTCGGTAGGCCACAGCAGTCGCCATCGCTCTTCCACAGCAGCCAGGGCGTTCCGTCGGAATCGACGAACACGCTGGGGTCGATTGCCCCTCCCTCCGACACCGGGCAGACGAACGCGGATGAGGAGTCGTCGACGAAGGGACCGGCCGGGTCTGAGCTCGTGGCCCGCGAGATGCAATACGGCGTCCTCAGGCCGGCTGTGGTGTGGACGCAGTCGGCGGAGGGCATGCGGCCCAGGCAGTTGAAAGGAAGCGTGGCCGGTGTCGAGTAGTACATCACGTAGGTGCCGTCCGGACGGGCCCACACCGACGGGGCCCACTGGAATCCGGAGACGGTCCACTTCGGCAGTGTGGGAAGGGCATCACCCAGATAGTGACCCTCGAACCCCGAGTTTCGGGTCAAGACGATGGTCGGGATGTGGGCCGGCGGCGCGTACTTGGTCTTCACCGTGTTGGTGGCGTAGAGGTAGATGGCGTCGGCCGTGCGCAAGGCAAAGGGATCAGCGAAGTCGCCGTCGAAGATCGGGCTGTCGTTCTCGAGGCCGGACAGCACATCGAGTTGCACGCCGTCGTCCCTCGACGGGTCGAGGCTTCGCAGTCCGAGCGTGGCCGAACGGGCCGATGCCGCCGGCGGGATCTGCCCGGCCCGCGCGTTCGCATGGATCGAGACCTTGGGTGAGGTACTCGACCCGGACTGCGGACCGACGGCCGAAGTGCCACAGGCTGCCAGCACGACACCGGTCGCCCATATGGCAACGCCGACACGGAAAGCCGACCGGGTTGACCGAGTCGATCGCCCCGGTCCACCAACCGGTCGACTCATGCAGAGCAGCGTAAAACGCCCGGTCGGTCGGTTTGGGGATTACCGATGCGTGCCGAGACGTGGGACTCCACGGCGCTCCACCTGGGCGGCGACCGCCCCCAGGGCGGGCGCCGGCTGCGTCAGGTGCCCACCACCTTGCGCAGCACCTCTCCGAGAAGAGCCACGCGGCCCTCGATGTGGCCGTTGGCGGCGGCGTTGACGGTGAAACCGTCGAGCCCGTCGCCCAGGCGGGCGGCGAACTGCTCGC
Organism: uncultured Acidimicrobiaceae bacterium; assembly: GCA_963729275.1. Taxonomy (GTDB): domain Bacteria; phylum Actinomycetota; class Acidimicrobiia; order Acidimicrobiales; family RAAP-2; genus CAVSNH01. Next base: position 82,345 of record CAVSNH010000004.1, read on the forward strand.
CGATCTCGTCCGGGTCACCCAGATTGATCACCGAACGAATCCGCTCGGCGTCTTCAGCGCTCATCGAGGCCATGTCGAGGCCTCGGCTGACCAGGAAGGCATCGGCTTCGGCCACGGCCTGCTCATGGGTCGGTGCCACACAGGCGTTGGCCTGAGCGGTGACCACGATTTCTGAGCGATCGCGACCGAGTTCCTCGCAATGCATGGCCAGTACGTCGAGCTTCCGCGGAACCTCATTGGGCTGGCAGATGAGGTTGGACTCGTCGGCGTACTGGGCCACGAGTCGAAGGGTCTTCCTCTCACCGGCGCCGCCGATCAAGAGAGGGATCTTCGACAACGGCGCCGGTGAGTTGACTGCCTGTGTGACCGAGTACCAGCGGCCCTGGAAGGTCGGTCGGTCACCCGCCAGCATCCCCTTGATGATCTGGAGCGCCTCTTCGAGCCGTTCGAAGCGGTCCGAGAACGTGCCGAATTCGAAGCCGAGACTGTCGTGCTCGAGCTCGAACCAACCCGCCCCGATCCCGAGTTGGGCGCGGCCGCCGGAGACATGGTCGAGGGTGGTGACCTCCTTGGCCAGAAGGGCCGGGTTCCGGTAGGTGTTGCCCGTGACCAGTGCCGACAGGCGAACCACCTGGGTGTGCTGAGCCAGGGCTGACAAGAGCGTGTAGCACTCGAGCATGTCGTTCTCGGGTGGCCCGAGCATGGGCAACTGATAGAAGTGGTCCATGACGAGGACGGTGTCGAACCCGGACGCTTCCGCCTCTCGGGCTTGGCGCACGATGGTCGGGAAGATCTCGGCCGGTGTCGTGTCCGGATAGGTGAAGTTCGGGATCTGATAGCCAAGTCGGGTCACGCCGCCACCCTATGCCCCATCCACCTCGGCCAGGGTCGGCAATCGGCAGCCAGCTCGGGTGCTGGACTCGAGGTCGTCGGGCCAGGTCCATCCGCCCGAGGGGGCCTCACGAGGAAGGTCGACATCGCGTCGATGGCGACGCAGAATACGGACGTAGGTGACCGAGCCCGAGGACAGCGAGACCTCACCGTCGTTGCCGTCCCCCTGTACTTCATCACGATGGCCGCCGAGCACCTCTGGCTGCGCCGACGAGCCGCAGCTCGAAGCGCGAGCGCCGGCGACTACGAACGCCGCGACACCATCGCCAGCCTCGGCATGGGCGTCGGCAGCCTGGCCGCGCCCTTGGTCATGCCCAAGCTGCTCCGGCCCTTCACCTTGGGACGGGGGCGCTGGGGGAAGGCCGTCGTCGGTGTGGCAGCCGGTGCCGCGCTGGTGACGACCGCGGCAGACGTGGTCCGCCGTCGCCTCGATCTCTCCTCGGACGTCGGGAATCGACGGTCACCGGTAACGACGTCGGCGTCGGCTGGGGAGGACACACCGGCCGAAGCCGGAACGACCAGCGAGCCGTTCGAGCAGCACCACACGACCCGCGCCCTGGCTGCCGACCCGCGGCGGCAGGTCGTCGCCGACCTCGCCCGCCGCGCGGCATCGGTCGGTGGCGTGACCACAGTGGTCATGGGCGGCGTGGCGCTGGCCACGGTCTGGGCAGCCCACAGCTCGCCCGAGCGGCTTTGGAAGCGACGATTGCTTCCCTCCGTCGGCAGCGGACCGCTGGCCTTGGCGGTGGCCGTGGCCGGATGGGACTTCATCTACTACTGGAATCATCGGGTCATGCACCAGAGCCGGTACATGTGGGCCGTCCACGTCGTCCATCATTCGAGCGAGCACTACAACCTGTCGACGGCATTGCGACAGCCCGTGGCCGATGCCCTCGGCACCTCTGTTCCCTATGGTGCGCTCTGCCTCCTCGGGATCTCCCCCGGCTTGGTCAAGACGGCTCGTGACGTCAACCTCCTCTACCAGTATTGGATCCACACGGAGACCATGGGGCACCTCGGCCGTTCCGAGGCCGTGCTCAACACGCCGTCCCACCACCGTGTCCACCACGGCTCGAACCAGCAGTACCTCGACCGAAACCACGGGAGCATCCTCATCGTCTGGGACCGGCTGTTCGGCACCTTCGAACCGGAGGTCGACCCCGTTGTCTACGGACTCACCAAGAACATCGAAACCTTCAACCTCGGACGTATCGCCACCCACGAGTACGTCGAGATGCTCCGCGACGTCGCCGGGGCCGGCGGCTGGGCCGAGCGCCTCTCGTACGTGGTCCGCGGGCCGGGTTGGGCCAAGCAACATCGCGCCACCCTCCATGGGCCGGACGACGGGAATCTCCCGGGGTCGCCGCCAGTCGACCCGCTCGGATCGAACGCCTGGCCGTCGACCGCAACCTCCCCGCTCCCGGTCTGAACCCACCTCCGCCAAGCCGGAGCCCACATCGCCGGCCATGGCGGTCAGGAGCCGCCGTGGTCAGAAGCTCAGGCTGACCACCATCAACCCGCCACAGGAGCCGCGTGGGCAGGTCCGGGTCGTCCCATGGCTCGAGGCTGCCGGTTGCCGCACCGAGGGCTCATCGGCTCAAGTCGCCTTCGTGCCATGCCGAAGACACTGATGGAGTTTTCGTGCGTCGTCGCGATCTTCGCCCGAGTCCTCTATCGACGGAACAGAGGTTTGTCATGCGCACGGTGGCCGATGGTAAGAGCCGACGCTTGACCATCGTGGCGGTGGCTGTGGGCGCGGCCCTCGCCCTAGCCGCCTGCAGCTCTTCTGGGAGCTCCAGTCCGACGTCGACTGCGGCCATCTTCAACGGCGGTGGCACGAGCGGCGCCAGCGGAGGCTCGTCGGCCGCAAGCCGGCTGGCCAGCCTCTCGAAGACGCTCGACCAAGCACAGGGCTCGTCCTTCAAGGCAACCTACTCGGCTGACTACAACGGGCAGTCCCAGTCCATGACCATCGCCCAGGATCCGCCGAAGTCCCTCTTCGAGGTGGCGGACGCAGTGATCATCGACACCGGCAGCACGGCGTACTACTGCCCGACCACGCCCAACCCGACATGTGTCAACACCTCCGAGGAGAACCCCGTCTCGGGGCTGGTCAATGCCTTCAGCCCGAAGGCGGCCCTGGGCCAGCTGCAGGCGGCCCAGGCCTCGGTGGCCAGCAAAGTCGCGGGCTACGACGTCTCCTTCTCGTCGGCCACCTTCGCCGGACAGCCGTCCAGCTGTGTGGCGACCAAGGCAGCGAGCGCCTCGTGGAAGTACTGCGTCACCGACGCCGGCCAACTCGCCTACGCCAGCTCGGGGCCTCAGCAGGTGTTCCAGATGACGAGCTTCACCTCGAGTGTGAGCCCGTCCATCTTCGTCCTGCCGCCGGGAGCCACCGTCATGTCGGTGCCATCGAGCTGATCGAGAAGCCGTAACCGTACGAACTGCCACCGCCCGGGGCGGTGGCAGTTTCGCGTCCGGTGTGGGATGACCCGCCTGGCCATGTCCTCGGTCAGCCGGCTGGAGCCTCCCCCTCATAATCGTCGATCCTCCGAGCAAGCTCCCGAAGGACGGGATGGTCGTTGCCGCCACCGCCGGGGTACTCGATGCCTCCGAGAGCGGCGGCGATCGACAGTCGTTCAGCGATCGCCACCGAGCGCGTGAGTGCGAAGAGCTCGTGCCACTCGAGGTCGTGGAGCTCGCGCCCGGCGGCCCGCTCGTAGCAAGCGATGACCTCGTCCCGTCGCATGAAGCCGGGGACGCGGCGGCCAGTGAACAGTTCGATCAGGCCGTCGAGCACGACCGTCCACCCCACGTCCATCTCTCCCACCCCGATGGAGGCCAGCTCCCAGTCGAGCACGGCTCGGATCTCGCCGGACTCACCGAACAGCACGTTGCCGATCCGGGCATCACCCCAGCACAACGAGGGCGACGACGAAACCGAGGGAGCAGTGGCTGCGCACCAGTCGAGGGCCTCGTCGAGGAGCGAGGGCGGAGATGCGTCGGTAGCCCAGTCAACGTAGGACGCCCACCATCGCACCTCCTCCGCCAGTGACCCATCGGTGCCGCCGCGAAGAGCGGTCCCGAGGCCGTCCAGGTGCCAATCCACGGCATGGACCCGGGCGATGGCCTGCACGAACGACTCGTGCAGCCGACGCTGGCTGTCGACCGGTGCGTCGAGCAACCAGCGGTCGAGCGTCGGCACTTCCGGCCCGGGCCGCCCCTCTTCGTAGGACATCACGAGGAACGGTGCGCCGACCCAGTCCTCATCTCCCTCGACGGCCACCGGACTCGGAGCAGGGACCCCCCCTTCCCTGACCCGTTGGAGGACGACGGCCTGCGCTTCGAGGTCGTAGGACGGGAAGACCGGGATCACTGCCGGCATCCGCACGACGAATCGCTCAGCGGCTCCACGGTGGGCATGACCCTCAACGGTAATGACAACGGTCTCGTTGGCCCATCCCGAGCTCGGACGGACAAGGTCGATGACCCTCCAGTGAGGGCTGGAGAAGTAGCCGGCCCCCCAGGCAGTCAACCCCTCGGCCACACGCACGTCGTCCCGACGGCCGGCCTTGCTCGCCTGGCTCACGGCAGATGACGTTACAGTCCGCCCTGTGCTGACGTGCCTCGATTCACCGAGCGCAGATTCGGGCACCCCTGGCGGCGACGTCCCATTCCGATCCCGCTGGCTCGCCACTCAGGACGACCATCGATGACGACCGGACCGTTGGTGGCAGCCGACGAAGGGTTCAGCCACCAGATCGTCGAGACCCATGCTCGGGTGGCCGATGCCGACCGGTCCTGGACCGAAAAGATCTGCGCCATGGCCGCGGCCCGAGACGGATCTCTTCAGGTCGGCATGGGCATGGGCAAGTACACCAATCGCAACGTCTTCGACGGCTACGGCGGCCTCTCGCAGGGTCGAGCGCAATGGGTGGTGCGGGCCAGCCGGCGCCTGAGCGACGATGTCGACTCGCTGGCTGTCGGGCCCCTGCTCTACGAAGTCATCGAGCCATTCCACCGCATCCAGTTCCGCTGCGACCCCAACCAAGCCGCGCCCTTCTCGTTCGAGTGGACGTTCGAGGCCGTGGTCCCCCCGGTCCTCGAGCAGCCCGACCAGCAGCACTCCCGCCGCGGCTACCGCCGGGACATCGACGTGCTGCGCTATCACCAGGTTGGGATGGCAACCGGATGGGTCGAGATCGACGGCCGCCGCACCAAGATCACTCCAGACCAGTGGTTCTCCACCCGCGATCACTCCTGGGGCATCCGTCAGGACGTCGGGCTGCCGGTCACCGACCTGGAGGATGGCGGGCTCCGCCCGGGGGTGAACTTTCGCTTCTCGTGGAGCCCAATGCTCCTCGAACGGGACGACGGCACTCGCTACGCCATCCACCATCAGCACCGGCTCCTGTCCGCCTTCGGCTACCAGGAGAGCCGGTCCGAAGGCACGATCGAGCATCCCGACGGCGGGCTCGAGCGCATCGCCGCCGTCCACCCGGATCTGCGGTTCGACCCCGACAACCGGCGGGTGCTGGGTGGCCGACTGCACTTCACCATGGCCGACGGCACGACGCGACCGGTCGATGTCGAGGCCTTGGGCGACACCGGCTTTCACCTCGGTCTAGGGCTCTATTTCGGCCTCGACGGCCACCATCACGGCGAGTGGCGGGGCCCGCTCCATGTCGAGGTCGAGCATGTGCCTGACTGCACCGACCCCGTCATCGCCCGCCGCATCCACCAGATACGAGATGCCGTGATGCGTGTCGACGACCCGATCGGAGGTGGGCGGGGATGGTGCAACCTCCAGACGGCCGTCGTCGGAGCGTGGCCGGACGAGGGACTCGACGAGGCGTCGTCCTTCGTGTGATCGGGAATGCGCCCGTACCAACTTCAGCCGACCTCGGTCCCCGGCTGAGGGGAGTGTCGTTCGCCGGCATTCACGAGCAGCAGAACGGAGCCGACGGCCAGCACGGCCAGAAATGGTCCGACGCGAGGCACGAAGAGCACGAGCGCCGCCTCGGCGCCGGCTCCGAATACGGCGGCTCCGAGGACGAGGAGCGTCTGACGCTCGCGGGCCAGGCCCCGGCCCGTGGCCAGAGAGGCGACGACCTCGCTGAGGGCTCCGGTGAGGTAGGTGGTCGAACCCTTCACCAGCGGAGCCGCCCGACCCACGGCGGTCTGGAGGCCCATGGCCACCGCTGTCCCCGCCAACAAGGTCAACTCGAGCAGGGAGGGAACCCGCCCTCCGACCGCCCCGCGGACAAGGGCCATCGCCAGTAACACGGCCAGTTCGATGCCGAGGGTGGCTCGGCATCCCGGCGGCCAGGCCGGAGCGGAGGACGGTCGACAGATCCGGGAGCCCACCAGTGCTCCACCGACATAGCCGGCCAGGCTCAGGCCGGCATGGACGGCCAAGGTGCCCTCTCGATTCGACGCACTGAGGCCGAGCAGCACCAGGTTGCCGGTCATCACACTGGCGAAGACCCCTCCGGTCAGGAAGCTGAATGCGTCGCTCGCTCCGGTGGCCAGTCCCAACAGGAACAGCGAAAGACCGGCCTCCCCCGTTGCCGCCGCCTGTGCCGGATCGTTCTGCGAGGTGTCGATGGCGAGCAACGTACCGGGCTCACCGCCGCCGCGCTCACGACTCGATACCGACCGAAGCGTTGTGTCAGCGCCGGAAACGAACGGTGCCGCCAGCCGGAGGGGCCGAGGTGGTCGATCAGGTCGGTGTGATGCCGGCGGCCTTCAGCATTCGACGGAGGTCGACGATCATCTGCGTGTCGATGTCGCCTTGACGGGGCTGAATCATCTCGGTTTCGGGCCCGAGCGTCACCTTGTAGTGACCGTCGTGCTCCTCCTTCACCGTGCCGACCGCCTCGAGCAGGGAGAGGACATCGCGCCAGTCGATGTTGTGACTGGTGGGGTGCGAGAAGATCTTCTCGACCGTGGCCCGGTGGTGCGAGTCCAGCTTGATCTCCGACATCCGGCTCCTGGCTCCCTCCGCTGGGTGAGGACCCAGCACGCTGGGGACACGCTAGCCAAAGTCAGACGAAGACCCTTACGAACGCTGTTGCGTGCGGGCTCCCACCACCTCGGCGGCGCACCGGTAACCGCTGCGCAGTCCTCCTTCGATATAGCCCTGGAAGTTGATCGAGGTCTGCTCGCCGGCGAAGTGCAGGTTGCCCTCACGCTGGCCCTGGATGCCGTTGAACCCGGTGTACTGGCCGACCTTGAGGTACGAGTAGGCACCGAGGAGGTGGGGGTCACCGGATGACCACACATAGTACGACTTACCGTTGAAGGCGGCTTTGACTCCGGGGAACAGCTGGTCGAACTGGTCGAGGTAGTCGCCCAGCATGGCCGGCGGCGGCGCACCGAGATAGGAGTCGAGCCCGTAGCGGCTGCCCCAGTCGGCGCCCACCTCGCCCCCCGGTAGGGCGACCAGGATGCCGGCCGCACCGGGTTGGTAGTTGGTCGTGTCCCACGAGCCCTGGACCACGCCACCGCAGTACGACTGCCCGCTCGTGTGGTCAGGTCGGTTCCAGACCCGGGTGGAGCACTGCACGAAGAACTTGGCGTTGCTGCCGAGTGGCTCTTCCTCGATGGCCTGCCGATGGAGGGCGGAGATCTCGACGCCCGAGAGGTCGACCAGCCGGAGGGTGGTGAAGGGGATGGCCAGGACGACGTGGTCGGCAACGACGTCCTGGTTGGCACCGTCGCTGTCGAAGGTGCACACGAAACCGCTTCCCTGGACCCGAATGGCCACCAGACGTCGGCCGAGGCTCACCGTCCCATCCGGCAAGCGCTCGAGCAGGCCGCTGATCAGTTGGTCGTTGCCCCCGTGGATGTGCCACTTCTCGTCGGCGCCGGCGAGTTGTGGCGTCCCGCGGGGCTGGACATCGTTGCTGCGGCTGTCGTCCTGGCCCAACAGGTAGACGAGATTGAGGGCCGATTCCTCGTCGGGTGGTCCGCCAAACTCGTCGAGCACGGCCGAGACGCAGAGGGCACCGAAGTCCGAGCGCAAACCCCCTGGCACGTAGGTCTCGATCCACTCGGTCACCGACATCCCATCGAACTGCCGACCACCGGCGTTGTTGTGGTTGTGGAGCTGCGGCCACGGGGCGACGGTGAACGCCGCGTCGTGGAACACCTTCCATCCCCACTCGTGCCAGTCGTGGTCGACCTGGGCCTGTGACCACGGCTGCCCGCCGAATCGGTAGACCTGGTCTTCGGGATGCGTCCCCGACGGATAGCGATCGGTGTTGTCGAGGCTGAGGCCGAACGAGGATGCCAGGTGGAGGGTCGCCGTGTGCTCGGGATTGATGAACTCGCCGTGCTCCTCGACGTGCTGGCCGTCGTCGAAGTACCCCCGCAACGTCCGGATCCGGCCCCCGGCCACGGTGTCGTACTCGAAGACGCGAGACGGGATGCCGTGCCGGGCCCAGAGCCGGTAGGCGCAGCCCAGCCCGGCGATGCCCGAGCCCACGATCACGACCCCGCCCGCCTCGGGCCCGGTCGACACCGGGCGGGCTCGACCCGAGGCCCGGAGGAGCCGGCGCGTCGTCGCCATGGGCATGGCCGCGGCCCCGAGCACCATCCCCGCCTGCAGCAACCTGCGACGGGACACCTGCTCGTCGAGCCAGGCCTCCGCCTCGTCGATCCCACATCCGGTCCGCCGGGCCATCGACGACACCATCCGGGCCCGACGGATGGCGTCCGCCGCTGGTCCCCTCCCCCTCGACTTCCCCGCGGTCACGGCGCCATTTTTGTCGCTCCGTCCCTGCATTGCCCGCGGTTCCGGCGTCCGCAACCGGGCCCGTCTACTGTGCCGGGTCGGGTCGGCGACCGGGAAGGAAGGCGTGCTCTTCGTCCACGAGCTCCATTCGGTGGTGGGTAAGGAGGCCAAGGCCTTCGAGGCCGCCTACCGCGACGGCTGGATGCCGGCCCTCGCCGACGGCGACGATGCCCGGCTGCTCTGGTATCTCGACCTGGCCCACGGCGGCGGCCTCTCCTATCGAGTCGTGACCATCACCGCGGTCACGGACGGTCGTGCCTGGCAGAGGCTGGCCGAGCGGTTGGCGAGCGGCGACCTCCGGGTCTGGGCCCGCGACCTCGACCGAATCCAGCATCGGTCGGAAGCCAAGGTGCTCGCTCCCCTGGCGTGGTCTGATGAGGAGCCGCGGCTCGACGACGTCCCGGTCGAGGCGATCGAGCACGAGCCGGTCCTCTACATGGAGGACACCCTGTGGCCCTTCCCCGCTTGCCTGGCCGACTACATCGAAGCCGCCGGCAAGGTCTACGCCCCGGCCCTCTCCACCGACGGTGCCCAGATGCGGATGCACGTCGAGTTGGCCCTCCGAACCATGCCGGGTGCCGGTCGGTACCCCGAAGTCGTTCTCCTCCAGAAGCTCGGCAGCCTGCCTCGCCTTGTCCGGCTCCTCACCACAGACATCCCCGAGGAGGTCACCGGCCCGGGCTCGTGGATGCACGAGGCGCTGGCGCTCCGCGACCAGTGGCGCAGCCGGCTGCTGCGCACGGCGACGTGGTCACCCCGGTGGTGAACTCCGTGGCCGGGGTCGACCTCGGGTGCCGACACGGCCGACCGGCGGTGGCCGAGTCGGGGTCGAGGCCGTGACCATGCTCTACATGCACGAGACCCACCAGGTGATGGGGAAGCAGGCTGCTGCCTTCGAGTCTCTCTTTCGGGAGGAATGGATGCCCCGTCTTGCCTCCTCGCCCGGGGCGCGACTCGTGTGGTACCTGAACCACGCCATGGGCAGCGGACCCGCGTACCAAGTGGTGACCGTGACCGCGCTGGCCGACGGCGGGGCCTGGGAAGAGCTGGCCACGAGGATGGCCGATGGTGACCTCCGCCAGCTGTGCGAGCGAATCGACCGGTGTCGCTACGAGTCGGAGGGGAAGCTGCTGACACCGGTGGCATGGTCAGACCTGCAGGAGGTCGACCTGTCCGGGGTGCCAACGGACGGGCGAGAGCACGAGCTCACCCTCTACATGCAGGACACCGGCTGGCCCGATGCGCCGCTCGACGACTACATCGACCTGTGGAACGACGACTACTGGGCCATCATGCAACGGACGCCGGCCGAGCACCGGCTCCTCGACGTTGTCGGCTGCTTTCAGGTGGCCCACGGAGCGGGGATCCGCCCCGAGGCCATCCTCATGCAGAAGATCGTGAGCCCCGAGCTCCTCGGCCATCTGCTGACCAACACCCGCGACTACGACCCCACGACCTGGCCGGGCTCGTACATGGCCAAGGGCCTCGAACTGCGAGATCAGTGGGAGAGCAAGCTGCTGCGCACGAGCCGATGGTCACCCCTCTTTTGATCCCCTCCGGTCATTGCGGGGGGACGGGCTGGGCGAGGCGCTCGGCGCCGGTGTCACGAAGTGCCACCACGGTGAGAACCGTGCCCACCAGTACGAATGCCGCGGCCACGAGGAAGGCCAGCCGATAGCCGCCGACCAGGGCGTCGACGCGGCTCGCTCCTGAGCTGGCCAGCGACCGTGATCGAACGGCGGCCAACGTGCTGAGGATGGCCAGGCCGACGGCCGCCGACATCTGCATCGACACGTTGACGAGACCCGACCCGAGGCCGGCGTCCTCGTTCGGCACCTCCGCCATGGCCATGGTGAGCAGCGGGATGAAGGAAGCACCGGCACCCAGGCCGATGAGGAGAAGGCCGGGCAGAACCTCGGTCGCGAACCTCGGGTGGGGCCCGGCGCGGGCCAGAAGTACCAGCCCAGTGGCGGCGGCCACGGTTGCCACCATCAATACTGGCTTCACCCCGAACCGGTCGACCAAGCGGCGGGTGATCCCGGCCGACATCAACGCGATGGACAGCGACATGGGCAGGAAAGCTGTGCCCGTCTCGATGGGCGAGTAGCCGAGCACCTTCTCGAAGTAGAGGGCGCCGAGGAAGAACGTGGAGAACATCCCCGTGGCCAGGAAGCCGCGCACGAAGCTCGAGGTCGTGAGTGATCGGATGCGCAGGATCCGAAGGGGCATGATCGGGTTGCGGATCCTCGACTCGAGGAACAGGAAGGCCCCGAGCAGGGCGAGAGCGAAGACACCGAAGCCGATGGTGTGCGGCGATGCCCAGCCGTTGGTGGTCGACGTCACGATGGCGTACACGCCGATCATCAAGGCGGCCGTGACCAGCACGGCGCCGCTCACGTCGACCCCGTCTCGCAGCCCGAGCCCGACGTTCTCCTTGATGAGCATTCGCCCGAAGACGAAGGTGACCACCCCGACGGGCACGTTGATGAAGAAGATCCAGTGCCAATTGAGCGCCTGGGTGATGATGCCGCCGACCAATAGCCCGATCGAGCCACCCCCCACGGCGACGAAGATGTAGGCGCTCATCGCTCGAGCCCGCTCGACCCGCCCCGGGAACTCGGTCACGATGATGGCGACGATGACCGAGGCGGACAGGGCACCGCCCGCTCCCTGGAGGAAGCGTCCGACGATCAGCGCCGCCTGGTCCGGAGCCAGCCCACACATGACGGACGACATCGTGAAGAGAGCGATGCCGCCCAGGAACACGCGCTTTCGTCCGGCCAGGTCGCCGAGGCGACCGGCCAGGAGCAGCATGCTGGCGAAGGTGATCAAAAAGGCGTCGACCACCCAGGTGAGGCCGGACTGGGTGAAGTGGAGGTCCCGCTGGATGTCGGGCAGCGCCACGTTCACGATGGACGAGTCCAATGCATTCATAAACATCGCCAGGCAGACGACGACCAGCGCCCACCAGCGGGTCCGGTCACCGGTGGCGACGGAACTCACTTTCACGTCGGCCACCGCATGGTTTGTACCGTCAGCGCCTGGCCGCCATCAAATCCGCGGGTGAACTACCCGTTGCCGGTCGTAGCGGCACCGAGCGGGCGGGCCAGACAGCGCCGGATGAGGTCCGATCTACTGCTGCAGGCCGTCGAGGAAGGTGATCAGGGCGTCGTTGACGGCACCCGGATGGGTGAGGTTGGCGGTGTGCGTTCCATCGGGGATGGCGACGACACCAGCGCAGCCCGGGAGCCCGTCGGCCAGAGCCTGGGCGCGTTCCATGCTGATGGCGGCATCGGCCGTTCCGTGGACGACGAGGGCCGGGACGTCGATCTGCTCGAGTTGGCCGGTGATGTCGTCGCGGGTGAGGAGGGCGTGGCTCGGCTCGATCAGCGTCTGCGGCTCTCGTGCCATCCATCGTGGGATCCACGTCCGCTTGAGGTTGGCGTCGCCGAGCACCAGCTCGGCTGCCACCTCGGCCAGGTCGGCGGATGGTCCGTCGGCGATCCAGGCTTCCATGCGTTCCTGCAAGAGAGGCACCCTGGCCGGATCCTCGGTGCCGGCCTGCGAGTCGAGCAGGACCAGGGCCGCGACCCGCTGAGGGGCCAGCAGGGCCATTCGCAGTGCAACGAAACCGCCCTGGGACATGCCGCCGACGACGGCTCGATCGACGCCCAGGTGATCGAGCAAACCGAGGCCGTCGTGGGCCAGGTCCCAATAGGTGAACGGGGCTCCGTCGAAGACCGTCTCCCCAAAACCCCGGGCGTCCCAGGTCACCACGCGGTAGCGGTCTCGTATGGCGGCCACCTGCGGCGCGAACATCGACCGGTCCATGAGGAAGCCATGGGCCAGCACCACGACCGGACCGGATCCGCCGCTGTCCTCGTAGGCGATCTTCTGACCGTTGACCGCTGCCAGCTCCACTCGATCTCCTCCGTCCGTGGGTGACCGGGTCGGGACTGCCTCCTCGCCGGCCGAAGTGTAGGCCGACTCGCCACCATCCATCTGCTGCCACGGCGGTGTTGGGCACAGGACGCTGGGCGAGATGGGCGGCGCCCCTCCTACCGGACTACTGCAAATACCCCTCGACGGTGCCCTCCGTCCTGGTCGTGGCCTCCTCAGGATCCTTTCCCGCCTGGCGGAGGGCCCGACGCTGCCGGAGCAGGTCCCAGAGCCGGTCGAGCGTCACCTCGAGCTGGGCCCGCCTGGCCTGCTCCTCCTCGGAGAGGCCGACGCCGACATGCTGCTCCTCCAGGCGCTGCTCCTCTGCAGCCAGCTGGCTGATGCTGCTGATGATCTTCTCGTCGTCCACCATTGATCCTTCCCTCGAAACGTGTTGCCGGGCTCCGCCAAAGATTAGGGCCGGAGGCCGATCATTCCGACCGGCAGGCGCCGGTCTGCTGAGGCCACGAGGAGCGACCACTCGGTGGTCGTGACGTCTCGCCCGTTGACGCAGACACCCCGCCGGCTGTGCCGGCGGGGTGTCTGACGGACGATGTGCCTTGCGGGAACTAGGTGACCGTGAAGGTCGTCGTGGTCATGCCCGGCTCAGTACCACCGCTCTGGGTCAAAGTAAGGGTGACCGTCTCCGGCGACGCGCCTTTAGCCACCGACAGCTTGACCTTGTAGCTGGCGGCCTTCTTCTTGGAGGCTTTCTTGTACGTGACCTTGGTGATGGTGATGTGAGCGGAGTCAGACGTCGTGAACCCGCCCGTCCTCGTCCCCGTGCCGTCGAACCCGGTACCCGAAACGGTCGTGCTCAGCTTCTTCCCCGGAGCCACGCTCGACTTCGAGAGGTGGGTGATGGTCGGGCCGGTGACGGTGACCGGCTCGGTGACCGTGATGGTGGTGCCGTTGACGTTGGACACCGTCGTGGTCACCGTATAGCTGCCCGGCGTCGCGTAGGTGTGGGATGGGCCGGTCACCGTTCCGGTGGCGCCGCTGGTCACGACGGTGGCCGGCTGGCTCCCCGACCCGTCTCCGTAGTTGACGGTGGCCGAGTAGGTCCCGGTGTCGTCGTTGGCGTTACCGATGCTGGCCACCTGCACGGCGCCGGTCGGCTCGTTCTCCTTTGGCGAGACGCTGGTCGGTGCCACGGTGAATGGAGCCTCGGTCGTCAGCTCCACCTCGTCGGTCGGGTAGGTGACCGCATAGGCGTCCGGGCCGAACGAAAGGGTCCCGAATGTTCCTGTCACCGCACTGCCGTTGCCGTTGATGGGAACGAACGTCGTCCCCACCGAGGGCGCACCCACCGTGGTCACCGAAAGGCCGCTGCCGGAGATCGTGATGCCGGCCCCGGTGACGCCGCCCGTGCCCGCCGTGCCGTTGACGGTCACGCCCAGGGTCCCGGTGTTGACCAAGGTGGAGCCACTGCTCAAGGCCAGTTCACCACCGTTCGCCACCTGAAGCGTTCCTGCATTGTCCGTGGCCGTGTCATCGCTCTGGTCGGTGCTGGTGGCCCCGATGGTCACCGTCCCGCCGGTCTCATTGGTGATCGGGTCGTAGAGGTACACGGTGTTCGTCAACCCCGCAGTGGTGAGGGCACCTCCCGAAGCCACGGTGATGGTGCCTCCGCCGAGGAGGTAGGCGTTGCCGCCCGAACCCGATTCGGCGGTCAGGGTGCCGTCCACGGTCACGGCGCTGGAAAGAGTGAGCTCGACGGTGCCGCCGGCGCCGTCGGCCGTCACCGTCTGACCGGCGGGGACGGTGCCGCTCAGGGTGCCGTTGCCGGTGAACTCGAAGGCACCGGTGCCTGCACTGTCGGCCAGCGTCCCACCGGTGAGGTCGACCGGCTTGACCGATTCGGCCCCTCCCGACTGGGTGAAGGTACCGCTGCTCTCGGTCAACGTGCCCGACACGACGAGGGTGCCCGCCGACTGGGTGAAGCCGCTGCTGCTACTGAGGGCGAGGGTCGCACCCGACGAGACCGTGAACCCACCGGCGTTGGAGGTCAGGGTGCCATCGCTCTGGTCGGTGGTCGTCGACCCGATGGTCACCGTCCCGCCGGTCTCGTTGGTGATCGGGTCGTAGAGGTACACGGTGTTCGTCAACCCCTCGGTGGTGAGGGCACCTCCCGAAGCCACGGTGATGGTGCCTCCGCCGAGGAGGTAGGCGTTGCCGCTCGTCCCCGATTCGGCGGTCAGGGTGCCGTCCACGGTCACGGCGCCGGAAAGAGTGAGCTCGACGGTGCCGCCGGCGCCGTCGGCCGTCACCGTCTGACCCACGGGGACGGTGCCGCTCAGGGTGCCGTTGCCGGTGAACTCGAAGGCACCGGTGCCGGCACTGTCGGCCAGCGTCCCACCGGTGAGGTCGACCGGCTTGACCGATTCGGCCCCTCCCGACTGGGTGAAGGTACCGCTGCTCTCCGTCAACGTGCCCGACACGACGAGGGTGCCCGCCGACTGGGTGAAGCCGCTGCTGCTACTGAGGGCGAGGGTCGCACCCGACGAGACCGTGAACCCACCGGCGTTGGAGGTCAGGGTGCCATTGCTCTGGTCGTTGGTGGTGGCCCCGATGGTCACCGTCCCGCCGGTCTCATTGGTGATCGGGTCGTAGAGGTACACGGTGTTCGTCAACCCCTCGGTGGTGAGGGCGCCGCCCGAGGCCACGACGACACTGCCACCGCTCCCGAGGAGGTAGGCGTTGCCGCTCGTCCCCGATTCGGCGGTCAGGGTGCCGTCCACGGTCACGGCGCCGGAAAGAGTGAGCTCGACGGTGCCGCCGGCGCCGTCGGCCGTCACCGTCTGACCCACGGGGACGGTGCCGCTCAGGGTGCCGTTGCCGGTGAACTCGAAGGCACCGGTGCCGGCACTGTCGGCCAGCGTCCCACCGGTGAGGTCGACCGGGTTGCCCGATTCGGCCCCGCCCGACTGGGTGAAGGTGCCGCTGCTCTCGGTCAACGTGCCCGTGACGACGAGGGTGCCCGCCGACTGGGTGAAGCCGCTGCTGCTACTGAGGGCGAGGGTCGCACCCGACGAGACGGTGAACCCACCGGCGTTGGAGGTCAGGGTGCCATCGCTCTGGTCGGTGGTCGTCGACCCGATGGTCACCGTCCCGCCGGTCTCGTTGGTGATCGCGTCGTAGAGGTACACGTCGCCCGAGGACCCCTCGGTGGTCAGGGCGCCTCCGGATTGGACATCAGCGCTGCCGCCGCCGAGCAGGTAGGCGTTGCCCGTCCCCGATTCGAGGGTCAGGGTGCCACCGCTCTCAGCGTAGCTCTCGGCACTGCTACTGAGCTCGACCGTGCCGCCCGTCGCATTGACCAGAACCGTCTGAGCACCACTCGTGGCACCTCCGACCTCCAGCGCGGCGACCGACGTGTTGGCGGTCATTTGCACCGTGTACGTCCCCGCCTCGTTGACGCAGACGATGCTCGAGCCGGTGGGGAAACCGGCGGACCAGTACGTGGAGTTGGCGTTCCAGTTGGTCACCCCGGTACTCGGTCCCTGCCAGAAGTCCGTACAGGACGGAGGCGTTCCCCCGGCACTGCTCGGGGTTTCCGTCGCCACGGTCACCACGCCAATCGCGCCGATGGATGCCACTGCGACGGCCAATGCTGCGGCCGTCCTCCGCATGCTTCGGATCATTGTCCCTCCAGAACTCAGACTTGGCTTGAGTGCTCAGCGAGCAGCTCCGAAGGTGACGAACGTTCGCCGAGAGATCCGCCGGGGCCGCCGTACTTGAATCAGTCAATAGCACGTCATGGCCGATTGCAACCGCGATGAACGCCCAGAAATCGCACGACACGCTCCGTGGTTGCGCAGGGTCAGAACGTGCCGAATACCTACGCGAAAGAGCGTACGAGCGGCGCGATCGCCCATTCGCCCGATCGATATTCCTGTGGTCGAGCTCCAAACTCATCGGCTTCCCAGGGTCACGCACTCGCTGCGCCATAGCACGGCCCAGCCGTCCGGAGATCCATCGGTGGCCTGCACTACGGTCAGCGCCATGAGCGACGACGATCCCACACTGCCCTCTGAACTCTTCTCCGTGGCCGGCAAAGTCGCCCTGGTCACGGGAGGTACGCGGGGCATCGGGCGGATGATCGCCACTGGATTCGCCGTCGCCGGCGCCGAGGTCATCGTCGCCTCTCGGAAGGCCGACGCCGTGGAGGAAACGGTGGCGGCGTTGTCCGAGCTCGGGCTCTGCTCGGGGGTGGCGGCCGACCTCTCTTCAGAGGCAGGCGCGGACGCCCTGGCCGAGGCCGTCGGCTCCAGCCATGACCACCTCGACATCCTCGTCAACAACGCCGGGGCCACCTGGGGAGCACCACTGGATAAACACGACACGGCGTCCTGGGACCGGGTGCTCAACCTCAACGTCCAAGGCGTCTTCCACACCACCAAGGCCTTGCTGCCGCTCCTCGGGTCGAGGGCCAGCACCGCTGAGCCGTCGCGGGTCATCAACATCGGCTCCATCGATGGCATCCACGTGCCAACCCTCGAGACCTACTCCTACGCCGCATCGAAGGCGGCCGTACACCAACTGACCCGCCACCTGGCCAAGCAGTTGGCCCCCACCATCACGGTGAACGCCGTCGCCCCTGGGCCGTTCCCGTCCAAGATGATGGCGGCGACGCTCGAGGCCTTCGGCGACCAGATCGCAGCCAGCGCGCCGCTCAAGCGCATCGGACGACCCGACGACATGGCCGGGGTGGCCATCTTCCTCGCCTCGCGGGCAGGGGCCTACCTGACGGGCGCGGTCATCCCCGTCGACGGAGGGATCGCCACCGTGAGCTAGGTCGTCTCGCCGCGGGCCTCCGGCTGTCGGCCGCCGGCCACCCGCGGGCGGACATGGTCGGCCCCGTCGACTCAGTCGCGAGCCACCGAACCAGTGATGGCGGCATCCAGACGGGCGAGGGTCTGCTCCATGTTGCGCCGCGTCTTGCCCGAATAGATACCCCCGAGCTTGAGCAGGACGCGTTGGTGATCGCCAGTGATGTCCCAACTCTCCCGGACGAGGGTGCCATCGTTGGTCGACTCGAGCTCGTAGCGCCAGATTCGTCCGGCCACGAAGCGGCCCCACGTGCCATCAGGGCCTGTCTGCCAGGCGATGCGGCGGTTCGGCTCGAACTCGACGACCCGGTTGAGAGTCGTATAGCGGACGCCCATCTTCATGCCCATGCCGAACGTCGATCCGAGGCCGAGCGGCTCCGTGCCTTCCGTCGAGTCTTTCTTGCCGCTGAGGCCCTGCAGCATCCCCGAGCCGTCGATCAGCGCGTGCTTCGATGGGTCGCTCAGGAGATCGAAGATGGGGGTGGGCGGGGCCTCGATGAACCGTTCCACCGTCAGCACATAGCCCTTCATGTCCGCCTCTGATCCATGCGCTTGTGGCCGCTTCCCATCGGCTCCGCCAATCGTCGCATCCGGACGGTCATCGGTGACCTGGGCCAACTGTACTTCCGGGCGGTCGCCCTGACGATGCCGATGCCCTGCTCGCCTGGGTAGATGGCGTGGCCACACCTGGGCGACGGCCCTTCGCTGGCCGGACCCGATCCCGATCGAGAGCCACTCAGTCGGTGACCGGCCCCGCGCCCTCGAGACCGAGACAGCCGCGGAGGAACAACCCCGCTCTCTCGATGCTGGCGTCGGCCTCGGGTACCAGCGGTCCGGGAAAAGCCTGGAAGACGTGGATCATCTCCGGCCAGACGGTGACGTCGGTGTCGACCCCGTCGGCTCGGAGACGATCCGCCAGAGCCGTGGCGTCGCCGAGCAGCACCTCGTGCTCGCCCACCTCGATGAGCACGGGGGGGAGCCCGGCGAAGTCAGCCGCGAAAAGCGGCGACGCCAGCTCGTCCCGCGGATCGGCCGGTCCGAGGTAGGCGGCGGCCATCACGTCGAGGTTGTCCTTCGAGACCAACGGGTCCACATCGGCGAGCCGGGCGTAGGAGTCCGACGACTGGGTGAGGTCCACCCAGGGTGAGAAGCACACCGCGGCGGCCGGTAGCTCCGACCCGGTCCGCCGGCGGGCGAGGAGCACGGCCATCACCAGTCCGCCACCGGCCGAGTCGCCGGCCAGGGCGATGCCGGTGATCGGGATGCCCTCAGCCACCAGGGCGGCGGCGGCGGCCACCCCGTCGTCGACCGCGGCCGGGAACGGGTGCTCGGGACCCAATCGGTAGTCGAGCGTGAAGACAGCGCAACCGATGGCAGCGGCAAGCCGACCGGCCAGGTTGCGATGCGTCGCCGGTGAGCCAAGGCAGTACGCGCCGCCGTGCAGATAGAGCACGGCTCGGTCCTCGGCAGAGAAGACGGGCACGATGCGCTCTACCGGACGACCACCGAGAACGCGCCTCTCGATCGTGCAGCCCTCGGGTGGCTCGGCATTGGCCGCCATCTCGTCCATCCCCCGCCGCTGCGCCTCGATCGAGCCGGTAAGAAAGCCCGACTCGCGAAGGAACTGGCTGATGACCGCCATCCCTTGATGGGCCATGGCTCGCTCCTCCGCCCTCTCGTCCGCCCTCTCCGCCGCACGACGGTGGCCGGTCACCATACCGTCGGAACCTCGCGCCCTTCCGGTGTTTCGTCTTGCTGTTCCCCACTTTGCGTGTCAGACTGATCACTCTCAGCGCACGACGAACGCGTCGCAATTGATGAAACGCGCCGAGATGACATGAAGGGGCAGGGCATGATCAGAGAAGGCACTGTTGGCACGCGCGCACGTTGGACACGGTGGCCACGGGTCGTCACCGCCCTCGTCGCCATGGCCGGCTCGCTGGTCGTGGCGAGCGCCTTCTCATCGCCCTCGGCGTCGGCCGAAGTGGGCCCCGGGGTGACCGACAACTTCTGGCTCGCCACACCTTCGGGTGCGGTCGAGCCCTACGGCGTGCCCGACTACGGCTCGCCCACTGGGCCACTCAACCAGCCGGTTGTCGGGACCACCACCACCAACGACCGGCAGGGCTACTGGCTGGTGGCCGGTGACGGTGGCATCTTCAATTATGGCGACGCCGGCTTCTACGGATCGGCCGGCAACCTGCGGCTCAACAAGCCGGTCGTCGGCTTGGCGGCCACCCGCGACGACCGCGGGTACTGGATGGTGGCAAGCGACGGTGGCATCTTCTCCTATGGCGACGCCGCCTTCTATGGCTCCGCAGGCAGCCTCTCTCTCAACAAGCCGGTGGTCGGCATGGCCGTGACCCCGGACGGAAAGGGGTACTGGCTGGTCGCCTCCGACGGCGGCATCTTCTCCTATGGCGACGCCGCCTTCTACGGATCGACGGGCAGCATTGTTCTCAACCAGCCCATCGTGGGGATGGAGCCCACGCCCGACGGCAAGGGCTACTGGCTGGTGGCAGCCGACGGCGGCGTCTTCTCCTTCGGTGACGCCCGGTTCCACGGGTCGGCGTCGGGTACCACCGGCGAACCGGTCCAGAAGCTGGTGTCGACGAGCGACGGGTCGGGTTACTGGGTGCTCGAGCAGAACGGCACCGCCCTCGCCTACGGGGACGCCGCCGACCAACAGCTTCCGAGGCAGATCCTGTTGCTCCAACCCATCACTCCGGGCGACAACGCCGTCCTCTTCGCCTTCCAGCAGCTCGGCAAGCCCTATATCTGGGGGGGCAACGGTCCGGTGGGTTACGACTGCTCGGGCCTCGCCCTCGCCTCGTGGGAGAACGGGGCCGGGATCGGCTTTGCCCGGGTGGCCGACGATCAGTACGAGACGGCCGGTGTACCGGTGCCGTTGAACGATCTCCAAGCGGGTGATCTCATCTTCTGGGGCGACAACCTGAGAGACTGGACGACCGTGTACCACACGGCCATCTACGTGGGCGGAGACGGGATCGTCGAGGCGACGGGCAACGAGGTACAGCTCAACAGCATCGGCCAGTGGGGCCTGGACAACCTCATGCCCAACGGACGCCGGCCATGAACGGACCGAAGGCACCACGTCTCCGCCCCCGCACCCTGAGCGGCTGATCACGACGGTCGGCGACGGCGGACACATCGTCACCTGATCGCCGCGCCCCTTGGTCTGCGTCGTGTCCCAGCTGGCGGGCCGAGGTACCGGGGGCGGCCGTGTACGGTGCGACGAGGGTGGACCACGCCGCCGGTGCCGCCTGCCGTCGACGCCGTTCGACGGACGAAGGAGCAGCCATGAGCACCTTTCCCTATGCCGACCGCTTCCCGGTCCACCGCCACCTGCCCGAGACGGGTACGACCCGCCACGAGCTCTTGGAGGAGCTCTCGGCCATAGCCAGCGAGGAGGACGCCGGCTGGGAGTCGGGCACATGCTCGGGCACCATGTACTGCGGCGACCACGACCACTATCGCTTCCTCACCGAGGTCTTCGGCCTTTTCGCCCATGTGAACGTGCTCCAGCGCGACATGTGCCCGAGCGCCACGAAGTTCGAGGCCGAGATCATCGCCATGACCCTCGACCTCCTTCACGCCGAGTGCGTCGACGACGGCGACCCCGCCGGTCTGGTCACGACGGGTGGCACGGGCAGCATCGCCCACGCTCTCCTCGCCTACCGCGACCACGCCGCCCACACGAAGGGCACGAACCACCCGAACGTGGTCAAGCCGGAAACGGCTCATCCCGCCTTCGACAAGGCCTGCCACCTGTTCGGCATCGAGTTGCGGCGTGCGCCCGTCGACCCGAAGTCCACGCGGGTGGATGTCGATTGGGTCGCCGACCACATCGACGAGGACACGGTGGCCATCATCGGCTCGGCCTGCAATTACGGCTACGGGACGATCGACCCCATCGCCGAGCTGTCGGACATCGCCATCGAACGCGGTGTCGGCCTCCATGTGGACGGATGCCTGGGCGGCTTCATCCTCCCCTTCGGGCAGGAGCTGGGCTACGACATCCCGATCTTCGACTACCGCCTGCCCGGGGTGACGTCGATCTCGGCCGACACCCACAAGTACGGCTACGCCTTGAAGGGCACATCGGTGCTCACCTTCCGCGACAAGTCCCTGCGCAACGCGCAGTACTTCTTCCAGACAGACTGGAGCGGCGGTAAGTACTGCTCCCCCGGAATGGAAGGGTCACGCTCGGGCGGGCTGATCGCGGCCACGTGGGCGTCCATGGTCCAGCTCGGGCGCGACGGCTATCGCGGTTACGCCCGCGCCATCTTCGAGACCGCCGAGGCCATGCGGGCCGCGGTCACGTCGCATCCCGAGCTCCACCTCCTCGGGCAGCCGACCTTCCTGTTCAGCTTCACCGCCGAGGGCTTCGACGTCTACCACGTGAACGATTTCATGCGGCAACGTGGATGGCGGTTCAACGGCCAGCAGTACCCGAACGCGCTTCACATGGCCGTCACCCGCCCCCAGACACAGCCCGGGGTCGTCGAGCGGTTCGCAGCCGACCTGGCGGAGGCCGTCGCCTACGGGCGCGACCAGGCCGCGGAAGAACCGCGGAGCGGAGCCATCTACGGCGGGGTGGCGGGGGGCATGACCGGAGAGGCCGACGAGTTCATCCGATTGGTCATGACCGACCTCATGGACAGCCAGCAGTCCATCCCGGCCGACGCCTGACGCTCGACGGCGTCAGACCTCGGTCGGACATCGGGCCCCTCGAGGTGGCGGCTGGTACCGTCCGTGCTCAGCGAGCGGGCGACACTGACCACTGGGCGCGAGGTGGGACGTCGGCCGCGGTCGTCACCGCGCCGATGGCTCGTTGGCAGTGCCAGCGGGTGAACTGCTGAGCGGTCATCGGTCGCGCCAGCACGTAACCCTGGGCCTTGTCACAGCCGAGCTCGGCCAGCGTGGACCACGTCTGCTCGTCCTCCACCCCCTCGGCCACGGTGCGGAGGCCCAGGTTGCGGGCGAGGTCGATGACCGACCGGACGATGACGGCGTCGCCGCGGTCCTTTCCCATGTCGATCACGAAGGACCGGTCGATCTTGAGCTCGGCGACGGGCAACTCCCGGAGGTAGGCCAGCGACGAGTACCCCGTTCCGAAGTCGTCGATGGCCAGCACCACCCCCATGCCGGCCAGCTCGCCGAGCACGCCCCTCGCCCGTTTGGCATCGGCCATGATCACCGTCTCGGTGATCTCGAGCTCCAGCAACCGTCCGGGCACCTGCCACCGCTCGAGCGCCTCGGCCACCGTGCCAGGAAGGGCGGCATCCAACAGGCAGCGGGTGGACAGGTTGACGGCCACCGACAGCGGCTCGGTCCCTAGCTCCGTCGACACATCCAGCCAGGCCCGGCACTGGCGTAGGGCGGCGTCGAGCACCCATACGGTGATCGGCTCGATGAGACCGCTGCGCTCCGCGTCGGCGATGAACCGGTCGGGGTAGAGCAGGCCGAGGCTGGGATGGCGCCAGCGAATGAGCGCCTCTGCCCCGCACACCTCGTGGGTCTGCATGCGGGCGGTCGGCTGGAAGTGGAGCACGAACTCGTCGCGGGCCAGAGCCGTGCGCAGGTCACCGAGCAGGGCCAGACGGGCCGGCGTGCTCACATTGAATTCGTCGGCGTAGACGACGACCTTGCCCTTCGCCTCCTTGGCCACGTACATGGCCACGTCGGCACGCTGCAGCAGCTGGCCGGCGCTCGTTCCGTTGTCCGGGGCGATGGCGATGCCGCAGCTGGCGCCGATGGCCAGCTCGATGGCGTCGATCTCGAAGGGTTCCTCGAGCACGGCTACAATCCGGTCGGCGACACGAACGGCGTCCTCGCGTTCGCCGATGTCGGGGAGCAGGACACAGAACTCGTCCCCACCCAGTCTGGCCACCAGGTCGCGCTCCCGCAGCACCTTGCGCACCCGGGGGCCGACCTCGACCAGGATCCGGTCGCCGCACTGGTGGCCGAGGGTGTCGTTGATCTCCTTGAAGCGGTCGAGGTCGAACAACAGGACGGCGGTGGCGGAATCGGGCAGCTCCACGAGCACCTCGTCGGTCCGCTCATAGAAGTAGGCCCGGTTGGGCAGTCCGGTCAGGATGTCGTGCAGCGCCTGATAGGCCAGGCGGGCCTCGGCCTTCTCCTTCACTACGCCGGTGGCGCCGGCCATACGGACCACGATGACGAGCACGATGGCGCCGAGCGCGCCGATGGTCTCGGCGTCGATCCGGGAAAGGAACGACGGCGTCATCCCGAACCACAGCAGGAGCTGGGCGACGGCGATGACGAAGACGGTCCATCCGAGGATGGCGCGCCAGCGGGCCGCGCCGCACTGTTCGAGCTCCTCCAGCGCCACGAAGGCGAAGGCCATGCCGAGCACCGGGCCCCAGCCGGTCATGTAGATGACCGCGGCCACGCTGGCCACGTGGAAGCCGATCCGGACGTGCAGCTTGAGCGAGCCGGCCGGGGCGTCGCGCCAGCGTTCGAGTGGGGCCGACAGGACCGCCGTGCCGACGATCACGGCCACGTACGACCAAATGGGCAAACGGGCGATGAGTCCGTACTGGCGGAAGACGGCCAAGACGACGAGGGCCACCGGCCCCACCACGTAGGCCAGCACGACCGGTGACAGTCCCTTGGCGGCGTCCTCGGCCTCATCGGGGACGGCGGGGACGCCGGTGACGGTTTCGTCGGGAACTGCCTCCGAGGTGCGCCGTCGGCGCTCGAAGCGCGTGCCTCCCGCAGGGCGAATGTCCACGGTTGTCTATCGGCAACCCTGGGTTGCGGCTGAAGGTGCCGGTCCTGGGCCGGCATGGCCTGCAGCCGAGGATTCGCCCAGGTCGGACCAGCCAAACTGGCCGAAGCCAGGCTCAGGCAGGCCGATCTCAGACCCGGCCGAGCTCAGTCCCTGGGCCGGCTCAGGAGGCCCACGTCGGCCCCACCAGCCAGTGACCGGCCACCTGGCCGGTGACCGAAGCGATCGGGTCGGCCACCAAGGGGTGCCAGCGGATGGTGAGGCTGGCCCGACCCAGGCCCGGGACCGGGACGTCGACCTGCGCCGTGACCGCCGACGGCAATGTTCGGACGTCTCCCGACACGGGCACCCCGGGCACCAGTTGAGTCGGCCCCGCCGCCGACGTGGTGACCGGGCAGCCCCGGAGAGACGGCGAAGGCGGGCCCAGAGCTCGATGCCACGGCCACCGTGACCATGGCGCACACCCCGGCAACCGCCATCGTCGGGGAGCGGCGCCCCTCTGTCGGGTGCATGGGGCCCCTCACTGCTCCACGTTGATCGTCAGATGGTGTACGCCAGATTGTTGATGAGCTGCTCGGCCAGCCGGCGATCGCCGCCCCGCTCGGCACGGCCGAGGGTCTCCGGCTCGAGGTCGTGCCGCCCGCCCACCAGCCGGAGGAACAATGGGGTCGGCATGGTGACCTCGACCGTGGGCGGCCCGTCGAGGTTGTCGGTGACCGCCGCCCGGCCGTTGACGGCCACCAGGATCGTACGCAGCGCCGGCCCGGTGAGCTCGAGGAGGACCTTCGAACCGTCGGGGAGGGCGGCTCGGCGCCCGACGATGTAACCCAACCCGGTGGTCACCTCGTCGAGGCACGACTCGAGGTCGGCGGGGTCGTTGCGGGGCGGCCCACCGAGGGCCAACCGCATGTCGTGCTCGTGCATGTAGCAGTCGAAGTGACGGATACGCATGAACCGGCCGTAGCTCTCGTCCCGGCCGACGGGAGTCCATGACGGCGCGTCGAAGTCGGCCTGGTCCATGGCGTCGAGGGCGGCCAGCCGTTCCTTCGTGACCTCCTCGAACCGGTCGAGCAGCTGCTCGTCAGTCACCGATCGCAGCGACTCGACCCAGATCTCGTTGGCCTCGGCGATCGGGTTGTGGAGGTGGTCCCGACCGGAGATCTCGACGGTCGGGGGCGAGATACCGCACAATCCCGACTCGGTCCCTACTAGATGAGCGAGCACATCGTGGACGGACCAGCCAGGGAGGGAGCTGGGCTGCGCCCACTGCTCGGCGCCCAGCGTTCGGCAGAAGTCGACGATGGCCGCGAACTCGCCCCCGAGGAGCTCGATGGTTCGATTTCGGTCGACGACGGTAGGCACCGGGGTCACCGTAGTCCTGGGTGAAACTCCCTTCCGGGCCTCCCCAACAAGCGATCGGTGCCGGTCGAGACGGCTCGACCAGCTCGATGGTCACCGCCCCTGCTCAACCAAACGGCCAACGGAGCCGATAAGAGGCAACCGAGACGAGGGCCGGATGAAGCTGACGAAAACTCACCTTTGGAAGTTCATGCTGGTCGCGGGCCTGTGTGCCGTCGGCTGCTACTTCGCGCTTCCGAGCCGTGACGCCCAGTACATCGCCGGCGCGGTCATCGGGTTCGTCTCGGTGCTCTGCATCGTGGGCGGCATCGTCCTGAACCGGCCCGAGGACCGCGTGAGCTGGCTCCTGCTGGCCGGGGGCGGCTTCTGCTTCTTCGCCGCCGAGGGCGTGTGGAACCTGGCTCGCGCCGTCCTCCACGCGCCCATTCAGTTCCCGTCCCCCTTGGATGGGCTCTACCTGATGGGGTATGTGCTCACCTTCGCCGGCGTCTTGCGCCTGTCGCGAAACCCGAACCGGTCGGCCCGCCGCGAGGACTATGCCGACTCGGCCATCGTCACCATCGGCGCCCTCGGACTCCTGTGGTATTTCGTGATGGGCCCCCAGGTCCACAATCCCTCCCTGGCGCCGTCCGCGGTGGCCGTGACCGTCACCTACTCGGTCATGGACATCCTGCTCGTCTTCGTGGTCTTCCGGGCGATCGTCTTCGGGCTCGAACTTCGCCCCTACCAGGGGATCATCGCCGCCGCTCTCCTCGACCTGTTCGCCGGTGACTTCACCTATGGCATCCTCGTCGTGCACGGTAACTACCGAACGGGCAGCCCGGCCGACGCCTGGTACCTGCTCGCCTTCGTGCTGATGGGGGTGGCCGCCCTGCATCCGTCGGTCGGCCAACCCGTGCACATCGAGCCCAAACAGGTACCGAACGTCTACCACCGCGACACTGCCGGGCAACGCCGACTCCCCTTTGTCGCCTTCGCCGGGTTCGTCCCGGCCGGCATCCTGGTCGTCACGAGCGCCTTGAACCTCCCGGTGGACGTCCCCTTCATGGCCGCTCTGTCGCTCGCCGTCACCACCCTCATCTATCTCCGCATGATGTGGCTCATCGGGCGCATCACCGGACAGACCAACGAGCTCGAGGTCCACGCCCGCGCCCTCGAGGCGTCGCACCGCCAGCGCGACGCCCTCGAGTCCGACCTCCGGCACCTGGCTTTCCACGACGAGCTCACCGGCCTGGCCAACCGTGCCCTCTTGCACGACCGGGTCGAGCACGCCCTGGCCGGGCTGGGCCGCTCAGCGAACACGGTCGCCCTCTTCTTCGGGGACCTCGACGGGTTCAAGACCGTCAACGACACCATGGGCCATGACATCGGCGACGACGTCCTGCGGCGGGCCAGCCGTCTCTTGAGCTCGATCGTGCGGCCCGGTGACACCGTGGCCCGGCTGGGCGGTGACGAATTCGCCGTGCTCATGGTGGACGTCGAACGCGAGGAGACCGCCGTCGACTTCGCCCACCGCATCGTCTCGGTCCTGCGCGACGCGCCCGACTTCGAGGGCCAGCAGGTGGGGCTCTCGATCAGCGTGGGCGTGGCCTTCGCCGAGCCCGG
The DNA here is from genome assembly GCA_963729275.1 of uncultured Acidimicrobiaceae bacterium. Classification (GTDB taxonomy): domain Bacteria; phylum Actinomycetota; class Acidimicrobiia; order Acidimicrobiales; family RAAP-2; genus CAVSNH01. Next base: position 109,544 of record CAVSNH010000004.1, read on the forward strand.
CAAGACGACGGAGCAGCTGCTGAGCGAAGCCGATTCGGCCATGTACGAGGCCAAGGAGAAAGGCAAGAACCGCGTCGAGGTGTACGAGTCGTCCATGCGCTCCCGCATGCTAGAACGCCTCGAAATGACCAACGGCTTCCGTTGGGCGCTCGGTCGCTCTGAGCTCTTCCTCCAGTACCAGCCCATCGTCTCCCTCTCGGACCGCAAGCTGCTCGGATTCGAGGCTCTGGTGCGCTGGAGCCACCCGACCCTCGGACTGCTCCCCCCGTTGCAATTCGTCCCCATCGCCGAAGAGACCGGCTTCATCGTGCCCCTCGGGCGATGGGTGCTGGCCGAGGCCTGCGAGCAACTGGCCATGTGGTGCCGCGAGTCGGGGGAACAGCTGACCCTGTCGGTCAACCTTTCGAGGCGCCAGCTCACCTCGACACATCTCGCCGACGAGGTGCGGACGGCGCTGGCCCTCAGTCGGCTCGACCCGCACCAGCTCATCCTCGAGATCACCGAGAGCGTCCTGATGGAAGACCCCGAGCGCGCCGAGCTCGCGCTGCGCGACCTCCGTGACATCGGTATCCGCATCGGCGTGGACGACTTCGGGACCGGGTACTCGTCGCTCAGCCACCTGCAGCGCTTCCCGGTCGACGTCCTCAAGATCGACAAGTCGTTCATCGACCCGCTGACCAGCTCCCGGCCCGACAACTCGGCGCTCGTCATCGCAATTATCGGGCTGGCTCGCAGTCTCGACCTCGAGGTCATCGCCGAAGGCATCGAGCACGAGGGTCAGCTCCACCGGCTCATCGAGCTCGGATGCGAGATGGGCCAGGGGTTCCTCATGGCCCATCCCCTCGACCGCGACGACGCCCGCTCACTGGTCGCCGACTACGCTGCAGCTGCCCTCGCCTGACCGGCACGGCTCGTCGGACGGACGGGTCGGGCAAACTCCGGTCGGGCGGACGACCTGATGACCAGCGTGCAGACCGACTACACGGCCACCGAATTGTTGGCCGACCCCGACTTCGCCGAGCCATTGATCGTAGGCGGCGTCCGGTGCCACGGCGGCTTCCTCGACGACGGCACCTACGCCTCACCCCGGACGAAGAACCGGTGGCCGGCCATACGGGCGTGGGAGGAGCAACGGTCGGCGACCTTCGGCACGCCCATCCTCGACGTCCCGCTCGAGACGTGGCCCGAGAATTTCCCGAACGTCGAGCAGACCAGGTTCTTGCTGCAAAAGGGTGTCCCCGGCCCGACCATCAGCTCCCTCACCCGCATCGGGACGGTCGAGGGGTTCGGGGGCATGCTCCGTCTCATCGAGGTGCCCGACTGGCGGTCCTGCCTCGAAGAGGACGTCGCCGGCACGGCCATCGCCCACATCGACGGCGGACTGTTCGAAGCTCACGCCCGCGACGAAGCCGGCCACGGCGAGGAGGCCGGGCACAACCGGATGTGGTTCGTGGCCCGTGACATCGCCTTCGAGCACCCGTGGACCGAGGACGAGACAGCCAACATGCTGAGCCGGATGGGCATCGGGGCCGGTGCGGCTTATGGACGACCAGGGACGTTGCCGGCACGAACGACCGCGCCTCGCATCCTGCCCGACGACATCGATCCCGCCCTCGAGACGATCGCCACTCGCATGATCGGGCTCCTCCTCATCGAGATCAGTGCCTTCCACGGGTTCCGCTGGGCGGAGGCCGTCCTCTCCGACCGCGACCTTGTCGCCGGCGACGGCGAGGCGGCCACCCTCGTGTCCTACATCCGCTCGGACGAGACGCCCCACGTCGCCTGGTTGCGCACCGCCCTCTCCGAAATGCGCGACCGCACCTGGATCGGGACCAACGGGCGCCGGCACCAGGGAACCGAGATGATAGGACGGCTCTGGGACCGGGCGCTCTCTGACTCGCTCAACGTCCGCCGTCGCGAGAACCTCACCTTCCTCATGGGAGAGATCGAGCTGGCCGTCGATGGCCGGCCCGACGCCGACGAACTGATCGCCGAGATGCTGTCGATGGGGTCGGTGGTGCGCACCGCCGACGGCTCGCTGGCCGATGGGCCGGGCGGCGACGAGCCCCTCGAGGGATGACGACGATCACCCCTGCGGCGTCTGCACTCTCCGCTCGGCGGACGGCCGGCCCGGGCCGGGGGGCTCATTGAGGTTCGGCATCTTCTACGAGCACCAGATGGCGCGGCCGTGGCAAGAGGACAGCGAGCAGCGTCTCTTGGCCAACGCCCTCGACCAGATCGAGCTGGCCGATGGCGTCGGCATCCAGTACCTCTGGGAGGTCGAGCACCACTTCCTCGAGGAGTACTCGCACTCGAGCGCCCCCGAGGTGTTCCTGGCCGCGGCCAGCCAGCGCACTCGGCGCATGCGGTTGGGCCACGGCATCGTCCAGACAGCCCCGGGCTACAACCATCCAGCCCGAGTGGCCGAGCGGATCGCCACCCTCGACCTCGTGTCCGGCGGCCGGGTCGAGTTCGGATCCGGCGAGTCGTCGTCCGAGGCCGAGCTGGGCGGGTTCGGCGTGGACCGAGTCACCAAGCGGGAGGCGTGGCTCGAGGGCCTCGAGGTGGCCATCCGTTGCATGACCGAGACGCCGTTCGGCGGTGTCGACGGTGCCTTCGTGACCATGCCGCCCCGGAACGTGGTGCCGAAGCCCGTCCAGAAGCCGCATCCGCCGCTCTGGGTGGCGTGCAGCCGGCGCGACACCATCCTGTTGGCGGCACAGAAGGGCATCGGCGCCCTGAGCTTCGCCTTCATCGAACCGGAGGACGCCCGACAATGGGTCGAGGACTACGAAGCCGTCCTGGCCAAGGATTGCGTCCCCGTGGGCCTGGCCGTCAATCCGCAGGTGGCGTGCGTGACGCCCATGATGTGCGCCGCCAACGAGGACGACGCATTGGCGTGGGGCCTCGAAGGGGCCAACTTCTTCGGCTACTCACTGGCCCACTACTACGTGTTCGGTGATCATGTCCCAGCCCGGACCAACGTCTGGAACGAGTTCCTCGAGCGCCGTGGCAAGCACGGCTACTCACCCGAGGCCGCCTTGGCCATGCGCCGCGACACCCTCGGCGCCAAGGTGGCCTCCGGCAACGAGACCGGCCTACGAGGAGCCATCGGCACGCCCGAGCAGCTCCGCGGCTTCTTGCGTCGTTACGAACAGGCCGGGGTGGACCAGGTCATCTTCGTCATGCAGGCCGGTCACAACCAACACGAGCACATCATGGAGTCCATCGAGCGGTTCGGGACCGAGGTACTCCCCGAATTCGCGGAGCGGGACGAGACAGCTGTGGCGGCCAAGGCCCGGCGCTTGGAGCCGGTCGTGGAACAGGCCCTGGCCCGACGGCCGGAGCCGCCGACGGCGATGCCGGACGACTACATCATCCGGGCCATCCCCAAGCAGATGGTCGAAGCGGCCCAGAGCGAGCCTGCCCGTCAGTGGCTGGAGGAGCTGGCCGACAAGCAGGCGGCCGGCGTCGTCGATGAGCAGTTCCAGCGGCTGGTCGACGGCTAGGGCCGGCGACCTCGAGTGGCTCGCTCGGGCACTCCCACCTGCGGGGGCGCGGCATTCGGCGCGGTCGGTAGCCAATAGGCTGGTGTGATGAGCATCGCCGAGCCTTCGCCCGGCACCGACCCGGCCGAGGACGGCCAGGCAGTCGAGCTCGCCATCGACGGCATGCACTGCCCGTCGTGCGTCGCCCTCATCGAGGAGGTCCTGGTCGAGCAGGTCGGCGTCCGGTCGGCCACGGTCGACCTGGCCTCCGCTACCGCCGTCGTGCGCTTCGATCCCGCCGTCGTCGGGACCGATGCCTTGCAGTCGGCCATCACCGAGGTCGGCTACTCGGCCACACTTCGCGGCTAGGAACGTCGCATGGCCACGACGGCGCCCGAGTCAGGGACCCTGGCCGATGACCTCGAGCCCGCTCTCGACACCGCCGAGCTGGCCGTCGGTGGCATGCACTGCAGTGCCTGTGCAACCCGGATCCAGCGGTCCCTCGGAAAGCTGCCGGGGGTGGCCAGCGCATCGGTGAACCTGGCCACCAACCGGGCCTTCGTCGCCTACGACCCCACCGTCGCCGGATCCGACGAGCTGTGCCAGGCGGTGATCGACGTCGGCTATGAGGCATCGCCGATCACCGATGAGCAGCCCGAAGGGGGACCACGGCGGGCCGATCCCGACCGATGGGCGCTACGAGCCGCCGTCTCGTGGCCCCTGGCTGTTGCCGCCCTCCTCGTCTCTCTCCTCGCCACGGAGACGCCGGCCGCGGGTTGGACGGTGCTCCTCCTCGGGGTGACCGTCGAGCTGGCCGGCGGTTGGCCGTTCCTCCGTGACGCGGCCCGGCAGCTGCGCCACGGCGCCACCAGCATGGACACACTCATCTCCCTCGGGACGTTGGCTGCCCTCTCGGTCAGCGCCGTCGAGGCCATTGCCCTCGGTGGCCGCCACGTCCATCTCGGAGGGAGCGGGGCGTTCGCCGCCCGCCTGCACGGCGTCATGGCACCGCTCATCGTGGCCATCCTGGTCACGGGTCGTGCCATCGAAGCCCGGGCTCGGGCCCGGGCGACCCGTGCACTGCACTCACTGCTCTCGCTCCGCCCCCCCACGGCGCGGGTGGTGGCCGGTCCCGAGGACGAGTCGGGCGAGCTGGTGAGCCCCGAGAGCGTCCCGGTCGGGGCCCTCGTCAGGGTCCGTCCGGGCGAGGCCATCCCGCTCGACGGCGAAGTGGTGACGGGATGGTCACCGGTCGACGAGTCGATGCTCACCGGCGAACCGCTGCCCGTCGACCGGGGCCCCGGAAGCCCGGTCACGGGGGGCACCCGAAACGGCAGCGGGGTCCTGGTGGTGCGGGTCACCGCCGTCGCTGCCGAGTCCGTCCTCGCCTCCCTTCAGCGCATGGTGGAGGACGCCCAGCGCGACAGGTCACCGCTGCAAGTGGTCGCCGACCGCATCAGCCGGGTGTTCGTTCCCGCCGTCCTGGCCGGGTCACTGGCCACCTTCCTCGTGTGGTGGCTAGTGGTGGACAACTTCGGCAAAGGCATCCTGAGTGGGCTGGCCGTCCTCCTCGTGGCCTGTCCGTGCGCCATGGGGCTGGCCGCGCCGGTGGCCATGATGGTGGGCACGGGCCGGGCCTCCGCCCTCGGCATCTTCATCCGGAGCGGCCAGGCGCTCGAACAGCTGGCCAAGGTCGACCTCGTCGTCTTCGACAAGACGGGAACGCTCACCGAACATCGGGCCACGGTGACCGCCGTCATCACCGCGTCGGGCTGGTCGAGGGAGCGGGTGCTGGCCCTCGCCGCCGCGGTGGAACAAGACAGCGACCATCCGATCGCCCGGGCGGTCGTCGACGCAGCCGGCGGCCCCTTGCCGACCGCCCGCAACACCCGAGATGTCCCGGGCACCGGCGTGGACGGGACGGTCGAGGGACAGGCAGTGGCCGTTCGACGGCTCGGGCGCGAGCACATGGACCGGACGGCGACGGCGTCGATCAGCGACACCGTCGACGAACGGCAGCGACGCGGCGAAACGGTGGTGGCCGTGCTGTGCGACGACGAATTGGTCGGGGCCATCGCCGTGACCACGCCCCTCCGGCCAGAGGCCGCCGATGCCGTGGCCACCCTGCACCGCCTCGAGCTGCGCACGGCGGTGTTGAGCGGCGACACCGAGCCCGCCGTCCGGGTGGCGGCCGCCGAGCTCGGCATCGATGAAGCGGCCGGCGCGCTGTCACCGGCCGACAAAGTGGCCGAGCTGCGCACCCTGCGGGCAGCCGACCACCGGGTGGTAATGGTCGGCGATGGGGTCAACGACGCGCCCGCCCTGGCCGCCGCAGATGTCGGCTGCGCGGTCGGCAGCGGCTCCGACGCGGCACTGGCCAACAGCGATCTGGCCCTCCTCGGTAACGACCTCCGGGGGGTTCCCTCCGCCATCGGGCTGGCACGCTCGACCTACTCCGTCATCGTCCAGAACTTCGGATGGGCCATGGGCTATAACGCCGCCGCCCTTCCCCTCGCCGCCATCGGCTTTCTCGACCCTCTGGTGGCCGCGGTGGCCATGGGCCTGTCGAGCCTGCTCGTGGTGGCCAACAGCTTGCGCCTCACTCGGGTAGGCCGGGCCCGGGCCGGCCGGCCTGCGGCCCTGCCCACGGTGAGTCGAGGGCGCCGAGCCATCGCCCTGTCGGTGGCCCTGCCCATCGTCCTTTTTGCCGGCCTCACCGTCGTGAGCCAACTGGTGTCCCCGGCCAGGGGCCAGTCCCTCCTCCCGGCCCTTCCCTCCATCACCACGACGGCGCTGCCCGGCAGCGGCTCGGTCGAGACGTACTTCGACCCGGGCACTCCGGGGGTCAACCAGTTCCACATCATCTTCTCGGGGCCAGCCGGCGCCGTCGCCTCCACCCATCCCCAGGTCACAGCCAGCCAGAACGGCGGACCCGGCCTGTTCCTTCGACAGCTCCGGGTCAGCACCGGGCACTTCAGCGACATCGTGGTGCTCGCCCCGGGACGCTGGGCCTTCGAGGTGACCAGCCCGTTCGGTCACCGGACGGTGTCCTTCACCATCCACCTCGCCATGCGCTGATCCGGTCGTCGGAGGAGTCAGCTTGGTCTCAGCCGAACCTCAACCGACAGCCCAGGCGGTCAGAAAGGGACCGCGTGGGCCACGACGGTCACCCTCCGTGCCCAGGCTCCGATCGGACCGAGGCGGTTGATCACGCTCCCAGCGCCCCGCTTGGCCGACTCGGCTTCGGTAGGCTGACTGCATGGGCACTCGAACGGTTCGTCTTCTCGCCGCGCTCGCCATGGTCGTCACGGCCGTCGGCATCGGCATCGTGGCATCGACGTCAGCGGGTGCCAGCTCGTCATCGGCGACCTTCATCACGTTGCAGGGCAACACGTATACGCCGAAGGCCCCGCCGGGTGGGACCGACGACTACCACTGCACCCTCGTCAATCCGCACCTCACGTCGAACAAGTTCATCGTGGGCGACCAGTTCTTCCCGAACGATCCCAAGGGCAAGCAAGAGGTGCATCACTCCATCCTCTTCCTCGTTCCTCCGCAGTACGCCGCTCAGGCCGAAGCCGCGGACAAAGGCGGCAAAGGGTGGACGTGCTTCGGCGAGACCGCCCTTCCCGGGACCTTCACCACCAGCACGCACATGTCCCTCCAGACCGGCACCCCCTGGTTGGCGGCGTGGGCGCCCGGCGTCCCCTACACGCCCGAGCCGGCCGGCACCGGTGTCCAGTTCCCGGCCGGGAGCTTGGTCGTCATGCAGGTGCACTACAACCTGCTCGAAGGGGACAAGCCGGTCCGGGTCAAGCTCAAGCTCAAGCTCGTTCCGGCTTCGGATCCGCTCCAGCCGCTCCGGCTCGACCTCATGCCGGCCCCGCCGGACATCCCCTGCCCCGCGGGTGTGACCGGCCCCCTCTGTAACCGGCAAGCGGAGCTGGCCAGCCTGGCCAAGCGCACCGGGGCCAGCCAGGTCGGATTTGTCAGCGGTCTCGAAGCCATCTGTGGACGAAACCCGCAGAATCCGCCGGTCGGCGACTCAACGTCGTGCACATGGCGGATCGGCGGCGGCCGCGAGATCCTTCGGGTAGCCGCACACATGCATCTGCTCGGTCGCGGCATGCAGGTCGTGCTCAATCCGGGTACGCCACAGGCTCGCACCCTGCTCAACGTCACCAACTACAACTTCAACAACCAATCGCCGTACAACCTCAAGACGCCGGTCGTCACCGCGCCGGGTGACAGCATCAAGGTGACCTGCACCTACGACCCGACCTTGGGGCAGGAGCTCCCCCAGCTGCGCAAGCTCCCGCCACACTTCGTGACCTGGGGCGACGGTTCGTCCGACGAGATGTGCCTGGCGTTGGTCCTCAGCATCAAAGCTCCAGCCGGAGCCCAGCCCTCGACCAGCACTGCGCCCGTCCAGACCACGCAGATCTGAGGCCGAGGTCCGCGGTCGCCTCGGGCGCGATCAGTCGCCCGCCCAGCACCCCAGGATGACGTCGGCCACGGTCACGGCGATGTCGCTGGACGGCGTGGGCGGCACGCCGAACTGAGCCGGCAGGCCGGACGAGTCGACCAGCAGCACCTTCCAGTCCTTGCGGACGACGACCGATCCGTCGGTGGTCTGGAAGGCTCCCTGCCCGAGATTTGGAAGGTCGAGAGACTTGCCCAACTGCGTCTGCAGCGAGTCGAAGTAGGCGTAGGTCTCCGACCAGCTCGAGAGCTCCTTCATGGACAACGTGAAGGAGCCCGAGGGATAGCGATAGTCACACGAGTAGAGGTGCTGGGCGGCCGACCAGGTGGGGGTGGAGACGGTCGCCGCCTCGCCGAGTGACGACGCGATGTCCTCGCGAGCCTCGGTCGCACAGATCTGGACGGCGAGCGGCGACGGGGTGGAACCGGCGGGCAGAGGCCCGACGGTCGTGGACGTCGTGCTGCGGGACGAGCTCGGAGACCCACTCGAACAGCCGGCACCGAGCACGGCCAGTGCGGCGACGGCGATGACGAGGCTCAACCGACGCACGATCGGAGGGTACCAGTCGGTCTCCACCCCTCCCCGTCGCGTCGGCTCACCGGACGGCCAGCACGGCAAGCTTGAGCGATCACGCGTCTCCACGGCGACTGGTGCATCGGTCCTCGAACGAGTGGGCACAGTACGGTGGCCACGGCCGCAGCGCAGCCGACGGATCCGTGCCCACTCGTCGCGAGGTCGGGCGGCGCCGGGGCCGGGCAAGACGACGGATCCTGACGGAAGGAGAAATGGTGGACGTCGAAGAAGCGCTCTACACCACGAGGGCCATGCGGAGGGTCCGGCCCGACCCGATTCCCATGGACGTCCAGGCCCGCATCCTCGACGCCGCCATCCGAGCCCCTTCCGGCGGCAACAGCCAGAACTGGCGGTTCCTATTGGTCGACGACCACGACGTCATCGGTCGGATCGCGCCCCTCTACCGAGACGGCCTCGATCAACTGTGGAAGACCATCTACGCCGAGCGGTTGGCCGCGGCCCGGGCCAGACCCGACTCCCCGGAGAACACGAGCATGTTGGCGGTCCAGCGCTCGGCCCAGTGGCTGGCGGACCACTTCGAGGACGTGCCCCTCTTCCTGTTCGGCTTCGTGGAAGCCGACCCGACGGGCAGCTCGATCTTCCCGGCCATCTGGAGCGCCCAGTTGGCCGCCCGCACCCACGGGGTCGGCAGCGCGCTCACCATATTGCTCAGCTTCCTGCATCCGGCCGAGGTCGGCGAGATCCTGGGTGTCCCCGCCGACGAGCATTGGGTCATGGCTTGCTGCGTAAGCTTCGGCTATCCGACCGGGCGTTGGGGTGTGGCGCCGCGACGCCCCGCCCATGAGGTGAGCTTTCGCAACCGGTGGGGTGAGCCGGTGGGGTTCCGCGTCGAACAACCCTTGTGGCCGGGGGCCTAGCCGACAGGCAGGTTGATCCCTCCCACGGGCTCGGACCTACCGCGTCTGACGGAGTGCGTGTCTGACGGGCGGACGCAGGGACCCGCTCGGAAGCAGCCACGACAGCCCGTTCGTCCGCAGCCACGGCACTACAATCCAGCGGCATCCACGCGGCTGTAGCTCAATGGTAGAGCTTCTGCCTTCCAAGCAGATGACGCGGGTTCGATTCCCGTCAGCCGCTCTGCTCTGTCTTCAGCCGCTCTCCGGAGCGTTGACGGGCGGATCGCTATCGCAGAGATGAGGTTCACCGTCAATGGACCCTCGACGGTCAGCAGATCCTGGTTGAAGGATCAGTGAGCTTTCCTCTCCGTCAGAGGGGCAACTCCTTCTTGAGCAACCCGGTGCCGGTGCCTCGGCCGGACAGAATCCAAATCCATTCGACGGCGTCGATCCTGAGCTCCTCGTCGCCTGTCCCGCGGACGTATGTAGCCCCCGCGGGACCTTCGAGGTGCAAGCTCACCGAGAGGTCATAGAGCTTCGTCCACTCAGCCACCATGTCTCCGATGAGCCGGCCGTCGTGCTCTGGCGTCAGCACCGGCTGAATACCTACGGCCCGGCAGGTGTCAATCCGGTGCATCCATGTGTCGCGTGTAAACACGACATCCATAAGGTACGAGCCCATGGGCTTCTTACCGATGACAGGGCCGAAATCCAGCGGAATGGGCCGCATGAACGGCGGGAAGTGGCGGCGACCCTTGAGCGCCTTCGGCCACGTCTCCTCCCATTGAGCAACCAGTTCGTCAGTCGTCAAGCACTCCCGTTCCTCCACCTGCACTTCGTTCATCCCGTGTATGAAGTGGTCGTAGCCCTTTACCGTGGCCCGCTTCTTGCCGGCCCGCATACCTTTGACGAACACCCGGAAGGATGCGTTGCTCTGGGCGAAGCCGAGCACGTGCTGGGTGAGCTGCTTGACGTTCCAGTCGGAGTTCACGGTCTGCATCGCCCAATCGCCACTTCGCAACTGGCCCAGCATGTCGCTGTAGCGCCGATACTCGGTCTCGGCGAGAGCCATGCCTTCCTTATGGTCGATCGGAGTTATTTCTCCCACGCTGATGGCCGTATCTCTCACTTCCGCCTCCCTCTCTTGTTGGTTCCGCTCACATAACCGAGAAACATGGCCACGGCTTCGTCGACCAGCCGGACCCAGCGGTCGGTCCCGGGCTCGTTGGCGATCTGCTGGAACGACAGTCCGGAGATGATCCCAGTCCACAGGTCGAACCACTGGGACTGGATCCCGGCGGCGGCAAGGCGCTCCCTGCCGAGTTCGACAATTTGCTCGGCCACGGCATAGGCGTCGGCCGACGGCTCGAAGCCCGGGATCGTGCGCATGAACATGAGCTGGGCACGAGCCGGGTCCTCGACCGCGAAGCTGACGAAGAACCGGGCGCTGACTCGCAAAGAGTCAGCGGGGTCGTCGAGGTCGGGCATGGCCTCGTACCGCCTGAGGAGCTCCAAGTTCCCCTGAAGGAACATGGCGTCGTAAATCGCGTGCTTGGAGTCGAAGTAGGAGTACAACGATGGCGGCTGCATGCCCACCTTCGTGGCGAGGTCCCGCAGCTTCAACGCGGCCAGACCCTCGGCCCGCACCAGCTCCCAGGCCGCGTCCAGGATCTCGATCTTGGTGGCCTCACGCCGCTCAGCTCTCCTATCTCTGATAGGCTGTCCTAACACCATTTTGTCACCCTAACATACTTAGGCACCCTGTCAAGGGGCGGCCGGTCCGCTCTCTCCGAGCCGCTGTCGTGATCCGCATTCGAACTCGGGCACGCTGATGATGTCCCCGAAGGGCGTCCGGTACTTCTCGTTACAAAGCCGCCCGTCTTTCACGTCGGGGCGGGTGAACACCGCCGCATTGAAAACGTGCGGGTTCGGTCGCTGCCTTGCGGTAGGCGTCGCCGCAACGGGTGGCGAAGGTGGCGGCGTGTTCGAGGATCTCCTGCCATTCGCTGAGGTTGGCATCGAGGGTGAGAGAGCCTCTGGCACCGCGATGGGAACTTCCGAAACGACATAGGTATCGTCCTTCTCGAGGATGGCCACTGCTGTCGAGGCTCTGGCGCCCGGTCGGCGCGCCGTCGATCCGTTGACGAAGTCGCTCTTCGGTTTGGTGCGACACGTAGTCGAGATGGAGCGTGTTTCGTTCCGGAAGGTGTTGGCGGGACAGGATGTGTCCCGGCTGTTCTGCTCCAACAGGATCGGCCTAGGATCACTCCGTGTCCGCCGGCCCCACCGATGCACGCGCTCGTTGGCACCTTTGGGATCCACAGGAGAAGCTCTGGACCTGGGCGATCCCCGGAGCCGTATATCGGGTCTTCGACCAAGAGGGCCCGACGGCGCGAGCGATACTCTGGCCACTCATCACCATTGATTCGTTCCTCTTGCTCGGACGAGTTTTCGTTCGCAGGTTCCGATTTTCGGTGTCCAACAGGAGGAATGCGGGAAGCGGACCCACAACCCGTGCAAGGGTCCTCTACCTTGACTGCGGCGTGCATAAAGAAGGCAGACAGATCCGTTGGATGCATCAGTGGTTCGGCAAGCGCTACGACCTCCAAATCCTGGGGTTCGAGGCTGGAAGCGAACACATTGCCGACGCCAGGGCGGAATTGGCTGACTTGGACGAAGTTCGGCTCGACCATGTAGCCCTGGTCGGACCCGATCACGACAGCAATGAGGTCCGCCTCTACATACATGAGGTTGCTTTCAGGGGCCAGAAAGAGAACAAGGGGAAAGGCGACTCGCTGTTTTCGACTCGGAGCGACAAGTACGAGGTCGTCCCCGCTTGCAGGCTGAGTCAGGTCCTCAAAGATGGGGGTTACTCGCTCGACGAGATGCCCGTCATCCTGCGCATGAACATTGAAGGCGCAGAACAGTACGTGATCGAGGACCTTGTCCGCGCCGGCCTGCACACCTCAATCGATGGCTATTACGGGATGTGGGATGACGTGGGAAAGATTGATCCCAAAGCTGATGAGCATTTCCGGGAACTGCTGCGTGCGAGCGGAATCACCAACATCACATTCAACGATCGCGACCTGCCCTATAAGTTACGAAGACTTGCGATTCGGAGCGACATCGAGACCTCGATCCGCCGTGGACTTCTCCGGGTTCGTGGCCGGGATGCTGGAATGGATCACTGACTTCCCCGGGCTGTCACGCTCTGTAGACGCCTGCGGCGATACGAGGGCTCGATCTTCGGTCTTCCGGCGATCGCTTGGGTCAATTGGGGTCATCGGCACGTCAGGCGACCACCCCTGTCATCGCCGTTCAGGGCGCGCCCCGCCCTGCGCGCCGAACACGTAGCCTCGCTGAGTAACCATGACGAATCCGTCGAGCCAGCGCCTGCGCATCGCGGCGATACCGGCCGTGGCCATCCTCGCGCTAGTGCTAACAGCCTGCTCGAACGTGGCCGCGACCGCGTCCGCCTCGAGAACGGCAACGGCCGGGGCAACTCCGAGCGGACAGGTTGTTACGCCTGGTGAGGTCGACTCGATCGTTGCTTCGGATACGGCGATCAACAACAAGGCCAATGCGTCGCTCTCGATGACGCTACAAAACACTCACGAGTCCTGCATGCAGGAGGTCCTGGACGACGCGACCTACCGCGGCGAGTTGGCCGCCGGCGCCAAGACACTCGGCGGCTCTTTCGATCAGGCCCCGCGCCGCGCCTTCGTCCCCCACCAGAGCAGCTACCCGGCGTATTTCAGCGTGCTGGCGGAAGATCGAGCTTCGTCCCAGCCGACCACCACCAACCTCCTCACCTACGTCAAGGTCGCACCTTCGGCGGGGTGGAAGCTGGGCTCGAGCAGCCAGATTCTTGGCCCAACCGATGGCGGCGTGTCTGTGCCGAAGGCAGCAACCGACACCCATGGCTACGCGACCAGCCTCGACGTCAAGGACGCGGACGACCTTCTGATCGCGCCCGACGAGACAGCCGGGCGGGTAGCAGCCGCGTTCACCGCGGAAGCCGCAACCGGGAAGTTGCCACCGGGCATCTCTGCGGAGTTCGGTCCAGACGGCGTGGCCAATCCCCATACCATCGCCGGTGCCTATTCAGCGGCCGGCACGGTGACCACGACCTTCAGCGCAACCGTCCCCGCGTCAGCTGCGACTGGCCGACCGTCGCTTGACTGTCCCTCCCCCGCGTACCGACTCGCAGACGGCGGCGCACTCGTCACTTTCACTGCCTTCTCGCAGGAGCACGTCAAGGTCCGTTCGGGCGAGGCCGTCGTCCAACCCTCCAACCGCAGCGCGCTCGGCGTCCTCCTCCCGCCCGGGACCTACTCGTCGGTCACACTGACATCTGGCGACATGGGCGTCGCCATCGTTCCACCCGCAGGGTCGAAATCCCCGATCGATGTGATCGGCCAGGCGAGCGAGGGCCTGACCGAGACCGGCGTCACCAGTTCGGGCTCGTCGCCCTCGATCGCCTCGGGAGGACCAGCCGATGCTTCGTCGATCGCGAAGGCAGTCAACCCGGGGCTCGTCGACATCGACGTCACCTTTGGCTACGAGAACGTGCGGGGAGCAGGAACGGGCATGGTGCTCACCCCGAACGGGGAAGTGCTGACGAACAATCACGTCATCGACGGCGAGACCTCTATCCGGGTGACCGATGTGGGCAACGGTAGGACCTACGGCGCCAACGTCCTTGGCTATGACCACTCGAGCGACGTCGCCGTGCTCCAGCTCGAGGGGGCTTCGGGCTTACAGCCGGTCAGCCTCGGGAATTCGACGAGCGTTCCCAACGGTGCGGCGGTTGTCGCGATCGGCAATGCAGGTGGGAGCGGCGGCACACCGAGCTATGCGGGCGGTCGCGTGACTGCCCTCGATCAGTCCATTACCGCCAGCGACGAGGCGGATGGAACATCAGAGCAGCTGGGCGGTCTCATCGAGACGAATGCCGATATCCAGCCCGGCGACTCCGGTGGGCCGCTCGTGAACAGCAGCAGCAAGGTGATCGGCATGGACACCGCGGCATCATCGGGGTTCTCGTTCGAGCAGGGAGGGATCTCCGCTGTCCAAGGGTTCTCCATTCCTATCGACACTGCACTCAGCATTGCAACCGAGATCACGGCCGGTCACGCCACCTCGGGCGTGCACATTGGCGCCACGGCGTTTCTCGGCGTCTCGGTGGTCTCGGCGGCGAGCAGCGGCTTCGGGGGATTCGGACGGCCCGTTCCACGACCGACATCGTCTGGCGCCGTTATCCAGTCAGTCGTCTCGGGCGGGCCGGCGGCGAAGGCTGGGCTCGCTGGAGGGGACACGATCACCTCGGTCGGCGGTCACTCGGTAACCTCAGCCAACTCGCTGACGACAGCAATCCTGAGCGAGAACCCCGATGGCGTGGTATCGGTCGTCTATCTCGGACCTTCCGGTGTGAAGCACACGGTATCTGTGCACCTCGAATCGGGACCGCCTCAGTAGGCGGGCATTCCGGGCTCGGGGGTCGCGCCGTTGACAGTTGCACGATATCTTCGACAGTTCGACGTTGTGCGATCAATAGACTGAGCTCAGGCGCAACCAGCTAAGTCTGCGCGATGGGAGCGACCTTGATGGCGCGGCGCGGAAGACGACACACGGACACGCAGCAGCGGAGGCCGGCCTGGGGTATCCGGGCTTCCGTTCTCGCTCTCTTCGGTTCTTCCCTGGTCGCAGGTCCGCTCGTTGCCAGCGCGCCCGATGCTTCAGCAACTTCGCTTCCAACGACCGTCGAAGCGTGGATCTACCCCGGGACCGCCGGCCAGCCCACCTGCGACGTGCCATCTGAGCTCTCGGCGCTCGACTCCGATCCCGTGGCGCTCCTCAAGCCCCAGTACTTGACGGTGAGGGGCGGAAAGGTCCGCGTCGACACCGCGGCCGAATATCCGTGCAACGGCTTCAGCCCGGCCAACCTGGCTGAGGTCCGAGCGGCTGCCCAACAGGTCTACGTGACGGTCTCGGCCGGTTCGGGCGCGACCAAGTCCGTTCTCGCCAACACCTCGAAGGAGTCGGCGGCCCTCGGGACCATCGAGTCGTTCGTCGCCTCGAACGGGCTCAATGGCGTCGACCTCGACTTCGAGCCGAACGACTGGACCACGGCGATGTGGTCGGCGTACATGGGCTTCGTGGGCGACCTGGTCGGCGCGCTGAGCCCCGAGGGGGCAGGCGTCGAAGTCGACCTCGAGCCGTTCACCACGACCCCTTGGGACGCGGAGCGCTACGGAAACATCGCCTCAGCCGGCGCGCACCTGGTCGTCATGGCCTACGACCATGAGTACGCCATCGCGTGCGCGCCCATCACTCCCTTCACCTGGCTCCAACAAGTGGTGGCCTACGCCCAGAGCCAGGTCCCAGCTTCCGATCTCACCGTCGGTCTTCCGTCCTACGGCTACACGACGACGACCTGTGGCAGGGTCAAGCACGTCACGTCGAACGTCGCCTATGTCACCATGCAGAACGAGCCCGGCTTCCCGACCACCCCGGCGGCCGCGGAGAGCCTGCGCGACCCGAGCTCCGGAGAGATCCGTTGGGAGTCGGACGGGGTGTTCTACGACTACGTCGATGCCACTGCGCTCAACGCCAAGCTCGAAACCGTGGAGATCATGGGCGTGACCGATGTGTCAGTGTGGAGCCTGGGTGGCGAGCCCTGGTTCACCGGGAACCCGAGTTGAGGCCTCCGCGGCCCAGCCAGTAAAGCGCACCTGTCTGCCTGTTCCATCTCCAAGCCATTGTGATTGGGACCAACGGGCCACGTGAGGGAAGTCCGGCCGCGTCGTTCACGCCCGTGAGATATCCCACAAGTAATGCGATGACGGGCTGACCAACAATGGCCAGCGCCAGCCTGACCGCGGCACCCGGCCTAACTCCAGAGCCGCGTTCGGCTGGCAGACACCAGCTCAGAGGACCAATGTTGGCCGCTGCCGCGTCCCATGCAGCCGGCAGCTTCCCGAGCTGATTTCGCATCTCACCCCGGTTCGAATAACGACAACTCAGCGGCTCTGTCCCGGTCTTCGAATGTGAGTGGTGCACCCTTCGGTAATGACGACGGACCGGAAGCCAAGCTCCCGGTCCGTCCGTCCACAGAGATCCAGCGGCGTCAGCCGCCAGGGACAGCCATGCCCACCACTGGCTTGTTCAGATGGATACTGCCTGTGGAGCCGTAGAAGGGCGCACCGCCCGCCCCTGTCGGGAAGCTGAAGATCCCGCCGTCAGCCGCCACCAGCCAGTAGCCGCTACCGTCGGGCGTCGCCGCCATGCCCACCGCCGGCTGGTTGAGCGGCTGTCCGCCCATCGAGCCGTAGAAGTTGGCGTCGCCATAAGCGAAGATGCCGCCGTCGGAGGCGTCGAACCAGTAGCCGCCACCGTTGGCCGTGGGGGTCATGCCCACCACCGGCTTGTTGAGGCGGATGTTTCCGGTCGAGCCGTAGAAGCCGGCGTCACCAAAGGCGAAGATGCCGCCGTCGGAGGCCACCAGCCAGTAGCCCTTGCCATCTGGCGTCGCGGCCATGCCCACGATCGGCTTGTTGAGATGCTGCCCACCCATCGAGCCGTAGAACTGGGCGTCACCGTAGGCGAAGATGCCGCCGTCGGAGGCCACCAGCCAGTAGCCGAAGCCGTCGGGCGTCGACGCCATGCCCACGATGGGTGCGTTGAGGGTCTGGCCTCCGGTTGACCCGAAGAACTGGGCGTCACCGAAGTTGAAGATGCCACCATCCGAGGCCACCAGCCAGTAGCCGCCGCCGTCGGGCGTCGAGGCCATGCTCACCACCGGCTTGTTGAGCGGCTGGCCGCCCATCGAGCCGTAGAAGGGCGCACCGCCGGGCGTGGCCGACGGGAAGGCGAAGATCCCACCATCGCTGGCGACGAACCAGTAGCCCTCGATGTAGCTGAAGTGGTCGAGCACGGATTGCGCCGAGGTTCCCTGTGCGTTCGACACCGTCACATCCACAATTTGGGGATTGGTGCCCTGCGCGGGCGACGTGGCCGTGATCGTCGTCGACGACTGCACCACCACGCTCGAGGCCGGGGTGCCCCCGAAGTGAACGGTCGAGCCGGACGTGAATTGAGCACCAGTGATCGTCACCTGGGTGCCACCGCTCGGTGGCCCCGTATGCGGGCTCACGCCGGTCACGACGGGCGCCCGCGTATACGTGAACTGATCGCCGGGCGGATTGGAATCGGACTCCCCGCTCGATGTGGAGACGAAGACCTCCACCGTGGTCGGTATGGGACTAGGTGGGGAGACGGCCTCCACGGCGTCGTCGGTCTCACCCACGAAGCTGAGTGCCGGCGTGGAACCGAACCGCACGTTGGTCGGGTTCGAGAGGTTGGTGCCGTGGATGACAACCGTGGTGCCACCACTGACCGGCCCGGAGTTGGGCAGCACCGCGCCGACGGTCGGAGCCGCCACGCCGATGCTGGTCGACGCCAGTGGCTGGAACTGGTAGGGCGGTGGCGTGGCTTGGATGCCGGTGAAGTACACCGACGGGTACCAGTCGAGAACGTCCTGTCCGCCGCCATGGAGAGTGACGGTGGTCGCCGCCTCGCTCTGGGTCTGGTCGATGAAGCTGCCCGTCCCACCGGTCACGGTAAAGGTCGCCGACCACCCCGGCAACGAGATGGTCGCGCCGGCCAAGACACTGTTCCCGCCGGTGCAGACCTGGATGTAGGGAACCGTGGTGTCACCGAGAAACGTGGAGGACGTGCTCGAGCCGGAGCAGGTCGTTCCGTTGGCGTCGCCGGGACCGCACTCC
The DNA here is from genome assembly GCA_963729275.1 of uncultured Acidimicrobiaceae bacterium. Classification (GTDB taxonomy): domain Bacteria; phylum Actinomycetota; class Acidimicrobiia; order Acidimicrobiales; family RAAP-2; genus CAVSNH01. Next base: position 127,734 of record CAVSNH010000004.1, read on the forward strand.
CTGGCCGTATAGATGCCGTGGCTGCCGTCCGTGGCCGACCACTTGAGGTTGGTGGCCAGCCCCCTGAGATACGAGGCACCGGTCGGCACCGGGAACATGAACTGAAGGTTCGTGAGGTGGTTGATTTGCTGCCCACCGATGAAGTTCGGAACCACGAACGTGCTGGGCGCCACCGTCATCGTGTAGGTGCCGCCCGCAGCGACGGTGCTGGGCTGCGAGATGTTCGGAGTGAGTTGGAGCGGCACGTATCCGACGCCGGACATGTCGCCGGCAAAGTTCTCGGTGACCCCTTGGGCCGACGCGGTTGCCGGAACGGCCGCCTCGGCGCCGACCAACGCGACGGCAACCAATGCGGCCGCGCCGAGCATCCCGGCTACCCGAACCACGGAGAATCGGTCTCTTCTCATCAACGGTCTCCTCAACTTCCCAGGCGGCCCGTGGGCCGGCCCCTCTCGTTCCGACCTGTCCCCACCGGACACGTCGGTTTCCCCAACGTCGCTCGGGCCCACCGCGCCCGACAACACTGCTGTGACGTCGGCCTCGGTGGTTTGGGAGTGTCCGCCGCTGGCGCCGGCGAACCGATACCTCCATCAGGATCATCCGCACCCAACTGGCCCGGCCCCGCGGCCATGACCCTTGGCCAACGCCCGACACCGGCGGACTTCGTGCGCCCCTCTGACCTCCCACCTGCCCGTGCCCAAACGGCTCGGACAGCCGAATTTGTTCTGACCTGCAACAACGGACTGTAACAACGGCGTCGGCGATTCCGCCATGCGCGGAGACCAAGAAAGGCGGACATTGCCGCTCTCTGCGAGCCAACCGATTCGGAGAGTGACGTCGATTTCGGTGCACCGACTGCTCGAACCGCCCCTTCGCCGCCCGCCCGACGGACCCGCCACCTGCCCGGGCTGGCCCGGCAGCGGCTTGACCAGGTCTTTTCATCGCCGCCGCAAAGCACGCCCGCCCCCACGGTCAAGGTGACCTGGGCCGACGCCGATACCTAGATGGTGAAATTCGACCTCGAGCGGCCCACGGAGCGGCAGCTGCATGAAGGGCTCACATGCGGGCTCATCGCCGAGTCGATCGTCATCCCCGTCCTCGTCCTCGTGACCTTGCTCGACCACCGGCCGGTGCGCTGGGGCTACATCGCCGCCGCTGGTGCATGCATCTTCGTCTCCATCCTCTACCTGGCCATGTTCGCGGCCATCACGCGGGGGAAGGCCGGGCTCCACTCGCAGGCCAACCTCTGGTTCGGGATCGTCTGCATGGCGCTGACGGCGCTGGCCTGCATCGAGTTGGCCGCCGCCGGCCGCCTCGGCCTCTACACCCCGGCCATGTTGATCGGCGTCGTATTCGTCTGCGTCATCGGCGACGTTCGAATGCGGGTGGTTACCGATCTCTACGTCTTGTTCCTCATTGGCTGGATCGGTTGGGAGGAGGGGCTCCGCGGCACCGATCTCGCCACTTTTCTCATCATCTATGCCTGCACTGTTGCCATCATCACGGTGATCTGTGCCCGGACCGTTGGCTCATTGGCCGGTGACGTCAACGTCCGCCAAGGCATCCAAGGTTTGACCGACGCGTTCGACGACGTCGAGCTCAGCGCTGACTCCAACACCGACACCATCCGCGAGGTCCTGGGCAAAGGACTGCCGCTCCTGCATACGCTGATACCGGTCGACCACGCCGCCGCCTTCGTCCGCAACGCCGCCCTCGACCGTTTCGTAATGGTCATGGCCTGGCCGGAAGAGGCGGCCACCGCTTGCGCCGAGTTGGCCGTCTTGCCGGGATTAGCCGATGCGTTGCGAACCGGCTCGTTCGTCTGCGATGCCCACCATTGCATGATCCCCATCGGGTACTCGGTCGACGGCGAGCTGGTCCTGGTTCTGACCCACGAGGGAAGCGAGATGGAAGGTGACCCGCGCATTGCCGAGGCGGCTGAGCTGATTGCCTCTGCATTTCTGCGAGCCACCAGCCGCGCCAACTTCGTCTACGGCCTCCAGAACGAGAGCCGAACCGATCCCCTTACCGGTCTCGCCAACCGTCGACGGCTCTTCGAGCGGATCGAGGTCGAGATGGCGCACGCACTCCGGTCCGACACCCCTCTGACCCTGGCCATGATCGACCTCGACCATTTCAAGGACTTCAACGACCGCTTCGGGCACGTGGCCGGCGACACCGTGTTGCGGACGGTGGCCGCGGTCATGGTGTCCAACGTCCGGGGACAGGACATGGTGGCCCGTTATGGCGGTGAGGAATTCTGCATGATCCTCCCCGAGACCGATCTCGTCGGTGCCCACCATCTCCTCGACAGCCTCCGCTGCGGAGGTAGGGACTTGGTGTCGGACTTCGGTGTGACCCTCTCGGCCGGGTTGACCAGTTGGGACGGCGTAGAGGACACCACATCCCTCATCGAGCGGGCAGACCAGGCGCTCTACCGGGCGAAGGAGATGGGGCGAAACCGGGTGGTGTCCATTCAGGCCTACACCGAATTCTGATCTCCGGACGAGCCACGCTCGTCGACCATCGCCAGATAGACGTAGTCGTCGAGAGCGAACGCGGCCACTCCGTCACGGCCGGTCCTCCGGGGCAGTGAGCGCTGTGGCCGAAGCCGGACTCTCCCGCTCGACCACGAAGTCGGTCTCCCGCCGACCCGAGCCGGAGTCGCCGATCGGCGGCCACACCCGGATGTAGCTCTCGGTCCCCCACACCTCGGTGAACACGTCGTCTGGCATCGACAGGAAGAAGCTGTCGGGCGGGATCTGACTGCGATGGGCGGCCATGGCCTCGTGCTTCCGTGCAATCCAGGGCCGCACGTCGATCTCAGTGGTGATCCGCCAACCCGGCTCGCCCATCGTCGCCAGCTCTGGCCCGGAGCCCTCGGGCGGGCCGAAGTCGGACTCGGCCTGGAGTGCGACCAGCCGGTCACGGTCCAAGGTGGCGAGGTAGAGGACCGGGGTGTCCGCCTGCTCGGCCGCCCGCCGACCGACGTCGTGGACCTTCACGTGGTCCGGATGGCCGTAGACACCGTGCTCGTCGTAGATGACGAGCACGTCGGCCCGCTCCTGGCGTAACCGGGCGGCCAGCAGACCTGCTGCTTCGTCGAGGTCCGCCGCCGCGAAGGAGCCGGAGCGGCGATTGCTGTCCTCGCCGGCCATGCCCGAATCGAGGAAGCCGAGAGCGACCTGGTGATCGACGCCGAGGATCCGGCATGCCTCCTCGAGCTCCGCTCGACGCCGATCGACGAGCGTCTCTCCGTCGGCCAGCAGGCCCTCGGGAACCTCTCCGAGCTCGCCCCCCGTGGCCGTCACCAGGACAACACGGTGCCCCCGGTCCGACAGGGCGGCCATGGTGCCACCGGTGGCGATGGCTTCGTCGTCCGGATGGGCATGGAAGAAGATCACATTTGCCATCGAGTAGGCACCCTATCCGGGCACGGCATTCGACCCGCTGGCGGCCGGCAGTGCGTCACTCGAGTGGGAGTTGGGGAGCCTCGGCCAGGGACGGGAGGTGGGCGCTGGCTCCCCCACCCTTGGCCGACCGACGCGACCCGACAGGGAAGATGCGCCCGGGTGCAAACGACCGCACGGTGCGGTCCCCGTCCCGACCGCCCACCACCTCGACGGATTCGTGGCCGTTGCGGAGGTTGCGCACGTGGGCCCGGAACTGCCAGCTGGCGCCGCGCATGGGCAGGTCCGCCACCCGGACAGGATCACCGGGTCGGAGCCCGTTCCACCGCTCGGAGCGCACGAGGTGGGTGACGCTGGCCTCGTCGGTGCCGTCAGCCGTCGGCCGCCCTCCTGACGGTCGGCGCCGCGGGCCCTGGTTCCGCCGGGACTCAGACACTCCCGCTCGGGCGTTCCTCACGCACCACCCGGACGCGGTGGACGAGCAAGAGGGCCACGGCGATCACCGCCAGCGCTGCCGCCGCGTAGCCGGCGTAGCTGAAGGCATCGAGCACGTGTCGGTAGGTCGACCCGAGTGAGTAGCCCAGGCTGGTGAGGGCGGTGCACCAGATCGCGCACCCGATGAACGTGAAGGCCACGAACTTGCCGATGGCCATCTCGCCGAGGCCGGCGGCAAAGGACACGAATGACCGCAGCAGCGGGATGAAGCGACCGAAGAGGACGAAGGGCTCGCCGCGCCGGGCGAACCAAGCCTCGGCGCGGTCGAGGTCCCGGTGTGTGAGCAGCACGTACTTGCCGACCCGGTCGACGAGCGCCCGCCCTCCGTAGAGGCCGATGAGGTACCCGGCCAGCGAGCCCAAGAGCTCGGCGGCCACCGCCACCACGATGACCGCCCAGAGGGTCAGATGGTGGGGCTCGTTGGGAACTTGACCGCTGGCCAGGACGCCGCCGTAGATGATGGCGACCTCGGCGCCAACCGGGAGCCCCATGGAGGAGATGAAGCTCAGCACGAAGACAGCCAGGTAGCCCCAGGTCTCGAGAAAGTGCTCCATAGCCGCCCACTTTCTAGCCGCTGGCTCGGCGGGCACCGACGCATGGTCACTCGGCCGTGTGCGTGATGGCCGTTGTGGAAGGTGCCAGCGACCAGGCCGAGTCTTCGTCGGCTACCGTGCCGACAGTGGGTCCCGAACGACGGCGCCCCGAGTCACACCTCGACGCGGTGGCGTGGGTGACCACACGTGACGGGGTTCGCATCGCGGCCTACGACTTCGGTGGGGCGGGCCGCGACCTGATCCTCCTTCATGCCACCGGCTTCTGTGCCGCCGTCCTCGCCCCTCTGGCCGCACAGCTGACCCAGCGTCACCATTGCTGGGCCATCGACCTTCGCGCCCATGGTCGCTCGGAGCCACCATCGAACGCCGATTTCCATTGGTCGGGCTTCGCCGACGACGTCAGCTCGACCATCGAGCAGCTTGGCCTCCAACACCCCTTGGCCTTCGGTCACTCCTGTGGTGGGGCGGCGGTGGTACTGGCCGAGGAAGCCCGACCCGGGACCTTCGCCGCTCTCTACTGCTTCGAGCCGGTCATCCTCATCGAGGAGCATGCGGGCGTCGGCTTGGCGGAGAACCCGCTCTCCATCGGGGCCCTCCGTCGGCGGGAGACCTTCCCGTCGGCCGAGGACGCCTTCCTCAACTTCTCGGTCAAGCCGCACTTCTCGGGGCTGGACCCGGAGGTGCTCCGGCTCTACGTCGAAGAAGCGCTCTGTGTGATCCCCGAGGCTGACGGCGGCGACGGCCGCGCTGTTCGCCTTCGCTGCCGCCGAGAGGACGAGGCCGCCGTCTACGCCTACGGCGCGTCGCACGGGGCGTTCGCTGGGCTGGGGGCTGTGTCGTGCCCCGTGACGCTGGCCTGCGGGGCACGAACCGACACGTTCGGGCCGTCATACCTCGACATCGAGGCCGACCGTCTCCGTCAGGCTCGCGTCGAGGTGTTGCCCCGACTGGGGCACTTCGGACCACTCGAGGACCCGGTCGCCGTCGGGCAATCGGTCTGCAGAGCCTTCCCCGAATCCGACACACCCGGGCCGTAGTGTGGTCGACGTGCCCTTCGACCCGCCCCGATCCCTCTCCCCGTCCAAGGTCACCTCCTTCCGCGATTGCGCGCTCGCCTTCCGGTTCACCGTCATCGAGCATCTGGCCGACCGGCCGACGGTGGCGACCGTGCGCGGCACGTTCGTCCACAAGGTGCTCGAACAGCTGTACTGGAACCACCCGGCCGGCCAGCGGTCACCGGCGGCCGCGGCCTGGGAGCTGGATCGAGCGTGGGACACCCTCCAGTCGGACGCCGACTTCGCCACCCTGATGCTCGGCCCCGATGAGCGAGCCCGCCTTCGGGCCGAGGCCGAGCAGCTGGTGGCCAACTACTTCCTCTTGGAGGACCCTGACGAGGTCACGCCGGTCGGGATAGAGCTGAGCCTCGAGGCCCGCATCGGGGACATGCGCCTGCGAGGAATCATCGATCGCCTCGACCTACTGGCCGACGGCTCGCTCGAGGTGGTCGACTACAAGACGGGCCGGGCTCCGTCAGTGACGTTCGAACAGTCGAAGCTCATCGGCGTCCATCTGTACGCCCTTCTCGCCCAAGAGGTGCTCGGGAGACCCCCGGTGCGAGTGAAGCTCCTGCACCTGAAGGAACCGTTGGTCATCGTGGCCGAGCCCACCGACCAGGCTCTCCGAGGCCATCGGATCAAAGCAAGCGCCGTTTGGTCGGCGATCGAACGGTCGTGCTCGAAAGAGGACTTCCAGCCACGGCCGTCGTCTCTCTGCGGGTACTGCGACTTCCGCGACTTCTGCCCGGCGTTCGGCGGAGACCCGGCACAGGCTGCCCACGCCTTTGAGCCAGCCATAGGCGGCGTGGCGTGAGCAGTTCCGCTACCCGGTCGCGGGTCATTCAACACCGCCGGTGGTGAGCACGATCGATCCGGAAGCGGGAGCGCGCCCGCCTGACCGGAGGGGGCCGACCTGGGACCCGAAGGGGGGCCGGCCGGCGGAGGTCCGGAGGCCTGGGACCGACGGGGACGGCACCGGGCGCTCGGGCCCCGGGGGCGCGGTCGCCGAGCATCCCCACGACGAGATCGTAAGCGTCGGTGGGGTACCCCCTTCGGTGCGGCGATGGATCGCCGCCGTCGACGCCGGCGTGGACGATTGGTTCGAGCCCTACCGAGGGCGACCGGCGACCGACGCCGCCGCCAAGATCGTCGCCAGCCTGAGCGACCACGGCCTGATCTGGGTGCTCGAGGCGGCATGGCAGGTCCGTCGTGCCGGGCCGGGGCGGCGCCGGGTCATCCGCGGCCTGGCCGTCGCCGGAATCGGCTCGAGCGTCGTCAACGCCGCCGTCAAGTCCGTGGTCAGGCGGACGCGACCCGACCGCACCACGCTCGACCTGCGGGCCGGTCGCGTCCCCGTGCGCGAGCCGACATCCAGCAGCTTCCCGAGCGGACACACCCTGGCCGCCTTCTGCACCGCCGCGGTGATGGCCGACCCCGAACGCCCGGCAGCCAGCGCAGCCCGGTTCGGCCTCGCCGGTCTGGTCGGGCTCAGCCGCGTCCATTTGCGCGCCCATCACGCTTCCGACGTGGTCGGTGGCATGGCCATCGGGCTGGCCGTCGGTGCCCTTGGGCGGCGTCTCGTCCCCTGACCTGGCCGGGACCGAGGTCGACGACCGAGGTCGACGACCGAGGAGGAATGTCTCGGCGGACGGGGGCGTTGCTCGGAGCATGGCAAACCGTCAATTCTCCGTGACCTGGGACTACCGCTGCCCCTTCGCCCGCAACGGCCACGAGCACGTGCTCGCTGGCCTCGACGCCGGAGCTCCCTGGGAAGTGACCTTTGTTCCCTTCTTCCTCAATCAGGCTCACGTGGCGGAAGGTGGCACCCCGGCGTGGGAGGACCCGGCCGCCCAGCAGGACCTCGTGGCCTTGGCGGCCGGCGTGGTCGCTCGCGACCGCCTGCCCGAGCAATTCCGTGCCGTGCATCTCGCCCTCTTCGCCGCCCGCCACGACCAAGGGCGCGACCTGCGTGACCGTGCCGTCGTGGCCGATGCCCTGACCGGTGCCGGTGTGGACGCCGAGGCGATTCTCGGCGAGGTGGACGCCGGCTGGCCGGCCAAGGTCATACGCGACGAGCACGAGCGGGCCGTCTCGGAACTCGGGATCTTCGGCGTGCCCACGTTCGTGGTCGGCGACCGGGCCGTGTTCGTGCGCCTCATGGACCGTCCGGAGGGCGACGGAGGCCGGGGTCGTGACCGCATCGAACGGGTGCTCGACCTGATGGAGGACCATCCCGAGCTCAACGAGTTCAAGTACGCGCGCATCGCCCGCTGATTCACGGGCGGGCCTGGTTGCCGACGCACATCTCCCACCATCGCTCCCACATGGCTTCGAGCACCTGACGCTCCACGAAGGTTCGCCGGTAGTTTCCTGCATGGCATCTCGGCGGCCTCTGCCCGGCTTCCTACACAGCTCCTCCCGGCTGCCTGCTCGGTCCTTAGACCGAGGGCGGCGGTTACGCGGGCAGACCGCTCATCCCTGTCATTGCGTCGATCGATGCGGCGATCTCGGTGCCCGAGCCGAAGGGCGCGCCGCAAAAGTCGGTCACCCCGGCCGACTGCAGGCGTCGCAGCACGGCCTGCACCTCGGACTTACTGCCCGCCACCACGACGTCGGCCGGCCCGCTGGCGCCCTCCCGGTCGAGCATGGCGCGATACGAGGGCAGGTGGCCGTAGATCGAGAACGTCTGGGCTGCCCGCTCCCTCGCCCCACTGACATCGGAGGTCACGCAGACCGGCAGACCGACCGCGATGCGGGGCTCGGGCCGTCCGCCAGCCTCTGCCGCCCGGCGGATCGTCGGGATGATGTGGGACTCGATGGTCGCCGGACCGGTCATCCACGTCACCGTGCCGGCTGCCTGGCGTCCGGCGATGGCGAGCATGGTCGACCCGAGGGCGGCCACCAGGACATCGGGCGCCGGCGCAGTGATCTGTAAGGGCCCGAGCGTCGAGCACCGGAAAGTCTCACCCTCAAAGGCGACCTGTTCTCCATCGAGCAACGGCATGAGGACGGACAGGTACTCCCGCATGTGACGTGCCGGCCGGTCGAACGACTGGCCAAAGACGTTCTCGATCACAATCTGATGGGAGAGGCCGATCCCGAGTGTCAGTCGACCACCGATCCCGGCCTGGACGGTGAGGGCCTGTCCGGCCAGCATCACAGGGTGCCGAGGGTAGGTCGGAACGACGGCGGTCCCGAGCCCGATGCCATCCACCTCACGGCCGATCATGCCGAGGGCGGTCAGCGCGTCGTAGCCGAAGATCTGGGAGGACCAGGCCGTCTCCACCCCCCGATCGCGCAAGGAAGCGACCTGGGCCACCATCTCGTCGAAGGGCTGCTCTGTGTCGAACATCACGCCGATGCGCACTCGTTCACCTCCCTGGATCGCTCGCCGCCGGCCGGCGGGTACGGGGCCGCCCTACCGAGGGCGACGGCCCTCATCAAAGCACGGCCGGCAATCGGGCGGTCCTTCGATGCCAGTGGATCGTGCCTCCATCGGCCCCCGATGGCCCAGGGGCGACAGGTCGGTCACAATGCACGCATGTCTGTCGCCATCCTCATGGGAAGTTCATCCGACGCGTCCATCATGGACGACGCCATCCAGACGCTCCGCTCCTTCGGCGTTCCCGTCGAGGTGAGGGTCCTCTCGGCCCACCGAACGCCGGACGACACCCTGGCCTTCGCCCGCGATGCGGCCGGGTCCGGAATCAAGGTCATCATCGCGGCAGCGGGCGGCGCCGCCCATCTCGCCGGTGTGATCGCCGCGGCCTCGCCTTTGCCCGTCATCGGCGTCCCCATCGCCCTGGCCACCCTCGATGGTCTCGACTCGCTTCTGGCCATGGTCCAGATGCCGAAGGGCGTCCCGGTGGCCACGGTGGCGGTGAACGGTGCCCGCAATGCCGCACTCCTCGCCGTGCGCATTCTCGCCCTCTCCGACGAGCGCTTGGCTCAGGAACTCGATCGATTTCGTCGCGAGCTCGGCGATCAGGTTCGAGACATGGACGCCGAGATCGTGGCCCGATATCGGGCCGACTGACAGAGGTGCGTCACGGCGCCGGCCACGGCGGCGCCAACCCCACGATGGCCTCCTCGAGTGGCACTCCCACCGGGTAGACGGCCATGAAGGGCACGTCGACGCCATTGCTCACATAGCGGCCGATGTGTGACCGGCACTCGTCATAGGTGCCGTGCACCACGAGCTCGTCCACCACCGTCTCGGGAATGGCGGCCAAGGCCCCTTTTCGGTCGCCCGACTGCCAGGCTGCCCACATGGGCTCGAGCTCGGGGCCGCGACCCAGCCAACGGTGGAACTCGGCATAGACGCCCACATTGAGGTAGGCGGCGATCATTCGCCGGGCGACTGCCCGGGCGTGGTCTGGGTCGTTGGAGGGGCAGACGAAGATCCGGGCCGCCACCGTGCCCCGGCCGTCGAGCTCGGCGACCACCTTCTTCACGTCGACGGCCGACAGCCAGTTGAGGATGGCCCCGTCGGCCTCGCGGGCGGCGAGGTGCAGCATGCCCGGCCGGAGAGCGGCGAGCAGCATGGGCGGCGGGTGCTCGACCGGCCGGGACAACCGGAACCCGCGCACCGTGAAGGTGTCGAACTCGCGGTCGACCTTCTCGCCGGACAGAGCCAGGCGCAGGAAGCGTAGTAGGTCGCGCGCCCGACGGTAGGGCTCGGTGAAAGGGATCCCGTTCCAGCGGGACACGATGACGTCTGACGACGTACCGAGCCCGAAGGTGAACCGACCCGGAGCGGCTTCGGCCATGGCCGCCACGCTCTGGGCCAGCAGCGCCGGTCCCCGCGTGAAGGCAGGGACGATGGCCACCCCCAGCTGGAGCGCCGGCGTCCAGGCGGCGGCCAGCGCCAATGGCGTGAAACCGTCCGGACCGTCGGTCTCGGCTGACCACACGTCCGTGTACCCCAGTTCGAGAAGCCGCTCGTAGAAACGGCGGTGCTCGAGGAGGCCGACTCCGTCGAAGGGCACCGTGATCCCATAACGCGGGGTGCGGGACAGCGGTGGTTCGACCTGGCTCACGGCGCCCGTATTACACCCTCGGCGCATGATGGGTCCCATGAGGAGGGATCACGGGCACGGCCGAGCACACCAACCGGCGTTGCCGTTGGATGAGCCGTCACCGCCCCGGAGGGCACCAGCCGTCGACTGGCGGCTCGACGAGCACACCCGCCTGGTCGGACGGGCCGGGGTGGCGGCCGCTCGGGCGGCGCTGACCTCTCCGGCCAACGGGGTGCCGAACTCTCACCCCGGCACCGCGGCCAGCCAGGATGGCGTGGCCGGGGCGCCGAGAGCGGAGGACCAAGCCGCCTGACGACCGGCACTACGGTCGAGGCATGACGTCCGTGCTCGAGCGTCTCGGCTACCGCCCCGAGGCCAAGCTGCTCATCGTCAACTGCATGGACCTCGGGCTCTGCCATGCCGCCAATGTCGGCGTCTACGACGCGCTCCGCAACGGCATCGGCACCAGCGCATCACTCGTCGTTCCGGCACCCTGGTCCCGCGAGTCGGCGGGACGCTTCCGCGGGGACGACGTGGGCGTGAGCCTGACCCTCAACGCCGAGCACGACCGCTATCGCTGGGGACCGCTGACCCAAGCACCGTCGCTCCTCGACGGTGACGGCGGGTTCCCCCGCACCCTCACCGACCTCTGGGACCATGCCGACCTCGACGAGGTCCGCCGTGAATGCCGCGCCCAACTCGAGCGGGCCGTCCTTTGGGGATTCGACATCAGCCACCTCGACAGCCGGCTCGACGCCCTCCTCATGCGTCCGGAGTTCTTCGACATCTACCTGGAGCTGGCCGTCGACTTCTCGCTGCCGCTCGGGCTGCTGAGTGCCGCGGCCGAGCCCAACGTGGGCTTCCCGGTGCGCCAGTTGGCGAGCGAGGCCGGCATCCTGTTCTGCGACCGGTTCGTCACGTTGCCGGCCCCGGCTACCCGCCAGTCGTTCGGCGACCTGTTGGTCGGGCTCCCGAGCGGGCTCACCGAGCTCGCCCTCCATCCTGCGGTCGACACCCCGGAGCTGAGAGCCATCACGTCCGACTGGCCGTCACGGGTAGCGGACCACGCGCTGGCGGTGACCAACCACGGCCTCCAGCAGATGGTGGCCGAGGCCGGGGTCATCCTGCTCGGCTATCGACCCCTGCGCGACGCCATGCGCACGACCTGAGCGACCCTCCGCCCGGGCTCGGCCCGAAGGCGGACGTCGTCGTCCCTCGAACGACAGGGTCCGCCGCTCGCTCCCTCCTTGCCTCCGTGACTCGGGCCGCGAAGCCCTCGTCGGTATCCTGATGTCACTCATGACCGCGAACGTGCTCGAGGGAGACGGGCCGTCGACCGGGAGCCCGGGCTCAGCAAGCTCGGTCACAGAGGGCGGCCACAGCCTGGGGGCATCCGCTCCTAGCCCGGCGGGGCCAGCAGGGGTGGCGCAGTCGGCCTCCTTCGAGCTCCGAGACCTGGTGCTCCTGGACTCGTCCGGCAACCACCCGGTGGTCGTCTACGCCCTCCGTTTCGGTGACGACGGCATCGGCCTCGTCGGGCGAGAAGGCAGCTCTCCCCGGGTCTTGCCTTGGGCGTCGGTCTCCGCGCACGCGGTCGAGCCGTGGACGGGAGGGACCATCCCTCGGTCGTGGGTGGACACCGCCGGTCGGGGCGGGACGGGCGGGACGGGCGGGGCCGACTCCCACCGGTCGGACGGCCATCAAGATGGTCCAGCCCCGGCCGTCGAGCCCCATCGGGAGGCGGTCGCCACCGATGGCAACGGCCGGGAGGATCGAGCGGCTCGAGCCATTGGTGGCGACAGGGCCGGCGGAGCCGACGGTCCCGACGATCAGCTTCCTCACGTCGAGGCCGGGGCGCTCATCGACATCCAGACGCCGAGCGGAACCTTCCGTTTCCTACTCCCCCGCGCCGATCCGGCCACGGTGGCCGAACGGATCACGGCCATCGCCATCCGTCACCGCGGGGCGGCCGGGGCGTCATCGGTCACCACGGCCCTTGGTGCCAGGCGCTACGGCCGGAGGTCCGGACGAGCGGCGACCGGGTGGGAGCGCGTCCGACCGCTCTTCGTCATCATCCTCGTCGTGGTCATCGCCACCGCGGTGACGCTCATCCTGCTGCAGAGCGCGGGGGCGGTCCACCTGCCCTTCCTCGGTGGGACGGGCGGAGAGTCGGGCATCGACGCCCATGCGCACATGCCGGCATGCCGCTGCGGGAATTAACCCCGGCCGTCAGGAGCCGGTGGCAGCGGCGACTCGCTGGCGCACGTCGCGGTAGGCCGCAGTGGTGGTAGCCGGAAGGAGGGCGATCATCGCGCCCATGGATCCGGCCACTTTCATTCGGCCCCGCATGAAGGCCACATTGGGATCGAGGTCACCGCGTTGCAGGGCAAGGGCGTCGTCCCAGGTCAGAGTGAGGGTTACGTCGGGTGCGCCGATCACGCGCGGGGCGCTGTCCACCACCCGCCCCTCGTCGATAACCCAGTAGCAGGACAAGCTGCCCTCGGGTCCGCCGCTGATCTCACACTGGAGGCGGGCCGACACTTGGCTGCCGAGGGGAGCTTCCGACCAGAGGGATCGGGTCTCGTCGAACCACTCGGCTGAGAGCCACGTGCTCACGGCCGCTCCTCGGTGAGTCGTCTGACGCCGCGGGCTGGTGCCATCGACGTCACGCCGCTTCCTTGGACCGTTCTCGGGCCCGGTCTCAACCCACGCGATCGGCCACGGCCAGCCCGGCGAAGAGGTCGGTTTCGACCTCGGCATCCGGGGCCGGTGGGGCCAGTGTGCCGTCCGTCTGGCGGACGAGCGCCAGTTGATAGTCATCGTGCGGGTGGATGGTCCGCATGACCTCGGGGGGCAGGCCGAACCAGAAGGGTGACTTGGGGTCGACCTGGGTGGCATGGGCCAGCAGGGCCTTCGATCGCACGTCAGCGAAGTCGGAGATATCGATGGAGGTGGTGGGCGGGTCCTCCCTCACCTTTTCCCACCGTGCGCGCCATTCGGCGTTGAACGGCGACTCGAGACCGAGCTCCTCGAACTTCTCGTGGATCTCACGGAAGCGGGCCACCGAGAAGAACGTGTAGTAGAGCTTGTCGGGCTGATGCGGCTCTCCCGCGTCGGGGAACTGTGCACCGTCGCCGGTGGCCCGGAAAGCGGCGAGGCCGACCTCGTGCACGCGTAGGTGATCGGGGTGCGGGTAGCCGGACTGCTCGTCGCCGTAGATCACCATGACCTGCGGGCGGGTCCGGCGGACGATGGCCACGAGCCGGCCCACGGCTTCCTCGAGCGGCGCCTGAGCGAAGCTGTCGGGACGGGAGTTGGCGGCCGAGTCGGGCATTCCCGAGTCCCGGTAGCCGAGCATGACGACCTCGTCGTAGCCGATGATCTCGGTGGCGCGCGCCAACTCCTCAATTCGAACCTCGCCCATCCGCTCGCGCACGTCGGGTCGGTCCATGGCTGGGTTGAGGATGTCCCCCTCCTCACCCCCCGTGCAGCACACGAGCACCGTGTGGACGCCGGCGGCGTGGTAGCGGGCCACCGTGCCGGCGCCTTTGGACGACTCGTCGTCGGGGTGTGCATGCACTGTGAGCAGGCAGGGAGACGGCGACATGGGATCACGCTACCGGGCAGGCAGGCCCTAAGCTGCAAGTCGCAGCGCAGAGAAGGGATCGTGCCCATGAGCGTCATGAAGCGCCTGTCGGGAATCTTCCAGGCCAAGGCCAACAAGTTGCTGGACAAGGCCGAGGACCCCCGCGAGTCGCTGGACCTCTCCTACCAGAAGCAGCTCGAGAGCCTCCAGAAGGTGCGACGCAGCGTCGCCGACGTGACCACGGCCAAGAAGCGCATCGAGCTCCAGGCCACCCAGATCCAGCAGTCGGCCGACAAGCTCCAAACCCAGGCCAAGGCGGCGCTGACCCAGGGCAACGAGGACCTGGCCCGTGAGGCCCTCTCCCGGCGGGCCGCCCTGGCCGATCAGTTGACGGACCTCCAGACCCAGCACGAGCAGGTGGCCGGCCAGGAGGCGAAGCTCGTCGCCACGGCCCAGAAGCTCCAGTCCCAGGTCGACTCGTTCCGGACCAAGAAGGAGACCATGAAGGCCACCTACACGGCGGCCGAGGCCCAGACCAAGATCGGTGAGGCTGTCTCCGGCATCTCCGAGTCGATGAGCGACGCTGGCCTCTCCATGCAGCGGGCGCAGGACAAGATCGACGGCATGCAGGCTCGAGCCGGCGCCATGGACGAGCTTCTTGCCTCGGGTGCGCTCACCGACCTGACCCAGCCGGTTGACGACATCCAGGCCCAGTTGGACAAGGCTTCGACCTCATCGCAGGTCGATTCCGAGCTGGCCGCGCTCAAGGCCCAGGTCGGCGCCGGCGCGCCGGTGGCCGAGGTCGGATCCGGATCGCCCGCCGCCGACCAGGCGAGCGAGGGGGGCTCGGCCGAAGGGTCGGAGAGCGCCTCGTGATCGTCCGCATCCTCGGCGAGGGTCAGTACGCCGTGCCCGACAGCGAGCGGGCCACCTTGGAATCCCTCGACCGCGCTCTGGTCGCCGCCGTCGATGCCCAGGACGAGGACGCCTTCACGAAGGCCTTGGCGGCCCTGACGGACAGCGTCCGGCAAGCGGGAAAGGCTGTGCCCGACGACGACTTCGCTCCTTCCGACCTGGTGATCCCGTTCTCCGACGCCACCCTGGCCGAGACCGAGGAGCTCCTGACCGACTCGAAGGACGCCGGCTCTGACGATCCATGACGTCCGAGCCATCGGGGCGATCGGCGCGGGGGCGTCCGTCCAGGTCACCGTTGGGGCGATGACCACATGACCGGCGCAAATGGGATCATGAGCCGAGAAAAATGAGCACCGCCCGCCGCATCCCGCCCGACCACGGCCTGTCCGTGCGCATGTTCATGACCGGGCTCATGATGGTCATCCTCTACGGAGTGGTGATCGGGCTGCTCATCGCCGTCGGCATCAACTTCGCCGTGGTGCTGGTCTTTGCCGCCATCATCCTCTTTGTCCAGTACTGGTTCTCGGACAAGATCGCCCTCTTCGGCATGCACGGTCGGATCGTGACCCCGGAACAGGCGCCCCAGCTGCACGGGGTGATCGACCGGCTCTGCGCCATGGCCGACATGAAAAAGCCCAGGGTGGCCATCGCCGACGTTGACATGCCGAACGCCTTCGCCACCGGTCGGAGCCCCAAGAGCGCCGTCGTCTGCGCGACGACCGGCCTCATGCGCCGACTGGACGAGCCCGAGCTCGAAGCCGTGCTCAGCCATGAGCTATCCCATGTCGCCCACCGCGACGTCGCCATCATGACCATTGCCAGCTTCCTCGGCATGGTGGCCGGCCTCGTCACCCGCGTCATGCTCTGGACGGGGCTCATCGGCGGCTTCGGCGGCGGCGGCCGGGGCGGTGGGGGCGGCAACCGGGGCGGCGGGGGGAACGTGGTCCTCATCGAGATGGGCGTGCTGCTCGTCTCGATCATCGTCTACGCCATCAGCTTCCTTCTGACCATGGCCCTTTCCCGCTACCGGGAACTGGCTGCCGACCGGTCGGGCGCCCTCCTCACCGGGCGGCCTTCGGCCCTCGCCTCCGCGCTGGTGAAGGTCACCGGTGAGATGTCGCGCATCCCCACCCGCGACCTGAGGTCGGCCGAGAGCTTCAACGCCTTCTTCTTCACCCCGGCCATCGCCAAGAATGGCGTCAGCCTGTCGACGCTCTTCTCCACGCACCCATCGCTCGACAAGCGACTGGCCCAGCTGTCCCGCATCGAAGCCGAGCTCGGCCGTCCCTCGTGAGCCGCCGACCTCTGATTCGCCGGTGAGCCCCACACCGGCGGCCTGATGGGCCTCCTCGACACTCTCCTCGGCCGGACCAAGCCCGTCCCCTCCAACCTCGACGCCCTCTTTGCCCTGCCGTCGGCGTCGATCACCCTCCAGAGCGCGGCCGGCATGACCTGCTCCGGCCGGGCCGGCGTCTGCTACAAGCCACCGAGCGGCCAGGGATTCGAGGACATGGAGGCGGAGGTGGTCAAACTCCTCGACATCGACGGTTCGACGCTGCGCAAAGTGTCCGACAGCTTCAGCTACCAGTGGGTGGTCGTCGAGGACGCCGACATCGAGGCGCTCGTCACTCAGGTCCACATGGTCAACTCGTCGCTGGCCGACGCCGGCTGGGGGCCGCAGCTCCTGTGCTCGGTGTTCGGGCTGAGCAAGCTCGCGGCCGGCGAGGCCGTGGGGTCCGGCGGGAACGCTTCAGATCCCGCGTCAGCGACCGGCGGCGACGTCCCGCCGGCAACGTTGCCCTCTGCGGCCGGGGACGCCCTGCCCGAGACGACCGTCGGTCCGGGGACGGTCCGCCCTTCCACGGCCTACCTCGTCTACCTGTTCAAGCGCGGGACCTTCTACCCCTTCGTGCCCGTGGGCCCGGAGAAGCGGGACACCGAGGAGGAGTTGCGCCTCCGGAGCCTCGTGTCCGACGACCTCGAGGTCGAGCCCGACCTCGACCGGTGGTTCCCCCTGTGGGACCTGCCGGTCGGCTGACCCGGCCTGTCCAGGTCCCGGGCCGGGACGTGGGCCCGGTTCAGGGCACCACGCCGTCGATGGCCCGGGCCAGCTCGAGGTCCCGAGTGGTGATACCCCCGGCGTCGTGGGTCATGAGGGCCAAAGTCACCCGGTTGTAGCGGATGTCGATGTCCGGGTGGTGGTTGGCCTCCTCGGCCAACCGGCCCACGTCGTTCACGAAGGCGAGGGCGCGCCGAAAGTCGCTACAGGTCACCAACTTGACCAGTTGGCCGCCGGCCAGCTCCCAGGCGGGCCCATCCGGCGCGGCCAGGGCCCGGGCCACCTCCTCGTCGCTCAGGACGGGCTCGCTCATCGCCCGGCACCGCCCGCCGGCGTGGCCGCCGCCGCGCCGAGCCGCTCGCTCGGGGTGAAAGTCACCGGCATGGTCTCGTAGCCGGAGACGAAGTTGGCCGGTCGTTTCGGCGGCTCCCCGTCGGAGGCGAGCTGGAGGTCGGGCAAGCGGTCGAGCAAACGGTCGAACATCACGTTGAGCTCCATTCTGGCCAAGCGGTTGCCGAGGCAGAAATGCGAACCGAAACCGAAAGCCACGTGGTCATTGGGACTGCGGGTGATGTCGAAGCGATCGGGTTCGTCGAACGCCCGCTCGTCCCGGTTGGCTGCTGGATAGAGCAGGAGCAACTTCTGGCCGGCCCGAAGATGCTCGCCGTGGAGCTCCGCGTCCCGCGTCAGGCGCCGGGCCATGTTCTTGATGGGTGTGACCCAGCGCAGCATCTCCTCGACAGCGGACGGGAGCAGCGACCGATCGGATCGCAGCCGGTCCCATTGGTCGGGGTGGCGCAACAACTCGTAGGTCCCCCCGGAGATCACGTGCCGGGTCGTCTCGTCGCCGCCGATGAGGATGAGGAGCGACTCGTAGATGAGGGACGACTCATCGAGGCGGTCACCCTCGATCTCGGCGTGGACCAAGGTGCCGATCAGATCGTCGACCTTGGCCTCCTTGCGCCGCTCCTCGGTGACGGCGGTGATGTAGGTGGCGTACTCGGCGGCGGCCACGGCGGCCACTTCCATGGCTTGGGGATCGGGCGAGCCCAGGGCCTTCAGCATGTCGTCCGACCACCTCAACAGCGTGCCCCGGTCCTCGGGAGCGACACCCAGCATGTTCCCGATCACGATCATGGGGAGCGGGGCGGCGACGTCGCGGACGAAGTCCGCCGTGCCGCGCTCACACACCTCGTCGATGATCTCGTCGCAGATGGCCCGGATCCCGTCCTCCGACTCGCGGATCCGCCCCGGAGTGAAGCCCTCGCTCACCAGACGGCGGCGGCGGACGTGCTCGGGCGCGTCGAAATCGATCATCATGGGGAGAGCGTCGTTGTCCGGCCGGATGCCCCCGGCGTTGGAGAACGTCTCCGGGTCTTTGGAGATGTCCTTCACGTCTTGGTAGCGAGTGATCCCCCAGACGCCGGCCTCTTCGTCGAAGTAGGCCGGCGCGTGATCCCGCATCCAGGCGAACGCCGGGAAGGGGTCGCCGCCGTAGAAGGTCCCGTCACAGAGCGCGATGCGAAGACCGTCAGGGGGACGACTCATCGACCGGCCGCGGCTCTCCGTGCGCGCCCGGACGACGTGGACCGTGCGATGACGGCGCCGTCTTTGTCCGGTCGTTCCCTGCGTCGCACCACCGTGCCTCGGATGAGACGCAGTATATGGCGCTGATCTCGGCCGGTACCCAGGACCAGGCATTTCCCGCGGACGAACGGTCCGCGTGAGGTTCCCACGTGGCTTCTATGCTCCCCCTCTGATCGACTTCTCGAGGCGACACGGTGGTACGGACTGACCCGAGTCGGCCCTCCGGACTGGAGGAACCATGAAACGGCCCGTCCTGGCGAGCGCCCTTTGCGCCCTGGCCCTACTGGCCGCGGCCTGCTCTAGCGGCAGCTCGGGCATCAGTGGAAAGTCGCCAGCCCAGATCCTCACGGCTGTCAAGCAGGCCCTCGGCTCGGCGAGCTCGGTCAAGATCACCGGGCGGGTCCAACAGAACGGCTCGATGGGAGCCTTCAACATCACTACGTTCTCGAACGGCGATTTTGAGGGCACGATCAACCAAGGATCGGGCGCCGTCAAGGTGATCAGGATCGCCAACACCGACTATTTGAACGCTTCCAAAAGCTTCTGGCTGGGCGAGGGCGCGCCGGCGAGCGCCGCCCAGGTGCTGGCGGACAAATGGGTGTACGGCACCAACACCCAAGTGGGGCTGGGCAGCGACTTCACCCTGAAGAGCCTTTCGGCGCAGCTCACCACGCCCCAGAGCAAGGTCACGAAGGGGGTGACAGGCACCGTCAACGGTCAGTCGGCGCAGTCCCTGCACACGTCCCAGGGCACGCTATGGGTAGCCCTTACCGGACCGGCCTACCCGCTCGAGGAGATCAAGACTGGGAGTAGTGGCGGTGTCCTCTACCTCACGGGGTGGAACCAGGGCACCCCGCCAAAGGCCCCGGCCGGTGCCAAGTCACTGACCAGCATGGAGTCACAGCTGTCATGAGCATCCGCCAGGCTTTCTTCCGCCCCCGGGGCCGGCTGACCCGAGGACCGAGGGCGCGTCAGGCTGACTGACGCGGTGAGAAGGCGAGGGGCACCCGCCACACCCCGGCGTGCTTGTTGGTGCGCACCCGTTCGACGGGCCCCATGAGCTCGAAGTCACACAGCCGTTCCAACAGCTCGTCCAGCAATACACCGATCTCGAGTCGAGCCAGGTTCGCCCCCAGACAGAAATGGGCGCGGTGCCCGAAGGTCAAATGCGGGTTGGGGCGACGCCGGATGTCGAAGTCGAACGGATGGTCGAAGACGGTCTCGTCACGGTTGGCCGAGGGCCACCAGAGCGTGACCTTGTCACCAGCGGCGATGGTCTGGCCGTGCAGCTCACTGCGTTCGGTCGCCGTCCGTCGGTTGTACAGCGTGGCGCTCGTCCATCGCAGGATCTCCTCGACGGCACCGTCCATGAGAGAGCGGTCCTTGGTCAACTCGGCCAATTGGTCGGCGTGCTCGATGAGAGCCACCATGCCGAGGGCGATGGAATTACGGGTCGTCTCACTGCCGGCTGCCACCATCAGGTTGAAGAACATGACGAGCTCGAGCTCGGAGAGCGGCCGTATCTCGCCGTCCTCGTCCTCGACCTCGGCGCCCACCAGCGTGGACAGGAGATCGTCCCCCGGTCGGGCTCGGCGGGCGGCCACGAGCCGCGTGGCGTAGTCCGACAGCGAGGCGGCGGCGGCCGCTGCCTGCTCGTTGGTCTCGCCGAGCTCTCGTCCCTCGTAGTCGAGGATGGCGGTCGACCAGGCCAACAGCATGTGGCGATCGTCTTCGTCCACACCCAGCAACGCGGCGACGGCCTGGAGCGGGAGCTCGACGGCCACGTCGGCCAAGAAGTCGCACCGCCCCCGCTCGGCGATGGCGTCGACGATCCGGACGGCCCGGGTCCGCAGCTCGGGAGCCATGGCGGCCAGGGACCGAGGCGCAACCGCCGGGGTCAGTAGTCGCCGGACGCGGTGGTGACGGGGATCGTCGGTCATGTTGAGGAGCACGCCGGGGGCAAACCCGTAGGGCAGGTCCTGGATGATGGTGCCGCCTCCCTCGGCCTCCGGCCCCCGCTCAGAGGAGAAGCGAGCCGCGTCGGCCGCCGCCGCCGCAATATCCGCGTGGCGGCTGAGAACCCAGAACCCGACTCCGTCGGGCGTGTGCGGGCTCGGCTCCTGCCACCAACACGGCGCCTCCCGCCGGAGGGTCGCGAACACTGCGTCAGGGAACCCACTGGCGAACAGGTCGAGGTCGCAGAGGTCGACCTCGCCGAGGTCCACCGTGGTCGGGGTCACCGGCGGCGGGAGGGCCGCCCGGCGCCCGACGGGGCGGTCACGGGTGGGTCATCGACTCGGGGCGCACCGTGCGGTCGAACTCCTCGGCGCTGAGGTAGCCGAGGGCGAGAGCCGCGTCCCGTAACGAGGTCCCCTCGTGGTGCGCCTTCTTGGCCACCTCGGCCGCCTTGTCGTAGCCGATGATCGGGGTGAGTGCGGTGACCAGCATCAGCGAGTTCTCCACATGGGCTCGGATGCGCTCCCTGTCCGGCTCGATCCCAACCACGCAGAAGTCCGTGAAGGCGCCGGCGGCGTCGGCCAGCAGCTCGACCGAGTGCAGCACGTTGCGGGCGATCACCGGCTTGTTCACGTTGAGCTCGAGGTTGCCGCGGGCGCCGGCCATGGCCACGGCGGCATCGTTGCCGAAAACTTGGATGCACACCATGATCATGGCCTCGCACTGGGTCGGGTTGACCTTCCCTGGCATGATCGAGGAACCCGGCTCGTTCTCGGGGAGGATGAGCTCACCCAATCCGCTCCTCGGCCCCGACCCGAGCCAGCGCACGTCGTCGGCGATCTTGATGAGCGAAGTGGCGAGCACCCGCAGCGTGCCGCTCATGGCCACTAGCGCGTCGTGGGCGGCAAGGGCGGCGAACTTGTTGGGGGCGGACACGAAGGGAAGCCCGGTGAGCTCGCCGATTGCCGCCGCCGCCCGGTCCCCGAACTCGGGATGGGTGTTGAGTCCCGTTCCGACGGCCGTGCCTCCGAGGGCGAGCTCGTAAAGGTGACCGAGCCCGGATTCGATCCGGACCAGGTCGGCGTCCAGCTGGGCCACATAGCCGGAGAACTCCTGTCCGAGAGTCAACGGCACGGCGTCCATCAGATGGGTGCGACCGATCTTGGTGATGTCGGCGAACTCCGACGCCTTGGCGTCGAGGACGTCACGTAGCCGGCGGATGGACGGGACGAGACGGCCGATGATCTCCTCGACGGCGGCGATGTGCATAGCCGTCGGGAAGGTGTCGTTGGACGACTGTGACATGTTCACGTCGTCATTGGGGTGCACCGGGTCCTTGGAACCCAGCTTGCCGCCGGCGAGCTCGATGGCCCGATTGGCGATGACCTCGTTGGCGTTCATGTTGGTCTGCGTCCCGCTACCGGTCTGCCAGACGCTCAAGGGAAACTCGCCGTCGAGCCGGCCGTCGGCCACCTCACGGGCGGCGGTCATCATGAGCTCGGCCTTGTCCTCCGGCATCTTGCCGAGGTCGGCGTTGACCCGGGCCGCGGCCTCCTTCAGGATGCCGAAGGCTCGGATGAGGGGGGTCGGCATGCGGTCGTCACCGATGGGGAAGTGGTGGAGTGACCGAGCGGTTTGCGCGCCCCAGTAGTGGTCGGCGGGGACGTCGACGGCTCCCATGGAGTCGGTCTCGACACGGACGTCATCGCTCATGGCCGACTCCTCTCTTGTCCCCTCTCGTGTCCGCTCTCGGCAAGGCACCACCCGCCCGGCCCCCGCCCCGATCGAGCCGCAATGGTTCGAGCGGTAGCGACGACACGGCGGCCGGCCGCGTGCTTGCCAGTGGAAGAGGTGGTGCTCACCCGACAGACAATAGGTGCTAGGCGGCGGGGGCCCGAGGCCGCAAACGAGTGGTCAGCGGCGCTCGGCCAGCCCCCTCTCCCAGATCTCGCGGGCCCGTACCAGGTCCTTCGCCCGCGGGCCCTCGCCGTCACCGGGCACCTCGAGGATGGCCGGCAGGCCCTGGAGACGAGGATGCCCAAGCAGCGCGGCGAGCCCCTCCTCGCCGATCGTCCCTTCCCCCAGGTTCTCGTGTCGATCGCGGTTCGCGCCGAGGACCACTTTCGAATCGTTGACGTGGAGGCACTGCAGGCGCTCGAGGCCCACGGTGCGATCCAGCGCCGCCACCACATCGTCGGCCTCCTCGGTGGTGGCAAAAGAGGTCCCCGACGCCCACAGGTGCTGGGTGTCGAGGCAGACGCCGAGGCGCTCGTCTGCGCCCGCCGCTTCGATGACCGCGTTCAATTCCTCGAACGTGCGGCCGATGGTGGCGCCGGCCCCGGCCGTGTTCTCGAGCAAGATTGGGCAGGGGTCATGGCCGGTCACCGGCGGTGGCGCGCCATCGAGCGCGACCAGCAGGGCATCGACCACCGCCGGGAGCGAATGCTCGAAGCCGGTCCCCCGGTGGCTCCCGATGTGGAGGACGAGACCGTCTGCGGCCAAGCCGTTCGCCACCTCGAGGTTGGCGGCCAAGCAGCTGCGGGATCGCGCCGCCACCCCGGGGTCCGGCGCGGCCACGTTGATGAGATAGGTGGCGTGACAGAAAGTCGAGCCCACGGTTGGGTGCTCGCCCTGTGCCCTCCGGTAGGCATCGAGGAGTTCGCGGCTGTACTGGGAAGGCTTCCACATGCGGGGGCTCTGAGTAAAGATCTGAACGACGGCGGCGCCGATGTCGGCGCCCCTCGAGAGAGCCGGCATTAGTCCCGTCCCGGCCCGGACGTGGGCACCAATGCGCATGGGTCGGCACGGTACCAGCAGGCCGGATGCCGAATGGGCACTCACCTTTAGTGTGTTTCGTGGCTCAGCATCGGACCGGTACACCGGAGAAGAAAAGAGGAGAAACCGCATGGCAACCACAACCCTGTCGGCCAAGGCACGAGCCCTCGTCGGGCGGCCTGTCCTCGCCAACGTGGCCACCGTCGACGCCGCCGGTCATCCGCAGCTCACACCGGTGTGGATCGACCTCGACGGTGACGACGTCGTGTTCAACACGGCACGGGGACGCGTCAAAGATCGGAACCTGAGCCGGGACCCGCATGTGGCCGTCTCGATCGTCGATCCCGACGATCCCTACAACGTGCTGGTCGTGCGGGGCACGGTCGATGCCACGGAGGACGGAGCCGACGCCCACATCGACTCGTTGGCCAAGAAGTACCTGGGGGTGGACACCTACCCGATGCGGAGACCAGGCGAGGTCAGGGTCAAGTACCGGGTGCACCCCGAGGCCGTCGTCATGCAGGCGCAGGACGCCTAAGGGCACGGCATCGACCGGCCGCTGGTCCCCGGGCCGGCCGACCCAGGCTCCCATGCACGACGTGCCGTGCCCTCTGCCCGCCCCGGTGACGACACGGGCCGCAGCTGACTCAAGTGGGGGTAGCGATGTGCCGATTCCTGCACTGGGCCATCGTGTCGGTGGCGACCCAGGAGGCAGGCGGTGGAGGAGGCAGCTCGGTCGAGCCAGCTCAGCGGGAGGTCACGGCGCCGCGACGACTGCGGGTTCTCGATGGTCGTGGTCGCCATCAGCATGGTGGTTGTAGCCGTCCTCGTTCTCCTCGCGGCCAAGGCAACGCTCGGAACGACCGGCTCGTCGAATGATTCGGTGTCGGGAAATCCCGAGGTGGCCCTGGCCGAGAGCGTCCAGGCCCAGCAGTCGCTTTCCACCGCCCTCGGAGCGGCCTCGGGCCTCGGCGCTGGTGGTGGCGACGCCAGCATCGCCGGCCTCGGCGCCTCGGGCGCCGGCGGCGCCGCTGTCACCGGTGCCGCCGCCGACATCGCCCGGCTGTCGGCAGCCGAGCCCTCGCTCTCCTTCGTGTCCGGGCCGACCACCAGCGCGACGACCGTGAGCGTGGCCGAAGACCCGTCCACCCCCGGCGCGGTGACGCTCGCCACTCGCTCGGCCGGCGGGTTGTGTTGGCTGGTCTGGCACGCGCCGGGCACTGCCACTTGGTACGGCGCCCAGACCCATTTGGCCAGCTGTTCTGCTCCGGCACTCGGGTCCCCACCGAGCCCCGGCCCGGTCAGCTCGACGGCTATCGGTTGGCAGACCGGGAGCTTCCCGCCGGCCTGATCGGCATCCTTGACCGTCAGGCCCGCGCCCACCAGCCTGGACCGGTGACCACCGCCTGACGGTCGACGAGCTCCTCGCAGGCGAGGGCGACAGCGGCAATCGGCAGACCCGTCCGCAGCAGAATGGTCTCGAGGCCGGTCGGATGGTCGTCCACAGCCTCGAGCACGCGACGCTGCTCGTCGCTGGCCCGCTCTACCTCCGGACGGCCGGCAGCGTGCCGAGGCCGACCCTCGTGGCCGACGAGGCCTCCACCCTGCCGTCCCTGCTGCCCGTGCCTCAGTCGGTACGGCCCTGGCCGTGCCACGGGCTCGGCTCGGGCGAGCTCGATCGCACACAACACGTCGGCAGCATCGCGAACCGGGAAGCAGCCGTCGGCGATGAGCGCATTGCAGCCCGACGAAGCCGGACTGCGCACCGACCCGGGGACGGCACCCACAGGAATGCCGCGGCGCGCCGCGGCCTCGGCCGTGTACAGCGAGCCGCCCCGGTGGTGGCATTCGACCAGAACGACCACGTCGGACAAGGCGGCGATGATGCGATTGCGAGCCGGGAACACTCCCCGTCGTGGCGGCGTTCCGAGCGGTTGCTCGCTCACGACGGCGCCGTGCTCGCCCACCGCAGCCCATAGAGCAGACTGGCTGCGCGGATATGCGACATCGAGCCCGGTGCCCACGACGGCCACGGGCTCGGCGCCCCGGTCGTGTCGGCGCACGACCGCGGTATGGGCGGCACCATCGATGCCCTTGGCGAGGCCCGAAACGACGGTCACTCCGGCTGCTGAGACATCGCCTGCGATCTCGGCGGCCATGCCTCGCCCATAGTGGGTGGCGGCGCGGGTTCCGACGATGGCCACGCTCGGCTGACGATCGACACAGGATGGGTCACCCCGGGCGAAGAGGACCGCCGGCTGCCCGCGGTCGCCCACCAGTCGAGCCGGGTAACCCACCGTGTCGCGCAACAGAATCGACACGCCGGCCTCGACGTACGCATCCCCGACGGTGGCGACATCCGTAGAACAGGCGACCGACTCGAACCGGCGCTCGGGGTCGCCCGGGTGAGCCCCGGCAGCCACCGCGTGCCACGCCAGTGAGGGGTCGAAACCATCGAGCAACCGAGCCAGTCGGGCCGGAGTCATGCCCGCAAGACCGGCCAAGGCTGCAGCGTGGACAACCCGGGCATCGTCGCCATCCTCAGGCCCGCCCGCCTGCTCACCCATCGCCGCCCTCCCCGAGCAGCAAAGCTCGATCCCCGTGGAGGACGAGAGCCTCGCTGACGTGACATGCCTCGACCAGCGGGGCACCTTCGAGATCGGCGAGGGTTCTCGCCAACCGGTGGGTGCGTCGATAACCCCGGGCAGTCAGCGTCCCGCGTCGGAGGCGGCGCTCGAGCAGGGCCGAAGCGGAGTCGGACAGCGGGGCGTGGCGAGAGAGGTCCGCTCCGGGCAGGTCGGCGTTCACCCGGACGCCCCGCTCGGCGGCTCGCCGGCGGGCCGACGCCACCCTGGTTGCCGCAGTGGCTGTGTCTTCGAGACGCTCGTCGCTCAGCAGTTCGTCGACGTCGGGCCGGTCGACCCGGACGGCGATATCGAAGCGGTCGAGTAGAGGCCCAGAGACTCGCCGTGCATATCGGGCTCGGGTCCCCTCACTGCATCGACAGGACCCGGGAGGCCCTCCCTCCCCGCAAGGACACGGGTTCATGGCCGCTACCAGAATGAACCTTGCTGGGTACTCGATCGTCCCTCGGGCTCGGCTCACTCGGATCACACCCTCCTCGAGTGGCTGTCGGAGGACATCGAGCACAACGGTCGGGAACTCACCGAGTTCGTCCAAGAACAGCACTCCACCGTGTGGTGGTGTCCAGCAATGTCACTTGACGAACCGAAACTGCGCAGGTGCTACATGTGTCACAGCCGGTGGAGGTGATCGCGATGTTTTCAAACACCTCTGACCAGGGACTACGTCTCGCCCACCTCCAAGAACTCGGGTCCTAAACGCCCCGAAGACCAGAACTTCAAACCGTTCGGCAGGTCATACATCGCCTGACTATGGGCGAAGCAGCTCAACTCGTCGATGCCTACTTAGCTGGCGCGCTCCAGCAAGACTGGCCCGCGATTTCGCTGAACGTCAGTGGGGATACGGTTCGCAAGTACCTACAGCGCGAAGGTGAGCCGATTCGGCGTCGAACGGGGTGGCGGTACTGATGCCTCACCGGGACTTCCTCGCTCGGCTCTCCTTCCGAACACCTTTGGTAGCTCCGCTGACACTATCCAGCATCGCAAGTCCTATGTACATCATCCGTCGTTAGAAAAGGCTCTTGACATCCGCGGCATTTTATGTGCCGTGCTCAACGGGTTATCTTCGGCCTTGCCATTCGACCTTCGAGTTCAGGTCTCCCCGACAGGCTATAAAGGCCAAGGCCGATCACGGCCTGAAAGACGAGCGATCTCATGAATCGAAGAAATCGCCCATGCCGCAACGATCCGATAACCACGCGTTTGTTCAGCTGTGACGCTTCGCGTGGTCTGACTGAACACATGTACAGCCGCGCCATTGCGGCAAGCACGCGTAGACTCCGGGCCGTCGGCATCTGTTCGTTAACCCAATAGTCGTACACCGGTTTAGTGACGGCGATCACCCCGAGCGAGTCTTCTAAACGCCAGTGCGCTAAGCCCGCGTTGTAGGCAGACGGTAGAACATCTCCTTCATCTCCTGCACCGTATTGGGCGATGAAGTAACTAACTAACTGACCCCAGCTTTTACTGGCCAGGATGTAGTCGCCATGATCAAAAGAGAGCTCCGCCAGTACGAAAGCAACCCCACAGGTCTCTATGTTCCATTCCCGGGGATCAGACGGAGCAGTGGAAAGAATCTTCTTAGCTTCAGCGATTTTCTGTTCGTCTGTCATCTGACGATATCCCTGAAGGTTAGCGCTGCCTATTTCGTCGTCTGGCATTTCCGACTTGCCGAGGAGCGGGACCAGTGGTCTGGCACACAACCAAATCTCGAATCACGACACATCTTCAGAAGTAAACTCAGGGATCTGGCCCGGGGATGATATCACCATTTATATCGAAGACGGTCTGTTCCTCAGCGCCGATGGGACTGCTCGAACCTTCTCCACCGTACACTTGCCCAGAATAATTGTTGCGGTTTCCCGTTGCCATGGTGGTCTCAGTTCCTATAGAACGAAGGATGGAAGTGCTTCTAATTTCGAATGGAGTCGAGGGAGCCAAACCCGGCAAGCACGAAGCGACCGCCAGAATGCAATTGAGAATGACCTGTTTACCCGTTTCAGTCGCTAGCGCGCTTCCAACCTGTTCAGCGGCACCTGGCACCGACAATAAACCTAAATACTGATAGAACGCCGAAACTTGAAGTACGGCACGATTATGCGCCGCAATGATTTCCCCCGCTTCAATCTCTTCCAGTCTGATTTGTCGGTCGTAGGCCTGCTGCGAAGGGCTGACACCTCCTCTTGCTCCTGCTGCTCCTCCTCCTGAACTCTGCTCAGCCGGGTTCGGCTCGAGCGTGTAGGTCGCACCGCCAGGCCCGGGTGGGCCGCCTGAGTAGCCAGGTTCACCAACGTGTTGATCACCACCAGTGCACTCGCTTCCCTGGCAGACCTTTAAGTAAAGGCCCAGAGAGTCCGAAGCATTCAACGGATCATCGCCCGAGAAGGCATACGGCTGGAGAGTCTGGTTCACGTCGGGGTCGACCGAGAGGAACTGGTCGCTCGTCGGGTCGTAGTAGCGGTTGACCATGTAGTCAAGCCCCGATGGGTCGCTATATGTGCCTTGAAACCCGAAGGCGGTCACCTGCGACGTACCGGCCTCGAGTACCTCTTGACCATAGGTGGTGTAGGCAGTTTGCTGATCGACCGCGCCTGACGATTTGAACACGTCCTGTACACCGGAGGGAATGGAGGATAGATAATCGACTTTGCTGGTGCTCAGTTTGATCTGTTCGATCGGAGCTGTCCCTCCGAAGAGCGGATCGCCATATATATAGGCGTAGGTCCCATCGTCGATCAGAAGTGGATCCTGCCCGTTGGTGTCCCAGGTGAAGGTGAGTGCGGTGCCCTTCGATGGCGTCTCCGTCATGCGGAGGCCCTGCCCGTTATAGGTGTAGGTCGTGACTTTGCTCGGCGGTGACGAACAGCTATCCGAAGGTGACGTTGTTACGCCTGACCAACACAACTGTCCGTAGGCATTCCACTGGTAGGAAGTGGCGCCGGTGGGCACGGAGGTACCGCAGGTGCCGGTAGTGACAGCTGAGGACGCTACCGACCAGCACCGTTCACCGATGTTGTTGTAACCATAGGAAGTGTCGGCCGTAGCCGCTGGCTCGTTCGGATTGGTTTGCGATGTGAGCTGCGCTCCGCCGTTGTAGTTGAAGTTGATCGCCGACTCTCCAGAGGACTGGGGCGCATCGATCTTAATCTCGCCGTTTGCGGCATTTGTATATTCATCGGCGATCGACCCTGTTCCCGTCGGATTCGAGGCCAGCGTTATTTGCGTTTGATTGTTGTAGGTGTCGCTGGGTGAGATGAGATCCCCGAGTTGGTTGGTGTAGTCCACCTCTTCGTCATTGTTGTAGTTCCAACCGTTCGTTCCCGTGGTCTTGCCCAAATAGTCAGCTGACGTGAGGTTGCCAGCCGAGTCGTACCCATACTGAAGCGACTCGGCCTTAGTGGTGGGATAGGCAATGAGGCCGACCTGGGAATACTCGTTGTAATTCTCGAATTGCGTGGTATTGCCAAGCCAATCTTCCACTGATGCCAGGTCGCCGTCGGGGTTGTAGGTGCGCAGGACCACGGAACCAGTGGGCGGACCAGACGTAGGATTGCAGGTGGAATTGGCAATAATCGGATAGGCGATGCAGGTCACCTCCTCGGCATCGTCGTAGCCATAGCCGACCGTTAGATCGTTGTCGTCCGTGTCGGTCAGCAGGTTCCCATCGCTGTCATAGGAATACGTAGACGTCACTTGCTCGCTGGTGCCGTTGTTGTCGCCCGAGTTGACGAGTTCGTTGGCAGCATTCCACTGTGTGTTGACCGTCACGCCCACTCCGGTCGGAGGGGTAGAGCAGCCGGCCGATGTCGCAAACGGTGCCGTATAGCAGACCGCGTCCGTCGGCGTCATAGTTTTGGGACACCGTGGTCTGTCCTGTCTGGAGAAAGGCGTTTACCTGTTGGATTGGTCGATCGTCGTTATCGTAGGCATCCGCCGTGTAGATCCCTAAGGGATTCTCCGTGCTGGTCAGGTCTCCGCGAGCGTTGTAGCCGTAGTTGTAAGTTTCGCCGTCCTGGTCAGTGGCCGAGGTGAGCTCCCCGTCATCGTTGTAGTTCCAACTGGCGTCTCCGGTGGCGACCGCTCCACAGGGTTGCGCGCTGGAACCCTTCTCACAGACCTGGCCGAGGGTGTTATAGGTCTCGTAGGTGACGGCCGTACCCATCGGGTCGGCAATGACGGTGGGATCCGTCGGGTGCTGGGGATCGCCGTAGGTGTAGGTCGTCGTATGGCCGTTGGGATCTGTCTCTGTAGCGATGGCCGTCGTGTTTGCCCAGTAGGTCTCGCACGTGCTGCCTGTGGGAGCTGCGCCATCGCTGCACGGACCCGTTGGATTGCAGCTTCCCGCCGTAACGGCCATCGCCTGAATCGTCCAGCAGAGCCGACCGTCCTCGTCATACGTATTGGTTGTCACGGGACCAGGAAGACCACCGCCGAGAGGC
Source organism: uncultured Acidimicrobiaceae bacterium (assembly GCA_963729275.1). Classification (GTDB taxonomy): domain Bacteria; phylum Actinomycetota; class Acidimicrobiia; order Acidimicrobiales; family RAAP-2; genus CAVSNH01. The sequence continues at coordinate 158,225 of CAVSNH010000004.1, forward strand.
GGATCGGACACGGTCAGGACGTTGCCATCGGCGTCATAGGTGTAGGTAGTCACCCGGTCGAGCGGGGCCGTGACCTGATTGGGCTCGCCGTACGTGTAGTACGTCGTGTAGGTCTCGTAGACGTTGTCCCCCGGACTACCATGGCCGTACCCATCGGGTGGTATTTCCCAAAGAGGCTGGCTGTCCGCGTCGTATACGGTTTGCGTATCTTGCATAGCTGTCGTGTTGTAAGCCACGGTCTTCGAGGCAACGTTTCCATTCCAATAGGTATAAGCGGTCGCGCCAGCCGGAGCCTGAGTCGGTGCCCCTCCGTTATCGGCACCGCACGAACTCCCGCCGGTGACAGTTGGCTGTGCCACCCAGCACAGCTCACCGTCGGTGTAGTAACCGCTCCGAGTTGTGTTGCCCAACGGGTCGGTCTCGGACAGCACGTGGCCGTAGGAGTCGTAGGTGTATGACGTAGACCCGGTTGGGGGGTTGGAGCACGAAGCATTAGAGGGAACGCTTACCCCTGGTTCTGCCATCCAGCACAGCTCTTGGAGGTAGTTACTGGCGGTGTCGTTGTACATCCAATTCGTCGTGTTGCCGTACGGATCGGTATACGACACCACGTTCCAGGCGGCGTCGTAGACAATTGTTGCCGTCAGCCCGTCCGGCAAGACGAGGATTAGTGGCACGTCCACATACTGGGGTTGGTTGGTGTCGGGATTGGCCCACTCCCAATCAAACGACCAGTTCTGATTCCCGGCTCCGGCATAGGTTGTCGAGGAGCCAAACGATTCGCCTTCGAGGACGCCGTCATAATAGGCATCGTTGTCGTTTTCTCCGTCGGCATATTGGACGAGGGTCGACTGCGGGCCTTCGAGACATGCCAACGAGTCGGTGACGCAATCAGTCACCGTGTAGGAGTAGGACGTCTCACCCCCAACTGGGCTTTCGACGCCAGACACCATTCCGTACGAGTAGTAATCGATCGTCGTTACATAACCATCGGGCGATTCGCTGCCCTGCATCTCGTGGTCGTACGGAGAGGGATAATCGACATAGTAGTAATACCGCTGCACCGTCGACGTCAACGGTCCAGTAATCGATGCCAAGTCTTGATTTGAGTCGTAGCCGAACGTCCATTCATTGCCATCGGGGTCGATGACGGCTACAGCCAGCCCGAAGTCGTCGACTTCAAGGATCACCGATCGTCCACCGGCGTCCGTTTCCGTGAGGCAAACGCCCGCCCCGAAATTCGGGCAAATACCTGAGCCGGGCCCGGGCCTATTGAAGGTGACCGCATCGTTGTCTTCTTGGCTGCCCATGTAGATGGGCTGTCCGTTCCAGCCATAGGTTTCGGTGGCACCGTCGCCTTCGAAATACCAAAGGCCATAACCGTCCGACCCGAGGGCAGCGTCAACCCGGCTCGAAGCGCAGTAGTCCGTCTGACTTCCGGTGAGCGTATATCTCTGATAATCGAGGTAGTCGCTGAAGCCGTAGAGATTTCCCAAGTTGAAGACACACCCGTCACCGTCCAACAAACCAGAAAAGTCAGTTTCGGAGCCGTTAGCGTTATTGACGACCACTTGATTGCCGTTGATGGTGATCGATGAGAGCATCTCGCTGGACCATCCCCAGCCCAAGGGCCCCCCATTGTCGCCGGCGGCCTGTTCCGATGTTGCTTCTTCTGAGTCATAGGTCAAGTCCATGTCCATATCCGCCCCAGCAGCTGGAACTGAGAAGAGTGGGTCTGTTGTCGTGTAGTCCCCGATCACCGGATTGACCGGGGCGTCGGGCTGCACACTTTGGTCTTGCGACTCGCCGAGCAGCGACTGCACGGAGCAGGTGGTGCAAGGCTCGTCGGGGTCGCCACCACCCCAAAGCTCGGGAGCCTGGTAAAGAGGACCTCCACCGCTCGTTAGGCGGGCGGTCGGTTTTGGACCGGTAGTCTCAAGCGGCTGCGCGCTTGGGAGCAGCAGCACGATTAGCAAGGTGACCATAACGAGTGGAAGGGACGCGACCGAGGATCGACCGATACCTCTTCGCACACGGTGACCGTCTGATCGTTGCGTTCTACTCGTCATGTCCGTCGCTCCTCTCGCCCACCAGTGCGCAACGTCGCTAGAAGACCCACCTTCATCTGGTGAGCTGGAACAACGTGACGCGATTCGGTCATCACTGGGCAAGGCGGGTCGCGGCCCAGGTGGTGCCATTGGCTGTCGTGACCGCGAAGGAGGACGACCCGGCGCTTCCCACGACCACGCAATCGTTCATTGCCGGACACGTCAGTCCGGCAATCTGTGACAATCCGCCGGGAGCGGGTTGTACCTGCCAAGATGCACCACCATCAGAAGAGGTGGCAAAGCTCGCCGGATCACCGCTGGCGTTGTCGAATCCCCCGGCAAAGCATTGATTGCCGCTCGTGCAGGCGACCTGATCCACCGAGGCGGTGCCGGCGGGCATGGTCACCGGTTGCCAGGTGGCCCCGGCGTCAGATGTTTCCACCGCCAGCCCAGATACGTTTGGACTGATCCGACCGACACCATTTGCGGCCACAGCGATGCACTGGGTCGCGGTAGAGCACGAGACCGATCGCAGGACGCCGGTGCCGACTCCGTCGTTCACACCCTCGAGAGTCCAGGTCTGGCCTCCATCGGTAGAGACAGCAATCGAGCCTCCGACGGCAACGCAGAAGGTGGTGGTCGGACACGCAATGCCGCCGAATCCATCGGTATCGGGCGGAAGGTCCGACGCCGTCCATGTCGTTCCTCCGTCTTGAGATGTGAGGATCTCACCCGTTAAGGGCTGGCCTTGGATAGGCGAGACTCCCGCGGCAATACAGGTGAGGGAACTAGGGCATGCGACTCCCAAAAGCGTCGTGTTGGCTACTGGAACTGCGGACTGGCTCCAGGTCGAACCATCATTTGATGACGTCATGATCACTCCCTGCCCGACAGCCACACACTGGGTCGAATCACCACAATCGACAGCATTCAGCGCTGCCGTGACAGCGGGCACTGAGTCTCCCGTCCATGACTGACCACCGTCATCACTTGTTGCCACGGCCGCATTTCCGCTGGCGTCTGCGCCGACGGCCAGGCATGTTGAGGTGCTCTGACACGTCACCGCGTTGAATGAGCCTTGACCAGTGGTGGAGCCACCCGGTATCGAGACCGTTGGCGCAAGGCCCTCGGTGGGTCCAGAGGACTGGATCGAACTTTTCGGCAACTCCTTACCAGCGAGGGCTGGTGAAACGGTCCTCACACGTGACGCTGCTGCTTGAGAGCGCTTCTGAGAGGAAGGCGACACGGCGTGGGACACCGAGATCCCGATCGTTGCGGCCAGGACGACGACGAGAGCGATACTTCCAATGACAATGGCCGAACCGCGCTTGGCGTTGCGAAGCCACGGCCAACGGGATGGGCTTTCGGCTGTGCTCGGATCTTCTGGCACCGCTGCCCTCCGCTCTCTCGATAACGACGACGACATGTCGCCCGTGCGGCTCCAGGAAGAGCGGTCGGACCCGTGTCAGGTCGGTCGTTTTAGATCTCGTGAATAGTTCTCGTAGTCAGCAAATCGGTTATGGAGAGCATTAGATACATCATGGCGCACCAATCCCAACGACTGGTTTGTTCAACGTGACTCCCGACATGGCGCCGAAATACTGCGCGTCGCCGAACGCGATGATGCTGCCGTCGGCGCTGGCTAGCCAATAGCCTCCACCGTCGGGAGTCGAGGCAATACTGACGGTCGGTTGCGGTAACGGCGCGTAGGCTGCTGCCCCGTAGAAAGGCGAGTTGCCGTATGGCTCCACAAGCTGGTTGGGAAAGTTGTAGACCCCACCGTTCGACGCCACCAACCAGTAACCAGATCCGTTCGGCATCGCAGTCATGCCGACGATGGACCCACTGGGTGGCGGCGAGAATTCGTTGGCGCCGCCGAGGTACGGGACGCCATTGCCACAGTCACCCTCCGCCAAGGCATATATCGCGCCATTGGAACCGAGCAACCAATAGCCGTCAGCAGTCGGATCGGCAGCTATTCCAACGATGACCGATCCACTCGGCGCGTTGCCGCACCACGGAGCACTTGACGGGAAGGCGTAGACCGATCCTTGGGAGTCAACAATCCAGTACCCGCTTCCATTCGGAATGGCTGCAATGCCGACAATCGGAGAGGGTGGGGCGCTCGTCAACCCGCCGTCATTAGGGGTGTCCACGACGTTGAAGACCTTGCCGTCCGACCCAGCAAGCCAATAACCCTGAGTCTCTGGGTCGACAGCAATCCCGACCATCGTGTCTTGCCCAGATTCATAGCCGTCGGGCGGATTTGGAATCGTTCCGTAGTTAAAGATTCCTCCGTCGCCCGCCCCCATGACGTAGCCCTGTCCGAAGTTGTAGTCCGCTGAACGGGCTGCGACCTCTGGGCGTAGAGGGTGCCGGGATAGCTCCGGGGTTGCAGTGGCCACCAGCGTCGCCACCACTAGCAATAGGACGACATAGATCGAGATGAAGCGCGGGATCCGAACCAGATTCGCCAGGCTCCGCCGACTACCATCATCGGCAACGCGATGAGGTGCCAAAAGGCCGCCTCCCGTCGCCGGTGGCGCCGTGACACCCATGAAGCGCGTCACTTGGATGCTCCGAGCAGTCAGATTCCTCATGACCGCCTCCCCTCAACACCTGGAGGCGACGCCGGTCGGCCCTCAGGTCACCACTATTCGTAGCGAGATGCTCACGATACGTGGTACTGGTGCCGATCTTGAACTGTCGAGCCCCACCTGTCAAGAAGATTTTCAGCGAATGCGAGCAGGCCGCCAACAAACATGAGTAGAAGTCGTTGATGCACACGCGGGATCGTCCTGACACGGAACGAGGGGCGCCAAGATGACGCGCGAATCGGCCAACAGGAAAGGTCCAGCTTCGAACCGCGGCGGCACTGCGGTACCGATGTCGCTATTGCACTGGACTCACATCCCAAACCCATAGTCACGATCGTGTTCGATCGAACTGCTGTGCTCGTAGGACGACGAGCGCTCTAGTGACCTCTCCGGCTCCGGTCGGGGGTTCAGTTCCTTATCAACGGTCCAGCGGTCGGTATCAACCGTTGCGTGCAGGTTGTAGATCTGGCTGCCGATCTCGCCCAGCCGGTCGTTCACTTCGGGATGCTCGGCCCGCCAGCGCTCCCCGTCCGTTGCCTCGCTGTGCAAGTCGGCGAGCTTCCTGTCCGCCGCATCCCGCGCCTCCAGGAGCCGGGTCTCCTCTGGTTGGCTGAGCTCGGCCAACTTCTGTTCGGCCTCGGCGATCCGTTCAAGATCGGCCGACCTGGCGAAACGGGCCTGGATGCGGGAGAGGAACGTGGCTCTGGCGTGCAACTGGTGGTCGAAGTGGGCCCGATGTGCCACGAAGAGTTCGCTGGCCGCCTCGCCTATCGGACCGCCCCAGTCGATGCCGTTGTTGGTCCTCAGCCTGGAGAGCTGGGCTTCGGCGGCCCGCCACCGGTCCTGAGCGGCCCGGATCTCGTCACGCAGATATCGGGGCATTACGGCGTACAGTCCGGCTTGCTCCTGCTTGAGCGCCTCCCGTTCGAGGGAGACCAGCTCCCTAGGTAGAGACTCCCGTCCGGCGACCTCGGGTGTGCCGGAATCGATGGCCCACTTCCACCGACGCTCGGTCGCCCAGCTGCGGCAGAGGTCCTCTCGGGCCTGGTCCAGATCGTCGGCACACAGATAGACGTGGGTCTCGTCTCGGGCCCTACTCATGGCCACGTAGGCCAGTTCCCGTCCGCCCCCGTCCTCGTAGACGTGGGCGAGATCGTGGGTGGCCCCCTGGCTCCGGTGGACCGTGGTGGCATAGCCGTGGGCCAGCTGGGCGGCTCCGATCTCATCGCGCTCCAGGCGGTGCTGTCGGCCGTCCTCCAACCGGACCAGCAGATGTTCCTGGTCCTGTCCCACGGCAGTGACGATTCCCCGCTCCGAGGTGACGATCTGGCCATGGGCCAGCGGGGCCAGGGTGACGATCGCGATCTCCGGCAGCAAAGGGGGTCCCCCCGGGCGCCACCAGCTCGGGCCCAGTGACCCGTCCCTCGGCCACCATCCGCTCCCTGGCCAGGCGGTTCAGCTCGGCGACGTTGGCTCGCCTCCAGGCGAACATGGCCGCGTCCCGGTCAGCGAGCGCATCCTTCGCCCACCGGTCGACCAGTTTGGCCAGGGCCTTATCCCGGGTGCGCTCGGTTGTCACCCGGTCCTGGCCGAGATAGAACTCGACGGCCCGGGTGACATCGCCGGCGCGCAGCTCGGCCAATGCTTCTCGTTCGGCCTCGTGGTGCTGGCGGACGTTCTGGTCGAGGACGTGGACGTTCCCTCCGTGGCGCTCGACGAGGGCCCCCATGGCCCCGCCGACGCGACACGGCACCGAGCTGGCGATCGTCACCGACCATGACCACCTTGGCTCCCCGCATCCGGGCATGGTCGAGGAGGAAGGCGATGTCCCGGTCTCCGGCCATCCCCGCCTCGTCGAGGACGAGGACGTGGCCTTCGGTCAGGTGCATCCGATCGTGTTGGATGCGCCACCGGAGGGAGGCCAGCGTTCTCGACTCCGCGAAGCCCAGCTTCCCGACCGAGCGTCCTGGCCGCCTGCCCGGAGGTCGAGGTGCCGATGACCGTGAACCCTCCGGATTGGAAAGCATCCCGGACGGCGGCCATGACCGTCGTCTTGCCCGACCCGGCCACTCCTTCGACCAGCTCCACTCCCCGGCCCGAGGTGGCGATCCCGAGGACTGCCGCCCGCTGACCGGGGGTCAGTGGAGACCCGAGGACAGCGCTCTGGCGGCCCATCGCACCCGCGGCCAGCTCGGCGTGTCACCCGGGCTGCGTCGAGGTTGTCCACGCCTCGCTCCACAGCCCGTTCGATCGCTTGTTCAGTGGCCAGCACGTGGGCGGTGGCGAAGGCCCGCTCGCTGGCCCGAGGGACACCGACCAGCGGGATGGCATCGGGATCTCGGAGCACTCGTTCGGTCGCCTTCTCCAACTCGTGCGGCGGGCAAGCCGTAGAGACCTTGGGGGCGACGGCCACGATCACGTCGCGCTTGGAGAAGACCTTCCGGGCAGACAGCGTCCCATCAGGTCTCGAGCACGTCGTTGGTCAGCTTGGCAAGCTCCCGGTCCCAGAGGACCCTGGTGGGCGAGTACTCACGCTGGTATTCCGCGCCCGGCCCGCTCGATGTCGGCCACCAGCTGCTCGGGTGGAAAGCCGGCGTCGGTGAGCTCTTGTCGCCACCGAGGCAACAAGTCATCGACCGGGATGTGACGCTTGGTCTTTCTGGTCTCCCGGGCCGCCACCCGTCGGGACCTGGTAGGAGTCGAAGCCCTCTTCGGCCACGGCCTGGTTGATCTCGGCGGCCCGCTTGGAGTGGAGGGCCAGGGCTTTGTCGGGGATGCCGGCGATCTTCCAGTGGCCGAGCTTGCCCGACGGTCCGGGGTCCCTCGATGCCGTAGCCGAGCGCCACTGCTTGGGCAGCCGAGGCCACCCGTCCGACCATGGTGGCGGCGTGGAGGTGCTCCCGCCAGAGGGTGGTGTCGGGGGCCTTGGCGCCGCCCTTCTCATCCAGCATCTCGATCACGTTGGCGATGAGCACGTGGTCGTGGGGGCCGGGGTCCCCGGCCCGGGTGGTGGCGTGGCGGGCGTGGGCGTAGACGAGGCCCGTGGTGGGGGTGGAGACCGCGACCACGCCCCGTCGGCCGCCCCGCTCCTTGGTGATTTCATCCAGGTAGGCGAGGGTGGCGTCCCGCTCGGCATCCATGATGGCGAGCATGTGCTCGACCTGACCGAGGACACCCAACTGGGCTACCGACTTGTGGGCGGCGATGACCAGCTCCATGCCCGGTCGTCGGGAGTTGACCAGGCGTTCACCGGTTACAGGATCACAAGCCCCGCCCTGGCCGTAGATGGCGTCGTAGGAAGGGTTGCCGACGGGGCCGACAAGGCCGAGCGACTCGGCACCCGATCCCGCCCCAGAGGAGTGGGGTCTCACCCCGAGAGGCGTAGTACTCGAGGCCGGCGACGGGGAAGTCGTCGCCACGCTCGATGATGGTCTCGCGGTGGTAGGCCACCGAGTCCGCTCCCATCATCCGCATCCACGCCACGACGACTCCCTCTCACCGGCAAGGGGCACCCCTTGCAATCGTGTTCAAGGTATTCAGGAGGTGTGACAAAGAACTGGGGCCGACGGTTCATGAATGCGCAAATGCCGGAGGTGGATCAGGGAGCCACGGGAAACGAGTGCCAAAGAGCCGTCGGTTAGGGTGCGCGTGGACGAGTTGCTCCGGGGCACACAGGTCCCTATGAGCATCGTGCATGAATGGTGGTGGTTGACACCGTCGCCGAGGGCCGCGCGCCCCGACCAGCGTCGTGGAGGCCGCGTGAACGTGCCCGAGCAGCACCGAGTCGGGCGCCACGCTGACGTCACCCTCCCTGGTCGGCACCAGATTCGTCGAGTCGCTGACGTCGTGCTGATTGAGCTTCAGTAGTCCTACTGCCAGGTCTGAAATCAATGGGAGAGTGAGGTCGGATTGGAGTTATCTGCTCCTTGCGGGAGCAAGGCCACCGGTCGGCGTGGGCACGACAGACATGGCCAGTGCCGAGTGTAGACCGGTGATGGAACCGAGCTCGTCGAGGCGACGGCGGAACAGAACATCGCCGTCGCGGCCCGCCCCCGCCGTCCCTTGAGGCCGGGACGAGGGCCTGGCGCCCGACTTCCCTCAGAGCTTTGCACCATCACGTTCACATCGAAGCGGCCCTTCCAGGCATGACGGTGACGTAGCGAGCGGCCAGGGTGACGTAGCGAACGGCCACGGCGAACGGCCACGGCGAACGGCCGAGCGAACGCAGATCGGGTCAGGGTGACGTTCAATGGACACTTCGTATTGGCGAGGGTGACGTTCCGGGTGACGTCCCTCAGGATGATGAAGGTACAGATCGGGCAGTAGATCCGATCCCCACAGAGTGGAGCATCGATGCTGGACCGTATCGGAGACTGCTTAGCCGATTCGTTGCCAACGAACCGGTTGTGCTGCAAGGAAGGCGTCACGGTCTCGAGGCAGGTGGTGCCACACACTTCACATCATGATTAGGTCGGCAGGTATCAGATGAGGGCAGCTCGGGTCATCTGCGACAAAAGTGAAGCGGACCCAGGCATAGATCGTCGTGGATTCAATTCTCGATCTGCCCGCTCAACAGACTCTCTGGAGCTAGTCGCTCGTCAATGGGTGGCCATGACTTGCGCCGCCCAAGGGATTTCGGTCGAAGTTGCCGAGCCTGCCACCTTGGGTCGGATTGCGACTCTGCTCAATGTGAGGCCGACGACTGGCGTCAGCCTAAATTCGCCAGCTGACTCCGACTCGGCTTGGATCGAAGAAGTTACGGCCCTTCAGAGCCGAATTAATGGTCAAATGATCGATCAGAGCGGCGACGATTGCACCTTGGCGAGCGGGGTCGAGCTCGGTCCATTGGCTTCGTAGATTGATGCCATGGCCCACGAACCCCTCGATGGCTGACGATCCACTTAGATGGCCTATTCGGCGACTCGCTTCTTCCTTACGAGCTTCCGCCGGCTTACGAGCCAGAAGCCATTCCCGAAGCGAAATGTCTCCATTTCCGTGCGCTGCCGCAAGAGCATCAAGCAGCTCTTGCGCCTCATCGATCTCAGTCTGAAGAAGGTCAGCTTCGTCGTCTTCGGCCGCGACGTGAAGCAAGGTCCTCTGTAGATCGGGAGTGTCGAGCCGGAAGAGCACTGCCTCGGCAACGAATTCCTCGAGCGTTTCAGCCAGTATGGCCATTCGATTACAGCCCTTGAACCCCGGACCCTTTGCGCAGAAGTACCGGCGAGCTCCATCTTCCCGGGGCCGTGCCACCATCTTCGTACCGCACAGTCCGCAGAGCACCAGTCCGCTCAGCGGGTACCTTCGCGGTGCTCGATTGGTCCGCCTCGATGGATCGAGAAGCTTGCGGCGCAATCGAGTGGTGTCCGTTGGAGTGAGGATTGGCGGCCAGTCGCCTGCGGCGACGATCTCTCCCAGGTGTTCGACTTGGCCACTAACGGCGCCGGAAACAAGGATGCGGCGCAGAACGGTGGATGACCACTGGACTCCGGTCACTGTTGGGACCCCGCGTTCATTCAGGTCAGCGCAAACCGAGCGTAGCGTTTCACCGGCCATAACTCGCCTAGCCGCTTCTGAAATGACGGCTGCTTCCTTTGCCACCGTTCGCGTGTGATCAGGGCTATATCCGTATGACCGCGTTCCGCCCCACGTCCGCTTGCCGTCCCGTGATTGCTGGCGCTTCTGGCTCTTAATCCGGCGACTCTTGTCCTCTGATTCCTTCCGGGCAAATGCTCCGACGACCCGTGCCATCGCTCGTCCGTCAGACGTCGACAGGTCGTAATCACCGCCACTGACTGTTCGGACCTCGGCCCCGGTCGCTTCGATCAGGTTGATGAACTGTTCCATTTCGATGGGCTGCCTGTGCAAACGGTCAAGGTGCCAGGTGATCACTCCATCAAGTCGACCATCCTTGAGGTCTGAACAAAGCCGCTCGTATTCAGGCCTGGGCTTGCCCCGATAGGCCGAAATGTCATTGTCCACGTAAACCTCAGCAACGACTACTCCATGGCGCCTGGCCCAATCGCGACACTCGTCCGTCTGACGGCGCACACCAGCCTGGGCACCGTCCCTGTCCTTCGAGATTCGTGCATATATTCCCGCAGCCTTCACTCTAGGTACATTAGCCGAAGCTTCCGTGAGCGAGGCTGATCTCGCCCGGCCGCAGCGAGGGGCTACCGCCCCCGATCATGGACACGGTCGACGTCCCGTGGTGCGGAGCGCGGAACGGCGGGCACACGATCAGCCGCCCGTCACCCAATGGCAGGGAGGCGGCCGAGCGGATACGGCTGACCTCGGTGGCCCGGTCATGGTCGAGGTCGGGGAGCAAGCCGGGCAGCCGTTCGGCCAGCATGGTCTTGCCCGAACCCGGCGGCCCCACCAACAGGAGATGGTGACCACCGGCTGCCGCCACCTCGAGGGCCCGGCGGCCGACGCGCTGGCCACGGACATCAGCAAGGTCAGGGGTGGACGAGCCGATGTCGCCCCGATCCAACCGGCCCGTCGCCGGCCAGGCGCTGGTCGAGACGTTTGGCCACGGCTGTCGCCCCAGGAGCTGGTCCACGAGTGTGGCCAGCGTGGCTGCCGCTCGCAGATCGCCTGCTTTTGCCATCGCCGCCTCGGCCGCCGCCTCGACAGGCACCACCATCGTGAGGGGACGGACCGCCTCACAAAGGGCCATTACCCCGGGGACACCGCGCAGTGATCCGTCCAGCCCGAGCTCGCCACAGAAGGCCAGCCGACTCACCGCCTCGTGGGGCAACGTGCCTTGGGCCACGAGCAATCCGACGGCGATGGGGAGGTCGAGGCCGGCTCCGCCCTTCCTCACGCCCGACGGAGCCAGGTTGACCGTCGTGCGCCGCTGTGGCCACGGCAGGCCACTCGACAGGAGCGCGGCCCGAACTCGATCCCGTGACTCCCGGACGGCAGTGTCGGGGAGCCCGACGATGGTGAATCCGGGGAGGCCGTTCGAGACGTGGACTTCGACGGAAACCGGGCGGCCTTCGACACCGAGGACCATGGCTGACGAGATAGCGGCGATCACGGCGACTCCGCATGACGCTGGGCCGGCCATTAGGCGCGGCCGGACGGGGAGATGGAGGGCCGCACGTTTCTGACCGACGGTGCCTGGCCGCTCGAGGCACCGAACGCACCCTACGAGTGGGGTGTCACAGAGGCGAGACGAAAGTGGAGGGCCGCCAACCTCTGTTCAAAAGATTTTGGAAGGCGGGCACAATTGTTTTTTTTGGCGGACCTCGAATTTGTCAGCCTATCCTGACGATTGTCAGCCTATGCTGACAAAATGGGCAGTTTCAAAAAAAGAACACGGGATGGCTCTCGTCCACCGCCCCTCGGAGCGGACGATCAACGACCCGTGAAGTGAGGCTCCCGCTTCTCGATGAAGGCCCGCAAGGCCTCGTTGGTGTCGGCGCTGGCGAAATTCACCGACTGCGCCTGCGCCTCGGCCTCGAGCGCCTGGTCGAAGGAGACGTTGAGGGAGTTGTTGATCAGCGTCTTGGTCATGGACAGAGCGAGCGGAGGTCCGGAAGCCAGGCGTCGAGCCCAACCATCCACCACATCGTCGAGTTCATCTGCTGGCACCACTCGGTTCACGATGCCGAAAGCCGCCGCCTCTTCGGCGTCGATGATCTCGGCGAAGAAGGCGAGCTCCTTGGCCCGGTGCAGCCCGATGAGACGGGGCAACAGCCACGAAGCGCCGAAGTCGACGGTGAGGCCACGCCGGGCGAAAATCTGCGAGAAGCGGGCCGTATCCGAGGCGACGACGAGGTCGCAGCCGAGGGCCATACTCATGCCGGCACCGGCTGCCACCCCACCGACCTTGGCCATGGTGGGCTTGGGGATCCGATGAAGACGCAGGGCGACGTCGCCAAGGGCCCGCATCTGGACGAGGTAGGGGTCGCCGGGACGTCCGGCCACGTCGGAGGGGTCCCCGAGGTCCGCCCCGGAGCAAAAGGCGTCACCGGCACCGGTGAGCACCATCACCTTTGCCTCCCGGTCGGTGGCCACGTCGTCGAAGACGGCCAATAGCTCGCGCCACATGGTCCCGTTCGCAGCATTCTTTCGCTCGGGCCGGTTCATGGTGACGGTGACGACGCCCTCGTGACGCGTGACGAGCAAGGTCTCGAACTGGTCGGGCATCTCGTCACCCTAGGAGATCCGTTGCCCCCGGGGCGTCCGGACATCGGGTCCTCGGAGCCCCCACCGGCAGGAATGCGCCGTCAGAAGGCGTCCTCGGTGACCTCGAGGATGCCAGCCGTGAGCGAGGCCACGTCGAAGCGCACATCAACCGTCCCACCCAGACCGAGACGCCTCGACCCGCCCTCCGCCAGCCAACGACCGGCCAGCCGCCGGATGCGGCGGCACTTGGCGGGTGACACCGACTCGGACCCTGTTCCGAACCGGTCGCTCGTGCGCGTCTTCACCTCGCAGAAGACAACCGTGCGGTCACAGCGGACGACAAGATCGAGCTCACCCTCACGACACCGCCAATTGCGATCGAGGAGCTCGTAGCCGTGGTCGAGGTACCAGCGGGCGGTGACGTCCTCGCCGTGGCGGCCGGTGTCGCGCCGGGACGTGCCGGCGCGCTCGGTCACAGGTCTTTTTCCGGCAGCCGTTCGATGTTCACGTCACGGAACGTGAGAATGCGGACGGACGGCACGAATCGGGCCGGGCGGTACATGTCCCAGACCCAGGCGTCCGTCAGGTTGACCTCTACGCAAGCCGGCGAGGTGTCCGAGCGCACCGTCACGTCCACCTCGTTAGCCAGATAGAACCGCCGCTCGGTCTCTACGACATAGGAGAAGAGGGGCACGACGGCCCGGTACTCGTGGACGAGGGCCAGCTCGATCTCCGACTCGTAGCGCTCGAGGTCTTCCTCGCTCATCGGCGTGGCGGAGCGGCCGGGCACCGACCGTGGTGAGCAACGTCCGTGGCCAGACCCGGAGGACGGGGGGCGAGACCGACGGGTCTCACCGCTAGCCGATCAACCCCGGGCAGTCCGCCGCTCCTTGATCTTGGCGGCCTTGCCGTGACGCTCGCGCAGGTAATAGAGCTTGGCCCGACGGACGTCCCCCAATGAGACGACCTCGGTCCGGGCGATGACCGGCGAGTGGACCGGGAACGTCCGCTCCACACCCACCCCGAAGCTGACCTTACGCACCGTGAAGGTCTCCCGAGCGCCAGTCCCCTGCCGGCGAATCACCACGCCCTGGAAGACCTGCACCCTTTCGCGCGACCCCTCGACCACCCGGACGTGCACCTTCACGGTGTCGCCGGCTCGGAAATCGGGCACGTCGTCCCGGAGGCTGTCCTGGTCGATGATGTCCGTCGGGTTCATTGCAGGCGTCTCCCCAGCCGTTCGTCGACCGCTCGTGGCAGGCGCCGCTGCGGCGATCCTGCAAAGAGCCCGCCGGTTCGGGACCCCGACATCGGGCAGTTGTTGGCGTCGGTTCCGGGACGTACGGGCTCAGCCATCATAGCCCCCCTCCCGCAGGCCTTTGGCCTCGCCGAACTCGTCGAGCAGGCGGACCTCCTCGTCGGTGAGACCGCCGCGGGCCCCGATGAGATCGGGGCGCCGCTCCACGGTGCGGGCCAGTGCCTGGGCACGGCGCCAGCGACGGATCTGTTCGTGGTCACCGGAACGGAGTACGTCGGGCACGGCCAATCCCCGGAACTCGGCCGGGCGGGTGTACTGCGGGTATTCGAGGAGGCCGGCCACGAAGCTCTCCTCCTCGGTCGAGGTGTCGTTTCCCAGCACACCGGGCAGTAGGCGGGCCACCGCCTCGAGGACCACCAAGGCCGCCAGCTCGCCGCCGGCCAGCACGAAGTCACCGACAGACAGCTCGCCGTCCACCAGATGGTCGGCCACCCGCTGGTCGACGCCCTCGTAGCGGCCGCAGAGGAGCGAGAAGCCGGAGGACACCGCCAGCTCTTCGGCGACCCGCTGATCGAAGCGGCGACCGGAGGGCGACAGCAGGAGAAGCGGCCGTGACAGGCCTTCGGGCGAGGCCGCCACGTGCTCGACGATGCGAAAGAGCGGCTCCGGTGCCAACACCATGCCGGCTCCACCACCGAAGGGTGCGTCGTCGACCGAGCGGTGGACTCCGGCGGCGGCGTCCCGGATGTCATGGATGCCGAGATCGAGCAGTTCGGTGCGGCGAGCCCGACCGAGTATGGATACGGCGGCGAATCCGTCGACCGCCTCGGGAAAGATGGTGAACACATCGACCCGGAGCGGGCGTGCCACTGGCTGTCCGTGCTCGGTGCCCCGGGTTCCCCGCCCGGCCCCGGCGGCTGCTGCTCCGGTTCCGTTCACGGTGCCACCTCGTCCCGATGGTGCACGCTCAGGCCAGGTCGAGCAGGCCGTCAGGAATGGAGACCACCACGCGCTCGCCAGGTGAGTTGTCGATCACGAACCGGAGGGGGATGAGGCCACCGCCGTCGAGGACCAACAGGTCGCTCGCCGGGTTGGCCTGGACCTCGGTCACCACGCCAAGGACACGACCGTCAGTGTCCTCGACACGCGAGCCCACGAGCTCGTGGACCCAGAGTGCATCCGGGTCGGCAAGTGGCGGGGCGAAGAGCTCGGTGCCCCGTCGTGCTTCCGCATCCTCCAGGGTTTCGACACCTTCGAAGACCACGAGATAGCGGTCCTTGTGACGCCGCGCCTGCACGACGCAGTAGGTCTGGCCACTTGCGTCGTGGAGCTCGGAGCCGGGGTCGAGTCGCTCCGGACGATTCGACGTGAGGACGACGACGACCTCACCACGCAACCCATGTGGCTTCACGATGGCACCCACCGATAGCAACCGCTCGTTCCGGCGGCCGTCCCCACCCCGATCGGAGGAGGGCGACATGCCCCCGGTCTCAGTCGTCGACGATGTCGACGCTGGTTTGCACCCCGTCGCGGGCACCGGCGGCGGCCACGACGGTGCGGATGGCTTGGGCGACCCGTCCCCGCCGGCCGATCACGCGCCCCATGTCCTCGGGGGCCACGTGGATGCGGAAGCGGACGCTGTTGCCTCGCTCGTCGGCATTGATCACGACGGCGTCGGCTTGGGACGCGATCGAGTTGACCAGATAGGTCACGACGGCCAGGGGCGTGCCGCCGTCCATGCGGTTGCCGGCATCGTCATCGTCATCATCGAACTCGTCGTCGATGACGTTGACATCCTCCGCCGAGTCCAGGGCGACGTCGTCGGTCATCGGGTGGCCTTCGCCGCGGCCAGCTCGTCCATCGCACCGGACTGCTTGAGCAGCTTCTCGACCCGCTCCGTGGGGGTGGCGCCCTGAGACAACCACTTGACGGCCTTGGCGTTGTCGATCGACACAATGGCGTCCGGCTCGCTCTTCGAGCGCCCTCTCGGCGCATAGGTGCCCACGATCTCGATGAACCGTCCGTTGCGGGGCGAACGGCTGTCCGCCGCCACCAGGCGGTAGGTGGGCTGCTTCTTCTTCCCGATCCGCACGAGGCGGAGCTTTACGGCCACGTTCTACTCCTCTGCATCTTCCAGGCGTCCTCGCCGCCGGCGTCGTCTGGTCCAGCTGGTCAGGTGTGCTGGGTGCCGGTAGGTCGGCACAGTCTCCCACCATTGGGAGCCTGGACGTGCACGCCGGGGGTGATCCGGTCCCGACGTCGGTCTCGACGGGAACCGGCGACTCAGCGCGACTTCGGAGTCACCCGGCCTCCACCCTTGCCCTTCTTGCCCCCCTTGCCCTTGGGCCGCGACACCGGGCGCCCCGAACGAGCAGGGAGTTCGCCGCCGCTCATCATGGTCCTGCCTCCCGCGCCGGTCAGCGAGGCGAACTCGTCGCCGTCGCCAAGGGCAGCGAACTCGGACATGGCCTGTGGCGTGAGCTTGGGCCCCCGGCCGAACAGCCCCCCAAGGGCGGATGGCATTCCGCCCTTGCCCATTCCCTTCATCAACTTCTGCATCTCGCGGAACTGTTTGAGGAGGGCGTTGACATCGGCCGTCGAAGTTCCGCTCCCGTTGGCGATGCGCACCCGCCGAGAGCCGTCGATGAGACCGGGGTCGATCCGCTCCTTCGGTGTCATCGAGCGGATGATGGCCTCGACCTGACCGATCTGACCATCGTCGACCGCAGTGGACGCCTGCTTCACGTCCTTGGGCACACCGGGGAGGTGCGAGAGGACGCCGGAGATCGAGCCCAACTTCTTGACCTGTTGCAGCTGCTCGAGGAAGTCCTCGAGCGTGAAGCGCCCCTGGAGGATGGCGGCCGCCCCTTTGGCGGACACGTCCTTGTCCAGGGTGCGCTCGGCCTGCTCGATGAGGCTGAGGACGTCGCCCATGCCAAGAATGCGATCGGCCATGCGGTCCGGGTGGAACAGGTCGAAGTCGTCAAGCTTCTCCCCTGTCGACGCGAAGGCGATGGGCCGGCCGACGACCTCTTTGACCGACAGGGCCGCGCCGCCGCGGGCATCGCCGTCAAGCTTGGTGAGGATGACACCGTCGAGGGTCAAGGCGTCGTGAAAGGCGGAGGCGGTGGTCACCGCGTCCTGTCCGGTCATGGCGTCGATCACGAGGAACGTGTAGTGGGGGTCGGTCGCCCCGGCGATGTCCCGGATCTCCTGCATGAGCGCCTCGTCGACCGACAGACGTCCGGCGGTGTCGACGATGAGGATGTCGCGCCCGAGTCGGCGCGCCTCGGCCACGCCCGCCGCCGCCACCGCAACCGGGTCGGTCGGCTCGCTGAAGACATTGACTCCGGCCTGGCCGCCCAACACCCGAAGCTGCTCGACGGCGGCCGGGCGCTGGAGATCGGCCCCGACGAGCAGCGGGTTCCGCCCCTGCTGGCGGAACCACCGGGCCAGCTTGGCGGCAGCCGTCGTCTTCCCCGATCCCTGCAGGCCGGCGAGCAGGATGACAGTCGGCGGCCGACCGGCGTAGGTGAGCTTGAGAGTCTCACCGCCGAGGATGCCGGTCAGCTCCTCGTTGACGATCTTGATGACCTGTTGACCGGGGCTGAGGGCCGAGGACAGTTCCAACCCCACGCACCGTTCCCGGACACGCTGGGTGAAGCCCCGGACGACGCCGAACTCGACGTCGGCTTCGAGTAGGGCGGTCCGGATCTCGGCCAGGACCTCGTCGACGTCGGACTCGGTCAACCGGCCCCGGCCCCGCAGGCGGCCGACAATGCCTTCGAAACGCTCGGTCAGGCTCTCGAACATGGGCGCCCCAGGCTACCGGCTCGACCTGTGGCTGCGGCTCCGCAGGGCCACTGCCGGGCACCGGAAACGCCGGCGTCAGAGCGTCAGAGCGTCAGAACAGCGCGTCGACGAAGGCCTCGGCGTCGAAGTCCAGCAGGTCGCCAACTCCCTCGCCCAGACCGACGAGTTTGACGGGCAGCCCGAGCTCCCGCTGGATGGCCACCACGATGCCCCCCTTGGCCGTGCCGTCGAGCTTGGTCAGGACGACGCCCGACACGTCGACGGCGTCGAGAAAGACCTTGGCCTGGGCCAGGCCGTTCTGGCCGGTGGTGGCATCGAGCACGAGCAGCACTTCGACGACCCGGCCCGGAGCTCGGTCGGCGATCCGGCGAATCTTCTTCAGCTCCTCGATGAGGTTGACCTTGTTGTGAAGCCGCCCGGCGGTGTCGGCCAGCACGATCGAGTGCCCTTTGGCCGCCGCACGCCGTACGGCGTCGAAGATCACCGAGCTCGGGTCACCACCTTCCGAGCCGCGCACGATGTCGGCGTCAACCCGCGACGCCCAGGTGGCCAGCTGATCGGCGGCTGCGGCTCGGAAGGTGTCGCCGGCGGCCAAGAGCACGTTCTCACCCTCCGCCCGCAGGCGGCTCGCCACCTTGCCCACTGTGGTCGTCTTTCCGACGCCGTTGACCCCTACGAACAGCCAGACGTCGACCTGGCGGTCCTCCTGGTCTTCCTGGCCGTCCTGGCCGTCATGACCGCCCTGGCCGGCCGACCCATCCAGGGCGCCGTGCGAGCCGTCGTCGCCAAGAGACCCGAGGGACCGGCTCCCCGAAGCCGGCGACAGCATGGCCACGAGGTCCGACTTGAGCGCGGCCACGAGGGCGTCGGGTCCATCGACTTCGCCCTCCTTGACCCGCTGCCGCAGGTCGGCGAGGAGCGCGTCGGTGGCGCCGACCCCGACGTCGGCCCGGATCAGCGCCTCTTCGAGGTCGTCCCACGTCTCGGTGTCGATCTTGCCGCGGGTCCGCACCGAGCCGAGGTAACCAGCGAGCAACCCGCGGGCCTTCCCGAGCCGGCTGCGGTAGGTGGGAGCGGGGGCCAGCTCCTCCTCGAGGATGGGCTCGGCGACGAGTGCCTCGGGAGCGGCGGGCGGCTCGGCGACGGCCGTGCTCGGCGGCGATCCCTCCGCGACTCGGGTGGCCTCCGCCCTCTGGGCCAGCTCGACGTCGGTGGCGGCGTCGGACGCCACCTCGCCCGGTGGGACGGCCGACTTCGGACCGTGTCCCCGGAGTCGGAGGCCTACGGCCACTCCACCGGCGACCACCGCCACCGGGATGACCACGAACACGGCAATGGCGGCGTCCGATGCTGTCATTGCCCCCGAGGCAATCACCTCGGTTCCCTACCCCGACCGGCGCCCGTTGACCGGATGTGCACCGATGGGCTGCCCGCCCGCGGTCTGTCCGATCAGCGTCTCGGCGTCCTCCATGGACTCGGGATCTGCGGTCGCCTCGGCCTCGTCGGCACTGGGAACCGGCCGCGGTGGTGGCCCATCCGCGGGCCGATCGTTCCGAGCCTCCGGCGCCGACCCGCTCACCCCGTCCTGGGTGCCGCCGTCCACGTCCACGTTCACCTTCACGTTCCCGTTCTCGATGCCCTTCGTCCCGTTGCCGAACGTGCCCGCTCCCTCCGCGAACCCGTCGGGAAGCGGCGAGTCGTCGGTGCGCGGCACCCGCTGACTGAGGACTTGCGAGGAGCCACCCGGGGCCATGGTCACCCCGTAGAGGGCGTCGGCCGCCTCCATGGTCCGCTTCTGGTGGCTCACGACGATGAGCTGGGCTTCGTCCCGGAACTCGTGCACGAGGCCGAGGAACCGCTGCAGGTTCACGTCGTCGAGGGCCGCTTCGACCTCGTCCATCAGGTAGAAGGGCGACGGCCGGCTCCGGAAGATGGCGAAGAGGAAGGCCATGGCCACGAGCGAGCGTTCGCCTCCGGAGAGAAGCGAGAGCCGGCGGACGTTGCGTCCGGCCGGTCGGGCCTCGACCTCCACACCCGTGTCCAGCAACTGCTCGGCGTCGGTCAGGGTCAGCCGGCCCATGCCTCCGGGGAAGAGGCTGCTCACCAGGTTGGAAAAATGCTCGTTGACGTCGGCGAACGCCTCGGCGAAGACCCGCATGATCTCGTCATCGAGGGTGCGGATGATCTGATGCAGCTCGCGACGGGCTGTCCGCACGTCCTCGACTTGTGACTCGAGGAAGCGGTGACGCTCGGTGTGCTCGGCCAGCTCCTCGAGGGCGAGCGGGTTGACCGGGCCCATGGCCGCCAGCTCGGCCTCGAGCTGCTCGATCCGGGTGGCGGCGTCGACACCCTCGGGCAGCTCCGGCTCTGGCGCGGAGGTGGCCTCTTCTGGTCCGGCACCGAGCTCTCGGCGCAGGGTATCGACCACCGCCTCGTGCCGGACCGAGGCTTCGACCAGATCCATCTCGACTTGGCTCAGCCGGCCCCGCACCTCGGTCATGCGCTGTTCGTCGGCCGTCCTCTGGCGACGCAAGGACTCGAGCCGCTCACCGCCGAGTCGCACGGCGTCGAGGCGACGGCGGTGTTCTTCGCGGAGGCCAGCCAGATGGACGTCGAGCTCCTCGCGACAGGACTCCACCAATTCAGCGAGTCGCCGGATGGCCGTGGCCTCCCCCTCCAGCCGCCGTCGGCGCTCGGCCGCCAGCTGCCGCTCGTCGGTGTGGCCGGTCAACCGGCGCTCCACCTCGGCCATCCGCTCGGTCAGAACGCGGCGGCGCTCGGCCAGTCCGGCCTGGCGTGCATCGAGCGCCGTGCGACGACCGGCCAGCTCTGCGGCCCGAGCGTCGATATGACGGCGCTCCTCGGCGACCATGGCGGTCCGCTCGGCGGCAGCAGCTTGCTCGGCCTCGAGCCCGGGCAGCGCCTGTTGGACGGCGGAGATGCGGGCGTGGTCGCGCTCGATCCGGTCTTGGATCTCGGCCCGGTCTCCCCCGGTCCCCTCGATCTCGGCGGTCACCGCATCGAGATCCTCGGCGATCCGCTGGCTGGCGGCACGCGCCGACTGCTGATCGATCTCGTTGCGATCGTCAGCCCGAACGGCGGCGGCCAAGGCCTGCCGAGCCGCCTCCAGCTCTTCGTATGCCACTGACCGCTCTGCCGAGATCCGCTCGACGTCGTGCTCGGCCACGGCAGCCCGGGAGCGAGCCTCGTCGACCAGCGCGGCGGTGACCGTTCCGCCCTCGGCCCGGACCCGCCAACCCGTCGGCGAGAAGCGATCGCCATCTCGGGTGACGACGACGAGGTCGGGCCGGGACAGGGCCAGGTCGATGGCCTCGGACCATCCTCGAGACGTGCAGTAGGCCCCCTCCAGCAGCCGGTCGAGGACGCCCTCGAGCTCGGCGGCACCGGCCCGGCCGGAGCGCGCCCGGACGTGGTTGCGCACCGGCTCGGCACCCAGAGGGGCGGCATCGAGGTCCCTCTTCATGTCGTCGAAGGCCTTCATGTCGGAGAAGGCGTCGGCGTCGGGAGCGCCACGACCACCGCCACCGGCGTCACGAGCGCCGGTGAGGGCGAGAACAAGTCCGTTCATCCCTCCGCTCCGCAGACGAGCGAGTGCGGCGCGTGCGGGCTGGCTGCCGGAGACGACCACCGCGGCCAGGGACGCTCCACAGGCAGCTTCGGTCGCCTCCTCCCAGCCGCCGTCGATCTCGACCAGATCGAGCAGGGTGCCGACCACACCGTCGAGGTCGGCCAGCAGTTCGGCCCCGGCCGCCCCCCTGGCTTCGTCAAGAGCACGCTCCAGGGCATCCGCTCGCGCCACCGAGCGGTGCAGCTCCTGTTCGGCCTGACGCACGGAGGCGTCCGCCACCTCGAGGCGGTGGGCGGCGCGGCGATGCTCCTCTTCGGCTTCGGCTACCTCGGTCTGCAGGCGGTGGCGAGCTTGCTCGCACTCGGCCAGTCGCTCGCGGACCTCGTGGTGCTCGCCCTCGAGGGTCACGGCCCGACGCTCGGCTGTGGCGAGGCGTGCCGTCAGCTGGTCGAGGGAGCGACGGTCGCGGTCGACGGCTCGCTCGAGCGAGGTCAGCTGGCCACGGGCCTCGGTAAGGGCCCGCTCCTTCTGGCGCAGCGACGCACCGTCCACCTCGGCGGCCAGATGGGTCTCGAGATCGGCGGCCGTGGCTGCCTCCTCGAGTGCCAACTCCTCGTGGTCGGGCTCGAGCGCCACCAGGTCGGACTCGGTGGAGATGAGCTCTCCGGAGAGACGGGCGGCTTCGGCCTCGAGGGTGGAGACGACGTCGATGTCGGCAGCGGCGTCGAGGGCCTGGGCCACCGTCCTGCCCCGCTCCCGCAGCACGCCGATCAGGCCGCGGGCCCGTTCGACCATCCCCTCGGCCCGGGCCAGAGCGGCGGCGATGTCGGACTCACGCTCGGCCGAGAGCTCACCGGCCGTGCGCTCGCTGGCCACGTCCAGCTCGGCCAGGGTGGCCCGCAGCGCCTCCTCGGTCGCCCGTAGCTCGTCCCGTAGTCGGCCGCCGTCGTCGTGGCGGCCCTGGAGCGATCCCAGCTCGGCACCCGCCGAGTAGAGCTTCACCGCCCGCAGCTCGTCGGCCAGCACGGCATGTGACTGAGCCGCCTTGGCCTGGCGCTCGAGCGGCTTGATCTGGCGCTTCACCTCGCGGACCAGGTCGTAGAGGCGCTCGAGGTTCTCCTGGGTCGCCGCCAGTCGCCGCTCGGCCCGCTCCCGCCGCCGGCGGAACTTGAGGACTCCGGCTGCCTCCTCGATGATCGCCCGCCGGTCCTCGGGACGGGCCTCGAGGACCGCATCGAGGTTGCCCTGGCTCACGATCACGTGCTGCTGGCGACCGACCCCGGTGTCGGACAGCAGCTCCTGGATGTCGAGGAGGCGACAGGGGGTGCCGTTGAGCGCGTACTCGCTCTCGCCCGACCGGAAGAGGGTGCGGGTGATGGTGATCTCGGCGAGGTCGGTGTGCAGCCGCCGGGCGCTGTTGTCGATGGTGAGGGTGACCTCGGCTCGTCCGAGGGCAGGGCGGTTGGCCGTGCCCGCGAAGATCACGTCCTCCATCTTCTGGGACCGGACCGTCCGCGGCCCCTGAGCGCCGAGGACCCACGCCACCGCGTCGACCACGTTGGACTTGCCGCTGCCGTTCGGGCCGACCACCACCGTGATCCCCGGCTCGAATTCCAGCACGGCCGGGTCGGCGAAGGATTTGAACCCCTTCAGCGATAGCGACTTAAGGAACACAGCGCGCTCACCCTACCGGTCGGGATCGCCCGGCAAGTGGAGCCTGCTGGGCCCCTGGGCTGGCCAACCGGTGCTCGGATCGCACCGGTGGTCACACCTGGCAGTGCTCGCAGAAGAAGGTCGAGCGTCCACCCGACTTCACCCGGACGATGACCCCGCGGCACCGCCGGCAGGCCTTACCCTCGCGGTCATAGGCCTGGTGCTGATCCTGGTAGTCACCGACCTCACCGAAGAGGTCCCGATACTGCTCGTCGGCCAGTGACGAGCCCCGCCGCTTGACCGCTTCGGCCAACGTCTCGACCATGGACCGGTAGAGACGGCGGACCTCTTGGGAGGACAGAGAGTCGGCCTGGCGGTCGTAGCGGAGACCGGCGGCGAAGAGGATCTCGTCCGCGTACATGTTGCCGATGCCGGCGACGAACTCTTGGTCGATGAGGAGCGCCTTGAGCCCTCCCTTGTGCCGGGACAGGAGCACCCAGAATTTCTCCCAGCTCATCACGTCCTCGAGCGGGTCGAAGCCCAGGTGAGCGAGCTCGGGAAGCCTCTGCTGGCCATCGAGTGGTGGCGCCGAGACGAACATCTCGCCGAAGGTCCGCGGGTCGACGAAGCGGAGCTGGCCCCCCTGGGTGAAGTGGATGATGGCGTGGGTATGGGGCACCTTGGGCTCCTTGGCCGACTTGGCCCGGAGCAGCTGACCGCTCATGCCCAGGTGGACGACGAGCGTCCCGCCGTCGTCCAGTGTGAGCAGGAGGTACTTGCCGGCCCGGTCGATGGACTTGACCGAACGGCCCTCGAGTTGCGCCCGGAACTGCTTGGCGCTCGGGTGACGCCGGACGGTACGGCCGTTGCGCACCTCGACCAGCTTGATCTTGCGGCCGACGACCTCGCCTTGCAGGTCCCGCCGGATCGTCTCGACCTCGGGAAGCTCAGGCATCCCCTTCGCCTCCTTCGCGTTCGAGGACCAAGCCGGCGCGTTGTGCGGCCAACTGCTCGGCCTCTTTCTTCGAGCGGCCCTCGCCCGAGCCCAGCGGCCGGCCGGCCACGGAAACCGCGGCCCGATAGCGCCGTGCGTGGTCGGGCCCGAATCCCTCCACCTCGTACTGGGGGACGCCCCTGCCGAGGCGGACCGAACGCTCCTGGAGGCGGCTCTTGTGGTCCGACTCACCGGGCTCGCCCACGGCTGCGGCGATGCGATCGGAGAGCAGCGACAAAATCAACCGGCGGGCCGGGTCGAGGCCGCCGTCCAGATAGACGGCGCCGATGACCGCTTCGGTGGCGTCGGCCAGGATGGATTCCTTGGCCCGGCCGCCAGACTGGTCCTCGCCCCGGCCGAGGCGCAGATGGACCGGCAGGCCGAGGTCGAGGGCCAGCTCGCCGAGGACATGGGTGTTGACCACTGCCGCCCTGACCTTGGACAACATGCCGTCGGAGAGCTCCGGGTGGGTGCGGAAAGTGTCCTCGGCCACCACCAGGCCGAGGACGGCGTCGCCCAGGAACTCGAGGCGTTCGTTGGAGGTGCGGGACAGGTCCTCGGCACACCACGACCGGTGGGCCATGGCCTGCTCGAGTAGCCCCGGATCGCCAAATTCGTACCCGAGACGGTCGGCCAGATCGGCCACGTCTGCGGCTCCGTCTGGCGAGGTAGCCGATTCGGTCACCGGGGTGTCCGAATCAGCGGTGGTCGACATCGGCGCCCCTCAGGTCCCCCCGAGTTTGGCGTAGACGTAGTCAACCGCGTCCCGAACGGTACGAAGCTCCTCGAGATCCTCGTCTTCGATCCGAAAGCCCACCGACCGCTCGCCAAGCTCTTCTTCCAGCCCCTCGACCAGCTCGATGAGGGCCAGGGAATCGGCATCCAGGTCCTCGGCGAAGGATGCCGACTCGCCGATGGCGGACGGCTCGATCTCGAGGATGTCGGCCAGAAGGTCCCGAATGAGGTCGAGAACCTGCTGGCGACTGAGAGGACCCTTCTCGATATGGGTCTCTGCTGGCACCGTTTCTCCTGTTCACCCCCCCAAGGCCCGACGGGCGAATCCCAGTCGGCGCGCCGACCAGGGATTCTGGGTGGTCGGCATGATACCGGACCACTGGATTCATCCAGTGGAAACAGTGCCGCAACCAGCCGTTTTCATAGGCGGCGTATCACGGACGGGTGCCACCGGGCCTCGAGCGAGGATCAGCCGGTCGCCACCCGGAGCCCGTCTCGGCTCCGTCGGAGGAGGTGGCACGCAGTGCGGCCCGGCCTGAGGGCTGGCCGTCCTACTCGCCGGGGCCTTTCTTCGACGAGATCCTCGGGCCTGACGGTCGACCCCGTCCGGCTGCCGCCACCCTGTGGCGACACCTCGCCGCCCTCGGGCCCCGGGCCCTGGCCGAGCGCCAGGCAGCCGCCGAGCGAGAGATCCGGGCCGTCGGCGTCACCTACACGGTCTACGAGGATTCGGGCGGGGTCGAGCGACCCTGGCCGTTCGACGTCATCCCCCGGATCATGCCGGTCACCGAATGGCAGCGGATCGAGGCAGGCCTCGTCCAACGCCTCACAGCGCTCAACCTGTTCATCGACGACGTGTACCACGACCAGCGCTCGCTGGCCGCCGCTGTGGTGCCCGCCGACCTTGTCCGCGGAGCTCCCGGCTACCACCCCGAGTGCCGCGGCATTGATCCCCCTGGCGGCATATGGGCCCACATCTGTGGATCCGACCTTGTCCGCGACGACGAGGGGACCTTCTGCGTGCTCGAGGACAACCTCCGGGTCCCGTCAGGTGCCTCCTACCTCCTCGAGAACCGCATGGTCACCAAGCACATCTTCCCAGAGCTCTTCCGCCACTACAGCATCGAGCCGGTCGACCCCTACGTCGGCCGGCTGGCCGACCTGCTCTCCGCCGTCTCCCCGTCGACCAGTGACCCGACGGTTGTCGTGCTCACGCCCGGGATCCACAACTCGGCCTACTTCGAGCACGCCTTTCTTGCCCTTCAGCTGGGCGTTGAGCTGGTCGAAGGGCGCGACCTCCTGGTCGGCGACGACGACCGCCTCTACGCCCGAACCATCGAGGGCCTGCAACGGGTGGACGTGGTCTACCGGCGCATCGACGACGCCTACCTAGATCCCGAGGTCTTCCGGGCGGATTCCCTCTTGGGCGTGCCGGGCCTGATGCGGGCGTGGCGCTCGGGGCAAGTTGCCCTGGTCAACGCACCGGGGTCGGGCATCGCCGACGACAAGCGGATCTATCCCTTCGTCCCCGACATCATCCGGTTCTTCCTGGCCGAGGACCCCATCCTCGCCACCGTGCCCACCCTGCACTGCGCCGACGACCAGTCCCGACGGTACGTGGTCGACAACCTCGAGGGCCTGGTGATGAAACCCGCCAACGAGGCCGGCGGGACGGGTGTCCTGGTCGGCACCCAGGCGACGGCGACCCAGCTCTCCGACGCGGTCAAGGCGATCAACCACGACCCTTCGCGATGGATCGCTCAGCCGATCGTCTCGCTCTCGACCGCACCCACCCTGTGCGACGGCGAAGTGGTTGCTCGCCACGTGGACCTGCGCCCGTTCATACTGCTCGGTCCCGAGCGGGCCTACGTCACCCAGGGTGGGCTCACCCGGGTGGCTCGGCGGCCGGGCTCGCTCGTCGTCAATTCGTCGCAGGGAGGAGGGAGCAAGGACACGTGGGTCGTGGACACGACCCTTCGGCCCCCGCGGCCATTGTCACGATCCCACGCCATGACCTCGGTTGCCGCCTCGGTCGACGCGTCAAATGCGGTTGCGCCTCCGACGGTTGGGCCCGCCACGTCAGCCACCGGGGTCCCCCCGGCCCGGACACAGAGCACGCGGACGATCCAGTCGTGATCGAGACGGACGACCGGTGAGTGGCCCGCAGGAACGCGGCGGTGGGGCAAAGGGGCGGACCATGCTGCTCGCCCGCATGGCCGAGGCCGTCTACTGGGCGGGGCGCTATCTCGAGCGTGCCGAGGGAACGGCACGGCTGGTCCAGGTCCACACCGACACCCACATCGACATGCCGGTGGGCCGCGACGTGGGCTGGGAGCCCCTCTTGTCGGTGGTCGGGCTCGGCACCGACTTTACGGTTCGTCACCCCCACAAGGTCGGTGCCAGGCGGCAGGCAAGTGAGGAGGAGGTGGTCGACTTCCTCCTGTCGGACACGGAGAACCCGTCGTCGGTTCTCTCGGCCGTGACCTCAGCCCGGGCCAACCTGCGGACCGCCCGCCCGGTCGTGCCCCGAGAGGCATGGGAAGCGGCCAACAACCTCTGGCTCGATGTGTGCGACCACCTCGAAGAGGCATCGTCCCGCGAGGGCCGTGTGGTTTGGCTCCGGCGGGTCTTGGTCGGCTGCCAGCAGATCGGTGGGATCGTCGGTGGCACCATGAACCGAGACGAGACGATGTCATTCCTCGCCCTCGGCCAGAACATCGAGCGGGCCGATCTGACCACCCGGGTGATCGCCACCCGCTCCGGTGATCTACATCCCAACCGGGGTGACGACCCTTACGACATCGTCCACTGGATGGCCGTCCTCCGTTCGCTCGCTGCCTACCAGCCCTTCCGGCGGGCCATGCCGGCCCGACCTCAGGGTGGATCGACGCTGCAGTTCCTGCTCCACAACCAGCGATTCCCGCGCGCCGTGCAGTCCTGCCTCTCCGAAGTGGCTGCCGCGCTCAAGGAGCTGCCACACTCGGACGGGCCGTTCGAGCGGTGCACGGCGGCGACCATGGTGTTGTCATCGGCCGCTCCCCTGCGGCTCGCCGGTGACGGTCCGGCACGGCTGGTCGAAAGCCTCCAGACGGCGTTGGCCGACCTCCACCGGTCCATCGAGGAGACCTACTTCTTTTCGGCCGACAACCGGTGGCCGACGACGTCGACCGTCCGCGCCGAGACACCCCTGTCGCACGAAAATGGTGCGGTGTCGATCGCCGAGAGCCCTCCCGATGACGCTCGTGCCCCGCACCTCTCGGACTTCGCTCCTCCAAGCTCGTCGTGGACGACCTCTGAGCCGGATCGATCCGTCCGATACCGGATCATCCACCGCACGACCTACCGCTACAGCGCCATGGTGTCGAGTTCCCGCAACGAGGCCCACCTTCGGCCACGTGACACCCACCAGCAGCAGTGTTGTTGGAGGGACCTCACCATCGAGCCGGCACCGGCGACCTGGAGCCAGGGGATGGACGCCTTCGGCAACCTGGTCGACTCCTTCTCCCTCGACGACGCCTTCCAAGAGCTTGTCGTCACCGCGTCGAGCACGGTGGTGGTCACCGAAGCGACCCTGCCGTCGTCTGACATCACCTGGGAGACGGCTCGCGATCGTCTCTCTGCGGAATCCACAAGCGAAGCGGCGGCTTCGCGTTTGTTCTGTCTCGACTCCCCGCTGGTAGCAACGAGCGACGACGTCCGGGCCTACGCCACCGGCTCCTTCCCCGCGGGCCGGTCTCTCGTGGACGCGGTCATCGACCTCACCAACCGCATCGCCGCCGACTTCACGTACGAACCCGGTTTCACCACGGTGACCACACCGGTCGACGAGGTCCTCCACTTCCGGCGAGGTGTCTGTCAGGACTTCGCCCACTTGGCCGTCGGTTGTGTGCGGGCCATGGGCCTCCCCGCCCGCTACGTGAGCGGCTACCTCGAGACCTCTCCACCACCCGGCCAGGTGCGCTTGATCGGGGCCGATGCGTCCCACGCCTGGGTGTCGGTCTTCATCCCTGACTGGGGTTGGCTCGACCTCGATCCCACCAACGACGCCGTCGTGGGCAATACCCACGCGGTCACGGCTTGGGGACGGGACTACGCCGATGTCGCACCATTGACGGGCATCATCGTGGGTGGCGGCATCTCCCGCACCCTGGACGTGGCCGTCGACATGTCCCGGGAGGAGTCCGTCGCCTGAGCTCCGGCCGACTGAGCCGGCCCGGCCCGCTCAGGTCCGGGTATTGATCAGGCTCTCGGCCGCCATCGATAGGTAGTCGAGCAGTTCGCGGCGATCGTCGGGCGGCAAGCCTGCGGCGTCGACCGCAGCGGTCATGTGACCAAGCCATGCGGTCGCCGCGGCCGGGGTGACGGCGAACCGGGCATGGCGCATCCGCAGCCGCGGATGGCCACGCTCCTCGCTGTAGACCGGCGGCCCACCCCAGTACTGGGAAAGGAAGAGGGCCAGGTGTCGCCTCGAATCGGAGAGGTCCTCGGGGTACATGGGCCGCAAGAGGGGGTCGGTCTCCACCCCCTCGTAGAACCGATCCACCAGCGCGACGAAGAAGGTCTCGCCACCCCACCGGTCGAAGCCGGACGGTCGTGGGCCGTGCCCCAGCCGCAACTGCACCGACCTCAACTGTATGGCTTCCACCGTCACCACTAGCCTCGATCCAGGTCGTGCGCTATCGGAGCGGCGAGGAGGTCAGGCCCATGTACGAGTGGTCCGAGGAGCAGCTGATGGTGCGCGACGCCGTCCGCCGTTTCATAGAGGCGGAGGTGGTGCCGCACATCGAGGAGCTCGAGTTCGGCGACCTGCCGCCCTACGACATCATCCGGAAGCTCTATTCCACCTTCGGCATGGACCAGCTGGCCCGCGACCGGTTCAAGCGCCAGCTCGAGCGCAAGGAGTCCTCGGCCAACCGATCCGATAAGGCATCCGAGAAGGCAGAAGGAGCGAGAGCCGGTGGCGACGGGGGCTCGGCGGCCATGACCCTCATTCCCATCATCGAGCTGTGCCACTACTGCCCCGGCATCGTCACGGCCATGGGGGTGAGCGTGGGGCTGGCCAGCGGCACCATCATGAAGCTCGGCACCCCGGCCCAGATGGAGCGATGGGGTCTTCCCCTCATGACCGGCGAGAAGGTCGGGGCATGGGCCATCACCGAGCCCGACTCCGGATCCGACGCCTTGGGTGGAATGAAGTCATCGGCCCGGCGTGACGGCGACGAGTACATCCTGAACGGCAACAAGACCTTCATCACCAACGGGCCCTACGCCGATGTCATCGTCTTCTACGCCAAGCTCGACGACGGGTCCGACACCCCACTCCGCGACCGCCAGGTGCTCACCTTCGTCCTCGAACGGGGTACGCCCGGCCTCGAGCAGTCGAAGCCGTTCCGCAAGATGGGCCTGCACTCCTCACCGACGGGCGAGCTGTTCCTGAGCGACGTGCGGGTCGGGCGAGACCACTTACTCGGTGAGAGTGAGGAGGAGCGACCGGGGACAGGCCGGGATTCGGCCAAGGGCAATTTCGTGACCGAGCGGGCGGGACTGGCGGCCATGTCGCTCGGTGTCATCGAGGAGTGCATCAAGCTGTCGGTCCATTACGCCAAGAACCGGATGCTCTGGGGTGAGCCCATCGGCGATCGACAACTCATCCAGCTCAAGCTGGCCAACATGGAGGTCGCCCGCCTCAACGTCCAGAACCTCGTCTTCCGGCACATCGAGCTGTCCGCCGCCGGCAAGAGCCTCAGCCTGGCCGAGGCCTCGGCCATGAAGCTGTATGCCGCCCGAGCCGCCTTCGACGTGGCCACCGAAGCGGTCCAGCTGTTCGGCGGGAACGGCTACATGGCCGAATTCCGGGTCGAACAACTGGCCCGCGACGCCAAGGTCTTCCAGATCTACGCCGGCACGGACGAGATCCAAGTCACCCACATCGCCAAGGACCTGCTCAACCAGCCAAGCTGACCCGGCGCCCGCAGGCGTGCTGCTCAGGCAGGTTTGATGGAGGCGGCGACGTCGCCGACCAGCCCGGCCACGGCCAGGTCGTGAGCCACTGTGATGGCGTTGACCATGGCCTCCGCCGACGACGAGCCGTGGCTGATCACGCACACGCCGTCCACCCCGAGGAGCATGGCCCCGCCGGTGCGGTCCGGGTCGAGGGTGGCGGCGAGCGGCAAGAGGTGCGGCATGAAGGCGTCGGCTGCTTCCTTCAGCTCGGGCTTCCCCATGATGCCCATGAGCGCGCCGACGAGGAACCGCATCGACCCCTCGAGGGTCTTCAGGGCCACGTTGCCGGTGAAACCGTCGGTGACGATCACGTCGGCTAGGTCATCGAAGAAGTTACGGCCCTCGACGTTGCCCACGAAGTCGAAGCTCGCCCCGTTGGCCTCATCGGTGAGGATGGCGTACGTCTCCTTCACGAGCGGCGTGCCCTTCGACTTCTCCTCGCCGATCGAGAGCAGGGCCACCCTCGGACGGTCGACGCCGTAGCGAGTGCGGGCGTAGGCCGCGCCCATCTGTGCGAACTGGACGAGCATGGGTGCCGAGCACTCGGCATTGGCGCCCGAGTCGAGGAGCACCGTCGGCCACGGTCGGTTGAGATCGGGGACGGGAGTGGCGATGGCCGGCCGCAGCACCCCGGGCAAGCGGCCCATCCGCAGGAGAGCGGCGGCCATAGTGGCGCCGGTGTTGCCGGCCGACACCATGGCCATGGCCCGGCCGTCCCGAACCGCCTCGGCCGCCCGGACGAGCGAGGAGTCCTTCTTGCGACGGACACCCTGCGCCGGGTCGTCCTCCATGCCGATGACCTCGGAGGCGGCGATGACCGCCAGCCCGCCGACGTCTCCCAGGGCGTCAGGCAGACCCACCAGGACGACGGAGATGCCCTTCTCCTCGGCTACCCGTCGGGCTCCGGCAACGATCTCATCGGGTGCGTTGTCGCCACCCATGGCGTCGACGGCGACGGGAAGGGCGATCAGCGCCTCACCTGTCGGCCGGGCGGCTCTCGGCACTATTCGACGTCGATCGCCTGGCGTCCCTTGTACCAGCCGCAGTTCGGACAGACGACGTGCGGGAGCTTGGCCGTGCTGCACTGCGGGCACACCGACCGGGACGGACCCCTCAGGACCCAGTTGGAGGCACGACGGCTCCGGCTCTTGGACTTCGAGGTCTTCTTCTTGGGCACGGCCATAAGGGCTGCATCCTATGGCAACGCCGCCCCCACCTCCGACTGGCGACTCGGCGACTCGGCGACTCGACGCCGCCCTCCTGGCGGCTCAGCCGGGCGGCTCCCAGAGCTCGTCCAGAGGGGCCCAGCGGGGGTCGGCCGCAGGCCGGCAGTCACAGGGTGACTCGTTCCAGTTGGTTCCGCACTGCGGGCACAGCCCGAGGCATGTCTCGGCGCACAACGGAGCAAGGGGCAGTTCGAGGAGCACGGCGTCGCGGACCAGGGGCTCGAGGTCGATCACGTCATCGACCATCCGATAGGCGTCCTCGTCCTCATCAGCGGCGTCCTCCGGCACGTAGCGCTCACGCACGGCCGCCACCACCCGGCCCTCGACGGCGCCACCACAGCGCCGGCACTCACCGACCCAATCGGTCGACACCGTGCCGCTGGCCGTCACCCCGCCCGGGTCCGAGCACAGCCCGAGATCGGCGTGGACCATCGCTCCCTCGGGGACGAAGACGCCAAGATGACCGAGCCCGGACAACAGCCCCTCGACCACAACGTGACGGACGGATCCAGCCTGCTTGCGCAGGACGGCCACGGGCACCACGAAGGGATTGGCGTTGCGCTCCGGGCACGGCGAACGACCCTCGTCCCGCCGGGCGAGGGGGCCCGGGTCGGCGTCGCTGGCCACGGCGGTCAGGCGCGGTCCTGGTCGAAGAAGCCCTCGACGTCATCCTCCGGACCGGGAGCCGCTGCGCCGGTCCAGGTGGTGTCCCCTTGGTCGCCGATGGCGATCTCGGGCAGGGGCGACACCTGGAGCTTCTCGCGACCGGCTTTCACCGTCTTCATGGTGCGGTCGAGGACGATCTCGAAGCTGGCCAGCTTCTGATCGGCGTAGTCCTCGGCCTCGTGGCGGAGGCGACGGGCCTCCTCGTTGGCGTCATCGAGGATCCGCTGGGCCACGTGATTGGCCTGGCGGACGATCTCGGTCCGTTGGACCATTCGCTCAGCCTGGACCTTGACCTCCTCGAGCAGGGCGTCGGCCTCGCGCTCCTTCTCGGCGATGAATTCCTGCCGCTCCTTCAGCAGCCAGCGCGCCTGTCGGAGTTCGTTGGGAAAGCTGTTGAGAGCCCGCTGCAGCACATCGCAGAGGTCGTCGCGTGAGACGAGCACCGAGGTGGACAGCGGCATGGCCTTGGCCGTCTGGACCGTGTCCAGGGCCATTCGGATCAGGGACTCGGCATCGCCCTGCTCGTTGGCGGCGCGCTGGCCGTCGAGGTCCTCGAAGAGGTCACTCATAACCGAACTTTTCCTGCAACCGGGCCGCCACCACCTTCGGGACGAACGAGGTCACGTCGCCCCCGAAGCGGGCCACCTCGCGCAGCAGGCGGGAGGAGATGAACGAATGGACGGAGCTGGCCGGGAGGAAGAGGGTCTCGACGTCGGAGAGCTGCTTGTTCATCTGGGCCATCTGCAGTTCGTTCTCGAAGTCAGAGACGGCCCGGAGGCCTTTGATGATGACACTGGCGCCCACCTCATGGGCCACGTTGACGACGAGCGTGGACAAAGAGACGATCCGCACATTGCCCAGATGGTCGACGGACTTCTCGAGGAGCTCCTGGCGCTCCTCCAGCGAGAACAGCGGCTCGCTCTTCTGCGGGTTGCGCAGGGTGGCCACGACCACCTCGTCGAAGAGGCGAGCCGAGCGCTCGATGACTTCGAGGTGCCCGTTGTGCACGGGGTCGAAGGACCCGGGAATGAGCGCAATCCTCACGAAAGGCCTTTCTGGGCGACCCGCCCCGGACGGGCGACGGTGACGATGGTATCGCCATACCGCTTCGATTTGAGCACTGCCCACTCATCCGGCAGGTTCACGGCACTCCTGGATTCGAGGACGGCGAGATCGGCCGGCAGCCGAGGAACCAGCTGCTCCCAGCTCTCGTAGTCGTAGGGGGGATCGCAGAAGACGACGTCGAAGCGGGCCGCTGTCCGGCTCACCCAGCTGTCGACGTCGGCGCGAACACAGGTCGCCTCTCCGGCTCGTTCGGCATCCGGGAGCCCCACGGCGGCCAGATTGTCTCGAACGGCTCCGATGGCCGATGCATCGCGGTCAACGAAGGTGGCGGCCGCCGCCCCACGGGACAGCGCCTCGATACCCAGCGCGCCCGTCCCACAGAAGAGGTCGGCCACCTGGCGGCCGTCGACGCCCCCCAGGCTGTAAAGGATGTCGAAGACGGCCTCTCGCACCCGGTCGGAGGTGGGGCGAACCTTCGACCCGGCCGGCACGCGCAAGCGACGGCCGCGGAGCTCTCCCCCGATCACTCGCACTCGATCCACGCTACCGGTCGACTATCTGCCCGCCGCCGGCCGCCCGCGGCCGGCCCGCCGCCCTCGGCCCCCGGCTACCCAGCCGGTGCCGGGTGACGCCGACGAGCTAGGGGGCGAGGAACCTCAAGGACCGGGCCCACCTGATGCGGTGCAGGAGCGTGGATCCCATGGGGCCAGCGGCTGGACCGGCGGGCTGGGAGCGCTGAAGTCACCGTTGGACGAAGTCGTAGTGGTAGTGGTGGACGACGCCGGAACGGTCGATGTGGTGGCTGCCGCTCCCTGCACCGTGGTCGTCGTGGTCGGCGGTGCTGCCGGCGGGTTGACGGTGAAGTCACTGCCCGTCGTCACGGTCACCTCCGCACCGTCCTCGGTCGGTCCGTAGGCCAGAGTCACCGCACCGGACATCGAATCCGCCACCGCTTGGGCGGCGGCCTCATCTGCCGGGGTCCGCTGGCTGTAGGTGACGAGCGTTTCGGACTGCTGGGCCACGATCTCGGTGTCGCCGGTGCCGACAACATTGAAGCCGAGTTGTCCGAGAGCGGCAGCCGTGGTGGTGGCCTGGTTGTAGGCGCCGGACCCGTTGAGCACCGAGACGGTCACGCTGCTCGGCGGAGGAAGCGGACCCCCGTTCAACGTGTCGGAGCCGGCCGAGACCCCGAGGAACTGGTCGACGACCTGTTGGTCCATGGGCTGGTCCGGAAACTCGATGTCGCCGTAGTCGCTTCCCTTGTAGTAATAGTCCCCGAACTGGTCGACCTGGACGGGCAGAGTCAGCTGCGGCGCGTTCTGGATGTCCACCTTGTGGTAGGTGAGCACGAGGTTGACCATGTCGAAGAGGTTGAGGCCGCTGTCCACCGTCAACTGACCGACGACCCCGGAGATGAGTTGTTCATCGGTGACGGGGTTGCCAAGGCCTTTCTTCGAGACGGCGGTGGCCATAACCCTCAGGAACTCGTGGTCCCTCCGAATGCGGGCGAGGTCGCTCTGAGCCTCTTGGGGCCAGTCGTGGGGATCCGGGTCGGTGTCGCCGGGCGGCTGATACTGCAGATGGCGGGCCCTCACCACCGCCAGCGCCTCCCACCCGTTGAGGTAGTGGCACCCCGGTGTCGTGACGTCGAGGTTCGAGTATGCATCGAAGACCGGCTCCGGGAAATACATGTAGATGCCGCCCAGTGCGTTCACCACGTTTCCAAATCCGTCGAAGTTGAGCTCCACGTAGTGCTGGATGGGGATCCCAAAGTCCTCTTCGATGGCCGCCACCAGCTGACTGGGTCCCTCCTCCAAGGCGGCGTCGATCTTGTACGCACCCTCGATCCGGGCATTGGGGATGAAGAGGTCGCGCGGGATCGAGAGGATGGAGACACTCGGGACATTGGGATTGAGGTGCATGATCATCACGACGTCGCTGTTCACGCCGGTGACGCCTTGTGAGCACAGCCCGTAGACCGAGGCCTGGACACTCAGCGAGCACCGCGAGGTGGAGCCCACCAACAGGATGTTCTCGGTGCCGAGGTCGGGTCCCTTGGCAGGCGCCTTGACGAGGTTCCGCACCGCGATTCGGGCCACCTTGTGGTTCAGATACCACCCGTAGGCGACGCCTCCCGTCGCCATCAGCACGACGAGCACGACGACAACGACGAGCGCACGCTTCGTCTTCTTGAAGCGCCGGGGCTTGGCGTGCCGCGGGCCACTTCGCTGCCGCGGAGCCGGGGTGCTCTCCTCGGCAGGCTCCACCGGATCCCCGTCCGAAACGGATCGGGCCATGAGCGACGGTACCAGTCAGGGCCCGCGTCGAAGTGGTCACGGCACCGCTGAACGACGCCCTCCGCAAGGGCCCGTGGACGATCACATTGGCGGCCGGTGCCGTCGGCCTAGCTTCTCGGAGGTGGCCGCCCTGCTCCTGGTTGCCCTGTCGGTCGGCCTGGACAACTTTGGCGCCGCAACTGCCCTGGGCGTCTCGGGCGTCGACTCGAATCTCCGCATTCGAGTGGCCCTCGTCTTCGGACTGTTCGAAGGGGCCATGCCCGTCGTCGGGCTTCTCCTCGGGCATTCCCTGGCTCGGTACCTCGGATCAGCGGCGACACCCGTGGCAGGCGCCATCCTCGCCCTCGCCGGCTGCTACGCGATCGTCTCCGAGATCGTGAGCCCGAAGGAAACGGCACCCAAGAATCCCCACCCGGGCACCCTTCGGCTGATGGCCATCGGCGCTGCACTCAGCATCGACAACGCCGTCATCGGCTTCGCCCTCGGCACCTATCACGTGAGTCTCCTCACTGCTGCCGTCACCATCTCGGTCATCAGCGTCGCCCTGTCGCTGCTCGGTCTGGAGATCGGCGGGCGACTGGGCGGACGTTTGGGAACGCGGAGCCAGCTCGTGGGCGGTGCGGTGCTGGTCCTCGTCGGAGTTGCCGTCGGATCCGGACTGCTCTAAACGCCGCGACGATTGCCCGCCGGACACCACGTCACTCACCCGAGACCGCACGGCAAGTCCACCTCCCCATGCGAAAAGGCACCCTCCACTGACTCGCCCGGTGCAACCGGCGCGCTGGCATGGTCGGAAGATCACTACCAAGATTCACAGCCATCGGCTCGTGACCATCGGCTCGTGACCATCGGCTCGTGACCATCGGCTCGTGACTAGCAAGGAGTGCATGCATGCCCGACTCCCCCATCTACGCCTACCTTCCCCATCCACGAACCCAGGGCAAGTTCGGGGATCCGGTCCAGGGCCCGGTGAAGGTCGCCGAACAGTTCCCTCACGGGAGCGCGGCGGCCAGATTCAACTCTTGGTTCGCGGTCAAGGTCACCAGGGGAGTCGGGACCATGTGGTGCGCGTACCTCTTCGCGGCCGTGGCCTGTGTGAGCCTTCCCGCTGCCATCCGCTCCCACAGCGCTGTCGTCCTTGTCTCCTGGATCTCCCAGACGTTCCTCCAACTCGTGCTGCTGTCGGTGGTCATCGTCGGTCAGAACTTGCTCGCTTCAGCAGCTGACAAGCGATCCGAGGAGACGTACATGGATGCCGACGCAGTGCTCCACGAGTCGGTGAAGCTCCAGGATCACCTCCTGGCTCAGGACACGGTGCTCAGGACGATGGTCGAGAGGTTGTCGGGGGTCGAGGCGCGCCTGACATCGTGAAGCCCACCCGACGACGCAAGAGACGTGAGAAGTAACCGGCACGCGCCGCGCGATCAGCTCTTGAACAGGAACTCGGCCTCTTCCTCGTCGATGAACACCGAGAGGTCGTCCAGCATCAGCGGGTGACTGGCCAGGGTCGGGTCCTCGGCGGCCAGCTCCTCGGCCACCGCTCGGGCCCGGGTCACGAGGTCCCGGTCGGTCGTGAGCCGGGCAAGCTTGAGGTCACTGCGTCCCTTCTGACGAGCTCCGAGGATGGTTCCTTCGCCCCGCAGCTCCAGATCCACGTCGGCCAGCTCGAAGCCGTCGGTCGTGCGCTCGAGGGCGGACAGGCGCGTTTCCGCCTCGGTGGTGTCACTGTCGGAGAGCAAATAGCACCACGACGGCGCCGATCCGCGCCCGACCCGGCCGCGCAGCTGGTGCAGCTGGGCAATGCCGAAGCGATCGGCGTCCTCGATGACCATCACGGTGGCATCGGGAACGTCCACTCCCACCTCGATGACCGTGGTCGCCACCAGCACGTCGAGCTCGCCGGAGCGGAAACTGTCCATCGTCTCGTCGCGCTGGGCCGACTTGATCTGCCCGTGCAGGATGCCGACCCTTAGTCCGCTGAGCTCATTCGCCATCAAACGCTCGGCTTCGGAGGTGACCGACCGAGCCTGGACACGCTCCGAGCCCTCGACCAACGGACAGACGACGAAGGCGCGGTGGCCGGCCGACACCTCGTTTCGGACGCGGTCCCATGCAGCCTGGGGATCCTCACCCGGGCGAACCCATGCCGTTTCGATGGGCTGGCGCCCAGGTGGGAGCTCATCGACCACCGTCATGTCGAGGTCGCCGAAGACGACCATGGCCGCCGTCCGGGGAATGGGAGTGGCCGTCATGACCAAGAGGTCGGGATCTCCGCCGGCTGGCCCGGGGGCGCCTTTGTCCCGGAGCTGGGCTCGCTGCTCGACTCCGAACCGGTGCTGCTCGTCGATCA
Organism: uncultured Acidimicrobiaceae bacterium; assembly: GCA_963729275.1. Lineage (GTDB taxonomy): Bacteria > Actinomycetota > Acidimicrobiia > Acidimicrobiales > RAAP-2 > CAVSNH01. Next base: position 196,652 of record CAVSNH010000004.1, read on the forward strand.
CGGCGACGCCCAACGACTGGAAGGTCACGTCTTCGGTGAGCAGTGCATGGGTGCCGATCACCAGGTCGACCGACCCATCGGCCAACCCGTCCACGATCGACGTACGTTCCGTCCCGGTCGTCCGGCTGGTGAGGAGCGCGACGCGCAACGGCCGGGTCCCGGCCAATGTCCGGTCGTCGACCACCTCGAGGTTGCGGAGCAAGGCGCGCACCTGCGTGGCGTGCTGCTCGGCCAGGACCTCGGTCGGCGCCATCAGCGCGCCCTGTCGGCCTTCCTCGACGGCCACCAGCATCGCCCACACGGCCACCACCGTCTTGCCCGATCCGACGTCACCCTGGAGAAGCCGGTGCATGGGCAGCGGCCGAGCCAGATCACGGCCGATGGTCTCGATGGCTCGCTGCTGAGCGCCGGTCAACGCGAAAGGTAGCTGGGCAACGAACCGATCGGCGACGGTCGGGGCGCCATCGGCGCGAGCGATCGCATGGCGAATGCCGCGGGAGTCCGCCTGCAGGCGGTGCTGGCGCAGCACGAGCGCCAGCTGCAGACGGAGCAGCTCGTCGAAGGCCAGGCGGCGACGTGCGGGCTCGACCGAGGCCATCTCCGTTGGCCGGTGGATGTCATTGAAGGCGACCGTGCGATCGACCATCCCCAGGCTCTGGCGGCGGCCGTCGGCTAGGGGGTCGGCCAGGGCACCGGCACGGTCGAGGGCCTCATGCACGAACCTGCTGATCCGGGCCGACGTCAGGTTGGCCTTCTCGCTGAGCGGATACACCGGGAAGATCCGACCCGTGCGGGGCTCGTCCACCTGGTCCCGGTCGTCCGCGCTGCGCAAGACGTCGACCACCGGGCTCACCATCTGAAGAGCCCCCCGGAAGGACCCGACGGTCCCGAACAGCAAGGCCAGCGTGCCCACGGGGAGCTGTCGGGCCCGCCAGGTCTGATTGAAGAACACCACCGACAACCGCCCGCTCTCGTCGGCGACGACCAGCTCGACCCGGGCCGGTGGACGGCGTCCGCGACCCTGCCGGCGGACCGGAGGCTGGGAAACCCGGGCCACCTCGGCCAGCACCGACGCCCGGTCCCCCTCCCGCAGCTCGGCAATGGAGGCAAGCCGGGTCCCGTCTATGTACCGGCGCGGGTAGTCGCACACCAGGTCGAGAACGGACTCGATGCCCAGCGCCCCGAGCTCCTTCGCCGCCGTGGTCCCCACCCCGGTGAGCACCGAGACCTCGAGCGCGGCCAGCTGCCCGATGCGCCGGCCCTCCCCGGCGGACGAGGCGGGACGAGTCACTCGATAGAGAAGAGGTACGGGTAGAGGGGCTGACCGCCGTGGTGGACCTCGGTCTCGACCTCGGGTCGCTTCTCCCGCAACCACTCGGTGATGCGCCGCGTGGTCGCCGGCCCCGACTCCTCACCCTCGATGATGGTGACCAGATCGTGGTCGTCGGTCACCAGCGCCTCAAGGAGGGCGCAGGCCGCCTCCCCGAGCGAGCTGTTCACCACCTCGATCCCCTGGCGACTGAGCCCGAGCCAGTCGCCGCGGGCAATGGGTCCCGCCGTGCTCTCGGCGTCGCGCACGGCCCGGGTGATCTCACCGGCCACCACCCGTTGGGCCGAGGCCTCCATGGCCGCGGCGTTCGAGGCGCCGTCGGCCTCCGGGTCGTAGGCCAGAAGGGCGGCGAATCCCTCGGCCACCGACTCGGTCGGGATGACCCATACCGGCTTGTGGGCGAGCTCGCTGACCCGATCGGCCACTGGCCGGATATTGCCGTTGTTGGGCAACAGCACGACTTCGTTCGAACCCAAGGCGTCGACCGCCTCGACCAGCTCGGCCACCGATGGGTTCATGGTCTGGCCCCCGGCGATGAGGCCTTCGACCCCGAGGGACCGGAAGATGCGGGCGATGCCGTCGCCGCTGGCTACGGCGACCACGCCGGTAGCCGGTGCCGGCCCGGGCCGCCTCTCGGCCGGGCCGCTCCCGGCGGTCAGGGCCGCTTCACGAACCCACCGCTCCTCCTCGACCTCCTCGAGCAGGTCCGTCACCCGGATGTTGCGGGGGCGCCCGGCGTCCATGGACGCCTCGAGGGCGGCCCCGATGTCATCGGTGTGAATGTGGCAATTCCAGAGGCCGTCCCCGCCGACCACGACGATGGAGTCGCCCAGGCCGGCCCAGACCTCCTTGAACGAGGGAATGGTCTCGTCCGGCGCCTCGAGCAGGTACATGACCTCGTAGCGGGGGCCCGACAACCCCTCCCGGGCCGGATCGGCCCGGCGGTCGGCACCGGAACGATTGTCGGGGACGGTGGCCACGGTGGCCACGGGAGGCTCGGGCATGGGCCGGTCGTCGAGAACGTGCAGGAGGGCGTCGAAGAGGAGGACGTATCCCGCTCCCCCAGCGTCGACCACCCCCGCCTCCTCGAGCACTGGCAGGAGGGACGGGGTCCGGGCCAAGGCCTCGCCGGCACCGGCGCGAGCCGCCTCGGCCACTTCGAGAAGGGACTGACCCGCCGCCGCGGCGCGGCTCGCCCCTTCGGCGGCGCCCGTGGCCACCGTGAGGATGGTGCCCTCGACCGGGCGCATCACGGCCTTTCGAGCGAGCTCATCGGCGATCACCAGGATCCGAGCAAGATCCTGGCCGTCGGCCGAGCCGGTTGGCGTGCCGCGATCGAGCCCGTCGGCGAAACCCCGCAACAGCTGGGAGAGGATGACGCCGGAGTTGCCCCGGGCGCCCATGAGCGACCCATGGGTGACGGCTCGGCAGACGTCGTGGAGGTCGGGCTCGTCCTCCAGGTCGCCCAGCTCGGCGACGACGCTCTCCATGGTCAAGGCCATGTTGGTCCCGGTGTCGCCATCAGGCACCGGGTAGACGTTGAGGCGGTTGATGATCTCCTGGTGGGCCCGGAGCCCGTCCCGAAATGTGCTCATCAAACGGCAGACGTCTGCCGCACCGAGTGACTGTCGGACCACGAGACGATGCTAACCTTTTGCCCTGCTCAGGAATCTCTTGGAAGGATCTGGCGCGTCATGGCAGCGGTGTGCGACATCTGCGGCAAAAGGCCGTCGTTCGGTATGAACATCAGCCACTCGCACCGCCGGACCAAGCGGCGCTGGGATCCCAACATCCAGCGGGTCCGGGCAGTCGTCGGCGGGGTTCCGAAACGCGTCAACGCCTGCACCTCCTGCATCAGGTCCGGCAAGGTCGTCAAGCGACCGGCGCGGACCCTTCCTTCCTGAGTCCACCGCACTCCCACCGCTCCTCCCTCCCGAGTCCCTGACTCCGCCCGGAGGCCATAGGACCCGGGGCCGCGTACCCGCCGATGGCCGGGCTCTACCGTCCAACGCCGCCCTCGGCGCCCGTCGAGGAGTGCCGCCGGCGATCCGGCGATCCTGCGATCCGGCGATCCGGCGATCCAGCGACCCGGCGGCACGGCGCCCTGGGCACGGCGCCCTGGGCTCGTCGATGGACCAGGGGCGGACCCGCTTGGGTCACCCGGGCTGATGCAGCGGCCCCGGCGAGCCATGGTGTGGCCTTGTGACCAGGGCCGTCCTCTGGGTTCCAAGGAAATTCTCAGAAAACTCTGCGTTCATTCTTAGATGCCTGGAGTTTGATGGGCTCGTCGACCGAGGCCGTCGGCAGAGAGCGCGTCGATGCTCGGCGCGACCGGAGGTGAGTGGACGTGAAAGGACGAGGACGAGGACGAATCACCGCTCGCCGTATCGGGGTGGGTGTGGTTGTCCTGCTCCTCGCTGGCGCAGGCATCGGCACATGGCTCGCCACGCGGTCAGGACCTGCCAGTGCGGCAGCCACCTCACAAGCCGAGACGGTCAGTCTCGGCACCATCACCCAGACCGTCTCGGCGACCGGCACGATCGCCCCTGCCAACCAGGCCAACGTGTCCTTCGGCGTCTCCGGCCGGGTCAACGACGTCGACGTGACCACCGGACAGCAAGTTGCCGCCGGCCAGACCCTCGCCACCGTCGATGCCACCTCCCTCTGGGCCACCTACGCCCAGGACCAGGCGACGCTCACGAGCGACCAGGCCAAAGTCACGAGCGACCAGGCCGCCAACGCCACGAGCGCCCAGATCGCCGCGGACGAGGCGGCCGTGACCTCGTCCCAGGCGCAGCTGGACAGCTCCGAGGCGGCACTGGCCGATGCAACACTCACCGCGCCCATCGCCGGAACGGTCACGGTCGTCAATGTGGCCGTCGGTCAAGACGTCAGCGCCGGCAGCACCACCACCGGCTCCTCGTCCTCCTCGACGGGATCGACGGGATCGACGGGATCGACGGGATCGACGGGATCGACGGGAAGCTCCGGGTCGGGCTCCTCCGCCTTCGGCGATAGCGGCACCGGGTCCTCCTCGACCGGGACTGGGTCCTCCTCCAGCACCGGGTCGTCATCCAGCTCGAGCTCCTCCAGCGCCCAATTCCAGATCGTGACCACCCAGTCGTACATCGTCAACGCATCCGTCGACGACACCCAGCTGAGCCAGATCGCGGTCGGGGACCAGGCCACGATCACCCCGAGTGGCGCCACCACAAATGTGTACGGCACGGTCGGCTCCATCGGGCTCCTGGCCTCTACCAGCACCGGAGTTGCGACCTTCCCGGTCGTGATCAACGTGACCGGCAGCCCGAGCGGGATCTACTCAGGCGCCACCGCCAATGTCTCGATCATCGTGAAGGAGCTGCAGAACGTCGTCGTCGTCCCCACCATCGCCTTGCACTACAACGGGAGCTCGATCTCCGTTGACGTCGTCTCCGGAGGGTCCACCAAAGCCCAGACCGTGACCGTCGGCTCGGCTTCTGGCGCGGACACTCAGATCACGAGCGGCCTGAGCGCCGGGGAGCGCATCGAGGTTCCCGTCCTGACCTTCGCCCGGGGAGCGGGCGGAGCGGCCCGGCTCGGAGGCGCGGGGGCCGGCGGGTTCGGAGGGGGAGGCTTCGGCGGTGGTGGATTCGGTGGCGGTGGCGGCGGCTTTGGCGGCGGGGGTGGTGGATTCGGTGGCGGCGGGTTCGGTGGCGGATGAGTGACCGCGCCGCCACCACCACGGAGGATGACGACACCCAGCCGGTGCCGGTGGTCGACACGGGCATGTACCCGGTCGTCACCGCACCGCTCCTCGAGCTGGAGAAGGTGACCAAGCAGTACCACATGGGGACGATCGAGGTGAACGCTCTCAACGGAGTGTCACTGGCGGTCGACCAGGGTGAGTTCTGCGCGCTCATGGGACCCTCGGGATCGGGCAAGTCCACCCTCATGCACATCATCGGATGCCTGGACGTGCCCACCTCAGGTACCTACCTGCTGGCCGGCGAGGACGTCAGCGTGATGTCGGAGGCGGACCTGGCGGACATCCGGAACCGGCGCATCGGCTTCGTCTTCCAGCAGTTCAACCTGCTCCCCTCACTCACTGCCCAACGGAATGTCGAGCTTCCGTTGGCCTACGCCGGAATCGACCGGGCCGACCGACGGCCGCGGGCCGAGCGGGCGCTCGCTCGCGTCGGGCTCGAGGACCGCAAGAGCCACCGTCCGGGAGAGCTGTCGGGTGGGCAGCAGCAACGGGTGGCCATCGCCCGGGCCCTCGTAAGCGAGCCGGATCTCATCCTGGCCGACGAGCCCACGGGCAACCTCGACTCCGCGGCGGCGCGCGAGATCCTCGATCTCCTCTCCGAGCTCCATGCGTCGGGGCGGACCGTCGTCCTCATCACCCACGATGCCGGCGTGGCCGAGAGCGCGGATCGCGTCATCCACATCCTCGACGGAAACATCCTGTCCGACGAGACCCGGCGGCCCGTGACGACCGGGGTATCCCGATGAGCTGGATCGAGACCGTGCGCACCGGCCTCGAGGCGGTCGTGACCCACCGATTGCGCTCGAGCCTCACCATTCTCGGGATCCTCATCGGGATCGCCGCCGTGATACTGACCGTCGGACTCGGGGAAGGAGCGCAGGCCCAGGTGACCTCGGAGGTGTCGTCGCTCGGTGCCAACCTCCTCATCGTCTCCCCCGGCAGCACGACCTCCGGATCAGGTGTCCGGGGCGGGCTCGGCAGCGCGTCCACCTTGACCATGGGTGATTCCAACGCCCTCTCGTCAAAGACGGTCGCACCCGACATCAAGGCGGTGGCCCCGACCACGTCGAGAGAGGAAGAACTGACGGCGGGATCGTCCAACTGGACCACGTCGGTAGTGGGCAGCAACGCCGCCTGGATGTCGGTCCGGGCCCAGACCATCGCCGAGGGCCGGTTCATCGCTCCCTCCGACGTCGAGAACCGTGCCGCCGTCACGGTGCTGGCCTCCGAGACCTCCGAAGAGTTGTTCGGCTTCCGTGACCCGGTGGGCCAGACGGTCAATATCGTAGGGGTCCCCTTCACCGTGATCGGCGTCCTCGCCCCTGCCGGCGCTTCGAGCACGACTGACGAGAACGATCAGGCCATCGTGCCCATCACCACGGCCTCCGACCGGCTGTTCGGCGGCACAACCAGGAACGAAGTCCAGGAGATCCTGCTCGAGGCAACCAGCGGCAGCACGCTGTCGGCTGCGTACCAAGAGGCCGACGCCGAGTTGCTCTCCCTCCACGGCATCAGCACCGCCGCCGATGCCGACTTCACCATCACGAGCGAGCAACAGATCGTCTCGACGGCCACCTCGGTGGACAAGACGTTGACCGTCCTGCTCGGAGGCATCGCCGGGATCTCCTTGCTGGTGGGCGGCATCGGGGTCATGAACATCATGCTCGTGTCGGTCACCGAGAGGATCCGGGAGATCGGCCTGCGCAAAGCGCTCGGTGCCGCGCCCCGCATCATCCTTCGCCAGTTCCTCGTGGAGGCGTCGGTTCTCGGGCTTGTCGGCGGGGTGCTCGGCGTCGGCCTCGGCCTCATCGGAGCCGTCGTCCTCCCGCACTTCATCAGTGATCCCATCGCCATCTCCAGCGCGGCCGTCGCCGGGTCCATTCTCATCGCCATCGCCATCGGGGTCGTCTTCGGTGTCTATCCCGCCGGGCGAGCCGCCCGTCTGGCTCCCATCGACGCCCTGAGGACCGAGTAGAGAGCAAGGAGAGCTCATGACCACCCACCATCAAGTGCGCAACACGGAAGGTTCGGATCACCGATCCGGGCCTGCCGGGCGTCGTCGGCGCCGCATCACCGTCGCCGCGCTCCTCGGTGCCTGCCTTCTTGCCCTCGCCGCCTGCGGCGGCGCGTCCTCAGCCGGGACCACCTCGACCACCACGACCCCGAAATCGAGATCCTTCTCGCCGCCCAGCACACTTCCCGGCGCCACGGGCACGGTTGCCGCCATCAGCGGCCAGACCCTCGAAGTCCAGGGGTCGAGCGGTCAGACGTCGGTCACGTACACGGGATCGACCACCTTCAGCCAGACGATCACCGGTTCCTTGGCCAGCGTGACGGTGGGTTCGTGCGTGACGGCCACCGGCGCCCGACCCAGCAGCTCGTCCGGTTCGTCCGGTTCGTCCTCATCGACATCCAGCACCCTCCCGACATCGGTCACCGCCACTTCCGTGCGGGTCAGCCAGCCGGTATCGGGCAAATGCACCGGCGCGACTGGCTTCGGCGGCGGAGCCGGTGCCGGGGGCTTCGGTGGGGGACGTCCAGGGGGCTTCGGCGGCGGCTCCGCCGCATCGGGTTCTGGCGGTAGCGGGTCGTCCGGAGGATTCGGCGGCGGCAGTAGCAGTGGCTTCCGAGGACGCTTCGCCGGTGGGTTCAACTTCGCCTTCGGCACCGTCACGTCGGTCGGTGGGTCCACCATCGCCGTGCAGGAGACCAATCCGCGCACCAATGCGACCAGCTCGGTGACGGTCACGACGACGGCGTCGACCACGGTCACGATCGAGCAGTCGGCAAGCTCGTCGGACCTGGCCGTGGGTAAGTGCGTCCGCAGCGTCGGGACGGCGAGTAGCACCGGAGCCATCACGGCCAAGACGATCGCCATCAGCTCGCCCGGTGCGAGCGGCTGCAGCACGGGATTCGCCGGATTCGGCAGAGGCGGCGGCGCCGGAGCCGGATTCGGAGGGAGCGGCGGGGGCGCCAGTGGTTGAACTGGCCCGCCGGCCGCCTGAGGCCGTCGCCCAGCCTCGAGATGAGGCGTCGAGCGCACCCGCTCCGCTCCGGCCCCTGCGCGCCCGCTCCCGCAAGGGTCAGCGATCGCCGTGGTGGACGGTGGCCGTCGTCGCCGTCGTCCTGCTCGTTGCCGCGGCCATCACCTGGGAGGTGACGCAGTCAGGCGGACCGCAGTACCGACTGGTAAACGTGACCACCGGCTCGGTCAGCCAAACCCTCGACGAGGTCGGCACCGTGACACCGTCCAATCAGGCCGACCTCGAGTTCGGCGCATCGGGGACGGTCCAAAACGTGGGCGTCTCGGTCGGTCAGACGGTGACCGCGGGACAGACACTGGCCACTCTCGACGCAGCACCATTGTGGGCTGCGTGGGCGTCGGCTGCGGCAACGGCCACATCCGCAGCGGCCAAATTGACCGCCGACGAGAACAGCGAGACGGGGTCCGCCACCTCGACCACCGCTTCGAGCTCCGGATCTGGGAGCGGAGCCACGGCAACGGACACGAGTGACACCGTCGCAGCCACATCCGACACCGACACGGCCAACGTTGCGGGCTTTGGTACCGAAGACTCACTGGTCGCGCCGGTCCAAGTCACGGAGGCGGCGTTCCCAAGTAGTGGCGGCGGGGCCTCGCCGTCGGGAGGATCCTCCAGCAGCTCCTCCAAGGTGCAGCAGGCCCAAGCCCAGTTGCTGGCCGCTCAACAGAAGGCCGACACCGACCAACAGCAGGCGGCCGCCGACCTCACGACGGCCATCGCCGCCTGTGAGAGCACGACGACTTCGGGGTCGTCGGCTTCGTCGGGCGTAGGGACGGACGCCTCTTCCGCCCCGGCGACCACGCCAGATTCGGATCCGGGTGGCCCTGGCTCCGGTGGGTCTGGGTCCGACCCCAGCGGATCCGGCTCGGGCTCCGGAGGGTCGGCGTCCAACACCGCCTGCACGCAGGCCCTCGCCCAGTTGCAGAAGGACGAAGCCACGGTCACGACCGACCTCCAAACGGTCAGCGCAGACGAAACCGCCCTCTCCACGGCGCTGAGTGAGCAGGCGAGCGCGGCCACGACGACAACCACTCCGACCACGAAACCGACCACGAAACCGACGACCAGTGGTGGGAGTCACGCCAGCCCTTCGGCGGCGTCGACGGCTGTTGTCGCCTCACCCCAACAGCTGGCGGCGGACCAATTGGCGGTTGACGCCGACAACCTCGCCGTGTCCTACGCCGAACAGGACGTGCACGACGCCAGTCTGGTGAGCCCCATCTCGGGCACGGTCGCCTCGATCTCCGTCCAACCGGGCAGCGCGGTGTCGCCGGCCAACGGAACGCCGTCGGCCTCCGACGCCGCCATTGTGGTGTTGGGCCCCGGGTCCTTCGTCGTCAGCACCTCCGTCGACGTGTCCGACGTGCCGTCGGTGACAGTGGGCCAAGCAGCCGTGGTGACACCGGATTCGACCAACGACCCGCTCCAGGGCAAGGTCACCTCCATCGGGCTGGTCGGCACGTCATCGGACGGCTCGACCTCCTATCCGGTCACCATCGACCTGAACAGCTCGAACGGCCTGCAGCTCACCTCGGGAGCTGAAGCCGAGGTGGCGTTCGTCACCAAGCACGTGACGAACGTGACGACCGTCCCCTCGTCCGCGGTCCGGACCATCGGCACCATCCATCTGCTGACCCGTTACGAGAACGGCAAGGCCTCGACGGTCAGGGTCACCGTCGGCGTCGTGGGCGACCTTCTGACCCAGATCCAATCGGGAGTCTCCCCTGGCCAGAAGATCGTCCTCGCCGACCTCAACGAAGCCCTTCCTGGGTCCAACACGTCGTCGACCGGAACCACCGGGCGGACCCTCGGCGGCGGGGGGTTCGGGGGCGCCAGCGGCCTTGGTGGCGGCGGCTTCGGGGGCGCCGGAGGCCTCGGTGGCGGAGGATTCGGTGGCGGAGGCTTCAGTGGCGGGGCGGTAGGTGCCAAAGGCTGAGAATCGGACCTGAGCGTTACTGTCGCGGTCCCCAGCGGCGCGGTCCTCCGCGGCACGGTCCCCAGCGGCGCGGTCCTCCGCGGCGCGGTCCTCAGCGGGCGGTCGACAGCGGCGCGGTCCTCAGCGGGCGGTTGAACCCGAATCGGGTGTGCCGGCCGTCGAGACCACGCCGGCCACGTCCTCGAGTGGCCCGACCTTGGTCGGCGCTCCGGAGCCCACGTCACCGGACGGTCCGCCCGGGTAGGGAGGGCGCCCATGCGAGTCCAAGTCGTCACCGATCCGGTTGACGGCGGCGGACGGCGCGGCAACCGCCGGCAGACGCACGATGAAGGTGGCGCCGGGGCCCGGCTCGACGCTCACTGTCCCTTGATGGGCGTTGACGATGGCGGCCACGATGGCGAGGCCCAGGCCGGCACCCCCTGAGCGGCGCGACCGCGACGGATCTGAGCGGTAGAAGGGCTCGAAGATGCGAGCCGCCTCGGCCGGGTCGATGCCGGGACCGTTGTCGTGGACGGCCAGAACCGCCCTCTGTCCCTCGAGCCGGACGCTCACGTCGACGGCCGAGCCTGGCGGCGTGTGGCGCTGGACATTGACCAACAAGTTGTCGACGACCTGTCGGAGGCGAGAGCGATCACCCTCGACCCAGACCGGGGTTCCCGCCACTACCGTCACGGGCCGATCCGGCGCTGTCACCACCAGACTGGCCACCGAGAGCTGCACCAGCTCGGCGAGGTCCAATCGCTCGAGAGCCAAGGGCCGCTCACGGTCGAGCTGGGCCAACAGGAAGAGGTCGTCCACCAGGGTGCCCATCCGCGACGCCTCGTCTCGGATGTGGTGCATGGACGCGGCCAGGTCTTCGGGGCGGTCACGCACGCCGAGGTCGAAGAGCTCGGCGTAGCCGAGTATGGACGTCAAGGGTGTTCGCAGCTCATGCGACGCGTCGGCTAGGAAGCGGCGGAGTCGTTCTTCCGATGCGGCCCGTTGGGCGAAGGCGCGCTCGATCTCGTCCAACATCGAGTTGAAGGACCGACCCAGCTGGGCCATCTCGGCGCCACCGGTCATCTCCGGAACGCGCGACGACAGATCGCCACCGGCGATGGTCCCGGCCGTCTCGGTCATCTCCTCGAGCGGACGGAGGTCGCGACGGACCATCACCCAGGCGAGGATGCCGAGCCCGAGCAGCAGCACGGCCGAGACGATGACCTCGATGAGCAGCAGTTGGCTAAGGGTGCTCTCCTCATCGGTGAGTGGCACGGCGATGACCATCACGCCGCCACCAATCAGAGGCTTGGCCACCGCCCGGTAGTCCACCGCGTCGGGACCCGTGCTCGACGTGGAGAAATAGAGGTCGGAGGTCGACGAGAGGCCGGCGCCGGGTAGGCGGGAGGCAATGGAGGGGGTCGCCGGGGTCTTCCCGCCATAGCTGAAGAACAGGTGAGCCTCGACCGTTCCGTCCGAGCTGCGAAGCTGGCCGTAGGTCCCCGGTGGCACGAGCACGCCGCGTGCCGACCCGGCGGGCGTACCGCCGCCGTGGAGGAAGATCTGGTCGGAGCGGTGCGAATTGTGGAAGCGAGGAGCCGTCGATGTCGATCCCCCGCCTGCTGGGGCCGTGCCGGTAGGTGGCGCTCCGGGCAGCCGGGGACCGATCCCCGACGAGGAGAGCAGCGCTCGGGTGACCGGGTAGGCGGCCAACTCGAGTTGCTGGTCGACCCGGGTGATGAGGTCGGAGCGGAGGGCGTTGTAGGTCACCACGTCGGAGATCACAAGGCCGGCAGCCACGATGGCCACCACCGACAGGAGCAGGCGCAGCCGGAGAGTCACGTCACGCCCCGGTGGACCCCGCCTCCGCGGGGTCGGCGGCCCGAAGGCAGTAACCCACACCCCGGACCGTGCGGATCATCGGCGGTCCCAGCACGTCCAGCTTCTTGCGGAGGTAGCTGATGTACACCTCGACCATGTTGACCTTGCCCTCGAAGTGATAATCCCAGACCCAGTCCCGGATCTGTGATTTCGAGACGACACGGCCGGCGTTCACCATCAGGTAGTGCAACAGGCGGAACTCGGTCGGGGTGAGCGAGACGGGGGATTTTGCTCGCCATACCTCGTAACTCTCCTCGTCCAAGGTGAGGTCGCCCACCGACAGCCGCGGTGCCACCTCGGAGAACTCGTCGGTGCGTCGCAGGATGGCACCGATCCTGAGCAGCATCTCCTCGACACTGAACGGCTTGGCCATGTAGTCGTCGCCCCCGGCGGCGAGACCGCGCAGACGATCGTCGAGGTCGCCGCGGGCGGTGAGGAACAGCACCGGGACCGAGGCGGTCTGTTGCTCCCAGCTCATTCGCTTCAGAACCTCGAAACCGTCGAAGTCGGGCAGCATGACGTCGAGAACGACGAGGTGCGGCCGGAATGAGTTGATGACCCGGAGCCCTTCGTCGCCACGATGGGCGACTTCGACATCGGCGCCGTGCAGCTTGAGCGCCATGCTCACCAGGTCGGTGATGCTCTTCTCGTCGTCGACGACCACGATCCGGCGGCCGGTCAGGGCCACCGGTGCCGAGGGTGCGACCGACGCGCTGCGACTGACCGCGGCAGCATCGACATCCGATTGACTCATCACTCCCATCATGATGGCTGATGCTGAGAGTTTCCTGAGAGCACCGGGGCGTCGGAATGGGAAATTCGGTCGTGCCAGCTCAGAACCGATGGCGCCAGCCGGCGTTCGGGAGGGGCTCGTCCCGGAGGAGAAATCGACCGGGCTCGTCGGTGCACCGACCGATGACGAGTGGCTCGGCCAGTCCCGAGGCAGCAAAGGCGGCGCGCAGCCGCTCCGGCTCGGGCGCGGCGACCAACAGGGCGTAGTCCTCTCCCCCGCCCAACGCCTCGTCCTCGGTGGCGCCGCGGGCGACGGGGACGACGTCGATGACCATGCCGACCCGCGATGCGTCGGCCAGCCGCCGAGCATCCAAGGCCAGGCCGTCGGAGAGATCGATGGCCGCGCTTGCCCCTCCGTCCCGAGCCGCGACCCCTTCGGCTACCAGGGCCCGAGGGCGGAGGTGGGCCGCAGACAACGCAGCGCCCACGGAGTCGAGCGGCGATGCCGCCCTCGACGCCCCATCCCGATCAGCCGTCCGCAGCAGCCGCAGGCCGGCGGCCGAAGCGCCGAGCGAGCCGGTCACGAGGAGGGCGTCATCTGGGGCTGCACCTGATCGCAACAACGGGGGGCGGCCGTCCTCAGGAAGAAAGCCGGCCACCGTGACCGATGCCAGGACGACGGGGCCGAGCGAGAGGTCCCCACCGACCACGGCGCAGCCGAGCTCGGCCGAAGCCTGGGCCACGCCCGCCCCGAGCCGGTCGACGTCAGTGCCGGCCGGCGCGGCCAACGACAGCAGCGCGAAAGCCGGTCGTGCCCCCATCGCCGCGATGTCGGACGCGGCGACCATGAGCGCCTTCCACCCGGCGTCGTCGAGGCCGCTGTAGCGGAGGTCGAAGTGAACCCCCTCGACGACGAGATCGGCGGATACGAGCAGCCGACCTCGACCTTCAGAAGCGATGACGGCTGCATCATCCCCGATCCACAACTCACCGGGCGGCGGCACCGCATCCCTCGACCCACCTGGTGGGCCCACGGCGGACTCGAACAAGGCCTGGAGCCGTTGGATGACCGCCAACTCGTCCGTGCCATCATTTGGCGTGCTCCGGTGCTGGTCATGGGAGTGACCAGCACTCTCTGCACCCACCTGTGGATTGGGCCGTCGCACCGTGCCTGCCTAGCATGAGCCGAAGGAGCGCCAAGTAGGATTATGTCGACGCCCGGGTGGCTACCCAGCGCCCGGCTCGGCTGTCGCGAATGACCGAGGAGGATGTACCAGCCCATGCCCCCCACGAATCACAAGAAGCTCATCGCATGGGTGGACGAGATCGCAGCACTGACCGAGCCGGACAGCGTCGAATGGTGCGACGGTTCGGCCGAGGAGTACGACCGGCTCTGTCAGCTTCTCGTGGACAAGGGCACCTTCACCCAACTCTCCGATGCCAAGCGGCCCAACAGCTATTGGGCCCACTCGGACCCGGCCGATGTGGCCCGGGTCGAGGGTCGCACCTTCATCTGCTCTGACAAGGAAACCGACGCCGGACCCACCAACAACTGGCGGGATCCAGTCGAGATGCGGAACACGTTGACCGACCTCTTCCGCGGGTCCATGCGCGGTCGCACCATGTACGTCGTCCCCTTCTCCATGGGTCCGCTCGGGTCCTCGATCGCCCACATCGGCGTCGAGATCACCGACTCCGCGTACGTGGCCGTGTCCATGCGCATCATGACCCGCATGGGCCGCGGTGCCCTCGAGGTGTTGGGTGACGACGGCGAATTCGTGCCGTGTCTGCATTCGGTCGGCCAGCCGCTGGCCGACGGACAAGCCGACGATCCTTGGCCGTGCGACTTGGACAACAAGTACATCGTCCACTTCCCCGAGACCCGCGAGATCTGGTCATACGGGTCCGGCTACGGCGGGAATGCCTTACTCGGCAAGAAGTGCTTCGCCCTCCGCATCGCCTCGGTCATGGCTCGCGATGACAACTGGCTGGCCGAGCACATGCTGATCCTCAAGCTCACGTCGCCAGCCGGCGAGACCCGGTACGTGACCGGCGCCTTCCCGTCCGCTTGCGGCAAGACGAACCTGGCCATGCTCATCCCCACCCTGGCGGACTGGAAGGTCGAGACGGTGGGGGACGACATCTGTTGGATGAAGTTCGGGCCCGACGGGCGGCTCTACGCCATCAACCCGGAGGCCGGGTTCTTCGGGGTGGCCCCCGGCACCAACATGGACACCAACCCCAACGCCATGTTGACGCTCGACGGCAACGCCATCTTCACCAACACCGCGCTGACCGACGACGGCGACGTGTGGTGGGAGGGCATGACCAAAGAGCCCCCCGCCCACCTCATCTCTTGGAAGGGCAAGGACTGGACGCCCGAGTCCGGCGAGCCGGCCGCCCACCCCAACGCCCGCTTCACCGTGCCGGCCAGCCAGGACCCGGCCATCGCCTCGGAGTGGGAGAACCCGGCCGGTGTTCCCATCGATGCCATCCTCTTCGGCGGCCGGCGGGCGTCCGTCGTCCCTCTCGTCTTCCAGTCCCGGGACTGGCAGCATGGCGTCTTCCTCGGGTCGATCATGGCCTCGGAGACGACGGCGGCAGCGGCCGGCGCAGTGGGCAACCTGCGGCGAGATCCCTTCGCCATGCTCCCCTTCTGCGGTTACAACATGGCCGACTACTTCGCCCACTGGCTGTCGGTGGGGTCGGGTGCCGATCCCGACAAGCTGCCCAAGATCTTCTACGTGAACTGGTTCCGCAAGGATGAGAACGGCAAGTGGCTCTGGCCCGGCTACGGCGAGAACTCGAGAGTGCTCGAATGGGTGTTCGAGCGGGTGAGTGGCAAGGGCGCGGCCAACGAGACGCCGATCGGCTGGGTCCCGGCCACTGACGCCATCGACACGAACGGGCTGGACGTGTCCGACGAGGACATGCAGAAGCTGCTCACCGTGAATCCCGACGAATGGCGGGCCGAGGTGCCCCGCATCCGCGAGCACTTCGCCATCTTCGGCGACCGGCTTCCACTGGCACTCCGCGACGAGGTGGACCGCCTCGAGCGGGAGCTCGGCTGAACCACTACCTCGAGCTGTTGCCCGCCGCCCCCCGAGTTCGGCGGGAGCTCAGATAGGAGACCGCCCCAACCACGGCGGCGATGGCCATGATGGCGTTGCCACCCGCAAACGGGAGCGAGAGCACGACCGGAGCGAAGGCGCCCACCACCCACATGAGCTGGAGCTGAGTCTCGAAGCGAGCAAAGGCTCGGCCCTGGTCCGCCTCGCGCACGTGGCGCTGCACCAGGGCGTCGAACGATGGCTTGGCCACCGCGCCGGCCACCCCGACGGCAAAGGCGACGAAGGCCTCCATGAGCCGCGAGGGGAAGAGGGCCCCGAGACCAGCGACGGCCGCCACCCACCACAGAGCCGTGCTCAGCATCTGCTGTTCGCTCAGGAAGCGACGGGCGCGTGAGACGAGGAGCACCCCGACCAGCGCGCCGGCGGTGAGGGCGCCGAGCAAGAACCCGAACCACCATGTCGCCGCGCCCTCACGTCGAAGCCCGAAGGCAACCAGGAATGTCAGGAAGCCGGCGAGTGCCTTGAGGACGGACATGGGGACGAGAGCCAACATCACCTCGGTGTCGGCCAGCGGGCGCAAGGCGGCGAGATCCTCGGCGTCGCCGGCGAAACGGTCGTCCATCACCGGCGCCGGAGCGGACACGATCGCCTGTGAGGCAGGGCTCGGGGCAGTGCTGGAGGCAGAGGTGGGGGTGGAACGTCGGCGTCGACCGCCACGCACCGGGAGCCGAAGGCCGGCGGCCACCGCCGCGCAGAAGACGACCACGTCGGCCCACAGCACCGTCGGCGAGCCACCCAGCTTGTAGAAGAGGACGGCCGGTAGGGCGGCGGCGAACCCGGCCAGCGAGGCGAGGAGGCCGAGGCGGGCGTTCAGAGTGGCCAGGTCCGGCTCGGCGGTCTCGACCCCGGTCACCGGGTCCTCCACCCGTACGATGGGCGTGCCATAGGGGGGCGTTCGTGCAGCACCGGGGGCCGTGACCGGGTCACGGGCACCGAATGACGCGCCCTGCGGGTGACCCAGCGGTTGGTCCGGCAATGGCCCGGTGGTGGCCGGGAGACGGGAGCCGGAGCCCAGCGTCGGCGGGCGCGTGTCACCTTTGCGCGAAGTGGTGACGGCCATGTCCAGGGCGGCGATCTCGGGCACGATCGCCCCCTTGGTCACCAGGTACACCTTCGACAACACGAGCATGAGGAAGGCCTCAGGAAAGAGGAGCAAGGTGTGGATGTCCCGGGCGATGAACGGACACAGCAGAGCCCGGCCGAGCGCAGAGGTGACCACCATGGCCCGCCGGGCACCACGGCTCCGATCGATAAGCGGCCCGAGCGCCGGCGCCACCACCGCGAACGGCGCCATGGTGAGCAGCAGGTACAGGATCACCTTGTCCTTGGCCGCCCCCGGCGAGATCGAGAAGAAGAGCGAGCCGGCCAGTGATACGGCGAAGAGGGTGTCCCCTGCCGTCATGAGAACGTGGGTCAGGGCCAGGCGACCGAACGGACGGCGCTGATCGAAGAGGTCGGTGAGCGCGGACCGGGCCAGCCGGCGGAACTGATCGCCTCGCTGGCGGACGCTCACCTCCGGCATGGTACGCGTCAGGCACCCGCGGGCTATCGTCGGAGGCCACGCGGCCAGGTCAGGAGGTCGAGATGTCCGTGAATGCCTACGTGCTCATCCAGACCGAGGTCGGGCGGGCGGCGACCGTGGCTCGATCGGCAGCCGGGCTGGACGGCGTCGTGGGCGCTGAAGGGGTGACCGGTCCCTACGACGTCATCGTGCGATGCGAGGCGAGCAACGTCGACGAGCTCGGCCGGATGGTGGTCGGCCGCATCCAGCTCATCGAGGGCATCACCCGCACCGTGACCTGTCCGGTCGTGAACATCTAACGGAGCACACGCCCCTGCGGCCGTCGCCGCACGAGGGCCCGGTGGTCGGGCGGCTCAGGTGATGGCACCCGAAGCCCGGAGCCCGTCGATGTCGCCCGGGGCCAGGCCCCAGTCGAGGAGAGCGTCGTCGCCGTCCTGTCCAGGGTTGGGAGGCGGGCGCCGGATGGCACCCGGGGTTCCCATGAACCGTGGTGCGGGAGCCGGCTGGACGACACCGGCCACTTCGGTGAAGGTGCCGCGAGCTCGCATGTGGGGGTGCTCCGGCGCGTCCCCCGGTGAGAGCACCGGAGCTACGCAGGCGTCCGTGCCGGTGAAAATCTCCTCCCACTCGTCACGACTGCGGGTGGCGAACACCTCGGCGAACCGCTCCTTCATCTCCGGCCACGCCGGACGGTCCATCTGATCCGGTAGCTCGTCTGGCTTGAAGCCAAGGAGCCGGAGCAGCTCGGCGTAGAACTGGGGCTCGATGGCCCCGACCCCCATGTAGCCGCCGTCGGACGTCTCGTACACCTCATAGAAGGGGGCGCCGGTGTCCAGCATGTTGGTCCCGCGAACGTCCTTCCAGATGCCGGCGGCCCGCAAGGTATAGGTCATGGTCATGAGAGCGGCGGCACCGTCCACCATGGCTGCATCGATGACCTGACCCTTGCCCGTCCTCTGGACGGAGACGAGCGCGGCGGCCACGCCGAAGGCCAGCATCATCCCGCCACCGCCGAAGTCCCCGACCAGGTTGAGCGGAGGCACCGGGCGATCACCAGCCCGACCTATGGGCTCGAGCGCGCCGGCCAGCGAGATGTAGTCGATGTCGTGGCCGGCCGTCGTGGCCCATGGGCCATCCTGTCCCCACCCGGTCATGCGGGCGTAGACCAATCGGGGGTTGCGCGACAGGCAGACGTCGGGGCCGAGTCCCAGGCGCTCGGCGACCCCGGGCCGGAACCCCTCGGTGAGGGCGTCCGCCCGCTCGACCAGACGGAGGACGAGATCGACCCCGTCAGGATGCTTGAGGTCGACGGCCACCGACCGGCGCCCGCGATTGAGCAGGTCCACGTGTGGCTCGGTGCGTGGCGGATAGATGGCTTTGTCGGAACGATCGATGCGAACGATGTCGGCTCCGGCGTCGGCCAGCATCATCCCGCCGAACGGGCTCGGCCCGATCCCGGCCAGCTCGATGATGCGGACGCCGTCGAGCGGACCGCTCATGGCCGAACCTGCCGGTCGTAGGTGGGACCGACCCCGGTCGTCAAGGTGAACCAGGAAAGCATGGCGGGATGGTGGTCGCTCACGGTCACCCGGTCAAGTACAGCACGCCAACAGCCGCTGTCCTCATGTCGGGAGCGCATCAGGATGGTTCGCGGCTGGCGTCAAACGTCGCCGGCCGACACCACCTCGACCACCCGCCCGTCAGCCACGTCGTAGCGCCATCCGACGACGTGGAGCCGCCCAGGGAGGAGCGGGGACCGACGTAGCGCCTCGACGTCATCACGAAGAGCGGTGTCCGGGTCGGGCATGGCCATGTACTGCCCCGCCTCGGACACGGTGAGGCCCGCGGCCGTGAGCCGTGCTCGCACGGACTCCTCGCTCTGTCCGGCCAGCGCACAGTCCGTGTGGTGCATCACGACCACGCACTCCAGCCCGAGCAAACCGGTACCGAGGGCGAGAGAGCGTACGGCGTCGGTGGTGACCCGTCCGCCGGCGTTTCGCACCACGTTGGCCTCGCCCGTCGTGAACCCGAGGATGGCGGCCGGGTCGATCCGGCTGTCCATACAGGTAAGAACGGCCAAGCGACGCGTCGGGGGCGCCGCCTTGCCCTGGCCGTCGAAGCTGGCTGCGTAGCGTTGGTTGGCCTCGATGAGGTCGTCGAGCACGACGGCCAGCATGGCAGAGCCGGAGATGCCCTCCGGGCGGAGGTGCGAGGATCGTTCCGGTGCCGAGCGAGACCATCACGGCCTTCGGTCCCGGTCGGGTCAACCTGATCGGAGACCACACCGACTACAACGGCGGCCTCGCCCTGCCCATGGCCATCGACCTGGGCGTGACCGTTGCCTTCACCCCTTCCGGGGGCGACGTGCTCGACGTGGTGTCCGAGGACTTCGGCCGGGCCAGTGTTCCCCTTCAGCCCTCGGCCCAGGCCGGCGGCCAGGACGTCCCGGAATGGGCACGACTGGTGGCTGCACTGGTCGAGCTGGCCCGCCCCGGCGCCGGCGGATCGCTGCACGTCACCACCACGCTGCCGGTCGGTGCCGGCCTGTCCTCCAGCGCCGCCCTCTGCGTGGCCCTGGCCCGGGCGTTCGGCGTGCAGGGCGCGCCGCTCACCGTGGCCCGCCTGTGCCGCGAGGCCGAGCACCGGGTCGGCGCGCCGGTGGGTCTCATGGACCCCTGGGTCTGCGCCGGGGGCCAGTCGGGACACGCCCTGCTCCTCGACTTCGGGACCGAAACGGTGACACGGGTGCCGGTTCCTCCCGACACCGAGGTGCTGGTCGTCGACTCGGGCCGTCCTCGAGCGGTTCGGTCGTCCGGCTACCTGGCGCGGGTGGCGGAGTGCGAAGCGGCCGAGGCCATCGTCGGGCCCCTCGGTTCGGCCACCGGCGCCGACCTGGTCGGTCTCCGCGACCCCGTTCTGCGCCGGCGAGCCCGCCACGTGGTGACCGAGTGCGCCCGCGTCCGGGCCACGGCCGAGGCCTTCGCCGTCTCTGACCTGGTCGAGGCCGGTCGCTTGATGGGCGAGAGTCACCGCAGCCTGGCCAACGACTTCGAGGTCTCGACTCCCGACCTCGACGAGCTGGTCGCCGACCTCGAGGCCCGTCCGGGTGTCCTGGGCGCCCGCATGACCGGCGCCGGCTTCGGCGGCTGCGTGGTCGCCATCAGCCGGCTGGGCGGCCTCGAGGTGGGCGAGCTCTCGCGGCCGGCATGGCGGGTCCTCCCTACGGACGGGACCTACGCCACCGAGGACGTCGTCGGCCGATGATCACTGCCACGGGTCCACGGCAGGCCGCGGAGGAGGGCCCGCGCCCAGACGACGCTTGATCACCCGGCGGAGCACAGCCGGCTTGCGCACGTCGTCGATCCAATGGGATCGGTTGTCGTCCCACAGGGTGAGCTGCAGCCGGCCGCTGCCGATGAGCCGACGGGGCAGGGTCTGCACCACGGCCACCGAGGCGATCCGATCAAGGGGAACGTCCCACTCCCGGCGGTGCACGATGCCCCAGGCTTCGATCAGCCGGTGCGTGGTCATCATCAGGCTGGTGGTGCGCCACCGCACCGCCCGCACGGCCAGCCAGAGGCAGGGCACGGCGACGACGAGGCCCTCGAGCCAGTGCAGGGCCACCGAGGTGTGAGGGAGCTCGACGTCGAGGGCCACCCCGATGGCCACCACCACGCCGGCGATCAGCAGGGGCCCGGTGAGGAATGTCCAATGAGGGTGCACGTCGACCAGCAGTCGCTCGCCGGGATCGAGCTCGAGCCGGTGGCCGGCCAACGCTTCAGGCCAACTTGCCGGCGATGGAGCCGGCCGAGCGCAGCACCGATCCGTCGGCGCCGGCCGCCGAATAGGCGTGCGTCGGTCGGTGCACGGCTTCGTCGAGGAGGTCGGCGAGCAGGACGGAGAACGCTACCGGTGGGTCGACCCAGAGATAGCGGGCGAGTGAGCCGGGGATGGTGTTGACCTCGTTGACGAACAGGTCGCGGCCGTCGGACAGGAAGTCGATGCGAGCCATCCCCCTCACTCCGGCCAGGTGCACGACTGCCGACGCGGCCGATCGCAGCTCGGCCGCCACCTGCTCCGGCATTCGGGCAGGAAGCTCGCGCTGGGCGCCGGCCATCCCCTCTCCGGCCGCGTACTTGTCCCGGTAGTCGAGGATGTGGCCGCCCTCCTCTGTGCGCAGCGGTCGTTCGATGGCCGACAGCTCCACCGACGGCCAGCTGCGGACGGCCAGCTGCAGGTCGTAGAGGTCGGGCCGGTAGGGCTCGGCCACCGCTCCGAGCCGCAAATGGGTATTGGCCGACAGGCGGGCACGGGCCGTGTCCCAGTCCTCGACGACGTCGATGCCGATCGACGACCCGCCGAACCGCGGCTTGACGATATAGGGGCCAGGAAAACCCGGCGGGGCGGCCTCGGCCGTGACCGGCACCCGGGGCAGGGTGGGCAGCCCGTTGGCGGCCATCACCGCCCCGAAGGCGAGCTTGTCCATGCCCAGGGCGGCGCCGGCCACCGTCGGCCCGGCGTAGGGGATGCCGGCCAGGTCCAGCGCAGCCTGCAGGGTGCCGTCCTCGCCGGGCCCGCCGTGGCAACACAGGAGAGCGACGTCGACCACGAGTGACCGGTTCCGACCCAGACGGCCGGCTTCGGAGAACCCACCCCCAACCGTGACCGACAACTGGAGGGGCTTGGCCCCGCCGGGCAGTCCCTCCACGAAGGCGTCGGCCTCGAGCGCCGGGTCGACCTCGAACCATTCTCCCGTCTTCGACCAGAAGAGGGCCCGCACCTGGCCTGTCGCCCCGTCCCGGGCCAACCCGCGACACGCCTGCAGTCCGGTCAGGATGCTGACGTCGTGCTCGGGGGAGGGGCCACCGAAGATCACGGCGACTTCTGGCACGGCGGGCGGCTCCTCCATCGACGGAACGGGGGCACAGCCGTCGGCGCGACCAGCGGCCGGGCGGGCTGCGGGTGGGACTAAGGGTAGTGGTCCGGCAAGTCGTTTTCGTACAGCACGGCGTCGTCAGGGCCGAGGTGTTGGCGGACCCAGGCCACGGCGGCGTCGCGGTGACGGACGCAGCGCACCTGGAGGCCCGGCCGGTCGACCGAGCCGGCGCCGGCCAGCAGCGCCCGCCGATTGGTGCGCCCCACGACCAGCAAGTCGGTGGCCAGCTCGGCCACTGCCGCTCCGAAACGCCGGTTCTCCTCGAACTGGCGACCACCGAGCTCGACGAGGCCGGGTGTGACCACGGCCAGTCGAGGCGCGGATTCCTCGCCGGGGCCGGGTGCCGGCCCACCTGCCTCACCGCCGGTCACACCATCCACTGCTGCCACCAGGGTGTCCAAGGCCACCCCGGTCCCCGTCGGATTGGCGTTGTAGGTGTCGTCGACCACCATGACGCCCGACGGGGCCCGGGCCACCGAGAGCCGATGGTCGGCAACGTGGACGGCGGGGAGCCGTTCAATGATCGTCCGAGCGTCGAGGCCGAGCTCGAGGGCCACGGCGACCGCGCAGGCCAGGTTGGACGGCTGGACCCCGGTCGGCATGGCCACGTCCTTGGCCAGCGGCTCGCCGGACACGTACACCGACACGCACGGCGGTGGGCGAGTGCCGGTCCGCTCGACGCAGACGTCGGCGGCCCGATCGCCGATCGAGCAACGCACGACTCGGACACCCTGTGCCGCCGTCCGATCGGCCAGCGCGGCCAGGCGTCCGTCGTCCACCGGTAGAACGGCGACCCCCGCCGACCTCAGTATCTCGGACTTGGCCTCGAGGATCCGCTCTTCGCTGCCGAACCGCTCGAGGTGGACCGGCCCCACTGCGGTGATCACGGCGATGTCGGGTGGGCACCACCGGCACAACTCGGCGATCTCCCCCACTCCGTAGGTGCCCATCTCGGCCACGAAGACCTCGGTGCCGTCGGCCAGATTCTCGTTGACGGCCCGAGCCAGCCCTGCTCGGTTGTTGAAGCTGGCCGGCGAGGCGACGAGCAGCCGGGAAGACCCGACCAGCTGGGCCACATGGTTCTTCGTCGATGTCTTGCCGAAGGATCCGGTGATGGCCACGACAGTGGGCCGAACCCGGGCCAGGCGGGTGGCGGCCAGCTGCACGTAGCGGTCGGCCAGTCGACGCTCTACCGGGGCCACCAGTGCCGCAGCCGTATCGACGAGGAGCGGCGTGAGAACGGCGGCGGACGCGGCCACAACCGGCGCCACGCCGATCAGCCAGCCGACCACCACGAGCGCCCCGGTCAGGACCACCCAGATCACCGCCAAGGTCCGCAGCCGACGTGTCCAGCGCAGTGGCGCGCTGCGTCCGCGGACGCCCAAGCCGAGGGGGGCCAATGTCACGGCCGCCGCGCTCACGACGGCGACGACCGGCCACCACCATGCGAGTACGGCCGCAGCGATGGCCACCGCACCGATGGCGCCGTCAGCCGGAGAGCCCAACCACCAACGACCGGCGAAACGAACCACGGAACCGGGCAGGTAGTGCTCGCGTTGGGCCACCCGCAACCAACGCGCCCCGGCCGCCACCGTCGACAACAGGCAGAGGCCCACCGCCACCCAGGCACCGGCGGTTCCGAACCGCTGGGCGTGGACGATGGCAGAAGGGTTGGCAGCGAGTGTCGCCGCTCCCCTCACCTGGGGCCGCCGGACGGCCGCCCGCCCGCCACGGGAGACGCCGGTGGGTCGATTGCCGTCGACGTGGGGACGGCGCCATCGGCTACCGGGTGCGCCCGAGAGGGGTCACCGACGATGAACCGGGCCAACGCCTCCGGTGCCTCGGTGGGCACAAGGTGCCCGATCCCGTCGAGCACGCGTGAGGGAGGCCGACGGGAGGAGCCCGACCGCCCGTTGGGCCACCTCGAGGGGGGTCTCGGCGTCGGCTTCCCCCCAGACGAGGTCGACGGGGCACGAGATGCCGGCCATCGCCTGGCCGTAGTCCTCATGGAGCACCCGCACGAACACCTCGCGCATCACGCCGGTCGCCGCCCGGTAGTCCGGCGAGCCGTGGCGCCGGCGGAGGGCTTCCATACGTCCGTCCCCGAGCAGTCCCAACCGGTGCAGGCGTCGCGCTGCTCGATAGGGAAGAGGAACCTGCGATCGCCGGTCGGCCCGGTCGAGCAGGGGAACGCCGGCGAGCACCATGCGCTCGACCCGGTTGGGCACGAGCCCTCCGAGATGGAGCGCGACACGACCACCGAACGAGTGTCCGATGACGGTCACCCGGTCGGCGAGCACCGAGTCCTCGAAGACGGCGGCCACGGCCTCGGCGTACTCGGGGCTCCCCCACGCTTCGGGTGGAGGTGGCGTGGCCCCGAACCCGCAGAGGTCGAGGCCGACGGCGGCCACCGCCGGCCCTGCCGCCGCCAGCACCGGGTCGAAATCGGCGTGCGATCGGCCCCACCCGTGGAGGGCGAGCACGGTCGCCGGGCCAGAGCCCCAGGTGGCGCCGAACAGGCGGCCACCGGCGAACGACTTCAGCACCGACACACCCTACCGATAGCCTCGGCGAACATGGAACCACTGCGGGGCGGGGCGGCGCCGCCGCCGTCGCCGCGCGCCGACCGCGAATTCGAGCTGGCCATGGCCCGACTCACCGATCCGCAGCGGGTCGCCGTGGAGCTCCCGTCCGTCCCCCTGTGCATCGTGGCCGGCGCCGGCTCGGGCAAGACCAGCGTGTTGACGCTGCGCGTGGCCCATCGCATTCGCCAAGGGTTGGCGGCCGCCGATCACACCGTGGTGGCCACCTTCACCCGGAAAGCGGCCGGCGAGCTCCGTGACCGCCTCCACTCCTATGGCGTCCCGGTCTCCACCGCGGGTCCGGGCCGGATCCCGACGGCCGGCGTGCGAGCCGGCACCGTCCATCAACTGGCCCTCACCCTCATCCGCCGCCATTGCCTCGACACCGGGGCCGAGCTGCCGACCGTCATCGACCACCGATCGGGAATCCTCCGCCATCTGTGCGAAGACCCTGCCACCGCCGCCGTGCTGTCCGGCGAGATCGGATGGGCCAAGGCCCGAGGCCTCGGTCCTGGCGACTACGCATCCGCAGCCACGTCCGGTCGCCGACACATGCCCATTGACGCCGATGTCGTGGTCGAGGGATTCCGCTCCTACCAAGCCGCCCTGGCCCAGCGGCACGGCCTCGACCTCGACGACCTATTGATCCGAGCAGCCGACCTGCTGACCGGTGACGAGGGCTTCGCCGAGCGCATGCGATGGCGATACCGTCACCTCTCCGTCGACGAGTTCCAGGACGTGAACCCCGCGCAATTCCGACTGATCCGGACCTTGCTCGGCGACACACGAGACCTCTGCGTGGTCGGTGATCCCCATCAGGCCATCTACGGATGGAACGGTGCCGACCCATCGCTGCTTGACCGGTTGGGCGAGCTCCTCGGCCCGATCACCGTCCTCGAGCTGGCCGACAATCACCGCTCGACCCCCCAGATCGTGGCCATGGCCGACGCAGCCCTCGGTCACCATCGGCGCTACCAGTCCCATTCGCTCGTGGCCGACGGCCCGCAGCCGAACGTCGTGGCCTACGACGACGAGTGGGAGGAAGCCGCGGGAGTGGCCGCCGCCCTCGTCGAGCGCCATGACGAGGGTGTGCCGTGGTCGGAACAGGCCGTGCTGGCCCGAACCCACGACCAGCTTTCCACGATCGCCCGGACGCTCGAGCGATCGGGGATCCCCCACCGACGCACGCCGGCTCCCGAGGCACCGCCGACCCGGTCGGGGAGGAACGACGGCAACGCCGTTCCCGACGCCAGGCCGGTGGACGACAAGGCGGGCAGCAACGAGATCCAAGTCGCCGATCGCATCCTCGACGCCGTCGAGCTCGCCACCTTCCACCGAGCCAAGGGCGCCGAGTGGCTGGCGGTCTGCGTCACGGGCTTGGAGGAAGGGTTCGTGCCCATCGTCTATGCCATCGACGACGACGCCTGGGCCGAGGAGCGACGTCTGCTCTACGTGGCCCTCACCCGGGCCGGAAGATCCCTCGTCTGCTCTTGGTCGCGTCGACGCACGACGGCCAACGGTCGAGTGGTCGAGCGCCAGCCGTCACCTTGGTTGAATGGAACGCTCGCCGCGCCGATGGCCATGGGCGACAAAGGTGGACGGCCGGGGGTGGACCCGGTCGCCAGTCGTTTTGCCGGCCTGCGAGCCGAGCTGCACGGAAACCGCTGACGCGGCGGCGCTACCGTCGCCGGCGTGAGGTGAGTCAGGGCACCTCGGTGTCGACGAAGAGCGGGGCGTGGTCGGACGGCTTCGAGCCCTTGCGAGCGTTGCGGTCGATGAGCGCATACGTCGCCCGGGCGGCCAGCACCTCGGTAAGGAGCACCAGGTCGATGCGCATCCCCTGGTGTTTGTGGAAGTTGCCGGCCCGGTAGTCCCACCACGTAAACAGCCCGTCGTCGGGGTACAGGTGACGGAAGACGTCGACCAAACCCCACTCCTCCAAGTGGGCGAGCGCTTCCCGCTCGGCTGCACTCACGTGGGTGGAGCCCACGAAGGCGGCCGGGTCCCACACGTCTCGATCCTCGGGCGCCACGTTGAAGTCGCCGCAGACGGCGACCGGCTTCTCCGGGTCGGCCGTCTCCTCCAGCATGGTCCGGAGCCGACCCAGCCACTCCAGCTTGGCCATGTAGTACTCACTGTCGAGGCTGCGCCCGTTGGGGACGTAGACGGAGTGCACGCGCACGCCCCCACAGTCGGCGGCGATGAGGCGGCTCCCTTGTTCATCGAGGTCGGTTCCGAGCCCGGTCGACACCTCGGAGAGTCCGATCCGGCTCACGATGGCCACTCCGTTCCAGCGCCCGTCGCCGTGGTGGGCCGACTCGTAACCGAGACCGTCGAAGGTGGCGGTCGGGAAGGTGGCGTCCGACTGCTTCGTCTCCTGCAGACACAGGACGTCGGGCTGGGCGTAGCCGACCCACTCCTCCACGCGGGGAAGCCGAGCCGTGAGGGAGTTCACGTTCCAGGTGGCGAGGCGCAACCGGGTCGAGCCGCTCATGCCGGCGGGGCAAGGACGTTGTCGACCAGCACGAAGAGAAGTTCAGCCTGGCAGGCGAGCGACCCGTCGACCGTCGCCCGTCCCATCCCGGTCCCGGCCCGGGCCGACATCCGACCCAAGTGGACCTCGAGCTCGAGCAGGTCGCCGGGAACCACCTGTCGGCGGAACCGTGCCTTCTCGATGCCGCCGAAGAGAGGGAGCCGTCCGGCATAGCGCGGGTCGGCGAGCACGGCCACGCCACCCAGCTGGGCCAGAGCCTCGACCATGAGGACACCGGGAAGGATCGGGTGACCGGGGAAGTGACCGGCGAAGAAGTCCTCGTCGCCCGTCAGTTGCCAGGCTCCGGTCGCCGACTCGCCGGGCACAAGCGACCGGATCTCGGTGACGAAGAGGAACGGCGGCCGGTGGGCAAGGTAGTCCTCAGCGCGCACGGAGCGGAGGTTACCGGCCGGCCAACCGTTGGGAGCAGCCTGCGTGCCGGCCTGCGTGCCGGCGGCCGGCGGGGCTGCACCGGCAAGGCTGCGCCGACGTCAGGCTGTGCCGACGTCAGGGAGCGCAGGTGGTTGCTCGAAGGTCAGCCAGCCAGAGCGAGCTCGGCCCGTCGGCGAGCGGCATCCAGCGATACGAGGACGAATCGGCGGGTCTCGCCCCTGGCCAGGACCTGACGGGCACGCTGTGGCGGCGGATCGCCCAGCCCACGCAGCGGCACGTGGCATTGCATCCCGTCCACGTCGATCTGCGCCCCGTGCGAGGTGAAGGCGGCGACCGTCCCCTCCATCGTGCTGCCCACTGGGTGGTCGGCGACGAAGTTGAGGAAGGTGACCGGATCGTTACCGGCGGCGGGACGCGGCTCGGAGCGGCCGGAGCTCGCCTGTGCGTCGGCTACCTTCCCCTTGCGGGGCTGGGCACCCTCAACCTTCTTGGTCATCGAGGCCTTCGTGGCTTTCGATGTCGGCGCCGCCTTCGCCTTCGTGGCCTTGGTCGATGTAGTCGCCTTGGTGGACTTCGTCGCTCTCGTTGACTTCGTCGCTTTGGCCGTCTTCGCCGCCTTCGGAGCCTTCGCCGCCCTCGCAGCCTTCTCGCCCTTGGTCGCCTTCGAGCCAGCTGTTGCCTTCGCGCCCTTTGTCGCCTTCGAGCCGGCAGCCTGCTTCGAGGTGGCCGCATCGGAGCGAAGGCCGGACGAACTGCGGGGATTGGCCACCTTCAGCGCGCTCTTGGCCGCCACCGAGGGGCCAGCCTTGGCCGCCCGGCCAGTCCGCGTCTTTCGGGCTGTGCCTGACTCTTCCGCCAGGGGTGTCGGCAGCGCCACCACGTCCGCCTCGTCGGCCAGACCCCCCTCGTCGAGGCCTCCCCGCTTGGATCGCGCCGTGACCGACCGGCTCCGAGGCCCCCGCACCGGCGTGCGAGGGGTGAAGACCCATCCGACCCCCGGGACCGGCTTCCCGCCCATGAGGCGGCCGGGGTCGAACAACCAGGGCCGTTCGGCATGGAATTCCTGGAAGGAGTCGTTGGACAGCACGATGGCGTCGGACTTCTCGGCGATGCGAAGGATGAACCCGTCGCCTCGCCCGATGGCGCCGGCCGGGGGCGTGAGCATCTCGCCGTGCTCCAGCGCCTGCTCGTAGGCGGCCTGTTCCGAAGGGTCGATCCGGTGGCCGAAGGTGGCATCGACGATGACCGTCACGTCTCCGGTCGTGAAGCCCGGGTACTCCTCGAGAAACGTCCGGATGGCGTCGTCGAGCTGGGCCAGGCTGGGGGCTGTCCGACCTTCAGTGGCGATGTTGGAACCGTCCACCACCACCCGGCGGCGCTTCGACGTCGTGGCGATCATCTGCGCCCCAGTCAACCATCCAGCCAGCGGCATCCGGGTCATAGCCCCTCACCATCGTGTCGGCGAGGCCGCCGTCTCCGGCCGGCTCGGCATCGGGGAGGCCGGCCGATTCCGCCCTTCCTGCCTACCCGGACGGGCAGGCCCGGCACCGTAGGATGACGTCGTGGTCTCGGAGACGGCTCGGTTGCAAGAGGTGACCGAACTGTTGCAACAGCTCATCCGCAACGCCTGCGTCAACGACGGCAGCCGGGGATCGGGTCAAGAAATCCGGAGCGCCGACCTGCTCGCCACCTACCTCGAGGGCTCGGGCGCGGACATCGAGCTCTACGAGCCCGCTCCTGGGCGGGCTTCACTGGTGGCCAAGCTCGACGGCTCGGACCCCTCGGCTCCGTCCCTCACCCTCCTCGGTCACACCGACGTCGTCCCGGCCAACCCGGACGACTGGCAACGCGACCCGTTCGCCGGCGAGCTCGTCGACGGGGTTGTCTGGGGCCGTGGCGCCATCGACATGCTGGACCTGACGGCCACCATGGCCACCGCCTTCCGCCACTTGGCCACTTCCGGATTCCGCCCGAGCGGCGGGCTCACCTACATCGCCGTGGCCGACGAGGAGGCGCTCAGCACCTATGGGGCCAAGTGGCTGTGCCGGAACAAGGCGGACGAGATCGGCACCGACTACCTGATCACCGAGTCGGGCGGCTTTCCCATGGCCGGCACCGACGGGTACTTGCGCCTGCCCGTCATCACCGGCGAGAAGGGCGTGTTCTGGTGCACGCTCACCGTGCGGGGCACGCCCGGCCATGGTTCACAGCCCCTCCGAACCGATAACGCGCTGGTCAAGGCGGCCGAGGTCGTGCGCCGTATCGACGAGTACCGCCCCCAGGCCCAACTGCACGAGGGTTGGACGCGGTTCATCGCCGGCCTCGGCCTTCCCGAGGAGGTGGCCGATCCGCTGCTCGACCCGGCCCGCATCGACCAGTACTGCGAGGAGCTGCCGCTGCTCGGACTGGCCCGCCAAGCCCACGCCTGCACCCACACCACTATGGCCCCGACCATCATCCACGGGGGCACCAAGACGAACGTGATCCCCGACCGGGTCCAACTCGACGTCGACATCCGGGCCCTGCCGGGGTGGGACACCGCCGACGTCCGGGACATGCTCGACGACGCCCTCGACGACATGGCCGACGACGTCGAGGTTGAGTTCCGGTCGGAGGAGGAGGCCTCCACCTCCCCCGTCGACACGCCCCTGTGGGACGCGCTGCGCCGGGCCAGCCAGCAGTTCTACCCCGGGGCGCTCACCATCCCATTCCTCACCACCGGAGCCACGGACGCCCGCTATGCCCGGACCCTGGGCTCCGTGGCCTACGGGTTCGGCCTCCACAGCCAAGCCATCGACTTCGAGCAGTACGGGGCAATGTTCCACGGCATCGACGAGCGGGTGGACCTCGAGTCCTTGCGCCTCTCGACCGAGATGTGGATGGTCCTGGCCAGGGACTTCCTGGGCTGACCCTCCGCTCGGACGCCTCATCAGGCACTGGCTTACTTGTCACGCTCGGATCCGACCAGGAGTTGTCCACAGGCTTGCCGCAAGATGGGGTTGCGGGAATAGCTTGGGGAGAGATAAGGCCCGTCGAGCTGCTGCCGGTTTCCCGCCAAGACTGATGCCGTTAGCTCCGGGCCTTGTTCGCGCTCACGTGGAGCGATCGGGCACCGAGATACGGCGTCTGCCCGATGTGGGCGGGTGCCTTAGGGGCGCAGCATGGACTCATGCTCACCCAGTACACCACCGCCGTGGCCGCCGAGGACCGGATCGGGCGTCGTCACGGTGAGGCGGCCGGCGCCCGACGGGGACGAGCGGCTCCCTCGCCCTCCAAGCGACATCATCGATGGCCGTTCCGGGCCGTCGCCGCCGGCATGACGGGACGGATCGTCGGCCCCGCCCGCCTCGCCGGGAAGAGCGTCCAATCGAAGCTCGATCAGGAGGTCCATACCGCCTGTTGAAGAAGGGTACGTTCCACGCCGTGCTCGCCCCCCGACCCGGCTTGTCGTCGGTCATGGTCGGGCGCAGCGCCGAACTGACCTCACTTCGCGCCGGTCTGCGGGAGACCCGGGTGGGCGCTGGCGTCGTCCTGGTCAGCGGCGAAGCCGGTGTCGGTAAGACCCGCTTGCTGGTAGAGCTGGCCGACTCGCTGGCGGCGGACACCACGTTCCTCGGAGCCCAGGCCGAGCCCACAGCCATGGGCCGGCCTTTCCAACTGCTCCAGGACGCGGTGGGGCCCGAGATCGAGTCGTGGCACGCCGTTCCCCCCGCCCTCGAGCCGATAGAGGATGCCGTCCGCGTCCTCCTCGGCCCTGCCGGTCGGGGCCTTTCTTCGACCCTGCAGTCCGACGACAACGGTGACGGCCGCGCCTACGGATCCGACGAGCTGCTGGGTGCCGCCATCCAGTTACTGCGCCACCTCCTGGCCAACAGGCGCGGGGTCGTGGTCTTCGAGGATCTCCACTGGGCCGACCCCGACAGTCTGGCCGCCTTCATCCGGCTGGCCTCCTCCGATCTTGACGTGCTCATGATCGGCACCTATCGGCCCGAGGCACTCGACCGGCGCCATGTGACCGACGTGCTGGCCGCCCTCGAGCGACAGTGCCGGGTCGAACATGTCAGCCTGGCCCGCCTGACCATCGACCAGGTCGCTGAGCTGCTCGCCGCCGTACGGGGTGAGCCGGTCGGACTCGAGGTGGCGGCGGCCGTCCATCGGCGGACCGCCGGCAACCCCTTCTTCATCGAGGAGCTGCTGCTCGCCGCGGGGGACGCCCCCGTCGAGGTTGTCTCCCACCTTCCCTTGCCGGTGACCTTGACCGAGGCAGTCGTTCGGCGCCTCGACGGCCTCGACACCAGCCAACGACGAGTCATCGACGCTGCGTCGGTACTTCCGCAGCAGATCCCCTTCGACCTGCTGTGCACGTTGACCGGCGTGTCCGAGGCCGACATGGTCGACGTGCTGCGGGTGCTGGTCGGAAGCGGCCTACTGGTCGAGGACGCCCCCGGCGTCTTTTCCTTCCGTCACGCCCTCACCCGGGAAGCGGTGCGGGGTCGGCTGCTCGGGCGGGAGCGGCGGCGCCTGCACGAAACCGCGTTCACCGCATTGGCTGCTTCAGGCAGCGAAGACTGGGCCGCGCTGGCTCACCATGCGGCCGGGGCCGGGCGCCCCGACGACATGGTGGAAGCCGCCCGCCGAGGTGCTCACCACTACCTTCACACCGGGGCTACCCACCAGGCCCTCAGGCTGGCCGAGCTCGGTGTGGCCGAAGCCGACGCCGACCTGCAACTTCTCGAACTGGCCACACGAGCTGCCTGGGCCGTCGGCCTTCTCGCCACCGCGCTCGAACGGGCGGAGAAGTGGCGCCGGATGGCCGAGACGACGGACTCACCGGTGGACCTCTCACGTGCACTGCGCGTCCTTGCCCGCCTCCGATGGGAGGCGCACGACCCCGACGCCCACGCCGAGGCGGTGCGCACCGCTCGGGAAGTCGCCGAGCTCCTCCCCGTCGGTGAGGAGCGGGCATGGGTCGTCAACCTGGTCGCCGAGGCCTCCTACCTTTCCGGCCACTGTGCCGAGGCCGTGGGACTGACCGACGAAGCGCTGGCCGTCGCCGGACCCCATCCGAGTGCCGAGTTGCAGGCTGCGGTGCTCGTCAACCGCGGTTCGTCCATGCTCCAAGTCGGCAACCAGCGCGACATCGGTGCGGTCCTGCTGCGTGACGGCATCGATGCCGCCGCCGGGGTCGGCGATCATTTGTCCGCTCTCCGAGGTCTCAACAACTTGCTGTCGTTCGCCGTCTCCAGCTGGGAGCCGGACCGATGCCTGGAGCTGGTCGACCGCATGGACGAGCTCATCACCATGAGCGGCCGAAGGGACTGGGCAGGTTCGCCGCGCACCTGGCGAGCCTGCATCCTCGCCTGGTCGGTCGGAGACTCGGATGCCGCCCGCTCGGAGCTCGACCTGCCCATCAGCGAGCTGCGAGAGACCAAATGGGCGGCGCTGATGGCGGCCGAGCTGGCCATCGAGTCCGGCGACTTCGAAGCCGCCGACCGGCTCCTCGACGCCACCTCCGAGTGGTCGGAAGGCGCGGCCAAACACGCCGCGCTCCGCCTGTTTCGCACGGTGGTGGGCGATGGAGGCCCGAACATGGCTGCCGGGGCCGGCGCGGCGGCCTCGCAGCTCTCCGCCGCCACGCGTCCCCAGATCCACGACGCCGCCAATCTGGCGGCCAACGCCATGGCCGAAGCGCTCCGCCGCGGAATGCCACCCGACGCCGCCCGCACCGCGCTCGACGTGCTGTCCGTCTGGGACTTGGAGGACAACCACCACGTCGACCCCGGCTGGGTTCTGCATCTGCGCGCCGCCCTGGCCGAGTCGGAGGGCGACACGGCCGCCGCCCTCGACGGCTTTCGGGCCGCGTCGACCTCGGCGAAGTTCCGACGCCCGCCCGCCGCCTTGGCCAGCGCTCACCTCGGAATCGCTCGCCTGCTCCTCGCCGCCGATCCTCCCGACACTGAGGAGGCACAACGCGAGGCCGAGATGGCGCTTGCTCTACTCGAGCGCTGGCCCGGTTGGCGGCGAGACGATGCCGTCGCCCTCCTCGGCCGGCTGCGGCCTCGGGGACGGCCGAAACCGAGCGGAGCGCTCACCGACCGCGAACGCGAAGTGGCCGATCTCGTCGCCGAGGGTCTGAGCAATGGCGAGATCGCCAAACGGCTCTACCTCTCGCCCAAGACGGTGTCCGTGCACGTGTCCAACATCCTGCGCAAGCTCGGCATGTCCTCGCGGGCGGAGGTCGCAGCGTGGGTGGCGCGCAGCGAGCGCTGACATCGGTCGACAGTGGCCCCCGGCCCATGGCCGGCGGCGAAGAGGCGAGCGGTCTCAGCCGATGGCCCGGCTGAGTAGGTCTTCCTGCTCGAGGCGATGGAGGGCCAGGCTGCCCGATGCCGGGCTGGCCGACTCGGCGCGGCTGACGTGGCGCAGACGGAACGAGTCACGCACCAGCCGGTGGAGCCGACTGTGGACGAAGTTCCAGGCGCCCATGTTCTCCGGCTCCTCCTGCAACCACACCACCTCTTCGGCACTGGCGTAGCGCTCGAGGAGGCGCTCGATCGTGGCGTGGGGCCACGGATACAGCTGCTCGAGGCGGACGACCACGATGCCGGCTCCGGCCTCGCCCAGCCCGTCGCGTCGCGCCAGGGCGTCGTAGGCCACCTTCCCCGAACACAGCACGACCCGGCGGACGGCTTCAGGGTCGAAGCCGTC
Organism: uncultured Acidimicrobiaceae bacterium; assembly: GCA_963729275.1. Lineage (GTDB taxonomy): Bacteria > Actinomycetota > Acidimicrobiia > Acidimicrobiales > RAAP-2 > CAVSNH01. Next base: position 231,107 of record CAVSNH010000004.1, read on the forward strand.
GAGGGCGGCGGTCGGATCGTCGAGGACCTCGGTGAACGAGCCGTGGACGAAGTCGGCGATGGGAGAGCGGGCAGTGCGAGCCCGCAGGAGGGACTTCGGGGTGAAGACGATCAGCGGACGGGGAACGCCCAGGCGGACCTGGGCCCGCAGCAGGTGGAAGTACTGGGCCGCCGTCGTCGGCTGGGTCACCCGGATGTTGCCGCGGGCGGAAAGAGAGAGGAAGCGCTCGATACGAGCCGACGAGTGCTCGGGTCCCTGGCCCTCGTAACCATGGGGCAGCAACATGACGAGACCGGAGTGCTGGCCCCATTTGTCCTCGGCGGCGACGATGAAGTTGTCGACGATGATCTCGGCGCCGTTCCAGAAGTCGCCGAACTGCGCCTCCCAAGCCACCAGGTCCTTGAGGGCGTCGACCGAGTAGCCGTACTCGAAGCCCACGCAGGCATACTCCGACAGGAGCGAGTCGCGGAGGGTGAACGTCCCTCGCCCGAGACCGGCCAGTGGCACGTATTCGGTGCCGGTGACATGGTCGACGAGCACCCCGTGACGCTGTGAGAAGGTCCCCCGCCGGGTGTCCTGGCCGGTTACCCGGACGTTGGTCCCTTCCTCGACCAACGTGCCGAAGGCCAGGGCCTCGCCCAGAGCCCAGTCGATCTGGCCATCGGCCACCATCTTGTCCCGCTGCTCGAACTGACTGGCCAGCTTGGGATGGAGCACGAAACCTTCAGGCACTGAGCGCACCACCGTGGCCAGCCGGAGGAGGGTGGCGGCGTCGACACCGGTCTCGATGGTGGGGATCTGGAGATCGGGGACGACGAAGGCCGGAAGCCGCGGCTCAGGTTCGCTGGCGGCTTCGGCCCGGGTCTCGTCCAAAGCCGCCTGCAGGCGAGCCGAGAAGTCATCGAGGTGCGCCTCGGCGTCCTCGATGGAGATGTCCCCCCGCCGGACGAGTGACTCGGTGTAGAGCTTGCGCACCGGTCGCTTGGCCTCGATGAGGGCGTACATGAGCGGCTGGCTGTAGCTCGGGTCGTCGCCCTCGTTGTGGCCGTGGCGCCGGTAGCAGACCATGTCGATGACCACGTCCTTGTGGAACGCCTGCCGGAAGCCGAAGGCGAGCCGGGCAGCCCGGGCACAGGCCTCGGGGTCGTCCCCGTTCACGTGGAAGATGGGCGCCTGCACCATCTTGGCCACGTCGGTCGGGTACAGGGACGACCGGGCCGCCTGGGGCGCGGTGGTGAAGCCCAGCTGATTATTGATGACCACGTGGATGGTCCCGCCCGTGCGATAGCCGGCCAGCTGCGACAGGTTGAGCGTCTCGGCTACGACCCCCTGGCCGGCAAAGGCGGCGTCCCCGTGGACGAGGAGGGGCAGCACCGGGAATGGGCCAGGCGGCGGCACCGGGACAGCGGAGGACGACACGTCGCCGGCGTTCGCCCGACGCCAGGCGTCCTGCTTGGCCCGGGCCATGCCCACGACCACCGGGTCGACAGCCTCGAGGTGGGACGGGTTGGAGGCCATGGACACCGGGATCGACGCCCCGGATCGGCCGGTGAAGACTCCCTCCGCTCCCTTGTGGTACTTCACGTCGCCCGAACCCTGCACCGAGTCCGGGTCGAGGTTGCCCTCGAATTCCTCGAAGATCTCGCCGTAGGACTTGCCCACGATGTTGGCCAGCACGTTGAGCCGCCCGCGATGGGCCATGCCCATCACCGACTCGACCAGGCCGGTGCGGGCCGCCTCGTCGAGGATGGTGTCGAGGATCACGATGGCCGACTCCGCGCCTTCGAGGCCGAACCGCTTCTGGCCCACATACCGCGAGTGGAGGAACCGCTCGAAGACCTCGGCGGCGTTGAGACGGTCGAGGATGTGACGCTGCTCATCGGTTGACAGATTGGTGGGGACGCCCTCGAGCTGCAGCTGGATCCACCGCTTCTGCTCGGGGTCCTGGATGTGCATGTACTCGACGCCCAACGTCCGGCAATATGCGTCGCGCAGGATGTGAAGGATCTCATCCAGGGTGGCGACGTCTTTGCCGGCCAGCCCGTCGGCCACGAATTGGCGCGGCAGATCCCAGATGGTCAGCCCGTAGTGCAGCGGGTCGAGCTCGGGGTGGAGGGCGGGCGGTACGGCGTCCAACGGGTCGAGGTGCGCGATGAGGTGGCCGCGGACCCGGTACATGTTGATGAGGGTCTGGACGTGCACCTGCTTGGTGAGGCGAAGGTGCCCGCCGGCCGCCTCGTCCAAGGCGTTGGCGTCCTTCTCCCAGCGCACCGGCGAGTAGGGGATGTCGAGCGACGCAAAGACCTCGCCGTAGAAGTCGTGGCCGCCCATGAGGCACTCGGCCACGTACCCGAGGAACACACCTGACTCGGCGCCCTGGATGATGCGGTGGTCGTAGGTCGACGTGAGCGTCACTGTCTTGCCGATGCCCAGGTCGGCCAGGGTGTGGGGGTCGGATGCCTCGAACCCAGGCGGGAACCCGAGCGCACCGACGCCCACGATCAAACCCTGTCCGGACATGAGCCGCGGGACGGACTGCACAGTGCCGAGGGTGCCCGGGTTGGTGAGGGTCACGGTCGTGCCCGCCAAGTCGTCGGCGGCGATGCGGTTGCTGTGCACCTTGCGCACCAAGTCCTCGTAGGCGCCCACGAAGCTGCGGAAGTCGAGCGTGTCAGCGTCGCTGATGCACGGCACGAGGAGGGAGCGGGAGCCGTCCGCCCGCTCGACGTCGACGGCCAGCCCGAGGCCGACGTGGTGATGACGGACGACAGCGGGCGTCCCCTTGCCGTCCATGTCGGCCACGAACGAAGCGTTCATGGCCGGGACGGCACCGAGCGCCTTGACCACGGCGAAGCCGATCAAGTGAGTGAAGCTGACCTTGGCCCCGGTCGTGCGGAACAACTGGTTGTTGACGATGGTCCGATTGACCTCGAGCAGCTTGGCCGGCACCACCCGGACGCTCGTGGCCGTCGGGACGCCGAGCGACGCCTCCATGTTGGACACGATCCGCGCCGCCGCCCCGCGGAGAGGTGCGGCGACGTCGGCGTCTTCGGCCAGGTTCGGCTCGGTCAGCTGGGTCGGCTGGGTTGGCTGGGTCGACTCGGATGGCCGGGCCGACTGGGTTGGCTGAGCCGGGGCTGCCACTGCTGCCGGTGCCGGCGGCCTGGTCGGTGGCGCCGGATTCAGCGGTGCCGAGAGGCCGGCCGTGGTTGGGGCATGGCCATCGACGGGAGTTGGCACGGTCGGATCGGTCGGCTGCGATCTGGCGGGCGGGATCGAGGGAACAGGGCTCGGGCCCGCCGAACCGTCCGTGTCACCTCCGGCCGGCAAGAGGTCGGCACCCGATCGGGCGCCGACGGCTGCAGTGGTCGTGGCTCGGGCCGTCACCGTCGCCGGCGCCGTGGCTGTGGCCGGCGGACGAGACGGTGAGGGAGACGGTCGGGTGATCGTCGACCGGCCGGCGCTGAGATCGGCCCCGTCCCCCGCTGCCGCTGCGGCGGTCGGCGACGTCTGACCGGTCGTCGGGACCGCCGGTCGGTAGTCGGTGAAGAACTCGCGCCACGACTCCGAGACGGAAGCGGGGTCAGCGCGAAAGCGCTCGAACATGTCCTCGACCAACCAGGCGTTGGGCCCGAACGACCCGGTGTCCGAAGGGATCACGTGGCCGTCGGGTCCGATCGATCGTCCCTGACCCTCACCAGCGTCCATTGACCGCCAGCCTACCGGCACCCCTCGCGATCGACGGCCCGCGACGACGGCCCGAGGACGTGGATTAGCGTCACCGTGTGGCTCGGCCCACCACCCGCGTGACGCGCAGCTACACGTTCGAGGCGGCCCACCGGCTCGACGCCAGCCCGTCGCTCGAGGCATTGCGCTTGTGGGAGACCACCGACGCCTCGGTCGAGCCGGCCGCACCACGGCTCGGCGGCCCATGAACCAACAGTTGGTGATCCTGTCGGGCGGTCTCGACTCGACGGTGTGCATGGCCCTCGCCGCCCAACGTGCCGACCGGCCTCCCCTGGCCCTCACCTTCGACTACGGGCAACGCCACCGCACCGAGATCGACCGCGCCGCCGGAGTCGCCGGCCACTACCGCTCCGAGCACCTCGTCGTCCATCTCGACACCTCGGCCTGGGGTGGCTCCGCCCTCACTGACCCCAGCCGCGAGGTGCCCAGTGCGGCCAGCGGAGACGGTGACGAAGGCGACCCCTCTTCGTCCATACCGTCGACCTACGTCCCTGCCCGCAACAGCATCTTCCTGTCGGTGGCGCTCGGGGTGGCGGAGGCCCGCGACCTCGATTCCGTCTGGATCGGTGTCAACGCCATCGACTACTCCGGCTACCCCGATTGCCGGCCCGAGTTCATCGAGGCCTTCCGGCAGGTGGCGGCAACCGGCCAGAAACGCGGGGTCGAGGGTCGACCCATCGAGATCATGACACCGCTCATCGAGTCGACCAAGGCCGGCATCGTGCGCACCGGGCTCGACCTCGGAGCCCCGCTCGACCTCACCTGGTCCTGTTACCGGGGTGGCGAGCAGCCCTGTCAGGAGTGTGACGCGTGCGTCCTGCGGGCCCGGGGCTTCGCCGAGGTCGGAGTACCCGACCCCGCCCTCCAGTGACGAGGCCGTCTGCGCTGCGACGCCGATGCCGCCGGTGACCGACGCCGAGGACGTCTACGTGAGCGAGGTCTTCTCGGCCATCCAGGGAGAAGGAGCACTGGTCGGCACCCGGCAGGTCTTCGTGCGGCTGACCGGCTGCAACATCCGCTGCGCCTACTGCGACCAACCTGAGGCGCTGGAGCGCGTGGGCGGCCCTTGCCGTATCGAGAGGACGGCCGGAGCGCGGGACTGGCTGGTCCTCACCAGTCCACTTCCGGCGGGGGACGTGGTGGACATGGCTGACGCGCTCGGCCGGCAGCTCCCCCATCACTCGGTGAGCCTGACCGGTGGTGAGCCGCTCTTCCAGTCGCGTCGGGCCGCCCGGTTGTCCGCCGGTCTGGCCACCCGCGGCTGGCCGGTCATGCTCGAGACCAACGGCACTCTGCCCGCCGCCCTCGCAAGCATGGCCAAGGACCTCGCCTACGTGAGCATGGACGTCAAGCTGCCGAGCGTGGACGGCGAGCGCGTGGACCCCGAGCGCCAACGACAGTTCCTCGACGCGGCCCTGTCGGCCGGCCTCACCACCTGGGTCAAGATCGTGGTCGGGTCGACGACCGACGGCAGCGAGCTCGACCGGGCGGTCGAAATGGTGGCCGACGCGGCACGGGGAGCGACCCCGACCGACACGGCATCGGCTTCGCCGACACCCGCGGACGGCCCAGAGATCTTCCTCCAGCCGGTCACGCCCTTCGCCGCTGTCACCGAGGCGCCGAGCCCGGAGTTCATCCTCGAGCTGCAGGCCCGGGCGCTGGCCCGTTACCCACGTGTCCGGGTGGTGCCCCAGACCCACAAGGCCATCGGCCAGCTGTAGGGGGCGACGGAGACCTCGCCGTCAGCGCGACGTCAGGGCTATACGAGCTTTGGGGCGGGCGCTTGGCCGTTGACGACCTTCTTGAACGACGCACCGGCCGCCACCTTGGGGCTCTTGGAGGCCTTGATCTGGATGGCCTCACCGGTCTGTGGATTGCGGCCAGAGCGCGCTTTCCGATTCGCTCGGTCGAAGGTCAGGAACCCGGTCATCACGACTTTCTCGCCTTTGGCCACATTGGCGACGACCACGTCTTCGAAGCCACCGAGGACATGGGCGACGTCCTTTGCCGTACTGCCGGTGTGGGCGGCCACCGCGGTGATGAGGTCGGACTTGGTCAGGGGCACGGATCCTCCTAGTTGGGTGCTGGCTCGTGCGAGGGAGCCCCCACAATGCACGACACTGGCCGCTCGCGGGTGCATGCCCGCTGTACTCGTCAAATGGCGGTCTCCGGGACGGCGCTGACAGGCTTAGCGCCGTGCCCACTCCGCCCCGACTGGCCCTCAGCGAGCGGCCGGCAGAAGGACCGGGGAGCAGGCAGCGGCCACTCGTGGTGTTCGTCCATGGCTCACTCGACCGCGGCTCGAGCTTCGCCCGGGTTTGGCGGCGCCTGCCCGACCTCGACACCCTGACCTACGACCGTCGCGGCTATCAGGGCTCCCGCCATGTCGTGCCGGTGGCCAACGGCCTCCAGGAGCACGTCGACGACCTGCTCGACGTCATCGACGGGCGTGAGACGGTGGCGGTCGGTCACAGCTATGGCGGCAATGTCGCCCTGGCCGCCGCACTCGACGACCGTGGCAGCAGCATCCGTGCCGTGGCCGCCTACGAGCCCCCACAACCGTGGCTCCGGATCCAGAGCGGCGGCAGCGCCGAACCGCCGGGCGCGGCGCTCCCACCACCGCCCGGAGACGAGGAGCCGTCAGCCGCAGCCGAGCGCTTCTTCCGTCGCATGGTCGGCGACCGGGCGTGGGACCGCCTGTCCGAGGACGAGAAGGCCGACCGTCGGGCCGACGGTCCGGCGCTGGCGGCCGAGTTGGGCGCCATCCGCGTCACCCATCCGCCTTTCGATGTCGGTGCGCTGCGCATCCCGGTCGTCTACGGCCGCGGCGCGGACTCGCTCCCCCATCACCGCCGCGCCGTCGCCTGGCTGGTCGAGCACACCCCCCAGGGAGAGCTCTTCGAGATCCCTGGCGCCCGTCACGGCGCCCACCTGACCCATCCCGACGCCTTCGCGGCCATGGTCCGGCGGGCCCTCGCCCGGACGGCCGCGCCGTTGCCTTCCCAACCGTGAACGTGCTGGTGGCCGGCTCTAGCGGCCTCATCGGGACAGCACTCGTCGATCGACTCGAAGTTGGCGGACACCGCGTGATCCGCCTCGTCCGCCGCGACCCGGGCCCGCCGACGACCCCGGCCGTGAGGTGGGACCCCCGTGAAGGTACCTACGATCGTGCGGCCCTGGCCGAGCTCGGACCGATCGACGCGGCCGTCAACCTCGCCGGCGCCGGAATCGGCGATCGGCGTTGGTCGGCGGCCCGCAAACAGGAGCTCCGGGACAGCCGAGTCGACTCGACACGGTCGGTCGCCGAGCTGCTCGGCGAGTGCCGACCTCGTCCCCGGGTGCTCGTGAACGCTTCGGCCGTCGGCTACTACGGCGATGGCGGCGACGAGCTCCTCACCGAGACGTCGACCAACGGCACCGGGTTCCTCGCCGACCTCTGTCGCCAATGGGAGGAGACGACCGGCCCCGCGGCTGACGCAGGCATCCGGACGGTCGTCGTCCGAAGCGGCATCGTCCTCGCCCCTCAGGGCGGCGCCCTCGGCCGCCAGCTGCCGCTCTTCCGACTCGGCCTCGGTGGCCGCCTCGGCCCCGGCACGCAGTTCCGGAGCTGGATCAGCCTCGAGGACGAGTTGTCAGCAGTTGTCCGTTGCCTCGAGGACGACAGCCTTTCGGGCCCGGTCAACCTCACCGCACCCGAGCCGGTCACCGATGCCACGTTCGCCGCTGCCCTCGGGCGCGCCCTCCACCGACCGGCCCTCTTGCCCGCGCCAGCGACAGCCCTCCGCCTGGTGCTGGGCCGCGAGATGGCCTCCGAGCTGCTTCTGTACGGGCAGCGGGTGGTCCCGACCGCCTTGGACGCTCGCGACTTCGAATTCGCCCATCCAGGCCTCGACGACGCCCTTCGTTGGGTCCTCGACCGGGGCTGACCATCGGGATGGGAGCACGACCGAGGCCCGAGTAGACAGACCAGCGGCCGGTACGCTGTGGAAGGCCCGTTGCCGAACCGAGCTCGGTGCGGCCCCCGGAGGAGGCCAAGCCCTGATGAGCAGTTCGACGACGGTGAGCAACCTGGTCGACGGCGGTCGTCCAGAGCCCGAGCCGAACGAGGCCGAGTTCGAGACCGACGTGCGGCAGTTCCTCGACGGCCACGCCGAGCGGCGGCGGTTGGAGAAGTTCGTGTGGGGGGAAGGGTCCGACGAGGTCGGCCTATTCGTCGAACGGACGCCCGAGGAGCAACGAGCGGACCTAGCCGTCGCCCGCCACTGGGCCCAAAGCCTGTTCGACGCAGGGTTCGGCTGGATCACTGGCCCGCCCGTCTACGGCGGGCGTGGGCTGCCTCGCCGGTACCAGCGCATCTACGACTCGGCGGCCGCCGAGTACCGCTTCCCTTCTCAGTCGGTCTACGGCATCGGCCTGGGAATGGTCGCGCCCACCATCCTCGCCCACGCCACCGACGAGGTGAAGGAGGCCTACCTGCGGCGCATGCACCGCGGCGACATCGTGGCCTGCCAGCTGTTCAGCGAGCCCGGGTCGGGCTCCGATCTCGCCTCGTTGCAATCGCGAGCCGAGCGCGACGGTGACGAATGGGTGGTGAATGGTCAGAAGGTGTGGACGTCGGGTGCGCAGCTGTCCGACATCGGGGAGATCATCTGTCGCACCGACCCGACGCTCCCCAAGCACCGGGGCCTCACCGGCTTCGTCATTGATATGCACACGCCGGGGGTCGACGTGCGGCCGCTCCGCCAGATGACCGGTGGCGCCTCCTTCAACGAGGTCTTCTTCACCGACGTGCGGGTACCCGACTCCCATCGGCTGGGAGAGGTCAATGGCGGTTGGACGGTCGCCCTCACCACGCTCATGAACGAACGAGCGGCCATTGGTGGCGGTGGCGGTGGCGCCACCCTTACCGGCGTGAACCGGCTCATCGAGCTGTGCCGGGCCATGGGCCGATTGGGCGACCCGCTGGTGCGCCAGAAGCTGGCGACGGTGATCATCCAAAGTCGGGTGGCCGCCTACACGACGGCTCGTTCGATGGCTGCCGTGTCCGTCGGCCAGGCACCGGGCCCCGAGCTGTCACTGGCCAAGATGGGCCTCACCGAGGCCATGCTGCGGACCAACGAGCTCCTCTCCCTCGTGCTGGGCCCGGCCCTCGTGGCCGATTCGGGGCAGTGGGGCACGTATGCGTGGTCCCACTACATCCTGGGCGTCCCCGGAATGCGGGTGGCCGGGGGAACCGACGAGGTGTTGCGCAACATCGTGGGCGAACGCGTCCTCGGCCTACCGAAGGAGCCCCGGCCCGCCTGACCCGCCTGACCCGCCTGACCCGCCTGACCCGCCTGACCCGCCTGACCTGGCGGACCCGAGCGGACCCGAGGGGACGCGTCGGACGACGGCATTATTTCGGGCCCAGGGCTACCGGAAGGCCATCCCGTCGACGAAGGCCCAGCTCCGCCGGTGCACCGAGGAGAGGCCGTGGCCGGCCAGGGCCGTCTTGTGGGTCGGGGATGGGTACCCCTTGTTGCGGTCGAAATCGAAGGCGGGAAAGCTCTCGGCCATCTCGCGCATCAGCCGGTCGCGGGTCACCTTGGCGACGATCGACGCTGCCGCGATGGACACGCAGATGGCATCGCCGTCGACGACCGTACGCACCGGCGGCGTCGGGCGGCCGCCCCGCCGTCGTCGATCCCGCTTCGGAGGTTGGGCCGGGACCGCCTTGCCGTCAGCGGCTGCGACCGGATCGCTGATGTAGTCGAACGGACCGTCGAGCAGCACCACCTCCGGGCGGACCCGGAGGGTGCCGAGGGCCCGGCGGGCGGCCAGGCGCAACGCCGCCGTCATGCCCAGGTGATCACACTCGTCCGGGCCGACATGGCCGACGGCCCAATCGACGCCCCAGCCTGTGACCAACGGGTAGAGGAGCTCGCGTTCGTCCTCAGGGACCTCCTTCGAGTCGCGCAGGCCCTCGGGAGGTGGGGCGTCGGGCCGGAAGACCACGACCCCGACCGACGCCGGACCGGCCCATGCTCCGCGTCCGACTTCGTCGACCCCGGCCACCAGGCCGAACCCCTCGGCCAGCACCGAGCGCTCCCACTCGTCGTCCGGCCCCGGGCGCGGGCGCGAGGACCCGTTCATGCGCTTGCTCCCTCGCTCGCCGCGCCGCCGAGGCGGCTGCGCACCAGCTTCCCCATGGCGTTGCGGGGCAGTCTGTCGACGACGCGCAGAAGGCGCGGTCGCTTGTAGGGAGCGAGCCTCCCGGACGCGAACCCGCACAGCTCGTCCAACGTCGGAGGGCGGCCGTCGGCCACCACCCAGGCGGTCACCACCTCTCCCCATTCGTCCGACGGCGTCCCGGTGACGGCCACCTCGGCAACGCCCGGGCAACGGGCCAGCGCCTCTTCGACCTCGCCCGGGTGGATGTTGTACCCGCCCGAGATGATGAGCTCCTTCGAACGGCCGCGGATCACGAGGCTCCCGTCACGGACGACACCGAGGTCGCCGGTGCGGAACCACGGCGGACCGCCGTCCTCGGCCTCGACGAAGGCGGCGGCGCTGGCCACTGGTTGGCCGAGGTAGCCGTCGAAGACGTTCGGACCCCGCACCAGCACCTCCTCGTGGTCGTCACGGCACACCTCGACCCCGGGCAGTGGGAAGCCCACCGTCCCGGCTCGGCGGTCACCGTCATAAGGGTTGGACGTGAGCATCATGGTCTCGGTCATGCCGTAGCGCTCGAGAACGGGAGCACCGAGGGCGGCGCTGGCCTCGGCGTGCAAGACGGCGGGCAACGGTGCCGACCCGGAGACACAGAGCCGGAGGCTGCGTAGCCCGGAGGCGGCACCCGAGCCCACCAGCCGGTGGTACATGGTCGGGACCCCGAAGAACAGGCTGGCCCGTTGACGCCGGGCAGTGTCACCGACCTCGCCCGGGTCGAACCGGCCGAGGATGACCGCCGAAGCCCCCGCCACCATGGTGCCGTAGGCGCCCACGCACAGTCCGTGCGAGTGGAAGAGCGGAAGACAGTGCACCAGACGGTCCTCCGGCGTCCAGCGCCAGGCCCAGCGCAACGCTTCCGTGCCGGCCAGCAGGTGGCGTTGGCGCAATACGGCGCCCTTGGGCACGCCGGTCGTGCCCGACGTCATGCCGATCATCGCCGGGTCGTCGGGTCGGGCCTGGTCGATCGGGCCGACGGCGTCGGCCACCTGGGGCAGGTCGACCGCAGGACCGGTCACGACGATCGGCCCGGCCGCCGAGCGCCGCATCCAGGTGGCCCGCTCCTCGTCGTCGACGATGGCTCCGCGCGGATCGGTGCAGGCCATGACCGAGGCGACCTCGGGCTCCGAGTAGGCGACATTGACAGGAACCACGACCAGGCCGGCCCGGAGGCAGGCCACGTTGGCGACCAGCGCCTCGATCGACGCAGCCATCGACCACAGCACCCGGTCGCCGGGCTCGAGGCCGGCACCGAGCAGCCCGCCGGCGGCCCGCCGGGTGGCCTCCTCGAAGCGGGCGTTGCTCCACCATTGACCGTCCGTTGGGTCGAGCCACAGCGGGTCGTCGGGCGCCCCGGCCCACCGGCGCAGGAAGGCGTGGACGAGAGTCCCCTCGGTGGCCAGCACGTCTGCGCCGCGGAGGTCGCCGGGAGGACGATGGTCGGTCCAGGGCCGGAGACCAGGTGGGTCCCCCGTCGGCATGACCGTCGCCGCCGCCGCCGCCCCAATGGGATCGAGCGGGACACGACCACCCTCCATCGCCACGTCCTAGTCTTAGCGGAAACCCGCACGACGACAGGGGTGGCACAGCGGCAGGATCCAGGTCGCCAGTGCCGGCCGGCGCGGTGGCGCAGCTCAGGGACCGGGGACGTTCGACCGTCGAGTCGCCGGACGACCTCCAGACGAGCACACGAGCAAAGGAGACCGACATGGGACTCATGGACCGGGTGAAGGCGCAGGCCGAGGCCGGGCTGGCCAAGGCCCAAGACGCGGCCAAGACCGGCCAGACCAAGCTCGACGCCGTCCAGGCCAAGAAGAAGGCCGATGGCCTGCTGCACGACCTCGGTGCCGCCGTGTGGGCCGATCACGCCGGGCGGGGCACGGCCCAGACGACCGCCGATGCCGAGCGCATCGTGGGTGAGCTCCAGGCCTACGAGGCGGAGAACGGCCCACTGACCCCGTGAGCCCGGCGGCGCCGTCGGGAACCGACGAGGGGCAGCCGGCGACGTCGCCCACCCAGTCCGGACGAGCGGCCGACGACCAGGCGGCGTCCGTCGGCCCCGGCGCCGGTCGGCACCGGATGGCCATCGTGCCCCACACCCACTGGGACCGCGAGTGGTACGAGCCGTTCCAGACGTTCCGGTTGGAGCTCGTCCGCCTGGTCGACGACCTGCTGGAAACGATGGAGCGGGACAGTGCCTACCGCGCCTTTCTCCTCGATGGGCAGCTGGCCGTCGTCGACGACTACCTCGAGATCCGCCCCGAGTCCGAGTCGCGGCTCCGCGAGCTGGCCTCTGCCGGCCGTATCTCGGTCGGACCCTGGTACATCCTCATGGACGAATTCCTGGTCTCGGGGGAGACCATCGTCCGCAACCTGCAGACGGGGATCCGTCGGGCCACGGCCCTCGGGGGGCCGATGGAGGTCGGCTACCTGCCCGACATGTTCGGGCACGTGGCCCAGATGCCGCAGATCTTGCGCCAGGCCGGCCTGGCCCACGCCGTCGTCTGGCGGGGCGTGCCATCGGCCGTCGACCGCACGGCCTTCATCTGGCGTTCGCCCGACGGTTCCGCCGTCCGGGCCGAGTACCTGGTGGCCGGCTACGGCAACGGCGCCGCCCTCCCCGACGACGCCAAGGGACTCCTTCGCCGCCTCCGCTCCCTGGTCGAGGAGTTCGGCCCGTTCCTCTCCGATGACCAGCCCGTCCTCGTCATGAACGGGACGGATCACCAGCACCCGCAGCCCGGGCTCGGACGGGTGGTGGCCGAGGTCAACGAGCTCCAGACCGAGATGGAGTGCGAGATCACCTCCCTCGCCGAGTACCTCGAGACGGCGCCCGACGACGGCCTGCCCTCGTGGCACGGTGAACTCCGATCCGGTTGGCGGGCCAACCTGCTCATGGGCGTGGCCTCCAACCGGGTCGACGTGAAGGTGGCCGGGGCCCGGGCCGAACGTGCCATCGAACGGCGGGCCGAGCCCCTCTGCGCCCTGTTCCGGCCGGCCACCGACTGGCCCGAGCCCTACTTCGACCTCGCCTGGAAGCTCCTCCTGCGCAACGCGGCTCACGACTCGGTGTGCGCCTGTTCGGTGGACGAGGTGACCGATGCCGTGCTCCATCGCTACGCCGAGGCGCGCCAGATCGGCGAGGGGCTCGCCACCCAGGCCCTCCGTTCGCTGGCCCGGTCGATGGCCGATGGGGGCACTGTCGTCGTCAATCCCTCGGCCCACGACCGCGGAGGGATGGTCGAGGCGGTGGTCCCGGCGACCGGCACTCCCGGTCCCGACGTCCAGGTCCTGTCCGAGCTGAGCGGCCTGCCGGGGACGGTCGTCCTCGACGGGCAGACCGTGCGCAACATGCTCGGGCTCATCCAGGGAACGCGCATCGCCGACGATGCCTTCATCACCGCCGTCAACGTCGACGAGGACGCCACCGGCCTCGACATCTCGATCAGCGTGGGGAGCGAGCCGCGTGACGACGTGCCCGTCGAGGAGGTCAAGCGGGAGCTGTTCACTCGATTCGTGGCCCGTCCGGACACCGAGGTGCGCCTGCACATCGACCAGCCGCCGGTGCGACGCCAGCTCCTCCGTCAGGGAACGGTCCCGGGCTTCGGGTGGTCGACCGCTGCTCCCGAGTTCCTCGTCCATCCCGTGGCCGCCACCGAGGCGCCCGAGGGGCCGGTCCTCACCAACGGGCTCGTCACCGTGGCCGTGGACGCTGACACCGCTACCTTCTCGCTCGACGGACGCCCCGGCTACGGGCAGCTGGTCGACGGCGGTGACTTCGGGGACACCTACAACTACTCGCCGCCCCTCCACGACACACTGATCGACCACCCCGAGTCGGTGGTCGTCACCGTGCGAGAGCGGGGCCCAGTCCGTGCCGTCGTCGAGCTCCTGGCCACTTATCGGTGGCCCGAGCGGGTCAATGCAGCGAGCAGCACCCGGGTTGGCTCGGTGACGGCCGAGGTCACGACGGCCATCGAGCTGCGGGCCGAGGAGCCGATCGTCCGAGTGCGGACCTCGTTCACCAACCCGGCCCGCGACCATCGGCTGCGGGTCCATCTGCCACTGCCGGATTTGGCCGGCTCGTCACGGGCCGAGTGCGCCTTCACCGTCGTCGAGCGGGGGCTCACCGCCGAGGGCCGACCTGAGGAGACACCGACGCCGACCTTCCCGTCGCGGCGGTTCGTGATGAGCGGCGGGCTGACCGTGGTCCACGAAGGTCTGCTCGAGTACGAGCTCATCGACCTGTCCGGGACCGACGGGGCTGCGGAGGGGCAGCCAGAAGCGAAGGGGACGCGAGCGAGGACGCTGGCCCTCACCCTTCTCCGGGCCACGGGGATGCTGTCGCGTCTCGGCATGACCACTCGCCCGTTCCCCGCCGGCCCCCTCGTCCCAGTCGAAGGCCCCGAACTCCTCGGCCCGGTCGAGGCACGCTACGCACTCGTGCCGGGCGACGACACCGAACGCGCCTATCGGGCCGCCGACGACGTGCTCCTGGCCCTGGAGACGGTGACCTCTTTCGGCGGAGGGAAACGGCCCGGGCGCGGCTCGGCACTCGCCGTGCGCGGCGCACAGGTCTCGTCACTTCGGCGCCAGGCCGGCCGACTCGAGCTCCGCGTCTTCAACCCCGGACCGGAGCCGACCGAGGTGGAGGTGGCGGGCCGGTCCGGATGGCTGGTCGACCTACGAGGGCGGGCGCAGGTCCCCTTCGAGGGCCGATTCCCCCTCGGCGGATTCGCCATCGCCACCGCCCGGCTCGACGGCGACTGAACCGCCGGCTCCGTCCCGACCGTCCTCGGGCGTCCGGGCCTCCCGTCGCTGCCGGGACCGCTCGACGACCAGGCGCTCGCCGCGATCACGGACCTCGTCGAGCTGGCTCAGCACCTCGGACAGGCGCTCCCAACGCACGTTGCGTCGCCGGTCGGCTCCCGGTTCGCTGCCCGCCCGGATCAACTTCCAGGCCTGCACCCGACCGATGTCCTTCAGCGTGCGCGGACGGAGCGGGTGCGTCTCGAACTCGTCAGCTCCCTCATCCACGAGCTCAGTGCGCAGCTCGTCGGAGACGAGCACCGTCCCGGGATGGGCCACGGCTACGAGACGACTGGCCAGGTTGACCACCGGGCCGTAGTAGTCGCCCTCCTGGAGGAGGGTCGGACCCATGGCCAGCGCCACCCGCACGTCCGAGATCAGCTCGTCGCCGGCGTAGGCCTCGGAGAGGCTCAGGCCGATGCGAGCCGCGTTGACCGGGCTCTGGACCACGAACATGACCTCGTCGCCGATCATCTTGACCACCCGACCACCGAGCGCCACGACCGTGTCGTGGGCTAGCTCCTCGAAACGGGCGACGATGGCCGCCAGCTCCTCGTCGCCGAGGTGCTGGCTGAGGACGGTGAACCCGACCATGTCGGCGAAGCCGACGGCCATGACCGGACGCGTGCCCTCGGAAAGCCCTCGGGCTCGAGCGAGCATGGCCCGGCGGGTAGCCGCCTGCAGATGGCGCCGCCACACGTACTCGAGCATCCGGGCCATGGCCGGAATGGACTCCGAGGACCGAGCGGCGAAGCGGTCGGCGTCGATGACGCTGTCACCCGACGAGGTGAAGAGGATGGGGTTGGTCCGGGGGCCGGCCTCCGCCTCGGCGATGCGGGCCATGGACGAACCGATGACCCTCGCCATCTGCACCGCGGTCTCCGTGTCGGACAGGCCCATGGCGACGAGGTGCTGGAAGGTGTGCGCCGCCTCGAGGTCCATGTCGGTGAAGGCGGGGTCGTCGTCGTCCACGTCGAGGAAGCCGAGTGCCCGCCAGAACCGCCGGGCCTCCTCGGCGGGTAGGTCGGTGAGCTCCGACACCTCGGCCTGGGTCAATCGATGGCTGGTGGGGACGAGCAAACGGTCGACCATGAGCAGGTCGACAACGTCGTCTTTCTCGGCCCGGTCGATCTCCTCGTCCGTGACGCCGAGGTCGTGGAGAATGGCCCGCACCCGGACCATGGCCGCGCTCCGCTCGGCCTCGTACTCGGCGTCGTTCTCAGCACCTGCCCGGTCGCCCGGGCTGCCATCGGCCCGCGACGGGCCGCTCGAGGAAGGCGGAGGCCGCACCTGGCCACCCTAAGACACCAGAGGACTGGCCCCGCCACCTGCCTACACTGACTTGGTGCCTACCGCCGCGTTCCCGCGGCCGTCACACGGTGCGTGGGCGCTGCCACTCGGCCCTCGAGCCGTGCTCGTGCCCGTCAAGGCCTTTCGCGACGCCAAGGTCCGCCTCACCACCGCGCTCGATCCCGAAGCCAGGGCCGACCTGGCTCGGTCGATGGCCGACCGCGTGCTCGATGCCGCCGCTCCCCTGCCCGTGGCCGTCGTCTGCGACGACACCGAAGTCGCCACCTGGGCCCGCCAGCGGGGGGCCCTCGTCGTGTGGGAGCCAGGGCGTGGATTGAACGGAGCCGTCGAAGCCGGGGTCGAGCACCTGACCGCAGCCGGCGTCATTCAGGTCACGGTGGCCCATGCCGACCTACCTCGCGCCGCCGACCTGGCCCTCGTCGGCCTGGCACCCGGCATCACCCTGGTGCCGGACCGGTACGGCAACGGGACCAACGTGATGGCATTGCCCACCGGCATCGGATTCCGCTTCAGCTACGGGCCGGGCTCCTTTGCACGGCACCGAGCGGAGGCCGAGCGGATCGGGATCGGCATCCGCATCCTCGACCGCCCCGACCTGGCCTGGGACGTAGACGAGCCGGGCGACGTCGTGCCCATCGCCGCGCCCTCCTCGACGTCCTCGACGGGCTCGACTGGCCGACTGAGCCGATGACCGCCGGCGAGGAGCACGCCGCGTCGCCCTCCACCTCGTCGGACGGCCACCGGGACCAGGGGCTCCCGGTTGGTGACCTCCTCCGAGCCGGCGAGGTCAGCACCGGCCTCGAGGCTCCATCCCGGGTGTTGGCCATCGGCGCCCATCCCGACGACATCGAATTCGGGTGCGGGGCAACGCTGGCTCGATGGGCGAGCGAGGGCTGCCACCTTCACCATCTCGTGCTGACCGACGGGTCGAAGGGGACCTGGGACGCCGACACCGACCCCGCCGCGCTGGTGGAGATGCGCCAGGCCGAGTGCCGCGCCGCCGCCGCCGTCATCGACGGGCGTCCGGGCACAGCCGTGGCCGATGACCGGGTTCTCTTCGTCGGGGAGGTCGACGGAGAGCTGCGCAACCAGGAGAAGACGCGTCGGGCGGTCGTCGCGCACCTGCGCCGCCTGCGTCCCGACCTCGTGCTCGTCCACGACCCGTGGCGACGCTACCGGCTCCACCCCGACCATCGCGCCGCCGGCTTCCTGTCCCTGGATGCCGTGGTGGCTGCGCGCGACCCGCTGTTCTTCCCCGACATCGGCCCCGGCCCGCACCGGCCTCGCCAATTGCTGCTCTGGGAGGCAGACCTACCCAACTACGTCGAGGACGCCGCCGGGTTCGATGGCACGAAGATCGATGCGCTCCTCTGCCACCGGAGCCAGCACCGATCAACGATGGGCATCGCCACCCAGGCCGACGCCGACGCCGACGCCGACGAGGGTACCGAGCTGCCCACCGGCGCTTTCGCCGACCGCGTCCGCCGGCAACTGGCCGACCACGGATCGCTTGCCGGGTTTGCCTTCGGTGAAGCCTTCCACCTCATCGATCGGGTTTGAGCGTTGTCGGTCGGGTCCAACCCGGTCGACAACGAGCGACAGGTGAGCAGGAACCCCGCAGGATCCCCACCCACCTGTGTCGACGGCCGCCGATGCCCCGACCGTCTCGCTCTGTCGCTCTATCGCTGCACGCCGTGTCCGGTGCCCGTCGCCGTTTCGGCAACGGGCACACGGCCAGGGTCAGCTACTTGGCGGCCTTCTTGGCCCGCCGACGCCGGACCGGAGCCTTCCGGGCCGCCGTCTTGCGCTTAGCCGGGGCCTTCTTGGCCGTCCGCTTGGCCGTCCGCTTGCGAGCCGGAGCCTTTTTGGCCGTCCGCTTGCGAGCCGGAGCCTTCTTGGCCGTCCGCTTGCGTGCTGGGGCCTTCTTGGCCGTCCGCTTGCGAGCCGGAGCCTTCTTGGCCGTCCGCTTGCGAGCCGGAGCCTTCTTGGCCGTCCGCTTGCGTGCTGGGGCCTTCTTGGCCGTCCGCTTGCGAGCCGGAGCCCTCTTTGTCGTGCGCTTGGCCGTTGACTTCCGAGCCGCCGTCTTGCGAGCGGGCGCCTTCTTGGCCGTGCGTTTGCGTGTTGCCTTTCTGACTGCCATCGCTTCTCCCTCCTTGGGGTTCAACGCCGATTTGAACGCCGAACCGGTGGCGAACCGGACTCCATTCGACGCAGGGATCGGTACCACTGCACCGGTCCGTGGATTTCGACCCACGCGGGCACCACGCTCCACGGGATTGAACGAGCCAAACCCGACGACCGTGACTTTTCGCCCGGACCGAACCTCGGAGACGATCACTCCAAACAGCGTCTCGACCATGTCCTCGACAGCACGACGAGACGACAACGTCGACTCGCTCACCGCTCGGACGAGTTGAGACCTATTCACGAATCGCCCTCCTCAGCGATACGCCATTCGTACAGCCAAATGGCTTTCGCGCTCCAGGTCAAGCATTCTGCGCCTCGCGGGACCGAACGCGATTCGGCCCCGGCGACCTCCGCGGTGGACCATCGCGACCGACATCGCACTCGCGTTGAACAACGCGCGCATCCAACGTGGACAAAAAACCGTTTGTTTGCAAGGATTCTTTGCGACCACGGTCGTCCGTCGTCCTTCGCGGTTGCGTGAGTAGAACGCCGTCGCCGACGCCAATCTCCCGTCAGAAGGGCGATTCACCGTGCCGGAAATTTTTTTGCCAAAAACGCCGAAATCCGCCGCGAATGCCCATCGCACGCTCCTCGAAGCACTCCGCGGCCGTTCCATCGGCTTGTACCTCGGACACGACGAACAGGGATGGTGCTTCACCGCCGCCGAACATTCGGTCATGGTTCTAGGGCCACCGCGGTCGGGGAAAACGACGTCGCTCATCATTCCCAACGTCCTCTGTGCCACGGGAGCCGTCGTCTCCACGTCGACGAAGCCCGATGTCATCGACGCCACGGTACGAACGCGGCATGAAGTCGGTCAGTGCCTAGTTTTCGACCCTTCACGCTCGATCTCCGGCCGGCACAGCCTGCCTGAGGTCCGCTGGTCGCCCCTTCAGAGTTGCAACACCTGGCTCGGATCGTTGGCCACGGCCGCGTCGCTTGTGGCCACAGGAGGTCCTGGGCTCGCCGCCGGTCCACGGGCCGTCGAGCATTCCCACTGGACGGAGCGGGCGGAATCCCTGCTCGCGCCCCTTCTTCATGCCGCCGCCCTCGAGGCAGCCGATATGCGAACCGTCCTCACCTGGGTGGACCGGCGCCTGGCCCTGCCCGCACAACAGGTCCTCTCCGGCCAGTCCGGGCGGGCGACCGAACTGGCCCGCAACCTCCTCGACGGGATCACCGCCACCGACGAACGGGAGCTGAGTGGGATCTGGTCGACCGCATCCGGTGCTCTCAGCGGTTTCCGCTCGCACGAAGCCCTCGGAGTGACGACCGATCCCACATTCGACCCACTCAGCTTCGTACGTTCGGCCGACACCATCTACATCGCTGCGCCGGCCCATCGACAGTCCCTCGTCGCCCCCATGGTGGTCGGCCTGATCGAGGACATCCGCCGGGCGGCGTACGCCGACGCGTCCCAGTCCGGCGCCACCTCCCGCCGGAGCCAGGTGCTGCTGGCATTGGACGAGCTGGCCAACGTCGCGCCGCTCCCCGACTTGCCGGCCATGGTCAGCGAAGGGGGAGGTCAAGGGGTGACCACGCTCGCCTGCTTCCAGGACCTCACACAGGCACGCCGGCGCTGGCCCGTCCATGCCGACGGCTTCCCGTCGCTGTTCGGCACGACGGTCTTGCTGGCCGGGATCGGTGACGTCCGCACCCTGGACGCGCTCTCGCAACTGGCTGGTGACGAGGAGGTGGCGAGCCGCACGTTCAGCGTCGGTCGCAGCCTCGGCGACCATCCCGTCGTCGACCTCGTGACGGGCGGCCGGCCGCACGTGAGCCAGAGCGTGTCCACGCAGTGGCGGCGTCGCCTTCCCGTCGACGTGCTGGCCCAAGGAGCGCCCGGTCACGCAGTCGCCTTCGACGAGCGCAACCGGCCGTCATGGGTTCCGCTGGCTCCCTCCCATGCCACGGAGCCGTGGCGGTCGCTGCGGGGGTTCGAAGCCGAGCGTCGGCTCGATGGAGATCGCGGGATCGGCTCCGATCGACGGCCCGACACTTCGCACTCCCGCTCACCGGTGGCGCCGGATCTGGCCCGTTGACACTCCGCCGGCAGGAGGATCACGTTCCGAGCCTCCGGACTCGGGTCAGCGCCCGAGTTCGGGCCCACCACGCCCCACGGCGCGATGGAGCCTCGACTCGAGTTCCTGTCGCCGTGGGTCGGTCCGTGCGTGCCGACGCCTGGAAGCGACGGCCGGAGCGTCAGTCGGACCGTCAGTCCGAGCGTCGGGGACCAGGTCGGGCATCTCGCGCCCCTCGCCCCTGAGACCCCAGCCCCGCTCCGTCGTCGGTCCGAGACCATGAACGTGGCTGTGTCGCCTCGGGTGTTCCCCGCCGGCACCGGCGAAACGGCCCTCCGTCGACTGCGCGGTGCCGGGCAGGACGACGAGCCCCTGGGCCAGCTGCCCGGCGCCCCAACGTGGCTCGACCCCCTGGTTCGGGGACCTGCGGACCTCAGCCGGGACGCACACCGGGGGTACGCCGTCGACCAGGTGGGCGGCCACCGCCTCGACCACGGTGCTCCGGGCGCCGGCCGGACAGGCGCTCGCCACCTCGGCGACCACGTCGCGCCGAGAGAGTGATCGGTCAGCTCGGGCAAGCTCGTGCAGCCGTCGGGCCAGAAGCCCGGAGTCGAGGCCCCCGTCGGAAGCGAGTGACCGGGCGTGGTGCAGCCCCGGTTCGGTCGCCCTTCCGGCGTCCGGACCAATCGCGGGCATAACCGATCGCCCGAGCCCGACCACCCGTGTGAGCTCGCTCGGCGGGTACCCGAGGTCGAGCGCCCGTGCCCGCCATTGGGCGATGAGGTCGTCGACCGTGCGGGTCCGATCCTTCGGAGGCCGGGTGACGAGGGCCGAGATGCGACGGGAGGCGGCCCGAGCGCCCGGCCGCAACGGCACCCGGCGCCAGAGGTTTTCCTCCATGTCCGCTGTCCGCCCTGAGAACAGGCGACACAACGTGGGATCCACGCCGACGACGTCGGACAGGCCCGACCGACGCAGCTGCCAGGCGACGCCGAGGCGATCGGTCAGCTCGTGCCGGAGCCGGGCGTGGTAGACGGCCTGGGCGGCCGGCGCGTGGAGGAAGAGGCGTCGGCTGTCGAGGGACGACCACCTCCCGTCGACTCCCTGGGCCACGTTGGCCACTACCACGTGGGTATGGAGGTGTGGGTCGAGGGCCCGGCTGGTGCGGTGGAGGAAGGCGCCCGCCGCCAGTCCGGTGGCGTCGAGTCGGACCTGCGCACCCTCACGGCTCCGTCGAACGCCCGCCGCGGCCCGTTCGAGGTAGCCGGTGGCATCGGCCACCGCCGCCGCGTGGCCAAGTCCCACTTGGGCGGCCATCTCGGTGGGGGCCAGCAGGTGGAGGATGCTCACCGACTTCGGGGCGCAGAACGTGAGATCGAAGCCGGCCGTCCCATTGGGCCGCTCCTGACGGAGGTTCCGGCCACTGCTGGGATGGCGCCCGGCCAGCAACTGGGCGAAGTCAGGCCCGGCGACCGTGCCCCCCAACCCGAGGTCGACAGCCCCGTGTCCCGTCCACGAGCCAGGGACTTCGCCGGACAACCGCGTTCCCTCGGCCCGCCCGGGGACGAGGTCGTCGACGTAATAGGCGTGGCCGCCGCGATGGAGGACGTGGATCCTGAGCAACCCGCTCCGAGAGGCCGGCCGGCGGTCATCACCCACCGGGGTTGTCTGCGGCCCCTCCGTTGACGCCTCGGTCTCGGTCGCCCACCAACCATCGTGCCGGTCGATCGCCGCGTCCCGATGCTCTATTCCTACGCGGAATTCCTAGGCGGATTCCTACGTGGAATTCCTAGGCGGAATTCCTAGGCGGATTCCTACGTGTAACCCTCGGGCCCTTGGCTCAGCCGGGTCGGCCAGGTCAGGCGGGCTTGGGACGACCTTTCATGCCTTTTCGATGCATCCTACGCCGCCGGTTGCCCCTCGCTCAATGGGCACCCGGGTCCCCCGCCGACCCGTAGCGGCGCAGGATGCGGCGGGCGGCGTCGCTGGCGAGTTCCCGGTCCTCCAGCGGCTCCACCACCCGTGCCCCTGGGCCCAGCCGGAGCAACAGGCGCTCCAGCCAGGCCGTGCCGCCCACGAACACCTCGACTTCGACCCCGCCCGCGACTGGCTTCGGCGGGCCGGCGGAGGGGATCGACTCGACGAGCCAGGTCGAGGCCGGCTCGAGGAACAGTCGCACCCGGCGGTTGTCGGGACCCGGGACGAACACGGCGAAACCCGGTTCACCTGGTTGTGGGCCGGTGCCCGGCGCGTCGGCATTGGCGCCGCTGTCGCCGTCGGGCTCCATGGCGATCTCGTCCGCCCGCGGTACGGCAACCCCGGCCGGCGCCGGCCGGACCTCGGAGATGCGGTCGACACGGAAGCGGCGCTCGTCACCGGCGGCACCGCACCAGGCGTCGACGTACCAGTGGCCTTCGGCCGCGAAGAGCCGGAACGGCCGGATGTCACGCTCGGAGACCCGATCAGTCGAGGCCGAGTAGTAGGTCACCGTGACCGTGTCCCCGGCCTCCACCGCGGCCCGCACCTCGGACAGAAGGGGCGGGCTGTCGAGCTCGACGGCCACCTCCGCGCTCCCGAGGGCCCGCTCCAACTTCACGAGGGCGCGTGACAGCGCCCCGTCCTCGTCGCTTCCCGGGGTGGCGACCAGGGCGCGTGCTGCGGCAGCCAGGGCAAACCCCTCGTGCGGGCTCAGGCGACGGGGTCGGGCCAGGGCCGGGCCCAGTCGGGCCGAGACGGTGGTGTCGGTCACGACGATCTCCATGAGCTGGTCGGGTGTGTAGGGCGGCACCCCGCAGCAGGCCGCCATCTCGAGCTCGCTCACCAGCGACTCGGCCGACATGTCGAAGCGAGCAGCCGCCTCGTCGAGCGGCGCCTCGTGTACTTGTGCCAGCCAGGCCAGGATGGCCAGCAGGCGGCGGAGCCGCCCCGCCGTGTCGGGAGGTCTCGTCACCGACGGGAGATGGGCCGAGCGGTCTGGCCGGTGGCTGGCTCACCATGGTCCCGGCGGATCCGGGTGGCGCCGGTCATCGGGTCGCCAATGCCTCGAGGCGCCCGACCACCGCGGCCCGCACCGAGTCTGGGCGGAGCACCTCGGCATGGTCGAGCAGGTCGAGCACCCAGGTCACGAGAGCGTCGGAGTCGGTCACAGCCAGCCGGACAACGACCGCTCCCCGCTCCCGATGCTCTCGAACTGCATCGGTGCCGAGCTCGGCGATGACCCGGCCGGCTTCGGCCCCGTCCACCAGCACGTCGACCTCCACTTCGTCTCCCTCCGCGAACCGCCAGGGGGCGCGGGCGAACACGGCATCGGGGTCGAAATCCTCTGGCGTCACCGCCGAGCCGGCCGGACCTGGTCGCGGGGTCGAATCGAAGCGATCGACCCGGAACGTGCGACCCGCCTGCCGGTCCTCGTCGAACCCCACGACGTACCAATGGCCGCTGCGGAAGCGCAGGGCAGCCGGATGGAGGCGGCGCTGGGTGCCGCGGTAGGTGAAGGTGACCATGGCCGCTTGCCGGACGGCGTCAAAGAGCACGGGCAGTGCCGGCAGCTGATCGGGCGAAGGTATGTCGACCAGCGGGACGACGGTCTCGCGACCGGGCGACTCGCCCACCACACCCAACTTGGCCAGCGCCCGTCTGCCGATAGGCTCGCCCAGGTGGACCCCGGCCACGGCCACGTTGAGGGCGGCTTGCTCGTCGGGCTCGAGGCCGAGGTCGGGCAAGTAGTAGGCGTCGGGGTCGATCCGGTATCCCTGCTGGTCCTCCCCCTCGACCGGGACGGTGAGGACGGGCACCCCCTCGCCGCGAAGCAGGGCCTTGTCCCGCTCGAAGGCCTGGCGACGGGCGTCGTGGCCCTCGGGATAGCCGGGGACACGGTCAGCGATCTCTCGCAGGCTGAGCGGCCGGTGCGTGTCCAGCAGCACCAGCAGCAGGTCGGTGACGCGCTCGAGCCGATCCAGTTGCGGCATTCCGGCCACTCTATGGTGCCCCCCAGCGAGGACTAGCGGTCGTGGCCGGCGCGGGACCGTACGCCTGGGACGCCCATGTCGCGGCATGGGTGGTGGTGGCGGTGGGCGTGGGCACGGTGGTGCTGACCCATCTCCGTCTCGAGCGCTCTGCCGGGCAGGCGGCCACCTGGGAACGGAAGCGTCTTTTGTGCTTCGCCGTCGCCGTCGTCGGGCTGGTCGTGGCGCTGACGTGGCCAGTGGCCGACCTGGCCGCCCACTGGTCGCTCACGGTGCTCGTCGTCCAACGCCTCCTGCTCCTATTGCTGGTGGCCCCCATGCTCTGGCTCGGCCTCCCCGATGACGTCCTGCGCCGCCTGACCCGACCGGCGCTCGTCGACGCCGTCCTGGCCCGGGTGCAGCGTCCACCGGTGGCCGTCGTGATCGTGACCGTGGTGTCGGTTGGATCGATGACCCCCGGCCTCGTGCAGGCCCAGGCGACCAGCGCGTTGACCCGAGGTCTCATCGACGCCGCCGTCCTCTTTGCCGGCCTCGTGCTCTGGCTGCCGGTCATCGGGCGGGTGCCCGGCGTGCCACGGCCGAAGCCGATCGTCCGCTTCGGCTACCTCGTCTTCCAGGCCGTCGTGCCCGCCTTCCTGTCCTTCATCTACATCTTCTCGAGGCACCCCCTGTACGAGACGTTCTCCCGATCGTGGTCCGCCCTCCACGTGCGACCACTCACTGACCAGCAGATGGCCGGGTTCGTCTCCAAGCTGACCATGCTCATCGTCCTGCTGACGGTCGGTTCGGTGGTGTTGGCCCGGGCGTCGCGATCCGAGGACGACGTGCTCGACGAGCCTCTGGTCTGGGCTGACGTGGAGCGGGCCTTCGAGCGCGTCGACCGGCGACGAAGTCGCCATGCCGGAGCCGACCCGGACGCCGGCGAGCCTCGTCCGGACGGAACGCCCGGCGTCGACCGGCGCTCCTGGCCTGGTCCCGGACGGCGCGAAGAGGACCGACACGAGGGACCGACCGCAGACGGCGATCGAGGTCCGTAGCCTGCGGCTCGGCCTCCGTGCCCGATGTCCACCTCGGGGAGCCCGAGTCCTTACCATGGCCGCATGACCGTGCGTGCGCCGTCGGCCCCGGCAGCCCCGGCGTTCCGCCATCTGGTTACGGGGAACATCCATGCCGGTGTCGAGGAGCTGGCCGGTCGTCCGGTGGTCGTGGCTCGGACGACGTCCGACGTCCACCGGGGCGCACTGAGCCTCGAGGACGGCGAGACGATCTGCCAGGCGGCTCGCTCGGCCTGTTCGTTGCGGCTTCCCATCGTCATCGTGCTGGCCTCGAGCGGCGCCGACGTGTCGGAGGGCGTTGCCTCGCTGCACGGCTGGGGTCGTGCGGCGCGTGCCCTCGCCTCGTGCTCGGGGCTGGTGCCGTTCCTCACCGTGGTCACCGGCCCGGCGCTGTCGGGACCGGCCCTCCTGGTCGGACTGTCCGATTTCACGATCATGACCCCGGACGCCTATGCCTTCGTGTCGGGTCCGGCCATGGTCGAGGACTTCACCGGAGTTCGCATCGGCATCCAGCAGCTCGGTGGCGCGTCCATGCATGCCCGCTCGAGCGGGCTGTGCTCGCTCGAAGCCACCTCGGAGAAGGACGCCATGGCCCACGTCGAGGCCATCCTCGACCTGCTGCCGGCCCACACCGACGAGCTCCCTCCGAGACATCCGTACCCAGAAGGCGGGAAGGAGGTTGTCGATGCGCTCGACGACATCGTGCCGGCTCGCGCCACGAGCTCGTACGACGTGCGCCGGGTGGCCGAGTGCTTGGCCGACGACGACGGGATCGTGGAGCTGTGGACCCGGTGGGCGCCGCAGCTCGTGACCGCGCTCGGACGGATCGGCGGCCGCCCGGTGGGCTTCGTGGCCAACCAGCCCCAAGCACTGGCCGGAACCCTCGACATCACCGCTTCACAGAAGGGCGCTCGCTTCGTCCGCTTCTGTGACGCCTTCAACCTGCCTCTGATCACGATGGTGGACACCCCCGGGTTCCTGCCGGGCAAAGACCTCGAGTGGCGCGGGATGATCCGCCACGGCGCCGAGCTGGCCTTCGCCTACTCGGAGGCCACCGTGCCCCGGGTGTGCGTGATCCTGCGCAAGGCATACGGCGGGGCGTACATCGTCATGGACTCCAAGGGCCTCGGGAACGACCTGTGCTTCGCTTGGCCGGGGTCCGAGATCGCGGTCATGGGTGCGGAGGGGGCCGTGCAGATCCTCCACCGCCGGGCCGACCCGGAAGAGCAGGCGTCCCTCCGTGACGAGTACGCCGAGCGCTATCTCACCCCGTGGGAGGCGGCCGAGCGGGGGTTCGTCGACGCCGTCATCGACCCTGCCGACACCCGGCAGATGGTCATCGAGGCGCTCCGGACGCTCGAGACGTCACGAGAGCAGCTGCCGGGGCGGAAGCACACGGGGGGACCGCTGTAGGGGCCTCGGGATTCAGACTCTTTGATCGACACCAGAGTCCGAGGCTTAGGACGTTGGCTCTAACAATCGGACCGCTGTTGGGATTGCCGCACGTTCGATCAAGATCCGATCAACTGGTACGCCATTTGGTTCTTCGTCCTTCTTCACACCCACAGTCGGATAACCGAGACCGACCACCGCGGCCAGCCCGGCGACGACGGGCAGCCACCAGATCCAGGGGTCGAGATAGAGGTACGCATAGATAGAGGCAGCCGCGGAAATCATCAATGCGGCCCCAAATCTGCTCCGACTCCCACGTGAGCCCATCACCAGTGCAAGGAACAATGGCGGCGCCAGATAGTAGGGGCAGATGAACGCTTCGAAGACGCAGCGGGCGGCGAGGATTGCCGCACAGAGCCACAACACTCGGAGCGGCGGCTGAGGCCGGCGCCAGACGAAGATCCCCAGGAGCACGGCGATGACCAGGTAGATCGTTCGCCCTGGACCACCCGAGACGACGACAGGATGTTGCAGGGAACCCGCAGCCAGCTTCAACGTCGCATGACCGTTTGTTGCTCCCAGTGAAAATGGCTGCCCCACCATGATCCCGGGAGTAGCGATCCTCGGAGCGAGGGCCAACCAAGGGGTGGCGTGATTGGAGTAGGAAGTCGACGGCTGTCGCACTATGGCACTGAAGGTGTCGGCGGCATTTCCCAGTGCGGCGATGCCGACGAGCACCGCCGACAGGGCGGTCGCCCGAATTGCCGTCTTCACCCGCTGACCGGCGGGGCTGGCCCCGATGATCAGCGGGAGGATCAATAGAGCCAGGGGCTGCATGGCAATGCCAAAGCCGAGGATCCAGCCAGACCTCGCCCACTTGCGGTCCAGCCAGGCAATCAAGGCATAGATGGCAAACGTCATGGCCAGGGCGTCCTCGGCATGGCCCCAGACGACGGCCACCGGCAGGGCGAGGGATGCTATTGCACCGCAAAGGACGACCCGCCGGCCAGCGGTTACATCCAGCCGCTCGGCCAAGGCGTCGGCGGCAAAGATCACCGACGAGGTCAGCAACAGCTCCGCAGGTTGGAGCAGAAGAGCCGCGGTGGGATGGCGCAGGAATATTGGGGAATACGACTCGGTGAGATGGAAGTGATAGGAGATCATGGCCACGGGTGCGAGCAGGACGGAAAATCCCGGCAACGTCACGATGCCGGTGCCGGAGGAATAGATGCCGCCGAGGTAGCCCCAACCGACGTAGTGAGCCCCACGGAAGACCCCCCACTCGTCTCCCGGGGTGTACCACCCACTGGTATGGGCATAGATCGGGTCCACGCCGAACATCACCCCAAGACCCACTGCGCACACCAGCGCCGTCGCCACCATTGGGTACTTGCGCCGACCCACACGCGCCCGCACCCAAGTGCCGAGCTGCATTGCGGCCGACGACCCGTTGGCTTGTTTAGCCCTCTCAGTTGCAGTCACCGCTACCGCCCTCGTCCCACTCCCACGGCCTCCAGATGCTGTCCCATCTCAAGCGAGTCGCCGCCGCCTCGAAGATGCGACGGGCCCCCCTTCTCTAGAAGGGGGGCCCGTTCACATCCACGTCACTAGATCCAGGAGGAACAACTACCTCTCTGGGTCTTGCAGATTAGGTTACGGCGTTACCGGGAACGTTGTGCCGACCGTGGTGTTGGCGGCAGCTGGAGCGTCCGCGGCGTTGCACGCTGCGTCGCCAGTCTGGTTCCCGTTCTGCACGGCATAGAAGGTACCGGAAGCATTCAATGCGGTCCCGTTGGCCGTCACCGTCGACCAGTAGGTGTACGGCGCGTCGGCCGCGGCCTGGGTCTGCGAGTTGTCCAGCACATACCAGCAGTTGGAGTTGTTCTTGGACAGCCCGGCCAGGATGACACCCGATCCGTCAGCGGTGTTGCCGACCGTGGCGTCGACGAACACAGAGATCTGGCTCTGGCTGGTCGAGGTACCGGTCGTCCACTGAAGCGACGGCTCCTGCGTGGCCATGGCCGTAACCATCGCCGCCGCCGTGCCATAGCTCTGCTGGTTGGTCTCAAAGTATGACTTGGCGTTGGTGATGGCCGTGTTCAGGTTGGACTGCACGGCACGGTCATTTGCCGACTTCGTCACCCCGAGGAATGTCGGGATGGCGATCGCCAGCAGGATGGCCAGGATGAGCAACACCACCATCAGTTCGATGAGGGTGAAGCCAGCGTCCTCGCCGACCACACTCGTGTTCCGACGCTTCTCGTTGAAGCGTTCGATAGCGGATGAAAACATTTACTGCCTCCTCGTGGTTATTGATGCATCAATGATCGGACTCCAAAATTGGAGTCCGATTGCGCTATCGACACCCGAGATATTCACCTTTAGACAAGTTCTCAATAAATCGCGTGATTGTGACCGAGCGCGGTCGGAAATGCACGTCAGGCGTTTTTTAGAGCTGCGGTAGGCGACTGCTTCTACTCTTGTACTGCCCGGCCGAACGAGCGTTGTTATGGCCAAACGAGCGTTCTTTTGGCCGCATCTATCGCTCGGAGCATCGACTCCTGGTCAGCCCCCGTTGGGCACGAGCTTGATGTAGTCGAACATCGGCAGGTAGAGGCAGATCACCATCGCACCGACGCCGATGCCCATGATGACGGTGAGGAGTGGTTCGAGCAGCGAAGTCAGGTTCTTGACCGTGACCGCCACCTCCTGGTCGTAGAACTCGGCGACCTTCTGGAGCATGCTGTCGAGCGCACCCGTCTGTTCACCGACCTCGATCATCTGGGTGACGAGGATGGGTATGGCATCCTCGTGCTCGCGCAGGGGGTCAGCCAGCGGACGGCCCTCTCTGACCCCGTTCTTCGCCTCGAGCAGGACGTCACCGACCGTGCGGTTACCGGCTGTGTTGGAGCACAGGTCCAGCGCCTCGAGAATGGGGACACCGGACGAGATCAGCGACGCAAGTGTCATGCGTCACCCTGGCCAGGGCGATCTTGTGGAAAAGGGGGCCGAAGACCGGGGGCTTCAGGAGCATCCGGTCCCACTTCCGCCTTCCCTCGTCAGTGGAGATCCATTTGCGAACGGCGAACACGATGCCCACGATGACGGCGATGACCACGAGCGCCCACACGCTGGTCAAGATCTGTGAAACCTTGATCAAGACCAGTGTTGGGAAGGGGAGCTTGCCGCCCAGTTCCTTGAAGAGGTTCTTGAACACCGGGACGATGAAGACCAGCATCGCCGTGAAGATGACGAGCATCACGCTCAGCACCACCGCCGGGTAGGTCATCGCCGACCGGATCGTCCGGTTGAGGGTTGCCTGGTTCTCGATGGTCGTTGCCAGGCGTCCCAGTACCTCATCGAGGTTTCCGCCCGCCTCACCCGCCTCGATGAGGGTGCAATAGAGGGTCGAGAACACCTTCGGGTGCTTGGCGCACGCGGCCGACAGCGACGAGCCGTGCTCGAGATCAAGGCGGACGGCTACGAGCACCTTGGCCAAAGTTGGATTCTCGACTTGGGCGGCCAGGATGCCGAGGGAGCGGACGACCGACAGGCCGGAGTCCACCATCGTGGAGAGCTGCCGGGTGAACACGGCGACCTCCCGGAGCTTCACCCGGTCCGAGAAGCCGGGAATCTTGATCTCGGTCTTCAGATTGACGTTGGACTTGGGTGTCACCGATATGGGCATGTAGCCCATATCGCGGAGCCGCTTGACGACCAGCGCCATGCTGTCGCCATCGAGTTGTCCCTCGACGAGACCACCCGATCGGTCTCGTACCTTGTAGTCAAATGTCAGTGCCACGGTTCCCCGCTCCCTGCTCCGGTCGCCCGCATGCAGGCGATTATGAATTCAAATGGTTTCGAAGGTCTTCCTCGTTCTGAGAGCGGTCGTAGGCGATGCTCTCGCTGATCAGCCCGTCCTTGACCAGGCGGGCCAACCCCTGGTCCATCGTCTGCATGCCGTACGATCCGCCGACCTGCATGAGCGAGTAGATCTGATGGGTCTTTGATTGACGGATGAGGTTCCGGATCGCCGAGGTGCAGATCATCACCTCGGCGCACGGCAACCGATCGGTGCCCTCGGCGTTCACGATGAGCTGCTGCGTCACCACCCCTTCGAGGGTGGCGGCCAGCATGACCCGGATCTGCTCCTGTTGACTGGTCGGGAACACGTCGACGACACGGTCGATCGTCTGTGGTGCGTCTTGGGTGTGCAGCGTGGCGAAGACCAGGTGGCCGGTCTCGGCTGCCGTGATGGCCGTCGAGATGGTCTCGAGGTCGCGCATCTCACCAACCAGGATCACGTCCGGGTCCTGCCGCAGAACCCGTCGCAAGGATTCGGCGAACGAGAACGTGTCCTCGCCGATCTCCCGCTGGGTCACGATCGAGCGCTTGTGATCGTGGAGGAACTCGATCGGGTCCTCGACCGTCACGATGTGGAGTGGCTTCGTCCGGTTGATGATGTCGATGAGCGAAGCCAGCGTGGTGGACTTCCCCGAGCCGGTCGGACCGGTGACGAGGACCAGACCGCGGCGAAGCTCCGTGAACGATCGGACCGCCTCGGGCAACCCCAACTCGTCGAATTCGGGGATCTCGTGAGGGATTGGTCGGAGGGCGGCCGCCACCGTGCCTCGCTGCATGGCCACGTTGACACGGAACCGGCCCACACCCGCAATGGAGTGCGACGTGTCGAGCTCCTTCTGCTCCTCGAATCGCTCTCGCTGCGACGCAGGGAGGATGCCGAAGATCATGTCCCGGATCATCTCGTTCTCGAGCACCGGGCAACCTTCGATGCGGCGCAGGGCTCCGTGGAGTCGGATGACGCCGGGCATGCCGGCAGCCAGGTGGAGGTCGGAGGCACCGACGCTCACCGCGTAGCGGAGCAGGTCGTCCACATGGAGCGGCAGGCTCCCGTCGGACGCCATGCTCATGCCTGTCTGCAGCAGCCGTTCCGTCTCGGAGGTCGGCTCCGCCCCATTCGTCGGCGACGAATGGTCCACCAGTGGTGAACCGGGCGCCTGCCCGAGGGTGGGCGGCGGGCTGACGCCATTCAGACGGTTCTGGATGACCACCGGGTCGCCCAGGACGGGCGTCACCCGGCAGCCGACCCGCGCAGCCAGTGCGTCGATGTCGTCGTTCGTCGGCGGTTCGGAGAAGGCCACCGCCAAGGTGGTGCCGTCGAACTGGAGCGGCACAGCCTGGTACTCCTGCGCCACCACGTTGGGCAGGGCCGCCATGGCCTCCGCATTGGGCTCGACGGCCGCGATGTCGATGGCCGGCAGGTTGGCCAGGTGGGCGAGAGCCCCCACGACCACCCCGGGCAAGGCCAGGCCACGACTGATGAGCAGCATGGCCAAGGATTGGTTCGACGCGTTGGCCTCGGCC
The DNA here is from genome assembly GCA_963729275.1 of uncultured Acidimicrobiaceae bacterium. GTDB lineage: Bacteria > Actinomycetota > Acidimicrobiia > Acidimicrobiales > RAAP-2 > CAVSNH01. Next base: position 263,186 of record CAVSNH010000004.1, read on the forward strand.
ACGAGGGGTGCCAGATTGGCTTGCGTGTCGTAGCCACCCTCGACGAGGGCCGTGGCCAACCGCGATGACCATTCACTTCTGCGGTCAGTGAAGGTCGAGCTCATGCGACCACCCGGAGCACTTCCTCGAGGGTTGTCTCACCCTCGAGCGCCTTGCGCAGGCCGCTTTGACGAAGGGTGACCATGCCCTGGCTCACGCCAAGGCGATGGATGTCCTCCATCGACCCACCTTCGATAATCATGCGCTCAACCTCCTCGGTCATCGGCAGTAGTTCTGCCAGCGCCTTTCTGCCGCGGTAACCGGTGTTCGAACAGGCCGAGCACCCCACCGATCGGTAGACCTTGTCGATGCCACCCATGGCCTCCACCTCCTCGGTGGACCAACCGGCGGCGACGATGTCCGCCTCCGTTGGCTCGTATGCCTCCTTGCAGTGGACACAGAGACGCCGGGCCAGACGTTGAGCCAGCACCCCGCTCAAGGCCGAGGTGACGAGGAACGGCTCGAGGCCCATCTCGATGAGGCGCATGGGCGTCGCCGCCGCGTTGTTGGTGTGGAGTGTCGAGAGAACGAGGTGGCCGGTCAGGGCAGCCTCCACCGAGATCAACGCCGTCTCCTTGTCCCGGATCTCGCCCACGAGCACGATGTCGGGGTCAGAGCGCAGGATGGCCCGCAGCGCCGAGGCGAAGGTCAACCCCGCCCTGGGATTGAGCTGGATCTGGCTGATGCCCTTCAATGGCAGCTCGACCGGGTCCTCGACCGTGATGATGTTCTTCTCCGGCGAGTTGAGTTCAGTCAGGGTCGTGTAGAGAGTGGTCGACTTGCCCGATCCGGTCGGCCCCGTGACCAGGATGGTCCCGTACGGCTTGGTGTAGATGTGCTCGTATTTCTCGATGAGATCCTCGTCGAATCCGAGGTCGTTGAAGCCCAAGACCACGCTCGACTTGTCGAGCACTCGCATGACGACCTTCTCGCCGTTGATCGTGGGCAGCGTCGCCATCCGCAGGTCGATGCCCTTGCTGCCGACGTTGAGCGAAATCCGGCCGTCCTGAGGGATGCGGTGCTCGGCGATGTTCATGTCCGCCATCACCTTGAGGCGCGTGGTGACCGCGGCGCGGATGGAACGGGGCGCGTTCGAGACGTCATGGAGCACGCCATCGATCCGATAGCGGATGCGGAGCTCGCCACCGGTCGGCTCGATATGGATGTCCGACGCCCGCTCGTTGAGCGCCTGGAGGATGAGCAGGTTGACGTAGCGGACGATGGGTGCCTCTTCGGTGACGGCCTGGATGTCGTCAGGGCCGCCATCGGTCGCGCTGTCGATCCCCATGGAAGCTTCCATGGCGGCCTCGTCGGCGCCGCTGTCAAAGGCTTTGTCGATGTAGGACGTGATCTGCGAGCGGGTGGCCACGACGACCTTGAACCGGCGCCCGATGATGGTGCGGAGGTCGTCCATGGCGAACACGTCCGTGGGGTTGGAGGCAGCGACGACCGGCCTCCCGTCCTCTTCGGCGATGACAATGACGTTGTGGTGACGGGCCGTGGCCTCGGGGAGCGTCGCCACCGCCGTGTAGTTGATGCCCGCCATGTCGAGGTCGACGAATTCGAGACCCATCTCCTGGGCCATGCCCCACATGAGATCGGCTTCGGTAACAAGGCCCCGGGCCATGAGCACATGGGCAACGTTCTGACCGGAGAGCTGGGATTCCTCGAGTGCACTCCGCATGTCGTCGACGGACACACGCTCGCCGGCCACCAGTGCCTTTGCCAACATCGGAAAGGAGGCGGTCTCCGGCTCACCGTCGACGTCACCGTCGTCGGCGACCTCACCGTGCTGCTCCTGATAGGTGGCGACGGCCTCGGCGACCAGGTCAGCCAGATCTTCCGATTCGGAGTCGGAACCCGCTGCATTGTTGCCGTCGCCGACCCCGTCCTGATCCATCTGAGAACGCTCATCGAGGTCTGGTCACGAGATCAGGGATCAACGGGATCGGCCGCCTCTGACGCATCGGTCAATGACTCCAGCACCGCGCTCAGTTCGTCCTGGCCGCCCAACCCCGAGGCGTCGACCAACCCTTCGATGCAAGCCCGTTGGCCTTACCGTTCGACCCGTGCTCGGCGGCCCCCAGTTCCTCCATATCGAGCTCGACCAAGCTGCGCCCGAGGGCCTCGGCCTCGCCAGTCCTCGGTGCCCCGCGGGTTCGTCCGCCTGCTCCCATCTCCTTACGGGCCCTTCCCGAACGCCGGTCCCCTTCGCTCGCCGGGCCGAATAGACGGTCCAGGTAGTCAGTGATCTGTTCCTCGGAAGCGACCACAGAGATGAAGTCACGTCCGATGGCCTCTCGGATGGCATCGTGCCCGTCATCGTCATCAGGATCGGCGATGGCGATGACCGGCGTCCCGAACTTGCGCTTGATGGCCACCATGTGGTGCTGACGAGCGAGCCCGGCGGGAAGGATCTCGCTGGCGGCAGGATCGACCCCGTAGTTGTCGAGGTCCACGAACTCGAGGTCGTGTTCGCTCGCGAGATGCCGAACGGCATCAACGTCAGCCATGCCTCCTCATCGGCAGACTGAGGCACGACATTGAACATCAATCACCAGGACCGGAGCCCGGGACCCACGCCTGGGCCAGCTCCTCGGCCGGACACTTCGATCGGGCCCGTCGGCCGGCCCTTCGAAGGTCGGCCGGGCTCGACGATTGCCATTCTGCGGCTGACCCGCTCCCGCAAGCAGCCCGGACCGTCCTTTCCGATGGCCTAAGGGAGGCCACCGAACTGGTCGATAGCTAGTCCGGGCCGGTGCCCGATGCCCTCATCCGCGCCCCGAGCACGTGGTCCGGCCCGGAGGGGGCAGGACCGCAGGCGAGGACGAGCGACGTGGACACCAAAGGACGATCGAGAACGGCCACTCTGCGACTTCCCTTGCCCGTCCCCCGTTCCGTGCCGATTCTCCGGTCTGCACAACCTGCCGGCGTCGTGAGCTTGGATGTTGCCATGGGAACTCATGACACCTCACTCCTGACCGTCGTGGTGGTGATGGCCGGTGTGGCCGGCCTGGTCGTCGGATCGTTCCTCAATGTCGTCGTCTATCGGGTGCCCCTCGGGCTCTCGGTGTCAAAGCCGAGGTCGTTCTGCCCCGACTGCCATCGGCAGTTGGCCTGGTGGGAGAACGTCCCACTGATCTCCTGGATCGTGCTGCGGGGGCGTTGCCGGGTCTGCGGGCTCTCCATCTCGCTCCGCTACCCAGCCGTTGAGCTGGCCACCGGATTGGTGTTCGCCCTGGTTGCCTGGGCCTGGCGCGGCACTCTCCCGGCAGCCGGCTACTGCTGCTTGGCCGCGTCGATGATCGCCATCCTGCTCATCGAATGCTCCGGTCACCGTGCCCCCTGGCCGTGGCCGGGATTGGGACCGGGCTCGGCCTGCCCTTCTTCGCCGCCGCCGCCATCTGGGAGGCGGACTGGCGGACGTTCGTCGGCCCGTTGGCCGGAGCGATCATCGGCCTGGCCGTCGTCACCATCCTCCGGCAGCTTGACCCCAAGGCTCGTGACCCTCGAACGTCCGGTCGAAGCGCCGTGCTCATTGCCGGCTGCTGGCTCGGCGGGATGGAGGCGGACCCCGTCGTCGTCGCCGCCGTGGTCGGAGCCGGGACCTACACGCTCTGCGCCCTGGCCGTTTGGGTGTCCAGCCGCCAGACGGGTTCGAGTGGCCCCGGCGGCCGGTGCCTCGTTCGCCGTCTCGGCCGCTGCGGCTCCGTTGGCCGTCACGGTGTCGGCCGCGCTGCTCGCGGCCCTCGTGGCCCAGGGATGGCGGTGACACCGATGGGTAGATCCCATGCCCGCGGTCGCAGCATCCGAAGGGGGCCGAGCCCTCGCCACCTGAACGCCGACGGGCCCGAAGTCTCCGAGGACCGTGCTAGTCGTCGACGATCACGAACTGCTACGAGCCGGCACACGGCAAATCCTCGAGCAGGCCGACGGCTTCGACGTGATCGGCGAGGCGGCGGACGGTGGCAGCGCCGTCCGGCTCGTGCGGGAGCTGGGCCCGGACGTCGTACTGGTCGACATCCGGCTGCCCGACGGGAACGGGATCGATGTCGCCCGCAAGATCCTGGCGCTCGAGGCTCCGCCGATTGTCCTCGTCCTCAGCGCCTACGACGACGAGCACTATGTCCGCGCCGCACTGGCGGCCGGTGTCTCGGGGTACCTGTTGAAGACCATTCCGGCCGACGAGCTCGTTCGGCTCGTCCGAGCTGCGTGCGACGATCCGGTGAACGTCATCGACGTGCCTTCCCCAGGCGGCTCGTCCGTCCCTCGGTCACCAGTGGGACGACGTCTCACTCACCGCTCGGGAGCGTGATGTCGTCCGTCTGGCCGTCCGCGGGCTGGCGAACAAGCAGATCGCCCGCCAGCTGAGCATCAGCCCGCGGACCGTCGAAGGGCACCTCAACCACATCTTCGAGAAGGTGCACGCCGGGTCCAGAACCGAGCTGGTCCACTATGCACTCAGCCACGGACTGTTCCCCACGGGCTCGGCCGGCCGAACCGATCCGTCCGGGCACACTGGATGACGGGCATGAACGGTCTCCGCTCGTCGCCGACTGCGCCACCCTCGGACCGAGGTCCTTCGCCCCACTTCGTCGACATGACTCCGGATCCGGCATCCGAGCTCTCCGGGCCGACGCAAGAATCCCGCAGTCCTCTCCGTCTCCTCGCCATGGACCAGCTCGTGGTTCTGGCTGCTCCAACTGGTCATCCTGGCCGTGTCCCTGGTCAAGGTGGCGGTCGTCGTACACCTCGGCCTGAGCGCCACGGCACCGGCGGTCGAGTACTCGACGCTGCTGATCTTCCTGCCGCTCACCACCCTGGGGGCGCTCGCCTTCGGGCTGAAGGGTGCACTCATCAGCTGCGGGTGGACCCTTGTCCTCTCCGTCCCCTTGCTGACGGAGGCAATCGGACAGCACCGACCCTCGGTCGCCGTAGCCGAAGTCCTACAGCTGGCCGTCCTTGTGGCCGTCGGGCTGGCGACCGGTTGGGTGGTCGGCGCCGAACGTCGCACCCGGCGTGCTCGTCCAGCGATCACTCCTCGCTTCGGCGCACGCCAAAGCCGTGTATCGGGACCTGTTCGACTCGAACACCTCCCCCATCCTGGTCGTCGACGGGACCGGCAGCGTGATCGACGCCAACGCCACGGCCGTGCGGGCATTCGGCATTCCGGCTGCCTTCGCCCAATCGGTGTCGCATCCCTCGCCCGAGCAGGCTCCGCTCCGCTTGATCGACGTGGTGGGCGCCGAGGCGGCGGGCGAGATCCTGGGCGGGCTCCTCTCCAGCGCAAGCCATGCCATTCCGCGGCGACGGGACGACGCCAGCGCCGGGAGCCGGCGACGTCCACGGATACGGGTCCGATGCCGCCTGTCGAGATCCCGTTCAACGGGCACCCCACCCTGTTCCGACCGAGCTACGACCGCCCTCGCCGACATCTGGGACGAACGCCGGATGCAGGTGGTGTTCCAGGACGTGACCGAGGAGCGACGGCAGCGCGAGTTGGTCGAAACGTTCGCCGCACACGTCATCCTCGGCCAGGAGGAGGAGCGCCAACGGATCTCCCAGGAGCTGCACGACGGTCCGCTGCAGAACTTGATCCACCTGTGTCGTCAGATCGATGGGTCGACCAGTCGAACGGGGCCATGACCACTACGGACGAGCTTCGGAGAGAGCACTGAGGGCCTGGTCGCAGGAGATCCGGAGCATCTCCCGCGGCCTTCGGCCATCGGCGCTCGACGATCTCGGCCTGGTCGCCTCCATCGGGCAGCTGCTCACCGATGCCGAGCGGCGACATCACATCGCCACCTCATTCGGAGTCACCGGCCAGGAACGGCGGCTGCCGTCCGACGTCGAACTGGCGCTCTTCCGGATCGCCCAGGAAGCGCTCTCCAACATCGAGCGCCACGCCGCCGCTCGTACCGTGGCCGTCGGCCTCGACTTCGAAGGCGGGGGGCTTCGCCTTCTGGTCAAGGACGACGGGATCGGCTTCTCCCCCGACACGACCCGCCGGGCGTCGGCCAACCAGTCGTTGGGCATCTCGGGGATGGCCGAGCGGGCCAACCTCATCGGTGCCCGCCTCGTCGTTCACTCCCGGCCCGGCTCTGGCACTTCGATCGACGTGCAAGTCCCGGCTGCGGTTCTCGGCGAGTAACTGAGCTGCCGGCCGCACTTTCAGTGTCTATCTGGGCATTCTCCTCGTATTTCCGCAGTAACTTGCCGCCTGGCAAGGGCCTCATCCGCTCCGCAACTGTCACTCAACCGACATGAAATCGAGGTTGGAGCCTCATCAATTCGTGGGATACTGGCTCCGTGGATGAGATCGTGATCGAGTCCTGCCACAGCACGTGGATCATCGACATGGAGCACTACCGCTTCCGTCGGTTGGTCAAGGGATCGGATTCCCGGACCAGCCCCGCATCCACCGAGTGGCAGCCCTGCTACGGAGTGGAGATCGACCCCTTGTCCGAGTCGTTCGTCGTGCTGCTCAATCCCGAGGGGACGAGGCTGCTCCGGAGCTGGCGCCACGTCGAGCACTGCACGCAGTGCGGCGGTGAGGCCACCTCCGAGCTCTCCCTCCGCGACCTCCGCTCGGCCGTCCGAGGCTGAGCCCTGTCGGCCTGGCCAGGTTGGCCGGGCTCGAGTCAGAGCGTCTGGTCTCGCTTCCACATGCCCGAGCTTCCCCCGACCTTCTCCCACAGCATCAACTGGCCGATGCTCATCGTGCGGTCGGTCGTCTTGCACATGTCGTAGACGGTGAGCGCGGCGATGGCACATGCCGTCATCGCCTCCATCTCCACTCCGGTTCGATCGACCGTCTCCACTTTGGACTCGACCTCGACATAGTCGTCGCCGATGGTGAAGTCGACGTAGACGGCTCCGACGAGGAGCGGGTGGCACATGGGAACCAGGTCAGCCGTCCTTTTTGCCGCCTGGATGCCGGCCACCCGGGCCGCAGCCAGAACGTCCCCTTTGGTGATGGCGTTGTTGGCGACCTGAGCTGTCGTCTCCGGCTTCATCGAGACCCGGCAGCGCGCCGTCGCCCGCCGATGCGTGGCCTCCTTCGGGGACACGTCGACCATGCGGGTGCCGCTGAACGGGTCCAGGTGGCTCAGGCTGCGATCGGTCACCGGCTCAGTCTACGGGAGCACCCGGAATCGGACGGGATTGGCACTCACTCGGGTAGACTGCTAGCCAATGGCCAGGAACGGCCCAAGTGGAGGAGCACCGGTGCCCACCTACGAGTATCGCTGTGAGCACTGCGATGAGAATTTCGACGTCGTGCAGTCGTTCCACGACAATCCACTCAGTCCTGCCCGACATGCGGATCGCCGGTGCGCAAGGTCTTCGGCAACGTGGGCATCGTGTTCAAGGGGAGCGGCTTCTACAAGAATGACAGCCGCGACAAGAAGGTGCGGGCCGGCGCTGAGAAGGGCGACGGCGCCTCGGCGGGCGCCACCGAAAGCGGTGGGAAGCCGGCCCCGTCGGCCGGCGAGAAGGCGCCGGCGAGCACCAGCAACGGCTCCGGGTCGGCCGACGGCGCCACCCCGGCCGGGACGTCCTCGTCCGGCAAGAAGCGAGCTGCCTCCTCCCCGGCATCGACGGCCAAAAGGGACTGACACCTCCGCCGGACACGGTTGTCCCGCACTGCTCGCCGGCGACCGACGAGGTCGTGGATCGACACGAAGTGTGGTGAGATCCTCGCTTTGCGCGCGTCGGTCATCGTAGAATGGGTGTCGTGGACCAGGCGGATCTCGACCGATTACTCGTCATGCTGGCCGAGCTCGATGGCTCTGACCTGCACATCAAAGCCGGCGCCCCGCCGCGAATGCGCATCGCCGGGGCACTGCGGACCCTCGATGACGAGCCGTCGTTCACGGTGGATGAGACGGCGTCGCTCGCCGACTCGATCATGTCCAAGGCGGTCCGCGAGACCTTCGAGGAACGGCACGAGGTCGACTTCGCCTATGCCCTGCACGGCACCGCCCGGTTCCGGGTCAATGCCTACTACCAGCGTTCATCGGTAGCACTGGCCATGCGGCGAGTCCGGCCCAACGCCGCGACGGTCGAGGAGCTGGGCATACCCGAGGTCGTGAGCCGGTTGGCCGAGGAGCAGCGTGGCCTGGTGCTCGTGACCGGGCCTACCGGATCGGGGAAGACGACGACCCTGGCCGCCATGGTCGACCATATCAACCACCTCCGGTCGTGCCACATCGTGACCATCGAAGACCCAATCGAGTACCTGCATACCGACGACTTGGCCGCCATCGACCAGCGTGAAGTCGGTTTCGACACCAACTCCTTCTCCTCCGCCATGCGGGTGGTGCTGCGGCAGGACCCTGACGTCATCCTGGTCGGCGAGATGCGGGACGCCGAGACCGTCTCTGCGGCGCTCACAGCTGCCGAGACCGGTCACCTCGTGTTGTCGACCCTGCACACCATCAACGCCACCGAGACGATCAACCGCATCGTCGACTTCTTCCCGCCCTATCAGCAAACCCAGGTGCGCGTGACCCTGGCTGGGTCGTTGAAGGGAATCGTCTGCCAGCGACTGCTGACCACGGCCGATGAGAAGAACCGGGTCCCGGCCGTGGAAATCCTGGTCGTCAATGGACGCATCCAGCAGGCCATCATCGACCCTCTCATCACCGGCGACATCGAGGAGATCGTGGCCGACGGCGAATACTACGGGATGCTCACCTTTGACCAGTCGCTGGTCACGCTTGGTCGATTCCCAGAGAATCACGTTGGCCGAAGCGATGGCAGCGGCGTCCAACCCCCACGATCTCCGGGTGATGCTCGAGCAGAAGGGGATCATGAAGACGGGGCAGTTCGTCGGCGTCAGCCCGACCTGACGATCACCGTCGGAGCCGGCTCGCACTCGGGCCGTCTTCAAGTTCCCTCGCTCCCTCCATCCCTTCCATCCTCACGGACTGACGGAGAACGCTCCCGGAGTTGGGGGCACCGCGGAGCTTGGGATTCGGCCTGACAATCGTGGCTTCTCACGACCGTGGTTACGCCTCGTCCCGGATCTCAAGGTCGCGGCGGTTCGATCCGATACACCCTCAGACAGTCTGGTGCTGTCTCAGGGCAGCGCCAGAGCGTCCATTGACGATTGATGGCATTGGCGAGAGGACCGGAGACCACCGTGACAAAGGTGACATCGCGCCCAGCGTGGCTTCGGCGTGAGGTGAAGGGGGCGTTCAGATGGCACATCTGACGGTTGGTCTCGATATCGGTACCAGCGCCGTACGCGCCGCTGAACTCGACGTGTCCCACGCCAAGCCGGTGCTTCTCACCTACGGCCAGGTCGGGCTGCCGCTCGGCTCCATCGTCGATGGCGAGATCCGTGACAGCACGGCCGTGACCGAGGCCATCAGGAAGCTGTGGAAGAACGGCCAGTTCTCCGGCTCGACCGTCGTTGTGGGGATTGCCGGCCTGCGGGCCATTACCCGCGAGATCGACCTTCCCTACGTTCCCGACAACGAGGTCGACAGCGCCGTCCGGTTCCAGTCCGAAGAGGTCATCCCGTTCCCACCCGAGCAGACGATCCTCTCGTCACAGGTCCTCTCCGACTACACGTCGCCGGATGGCGACAAGATGCGGCGGGTCCTCGTCGCCGCCGCCCACGCCGATCTGGTCAGCGGTGTGATCGATGCGGTCGAGAAGGCCGGGCTCACCGTCGAGGGCGTCGACCTCATCTCCTCCGCTCTGGTTCGCGCCATCGGCGGGCAGGAGGCGACCGAACAGCCCGAGGCCATCGTCTCTGTCGGAGCCGGCCTCACCGTCGTCGTCATCCACCAGCAGGGACGGCCGCAGTTCGTCCGCACCGTGGGCGCCGGAGGAAACGCGACCACTGCAGCCATCTCGGCCGCCCTCGACCTGCCGATCAACGACGCCGAGGCCGTCAAGCGCAGGATGGGCGAGGACTCAACCCAGATGCAGGCCGCCAGTCGGGCCGCCATGGCGTCGATGCAGGACCTCGTGAGCGAGATCAAGAACTCGGTCCAGTACTTCGCGTCGCTCCCAGGGCGCCTTCCGGTCGGCCGTGTGCTCGTCACTGGCGGGGGTACCGATCTCGAGGGCTTCGTCCCCATGTTGGAGGAGCAAGTCGGGCTTCCGGTGCTGCGGGTGTCACCACTTGACCGCGTGGACCACTCCAAGCTGGGCTTGACGGACGAGCAGGCCTCAGAAGTCGGACCGGTCCTGGCATCACCCATCGGTCTCGCCCTCCCCGAGCCGGACAAGTCGGTGAAGAAGTTCAACCTCATCCCACCCGAGGTTGCCCAGCGCATGCGCTCAAGCGCATCCAAGAGCGGACCCTGCTCGTCTGCGCCGCCGTCCTCGTTCTTCTCCTCGGATTCGGGGCATGGAAGGTCTACAAGGTCCATAGCACCGAGAACTCGGTCAATGCTCTCCAGGGAAACATCGCCACTCTCAACGCCCAGGTGCCCAAGTACGACCGACATCGTGGCGGCCAACAATGCCTACTCCGCCGGGCTGGCCACGGCGGAACAGCCGTGCTCAGCTCAGCCATCGACTGGCCACTCGCCTGGAACCAGCTCGTCAGCATCACCCCGTCGGGCGCCCAGGTGCGGCCATTCACGGGCAGACTGCTGGCACCGGGTCCGGGCTCCACCACGGCAGCGCGGCGCTCGAGCGCCACGACGCATCGAGCACCGGCCGCCGCGGGCACGACCGCATCGGGGGTCGACACCGACGTCCGCCGCCATCGGCACCGGTTCAACTCGGCGTGATCGGACCCGGACCGGACCTGTCGATCTCAGAAGCGTGGATCAATGCCATGGCCGGATCGCACTTCTTCGCCAATCCGTTGCAAGGTGCGACAACTCAGCACTGCCGCCACGATCTCCTTCCCGTTCACGATCTCGGTCACGCCCAATGCCAGCCTCGACAAGAATGCGAGCCTCAAATGAACTCGGTCCGCGAATACCGCATGCCGTTGCTCATCGGTGGCGGGGCCCTTGTCGTCGCCCTCTTGATCTGGGTGGCTGTCATTGCGCCGCAGAACTCAAAGCTCTCCAGCTTGCAGACCAAGCAAGTCACAGTTGGCGTCGCAGCAGACTCGCTCGAGGTAAAGCTGGCTTCGCTCAAGTCGGAGAGGCAGCGGCTCTCGTCGAGCTGCGCCGACCTGCAGAAGATCGCCACGCAGATCCCGACGCGTGCAGAGCCCGACCGACGTCGACGCCGAGGAGTCTTCCTTCGAGAGCCAGTTCAACGCGCTGACTGCCTCGTCGGGCGTCACCTTGACGCAGTTCAGCGGATTTACGCCGGCGGCCACTGCGAGCGCTGCCACCCCGACACCGACCACACCGCCGACACGATCTGGCGCGACCCATCCGATGTGACGCCGGTGCCCACCACGCTGACGGTCACCGGCAACTACGGCCAGATCTCCGCATTCATCAACGGCCTCGACAGCTTCCCCCGGCTTTTCGTGATCCAGAACTTCGCTGCTGTCGTACGGAACGCAGCGTCGCATCGAGCACATCGGGCATCCGGATCGGTACGGGAGCGGCGGGCGTGGAGCCGGACCCGCGCTGTGGGTCGGCGGCACAGCCGACCGTCGCCGTCGGCCGGCCCCTACAGCCTGGCCATCACTGGCTCCATCTACTACACGTCGGCGCCCAACGCCCTCGAGGCCTGCACCAAGGCAACCGCCAGCTTCAAGTAGCCGCCGTCCGGCACGGCGACGGAACGGACTGCTGGTCAGCTGCCGCTGATCTGCATGTCGCCCACGGCCAGCGTCTGGCCGGCGGCGATGCCGGGCAGCCATTCGACATCGGCACCCACGACCACCAGCGACTGCAGCATGCGCTGGAGGGTGGAGGCGACGGTGATCTCCCGGACCGGCTCGGCCAGTCTCCCGTCCCGGATCACGAGCCCCTCGGCACCCACCGAGAAGTCGCCGCTCACCGGGCTGACCCCCGAATGCACGCCGGTCACCGACTGGACGAGCAGGCCCTCGCCGACCGCGGCCAGCACGCCGGCCTCGTCGTAGCCCTCGGGCCCCGGCGCGAGCGTGAGGGCACGGCAGCCGGGTGAGGGCGTTCCGGCGAAGCCGGCCCGAACGGCCGAGCCCGTCGAGGACGTGCCCGCCCGTGAGCCCGAAACGGTGTCGTAGACGAAGCCGCACAGCACACCCCGGTCGATGAGCACGTTGCGGCGACAGGCCAGTCCCTCGGCGTCGTAGGCGGCGGCCCCGTAGGCCCGCTCGTCAGTCGGGTCATCGACCACGATCATGCCGGCCAACCCGACCTGTTCGCCGAGGCGGCCGGCGAAGAACGAACGGCCCTTGGTGACCGCTTCACCCGACAAGGCGGCCGAGATCACCGAGAGCAGTGTGGACGCCACCCGCCGGTCGAAGACGACCGTCGTCCGACCCGACGACCCCTTGGCCGCGCCCAGCATCCGCACCGCCCGGTCGACGGCCTCCGAGGCCGCCTTCTCCGGGTCCAGAGCGGCGAAGCCACGGCCGACGCTGTAGCCGGCACCCGTCTGGCTGCCCTCGTCCTCCCCGGCGATGACCCGTGCCGAGACGAAGGCTGATGTCTTTCGGGTCTGGGCTCGGATGCCCCTGGTCGACACCAGCGCCACCTCGACCAGCCCGTCCCCGTAGTCGGCGCCGTCGACCTGGCGGATGCGAGGGTCGGCACCCCGGGCCCGGGCCTCGAGGTCGAGGGCCAGGTCGACCTTGGCCGAGGTCGGCACGGCGTCGAGCTCGTCGTCCCAGACGTCCAGTGCCGCCGGGGCGACTCCGTCAGGCACCGCCAGCTGCACGTGCTCGTCGGGTGTGGCGTAGCGGGCGTTGTCCCGGGCTTCGGTGAGGGTCTCACCGAGGACTGCCTCCTCGAGGGAGCCGGCCCAGGCGAACCCGAGGCGGTGGTCGCTGACCACCCGCACCCCGATCCCGGCGGAGGTCGCCGACGTCAACGACTCCACGTCGCCGTCATAGGCCCGGACCTCCGTCTCCCGACCGCGGGCGACGTAGACCTCGACCTCCTCGCCGGTCCCGGCCCATCCGGCCACCCGCTCGGCCACGGCCAGGAGATCGCCATCGGTAGCGCCCGGTGCGATGCGTGCCCCTGCTTCGGGAACGGCCGTCGTCGTGGAGGCTGTCATGCCCCGGCCGTGCCGCCCACGGTGATGCCCGTGACCCGCAGGGTCGCCTGGCCGCAGCCGACGGGCACGCTCTGTCCGTCCTTTCCGCATGTCCCGGGAGTCATGCCGAAGTCGGTCGCCACCACGTCGACCCGGCGGAGGATCTCGGGGCCGTTGCCGATCAGGTTGGCATCGCGCAGGGGCTCGGTGATCTTGCCGTTCTCGATGAGGTACGCCTCGGTGGTGCCGAAGACGAAGTCGCCGGTCGTGGTGTTGACCTGTCCTCCCCCGAGCTTGGCCACGTAGACGCCCTTCGGCGTCTGGGCCACCACCTCGTCGGGGTCGGCGTCCCCGGCGAGCAGGAAGGTGTTGGTCATCCGGACCATGGGCAGGTGCTGGTAGCTCTGGCGGCGTCCGTTGCCCGACGAGCTGCGTCCCTCGCGGCGGGACCGAAGGAAGTCCCACAAGTAGTCGGTGAGCACTCCGTGGTCGATGAGGACGTTGCGCTGAGCCGGCTTCCCCTCGTCGTCGATGGCGTAGGTCCCCCATTCCGACCCCACCGTGCCGTCGTCCACCAGGGTGACGAGCGGGCTGGCCACCTGCTCGCCGACACGGCCGACATAGACCGACGCCTCCTTCACGATGTGGTCGGCCTCGAGGCCGTGGCCACAGGCCTCGTGGAAGAGGATCCCGCCGCTGCCGCCGGCCAGGACGACCGGCAGCTCCCCGCTCGGGGCCGGCCGGGCGGCCAGCTTGGCCAGGGCACGACGAGCCGCCTGCTCGGCCAACTCCTCGACGGACACCTCCTCGAAGAGCTCGGAGCCGAGGGTACGGGCTGCCGTCTCGAAACCGGTCTGCAGTCCGGTGTCCCCCACGGCAACGCACGAGACCGAGAAGCGGGTGCGCCACTGGTCGTCGGCGGCCAACAGCCCGTCCGAGTTGGCCACCAGCACTCGACGTCGGGACGAGCCGCAGCCGGCCTGCACCTGGGAGATGGCGCCGCCGGCGGCGCGGGCGGCATCGTCGGCCCGACGCAGGATCTCGAGGGAGTCGGCCTTGGAGGCCAGCCGGCCGGATCCCGCGGCCGCGCCTCGGTCGTCGTGGGCGGCGTCGTTGTCATCGACGTGGCGTCGTCCGGCCAACCGGAGGGCCCGGTGGACGGCAGACCGATGGCCGGGGCCGTGGCCGGCCCGCCCTGACCCCGGCGGGCCACCCCGGAGGCGGCCTCCGCCGCCCGCAACAGTCCGGCTTCGGTCAGGTCGGCGGTGTGAGCAAAGCCCGTCGTCTCACCCACGACCACCCGAATGCCCGCACCCCGCTCGCGGCCCGACGACAGCTCCTCGACCCTTCCGTCGTCCAGGACCGAGGAGGACGTGGCTCGGTCCTCGGCAAACACCTCGGCGAACTCACCACCATGTCGCAGTGCCTCGCCGAGAACGCGTTCGAGCACGGCGGATTCGATCACAACTGCCTCCTCCTCCCAGCCGGGCGAACCGCAGATGGCTCCCCCCGGAGGGTGTCACGTATGGTACCGGGATGGCCCCGCTCACCGGCCTGTCGGCCCGCATCGAGATGGAGGTGACCGAGGCCGACACGGCCGAGTCGCTCCGAACGGGATCCGTCCCGGTGCTGGCCACACCCCGACTCGTCGCCCTCTGCGAGGAAGCCACCTGCAAGGCGCTCGAGGGAGAGCTGCCCGACAACTGCACGTCGGTGGCCAAGCGTCTGCAGTTCGACCACCTGGTCCCGGTGGGCATCGGCGGCAAGGTCTGGGCCGAGGCCACCCTCGACCGGGTCGAGGGGCGTCGTCTGATCTTCACCCTGTCCGTCTCCGAGAGCGCCGGCCTGGTGGCCGCGGGCAAGCTCGTGCGAGTGATCGTCGACCGCGAGGCGTTCCTCGCCAACGTGCGCTGATCGGCTCGGCCGTCGCGCCGCCCGGTTTGGCCCTGGCGCTCGGGCTCCCGGCCCGCCGTCTGGGGCCTTGCCTCAGAGGTTCTTGCCGATCATCCCCCCGAGGACTCCGCCCATGCCGCCCGCAGCCACCGCATGGTCGTCCCGGTGGTCGCCGCCGAGATACTCGGACAGGGAATGAGCCAGGACGGGAAGCGGCATGCTCTGGAGCCAGACGTTGCCCGGCCCGGTGAGCGTGACCAGATGGAACCCGTCTGCTCCGAAGAAAGCGTTCTTGATGCCCTGCATGCGGGTGACGACGAACTTGACCCGGTCCTCGAACAGGCCGACATGGCCGGGGTGGACGAGCATGGACTGGCCGTCCCCCAGCTGGTAGCTGGTGATCTCACCGGACAGCTCGATCCAGGCCTGTCCCTGTCCTTCGAGACGCTGGAGTATGAAGCCATCGCCGCCCCACATCCCGCCCTTGAAGGTCTGTTGCAGGCCCACGGTGGGGGTGATGCCCTCGGTGCCGCAGACCCACCCATGCTTGTGCACGAGGTATCCCTGGTTCGGCGCGATGTCGATCGGGAAGATGCTTCCTGGCAGCTTGGCACCGAAGGAGACCATTCCCTGGCCACCTTGGGCCTCGTAGCGGGTGAGGAAGATGCCGCCTCCCCCGGCGGCGCGCTTGAGGCTGCCCATGATGCCCCCCTGGCCGCCCCCGGACGTCGTCTGCGACATCACGATGTTGGGGGTCATCCACGACAGCTCGCCGTGGGTCGAGACGACGCACTCGCCCGCGTCGAGCAACATCTCGAGCAGTGGCAACGTGCTTCCCTTGACATCTCCCTGCATGGCGCCTCCTGTGCTCGGACCACCGACGGCCGCCGCGGTGGTCGGACCGCGACGAGTCCATCATGGTCCGCTCGGAGCGTCTACGTCAGGGATGGTCACCACCCGGAATGGCCACTGGCTCGACGTCGGAAACGGCGCTGATCAGGACATGAGTGGCCATGGCGACGGCTGCTTCCCCGGCCGTGGGCCACAAAGGGGCGCTGATAGCCTGACGGCAAAGACCCTTGCCTCTCCCATGATCCTCGACCGCATCGACAGTCCCTCCGACCTCCGGGCCCTCTCTCCGACGGAGCTGGTGGAGCTCAGCGCAGAGATCCGCACGTTCATCGTCGAGGCGGTCACCACCAACGTCACCGGCGGCCACCTCGGGTCCAACCTCGGGGTCGTGGAGCTGACCCTGGCTGTCCACCGCATCTTCGACTCACCCCGTGACGTCCTTCTCTGGGACACGGGCCACCAGGCCTACGTGCACAAGCTGGTCACCGGGCGCCGCGCCGACTTCGCCAAGCTGCGTCAGGCCGATGGGCTGTCCGGTTATCCCAACCGCAGCGAATCGGCCCACGACTGGGTCGAGAACAGCCATGCCTCGACCATCTTGAGCTACGCCCACGGTTTGGCCAGTTCCTTCGAGCTCCAGGGCAGCGATCGCCGGGTGGTGGCGGTGCTGGGCGACGGCGCGCTGACCGGCGGGATGGCCTACGAGGCGCTCAACAACCTGGGCCACTCGGGCAAGCGGGTGCTCATCGTCCTCAACGACAACGGCCGCTCCTACGCGCCGACCATCTCGCGGCTCTCACTCAGCCTCACCCATCTCCGCCTCAACCCCTCCTACGTCCAGGCCCGGGAGAGGATCCGCAACCTGCTGCGCGAGATCCCCGCCCTCGGCGACCTCGCCTATTCCGGTGTCCACGGCCTGACCAGCGCCCTCCGCGAAGTGGTCACCCCACATACCTTCTTCGAGGCGCTCGGCATCCGTTATGCCGGCCCCATCGACGGTCACGACATCAGCGGGCTCGAGCAGGCCTTGGCCCACGCGGCCGAATGGCAGGGGCCCATCGTCGTGCACACCATCACCCAAAAGGGGCGCGGCTACGCCCCGGCCGAGGACGACGACATCCAACGGCTGCACGACTTCAAGGTGAAGGCGCCGTCGGCCGACATCGGGCCCGATGACACGGGCGACGTCAGCGCCACCAGTGTGGCCGTCGGTCTCAGAACGCCCGTCGGTGCGGCTGCGGGATCGGGATCGGGAACGGGGACGGGGACCGGATCGGTGTCAGAAGGCGGCGCGGGGCCGGCCGCCTCCTCGCTCGACGGTCTCCCCGGGGTCGGCGACCTCCCGGCCACGACCTACACCGACGCTTTCACCCGCTCGCTGATCCGAGCCGCCGAGGCCGACCCGAGGATCGTGGCGCTGACCGCAGCCATGCCCGGTCCGACGGGGCTCCTCCCCTTCCAGGGCCGATTCCCCGAGCGCTTCTTCGACGTGGGCATCGCCGAGCAACACGCGGTCACCGCGGCAGCCGGCATGGCCATGGCCGGGCTCCGTCCGGTGGTGGCTGTGTACTCGACGTTCTTCTCGCGGGCCTTCGATCAGGCCAACCTCGACGTCGGGCTCCACGGCCTACCCGTGGTGTTCGTCCTCGACCGAGCCGGGATGACCGGAGACGACGGCCCCAGTCACAACGGGATGCTCGACATGGCGCTCGCCCTGTCCATCCCCGGCCTGACGCTCTTCGCCCCCTCTTCGGCGCCGGAGGTCGAAGCCATGCTCGAGGAGGCGCTCGGCCTCGAAGGGCCCTCCATGATTCGATTCCCAAAGACAGCCGCGCCCCGCGGCGCGCCAGCGGACGTGGGCCGGGGCATGACCGCCCGCCGCGTTCGCCGGGGCGACGGCCGGGTGTGCATCGTGGCCGTGGGCAAGTTGGTCGAAGCCGCCACGGTCGCCGCCGACCGGCTCGCCGCCGAGGGAATCGACGTGACGATCTGGGATCCACGGGTGATCTCGACACCCGACACCGACATGCTCGACGACATGGCGGACCACGAGATCGTGGTGACCGCAGAGGACGGGGTCCGCTATGGCGGCGCCGGCATGTTCGTTGTCGACGCCATGCAACGGTCCCGCGGGATCACCCGGGAGCCGGCCGTGGTCATCCTCGGCCTCCCCCGCGCCTACCTGGCCCAGGGCAGGCCCGACAGCATCCTTTCCGAGCTCGGGCTCGACGGACCCGGCCTGGCCCGGACCATCCTCGAGGTGCTGGCCGACGACGGCGAGGCGCACGTCGCCCGTGGCTCGTATCCCCCCCGTGGGGCGGACCGCGCCCGAGGCGCGAACGTCGCCCAAGAGGCGGTCCTGGCCCATCCGGCGACGTTTGCCACGCCCGACCCCATCGACTGAGTCGGCGGATTCGACTGAGTCGGTGGATCGCCCGGGGACAGGGCGGACCGCACCCGGAATGCTCTTCGGGCATGCCTGTCACGTCACGGCGTCATGTCACCATCGCCCCAGGCCGCGCCCACAATTGCCGCGGGAATCGAAACCTGTTCTACTAACCAGCCGATGACCTTCAACCTCGCCGACCTCTTCGAGGCGTCGGTCGACGCCTATGGGGGTCGGGAGTACCTGGTGGCCGCGGGCGAGCGGCGGACCTACGCCGAGATGGAAGAGCGCGCCAACCGGCTCGCCCACTTCTTGGCCGGCCGCGGCGTCGGCCCGGGTGACCACGTCGGCATCTATGCCCTCAACAGCGTCGAATGGGTGGAGGCGGCGTGGGCCGTGTTCAAGCTGCGGGCGGTCTGGATCAACATCAATTACCGCTACGTGAAGGACGAGCTGCGTTACCTGCTGACCAACGCCGACCTCGTGGCCATCGTTCACCAGGCCGCGTTCGGCTCCCAGGTGACCGAGCTGCTCGACGACCTCCCGGGCCTGGCCACCATCGTGACCATCGACGACGGCTCGGATGAGCCTGCGCCGCCCGGCGCCATCCCCTACGAGCAGGCCATGGCCGCAGGCGCTCCGGAGCGCGACTTCGGACCTCGGTCGGGGGACGACCACTACGTGCTCTATACCGGTGGCACCACCGGACTTCCCAAAGGGGTCGTCTGGCGGCACGAAGACGTCTTCTATGCCCTGGGAGGCGGTGTCGACCCCCTCTCCAACACACGTGTGCAGCGTCCCGAGGAGATGGTGGAGAAGGGCCGGGGTGGACAGGTGACCTTGCTCCCCATCGCCCCTCTGATGCACGGGGCGACCCAGTGGGCGGTGATGGGCCAGAGCTTCACCGGCAACCGGATCATCCTCGTCCCCAAGTTCGACCCGCACGAGGTGTGGCGACTCGTCGAGAGGGAGAAGGTGACCTCGGTCATGATCACCGGCGACGCCATGGGCAAGCCCCTGGTGGAGGCTCTCGACGAGCCGGGTGGTGCGGACTACGACCTGTCGTCGCTGATGGCCCTCACGTCATCGGCCGCCCTCTTCTCGGCGCCAGTCAAGGACACCTTCTTCGAGCACCTTCCTGACATCCTCATCACCGACGCCGTGGGCTCGTCGGAGACCGGCAACAACGGGATGGCCGTGATGGGCAAAGGAGCCACGGCCATGAAGAGCGGCCCCACCGTCAGCGTCCTGGGCGAGACCGTCGTGCTCGACGAGCAGCTGCGACCGGTCGAGCCCGGCTCGGGCGTCATCGGCAAGATCGCCCGGACAGGTGACATCCCGATCGGCTACTACAACGACCCCCAGAAGACGGCCGATGTGTTCATCACCGTGGACGGCCGCCGCTACGTGATGCCCGGTGACTTCGCCACCATCGAGTCGGACGGCAGCATCACCCTCCTCGGACGCGGTTCGGTCTGCATCAACTCGGGCGGCGAGAAGATCTTCCCCGAAGAGGTCGAGTCCGCGGTGCGCTCCCATCCGGACGTGTTCGACGCCATCGTGGTCGGCGCGCCCGACGAGCGTTGGGGCCAACAAGTGGCCGCCATCGTCCAACCTCGGCCGGGCCGCCACCCGTCGCTCGGCGAGATCCAGGACCACTGCCGGTCCTCGATCGCCGGCTACAAGGTCCCCCGCCGCCTGAACGTGGTCGAGGCCATCGTGCGATCACCGAGCGGCAAGCCCGACTACCGATGGGCGGCCGAGGTGGTGGGCGAGGCCCCGGCAGAGTCGGACGTCGGTGGCGACCGCACGGCCGCCTCGTGACCGGCGCGGTCCTAACGCCGACACCCGGCGCGTCGAGCAGGCCTGAGTCGGGCTCCCGGGGTCTCGCGGTTCGGTGCCCGTCGACCTGACGCAGCTGGCGGCACCGGAGCGTTGCGCCGTCCTGACCATGGAGGTCCAGCGGGGCGTCATCGGTGACCTCAGCTCCTTCCCCGAACTGGCGGCTGCGGCCGAGGCCGCTGGCGTCGTGCCGGCCACCGCCCGGCTCCTCGAAGGCGCCAGGTCCGCCGGCGCCCGGATCGTCCACTGCACGGCCGAGTTCCGCGCCGATCGGGCCGGCACCGCCGTCAACTGCCGGCTGGTAGCCGCCGCCCTGCGCAATCCCGGCCACTTGCTGGCCGGGACCCCCTCCACCGAGCTCGTCCCTCCTCTCACCGTGGAGCCCGGCGACCTGGTCTCGGCCCGGCTGCACGGGGTGTCACCGTTCACCGGCACCGACCTCGACACCTGGCTGCGCAACATCGGCGTGGGCACGGTGGTGGCCACCGGCGTGTCGGTCAACCTGGGCATCCTCGGCTTGGCCATCGAGGCGGTCAACCTCGGTTACCAGGTCGTGGTGGTGCGGGACGCGGTGGCAGGCCTGCCGCCCGACTACGCGGCCGCCATTCTCGCCCACACGCTGCCCATGATCTCGACGCTGGTCACGGTCGACGAGCTGCTGGAGATCTGGATCGACGCCTGACGGGGCGTCGGCGGCGGCTGAGCTTCTTGCTGGTCGGTCAGCCGATCAGGTGAGCGAGTCGCGGAACGACGGTGCCGGCCCCACCGTCCGGCTCCCGTCCAGCTGGATCAAGGCGTTGGTGGGCAGCTCCTGGACCGTGATGTCGGGGATTGGGTAGTTGAAATCCTGGTACTTGCGCACCGCCGTCTGCCGATAACGGGTCGTGGAGTGCATCGGGTCGGAGTCGAACTCGGGGATCACCTTGGTGCCGAAGATCTCCAGCATCTCGAGCACCTCATCATGGGCCAGGGAGTCGGAAGGCACCCCGAAGACCAACTGGTCGCAACCCACCTGCTGGTAGCGGGCGCACTGCTCGGCCACCTCGTCCGGCGTGCCACACAACAGCCATCCCTCCTCGATGAGGTGGTCGAGCATGTCCTCGTTGGCAACGGTATGGGGCCGCTCCGGCCACACCGGCACCCCCTCGGCATGCGGGATGGTGTCGTGATAGTTGCAGACCAGCGAGTACAGGTAGCCGCGCCCCGGTCGAAGCGCCGCCTCACGCGCCCGTTTGCGGTCGTTGAGGCAGATGACCGCGTTCGTCATCATCACGTTGTCGTTCTTGAACTGGCCCAAGGGCTCGGTGCAGTTGGCCGACGCCCTCCTTGTAGGCGTCTATCCGGCCACGCAGGTTATAGACGGGCTCGAAGTTGAAGGCGATGGCACCGATGCCGAGCTCACCGGCCTGGGTGAAGGTGGTCGGGTTGCCGCAGCCGACCCAGATGGGCGGATGACCGTGGCCGCCGTACGCCTTGGGCAGGATGTTGTGCGGGTAGGGGACCACGAAGTGCTCGCCCTCGTACTGATAGTCCCGCTCCTCCCACATGCGCGGGATCTGGCGGATGACCTCGTTCCACTCTGCCTTGGTCGAGTTCTTGTCGAGGATGTTGAACGCAGCGATCTCATGACTGCCGGCCCCGCGCCCGGTTCCCCATTCGAAACGGCCCTCGAAGACGTGGTCGAGCATCATCACCCGCTCGGCGCACCGCACGGGATGGTTGACCCGAGGTGAGAGGTTCATGATGCCGGTGCCCACATGGATGCGCTCGGTGGCGTGGGCCAGATAGCCCATGATGATCTCAGGGGCCGACATGTGGCTGTACTCGGTGAGCGAGTGGTGCTCACCGACCCAGACGTACTTCCAGTTGTGCTTGTCGGCCTCGATGGCGTAGGCCATCTCGCGCCGGAACATCTCGTGCTCGCAGGTCGGGTCGAATGCGGCTGGACCGGGCAGGTAGCCATTCATGAAGATCCCGAATTCCATGACGGGCTCCTTCTTTCGGTTCCGTGAGTGCCGTCGATGCTGCCGGCGCTACCTTCGCGAGAAACTCATCGCCGCGGAGGGCCGAGCGAGCGCCGGCTCACGGTAACACGGGCCCTTGATAAATTGCAACGTGTTGCAGATTTGTGCCTGGCTGCCCTGGTCGGAGACTCCTCCGGTCGCGGCGAGAGGCTGACGCGGGGTCGACTGCGAGGCCGCTGATGTCCACCATCGACACCCTGATCCGCGCTCGCCGGGCGGACGACCGGCCGGGCCTCACCTTCGAGGACCGATCCTGGACCCACCGTGAGGTCGTCCAAGCTCAAGCCGCCCGAGCCGCCGCCCTCCTCGCCCTGCGCCGGCCGGGCCCCTTCCATGTGGCGCTGCTCCTCGACAACGTCCCCGAGTACGTCTTCTGGATGGGCGGCGCCCAGCTGGCCGGCGCGGTGATCGTCGGGGGGAACCCCACCCACCGGGGCGAGGAGCTCGCCCGCGATCTGGCCCACACCGAATGCCAGCTGCTGGTCACCGATGCCGACTACGTCGAACTCGTACGCGGCCAGGACCTCGGGCCGACGCTGCCTCCCGATCGGGTGCTCGTGATCGACGGTCCGACCGGTCCGGCCGGTCGGGACGAATCACAGCCGGCTACTGCCTACGGGTCCCTGCTCGCCACCGTGGCCGACGCGCCACTCCCCGACCCCGAATCCATCGGCGTGACCGAGGCGTCACTCGGCTATCTCTTGTTCACCTCGGGGACCTCGGGGGCGCCCAAGGCGTGCCTCTGCAGCCAGGGACGACTGGCCCGCATCGGCGAGATCGTGGCCCAGATGTTCGAGTTGAGCCCCGACGACGTGTGCTACCTGGTCATGCCGCTGTTTCATTCGAACGCCCTGATGGCCGGCTGGGCACCGGCGCTGGCCGCCGGGTCGACGGCGGCCCTCCGTCGCCGGTTCAGTGCCTCACAATTCCTTCCCGACGTCCGTCGGTGCGGGGTGACGTACTTCAACTACGTCGGCAAGCCTCTGTCCTACATCTTGGCCACTCCCGAGCAGCCCGACGACGCCGACAATCCGCTCCGGCGCGTCTTCGGGAACGAGGCGGCCGAGGCCGACGTGGCTCGTTTCGCCGAGCGGTTCGGCTGCAGGGTGCAGGACGCCTACGGCTCGACCGAGGGAGGGGCGTCGGTGACTCGGACGCCGGACACGCCCCGGGGAGCCCTTGGCCGCGCCCTGCCGGGCACCATGGTCTGCAACCCGGAGACGGGTGGGGAATGCCCTCGCGCCCTCTTCGACGAGCGCGGCCGCTTGCTCAACGCCGAGGAGGCCATCGGGGAGCTGGTGAGCCAGACCGGAGGTTCCGGCTTCGAAGGCTATTGGCACAACGCCGAGGCCGACGCCGCCCGCCTGCGCAACGGCTGGTACTGGACCGGTGACCTCGCCTACCGCGACGAGGACGACTTCTTCTACTTCGCCGGGCGCGACGTGGACTGGCTGCGGGTCGACGGCGAGAACTTCGCCGCCGCCCCGCTCGAGTCCATCCTCCAGCGCCATCCGGACGTGGTGCTGGCCACGGTCTACGCCGTGCCCGACGCCGTGGTCGGCGATCAGGTCATGGCCACGCTGCTGCTGCGACCGGGCTCGACGTTCGACCCCGACGGATTCGACGGGTTCCTCGCCGGAGAGTCCGACCTCGGGACCAAGTGGGCGCCTCGTTACGTTCGCATCGCCACCGAGTTGCCCCAGACGGCAACGACCAAGGTCCTCAAGCGGGTCCTGCGCAACGACGGTTGGCGGTGTGCGGACCCCGTGTGGTGGCGACCCGAGAAGGGCTTGCCCTACCGCCCGCTGCTCGACGTCGATGCCGACGCATTGGACCGGGCGGTCGCCGAGCGACATTCGAGCCGAGCCGGAGGCGCCTGACGAGCCGGCCGCCGGCGGGATTCTCGGGCCGGCCGTCAGGTCACCATCCGAAGCGTCGATGCCGTGCTCCTGCGCTGCCGCCCCGCCCGGCGCCGGCCACCACAAAGGAGAAGGCGGCCGGCGCGGGCTGTGGCATCGGACGCGGTGCTCTCGGAGAGGCCGAGGGCCCGGTCGGGGCTCGCCGGGTCGGGACTGTCACTCCTTAGTCATTCCTCAGTCCCGACCCGATCCGAGCGCCGCTCTGTCTCGACGTCAGCCGACGGCGATTCCCTCCAGGCCGGTGTGGCCTGGCAACTCGGTCGTGACCGAGCCGATGAAGCGGAGCGAGCCCGACGGTTGGACGGCGAAGGCATCGACCAGGTCACTGCCGCCGGTCTCGACGTAGAGGTTGCCGCCGTCCGGGGACGAGGCCAAGTCGATAGGCCCGACGTCCGTTGGCGTCGTGCTCACGATGGTGGGCACGCCGTTCGATCCGATGGTGTAGCCGGTCAACGTGTTGGACCCGGCGTTGGCACCGTAGAAGAAGCTTCCGGCGGTGGTCACCCAACACAGAGCCGATTCACCATTCGTGGTCGAGGCCTGCTCGGCGATGGTGCCGTTGGCCTTCACCACATAGGTGGTGAGGGCGCTCGTCCCGGCCTCTGAGACCACGAGGTCGCCGTAGCGGTCGAAGGTGAAGCCGAACGGAACCGGGGTGGCCGACGGATTCACGACGGGAGCCGAGAGGCTGCCGGTCGGCCCGACGTTGAGCACGTCGATGTGGCTGCCGTTGGCCTTGGTGGTGACCACGAGCTGCTGGCCGTTCGGCGTGAACCCGATCTGGCCCGGTGTGTTGAGGTACGGGGGTGTGAGCCCGCGGGTGAGGCCGAGGGACCGGGCGCTTCCCGGAATGGGGGTGAGGCTGTTGGCGTAGTAGCCCTGCACCTCGCCCGTGCCTCCGGCGTTCAGGACATAGATGAGGTCGCCACGAAGGGCCACACTGACCGGCGTCGTGCCTCCGGAGGGCACCACTCGCCGGAACCCGAGGAACGGCCCGAAGGAGCGGAAGGTCGTGATCGAATTACTGCCGCCGTTGACGGCGACGAGGAGTCCATCGGCCGGGTCGAGGGCCAGGCTTCCCTGGGAAGCGAGGTCGTCGACGACGGCCCCACCGATGGCCACACCATCACCCCCGGTGTCGACGCGAGCCACCTGGTGTAGTGCCCCGTTCGGTCCCGGCAGGTAGGACACGATCTGGTTGCCGGTCGTGTCGTTGGTCTGGACGAAGACGGGGGCGCCACTGGAAAACCAGGAGCTGGCACCGGCTGCCGATACCGGCAGGCACAGAGCGACCACGGCAGCGGTGGCGCCAGCCAGTGCGGCCAACGTGAAGATTCGCTTCATGAATTCTCCTTGTGTGATCGGACGTCCTTGGTCATCACGGCCGACCGACCGCGACCGGTCGCCCGAGCACTGTCCGATGAACGGCCGCCCGCGTTACACGCCGAACAGTGCCGGGCTGGGTACCGTGGATCCCTTCGTCTCCTGCATTCGTCGACGCAGCGTGGCTGTAACGCCCGCTACCGAGCGCGGACTGAGCCCACAGTGTGCGGACGTTCACGAACGAACCGGTTCTCCCTACGATGGGTTCCCATGCAGTCGTCGATACCGCGCAGATTTAACCGGAGCTCGCGCGTAACCTCCGAGCCGTGGAACGCGATGGTGAGCTGCTCGAACGGCTGCGGGCCGGTGACGAGGCAGCATTCGTGATCCTCGTTGGCCGGTATCAGGCGTCCCTTCTCCGTGTGGCCCGTGCATATGTTCCGAGCAACGCCGTAGCCGAGGAAGCCGTACAGGAGACGTGGATGGGCGTGGTGCGCGGTGTCGCCGGCTTCGAGGGCCGGTCCTCGTTCAAGACATGGCTGTTCCGCATCTTGGTCAATCGCGCTCGCTCACTGGGCAGTTCCGAGCTGCGGACGATCCCCATCGACGATCCCGAGCCGGCGGTGGACCCGTCCCGATTCGACACAACCGGCGCCTGGACTCGGCCGCCCGAACCTTGGGAGTCGCTCGTCGATGAACGGCTCATGGCTCAGAGCTGGCTCCCCTGCATCCGCGCCGCGCTCGACGGACTTCCTCCCCGACAACGTGAAGTGGTGGTGCTGCGAGACGTCGAGGGAATGGAGAGTGACGACGTCTGCGACGTGCTCGGTATCAGCGAAGGCAACCAGCGCGTCCTCCTCCATCGAGGCCGAAGCAAGCTCCGTTCGCAGCTCGAGGGCGAGCTCTCTCGAAGGGGCCGATGAGCATGCCCCTACGACTTCGACGCCGAAACGAGCTGGTGTGCCAACAGGTCGTCGAGCTGGTGACCGACTACCTCGAAGGGACGATGTCGCGTTCCGAGCGCCGGCGCTTCGACGCACACCTGCGCGCCTGCCCAAACTGTTCGGCCTACCTCCGCCAGATGCGGGCCACCATCCAGGCGATGGGCCGTCTGTCCACCGACGACATTGCCCCTGCTGCCCTGGACGAGCTGACCGAGAAGTTCCGGCATTGGCGGACCGAAGGCCCCGAGCCGTTGGAGGGCTCGGAGGGCTCGGAGGGCTAGAGAAGCGGTTTTGGGCGATCGAGTCGGCTGGCGGGCTCGGCTACCTGCTAGCCCAACCGCTGGCCGATGCCGGCGAGCACGTTCTCGACACGCGTGGGCTGTGTCGTTCGATGGCTGCTACGAGTCCACACCGAGAACAAGACCACTGGTCGGCACTCCCGTGCCCGCCGTCACGAGCACGTGGTGCACCTCGTCCACCTGGTTGACCGAGGTGCCGCGCACCTGGCGGGCGCCCTCGGCGATCCCGTTCATGCCGTGCAGGTACGCCTCGCCGAGCTGGCCTCCGTGGGTGTTGATCGGCAGTCCGCCCCCGATCTCGATGTTCCCGTTGCGGATGAAGTCCTTGGCCTCTCCCTTGCCGCAGAACCCGAGCTCCTCGAGTTGGTAGAGGACATAGGGGGTGAAGTGGTCGTACAGCACGGCGGTCTGGATGTCGGCCGGCCCGAGACCAGAGGTCTGCCAGAGTTGCCGCGCCACCACCGCCATCTCGTCGAGGCCGGTGAGGTCACCGCTGTAGTACGAGGTCATCATCTCCTGGTCTCGCCCGGATCCCTGAGCCGCGGCCTCGATAACCACCGGCGGGTTGGGCAGGTCCCGTGCGCGCTCGAGCGAGGTGACGACGAGTGCCTGTCCACCGTCGGTCTCCTGGCAGCAGTCGAGGAGGCGGAGCGGCTCGACGATCCACCGCGACGCCTGGTGGTCCTCGAGAGTGATCGGCTTCCCGTAGAACCAGGCCTTCGGGTTGTTGGCCGCGTGCCTCCGGTCGGCCACCGCCACCCGCCCGAGGTCCTCGGAGGTCGCCCCCGTCTCGTGCAGATAGCGCTGTGCGGCCATGGCCACCCACTGGGCCGGGGTGAGCAGTCCGAAGGGCGCGTACCAGGCGAAGTTGGCCGTCTCGGCGTTCGGGACCGGCGGACGGTTCTGGACCCCCGCCCCGAACCGGTTGCCCGACCGCTCGTTGAAAGCCCGGTAGCACACCACCACGTCGGCCACCCCGGCGTCGATGGCCATCGACGCCTGCTGGATGGTGGCGCAACCCGCACCGCCGCCGTAGTGGATGCGGCTGAAAAAGGAGAGCTCGCCCATGCCCAAGCTGCGGGCCACGTCGATCTCCGGATTGGTATCGGCGCTGAAGGTGACGAGACCGTCGACTTCAGCCGGCTCGATGCCGGCGTCGCGCAAGGCCAGATCGGTCGCCTCGGCGGCCAGACGAAGCTCACTTCGACCCGACTCCTTGGAGAACTCGGTGGCACCGATTCCCACGATGGCGGTTCGGCCGGCGAAGGAATGGCGTGTTCCACTCATGGGACCGGCGACTGGCGCCCGGGTAGGCGGACCCGCGCCGTGCCGCTCACATGGTCGCCCAGGCTGTTCGCACCGCGCAGCGTGACCTCGACGGTGCCGTAGCCGTCTTCGGCTGGCGCCTCGTCGCGGCCCGTGACCGATCCGGTGAGGACCATGGTGTCGTCGGGGTAGTTGGGGGCTCCCAACCGGATGTTGACGTCGGTGAGCACGCCGCCGGGGCCCGTCCAGTCGGTCAGGTACCGGCCGACCAGCCCGTTGGTCGAGATGATGTTCATGAAGATGTCCTTCGACCCGCGGGCCACTGCCAGCCTGTGGTCATGGTGGACGTCCTGATAATCGCGGGTGGCGATGGCCGTCGAGACGATCAGGGTGCGGGTGAGAGGGATCTCGAGGACCGGCAGGGCGTCACCGACCTGGGTGTCCTCGAAGCGCAAGGTCGTCGGGCGCGGGGCCGGCGTCTGGGCTCCCGCCGTCATGGTCGGGCCCCGGTCGAGGGGTTCTGCCGGACTGCCTCGACCACCTGGCGTCCGAGGCGGGCCAAGAGGGCGCTCGACGCTCCCAGCATGAGCTCGAGCTGCTTCCCCCACAGGAAGTAGCGATGGATGGGGTAGCCGACATCGGCCCCGATGCCACCATGGAGGTGCTGGGTGGCGTGAACGGCGCGCTGTCCGGCATCGCTGGCGAACCACGAGGCCACCGACACCGCTCGTTCGGCGTCGAGGCCCTGGCCGAGGCGCCAGGCTGCCTGCCACATGGTGACCCGAACCGACTCGGTGTCGATGGCGGCGTCGGCCAGCCGGAGCATCGTCCCCTGGAAGGTCGAGAGCGGCCGGCCGAACTGTTGCCGGCCATTGAGGTACGTGGCCGTCTGAGCCACCGCCGACTCACAGACGCCTACCTGGAGGGCACAGAGCCCTGTCCGCGCCCGGTCGAACATCCAATCGAGGGCGGCCCGGCTCGGCTCCGGCTCGCCGCCGGCCAGAAGGCGCTCGGTGGGGACGGCCACGCCGTCGAGATGGAGATGGGGATGGACCTCGCGGTTGGTCGTCACCGCCCGCTCGACGGACACGCTCGGTGACCGGGGGTCGACCACTCCGATGATCACGCTCCCGTCCGGCAGTGCGGCCGGCACGAGGACGGCGTCGGCCACATGGGCGAAGGGGACGGCCAGGGCGGTCCCGGAGAGGAGGACGCCTCCGGGCCCTTTGATGGCCGAGACCATCGGCCGGCCGATCCCACCCGCATTGACGTCGGCCAGCGCATCGGCCACGGCGGCGGTGAGGACCACCTCACCACGAGCGACACCCGGCAGGAGCGAGCTCTGCACGGTCTCCGAGGCCAGCGCGGCCAGCGGCATGGCACCCAGGACGACCGTGGCCCACAGAGGGAGCGGGGCGACGACCCGACCTTGCGCCTCGAGGACGATGGCCGCCTCGACCATTCCGTATCCGCCCCCACCCCATGCCTCGGGGACGCTCAGCCCGAGGAGGTCGGCCTCGGCCAGCTGAGCCCATAGCTCGCGGTCGAACCGATCGTCGGAAGCCTCGATCTTCTGGATCCGCTCGGGAGTGACTTGGCTCCCCAAGATCCCGGCAGCTGTCTCGGCCACTGCGCTCTGCGCCTCGTCGAAGGTGAAATCCATCAACGGCTCCCCGTGCGCGCCTCGGGGTGAGTGTTGCCGTGATCGGCAGTCGCCGCCGGACGGAAGACCGGCAGGGTCAGCTCCTCGTCGAAGGCTTCGAAATCGGCCACGACCGGGAGGCCGATACGCACCTCCGAAGGGGCGATGTCCGACAGGTTGGCCACCAGCCGGGTCCCTTCCTCGAGCTCGACCAGTGCCACCACCAAGGGGTAGTCGAAGGCTGGGACCTGCGGATAGTGATTGACGACGTAGCTGTAGACGGTGGCGCGACCCGATGCCGTCACCGTGTCCCATTCGAACGAACGGCACTTGGCACACGACGGCCGGGGCGGGTGGCGCAGGGCCCCGCAGTTGGTGCACCGCTGGATCAGGAGCTTGCCCTGGCGGGCGCCGTCGAAGAAGAAGCGGTTGTCCTGGGTGAGCGCAGGTCGGGGCCGTCTCGGACGAGCCGGCTCGGTGGCCGGCGCAGACACCAGCGGAGTCGCGCCGTCGGCCGCCCCTTCGGTGCGTGTCGTCGGAGACGCCGTCCCCGGAGACGGGGCCACGACCCCTGGCTTGAACTTGAGGATCCGGAAGAGCATGGTGGCGACCAGGTCGCCGTGCTGGTCGTGATAGTCGAGCTTGGTGGAAATGAAGTGACCGGGCCCGAGTGCGGTTTTCTTCTCCGACGACACCGCGGCGATGGTTGACGTCACCGAGAGATCGTCGCCCAGGACGATTGGGCGCTCATAGTGCTGGTCACAGTTGGTGGCCACCACCGAGGTGAACCCCGCTTCGTCGAGCAGCGACATGAGGTTGTCGGTGGGTGAGTCCGAACGCGCTGACCGGCCCTCGGCCCTGGCTGCCTCCACTTCGAGCGAGGTCCGCAAACCCCGCATGATCCAGGCTTGCAGCATGGTGGGCGGCGCGACGATGCCGGGGAGCCCGAACTGGCGGGCGGCCTTCTCGTCCACGTACACCGGGTTGAAGTCACCCATGGCCTCGACCCAATGCCGGATCATGGGCAGGTTGACCGGGTCCGGGGCACGGTTGGGCTCGCCGGCGGCCATCCCGACGAAGGCCTGCAGCTTCTCGTCGAGTGCCGTACGGGTGGCGGCTGGTCCGCCCGATGACTCAGGGCTCATCGCGGTGCCCTCTTCATCCCGAGACCGGCCGTGGCCAAGATCTCGCGCTGCACCTCGTTCACGCCGCCACCAAAGGTGTTGATCTGCGCCGAACGACCGGCTCGCTCGAGCTCACCGGCCAGGATCGCCCCCGGCTCGCCAGGGCGCAGGTAACCGGCGGCACCGACGACGCCGAGGAGCCGTCGCAGGATGTCGAGGGTGGACTCGGTACCGAAGACCTTGACCGCGGACGAGTCACCGGGGCCCAGGGTGTCGTCAGCCACGGCGCTGGTCATCCGCCAGTTGAGAAGCTTCTGGGCTTCGAGGAGGGCATAGCTGCGAGCCAAGTCCTCCTGTACCCATGGAACCTCGGCGACACCATGGCCGACGGCCCACGCCGCCGTCTCCACCCACATGCGGTCGGCCAGCGCTCCCACCGCGGCCAGGCCGACCCGCTCGTGATTGAGCTGGCCGGTGATCAGCCGCCAGCCCTCGTTGAGCTCACCCACCAGCGCAGTCCGGGGAACCCGCACGCCGTCGTAGTACGAGGCGGTGGTGGCCATTCCGGCCACGGTCACGATGGGCGTGCACGAGAAGCCGGCCGCCGACGTCGGCACCAGGAAGACGGAGATGCCCTTGTGTTTGGGGGCATCGGGGTCGGTCCTCGTCGCCAGCCAGATGTAGTCGGCTTGGTCAGCCCCGCTCGTGAACACCTTGTTGCCGTCGATCACCCACTCGTCGCCGTCGAGCACAGCCCGGGTACGAAGGGAAGCGAGGTCAGTGCCGGCCTCGGGCTCCGTGTAGCCGATGGCAAAGTTGATCTCACCGGCCAGGATCCCGGAAAGGAAGAACTTCTTCTGTTCGTCGGTGCCGTGGCGCATGATCATGGGCCCGACAGTGTTGAGAGTCACGAAGGGAAAGGGCGCCCGGGCCCGTTGCACCTCGGTGAAGAAGATGAACTGGTCCGAAACCGGACGACCCTGGCCGCCGTATTCGGTCGGCCATCCGATGCCCAACCATCCATCGGTTCCCATTTGACGGACGACCGACCGGAAGGTGGCCCCGCCCTCGGACTCGCCATCGAGGGCGTGGCGGACCTCTGGAGTGACCAGCCGGTCGAAGTACGCCCGCAATTCGGTTCGGAGCGCCTGTTGCTGCGGGGTCTCCTCGAGGTACATGGCCTGCCGTCTCTCCTCACCGGGTGATGCATCCGAGGTCGATCCCGCCCTCCGGGGCCCGGCGCACGAGCCTGCCCCCGGCCGGCCCAACCGGGGTCGCTCGGCACTGAATGATCCACGTCGTCTGGCGACCCCTCCCGTCGGGGCCGCCGCACGCTCAGAAGCACCTGGCTGGTACCCAGCATGGCACCGGCGACGTGCGGCTACCGTATGATAACTGATACACGTTCTAAAAATGCCAGCCAACGCCACTGGCGGGCGGTGTGGCGAGCGATCCACGGCAATGGCGGTCGCCTCAGGGAGTTCGAATGGAACTGAGCGACATCAACCTCTGCGACCCCGACAACTTCGTCGCCGGCGTACCCCACGAATGGTTCGCTCAGCTCCGCCGGGAAGCCCCTGTTTACTGGCATCCCGATCCCAACAGCCTTGGGGGAGGGTTCTGGACGGTCACCCGCTTCGATGACTCGGTAAAGGTCAATCGTGACTTCGAGCACTTCTCGTCCTATCGGGCGGCAACCTTGTTCCACGACTTCGACGAAGAGGTCTTGGCCCAGCAGCGGATGATGATGCTGAACATGGACCCGCCGATGCACACCCGCTACCGACGACTGGTCAGCAAGGGCTTCACCCCCCGCATGATGCGGGATCTCGAGGAGATGGTGGTGGCCGCGGCCGACGCCATCATCGACGGGGTGTGTGAAACCGGCTCGGCCGACTTCGTCGAGGAGATCTCGGCCGAACTGCCGTTGCAGGTCATCGCCGATCTCATGGGCGTCCCCCAAGAGGACCGTCACCTCGTCTTCGACTGGTCCAACCGGATGATCGGCTCCGAGGATCCCGAGTACCAGGTCAGCACCGATGCCCCCGGCCAGGCAGCTCTCGAGCTCTATGCCTATGCCGACGAGTTGTGCCAAAAGAAGCGGCTCGACCCGCACGAGGACCTCTTCAGTGTTCTCACCCAAGCCGAGGTCGAGGGCGACCAGCTCTCCCAGCTCGAGCTCGACTTGTTCTTCCTGCTGCTCTCGGTGGCCGGCAACGAGACGACTCGGAATCTCATGTCCGGGGCCATGGTCGCCTTCTTCGACCACCCCGATCAGTGGGAGAAGCTCCTGGCCGACCGGTCACTTCTGCCCTCGGCCATCGAGGAGATGCTGCGGTTCGTCTCTCCGGTGATGCACTTCCGGCGCCAGGCAACTGCGGATGTGACCATCGGTGACCAGAAGGTGTCCGAGGGCGACAAGGTCATCTTCTGGCACGTGTCGGCCAACCGTGACGAGTCAGTCTTCGAAGACCCCAACACCTTCGATGTCGCCCGCAGCCCCAACAACCACATGGCCTTCGGCGGCGGCGGACCCCACTTCTGCCTGGGTGCCAACCTGGCCCGCATGGAGATCCGCGTCATGTACGACCGACTCCTCGAGCGGCTCCCCGACATCCGACTCGACGGCGAGGTCCAGCGGCTCCGCTCCAACTTCATCAACGGCGTCAAGCACATCCCGATCGCCTTCACCCCTTCGGCTCCGCTCGGCCGCTAGCCCGCGCCGACCTGGACTCGAACGTCGTCGAAGCGGTAGGAGGGATCCCATCATGCGCTTTCATCTGGCGCTTCAGTTCCTCCCCCTCGACGAGGCCGTCGCCCTAGGGACGGCCGCAGACCGCTTTGGCTACCAGGGCATATACCTGTCCGATCACCTGTTCAACCCGAAGGAGCTGGCGTCGCGGTACACCTACTCCGAGGCGCCTGACGGCTCGCCGTTCTGGCCCAAGGAGACGGAGTGGCCCGACACCATGTGCCTCATCTCGGCACTGGCCGCCGTGACCACGTCGGTCACCTTCACGACCGGTGTCTACGTCGCCCCGGTGCGAGACCTCATCACGGTGGCGAAGACGGTCGGCACCGCCGCCGCCCTGTCGCACGACCGGATCCACCTCGGGGTCGGCGTCGGATGGTGCGAGGAGGAGTACGTCCAGACCGGTCAGGACTTCCACACTCGCGGCAAGCGCCTCGACGACATGATCCCGGCATTGCGGGCCCTGTGGAAGGGCGGATGGGTCGAGTACCACGGCACGCACTACGACGTACCGCTCTGCCAGATGAACCCGGGGCCGAGCCGGCCGGTACCCATACTGGGCGGCGGCGACTCGGCCCCCGCCCTCCGGCGAGCGACCACCTTGTGCGATGGGTGGGTCAACACCGGAGCGGTGCCCGCGGATGTGGCCTTCACCCAGGTGAAGACGGTGCTCGACGCGCTGGATCAGGCCGGCCGGCGCGGCGACGACTTCGCGTTGTACATCGCGCTGAGCGAGAACCCCGACCTCGATCTCTACCGGCGGCTCGAGGATGCCGGGGTCACCGACATGCTCTGCGCCCCATGGTTCGCGGCACAGCCTGCTCCGGGCGCCCCGGAGTCGTCGGTGCGCGAGCAGCGCATCGAGGCCTGCGGCGAGTTCGTCGAGCATTTCATCGCAAAGATGGCGTGATGGCGTGATGGCGTGATGGCGCTGGGGGCCAAAGTTGCT
This sequence comes from uncultured Acidimicrobiaceae bacterium, assembly GCA_963729275.1. Lineage (GTDB taxonomy): Bacteria > Actinomycetota > Acidimicrobiia > Acidimicrobiales > RAAP-2 > CAVSNH01. Next base: position 297,559 of record CAVSNH010000004.1, read on the forward strand.
GGCGGGGGCATCGGGGATATCCAACGGAGGATCTCATGAAGGACATGAAGCTCGGACTGCAACTCGGCTATTGGGGCTCCGGGCCCCCACCTGGCGCCGGTGAGCAGGTGGCCGCGGCCGAGCGCCTGGGGTTCGACTCGGTGTGGACGGCCGAGGCCTACGGCTCCGATGCGCTGACTCCGCTGGCCTGGTGGGGATCACATACCAGGCGCGTTCGGCTGGGCACGGCCATCTGCCAGCTCTCGGCTCGGACGCCGACGGCCATGGGTATGGCCGCCATCACGATGGATCACCTGACCGAGGGCCGCTTCGTGCTGGGCCTCGGTGTGTCCGGGCCGCAGGTGGTCGAAGGCTGGTACGGCCAGTCGTTCGAGAAGCCCCTCGCCCGCACTCGGGAGTACATCGACATCTTCCGGAAGGTGGTTGCCCGCCGTGAGCCGGTGACGAGCCCCGGGCCTCACTACCCCCTCCCCTATCCGGGCGGAACCGGGCTCGGGAAGCCACTCAAGGCCATCGTGCATCCCCTGCGTCCGGAGATCCCGATCATCCTCGGGGCCGAAGGACCGAAGAACGTGGCGCTGGCGGCCGAGGTGGCCGACGGTTGGTTCCCCATCTTCTTCTCCCCCAACGCGGTCAAGGCGTTCGAACCGGCGCTGGCTGAGGGTTTCGCCAAGCCGGGAGCACGGCACACCGCCGACGACTTCGAGGTCATCGCCTTCGCTCCCACCATCATCGCCGACGACATCGAGCGGGCCGCCGACGCCTACCGGCCGATGATCGCCCTGTACATCGGGGGCATGGGGGCCAAGTCGATGAACTTCCACTTCGACGTGTTTGCCCGCATGGGCTACGAGGCCGAGGCCACCAAGATCCAGGAGCTCTACCTGGCCGGCCACAAGGACGAAGCCGCCGCCGCAGTCCCCACCCGCCTCATCGAGGACACCGCTCTCATCGGCCCCAAGGAGAAGATCCGAGACGAATTGGAAGCCTGGCGGGAGTCGATCGCCACCACACTGCTCGTTGCCGGGGGCCCTGCTGAGCTGGAGACGATGGCCGAACTGGTTCTCTGAGGTCTTCGGCTCAGAGAATCTCGCACATCAGGTCCGCGATCTACGACTTGATAGCGCGTGATCGCCACTGTGCCGGCGCCGGCTGAGCGAGCGGTAGAGCTCGAGCGTGCTTGGGTGCACAGAGTCCAGCGGTTCGATGCCATCGGCGACGAGTCGAACGAGCTCTTCCATCGCTGCCTCTACTCCGGCCGGATTTCCCGCCCCGTCCGCTGCCCTCATGAGCATGCGGTAGAGACGCTCGTCGTAAGGGCTCACCAGGAGACCCTTGCGGGCCGCCCACTCGGCATCCACCAGGATCACCGGACCGCAGACTGGCACCAGCCAGACGACCGCTCACATCGACCACCGTCGCCTCGATCGCCGGCGCGATCCCCTCGAGGACGGGCCAGTCCGAGGCACGAAGCCCCTCGAACGGCCGGCCGCGTACCAGTTCCAGAGCGGCGCGCCAGGACTTCGGACTGTCTCCCTCGCACAGCGCGACGAAGCGGTCCCAGTCGGTGCCGACGGTCGGTGCCAGGCAGAGCCGACCGTGCGACCGGGGAAGATGATCCTGTCCATCCCGGCTCTGCCCGAGAGCCCGCCGGGCAACCGATGCTGTCGAGTGGAGGCTGGACGGCGCCATGAGTCGGTCTGGCCACAATGCGGTCGCCCATGCTTCATTGGTGACGCCCTTCGGATGCATCGCCAGATAGACGACAAGCTCCTGGGCCCACGCCCGAGTAAAGCTCATCCGAGCACCTTGCACGAACCCTTGACAATCACCTTGCACAGCGCGGCTGCAACTCCGTACTGCGACGGCGGGAAGGGTCTCCCTCCACGAATTTCCCCGCTGTAGCAAGGACAATTTCTCTACCTCCGACATCGACGGTCCCGCCACCGGTTCCGTCGAGGGAGGTCGGAGACCAGCTCGAGGGCACGTGACCGCGCCCTGTCTGGCCCTCACGCCGTCGGCCGTTTGTCGATCCCGTCAAGCTGCCAATGTGGTCAAACATATTGACCACATTTAGCGGTGACATCACTACAAGGAGCGATGAGAACTGGCCGGTCTCACTCGGCAGAATTCGCGGGCCTAACCGCCCAGGTCTTTGAGCGCGACGATCCGTGCTCTCCGGCTCCATTGCGTGACCGTCGCGGCTCGACCTGAGCCGGCCGGGGCCCAAGGGTCGGTCGGGCTGACACACTGATCGGCATGCCAGCGCAGTTCATCTACACGATGCGTGACCTGAGGCGCTTCTACCCGCCCGACCGGGAGGTCCTCAAAGGGATCAACCTGTCCTTCTATCCCGGCGCCAAGATCGGCGTCATCGGAGGCAATGGCTCCGGCAAGTCGTCGCTCCTCCGCATCATGGCGGGCGAGGACGACGGATACACCGGCGAGGCGAGGATCACGCCGGGTTTCTCGGTCGGCTTCCTGCCCCAGGAGCCCCAGCTCGACCCGACGAAGGACGTCCTCGGCAACGTCTCGGCCGGAGTGGCCGGCATCAAGGGCCTGGTCGACCGGTTCAACGAGGTCTGCGAGGCGATGGGGCGACCGGATGCCGATTTCGACGCGCTGTTGGCGGAGCAGGCCGACCTACAGGACAAGATCGACGCCGCCGGGGCCTGGGATCTCGACCGGACCTTCGAGATCGCCATGGACGCCCTGCGTCTGCCTCCGCCGGACAGCGACGTCACGACGCTGTCCGGCGGGGAACGCCGGCGGGTGGCGTTGTGCCGATTGCTCCTGTCGAAGCCCGACCTGCTCCTTCTCGACGAGCCAACCAACCATCTGGATGCCGAGTCCGTGGCCTGGCTCGAGCGGACCCTCCAGGACTATCCCGGAACGGTGGTGGCGGTCACGCACGACCGGTACTTCCTCGACAACGTGGCCGGATGGATCCTCGAGCTCGACCGAGGAGCAGGCATTCCGTGGCAGGGCAACTACTCCTCTTGGCTGGAGCAGAAGCAGAACCGCCTGGCCCAGGAGCAGAAGGTGGATCGGTCCCGCCAGCTCGCCCTCCAGCGGGAGCTCGAATGGATCCGCATGTCTCCCCGGGCCCGGCAGTCCAAGGGCAAGGCGAGGATCAACGCCTACAACGATCTGGTGGCCGAAGCCGAGTCCTCCGAGCGACGAGGTGACAGGGTCGAGATCTCGATCCCCCCGGGGCCCCGGCTGGGCGACCGGGTCATCGAGGCGCGAGACGTGGTCAAGGGCTATGGCGACCGGCTGCTCGTGGACGGGCTCTCTTTCCTCCTCCCGCCCGGCGGCATCGTCGGCGTGATCGGCCCGAACGGCGCGGGTAAGACCACTCTTTTCCGCATGATCGTCGGGCAGGAGACACCAGACGGCGGCGACCTCGAGATCGGGCAAACCGTGGAGCTGGCCTATGTGGATCAATCCAGGGACGACCTCAACGCCGACGCCACCGTCTTCGACGAGATCACCGGGGGCCAGGACCGCATCATGGTGGGCAACCGCGAGCTCAACGCCCGGGCCTACGTCGCCAGTTTCGGGTTCGCCGGCAGCGACCAGCAGAAGAAGGTCGGACAGCTCTCGGGCGGCGAGCGCAACCGGCTGCAGCTGGCCAAGGTGTTGAAGAGTGGAGGGAACGTCCTACTCCTCGACGAGCCCACCAACGACCTGGACGTCGACACCCTGAGGGCCCTCGAAGACGCCCTGGTGACCTACCCGGGGTGTGCGGTGGTCATCAGCCACGACCGGTGGTTCCTCGATCGCATCGCCACCCATGTGCTCGCCTTCGAGGGAGACTCCGAGGTCCGCTGGTGGGAAGGAAACTTCACCGATTACGAGGCCGACCGGAAGAAGCGGATGGGCGTCGAGGCCGACCAGCCCCACCGCATCCGCTACAAGCCCCTGGTACGAGGATGAGCGACGTCGGTGGGCGTGGAGGTGGGCGGCAGACCCTCGACCCAGGCCGCGGTTCAGCCGGTGATGCGAGCACCGGGGACCGTTCCTACCGGCGAACGTTCGCCAGTGACAACTTCGCCGGCGTCCATCCGGAGGTGGTGGAGGGGATCCTCCGGGCAAACGTCGGGCACGCCACGTCGTATGGCGATGACCCGGTCACCTCCGAGGCCGAGGGTCTCTTCCGGGAGCACTTCGCGGAGAACGCCCACGTCTTCCTGACCTTCAACGGCACGGGCGCCAACGTCGTGGGCCTGCAGTCCATGCTGCGGCCCTTCGAGGCGGTCATCTGCTCGGCCAACTCGCACATCTACGTCGACGAATGCGGGGCTCCCGAGCGGTTCCTCGGCAGCAAGCTCGTGCCCATAGCCACACCCGACGGCAAGCTGACCCCCGAGCTGGTCGAGGTGGCGATGGTGGGCATCGGTGACGAGCACCGTGTCCAGCCACGGGTCGTGTCGCTCACCGAGAGCACCGAGCTCGGCACCTGCTATTCCGTCGAGGAGCTCACCTTGCTCGCCCAGTGGGCCCATGAGCGAGGGATGCTGCTCCATCTCGACGGGGCCCGACTCTCCAACGCCGCGGCACATCTGGGTGTCGGCTTCGACGTCTTCGCAGGGGCGGGCGTTGACGTGCTTTCGTTCGGCGGGACCAAAAACGGCGCAATGGCGGCTGAAGCCGTCGTCTCCTTCCTCCCTTCCGCCGAGAAACAGCTGAAGTACATCCGCAAACAGTCGATGCAGTTGTCCTCCAAGATGAGGTTCGTTGCCGCTCAGTTCATCGCGCTGCTCTCCCACGACCTCTGGAGGCGCAACGCCAGCCATGCCAACGCCATGGCTCTGCGTCTGGGCGAGGGGGCCGCCCAGGTCACAGGAGTGCAGATCGTCCAACCGGTCGAGGCGAACGGTGTCTTCGCCTCGCTGCCGCGGGAGGCGATCGAGCTCGTCCAAGGCGAGTTCCCTTTCTACGTCTGGGAGGGTGGGAAGGGACCCCGCGATGTCGTGCGGTGGATGGCCTCCTTCGATACCACCCCGGAGGACGTCGATGCCTTCATCCGTTCCCTGACCCACGCCATGGCCGTGACTCGACCCGCCTAGCCAGTCGGGGCGGAGGTCGGCCCTCGCCGACCGTCAGTCACCTTGCTCGAGCCAGCATCGCGACTGTTCGAGGACGTCGACCTCAGGATGGGACCAGACGTACCGATCGACCGAGTCGAGCACCTCCTCCACCTGACCGGCCGAGCTGCCGATGGCGGCGAATGCGAGTGCACTTCGCTGCCAGCGGTCCTGATGCCCGACCTCGGCGACGGCCACGCCGAACCGGACGCGACACGTCTCTAGCAGGTGCTTCACCACTTTGCGCTTGGACTTGAGGGAGCCGCTGTCCGGAATATGGATCTCCATGGAAAGAGCACAGCAGTGCATCATCCGCTTCATGGTGGCAGGAGAAACTGTCTTTGGACAACGACCACCCTCATTGACTTGGAGCCTCGGTCCTAGGCGGTCTTGTTTGCCGGGCGCGATCCGAAATGTCACACCGTCATGCTGACCTGAAGCTATGACGACGGGATTGCGACAGCGCCCGGCCGGTTCGGCCGGTTCGGCCGGTTCGGCCGGTTCGGCCGGTTCGGCCGGTTCGGCCGGTTCGGCCGGTTCGGCCGGTGCGGCCGGTGCGGCCGGTGCGGCCGGTGCGGCCGGTGCGTCAAATCCGGAAAGTGAGCCCCACCGAACTGGCTCGGAGGCCACAGCTCGACGGGTCATCGCGCAAGCCAAAGCGAATATCAAGCGCGTACTCTCCGACTTCGATCCGAACACGTACTCGGGCCGTGACGCCTCCTCGTTCTTTGAGGATTTCTCCGAGATATCGCGCATGATGGAGACCGGATGTGCCCTGGTGGCCCCTCGGATCGAGGCGTCCGGAGTCTGGAAGGAATCAGGCGAGTCTTCGTGCGCCTCCTTCCTGGCTTCGTTGAAGGGCGGCTCCCGCGGGCAGGCACGGTCGACGCTCGAAGTCGGACGTGCGCTGATGGAGCTTCCTCTTTGCGACAAGGCAGCCAGGGAAGGAACCTTGTCGCAACCGAAACTGGTCGAGTTGACCACCGCACTCAGGGCCGATCCGGATGCGGAAAAGGTCTTGTTGTCCGGTGCCGAGTCGGAACCGCTATGGGCGATCAAAGAGAAGTGTCAACGAGTACGCGCCACGAGCAAAGAGCGGGATCCCCTGGCCACGACGCGGAGGATCCGAGCAGCTCGGCACCTCACATGGTGGTCCGATGCCGAAGGCGCATTCTGTTTCCAGGGCCGCGATACCGCCGACCGTGGTGCCGTCGTGCGGTCTCGGCTCGAAGAACTCGCGGCAGACCTCCGCCGCGCCCGGATTGGCGGAGAACAGGAGAGCGATACGCGCGAGTCCGACGGTGCTCTGCGGGCCGACGCGCTCTTTGCCCTTGTCTCCGAGGACAGGAGGGCGGAGGTCAGCGACGGGGATGCCCATTCACTGCCTGCCTCGGCCATGAGCCGATACAGTAAGCAGGCCAAGAAGAGTCATGGCCGTTCGCAACGCCATGACGTCCTCGGCGACCACCCGATCGTGACCCGACCGCCCCGCTGCAACGTGATGGTCCGCGTGGACCTCGACGCCCTGTTGCAAGGACGGGTCCATCCAGGTGAGTGCTGTGAGATCGACGGTCAGGGTCCGATCCCTGTGCCGATGGCTCGCGACCTTGCCAACGATTCCTTTCTTCGCATCATCTTCCACCAAGCCGGTGACATTCGTGCGGTGTCCACTTTGGGGCGGACGATCAACCGTCGGCTCAGAATCGCGCTGGCAGCTCGGGACCGATGTTGTGTCGTACCGGGTTGTGGAGCTGCGTCGGGCCTCGAAATCGATCACGTGATCCCATTCGCCGAAGGTGGCCCTACGCAGCTCGACAATCTCGCCTTGCTCTGCCACCACCACCATTTCCTCAAGACCTACGAGGGGTGGATCCTCACCCAGATCGGCACGGCAGAGGACGGCACCCCCGAATGGTCCTTTACCCCCCAGCCGCCCTTCGGACAGGAACCGGATCTCGGGATCGACACCGACGAGGGACGGGACCGGTGGCGACGTCAACAGGAGTGAACTTCTGAAGGGACACGTCGAGTGCGGGTCTTCGAGTCGAGCACTCGAGCACTCGAGCGATTGAGAATCCCTCAGCTCGAGGGTCTCCTCTGGGTATGGCTTCTGCCTCGTGAGGCTCAAGCAGTCCTCAGGGTGGCGGACATCAGTCGGGGTGGTTGTGGCTGGGTCAACGCTGCAGATGCTCGCGATCCGGATCACCCCCTCGGTGCTACACGGCAGCAATCAGTTCGAAGGCGACAAGAACCCACGTGACGCCGACCAAGCCGGACAATGGGCCAAGGCGCCGTGGAGTTCCGAGCAGCACAAGCCAGCTGAAGAGGTAGACGGTATCCAGGCTCCGGAACCCGACGTCTCCTACCCAGATCCCGTTTGCCGCCGAGATTGCCAAAAGGACAACGGCTGCCCATGCCCAACGCTCGTGGACCGGGGCGGATGATTTGCGAATCGAGAGGCCGGCGACGACAGTCAGCGCAACCAACACCACCAGCTCGCCGACCCAGATGAGCGACGCCCGGGAGGGCAGGCCGGTGAGGTATTGGTGCACCCCATGGCTCAGGCCGACGAACGGTAGGCCGAGGTTGGAATTCCCGCTACTCAGAACGGGCACCGAGCCGGTCACCGCCAACACCACTCCCTGCCATGTGATGAATCCGAGGATCGGCACGGCCCAGGCGACGTCGGCTGCGGCAAGGGGCTGTCGGCGACGACCGCTGACCCATTCCCAGAGCCGGGTGGCGGCGATGATCACCACGACGTAGGCGGCCGTCTCCTTGCTGAGCGAAGCCGCGAGCAGGAAGACACCGGCCGGCACCCACCGTTGCCGTCGGTAGGCGTACAAGCCCAACAGCAAGAAGGCTGCCGCCGTGATCTCGGTGAGGTCACGGCCCGCGCTCCACAGATATCCCCAGAACCCCGCGAAGACGGCTCCCCACATCGCGTGCCGTCCGCTCTCGCGGGCGAGCAGGCCACCCCCATAACCGAGGACGCCGAGCGCGAGGACGTTGGTCGCCACCAACGTGTCAGGGACGAGCGAATGTCGGCCAAGGGCAAGCAACCAGGCGATCGCTGGATAGCCGATGCGCTCGAAACGGGAGATGGTGTCGACCCGGATACCGAATGCAGAACGCGCCATGTTTGCGGGATCGAGGGCCATCCGGTAGTAGAACTGCCCGTCATACCCGCTTCCGCGCCTGACGGCGATACCTGGCGGAAGCCTGGCTGCGGAGGCGTGGTCGCTGCCCGCCACGATGAAGATGGAGACATTGCCATGAGCAGCGACGATCAGTCTGGCGATCACGAAGACAAGGCCGGCGACGGTCGCCAACCCGGCTACCACGATCGGTGAGTCGCTCAGGTCCCGAATCCGTGAGCCCGCGAAGACGCGGCTCTTCACGGTTGCGACGTCTCCGTCGATGTCGACCGTCGGCTCGGTGATTTCCGGAGTCAAGAAGTGGCCAAAGGGGCGCCAGCCCCGTCATAGATGATCGGTCAGTACGCCCAGGGTCAGACACTAGTTTTACGCCTCTGGGCCTGGGCGCACCCCTACCGTTGGTCGGGTGCCGAGTCGTGCCGAAACTGCGGGGGGACGAGAGGAGCTACCTCCCTCAGCGAGGCGGCGACACCATCGTCCGCACGTCGGCCCAGCCGAACCCGACCGTCTCTCCGACGACGTCGCACGACGCTCCCTCGACCAGGACGAAGAAGGGATAGGAGAGGACCTGAAACTGGTGCCAGGCCTCACTCGTCATCACGACCGGCCAACGTCCGATTCCCTCGGAAAGCCGCCGAACCTCCGCCACATCGGCCTCCGTCGTCGACTTGGTGAGGATCACACAGGACACGTCGGCCGGCAGCTGCTCGGAGGCCTCGTCACCCAGTCCCTGCCAAAAGGAATCGCACCCGTCGCAGCGGGTGGCGAGGAAACACAGCAAGATCCGACCGGATCTCCTGAGCGACACCTCGACAGGCTCGCCCCTCGGCGAATGCCCGGCGATCCGATCGGTGGGCGCCGGGCGTGGGGTCGCCAAGGTGCCTGTGGGGATCGGGCGCAGCCCCGCCAGGTAGGTCGGGTCCGAAAGCCGGCCCTGGAACTGCGGTTCCGATTCCTCGCCCGATGGCGTCGAGTCACCCATCCGCTCGCGTCCTTCGACAGGGTCAGGCCGGATACGTCTCAGTCGTCGACGACCTCGATGTCCTTGCCATGACCGCACCACCGGCACGACACCTCCTCGACGCTCTCCTCGAGCACATCGACGTTCTCGACCGAGAGCTCGCCGGCGAGTGAGTAGTGGTGAAAGGACCGTGTTCGGCGGTTGACCACCACATCGAACCTGGTCAGGTTCCCGCACGCCGCGCAGCGATACCTGGCCGGCGAGGAGCCGCTCGACATCGCCTCTTTGGCGGCCGCCTCTGACCGCTCGTTGCCCTCTGCGACCTGCGGCGACGGGTCTGGAACCACCTGCACACCGTAGCCGTCGCAATCACACCGGGGTCCTGTTATTACGAACACCTGTTCGATACTGTACAAGCCATGCCAGCGGCCCAGGCTCTCACTTCCTTCCCCCCTCCACCTCTCCCACTGCCGCTGCCGCTGCCGCTCCCGCGCCGGTCGGGTCGACGAATGAGGGTCGGCGTGTGACGTCGCCGGATGGCGGGGGAGCGTCCTTTCTCCCCGAGCTGTCGGCCCCCCTTCACTCGGTGAGCTTCGTCGTCGTCGACGTCGAGACAACCGGTGGTTCCCCTTTGACCGCTTCCCTGACCGAGGTGGCGGCGGCCAGGTACCGAGGTGGCGAGCTCATCGGGACCTTCCGCACCTTCGTCCGGCCAGACGCACGGATCCCACCCTTCATTACGGCCATGACCGGGATCAGCGATGCCATGGTGGCCTCCGCCCCCCGACCCAGACAGATCCTCCCCTCCTTGCTCGAGTTCATTGGCGGTGCGGTCCTGGTCGGCCACAACATCCGCTTCGACCTCTCGTTCCTCGACCATGCGCTCGGATCCAGCGGCCGAGAATCACTGCGCAACCCGGCCGTCGACACCTTGGCGCTCGCTCGGCGGCTCGTCCGTGGCGACGACGACCTGCCCAACTGTCAGCTAGGCACTCTCTCTGCGTGTCTCCGCCTGGAGCACCGGCCGTCCCACCGGGCGCTGGCCGACGTGCTGGCAACGGGTGACCTACTTCACGCCCTGCTCGAGCGGGCCGGCACCTTTGGCATCCTCGACCTCGGCGAGCTGCTCGCCCTGCCCGCGCTGCTCGGCCACCCGCAGGCGAGGAAGCTGCGGGCGACCGTCAGGCTGCCCCGACAGGCCGGGCTCTACTGGTTCTCGGATGCCCGGGACCGCATGTTGTACGTCGATCGAGCTGAGGATCTGAGGAGCGCGGCGAGGTCGCACTTCCTGGCCCACGGCGATCGCCGGACGAATCGTCTGCTCCGACAGATGCACTCGGTCGGTCACGTCTGCGTTCCCGACCCCCAATCGGCGGCCGCACTCGAGCGGGTCCTCCTCGACCGATGGAACCCGCCCTTCAACCAAGCCGGTGCGGCCCGACCGCGACGGCGAGATCGGTCGGTCACTCCTGCTTTGCCGCCTCTTGGGTCAGGCGGATCAAACTCTCGAGAACGCCCGCCGCCCCGCCGTCGTCGATGACGGACGTGGCCAGCTCGACCCCGGCTTTCAGGTCCGTGACCTTCCCGACCACCACCAGGGACGCCGCCGCGTTGAGGACAGCCACATCTCGATGCGGAGAGATTTCACCCGCGACCACCCTCCGGATGACCTCGGCGTTGTAGCCGGCGTCGCCCCCGCGAAGGTCGTCGATGGTGACGCGAGCCAGACCGAGCTCTTCGGGGTCGACACGGAACATCGTGCGCACTGGCGTCCCAGGTGTGTCGTCGACTCGTTCTCCGCCGTTGAAGCCGTCAGCGCTTGTGGGAGACCGGAGCTCATGGACGGTCGACGGCCCGGTCGTGCTCAACTCGTCGAGCCCGTCGTCGCCGTAGACGATCCATGCTCGTGTGGCACCGTTGGCCTCGAGAACTCCGAGCATCTTGTCGGCCATGGTGCGATCGCTGACCCCCACCACCTGGTAACGGGCCCGGCCCGGGTTGGCCAGCGGGCCGAGGAAGTTGAAGACCGTGGGAATGCCGAGCTCCTTGCGCACGGGGGCGGCATAGCGCATGGCCGGGTGGAACCGCGGGGCGAAGCAGAAGCCCAGGCCGATCTCCTCGATGCAGCGCGCCACTCCGGCCGGCCCGAGGTCGGCAACGGCGCCGAGCGCCTCGAGGACATCGGCCGCCCCCACGGCCGACGACGACGCCCGGCCCCCGTGCTTGCAGACTTTGGCGCCGGTCGCTGCCACCACAAGCGCAGCGATGGTCGAGACGTTGATGCTGCGAAGGCGGTCGCCCCCCGTGCCGCAGGTGTCGATCACGTCAATCCCGGCGGGAAGCGGAAGCGGCACGGCGTGTTGAACCATGGCTCGCACGAATCCGGTCATCTCCTCTACCGACTCACCTTTGGCCCGCAGGGCGACGGCCAGAGCGGCGATCTGCGTCGGTTGCGCCTGTCCGGCGAGCACTCGGCCGAGCACCGTCTCGGCTTCGGCGGCATCGAGCGACGACCCGCTGAGCAATCGGCTGAGCACGCCGGGCCATCCGCCCAGCTGGTCGAAGGCGATGTCCGATTCGGTCGCCGATTCGGTCGCCGATTCTGTTGCCAGGTGGCCCTCTTCGGGGCCGGTCACGTCAATCCCACCAGAGATCGTGGGCCAGCACACCCCTGGCGATGAGGTCGAGCTGTACCTGCGAGGTGCCCTCCACGATGGTCAGCTGGCGGGCGTCCCGATACCAGAGCTCGGTGGGATGGTCCTGCATGTAGCCGGCCGCTCCCAGCAGTTGGACGGCCAGGCCCGAAGCCCGTACGGCCAGCTCGGTGGCGAAGTACTTGGCCATGGACAGGAACGGGACGTACTCCTTGGTGAATTTCCCTTGGTCGGCCAGCCAGGCGGCCCGGTAGGTCAGCAGCCGAGCTGCCTCGATGTCGACCGCCGTCTTGGCGATCTCCCAGCGGATGCCTTGGAAGTCGGAGATGGTGCCGCCGAATGCCTCGCGGCCCTTCACGTACTCGGTGGCGTACATGAGCGCACCCTCGGCCAAGCCGATGCCGCGAGCGGCGACGATGGGCCGCATGGCGTTGAGGCCGAGCATGGCCAATCGGAAGCCGCCGACCTCGCCGATCACATTCTCGGCCGGGACGTGCACGTTGTCGAGGACGAGCTCTCCGGTATCCACCCCTCGGACACCCATCTTGTGGTCCGTGCGCGGGACGGAGACGCCCTCCCAGGCCCGGTCGACGATGAAGGCGGTGATGCCGCCATGGTCTCGGGACGCTGGGTCGCCGGTCTTGGCGAAGACCGTGTACCAATCGGCCTCGCGCACTCCCGACATCCAGCATTTGGTCCCGTTCAAGATCCAGCCTGTCGGCGTGCCCCTGCCGCCACTCTCGCCGCTGACACGGCTCCCGCCCCCGGCCTCGCTACCTCGGCGTTCGCCGTCCTCGGGCACGGCTCGTGTCCGCATGCCGGCCACATCGCTTCCGGCCTGAGCCTCGGACAGGCCGAAGCCGGCACGGAGCTCGCCGGTGGCAATGCCAGGGAGGTACCGCTTCTTCTGCTCGTCGTTCCCGGCGATGAGCACCGGGCCGATGGGCAACCGGGTGAGGAGCAGCATCAAGGCGGCCGTGTTCGAGTACTTGGCCACCTCCTCCACGGCCAAGGTGAGACCGAGGATGCCCGCTCCGGAGCCACCGAGTTCAGTCGGAAGGCACAGCCCGAGCAGGTCGGCATCGCGGAAGGCGTCGAAGATGTCCTGGGGGTACTCCCCCGTGGTGTCGATCTCCCTCGCCCTCGGCTTGATCTTTTCCTGGGCCAGTCGGCGGACGCTCTGCTGGAGGGCGCTCAACTCGGGAGAAAGGTCGAAGTCCACGGGGCGCGAGGCTACCCGGGCCGTCGGTAAGCCGATCTTTCGAAGGGTCAACCAACTGTCTTCCCGGCCCTCCGGCGCGGGTCCGACCTAGGCTCCCGGGCCGTGACGCCGCCCGGCCTCGCCCCGCCTCCGCCTCTCGGTGCCTCTGCCCTGTCGCCGGGGACCTTCGCGGGCACCGTCGTGGTGGTGACCGGGGGCGGAACGGGCCTCGGCAAGGCCATCGCCACCGAATTCGGCCGCCTGGGCGCGGCGGTCGGCATCCTGAGCCGCGACGAGAAGCACCGGGCTGCCGGCGTGGCCGCCGTCGAGGAGGCCGGTGGCACGGCGCTGGCCGCGGCCTGCGACATCAGGGACGCGGACGCCATCCGATCCGCCTTCGACGCGGTCGAGTCGGCGCTGGGCCCGATCGACGTGCTCATCAACAACGCGGCCGGCAACTTCCCCGTGCCGGCCGAGGACATGAGCCCCAACGCCTGGCGAACGGTCGTCGATATCGTGCTCAACGGGACCTACCTGTGCTGTCGCGACCTGGCCCGACGGCTCATTCCGGCCGAGAGGGACGGCGCCATCGTCAACATCGGTGCGTCCTACGCCTGGACGGGAGGCCCCGGCTTCGCCCACTCGGCAGCAGCCAAGGCCGGCGTGAAGAACCTCACCGAAACCCTCGCCGTCGAGTGGGCCCCCTACGGCATCCGAGTCAACGGGCTAGTGCCCGGGCTGATCCCCCACGCCGACGAGGTGGCGGCCATCACCGCCCTGCCCGGCCGCAAGGAAGGCGAGGACGACCGGGTACCGGCCGGTCGGGTGGGCCAGCCCCGTGAGCTCGGTTGGGCCGCCACGTTCCTCTGCTCTCCCTATGCCAGCTACATCAGCGGCCACACGCTGGTGGTCGACGGTGCCAACTGGCAGCGCCGGAGCGCTCTGCAACCACCATTCGTGGATGTCCGCCAACAACTGGGGAGGCCGCCGTTCGGCCAGCCCGGTCCCGGCGATGGAGAAAGGGACCGGTGAGTTGATGATGAGACCGCTCAGCGACGAGGACCGGAGGCTCGTCACACTCGAGGTCGACGGGCCTATCGCCGTCATCACCAACAACCGGCCCGAGAAGCACAACGCCATGAGCGACGAGATGGACGCACGCCTCTGGGAAGTGCTGGCCGAAGTTCACACCATGGCGGGGCTACGGGCCATCGTCTGGAGAGGAGCCGGGAAGTCCTTCTCGTCCGGACGGGACACTGACCAGCTCGGATTGCGGACCGAAGACATCTCCGACCTCGAGTTCATCGAGCGCGGCCACCGTCCCACCCAGATGTTCCTCACCATGCCCTGCCCCATCATCTGCGCTCTCAAAGGCTGGGTGATCGGCGGGGCGTTCGAACGCGCTCTGCTCTGTGACATCAGGGTGGCCACGGTCGGCACGCGCATGGTCCTGCCCGAGGTGGTCCACGGCGTCATCCCCGACTCCGGAGGAGTCGCCCGGCTCTTTCAGATGGTCGGGCACGGGGTCGCGGCCGACCTCGCCCTCACCGGCCGGATCCTGAGCGCCGAGGAAGCGCTCACCCACGGGGTGATCAGCCGGTTGGTCGCCGACGAGGAGGAGCTGGAGTCGGTGACCATGGAGATCGCCCGCACCGTCGCCGCCGCTCCCGCCTTCACCGTCAAGATGGCGCGCCGGACCCTCTTCAACCTCGGAGCCGCCGAGGTTCAGCGTGCGATCAGCGATGAGGCGCTGGAGCAGTCGATGGTGTTCGCCTCGGACGACTATCGGGAGATGAAGGCTTCGCGTGCGGAGGGGCGGGAACCTCGGTACCGGCAGCGCTGACCGGCGCTCCGCTTTGATCTGGTTCCCGGGGCCGTCGACGGCGTGGGTGGGCGCTCCCGGCCGGCGCTCCTGGCCGGGCGCTCCCGGCCGGCGCTCCCCGCCACACCCTCAGCTGCTGACGCTGAGACTCGCCCACGGACTCGAACTAATGACGGGTCAATAGTTCAAAGGCGAGTCGATGGTGTTGAGCCCTCGCAGTGATGGCCCGTCACGAACTGGCCGCCCGGGACTCGCCTCCGGACTAGTCGGATGCGTGATCCCGGAGGCGGTCGGCCATGGCCGACATCACCGACAAGGCAAAGGTCGGCGTCTCTTGAACAAGGAAGAGGAAAAGGTGCTGATCGATGGCGGCAAGGACGCTGTCGGTAATAGCCAGTGCCGTGGCCATCCGCGGTGCTTTGTCGACCAGCGCCATCTCCCCAAAAACGTCGTCGGGGCCGAGGGTAGCTATAACCCGCCCGTTTGCTTGCAATTGGAGCTGGCCCTCCACGACGCCGAACATCTCATGACCCTCGTCGCCCTCGTGGAACACAACTCCACCGGCGGGAACATTGATCGTTTTTTGGGCATTGCGGAAGAGTCCGACGACTGGCATCGCCCCTCCAGAAAGAGCGGGAAGTGTCGAGACAGTAACAGCGCGCCCAAGCACGTGACAAGCAGGAGGAGCGACAAAGCTGCGCCGGCCTTCCACAACTATCGCGGCCGCGCCCACAAGGTCATCCAAGGCTGACCTGCTGACCTATTACTCGGGCCCCGTCTCGCTTGAGGTGGCTCACCGCCACCTTTGCTCAGCTGCCGAACCCCAGAGTTCTGGTCTTCACCCTGGTTGCATCATTTGCAGGTATCGCTTTGCTGGAGCCGTCGACGTCCTCAGCTGCCTCGGCCGCGTGAGGGCCTGTCGAAGACCAATGGCGCGGAACGGACGCCGGCGATAACCGGTGATGCCGTCCGCTGAACGTGACCGGCAAGCTCGACCGACTCGAACCTGTTCAGCATCTCCTCGAGCAGGATCTGACCCTCCACCCGGGCCAGGACCGCCCCGACGCAGAAATGGGGGCCGAACCCGAAAGCGACATGGGGATTCGGGCTGCGGGTGGGGTCGAAACGCTCGGCGTCGACCCCGAACACCTCTTCGTCGCGGTTGGCCGAGGCATACAGCATGAGCACGGGATCGCCCGCTCCCAGCTGACGACCACCGAGCGAGGTCGGCCGGGTCGTAGTGCGCATGAAGGCGACGACAGGGGTCGTCCATCGCAGCATCTCCTCGACGGCCACGGGCACGGCCCGGCTGGTGGACGAGTGCCAGCGCTCTCGCAGACGGGGCCATGCCTCTGGCGCCTGGGCGAAGGCCACCAGGCCACCGGAAATCATGTTCCGCGTCGTCTCGTTGCCGGCCACCAGCAGCTGCACGAGGAACATGGCGAGCTCGTCGTCGGTCAGCCGGTCACCGTCGATCTCGGCGGCAGCCAGCTCCGAAATGATGTCCTGGCGCGGTCGGGCCCGCCGATCGGCGGCTGCCTCGAGTAGGTAGGTCACCATCTCCATGCTCAGCGCGTTTCGCTCCTCGTCGGACCAGTCGGTGGCGCCCGGGATCACCGCTTCCGACCACCGGAAGAACCGCGGCCACTCGTCCTCTGGGACCCCCAACAGGTCGCTGATCACCTGCAGGGGCAAGGGAACCGACAGCTCACCGACGATGTCGATGGCCACACCCGGTTCGATCTGGTCCACCAGCGCTCGGGTCCGTTCCCTGATGCCGCCCTCGAGGGCCCGCATGAACGACGGGCGGAACCCCGGCATCACGAGCCCCCGGTAGCGAGTGTGATCGGGAGGATCGGTGTGCATCATGGTGGGCGGGCTCGGGTACTCGGCGCCGATCTCCATGACGAGGATGCCCTTCCCCGAGCTGAACGTCTCGGGGTCCCGCGAGACAGCCGTGACCTCGGCATGGCGGCTCACGAACCACAGACCCTGGGTGTCGTTGCGGGCAACCGGCGCCTCTGCCCGGAGCCGGGCGTAGAGCGGGTAGGGATCGTCGGCGTAGAAGCCCGGTTCGAGGAGTGGGGCGGTGAGTGCGGTCTCGTCCAGCTCTTTCTCCGTGTGGTTGGTCACGACCGCATCCCCGCTCCCGTCCGTTCAGCCCGAGCGCTCCCATCGACCATCGAGCGAGGCTGGCCAAGGGCTGACGACGGACCGAACAACGTCTTGCACTGCCATCGCCGTCGACTAGCCGCGGCTTCGTCGGCACAACGCTCAGTTCGGTCGGATCCTCTCAGCCAACGATGATGCCGGTGGGCTTGCCGAACCCCTGGTCGACGGCCAGCGCTTCATAGGCCGCCAGCGTGCCGGCCCCGTCGTAGACGCTCTCGACAGAGCCGTCGGCTGCCAAATTGAGGTTGACGCCTTCGATTACGAAGAGGACCTCGGTGATCCCATCGTTGTCCTCCGGCACGTCGAGCGTGTGGACCGATCCGGCTGGCTCGCGGATGTAGGAGCCGGCCAGGCTGTAGAAGTCGTACTCGAGGTAGTGCCATCGTCCGCTCACCGTGTAGCCGTCGACCGGCCCGGTATGACGGTGCCTCTGCAGTCGTACACCCGGCTCGAATCGATTGAGGACCACCCACACCCCATTGGCCAGGTCGACCCGCAGGACTTTCAGCCACATGCCTTCGGTGGCATCGACCCAGGGCAGATCGTCCTCCCCGGCATGTCGGACCACATCGTCAACTTGGAGACTCGCCATGCCACTCCTTCCATCGCCCGTCCGGCTCGTCCGGACCAGACCCTTTCTCGCGTGCGGATCGAACGGCCGGCGCCGCCGGCGCCGGCGACGGCGTGGTCCCACGGCCGGCCCCGGTTGCCATCGAGGATCCACGTGTGAGCCGTGCCATCAGGTGAATCAGTACGGACCGATCCGTTGATCCGGGTTGGTGTCGATGAGCTGTTGCCCGTTGAACGACACATACGAGGTCCACTGGGTGCCGTCCCACCAGCGATAGTGGAACCGCCCGCCAGGATCCGCGTGCCAGCCCGGCGGCGAGGGGGCGGCGTCGGCTGCAGTGCTCGTATCGGCCCCAGGTTGGGGCGGCATCGACGGAGCGGGTTCTACCCCTGCGGGTCGATCAAAGGAACCCGCCCTCGACGGCCATACCGGCTCGCCGGCAGGGGCATTGGAGGCGCCATCGCCCGATTCCACTGATGGGCCAACCACCCGGCCAGTAATCGTGCCGTTCGCCGGGCGCGGGTAGGAGGGAAACTGGTCCGCGACCGAGGGCGCAGATGGGGCCGAGGAACCGGAAGACCGCGCCGCCGGTCGCATCCCCAGAGAGCCGGCACCATACGGAGCGTCATAGGGAGGTGCGCCCGGCAACCGTCCGTCTGGGAACCGGCGCGCCCGACGGACCACGCCGCTATGAGCGATGAGGTAGAGGACCAAGCCGAGTAGAACCGAAAGGAACCAGAACACGGCCCACAACAGCGAGGGGAGGCCCCACGGGGTGCGCCCGAACCGACGGCGGTCCCGCTCCGAGAGCCAGAATCCGAGACCGCCAAAGACAACCCCGAGGACGAGCTCGACGATCAGCTCGTCGGACGATAGGTGGAACACTTCAACAGAGCTTAGGCCCGGACGTCATGGAGCACGGCTCCGGGCTCGACGCGGCTGGATCGAGCCACCAGGCAGCTTCCACAACGAAATCTCGACTCGTGCCACAGGCGTGGAAGTGCAGGGCCGACGAAAGGTGGGGACGGCGCATGCTGCCCCCATCGGCACCCAGGGCAGGTGGCTAGGACGCCAGGGGGTGGGCCACGAAGAAGGCCCACATGGTCGCATTTGCGCTCAACGCCGTGGACTGTGGTCCGAGGAGCCGGGTCGCCGACCGAGGGAGCTTCGGCCCGCCCGGCCACTCGTGACCTTCGCCGACGATGGTGTAGAGCTCCACGATGGCACCATCGCTGCAATGGCTGTAGGTCGTCACGACGACCGTCTTCGACGGATTGAGCGTCCCCGCCGTGGGTGAACACCCGTCTTGGGCGCCCCAGCGACCGGCGGCCGTCGGCACGCTGTAGGTCCAGTAGGCCTGGCCATTCCCAGCGTACGGGTCGACCGGGTCGGCAGTGCCGTGGAAGGAGATGACGGGCACGGCGCGGGTGGTCGGGCACGGGGAAGGCAGGCGAAGGCCACTGACCGGCGCCACTGCCGCGAACGTCTGGGAGGCGTCACAGCCCAGCTGACTGGCCATACGGGCACCGCCGGAGAAGCCCGTGGCATAGACACGATCCTCGTCGACGCAATAGTCCTTCTCGAGTAAGGAGACGAGCTGCTCGAGGAAGGTCACATCGTTCGGAGCCGTGCTGGGAACGGCGCCACCGCCGAGGAGAGGCTCATTGGGCACGTTCCATTCGAATCCGGTCGCTGCCGGGATGCCGCCCTGTGGGTAGACGACCAGAAAGCCGTCGGCATCGGCAGTGGCGTCCATGTCCGTGAACGCTTCCTGGGCCGCCGCCGTCGACTGACTGCCGTGCATGTTGAGGACGAGCGGCACGGGCTTCCCTGGGCGGTAGGCGGTCGGGACGTGGACGATGGCCGTACGGGTGATGCCGGCAATCACTGGCCGAAGCGTGATGCTCGTACCAACCGGTGGCGTGGTGGAGGTCGCAGCGCAGCCCAGGCTCGGTGCGGCGGCGGCGACGGTGGAGGCTGGGGGCGACGAGGTTGTGGGCGACGAGCTGGGGGACGAGCTGGTGGACGACGTCGTGGTGGTTGAAGCTGTGGGTGCGCTCGACCCCCCACAGGAGGAGATGAGTAGCCCGAGGACGACCGTCGACACCAGGACGAGCATGCACCGTGCGCTGGGTCGCCGTCTCACCGGCCATCCCGTCGTGCCCTGCATCTGGCTCCTTCCTCGTTCCTGTCCGTC
Organism: uncultured Acidimicrobiaceae bacterium; assembly: GCA_963729275.1. GTDB lineage: Bacteria > Actinomycetota > Acidimicrobiia > Acidimicrobiales > RAAP-2 > CAVSNH01. Next base: position 317,385 of record CAVSNH010000004.1, read on the forward strand.
AGGTTCGCATCACCGCATCAAACTTCCCAGACTCCAGCCTTCGCGGCTCGCCAGACCCGGGGTTCCCAGCCGTTCCCAAAAGTCCGATCCAGCCTCGCTCGGAAATGACCTGGCTCCGGCCGGGTGGCGTCGGGCGGGAGGGGTCCGACGCGCTCAAAACTACCCCGACCTACGACAGTCAACGCTGATCGGGTCCCCCCATCGTTTCAGCTCATGGCCGCGATCGGGTGCTTCGGTGGGTACCGGCCGAAGGTCGAGAAGTGGGCGCCGATCCCGGAGGTGAAGCTGTCGATATAGGCCAGCTTCCGGATCATGTAGCTCCGGCTCTCCTTGGGGTCGAGGTAGAGGTTGTAGAGCCGTCCGTGCGAGTACTTCTGGGTCACCCCGGTGAACCCACCGAGATTGAGACAATCCCGGTCATCGTCGGAGGTGGACGCGACCATGAATTTCCACTCGCCCACCCTCAGGGCGGAGAAGACGTTCGTCAGCCAGTAGTACACGAACTTGCGGTTCGACACTCCCTCGGCATCGAGGAGGAAGGAAGTCTGGTCCACCCCGTCGATGTAGCGGTCATCCGGTATCGCCTCGGAGGCTCCAGCCAAGGACAGGAAGGTGTTGAACAGGTCCATCTGCGAGAAGAGTCCATCGGTCGCCCGCTCGGCCACCATCCCCGGCCAGGAGAAGATCCCGGGCACGCGCTGGCCACCCTCCCAGGTCGAGCCCTTGGCGCTGCGGAACGGCGAATAGGCGGCGTCGGGCCACGTCTCCATCTCCGGCCCGTTGTCAGAGGAGAGAAATACGAGGGTGTCCTCGAGCTGGCCGGTCCGCTCGAGCTCCTCGACCAGGCGGCCGACGATGTCGTCGAGCTCGACGATGGTGTCCTTGTAGGGGTGCTTGGCCGGTGAGGACCCGAGGTACCGCTCGTGGGGGTAGTTGTCGAAGTGCGCACCCCTGGTGCAGTGATAGAGGAACCAGGGCGGCCGATCCGCAGCGGGCGGCTCCCCCATGCGACGGATGAAGTCGAGCGAGTACGTGCACCAACGGTCGTCGAGCAGGGAGAGGACGGGAAGGGTCACCTCCTCGACATTCTCGGTCTCACCACCTCTGCTGGCATGCACGAAACACTTGTTGAAGGGCAGGTTCTCGACCCACTTGGTCCGTTCCTCGCTGTAGACGATCTCCGGGAAGAAGTAGGGGTCCCTCCACTCGGTGTACATGTCCGACACCGACAAGAAGCCGTAGAAGTCATCGAACCCCACATGCTGTGGTTGTGAGGCCTCGTTCTCCCCCATGTGCCACTTTCCGACCGCTTGGGTCACGTAGCCGGCATCGGACAGACGCGCCGCCAGGGTCACCTCGCCCTCCAGGCCTCCGGGCTGTCCGTACATGGGCGGTCGCAGTAGTCCGTGGCGCATCGGCAGGCGCCCGGTCATGATCGAAGCCCTCGACGGCGTGCACGAGGGCTCCGAGTAGCACGAGGTGAGCAACATCCCCTGGCGAGCCAACCGGTCGATGTTGGGAGTGGGTGCCCCGACGGCGACGCCTCCGCCGTAACAGCCGAAGTCGCCCCAACCCACGTCGTCGAACAGGATGACCAGGAAATTCGGCTTTCGGCCGGTGCGCCGGTGACGATCGAGCGCGGCGGCGGCACGCTCCTCTTGGTCGGGCAGGAGGAATCTCGGCTCGAGGCTGGCGCGCTCCTTGGTTGTCTCGGCCACCACGGGGTCATGGGTCATCGATCGCTCCTCGTCGCGGGTGCAGTCGGCATCGGCAGTCCGTAGTCGCAAGCCGGCAGGTCCGATCGCTTGCCGTCACCGGGGGTCACACCCCAGCCATCCGACCGGACCATGCCCTCCGCTCACCAACCAGCCCACCCCTTCCGACGGGCATTCTGCTCGGTAGAGGAGGGCGCTGCGACCGACCCTCTCCGGGGCGTAGGCCTGGTCGGCGACAGACGCCTACGCGCTACGCGCCCACCTGCCCGTCGATGAGCTCGCGGATGAGGTCGGCGTGCCCGTTGTGGCGGGCGTACTCCTCGATAATGTGGACGTAGATCCAGCGAAGCGAAACCGGCCGGCCTCGGCGCTCGCCACACTCGTCGAGACCGCGGGGTGCGGCTGCCTGGCGACTGAACGCGCACTCGTCCTGCCACGTCTGGACGTCGGACTCCCAGTCGGCGTCGTCCAGGGGAACGAGCTCGCTGTCATCCACCGCCGGGTCGACCCAGATGAACGGCAGTTTCGGATTGCTGAGCAAGCACCGGTGAAACCAATTTCTCTCGACCTCGGCCATGTGGCGAACCAGGCCATGCAGCGAGAGGCGCGAGGTGGCAACCGGACGCCGTTTCCGCTGTTCATCGTCGAGCCCCTCACACTTGAGAAGGAGAGTCATCCGATGGAACTCCAACCATCGGTCGAGCATCTCCCGCTCACCGAGCACGAAGCCCGGCTCCTCGCGACGTGGGTCCTCGATGTCGTCGACCACGTGGAACTCCTCAGTTCGAAGTCGGTTGAGCCGATGGCTCAGCGGAGTTTGTTCCGGTCGGCTGGGGGTAGGAAGCGGGCTGGTAGCCGGTCCTCCGAGTGGGCCGCCGCCTGCACTGTGACGGACCGGATCGCTCGCGGCCCGCCGAGGCGATATACCTGTGACCAGCAGGCTGAATACCCGCAACCAGCAGGCTGACACGAGGAGAGGCCGATGGACGACCGCACCGAGCCCGACAACAGCACCCGCTCCGTCGAAGAAGAGGAAGCTGGTCGTGCCCACGGAGCGGATCGGCCGCCGAACGGGTCGGAAGAGAAGGCGGCAGAGCGCCACCTCGACGAATCGAGCGAAGAGGAACGCAGGAGCGTCGCCGAGCACTACGAGGAGATGTCGGAGATCGGCGCCGAAGCCAAGGGTGAAGGCCGCATCGAATAGCGCGGACCTGCCGGACCTGCCGGACCTGGCGGACCTGGCGGACCTGGCGGACCTGGCGGACCTGGCGGACCTGGCGGACCTGGCGGCGCCGGGCGCGCCCCGACCGGGCGGCCAAATTGGCTGAGACGGGTGGGGACGGAGGGGGTCGAACCCTCACTGGAGGCGGTTTAAGCGCCCTGCCTCTACCAAATTGGGCTACGTCCCCGGATACGGTCTGACCAGGACTGCGGCAACGCCACTCGATGGTCGAACCTTAGGCCGGTCAGCGGGGGGCCACCCTGGCTTCCTCGAGCACGGCGGCCGTGCCGTCGAGCTCCTCGGGCCGTGGGTCGTCCACCACGCGGGCGAGCAGATCGTCGTCCGGCCAGGGACCGAGAACGGTGGTGGATCGGCGCGTCGCCTCCCATGGCGACCAGGGGGCGCTCGTTCCCTCTCCAGTCCGGCCGAGCCCTACCCCGGCGACAGCAATGCCCGCCCCGCCGTTCAAGCCGGCGCCCCCAGGATCACTCGAGCGAGCAAAGGCGGTCCACGATGCCCGCATGGCTGACGAGAGTGCGAAGACATCCTCGCCACTTCCCGAGAAGGTCTGAACCGCAGGATGATGGACGGTGCCGAACACGAACGGCAGGTCGAGCGCGTGGCACGCTCCTAGGCTGCCTCCAAAAGCCGGTGACTCCCAGGTGAACAGGTAGCCGTACGTCTCGATGCCCGGAGCGGCGGCGGCGACGTGGCCGGCCGCGAATCGATGGGTCGGGACCCGGAACACGAACTCGCTCGAGATCGCCACCCACAGGTCGCGGGGCGACGTCGGCTCCCCGCGTGACCGCCGCACCGTCGTCACCGTCGAGACGAGGTCCTCGATCACCGCCGGGTCGGGGGAGAGCCGGCGCAACCATCGGTGCAGGCCGGCGCTGTCGATGCCACGCAGGCGTTCGTCCCCGACGGCGAAGAACGACGACTCGTCCCGGGTCGTGCCGATGATGAGGGGGAGGTCGGCAGCTGCCCCGGCGGCGACGGCCTCCTCGGGCTCGGTCGGCACCAGGCCCTCCCCGACCACCGGTCGCAAGGCCAGGCCGGAATCGTCGTCGGCGCCCGGGCGGGCCGCGAAGTCGCCAAATCCGGCAACGAGCTGGTCGGACGGCAATTGCTCGAGCGCTGACCTGGTGCAAGCCACCCCCAGGTGACGGGCCAGCTTCTCCCCTTGGTCCGAAGCCCACTCCACGGAATGGGTGTAGGGCGGCCCCGACTGCACGATGGCCCGGTGGAAGAGCCCTCGTGCCGCGGGCACGGCCATGAGCGTGGCGACGCTCATGCCGCCAGCCGACTCGCCGAACAGGGTCACGTTTGCCGGGTCACCACCGAAGGCCGAGATGTTCTCCCGAACCCAGTGGAGCGCAGCCACCTGGTCGGCGAGACCCCAATTCCCGACGCCGGTCCACGGTTGGCCGTCGAGCCAGGGCTGTCCGTCGTCGGCCAGGGCCGGATGGGCGAGGAAGCCGAGGAGGCCCAGGCGGTAATTGATGGTCACGACGACCACGTCGTGCTCTCTCGCCAGAAGGCCACCTCGATACAGGATTCCCGAGCCCGAGCCCGACAGGAACGAGCCGCCGTGGACCCAGACCATGACCGGGCGGTTCCCAGCGTCGAGACCCGGGGTCCAGACGTTCAGGCTGAGGCAATCCTCTGACTGGGCCGTTGGGTCGCCGGCCAGGGCCATTTCGACGATTCCAGGGGCCTGCGGGGCGATCGGACCGAATGCGCTGCAATCCCGGATGCCGGTCCAAGGCTCGGGAGCGAGGGGAGGCCGCCAGCGGCGCGAGGCGGTCGGAGGCGCCGCATACGGAATACCAGCGAACGTCCAGGCACCGCGCCGTTCGACGCCACGCACCTGTCCGCTCGCGATGCCAACGAGACCTGCGGCCATCTCAGCCTCCAGTTGAAGGGCGCCCCTGCCGATATGTCCGGTGACTGGCCATTATCGGCCAGGAGGAACTTAGCCATCCGCGGGGCAGCCCTGGCCAGACCTCATCCGGACGCGTCTAGCCGCGTCTGGCAACCCGAACGGACGAGGGAGTCGGAATGTGGTTGCATGGCGGCGGGCAGGCATCGCAGCCGCAATGAACTTGTGAACCTGAACGACCGGCGACCATTCCAGGTGGGCACCGTGAGATCTGAGGAGACGAGCGCCCGGCTGCCATCCACCTGTCACGCGTCCGGGCTCAGCCGCAAGGCCCGGACTGGCCACTGGACTGGTTGCCGATCACCGCGAGCGTGCCTCCTCGCAGTGCTGACTGCGCTCCTACTCGGGGCGGGAGCGTTGGCCGCCCCCGCTGTCCGCGGTGGGGCTGCATGGGCTTCTCCGACCTCCTCCTCCTCCTCCTCAACAGCGGACCCAGCGTCCGGGTCCGGTGCATCGACCTCGTCGACCGGTTCGACCGGTTCGACATCGACCGCAGCAACGTCGTCGAACTCGACCTCGACGACGACCGAGCCGGATCAGGCCCAGATCAACGCCACCGAGTCCCAGATCTCGGCGCTCGACTCTCAGATCTCCCAACAGCAACAGGCCCTCGATGAGGCTGACGAGCAGTACAACGAGGACGCCGTCAATCTCACGACGACCAGGACCGAGCTCGCCGCCACCCAGTCGGCCATCGACACGGCCAAGTCGAGGCTGGCAGAGGAGCGGGATCGGCTACGCCAGGTCGCCATCGAGTCCTATGTTGGCTCGAGCTCCTCCGATGCCATCGCCGAGCTGTTCGCGACACCGAGCAGCGCCTCCCAAACCCAGTACCTCTACGAGCAGCTGGGGGCGGGAAATGTGGTCACCGTCGTGGACAAGGTGAAGGCCGGTCAGCGCCAGCTCCGGGCCACACAGTCGAAACTCCAGTCCGAGCAGCAGACAGAGACCGCCCAGTTGACGTCGGAGAACCAGGCCCGGGCCAGCGCAGTGGCCGCCAGCAACCAGGCCGAAGCCACGTTGAGCCAGGTACAGGGCACTCTCGCCCAGGAGATCGCCCAGCAGGCCGCAACCGAAGCCCAGGCCGCGGCCCAGCAGGCCGCTCAAGCCAACACCGCCGGTGCCAAAGAGGCCGCGGCAGCCGCCGCTTCGCAGGCCGCGCAGGTGGCGAGCACGGTGAGCGGGGGCAGCGCCGCCGCCCAGGCAGCCGCGTCCGCCGCCAACCAGGCATCCGGGCCGCCACCGGGCTCCGGACCCATCGGCTACGGAGCCCAGCCTGACGCGGCCGGCCTGGCCGCCGTCCACGGCGCCATGCAGTACCTCGGGGTGCCCTACGTCTGGGGTGGTGCCAGCGCCTCGGGAGTCGACTGCTCCGGTCTCACCATGCTGGCCTGGGCCCAGGCCGGCGTCTCACTGTTGCATTCAGCGGCCGATCAGTACGCCGACACGCAGCACGTGAGCCTTTCCGATCTCGAGCCGGGCGATCTCCTCTTCTACGACTTCGGTGGGTCCGGCATCGACCATGTCGTCATGTACGTGGGTCCAACGCTCGACGGACAACCCACCGCTTATGGCGTCGATACGATCATCCAGGCCGCCCACTCGGGAACCGTGGTCACGTTCGATCCGTTCTGGTACTTCGATCTCGTTGGTGCCAGCCAGCCCTAAGAACGAGGCAGTAGCAGGATGACCGTCGATCGAGGAGCGGAAAGCACGCCCAAGCACCCTCGGCCCGCTGCCCCCACCGGGCGCCCTGCACCCACCGGGGGCCCTGCACCCACCACAGGGAACGTCGTGGACCTCAGCATCGTCATCCCGGCCTTCAACGAGGCGAACCGCCTGGCCGAAGGCTTCCGTCGCTTCGATTTGGCGGTGGCCAACGGCGAAATCGATGTCGAGCGAACCGAGCTGATCCTGGTCGACGACGGCAGCACGGACCAGACGGCGGCCATTGCCACCAAGCTCCTCGCGCCGTTCCCATATCACCGGGTGGTGAACCTCGCCGTCAACCGGGGCAAGGGGGCGGCGGTCCGAACCGGGGTGGCGACCGCCCGGGGCGTGGCCATCGCCTACATGGACGCTGACATGGCCATCGACCCTCGGACGGTTCCCCAACTGATCGACGCCCTCGTCGACCACGACATCGCCGTCGGGTCGCGGGCACTCTCCGATTCGATGGTCGAGACCACCTACATCGTGCGCAGCTTGATGGGCCATATCTTCAACCGGATGGTCACGGCCGGCACCGGCCTTGGCCTACGGGACACGCAGTGCGGATTCAAGGCCTTCCGGGCGCCGGTCGCCCGCCTCCTCTTCGGCCTGGTCAAGACCGACCGGTTCGCATTCGACGTCGAGCTGCTGTTGCGGGCGCATCGTCTGGGGCTGCGCATCGCCGAGGTCCCGGTGCAGTGGAAGCACGTCGCCGGGAGCACCGTCCACCCGGCCAGCGACTCCTTCACGATGGTGGCCGACGCCTTCAGGTCGCGAGTCGGCCTCGTACCCGTTCCGACGGTGCCCGCCGTCATCGTCCACGCCGCTACCGACCAAATGGACGCCGTCGGAGATTCGGTCGCCCGCGCCGCGGCCGGTGGTGGCCACGGCCTGCAGGCGTGCGTCGTGGCCAACGGCCCCGACCTGGTCGTCCTGCTCCCGATGTGGTCGCCCGGAGAAGTGGCCGAGGGCTGGAGCGCGCTGCGGGCGGAGCTGGAGCCACTCGAAGTCAGCCGGCGGATGGTGACCTTCGGCCAGCTCGAGTCCATGAGGCCGCTGGCTGGGCGAGTCACGACCCCGGCTTGACCTGGCCCCGACAACCGCGCCTGCGACCGCGAACGCGGCGCCGGCGTCACGGCGGTGCCAAGGGGGCACCCACCACGAGAGTGGGCCGTTCCGTCACCGGTACGATGCCTAGGTGACTGGCGACCGGCTCGAACCAGGTCCAGACGGGGACGGCAGCACGGCCCGTGTGCCGGCCGAGGAGGGCGCACCCCGAACCTCGCGTCCACGGACGGTCCGCCCCGAACGAGCCATGGAGCACCCCACCGGCGAGCCCCTTTCCATCCACCAGTCGATGTCCATGGTCCCTGTCGTGCCGGAGCCGGAGCCGGAACCGGCGGCGTGGGCCGGACCGGTGGTCGACGAATCACGGCTCTCGGACGTCGACGAATGGGGTCGCTCGGAGCACATTCGCTCGATCACCCGTCGCCTCTACGACCCGGTCTACCGGCACTGGTTCCGGGTCGAGTGGCAGGGACTGGAGAAGATCCCGACCAGCGGCGGGGCCCTCCTCATCGCCAACCACGCCGGGGCAATCCCCTCCGACGCACCGGCCATCATGCACGGCATCGAGAAGGAGTTGGGCCGGCCGGTCTACGGCTTGGCCGACTACTTCTTCCGCACGATCCCCGTGGTCGGGACGCTGTGGTCCCGCACCGGAGGCGTGCCCGCCCATCCTGACAACGCCTATCGGTTGCTGCACGACCAGCAGCAGCTGGCCCTGGTCTTCCCCGAAGGGACCAAAGCCACTTCGAAGACCTACAAGGATCGCTATCGGCTGCGACGGTTCGGACGGGGAGGGTTCGTCGAGATCGCCATGCGGGCCGGTGTCCCGGTCATCCCCATCGCCGTCATCGGCGCCGAGGAGTCCATGCCCATCCTGTTCCGGGTCGGCGGGCTGGCCAAGTTGTTGAACATCCCCTACTTCCCGGTCACGGCCAACGCGCTGCTCATGGGCCCGCTGGGCTACGCCGTCTACTTTCCGGCCAAGATGAAGATACGGGTCCTCGACCCGGTCACCTTCGACGTCGAGCCCAGTCTCGAGCGCTATTCGAGGAGCCGGGTGATGGACGAGGCCGAGTCGGTCCGGGCCCGGTTGCAGGAAACCATCTTCGACATGCTGCGCGAACGGCGCAGCGTCTGGTTCGGCTGATCCTATGGGTCGCCGCGTCCTCATCACCGGCCTCGACACATTCTGGGGTGGCCGGATGGCACAGGCCCTCGAGGCCGAGCCCGAGGTCGAGATGATCCTCGGCCTCGGGACGAACGATCCCAAGGTTCCTCTCGACCGAACCGAGTTCGTCCGTGCCGACCAGAAGTACTCGATCGTGAGCCGCATCGTGGCTGCCTCTCAGGTCGACACCATCGTCCACACCTTCCTCGAGACGAACTCCGCTCGCGTCCCGGCTCCCGTGCTGCATGAGATCAACGTCATCGGCACGCTCAACCTCCTGGCCGCGGCGGGTGGTTCGGCCAGCTCCGTCCGGCAGGTGGTGATCAAGTCCTCGACCCACGTCTACGGGGCAGCCGAACGGGACCCCGTCTGGTTCCGCGAGGAGGACCAGCGCACCGGCCCCGTCCGCACCCGTCTCGAGCGGTCCCTCATCGAGGTGGAGTCCATCGTCCGGGACTTCGCTGACGACAACCCGCAATTGACGGTCAGCGTGCTCCGGTTCGCCAACGTCCTGGGCACCGACATCGTCACACCCATCAGCCACGACCTGCGGCAGCGGGTCCTGCCGTCCATCGTCGGCTTCGACCCGCTCATCCAGTTCGTCGAGGAGGACGACGTCGTCCGCGCTCTCGAGCACGTGACCGCCAACCGCATCGCCGGCGTCTACAACGTGGCCGGCTCCGGCAAGCTGCCCTGGAGCGAGGTGGCCAGCATCTGCAACGCCTACCTTCTGCCGCTCCCCCCTTCCGACCCCGCCTCTTCCTCGAGCCCCTGACCCGGGTCGGCCTGCTGCAGTTCCCGTCGGAAACCGAGGGATTGGCCCGCTACGGACGTGGTGTGGACACCTCCCGCCTGGTGGAGACGGGGTTCGAGTACCGCTACACGAGCGCGGGGGCGGTGGAGAGCTTCGCCCGCGCCAACAACCTGCGGCGGACCATCGGGCGGAGCGAGCCGGAGTATCGGTACGAGCGCGAGGTCGAGCAGTTTTTCCGCCACTCCCCGGCCGTCGTACGGGCGCCGCCTGACGGCTTCCGCGGCAACGGCGTCGGGGGCGATGGCAACGGCGGCGGCGGGGTCGGGGGCCGCTTCGCCGACTCCTGAAGGCTCGAGAACGCTGTCAGGCTTGCTCGGGCTCGAGCCACGCCTTGCGCAGTTCGGGGCCCCGCCGGTCCCACTCCTCGGCGGTCATGGCGTAGCGGATGTGGTCCTCCCACTCCCCGTTGATCTCGAGGAAGCCGAGGGCGACCCCCTCGTCACGGAGGGCGAGCTTCTCGACGACCCGCCGGCTGGCCGTGTTCCTCGGGATGATGGCCACCTCGACCCGGTGCAATCGCAGCGTCTCGAAGGCGAACTGCAGCACGACGACCACGGCCTCGGGGACCAGACCCCATCCGGCCAGCTTCTGGTCGATCCAGTAGCCGATGGAGGCGTTCTGGAACGGCCCGCGCTGGATGGACGACAGGGTCACCTCGCCGGCGAAGCGGCCTTCGAAGAAGATGCCGAAGCCAAAGCCGGTCCCCAATTGGCGCTCACGTTCGCGCATGGAGCACCGAGCCGCGAAGCTGGCCACGTCCTCCGGCGGCAGGGGTGCCCCGTGCGAGCGCGGCTCCCACGGCACCAACCAGTCCCGGCACCGGCTGCGGACCTCGTGCCACGCCTCGTAGTCGGCCTCGACCAGCGAGCAGAGCCGCACGCGGCGCCCGGAAAGGTCGAGGGATCGGACCGGGGCTGCCGAGGATGCCGACCGGATCACAGCATCATCACCTGTATCACCGGATCACCGGACCACCGGACCACCGGATCACCGGATCACCGGATCACCGGATCACCGGGGCGTCGCCTTGGGAGCCGACCCCGGCCCGGTTACGGTAGGTCGCCCGGCTGCGCCAAACCCGAGGGCTTTGCGCAGCTGGAGTCGGAGCCCCGAGGCCGGGCACGCCCAATCCGAGTTCAGAGTCGGCCAGATGCATCAGACCTACGATCCTACGAGTGGCAGCCCGAGAAGGCCCATTCCTTCCCCCTCCACGGCGCGCCGCTCCACCTCCCAGCGACGCGCCCGTCCGGCCCGAGCCGCGGCGGCGTAGATCTGGCGGTGCTCGGCGGCCACCCGATCCCATAGGAACCGCCGTGACCGCTGCTCGGCGCGACGTGCCAGCTCGTCTCGGTAGGGGCGGTCGGCCAGGACGGTCTCGATGGCCTCGGCCAGGCCGTGGGGCCCACCGTCGGTGGCGACATGGACGGCATCCCCCGCATCCCTGAAGATGGGCTCATCGGTGACGATCACGGCTCGGCCGACGGGCAGGACGAACCGCAGAGCGGCACTCGACGACTCCCCCGTCTCCCCGTAGGGCAACACGATGACGTCCGTCGACCGCAGCAACGCCCGGGCTGTCTCGTCGGCCAGGTAGTCGGTGATGAGCACGACGTGGCCGTCGAGGCCCCGGTCCCGGATCTCCTGGCGGACCTCCATCTCGTAGTCCCGGGAGGCCACCCCCGGGTAGGCGGCACATGCAGCCACCAGGAGGATGTCCGGATGCCCGGATCGAAGCTCGTCGACGGCGACGACGAGGTCGCGCGTGCCCTTATGGGGTAGGAGGAAACCGAAGGTGCCGACGACCGGTCGATCGCCGAATCCGAGTGCAGTCCGCATCGTGTCGGGTGCCACGTCGGGAGCCGGGGATGCGCCCAAGGGGACGAGATGCACGTTCTCCGAGATACCTATCGACTCGAGGTGCCGCACGTCCGATTCTTGATGAACGATGAGCTGATCGACCCGTCGGAGCGCAGGGGTGATCTCCCTCAGGGTGAGAAGCGTGCCGCGGTCGTCGTAGTCGATCGTTCGGTGGAGGGTCATCACGACACCGCGATACGGCCGCTGGTGCTCGAGCAACGCGGCCAAACGCTGGAACTCGAACCAGCCAAAATTCATCTGAATGTGGATGACCTCGGCGTCGGAGATGAGCAGCGCCTCTTCCAGAGCGCTCACGTCGGGCTCCCAACGATGCTTCCAGGTACGGATCACTCCGTGCTCGGCCTGAGGATCGATGATGCCGACGTCGACGTTGGCAAAGATGTCGAAGCCGACCGAAGGCTCTAATTGGTCGATGAGATACCGCGAGTTCTCGGCGATGCCACACCGCGAGTTCCACGACGTCACCATGGCCACCCGAAGTCGGGCGGCCCCCTCCTCCACCTCCGAGATCAGGGTGCGCCAGCGCCGCGCCGATGCCTCCCAGGTGTACTCCTCGGCGATGAGGGCGCGAGCGCGCTCGACGCGGGCCGTCACCTCGGGGCCATCCGGTCGGGCGGCCATGGCGGCCATGGCCGCGGCCAACGCTCCCCTGTCGGGTTCGGCCCACATCGAGCCGGCCAGCCCCAAGTGGCTCTCTGCCGGTGCCAGCGTGAACGGCACGGTGACGGCCGTCTCCTCGGAGACGAAGTCGGCCAGGCCGGCGTGAGCGACGGCGATCACCGGCACGCCCGCGGCCATGGCCTCGGCCACGGGCAGGCCGAAGCCCTCGCCGCGGGCCGGGTGCACGTAGCAGTCGGCCAGCCCGTAGAGCGCGTCGAGTTCACGGTCTTCGAAGTCACGGTCGATCCAGCGCACGTCGGGTGGATCGTGATAGGTGGCTCGCAGCTCGTCCAGCAGCTGTCCCACGCGGTTGTGGGGGTTGGGAAAGGTCTTGAGCACGAGCGACACCGGGCTCGAGCCGTCGAAGGCCTCGAAGTAGGCACGGAGCAGGACGTCGACACCCTTGCGAGGGAAGGCCGAGCTCACGTGCAGGAACACGAAGCCGGAAAGGCCGTCGAGCTCGGGCGCCTCCACCGTGGCGGTGGGATCGGGTGGCTCGACACCATTGGCGACGACGTGGATGGGGACGGTGACACCGGCGTCTCGGAGCACGTCGCGCACGTACGTCGACATGACGCCGACGCCGTCCAGATAGGCATTGAAGTCATCCACCATCGAGGCCGGCAGCCCGGACTCCTCCCATCCGAAGTACTCGAGCGTCATCCCGCCCGGCGAGTCGATCACCCGCGGAGGCCACATCTGCCGGATCACGACGTCCGGGAAGGGCACGTCAGTGGACCGGGCATACAAGGTCGCGGACCGCGGGTGACGAGCCAGGTCCTCGGAGCGCGGCCGATAGTCGCCCGGGCCCTCGGTGGCGTAGATGGAGACGGCGACGTCCGCCTGCTCGTCGAGGGCGAGGGCGATTCGACGGTTCATGGCCGCCAAGCTGTAGCTCGTCTCGAACGGCCCCTGGACCTGGACCTCGAGTGGAAGCTGTCGGCCGCCGGCCCGCAGGATGATCCGTCGCAGCGCCCGGCTGGCATCGAAGGACTCCACCTGGGCGACCCGCACGGCTTGACGCATCAGCAGTCGATCGACGAGGTCGGGATCGGTCAGCACCGAGTGTGCCGTGGCTGCCACTGTGTCCGGGTCCTGGGTCCGCAGGAGGATGCCGGCTCCGCCCAACGTCTCGGGGACGGCGGTCGCCCCGTAGGCAATGACCGGCACGCCGGCGGCCATGGCCTCGATCAATGGCACACCGAACCCTTCGTGCTCGCTCAGCGAGACGAAGACACCCGCGCCGGCGTAGGCCGCGCAGAGATCACGATCCGAGACCTTCCCCCGGAGGACCACCCGGTCGGCGATGCCCAACCGATCCGCCTCTTCTCGCACTTGCCCGACGTACTCCCCGTCCGACTGGTCACCGACGAGGACCAGCCTCGCCGCCGGCTCGAAGTTGCGCTGGTAGGCGGCGAAGGCCCGGACCAGCCGGTGCTGACACTTGTTGCCAACTATGCGCCCGACATAGAGCCAGTCCCGGGACCGCCCGTCCCGCGCTCGGCTGGCCGGAGCGAACGACGAGTAGTCGGTCCGTACGGGGAGCACCTCGACCCGCCGGAAGCCGGCCTCCAGCATCTCGCGTCGGTTGAAGTTGGAGACTGCCACTCCGAAGAGCGAGCGCTGGGCGAGCACGCTGAGCTGCTCGCGGCCCATCCGGATGTAGTGGCGCACTTGCTCGTTGGTGAAGTACCTCTCCGGTGTGACGTTGTGGTACACGGCGACGATCGGGTTGGCCAGCGCCACGATGTCGTCCAGCAGGTCGTGTCCGTGGGAGTGATGGACCAACAGCAGCTCACTCGATGAACCTGCATAGGAGGTCACGGGCCGGATGCGTCCGGTCAGGCCGGCGTCCAAGTGCTGAGTGAATATCTCCGAGCGATATCCCAGATGTCGCAGGTGTCGCTGAAGTTCCAACATCTGGTTGGTAACGGCGTCGCCCTCTCCGGTTCCGGAATGGAACTGGTGGACCGCATCGATCGTCGTCACTTGCCGCTCACTTGTTGGCGACGATCACGTAGTCCTGGTAACCGAAGACACTCTCGAGGAGCGATTCCACCGCCTCTCCCACGGGGCCCTCGGGCAAGCTCTCCCGAAGTGACATCGAAGGATGCGGCGACCGCTCCTCGAGCTCGACACGAGTGAACCCAACCTGTTCGCAGATGAAACGGAGCGTCTCCGGGTGCACAGGACGCACGTGGCTGGTGTCGGCATAGTAGTGATTGCCGAGGGCGTAGGAACTCCTCGGGTTGATGGTCTCGATGACGAGCGCGCCATCCGGTGCGAGCGCCCGGTGTGCCTGACTGACGAGGGCCTCGAGCTCGGGCGTGATCAGGTGCTCGACGACCTGGGCGCAGAAGACGCCCTTCAACGAGTTGTCAGGAGTCCGCGAGAGGAAGTGCACCCCGTCATCGACAACCGCCGGCAATCCCTTTCCGTGGCAGACCACCACCATGTCCGGGTCCATGTCCACCCCGAGGACCTCGTGCCCTTCGGCAGCCAGCAACTCCAGCATCTCTCCGCGGCCACAGCCGATGTCGACGATCTGTCCTGGCAGCATGGCCGGTGGGAAGAGGGCGACATATCGATGCTGTCCCTCGGCGATGTCCGCGGCATCACCCCGGAATCGCCTCTCAAACTCGACGTAGTCGATGTCGGCGCCGGTGGTGCCATCGGCACCGAAGCGAGCGAGAATGGCCGCGACTTCCTTGGACAACGCTCGGAACTCGTCCTCCATTGCCGCACGGGAAAGCGTGCTCTCGATCTTCGCCAGGCGCTCGGCGCCTTCCGCCACTTTCTCCTGAGTCCGGCGCATACGTTCGGTGTTGGCGACCAGGTCGAGCCGGAGCCGGACGTTCTGCTGGCGGAGCCGCTCGAGCTCCGCCTCGATGCGATGGACGGAGTTGTACGCCTCGGCCGAGAACTCGATGCTCTTGGCATCCAATTGCTCCTGGACCAGCCATCGAGGCTCGACATACCAGCTCGTCAGCCGCCGGACCAGCCGTTTGAGGAATCCTCCGGCCCGGCGCCGAGGCCCCCCACCGGCGGCAACCTCCGGTGGATGTAGTCCTGCATGCAAGAGCCGCATCTGGTGGACGGGCGAGACGAGTGCGGCGAGGCCGGCCGTCGGGACGGAACCAGGGAACGCCTCTCCCTCGTCCATCCGGGCCAGCAACCCCTCGACGCGGGCAATCAGCGCCTCCGGCGCGACGACTCCCCAATCCGACTCGACCGCCGGACTCCTGTCCTCAGGCCCGGGAGCTGAGCCTCCCGAAGAGGTCGGAGCATCGGGTGCCATCGGCAGGAGCATATCCGCCGCCCTCACGACTGCCGTCGATCCCTTCTGTCCCATGGAGCCACTGTGACCTGCGGTTACACTGCGGATGTGTCGACGGTGGGGCTTGTCACGCCATCACCTCCGGCCGTCGAGACCGAGCTCGTCCGACGTCGAGTGAGCCCCCCCGTCCACCGGATCCAAAAGGACGTCCTCCGGCGGCGCGTGCGCATCGCGGGATGGGTGGCCTTCGCTCTCTGGGCCGCCGGTCTCTGCCTCTACTCCACGGTTCTGTACCACCACTTCCTCCTCGGCGAGGACTTCGGGCAGTACAACCAGGCGTGGACGCTGATCGGGCAGGGGCATCTCGATCCGTTCAACACCGTCTACGGCTTCCCCTTCGTGAGGTCGAACTTCGAGCTCGTCCTGTGGCCGCTCGCCTTCGTCTACCTGGTGTTCCCCCACCCCATCGTGCTCCTCTGGATCCAAGACCTCTCCGTCGCCGGCACCGGGCTCGTCACCTACCTCTGGGTCGGGGACATCCTCGAGCGGGCCCGGGTGACGTTGTGGCCGACCGTCCTGGTCGCCGCCGGCGTCGTCATCGTGACCGTCACCAATCCGTCGATGTACGAGACGGTCGCGTTCGACTTCCACATGGAGGCCACCGCCGCGCTCTTCGTCGTCCTCGCCGCTCGGGACCTGTGGCGAGGCCGCACCACCCGAGCCTGGGTGTTCGTGGCCATCACGCTCCTGTGCGGGACGTTCTCGGCGGTCGTAATCGTGGGTCTCGGCCTTTCCGCGCTCCTGGCCGGGCTGCGGACGAGGCGGAGCGGAATCCTGCTCCTCGTCACCGGGGTCGGTTGGACGGTCCTCGTCGACCTGTTGCATGTGAACGTCGGGTCCAGCATCTCCAATTACGCCTACCTGGCCGGCCGGAGCTCGCTGGTCGGTGTCGGGGGGATGGTGGCATTGGCCGGAAGCATCGCCGCCCATCCGGCTCGGATCGTCGATCAGCTCCGCCATCGCCTCTCGGAGATCTGGTTCCTCATCCGCCCGTATGGGGTGATCGGCCTGGCTTCGGCATGGGGCTTCGGAGTGCCGGCCGTCGTAGTCGTGACGAGTTCCCTCAACTCCTCGGTGAACTTCCTGGAACCCTTCCAGAACTTCGCCGCCCTGCCCTTCCTCCTGGTCGGGACGGTCATAGTCCTGATCTGGCTCTCGTCTAGGTTCCGATTGGGGGCTGTCCTCGCCGTTCTTGTCGGCATTGCCATCCTCACCCAGGCTCTCGTGTGGGGAACCGCCAAGTCTTCATTCGACGCCCGCTGGTTCATCGACCGCGTCGGTCAGCCTCAGGCCGCCCAGCTCCAGGCCGCGCTCGACAAGACCCCTGCCAATGCGGAGGTAATCGCCACGATCTCTGTGATGGGCCGCTTCTGCGGACGGGAGTCCTGCCAAATCTTCTATCCCGATGTGGCTCGACCCGTCACCAATCGAACCGTCGTCTTCGTCCTGGCTCCCCACTACGAGCCCACGACGAGCGCCATTCGCTCGGATCGAGCCATCACCTACATCCACGACGTCCTGCACGCTCGGACCTTGGTGGACGCCGACGGCATCGCGGCCCTGGAGTGGCACGCGCCGCCCGCCACGACCGAGGTCACCATTCCCACGCTCTCCACGGCTGCGAAGGGATGACCGCAGGCTCACGGCCACCACCGGATTGCTCGTCAACCATCTCGTTCGGCGATGCGGCGACAGCTCGAACGGAATACCGGGCAACTGAGCGACGAGGGACCGAAGTTGGCAGCTCGTGGGTCGCCCATTGCCGCCTGGGATCCAAAGGCTCACGTCGGGGCGAGGGGCGCCCGTGACCGTCGTCATCGACCAAGCCAAGGTACGGACTTACTCCGGGACACCGGCAACGGCCCGGCCCCCGGCGCACCGATCGTGGGTCACCTTCGCCGCGCTCGCTGTCGTTGCCGCCGCCGTCCTCGGTGGGCTGATCATCCGGTTGTGGTGGGTGTTCCACCAGTCCTCCTCCGCGGACGAGGACATCGTGGGCGTGGTGGCCCAGGCCGGCCTCCACGGTCATTTCCAGGCCTTCCTCGGCGGACAGCCCTACGGGGGGACGGCCGAGCCGTACCTCATCGCCCTCGCCTTTGTCGTGTTCGGGCAGACGGCGGTCGTCATCGAGCTCGTTGCCTCGGCCCTGGCGGCGGTGGCGGCGGTCCTCGTGTGGCGGATCGTGCGTCGGCTCGAGCCCGACCCGCGCCTGGCGTGGCTGGCGGCCGCGCTCGCCTGGTGCGGTCCGGCCGTCACCCTCCACGACTCCATGACCGAATACGGGTTCCGGGGCGTGGCCCTGGTGTGCGGACTGTCCGTCGTCCTGTTCTCGCTGCGCACCTTCGATCGCGGCCCTCATGTGGCCGATCTGGCCGCTCTCGGCCTGTTGGGCGGCATCGGCTGGTGGTCCACGCCGGAGATCGGGTATTTCGCGGTGCCGGCCGTCGTGATACTCGGCATGGCCATCCACCGCTCGCCCGCCCCACGCCGACGGGCATGGCCCCGGCCGGTGCTCGTGTGCATCGGGTGTGCCATCGTGGGAGCGCTCCCATGGATCTGGGCCAACGTCGGATCCGGGCTCGCATCGCTGAAGTCCTTCACTCCGATTTTGGAGCCATACACGGGCAGGCTGTCGGACTTCTTCCACTACGTGCTGCCGATGGAGTTCGACCTCATACGAACAGGAGACGGTGCTCGGTTCTTCGGGTCGGCCGAGCCCTACCTGTACGGACTGCGCCTGTTCCTGCTGGGAGCTGCAATCCTGTTGTGCGCGGCCCGAGGCGGCCCCTCCCTGGCCTTGGCCGCCGGCGTCGTCGCCTTGCCCTTCATCTATGCCATCTCGCCATTCACCTGGGAGTGGGAGGACGGTCGTTACGGCAACTACCTCACTCCCCTGATGGCCATGGTGGTCGCCATCGCCATCAAGGAGGCCGGCCGTCGCCTCCATCTTCCACCCGCGGTGCCGGTTCTCGTCCTGGCTGGGATGGTCGTCCTCGTCTTCGGCCTGTCCGTCTTCGGCACCAACCGGGCGGCCGCGTGGTCGTCCACTCATCTCACCTCGACCTGGGGCGACCCCGACGGCGCCACCATCGGCCTCGTGCGCCAGCTCGAACACCACGGTCTGCGGACCGGCTACGCGAACTATTGGGTCGCCTACAAGCTGGACTTCTACGGCCGGGGTGCGCTCGCCATCACCACCGCGGGCGACGAGATCGACCGCTCCTTGTCGATCGACGACCAGGTGAAACGGTCGGCCCATCCGGCCTGGTTGTTCGTCCCCATATATGAGGCCGGCCGGGACGCCACCCAATTCTCGGCACCCCCTCTCACCGTCGGACCCGACGGGGTGACCGAGGCCGTGTTCAAGGAGAGGCTCCAGCGGCTCCGAATTCCCTACTCCACGGTGAACACTGCCCTGCTGTCGGCTGTTGTCCCTGATCGTCCTGTGACACCGTTCGAGGCTGGTCTCCCCGGGTCATCTCCGCCCTAGGTCGCTCCGGCCGTGGGTGGGGCACCGTCCTTGGCCTGATTCGCCGCGAACGTGGACCGGCTGCCGTCTCGTTCGACCCCGTTCGACCCCGTTCGACCCCGTTCGACCTCGTTCGACCCCGTTCGACCCCGTTCGACCCCGTTCGACCTCTTCGCCGCTCGGCCTCCGCTGCCCTTCACGCGCCGGCGGCCAGGAGCCGCGCCACCATCCCGTCGAGGATGTCCGACTCGGAGACCACGCACTCCTCGAAGCCGAAGTGGCTCATGACGGCGACCAACATCAGGGCCCCCCCGACGATCACGTCCTCACGGCCCGGGACCATGCCGGCTCGGTCGAGCCGGGCGACCGCCACCTCGGAGGCCAGGGTTTGGTACCACTCCTCGGCATCGGTCTGGGTGAGCACGGCGTGATGGACCTGCGCTCGGTCGTACTCCTTAAGTCCGAGACGCAGCGCGGCAATGGTCGACACCGTGCCGGCCAGACCCACCAGGCGGTGAGCAGTGACCAAGCGTGGATGCTCCTCGATGACGGTGTCGAGACTGTGGCCTATCACCGACTCGGCATCGTCGAGCTCGTCTCGGGTGGGCGGGTCCGACCGGAGGAACCGCTCCGTGATGCGCACGCACCCGAGCTGCAGAGAGACCACCTCCAGCTCGGGGTCTTCCGGGCCCTTCCCCACCACTAGCTCGGTGGACCCGCCACCAATGTCCACCACCAGGAAGGGACCATCGCCGGGATCGAGGTCGCCCACTGCCCCGGCCAGCGACAGCCGTCCCTCCTCGATCCCGGTGAGCACCTCGGGTTCGAGGCCGGTTGCTTGTGCCGCGGCGCTCAGGAAAGCGGATCGGTTGGCAGCGTCGCGAACCGCGGAGGTGGCCACCAGTCGACCCTTGGAGACCGAGAGGCGGCGCATGGTCTCGCGGTAGTCCCGCAGGACCGAGACGGTGCGGTCGATCGCCTCGTCGGATAAGACCCCTTTTTCGTCTACTCCTTCACCCAGCCGGGTGATCCGCATCTGTCGCTCGACGGCACGTCCACGACCGTCGGCGATGAGCAATCGGGTGGAGTTGGTCCCGCAATCAATGGCTGCAACAGCACGGACGAGCTCCATGCCACCTTGCTACCACGGGCATGCGGGGTTGGGTGGACGGAGCGTCATGGAATGGCCGTGATGTCCGAGCCTGGACCGTCGGGCGCACCGGCGGTACGGCCGGCCCGGCGTCAGCCCGACGCCGCTGGCCGAGTCAGCCCCAGCCGATCGGCTGTCCACTGACCAACCGGATCGTCGCCACCCGCGAGCCACCAAGCCAGGTGGGCATGCAGACACTTCACGCCTCGACGCGTGCCACCCACCCCTCCGCTAGGTCGAGGCCCCTCGTGACCAGAGGGAACGAGCGCGTCGCGCGTCGCGGCATAGCGGGCATGGGCTTCGGCGATGGCAGTCGCTGGAAGCGCTTGTTCGGCCGCCCGGACGCCACCCTCAGACTCCAGTCGACTGACTGCATCACGCAGGTCGGGATCGGTGAGCCAATAGCGGGTGGGCATCGGCGTCCCGTCGGCCAGGAACGGCGCATTGGCGATGACTGCGGGCTGACCATGGGACGATCGGACGATGACCTCGAATGGCCCGGCGGGCGTCCGACCGAGCTGCCGGGTGATAATGCTGAGGTCGTCCTCGCGGTCGCCGGCTGGAGTGTCCCGAGTGTCCGGGCCGGCGCCATCGGCAGCTGCTTCAGCGTCCCCGACAGACACGCCCGCCCGCTTCAGCCCGTGAATAGGGGCTCGCGCGGCCCTGGTCCACCACGTGCGGGTTACTTCCAGAACTCGAGCGTGTTGCCCACACGGGACCAGAAGCTCGAGGGTGGCGGCGAAGCCGGGGGCGCGACGGCACTCGTCCCATGCCCGCCTGACCGGGCGGTCCGGCCGTGGGACACCGGCGCCAACACGACGGGAAGCCCGGGGTCGGGGGTCAGGTCCGGTGCACGGGACGGCGGGACGAGCGGTTGGTCACCGGGGTCGCCGACAGCCGCCCCTGACGACGATCCGGGCTGGCTGCCGGGGCCGGGGAGGAGCTCGAAGAGCGTCTGACCCGGCTTGACGAGCTGATAGTCCTGACGGGCCCGTCGCTCGATCTCGGTCTTGGAGCCCAACTGCTTTTCCTGCACCAGCAGCTGATGGTTCTCCTGTCGCACCGTGGCCAGTTGTGCGGCCGCGGCCGTGAGCTGCCGGTGCTGTGACAGCAGTGTTGAAAAGGGAAAGCTGAAGATGAGGACCATCAGGGCGAAGCCGGCAGCTGCCGCCATGACCGCCCGTCGACGGCGCGATTCGTCCGAGTGAGCGTGCACGACCCCGGCCAAGGCTCTTCGCAGGTGGTTCGCTAGGTGGTTCGCTCCCGCTGCCAGCCGACGTCGTCTGGCCAGTGCCGAAGGAGCATGCGCATGCGCATGCGATGACGCTGTCGAGTGGGCACGGATTCGCCGGAGGGGTGACGAGGACATCCGCTCGCTCAGGCCCGATCTCATCCGGGCGACGAAGGATCCGCTGCTCCGTCCGGCCGACGCCACGCTCGTCACCCCCGAGCGGAGGGCCGACCAGATGCGCAACCGCAAGCCGGACCAGAAATCGAGCTCGAGCATCGACCAGCGACCTCGGCGAACTTGGCGACCTCGGCGACTGTGCGCCCACCGGCCGTCGCGCCCGTCCTCCGTCGACGTGAGCGACCGGTCACGGGTCATCCTGCGCCAGTTCACGTTCCGCCCCGCCACGAGGCAAGCGCCTCACCACCTCGGTAGGCGGCCGACTCACCCAGTACGGACTCGATCCGGAGCAGTTGGTTGTACTTGGCCACTCGATCGGATCGGGCCGGCGCTCCGGCCTTGAGCTGTCCACACCCGGTGGCGACAGCCAGGTCGGCGATCGTCGTGTCCTCCGTCTCTCCTGACCGGTGGGACATCATGCAGGCGTAGCCCGCTCGGGTGGCGACATCCATGGTGGCGAGCGCCTCGGTCAGGGTGCCGATCTGGTTGACCTTGATGAGAACGGCGTTGGCCGCGCCGTTGGCGATGCCCCGGCGGAGGCGGTCCTCGCTCGTCACGAACAGGTCGTCCCCCACCAACTGGATCCGGTCTCCCAGGCGCTGGGTGAGGGCGATCCAGCCATCCCAGTCGTCCTCGGCCATGCCGTCCTCGATGGACACGATGGGATAGCGGTCCACGAAGTCGGCGAGGTAGTCGACCATGTCTTCGGCCGACAGCGTGCGGCTCTCGGAGGCCAGGACGTAACTGCCGTCCTTGAACAACTCGCTGCTCGCCGGGTCCAGGGCGATGGCTACTTCCTCACCCGGCACCCGGCCGGCGGACTCGATGGCTTCGACCAACACCCGGATCGCCTCCTCGTTGGAGGGCAGGTCCGGGGCGAAGCCGCCTTCGTCGCCGACCGCGGTCGACAGGCCCCGCATGGAAAGCACCCGAGCCAGGGCGTGGTAGGTCTCCGCCCCCCATCGCAAGGCTTCGGAATAGGAGGCTGCGCCGACGGGTGCGACCATGAACTCCTGCAAGTCGACCGAGTTGTCGGCATGACGACCACCGTTCAGCACGTTCATGAACGGCACGGGCAGGACGTGGGCGTTCGGTCCGCCGATCCATCGGAACAGAGGGAGCTCGAGCTCGTCGGCCGCGGCTTTGGCCACTGCCAGAGAGACGCCGAGGATGGCGTTGGCTCCGAGCCGGGCCTTGGTCGGCGTGCCGTCGGCGTCGATCAGCGCCAGGTCGATCGTCCGCTGGTCGAGGGCGTCCATTCCATCGACGATGGCGGCCATCTCACCGTTGACGTTGGCCACGGCCTTGAGCACGCCCTTGCCGTCGTAGCGGTTGCCGCCGTCTCGCAACTCGGTGGCTTCGAACGAGCCGGTCGATGCACCCGACGGCACGATGGCCCGGCCCGCGGCTCCCGAGTCCAACACGACCTCGACCTCGACCGTCGGATTGCCGCGCGAGTCCAAGACCTCACGGGCGAGTACCTGTTCGATCGCGCTCACTGGGGATGCCGCTCCTTCCGACCGGTTCCGGCAACGCCCGTCAGTGCGGCCACGCTACCACCGGCTTCGCCTTCCACCAGGGCATTCGCGCCCGCGTCTCCGTGCCGCGCCAGTTGCCGACGACGGTGCGACGTCACCCGATGGCTTCGACCTCGGACCGGAACGAGGCCAGGCGCGTCCGCAACGCCGCTTCGGGGTCGACGCCAAGCTCACGCGCCACCGACACCAGGGAAAAAAGGGCTTCACCGACGGCGTCCTGAGAGGATCCGGTCACGGTCCCGACGGCCGTGCCGACAGCCTCGGGACCGTCGCCGACGCGCAACGCGGTCAGCGCGGCGACGTCATCGGCCACCCGCTCTGCTTCATCGGCCAATGCAGGGAGGACCATGCCCACGGCCAACGCCTTGCGTTGCAGCTTGGCCGCCAGCGCGAGCGCGGGCATGGCCGAGGGGATGCCTTCGGTCACACTGCTCCGCTTCTTTTCGGCGAGCTTGCCCAGCTCCCAGTTGGTCGCCATGTCTTGCCAGTTGGTCGGCGCGCTCTCCGGGGTGGTCGACTCGTCGGTGCCGAACACGTGCGGATGACGATCGACCAGCTTGTCGTGTACGCCGCGGGCCACGTCGGCCAAGGTGAACTGTCCGGCCTCGGCTGCCAGCCGGGCGTGGAAGTAGATCTGGAACAGAAGGTCTCCGAGCTCCTCCTCGAGCGCAGCGACGGAAGGATGTGCGGCCTCAGCCATGGGGTCGACCCCGGGATCGGCCCCAGTTTCGGTGGCAGCAAGCTGATCGAGCACCTCCAGCACCTCGTAGGTCTCCTCGAGGAGGTGTCGGCGCAGTGATCCGTGGGTCTGGCGGCGGTCCCACGGACAGCGCTCGCGCAGCGTCCGCACCAATTCCTCGAGCTTGACGAGCTCTTCGCCCACCGGGGCCTCGAGCTCCGGCACCCAGAGCGACGTGAGATGGTCGGGATCGAACGAGCGGTCGAGGTCGTCCCACGCCACCTCCCACACCTTCTCGTCGGAGAGGCCGAGATGGAACAGCACGGTGACGGGCTGGGTGGGCGGAGTCTCCGGCGCCAGCTTGATGGCCGACAGGACCGAGCGGTCCCAACACTGGGCGACGATCAGCCTCCCAAAGGAGCCGGCGGCCTCGAGGACGAACGACGAGCCATCGACGATGCGCACGCCGGCGGCCACCGGGTCGACGCCCAGTCGCTCGAAGGCCAGCTCCAGGAACGAGAGCGCCGGGAAGACGACGAGCGTGACCTCGGAGGACAGCACGGCCGGATGGCAACGGAGGAGATCGACCGTCCGCTCGGCGACCGACGGTGAACCAGGGACGGCGTAGACGACATGGCCGTGACGTCGCGCCTCTGCCAGCAGATCCTCGACGATGGCGTCATAGACCTCTTCGAAGGTCGGGCACCGTTCGTAGTGGAGATCGAACGAGCGCGCATTGGAAAACTCAGGCGCAGCAGGATGACGGCTCGTGCGCAGGAAGAGGTGGGACGCGGATGCCAATCGCTCGGCCGCATCACGGGTGAGCAGGTCGGGTCCGCCGGGACCGAGGCCCACGACCTCGATCGTCGGTGCCGGCACAGGAGGCGAGCCTTCCGCGCTCTTGCCTGTCGTCACGACCCCCCGTCCGTCGTCACCGGCACGCGAACACGCCGACGAGGCCCGTCAGCCCCCGCCGCCGTTCAGCTGCAGGCGCGAGCCCGGCTGGGTCGACTGCGCCGACGTCCCCAGCGAGGCCGCCAGCAGATATTGGGCGGGGGGCGGGACGGGAGCCACGACCGTCAAGCCCTTCCAGGCCCCGTACTGCGGATTCACATACACCGTCGTCTGATGGGCGAACACTCTCAGTTGCGCGCCCACCCGGTCCTCGTTGGACGCGGACAGGAGCAGTTCCCGCCGCACCAGCGACAAGACGGAGTTGAAGGGCTGGACGAGCTGGCTCGTGACCTCGTAGATGACCCACTGACCCGTAGTCGGATCCTCTGCCGGTCCGATGGGGACGCCGACCGTCGCCGTCGGCACATCGAGAGTTTGCAGGATCTCCGACTCGGTGAAGTCACACCCGATGGAACCGCCCGCCGCCGCCGACGTAGGGTCGATCGAATGTGCGTGGGCCAGAGCCGAGAACGAGGCACCGGCATTGAGCTGGGTGACGAGTTGTTGGCCGGCGCTCTGCGAGCTGCTCACGATGATGGACACGCAGTCTTGGGTGAACAACGACTGGTTGGACAGGTAATAGGCGGCTGCCGCCTTGGTCGACAGGTCGGCGCCACGAGCCAGGAGGCGCTCGTCGATGGCCTGGCTCCGAATGCGGTCGTTGGCGATGCCGGCTGGAAGGCTGGCCACCAGCTGGGCGCCCGTAATGGCCTGACCGTCGGGCTGCACGCAGGAGGCGGTCACGCCATTGGCCTCCGAGTTCTGAGTGGCATCCGAGATCTCGCCGTCGAGGATCGACTCATAGTCCGACTTTGCCGAGGCCAGCTGGCTCGCCGAGACCGTGAGGTCCTTGGATGCTGCGTATTGCTGGGCCAACAGTTCCCCGACCTCGTCGTCGACGACCTGGGTGGCGAGGGTCATGGAGTAGGTGCCCGCCCCACCCGTCCCCTGGACGTCACTACTCGTCAGTCCCTGGTGCTCCAGCTGGAGCAGGCAGCCGCCAGCCGCCGACTTGGCGAAGCTCGACAGCTGCGAGTTGACGGCGGCTGTCGAGAGCGTGGCGCCGTCGACCGACACGGCCACCGGCGTGACCGAGCAGGCCGAGGCCAGGGCACCGGCGGCCGCCACGGCCAGGACCGGGGCTGACCACCCCATCAGGCGGCGGAACACGGCGGGGATGCTACCGGGTGACATGCGCATGCCTGCGTCGACCCACCCCTCGAGGCTGTCGAGCGTGGGCAGGCGGGGTGGCAACAGCGGGCGGAGGCGAAGACCCATCCGGGCTCGACGGAGAACCCACACGGGGGTGCCCAGCGTGAGCGGGATGGGGACGTGCCGCGAGAAGATCCCCCTCTCCGGTAGCTACTCCGGGGTCGTGTACCAACCCGCGACGTCCACGACCACGTTGGTGTCGCCGAAGGCGTTGTAGATGTCGAACGTGCCCGATCCGGTCAGCGTGGCCACCACCATGTTGGCCAGGACGCCCCCAGCCGGCGGATTGAGGTCGGAGGTGGTCGGGCGCGGGCTTTGCGGATAGACGGTCAAGTACCCCGACGCGCTCGGGCGCACCGCGGTCAGGTTTAGTACGACAGCCGTGGCCCCGGTGGGCACGTTGCCGAGCCCCGCGCCTTGGACCTCCAGCGTGTCGTTGGCGGTAATCGGGTTGGACGGGCTTCCCGGGGCCGAATCGGTGTTGCACTGGGTATAGGGCGCCACCAGTTCCGACGGATTGGACCCCCGGGTGTCGCAGATCCGCACGGGAGCCGGACCGGGTGTGAATTCAGCCCCTGTGCCGCCGGCGGCCGTGAAGTAGCCGGAGACGTCCACGATGACGTCAGTTGGCGCGGCTGAGAACAGCGTCACCTGACCGGTATCACTGCCCACCTCCACGACGACGCGGTTGGCAATCGTCTGGCCCGTTCCGTAGTTGACGTTGGAGGCTGTCGGGGGAGTAGCACCCTCGGGGTACGCCGTGATGTAGCCCGGGTCGGTCGCCCGGGTGACCGTAACGTTCAAGACCACCGCCTCGACGCCCGTCGCCGGCAGACCACCCAATCCGGCGACGTTGATGGTCAAGGGCGTGCTCGGACCGACCAGGTTGTCGGGACTCCCCGGGGCAGTGTCCGGATTGCATTGGGTGGCGCCACCGGTCAGCCCAGAAGGGTTCCCGCCTCGGGTATCGCAGATCCGGGCGGGTGAAGAGAGGGCGTTGTAGAGACCGGCCCCGCCCTGGGTGGCGGTGGTGACGTAGCCCTCGAGGTCGGCGATGGCGTCGGCCGAAACCGACGAGAAGAGGGAGACCTGGCCTGAGGCGCCGACCCCCACCTCGACGAGGTTCGGCACCACTTGGCCCGAGACAAAGTTGAGGTTGGAGGCGGTTGGTTGAAGTGAGCCGGTCGGGTAGAGGGTGAAGTAACCAGCCCCGGTGCCATGCACCTCGGTCACGTTCAGCACCACTGCGGTGACGTCGCTTGCCGGTACACCGAACTCACCAGCCACGTTGATCGTGAGGACTCCGCCTGTCGGCAGTATCTCGCCGGAATTGCCCGACCCGTTGCACTGGGCCGCGGCGCCGCTGAGACCAGAAGGGTTCCCCGGTCGGGTGTCACAGATGCGCACCGGGGTCATGGCCACGTAGCTCCCGGGATCGTTGAGGACGACCACGTTGGTCGTCCCGCTCGAAGCGGCGTAGGTGGTCGATGCACCCGAGTACAGCGCGGTGACGACGTCGTTGCCGACGGGCGCGCCCGTGGACGCGCAGGACCCGCGGCCGGACGCGAGGGATCCGCTCGTGCACAACAGCGTCGTGCCCACGATGAAGCTGACGGTCCCCGTCGGGAACGGACCTCCGGCGCTCACCGTCGCCGAGTAGGTCACCGACGCACCGACGGTCACGGGTTCGGCCGCGGCGGTCGCTTCCGTCGTCGTGAAGAATGACTGCGATCCGTAGGTATCGGTAAAGCCGTTGCCGGAGAAGTCACCGGGGAAGGCGATGATGAACCCCTCCTCGTCGAGCATCACCATCGGGGTCGCGTTGACCGAATCGAGGGTCGTGCCGCTCACCTGCTCATGGCTGAACTGAACCGTGCCGAAGTCGGCCAATGTGTAAATGTCGCCGTATTGGTCCTCCGGCGCTTCTTGGATCCATTCGGCGGATGTTCCCGGTCCCGTGTAAGAAACCTCAGGATTAGTCGAGTAGCTGAGGCCCAGCGTGACGTCGGCGATGGAAATCGTCCAGACACCAGGGGAATCCTGGGCCACCGACGCCGAGATCTCGTCGCCCGCGTTGACCGGGAACTCTTCAGTCGAAGCCGCGGGCAGGATCTCGACCCAGGCGAAGTAGTCGCCAGTCCCTTCCAGGTCTGCCTCCGTGGTTCCGGTTTGGATGAGCGACTGGTTGCTAAATCCATCGACCCCGACCCAATTCGACGAGACCTCGACGACGTCAGGCGGGGTAGTGACATTTGGGACCACCCACGTCGCACTGGCCCCGGTGAACGTCGAGCCCTGGTCGACGACGCCCGACCAGTTGTAGGTCGCCAGCGTGTTCGTCGTCGTTCCCACTCGCCGGCCCGGCGCCGACGCCCACTGTGGCAGGTCGGGTCGCGGCCGCAGTGCGTTCGGAACCGTGATCCGGGACCACGGTCGAAGGTGGGGCGTGGAGCGAGCGATCTCAGCCGCAGTGACGTGCGCCTGTTTGGTCGCCGGCGGCAGAGGTGCCGAGTGGGCTACGGCAGCTGGAATGGTCGCGGTGAAGAGCGAACACAGCGCACAAACGGCCCCGAAGAACGCGAATCGCTGGATGCTTCTCATGCAGTGACGTGACAGCCCGACCGCTCCCATCGTTCCCCCCCTGCCCGAACCGCCAAAACGTCGAGCCTCGCAGATCACTAAGGGTTATGTCGAGGCCTTCTTGGGCACCGCCAATCGATCGTCGAGCAGCTCCACCAGGCGGGCAGCCGGCAGATCTCCGGCAGGATCAGTTGGCGGTCGGCACCAACTCCTGCAGGAACGCGACGAGGGCGGGGGCGTAACCGGCATCCGCGTCGGGGACGGGTACGGGAATGAGTAAGCGGTGCAGATCGGGCTGGATCCTCGCACCGGGGGCCAACCGCCTGAGACGGACTTCGGCCGAGGCGGGCAGGTCGATAGGCGAGATCTTGACGGTGGCCGGCGGCGCATCCCCACCGAGCGCCGAGCGCTGGGCGCCGGGGCGCGGGCCCGCCACGGCCAGGTCGGTGATGCCGAGACGAAGGCACTCGACCCGCAAGCGGGCGACGTCGAGCAAGGCGCGGGCCGGCCCGGGAAGGGGCCCGAACCTGTCCTGCCACTCGGCGGCCACGTCGTCGACCTCCTCGTGGGTCCGCACCGCGGCCAGCCGACGGTATGCCTCGAGCCGTGCGTCCTCGGCCGGGACGTAGGCCGGCGGCAGGTGGGCGGCGTCGGGGACGTCGATGGACAGCTCGATGGGCTGTGGGCGCGGCTCACCCTTGAGCTCCGAGACGGCTTCCGAGACCATCTGCACGTACAAGTCGTAACCCACGGCCGCGATGTGACCGGACTGGTCGCGGCCGAGCAGGTTGCCCGCACCCCGGATCTGCAGGTCGCGCAACGCGATCTTGAAGCCGGAACCAAGCTCGGTGTGATCGCCGATGGTCCGCAGTCGCTCGTAGGCCTGCTCCGACAGCACCCGATCGATCGGATGGAACAGGTAGGCATAGGCCCGCTGGCCGGCACGTCCGACCCGTCCCCTGAGCTGGTGGAGCTGTCCCAGACCGAGGAGGTCGGCCCGGTCGACGACCAGCGTGTTCACGGTGGGCATGTCGATGCCCGACTCGACGATGGTCGTGCACACGAGGACGTCGTAGGCCCCCTCCCAGAAATCGAGGACCACACCTTCGAGCGAGCCCTCGTCCATCTGGCCATGGGCCACGGCCACCCGCGCCTCGGGGACGAGGTTCCGTACCCTCTCGGCCACTGCGTCGATGTCGTGGACCCGGTTGTGGACGTAGAAGACCTGGCCCTCCCGCAGCAGCTCGCGGCGCACCGCCTCGGACGCGGCGGCCTCGTCGAATTCACCCACGTGGGTGAGGATGGGCCGTCGGGCGGCCGGCGGCGTGTTGACCATGGAGAGGTCACGAATGCCGGTGAGGGCCATCTCGAGCGTCCGGGGGATGGGGTTGGCCGTGAGAGTCAGCACGTCGACGCCTTCGGCCAGTGCCTTCATGGACTCCTTGTGGGTCACGCCGAAGCGCTGCTCCTCGTCCACCACGAGAAGGCCCAGCTTCTTGAAGTTGACGTCACCACCGAGGAGCCGGTGGGTGCCGATCACGACGTCGACCGAACCGTCGGCCAGCCCGGCCAGAACCACACGGGCTTGGGCGTTGGTGAGGAATCGGCTGAGCATCTCCACCCGCATCGGGAACGGCCCGTAGCGGTCCGAGAAGGTCTGGAAGTGCTGGCTGGCAAGCAGGGTGGTGGGCACGAGGACGGCCGCTTGATAGCCGTCCTGGACCGCCTTGAAGACGGCCCGGATGGCCACTTCCGTCTTGCCGTAGCCCACGTCACCGCACACCAGCCGGTCCATGGGCCGGGCCTGCTCCATGTCCGCCTTGACCTCTTCGATCGCCCGCAACTGGTCGCGGGTCTCGACGTAGGGGAACGACGCCTCGAGCTCGGCCTGCCACGGGGTGTCGGGGCCGAAGCCATGACCCGACACCTGCAGCCGCCGGCGGTAGAGGGCGACCAGCTCCTCGGCGATCTCGTGGACGGCCGCCCGCGCCCGTGCCCGGGTCCGCTGCCACTCCGAGCCACCCAGCCGGTTGATCGTCGGGGAGTCACCCCCGGCATAAGGGGTGAGCAGGTCAATCTGGTCCGTGGGGAGGTAGAGCCGGTCGCCGCCTCGGTACTCGAGGAGGAGGTAGTCACGGGTGGCGCCAGCCATCGTCCGGGTCACCATCCCGCCGTAGAGGGCCACCCCGTGCTGCCGGTGGACGACGTAACCGCCCGGGGCCAGGTCGTCGAAGAACCCGTCGGTGGCGCGAGCCCGGGCCCGGGCCTGTCGGTGAGGCCGGCGCCGGCCGGTCACATCGGACTCGGCCAGCACCGCTACCCGGCTACCGGGCAGGACGAAACCCCTGTCGACGGTGGCGATGACGATGCGGGCCCCGGGGCCCAACTGGTCCTCATCGCCGGCCGCCTCGGCCTCGACCGGCACCATCAGCCCTTCATCGGCCAGCACGACCGCCAGTCGCTCGGCGGCACCCGCGCTCTGGGCGCAGAGGAGGACGGTGTAACCGCTCTCGACCAGGCTGCGGACCTGGGCGACGAGCTTGCCGGCGTCACCCAGGATGGGCTCCCAGCCACGGCTCTCGATGGACGGGGCATCGGCGGCGTCACTCGACGGCACCAGCGAGACCACGCCGGCTCCGCTGGAGGCGAGCATGCGATCGAAGGGAAGGTGCAGCCGGGGAGTGGCGCGCCCGATGTCCGCCCCCCAGGTGGAGGCCAGGGCCTCGGCCAGCGCGGACTCCTCCTCCAATAGCTCCCCGGCCCGGTCTCGCAGCCGGCGCGGCTCGACCAGGACGACGAGGGTGCCCTCGCCGAACATGTCGCAGACGAGCTCCTCACCCTCGACCAGCCACGGGAGCCACGACTCCATGCCGTCGAACACCTGGCCGTCGGCCAGCCGCTCCCACTGCTGGCGGCCCCACGGCTCGACGCCCACCAGGTCGGCCGCCCGCTTGCGCATGACCTCGTCGAGCACCAGCTCACGGCATCCGAACATCTCGGCGGCGGCCAGGTCCTCGACCGAGCGCTGATCACCGACATCGAACCGAGTCAACCGATCGACCTCGTCGCCCCACAGATCGATGCGCACGGGTCCATCGGCCGTCGACGGGAACACGTCGACAATGCCGCCCCGGACGGCCAGCTCGCCTCGGTGCTCGACCATCGGCTCCCGGCGGTAACCGGCTGCCACCAGCGTGGCGACGAGCTCGTCGACAGCTACTTGCTCGCCCTTGGCCACCCGAACCGGGCGGGCCGCCGACCGCCAGGGGCCGAGGCGCTGGAGGACGGCCTTGATCGGGGCGACGACGATGTTCGGCGCGGTCTCGACGGCGCCTGGCCCCCGCCGGCCGGCGGCTTCCCCATCGCCACCCTGTTCATCGGTGCCCCGCTTATCGGTACCTTGCTCATTGGTACCCGGCACGCCTCCCAGTCGCCACAGCAGTCGGAGCCGACGGCCCATGGTGGCGACATCGGGACTGACCCGCTCGAAGGGGAGCGTTTCCCACGCCGGGAAGACCTCGACCCGACCACTACCGTTCCTGGAGCCGGGACCGGCGCCGGCGACCAGGCCATCTCCTGACCCCCCGGCGAAGGCCTCGAGGTCGTGCGCCAGCTGGTCAGCGGCCGCCCCGGTCGGGGTCACCACCAGCACCGGGCGGCGGGCACCGAGCCGGACGAGCCCGGCAAGGACGAAGGCCTGGGCCGGGGTGGCCACGGCCAGGGTGGCCGTGGGCGCGCCGACAACCCGCGTCATGGCGGGTTCGTTTCGGAGCAGCGAGGGGAGTGAACGCACTCTTACACGCTCAGGGTATCGGGGAGGTCAGTCCGGAATGACGGGCGCTCCCTCAAGACCCGAGCGTGAGGTCGACCCTTACCTCAGGAGTGGCAGAGGCCGACCGGTCCACCGTCCACCGCCACCGTCCACCGCCACCGTCCACCGCCACCGTCCACCGCCACCGTCCACCGCCACCGTCCACCGCCACCGTCCACCGCCACCGTCCACCGCCACCGTCCACCCCGATGGCTGTCTCTCGTCGTCCGGAGCGAGAGGAGAGACCGATCTTCCTCTGTCCCGTCACGCTGCTCTGTTCCGTCGTGTCGCCCGGTTTCTGAAGCCGTTCAGCGGTGGCGCGGTTCCCAGCGAAACCGGCGGGCCGTGAAGATCAAGCCGCCGACCGCCCAGATGAGCATCACGACCAGATCGTCGACACGCAACCCCGACCCCGGACTGTTCTCGAATGAAGCGACGAGTGCCGTGACCATGTGCCGGATCGGGAAGAAGTCGGCGATCTTCGACAGCACCGATCCGTTGCTGACGGGGTAGAAGACGCCGGAGATGAAGACGATCGGAAGGTAGATCCCGTTGACCACCGCCGGGGCGGCGTCGGCGTTGGTCACGAGGATGGTCACGGCCAAGCCGAGGGCGCAGAAGGTCACGATCCCGACCGCCAAGGTCACAAGCGCGGCCGCCAGGTGGTAGGGGAAGTGGAGGTGGTAGAAGACCATCCCGATTCCGACCACGATGACGGCCAGAATGGCCACGTTGATCATCACGCTGCCGATGATGCCGCCCATATAGGAGCCGATGGAGATCGGCGTCCCCCGCATGCGCTTGAGCATCCCGTTGTCGCGTCGCAGGCAGATGGTCATGGCCAGGTTCGTGTAGCAGGCGCCGATGAGGCCGAAGACGAGCATGGCCACCACCACGTACTGGTTGTAGCGAAGCGTGGTGCCCGGCACCCGGAACGACCCGGCCGACGAACCCACCACCACCAGGAAGACCACCGGGAACATGAAGGTGAAGAAGGCAGCCATGGGATTGCGCCAGTACGCCTTCTGCTCGTAACGCACCTGCTCCCTGGCCACCAGGACGTCGTTCATGGCGACTCCTCGCTGGTGAGGCTCAGGTAGACGTCCTCGAGGGTCGGGCGGTCGACCGTCAGCCCGTCGAGGGCCTCGCCGCGCTCGATGGCCCATCCGGTGAGACGGTGGAGCACATCGGTGGGGTCGGCCAAGTGCACTTCCACGTACTCACCCCGCCGGGTGCACGCCGTCCCTTCGGTCAGAGGTAGGTCACCGATCGACAGACCGTTCGGCAGCCGGAACCGCACCGTCGTCGCCCCCTGGTCGCGACCGGCCAGGGTGTCCGGCGAACCTGCGGCCACCACCCGGCCCCTGGCGACGACCGTGACCGAGTCGGCGAGGGCTTGGGCCTCGTCCATGTAGTGGGTGGTGAGGACCACCGTGCGGCCCTCGGCGCACAGCCCACGAACCACATCCCATGCCTCCCGCCGGGCCGACGGGTCGAAACCGGTCGTGGGCTCGTCGAGGAAGATGAGCTCCGGGTTGCCGACCAGGGCCATCCCGAGGTCGAGCCGGCGCTGCTGACCGCCCGACAGGACCTTGACCCGGGACGTGGACTTGGCCTGGAGGCCGACCAGCTCGATGACCTCGGGCACCGGCCGGGGGCGAGGGTAGAGAACGGACCTCTGAGTGAGCGCTTCGTCGACGGTGAGGTACGGGTCGACGGCGCACTCCTGGAGGACGATCCCCACCTTTGACCGCAGTGACCGGTCGCGCCGTGCCGGATCCGAGCCGAGCACGGTGACCTGGCCGGCGTTGCGCCGTCGGTACCCCTCGAGGATCTCGACGGCCGTGGTCTTGCCCGCACCGTTGGGACCGAGCAGGGCGAGGACCTCACCCTGACGCACCTCGAGGTCAATGCCCCGAAGCGCCTCGGTCTCCCCGTACGACTTGGTCAGGCCGCGGACGGAGATGACGACATCGTCGGCCACGACCGCCGGCTCAGCTGGCCGACGCCTCAGGCTCCTGCCGCGTGGCCAGGACGCCCTGGGCAGCCGTTACACCGAGTGCCGCGGCCAAGAGTGCCCGGACGAACCCACCGTGGGGCTTGCCCCGAAGCCCGTCGATCGAGAACCGACCAGGCCCGAGGGCGGCAATGGCGGTGGCCACCCCGGCGACGACGGCGACGTACTCCCAACCGCCTTTGAAGATGAAGAAGCCCTTGCCCTTGTGGTCGGTGGCTGCCGCCGACGCCATCACGCCCACGATGCCGGCCGCGGCCATCGGCGTCATGGCGCCGACGGTGAGGAGCGCGCCGGTGCCGATCTCGGTGGCGGCTGCGACCCGTGCGTGCACGGCAGCCGGCTTGAAGCCGAGCCCGGCGAACCACCGCGTGGTGCCCTCCATGCCCCCCGGTCCTCGGACCTTGTTGAGCCCATGCGTCATCATCATCGGGCCGATGGTCAGGCGGAGCATGAGGGAGGCCATGTCCCTGCTCACCCCTCCGTCCCGGCTCTTGCTGGACTTCGCCACGCTCCACTCCTTCCCGTCGTCTCCCGGCAGCTGCCCGACGCATTGTTCGGGTCGGAGACCCTCGATGCTCGAGGCTCTTTTGACGCCTGCTCACCGTAGCGGCTGTGACATCCCGCCATCGACGGCTGCGCCATCGCCGCAACGGGGCAGAGTGCCCGCCCACGGGCCCGGTTACGGGCCCGATCAGAGCGGGCGAAGGGGCCGTTGTTCGGCCCGGCCGGATGAGATCCCCCGACGGGGCGCACCGGGAGGCATCAGGTGGAATTGAATCGGTTCATGGCTGCCTCGACCCCATCGGAGGCGATGGCCTCGACCGCATCGGCCGCCTGCTCGACGGCCACGTCCAGGAGCGCCCGGTCGGACCGGCTCGGTCGGCGGAGAACGTAGTCGGCACCCGACTGGGCTCCCGGGGGCTTCCCGATGCCAATGCGCACCCGTAGGAAGTCGTTCGTGTGCAGATGGGCCACGAGTGACTTGAGCCCGTTGTTGCCCGCCGTCCCTCCACCGGCCTTGACCCGGATGCGCCCCGGGGGAAGGTCGAGCTCGTCGTGGACCACGACCAGACGCTCCTCGAGTTGGCCGTCAAGCCGAGCTCGGCGCACGATCGGGGCTGCCGCCATCCCCGAGTCGTTCATATAGGTGAGCGGGACGGCGAGGAGCACCCTGCGGCCGGCGACCTCGACGGTGGTGGCGGTGGCGCGCAGGCCCTTTTCGGACCGGAGCCGGCCACCATGGCGGCCGGCCAAGAGCGCGACGGTGTCGGCCCCCACGTTGTGACGGGTGCCCTCGAACTCCGCACCCGGATTGCCCAGCCCCATGACGACGAGGTCGGCCGGTGCCCCCGAGCGCTCGCCCTGTGGGGCACGCCGACGACGGAGCGTCTAGCCCTCCGAGCTGTCGCCGGCCTCGGCCGACGCCGACGCCTCCCCGCCACCGGCCGAGGCGGCACCTTCGGCCCCTTCGGCTGCCTCTTCGCCTTCGGCAAGCTCCCCTTCTGCCGGCTCCTCGAGGGCTTGGACCCGCGGCGGTTGGCCGGTGACCACCGAGGCCTCGACATCGGTTTCGAGCTCGACCCCCGGCGGAATGGCGATGTCGGACACGTGCAAGGTGCTCCCGATGGTGAGCTCGGAGATGTCCAGCTCCACTGACGACGGAATGTCGGCCGGCTTGGCTTTCACAGCCAGGGCGAAGAGCTGCTGCTCGACGACACCGTCTCCGTGGGCCACCTCGAGGGCCTCGCCTACCAGGTTGATGCTGACCTCGGCACTGATGACCTCGTCACGCCGGACGATGAGGAAGTCCACGTGGGTGACCACGTTGCGGAACGGGTGCCGTTGGATGTCGCGGGCCAGGGTCAGGTAGCTCGTGCCGTCGACCTGGAGCGAGAGCAGGGTGTTGGTGCCCGCCTCACCGGAGAGGGCCACCTGGAAGTCGCGGGCACCGACGGCAACAGGCACGGGATCGGCTCCGTGGCCGTAGACCACGCCGGGGATCTTGCCGTCGGTGCGGAGGCGCCGCGTCGATCGGGAGCCGATGGGGCGGCCGGCTTCGGCCTGGAGTGTGACTTCGGGCATGGGAAACGTCTCCTCGAGGGGGCCGGCTGGCACCGAGATTCAGGACTGGACCGACGGCCGATCCGCCCCAGGCGCCGATCCGCGGCTCCTGATGATACCGAACCTCGGGGCCACCCAGCCAGATCGGGCGGGACGGTTCGACGGAACGCGACCGCCAGCGACCCGAAGGGGCTTGGGCACTGCGCAGCTCCATGCCTCTGACCACGTGGTGCGGTCGGACAACTCGGGAATGGCTGCCACCAGCTCGGTCATGAGCCGGCCGGTTCACGACTTCGATTTGGCCCTCGTCCCGACCCGAGGAGATGGCGGTCACCCCGACGCGGTCCAACGGCTCGAAGCCGCTCTGCATAGGCCCGGCGGATAGGCCCGGCGGATAGGCCCGGCGAATGCCGCGAACAGCCACTTCGCCGACTCATTGGTTTACTCTGAGCTGCGTATCGGTGTCTCCGGGACGCCAACGGCATTGCCGGGGGAAGCCACGACCTTCGGGCTCCGCCATTAGACCCATCAGCACGAGACGCCTTGGTAGGTGATCAAGTTGCGCAGACTCATGCGGCGGCACACACGATGGTCGGTGCTGCGCAATGCGGAATCATCCGGCACCTCCGACCCTCCGCCCGGTCTTGTGACCGTCTCCGAGCAGGAACACCGACGTCATGCAGAGCCCGTCGCCGCTTCCGATGCGTTCGCCGACGTGGAGACCGTCACCACGCTCGAACGGCTGGACGACAAGCTCAAGGAGGTCAGCGAGGCATCGAACGTCTCGGACGACAAGATGCGCGAGGTGTTCGGCGGATTTCGAATGGCCCCGCTCACGGATCTCCCACACGACCCGTACAGTCGGGAATACGAGGACAAGCAATTCGAGCTGTACCGAGTGATATCGGGTCGTCACTCGTACGAGGTCGACCACGAGGTATCGAGCTTTCCCTTCGATCCCAATCGTCCGTTCCCCTACTACACCGAGAGCCCCGAAACGGTCGGACACCACTTGATGGCAGTGGGGATCATCATCCTGACCATGGACCTCGCCCCGGGATCGAGGGTCCTCGAGCTCGGAGCCGGCTGGGGCAACACCACTGAGGCACTGGCCCGCACGGGTTACGACGTCACCGCGGTCGACATCGATTCCAATTTCGTCGGCCTTCTCCGCGAGCGTGCGGCGAACTTGTCGCTCGACATCGACGTTCGTGAATGCGGATATCTGGAGATCGACCGGCTTGGCAAGATCTTCGACGCCGTACTGTTCTTCGAGTCGTTTCATCATTGTTCGGACCACCGAGCGCTGCTCGACAAGCTCCGCACCGTCTTGGCCCCGGAGGGCAGGGTCTTCTTCGCCGCAGAGCCGATCACCGACTCGTTTCCCATTCCATGGGGCTTGCGGACGGACGGCGAGGCACTCTGGGCAATCCGGGCCAACGGTTGGCTGGAGCTCGGATACCAGGAGTCGTATTTCGTGCGTACCTTGCAGCGACTGGGCTGGCTGGTGAAGAAGCACATCAACACGGGTTCGCACCTTGGCGTCATTTTCGAAGCACGACGAGCGAACGGTCGGTACGCCATGTCCACATTCGATCTGCCGCCCGACGAAGACCGCACATGGGCAGGACCGGACCTGGCAAAGAGTTCCACGCATCGCCATACCACCTGCAGGAGTGAGATCACCCTCGAACGGGGCCGGGAGTACGAATCGGTGGTCCTCGAGGCCATCAATGCCTCCGTCCGGGACCTGCAGTTCTCCGTCCAGCACGGTCGGCATCGCGTCACCGGGGCCGTGGCCGCCGGCTCCGAGCTGATGGTTGGCGTGCCCTACGACCCCGAAGCGGCCCGGCTGGTCATCGAGTGCGAGACCTGGCGTCCGTCAGAGGTGCTCGGCACAGCAGACCACCGCGAGCTCGGCCTCGGCGTTCGATCGATCACCCTCCGCCCATCGACCCTCCGCTGACCGGATCGCGAGTGGTGAGGCATCGGTGGCTCGCCACGGGCGTGCCGAGCCCCCTGCGAGAGCTTCCTGATCTCCAGACCCGGCGTCCCACCCTGCCGAGCATGCCCGCCTCAACCGCCGGTGCGGCCGCTCATGGCTCGATACGCACAAGGAGCTGGGATTCCCCGATGCGGCGATCGTCGGGCTCGACCCATTGCGCTCCTTCCTGGACGAGTGCGGGGCTCCACCGGTAGACGCCTGGCCGCCCAGGGGCATGCACGAGGAGGCGAGTGCGAAGCAGGTCACCGGCTGGCACATCGCGGGGAAGCGGCGTCCGAGCCCCGTCCCACACGTCCGGCGCGCCGTCCTCGCCATGCCAGTGGTACGAAAGATTGATCGGGTACCGGCCGCCGTTGCTACACCAAGCCTCGGGTCCAAGGTTGGTGAGCTCGGCCACGAGGGCGGTCGTGCTGAGGGCCTTGACCGACGCGATCCCTGCTCACCGAGCGACACCGCAACCTTCGGTGCCGTGAGGGGCTCGTCCTGCGGTTGGTGCTCCGCTTGGCGACGAAGCTCGTCGATCTGGAACTCGAGTCGCCCCAACGTGTAGTCGCGACGCAACCGATCCATCGCTTCGTCCAAGCCGGACTCTGTGGAAAGCGCTCCCGACGTGCCGCTGAGGGTCGTCCGCATCCGGTCGATCCCCGCCTCGAAGGCGAAGAAGCGCTCGAAGGCCTTGTTTCCAGGCGGTTGCGTGTACTGGCTCGTCGTCACGTTCACGTGATGAAACGTGAACCGTTGAGCGAGCCGCATGTAGAACTCCCAGTCGTCGAGGACGGACGAGAAATGGTCGTCGAAACCCCCGACCTCCGACCAGGCCTGGCGACGGATGCAGATGGAGCAGGCGATCGGAGCCTTCCGCATCATCATGAGCTCGCCATGGTCGAACGCCCATGACTGGTTGCCGATAATTCGCCTCTCTTCTCCCGCTAGGGAGCGACGGCGATGTCGGTGTCGGTGTAAAGGACCGACGCATCGGGACAGGACGTGATAGCTCCTTCGAGAACCCCGAGATGGTTCGGGTAGAAGAGGTCGTCGTCGTCGAGGATGCAGATCCACTGTCCGCTGGAAGCCTCGAAACCGGAGTTGATCGCCGCCGACTTGCCCACCGCGCTCTGTGCTCCACGAGCCGAATGGTGAAGTGTTGGGGATCGTCCCGTCGACGACATCGGAGAGAATGGCCCGCCGTCGTTCACGAGCACGACCTCGGAGCGACCCGACTCGAGGTCTGCCCGGCAACGCTGGCCAAGGCAGCCTCCAACTCCGTCGCCGGCCAGTTGTGCGCGTGAGGATCGAAAAGGTTGGGAGGGGTCACGGAGCCCGGCGACTCAGCTCAGGTTCTCACCGCCGAAGATCTCGGAGACCGACGTGTCCTCGAAGACGGCGTCGATGGCGTCGGAGATGAGCTTGGCCACCGAAAGGATCTCGAGCTTGTCGAACTGACGGTAGGCGGGCACGGGCAGGGTGTCGGTGACCACCACCCGGGTGATGGTCGAGTTCTTGAGCCGGTCGACGGCCGGATCTGAGAGCACCGGGTGGGTGGCCATGCACCACACCTCGGCCGCACCCCGTTCGGCCAGCAGGTCGGCCGCGGCCACCACCGTCCCGGCCGTGTCGATCATGTCGTCGATGAGCACGCAGTGCCGCCCCTCGACGTCACCCACGACCGAAAGCGCCTCGACTTGATTGGCCTGACTGCGGAGACGGCTCTTGTGGACAACGGCGAACCCGCCCTTCAGGTGCTGGCTGAAGCGCTCGGCTACCCGCACCCGACCGGCGTCGGGCGCCACCACCACCAGGTCGTCCGTGCAGTTGTGACGCAGGTAGTCGACGAGGACCGGGGCGGCCGTCAGGTGGTCGAAGGGCACGTTGAAGAAGCCCTGGATCTGACCGGAGTGCAGGTCGACGCTCACCACCCGGTCGGCGCCGGCCACCGACAGCATGTCGGCCACCAGCTTGGCGGTGATCGGCTCGCGCCCCGTCGCCTTGCGGTCTTGGCGCGAGTAGCCGTAGTAGGGGCACACGGCGGTGATCCGCTTGGCCGATGCCCGCTTGGCCGCGTCGATCATGATCAGGTGCTCCATCAGCGAGTTGTTCACCGGGTCACAGTGGGTCTGGATGATGAACACGTCACTGCCGCGGATCGACGAGTCGTACCGGCAGTGGATCTCGCCGTTGGCGAATTCGCGCAGGTTGGCCTCGCCCAGCTTCACGCCGAGCTGGTCGGCGATGGCCTGAGCCAGGTCGGGATGGGATCGCCCGGACACGAGCTCCAGGCGCCGCCGAGGGATGAACTCCATGGACACGAGGCTACAGTGCTCCGCTCGCCGGTTCCGAGGGCCACTCGGGGGGCGCCACGACGGCGCCGGGCGGGACCTCGCTCCCCTCGGCCAGCACACAGAACGGCCCCACCCGGGCATCGGCGCCGATGTGCGAGCGGCGACAGACGCTGGACTCGACCACCGCGCCTTCCCCCACGGACGTCTCCACCAGCCGGGAGTTCGGCCCGATCTCGGCGTGCGCGCCGATCCGACAGCGACCCTGCAGGACGACCCCGGGCAAGAGCACGACGTCACCCTCGAGCTGGACATCGACGTCGATATAGGTGGTCTGGGGGTCCCACATGGTCACGCCGCTACGCATCCACCGCTCGTTGATGCGGTCGCGCAACTCGGCCTCGGCCACGGCCAGCTGGGCTCGGTCGTTGACCCCGGCCACCTCCATGGTGTCCTCCACGATCAACGTGGTCACCCGGTGGCCGGCTTCGTACAGCACCTCGATGACGTCCGTGAGGTAGTACTCCCCCTGGATGT
This sequence comes from uncultured Acidimicrobiaceae bacterium, assembly GCA_963729275.1. Taxonomy (GTDB): domain Bacteria; phylum Actinomycetota; class Acidimicrobiia; order Acidimicrobiales; family RAAP-2; genus CAVSNH01. Next base: position 358,596 of record CAVSNH010000004.1, read on the forward strand.
TGGCCGGGCTCAGTCGCCGGAGGGAGGGCGCGAGCACACTGCGCCGGAAGCAGTAGATCGAGGTGTTGATCTCGTCGACGGCGCGCTCCTCGTCGGTGGCGTCGATGTGCTCAACCACCCGGGCCACGGCATCGTCCCGTCCTCGCACCACCCGTCCGTAACCCGACGGATCGCCCAGGACGGCGGTGAGCAGCGTGGCGGCGGCATCCGACGACCGGTGCTCGTGGACCAGCTCGGCCAGTGTGGTCGCCCGCAGAAGGGGGGTATCGCCGGGAAGGACGACCACGTCGGCGTCGTCGTCGTCATCGGTCGGCAGGCCGGTGAGAGCAACGGCCATGGCGTCACCGGTGCCGCGCTGCTCCGGCTGCTCGACGAACTCGATGGACATGCCGGGCGGCGCGTGCTCGATGAGCGTCTTCGTCACCCAGTCCGCTCGGTGGCCGACGACGACCACCACCCGTGAGACGGAGAGCTGGGCCAGTGCGTCCAGCACGTGGAGCACCATCGGGCGACCACACAGTCGGTGCAGGGGCTTGGGGCGCGCCGAGCGCATCCGCGTCCCCTCGCCGGCCGCCAGCACTACCGCCGAGAGCGGGCGTGGACGCTCGCGCCCACCACTGGGACGGCGACGTGTCGCGCTCACGGATTGGCGGCGGGCCCCGGCCCGCTCGTCGTCGCCCGCGCCCTCGCCCGCGCCCTCGGGATCGATGCGGATCACCACGACGCGCCACCCGGGGTCGGGCTGGTCGGGGCGTCGCCTGGGCGCGGCCCGGGCCTGCCCGACGATGTCGTCGGTGGACGGGATCCCACGGAGCCATCGAGCCGGTTTCGGCCCAGACGATCCGGTCGACCGAGCTGCCGGCTGGTCACTTCGTCACGCAACGCAGAAGCATGGACCTATTCTTCCCACGTCGGGAAGCGCGGTGCGACCCGGCCGCGGCCGATTCCCGCTCTCTTCCGCGGGTCGGTGCCCAAAGCCATGCCCACCCTCGCCACTGCCGTCGACCCGGCTTCCGACAGCTTCCGGGCCAACCAGGAAGCCCTGGCCACGGCAGTCGAGGCCGTGGCCCAGCAGCTGGCCGTGGCTCGGGCCGGCGGCGGTGAGCGGTATGTGGAGCGGCATCACCAGCGGGGCAAGCTGCTGGCTCGCGAGCGCATCGAGCTCCTGGTCGACCGGGACACCGCCTTTTTGGAGCTCGCCCCGCTGGCGGCCTGGGGAACCGAGTACGCGGTGGGCGCCTCCTCGGTGGTCGGCATCGGCGTGGTCTCGGGGGTCGAGTGCCTGGTCTCCGCCCACGACCCCACCGTCCGGGGTGGGGCCATGAACCCCTACAGCTTCCGCAAAGGGGCCCGGGCCTCGGACATCGCCCTTCAGAACCGGCTGCCGGTGATCAACCTGGTGGAGTCGGGAGGGGCTGACCTGCCGGCCCAGGCCGAGCTGTTCATCCCTGGCGGGCGGGCGTTCCGGGACCTGACCCGGCTGTCGGCGGCGGCCATCCCCACGGTGGCCATCGTGTTCGGCAACTCCACCGCCGGCGGGGCCTATGTGCCCGGCATGAGCGACTACATCGTCATGATCGAACAGCGCTCCAAGGTGTTCCTCGGTGGCCCTCCACTGGTGAAGATGGCCACCGGCGAGGAGTCGACTGACGAAGAGCTGGGCGGTGCCTCGATGCATGCACGGACATCGGGCCTGGCCGACTACCTGGCCGCCGACGAGGTGGACGCCATCCGAATGGGGCGCGACATCGTGCGCAACCTGCACTGGCGCAAGCTCGGCCCGGGGCCCACCCGACCGCCCGACGAACCGGTGTACGACCCGGCCGAGCTCCTCGGCATCGCCTCGGCCGACCCCCGCGTTCCCTTCGATTCCGCGGGAGGTGCTGGCCCGGGTCGTGGACGGCTCGCGCTTCGACGAGTTCAAGCCCCTGTACGGCACCAGCCTGGTCACCGGGTGGGCCTCCATTCACGGCTACCCGATCGGTGTTCTGGCCAACCACCGTGGCGTCCTGTTTTCGGAGGAGGCCCAGAAGGCCACCCAGTTCATCCAGCTGGCCAACCAGATCGACGTCCCCCTCCTCTTCCTGCAGAACACGACGGGTTACATGGTGGGCAAGGATTACGAGCAGGCCGGGATCATCAAGCACGGGGCACTGATGATCAATGCCGTGACCAACTCCTCGGTCCCGCACCTCACCGTCAACATCGGCGCCTCGTATGGGGCCGGCAACTACGGCATGTGCGGTCGAGCCTATGAACCGCGATTCCTCTTCTCGTGGCCCAACGCCCGCTCCGCGGTCATGGGACCGGCGCAGCTGGCCGGCGTGCTCTCCATCGTCGCCCGGCAATCGGCCGAGGCCCGGGGCATCCCCTTCGACGAGGAAGCCGACGCGGTCATGCGGGCCGAAGTCGAAGCCCAGATCGAATCCGAGTCCGAGGCGCTCTTTCTCACTGCCCGGCTCTACGACGACGGAATCATCGACCCGCGCGACACGCGGACCGTGCTCGGCATGTGCCTGTCGGTGATCGACAACCAACCGATCTCCGGCACCCGCGGCTACGGCGTCTTCCGGATGTGAGGCCGACATGAAGCCGCCTCGCCCGTCCCGACGGATCACCACCCTCCTCGTGGCCAACCGCGGTGAGATCGCCACCCGGATCATGCGCACGGCTCGGGGCATGGGGCTGGCCACGGTGGCCGTCCATTCCGACCCCGACGCCCACAGCCCGCACGTGACGGCCGCCGACCTCGCCGTCCGGCTGCCCGGAACGGCTGCTGCCGACACCTACCTCGATGTGGCCCGCATCCTCGACGCCGCCGTCCGGGCCGGGGCCGACGCCGTCCATCCCGGCTACGGGTTCCTGTCCGAGTCGGGCGCCTTCGCCCGGGCCGTCCTCGACGCCGGACTGGTCTGGGTGGGGCCGCCCCCCGAGGCCATGGACGCCATGGCGTCGAAGATCGGGGCCAAGGAGCTCATGGGCCGGGCCGGCGTGCCCACTCTCCCCTCCGTCACCATCGACGACGGGGGCGGCCTCCCCGACGAGGCGACGTTGGACGAGCTCGGGTGGCCCCTCTTGGTCAAGGCATCGGCGGGCGGAGGCGGCCGAGGCATGCGGGTGGTCCCCGACCGCGCCGCGCTGGCCGATGCCGTCACGAGCGCTGGGCGGGAGGCGGTCGCCGCTTTCGGCGACGGGACGCTCTTCCTCGAGCGATTGGTGCGCTCTCCCCGCCACATCGAAGTCCAGGTGATGGCCGACGAGTACGACACCGTGGTGGCCCTCTTCGAGCGCGAGTGCAGCATCCAACGCCGTCACCAGAAGATCATCGAGGAAGCCCCGTCCCCGGCGGTCGACGCGGCCCTGCGGGCGGACCTGTCGGAGCGGGCCGTCACCGCGGCCCGGGCCGTCGGCTACGTCAACGCCGGCACCGTCGAGTTCGTGCTCGACGGGGGCGACGAGGCGGCGGGCGGCGGTCGTGCCTTCTTCCTCGAGATGAACACCCGCCTCCAGGTCGAACATCCGGTCACGGAGGCGGTGTCCGGGTTGGACCTCGTGCGCCTGCAGTTGCTGGTGGCGCAGGGGTTGCCTCTGCCCGACGAAGTACACCGAGCCGCAGCGGCCGGGCCGCAGGGGCACGCCATCGAAGCACGGGTCTACGCCGAGGACCCGGCCCGGCAGTGGCTCCCGCAGACGGGCACCCTCTGCCGGTTCGAGATCGAAACGACGGAGCCGGGTCTACGCGTGGACAGCGGCGTCGGAACGGGATCGGTCGTGAGCCCGTATTACGACTCCATGCTGGCCAAGGTCATCGCCCACGCCCCCACCCGGGGCGAGGCCGCCCGACGTCTCGCCGCCCGCCTGGCCGGCGCTCGCATCCACGGCGTCATCACCAACCGTGACCTCCTGGTCAGGGTGTTGCGCAACGCCGACTTCGGTGGCGGTGTGACCGACACCGGCTTCCTCGAGCGGATCGGCCTCGACGGCCCAGACGGCCTGGCCGCGCCGCTCGCCGACGACGCGGCGGTGGATCGCCAGGCGGTGGCGGCGGCCTTGGCCGGGCAGGCCCGGCGCCGATCCCGTGCCCGTGTCCAGGCCACCATCCCGGCCGGTTTCCGCAACAACCGGTCCGGGCTGCAGGAGGTCACCTTCGACGGAAACTCCCGGTCGGTGACCGTGGGCTACGGCTGGCCGGAACCCGGCGTCGAGCGACCACGGCAGCTCGCCCTCGAAGTGGACGGCAAGGAATTCCCGGTCGACGACATCCGTGTCGGCCCCGACTCGGTCACCCTGACCATCGACCGGGTCAGCCGCACCTACTGGGTCGACATCTACGACGCGGACGTCGAAGGCTCCGACGGCTTCGGAGAGACGTTCTTCGTCGATGGCCCGGACGGCAGCACCAGCTTGCGACCGCGACCTCGCTTCCCACGACCGGACGAGATGCGGGCCGAGGGCTCTGCCCTCGCCCCCATGCCCGGTGGCGTGGTGCGGGTGGCGGTGACCGCCGGTGAGCGGGTGGAGGCGGGGGCTCTCCTCGTCGTGCTCGAAGCCATGAAGATGGAACATGCCGTGCACGCCCCGGTTTCGGGGACGGTCACCGAGGTCGATGTTCAGGTCGGCGATCAGGTGGAGTCGGGTCAGTGCCTGGTGATGGTGCAACCGGACTCCGCCGACCAGTCGGAGGAGGGAACCGGCGAACCTGGCCAACCCGCCGGCCCGGCCGACGGGACCTGACGGCTATGGCCGAACCGCTCCGCGTCGCCAACTGCTCGGGTTTCTACGGTGACCGCCTGGCCGCGGCACGGGAGATGGTCGAAGGTGGGCCCATCGACGTCCTGACCGGCGACTGGCTGGCCGAGCTCACCATGTTCATCCTGTGGAAGGGCTACCGGAAGGACAGCAGCCGAGGGTGGGCGGGGACCTTCCTCACCCAGATGGAAGAGGTGCTCGGCCGGTGCGTCGATTCCGGCATCAAAGTCGTCACCAATGCCGGCGGCCTCAACCCGGGCGGGCTGGCCGATCAGGTCCGGGCATTGGCCGACCGTCTGGGCATCGCCGTCTCCGTGGCCCACGTCGAGGGCGACGACCTCCTGCCCCGGCTCGACGAGCTCACCGCCGGTGGCCACGAGCTGTTCCACCTCGACACCGGTAAGCCATTGGCGGAAGCAGCCCGTCAGGTGGTGTCGGCCAACGCCTACCTCGGTGGCTGGCCGATCGCCGAGGCGTTGAGCGACGGGGCCGACATCGTCGTCTGCCCGCGGGTGACCGACGCCTCGCTCGTGGTTGGTCCGGCCGCCTGGCACCACGGCTGGCAATCCACCGACTGGGACGCCCTGGCCGGTGCGGTGGCCGCCGGACACGTCATCGAGTGCGGCGCTCAGGCGACGGGCGGCAACTACGCGTTCTTCACGGAGGTGCCCGGTCTCGAGCATCCGGGATTCCCCATCGCCGAGGTGGCTCACGACGGCTCCGCCGTCATCACCAAGCACCCGGGGACGGGGGGCGAGGTGTCGGTGGGCACGGTGACCGCCCAGCTGCTCTACGAGATCGCCGGACCCGAGTACCCGAACACCGACGTGGTGGCACGCTTCGACATGCTCCGTCTCGACGAGGTCGGACCCGATCGGGTGCTCCTGTCCGGAGCCAAGGGCACGCCGGCGCCGCCCGATGTCAAGGTCTCGATCAACCTCCTCGGTGGCTGGCGCAACGCCATGACCTTCGTGCTGACCGGCCTCGACATCGAGGCCAAGGCGGCGCTCACCCTGGACTCACTGAGGGACGCCCTCGGCGGCACCGCTCAGTTCGAGACCTTCGACGCCCAGCTCATCCGCACGGACAAGCCCGACGCACCCATCAACGCCGAGGCAACGGCCGAGCTGCGCATCACGGTCAAGGACAGTGACCAGGAGCGCGTCGGCCGTCGGTTCTCGAGCGCGGCAACCGAGCTGGCTCTGGCCGGCTACCCCGGGCTGCATCTCACCGGCCCGCCCACCGCGGCCACCGACTACGGCGTCTACTGGCCCACGCTGGTGCCCGCCCACCTGGTCGTGCCCTCGGTCGTCCACGCTGACGGGCGGCGGGTCGAGGTTCCCCACCGGGCCCATCTGGCCGCCGGCGGGGGCCGTCCGGCAGTAGTGGATGCGACCGACGCGTCGCTCGCCCCCGGAGCCACCGAGGAGCCGGCCTTCTCTGCCGTGCCCGTAACCGTGGCCATGTCCGGTTCGGCCGTATCTTACGCCCGGAGAGACGCGGCGGGTGCCCCTCGGCACCCTGATCGGGGCCCGCTCCGGGGACAAGGGGGGCAACGCCAACGTGGGCTTCTGGGCCCGTACCGATGAGGCGTGGGCCTGGTTGGAGGGGTACCTCACGCTCGATCGGTTCCGCCAGCTCCTACCCGAGGCCGACGACCTCGAGGTCGACCGGCATGTCTTCGACAACCTGCGGGCACTCAACTTCGTTGTCGTCGGGCTCTTGGGCGAAGGAGTCGCCTCTTCGACGCGGCCCGATCCTCAGGCCAAGGGCCTCGGCGAGTACCTTCGGAGCAGGCTCGTCGACATCCCCGTCGACCTGCTGGACGCCAGCTGAGCGACCAGTCGGCCGGGTCGGACAGCAGGAGCATCGGGAAGCAGTCAAAGGGGCAAGGAGCAGGCCATGGACTTCATCGAATCCGACGAGCTGCAGATGCTGCGGGAGGCGGTGGCCTCCATCGCCTCGAAATTCGGCCACGACTACTACGTGGCCAAGGCTCACGCCGACGAGCGCACCGACGAGCTGTGGAAGGCGGTGGCGGAACCGGGCTTCCTCGGGGTCAACGTCCCCGAGGAGTACGGAGGGGGCGGGGGCGGCATCAGCGAGCTGGCCGTCGTCCAGGAAGAGCTGGCCGCCGCCGGTTGCCCGCTGCTGGTGATCGTCGTGTCGCCGGCCATCTGCGCCACCATCATCGCCCGGTTCGGTACCGACGCCCAGAAGCAGCGGTGGCTCCCCCGCTTTGCCACCGGCGAGCTCAAGATGGCCTTTGCCATCACCGAGCCCGACGCCGGCTCGAACTCCCACAACCTCTCGCTCACCGCCACCAAGGACGGCGACATCTACCGCCTCAACGGCTCGAAGTACTACATCTCAGGAGTCGACGAGTGCGAGGCCATCTTGGTGGTCACCCGCTCGGGTGTGGACCCGGAACGGGCCGCGGCCGCCTCTCGCTGTTCGTGGTCGACACGGACACGCCGGGACTCCAGATGCAGGTCCTCCCCGTCGAGATCACCGCCCCCGAGAAGCAGTTCACCTTGTTCTTCGACAACGCCGAGGTGGAGGCCGACCGGTTGATCGGCGACGAGGGCGAGGGCCTGCGTCAGGTCTTCTTCGGCCTCAATCCCGAGCGCATCCTCTCGGCGGCCACCGCCAACGGCATCGGCCGTTATGCGCTGACCCGCGCCGCCGACTACGCCAAGAGCCGCGAGGTGTGGGGCACCCCGATCGGCCGCCACCAGGGCCTGTCCCACCCCCTGGCCAAGGCCAAGGTCGAAGTGGAGCTGGCCCGGCTCATGACCGACAAGGCGGCGTGGCTCTGCGACCACGCCGGCGAGACGCCCGAGGCCGGGGAGGCGGCCAACATGGCCAAGTACGCGGCGGCCGAGGCGGCGCTGGCCGCGCTCGACCAGGCCATCCAGACCCACGGCGGGAACGGCATGTCGAGCGAGTTCGGTCTGGCCGACATGTGGGGCATGACCCGTCTGCTCCGGATCGCACCGGTCAGCCGCGAGATGATCCTCAATTTCGTGGCCCAGCACTCCTTGGGACTGCCCAAGTCCTACTGAGCGCAGTCCGGTCCCCCTCCCCACTGGAGCGCCGGACGGCGCCTCGGCCGGGCCGCGGCGTCGCCCCTCTGCAACGGACGAAGGTGTGGCCTCACTGAACGTACGCACGCTTCGAGGGGCTCAAGCCCAGCGTCCGAACGGTCGATCATGCCTGGTGCAGGTGGAATTACGTCTATGTGCGGGCGATGTAGGCACTTACCCTGCCATAAAGGGCAATGGATGAAATCAAGAGGTCGAGCGGTCCCGTAGATGGTCGCTGAACCCGTCGACGGCGCGCGCTCGCGCTGCGGGGCATCGCGGGTCGGGCGTCGGACGAGGGGATAACGCTGATCGAGATCATCGTCGCGTTCACCATTCTCATGATCACGATGGTCCCGGTCGGGTACCTATTCACGTCCGCGGTGGCCTCGGCCGACAACGCTCGCCAACAGCAGGCGGCCCTTCAGATGGCCGACTCCTGGCTCGAGATCCTCACCAACAGTACGCCTCCGCAGACGGATGGAGTGGTTACGACCAACTCGTGGACGACCCCGACCGCACCGACGGGCGCCCAGGTACCCGTGTCCAAAACGACGGACGGCACCATCTTCACCGTTCAGTCTGAGTACTCGTGGCAATCGGTCAACAATGAGACCGGAACGTCCTCCGACTTTTGCTCCGATGGCGAACCGCCCAGCCCGTCGCACCCTGCCGTCATCCAGCTGCACGTGATGGTGAGCTGGGACAGCGGCGCCCATGCCGTGACCGACACCACAAACGTCGACTATCCCCAGCCCGGCCTGCAGACCGACGGCTACATCAGCATGCAGTTGACCAACAGTGGATCGGTCGACACCGATGGGAACCTGGCGGCGTCCCGACTCGAAGCGATTCCGGTGATCATCACTCCCGCCGTTGGCAACCCTTATTCCGCCCTGTATCCCGACTCGAACGGGTGCTTCTTCGCAGAATTGGGGACAGGGGACTACACGATCTCGTTGGGGCAACCGAGTGCGGGCACCCCGAATGTCTTCACCGGCTACTCCGGCATCCCGCCGTTCGTCACCACCGGCGGCAGTACCAGTGATTCGTACGTCGCCGACGTCACTGTGGCCGCCGAACAGACCATCCAGCTCTCCGGAGGCAACTCCTTCGACGAAGGTATCAACACCTCCCTCTCCTACGGCGGAGGGGCCGCCGTCGACGGTGGCGTCCAATGCCCCGGCACCAGCGACATCACTTGCTTCACCACCGGTGACGGAACGTCCGGAGCTTCGGCGGCCTGGGGCGGCACCTCGTCGACATGGACGTCGACCACGTTGTCGCACATCACCCATCTGAATCAAGTTGCCTGCACGTCGGCCAGCTCCCCGACCTGTGTGGGCGTCGGCTATACGCAAAGCGGCGGCTCGGACAGCGGCACCGTCGTCACCACGCCCTCAGACTTCAACAGCATCTCGACCGACACGTTGCCGTCGAACAGCGACGTTGCCGACATCACGAAGGTGGTCTGCCCTTCATCCAATGGGTGCTATGCGCTGGCTACGACCCCGGCCGGCAATCCCGTCCTGCTGGCCGGCGCCGTCGGCCAGACCCCGGCCGACACATGGATCGTCGTCAATCCCGCCGAGTGGAGCTCGGCCCCACCAGCGTCGACGACCTTCACCAGTCTCTCTTCGATTGCCTGCCCGACTTCGACCACCTGCGAACTGACCGGTTCGGCAGTTTTTGGGACGGCGCCGACGGCACCGGTCATCCTCCGTATGGACGGTGATCCGGCCACGTTGGCCTCGAACCCGACATGGACACCGACATTCACGGCTGACGTCGTCCCCAGCGATATGCAATCGGTCGGAAAGATCACCTGCCCGGATTCCACCCAGTGCCTGGCCATCGGCACCGGTGATTCGACGAGTCCGACCGATCCCACCATCTTCACTGCTCCCATCGCGTCAGGGAGCGGGCAGGCCAGCACCTGGATCAATGACACGTTCCCGGCCAACACGGGATCGGTGACGGGCATCTCCTGCACGTCGACCACCTGCGTGGCCATCGGGACGATGTCGGGGTCCTCGGCCACGGCCGCCGTTTGGACCGGCCTGCTCAATGGCGGCGGCTCCGATCAGTGGCAACAAGCCACGACCATTCCCGTCGTCGACTCGGTCACTGCGGTGGCGTGCGGCCAGCCCGCCGGCAACGACGGAGCCGACTGCGAGATAGCGGCGGTGACGAGCTCGACGTCCGGTGAGCTCATCGAGGGCTCGCTCGCTCAGAACGGAGGTTGGGTCTGGAATCCAACCACGTTCACCTCCGACAACGCGGTCGAGTACTACTCCGGAGTCGCGTGCGAGAGCCCGCCCACCTCCAACAACTCCGCCTGCGCGGCAAGCGCTGTGACGCCCAGCGGACCAATCATCGTCACCTCTGCCTCCGGTCCCTCAGGGACGTGGACGACGGAGACGCCGTCCTCACTTCCTGGTGCCACTGTGACGGGAGTTCCCGTCGAGACGACTCCCGCCTCGCAATCAAACTGGTCGACCAACGTCGACTACCAGCCAGGAGGCAGCTCGAACGCGACCTCTCTCCCGGGCTACCTCTATCCCTACGCGGACGGGTACTCGGTCGTGGCCGGCGATTGCGGCGCAGAGGCGAACGCCACAGGAGCCGAGGCGACGCTCTCTGCTCTTCCCGGTGGGACGGCTGCAGGGACCGTGCCGCTCGGTCTGCTCCCGCTGCAGGTGCGGAATTCTACCGGTGCCGCGCTCAGCGGAGCGACCGTCACGCTCACGGCAGACACGTCGGGCTGCGCCGGGGACCAATACGTGCTGCCGCTCACTGACTCCAGCGGGAAGAGTCGAATTGCGGTTCCCTACGGGACCTACCTCTTCACGGCTACCGCAGGATCGACGACCATCCCGACGAGCTCAGGTGGCACCACGGTCACGATCACGGTCGACGTCGCCCCGAGCGAAGTGACCGTCACCACCGCCACCACCGTTACCGGGCCGCCACCATCGACGACGTCAACCTCGGTGACCACCTATCTGCCCAACCTGGTCCCGGTGTCGTGATGAATGCGGCCCTTCTCAAGTGGCGCGGCCGACGCCTCATAGGCAATGGCGGGCGGCAACGACGTCGAGAGCCGCGGCACCGCGGTGACGAAGGCTTCACTCTCACCGAGCTGCTGATCGCCTCGACCCTGCTGGTCGTGCTTCTCACCGTCGTCATGCTCAGCATGAGTCTCGTGAGCAGCATCTCCGCCAACGTCACCAGCCAGTACCAGGAGTTCGACCAGGCCCTCCCCGCCTTGGCCCCGCTGCAGACACTCATCCGGGCCGAGGTCGAGCCCGGACCGCCCACCTTGAACGGGGCGCCGACCCCGGGCTTCGGCGTCGACACCCCGGGCACGCCTCCGACCCCCGACTCGATCAGCGGGATCGGCAATTACTCGCTCACCTTCTATTCCGACATCGGCACCGCATACAACAACGTGACCTCCACCGCGGGCGTCGCCACGACTGCCGGTCCGGCGAAGATCGTCGCCGAAGAGCTCACCTCGAGCGGGACTCCGGTCAATCCGACCGCCTCGACGACCCAGTGCTCGTCGAGCCAGCCGTGCAGCTTCCAGGTACGCCAATACCTCCCGAGCCAGACCAACTTCAACGGCACCCTCACCTCCACATGCCCGTTTACCGACGTGGCCGGGGTCCCCAGCCTGCCAGTACGGCTCAACTACACGCTCATCACCAACGCGCAGGACGTCGTCAACGATCCCGCCGCAGGTGAGCCGATCTTCACCTACTCCATCTTCGACAGCGTGAACAACATCACCTTCACGCCAACGGCGTCCGAGGTACAGAGCGGGACGATCGACCTTGTCAGCCACGGTTATCCGTCGGGAACGCCCAACGTGAGTCTCACCTCCTGCCTGGCACCCAACGGGACCTACCCGACCTGCCCGGCTGACGCCATCCAAAGCCTGGGAATCGACCTCCGGGTGGCAGCCAAGGGAGCGGGGGCGCAGACGGTCGAGAACGACACGGTCGTCTATCGATATCCCGAGCCCGCGCCGGGCTCCCCATTCCCCTACCAGTTCTCCACCACAACGGGGTGACCGAAATGTCCGATTCGAACGTCTCGCTGCTCTGGTCACGTCCGTGGTTGGCTCGTCGCCGCCCGACGGCGCATGGCCGGGAACTCGGACGCTGGCCAGACAGCCATCGTGGCCGTCGTGGCCATCTCGGTCATCTTCTCGCTGATCGGGGTCACGCTCGTCCAGACGGTCCTCAACTCTCTTCCCCTCCAACAGACCAAGTCAGTGCAGCTCTACGCCAACCGCGCCCTGCAGGCCGGTGAGAACGCCTACATCACGGCCATCAGCGCCAATCCGAGCCTGGCCCAGTGCAGCACCAACACCAACGGCAGCGGGATCTGCAGCGGGCTCAATTACTGGCGACTGGAACTTCGTCGAGAACTCGACTCAAGACGGAGGGGACCCGGAGTACTACGCCTTCGGCAATCCGGTCCCGAATTTTGATGCGACGAGCCACACCCTCCTCAGCCTCGCCGTACAGGTCGTAGGCGCCGCCCACGACATCAGCGCGCCGAACGGTTACCTCTTCGACCAGGAGACCCTCACCGTCACGCCCAGGAACGGATTCCTCCAGAACGTCTGGTGGTCAAACTACGAGTCGTACAGTTCCACCGGGGACTATTCGACGTGTAACTACAACTGGAAGCTGAACTACGACATCGACAACGACAACGTCGACTGCAGCCCGGTCTACTTCGGGCCGGGCGACTATCTCTTCGGTCCCGTCTTCACCAATGACTCCGTGTTCGTGAGCGGCAACGGCCAGACGGCCGACTCGCCGTCCTTCGGCACGTCGACGTCTGCCTCGACGGTGACCACGGCCGACCCCCACTGCCTGTTCGTCGACGACGCTGACGGCATGAGTGGAACAGACAGCAACTGTGCCAATGCCGACAACGACGTGGCGCTGTATGGGTGCCCCGTGCCAGGACCACCAAGACCCAAACCTGTACCACCGCCAGCTCCTACGACAATCCGGTGGAGGTCCCACCGTCGAGCGACCAGCAGCTGAGCACGATCGCCAACCAGAACGGTTGCCTCTACTCCGGACCCACTCAGATCACGCTCTCGGGCGGCCAGATGACCGTGGTCAGCCCGGACACACCAGAGGAGTCGGTCAGTGGTCTTTCCTATCCGTTCGACGAGAACAACCTGGCCAACGGCCAGGGCCAGCCGGTCAACACCAACGACTGTCCGAACAACGGGACTGCGGCGCTGCCGGCCAACGGGGTCGTGTTCGTCGAGAACGCCACCACCGCCCAGGCGTGGGCCAACCCGTTCGACGACGCCATCGACAACTCCGTCACCAACCTGACGGAGTCCCCCTCATCGCCGACATCCGGCGAGTCGGTGAAGGCTCACGGCCACCGTCACCTCCGACAGCAGCCAGCTCAACAGCGGCGCCGCCGTGTCGTTCAGCCAGACCACGAACAACGCCCACGGGTTTGGTACAACGACCTCGCCGATCAACAACTGCACGACCCAGACACTCACCACGCCGGCCGCCGTGACGCCGGCGACCACCCCGCCCTCCTACAGCGCCACCGCCACCTGCACGCTCACCTACGGGTCGACGAACACGGGCGCCTTCTCCGCCACATTCAGTGGCGGCAACGATGCCTTGACGTCCTCGGCCAACCTCGGCCAGACCTATACCCTCACTCCGACGTCTTCCTACGGGCCCGATTCACAGGTGACGGCGGGTGGGTGCAACAGCTGCTACTACGGTGAGACAGGATCGCCCAATGCCGAGGGCGACGCCTTCGTCAACGGATCGTTGTCGGGCGAGCTCACCATCGGCACGGCCAACGACATCATCGTCGACGGCAACATCACCTATAGCGACTGCCAGTGGACAACCGGCCAGAGTGGCCAGGCCGACAGCTTCTGCCCCTACAACGACACCGGGGCCAACGACACGCTCGGTCTCATCGCCGAGAACTACGCCGAGATCGATCACCCGGTGCTGGCATCGTCGACATCCGGGAACAACCCGACGATCCTGCCCACCTGCGCCTCAGCGGCATCGGCGCCGGACTGCGATCCGTCCAACGGCAGTGGCCTCAGCATCGATGCCGCCATCCTCGCCCTCAACGAATCCTTCGTGGTCAACAACTACGCCGATGGAAACACGGAGGGCACTCTCGACGATTACGGCTCCATCCAGCAGTACGCCCGGGGCCCTGTCGGCACGTTCAACGGCAACTCGTCAGTTTCCGGCTATGTGAAGCACTACACCTGGGATCCGCTCCTCGACTATCTGTTCCCACCCAGCTACCTGGTCCCCTCCACCGCGGCATGGACCCTGACCTCCGTGGCCGTCAACGCCGGCTCTGAGGCCACCGCCGTCAACGTCTGCCCGCCGCTGGAGCCGGCCTACGGCTACTCGCAATGGATCACCGCCTACTGCTCGCAGACGACCGGCGGCCTTCCCAACTATCCGGCGGAGACGGTTCCCACGCCTCCCACCGCAGTCACCGCGACGGCCTCGGCCAACAGCACCGCGACGGTCGACTGGACCGATCCTGTGTCCAGCAATGGCTCTTCGATCAGCAGCTACACCGTGACCGCGTTCCCGACGTGCTCGAGCTGTGGTGGCACCGTGGTCTCCGGCTCCGGCGCAACTTCGACGACCATCACCGGCCTCACGCCTGGCGACACCTACACCTTCACGGTGACCGCCACCAACGCCAGCGGGGCGAGCAGTCCGTCGACCGTCTCCAATGCGGTCGTCATCCCCACTGTTCCGAACGCCCCCACTCTCGTCACCGCGGTCGGCAACTCCAATGGGTCGGTCACGGTCAACTGGTCGGATCCGTCGAACAACGGGTCGGCCATCACCGGGTATACCGTCATCCCGAACCCAGCGTGCTCGAGCTGCGCCGGCACCTCGGTCAGCGGTGCATCCGCGACGTCAGCGACGATCACCGGCCTCAGCAACGGTGGTAACTACACCTTCACGGTGACGGCTACCAACGGAGTCGGTACCAGTAGCCCGTCGTCTCCGTCGAACGAGATCGGAGTGCCGACTGTGCCGGGCACGCCGACCATCGGCACGGCAACGGCCGGCAACGACTCGGCCACCGTGACCTGGACTGCCCCGGCTTCCAACGGTGGCGAGTCGATCACTGGCTACAAAGTGACCCCTTACATCGGCACCACTGCCGAGACGGCCCAGACCTTCAACTCGACGGCTACCACCGAGACGCTGACCGGGCTCACCAACGGGACCACTTACACCTTCGTGGTGGCCGCCACCAATGGCATCGGCACCGGTAGCAATTCGGCGGCCTCCAATGCAGTGACCCCGGCCACCGTGCCAGGGGCGCCGACCATCGGCACCGCCACCAGTGAGAATGCCTCGGCCTCGGTCACCTGGACGGCACCTGCTTCCAATGGGGGCGCCGCCATCACTGGCTATGTGGTGACCCCCTACATCGGCGGCGCCGCTCAGACGGCCACCACCTTCAACTCATCGGCCACCACCGAGACCGTGTCCGGGCTGACCAACGGGACCGCTTACACCTTCAAAGTGGCTGCCATCAACAGCGCCGGTACCAGCGCCCAGTCGGCGGCGTCCAACTCGGTCACCCCGGCCACTGTGCCCAGCGCCCCCACCATCGGGACGGCGACCAGTGGGAACACCAAGGCCACGGTGACCTGGACGGCACCTGCTTCCAATGGGGGCGCCGCCATCACCGCCTACATCGTGACCCCCTACATCGGCGGGGAGGCCCAGACCGCCCAGCAGTTCAACTCTACGGCCACCACCGAGACGGTGACCGGGCTCACCAACGGCACCGCCTACACCTTCACCGTGGCTGCTGTCAACAGTGTCGGTGAGGGCAGCCAGTCGGCCGCGTCCAACTCGGTCACCCCGGCCACGGTGCCTGGCGCCCCCACCATCGGCTCCGTAACCGGCGGCAACGACTCGGTGACCGTGACCTGGGCGGCGCCCGCTTCCAACGGTGGGGAGCCCATCACCGGTTATGTGGTGACCCCCTACATCGGCGGCGTCGCCCAGACGGCCACCACCTTCAACTCGACGGCCACCACCGAGACGGTGACAGGACTCACCAACGGGACCTCGTACACGTTCAAGGTGGCCGCCACCAACAGCGTGGGCACTGGCGCCCAGTCGGCGGCATCAAGCGCGGTCACCCCGGCCACGCTGCCCGGAGCCCCGACCATGGGCACCGTCACCAGCGGCAATGACTCGGTCACGGTGAACTGGACGGCGCCCGCCTCCAACGGTGGCGCGACCATCACCGGGTACATCGTGACCCCCTACATCGGTGGCGAGGCCCAGATCGCCCAGCAGTTCAACTCGTCAGCCACTACCGAGACGGTGACGGGACTCACCAACGGGACTGCCTACACGTTCACCGTGGCCGCTCTCAACAGCGTCGGCGAAGGCAGCCAGTCGGGTTCGTCCAGCTCGGTGACCCCGGCCACTGTGCCCGGGGCCCCGACCATCGGGACGGCGACGGGCGGCACCGCCTCGGCCACATTGACCTGGACGGCACCCGCCTCCAACGGTGGCGCGGCCATCACCGGCTACGTGGTGACCCCCTACATCGGGGCCACGGCCCAGACGGCCCAGACCTTCAACTCGACGGCCACCACCGAGACGGTGACAGGACTGTCCAATTCGACGTACACCTTCACCGTGGCCGCTATCAATAGTGCCGGCACAAGCGCGGCGTCGGCGCAGTCCAATTCGGTCACTCCCGTGACCGTGCCCGGCGCCCCGACCATCGGCACGGCCACCAGTGGGAACACCACGGCCAGCGTGACCTGGACGGCGCCGGCAAGCGGCGGCGAGTCCATCACCGGCTACGTGGTGACCCCCTATATCGGCGGCACCGCCCAGACGGCCCAGACCTTCAACTCGACGGCCACCACCGAGACGGTGACGGGACTGACCAACGGCACCGCCTACACCTTCAAGGTGGCCGCCATCAACGGCGTCGGCACCGGCGCCCAGTCGGCGGCGTCCAACTCGGTGACCCCGGCGACGACGCCCGGGACTCCCACCATCGGAACGGCGACCAGCGGCAACGCATCGGCCACGGTGAACTGGACGGCGCCGGCTTCCAATGGAGGATCGGCCATCACCGGTTACATGGTGACCCCCTACATCGGCGGCACCGCCCAGACGGCCACCACCTTCAACTCGACAGCAACCACCGAGACCGTCGGGAGCCTCACCAACGGGACCGCCTACACCTTCACCGTCGCTGCTATCAACAGCGTCGGCACCGGGAGCGCCTCGGCCCAGTCGAACTCGGTGACCCCGGCCACGACCCCGGGCGCGCCCACCATCGGAACGGCGACAGCCGGGAACACCTCGGCCTCTGTGACTTGGACGGCGCCGGCCTCGAACGGTGGGGCCGCCATCACCGGCTATGTGGTGACCCCCTACATCGGCGTCACCGCCCAGACGGCCCAGACCTTCAACTCGACGGCCACCACCGAGACCGTCACCGGGCTGACCAACGGCTCCACCTATACCTTCAAGGTGGCCGCCATCAACAGCGTGGGCACCGGCACCCAGTCGGCGGCCTCCAACTCGGTGACCCCGGCGACGACGCCCGGGGCTCCGACCATCGGCACCGCCACCGGCGGGAACGCGTCGGCCTCCGTCAGCTGGACGGCGCCGGCCTCCAACGGTGGCTCGCCTGTCACCGGCTATGTGGTGACCCCCTATATCGCCGGCCACCGCCCAGACAGCCCAGACCTTCAACTCGACGGCCACCACCGAGACGGTGACGGGACTGACCAACGGGACCGCCTATACCTTCAAGGTGGCCGCCATCAACAGCGTGGGCACCGGCGCCCAGTCGGCGGCCTCCAACGCGGTGACCCCGGCGACCACCCCAGGAGCGCCCACCATCGGAACGGCGACACCCGGGAACGTCTCGGCCTCGTTGACCTGGACGGCACCGGCCTCCAACGGTGGTGCCGCCATCACCGGCTACACGGTGACCCCCTACATCGGCGCCACCGCCCAGACGGCCCAGACCTTCAACTCGACGGCCACCACCGAGACGGTGACGGGGCTCACCAACGGAACCGCCTACACCTTCGAGGTGGCCGCCATCAACAGCGTGGGCACCGGCGCCGAGTCGGCGGCCTCCAACTCGGTGACCCCGGCGACGACGCCGGGTACGCCCACCATCGGAACCGCCACCAGTGGGAACGCCTCAGCTGGCGTGAGCTGGACAGCTCCCGCCTCCAACGGTGGCTCCGTCATCACCGGCTATGTGGTGACCCCCTATATCACCGGCACCGCCCAGACGGCCCAGACCTTCAACTCGACGGCCACCACCGAGACGGTGACGGGACTGACCAACGGGACCGCCTATACCTTCAAGGTGGCGGCTATCAACGCCATCGGCACCGGAAGCCAGTCGGCGGCGTCCAACTCGGTGACTCCGGCGACGACCCCGGGCGCGCCCACCATCGGGACGGCCACCGCCGGGACGGCGTCGGCCTCCGTGACCTGGACGGCACCGGCCTCCAACGGTGGCGCCGCCATCACCGGCTACGTCGTGACCCCCTACATCGGCGGCACCGCCCAGACAGCCCAGACCTTCAACTCGACGGCCACCACCGAGACGGTGACCGGACTGTCCAACTCGGCGCTACACCTTCACCGTGGCGGCCACCAACGGCGTCGGGACGAGCACCGCCTCGGCGGCGTCGAATTCGGTGACCACCCCGGGACCGTGCCTGGGGCACCCACCATCGGGACGGCCACGGCGGGGCAGCCACCGCCACGCTGACCTGGACCGCGCCGCGCGACAGGTGGGGTCCGCCATCACTGGCTACGTGGTCACGCCCTACATCGGCCGGTGACCGCCCAGACACCACAGACGTTCACATCGACGGCCACCACCGAGACGGTCACCGACTTGACCAACGGCACCGCCTACACGTTCAAGGTGGCAGCCACAAATGGCGTCGGCACGGGAAACCATCAGCGGCGTCCAACTCGGTCACTCCGGCGACCGTCCCGGGCGCACCCACCGGCGGTGACGCGCGACCGCCGCCGGCACCACCATCGGCGACCGTCACCTGGACGGCTCCGTCCTCCAACGGTGGCTCGGCCATCACCGGATATGTCGTGACGCCCTACCGCAACGGCACCATTGCCCAAACGGCCGCAGACCTTCAGCTCGACGGCCACCTCCGAGACGGTCACGGGTCTCACACAGTTCGACAGCTACACCTTCAAGGTGGCCGCGATCAACGCTGCCGGTACCGGAAGCCAGTCGACGGCGCTCCAGGCTCGGTCACGTATACAACCACTAGAGTTGAAGCACGACCGGGCTGCACCCAATCTACGGATTGGCGCCGTCTGACCCGACTCATCGGCCCAGGTAGAATCGTTCGTGTTGCCTGCCCTTCCTGAACCCGTGATGACCTGCGCAACGTAGCCATCGTGGCCCACGTCGACCACGGTAAGACGACCCTGGTCGACGCCATGTTGTGGCAGTCGGGTGCCTTCCGGGCCAATGAGTCGGTCAACGAGCGAGTGATGGACTCCGGTGATCTCGAACGGGAGAAGGGCATCACCATCCTGGCCAAGAACACGACCGTGGTCCACGGTGGGGTCAAGGTCAACATCGTCGACACCCCCGGACACGCCGATTTCGGGGGCGAGGTCGAGCGCAGCCTGGCCATGGTCGACGGGGTGCTGCTTTTGGTCGACGCCTCCGAGGGACCGCTCCCCCAGACCCGTTTCGTGCTGCGCAAGACCCTCGAGGCCCGGCTGCCGGTGGTGCTCGTCATCAACAAGGTGGACCGGTCGGACGCCCGTATCGAGGAAGTCCTCCACGAGGTCGAAGAGCTGTTCTTGGACCTCGGGGCCGACGAGCACCAGATCAGCTTCCCGATTCTTTATGCCAACGCCCGAGCCGGGTGGGCCACGGACAAACCGAACACCGAGGGCACCGACCTCGAGCCTCTCTTCCGGGCCATCTCCGACCACGTGCCGGCGCCGCTGTACGACCCCGACGCACCCCTTCAGGCCATCGTGGCCAACCTCGATGCCTCGCCCTACGTCGGACGGCTGGCCGTCTGCCGGGTGCGCAACGGAGAGCTGCGGCGAGGGGCGGTGGTGGCGTGGTGCCGGCTGGACGGCACCGTGGAGCGAGCCAAAATCACCGAGCTCTACCTGACCGACGCCCTCGAGCGGGTCGAGGCGGAGGTGGCCGGCCCCGGCGAGATCACCGCGGTGGCCGGCATCGACGAGGTCACCATCGGTGAAACCCTGGCCGATCCGGACGACCCACGGCCGCTCCCGGTCATCACCGTGGACGAGCCGAGCCTGTCCATGACCATCGGCGTCAACACGTCGCCGTTGGCCGGTCGGGACGGGAAGAAGGTGACCGCCCGCCAGATCCTGGCCCGACTCGAGGCCGAGCTGGTGGGCAACGTCGCCCTCCGTCTCCACCCGACCGAGCGGCCCGACACCTGGGAGGTGCAGGGTCGTGGTGAGCTGCAGCTGGCCGTGCTCATCGAGACCATGCGGCGCGAGGGGTTCGAGCTCACGGTGGGCAAGCCCCAGGTTGTGACCCGAGAGATCGATGGCGTCCTCCACGAACCCATGGAGCAGGTGGCCATCGACGTGCCCGACGACTACCTCGGCGTGGTGACCCAGCTCATGGCCCTGCGCAAGGGCGAGCTCATCGAGATGGTCAACCACGGCACCGGGTGGGTGCGGATGGACTACCGGGTGCCCGCCCGCGGACTCGTCGGCTTCCGGACCGAGTTTCTCACCGAGACCCGGGGGACGGGGATGCTCCACCACGTCTTCGACGGGTGGTCGCCGTGGCACGGCCCGTTCAAGACCAAGCGCAACGGCTCCATGGTGGCCGACCGTCTGGGGGTGACGACCGGCTACTCGCTGATGTCACTGCAGGAGCGGGGGACGCTGCTCGTCGGACCGGGCACCGAGGTCTACGAGGGGATGGTCGTCGGGGAGAACGCCCGGGACGAGGAGATGGACGTGAACCCGACCAAGGAGAAGAAGCAGACCAACATCCGAGCGGCGGCGGCGGACGACGCCATCCGGCTCACCCCGCCACTCATCCTCTCCCTCGAGCAGGCTCTCGAGTTCATCACCGAGGACGAATGTGTCGAGGTCACCCCCGGATCCGTCCGGTTGCGCAAGGTCGTCCTCGACCAGGCCGCCCGAGGCCGGCAACGGAGCCGAGCCAGGAAGGGTGGCGGCTGAACCGAGCCCGGGGCCTGGCTCAGAAGAGAGGGCTCCGAGGGGAGGGCTCGAACCTCCAACATCTGGCTCCAAAGGCCAGCGTTCTGCCAGTTGAACTACCTCGGAACGGAACGGCACGGCAGCCTGCCCGGCGGGTGCACGCGTGCCTGATGTCGCCAATCCAGGCTACCCCCGCACGACGGCCGGGCATCGAACGCCGCGCCCACCTCTGTCGCTAGCGGGTACGAGCCTGAACTGTCGAAGATGACAGGGGTAAGAAAGGGGTAAATGGCGGCCCGGTTACCACGGTGGCGCGAACGGTTGCCGGTAGGCTCCGCCACCATGCGGGTACTCGTCGTCGACGACGATCCTGCCGTGAGCGGTGCCTTGAACCGCGCCCTGCGACTCGAGGGTTACGAGGTGTCTCTCGCCCCCGACGGTCCGACCGCGCTCGAACAGATCGCCATCCGGCCTCCAGAGGCCCTGGTCCTCGACATCGGGCTCCCCGGCATCGACGGCCTCGAGGTCTGCCGGCGGCTGCGGGCGGCGGACGACGACACGCCCGTGCTCATGCTGACCGCCCGCGACGCCATCAGCGACCGGGTGGAGGGGCTCGACGCCGGGGCCGATGACTACCTGGTCAAGCCCTTCGCCCTGGCCGAGCTGCTGGCCCGGCTGCGCGCCCTGCTGCGCCGGCGGCCGGAGGACTCGGACGAGGTCCTCCGATTCAGCGACCTCGTCCTCGACCCCGTCACCCGCGAGGCCAAGCGCGGGGAGAGAACCTTCACCCTGACCCGCATCGAGTACGACCTCCTCGAGCTGTTGCTCCGCCATCCGCGCCAGGTGCTCACCCGAGAGCTCATCCTCGACCGGGTGTGGGGGTACACGTTCGACTCGGGCACCAACTCGCTCGCCGTCTACATCGGCTACCTGCGGCGCAAGACCGAGCTCGAGGGTGAGCACCGGCTCATCCACACCGCTCGCGGCGTCGGTTATGTCCTCCGCGAACCCTGAGCAGGCACGGCGCGCGTCCGGGACGGCGACGGCCCGGCCGTCAACCGGGCGCGCCACTGGCAGAAGAGCGCGATCGTGACCTTCCGGACCCGACTGGTGCTGGCCACCACCGCGGCGGTGGCCGTAGTGGTCGTGATCGCCTCCCTCGCCACCTACTTCGTGGCCCACAATTCCCTCATCGGATCGGTCGACGCTTCCCTCGCCAACTCCTCCCACAGCACGATCTCGGGCTTCGCTCCCATCGCCAACGTCTGCCAGCAGACCTCGGCCGGCCAGTGCCAGCAAGTCGTGCTTCCCAACGGGCAGCCCTTCACCGGCAGTGGGCCCATTCCGGTGACGGCGACCGTGCACACCGTCGCCACCAGTGGCGGCTCCCACCCACCCGTCTTCTTCACCACCAACGTCAACGGGACCCCGGTGCGAGAGATCGTGACCGCCCTCCCGCCACAGTTCGAATTCGACTACAGCCCGACCAACCAGTCCATCGAGCTCACCCAGGGTGGGGCGCTACAGGTGACGACGCCACTGAGCGGCGTCAACCAAGAGCTCCGCCATCTCTTCTACGCCCTGTGGGTGGTGGTCGTGGCCGGTGTCGTCCTGGCCATCCTGCTCGGGTTCGCAGTCGGTCGGACGCTGCTCCGCCCGCTCAACAGCCTGACCGACACCGTCGAGGACCTGGCCGAGTCGACCGACGTCTCCCAGCGACTCGACCCCGGGGGCAACGACGAGCTCGGCCGCCTGCGCCAAGCATTCAACAGACTGCTCGCCGCCCTCGACACCTCACGCGAGAGCCAACGCCAACTCGTCCTCGATGCCTCCCACGAGCTGCGCACCCCACTCACCAGCTTGAAGACCAACCTCGAGGTGGCGCGGCGGATGGAGGAGCTGGCGCCGGCAGAACGTGAGGTGCTCATCTCCGACGTGCTGACACAGCTGGACGAGCTCACCACCCTGGTCGGTGACTTGGCCGAGCTGGCCCGGGGCGACCAGCCGGACCTCGAGACCGGACCGTTCCGCTTGGATGCGGTGGTCATGGAGGCGGTCGGGGCGGCCACCACCCACGGACGGCCGAGGGGTGTCGTCTTCGACACCCGCGTCGCCCCCACCTGGGTGCGCGGATCATCGAGCCGGGTCGAGCGGGCCGTCGACAACCTGCTCGACAACGCCCTCAAATGGAGCCCGGACGGCGGTGTGGTCGAGGTGTTGTGTGCCAACGGCCAACTCGTCGTGCGCGATCACGGTCCCGGGGTCGACGAGAGCGATGTCCCCTACATCTTCGATCGCTTCTACCGCGCCCCGAGCGCCCGCGGCCGTCCCGGTTCCGGGCTGGGCCTGGCCATCGTGGCCCAGGTGGCCAGAGACGAAGGAGGCTCGGTGACCGTCCAGGGGGCCGACGGGGGCGGCGCCGTCTTCCGGCTGACCCTTCCGGTCGTGACCGCTCCCCATCCGGCGACGGCCGGCGACGAGCGAGAGCCTCCCGCCCCGCCGCCGCCGTCATCCCCGACTCCCCCCTCATCGCCGTCCCCGTCGTCACCTTTGTCCACGGCGTGACGTCAACCGAGCCCTTCGGCTAGCGTGCCCCCCGACATGGGGTCCCTTATCAAGAAGCGCCGCAAGCGCATGCGCAAGAAGAAGCACAAGAAGATGTTGAAGGCAACCCGCTGGCAACGGCGGGCAGCCGGCAAGTAGGGGGCCCCTCCTCTCCCATCGGACGGCGACGGCGCGCCGCGTCGCAGCCGCCACCAGCGTCGCGCCACTCAAGCGATTGCAGGCCTCGTCGTCATTGGTCTGCCGGTGTGGTGCGGGCCGTGAGCATGCGCCCGACGGCTCCTCCCACCCGGAGAATCGGGTCCTCGATGCCGAAGGACTCGAGCGACCCGTCGGTGAACCAGGTCGACCCACTGCCGGCCAGACGGGCCGGTCGCCCGGTTCGCTGTTCGAAGGCAGCCCGCCACGGTCCGAGCCGGGGCTCGACGGCCAGGGCGGCGGCTTCGAGGTCGTTCCCGCCAGCCAGCCCGCCGGTCGCCGCCGTTGGTAGGCGACCAGACATCGCATCGAAGGCGCGATAGACGGCCGCCGTCTCGACGCCGAAAGGGGCGAGCAGGAGCACGACGTCGCGCCCCTCGTAGGGCAGCGGGCTCACGACCTCTCCGATGCCGCCGACAGCGGCTCGGCCGCCGACGAGACAGAAGGGCACGTCCGCGCCCAATCGGGCGGCCGCGGTCACGTCCGTGCAACCGGCCCACCGGAGAATGGCGGCAGCATCGGCCGACCCGCCCCCGAGACCGGCCCCCGGGGGGATGCGCTTGCGCAACCGCACGTGCGCGCGACGCCCGACGGCTTGGAGGGCGCGCCCGACAAGGTTCTCGGCTCCGGCGGGAACGCCAGCGACGCCGGCGGCGGCGGCCAACTCGAGCCCGTCGGCGGGCTCGACGGTCACACGCACGTCGACCGCCTCGGTGACCTCGAGCGTGTCGGCCAGGTCGAGTGTCACCATCTCGGCGTCGAGCAGGTGCAGGCCGTCCGACCGCACCCCGACCACGTGCAACGAGGTGGTCAGCTTGGCCGGCGCCCGCAGCTCGATCGGCGCCCTCCTCACCGGACGCCCCCGTCGTCGCCGGCCACCGGCGCCGACCAGGCCGCCAACCGGCACCATTCATCCAGACCGAGCTGCTCGGCTCGGGCGGTCGGGGCCACGCCGGCCACCTCGAAGGCGGTCGGGTCGACCACGCCGAGCAGCGACCGCCGGAGCATCTTCCGACGTTGGCCGAAGCCGGCCCGGACCACGGCGAAGAGCCGGTCGTAGTCGGGCGAACCCGGTCCCGGAACAGTGGACGGGGTGGACAGACCATCCGGCGTCGGCCCCGCACATGGACAGCCGGGGCGCGGTCGTCGCTCGATGCGCACGAGCACCGACTCCACCCGTGGACGGGGCACGAACACCTGCGGCGACACCGCGCCCACCAATCGGGCCTCGGCCCAGTAGGCGACCTTGACGGACACGGCTCCGTAGGCCCGGGAGCCAGGCCCCGCGGCCAACCGCTCCCCGACCTCGCGCTGGACCATGACCAACAGGGTGGCCACCTGAGGGGCCGACTCGAGCACGCCGACGACCACCGGGACGGCCACGTTGTAGGGGAGGTTCGAGACGACCGACCAGATACCCTGTGCTGGGTCGGCGAGCTCGTCCCAGTCGGCGGTGAGCGCATCGGCTTCGACCACCCGAGCCCCGCGGGACTCGACCTCGCCGCGCAACACGGGCAGGAGGTAGCGATCGACCTCGACGGCGGTCACCGATGCACCCGCCTCGAGCAGGGCCAAGGTCAACGAGCCGAGGCCGGCACCCACCTCGACCACCCGGTCCTCCGGCCCGACGCCGGCCAGGCGGACCACCCGCCGCACGGTGTTGGCGTCGGCCACGAAGTTCTGCCCCAGGGCGCGGCTCGGTCGTAGTCCATGGTCCTCGAGCAGGCGATGGACCTCGGCCCGACCGTGGGTCACCTGCTCAGTGCGGTCGCCGCGGCGGGCGCCGCGGCCGGCCGCCGCTCAGAGGCCGAAGGCGGACTGGGCATTGGCGGTCGTTCGGGCGGCCAGCTCGAGGGCCGTCAGTCCTTTGATCTCGGCCAGCGCCCAACCCACCAAGGCCACCCGGGCGGGCTCATTGACCGTGCCCCGGTGGGGCACAGGAGCGAGGAACGGGGCGTCGGTCTCGACCAGGAGCCGGTCGAGCGGGCACAAGGCCGCGGCTTCCCGGACGTCGGCGGCGCTCTTGAACGTGACCACCCCGCTGAACGACAGCCACGTGCCGAGCTCGAGGCAGCGTCGGGCTTCGTCCGGGCCCCCGGTGAAGCAGTGGACGATGGTCTGCTGGGGCACGCCGACCTCCGAAAGGATCCCGATGGTGTCGTCCCACGCCTCCCGGGTGTGGACGACAAGGGCGAGGCCATGGCGATGGGCCAGCTCGACCTGGCGTCCGAACGCGTCGCGTTGTGCCGGGCGTGGCGAGTGGTCGTAGTGGTAGTCGAGGCCGCACTCTCCCACGCCCACCACGACCGGGAGAGCCCCCTCCGTTCGCCGGCGGAGAGAGTCCTCGAGCAGCGGGACGATCGACTCCACGCCCTCTTTGGCGTCATGTGGGTGCAGCCCCACGGTGGCCCACAGCTCGACCCCCTCGGCCACGGCCGGCCCATCGGGCCGGCGCATGGCCTCGACCAGCTCGACGGCGGCCGCAGAGGTGGCCTCACCCGTGCCGATGCAGACCATCCGGGTCACTCCCGCCTCCGACGCCCGGGCCAGGGTGCCCGCCAGCTCGGTGGCGTGCGCCCCCGACGGCACCTCCTCGGAGGTGAACTCCTCTTGGAGGTGACAGTGCGAGTCGAACCACTCGACGACTGCCTCGTGCATCCCGTGAACGGCGTGGCCCCCCTCTGTCTCGTGGACTCCGGGAGCCACCTCCCCGCTCATGCCTTGCGCCGCGGGAAGAGCGGATCGCCCTTTGTCACCGGCCGACCGGCGGGATAGCCGCCCCACCGGGCGGCGACCGGCAGCCGTTGTGACGAGGCAGCCTCCTCGAGCCCGATGCGCCGCCACACCTCCTCGGCGGTCTGTGGCATGGCCGGGACGATGAGCACGGCGACGATCCGGAGCACCTCGAGAGCCGCCCCGAGGACGGCGTCGACCTCTGGTCCGGGCTCGGACTTCCACGGCTCGGCCAACTCGAGCTCGGCGTTGGTCTCCCGGATCAGCCGCCAGGTGGCTTCGAGCCCGGCCTGGGGCTGGCCGGCTTGCCAGGCGTCGGTCGTCTCGGTCAGCACGGCTTCGGCCACTACGGCCAGCCGGTGGGTCGCCGGGGGGGCGGGGCCGATGCCCCCGCACTTCGTGCCCACCACCGTCGTCACCCGGGCGAGCAGGTTGCCCAGGTTGTTGGCCAGGTCCGAGTTGTACCGGGCCACGATCCCCTCGGCCGAGAAGTCGCCGTCACTGCCGAGTGGGATGTCACGGAGCAGGTGGTAGCGGACGGGGTCGACGCCGTAGTCGGCCACCAGCTCGCCGGGAGCGATCTGGAAGACGGCCGAGTTGGCCATCTTGACCCCGCCGAGCAGCAGCCAGCCATGGACTTGGATGTGGGCCGGTGGGTCGATCCCGGCCGCCATGCACATGGCCGGCCACCACACGCAGTGGAAGCGGATGATCTCCTTGCCGATCAGGTGGTGGACGGCCGGCCACCAGGCTTCGAAACTCTGCTCGTCCTCGCCGTAGCCGATGGCGGTGATGTAGTTGACCAGCGCGTCGTACCAGACGTAGAACACGTGCTCTTTGTCCCAGGGCACGGGCACACCCCAGTCGATGGACGTCCGAGTAATCGAGATGTCGCGCAGACCACCTCGGATGAAGCCCAGGGCCTCGTTGCGCTTGCCGGGCGGCACCACGGCGTCGGGTTGGGCGTCGTACCACTCGACCAGCCGATCCTCGAACGCGCTGAGCCGGAAGAAGTAATTCTCCTCCTCGAGGAGCTCCGTCGGGGTGAGATGAATGGGGCACCGGTCGCCGTCGACCAGCTCGTCGGGCCCGTAGTACTGCTCGCAGGACACGCAGTACAGACCCCGATAGGTGTCCTTGTAGATGTAGCCGGCTTCGTAGATGCGGCTCAGGAAGTGCTGGACGGCTCGGTGATGGCGGGGCTCGGAGGTCCGGATGAAGTCGTCGTTGCTGATGTCCAGCCCGGCCCATGCCTCCTGGAACCGGGGAGCCAGCTGGTCGGTCCAGGCGATGGGGTCGAGACCGGCGGCGGCCGCGGCCCGGGCCACCTTCTGCCCGTGCTCGTCCACCCCGGTGAGGAAGAAGACCTCATCGCCTATGAGACGGTGCCAGCGGGCCATGGCATCGGCGTTGACCGTCGCATAGGCGTGGCCGAGGTGGGGGGCGTCGGTCACGTAGTAGATGGGCGTCGTGATGTAAAAGCGCGCCATCCGCTCAGCGTACCGATCCCTGCACCGTCCACGACTCAGTGGACGCGCCGGACGGGCGGCTCAGTCGATGGATCGCCGTGGTGTGCCGCGCCGTCTGAGAAGCTGGTCGCCCATGTCCGGCGACTCATCAGGCGATGAGCAACTGGCCCGACCCACACCCGCTCCGTCGTCGCTGACGACCCCTCCCACCGCCGGTGGAGCAGCATCCGAGCGGCCGTCGACGGACGACGCGGAGCTGCCGGACATTGGACGGCTGCTCGCCCTTTCCGACGGCGTCGTGGCCATCGCCCTCACCCTGCTCGTGCTGCAGCTCCGTGTACCGGTCGCGGCCGCCTTTCACGACCCGAACTCGGCCAGCCAGCTCGCCCACCAGCTGAGTCGTGAGGGGAACCAGTTCCTCAGCTACATCATCGCCTTCTACGTCATCGCCCAGTTCTGGCTCGCTCATCACCGGTCCTACCGTCTGATGATCGGTCACCATGAAGGACTGGCCTGGTGGAATTTCGCGTTCCTGCTCACCATCACGCTCATGCCCTTCACCAGCGACCTGCTGGGCCAGTACGGCTCCAACCCCTTGGCCGTCAACATCTTCGCCCTCAACCTGCTGTTGGCCAGCCTGGCCACGGCCGGGACCATGCTCTACGCCAGCCACGCCGGGCTGCTCTCCGCCGAGGCCAACCAACGGGTGCTCCGGGTTGGTCAGATCCGGACGGCATTCACCGTCGTCGCCGTCCTACTCTCCATCGGCGTTGCCTGGGTGAACACCAACGTGGCCGAGTACTGCTGGTTCCTGATCGCCGTCGGCCCGTTCGCGGCGCGCCGGTGGCAGGAGCGCTTCGATCCGGATCCGGCCAGCTGAGGCCGTCCCGCGCTCAACCGCCCACCGACATGGAGCAGGGCGTGCTCGCGGCGCCCGAGCCCTCCGTCTACCAGTTGGCCACGTGGCAGCCGCCGAAGCCGGTCTTTTCGGTGTAGCGCTGGTGGTACTCCTCGGCCGGCCAGAAAATGGTGGCCGGCGTCACCTCCGTCACGATGGGGCGGCGGAAGCGGCTCTGATACTCCTCCAATGAGGTGTGAGCCGCCTTTGCCTGTTCCTCGTTGCGGGTGAACACCGCCGAGCGGTACTGGGTTCCGCGGTCGGGGCCCTGGCGGTTGGGGGTGGTCGGGTCGTGGTGCCGCCAGAACTCCGCCAGCAGCTGTTCGAAGCTGACGACGGCCGGATCGAAGGTCACCAGCACGGCTTCGGCATGACCGGTTCGTCCCGAGCACACCTGCTCGTAGGTTGGGTTGTCGACGGTGCCGCCCTCGTAGCCGGAGATGGCGTCGACCACGCCGGGCACGGCCCGGATGAAATCCTCGACCCCCCAGAAGCAGCCCGCCGCGAAGGCGGCCCGATCGAGCCCCTCGGGTGCGTCGTCCGGGGCGATCCCCGGTGCCTGCGTGTCGTCCAGCTGACTGCGTCGAAAGATCATGACTTCCTCTCGTTACTGCCCGTGCTCAGTCCTCTCGTTACTGCCCGCGCTCGGTGCCGTCTGGCTCACTGGGCCGTCCGTTACACCCGGTTGCATGCCCCACCGACAGAGAGCACCTCTCCCGGCTCAGGCAACCCCGGCGGTCGCAGCCCCATTCCTCCTTCACCCATCGCATGGTCACCCGCCTCACTCGCCTCGTTCCGAGCTCGGCGGCGGATCTCGGCCGGTCTCCTGCTGGGCCAGGGCCAACTCGTAGACGCGGCGGCGGGGCACGTCAAAGGTTGCCGCCACCTCGTCGACCACGCCGCGCAGGCGGTCGCCGGCTCGGAGTCCGTCACCGATGGCCGCGGCCAGAACCCGATCGTCGACCTCGTCGGCCACGGCCGGCGCCCCCTCGAGCACGAGCACGACCTCACCCCGGACCGGGTGCTCCTCCACCCATTGACCCGCCTCGGCCAGCGTGCCCCGCCAGACCTCCTCGTGCACCTTGGTCAGCTCGCGGGCGACGGCCACTCGGCGCAGAGGGCCACAGGCGGAGGCCAGGTCCTCGAGCGTCCGGCCGACCCTGCTGGGAGCCTCGAAGAGCACGACCGTCCGCTCCTCGGCGGCCAGGGCGGCGAGACGCTCGGACCGAGCCGTCCCCGAACGGGCCAGAAACCCCTCGAAGCAGAAGCGATCGGTGGGAAGGCCGCTCACGACCAGCGCGGCCACCACGGCCGACGGGCCGGGCACCACGGAGACCGCCACCCCGGCCTCGACGGCCGCGGCCACCAGGCGACTCCCCGGATCGGAGATGCCCGGCATTCCCGCATCCGACACCACGGCGACGACCGAACCGCCCGTCGCCGCCTTTAGGACCTCGACCGTCCGTTGCCCCTCGTTGTGCTCGTGCAGCGAACGCAATCGCACCCCGCTGATGCCGGCGTGGGTGAGCAGGCGACGGGTGTGCCGGGTGTCCTCGCAGTAGATGGCATCGGCGCTCGAGAGGGCGTCGACGGCGCGAGGCGAGAGGTCACCGAGGTTGCCGATGGGCGTCCCCACGAGCACTACCCGCCCACCGGGCTCCGACCCCTGCGTCTCTCCCGCGGGCACGTCACCGCACCTCGAGCCGGTCACCGACACACAGGCCCCACCGACCGAAAGCGCCGGCCTCGGCCTCGACGACAGCCCGGGCCCGCCATCTCGGCATCGACATCCGCCAGGGTCGCAGGGTGGCGACGTCGAGCACCACCATCTGGCGATCGCAGAAGGCAACGTCGATGGGAAAGCGCATGCCCCAGGTGTGCACCATCCGGGTGCGGGACAGGACCATGGCCCCGTCGATTCCGTCGCGGCCGAGCAGGC
Source organism: uncultured Acidimicrobiaceae bacterium (assembly GCA_963729275.1). GTDB lineage: Bacteria > Actinomycetota > Acidimicrobiia > Acidimicrobiales > RAAP-2 > CAVSNH01. Next base: position 389,504 of record CAVSNH010000004.1, read on the forward strand.
CCTTGGAACGCTCGGGGAGCGAATCGGCCACCTCGGCGGCGGCCAGCACTCGTCCGTCGCACATGAGCCAGCTCACCGGCATCCCCAGCCTGACCAGGCCACGAATGGCTGTTGGAAGCGCCGGTCGCCTATCCTGGCCGTGCTATGTCGAAGCGCACTGTGAAGCGCAAGCTGCGCACCAAGAAGAAAGCCAACCACGGCCGCAAGCCGAACTGCGGTCGGGGCTGACCGCGTCCGGCCAGAGTCCGGGCTGACCGCCTGCTCCGACGGACCGCACCTCACCGGGTAGCCGGGACCGGATGCCAACGACAGTCGAGGTCGTCGAGGACGCCGACCAAGGCCGACGGACGGTCGGTGATGATGCCGTCGACGCCCATCCGAGCTAGTCGCTCCATCTCCTTCTCGTCCTCGATCGTCCACACGTGCACGGCGAGGCCGGCCGCATGGGCGGCAGCGACGAACGGGTCGTCGACGATGGTGAGGTCGCCCACCGTGGTCGGCACCTGGAGGGCCACATGCCGCAGGGGTGGGGGTTCCTCGCCGGTCCGGACCGCCCGGTAGAACTCGGCCACGGCCAGGGTCCCGGCCGAGGTCGGGACGTCCGGGGCCACAATCGAGAAGGCGTTGGTGGCCGCGTCGAGGAACGAGGCCACGATCACGTCGTCCGTGCGTCCGAACCGCCGGAGAAGGGCCGCCAGGTCCGCTTCGTAGGGCTCGACGACTGGCGCCGTCTGCTTGATGTCGAGGTTGAGGACGGCGCCGGGGAACGCCTCGAGCACCTCGACGAGGGTGACGAGTCCGAAGCGGCGGTCGGCCGGGGCCCGGCCGCGGAACGGGTACCCGTCCGGAGGGAGGTCCGGGGTGACGTCGGCGCCCGGCGCCCACCAGTAGGCGTTGTCCAGACGGCGGAGTTCGTCGAGCATCAACGAGGAGATGGCGCCGTGGCCGTCGGTCGTGCGATCGACGGTGGCATCGTGGCTGACCACCAGGTGGCGGTCCCGCGTGGCGTGCACGTCGAGCTCGATGCCCGTGGCCCCGGCGTCCAATGCGCCGGCGATGGCGTGCAGGGTCGAGGACGGTCCCTCCCAGGCTCCACCCTGGTGCGCGTAGGCGATGACCCGACGTCCGAGCCATGGATTCTGCGCTGCCGCCGCCGGACCGGCCATGGCTGAACGGTAGCCTCTGCCCCGCCGTGCTCGACCATGTGTTCGCCCAGCTCGTCGCCTCGCTTCGACGCGCCTTCGAGGCGGCGCTCCTCCAGCGGCAAGCCGTCGAGGAGCGCTTCCAGATCGATGTGTTCCTCGGGGACTTGAGCTTCGAGACCTCCTACAGCCTTCCCGGTGAGCAGCGTCCAGCCCGGATCCGAGTCGACACCAGCCTCGACTGGCCGACGTGGAGCCAGACCGCCTACCGGAGCCGCATGATCGGTGACGAGCCCGAGGAGCTGCCCGAGGTGCTGGTCGAGATCGCCTTTCGGATCCAGGAGCTCGACGGGGTGCCCGACATCGCTCCGTTGCTGGACGTGCTGCCCGAGGAGCTCAAGGTCGTCGGCGACGAGCCCCTGCTGCGGGCCGCCCCCACCATCGAGCAGACCCTTCTGGCCACAGACGAGGAACCGACGTGCGCCGTGGAGGTCTCCTACGAGGGATCGTGCCAGCTCGACGACGCCATCCTGGACGATCCGGCCGCGCTCGACGACGCGCTGGCGTCGATGGCCCGAACGGTGGCTTCCGTCCTGGTGCGGGCGGGCGACCTACCCTTCGTCTTCCGGCGGGCGGAAATTCCGCCGATCTGACCTCTGGGTGCATGCCGGTCCCGGCACCGCCTGCGCTCGACGGTTCACGAGGCGCGACACGGACCGGACGGCACTCTGACCAGCGGATAGCTTGACCCGGTGCGTCGATCAGGGGGACCGACGGTCGAATCGGAAGAACCGCTTCCGCCGACGAGCGACGACCGAATCGACGGCCCGGTGGCGGCGCCGGTCGACGAGCCCTCCCCCTCGACGGCCCATCGACATGCGGTCGCCATCGGTGGCCTCCTCTATCTGGTCGTTTCCTTCGTCGTGTGGTGGAACGTGTGGGGCCACCCGTCGTCCACGACCACCTGTGGGTGTGGCGACCCCGGGCTGTTCATGTGGTTCCTGGCCTGGCCGGCGCATGCCATCGCCAACGGGCTCGATCCGCTGCATTCGAGCGCTGTCTTCCCCCCGCACGGGATGAACCTGCTGGCCAACACTGGCGTCCTGGCCGTCGGCGTGGTCCTGGCCCCCGTGACGTGGCTCTTCGGCCCCGTGACGACCTTGAACGTGGCCATGACGGCGAGTCCCGTGCTGTCGGCGATGGCCATGTTCGTGCTGCTTCGCCGCTGGGTGGGTTGGAGCCCGGCGGCGTGGTTCGGCGGTCTTCTCTACGGCTTCTCGCCCTTCGCTCTGACCAATCTGGCGGCCGGGCACATCATGCTCGGCCTACTGGTCGTCCCCCCCTCATCGTGCTCTGCCTCGACGAGTTGTTGGTCCGGCAGAGCCGCCGTCCGGTGGCCACCGGCGTGGTCCTGGGCGTGCTCGTCGGCGTGCAGTTCTTCATCGGGACCGAGATGCTCGTCATCACCTCCATCGGGGTGGTCATCGGGCTCGTCCTCTTCGTCATCCGCGCCGCCTGGTTCGACCGGGCCCGGTTGCTGCAGCACGCCCGGTTCGCGGCGATTGGTCTCCTCGCCGGAGCTCTCACCGCCATCGTCCTGCTGGCCTACCCCCTTTGGTACACGCTCGACGGCCCCGCTCACTTCTCGGGCCCGATCTGGCCCAACCTCGACCTCAGCTCCGAGGTCAGCCTTCTCAAGGACTACGTCGTCCCGCCACCGGCCAACGTCAACAGCCTGTTCGGTTCGGCGCTCAACCACCTGACCGGTGGCTATCAGGGGCCCGTGCTCTCCGCCCAGTACCTCGGACTCGGCGTCGTCATGGTCGCCCTGGCCGGCCTGGTCATCTGGCGGAGTGATCGCCGGCTCTGGTTGTTCGCCGTGGTCGGCATCGTGTCGGTGGCGTTGTCCAGAGGGGCATTCAGTCAAGAGGCGAAGGGCCTTCCGCTCCTCCAGGACATCGTCCCGCAGCGGATCGTCTCCGTGACCATCTTTGCCGCCGCCGTCATGCTCGGCCTCGTCGTGAACCACGCCTACCAGGCGGTGGAGCGATGGCGGAGCCAGATCCGCGGCGCCACGCCGACCACGGCCCATGGCCGGCGGAGGGGGCTCCGGCACGGTGCCGGCACCTTGGCCGGGCTGGCCGTGGCGGCCGTGGCCCTCGTCGGGCCCGCCGCCTATCTCAGCCAGACCGTTCCCATGACGGCGGTGGCGGTGGTGGTGCCGTCCTGGTTCCACGACGTCGCCCCGCATCTACGCGGTCATCAGGTGCTGCTCGTGTTCCCGGCTCCCTTTGCCATCGAGACCGCCCTCACCTGGCAAGCGCAGAACGGCGACGGCTACACGCTGGTCGGGGGCTCGGGGCCGGGCAGCGTGCCGTCCCGGGCCGGGAGGGAACGACAGGGACAGGAGTTCTTGTCGACGGCATCGTTCGCGCTGACCCCGACCAGCCACATCACAACCGCCAACGACATCACGGCCGTGCGCACGGCGTTGGACGGTTGGGGGGTCACCATGGTCGTCCTGCCCGATCAAGCCGACCTTCCCGACTACGACCAGGTGCTTTCGGTGACTTCGACCGCAGCCCTCGTCACGGCGGCGACAGGAACGAGGCCCTACCGTCAGTCGGATGCCTGGGTGTGGGCCGATGTCGACCACGCGCCACCCGAGCGACATCTGTCGACTGCTCAGTTCGCTCGATGCATCGCCTTCTTGCCCTCTCGAGGGACCACCGCCGTGGACGAGGCCACGTCGTGTGTCCTCTCGACGGTCGTGTAACTCGTCGACGCCAACGGCGCCAACGACGCCAACGACGGTGCGGCCTAGGACACGACCAATCCGGCGTCGGCAGCCAGAGCGCGCAGGTCGGCCAGCGGGCGGGCGCCCACGTGCGAGATGACCTCGGCCGCGCACAGTCCCCCGAGACGGGCGGCCTCGACCGGCCCGATGCCGTTGGTGATGCCGTAGAGGAATCCGGCGGCGAACAGGTCGCCGGCACCGGTCGTGTCCACCACACGGTCGACGGGGGCGGCGGGTACGGTCATCGGCCCCTGGGCCGTCACCACGACGCAGCCGGCCGCGCCGCGAGTGACGGCGGCCAGCACCCCGGTCTCCTCCACCGCCCGGAGCGCCGCCTCGGTGTCGCCCAGGCCGAACAGCTTGGTCAGTTCCTCTTCGTTGGCGAACAGGAGGTCGAGGTCGCCGGTCAACAGGTCCAGGAACTCGCGCTGGTGGTGCTCGACGCAGAACGGGTCGGACAGGCTGAGGGCGACAGCCGCGTTGTTGGCGTGGGCCACCTCGATGGCCTGGCGCATGGCCGCCTTGGCCGAGGGCTGCTCCCATAGGTAGCCCTCGAGGTAGACGACCTGGGCAGCGGTGAGTTGCGCGTCGTGCAGGTCGACCGAGCTGAAGTCGGAGGCAACCCCGAGATGTGTGGCCATGGTCCGCTCGGCGTCCTCGGTCACCAGCACCAGGCAGTGGCCGGTGGCGCGATCCGGACCGCTCGGTGCCGGGGTCGGCTCGAAGGTGACTCCCGCCGTCCGGATGTCGTGGACGAAAGCGCGGCCGAGGGCGTCGTCGGCCACCCGGCCCAGATAGGCGACCCTTCCCCCCAAGGCGGCGATGCCGGCCGCGGTGTTGGCCGCCGAGCCCCCGGACGCCTCGGTGGTCGGGCCCATGGCCTCGTAGATGGCCCGGGACCGCTCGAGGTCGACGAGGGCCATGGTCCCCTTGACCAGACCGAGCTGGACGATGACATCGTCGGTGGCGGAGGCCAGCACGTCGACGAGCGCGTTACCGATGGCGACCACGTCGATCGGCGGCGCATCGGGTCCCCCACCGTCCTCGGACATGCCGTCGGCCGCCGTGTCGGTGAGCGGGAGGGAAGGCACGGCCGCGACGGTAGCCTCTCGGAGTGCCCGCTCCGACCGACGACGTCAAAGTTCCGTACCGCCTGCCGACCACCGTCCGCCCCCGGGCGTACCGGTTGGTGCTGACCCCCGACCTGACCGCTGCCACCTTTGTCGGTGACGTCGAGATCGACGTCACCATCGAGGAGCCAATCCGCGACATCGTCCTCAACGCCGCCGAGCTCGAGATCAGCTTCGCCGAGCTCAACATGGCCGATCCCGACGGTGGCTACGCGCTCACGCCCGAGCGGGTCGACATCGACGTGCACGAGGAGCAGGCCAAACTGGCCTTCGCCGAGGAGTTGCCGCCCGGGGCGGCCACCCTGCACCTCGTCTTCGAGGGTGTCCTCAACGACATGCTGCACGGCTTCTACCGATCGACCTTCACCGACGACTCCGGGCAGGAACACGTCATCGCCACCACCCAGATGGAGTCGACCGACGCCCGCCGTGCCTTTCCCTGCTGGGACGAGCCTGCCTTCAAGGCCACCTTCGAGATCACCCTGGTCGTCGACGACACCCTCGGCGCCTGGTCCAACAGCCGGGTCGTCGAGGAGACCCCGGAGCCCGGCGGACGTCGCCGCGTCCGGTTCGCGCCGACCATGGTCATGTCCACCTACCTGGTCGCCTTCATCGTGGGGCCGCTCGAGGCCACCGACCCGGTCGACGTGGGCGGCGTCCCCTTGCGCATCGTGCACCCGCCCGGCAAGGGACACCTGACCGGCTTCGCCACACAGGTCGGCCGCCACGCCCTGGCTTTCTTCACCGACTACTTCGGCATCCCCTACCCGGCCGACAAGCTCGACCTGGTGGCCATCCCCGACTTCGCCTTCGGGGCGATGGAGAACCTGGGCTGTGTGACCTTCCGCGAGTCCCTTCTGCTCATCGACCCCGACCAGGCCGCCCGGGTCGAGCTCGAGCGGGTCGCCGACGTGGTCGCCCACGAGATCGCCCACATGTGGTTCGGCGACCTGGTCACCATGCGCTGGTGGAACGGGATCTGGCTCAACGAGGCCTTCGCCACCTTCATGGAGATCCTGGCCGTCGACGCCTTCCGCCCCGAATGGCAGCGGTGGGTCAGCTTCGGCGTCGAGCGCGAGGCGGCCATGGCCGTCGACGGGCTGTTCGCCACCCGACCGGTGGAGTTTCCCGTCGGTCGCCCCGAGGAGGCCGAGGGCATGTTCGACGTGCTCACCTACCAGAAGGGCGGGAGCGTGCTGCGCATGCTCGAGCAATTCATCGGAGCCGACGCCTTCCGTCGGGGGGTGTCCGACTACCTCACCACCCACGCCCACGGCAACACCGAGACCGCCGACCTGTGGGACGCGCTCGAGCGATCGAGCGGGCGGGACATCCGCGGCATCATGGGCACCTTCATCGACCAGGGCGGCTACCCCCTCGTGCGGGTCGACGAGCAAGGCTCGTTGAGCCAGGCCCCCTTCTCCTACCGGGGGCGGCCGGGTGGGGCCATCGGATCCCACTGGCAGGTGCCCGTCCTTCTCCGCAGCCTGGGTATCGATGCGGATGGCACGAGCGGGCCGGCACCCGATCCCGAGCCGGTGCTGCTCGACCGGCCGACGGCCGAAGCCGCCGGCCGAGGCGTGGGCCTCGTCAATGCCGGCGGGTCCGGCTATTACCGCGTCGCCTACCCGTCAGCCGTCCTGACCAGGCTGTCCTCCGCCCTCGGGCAACTGGCCCCGCTCGAGCGCTACAACCTGGTCTCCGACACCTGGGCCGCAGTGCTGTCGGGGGACGGCGAGCTGGGCGATTTCCTGCACCTGGCCGAGTCACTGGTCGCCACCGGCGAGGACGATCCCAGCGTGTGGTCGGTCGTCACCGGCGCCGTGTGGTTGACCGACCGAGTCGTCCCCACCGGTGACCGCATGGTCCTGACCCAGGCGGTGCGGCATCTGTTCACCCCGCTGTTCGAGCGACTCACGTTCGATCCGCGGCCGGATGACGGTGAGCGCACTCCCGCCCTGCGGGCGTCGGTCATACGGACCTTGGGCATCATCGGGGACGACCCGTCCGTGCGGGCCGAGGCGGCGGCCCGGTTCGCCCGTTCCGACGCCACGCCGCTCGACCCGGACATCGCGTCTGCTGTCCTCGACGTGGTGGCCGACGGTGGTGGGACGGAGGAGTACGGGATGTTCGTGGCCCGTCACCTCAAGCCGGCCAACCCGCAAGAGGAGAACCGGTATCTCTACGCCCTGGCCTCGTTCACCGATTCCGAGCTGGCCGCCCAGACCTTCGATTTCGCTCTCTCGGAGGTGCGGACCCAGAACGCCCCCTTCCTCATCCAGTTGCTGCTGGCCAACCGGGTGGTCGGCGTCGAGACGTGGCCTCGCCTGCGCGATGCGTGGGACACGATCACCGGCCGGTTCCCTTCGAACATCGTCCCGCGGATGCTCGACGGTGTCCGGGGCTTGTGCTCGCCACCGAGCCTGGCCGACGAGGTGACCGGCTTCCTCGAGACCCATCCGCTCGTCGCCGGAGGTCGGATGGTCGAGCAGACCCTCGAGCGGTTGGCCGTGAACGTCGACTTCGGCCGACGGGAGGGCTCGGGCTTGGCCGCCACCCTCACCAAGGCGCTGTCGCTCACCACCGAGCCCGGCGGGCCGCGCTGAAGGTCCCGACCGTCTCAGCGTCGTTCGGGCGACGCCTCGATGATGAACTGGTAGCCGAACATGTTGGGCCACATCGTCACCAACGTCTGATCGACCAGGCGCACCAGGCGACCGGCCGAGTCGGCGAGGCCGAGGGCGTCGAGGGGCAGCCCCACCGGTTCGACCCGGCGGATCTCCAGCCCCTGGCGCTTGATCAGCTTGCGGATGCTTCGCTGGGTGAAGAACCGAAGGTGAGTGGCGTCGAGAATGCCGCGCTGGTCGTAGTCGAACCGGCCGGCGGCCGACCGCAGACGCGGGTACCAGTGCGCGATGTTGGGCACGCAGATCAGGGCGACCCCGTCGTTGGCCAGGACGCTTCGGATCTGGGCCACCAGGGGGGCGGGCTTGGCCAGGTGCTCGAGCACGTCGGCCGCCACGACCACGTCGAAGTCCGTGCCCACCTCGGGCGGGATCCCCTCATTGAGATCGGCCCGGAAGAAGGCGCTCGTGCGCTCGCCCACTCCGGGCAGCTCCTTCACGTCGACCCCCACAACATGGTGACCCATGGACCGCAAGCGATCGGCCAAGAGCCCGCTCGAGCACCCGAGGTCGAGCACCTTGCTCGGAGCCCGGTTGGCCAGCATGGCCAGGACGCGACCGTGAGAGCTGTCCTCGCTCGGTTTGAGCTCGTACTCCTCGCGCAGGGCGATCCGACTCCCGTCGCCGAAGCCGGCCTTTTGCAGACGGTAGGCGACCACGTCCTTCGTGACGTCGGCGGCATAGGCGACGCCGTCGACATAGCAGATCTCGTCGCCGTAGTAGGTGGGGATCGGCACCTCGGCGATGCGCAGACCGGCATCGTGCAGCTGGATGATGATCTGGGTGTCGAAGTTGAACCCATCGGAGTTGAGCTCGAAGGGGATCTGCTGGAGGGCCTTCACCGAGTAGGCCCGGTAACCGGAGTGGAACTCGGAGAAGTCGGTACCGAGAGCCGCGTTCTCGAACCGCGAGAGGATCCGGTTGCCGAGGTACTTGTAGAGGGGCATGCCGCCCTTACGAGCTTCCCCCTTGACCATCATCCGAGAGCCGAAGACGGCGTCGGCCTCGTCGTCCAGGATCGGGCGCAGGAGGTCGGGCAGGGACTCGGGGGCGTACTGGCCATCCCCGTGGAGCATGACCACGACGTCGAGGCCGTGCTCGATGGCCAGTCGGTAGCCGACTTTCTGGTTCCCCCCGTAGCCCAGGTTCTCGGGCTGGCGGATCAGGGTGATGGGCAAATTGGAGACCTGCTGGTAGCCGAGACCGACGAGGTACGTCGAGTCCTGGCTGTGATCGTCGCTCACGATCACTTCTTCGATGTCCAGCCGGACCGAGTCGGGGATCCGATCGAGCACCTGGGCCAAGGTGGAGGCGGCGTTGTAGGCCACCACCAGGATCCCGATCCGCTTCGGCTTGGCTCGTTTCGGCTTGCCTGACGCCACCCACGCACCCCCCATCGCGCCCCGTTTGCTTTCCGTCCAGGCTATTCGCGCCAACCCCGTCGGCGAAACCCGCCGGCCTCCTCCCCCCGCCCGCCAGAGCGCATCGCCCCAGCTGACGGCGTGCCAGGCTGGACCGATGCCCACCAACACGTCGTATGACCCCAAGGGACGTCCGCTGGCCGGCGGCGGCACGGAGCCGCCCGCAGACGGCCGACGCGAGGACCTCTTCGCCCGTGCCCGGACGACCAAAGGCTTCATGCCCGACGACGAAGGCGAGGCCCTCACCGAGGCGGCGGCCCGAGCCGGCCGAACCTTCGACGACGCCGTGCTGCTCGAGGTGGGCGCCTGGTGTGGCAAGTCCACCGTCTACCTGGGGGCGGCGGCGGAGGAGACGGGTGCGGTCGTCTTCAGCCTCGACCATCATCACGGTTCGGAGGAGAACCAGGCCGGCTGGGAGCACCACGATCCGAGCCTGGTCGACCCGACGTCCGGTCGCATCGACACGCTGCCCCACTGGCGGCGGGCGATCGTGTCCGCCGGGCTCGAGCACCGAGTGGTGGGCCTGGTCGGTGACTCCCGCATCGTGAGCCAAAGTTGGCGGACGCCGCTGGCCTTCTGCTTCATCGACGGGGGACACGGCCAGGAGCCGGCGTGGGCAGACCTTCGGGGCTGGTCACCGCACGTTCGCCCGGGTGGCTGGATGGCCATCCACGACGTCTTCCCCGACCCGGCCGACGGCGGCCGGCCGCCGTATGACATCTGGAAGGCCGCCCTCGCCTCGGGAGAGTTCGTCGAGGACGGTGAGTGCGGCTCCCTCCGGGTCCTCCGCCGATGCTGACGGTGACCGGCGCCGTCCCCGACGGGGACCTGGACGAGAGCCACCGTTGACGGCGGGCGCCACCTACGAATGGCGGGGCCCGTTCGTCAACGAGGAGGTGGCCGCCCTGCACGCCGAGGCGTTCGCCACCCGTTCGTACCCATCCGATGAATGGGACTGGCCGACGTTGGTCACGGGCCACAGCCTGGGCTGGGTCACGGCTCGTGAGGACGACGACCTGATCGGATTCGTCAACGTCCTGGGGGACGGGCTCGTCCATGCCTGGCTCCAGGACATCATGGTGGCTGCTCGAGCCCGGCACCGAGGTGTCGGCGCCCAACTGGTGTCGGTGGCCCGCGGTGGCGCCACGGCGGCAGGATGCGAATGGCTCCATGTCGACTTTCCCGACGATCTCGTCGACTTCTATGTCCGCGCCTGTGGGTTCACGCCCACAAACGCGGGTCTCATGGCGCTGCGCTGAGACGCCCCTCGAAACCCGGGAGGACGAGTGGCCCACCAACAACGAGCGGAGTGGAGCGTCCGATCTGCCGAGCTGAGCGACCACCCGGCCATCCTCGGGCTGGTGCGGAGGTCGTTCGCCGGCGATGGACACGACCCAGAGGAAGAAGTCGACATCGTGAGGAGGACCTGGTCGTCGAGTGCCACACCCGACGGCCTGGAGCTCGTGGCCACCGACGACGGCAACCGGGTGGTGGGCCATGTCCTTCCCGCTCTCGGTGAGCTCGACGGGCGACCGGCTATGGCCATTGCACCCTTGTGCGTCGAACCGGACCGACAGGGCCGTGGTGTCGGGAGCACCCTGATGCAGGAGGCACTCCGACGGATCGAGGCGTCCGGCCGGCCGTTCGTGCTGCTCCTCGGCAACCCTGCGTACTACGCACGGTTCGGATTCGAGGCGGCGGCATCCCACGGCATCCACTATTCGCCCGTCGGCCCCGACAATCCCCACTTCATGGTTCGGACATTCGGTGCGAAGGGCCGCATCGAGGGCGGCCTCTTCCGATACTGCTGGGAGATGGCTGGTCGCTGAACGTTGCCCGCCCGGCCTTCCCACCTCATCGAGTAGAAGTTCGGGGGTGCGAGTTCTTGTCACAGGTAGCTCGGGACACCTGGGCGAGGCGTTGGTGGGCGTGCTCGGCTCGGAAGGTCACGACGTCGTCGGGCTGGATGAGCTCGAGTCGCCCCACACCAGCGTGGTCGGATCGGTCGTCGACCGGGAGCTCGTGCGCCATCACATGGTCGGCGTCGATGCCGTCATCCACACCGCCACACTCCACAAACCCCATGTCGCCACCCATCACCGCCAGGCCTTCCTCGACACGAACGTCTCCGGAACCCTGAACCTCCTCGAAGAGGCGGCCGCGGCCGGCGTCGGCGCCTTCGTGTACACCAGCACCACCAGTGTCTTCGGTCGTGCGCTCCGACCGCCGCCGGACGAGCCGGCGGCATGGATCACCGAAGAGGTCGTCCCGGTGCCACGCAACATCTACGGCGTGACCAAGGCTGCCGCCGAGGACCTCTGCGAACTGGCCCACCGCGACCTCGGGCTCCCCTGCGTGATCCTGCGCACCTCGCGCTTCTTCCCTGAGGGCGACGACGAGGACGACGTGCGAGCATCGTTCAACCACCTCAACCTGAAGGTCAACGAGCTGCTCCACCGACGGGTGGATCTCGACGACGTCGTCACCGCTCACCGCCTGGCTCTGGAACGGGCCGGCGAGCTCGGCTTCGGCCGCTACATCATCAGCGCCACCAGCCCGTTCACACCCGACGATCTCGCCGCTCTGCGCCGGGATGCTCCGGCCGTCGTCCATCGCCTCTTTCCCGACTACGACAAGGTGTACGAGGAGCGGGGATGGAAGATGTTGCCCAGCATCGACCGCGTCTATGTGAACGCCAGCGCCCGCAAGGACCTCGCCTGGTCGCCCCGCTACGACTTCCGCGGTGCGCTCGACCGCTTACGTGCGGGCGATGACCCCCGGAGCCCGCTGGCCCTTTCCATCGGCGAAAAGGGCTACCACGCCGGCTGGTCATCGAGGTGATGGTGCGGCCCGGCCGGGCCGGTCTCAGGGACGGGCGGTCGGCCCGGGTGCGTCGACGATCGGTTCGACCGGCGCGTCCGGCGCCGGCTCGGTGAGGTCCAGATGGCTCGGGAGGCCCTCGCCCCGGAACAGGCCGGAGGCCGGCGTCGTCCGGCTCAGGGCGTCGACGGCCAGGATCATGGCTCCGGCCGTGTAGGACGACCGCTCGAGCGGCGGGAAGGTGGACTCCTGGGGGTAGACCATCCCGGTCCAGTAGGAACCGTCCTCGTTCCGGAGGGCCTGCACCCAACGGACGAGCCCGAGGGCTTCGTCGTCGCGGCCCAGTGCGTCGAGGGCGAGCGCACACTCGGCCGTCTCGGCAGCAGTGACCCAGTCGCCGGTCGAAACGCAGCGCACGCCACGTCCCTCCATCACGAAGGTCGACCACCACTCGTCGATACGACGGTGGGCGGCCTCGCCGCACAGGGCGCCGGAGAGCACCGGGTAGTACCAGTCCATGGCGAACTCGTCCTTCGGCTCGAAGGCCGCCGGCTCGTGGGCGATGGCGTGGGCCAGCCGGCCGGCGGCCAGCTCCCAGTCGGGCCGCTCGTGGTCCAGTCGCTCGGCCACGGCCACCGCGCAGCGCAGGCTGTGGTACATCGACGACGAGCCGGTCAGCAGGGCGTACTCCTCCAAGAAACCGGAGGAGTCGAGCGACCAGCGGATGGCCCCGTCCGGGCGTTGCCAGCGCAGCACGAAGTCGACTCCCGCCTCGACCGCCGGCCACAGCTTCTCGAGGCCGTCGGCATCGCCGGTGGAGATGTAACGGTGCCAGGCGCCGGTGGCCAGGTAGGCGCACACGTTGGTGTCGAGGCGGGAGTCCTCGATGCCGGTGGCCAGGTAGTAGTTGAACCAGCTCCCGTCGGGCAGCTGGGTGTCGACCAGCCACTGGTAGGCACGGTCGGCCTCGTCGTCCAACCCGGTGGCCGTGAGCGCCATGGCCGCCTCGACATGGTTCCACGGGTCACAGTGCCCGCCCGGGAACCACTCGATCATGCCGTCCGGTCGCTGCAGGGCGGCGATGGCCTCGGCGGTGGCCACCACCTGGTCGGCCGACAACACGCCCGGCAGTGCGGGGATGGCTCTCATGCCGGCACCCGGGATGCACCGGCGGTGTCCCTCGTGTGCGCCACCGACTGGAGTGGCTTGGGCACGGAAGCCGGAAAGGGGGTGGGAGCGGCGGCGGCCGCTTCGTCGACGGCGCCGGTCACCGACCCGGCCTCGGCCTTCCGGCAGTAGACGACGAGGCTCTTGCCCACCAACGGGTTGAGAAATCGGTCGGCGGTGCGGGTCACCGTGGGCGCCTTCTCGATGTCCCACACGAGGAGGCGGTGGTAGGCGGCCACGGCCGGGTGGTGATCGTTGGTCGGGCCCACCAGGCAGCGCAGCCACCAGTAGGGGGCGTGCAGTCCGTGGGCGTGATGGCTGCCGGTGACGGTCAGGCCGGCCCGCCGGAGCCGGGTGGTGAGCTGGCTGTAGCGGTAGATGCGCACATGCCCTCCGGGGACGTTGTGGTACTCGTCGGAGAGGGCCCAGTTCACGAGCTCGGGGCCACAGCGGGGCACGGTCACGGCCATCGAGCCGGCGGGGCGCAGCACACGGGTGAGCTCGGCCATGGCCACCTCGTCGGCGGGGATGTGCTCGAGTACCTCCGAGGCAATTACACGGTCGAAACTGGCATCCGGGAAGGGCAGGGTCAGCGCGTCGCCCTGGACGGCGCCCACCCGGGCCGTCGCCGCGTCGAGCTCGCCGGCCTCGGCCATGGCCCCGAAGGTGGCGACCACCTTGGCCACCTCGTCGGCGCCGGCGTCGACGGCCACCACCGCGGCTCCGAGACGGGCGGCCTGGAAGGCGTGGCGACCGAAGCCGCAGCCGAGGTCGAGAACCCGGTCGCCGGGACGGACGCCGAGCCGCCTGTAGTCGACGGTCAACATGGGCGATCTCCCGAATCGTGGGCGGCGAGCAGCGAGTGGTACTCGGCGGCGGTGCCGCGCGCCGTCACCTGCCAGGTGAACCGGCCGAGCACCCGTTGGCGACCGGCTGCCCCGAGCCGGCGCCGCAGGTCGGCGTCGTCGAGCAACCGCCCGATGGCCATGGCCAGGGCCCCGGGATCGTCGGGTGGCACCAAGAGCCCCGTCTCGCCGTCGTTGCCGACCACTTCGGGGAGGGCTCCACCGGTGGTGGCCACCAGGGCCACCCCGCAGGCCATGGCCTCGATGGCCGGCAGCGAGAATCCTTCGTACAGAGACGGCACCACCGACACCTGGGCCTGGCCATAGTGGTGGGCGAGCTCGTCGTCACTGATCCCGGTCACGCACCGGACCACGGGTCCGAGACCCAGCCGCTCGATGGCCTTGGCCACCCGTCCCTCGGGCCGGGGCTGGCCGATGACCACGAGCTCGACGTCCCGCTCGGTCCGCAGCTTGGCGACGGCCTCGAGCAGGGGGACGAGACCCTTCATGGGCACGTCGGACGAGGACGTCACCATGATCCGGCCGGGCACGGGCTCGACGTCCCGCCGGGGGCAGAACACGGTGTGGTCCACGCCCACCGGGACCACCGTCATGCGAGACGCCTCGACGCCCATCTGCGCGGTGATGTCCGTCTTCGACGACTCGGACACGGTCACCACCCGGGGAAGGGCACGGGCCACCTCGACCTGCATGCGCAAGAACCCGAACCACCTCCGCTGGGTCAGGTTCTGCCATGGATTGGTGGCATGGCTGAGGGCCAGCTGCCGGTCGACGGTGATGGGGTGGTGCAGCGTGGCCATGAGCGGCCACCCGTCGGCGATCATGCCGCCGATGCCGTACCCCAGGCACTGGTTGTCGTGGACGAGGTCGAACTCGTTGCGTCGAGCGGCGAGCAGGCGACGGGCTCGCAGGCTGAAGGTCCACGGCTCGGGGAACCCGGCCGTGCACATGACCCCGAACTCGAGGGCGGCCACCGACAGCGGATAGCAGCTGCGAACCTCGCGTGGCGTCGGGACCCGGAAAGGATCGGGCTCACGGTAGAGGTCGAGGCTCGGAACCGGCGTGAAGCCGACGCCGTCGTCGGTGACCGGCCACGGCTGGCCGGCGAAGACCTCGACCGAGTGGCCGAGGGCGACGAGCTCACGGGTGAGATGCCGGGTGTAGACACCTTGGCCACCGCAGCGCGGGTTGCCCCGGTAGACGAGGAAGGCGATGCGCAGCCCGCCGGGCTCGGGCGGTCGGGCCGGGATTCGCTCGGGGACCGGCGGTGGCACCGACGGGCCCTTCATCCGATGCCGCCGCCGCCCGAGACTAGGCATGGAGCATCGGGGCGGCCGTGAGCATGGAAGCCAGATACTCCCCCGCCCACCGCGTCCGGTGCAAACGATTGCCCAGGCAAGAACCCACATACTCCCAGGCCGCGGCCGGAAAAGTAGCGCCGCGAGCGGCCGACCCCTAGATCGAAATGCCGAGCCAACCGGCCACCGTGACGACGACCAGCAGGGCGGCGAAGCCGCCCACGGTCACGACGGTGATGAATCCCGCCGTCCGAGCCAGCCATCCATTGGCTGCTCTCCCGAGGAGCGAGCGGCGATTGGCCAGCACCAGGACGAAAGCCAGGGTGATGGGGGTGACCACCCCTTCGAGCACCTGGGTATTCACGATCAGGGTGAAGAGGTTGCCGGGGACGAGCACCACCAAGGCGCCGATGGCCAGCTGAGCGGTGAACAAACCGAGGAACAGGGGGGCCTGGCGGAAGGTGTTGGACACGGATCGCTCGACGCCGATGGCCTCGGCCACCGCATAGGAGGTTGAGAGAGGAACCACTGCGGCGGCAAGGGCCGAGGCACCGAGCAGGCCGATTCCGAACAGTTGGGTGGCAAAGCGACCGGCCAGGGGCTCGAGGGCCTTGGCGGCGTCGGCCGCCGAGCTCAGCGCCCCCGTTCCACCGATGACGGCGGCGGTGGCGATGATGATGCACATCGAGACGAGGTCGGAGATGATGGCCCCGCTGATGGCGTCAACGCGCTCGTAGGCGTACTCCTCGGGACCGATGCCCCGGTCGACCACGGCGCCGGCGGTGTACAGCTGGATGTAGGGCGTGATGGTGGTGCCGATGAGTGCGACCACGAGCAGCAGATAGGCCTTGGACGCGATGAAGTGGGGCACGGCGGTGTTGACCGCCACCGACTTCCAGTCCGGGTGGCCCAAGAACATGGCGATGGGGTAGGTCACGAAGGCCAGTGTGAGGAGCAAGAAGACCCGCTCGGCGTAGCGGTAGGAGCCGAGGATGACCAGCACCCAGATGGCCACGGCGGCGATTGGCACCGACAGGTAGCGGGTGACACCGAAGAGCTCGAAGGCAGAGCCGATGCCGGCGAACTCCGTCACCACCAGGCCTACGTTGGCCACGGCCAAGGCGAACACGGCGAAGGCCGAGAGCCGCAGGGAGAACTGTTCGCGGATCAGGGCGGCCAGGCCCTTGCCCGTGTGGGCGGCCAGGCGGGCCGTCATCTCCTGGATGCAGACGTAGCCAAGAGTGACCAGCACCATGAAGAACAGGGTGCGGTAACCGAACTGGGCGCCGGCCGACGCATAGGTGGCCACCCCTCCGGCGTCGTTGCCGGCATTGGCGGCGATGAGACCGGGGCCGGCCACGGCCAAGAAGATGAACAGGCCGCGCCAGCGGCGGCGAGTGCGTGTCGCCATGATCGGGTTCGGCTTCGCTCACCGATCCCCGATGCTCACTGCAACAGCCTCGGGAAGTGCAGCCGTCCGCGCTCGGGCAAGAGCACGTCGATCACGTCGTCGGCCATGATCCGGCCCACCGGCCGTCCGTCGTCCACCACCACGATCGACATCCGTCGGGTGTCGATCAGCCGCTCGGCCACCTCCCCGATCCCGGCATGGATATCCACCGTCACCGGCTCGGCCTCGCCGACGAGATCCCCGAGCAGCATGTCCGGCGGGTTGACCACCAGCTGCAACAGGGGAAGATCCCAGACCAACCGGCCGTCGTCATCGACCACCGCCACCGCGTCGAGCTCGTCGGGACAGTCGTTATCCTCGGCCAGCCGCGAGGCCAGCTGCCCGACCGTCTCGGCCAGCGACGCCCTGACCAGCGCGGTGGTCATGAAGCCACCGGCCTCGTTCTCGGAGTAGCCGAGCAGACGGGTGAGCTCGGCCACCTTGGCCGCATCCATGGCGGCCAGGATCTCGTCGCGCTCCTCGCTCGTGAGGTCCCGCAGCGCGTCGGTGGCTTCGTCCGGCTCCATCTCCCCGACCAGCTCGGCGGCGCGTGCCGGCTCCGCCTCTCGCAGCAGCGCGGCCAGCTCTTCGGGGTCCATCTCCTCGAGGGCGTCGGCAGCCTCCTCGGGAGTCAACGAGTCGAGCAACTTGAGGCGCTCGGGCCGCATGAGGTCTTCGAGCAGGTCGGCCAGCTCACCGGGCCGCAGCCGCTCGAGCCGTTGGTTGGTGGTCCGCAACCGCACCTCGGGGGCCACGCCCTCCTCGGTCTCGCCGAAGGGCTGGATGGCCGCCCAGTCGATGACCCGTTCGGGAGTCGGCTTGTGCTGGTACCGCGAAGGTCCCAGCCGGCGCAGCAGGCTCTGGGTGGAGACGTCCACTCCGACCAGGCGGATGCCGCCGTAGATGCGGGCCAGGTAGAGATCCGCTGCCCGAATGACCTTGACACCGTCGATGTCGACCAGCTGGTGGTCGAGGACCTGCTCGGCCAGCTTGACCTCACCGCGCCGCGGCTTGAAGTCGACGAGGT
This sequence comes from uncultured Acidimicrobiaceae bacterium, assembly GCA_963729275.1. Lineage (GTDB taxonomy): Bacteria > Actinomycetota > Acidimicrobiia > Acidimicrobiales > RAAP-2 > CAVSNH01. The sequence continues at coordinate 407,306 of CAVSNH010000004.1, forward strand.
CGAGCCGCGCCGAGCTGAGCCGCACCTCGCTGTGGTCGATGGCCTCGACGACCGCCGCGCTCACGAAAGCCAGACGGCGCCCGACCCGGACCACCAGCCCGGTGACCGGAGGGTACGTCTCGTCGCCCGTCCACCGGCAGATGACGTCGACCAGGCGGCCGATCTCGGCGCCTCGGGGGTTCCGCACCGGACGCCCGATAATCCCGGCCAGGGACACGATCGAGTCACGGACGGCGCGGTTGGTGAGGGCCCGCTGGCTGCGGGCAGCGAGCCGGTGACGATAGGGCCCGGTAGAGAGCCGGCGGGAGTGCCGCTCCCCGGCCGGCGGGCGCGTCGGAGAGCCGCCACCATCGTCGGGCGGCTCGGGTGCCGTCCGGGTCGGGTGCAACGCCAAGCGATGGAAGAGTCGAGCCATGGGTCATCTCGCTGTCAGAGTCAATAACGGGGCAATGCCGCCCTCGGGCGCCCGGCAGGACGGCGGTGGATCGCCGCGCGTGGCGCAGCGAGGAGCGTCGACCGGCGCACCCTGGGACCCTCCTCACTGTCCGACCGGACAAACGTCCGGCCGAGCAGAGCGGGTTCAGCCAGGAAGGGAGGGAGGTTGCGCCCTCGGTCTACTGGGGGGTTCTCCACGACTCACGGGCTGCACCTCCTTCGAAACGCCGGGCCCAAAAAGGCTGTGTGATCAGCAATTGACCGCGTTCAGTGTACCGCCCGGTCCGTGCCGCGTCACCGTATGCCGACGTCTTCCCGCGACAGCCTGCGCTCCGAACCACCGATGGTCGGGAAATCGGCCCCTCGCCTCGCGCCAGTAAATTCGGTGCGTGGACCTGGACTACCCGCCCGAGGTCGAGCCGTTCCGGGCCGAGATCCGCCAATGGTTGGCCGACAACCTGCCGCCCGGATGGGGAACGCCCGGTTTGGCCATGACCAAGCAGGAGCGACGGGCCTTCAACCGCCAGTGGACGGCGAAGCTCTTCGCTGGCGGGTGGATCTGTGCGTCATGGCCCAAGGAGTACGGGGGCAAGGGGCTCTCCCTCATGGAGTCGGTGGTCCTCAACGAGGAATTCGCCCGGGCCGAAGCACCCCTGAGGGCCGACTTCTTCGGCGACACGCTGGTTGGACCAACCATCCTGCAATGGGGTACCGAGGAGCAGAAGCAGCAGTTCATCCCCGGCATCCTGGGCGGCACTATCTCCTGGTGCCAGGGCTTCTCCGAACCCGACGCAGGCAGCGATCTCGCTTCCCTCAAGACCCGCGCCGAGCTCGATGGCGACGAGTGGGCGATCAACGGTCAGAAGGTATGGACGACCCAGGCCCAGTTCGCCGACTACATCTTCCTCCTCGCCCGCACGGACCCCGAGGCGCCGCAGCACGCGGGCATCTCCTATCTGCTCGTTCCCATGAAGCAGGAGGGCGTCGAGGTCCGCCCCATCGAGCAGGTCGACGGCAGCGCCGACTTCAACGAGGTGTTCTTCACGGGCGCTCGCTGCCCGCGGGCCAACGTGATCGGCGGCGAGAACAACGGGTGGAAGGTGGCCATGACCACGCTCGGGTTCGAGCGGGGGTCCTCGGCCACTACCGGGCACCGACGATTCCAACGTGAGCTCGACCAGATCATCGGCGAGGCGAAGAAGAACGGCCAAGCGAGTGATCCGCTCTTCCGTCAACGGCTGGCCGAGGCATGGACCAAGGTCAAGATCATGCAGATCAACGGCTACCGGTCGCTCACCGACGCACTGAACGCCACGCACCATGCCGCCGCCGTCGGCGCCTGCAACAAGATGTTCTGGTCCGAGTACCACCAGGCCGCCATGGAGCTGGCCCTCGACATCCTCGGCCTGGATGCCCAGATCCTCACCGGCAGCCCCGAGGACAACGAGGACCGGCTACGACGGGGCCGGGACGACTACCCGGTCAGCGACCTCCAGGCCGCGTTCTTCTTCTCCCGGTCGGAGACGATCTGGGGCGGGACGGCCGAGATCCAGCGCAACATCGTGGGCGAACGGGTGCTCGGGCTGCCCAAGGAGCCGAAGCCGGCCGACTCCTCCACTGGCTGACGCGTCCGCCCTCGTCGCACCTTTGGGTGCATTCCACGTCGCCGCGGCACTCCTTACTCCGTAGTCACTTTTGGCCGAGCCGACCTTCGTCGTGGAGGTCAATCGCGGCCGTCCGCCGTGACACCAGCACTGGGATCGGCCCGGCCCGTGGGCCGCGAACGACCTGCTCCGTAGCCGGAAAGTGGCTGCCGACGCTCTTTTCTCATGCGGCCATCCACAATTTAAAAAGGTAAATTGTTTGAAAAGTAAACGACCGTTTGGCTGGACTGGAGTATGTTCGGGCGCAGTGCCCGGAACCTCTCCGAGCACACTCCTCAGAGGGGGAATCTGAATGCGTCGACGTCTCATGACAATGGCTGCTGTCGCGGCCGCGCTCACCATCCCGGTTTCGGCCGCCACGGTGATCGGCAGTGGTTCGAATGCCTTTGCCAGCAGCAGCATCCAATGCACCAGCTTGAAGGGGACCATCACCGGGACGGTCACCATTGGCAAGTGCAAGCCATCGGGTGGCAAGGGCTACAAGACCGCCTCTGGTACATCCACGTCTCTGGCCTCAAGCGGCACCCTCACGTGGTCCAAGAGCAAGGCCACAACCGGCATTGACGACGGCAACGCCGTCGGACCGATTACGGGCACGAAGTGCTCGAAGAAGGACACCGCGTACTCCTTCACCGCGACAGTGAGTGCGGCGTCCACCACTGGGACCGGGATCCCCAAGGTGGGCGACGCCGTCAGTGCCACTGCGTGCGTAGCCAAGTCAGGCAAGATCACCCTGGAGCCGGGCACGGTGATGGAGCTCTAGGCAGCGTCCGATTTCCTGGCCCGTCACCCTGGTGGCTCGTCAGCTGAAGTGGATGAATGCGACAACGCCCCGCTCCTCCCGGAGCGGGGCGTTGTCGCGCCGGTCACCCGCCAGGCGAACGAGTTGCGAACGACAGGCAGAAGCAATGCCCCCCAACCCTCGACCCCACCGCTCCTTCCACGCGAGGGAGGCTGGAGCGGAAGCGGATCCGTGTCGACAACATTGAGCGAGCCACGCACAGGAGCTCACTTCCATGTATTGCCAAGGTATTCCGACGCCGCCAGATTTTGACCCAAACAGCACTCGGACATTACTGACCGGACAGTTATTTACAGCGCTCGCCATATCTCGGAGCCGAAGAGCACCCGGACCCGGTTCTCACCGCATTTGGTGCAACTTTGTTCCTGTGGAGCTCCGTAGCGTCCCCTTTCAAGAAGGGTCTGCCCCCGCTTTGAAAATTTTGTTCTCGGCCCCGGTTTAGCGAACGTTCGGCTGGGTACGAGGGAGGCGGCCCGGAAGACTCCGGGGATTTTCTACCAAGGGGGTTTACCCGAATGCGTCGTCGTCTTCTCACCATGGCTGCCGTTGCGGCCGCTGTTACCATCCCGGTCTCGGCCGCCACGGTGGTCGTCGGTGGTTCCACTGCCTTTGCCACCAGCAGCATCCAATGCAAAGGCCTGAAGGGAACCGATACCGGCAAGGTCACCATCAGTAAGTGCACACCGTCCGGCGGTAGTGGCTACAAGACCGCCTCAGGTACGGCCACCACCCTGGCGACCGGTGGCAACATCACCTGGTCGAAGAGCAAGGCCACCACCACCATCGGTGACACCAGCTATGGCACGGTGACGCCCAATAAGTGCGGCACGAAGGGCACCGAGTACTACTTCGACGGCACCGTGACCGCCGCCTCGACCAGCGGTACGGGGATTCCCAAGGTGGGAGACGCCGTGAGTGCCGATGCTTGTGTCGCCAGCTCGGGCAAGATCACGCTGGCCAAGGGCACAAAGATGGACCTGTAAGCAGCGTCGGCTGGCCGAGCCCGCGCACGCGGGCCCGGCCTGAGCAACACGGCTGTTGGACGAAGCCCCGCTCTGCCGAGCGGGGCTTCGTCGCGTCCACACCCAGCGTCTGGCGAAACAGCTGATCCCGACACCGACGGCGCCGTCGGAAGATCGATGAACCAAGCGGGTGACAGTGGCCGGCACACGATCTGGGGGCGGTCGACGCTGGGCGGATAACATCCGCGGGCCACTGGCCAGGTCAGTATTCCTGTCCGACCCACGCGCTCGGCGAGCACGAGCACCGGTCGGTTCGAATGCGCACCAGCCTCACCGCCCATGACGACTGCCCTCTTGGACACGGAGAACGCGGAGTTCGACCCGACGGAGAACTCCGCCGCAAAGAACCCCGTGTCGATCGGACGACCGGTATCGCCGGGCCGTTTCCGCGCCTGGCTGACCGGCATCGTGGCCACCGCCCTCGGCCTGCGGGTGGGCTACGTCCTCCTCTTCACCCGATACGAGAACAAGAGCCTGTACGACGCCTTCTGGTACCAGGTCATGGCCGAAGAGCTTCGAATTGGCGAGTTCTTCCGGGTGCCCCTGGGGACGGCCCCCAGCGCCGCCCATCCCCCGCTGACCTCACTACTGCTCGGAGCGGTGTACTTCGTCGTGGGCCTCCATGGCGACACGTCGACCATCCCGAGACTCACCGAGGCCGTCCTCGGAGCGTTCGTCGTCCTCTTCGTCGGCCTGTTGGGACGGAGCATTGCCGGCGGTCGAGTGGGCCTCGTCGCCGCCCTGCTGGCGGCGCTGGCACCGGACTTCTGGATCCCGAGCGGCATCGTGATGTCCGAGACGCCGGCCATGCTCCTCATGGCCCTGATCCTGCTGGCCATCGTCCGCTATCTACGTGCACCCGGGCTTTGGCGCGCCGCTCTCATCGGCGTCGCCTGCGGCGCCGAGGCCCTCGTGCGAGCCGAGCTGATCCTCTTCGTCCCCACTCTCCTTTTGCCGGCGGTGCTGGCCGCCCGGACAGTGCCGCTCCGTCAGCGGATGGGCCAGCTCGGCCTCGGCTTGCTGGCCACCCTGCTCGTGCTCGCTCCTTGGGTGGGCAGGAACCTGGCCGCTTTCACCGACCCCACCTACCTCTCGACGGGCAACGGCCTGGCTCTCCGCGGCGCCAATTGCCCGCAGGCCTACTACGGGTCCCAGCTCGGGTCGTGGGTCATCACGTGCGCGATCTCGAACGGCGGGCCCGGCGACGAATCCGTCCTGTCGGCGCGGAAGACTCACGCCGCTGTCCAGTACGCAGAGCACCATCTGTCCCGGCTGCCCGTCGTCGTCCTCGCCCGCGTCGGACGAGAGTGGAGCTTCTACCGACCGGCGCAGGAGGCGTACATCGAGTCCGGGGAGGGACGGCCCGTGCCGGCAACCAATGCCGGTACCGCCGTGTACTACCTCATGCTCCCGCTCACCGTCGCCGGCATCGTGATCTTCCGCCGCCGGCGCATCCGACAGTGGTACCTCCTCGTGCCGGCCGGCGTCCTCATACTGGTGTGCGCAGTGTTCTACGGGCTCATCCGGTTCCGCGCCCCCTTCGAGGTGTGCATGGCCGTGTTGGCCGCCGCACCCCTCGTGCTCCTCGGCGAGCGACTACGCAGACCTCGGCGGGTGGCGCCAGAGCCCGAAAAGGAGAGGGAACCCGCTTACTGAAATCCTCGCCGGTTTTTGGCGGTCGAGGACGCCATGACCATGCGCATCCCTTGGCTCGAGAACTGGCGTTCGCCGACTGCATGGGCACAGAGCTGGTCGAGATCGCCCTCAGGATGGCCTCCGTCACTCGGGACCAGGCCGACGGTGTCCTGTTCCATTCCGATCGCGGCTGTCAGTGGGAGCGGAGAGTTCGCCAAGCCCGCCCGGGACCACTACGTCGTCCGCTCGGTTGGGAGGAAAGGCGAATGCTGGGACAAGGCCGTCGCCGAGCCCTTTTTCGCCACCATCAAGCGCGAGCTCATCGAGACCCGGGCCTGGCCGACCCGAGCCGGTCTCCTTGGTGCAGTCTTCGAGTACATCGAGGACTGGTAAACACGGGAGGCTGAACAGCTTGCTCGGCTACCAGTGCCCGTCGGAGCACGAAGCGCTCATCCACCGCGACGACCGAAAAGCGGCATGCTCGTCACAAGCAAGCTGCCCGTCGAACCGAATCAAGCCCAGGGACGCCATTTGCCATTCTGGCAATCGATCAAATAGACAAGTCCGGTGCGAACAACAATCTACGATCTTCTCGAGCGGCTGGTAGCCACCGGAGAGCTGCACGACCCGGTCGTAGAGTTTGGTGCAGGTCGTACTGCCGGCCAAGTTCACCTTCCTTCAGTTGCTTCGATGTTTACGGGTCAAACTTTCATCGGAGTCGACATGAGCCCTGGAGTGGGTGTCGACCAACTCCACAACCTGCACTGTCTCGGCTTTCGAGGGGAGTCCATCCGCTCGGCACTCATGTTCGACACGATTGAGCACGTCGAGCACCCTAGGTCAGCGCTATCTGAAATCCACCGATGTTTGGCGCCTGACGGCGTGTTACTGATGACCACTGTCTTCTTCTTCCCTATACATCCCTTCCCGGACGACTACTGGCGCTTCACCGCCCACGGGATCGCCTCGCTTATGAGCGAATTTGACAAGGTTCATACTGGAGAAGCGGGTCTGCACCTGTTCCCTCATACGGTAGTGGGATTGGCGGGCGGCCCGGAGGTGGATCCTGGAGTTTGGGGAAAGCTGACTATGACGGTTGATGACTGGTTAAGAGAGGGCTCGACGTCCTGGAAGGAGCGAGCGCTGGCCGTCCTCCCACCGCGCTTGCTCCAATGGGCATACGAGCGCCACTCTACGTCTGCCGAGCATGGCTCCAAGAGAACCTGGAGAACGTGATGGCAATCGCTCACGACAACGCACGCGGTGTGAGGGCCACCCTCACCAGTGGTTGTGAAACTGGCGCTTAAGATCAAAGGGGTTTCTGGTCCCGGGCGTAGCATGCGATTGAAGCGACTTGCGCTGCTGCATTTGGGACCGGCAGGTGGTAAGGGGTGGACGGTGAAGGGGACAGGGGTGGAGCAGTGAAGACGGTCTCCGACATCAAGAGCGAAGAAACCCAGCCGGTTCGGCCGGTCACGGGAAAACTTCAGTCGGCAAACTTCAAGTCGGGCCTCTTACTCACCATCGGTGCCTGGCTTGGTAGCCGTATCGTCGTCAGTGCAGCTTGGGGACCCGCGCGAAATCCCTTCTCCTTCGATACGTCGCAATGGATCCACTCGGACAGCATTAACTATTTGGGGATCGCCGCCCACGGGAGGGTGTTCGGACGGTGTGGGAGTCCAGCATTTCCCGATGATGCGCTGATCCGTCTCTGGCACTTGAAGTGGTGCGGCACTGCGGGATGGCTTGCTGGATATCCCTGGCTGATGCAAGCGATGCACTGGTCAGGGATCTCCTTGCCCGACGCTGGAGTGCTCATCAGCTGGATCGCGACAGCCGTCGCCATCTTCCTCGTCTGGTTCGGGTGGGGAAGGGACCTCCCGGCGACATGTGCATTTCCTCTTTTGCTCCTGTTCGCGATATTTCCGGGTTCGGTGTACAACTTCGCTGTCTTTCCAACTTCCATCGCTCTGGCCTTTGTAGTCGGCGCAATACTCGCTGCAACTCGAGAGAGATTCTTTACGATGGCGTTGCTGCTGACCCTGGCCGGACTCTGCTATCCCACGCCGTGGTTCGCAGCACTCGGACTCACCGGTGGTCTGATTCTCATTGCTCTCCCCCTCGGTGCGAAGGCGATCGTGCAGAGAGCACTCTGGGGATTGGCAGGACTGTCCTCGATTCTGGTGCTCGGTATTCACGACCAGATTGCCTTTGGCCAAGCCGGCGCATATTTCCTGACTGACTCGAATGCCGTCGACTCCGTGCGGGCGACGGCCCACGCGTTCTATCAGATCTTCGTAAGCCGAAATACGATCGAGCAGACGCAGATGGGGCGAACCTCTGCTCCCCTTTATTCGCTCCAAGTGGTGATCGCAATTGGAATCTCTGTTGCCAGCGTGGTCGTAGAAGCACGCCATTGGCTGCGGAATCGACGAGACGCGTTGAACGTCTACCCAGCAATGGTCGGAATAGCTGTCATCCTTGCCCTCGTGTTTACCAACAACACGTGGAATCGCAGCGTTGTCCTTGCTGCACCTTGTGTGGTCTGCCTTCGTCGCGTACCCCTTCCTTTGTTGTGGGTAATTGTCGGCATCGTCGGAATCACGACAGCTCTGATATCTCGCTCGTTTTTCAATGGCACGTTCTACTAGAAGTGATCCTGCTCACACGGCCCAGATCCTGCTGGCCGTCGCCTGCTATTTCCGATCACCCGGGCCGCGGGGCGCTGCTCTCATCGACGTCGCCTGGGCGGCGGAAACGCTCGTGCGAGGCCGGGCTGACCCTCGTCGTCCCCACTCTTCTTCGTGGCGCTGGCCGCCCGGATGGTGCCGGTCCGTGAGCGGATGGCCCAACGCGGCGGCCTCGGGCCTGATGGCCGTCTCGTAGCCTTTCGACTATCTCATTCTGCGCTCCAGCTCGAGTCGGGCCACGGTGGAAGGATGGTGACGGGACTCCCGCCCTGCATCGAGATGTGGATCCCGTCGGCCCAGCGCACGGCGATCCCGTCGATCACCGCCTCGAACTAGCCGTGGGATCCTGTATCCGGTTGAGGTTGATGACCGTGACCGCATGGCTCCGCTTCCGGGCGACCGACGTCAAGAGGCTGTTGAATTCGCCCACCCGGACGAGACCGTTCTGGGCGTAGATCACGCCGTTCGGCCCGCAGCTCGTCCGACGCGGAGGGGTCCTTGACAATCGGCACGGTCGACATCATCGGGCCCTGGTGCTCCTCGGCCGCGAGCCCTCAGCCTCCAGGATCAACGGCCAGATCCTCGGGGAGATCCAGTTGTAGAAGGCATCGGCCACCGCCTGGGTCGAATTGTTGGTGAACGGGTTGCCCGGCTCGTAGGACGGCGTGTGGATGCCGTCGGGCGTGCGGACCTGCACCCCGTCCAGGCGCAAGTGGAAGACGCCTCCCGGCGAGAGGATGTTCCCCAGGGCTAGCATGCTGACCTTCCCTGGGTACTTCTTCGCCGTTTCCATGAGCAGATGGTCGTAGATGAGCCTGCGTCGCCGCGAGTCCTGGGCCGCTGGTTTCTGGTGGAAAGAGGCACCAACCGCCGTTTGGGCCATGGTGGCCAGGATGAGGTGGGCGCCGTGTGCCGTGGCGATGCGTACCAGGGTTCGCATCTGGGAGAGCTCGTAGCTCTGGAACGAGCGCTGGGTGATGTTCGTCCAGTGGCCGTTGCGCTCGATGTCCTGCGTCTCCCACGGGCCGGCGATGAAGAGCACCACGTCACCGCGGACGGCGGGCCGAACATTGTTCGTGTCGATGGCCGGCCACTGCCGGTCCGGGGGGGTCGCGGAGTTGCAGGCTGGGAACATGGCCAGGCCCGGCGTCGGGGGATCGTTGGAAACCCAGGAGCCGATGGCCAGTCCGCAGCCGAACAGCCCGGCATCGGTCACTGTCGTCCCCGTTGGCGCGGTGTACTGGAGGGCGACGGAAAGCGAAGCGGCCGTGCTGTCGCCGAGCACCACCACCAATGGGGGGTGGACAGCGCCGGCGATGACGGCGGACGCCGAGGGCGCTCGGTACCGGTGGACGGGCACGGCGGCCATCGCCGCGTACGTCGTCCCGGCCACTATGACGGCCACCGTCACGGCCATAGCGGCGACGGCTGGCGCCACGGCTCGGAGCGATCGCCAGAACGTGCCCACGATGATGGGGCGCTCTACGAGGTAGTAGCTGGCGCCGGCGATGCCGAAGGTGGTGGCGAAGCGGGCACTGAATAGCCAGAAGCCGCTGAGCCCCGTTGCCTGCGAGTCCATGAACACGGCGATCGGGTAGTGCCAGAGGTAGGCGCCGTAGGAGACGGTTCCCATCCAGACGAGTGGTCGCACGGCCAGACCGCGTGCGAAGAAGCCGGCTCGCACGCAGACGGCAGCGGCGATGAGGGCCGCCGAACACCCGGCGGCCAGCAGGATCCCGCCCTCGTAGGTGAGGGCGTCGGTCCCGGCCATGACCACCGACAAGGTCAGGATCCCGCCCAGGCCGCACAGGCCGAGGAAGAGCAGCGCCAGTCGGGCGATGCCCGTTCGGGCCGAAGGGGCCATGCCGTCGGCCCCCCTTCGCAGCTGGACGATGGTGAGGAGGCAGGCGAGGGCCGCTCCGACCATCACCGACTGGGCATGGGTGTCGGTCCCGAAATAGAGGCGGGTGGTGTTGACCGTCGGCCCGTAGCGGAGAGCCATCTCGAGGGTCGAGGCCACCACCCCCGCCGCCGACAGCGTCAAGAGCACCTTGATGCCGCGAGCAAAGACCCGGCTGAAATGCATCACGCCGAGGACGACGAGCGGCCAGATCAGATAGAACTGCTCCTCGACGGCGAGCGACCACGTATGGGTGAGCGGATAGGGCGGCCCGGTAGCCACGAAGTAGTTTCCGCTGGCGGCTATCTGCCACCAATTGGAAAAGTAGAAGAGGGAGGACAGCGCGCTCATCCGGAAGTCGGGGTATGTGCCGGGCGTGGTGTCGTAGCGGACGAGCAGCGTGACCACTATCAGCACGATCATGAGCGCCGGGAGGAGGCGGCGGGCACGACGTAACCAGAACGACAGCAGCTTGATGCTCCCTCGCCGCTTGAACTCGCCGACCAGCAGTCCGGTGATGAGGTAGCCGGATAGGACGTAGAACAGGTCGACGCCCACGAAGCCACCGGGGAGCCAGCCCACACCGAAATGGAAACCCATGATGAGCAGCACGCCGACCGCCCGCAAGCCGTCGAGAGCGACAATGCGGTCCTTGCCGGTGGCCGATGGGCGGGCGGCCAGCTCCTCGGACGATGCCGCCCCCTCCACCTGGGGCTGGAGGTCGAGGACACTCATCGGTGGGCCGTCCGCGCCTGTGACTCGAGACCCAGTTGGCCTGCGACCGGCATGATCCAGCGTTGGGCGAGCACACCCCCGGCGATCGAGATGTGGATGCCGTCCGACCACCGCACCGTGTAGCCGTCCACCACCGCCTGGAACCGGCCATGGGGGTCGAGTAGTCGATTGAGACGGATGACGGTGACCGTGTCCCTCCGCTTGGCGGCTGCCTCCACAACCACTCGGTTCCATGCATCCATGCGAGAAGGATCGTTTTCGGGGAAAGGCGTTCCGTTGGCCGCCTCGACGGATGGGTCGACGTAGGGACAGGTGAAGAAGATCACCTTGGCCCCCTTGGAAGAGAAGATGTCGGCAACCTGGTCAAGCTCGGTAACGAGGTGGCGGTCCCAGGCCGGCTGGCCAACGTGTACCCACTGTCCGTGCCACAGATGGTCCGTCACTTCCCATTTCCCGAGGAGCACACCCACCACGTCCGGACGGATGCCGTCGACAGCCGTCTTGAATTCCATCCGCCAATGTGCGCAACCCGGTGGGGACGGCTCGACGGTTCCGGACACACGCACCTCGACGTCGTCGAGGTCGCATCCATCCACGCCTCCGTCGTCGACCTGCACCCCGTAACGCCGGACCGAGTCGAAGATCAGGCCGTTGCCGAGCGTTTGCGCCAGGGAATCGCCAGCCAGGAGGAACCGGACCGGGTGCTTCGAAAAGGCGTGACTGGAAGCCAGCGCTTGGCGCTCGGCCGGCGACAGGAAAGAGCTGCCTTGCCTGACGGTTGCCACGGTCGGGGCCACAGTGGCGGCAAGGACGGCGGCGGCCGTGACCACTGCAGCGGCGGCTGCCAGCCCGACCCCCATCCGCCCACGAAACATGCGGTGCCTGCGGATCGGCTCCTCGATGAAGAGAAAGGAGACGGTGGCAACGGCGAAGGTCACGGCCAGGCGAACAAGCAGCAACCACGCACCGCTCAGGCCGGTGTGTTCATGGTCGATGGCGAGGAAGAGGGGCCAGTGGTAGAGGTATAGCCCGTAAGAGATGCGCCCCACGAAGACGATCACCGGCACGGAGAGAAAGCGGGCCAGCACGGACCCGGGCAGGGTCACACAGGCCACGATGACGGCACCCGCGGCCAGCGCCACGACGAAGAAGCCACCGTGATATAGGAACGGGTCCTGACCTTGGAGCGCGTGCCAGGCCCACACCAGATAGGCAGCACCGCAGATGCCGACCGCCGCCCATATCCGGCGCCGCCATCGAGTGGAGGTCCACCGATCCGGCAGGATGGAGAACGACTCGCCCCGATGGGTACCGATGGCGCCGAGCAGTGAGCCCACGAGCAACGCCTGGGCTCGGGTGTCGGTGCCGTAGTAGAGGCGGTCGACCGACGTGCCGAGCGCGTAAAGGGTGCCCATGAGCGTGGCCGACGCAGCCGCTGCCACCCCGGCGGTCACGGCCAAGGCCCGGATCCCCCATCGCCGTGCCACGAAGAGGGCGACAAGCGGCCAGATCAGGTAGTACTGCTCCTCGACGGCCAGTGACCACGTGTGCAGGAGCGGCGAGGGGGCCGCAGTTTGGGCGAAGTATCCCTGGTCGGCGAAGATGAAATGCCAGTTGGCCACGTAAAACAACGTGGCCAGGGCGTCGCCGCGGATCAGCGAGAGGTCGACGGAGTTGCGGAAGGCATAGGCATAGGCGGCCACGCCGAGCAGCAGGACGATCAACGCCGGCAGCAATCGCCGAGCCCGTTGAGCCCAGAACCGACCGAGCCGCACCGTGGCGCTCCGACTCAGCTCCCGGCAGAGCAACGAGGTGATGAGAAAGCCCGAGAGCACAAAGAAGACGTCGACGCCGAGGAGGCCGCCTCCTACCCACGAGATGCCGGCGTGGTAGAGGAGCACGGCCATGACCGCGAAGGCACGAATTCCGTCGAGCGCCGAGAACCGGCGAAGGCCTCCGGCCTCCCAACCCCGCCGAGGTGCGTCACCCGGTGCCGGTGGGGTCACTGAGCCAGCCACTGAGGCCCGAGAGGGGTTCTCCGACAGAGCGGGTGCCCTCACCTCGTGCGGAGCCGTCATTGACGCTGCGGTGCTGGGGACGCGGGACGATGAACCGTCGTCCGCCGCGGCCCATGGGCACGGGGCACCGAGCTCACTACGGCTGCGAAGCCGCCGCCAGCACGCAGGCGGCGGACCTTTCGATGGAGGCGACCGGCCCCGACTGGGAGCCGCCATTGCACGCCGCCAATGCCGCGGAAGACGGGAGGACCGGCGGTGGGCTTTGCTCCACGTCGGTCCAGACCCATGCGTCTGCTCGGCGGGTCGGCAGCCTGCCCGTCGCCGCTGTCATCAACACGACGGCACTGCGGACGGCATGAAGCCTCTCGTAGGTCGGAAGCGAATGGGTGTCGGGAACAACGATCGTAGTGACGCCCCATACGTTCAGTGCCTGGCGCGATACCGCCACACCATTCGGGGTGATCGTAAGTTGCCCACCGTCAATAGAGACCTCTCCGAGATAGCTCTGCCCGGCTTCTTCCTTGCCGGCCCGTGAGGAGATTGCCTCCGGGCCGCCACCACCCACCTGAGCAAAGGACATGCCATCGACGGCCTGCCAGGTCAAGCTGCTCGTACGAAAGTCCCAGGGGACGGGAAAGGTAATAACTACTGCGCCACTTGCGACGTGTGGGCCAACGGTCTCGAACCATTTGGGCAGCTCCACCGACTGTGTGGTGAAGGGCAGATTACCCGCGAGGTAGGCGAGGATCGGCACAAGCGCAATCAGCGAAACGCCGATGGCAGCCCACGAGCCTGCCGGGCGCCATCGAGTCGCCAGGCGAGCATGATCGTCACTGCCCCTAACATCTCGGACGTCGACCCAACGGCCAAAGCTGGTACGCGTGTGGTCGATGATCAGCCCGAGCATGACCGCCGCACACAGATAGGTGACGATCAGGAACCGACCGGGGATGACGTTGTTGAGGAGAGGAAAATGAACAAAGAAGCCCCATAGCGTCGGTGACCCGGATGGTGCAAGCCCCATCGAGAGCGGGACGGCGATCACACCGACGATGGCGAAGAGCCAGAGCCGAGGATCTCGCCACCTCACGACGAGTCCGGTTACGAGCACGACTATCAACCCGATGCCCAGGTATTGACCCGAGAACGAAAGCGCCTGATAGCCGCCGAACCTGTGCGCCAGCGACAAGACCTGGGGGTACGACCGTGCCGGCAAAAAGAAATCGTGGACGTTCGTTCCCTCATAGCTGATGAGGTCAGAGCCCCAAATTGGTCCGGACAGGTGCGCCGGTCCGGCCAGCGCGAACCAGGTCGGGTAGGCGAGCAGCACCGCGACCGTAGCGGACGCCGCGGCCAACCCGAGCGCTGCGTGTCGGACTCTTCGCAAGAGGACGTCGCGGTGGACGGCCCCGTAGATGAGGGTGAGGACGATGCCAATGGCCGCGGCGATGGACACGATGAGCAGCACTTCGGTCCCGATGAAGAACTGCACGGTGACGACGAGGCCCAGAAGCACGCCGCCCATCACCGGGCTGCGACGCTGCCTGGCCAAGAGTTCGTCGAGACAGAGCACGAGAAGGGGGGGCATGGGCGCCATGGCCAGCATGAGATGGCCGTCGGTGAGCTCGATAAGGATGAAGGGCGAAAAGCCGTAGAGGAGTCCGCCGAAGAAGGCGGCCGGCGCCCACGCCACCCAGCGGCGCAGCAATACGAACATGGCGAAGGCGGAGAGGGCGGGGGCGAGAGTGATGGCCACGTTGAACGTTGCGATAGGACCGAACAACCAGGTCACAGGGGCGAGGACGACCCCGACGCCCACCACCGCCGTATTCGAGAGGAGGTTGATCCCGTGCGGGTAGAACATGTCCGACGCGTACCAGGGGTCGAGTCCATGGGAGATGGCGTAAGCCGGCCAAGCCAGGAACCACTGGAAGAGCGACGAGTCGCTACATCCGCAGGTGGTGGTGGTGCTTGGATGGCCCGTCCAGACGTGCCACCACACTCCAAGTGAGAGGAGGATGTAGGTGGTGCCGGCGAGGGCCATGGTTCGGAGCGCGGGCCAGGCCGCGGAACGACCGATCCCCGCCAGCGGCGGGCCCGCAGGGTCCGGAACGTCGATCCGGTCTGTCGGCCCGGCAGCCAGTTGGCGCTCCGCGGTCGTCACTGCTGCTCGCTCCGGACGCCGTCTTGGGTGAAAGTGCGGTCCCGAGAGCCCCGGGGACCGCCGTCGGCACGGCGACACGGGCCTGTCGCCGGAGTACCGATCACTGTCCCATCACCCCCAAGGCCGCACTGCCATGAGGCGCCCCCCCTGCGCCAGAAGGTGAAATCGTAGGGTTTCGGAGTGGACAGGTCCATGCACCACCTCTCAATCTCCTGGTCAAGGAGGCCCGAGCACGCAGCCGGGCACTGACTGCGGGTCGGCATTGCCGTCGCCGGTGCACCGCTCGAAGGCGGTGATCGACAGGGCCACCGGCGCCACCGGTGACTGGACGGAGGTCCAGACCCACGAACCGTGGCTGAATGCGGGCCGACGGCCCACGGCCGCGGTCAGAAGTCCCAGAGCGTAAGCGGTGCTCCGTCCCCGGTCGTAAGGCGCAAGGTCGCCCTGATCGGGGACGACGACGATAGTGACGCCCCAGTCGGCCAGGGCGTGGCGCACGGCGGCAACGTTGGCCGCTGTGGGCACGGGAGCGGGCCCGAGCGCCAGCGAGGCCTGCGACAGCACCTCGAAACCAGGTCGCGCCCGGCCCGCTCGTCGGGCCTGGCCGGTCGGACCTCCCCCACCCGCCTGTGCCCACTGCATGCGATTGACCGCCTGCCACGCCTGCGAGGACTGCAGGCCCGAGAAGGGAGTGGGGTAGACGAGGACGACTTGGCCGGCCGGCAGGTGAGCACCTACGTCGGCGAACCAGGCCGGCAGAACGACCGGGCGTGTGGTGATCGGTAGGTTCGGCCACAAGACCACGAGCGAAGGCACGATGACCACGGCCACCACCGCCATCACCACCAGGCGGCGCACCGGGGCGACGAACCGCCGATCTGAGACCGCCTCGTGGACGTGGTCGAGGACCAGGGCGGCCATGATCGACGTGCAGAGCACGAGAACCACGGTGAAGCGCGCCTCCACGATGTCGCCCACCAGTGGGATGTGGTCGATGGCTTGCCACGGCACCCAGTAGCCGTGACCGGGCGCCAGGGAGAGGGCGGCAGCCACCAGGCCGAGGACGCCGAAGAACGCGATCCGTCGGTCGCGCCGCCAGACCACCAGGCCGACCACCGCCACGACGACCACGCCGGTCCCGAGGTAGCCCAGTCCCGGAAGCAGTGGGCCCTGGTACCCCCCGAACCGCAGTGAGAGGCCGCGCACCTGACCGAGGCCGCCGGCCCGCCAGAAGCTCCAGAGGGTGGTGCCGTACTCGGAGAACGAGGTGCCGTTGGACCAGATCGGGCCACTTAGATGGGCCGGGCCCCGAAGAAGGAACCACACCGGATAGGCGAGCACGAAGGCGGCTCCACCTACGGCCACGACCAGGCCTCGGGCCGCGGCTGGGAGACGCGCCCGTAGCTCCTGGGGCCGGCGAACGGCAGCCGTGGCGGCCAACAGCACCACCCCGAGCACCATGAACAGCCCGGTGATGACCAGGACCTCGGTGCTGACGAAGAACTGCACCACGATGAGCACGCCGAGCCCAGCCCCGACGCGAACGGGTGACCTCCGTTGCCGGACGAGCAACTCATCAAGGGCCATCACCATGAGGGGGGGCACGGCCAGGAAGGCGATGTTGAGCTGGTTGAAAGCGAGCTCGGTGACGATGAAGGGCGAGAACCCGTAGATCGCACCCCCCACCACCGCCGCCGGCCACCAACGGACGAAGCGGCGCAGCAAGGCGAAGGCAGCCAACGCCGAGAGGGCAGGGGCCAGGGTCAGCGCCACGTTCATGCCGGCCACCGGCCCGAACAGCGCCGTCACCGGTCCGAGCACCACGCCCAGGGCCAGCACGCTGGTGTCGTCGAGCAAGTTGATGCCCGTCGGGTGGAAGAGCCACTGTGAGTAGAGGACGTTGTGGTCGTGACCGATGGCGTAGATCGGCCACTCGAAGAACCAAATGAAGCGAGCCGCATCTCCGCACCCGCAGGTTGTCGTCGACGCCGGGGCTCCGGTCCATACGTGCCACCAGAGTCCGACCGCGGCAATTAGATAGACGGCTCCGACGACAAGCAGTGACCGCCATCCTGTAGAGACACTTGTCGCATCGGACGAACGGAGGCCATCGACCGTCATGGCAGCGACCGGCTCCTCCGGTGCCGAGGGCCTCGTCATGTGATTACCGAGGGCGACGAGCCGCCGGCCCGGTAAGGCACTCTGCTTGGGCTTGACGACTGCTGATCGGTCACGCCGCTCCATTCTCGCCCGGTGCGCACGAACCCTCCCGGAGCAGGAGGCGGCAAGAAGGCTAGAGGTGGCGGCCGCGCCGACCGGGCATCACGGCTTGGGCCGCCGAGATCGTGGTGCGCACGGCGCCGTATTGCTCGTTTGGTGGCCGAAAACAAGGCGCTCCTACACCTCGGCCGATCCGGACGGGCAGCCTCCATGCACTACCGTTTTCGGTCGGCAGTACCCGGAGGGGTCCATTGAGCGAGAAACACGGGGCCGAGCCGCCCTTGGGGGTGGGGACTCACCTGTCGTACATGCCGGCGCTGGACGGCATCCGTGCCGTTTCCATTCTCGGCATCATGGCCAACCACGGCGGGTTTGCCTGGGCCACCGGCGGTGTGATCTCGGTCAACGTCTTCTTCGTACTGAGCGGCTTCCTGATCACCATGCTGCTCATGAAGGAGTGGACCAGGTCGGGGACGATCCGATTGCGAGCCTTCTGGGCCCGGCGAGCCCGGCGGCTCCTGCCGGCGTTGTTCGTGCTGCTCGGCGGCATCGGGCTCTATGCCTTGTTGTTCGCCCCCGACGGGACGCAATCACTGGTCCGCGGTGACGGGCTGGCAACGTTGTTCTACGTGGCCAACTGGCACCAGATCCTGGCCGACCAGAGTTACTTCGTGCAGGTGTCGGCCCCCTCCCCCTTGCTCCACACCTGGACCCTGGCCATCGAGGAGCAGTTCTACTTGGTCTGGCCGCTCGTCGTCGTCGCCGTGCTGAAGCTGACCAAGTCGCCCCGGGCCCTCTTCGTCGTGGCCGTGGTCGGGGTGCTGGCCTCGGCCACCGAGATGGCCTTCCTGTTCCACGGCGGCGAGAACCTGAACCGGCTCTACTACGGCACCGACACCCGAGCCCAAGACATCCTCACCGGCGCAGCCATGGGCATCCTTCTCTACGGTCGCCCGGTAGCAACCGGCCGCCGGACGAAAACGGCGTTCTCGGCCATCGCCATTGCCGGAGCTGCCATCTTCATCATCGAGTGGACGCGCATCAACGCGTCGTTGGACATCGTCTTCCGGGGTGGCTTCTTGGTGGCCGACGTGATGGTGGCCCTCGTCATCTGCGGGGTGACGCTGGCCCCGGCCGGATGGCCGGCCCGGGTCCTCGGCGTGCGGCCGTTGGCCTATATCGGGCGCATCTCCTACGGCCTGTACCTCTGGCACTGGCCGGTCTTCCTCGTCCTGGACGGGTCGAGGACGGGGCTCACGGGCTATCCCCTGTTCGCCCTCCGGCTCCTCGTCACGTTCGCCATCGCCATGGTGTCCTGGTACGTGGTCGAGACGCCGGTCAGGCAGAAGACCTTCAAGGGCTGGCGATCGTGGGCCTGGGTGCCGGCCGGCGCGGTGGGTGCCGCCGCCGTGCTCGTGCTCACCACCTCCACCGCCGGGGCGGCGACCAACATCCTCGTCCCCCAGAACCAGCTCAAGTCCAAAGTAGCCACCTACGAGAAGGCGCCGTTCCCCAAGGGCAGCAACCAGGTTCGGGTTCTCGTGGTCGGCGACTCGCTGTCCCTCACCGTCGGGTTCTGGATGACGCCGTACGCCTCGCAGTACGGGGTGGTCCTCCGAGGGCGTCCCCTCGACGGTTGTGGGCTCGTGACCTCGAACCCCTACGACCTGCACGGCACGCCGTCCGACCCGTTGGCCCCCTGTGCCCAGTGGCCCGAGATCTGGGGCACGGACGTCGCCAAAATGCACCCCCAGGTCGTGTTCTTGGTCATCGGCTGGTGGGAGACCATGGACCGCTTCTACCAAGGGCGGTGGCAGCACCTGGGTGATCCCTCGTTCAATGCCTACGAGCGGTCACGACTGGAGGAGGCGGTCTCCGTCCTCGGAGCACACGGTGCCCAGGTGGCCATCGCCACGGCCCCCTACTTCGACAGCGGTGAACAGCCGGACGGGAAGCCGTGGGACGAGGACGCGCCAGACCGGGTCAACCTTCTCAACTCGATGATCTCGGCGGTCGCCGCCGAGCACCCGAAGAACGTGTCCGTGGTCAAGCTGCACCAGTACCTCGACCCGGACGGGCACTACACCTACCGGATCAACGGTCAGGCCGTGCGCTTTCCCGACGGGGTCCACACCACCGAGGCCGCCGGAACCTACCTCGCCCCCAAGATCCTGCCCCAGCTTGCCGCTTTGGGAGCCCGGGCTCCGACCTGACCCCGAGCGGGCCGACCCGCGTCCGGCAGCTGTGCCAGTGATCGGCTCGTCACGATGAGGCTCCCGTCGCCGGTGGGCCGCAGAGCTCGCCAGCGGCCTGGGTCGGTTGGGCGCTGAACGAGAAGGTGGAGTAGCCGAACGAGTGCGCCATGTCGGAGAAGAAGCGCGAAGGGGTCAAGGGTGAGGTGATGGCCTGTAGGTAGGACGACAGTGGCGGGCAGGCAAGCGCCCGGCGGGCGCCCCGGACCTGAGCCGGCGCCAGCTGATCACCGTTGCCCGCCCTGATCGTCGCCCCGGGAACCCCGAACCGGGCCACCATCCATGCCGGGCCGATGTACTTCTCGTGGCCGGGCCTTGCGTGATGGGTGATCACCGTATGGCTGCCGATCGGATTGGCCAGCGAATAGGAGTCGAAGATGTACACCTTGGGACCGGCCAGGTAGCCGATCACTCCGATGGCCGGCACGTTCACCACCAAGGTGAAGGGAAGGTGTGATGCTGCCGGACCCCGTAGGGCACTTCCGATCGGGGCGAAGGGATCGGTGATGATCAACATCTCCTGCCGTCCGGCCGGTACATGGCTGGCCAGGTGGGCCAGATAGGAACCCGCCTGTCCGGAAAGAGCCTTGGCATAGTCGGCGGCGGTGATCGGGTGCTGGTTCTTCGTGGCGCTGATCCAGCTGTTCCTCTCGTTGGAGATGAACACAGTCTGTGGGTTGAGGCTGGTCACCGGGGGTGGGACGAACCGCAGCCAGCCGGCGCAGACGGCCGACCAGACGGCGATGACCACCAGCGGGAGTGCCATCGGGGCCGACCGCCGTTGCAAAGGGACGGCGATAGGTAGGCACACGGCGAAGAAACCGGGCAACAACAACCGGGCGTGCATGTAGTCGCCGCCCAGGTGGACGACGTAGAGCGCGTCGACCAGGCCGGCAGCCACAGGGACCACCAGGAGCACCGCGCCCATCCGGTCCCCGCGCCGCCACCACCGCCGGAACGGAAGGGCAAGGAGCGGGGCACAACACGCAAGTGGCAGCCACAGCGTGTAGGGGGAGACGAAGTTCCAGAGGTAGGTGAATCCCTGGGACCACCAGGCCGACCCACCGGCCTTGGCCAGGCCCGTGTTCGGAACCACCAGCCCGTAGTAGCCCATCCGGAACAGCTCGAAGAGCACCGGAAGGGCAAGGGCACAGGCGAGAGCGGCGGCGGCACGAAGGGCCCATGCCCGTCGAGTTCCGTGGTCCGGGGCCGCCATGACCCACAGCAGGGCGGCCAGAAAGACCACTGTCATGAGAGCGAGCTCGGGGCGGATGAGTGTCCCGAGACCCATCACCAGGGCCACAGGAAGGGCGCGGCGCCGCTCTCGCGCATAGCGGACCAGCAACAGGTACGAGCTGCCGATCCACAGGAAGACCATGGACATCTCCAGGCCCGACGTCGAGAACTCCCACACGCCGGCCACCACCGAGACGATCAGCAGGCCCACCGGCAGGATGGTGGCGGACTCCTCGCGCTCGGCGAACAGATGCTGGACAGCACGGCCGCCGCTCACGAAACCGGCTCCGGTGCAGACAAGACCGAGGAGGACCGAGAGCCACTCGAGGGAGAGGAAGCGGAGGATCTCGTGGAGACCGGTCAGGGTGAACAGCCAGAGTGGGTCGGAGTCGACCTCGACGCGCTCACCTACGTTGAAGACCAGGCCGTGCCCGGCGAGGAGATTGTCGATGATGCGGAAGTTGATGAAGGCGTCCTCGTCGACCCAGCGGTACTGCCAGGCCCCGACCAGGACGATGACCAGCGGCACGAGCAGGGGCCACCACCTGATGCTCGAGGGGGAAGGTGAAAGAGTCCGGACCGGCGTGCCTCCGGTGACGGTTCCCGCTTCGGAGTCCACGCCGTCGTCGCCTTGGCCGTCCACATCGAGAAGGCGGCTCACGGGACGCAACTGTTGTCAGTGAGCCTCATTCTGTGGACCGGAGCCGGGCGATGCCGCTCCGAGCCGGAGGCGTCCGAGCATGACTGGCGTTCATGTTTCTGGCGATCGTACGGTCAGGGTCGACAGATCGGGATGGGCAGCGTCCCTCGTCTCACCGCTCGGAAAGGTCTTCTTTCGCCACACCATGAGCCGCTTCTCGACGAGCAACCAGCTGGCCACGGCGAGGCCCATGATGATGACGAGGCGGAGGGTCTCAAGCGCCCAGAACGGCCAATGCATCCCTATGCCGAACGGGCTGAGGGCCACGTACACCGGCCAATGGAAGACGTAGACCGAATAGGTCATGTTCCCGAGGAGGACCAGGATGGGCAGTCCGAGCAACTTCGACGTCATACTCGTCGGATGGATTAGGAAGTAGGTGATGATCACCACCGTCGCCACTTCGCTGATCGGGATCCACCACAACGGCAAGGAGCGAGCGGCAAGGCCGACGTCGAACATGACCCACAGCAGGCTCCCGATGGCGGCCAGAGCGAGGAACGACAGGGCGCGTTTTGCCCACTGTGGCCAGTCATTGAGATAGCCGCCGGTGGCCACCAGTCCGAGCAGGCAGCCGACGAACAGGGCGTCGGCCCGAGTATCGAAGGCGTAGTACACCCTGCCGGCGACGATCGAGTTCCAGTGAGGAGCATGCAGCACGATGTACATCCGGTCGGCAAACGAAGCCAAGACCCCGACGATGGCGATTCCGTAGGCAAGACGCCGAGTGCTGTAGCGCAACGCCACGAAGAGCAGGATGGCCCAGATCAGGTAGAACTGCTCTTCGACGGCCAACGACCAGCACTGCGAGAGATAGCCAATGGCCGGTTCGTGATGGAACGCAGCTTGGTAATCAGCGAAATAGAACACCGCCCCGGCAACGTTGGTCCACAGGTCGTTGGCGGCCGCGTGGACGTGCACGATGCTGGCATAGACAGCGAGGAGGGCAACGGTGATGAACAGGGGCGGCAACAGACGGACGGCCCGTCGGGAGTAGAAGTTCTTGAGGCTCAAGGTCCCGGTCCGCTGCTGTTCACCGGCCAACATGGCGGTGATGAGAAAGCCGCTCAGGACGAAGAAGATGGCGAGCGAGACCCACGAACCTGGCAGCGTCCGGAAATTCGAATGGAAGATCAAGACGGTGGCCATGAACGGCACCCGAAGACCGGTAAGGGGTGGCCTGTTGCCGAGGCGCCAGGGCACTGCGGCCGCGCCCGGCGAGGCGACGGTCTCTGTCTTCGACGCAACGGGAGGCACGGATTGTGACGAGGGCACCGAGTCCTGATCGCTGGTGATGGCGGCCGTCGGCACCCCCCCCTTTGCCATCAACTCATTGTGCCTCAGGATCCGAACCGTTGATGCTCAGCTGGCGCGCCGAGCCGTATCCCGTCGTCAGCATCGGTCGTAAAGGCCCCTGGCTACACTTCCGTCCCATAGAGCCAGGCCTCCGCTCGAGGCCGGCTCCGAGCGCACCGACGTCCCCCGCACGTTCCAACGGACGATGAGCGACGAGGCGCTCGAGTTCCGGCACGAGTCGGCTTTCCCTTCTGGGATGGGGTCATCGGCTGGTCGGAACGGTTGGTCTTCGACGCTCCGGTATGGGTTGGTTTCCTCGGTGGCTCTCATCCCACTCGTCAAGGACGGATTCTCCCCGTCTCCCAACATCTCGGTTTGGATCACCATCGCCGCGCCTCCCCCGGCCACCCTTCCATACCTAACGGCTCCAACTGCCAGTTGTTCTCGCCAATCGGGCCGCCTATACATCCTTCACCTACGGCAACATGAGCTTGGTGACCGTCTTGGCAACCAGATTCCTGTGGTTCTCCACCCTTTGGCTCTTCGTCGTCACCAATTTCGTAGAGCTCGCGCCGACGGAAGTGATGTCCGGTGAAGACTGCGGGCGGCCCGGTGATGTCAGCCGCCCACCAGGCGGGTCGACTGGACCCGTCCGCCATTGAAGGTGACCTCGACCTTGGGCCAGCCTTTGCCGGGCACGTCGAAGAACTGGCTCACCGCCCGGGGCAGTCCCGTTTCCCAACCGTCCACGATGAGCTGGTACTCGACCCCGTTCGAGACCGCATCGAGAAAAGCCAGCGGCCCGCCCTCCTCCTGTGGCAGCGAGGCCACTCGCCCGCTCGGGATGATCCCGAAGGTCACGGGTCCCGGGGGTGCCACCCTCTTCTCCACAGCCGCGGCCACCTTCTGCACGTCGGAGACGGCCGTCCTGCCTACGGTGGCCGGCTCGGAGGTCGTCGACACAGAGAGCCAAGCGATCCCGGCCAGGCCCAGCGCGGCGAGCAGGTAGAGGGCTCCCGAGGGCGCCAGCCGCCTGACATGCCCTCCTTGTCCACCTTGGACGCCTGTGCGCAGGTGCACCACCTGCTCGACCAGAACGACGGCCGTCCAGATCCACGTGATCCAGAGCAGGAATCCGAGCACCCACAGGCAGATCACCAGGTAGGCGCCGCCCAGCACGTAGCTCTTGGCGATCGACGAGAACCCGAACGCCGTGCCCGTCCCCACTATGAAAGTCACCAGGGCGAGGGCAGCCAGGTCGAGTTCGCCCCGGTGGCGAGCGAAGAGGGCGATAACGACCAGGCTTATCAGGACGGCGATGCCGGCGAGCGTCGGTCCGTGCGGGATGACGAAGAGAAAGTCGGCATAGAGCTCCGACGGGAAGCGGGTCACCATGATGGGCTTTGGCGACGCCGATATCGTCAGCATCCTCAGCCCGTAATCGATCCCCGTCGAAGGGAGGCTTCGCCCGTAACGGAGCACCTCGGTCATGTTCCCGGGCGAGCCGCTGAACTCCTGGACTACGGGGGCGATCCATGCGGCAGCACCGACGACCACGCCCCAGAACAACCATCGCCATCCCACGACGCCACACCGGGATCGTCCGACCAGCGGCGACACCACGACCAGGGCCACCGAGGTGAGGGCGAACATCAGATGGCTCTGCGCCGCCACCGACGCGGTGAACACGAGGGCCGGCCACCATCTCAGCCGGCCGCAGGCGACAATCCAGCTCAGACAAATGGTGGCGATCAAGAAGATCAACCCGAAATACGCGTTCCAGACGATGTTTTGGAGCACAAGGTTCGTCCGCCAGAACAGATCGACCATCACGATCGGCACTATGATCGCCGCCAGCCATCCACGATGTCGCCACAGGGCTTCAATCGAAAGCGACAGCGCTCCGCCGCATACGATGGCGGCACCCAGTAGTGGACCCTGGCTTGGCGCGATCCTCACAGGTATGGCCAGCAACCACGACTCCAACGGACCGAGGTCGTAGATCCGATGTCCGGTCGCCCTGAGCCCCGTGGCGTACATGCCGACCAACGGCGAGTGCAGCGAGAACACCTCGTAGGCCCGGCTGGCGATGAACGAATCGTCGCCGATCGGCGCCCAACCCCGTTCCATCTGGACCAGGGTGGGGGCGAGCACGGCCGTCCAGGCGACCGCATGGCACGCCACTCGCAGGAGCGTCAGGCTCGATGACGGTCGTGCCGCCGGTTCACGCACCCGGTAGTTCCTACCATCCCCTCGGTCCTGACCGGGGGCGTGCAGCGAGGTCGCCGAAGACGCGCATCGTTCTCCACGAGACCGGGCACGGACGATAAGTGCTCGGTCGAGCCACTCGTTCACAGCCAGCGAAGGTCAGTCCCGGAGACCCATCCTTCCCTTCACCCTCGGAACGGTCCGCACCCCCTGGGCCCGCTCACCAGGGGGTTGCGTGGCCGTCTCTGCGTCGACCCATGGTGGTGGCCGGAGGTGGCTACCTGATCACTTCGATCGTCGTCTGGGCGAACGTCCTGCCGCACTTCGCGTCGGTGACCACGTGCGGATGTGGGGACGCCGCCCTCACGCTCTGGGTCATCAAGTGGCCGGCCTATGCCCTGAGCCACGGGCTCAACCCGTTCTACTCGTCCAAGCTCTTCGTTCCCCGTGGCATCAACATGACGCCCAACTCCCTCGGCCTGGGTATCGCCGCCGCTCCGATCACGTGGATCTTCGGTCCCGTCGCCGCCCTCAACCTCATCGACCTCCTGTCGCCGGCGCTGTCGGCGCTGGCCATGTTCTGGCTGCTGCGGCGGTGGACGTCCTGGGCACCGGCTGCCTTCGTGGGCGGCCTGTTCTTCGGCTTCTCACCGTTCGTGCTGGTGAGCCTGGCCCTCGGCCACCCCAACTTCGGGCTCCTGGCCGCCGTGCCCCTCATCCTGGGCTGCCTCGACGAGCTCTTCGTCCGTCGCCGCCGGCCTCCGGTCATGATCGGCGCCGCCCTCGGCCTCCTCGTGGTCATCCAGTTCTTCGTGAGCGTCGAGGTGCTGGCCCTCCTCGTTCTCTTCGCCGTGCTGGCCGCCATCGGCGTGGTGGTGCACGCCGTAGTCCTTCGCCGGACGGAAGCGGCCGCTCGGGCTCTCCGCCTGGCGATGCCCGGGTTGGCGGCCGCCGGGGTGGTGGCGGCCGGGCTGCTCGCCTATCCCCTCTGGTACTTCTTCGCCGGCCCCGCTCATCTGGTGGGTCGAGCCTGGCCCGATTCGCCTGCCGGCACGGTAGTCAACCGGCCTGCAGACTTCGTCAACGGCTTCGTCGGGCCCGGCCTGACCAACATCATGCACCTCTTCGGTGGCTACCAGGGACCCGCTCTTCCGCTGTTCTGCTTCCTCGGCGTCGGCATGATCATCGTCCTGGTCACGGGTGCAGCCATCGCTTACCGTGACCGGCGAGTGCAGTGGTTCGGCCTCCTGGGGCTGGTCGCCGTCCTGTTGTCGTTCGGCATCGTCTCCGGTACCTGGTCGCCGTGGCGTCTCTTCGTCCATCTGCCGGTGCTCGTCAACGTCGTGCCGGTGAACATCACTTCGATCATCGACACCTGTGTGGCCATCGTTCTGGCCGTCATCGTGGACCGCACACATGAGATCGCCGGAGCCCGGATAGGTCGCAACCGGGCCATGCCCATCGCCGCGGCGGTCACGGCTGTTGCCCTCGTGCCCATCGCGGTCGCCTTCTGGTCCAACATCCCCTTCGCCACTCGCGTCGTGCGCGCACCAAGATGGTTCGCCGTGGCCGCCCCACGACGTGGCGGCCACCAAGTCGTGCTGCCCTACCCGGCGGCCCTCGGCGGTATCCAGTCGTCGATGGCCTGGCAGGCAACGGAAGGGATGACCTTCTCGATGGTGGGAGGTGGGGGGCCGGGGATCACACCGTCCCGAGCCGGCCCCGAGGGACCTGGGTTCGAGGTGCTGAGCCGGGCGTCGCTTCCCCTCGGCCTTGCACCTCTGCCGACAGCGACCAACCTTGTCGCCATCCGCCAGGCGCTGCGGGGCTGGGGCGTCACGACGGTCGTCGTCCCCGACCAACCCGGCCTTCCCACCTACGACAGAGGCAGGAGCGTCGGCTATGCGGTCGGGTTGTTCACGGCGGCCATCGGTGACGCCCCGGCGCTACAGGCCCAAGCCTGGGTGTGGACCCTCGAGTCGACGCTCCCCGCTCCTGTACCGATGACGGCGGCGTCCTTCGCCCGCTGCACCCGCGGCGTCGTGCCGGGATCGTCGGTGGCCGCCTGCGTGCTCCGCTCCGCATGACCGATCCCGCGGTTGCCCCTTCGTCCCCGGGAGCCACCAGCCGCGCCGGTGACCCTGGCCCGAACGACGAAGATGGCGGCCGTCGCCCCTGGTCGCGGGCATCGAGCTCGGCGCTCGCCGCCGCTCTCTACGTGGCCCTCGGGTTCGCCCTCTGGTGGCATGCCTGGAGCTCCCCGTCGGGGGTCATGACCTGTGACTGCACCGACGCCGGACGGGTGGTCTGGTACCTGGCCTGGGTGCCGTTCGCCCTCGGACACGGTCATTCCCCGCTGTTCTCGACCTTCCAGTTCTTCCCGCATGGCTTCAACTTGTTGGACGACACGAGCGTGCCGGCCGTGGGACTTCTCTTCTCGCCGGTCACCGTCCTCTTCGGGCCGGTCGTCTCCATCAACCTCGTCTCGACCCTGGTCCCGCCGGTCACGGCCTTCTCCATGTACTGGTTTCTCCGGCGCTTCGTGCGGTGGGCGCCGGCGGCTTTCATCGGCGGCCTCGCCTACGGATTCTCGGCATGGGTCGTCGTGCAGTTGGCCTTTGGCTGGATCAACTTGGCCTGCGTCGCTCTGTTGCCTCTGATGGCCGGCTGTCTCGACGAGCTGCTGATCCGCCAGCGACGACGGCCGGCGGTGACGGGATCGGCACTGGCGCTGCTGTTCGTCGTCGAGTTCTTCGTGAGCATCGAGATCGCCCTCCTCGTCGCCATCTCCGCCCTGGTGGCCACGGTCCTGATCGTGACCGTGGCCTGGTTCGACGACCATGCCGAGGTCCGGCGACGGCTCCGACATGCGGTGGTTGGCCTCGGGCTGTCGGTGGTCGTCGCCGCCGCACTTCTGGCCTACCCCGTCTGGTTCTTCGCGGCCGGGCCCGCCCACCTGTCGGGATCGGTGTGGAGCAGCAACGTCCCCGGACTGGTCGGGAACAACGTGGGAAACCTCTGGGACTCGATCGGCCACTACGGCCCGATCAGCACGAAGTTCTTGGTGGCCACTGGGCGCCTTGTCGGCGGCTTCGCCGGCGTGGCCGGGCCGTCACCGTCCTACCTCGGATGGGGATTCCTGGCCGTCCTGGCCGCCGGCGTGATCGTCTGGCGGCGGGACCGTCGCCTCTGGCTGTTCGGCGCGCTCGGCGCCGTGATCTTCGCCCTCAGCCTGTCGGCCGGTCCCCACCACTGGGGACCATGGTCGGTCCTCTACCACCTTCCCGTCCTCCTCAACGTCGTGCAGTACCGATTCGCCAGCATCTTCGTGCTCTGTGCGACGGCGATGCTCGCCATCATCGTCGACCGCTGCCACTCCTCCGTCGCCGATTGGCTCGCCCGTCGGTCGAGCCTCCGGCGTCAGGCGCCGACCACCGGGGGCCACCCGGCCGACGGTCGTCGGGTGGCGGCCGTTGTGGCCGCGCTCGTCGTGGCCGCAGTGGCGCTCGTACCCGAGATCGCCGTGCTCTCCCCCAACCTCCCGACGACCATGCGCCCGGTGACCGTGCCTCGCTGGTTCACGACGGCAGGCACGCAGCTTCCGGCGACCGCGGTGCTCGCCACCTATCCCTTCCCGACCGCCGACTCGCAAGCGTCGATCCCCTGGCAGGCCATCTCGGGCCTGCCGTATCGGATGGCCGGAGGTGGGGGTCCGGGCGGCACCTCCGCTCGGGCGGGTGCCGACACACCCGGCTTCAACGTGTTGAGCGCCGCCTCCATCCCCACCCTGGCGTCGCCCGACCTCGACCGCTCAAACCTGACCGCGGTGCGAAGCGCCCTACGAGACTGGCAGGTAACCATGGTCGTGGTCCCCGACGACAACGGTCTCCCCGTCTTTCAGACGGGAAGGGGAACGTCGTACGGGGTGGCGTTCTTCACCGCCGTACTCGGCGTGGCTCCCCTCTACCAGGGTGGAGCCTGGGTGTGGACCGACGTCCGGCGAATCAGCGCGGCTCCGTTACCGACGAGCTCGGCCGTCCTGAGCTCCTGTCTTGCCGCTCCTCGAGGCGACAACCTCGGCGGCGATCCCTGGGCTGCCTGTGTGCTGCGGAAGGGCGCTCATGGCTAAACGCCCGCAGAGGGGCGCCAGGACGCATGCGATAGAGTCCGACGCATGCAACTGTGGGACCGGGCAGACCCGCATGTAGCCGTTCTTCGGGTTTCCGCCTGCCGGAGGAGCCGATAATCCAGCGGTGGACGAAGAGCGCAGTCCACTTCGTGGTGCCGAAGCCGAAGCGTCGACCATCGGGGCGATGAATGCTCCAGTAGGCGAGACCGCGCTCGCCGACATCGAGCATGTGTCGGGCTCTGTGCCCACGTCCAGCTCCGAGCCTACGGTCGGACTTGGAGCGCGCGACAAGCCGGCATCCGGTGCTCCGGCTACGGGCTCCCAAACCAAGTTCCGGTTGGGGAACCGCCCGCCTCTCACCGGCATCCGTGCCCTCTGCATGATCCCCGTGGTCGTCTACCACTCGAACTTTCGCACGCTTCCCGGTGCCTGGATGCCACTCCAGATTTTCTTCGTGCTCAGTGGATTCCTTATCACGTCCATGCTGGCCGCCGAGGGACGCCGGAACGGGAGGATCAACCTCGGAGCCTTCTACTCGAGACGATTCCTTCGACTGGTGCCACCACTTCTTCTTACCATCGCCCTCATGGGTATCTATGCGGCCTTCGTCGATGTCGCCGACGTGCCCCAGCGGATCTGGGGCGACGCCCTCGCCGCCATCACCTGGTCCGACTATCGACAAGCCCTGGGCCACGCACCGTTCTTTGGCTTCTTGGCCCAGACCTGGTCGCTCTCGGTCGAGGAGCAGTTCTACATCATCTGGGCGATCTTGATGGTGGTCGCGGTGGCGACGCACCGTCACAAGCTCGCCTACTGGTTTGCCGGAGTCGGCATCGCGGCCAGCATCGCGGACCGTCTGTATCTCACCTTCAGCGCGCCGCATTTCAACCATGCCGTGTTCTCGCGGATCTACTACGCCTTCGACACTCGAGCTGATGGCCTCTTCGTCGGTTGCCTGCTCGGGCTTCTGGCAACTGACGGCTACTTCACCGGCTGGAGACTCCCCTACAAGAGGCTGCTGACCGCGGCCGCGGTGGTGGCGACCGCCTTCTTGATCTGGGTGCTCCTTTACGCACCTCTCTGGCAGGAAAGCCTCGTGGTCGTATGGCTTCCTCTGGCCACCATCTCTGCGGCTGTGATCTTGGTCTTCTTCGTCATCTGCCCGACATCAGTGGGATCGCGGTTCGTCGGAATAGCCCCACTGGTGTTCCTCGGCGAGATCTCGTACGCCATCTATCTCATCCATTTCCCCGTGTTCCTGGTCGTCCATCCCGGCTCGGGCGGCACGAACTGGAGCTTCTGGCCCACCGAGGTCCTGCGTCTGGCCATCGTCTTCGCCTTCGCCACCGGCAGCTGGTTCCTGATCGAGAAACCGCTCATGCGCTGGCGGCAGCGATCGGCGGCCAAGGCCATCGGTCCCACCACCGCCCAACCGTGAGTCAGCCGGGAGGCGGGAGGAACTCCCCTTCTCGACCGATGAGCACGGCCATGTCCCCTACCCGCCCGAGGTAGCCGTCGCGGGAAGGTGACGCCGGGGTCCAGGTGGTGAGCAGGACGCTGCGAGCCGCGGTCCCGTTGTCGAAGTACCCAGGGCCGACCTCGACCAGCCAGAACTTGTTCACCTGGGGCTTATAACCGTCGCGATCCAACACGTTGACCAACCCCAAGAAGCGCTCGATGTTGATGAGCACGTCGTCCTGGCTGGTGCCCGCCCGGCCGTCGTTGACGGCCACCGTCTCGCCCCGCCGAAGCTGCGGCGTGATGAGGGCGACCAGCTGGGCCACCTCCGGGTCCGACGCCGCCGAGAGCGGTGGCGTGGTCACCACCCGGGTGACGGAGGCAAAGGAGGCGACCACGACCAGGGCCACGAGCACCATCCGGACGATGGCCGGGCCAACCTTTTGGACCACCCATGCCGACCACGGGCGGGGCAAACCGACGGCCCCGGCGGCAACCAGGGCGACCACGGGCAGGACGACAGCCCACATCACCAGATAGCCGTACAGGTGGCCGATCACGTGGGTGACCCCCACGACGACGGCGACAGAGCCGAGCAGACCGAGGAGGCCGAGGGCAGCGCCGAAGCGCGACCTGGCGCGGAATCCGACGGCGGCGGACGCCAGGCTCAGTGCCATGGTCACCACCAGGACCAGTGCCGCCAGCCCCTGATGGGGCTGCGACCCCTGGAGCGCCTTCAGCATGACCTCCGAAGGACCGACCACCAACACGGCGCTGGCCGCGGCGGTGGCCCCGAAGGCCGTGCTCCAGGAATGCCCGGCTTGGCCAGAGGTGAAGTAGCGGTAGAGGAGCGTCATGTTCCCGGGATGGTTGGTGAGCTGCTGGATGAACGGCGGCACCCACATGACGACGAAGAGGACGAGCCCGACGGCGATGAGTGCCCGCCCGACCGTCCCGCGGTTCCGAACGGGGGTCGGCGGTGACGAAAGGCCTCGGCGACGGCGGACCTCACCCACCACCCAGGTGGCCTCGGCGACAACGACGGCCACGGAGACCAGGGGCAGGGTGGAGATGTCGGTCTGGACGACGAAGGACCCGACGACGAGCACTCCGACGGCAGAGAGGGCCGAGCGATCCATGGCCCCGGCACACAAGAGGACGAGCAAGAGCAGGGGAAAGATCACGACCAACGGGTTCCAGGGGCTGACCAGGGCCCCGAGTACCGTCTCGGAATAGGTGGTGGACCCGTGACCCGAGGCGGCCAAGGCGAAGGTCAGCACACCGATGGCCAGTGCCGACCACAGCGCCCGGGTGGCGGTCGTCCACCGGCGGACCACCGCGATGCAACAAGCTGCGGCGGCGCCGTTGATCAGGGTCGCCCCGATGAAGAGCGAGCGGCCGTTCGACCCGAAGATCCGGTAGACGACGCCGAGGATGTAGAAGTAGGCCGGACCGGGATGGTTCCAGCCGTTGCGATCGAACACCCCCAACTGCTGCCGCCAGGCGATGGCCTGACGGGTGTGGAGGTCGATGAGGGCGAGGTCGTCGGTGAGGGTGAGGTGGGAGGCCGACTCCGACAGCAGGCGAACGACGGCAACCACGAAGGGCAGGACGACGAGGCCGTAGGCAAGCCCGGTGAGGACCGTGTCTCGGATCAGCCACCGGGCACCGAGGGCCGAGGTCGCCATCGGCGGTGCCTCGCGCCGGAGCGCCGCCTCGCCCGAGGCCGCCCCGAGCCCCACGTTCCCAGCCACGATGATCCGATCGTAGGGCAACCGCCCTGCAATCGGGCCCCTTCCTAGCTTGACCCGGCCCAGGTCACTAGCCCGGGACGTAACCCCCGCGGCCCATGGCCTCGCTCAGGAATGGGTCGATCGACTCGTCAACGCCACCGCGCACCTCGGTCACCCATTCGAGCCGGTCACGGAGGATGCGGTCGACCCCGCCCTGAAGGGTGGCGGAGCTGACGGCGCACGAGCTGCACGCACCCTGGAGTTGGACCTCGACTACGCCGGTCTCCACGTCGGCCGACACGAGGACCAGGTCGCCGCCGTCGGACTGTACGGCCGGTCGCATGAGATCGATGAGCGAGGTGAGGGCAACGAGCCTGGCGGAGCGGGCGGCATCGTCCGACGGCAACTCGGCCTCGATCCGGTCGTCGGTCGTGGGCTCGGTTCGCCCGTCGGTCTCCGGAGTGCCCTTTTCCATGGTCCCTCCTCGGCCGCCTCGGTGAGCCGGCACCCCTCTATTCTGCCGTGCCGGGCCCAAACCCCGGACACCACACGCGTCGCTCGCCCGTAGCGGTCGTTTTGGGCCAGTTGCGCTCGCCTTTCGGGCCGGTCAGGCTTTTGACCTCGTCCTGTGAGATCAGGTGTTCTTGGCCGCCTGGCACAAGGGGTGACGTCGAGACGCAAGGGGGGCTCGTGCGTTCCGATGCGGTGAAAACATCAGAGGCTGATGGGAGCCCCAGGGTGGCAAACCGGCTGTGGGAGCCGCCCGGCCTCGCCCCTGCCTCTCGTCCCTCGCCGGGCCAATCTGGCGTCGTGGGTTCGGCGTTGACGCCGTCGCTCGGCCTCGAAAGGAACCAGCGGCGGCAGCAAGTCATGGGACGACCGGATGGCGGTTGACCTCGGGGTGTCCGTAGCCTCCGGCGTCGAGGAGACCATCCCGGACGCGGGTTCCACCCGCGGTCGAGGATTGCCTGGCTGGATTCGGCGGACGGCATTCCACCTCGGCGTCATCGCACTGTTCACCGTTCCATCGATCGCACTCTGGTGGCGTGCTTGGACCGGAGGGCCGGCGTCGACCGTCCGGTGTGGCTGTCTCGACCCCGGCCAGCAGGCGTGGTTCATCGCCTGGCCGGCCTACGCGCTGTCGCACGGATTGAACCCCTTCTTCACCGATTGGCTGTGGCCACCACACGGGGTCAACCTCCTGGCCAACGCCAGCGCTCCGTTGACGGGCTTGGTGCTCAGCCCCGTCACCTGGCTCTTCGGGCCCTTCGTGGCCACGACCGTCGCCCTTACCCTTGCTCCCGGCCTGAGCGCCTGGGGCTGCTGGCTGGCCTGCCGGCGGATCGCGACCTGGCAGCCCGCCTGTTGGATCGCCGGTTTCCTCTTCGGCTACTCACCCGAGGTGGTCCAGAACGTGGCCCAGGGCCACCTCTCCGTCGGCCTCCTGGTCATCCCACCGCTCGTATTCGTGGTGCTCCACGAGATGCTCGTCCGACAGCGGCGATCGCCGACATGGTGCGGGATCACCCTCGGAGTGCTGGTTTTTCTGCAATTCTTCATCTCGGCGGAGGTGCTCACCATCACCGTGCTGGTGGCCGCGGCCGGCATCGTGATCACCGCCCTCCTGTTCCCCCACCGAGTGACGACCGCCCTGCCGTTCACCCTGCGTGCCCTAGCCGTCGCCGCCCTTACGTCGGTCGTGCTGTTGGCAGTACCGGTGTGGGAGATGCAGAAAGGACCCGAGCACATCAAGGGTGCAATCTGGTCCGGCCTCCAAGGCCTCTTCGTCGCCCGGGCTTACAGCTTGCTGAACCCCGGGGCCTATCGCGACCTCCTATGGCCCGGAACGTTGGGGGGGCCTACAGGAGAGTTCCTCGGCTTCGGGATGATCGGCCTCTTCATCGTGTCGCTCGCCGTTGCCTGGCGGAAACGTGGCGTCTGGACCCTGGCCGGTGTCGCCGTCGTCGCCACGATGCTGTCGTGGGGCTCGATCCTCTGGTTGAGCCCGGATCACTACATCATCACCACATGGCTTCCGTGGGGTCACTTCCTCAACCTGCCGGTGTTCGAGAACATCACTCCCAAGAATTTCGCCACGGTTGCCGACCTGGGAGTGGTCCTGGTCATCGCCATCGGGCTCGACACCGTGCGATGGTCGTGGCTCGGCGAGCGGCTCCGGACCGCCGCTCGGTCGGTCGCAGTGGTCGCCATCGTGGTCGTGGCCACGCTCCCCATCTGGCTCACCTACGCGGCCCCTTTGGCCGTCCAGCCTCTCAACCTCCCGCCGTGGTACGCCACGGCCGCTCGTCATGTGCCCGAAGGCTCGGTCGTGACCTCAATGCCCTTCCCGGCTTCGGACGCGATCATGTCCGCACCGATGGTCTGGCAGTCGGCCGACGGCATGCGGTTCCGTCTAGCTGGCGGATACGTCAAGGTCCCGGCCGCCGACGGCAAGCAAGGGGTAATCGGCCTGGGCCCGCCCGACTCGGCCATCCGGATCCTCGAGCAGCTCACCTTCGAGGCCGATGAGGTCAGGGTGACGGCGGCCGGGCTCGCCGGGCTCAGGGCGGGGGTCCGGACCTGGGGGACGTCGTACATCGTGGTCGTCAATACGGGAGATGCCGTCGGAGCGGCCGCCATCCTCACGGCGGCCACGGGTCAGCTACCTGAGCTCTCGCATCGGGCCTGGGTCTGGGACCTGGCGACCCATCCGCTGGGGGAGGCCTACGACGCGCATGCGGCCGATCGCGCCTTCGCTACTTGCACCCATAACAACGCCGACCTCGGGAACGTCGTCGGGTCGCAGCCGCTGCCGCAGGGCCTGAACCGGTGCATTGTGTCGCTCACGTGAGCCCGACTGAGCTGGCCGGGGCCGACATCGCCCCGGACGCCGACGATGTGGTGATCGAGGCACGCGCCAGAATGCCGAACTTCGAACCGAAGCGGGTGGCACGCACCGTGAGCCACGTCGCCGTCTGGTGTGCGGTCGGCCTGCCGACCCTCGTCGACCTGTGGAGAGGCTGGTCGGCCATCGGTGACGACGCCAGCATCTCCGAGCAGGCGTACCAGGTCTTCGGCCCCCACCCGCCGGTGGTGGGCTACACCACCACAACCGCCCATGCCGGACAGGCGCTGCACGACCTCGGGCCTCTCCTCTTCTGGCTGCTGGCCGTCCCTGTTCGTCTCGACCCGCTCCACGGCGGCCTCTGGGGTGCAGCCCTCTGGGGCGGGATCGTGCTCTCGGTCGCCATCGAGGCGATGTGGTCGACCGGCCGTTGGCTCGGCTGCCTGCTCATCGCCTTCGGAGCGGTCGACTACCTGGCCCTCCTGCCCACGGTGATGAACAATCTGACGTGGAACGCCTACTTCCCCATCCCTTTTCTCATCGCCGCCATCGCATTGGCCTGGGTGATCGCCTCCGGTTCACTCGGATGGTGGCCGGTCCTGGTGGCCGTGGGCTCGGTGGCCGCCCAGACCCATCTGATCTACGCGCCCATCGCCGTCATCCTCGTGCTCGGCGCGCCCGCCATCGCGCTCGGCCAGCAAGGCCGGCCTAAGCGCTACCGGTGGCTGGGCTGGGGGCTGACCGTTGCAGTCGTGTGCTGGTTGGCGCCGTTGATCCAGGACTTCGGAGCTCATGGGAACCTGAGCGGCGTGCTCACAAGCCAGCACGGCCAAGCCCACGAGGGCCTCTCCTTCGGGCTGAAGACGGTGGCGTTCCTCGCCGCGCCACCACCGATCTGGTTACGCCCAGAACCGACCGGCTTTTTCTCGGTTTATGGCGGCATCGGTGCCAACGGCCCGATCGTCGGGATCGTGGTCCTATTGGTGCTGGCCGCCATCAGTGTGGTCGCCTGGCGGAAGGCACAGCACGGGCTGAGAGCCCTGGCTCTACTGGCGCTCGGATCATCGTTGGGCGTGCTCATCGGCTTCGCCCAGATTCCCAAGGTGAACGGGATCAACGTCGACTACGTGATCTCGATGGTCTGGGCCGTCGGCATCCTGGTGTGGACGGTCGCCGTCTGGACGGTGGTGCTCCTCCTGCAAGGTGCCCGGGCGAAGCGGCCGACGGCCTCTACCAGACGGCACGCCGTCGCGCTAGCACCGTTGGCGGGCCCGCTCCTACTTGTCTTCCTCGTGGTGGCGGGGCTGGTACTCGTCACCGACTCGAACCACACGCTCGACCTCGAC
This sequence comes from uncultured Acidimicrobiaceae bacterium, assembly GCA_963729275.1. Taxonomy (GTDB): domain Bacteria; phylum Actinomycetota; class Acidimicrobiia; order Acidimicrobiales; family RAAP-2; genus CAVSNH01. The sequence goes on from CAVSNH010000004.1 coordinate 443,794, forward strand.
ACGGTGGCGATGACCTCGGCCGGCCAGATGGCCGGCCGAGTCCAGCAGGTCGCCCCCCGCGGGCCGGTCGGCGTCTACGTCGGCAGTATCGAGACCGGCTACCTGTCCGCCTTCGTGATCGAAGAGGGGATCGCGTGGCGACTCGTCTCCGCCCACCGCAGAGTCATTGTGTATGGGGTGTCGCAGACCTATACCGGATTCGAACCCATCCGAGATGCCGAGATGTTCGAGTTCGTCATCGACAACGAGCGGTTGCTCACGTTCGAGACCGAATATTGCCGCCAGCTGGACCGGGCGTGCATTCACCACATCACCGCGGCCCTCGAGGATCGCTACTCCGCACTGCGGCCGACAACCAGGTGATGGACCCGACCGCACCGGGGTAGCGCAGAGGCGGCAATGGTGCGGACCGTCATGCTCCTTTTGAGAGGACACAGGCGGAGGCCCTCTGGACGGCGCGTCCATGGGTGGTCAACCCCTGCGTGCATCGGAGCAGCCGATGGCCCGTCACCACAGGCCGGCTACCGACCCGGTGCCAGCCCTTCCACACCCACGCCTGGGCTTGATGGTGCGGCAGCTGACCGGTGGCGGCGGCCATCAACGCGGCGGCCGTCGTGACGGACAGGGGCCGGTCGTAGAGGGGAAGCTCGGGCTGGTCGGGGATGACGACCTCGGTAACCCCCCAGGCGCTGAGTGCCCGTCTGACCGCGCTGATGTCGGCGGTGGTCACGGTGGCATTGGCATGTGCGGACACCGACGCGGCGGAGAGAGTCAACAGGGCCTGGCGTTCGCCTCCGGCTCGGGCCGGCACCGCACCGGGGCCTGGCCCGCCGACCATCGAGAACGACATGCGATCGACCGCCTGCCAGAAGTCGGCGCTCTTGACGCCGGAGAATGGCGCGGGAATGACAAGCAGCACGTCCTTCCGGCTCAGGTGGGGAGCGACGGATTGGAACCAAGTGGGGATGCGGGTCGATTGCGTTGTCATCGGAATGGTCGGGGCCAGGTAGACGAGCGTCGGCACCACGGCGAAGATGGCCACGGCGCCCGCGGCCAGGGCGCCGGCGAACCGTGTGACAGGGTGGGCCGAGCGGCGGGTCGTCGTGGGAAGGCCGAGCCGTCGGACGTCGGCCCGCCCCTGAACCCAAGTCCGTGTGTGGTCGAGGATCACGCCCACCATGCAGGCCAATGCCACATACGTGACCAGCACGAAGCGTTCCGGCTGGATGTTGTCGAACTCTGGCAGCTTCATGAGCCATCGCCAGGGCGTGAGCGGGCTCGATTGATATCCCACGGCCACGGCCACGGCCACCACGGCCATGATGCCGAAGAGCCAGATCCGACGGTCCCGCCGAAAGGCCGCGCTTCCGACGAGGGCGACGGCGAGAACACCTAGCCCGAGGTAGTGCGTCGAGAGGAGGGGGCCCTGGTATCCGCCGACTCGCTCGAAGTAGGCAGGGCCGAAGAACGACGATCCCGTCACCGCTGGGGGCGGAGTCAGGAACTGGCGGAGGGGGGTGCCGCCAAAGGCGAAGATCGACCCCGGCCAGATGGGCCCGGAGAGGTGGGCCGGTCCAGCAAGGGCAAACCAAACGGGATAGAGGAGGAGCACCACCGCGGTGGCGGTGCCGACGGCCAGACCGCGGATGGTGTGAGGTGCTCGCCGCACGATCTCGGCACGGTCGTGGATGGCCGCGTAGGCGATCACCAGAGCGACCCCGACAACGCTCGAGGCCATCATGATGAGCAGCACCTCGGTTCCGATGAAGAACTGCACGGTGACAAGGAGACCGGCGACGGCCCCTACGGCCGGTGCCGACCGTCGCTGTCTGATGATCAGTTCGTCCAGGCAGCCCACGAACAGGGGCGGAACCACGGCCAGACCCAACATGAGATGACCGTCCGCCAGGTAGTTGAGAGCAAACGGGGAGAAGCCGTAGAGAAGGCCGGCGACGAACGCGGCAGGCGACCACGACACCCATCGGCGAACAAGCACGTACATGGCGAGAGCGGACAACGGTGGGCTCAAGGTGAGGGCCACGTTGAAGGTGGCCACCGGACCGAAGATCCATGTGATGGGAGCAAGTGGAATGCCGACGGCGATCACGCTGGTGTTGGAAAGCAGGTTGACCCCGGAGGGATGGAAGAGGGCGGTTGAATACAGTGGGTTCAACCCGTGGGCAATGGCGTACGCCGGCCATTCGAGATACCAGATGAAGGTCGAGCTGTCACCGCAACCACAGGTCGTGCGCCCGGCCATCGACCACAGACCCCACCAGACGACGACTGAAAGCCCGAGATAGGCGATCCCGGCCGCCACCACATCCGGCCACCACCTCTGCGGAGCCTGGGCAGCCGGCATCAGACTCGGATGCGTGTCGCCTACGGTGGCGTGAATGGACGGCTCGGCGGCCGACTCGAGGGTCCCCCCATGCGTGCCGGACATGCCCCCAGACGTCGCTCCCAGCCAATCGCCACTACGACTTCCAGACGCTATCTGCTCTCCCCACGTGACATCGTGGGCCGCACGGGTTGTGCCCACCACGACGTGGCCATCCGTCCGCGGATTCGAACCTGTGGGAAGGGGTCAATGCGATCGCCATTGGCCCGGAACGCTCCCGAAGGCGTATACCATCGACTGTGGTCATGGAGCGACCCGCCACCCCCATTGGGCCGATCGGATTCGTTCTGCCGACCTTTCCCCAGGACATCCCGCTTCCCGGGGCGCCGCCATCGGGCCGGCTCAGCGCCGATTTCGACCCCCTTGGTGCCCTGGCGGCCATCTGTGCGGATGCCGTGCAGCTCGGTGCCGGGGCCCTCTGGGCTTGTGACCACCTCTTCTGGCACGGCCCCACCCTCGATTGCCTGACGACGCTGACCGTGGCCGCCACCGCCACGGATCGGGTGGTGTTGGGTACGTGCGTCCTACAGCTCCCACTCCGCCAGGCCACCGTCGTCGCCAAGCAGGTGGCGACGCTACAGACGCTCAGCCGCGGCCGCTTCATCCTCGGTGTGGGCGTCGGCAGTCATGCCGAGGAGTACGAACAGGCCGGCGTCGACTACCACACCCGCGGTCGCCAACTCGATGCCGACATCACCGAGTTGCGGCGATCGTGGTCCCCAGGACATGAGCCGATCGGTGACGGTGAGCCCGAGCGACGGTCTCCCTACCGACAGCTCCCCGAGCCGCCCGCCGTACCGGTGTGGATCGGCGGATCCTCGTCGGCGGCGCGCCAGCGGGCGGCGCGGATGGGCGACGGCTGGCTGCCGTTGTTCGTCGAGCCGGACCGTTACCGTAAAGACCTCGACCAGCTCGCTCTGGACGTGGGCGGCTGCGGTCGAGCACCGGGTTCGGTCACACCCGCCATCGTCTTGTTCGTCTCCGTCGATGACGACTCGGCGACCGCCTTGCGCCGAGGCACTCGGTGGATGTCGTCCATGTATGCGATCCCGCCCAAGGCCTTCGAACGCCACCTGGTGAGCGGGACGGCCCAGGAGGTCGCCGATCGGGTGGCTGCCTACCGCCAGGCCGGGGCCGAGCACGTGGCCCTCTATGTCACCGATGACCGACCCCTCGACCAGTTTGCGGCGCTGGTCGGCGCCCTATCCGCGGCCGGCGTGCCGTCGGCGGTCTAGAGCCGATGCCAGCAACGGTACAGATTGTGGGTGCCGCCACCACGCCCATGAACCGGCGCGACAGGAGCGGTCCCGACATGGCCCACGCCGCCGTCCACGATGCCTTGGGCGAGGCCGGTCTGGATGCGACCGACGTCGACCTCGTGGTGTTCGCCAACGCCACGGCCGGCCGCCTGTCGGATCAGGGGTGCATCCGGGGGCAGGTTTTCCTCTTACAGGCCGGACTCCGCAACGCCGGCATCGTCAATGTCGACAATTCCTGTGCTGGTGGGGCCTCCGCCCTCCATCTCGCCACCCTGGCCGCCACGGCGGGGACGCGGACCGTGCTCGCCGTCGGCGTCGAGAAGATGTGGACCGGTGACCGGGCAGCGACCCTGGCCGGCATCGAGGACGGCGTCCCCGGTGAGGACCGGCGTTACCTGCACGACAGACTCGAGAACCCATCGGGGTCCGTCCTCATGGCCCTCAACGCCAGCTGGGCCATGACACTGATGGACGAACGGGGAGCGACGGCCGAGCAATTCGCCTCCGTGGTGGTGAAGTCACGTCGGCACGGTGCCCGCAACCCGCACGCACAGTTCCAAGACGAGGTCACCCTCGACGACGTGCTGGGGTCACCTGCCGTCGTGGCCCCTTTGACCCGCATGATGTGCTCGTCGTTCACCGACGGAGCCGCCGCCGTGATCCTCACCACCGAGCCGTCGGCCGGCGCCCCTCGCATCCGGTCCTCGACGGCGCGATCGGGCAACGGCGACGTCGACTACCACGAGCGCCTGGCCCTCACGGCCGCCGCCGCCTGGGAGGACGCCGGCGTCGAGTCGGCGGACGTCGATCTCGTCGAGTTGCACGACGCCACCAGCCCCGAAGAGCTCTTCGCGCTCGAGTCACTCGGCTTCTTCAAGCCCGGGGATGCGGGACCGGCCACCATGGCCGGTGACACGACCGTCGGAGGTACCGGCGTGACCGTCAACACGAGCGGCGGCCTGCTCAGCCGCGGCCATCCGCTGGCGGCGACGGGCATCGCCCAGGTGGTGGAACTGGTCGCCCAGCTGCGAGGCCGGGCCGGTTCTCGCCAGGTCGAGGGGGCGCGACTGGCGGTGGCAGCCAATACGGGTGGCATGATCGGATCCCATGCAGGCACGACCGACGCCGCGTTCATCGGTATCCATGTGCTCGAGAGGGGCTGAGGCGTGAAGGCCACCGGCCGGGGCGGCATCATCACCGGTTGGGGGGCCGCCCTGCCGGCCAAGGTAGTGACCAACGAGGACCTGTCGGCCTTCCTGGACACGAGTGACGCCTGGATCCAGGAGCGGACCGGCATCCGCGAGCGACGGATCGGCGGCCCCACGTCCCAGCTGGCCGTCGATGCCGGGCTGGCCGCCCTCGAGGTAGCCGGCTGTCGCCCGGACGAGATCGACGGGGTGATCCTGGCCACGGCCACACCCGACCAGATCGCCCCGGCCACCTCGGCCACCGTGCAGAACAGCATCGGGACCACCGGTGGAGCATTCGACGTCAACGCCGCCTGCTCGGGATTCGTCTACGCACTGGTGGTGGCTCACGGGATGCTGGCCATCGGGGCCGAGCGATTGCTGGTCATCGGGGCCGAGACCTTGAGCCGGATCACTGACTGGGACGATCGATCGATGGCGGTGCTGCTCGGCGACGGCGCCGGCGCCGTGGTCCTCGAGGCCACCGACGGTCCGGGACAGCTGTTGTCACACGTGCTCGGCTCCGACGGATCGCTCCGTCACCTCCTCGACTGCGACCACGGCGGCTTTCTGGCCATGGACGGCAAGGAGATCTTCCGCAACGCCGTCCGGGTGGTCGTCGAGTCGGCCGAGCAGGCCATCGCCGAAGCCGGCCTCACCGTCGACGACATCGATCTGATGGTTCCCCACCAGGCCAACCTGCGCATCATCAATGCCGTGTGCCAACGGCTCGGGATCGCCGAGGAGAAGACCGTCGTCGTTATCGACCGGTACGGCAACACCTCCTCCGCCTCCATTCCCCTCGCCCTGGTCGACGCGCTCGACGCGGGACGCCTGCAGGCCGGGGATCACGTCCTGCTTACCGGGTTCGGCGGCGGCATGACCTGGGCCAGCGCCGTCCTCCGTTGGGGCGGATGAGCGGGGCCGCCGAACCGTCTCTCGTCGTCCTGGCTGCCGGACTCGCTCGACGCTACGGAGGTTGCAAACCCCTCGCTCCCATCGGACCCGGGGGTGAGGCCGTCATCGACCTGCTGGCCAGTGACGCGATCGCCGCCGGTTTCGGGCGGATCGTGCTCGTCCTCCACCCGGAGACGGGCCCCGCCGTCCGCTACCACGTCGAGCATGTGTGGCCCGATTGGGTGGCCGTCGACTACGCCACCCAGCTCCGGCCCCTCGGTACTGTGCACGCCGTCCTCGCCGCCCGCGAAGCCGTGGGGACGAGCTCTCCGTTCGCCGTGGCCAACGCCGACGACATCTACGGCGAGTCGGCCATGGCCGCGCTGGCCGACCACCTCAGCTGCGACGGTTCGGAGCACATCCTCGTCGGCTACAAATTGCGGTCGACGGTGGCGACGGCCGATCCGGTGACCCGGGGCATCTGCGAGGTCGATAGTGATAGCCACCTCGTGGCATTGACCGAGCGGCGCAAGGTGGCCCGACTGGACGGCGGTGCCCGGTTCGTCGCCGAGGACGGCCGCAGTCCGGCCGAGCTCGACGGTGACGCCCTGACGTCGGTCAACCTGTGGGGCTTCCGGTCGGAGATCTGGGAGGTGTTCGACGCGGCTATGGACGCTTCCGGCCTCGACGAGTCACTGTCGGCCGATGGCTCGGCAGCTGAAGCTCCACCGAGCGAGGTCCTCTTGCCCGAAGTGGTCTCACGCTCCGTGACCGATGGCAAGGGCCTCCCCGTCCGGGTCGTCCCCACCGAGGGCAAGCTCGTGGGCGTCACCCACGCCGCCGACCTGCCGGTCGTGACCGCGGAGCTGGCCCGACAGGTCGCGTCGGGCGTCCGGCCGCCGAGAACATTCGAGCGGCCCAAGGGCCTGGCCCCCACATCGTAGGTCGACCAGTCGTAGGTCGGCCACGGGCGCCATGCTCCCTACAGCTGGCACGCACGCCTGCTCACCGCGGGGGCAAGGGAGCCTCCAGCACGCAGGCCGCGGAGCGTTTAATGGAGGCGACCGTGCCCTCCTGCGGACCACGATTGCAGTCGGCATACGAGGCTGCCGACAAAAGGCGCAACGGAGGACTGTTCTCGACGTCGGTCCATACCCAGGCATCGGCTTGCCGGAAGGGCAGCGAGCCAGTGGCCGCCGTCATCAAGATGACGGCGCTACGGACGGCATGAACCTTCTCGTAGCTGGGCAGCCCTTGGGGATCGGCGATGACGATCATCGTGACGCGCCATCCGTTGAGGGCCTCACGGGTGACAGCCACCCCGCCCGAGTTGATCCTCGACCGCCCCGCCGAGATCGACACGCTTCCCATTTCACCATCCCCTTGCGCCTCGATCCCTGCTCGTGCCTCTGCCGACTCAGGGCCACCACCGCCCGCCTGTGAGAAGGCCATGCCATCGACGGCCTGCCAGGTCAGCGCGCTCTGGATATAAGCGAAGGGCACAGGAAAGATGAGGAGCACCTGCCGGCTGTTGAGGTGAGGTCCGACCTGCCGGAACCACGTGGGCAGCACCACCGGCTGGGTCGTGAAAGGGAGACCGTCGGCGTAGTAGGCGAAGATGGGCACGAGGGCGATCAGCGCGACACCGAGGGCCACCCACGAGCCGGCTCGGTGAGCGCCAATCCGGCCACCAACCGCTCCGTCGGTTCTGCCCGAGGTGGCCCGGATGTGCGGTCGGTCGACCCAGGTGCGCACGTGGTCGAGAATCAGCCCGAGCATGACCGCCGCGCACAGGTAGAAGACCAGCTGGAACCGGCTGGGGATGACGTTCTCCATGAGGGGCAGACGGACGAAGAGGTTCCAGAGCGACCAGTCCCCCGTAAACGACAAGCCCATGGACAGCCATACGGCGAGCACTCCGACGATGGCGAAGAGCCAAAGACGAAGGTCCCGGCGGAAGACGATCAGGCCGACGAACAGTACGGCGACCAACCCGAGACCCAGGTACTCGCCAGAGAGCGTCGGGGCCTGGTAACCGCCCAGCCGATGGGCGATGGCCAGTCCCTTGGCATATGGGGCGCTCGGGAGGAAGAGGCCGGGGAGGTTGGTGCCGGCGAAACTGATGAGGGAGCTGGCGCCCCAGATCGGACTGGAGAGATAAGCCGGGCCCCCCAAGGCGTACCAAGTCGGAATGGCAAGCAGGACGACCACGCTGCCAGCCGTAGCTGCCAATCCGATCACCGCGTACCGGACCCGGCGCACGAGAACCTCACGATGGATGAGCCCGTAAAGGAAGATGATGGCCAGCCCGATGGCCGCGGCGATGGCGCACAGGATGAGCTCCTCGGTGCCGATGGAGAACTGGATAACGACACAGCCGGCGAGCAGCAGACCAGCCACCTTCGGCGGCCGTCGCTGCCGGGCCAACAGTTCGTCGAGGCAGAGCACCAGCAGGGGAGGCACCGGCGCCATCGACAGCATGAGATGACCGTCGGTGAGCGCCACAAGGATAAACGGCGAGAACCCGTAGAGCAGCCCCCCGAAGAAGGCGGCCGGTGACCACGCCACCCAGCGGCGCAGCAACACGAACATGGTGAATGCGGACAGGGCCGGGGCGATGCCCTGCGCCACGTTGAACGTCATGATCGGGCCAAACAGCCAGGTCACCGGGGCGAGCACGATGCCCACACCCAGCACGGCGGTGTTGGACAGGAGGTTGATGCCGTGCGGATAGAACTGGGCGCTGGAGAACAAGGGATTGAGCCCATGGGAGATGGCGTAGGCCGGCCAGGCCAGGAACCACTGGAAGAGCGATGAGTCGCTGCAACCACAGGTCGTGGTGCTGGACGGATGAGCCGTCCATATGTGCCACCACAACGCGAGCGAAAGAACGATGTAGCCGGCGCCGGCAGCCATCGGGACCGGAATCCATGTCGGCACGCCCCCACGTCCGCCGGCACTGGGCGGCGCGGCGTCCGGCCGCGCTCGGTTGTCAACCGATCCGGCATCCGGCGCGGCCACGGGGCGCTCGGTCGCGGTCATTGCGCCCCCTCCCGCAGGCCGGCCCGTTTCGGGGTGCCGAGCCCTCCCCGGCAGTCACACAGTCCCGTTGCGTTGTCAAGCGGCCTGAGGACGGGCGGGGTCAACATCTCCCGCTCGCCCAATAGCTCAAAGGACGGGGGACCTTCAGACACCCCGTTGGGTCCCTCCATCGGCGCTCAGGTTCTCATACGTCATCGACATGCCGGGACCAAATGGCCGGCGTAAAACCCTCTGACGAGCCCGACTCGGATAGAGATTCGTGCCATCGCCCCATGGGATAGCAGCGATCCGGGAGTGGCCGGCGTCGAACCCCACGCCCTTGGGGGCACTAGCCTCTCAACTTTACGTTGGGGGTTAGGGTCACTATCAGCAGCCGTAACCGGTGGATTTGGGAAAGCAGGGCCCGTGGGCGAGTGGCTGAGCGATCCCTCATGATCAAGTCCCCCCCGAGTTGCTGGGCTCGCCGGATTCCGCTCCCGTTTCGCGGTCGGCGGCAAACAAGCTACCAATCGCGCCAGGGGATAGGGACAGGCGAAGGAGATTCCTGCTCGCCGGGATTGTGTTGCTCGGCTACTTGATTCTCAGCGTGGTCCTCTGGTCGAAGGTATGGATCACAGGTGATCCGTCAGCCACCATCACGTGCCACTGCGGTGACCCCAGCCAAGAGCTTTGGTTCTTGTCCTGGACCCCTTGGGCGCTGACGCATGGTCACTCACCATTCTTCACGAACGCCCTCTACAGCGGTCAGGGCGGCGCCAACATGCTCATCACGACCTCCTTCATCCTGCCGGCGATCGTGTTAGCTCCGGTGACGTGGCTGTTTGGACCCATCGCCTCATTTAACGTTGCCGCCACTGTGGCGCCGGCGCTCACCGCGTGGTGCTTTTTTTTGGCGGCTCGGATCATCACTCGCACGATGTCTGCCCAAATATTGGGCGGACTCCTGTTCGGATTTTCACCATTTGTATTAACCAATGATCCCTTTGGCCATCTGAATTTCACATTGCTGTTTTTCCTGCCCCTTTCCTTCATTCTGTTACATGACCTGTTCGTTACCCACCGTCGTTCTCCGCAGCGGATCGGCGTGTTGTTCGCCACTCTGACGATTGCTCAGTTCTTCACTGGTACCGAAGTGCTGGCCATCAGCATCCTGGCTATTGGAGTCGCACTCATCTCTGCGGCCTTACTGGCACCCGAGCGAGCCCGAATCGAGATGCGTCGTTTTGCCACTGCCTTTGGCATCGCTGCGGGCAGCGCCTTTGTCGTGCTCGCATATCCGTTGTGGTTTATGCTTTATGGCCCTCGGACGATTTCAGGGTTTGTATTTTCGAACCCAGCGGCAGAGGGCGATGCCCCGTCAGCGGTAATCAACCCCGGACTCGCTGTCCACGCTCGGTCGGCTGCTGACACTGCTTTAGGTTATTTTGGCGGAATCGGCCCGAATGAAGGTCCGGGTCGATTTCCCAGCCTCATCTATTTTGGTGTACCGCTCCTTCTATTTGTGGCCATTTCCGCCGTGACCTGGTATCGGCGTCGGCTGGCATGGGTCATCGTTATTACAACGGTGGTCGCTTGGATCTGTTCGTTTGGAACCTCGTTTGATCACTTGGGACCGAGTCATGAAGGCGTCTGGCTCCCGTGGCGGATGTTTGACCAGTTGCCATTATTGGGAAATGTCTTTCCTTTGCGTATCAGTTTTGTAGTTACCTTTGGTATCGCTTTGCTCTTTGTCATTTCCCTCGACCATTGGAGCGCGATACTAGCTAAAGCACTTGAAGGCGCCCGTCGGTTCACGTCTTTAGAATGGCGGCCGCGTAGTGTGGCTGTCACAGGTCTGACGGTCATAGGAATAGCCGTCTTGATTCCAGTGGCTCTGACAGATTCGATTCCATTCGCTGTCGGCCCGTCATCGTCGGGTCCTGATTGGTTTTCGAACGATGCTGCTCACCTTCCCGCTCGAACTGTCGTAGCGGAAATTCCCCTTGCTGGGGAAGGTCCTATGGGGCAGCAAGCTCTCGCCGGGCTTCACTACGACCTTGTGAATGGTGAGACCGTTGTTCCAGGTTCAGGCAAACGATCGGCGCTCATTGCTCCCTCCGGCGGAGCTATCGGCGTACTGGATCTACTCTCGCCTTTTCCGACGCTGGGGCCCAATCACTTTACGGCTGCCCAAGTCGAGGAGGTGCGAACTGCTTTCTTCGAGTGGCACGTTGGCGTCACGGTAATGATTCAAGTCGGCCATCAGAAGGGCCATGCGGTTCGATTCATGGAGGCCGTCTACGGCCGGAGTCCCGTAAGTCGTGATGGAGTTTGGGAGTGGCGGGGTTCGCCCCAATAATCCGTTAGCCCGTCGGAACAGCGTGGCCCCTTGTCCCTTGATCTACTGATCATCCGCCATCCTTCCTGAATGGACCCAGATCGTATCGACCCGTAACGGGCTTGCACTAGGAGCCAGAAGAATCGAGTCCCACTAGGAGTTCGGACCACCTTGATTTAGCTCCGCCACCGTGACGGTGTACATGAGACCGACCATTTGGCCGTACACATGAGCCTCCAGCTCACCTCGACCTGGGAGCGGTCTCGTTCCTAGTGCCTCTTCTGATTCGAGCAGACTGCTGACTGACTGAACAAGTTGCAGTTATCCTCGAAGCGGGCCAGGATTTGGGGTCGGCGAGGGGAGCCCTGGCGGGCAAGGTAACTCCGGAGTCTTCGTCAGCCGGCAGTATTTGCAGTCGGACTGAAACGGACGGAGGCGGCGGTGAGACAAGGGGGGTTCGTCTTAGATCCGAACTGCGGCGGGAGCCGGCTCGGTTTGGCTGGCTCTCTGCTTGATGCTCAGCAGACTTCGGAGTCCTCGATCGAGATTTCCACCCTCGATCCTGACCCCCCTCATAGCTCGGGTGGCAAAGGACTTGAACGCTTGAAGCGGCTCGCCCTGCTTCCGATTCCTCTGGTCGGAATGCTGCTCTGTCTCATCGCCACCCGCGGCGGAGTGGTGATCGGACAAGACTCGGCTGCGTACCTGGGGGCCGCTTCGAATCTGTTGCATGGCCACGGGTTGACGACCCCATTCGACGTGAGCGAAAGCGTCCTCTCCCCCGCCCAAGCCGTTGCCTTTCGGGGAGCCATTCCCCTGGTCCACTTCCCCCCGCTCTATCCCATCGCTCTCGCGTCGTTATCGTTTTTTGGGCTTCCTTTGACTGACGGTGCCCGCTGGATGAACATCGCCTTACTCGGGACCAATCTGCTCGTCTTCGAGCTTCTGATCCGCCGCTTCACCCGATCATCAGTCTTGGCGCCAGTCGCTGGCGCATTCCTTCTTCTGTTCGGCCCAGCGATCGAGTTTCACACGAACTTCTTGACTTTCCATGCGGCCGCTCTGTCTGAGCCGTTCTTCATTTTCGTGTTTCTTGTCGGCATCCTGCTCGTAGACAAGTACCTCTCTGCACCCTCGACGGCCTTACTCGCCGCAATATGCCTCTGCGTTGCTGCGGCACCGTTGATCCGGTACGTGGGAATCGCCTTGATCCCTGCGGCTGTGTTGGTCCTGTTTCTGTGGTCGCCAGTAAGCCGAAGGCAGCGGATCAAGGTTTCTTTGATCGTCTCAGCTTCTGGCATCTTTCCCAGCCTCCTTTGGTCGCTCTGGTCAGCGGACGTCATGCATGGCGGCTCGGCACGAACCTTGGCGTGGCATCCAGAGTCGAGAATCGTTCAGTCAATCCTCGACATCGTCTCCGGGTGGTTCCTTCCGTCGGCGCTGACCACGGACACCCGAAGTTTGATCTTCCTTGCGGGACTGTGCTTGCTGGGGGTTTTGCTTACCCGGCTGTGGCGCCGGTCGCCGGGAGAGAAAGAGACCGTTCGCAGAGTCTTGGCTCTGCTTATGTTTGCTGGCAGCTACTTGATCGTCGTGGTTATCACTCGGGATTTCCTCGATGCGGTTCTCTCGACGAGCAATCGGATCCTTCTTCCCTTGATTCCACTTACCTATCTGATCACGATTACTACCTTGTTCAACTATTTTCGTCGGTCGACACGAGGACTACTAGTGGTCAGTCTCTTGTGCGTTTTGGCGGCGGCGGGTACCTTCAGTTCAACGATCTCCTTTGTAAAGGATCCTCCTCGGCCCGGCGGCAATGCTTCGACTTGGCAAGTCATGCATGCAATCGAGAAGTTGCCCATAGGTACCCTCATCGCCAGCGCCATCCCCGATATCATCTATACGGCGACAGATCGTCCTTCGATAGGCGTACCAGTATTTGTGGAATCGTTGAACGGCCGCCCCAACCTTCGGTTTTCTAGCCAGCTGGAACAGCTCGCCACAATCCTCGTCGACCGTCACGGTGTCATCGTGGTCGTCCCACAGGCAGAGTCCGATTGGACAGCGGGGTCCGCATGGCCAGCCAATTTCAAACCCTATGCACACCTACAGCTAATCCGAGCCTTCCCACACCATGGAGCGATGTACCGCTTGACGCCCCTCGCCCAAGATCGAATGCCGTCCGCATCGGCGCACTCCGAAGTTGCTCACTAACGCGCCCTGGGCGCCGGATTGGCAGGAGTTGGTATCGTTTCGCGACCGTGCTCAAGGGGGAGCACGACGGGCAGATCGAGTTGTGAGCGGACGACGGATCAAGTTGTGAGCGGATGACGGCGGGCTTCGGTGCAGACGTCCTAACAACTCCTCCCCCTCCGCCAGACGGGGCCACTGCCGTCCCTATGTGTTGTCCAGGTGAAGAGCCGCACCGAGAGCTACGGGACTCCCTAGAGACATGCCCCCAGCGTGAAGCTCTTCTCTTTATGTACCTGCCATTCTTGGCAGTTGTCTCTCTGACCTTCGCCAGCACAGCTGACGACCCCTTCATCACACTCCGCTATGCGGCCAACCTGGTCCATGGTCTCGGTCTGACGTACACGCCCGGACCTCCCGCCCAGGGATTCACCAGTCCCCTGCACCTGGTTGTCGCAGTGATCGCCTACCTGACGCCCGGTGGTCACGCCTTACTGGTGCTGAAGCTGGCGTCACTCCTGTTTGGGTTCCTGGCCCTTCGGGAGGCAGCTCACCTTATTTACGGCATCGCCATACCGAGGTGGGCTCGCCGCACGGCCTGCCTCGTGGTGGCAACGAACTGGGTGATGGCCTTCTCTTCGAGCAACGCGCTCGAGACGACTCTTCTCGTATGGCTCCTGATGGCGATTACCAGGAGATTGATCCTGGGTGAGTGCGGGAGTGCGACGATGATTCTGGGCGTTCTCGGAGGAGCGGCGGTTCTCACGCGCCTCGATTCGATCCTGCCCATTGGCTGTCTCGTTGTCGCCAGTGGGCTCATCGAGCGGGGGCACACCCTCCGGGATCGGATCTCCTGGGTTCTCGGGCCGGTCGTGGCTCTCGTTCTCTCACTGGTTGGTTCCCTCGCCTACTTCAGATCGCTGCTTCCGAACACGTACTACGCGAAAGACGTGCCGGCAGTTCGCTCGTTTTGGTTGGGGATTGACTACCTCATCAATTCCTTGCAACCACACGCCTGGCTCTCGCCGAACCTGGGCGACCGAACTGCCTTTGCACTATTCCTGATTGAGCTCTTCCTAATCCTCGTCGGGTCCTACGGAATCCTCATCCGATACAAACGGTGTGCCTACCTGCCGGCCCTCGTCGCAGGCCAGGTCTTGTTCATCGTCAAGTCTGGCGGAGATTGGATGATCGGCGGTCGGTTCCTCGCTCCGGCCATCATTCCCCTGCTCATCATCCAGGTCCTCGGCTGTGTGGAGATTGCAGGGTTTGCGAAAGAACATTTGCGCGCCCGTGCGCGGCGTACCAGTTTCGTTATCGGCGCGGTCATCCTGGCCGCGGTATCGCTCTACCCCTACCGTTCGACCCACGCACCCGTCACCGGGCTGACGGGTCTCGACAATCCAGCCCTTCTCAACTTTAATGGCTACGGTCCCATCTGGAGGGACTTGGCTACGACGCTCCAGTGCCTGCCGCCCGGTAGTCTGGTGGCGACAACGGAGATCGGATACTTAGGGTTCTTCCGGCAAGATTTGCGCATCCTCGATCTCCATGGCTTGACGAACAAGCAGATCGCCACGGGGGCTCCGGCTTCTGTGAAGACGGATGCGGGCGTCGTCGATCAGTGGGACCTACCCAGCTCGACAACGGGACGGGTCATCGTGCAGCAAAAGCCAGCCGTCATCGCAGCCTTGAGCACCAACTCACCTCGTGCCGTCGTGGACGGGGACTATCGGGTGGCCAAGATGATTCGGTTCAACGCGCTGGTCTCGTTGTCCTTCTTCGTCAAGCCGACGTTCCACGATCCGGGGTGCCTGTAGCCGCCAAACGGCATCACTCTTGCTGCCAACTGCCACCCCCAAAATAGGGTCGCTTGGCGGCAATTGTTCACCTCCCTGCGGTTGTAGTAGCAGTCAGTGACCTTGTGCAGACGTTTGCGCACGGTCAGTTCATTGCCAACGAAGCCAAGTGCGCCAAGGTCTTTCAGACAGCGACGGCAGTTCTCTTTACCGAACCTCGGATCGCGATCTAGCGACAGTATTCCGATCCGACCCCATGAACGGCACGAGAACTCTCCGACCCTCGATTGCGACGACCTCACGGCCACCTGTCGGCATTAGGCGTGGCATGGGCTTCCACCCTCCCGAGCTACCGGATCTGACTCTGGAAGGGGTGGCGTCCCCCTGCTTGGCAAACGTCCTGGTCAGCGAGACGCCAAAAGAATGCGCTCATTCAAGGGGTCGGTTAGTTCCAATTCCCGATTTGGGGATTTCTAGACGCGCCTGTGCGGGCTCCAGAGGGCATATTTCGCCATGCCGCCGAGGGGCGGTGAGAACTACTAAGCCCGACCGCTTGGAGGGCCGTGCGTTCGTGCTTGCTGCCTGATTTGGGGCGTGTGGCTAGTAATCACCTCGAACTCTCAACTGGCCCGGGCGGACGATTTCAGCTGACCGGCTCGGCCGAACGCTCGACCTCCGGCCGATCGACATCGGGTACACCGGAACTGTCGGGTGGGCGCCGCCACCACTCAGAGCGGACCACCAGCTCGACGACGGCTTCGGCCCCGAGGAAGAGGATTCCGACCCACACAATGGCGTTGGCCGTACCGAAGGCGCTCGGCCAACCACCGTTGGCCGGCTTTGGGTCGACGCCTTGCGAGACCACGATGAACACGCCGGTGGCGATCACGCAGACGACAGCCACCGTCCCGAGCACGAGACGCCAGCGGGGTCGTCGCAGGACGAGTGCGATGCCGGCGGCAACGGCCAGCCCGGTGAGCGGTGCCGCGGTGAGGCCGGCAGCCAGGCCGCAGAGGACGCTCACCGCCACGGTGACCTCCCAGCGGACCGGTTCGGCCTTCGACGCCCGCACCGAATGGACGAGCTCGGGGTCGACGCCGCCTTCGCCGGCATCGGCATCGACCTCGACAGTCAACGGCGGACGGGATGGCGCGGACGACCTCGTCCTGACGTCCTTCGGTGCGGATGTGCGCCGGCGGCGGCGGAGCACCAGCGGCACGAGGACGATGGCCAAGCACACGATCACCGCGAGGGTCGAGACGACGAGGGAGACGTCGATCCCCCGTTGCGGCGTCCAGCGCAGGAGCACGGTGAGCCGGCCGTCGTGGATGTCGCCACCAAGGGTGGCCGGGTCGACCCGCCATCCGTTGGCGAAACCGTCGACGAGCACGGGGCTCCCGAAGCTCTGGCCGGTGGTCGTCGCCGCCTTCCAACCCTGGTTGATGCTCTGGCCCAGGACGAGCTCGAAGGGCGCGGTGGAGCGGGAAACATCGGAGAGGTCGAGGGTCATGGCCGTCGACGACTGGTGGGCCACGGTCACGACCGGCGCCGGCGGCGGGTCTGGGGCGGCGAGCTGCCCACCGGCACCGATGGCGGCCGGTCCACCCCCGGGTGCGGAGGCCAGCGCCACCTGGTCGATGTCGAGGCCACTCACCGAGCCCTCGGTCGACAGCAGCGT
Source organism: uncultured Acidimicrobiaceae bacterium (assembly GCA_963729275.1). Classification (GTDB taxonomy): domain Bacteria; phylum Actinomycetota; class Acidimicrobiia; order Acidimicrobiales; family RAAP-2; genus CAVSNH01. The sequence goes on from CAVSNH010000004.1 coordinate 460,567, forward strand.
GTGGCTGCCGGCTGCGAGGTGGAGGCCGGCAGCGTCCGGTCCGCACAGGGAGACACTGAGGGGCTGGCGGTCGAGGGCGGCCGACGACGAGCCGGTGATGGATACCCACACCGGGGCGCCGTCCACCGTGAGCAGATCGCCACGACACGCCCCCGGCAGCGAGGCCGGCGTGGCCGGCGCCACCAGCCCGGGGATGCCGAGCTCGGCGATACCGATGGGCAGAGCCGTCTTGGCCTGCGTGTCGTAGTCGATGGTGGTCTCGATGCGAGCCTGGTCGACCGTGACACGGACGGTGTTTCCGGACAGGGGCTCGGGCAGTTGGATGGGCACGGAGGCCACCGACCCGACCGGGCGTCGATCGCTGATGGCGGGCAGCTGCACGCGTTCGGTGCGCCCGCCGGACGACACGGACAGCACCGTCGGCACCGAGTGCTCACCGTCGGCCACGACCTGCAGGTCCATCCGGTCGAAGGTGAGGGGGTGGGCCAGCCGGTACTGCACGTAGGCGCCGGCCTGGTTGGTGATCCCGAACGCCGTCTCCCACGCCGTGTGCGGGTCGCCGTCGATGGCGGCGGCCGCTCCGTCCTCGACGTTGCCCGTGAGCCGGCTGCTCGACGAGACGGCGACCACCGAATCTGCCCCACCCCCCGTGCGACCCAGGGCCTCGTCGATGGCCTGGTCGGAGGCCGACGGCGACAGACGCGCTTGGCCGGCGAGGCTGAAGGTGCGGGAGGTGGGCAGCCAGAACACGCGAGCCAGGTTGAGCTCGTAATCACCGCGGGGTGGGTAGCCGGATCCCCGCAGTCGGGTCATGACAAAGGTGAGCGGGTCGGACTGCGAGGAGGTGCCCACTGTGCGCAACAGATCCTCGGGCATGGACACCGCTTCATCGGCCTGCACTCCGGGGATGCGGACCTCGGAGAGCCCGCTGAAGTTCTCGTAGCCGGCCGGCACCTGGTACTTGGTGCGGTGCGAACCAGCGATGGAGATGCGCAGTAGCGAGAAGGTGCGGGGCGAGAAGTGGATGGTCTGGCCGGCCGGCGTCTGCGAGGCGTGCGTGAGGTTGACCGTGACCGGGTGCTTGTAGTCGAAGGAGAGGGTCACCTTGGTCAGCACCTGCGTGGGCCGGGGCACGATCAGCTGGGACAGGTTGATCGAGTCCACCGTGCGCGGTCTGTCGAACGTGACCTCCCACCACTGCCCGATGGGATACTGGGACAACTGCCAAGCGGTCTGTGTCGAGCCGTCCATAGCCGCCGCCGGCCGCATGTCGTTGTCGTACTGCACGGGCGACCCGTAGCTGGACGCGGTGATGGACGAAATGCCGTCGTCGAACAAGGTGGTGCTGTAGGCGTCCATCGGCGCCCCCGGGAAGAGCTTGAGCGGCGCGTTCGTCGGGTCAAAGATGGCGGCTCCGGGTGACGTCGCCGTCTCGATGTAGCCGGCATTCTCCGTGATGCCGTTCCAGCGGTAGTCCTGCTTGGCGTTGGTGTCGGTCACGACCAGGTCGGGATGACCCGACAGGGCGGGCTTCTTCGCCGAGGGGTCGGTGTCGAGGGTCCCGGCGTAGAAGATGGTGGGGTTGTCCGACAGCAAGCCGACGGATGCGGCGGCGGCCAGCCCCGAGCTGTTGCCATCCACCAGGAGCGGGGCGGTCGTCGACTCCGCCCGTACGATGGGTCGCGGGTCGTCGACGGAATAGGACACGAGAGGCGCCGGCCATTTCTCACCCGGCGGCTGCGACAGGGTCTCCTCGTTCAGGTCCGGAACGGTCGAGATGTTGGGACGGGGCGTGCCGTAGGACACGGGGTCGCGCAGTCCCGGCGGGGTGGGCGTCATATCCAGCGCCACTTGTTTCGGGTCCGGCGTGTCGTAGCGCTCGTAGGCTTGGTCGTACTGCACGAGGATGTCGCCTGCGCTCATGAGCGCGGCCAAGGGGGCGAGCGTTCGAGGGTCGAAGGTCCCCTCCTGCATGGGCGTGTCGATGGCCTCGAGGAGGTCGGCCGTCGGCAGCGAGCCCATGGTCTGCTGCTCGTGGGTCACGAACGGGCGAGTGAGGAGGGCTGGGTAGACGGTGTCGTTCGTGTCGCCCCACCGGTAGGCGGCGAAGTTGTTGCCGGGCAGGGCGTAGACCCGAGTGTCCGGGTGGGTGGCGTTGAGCGCCTTGGCCGCGGCGAGGACGTAGGCCGGTGGGCTGGCCGGCTGGACGTTCTCGCTGACCACGCTGTCGCCACTGGCCCACAGCGGCACCGAGCTGGCTGCGATCACTCCGATGGTGAGTCCCGACACCGCCCAGGCCCGAGCCGGGACCCGCCGAGCGACGGCGGTGACGCCCGACCCGAGGAGGACAGAAAGGCCGAGGATGATCAACGGTGAGGCGCGGTCGGTGGACCGCAGGGCCAGTCCGACCGTTGTGTCCTGCATGAACTGCTTGAGGAACCATCCGATCCCGGTGGGCTTGTTGTAGGGAAACGGGCCTACGGCCAACACCATCCCGACCACCACGACGACGATGAAGAAGGCTCGGTTGCGCCACCGCACGAAGACACCGGCGGCCACGGCCATGGCCGGCACGAGGAAGGAGGCGGCGACCAGCCAGAGCCACTGGGTGTAGGCCACCGCCGCCTGTTGCCAGTTGCCGGTCTGGCTGGAGGCGCCGTAGAAGAACCAGTAACCGAGGCCTCGGAGCGCCTCGACGGGAGAGGAGGCCGAGCTCGTCGACTCGAGCGTCTCCGTGTACTTGAGGATGTTGACCCCGTAGGCCGCCTCCACCTGGAGCCCGGCGGCCCACCACAAGGACACGAGTCCGCAGAGCAATCCGGTCCGCCAGACCAAGCTCCACACCTGCCTCCAGGTGACCTCGCGCAGCACGACCACGGCGAAGGGGAGCCAGAGGGCCGGTCCGATGACCACGTAGATGATGGAGCTGGCGTTGATGCCGCTCACAAGGGCAACCACCAGCGCGAAGAGCGCCGGGTACTTCCAACCCCCCCGGCGCAGCCCGAGGACGACGAAGGCCAGCATCCACGGCAGCCCCGACCAGGGCATGAGGATGACCGAGATCCTCCCTGCGTACTGGAGCACGTACGGGGTGAACATGAAGCTCAGCGCGGCCACGTACCGGCCGGGGCCCGACAACGAGACGACCCGGCACAGGTAGAGCATCCCGGTCCCGGCGGCGAAGAGGAGACAGCCCATCCACAGCCGTTGGGCGACCCAGACCGGCAGGTGCAACTCGGCGAACAGCCAGAAGAAGGGCCCCATCGGGAACAGGTAGCCGATGTTCTCGTGCGTCACCGTGCCCAGGGCCACGTTGGGATCCCACAACGAGACGGCCTGGCGGATGTAGCGGCCCGGATCGAGGTAGAGATACGTCTTGGTGTCGTCGGTGACGGCACCGGGCTGCGTGGCCAACATGGGCACGAAGGCCAGCAGGGCGAAAACGCCGTACTCGACGGCAGACCGGGTCCGGCTCGGCGTGCGGGCACGCCCGTACGCCTGCCCCAACCGTCCGGTCCCCGAGCCACCGCGCAGGCGCTCAGCGTCGGGCGGTTCAGACACGGGTACAGGCACGAGTGACGATCGAGTGTAGAGGAACCGGAACTGGTACCGGCGTCGAGGAGGCCCTCAGTCGAGACGCCGACCTGCGACGATACGGCGCAGCGAGCCCTCGAGGGTGGTCAGCGAGGGCTGAATGGCGGTAGCCTGAAGTCTTGCGAGAGCAGTCGAGAGCCGCAGTAACATCGGCCTAACCGGGGGTTCGAGACGGCCTCGAGGGGTGACTGTTCGGGGGGACGATCGAATGAGTGGCGCCGAGAATCAGGTAGCGCCTGGGCCGGTGTCGACCCCGAGGGCGCCGAGCTCCGATCTCCACGAGGGGCCGGCCGAGCCTGTCGTGTCGCCCGACCCACCCACGATCGAATCCGCCGCCGGTTCCGCCTTCGCCCGCCCCGAGCTCCTCCCGTTTGCCTCGATGAGCCTGGACGAGATCGCTTCCTCCGCCGGGTTGCGGACGATCCATGTGGTGGCCTGGCGTGACTTCGACGACGTCGAGGCCGGTGGCTCGGAGCTCCATGCCCACCGGATCTTCTCGGCCTGGTCGCGAGCCGGAATCAAGGTCGTGATGACCACCTCGTCGGTCGCCGGTCAGCCGCCGGTCATCTCCCGCGACGGATACCGGGTCACCCGGCGCCTCGGCCGTTATGCCATCTTCCCCCGGACCATGGTCTCGGGTTGGCTGGGCCACCTGGGGCGAGCGGACGGGATGGTCGAGATCTGGAACGGCATGCCGTTCCTTTCACCACTCTGGGCCCGATGTCCCAAGGTGATCTTCCTTCACCACGTGCACGCTGAGATGTGGCGGATGGTCCTACCCAAGGGCATGGCCGAGGCGGGCTATTTCTTCGAGCACCGGGTGGCGCCGCTCATCTACCAACGGAATCGGATCATCACCCTCTCCAGTTCCTCCCAGCACGAGATCACCGAGCGCCTCGGTCTACGAGCGTCCCGGATCACCGTGGTGCCTCCGGGGGTCGAGCCGCACTTCTCTCCCGGGTCGGTGCGCTCGGAGACCCCACTGGTGGCTGCGGTCGGCCGACTGGTGCCGGTCAAGCAGTTCCATCTTCTGATCGAGGGTCTCGTCCGGCTGAAACCCCATCTGCTCGACCTGCAGGCCGTCATCGCCGGCGAGGGCTATGAGCGGTCCGAGCTCCAAGCCCTCATCCGCCGGCATGGGGCCGAAGGCTGGATCTCCCTTCCCGGCTATGTCACCCAGGAGGAACTCATCGACCTCTACCGCCGGGCGTGGGTCGTGGCCTCGAGCTCCCTCCGGGAAGGCTGGGGCATGACAGTCACCGAGGCCGGGGCATGTGGCACGCCGGCGGTCGTCTCCCGCATAAGTGGGCACGAGGACGCCGTGGCCGACGGCGAGTCCGGGATCCTCTTCGACGATCAGGACGGCATGGTCCAGGCGCTGCACTCGGTGCTGACCGACGAGGTGCTCCGCAAGCGACTGTCGCTCGCTGCCCTCGACTTCGCCACCCGGTTCTCGTGGGAGGCCACCGCACGGCAGACCCTGGCCGTACTGGCGGCCGAGAAGCTGCGGCGGGAGCGGACTTGGGGTCGGGGTCGGGACCGGTAACGCACTCTCGATCACCGTGGAGGATCGGGTCCCGTCGCATTGGAACCTCCCGTGGCAGACGCCTGCAATGGCTAGCCCTCGCGGTCGTTCCAATCGCAGGGATGGTCCTCTGCCTGTACGCCACGCGGGCTGGCATCTTCGTCAGCCAGGACTCTGCTGCCTACCTCGGAGCCGCGTCCAACCTGTTGCATGGCAAGGGACTTTCAACGCCCTTCACTTTGAGTGAGAGCACCCTCTCGCCAGCAAGAGCGTTCTTGTTTCACGGCGCGATTCCGTTAGTCCACTTCCCGCCTCTCTACCCGGTCGCATTGGCACTGGTTTCCCTAACAAGCCTTTCGATGGTCGAGTCCGCACGCTGGCTGAATGCGGTCTTGCTGGCATTCAATCTCGTGATCTTCGAACTGCTCGTGCGGCGGCTGACACGTTCCAACGTCGTCTTGCCAGTATTGGGGGCGCTCCTCCTCTTGGTCGGGCCGGCCATCCTGTACCACCAAAACTTCCTCACATTTCACACGGGAGTGCTCTCGGAGCCGCTGTTCATCTTCGACTTCCTGGCAACAATCCTTCTCGTCGACATGTATATGGCTCGTCCGTCACGGGCTGTGCTGGTGGGAATCCTGCTCGGTGTCGCGGCCGGACCACTCATCCGCTATGCCGGAGTCTCCGTGGCTGTGGCCGCGGCCTTCGTCCTGTTCGTCTGGTCCCCCATCGCTCGACGACAGCGAGTGTTCCTCGCTCTCGCGACCTTGGCCTGTGGCGCGCTTCCAAGTCTGTCGTGGTCGCTGTGGAGCGCTGTCTTTTGGAGCAGCGGCTCGGCGCGAAACATCGCTTGGCATCCGGAGTCATCCATAGTCCGCTCCATCTTGGACATCGTCTCGGGGTGGCTGTTGCCGAGCTCAGTCTCGAGTGGTATTCGGGACGGCATCTTCTTGATGATCCTTTGCGTGGCCGCCGCGCTCGTCATCGCCAGCGGACCTAAGACGTTCATCGAATCACCTCTGAGGGCGGCGAGGAGAGAGGCACCGGCACCACCATCGTCGGTCAGCCGCGTTCTGGCGCTGGCTGTCTTCGCAGTCTCCTACCTCGCGCTCGTCGTCGTCACCCGCGAGCTCTTTGATGCTCTTCTCTCGATGAGCAATCGCACTCTGCTCCCTCTGCTTCCGCTGTTGTACTTGATCTTGCTGGCATCCATCGCCAACGCCGTGAAGCGCCCGGCATGGGCCGGACTCATCGCCGGAACCCTTTGCGTGATCATCGTGTCGAGTTCGATCGGTGCAACACTCTCATTTGCATCGAATCCGCCTGACCTTGCGCCTGTGTGGTGGCAGCTTCCGTTGGCTGCCAGCTCAGCTCGAAGTGGCACGCCAACGACATGGCCCACGATGCAAGCCCTCCGCTTGCTCCCAAGAGGAACGTTGATCGTCAGTAGTGTCCCCGATCTCATCTACACGGGAGCTGGCCAACCGTCGATCGGATTGCCGACGTCGATCGAATCGATCGACGACAAGGCGAACCTTCGCTATGACGCACAGTTGCAACAGATGGCTACCCTTCTCATCGACCACCACGGCCTCCTCGTCGTGATACCTGAGGCTTTGGCAGACTCGACGCGGGATTCGGCAGTTCCCTCCAGTTTTGCTCCCTACGCGCGACTGGTGGTAGCGCATAGCTACCCAGATGGGGGTAGGACATACCACTTGGCTCCTCTGCTTCCGATCTCGCTCAAGTCACAAGGCCAGGCCTAATGGCCATGGCCGCGCTCCGTCGCCTGAAACGCCACATAACGACCGCAGGTTTGCCATGGCTGACACAGTCATGCTTCGAGAAACGTCGCCTCGTCGCAGGGACGGGCGGGTTCGAAATATCGGTCCGACAGGAATTCCGGCGATGGCCAAGCCGGCCGGCGCCAACTCCACGGTCACTGCCAGCCGGGGAGCCTGCCTTGGCAACACAAGACCGCTCACCTGGGCTTTGGACGCGGTCAATGCGGGGCGCCATCCATTAGCGACAGGTTGCCAACCGATGCTCTAGTAATGGGGCGCTCGGTCAAGCTCGAGCCACGCGTCACTCGTCGCCCACTGCCGTCACCGGGAACTGATAAGTCCCGACCGTCCTTCTGAACCGCGCCATCTGGCCCACAGGGAGAACTGGCCGACGGAGATCTTGGGCGGTCCGATGGCATCCCTGAAGAGTTCGATGACCGGACCGCTGCCACGCTCCGAACGGTCGAGGATGACGACCTGAACGTCATACCTGGACAGAGCCACCCGGGTGGCTGCGATCAGTTCGGGACCGAGAGGCAGCGGCGGTCCATATGGGTTCGCACCATCCTGGGCGGCCAGGAACCGTTGGAGACCCGGGGGGTTCATGAGGCTCGGAGCCAGCGTCGGTCCACCGCTGGCGTCGGGGCGAAAGCCATAGCCCGCGAGGAGGCGGAACCCAAAGCCATCGTTGGCCTGCCAGGCCATAGGTTGCATGTCGTACAACGTGGCATAGGGGTAGGACAGGGCTACTGGGTCTCGTGCCGGAATGGCTGCGCGGATGGCCGGTGGAAGGGCAATCGCCGGTTGTACCGTGAGCGGCTGTATGGGCCACAGGGGCAACTGGGTGGCGACCACCAGTACCAGGGTCACGCCAGCGAAGCCGACGGGATGCTCTCGAAACCGCCTCGGTCGAGGAGTGCCCTTTTCCAGAGTTCGCCGAGGTTGTCGGCTCATGTCATCCAGCCCGAATGCAATCACCGCCGCGAGGCAGGCATCGATGGCGAGGGAGAATCGGAAGGGCAGGATGTTGTCAAAAAGCGGGACGTGATCCAGCACCAAAAAAGGGAGCGGGATATCTGTAAGCCGCCCGTTTACGGCCAGGTGAGGGCCGAGCGAGAGGACCAACGCACAGAGCGTGAGGATCACGGCAAGCTGCGTCCGGAGGCTGCGGCGAGACCACCAGGCGAGGATCCCGGCAAGTAGCAGGAGCGGGATGCCAACGTAGCCGCCAGCGGTGGGACCGATGTCTGCGTAGAGGCGAGCACCGACGGCGCCCATTCCGAGTGACACTCTCTGCAGAGGTCCCGGTACGACGAAACTGAGCAGGTCATTGTGCCAGGGATTCACGAGCCCCCACGCCGGTCCCGTGAAGTGTTGCGGTCCGGCAAGCATCATCCACATCGGATAGGCCAACAGTACGGCTGTTAACACAAAGGCGATTACCACGGGAAGCGCCGCGGTGCGCGCCATTTCCCATGCGTTCCCGCGATGGTGGATCCCAACGCAAGCGACAGCTGCGATGGTCAGCACGACGACCATCGCCAGTACCTCAGGCGAGATGAGGCATTGGGCCGTGATGAGCAGACCGAGCTGTATCCCGAGCCGCCGGGGTGACCCTTTGTTCTGCAAGATCGAAGCGACGGTCAACGCGATGAACGGCGGCAACGGTAAGAACGTGAGCTCCACATGGTAAAGGGTCTCGCCAACCATGTAGGGCGAGAAGCCATAGATCAGGCCGCCGAGCGCGGCCGCTGGCATCCACACCTGCCACCGTCGGAATACGGCAAACCCAGCAGTCGCAGAGACCGGCATGGCCAGTAGCAAAAGAAGGTTGGCTCTGACCACTGGATTGACGACCAACGCGAAGGGAGCAGTGAACAAGCCGAGCAAGGGACTTGACGCGCTGTCCATGAGGTTTACACCCCTTGGAACGTAGATGGCATTGCTGAAGAGTGGATTCAGACCGTGGCCGATGGCATGCGGCACCCAGGCCATGAACCACATTGCCTGCGTGAAGTCCGGATCAAATCCGAAGAGATGCTGTGAAATGCCCGGAAGCATCGACCAGTAGGCGGCCGTGCCAATCAAGAGGTACACGACGACCACGACCAACGACCCCGGCCCTCGCCACGCCGACGACACACGAGGAGCAGGATCCGTCGATCGAGACACAGCGGCTGGAGCATCCGCGACGGTGCTCATCCGTGTGCACTCTCGCTCATTGGCTTAGGGCTGGCTGCATCATCGTCCACCTTATGAACGAGAGAAGACGAGGACCGCCCCTGTCCCCAAACTGCCGCGTTTCCCGAAATACTCCGACACTGAGTCCGATCGGTTGCCGGGTCGGTGAGATGCGTTCCGACCCAACTGGCGGCGGGTGCCTTCTTGCACGATGACCGACCCGGCTCGTTTCGAAGTTCCGCTCTCCTGTCACTGACTCTTGCGCAGCAGGCTGCGACAGAGGCCGAGGGACGGAGGCCGTAGGGGCACGTCACGCACCACGGCCAATGACGCGGCACCCGAACCCGATCGACTCACCTGGACCACGGCGGGGCCGGTCCCGGCCAGGTAGTGCTGGATGCCCACCCCCATGGCCCCGGTCACGATGGTCTGGAGGTTGGGGTCGGTCATGGTGTACATGGGGAAGGGTTTGCCCGGCTGCACCGCGAAGGAGGAGGTCGAGGCCGTGGGCCACGTCACGGCGGGGGCGCCGCCGTTGTCGAGCACCAATCGGACCCGGTTGGTCCCGGTGGGCACGAGAGCGAGGGAGCTCCTGCCGTAGGTCATGACCACGAGGGGTGGGTCCGACGTGGTCACCGTCCTCGTGTACTCGACCTGGATCAGATGGTTGAAGCCGGCCGCCTGCTCGACCGCGTCCCACGTCTCGTGCTGAAGCTGCTGGCCGGGCACGGTGGCGTAGCTGAATCCGGTCGACACGTACAAGCCCGAGCAGTCCCCCACGATGAACAGGTCGCCGGCCGGGGCGAAGTACGGAAGGGACGAACCCTGTCGAACCAGGCGCGCCACCGCCCCCCCGCTCACCGACTTCTGGAAGCTGACGAAATTCCGCGCCTGGGTCGTGGTCCACAGCGCGGACGGGGTGATAGCGGCGCCGACGTTCGCCCACCAGCTGAAGAGGCCGAGCACCACGATCGCAGCCACCGTCACCACCCGCACCGAGCGACGGGTCTGGCCGTCCACCCGTCGCCAGATGTCGACCAACCCGATGATGCCGGCCAGGACCAAGAAGGGAAGGAAGTCGGCCAGGTACCGGTCGGCGATGTAGCCGAAGAGGAGCACACCGCCGGTGGCCGCCGCCGTGGCCACGAGCAGCAGGCGCACCGGCACCAGCCGGCCGAGCGGACGCGGCCGGAAGGCGGTGACGACGCCCCAACAGGCGAGGGCGAGGAGCAACGGCATGGAAGCGGTGACGCTGGCCGTCGGATACGACTGGTCGAGGATCACCCGACCGACGGCGGCAGCTGGCGACGTCGGCAGGGTGATGTAGGGGAAGGCGGCCTGGAAGTGGATGCCGGCCGGCTGCAGGTAAGCAACCAGCGTGGTCGGCAGGAAGTGCAGCCCGAACCCGCTCCCACCGCTCGTCGCCAGATACAGGCGCCGGTGGGCGTTGACCTGGGTCCACACCTGGTCGGCCTCGGAGAACCCGAACGCCTTCCCGAACTTGGCCTCGTTGACGACGACGGCGACGACGAGCGGGACGAGGCCGGCCATGGCCGTCGACCAGGCCCACTTTCGCCGGTCACGACCTCCTCGACCGAGGGCCAGCCAACCGGCCACGAACAGGGCGGCCAAGATGCAGGCATACCCGGTCGGGCTCCGGTCGAGGGCGGCGGCCAGAATCAGCCCCCCACTGGCCAGCACCCGGCCCCACGACGGCTGCTCGATGACCCCGAGGAGTGCGAAGACGGCGGCGATGGTGAGGGCCGCGCTCCAGGCCAGGTCCTCGTGAGAAACCCGGGGGGAAGCGGCGAGATAGAGGAGCACGGATCCCCCGCAAACAGCGGCGACGAACACGCCCTCGCACGAGGCCTCGGCCCACCCGAGTGCGGCCTCCCCGCGGACGAGCACCCGGACCCGCCAGCACAGGAGCGCCGAGAACAGCCCCGTGACCAGCCACGCCAGCAGCATCGAGGGAGCCGTCAGCTGCCCGTCGTACCGGTGGGTGACGAGGAGGACCGGCATCCGCAGCAGCGAGGGGAAGAGGCCGAAGTAGGTGTACTGGTGCCCATCGTGGAGGAACGCCTCGATCCCGATCGAACCGGGCGGGAGCCACAGATGGCCGGCCAGCATGGCCCGGGCCTGCAGGTCGTAGAAGTTGTCGGGCGAATATTGGCGTAGCGGATGGGCCGTGCCCGACCACAGGGACCAGAGGATCCAGAGATAGGGGATGCTGACGACGCCCAGCCCCACGACCACGGCCAGGACATAGCGCCATCGGTCGACGTCGTCTGTCCTGCCGACCGGGGAGGGCTCGTCGCCGTGGGCCGGCAGTTGTGCCGGCTCGGTAACCACCGCTCCCCGAGCCATGTCAGGCAATCTCGCGCACCAGCGTCATGGTCTGGCCGCGCTGACGCCCGTGATCAGCGGTTCGACCCGAGCGACCAGGGCCGGGGTGGCGACGGGCCCACGGCCTCCTGTGGTTAGGCGACGGTGCCGGCGGCGTCGGCTGTGCCGGCGGCAGGAGTGGTCGTCGCCGCCGGAGCAGCCGACCGCGGCTTGTGGAAGCCAATCCAGCCAGCGGCCACGAAGGCGATCAAAGCGAGCAATGCCGTGAGCGCTCCGCCCTTGCGGTAATGGCCCCGCGCCAAGTGAGGGTGGTGCGCCTTTGGAAGCTTGTGGCCGGGGAACCAATGCGGGAGATGCCCGAGCGAGACCGTGAAATACGTCACGGCCATGTAGGTGAAGAAGGCGCCGATGATGACGAGCAGGATGACCCAAATCCATTTCATGGACCCAGACACTACCCAAGACACGCCTTCTCCCCCCGTCGATGGGGTCCATCGGCTCCCCGTTGGCCACGGACCGCAGCCACGCGATTACAGCTCGCAACCGTGCTGTGCCCGGGCGTGGTGAGGCGGTGGCCGCCCGGGCAGAGGGCCCGAGCCGGTAGCCGTTGCTACCGCTCGACCCGTCGGAGGGCAGCGAGGACGGCGTCGGTGGCATCGCCGAGCAGCGTTCCCGACTCGACCGTCAGCTCCGCTCGATCCGGCGGCTCGTAAGGGTCGTCGACCCCGGTGAACGAGCCGATCTCCCCGGCCTCGGCCCGGGCGTAGAGGCCCTTCGGGTCACGGCCGGCACAGACGTCGACGCTCGTTGCCATGTACACCTCGACGAACGGCAATCCGGCCTGCTGGTGGATGCGGCGAGCCAGATCGCGGCCGGTGCGATAGGGACTGATGAGCGCCACGATGGCCACCAGGCCGGCGTCGGCGAAGAGACCCGCTACCTCGGCCGCCCGCCGCACGTTCTCCTCGCGTCCCGCTCGGCTGAACCCGAGGTCGGCGTTGAGACCGGTGCGCAGATTGTCGCCGTCGAGGCGGTAGGCGGGGCGCCCTTCTTCGGTCAGCCGCTTCTCGACGGCGCTCGCCACCGTCGACTTGCCGGAGCCGGAGAGGCCGGTGAACCACACCGTGGCCCCGCTCCGACCACCCAGAAGACCTGCACGTTCCTCCCGGGTGACCTGCCCGGGATGCCAGGTCACATTGGGCGAGCTCAACCCGACCACCGACCTCAGTCGGGCCCGAGCAGCATGCCGGCGCCCACCGTGACGTTCGTCGCTTCGTCGGCCAGGATGAACGAGCCGGTCGTGCGGTTCCGCCGGTAGCTGTCATAGAAGAGCGGCTGGGTCACCCGGAACGTCACCCGGCCGACCTCGTTGAGGCCCAGGCTGTTGGCCGACTCGTCGCGGTGGAGCGTGTTCACGTCCAAGCGGTAGTGCACGTCCCGGACCACTGCCCGCACCCACCGGGTGGTGTGCTTGAGATGGAAATAGTCACCAGGGGCGATGGTCCGGTCGTTCATCCACGCCACCATGGCGTCCAGGTCCTGGCCCACGGTGGGCTGGTTCATGGGTCGGCAGATCAGGTCGCCCCGGGACACGTCGACGTCGTCGCTCAGCCGCATCGTCACCGACATGGGTGGGAAGGCCTCCTCGAGCTCCTCATCGTAGGAGTCGATGCCGGCCACCGTGGTCACGAGCCCCGAGGGCAGGACCATGACCTCGTCCCCCGGCCGGAACACGCCGCCCTCCACCCGGCCGGCGTAGCCCCGGTAGTCGTGGTGGCTGTTGGCCTTGGGGCGCACGACCCACTGCACCGGCAGTCGGGGGTCGATGAGGTTGCGGTCGGACGAGATGTACACCGTCTCGAGGTGATGGAGGAGCGAGGCGCCCTCATACCAGGGCATGTTGGCCGAGCGCTGCACGACGTTGTCACCCTGCAAGGCGGAGATGGGGATGAACGAGAGATCTGAGAGCTCCAAGCGGCTGGCGAAGTCGGCGAACTCTTCGCGGATGGCATCGAAGACGTCCTTGTCGTAGCCCACCAGGTCCATCTTGTTGACGCACAGAAGGAGGTGAGGCACGCGCAGCAACGAGGCCAGGAATGCGTGCCGGCGGGTCTGCTCGACGATCCCTTTGCGAGCGTCGACCAACACCAGGGTGAGGTCGGCCGTCGAATTCCCGGTGACCATGTTGCGGGTGTACTGCACGTGGCCCGGCGTATCGGCGATGATGAACTTGCGAGCCGGCGTGGCGAAGTAGCGGTAGGCCACATCGATGGTGATTCCCTGCTCCCGCTCGGCCCGGAGTCCGTCGGTCAGGAGGGCCAGGTCGGTGTACTCGTCGCCGCGCTGTCGGCTCACGCGCTCGACCGACTCGAGCTGGTCCTCGAAGATGGACTTCGAGTCGAACAACAGGCGTCCGATGAGCGTGCTCTTGCCGTCGTCGACCGACCCGGCAGTGGCGAAGCGGAGCATCTCCATCAGAAGTAGCCCTCGCGCTTGCGGTCCTCCATGGCCGCCTCGCTCGTGCGGTCGTCGGCCCGGGTGGCGCCACGCTCGGTCAGCCGGGAAGCGGCCACCTCGGCCGAGATCTCGGCCGCGGTGGCCGCGCTCGACTCGACCGCCCCCGTACAGGTCATGTCCCCCACGGTGCGATAGCGCACGGTGGCCTCGAACACCTCTTCATCCTGGCCCGGGAGGACGAACTCACCGATGGCCAGCAGCATCCCGTCGCGGCGGAAGACCTCGCGGCGGTGCGCGTAGTAGATGGGGGGCAACTCGATGTCTCGGTCGTCGATGTACTGCCAGATGTCGAGCTCCGTCCAGTCCGAGATGGGGAAGACCCGGATGTGCTCGCCGGAACGGTGGCGCCCGTTGTAGAGCGACCACAGCTCGGGGCGCTGGTTCTTCGGGTCCCACTGGCCGAACTCGTCACGAAAGGAGAAGACCCGCTCCTTGGCCCGGGCTTTCTCCTCGTCCCGCCGGGCACCGCCGAACACGGCGTCGAACTTGTGCTGGGTGATGGCGTCGAGCAGGGTCCGGGTCTGGAGGCGGTTGCGCGACGTGTTCAGCCCGGGGTCCTCGACCACCCGGCCGCTGTCGATCGACTCCTGTACCGAGGCCACCACCAGGTTGGCGCCCATGTCGGCCACCGTCCGGTCCCGGAATGCGATGACCTCGGGGAAGTTGTGACCGGTGTCCACGTGCATGACCGGGAAGGGGATACGGCCAGGCCAAAAGGCCCGTTTGGCCAGGTGCAGCATGACCACCGAATCCTTGCCCCCGGAAAAGAGGAGGACGGGCCGCTCGAATTCGGCCGCCACTTCGCGGATGATGTGGATGGACTGGGACTCGATGTTCTGCAGCTGGGTCTGCTGATAGCGCCCAGCCCCCGGCACGCCCCACCCCCTGTCCATGCGACCCAAGATACCCGATGCCCCGCGATTTCGGTACCGGGCGCAGGTAGAATGGCTGGTCAGGCGAGGTGGCCGGCACCTCTGGCCGATTCCTACGCCGGAGGTCGGTGACACGAGCATGGGGCCAGAAGGAGACGGACGCCCGGCACGCCGCGCTCGCCCAGGGACGCCACTCGCCGTCCGGCCGGGGACCGTCGAAGACGCTTGTGGGGCAGCCCAGCTGCACGCGTCGGGCATCACCGAGGGCTTCCTCTCGGCTCTCGGCCCAGGGTTCCTCACCCGCCTGTACGGCCGGGTCGTCCGCCAACCGGGCTGCTTCCTGCTCGTGGCCGCGGCCCCGGGCGACCTCGGTGGGTTCGTCGCCGGCGCCGCCGATGTCCGCCGTCTCTACCGGAGCTTCGTGCTGCGCGACGGCGTCGCCGCCGCCCTCCCCGTGGTGCCCCGGCTGGTCCGGTCGCTGCCCCGGGTCACCGAGACCCTTCGCCACGGCACCGCCGGTGACTCCGGTTCGGGACGGGGGACCGAGCTGCTGGCCATCGCCGTCGATCCACGCCAGCGCGGCGGCGGAGTCGGCCATGTGCTCGTCGCCGCCTTCCTCGACCAGGTAGTGGCGGACGGGGGTGACGCTGCCCACGTGGTGGTGGGAGCGGAGAACGCTCCGGCCGTCCACCTCTACCTTCGGGCCGGCTTCGTCGAAGCCGGCCGATTCGAGCTCCATCCGGGGAGGGAGTCGCTGTTGCTGCAATGGGACCGCCCGGCCGGCGGCGTTGGCCCGTGAACACCGTTGTCGTGGGGGCGGTGGCGCTGGTCGTCGCCGTCTGCCTCACCCCGCTGGCCATCACCGCCGCTCGTCGCTTCGATGTCGTCGACCGGCCGGGGACGCTCAAGCCGCAGTCGGCGCCGGTGCCCTACCTCGGCGGGACCGCTGTTCTCTCCGGAGTGGCCGTGGGGGCGGCGGCGGGGCGGCCGTCGGTGCTCGTCCCCTTGGTCCTCGCCACCGCCGTCGGCGTGGCCGATGATCGGGCCGGGCTTGGGCCCGTCGTGCGCTTGGTCGGACAGCTGGCCGTCGGCGGGTGCGTGGCCGCCACCGTCCCCGTGCACCTGGCCGGTGGGCTGGGCGCCGTCCTGGTCGTGACCGTGACCCTGGTGGTGGTCAACGGGGTCAACTTCATCGACGGGCTGGACCTGCTGGCCGTCGGGGTCGGCGCGGTGGGAGCCGTCGGCTTCGCCCTCGTGCTCCACGGTGCCGGGCGTCAGCTGGCCACGGCTCTGGCCGCCGCCCTGGTGGGCTTCGGCTGGTACAACCGGCCGCCGGCTCGCATCTACCTGGGGGACGGCGGCTCCTACCTGGTGGGGACGGCCCTCTGTGTGCTGCTGGCCGAGGCGTGGGCGCCGGGCGTCCCCACCGCCACCGGCGTCGCCGCCCTGGCCTTGGTGGCCGTGCCGGCCGCCGAGGTCGCCTTCGCCGTCGTCCGTCGGCTGCGCGGAGGTGGCTCGCTCATGAGCGGCGACCGCGGCCACCCCTACGACCGACTCGTGGCCCGGGGCTGGCCCCGGCCGGCGGCGACCGGGGCCTATGCCGCGACCGAGGCGGTGCTGGCCGCCGGGGCGGTGGCCGCCGCCCATGCCGGGGCCCTCGGCGGGGCCGTGTGCGTGGCGTTGGTCGCCGCCGGGTTGCTCGTGGCCGGGGCGGCCGCCGCCGGCGCTCTCGCTCCCGACGCCGGGGCGGCTCCGTGAGCCGGGTCTATCTTTCGCCGCCCGACGTGGGGCCCGAGGAACGGCGCATGCTCCTCGAGGCCTTCGACTCCAACTGGATCGCACCGGTCGGGCCCGATCTCGAGGCCTTCGAGGGCGAGCTGGCCGACCGGGTGGGCGTGGAGCACGCGGTGGCCGTCTCGAGCGGCAGTGCCGCCCTCCACCTCGCCCTTCTCCTGCTCGGTGTGGGGCCCGGCGACGAGGTGCTCGTACCCTCCTTCACCTTCATCGCCACCGCGGCGGCGGCCACCTACGTCGGGGCCACGCCCGTCTTCGTCGACTGCACCCCCGACAACTGGACGATCGATCCTGCCCTGGTGGCCGAGGAGCTCGACGCCCGCTCCCGCGGCGCGAGGATGCCGGCCGCGGTGGTCTCCGTCGACCTCTACGGTCAGGCCGCCGACTATGACGAGCTGCTGCCGCTGTGCGCGACAGCCGGTGTCCCCCTGGTGGCCGATGCGGCCGAGGCCTTGGGGGCGACCTACCGGGGCAAGCCGGCCGGGAGCTTCGGGGAGGCCGCCGTCTTCTCCTTCAACGGGAACAAGATCATCACCACGAGCGGCGGCGGCATGCTCGTGTCGGATTCCGAGTCGCTGATCTCGAGGGCCCGCCATCTGGCCACCCAGGCCCGCGACCCCTTCGTCCACTACGAGCACTCGACCATCGGCTACAACTACCGGCTCTCCAACCTGCTGGCCGCCCTCGGGCGGGCCCAGCTGGCCGGGCTCGACCAGCGCATCGCCCGCCGGCGGGTCATCAACGAGACCTACCGGGCCGAGCTCGGCGACCTCGACGGCATCGACTTCATGCCGGTGGCTGACTACGGCGAGCCCAACTGGTGGCTGACCTGCATGCTGGTCGACCCGGATCGTTTCGGGATGGATCGCGAGGAGATCCGCCTGGCCCTCGAGGGCCAGGACATCGAGTCCCGACCGACCTGGAAGCCCCTCCACCTCCAGCCCGTGTTCGCCGAGGCTCGGGTCGTGGGCGGAAGCTGCTGTGCCACGATCTTCGAGCGCGGGCTCTGCCTGCCGACCGGATCCAACCTCGACGACGGCGACCTCGGTCGCGTCATCGAGGTGGTCCGGAGTCTTTCCCGGGGGCGACGGCCAGGCTGAGCGGGCCTCCGCCGCCGGTGCCGGGTGCGCCTCTTGCGCCGCGTCGGGTGCGCTGACCTGCCGTATCATCGAAGGATGGAAGCCGAGGGGGGCGAGGCCGGGCACCCGGTCAACATGCCGAAGGCGCTGGCCTTCTACCTGCCCCAGTTCCACCCCATCCCCGAGAACGACGAATGGTGGGGCATGGGCTTCACCGAGTGGACCAACGTGATGCGGGCCCGTCCTCTCTTCCCCGGTCACTATCAGCCCCATGTGCCCGGCGAGCTCGGCTACTACGACCTGCGGGTGCCCGAGGTGCGGGCCGCCCAGGCCGAGCTGGCCCGCTCCCATGGGATCGCCGGCTTCGTCTACTACCACTACTGGTTCAACGGACAGCAGCTCCTCGAGCGACCCTTCGACGAGGTGCTGGCCTCCGGCCAGCCCGACTTCCCCTTCGCCTTGTGCTGGGCCAACGAGGAGTGGACACGTAACTGGGATGCCGAGTCCGGGACCGTGCTGATGCCGCAGGAGTACAGCGACGCCGACGATCTGGCCCACATCCGGTGGCTCGCCACTGCCTTCGCCGATGACCGGTACATCAAGATCGACGGCCGGCCGCTCATGCTCGTCTACCGGGTCCCCGAGCTGCCGGATCCCAAGCGCACGGCCGACACCTGGCGGACCGAGGCCCAGCGGCTGGGCTACCCGGACCTGTACCTGTGCTGGGTCGAGAGCAGAGGAAGGCCGCAGGGAGGTCCGGAGCAGTTCGGCATGGACGCCACCGTCGGGTTCAGACCCCATCACCCCGAACAGGTCCAACTCCCGGTGCGGACCGCTCGGGGCCACCACCTCTACGACTACCCGGACTCGGCCCGTCGCGAGATGGATCGACTGGTGACCCCCTGGAAGCGGTTCCCGTCGGTCATGGTCCAGTGGGACAACACCGCCCGTCGGCCCGTCGGCGCCTCCATCTTCTGCGACGCCACGCCTGATGTGTACCAACACTGGCTCGGGTACACCGCGGCGTCGGTGGCCACGGTGCGGCCCGACGAGAACTATGTCTTCGTCGTGGCCTGGAACGAGTGGGCGGAGGGAAACCACCTCGAGCCGGACGAGCGCTACGGGCGTGCCTTCCTCGAGGCCACCCGAGCCGTGTTGCTCGACTCCGAGCCCGTGGACCTCGTCGACTTCAAGGCCCGGCCCCGGTCCAACGAAGTGGCGACTCGACGACAGGCGGGCTTCCAGTACGTGTACCCGTACCGACACGAGGGTTCCCTGGCCAACGTGGCCGGTCTCGTGCGGGACGTCGTCTCGGATCCTGCCGAGATGGTCGTGGACCTCGGCGCCGGGACGGGGGTCATTGCCCCCGTCCTGACGGAGTCGGGGCTTCGATATCACGGATTCGACGTGCACGAGCGTGCCGTACGGCTCCTTCACGAATCCGGGATGGCGGCGACAGAATGCGACCTCCGGGACCTCGACGCCGTACCGCGCGCCCTCGGCCAGGTCGAGCCGGTCGGTGCGCTCCTGCTCCTCGACGTGATCGAACACCTGACCGACCCACACCTGCTGCTGTCGGCACTGTCCGACTGGGCCATCAAGCACGGCGAGCCCGGGCTCGTCGTCTCGGTCCCCAACATCACCCACTTCGACGTGGGCTTCCGGCTTCTCTGCGGCCAATGGAACATGACGGAGACCGGGCTCCTCGACAGCACCCACCTTCGCTTCTTCACGGCCGCGTCCCTCGAACGGATGTTGGCCCGCTGTGGATGGCAGATCGTCGCTCGAGACGATTTCGAGGCGGTTCGGACCGATCAGTACGATGCCCAGTTGAACGACGGGATCCCGGCCGAGATGGTCGGTGCACTGCGAGTGCTGGCCGAGACCTACAACCCCGATTCGGCCGTGAAGCAGTTCGTGTGGGCCCTCGAGCCGGTTCGGGTCGAGGACCCACCCCTCACGTTCCTCGAAGCCGTCGGTGCCCCCGAGGTGGCGGTGGGGGGCGAGTCGGAGGCGGGCGATCCGACCAGCGACGGATCCCTTCGCGCCTATCTGGACTCGATCGGGATCCTCACGAGCGAGATCCGCCGCCGAAGCCAGGTGCCGGCCCCGACCGGTCAGCGGGACCGGGTGCCCGCCTTTGCCCGATCGAGCGCCCTCCCGCGGTGGAAACGAACGGCGCTCGCCGTCGTGTACTCGATACCGGGTCTGAGGGAGCTGTTCGAGCGGCACTACTCGAAGTGATCGGCCAGCGCGTGACGGACTCCTCGAGTCGCTGGATCCTGACCGTCGGCATGCACCGGAGTGGAACCTCGGCCGCCGCCGGCACCCTCGGAGAGCTCGGGGCGGCGCTTCCCAGGGCGGAGGACAGGGTCGAGTGGCGAGCCAGCAATCCGGAACACCACGAGAGCCTGTCGGCCACGATCCACAACGAACGGTTGCTTCAGGCGCTCGGGGGGGCGTGGGACGCTCCCCCGATCCTCCGCCAGCACTGGGCCCACACGGCGGCCGTCGTCGCCGGAGGCGCCTCCTCGGCGCTCCTCCGAGCGGCGTTCCCGGTCTCGACCCCGGCGGCATGGAAGGACCCTCGGCTGTGTCTGCTCCTGCCCTATTGGCGGATGGTGCTCACCGGTCCGATGAACGCGCTCTTCGTGTGGCGACGGCCAGGCGCCGTCGCCCGATCCCTCCAATCGCGGGACCAGATACCGGTGAGCGACGGGCTCGCCCTCTGGGAGCGCTACAACCGCATGGCCGTCCAGAACCTCGAGGGGATGACCGTCCTCGTCGTCGACTACGACTCGATGGTCGACGATCCTCGAGGGTTCGCCAGCTCGTGCCAGACGTGGTTCGGGCTCGGTGAGCGACGCCGGGAGCCAACGGCCCCCATCCGTCCGCAATTGCGACACCATTCGGCCGTGGCCTCTCCGATCGACCTCTCGGCCCAGCAGCAGCGACTGTGGTCGTGCCTCGAGCAGATCACGTCCGGCCACGCCGTGTTCCCCACGGTGGACCTGGGTGAAGAGACACCGGATGTGGAGCCGGCGTTCGAGCGGCGGCGTCAGGCGGCCCGTCGACGACGAGAGCGCGAGGCTGCCAACCGAACCTACTTTGCCATGAGGTCAGAGCTGCTCGAGACCCGCAAGGCCCTCCGCCGGATCCAGGCCTCGACGACCTGGCGGTTGACCCAGCCCCTCCGGCGGGTCGTCGGTCACCTCGAGCGAACCCGCCGAAGCCTCGGCATCGGTCCATCCTGATGTCCGACTTCGCTCGCTCCGTCTTCAGGGCGCTCCCGGACCCGGTCCAGGGAAAGATCCTCCACCGGACGGGCCGACTGGCCCCATGGGCCGACGGTCGGCCGCCACCGGCGCCCCCGTGCCCGCCAGGGATGACGACCGGCCCTCCGGACTTCGTGGGCGTCGGGGTTCCGAAGGCCGGGACCTCGTGGTGGTTCAGCCTCATCGAGGCCCACCCCGACGTGACCAGCCCGCCCGGGAAGGAGCTCAACTACTTCAACCGGTACTTCTTCCGGCGGGAGGCCGAGGGCGCCATCGGAAACGACGAGCTCCGCGCCTACCACGCCTTCTTCCCCCGGCCGGCCGGGGCGGTGACCGGCGAGTGGACGCCGTCGTACCTCTTCTCCTACCGCCTCCCCCCATCCTGCGACGGGTGGCGCCCGGCGCCAAGGTGCTCGTCCTCCTGCGGGACCCGGTGGACCGCTACCGGTCGGACATCTCCCGAACCATGGCCCGGCGCCGGTTGCGCAACACTCGCTACAAGGGGTTGGCCCGGGGCATCTACACCCCCGAGCTCGCTCCCTGGGAGGCGGTCTACGGGCCCGAGGAGATGCTCGTCCTCCAGTACGAGGCGTGCACCCGCCACCCAGCCAGCCAGCTGGCCGCCACCTACCGCTTCCTCGGGCTCGACGACTCCTTCCAGCCCCCTCGGCTGGGGGCCCTCGTCAATGAGACCAAGGCCAAACGCCCCGTCTCCCCTGGATTCGAACGGCTGCTGGTCGAGCTGTACGAGCCCGACGTGGTCGCCCTGGCCCGCCGCTACCCGCAGATCGACCTCCACCTCTGGCCGCACTTCCGCCACCTGGCCGGCGGTGCCGACGCGTCGGCCGACTGATGGTGGAGGGCGCCGCGCCCGTCGTCAGGGAGCGGCGTTCCGCTCCTTGAGCGGCTCGACCGGGTAGCGCATGCCGAGACGTCCCCGGGCGCCGTCGACGAGCCCGCGCACCATCACCCACAACCGCTCCAACCGACCGTGGTGCTCGCGCACGAGGGCGCGTGCGAAGAGCAGGGTGACATTGCGCGGGTAGCGACCAACCTTGTGCTTCACGTGCAAGTGCACATAGAGCATGTTGCGCGCCTCGTAATAGTATTTCCAGAGCGGGACTGGCCCACCCTGCCGCACGGCATCGTGGTTGACGACCGCGTCTTTCGCCACCTGCCGTGGGTAGCCCGCCTCGGGGATGCGCCACTGCAGGTACTCGGTGTCCTCGGCCCACCAGAAGAGCTCGGCCATGGGCAGGCCGACATCCTCGATGATCTCACGGGCCACGACGAAGCCGCACCACGACGGCCACACGTCGAGCGAGCCGTCGCGCTGGCGGGAGACGGGGAAGACGAAGGCAATGCCCGGGTCCTCGGCCGCCGCTGCCCACAGCCGCTCGAGGCAGTTCGGCTCCGGGCGCATGTCGTCGTCGAGCACCCAGGCATGGGTGGCGTCGGACGCCAGGAATTCGCCGAGCGCCTGGGCGTAGCCTCCGGCCGGTCCCGTATTGGTGGCCGACCGCATCACCACCACGGGGACGCGGCCACCGATGCTGGGCAGGACGCCGACCGGCGGCTGGCTGGCATTGTCCACCACCAGGACGGCGTCGGTCTGGCGGGTCTGGGCGGCAATGGCGGCCAGGCACCGCTCGAGGCTGGCTGGCGCGTTGTGAGTGAGCACGAGGGCCATGACCTTCGGTGCCACTCGGCTCACGCCTCGGCTCCGGTTTCGGGCTTGCGGGCGAGCACGAACCACCCCGTCTCGTCGCGGGCGGCTTCGACCACCAGCCCGGCGTCGGCGAACCACGGCTCCAGCTCTGACCAGACGTAACGGTGCTCGACCGGTGCGCTCAGCCGGTCGAAGGTGTCGAGCACCAGGCTGCGGAAGGGCTTGCCCCGGTAGGCATCCATGGGCAGGCGACGGAGGGCGCCGACGGAGAACCGGTCGCCCACCTCCCCGGGGACGACCACCGCGACGTAGAGGGCGGCGGCGATGGGGGTGGTGAGCACCCGGAGCCGGCGGTGAGGCATGCGCGTGGTCAGGCGGCGGAGGGCGGCGGCGGCGGCCAGCGCGGTCGCCCGCAGGCCAGCTCGTGGCGGGCGGCTGTAGAGATAGAGCAGCACACGTCCACCGGGAGCCAGATGGCGGACCAGACGTTCGAAGCCGGCCCGCGGGTCGTCGAGATGGTGGAGGACACCGAGGCTGGCGATGAAATCGAAACGCTCGGCGGCGAAGGGAGCGGTACGTAAATCGGACTTGACGACGAGCACGTTGTCGAAGTCAGCCAGGTTGCGGGCCGCGGCACAGACGGCGCTCGACCCGTCGAGGGCGGCCAACGCCGCCAAGTGCGGGGCCAAAAAACGCGTGTAGCGGCCCTTCCCGCAACCGGCGTCGAGGCCTACCTTGTCGGCCAGGCCGGTAAGGTCGACGTCCCGGAAGTACACGTCGGCGAATCCCGCGTCCTCTTCGCGCACGTCGTCGAAATTGTTCCACTCGAAACCGAAGCTCTCGAGCGTGCGGTCGGTCGAGCCGCCGAAGGACGACCAGGCGAAGCAGTCGAGATAACCGTCACGGATGGGGTGGACGTGACCGGCGGAGCAACCGATGCCCTGGCCCCCTTGGCGCTCCTCGACCTGTCGCGAGCACTCGGGGCACACCAGGCGGTCGACGATCGGCTGCGGAATTACCTGCATCGTGCCCCTGGGCTCCATTCCCGTCCCTTTCCGCCGAATGGACTAGAGCACGACACTACCGCCCGAGACCCGGTCACCGTGATGGCCCCCTGCGAAAGGCAGGCCATCGGTCGAGGTCGAAGTCGGGGACGAGGGCGGCGAGATCGCCGGCGTCCTCCGCATACACCTCGGACAGCCGGTCGACCACCGAATCGTCGATCGGCGGCACGCCCGGCGACGACGGGGGGGCCCCACCGCGTGGGCCGGTAGTTGCTGTCGAGCCCCAGGAACCGGTAGGTGGCCGCCAGCTGGCCGTCCACATCGGCGATGCAGCGCTCGAACTGCAGCACGAGAATGCGGTCGGCCGGGAAGAACTGGCGCAGTCGGCGCAACTGGACGGCGTAGAAGCCGCCATCGATGACGTCGGACACGGCGGCGCCGTCATTGGCCACCCGGGTCTCTGTGATCCGCGACATGCCGTGGCGGAAGCGCTCCACCGGGTCCCGCACGAGAAAGAGAAGCCGAGCCTCGGGGGCGGCCGCGGCCAACAGCGGGGCCACCCAGGGTTGCGCGGCGTAGCTGGCCGTCCACTCGCCGGCCACGGTTCCCGATGGACGGGGGAACCAGGCCTGGTACCGGGTCACATCGGCCGCGTCGAAGTCGCGCATGCAGAAGTGCGAGAAGTAGTGCAAACCGACAGGACGACCGTAGCTGCGGGCCACGCCAGGATGGGCGGAGATGAGGTCGTACCACCACCTCGTTCCGCACAGTGGCGCACCCACTCCGACGAAGTCAGGCGGTCCCAAGGGCAACGCTCTAGCCGCCGGCGGCGCGAAGTCGTAGCCCTCCTCCCAGGGGCGGACCCGGCCAAACCGGCGGCGCAGATCCGCCCGCGGTCCGTAGGGCAGGATGCGGTGGGCGGGTGCGGGCACCCGGCTGAGCCATTCGGCCAGCGTCTCCGACGCGCTCACGGCACGGTTCCCCGTCGCTCAGCCGCGCCGCGGCACGAAGTTCGGCCACCGCGTGCGGTCGAGGTCGGGCACCAAGCGGGTGAGCTCCTCGACGTCGGGGTCGTAGAGGTCGACCAGCCGTTGGCCAGCGGCCGGATCGAGGCACAGCTTCTCGCCCGAACGATTGACCGCTCGGTGGAGGTGGGGCGGATGATGGTCACCAAGACCGAGGAATCGGTAGGTGTGCGCCAGGTATCGCTCTGGGTCGGCCACACAGGCCTCGTACTGGAGGACGAGGACGCGGTCGGCCGCGAAGTAGTCGAAGTAGCGCCGGAGCCAGCGTGCGTAGAAGCCCTGGCGTACGGCGTTGGCCACCGTGGCCCCGGTCGGCTCCGCCCCCTGGGCCAAGCGGTAGGAGAGCCCGGAGCGGAAGCGCTCGACGGGGTCGCGCAGGAGTACGAGCAGCTTGGCCTGGGGCGCGGCGGTGGCCAGCAGTGGCGCCACCCAGGGGAAGGAGAGATAGTCCGGCGTCCATTCGCCACAGATGGTCCCCGGACGTCGCGGGAACCAGGCGGCGTAGGTCGCCACCTCGGCTGGGCCGAACGGCTGGTCGGCCAAGTGGGAAAAGTAGTGGCGCTCCTTGTGAAGGTCGGGGCGAGCCCACACCTCAGGGTGGTCGGCGATGAGCTCGTACCACCAACTTGTGCCCGCCTTCTGCACGCCGATGCCGACGAAGTCGGGGGGGCCGGTCCGCTCCCCCGTTGACACGGGCGGCGGCGAGTAGTCGAAACCGTGCTCCCACGGAGCGAAGATGCCCAGCCGGTGGAGCACGGCGCTGCGCGATCTTGGGGAGAGCTTCCGGAACGCGGCCCGAGCCAGCCGGGGCGGGCGCATCCGAGTAGCATGCCACAGGCCTCGACGGCCAAAAACAGCCGTTTCGGGCCCGACTTCGCGTCTTTTTGCCGGCTGATTTGTCACCGGCGGGTGCGAGAGGGCCCTCGTCGGACGAGGGGATGAACGATCGTTGAGCACCGCCCGACCCATCGTGATCGCCGGCCTACCCCGGTCCGGGACGACGTGGACCATGGAGGTGCTCGGCCGCGCCGACGGCGTGCTCCGGATCAGCGAGCCGGACAACGAGGACAAGCACCCGACGGCCATCCATGCCAAGCGCAAGCTGGGCCGCTACCCCGTCCTCGGGCCCGGTGACGACGATGGCCACTACCGGCGTCTGTGGGAATGGATCCTGAGCGGCGCGCCGGAAGGGCGGCGCGACCGCCTTGCCCACTTCATCCTCGGGCATGGCATCGACACACGCATCTACGACGGTCGGCACGACGCCGTCAAGTGGTTGGGCGGGGCCGTGGCCCGCAGCCACCGGCCGGCAGCGGCCGCACCTGGACGGGTCGTGGCCAAGTCCATCCACCTTCAGCTGGCGCTCGAGTGGCTCGTCTCGGCATTCGACGTCGAGGTGCTCGTGCTGTTCCGCCACCCGGCCAACGTGCTGGCCAGCTGGATGGAGGTGAACCTGAAGGACGGACGCAACTCAACCCTCGAGACCCGGCCCGACGTGCGCCGCCGGTACATCGACCGGTGGGGCGTGCCCCTGCCCGGCCCCGACCCCGTCGAGCGAATGTGCTGGCGGATCGGCCTGCTTCTGGCTGTGCTGGAGGAGTCGACGGCTCGGCATCCGGAGTGGCACCGCCGTGGCCATGAGCACCTGTGCGAGGACCCGGGCAACGAGTTCCGGCGCCTCTACGACGAGCTGGGTCTGACCTGGACAGCAGAGGCCGGCAAGTACCTCGAGGACAAGAACACGCCGGGAACGGGCTTTCAACTCAAGCGGGTGGCCTCCGAGCTCTCCGACTCGTGGCGCGAGCGGCTGGAAGACCGGCATCTGGAGATGCTGCGCGAGACCCTGGCCCTCTTCCCCATCACCACCTGGACGGACCGGGACTTCGAGCGAGGGGCGGGCGCCGAGCTCTGACGGGCGGCCTCGGACCGGGGACGGCCGACCCGGGGACGGCCGAGCGTTCAGGGGCCCGACGTGCGTGCCGCCCGGCGAAAGTGCACCACGTGGCCCGCTCGGCCCAACGGGGTGACCCGGGCCACCTCCATGCCGGCTTCGTCGGCCATCTGTTCGAATTGGCGGGGGGTGTAGCCGTGGACGCCGACGCCCCGCGCCCCGTAGCGCACCTTGCGCAGATTGGTGCGCAACCCGGGCGTGGGGAAGGAGCCGACGGCGTGGCTGGCCGCCCGTCCCATGCGACGCAGCAGCTGGGCCGGCTCGGCCACGTAGTCGAAGACGCCGAGGGCCACGGCCAGGTCGTAGGCGTCGACCTCGTCGATGTCCTCCCAGCTGGCCTGGCGGACCTCGATCAGTCCCGGGAAAGTGGCGGCCTGCCGACGGGCCAGCGCCACCATGGCCTCGGCCGGGTCGATGCCCGTGACCCGGACGCCCTTCTCGGCCAGGGGGACGAACAGCGGGCCGCTCCCGCAGCCGACGTCGAGGACGGAGGCGGCGCCGAGCTCGCTAGCCAGCTCGGTGGCCAACCGCAACCGGTCGAACAACGGGCCGCGACCGAGGAGCCGGGCCACCGGCTCACTCGAGTAGAAGGCCGCGAACCGCCCGGCTCGCTGGTGGAAGTAGGTCTCGAAGTCGTCACCCGGCATGGCCACACGCCCGACTGCCGTAGCGGTTGAGGATGGAGGCGAACATGTTGGCGATGCGGCTTCGGCCGATGAGTTGTTTGGCCACCGCCAACGAGCGGATCGACGCCGCCGACGGCAGCGTGGCCCCGAAGTCGTACGAGTGGTAGTAGAGGACGACGGGGCCATCGGCCGCGTCGAGAAACGAGGTCACCGCCGAAGTGGGCAACAGCCGCTGGTAGCTGCCGCCCCCCACCGGGAAGCGCCCTCGGGTGAAGACCGGCAGCTCGGTGATCGGTGCGGTCTCTCCCAAGCGGTGCGTGTCGGACACGTAGTCGAACCCCGCCTCGGCCAGCAGCTCCCGGTAACGACCCAGGCCAATCGGCTCGGGCACATCGAAGCGCGGCGAGCGGAACCCGCGCACCGGCACCTGTACCAGGTCTTCGATGACCTCACGCCCGCGCCGCAACCAGTCCAACAGGTGGCCGGGCTCGTCGGGCAAGTGCCCATGGTCGGGCCCGTGCGAGGCAATCTCGTGGCCGCGGGAGATCAGGTGAGCCAGCTCGCTGCGCACGAACGGTGCGTAGTTGCCCACGACGAACAGCGTCAGCGTCGCCTCCCGGTCGCGAAGGAGGGAGGTGAGCCCGGTGAGCCCGCTCGCCGGTTCGGCCGGGCGCTGGCGCGCCTCACCCAGAACCGCCATCCCGTCGTACCAGTCCTCGACGTCGACCGTCAGCCGCACATCGGTGGTCATGCTGCGAACTCCTCCCTGCCGGAAGTGCGGGGCAGCATCTCGCGGTACACCGAACGCAACCGCTCGATGACGGCATCCTCCGAGAAGCGGGACACCACCCACTCCCGGCAGCGGTGGCCGAGCTCGGCGCACTGCTCGGGCTCCTTCAGCAGGGACTCGAGCCGCTGGCGCAGTGCGGATCGGTCGCCTCGGGGCACGAGGAGGCCGGTCTGCGGCTCGATCACCTCCCGCATGCCGCGGATGTCGTAGGCGACGACCGGTCGACCCATGGCTGCTGCCTCCATGGCCACCCGGGGGATCCCTTCGCGGTACGACGGCAGGACGACCACGGTCGCCGCCGCCAGATAGGGCCGGACGTCCTCGACGGGGCCGACGAAGGAGACGGTCCCGGCATGGCGGGCGGCGTCGATCTCCACCTGGGTGATGGCATCGCGCTGATCGTGCTCGACCGGGCCGACGTGCACGAAGTCGGCCACGCCGGCCAGTGCCTCGGCCAGCTCGAGGAAGTCGGCACATCCCTTCTCACGGACAAGGCGGCTCACCATGACCACGAGGGGCCGGTGTGAGGTCAGGGCCGGAAGAACGCGCTCTGAGAACCGGTCCATCACGATGCCGTTGCCGATGTAGCGCACGCGGGAGCGCCGGCAGACGCCGACGGAGGGGAGGCGGTCCTCGTCCTCACGGCTCTGGACGAGCACCCTCGTGGCCCACAGGCAGCACCATCGCTCGAAGCACCAGCCGGCGACATTGGCCAGCCGACCGTTGCCGTCGAAGTAGAGCGCCCCGTGGATGGTGTACACGGTTCGTCGTCCGGCCAGGCGGGCGGCCGGCAGTCCCAGCAACGATGCCATCGGAGTGTGGGTCTGGACGACGTCGTAGGGTCGGCGCCGGAAGTGGCCCCACAAGCGGACGAACGAGCCGAGAGCCGACGGGCTGAGCTCGCGGCGGATGGGGATGACCATGGCCTCGACCCCGGCGGGAGGATCGTCGAAGTCGTCGCCGCTGACGACGGTCCACTCGATCTCCGACAGGCGAGCCAACTGGTTGGCCAGCAGCAGCCGAGCAGTAAGGGACGTCGTCACCACCCGACACCCTTGCGGCGCGCTCGATCCGGTCCCCGCAGCCGCTCGAGCTGTGCTCATGAACTACCCCCCGTCACCGAAGAACCAGCCTCCGGCCTGCGCCGGGGCTCCATTCCTCGTGCCCGACCTCCGTTCACCAGGACACTCAGACTATCGCTCGAGTCGCGGTAGGGGCCCGGAGCGCCGGGCCCTCGGCCCATCACGACGGGCGCCATCGTTCCAGCCAGGCCTGCAGGGCGAGCACGTCCCACAGCTCGTGGGCCAGGTCGCGACGACCGGCGAGATGGTCGGCCCATGCCCGACGGATGGGCCCAGGATCGAGCAGGCCCTGGCGTTGCAACCGAGACTCGTCCAGCAGCTCCTCGGCCCAGGGCCGCAGGGTGCCGGACAACATGGGCCCGATGGGGAAGCCGAAGCCCATCTTCGGGCGCTCGACCAACCCCGCCGGCACGTGCCGGTCGAGCACCCGGCGCAGGATCCACTTGGTAGTGCCATCGTGCAGCTTGGCCGAGAGCGGCAACCGCCAGGCCAGGTCGAAGACGGCGCGGTCGAGGAAGGGAACCCGGCTCTCGAGGGAGACGGACATGGCAGCACGGTCGAGCTTGGTGAGGATGTCGTCGGGCAGGTATCCCACCAGGTCGAGCCACAGCATCTGCTCGGTGATGCCGGGTAGGTCGGGCCAGTCCTCCGGCCGACCGGCAACCGACACGTTGGTACCGGCACCGATCACCATCCGCTCGGCATCGTCCCAGTAGGAAGCGAGCGCCAGATAGGCGTCCTCGGGCCCGGACGCCCCGAGCACCTTTCCCACCTTGGTCACCTTGAAGGCGGGGTTGCGCACCTCGAGTCGGGGTGACAGGCGCGCCGCCGCCCTCGCCCCGCGCTCGACGGCTGCGGGCGGCACTCCAGCGATCGAACGGGCGATCGTCCGCCGAAGCCCGGCGGGCAGCGGGCCGGCCCGTCGCCAGATGCGCTCCAGCCAGGCATGCCGGTTGTACCCGGCGAACAGCTCGTCGCCACCGTCCCCCGAGAGAGCCACCGTCACCTCGGTGCGGGCCAACTTGGACACGAGATGCATGGGGATCTCGGAGACGTCACCGAAGGGCTCGTCCCAGATGTCGGGCAGGAGCGGGATGAGCTCGGCAGCGTCTGTCTCGCCCAGCGCGAGCTCGGTGTGATCGGTCCCGAGGTGCGAGGCAACGGCGGCGGCGTGATGCGATTCGTCGAAGGCGCGTTCGGCGAAGCCAACCGTGAAGGTGCGGACCGGCCGGGTGCGGTGGCGCTGCATGAGGGACACGATGAGGCTCGAGTCGATGCCACCGGACAAGAAGGCGCCGACGGGAACGTCGGCCACCATGCGCGCCGCCACCGAGTCCGACAGCGTGGCCTCCAGCTCCTCGACCATGGCCCCGGGCGAGCCGGAATGGGGGTGGGCTCGTGCCACATCGATTGCGTCACGGGCCGACCAGTAGACGTTCGGCACAAGCGTCGCCTTCGGTCGGATGCTGGGGTCGATCGAGAGGTGCTGGCCGGGAGAAAGCTTGGCGATGCCCCGGTAGATGGTGCGGGGGGCGGGAATGCAGTTGTGCCGGAGGTAGAGGGCGACGGCGTCGCGGTCGATGTCGGCGTCGAAATCGGCGAGCCGGCAGAGAGCCTTGAGCTCGGACCCCCAGGCCAGGCAGCCGCCGACCCAGCCGTAGTAGAGCGGCTTCTCACCGAAGCGGTCCCGGACCAGGTGCAGCACACGCTCACGGCGGTCCCAGAGGGCGATGGCGAACATCCCCTCGATGGCGGCGAGGGAGGTCAGAAGTCCCCAACGAGCCACCGCCTCCACGAGGACCTCGGTATCGGACGATCCCTCGAAGGCCGCCCCCTCACCCGTCAGGCGGGTGCGCAGCGATCGGTAGTTGTACAGCTCGCCGTTGTAGGAGAGGACGTAACGCCCGTCGGCCGAGTGCATGGGCTGGTCGCCGTTGACACCCAGGCCGACTACGGCCAGGCGTACCGAACCGAGGGCCACTCCGCCGTCGGGCTCGCACCACACTCCGTGGGCGTCGGGACCCCGGTGGGTGATGGTGGATGACATCTCCTCGGCACGGCGCCCGAGCTCGGCGGCGTCCACCCGTCGACGGGGGTCGAGCAATCCCGCGATGCCGCACATCAGCGGCGCACGGTGGGACCGGCGCGGCGTCGCCGGCCACGGCGAGCCGGCCTGTGCCCCCCGTTCGGCTCGACCATCGCTCGATCATCCGCGCTCACCCGTGGCGTGTCAAGAACGCCGGTGGCGTGTTGATTCGTCGACGGTCGTGGCACGGCCGAGCCGGGGTGTGGCAACCTGCGACATGGTCCTCGATCTCTCCGAGTCCACGACAGCGCCGGCACCCGGCGATGAGAGGCCTATGAACGTGCGCGGCCAGCTGAGCCGAGGCTTCATGCGGGTTCCACCCGCCACGCGCCGGCGGATCCTGCACGCGCTCGGTCGATACGCCCCGTGGGAGCCGGAGTTCGACTTCACCCCCCCGGCGCTCGCCCCCGGACAACACACGGGACCGCCGGACTTCGTGGGCATCGGCGTGCAGAAGGCCGGCACGACATGGTGGTACGAGCGCATCATCTCCCATCCCGCCATCTTCGCCCCGGCCGGCATCCACAAGGAGCGCCACTACTTCGACCGTTTCTGCGCCCGCCCGATGAGCCCGGCCGACGAGGCCGTTTACCACGGCTGGTTCCCCCGCCCGGCGGGCATGCTGACCGGTGAATGGACCCCGGACTACTTCACGTTCCCCTGGGTACCTCGCTTACTGGCCCGCGCCGCTCCCGATGCGCGACTTCTCCTTCTCCTGCGCGACCCGGTCGAGCGCTTCCGCTCCGGGCTCGCCCACCAGGCCCGCATGGGCCAACCCATCGACGGAGCGGCCATGGCCGACGCCGTCCAGCGGGGCCAGTACCGCGCCGCCCTGGAGAACTGGCTCGAGCACGCCGCCGACCGGTTGCTCGTGCTCCAACACGAGCGCTGCGTGCTCGAACCGGAGGTGGAGATGGCACGTACGCTCGCCCATCTCGGCCTGGCGCCGACGGACGCCACGAGGGAGGAGCCCGCGCTCCCTCGGTCGCTCGACCGGGCGGCCCCCGCCGGTCGTGCTCGCCAGGAGTTGGGTGACGAGGTCGTGGACTTCCTCGTCCAGATCTACGAGCCGGAGGTCGTCGCCCTCACGAGGGCGCGGGGCGATCTCGACGTCGCGCTCTGGCCGAACTTCGCCTATCTGGCCGACCCCGACCGCGCCTCCAGATCGAACTCACCAACCTGGCGCCGGTAACGAGGGGTTTCACCCAGTCGCCCACGGGCGCCGTCCCAGAGTCCGTGGGCGATGGCCGAGCGCTCGGCTCGCGACCGGGCTTTCTGCAGGTGCCGAGCCGAGTAGGCGAGGTGCCAGGCCATCCAGCTGGGACGTCCGTGCCGACGGGCCAGGGCGAACGAGTTGCGGGCGTGGTAGTAGGCGCGCCACGCCTCGGTCGCGTCGGTGGGCCGACGGTCACGGAGTGCGGACTCGCGGCCGGCATTGGTCTGCTGCCCGGCCACCCGCCGGGCCGCAACCTCGTCCAAGAGGACGTCGAAGCCCGCATCACGCACCCGGCAGAAGAAGTCGAAGTCCTCGAGCCCAAAGAACCAGGTCGAATCGGGGAGCA
Source organism: uncultured Acidimicrobiaceae bacterium (assembly GCA_963729275.1). Lineage (GTDB taxonomy): Bacteria > Actinomycetota > Acidimicrobiia > Acidimicrobiales > RAAP-2 > CAVSNH01. The sequence goes on from CAVSNH010000004.1 coordinate 493,329, forward strand.
CGCCGGCGTCGACCACCGCCCGCGACACCAGGGTCGCACCCCAGCAAGCGACGTCGACCGGCACGAGCCCTTCACCTGGCGCGGCCGGGACGACGTTCACGGTGTGTGCACCCCGACCCACGAAGACCCGGCCATAGGCGACGACGGCCCCCACCGGGTTCTCCGGTCCCGGCCCCCCGGCCCCGGTGCCGGCCCTGACCCGGTCGAGGAGGTCGAAGAGGCGGGGCGACGGAAGGTCGAACAGTCCCACGTCGTCCTCGCACAGGTAGGCCCAACGAACGTTTGGCTCGCGGAAGGCCTCGAGGAGTCCGATCTTGAACCCACCGGCCGGTCCGCAGTTGTACGGAAGACGGACCATGCGCACCGCCTGCTCCAGGCGGGCGTCGTCGAGACCGCCCTCGCCATTGACCACGACCACGATGCGTCGCGGGTCGAGGCCTTCACGCTCGATGAGGCCTCGCACCACGTCCCCTGCGAGTCTCGGTCGCAGGTAGGTGAGCACGACGGCGCAAACGTCGTCAGCCGGCACTTTCGTGAACGGTCCTGACGGCATGTCGTCGGCTGCGATGATCACCTTCGGATCACAGGGGGTAGATTAATGGTTGAGAGGCCCGACGGCGGCTCGATGTCCCTGGGGGCCGGCCTGGACGCGTGAGGGGGTGCAGGGAGCGGTGATCAGTGTCATCGTCCCGGTACACAACGGCATGCCGTGGCTCGAGGACCAACTTGTCGCCCTTGCCGCCCAGCAGTGTCCGCATCCGTGGGAGGTCATCATCGCCGACAATGGCTCGACCGACCGCACCACGAGCTTCACCCGCGAGTTTGCCGACGCCCACGAGAACTTCCGTCTGGTCGACGCCTCGACGGTGAAGGGCCCACCGGCGGCTCGCAACGCCGGGGTACGGGCCTCCTCCGGCGAGCTCCTCGTCTTCTGCGATGCGGACGACGTCGTGCAGGCAGGTTGGCTCAACAGTTTCGCCAAGGCCCTCGACGACGTCGACGTCGTCGCCGGCGTCTTCGACTTCTGGTCACTCAACGGTCTGCGCTCCTCCTCACACCAGCCGGCATCGATGCGCCAGCTCGGCTTCCTTCCGGCCGGCCTCGGCGCCAACCTGGCCGTCCGCCGGGGGGCGTTCGAGGGCGTCGGCGGCTTCGCCGAGGAGATGCTGGTCGGCGAGGACATCGATCTGTGCTGGCGGCTACAGCTAGCCGGCTACCGCTTCGTCATCGACTTCAACGCCCGCGTGGCCAAACGCGAGCGTCCCGAGTTCCTGCAGGTGTTCCGTCAGGCGGCCGCCTACGGACGCAGTGGCCCGGCCCTGTACCGCCGCTACCGCGACACGGGAGCCCGACGCAACCTGCGGGGCGCCCTCAAGTCGTGGATCTGGCTCGTGGCTGCCACGCCCAGCCTGATCCATCCGGGAGCCCATCGCCTCGATTGGGCGCGCGCCGCCGGAATGCGCTCGGGTCGACTGTCCGGTTCACTCCGAGAGGGCGTCTTCTTCCCCTGAATCCGCGAGGTCCTGGGCTACCGGCCCGTCATTGGCGGCCCGGTCCAACCGGTCGGCAGGGCTCAGTTGATCTGCCAGTCGGAGCCCACGAAGACTGGGGAGAGGACCATCACGCCCTCGGGAAGGCGGTGGGCGTCGGGGCCCATCACGTCGAAAGACGTCACCGGGCGCCACGGAAGAAGCGGTTTGCCTTTGCCGCCAGCATGGCCCGAGATGGCTGGCCAGAGGGAGTAGCGGCCGTGGGCCAGGGGAACGTGACGAAGCACGCATCGGACTTCGAAGTCGCCGGCCGGGAACGAGCTGGCGTGGCGCACGACGAACATCGGGAAGGCCGCGCCTTGCGACACGCCGATGAAGAGGTTGGCGTCCATGGCCTCGGGCGAGTGGAGGTTGAGCACCACTTCTAGATCGGTCTCGGTTCGGATCTGACCACCGTCGAGAGCCCGGATCTCGCACTTTCGAAGTTGGATGATCCCTTCGTCCGAGGTGGTAAGCGCGGCATTCTGCTCGATGGCCTGGCGGTAGGCGCCAACGACCTCTTTGGTAGGGCCCGACGCCCGCACGCATGCATTGGCCAGCCAGATGGCCTTGCTGCACGTCGCCTCCACCGACGCCAGGTCGTGGGAGACATAGATCAGCGTGGTTCCAGACCGCACGATCTCACCGATCCGCGCCAAGCACTTCTGCTGGAAGTTGGCGTCGCCGACGGACAGCACCTCGTCCACCAACAAGACGTCGGGCTCGAGGAAGGCGGCGATGGAGAACCCGAGCCGCATCTGCATGCCCATCGAGTAGAACTTGACTTGGCGGTCCACCGCCTCGCTGAGACCGGCGAACTCGACAATCTCGTCGAACTGTCGGCGGACCCGTTGTCGGCTCATGCCGAGGACCGCACCGTAGAGGAAGATATTCTCGCGGCCGTTGAGCTCCGGGTGGATCCCGCTCGTAACGCTCAGAAGGGCGCCGATCCGGCCGGCTACCGTGCACCGCCCTGCCGTCTGGTAGGTGACCTGGCTCATGATCTTGAGCAGGGTCGTCTTGCCCGACCCGTTGATGCCCATGAGGGCGAGCGTTTCGCCCGGGTCCACATGGACGTTCACGTCCTTGAGCACCCAGCGGTAATCGTGCTTGGTTCTGCCGATGGTCCGTCCGAGGCGCTTCATCTGGTCGTAGAACTTGGGAACGGTTCGGTCGGCCCGGAACCTCTTCCAGACCTGCTCGGCAACGATGGTCCCGTCAGGCAATGTCGGCAAAGTTCACCTCAAATCGCTTGAAGATGCGGTAGCCGAAGTACAGGTAGAGGATGGCGCCGAGAGCGGCTGCGCCGACCAGCGTCCACTCGGGAGAGTGCCCGAGCAACAGGGTCCACCGGGCCTGGTCGATAACCGGGCCGATCGGGTTGAAGAAGCCGTAGACCACCTGCAGGTTGACGGTGAACCCGCCCACCACGTGGTGAACGACGTGTCCGTGCTTGTTGACCACGGTCACCGTGTGTCCTCCGGCGACGTGGAACTTGGCCGGGATCTTCGAGTAGGGCCAGATCACGGGCGTGGCGAACAGGCCCATTGTCGTGATGATGGGCAGGACCTGGACCAGGTCTCGCATCTGGATGATGAGCCCGGCCGCGGCCATGGTGACGCCGGCAGCGAAGACGACCTCGATGACCATGAGGAGCGGTACGTAGACCCCGGTCCACCGGGGAGCCCGACCGAAGATGACGAACAGGATGGCCAGGGGGATCCAGGACGTCACCGTGTTGATGCCGCTGAGGCACATGTTCTCGAGCGGGAAACACTCGCGGGGGAACTGGGTCTTGGCCATCAGTGCCTTGTTGGTGAGCAGGGACTGCCCGCCGTTGCCCAGCGAGTTCGCGAAGAAGTTCCAAACGAGGATGCCGACGAACGCGTAGAGGGCGTAGGGGAGCCCCTCGCTGCCGAATGACTTCACCCTCGAGAAGACGACGATCATGAAGCCCAGCATGAGCACCGGGCTGATGACGGCCCACAGGATGCCGAGGGTGGCCTGCTTGTACTGGGCCCGGAAGTCCCGCTCGGTGAGTGTGTAGACGATCTCACGGTGGCGCCACAGGCTCTTCAGCGATTCGATCGGGTGAACCCTGTGGCGGTAGAACACCTGCAAAGGTGGCTCGGGCGGAAGGGCCGACGGGTCGTGCAGGACGAACGAGTCCAACGTTGGCGATGGCGGTGCCGGTGACGTCACAGTTGCCATGGATTGCCTTACCCCCTCGCCCTGCCCGGCCCCGGTTCCAGTCAGATGACGTATTGACCGGCAAGGCTATCGCGTCGTCGTCGATGCACGACATCCCCACGGCCAGGAATAGCCCCCAAGACCAGGAATAATGGCTGACGCGACGTCGCTAACATGACGGCGTGCCGGCCAGAGTAGAGGGGGCCAGGTTGGAGCCGGGACACTGGTCCGCTCGCGCGCGCTCGTTCCGGGGTGCGGGGCCCGACGGGCGTATTCGGGTGCTCCTCGCCATCAAGGGTCTGGCCACCGGCGGCGCCGAGCGCCTACTCGTCGATACGGTGGCCACCGGCGACGCCGCCTCGTTCGACTACGAGGTTGCCTGCGTGATGGCTGACCTCAATAGCCTCGCCCCCCGGCTCGCCGATCTGGGCATCGCGGTTCATCAGCTTGGGGCCACCACCAACTTGGATGTTCGCTGGGTACCTCGGTTTCGGCGGCTCCTGATCGAGGGTGGTTTCGACATCGTCCACTTCCACCTGCCCTACACGGCCGCCATTGGGCGCCCGGCCGTGCTCAGCCTGCCCTCGCGGTCTCGGCCCGTCACGCTCTATACGGAGCACTGTCTGTGGAACAAGGTTTCGCCTCCCATCAAGGCCCTCAACCGACTCACTATCGGGACCGACGCTTCGGTGCTCGCCGTATCCGAAGCATCCCGCGGATCGCTCCCCGACCGACTCCGCCGGCGGGCACGCGTGGTGGTCCACGGGATCGACCAATCGCTGTCACCCGAGGTGGTAGCCGACCGTCCCACGATTCGTCACCGAATCCGCCAGCAGCTCGATGTTCCCGACGGCGACCTGCTGGCTCTCACCGTGGCCGGTCTGCGGGCCGAGAAGGGCTATGACCTTCTCCTCGAGGCTGCGCACGTCGTCGTCGGACGCAACCTCCCCATCCGGTTCGCGGCCGCGGGCGACGGCACTCTGGCTGGCGAGCTCCGGGCCCACCACGAGGCCCTGGGGCTGGGCGAAAGATTCCGGTTCCTCGGCCACCGCACGGACATCCTCGAGCTCATGGCGGCCGCCGACGTGGTGGTGCTCCCGTCCCACCAAGACGGATTGCCCGTTGTCGTGATGGAGGCCACGAGCATCGGAACGCCCATCGTGGCCACGGCTCAAGGCGGACTCCCTCAGGTCATAGAGGATGGCGTCAACGGCCTACTCGTACCTCCCGGGGACGCCGGTGCGCTGGTCGACGCCCTGGCCCGCCTGGCCGCCGATCCCCATCTGCTGGCGGAGCTGGGGCGAGAGGCCCTCGAGCGACGTATGGCCTTCGACGTGGCCCGGTCGACGGCCGAGATCGAGGACCTGTATCGAAGCCTGGTCGCCGCTCGCCGCTGAACCATCCGTCCGGTGCGAGGCTCGCAGCGGGAGGTGCGCTCTCGGCGGATCAGTCGCCGACCGGCTCCTCCGGCGTGACCCCGGCCACCCGGACCGCCAGCTGGGCGATACCGCGTTCGACCACGTCGCTGCGGTACCGCGCCGTGTAGAGCTGATGGGCACGCTCAGTCACCTCGGCACGGAGCCCTTGGTCGCCGAGCAGACGGACACAGGCGGCAGCCAGTTCCGCGGCCGTGTCTCCGATGAGGAGATGGACCCCGTCGTCGGCGCCGAGGCCCTCGGCGCCGACCGTGGTCGACGCCACGGGGATGCGGTGAGCGAACGCCTCGATGATCTTGATGCGGGTCCCGCTGCCGTAGCGCACGGGCACGACCACGAGGTCAGCCCGGGCCAGCTCGGGATCCATGCTGGGGACGGGCCCGACCACGGTGACCGACGGCGGATCGTCGAGCTCGGCCACCGCCGGGGTGTGGTCGCCGACCAGACGGAGCCGGACGGCGGGCAGGCGGGCCCGCAGTGCCGGGAGGACGTCGCGGACCAGCCATCGAGCGGCCTCGACGTTGGCCGGGTAGGTCAACAGGCCCTGGAAGAGCAGGGTCGGCTCGGCGCCGACCGGCAATCTCCCCAGCGGTCGGGCGACGGATCGGTAGCCGTTGGGCACGACCGTGACCCTGCGCACACCTCGGGCCCGGGCTCGCTCGGCATCTAGTGGGCTGCAGACGGCGACCGCATCCACCATCCCGTCGGCGCGGCGGTGCAGGCGGCGCCAGCGGCGGATCTCCTCGCCGCCCACCAGCTCGGCGCCGAGGTGGTGGGCCCTGGCGGAGATGCCCGAGGACCGGAGCGGAGCAGGAACCGACAGGCGGGCGGCAATCTTCTCGTCCTCGAGGTCGTCGAGGTCGAGGATGGTGGGCCCCAGGTGAGGCTGGCCGCAGAGCACCCACGGACGGGCGCCGAACACCCACACGAGGTCGTAGCGGCCGGTCGTGGCCCGCACCAGAGCGCGCTCGGCGGTGGTCCGCCCACCTATGGGCATGCTGAGCGGGAGCCAAAGGCGCACCGCACTGCCCACCAGTTGAAGGCGGCGGGGTGGCCGGTTGTCGAAGCCGGTGCGAGTGACCCGGTCGAGCTCGAGGACAGGGTCCGGCGGGTCCACGTCGGCCCGGAATTGTGAGATCAAAGAGAAGAGTTCCAGCGGGCCACAGCGCCGCAGAGCCCGCAGCACCATCGACAGTCGTATGCGGGGACCGATGGACTCGGGCCAGGGGTAGTCGCCGGCAATCACCAGGGTTCGCATGGCATTCCTCGGACTTTGGCGACCGCCGCCCGGCTTCCGGCTCATCCGCCGATGCACCGAAATCGGGTCATCCCCGCCGTCTCGGCCAGGGCCGGTTGATCGTAGCCGTCGTCGGGTGACAGGCCCGGGGTCGGGTCCGGAGCGACTGCTAGGTTCTGCGTCCGCCGGGAAACCGGCACCGGTTGAGGGGGCCGCGCATGAACAGGCGATCCACTGAGACGCCTCCACCACCCTGGCAATCGAGCGCTCCGCCGTTGATCCTCCACGTCATCCCGACTCGGAGGGCACGGGGTGCCCAGCGAGAGGCACGAGCCCTGGCAAACGGGCTCGACCGTCCCGGTGTCCGCGCCCATCGGGTGATGAGCCTGTTCGCCGGATCCGACGAGGTTCGTGCCGACGTGGCCATTGACCATCCCGGTGGGGACGCGCCGGCCGTCGGCTTCGACCCCCGTCTGGTGCTCGTTCTCCGTCGCCGCCTGCGCGCCCTCGACCCAGCGGTGGTCGTCGCCCACGGCGGCGAGCCACTCAAGTACCTGGTGCCGGCCATGGTCGGGCACCGTCGCCCGCTCGCCTACTACGCCATCGGCACGTACTCGGGCTCCCCGAGCACCGCCCGGGTGACGCTCTGGCGGTTCCTCACCTCGAGGGCCGACGTAGTGGCCGCCGAGGGCAACGAGGTGGCATCCGAGTGCGTCGAACGCTTCGGACTCCCGACGGAACGAGTCGTCGTCGCGCCCAACGGCCGCGACCCCGCCGTCTTCCGGCCGGCGACCCATCCCGGCGACGGTCCACCGACCCTTGCCTTCGTGGGCGCCCTGACCGATGGTAAGCGACCGGACCGGTTCATCGATCTGGTCGCCGACCTGCGGGCGAATGGTCACGACGTCCGAGCGGTCCTCATCGGTGACGGGCCCCGGCGCGCCGCGCTCGAGGAGCCGGCTCGGGCCGCCGACGTCGAGATGCTCGGTCCTCGCTCGGACGTCGCCGAGCAACTGCGGGCGGCCGACATCTTTGTCTTTCCGAGCGCTCCGGAGGGTGAGGGGATGCCCGGGGTGCTCATCGAGGCCGGCCTTTCCGGCTTGCCGGTCGTGGCCACCGCCGTACCCGGAGTTTCCTCCGTGCTGGTCGACGGTGAGACGGGGCTGGTCGTCGACGTCGACGATCGACCGGCCCTGGCGGCGGCCGTCGCTCGGCTCATCGAGAATCCCGAGTTGCGGGCGACCATGGGGACGGCGGCGCGGACCCGGTGCGAGCATTTGTTCAGCATCGATGCGGTGAGAGGTGTGTGGGTCGAGCTGCTCCGACCCTTGCTCGACAAGGTGAGCGACGGCATCGAGGTCGGCGCCCGTGGGCCGACCACCCCCGCCTGAGGTCCCGCACCAACCGAGGCCGGCCAGAGCCGGCCGATCGCCGAGCCGCTCGGTCAGGGGGAACGTGGCCGTGCCGGGACGCCGGTCATCCCGGCCACCAGGACCGCTCGGTTGGCCGGCGCCATGGCGGCAGGTAGAAGGCCATCGGTTCGCTCGAAGAGGGGCTGCAGGCGCCGACGGTCCTTGCGGGTGAGCTCCCATTCGTAGTGCGGTGGAGCGTGCTTCGGCCCCCGGGGGATGCAGAGGAGTACGAGGAGGAACGGCAGCAGCAATGTCCTCTCTCGCTCGATGAGGCCGAGGTTGCCGAGGGCGGCAAAGGCGTAGATGAAGCCCATGCTGTAGACGAAGCAGAAGAGCACATACGGGCGGGCGACGCTCGCTCGGATCACGAAGCGGAGCTGTCGCAGCGACGCCAGGATGAGGACGAGGATGACGGTGTTCTCGCCCGCCGCTATCAGCTGTGACGAGCCGTGGGCGTTGATGGGGAGCGGGTTGAAGAGGACCTCGTAGATGTCCCGGGGAAAGGTGAGCGGGCTGGACGAGTACGGGACACCCCCACTCGACACACCCCCGGTGTTGATGCTGTTGTTGGCGTGGGTTGACGAGAGCTGGCTGGTGATCGACGAGCCGCTGTGGAGCAGGTAGCGCTGCGTGATGTAGAAGGAGAACACGAGCAGCACCCCCCCGAAGATGAAGCCCAGTATTCGCCGCAGCGGGCCGGCGCCGCGCCCGCTGACCACTCGGATGACCATGGCCACCGCGAAGCCGCCGAGCAGGAGCACGACCTCGTTGGGGCGGATGAGCACGCCGATGACCACACCGGGCACCATGACTAAGAACCCACCGCGCCGGCTGCGCAGGATCCGGGCCGCACCGTAGGCGATGAGGGCGAGGCACCAGAACATGATCGCCTCCTTGCTGGCGTCGCTCGTCCAGAAGATGACCGACGGGAGCAAGAAGACGAAGTACGCGTAGCGGCGATAGCCGGCGCCGCCGAACGTGAGCGTGAAGGCGCGGTAGTACAAGATCCCACCGAGGAAGGACAGGAAGCCGAAGACCAAGAAGGTGGCCAGGTCGTCCGCACCAACGATGGTCATGACGATCCCTGTTGCGATGCTGACCGAGCCGTCGTTCACGATCTTGCCCAGACCCACTCCCGCCGTTGTGAAGTTGAAGTGGTGGAAGTTGCTGGCCAGCGCGGATCCCTGATGGGTGTAGCGCGTCCAGTCGGCGATGCCGTGGTAGACGTGCAGGACCACCAAGATCTGAGCCGGGGCAGCCAGCAGGTGCAGCACCAGGCTCCAGGTCAGGATGCGCAGGAGCCAGGGGTTGTTCTCGGCGCGCACCACCCGCTTTATGACGAGCCGCCCCAGCGCAAACAGCACGATGGCCACCAGCAGGCTGACCACCGGGTTGGACGGGACCAGCGCGGCGGGGATCATGCCGTGTCGAGATCGAGCAGCGTCAGACCTGGGTCTTTGCCGTCGGCTCTTCCCATCCTGATCTGGGGCTCACTGGCCGTTGCGCCGCAGTGGGCAGACCCGAGGGAACGGCGACCGGCCCGATCGGAGCGGTCACCTGTGATGCCTTGGCCCGGCCCTTTGACGGGACGTTGGTCAGCACCACTCCGAGAATGGGAGCACCGATTCGCCGCAACAGGTCCGATGCCTTCTTGGCGTCGGCGATTCGCGTGGTGCCGCACTCGCCGACGACCACTATCGCGTCGACAGCGTGGGACAGTGCCTCGGCGTGGTGTACGGACAGCAAGCCCGGGGTCTCGACGATGATGACATCCGATACCGATCTGGCCGTGTCGAGCAGCTCCTTGCCGCGGGAGACAAGCTGCCCGCTGTTCCGCAGGAACATGGTGAACGGCAGTCGTGCGACGTTGTCCACCCGTGTCGGCTGGAGTCGGGCCTCGACGTCCACCGGATGAATGTCGCCGGAGAGGAGAACTTCGGAATGGCCCATGACCGCCGGCTGGCCCACGCCCAGGTCCGCGGTACTGGCGATGATGACTCGCTGTCCTGCTTCGGCGTAGACGGCGGCGAGGTTGGCGGCGACCGAAGGACGTGTCTCCTCGCCACCGGGGGACGCGACCAGAACGACGTGACGCTCACCGGGTTCCCCCCGGCCCAACTCGGGCACAACCGGGACGGTGGCGCCGAAGGTCCCGTGACCGTTGCCGCCGAGGGCCAAGGCGAGCGGATCGGTGACGGCTGCGGTGTTCGCCAGTCCCTCGAACAGCACGGACATGCGGAGCATCCGAAAGGCCTCGGCCTCGATAGAGCTGGGCTGCATCGCCACATCGACGGGTGCAGCCCGCTCGTCGGCGCTCACTGGTGGTCGAGCGGGAATCTCGACAATCACCGGGAACCCGAAGCCGCTCACCGCTTGAGCAGCCGTACGGATCCGCTTGTCCAGCACGGCTCGGGCGACGACGATGGCGGCGCCCAACAACAAACCGACGAGGAACCCGATCAGTAGTCGCGCCTTGTGCGTGTTGAGCAGCCCGCCGCTGACAGTGGGTGCAGGGCTGGCATGACTTGCGTAGTAAAGGATGGCGTACCCGGTTTCCACCGGAGGGACCGTGGAGGACGTACCGGACGAGCCCGACGAGCTCGGGGTAGTGCCCGAGGCGCTCGGGGTCGTGCCCGTCGAGCTTGGGGTCGTGCCCGTCGAGCTTGGGGTCGTGCCCGACGTGCTCGGAGTAGTCGAGCTCGGGGTAGTGCCCGAGGCGCTCGGGGTCGTGCCCGACGTGCTCGGAGTAGCCGAGCTCGGGGTCGTGCCCGACGTGCTCGGAGTAGTCGAGCCGCCGGTTTTGGTCGCTGCCTTGCCCGCCGCCTTTGTCTGAGCCAAGTATTGCTGGTGGGCAGCGGCCTCGATGCTGAGGGACGCCCCGAGGGTATTGGCATAGGTGTTCGCGAGTTTGAGGGCGTCCGTTTTCGTCTTGCCGTAGGCCGTCAGGGTGACGACGTCGTCGTCGGCCTTACTTTTGCCCGACCCAGCCGTCGACTTCGTCGAAGAACCCGACTTCGATGACGGCTCGCCGATGACCGCGTTCATGTATTTGGATAGGTAGTCGACCGGGATGGTCTGGTGTGCCTCTTTGGCGGTGAGCGTCTGTACCTCTAGTGAGTTCCCGTAGAAGACGATCTGGTCGCCGGAAACGCCACCACCGAGGAGACCGCCCCCCTTGGGTGCGGACCCGACCACGGCCGCGGCCTTCCAGTGAAGAACGGGCTTGGGCTGTTTGACGGGCGAGATCGGCAAGAGGACGCAGACGACCGCGCCTACCAGTGCCAGTGCCAGAAGCAGACGCCAGCTCCGCCAAAGGGCGCCCGCGAAGTTGATGGACTCCATCCTTCTCCTGCTCCCCGCCCGCTGTTCCCGCCCTGCGTGGGCCTCCCATCCTACACCCTCGTTTCCCGTGATTGGAAGCAGCAAAGCGCCAGGTGACAGGGGAGTGAAGCGCTCTTCTCGACGGCGACCGGACCCGACCGAGAACGCTCAGATCGATGCGTTACCGGACGGTCAGCGCCCGGCGGTCCAAGGTGCCCAGCAACCTGCCAACGGTCAGACCGGTCGATCGCAGCAACCAATCGATGTGCCGAGAGCTGCGAGCGAACGGATCGACCAGAACGAACGTCGTACCCACCAGTGCGTTCGAGTGAGATCCCCCGCCCGGATCCGACGTGACGCTGGTGGACGGCAAAGCCGATTAGTGCCAAACAAGAACCACCCGCCACGAGAGACCGTGCGACCGCCGGTTGCATGCATACCCAAAATTAGGGATGGTGACTCCTCCTGCCGCTCGATAGTCTTCCGGCGGCAACCTTCTTGGCCGGCGACGCGGTGGCGGACGGCCCTTGGCGCTCCCGGCTTCCTCAGTGGAAGAATGGGGAACCTCGGGCTGGGCGTCCCGGGACGAGGGGGACGGAGTGGAACGGAGCGCCAGAGGGCGAGAGTCCAAGGGCACCGTTTCTCGGTGAGCTGATGGAGGTGTTGCGCTCAGGGCGGAGAGCGTCGGCCCGATGAGGGGGCGAGCGCGTGGGGATCACTGAGCCAGAGCCACAGGCGGAGGGGCGGCCGAACGTCGCCGTCCGGGCCAGCCGAGTCCGCTCCCGCCTGGTCTTCACATTGCTCGACGCTCTCTGCGTCGTCGCCGGGTACGGGCTCGCCGAGGTCGCCTACTTCCGGGACAAGGCACCCGCCCATTACTGGCAGCACTTCCTTTTCTTCCTTCTCCTCGCCCTCTTCCTGACACTCGTCGCCAACCACGTCTTCGGCCTCTACGGCCGGATGTGGCGTCATGCCGGAGCTGAGGAGGCGCGTCAGCTGGTGCTGGCGGCCACCGTGGTGGTCTGCATCCTGGTGTTGGTCTACCCGCTCGGGCGGATGGCCGGTGTCGAGTTGGTGCCTGCCATCGTGATCGTGGTCGGCTGCATGTTTGCCACCATGGGGATGGGCGTCCTCCGGTTCCACTCGCGTCTGTTCGCGTGGCAACGGGGCTCGCGCCGGATCGGCCTACGAGTGGCCGTGGTCGGCAGTCGCGACGCGGGTGCCGCCGCCATCCGCGAGATGCTGCGCAGCCCGGGGACAGGCCTCGTTCCCGTCGCCGTCTTCGACGACGACACCCGGGCTCATGGCCTGTCGATGATGGGCGTGCCCGTCGTCGGCTCGATCTCCGACATCCCCCAGGCGGCCAGCCGCTACACCCTCCAGCAGGTGCTCCTGGCGATTTCCAATCCCCCGCCCGAGCTGGTTGAGCGAGTCTTGCAGGAGTGCGAGACGGCCGGGCTTACCATGAAGGTCCTTCCGGGAGTGAAGAACTTGGTCAACGGGGCCGCTTCTGCCTCGATCCGCCAGGCTCGTGAGCCCCGTATCGAGGACCTGCTCGGACGCACCCCGGTCCCCATCGACCTTGACACCGTGCGCCGTGCCCTCGAAGGCCGCCGGGTCATGGTCACGGGCGCCGGTGGGTCGATCGGCTCCGAGATCTGCCGTCAGGTCGCCGAGCTCGACCCCACTTCCCTTGTACTCCTCGACCACGACGAGACGCACCTGCACGACACCGCCGCCACCGTCTCCATCCCCTGCGAACAGGCACTCGTGGACGTCACCAACCGTGAGGCAGTGTTCGAGTCCTTCGAGCGCTATCAGCCCGAGGTCGTCTTCCACGCCGCCGCCCATAAGCACGTCCCGGTGCTCGAGAGCCACCCGACCGAGGCGGCGAACACCAACGTGTTCGGGACCCTCAACGTGGTGGAGGCGGCCATCCACGTCGGCACCCAGCGGTTCGTACAGATCTCGACGGACAAAGCCGTCCGGCCAGCCAGTGTGATGGGCGCGTCCAAGCGGCTGGCCGAGCAGATCGTCCTCGCCCGTGCGCCGGCCGGCGCCTCCTACTGCACGGTCCGGTTCGGCAACGTGCTCGGCAGCCGGGGCAGCGTGATCCCCACCTTCGCCCGCCAGATCGCGGCCGGCGGCCCGGTGACGGTGACCGACGCCCGGATGACACGGTTCTTCATGAGTGTCAGCGAGGCCGTGCAACTGGTGCTCGAGTCGTCGGTCCTCTCGGACGGGGGCGGCGAGGTGTTCATGCTGGAAATGGGCAAGCCCGTGCGCATCCTCGATCTGGCCGAGCGCATGATCCGGCTGTCCGGCAACCAGGTCGGGGTCGACATCCCCATCCACGTCATCGGCATGCGCCCCGGGGAGAAGCTCGACGAGGAACTGCGCACTCCCGATGAGGAGATCATCCACACCCAGCACCCGTACATCCACCAGCTCATCCCGATCACGGCGCCGGCCGATGCCTTCGCCGCCGGGCTGGAGCGCCTCGACCAGGCCACGGAGCGACGGGACGGTGAGACGGTCCGGGCCCTGCTCTTCACCGTCGGCAGCCCCACGCCCGACGAGCGACCGAGTGTGCTCACCCAAGCCGAGTTCGACGAGTTGCTCGACGAGGGCGCACCAGCGGCCGCTCGGGTCGACGGTGAGTCCGCGTACCGGCGTCGGGAGATCGACGACGACTCGTCGTCGAGCTCCGAGCAGATCCCGGCATGAGCGCGCCGGCCGGTCGTCAACGACTGGCCGTCATCGGCCAAGGCTACGTCGGGCTCCCCCTCGCCCTCCGAGCTGCAGAGCGCGGCTATCAGGTAGTCGGCTACGACCTCGACGCCAACCGCATCAAACTGCTGGCGGCCGGGAGCTCCTACGTCGAGGACATCACCGATGAGCGCCTACGGGCGGCGTTGCGCAGTGGGCACTACCAACCCACCGACGACCCCGAGCTGCTGGCCGACTTCGACCTCGCCGTGATCGATGTGCCGACGCCTCTCACCGACGGGGCCCCCAACCTCTCCTACGTCGAATCGGCGGCGCACCTGGTCGGGAGCCACCTGCGCCGGGGCGCCACCGTGGTGCTCGAGTCGACCAGCTATCCGGGCACGACCGAGGAGCTGGTAGGCCCGATCCTCGAGGACACCTCCGACCTGGTCGCCGGGAAGGACTTCCACCTCGGCTACAGCCCCGAGCGCATCGACCCGGGCAACTCCGAGTGGACGCTCGAGAACACCCCCAAGGTGGTGTCCGGGATCGACACCGAGTCGCTCGAGGCGGTCGCCGGTTTCTACGGGCGGCTGGTGGCGCGCACGGTGGCGGTGTCGGGCACCCGGGAGGCCGAGCTCACCAAATTGCTCGAGAACACCTTCCGCCACGTCAACATCGCGTTGGTCAACGAGCTGGCCATGTTCGCGGCCGAGCTCGACATCGACGTCTGGGAGGCCATCGAGGCGGCGTCGACCAAGCCGTTCGGGTACCTCCGCTTCACGCCCGGTCCGGGGGTCGGCGGCCACTGCCTGCCCATCGACCCGAGCTATCTGTCGTGGAAGGTGCGGCGATCGCTCGGACAACCGTTCCGCTTCGTGGAGCTCGCCAACGACGTCAACGAGCACATGCCCGACTACGTGGTCCGGCGGCTCATGATGGCCTTCAACCGCAGGGCCCGCCCGATCAGTGGCTCGCGGATCCTGCTCTTGGGCCTCGCCTACAAACGCAACACCGGGGATGCCCGGGAAGCCCCGGGCACGGTCATCGCCCAGGCGCTGGCCTCCCTGGGCGCCGACGTGCGAGTTGCCGACCCGCACGTGCCCGCGGACACCTGCCGCCATCCGATGGTGGACCTCACCGCCGAAGAGCTCGAGGCGGCCGACGGCGTGGTGGTGGTGACCGATCACGATGCCTTCGACTACGAGCTGGTGCAACGACACGCGAGCTACGTGCTCGACACCCGCAATCGGATGGACGGGCCGGCAGTCGAACGGCTGTAGTGTCATCCGCCCGTGAGGGCCCGTGCCGTGATCGCCATATCGTAAGGTCTCCAGCATGAAGGTGGTGGTGACCGGCGGGGCCGGCTTCATCGGCTCGAACCTGTGTCGAGCCCTCGCCGCTCACGAGTCGGTGACTCAGGTCGTGGTCCTCGACGACCTCTCGACGGGATCCCGGGCCAACCTCGATGGCGTCGGTGCCGGGGTGGACTTCGTCGAGGGCTCGATACTCGACTCCGGCATTCTCGACGACGTCGTCGGTGACGCGCAGGCCGTTGTCCACCTGGCGGCGCGACCGTCGGTCCCCCGTTCGTTGGCCGACCCCATGGCCAGCCATCTGGTCAACGCCACCGGCACCATGGAGGTGCTCGAAGCCGCCCGCCGCCACGGCTTGCCGCACGTGGTCGTGGCGTCGTCCTCGTCGGTCTACGGCGCCAACCCGGTCCTGCCCAAACGTGAGGACATGGCGCCCATGCCGGTCAGCCCCTACGCGGCCGGCAAGCTGGCCGCCGAGGCGGCCACTCTCGCCTACGGCCGGTCTTTCGGACTGCCGGTGCTGGCCTTTCGCTTCTTCAACGTGTTCGGCCCGGCTCAGCCGGCCGACCACGCCTACGCCGCCGTAGTGCCCGCCTTCGTCTCCTGCGCGCTGCGAGGCGAGCCGTTGCCGGTCCACGGAGACGGTGGCCAGACCCGGGACTTCACCTATGTGGGCACCGTCGTGGCCGTGCTCGTCGACGCCCTCACCCGCCGGTTGACGGACCCGGAGCCCGTCAACCTGGCCTTCGGTACCCGAGTGTCCCTCGTCGAGCTCATCGAGACGCTCGAGGCGATCCTCGGTCGCCCGTTGGACCGCCACCACACCGAGCCGCGGCCGGGGGACGTGCGGGATTCGCAGGCCGACCAGACCCGGCTGCGCCGTCTCTTCCCCGGCGTCGCGCCCGCCCCCTTGGAGGTGGGCCTACGGGCCACCATCCGATGGTTCGAGGAGAGTCCCTGAGCCTGCCGAGCAGCGGACGGGCCACGGCACGGCGCCGTCCGGGGGCGGTCGAGACCGCGGCCGGTGCCGCCCTCCTCGGCGTCTCGGTCCTTGGCGCGGCCCTCGCTGCCGCCCATCCGGCTGCCAACGCTTTCGACCGATGGGGGTTCGACGCCATCGGTGCCACCCCTGGATCCGCGGTGCTCAGCCGTATCACCGACATCGGCTCGCCCGTGGTCCTCGTCGTTGCCACCGTGGCCGCCGGTCTGGTGGCCCTGCGCCACGACCGTGTCCGTGCCGTCGCCTGCCTGGCCGGCCCGGCCGCCGTCGCCGTGCTCGTCGAGCTCGTCCTCAAGCCGGCCGTGGGACGCCACTTCGAGGGGGTGCTGAGCTATCCGTCGGGCAACGTGGCCGATGTCGCCGCCGTCGCCACCGCCTGGACGCTGGCCGTGACCCCGCGGTTCCGGCTGCTCGTGGCCGCGGTGGGGGCGGCCTCGACCCTGGCCATGGCCGGCGCGGTCATCGGCCTCCGCTGGCACTACCCGAGTGACGCCCTGGGCGGCCTCGTACTCGGCGTGGCCGTCGTGATCTTCGTCGACGGCCTGCTCCACCTCCGGCTGCCGCGCAATCGAGCGACAGACCTCGACTGAAACCAACTGAACCACGAGTGACCGCTGACCGGCCCGATCGCCGCAGTGTGCCTCTCTCGTGGCCTTTGTTCACTTTGTTCACTGTGCGACTAGGAGTAGCCTTAAGACTGGGTCAAGCCGGTCGGCGTGCGTTTCGTCGGCGACGGGGGGCCGTGGGGGGTGGCGAGGCAAGATGGTGAGCGACGGGCAGGGGTCGAAGAACCGGCCGAGGGTGGCCCGGACGGTCGCCCACGTCGACCTCCGGTCCAGGGTGGCGCCCGCCGACAGCCCGCCGGTGGATCCGATCCTGCTCACCCTGGCCCTCGATCAGGTGTGCCAGACCGTGCGAGCCGACGACCGGGTGTGCCCCTACGCGGTGTCCCGGATCGCGGTGGAATTTGGACCGGCGGCCGACGCCGTCACCCCCCGGCTCCTGGGGCAGCGCCTGGCCAGAGCCGTCGGTGAGGGTCTGCTCGACGAGTGTGCGCTGGCGACCCGACGGTTTCAAGCGGCTGACCCGGTGAAGGGATCGGGCTCCCGAGCGCCCACCAACAGGCACCGCGGCCCGCGCCGGCTGCGGTCGACCATCCCCTCGACCACGGTCGTGACCGTCCAGCGGATCTTCGACGACGCCGTCGGCGACCTCCCGATGGCACGGTTGCCCACCTCAGCCGCGACCAACGGCACCGCAGCCGATGACGAACGACTTATGGCACCGCGGCTCCGGCAGCGGGCCGTCGTCCGTTATTCCCCCGGCGGGATGGCTGGAGCCGGCACCCGGCGCGACGACTCGGCCCGGTCGGAACAGGCCGAAGGAGCCATGGGCACAGTGCTCGTGATCGATCCCGACCCGGCGGCGGGGAACGCTCCGGGTCTGGCCGCCACGGCCGCCGCCCATCTGGCCGAACGCATCGGCTTCGTGGCCGGGGCCATCGCCCTCGGCTCGGACGAGGGGCTGATCGCCGAGATCGGTGGGCGCCCGCTCGACCTCGTCGTGCTGGTGGTCGGCGCCCAATCGGCCAGCGAGCAGGCCGACTGGGAGTCGAGCACCTGGTCGATCCCGGCCATGCTGACCGAGGCGTACCACTCGAAGGGCATCGACGTCATGGTCATCAGCGCCGGGGCGAGCGTGGCCGCCCTGACCGGATGCCTCGAGCATGGGGCGGTTGCCGCCTTCGAACTCGGCGCCATGCGAGACGTCCTGCTCGGGCTGGTGGCCGAGCCGGAGTGGACCGGCGCGGCGCCGATAGAAGGGGCGAACCTTCGCGACCTGCCCCCAGGTGCGGAAGGACTTCTCAGGCTGACCGGCGCCGAGCGCCGAGTCCTGTTCCACCTGACCACCGGGCGTTCCCCTCAGACCATCGCCAACGAGTTGGTCGTCTCCCTGGCCACGGTCCGCTCCCACATCAGGTCCGTCCTCCGCAAACTGGGCGTCCGGTCACAGTTGGCCGCCGTCGCCCTGGCCACGAGCCGGGCCCTGCCACCGAACCGGGCCGCCTGCGCCACCGTTGGCACGGCCGACCGTGACCGGCCGATCGACGAAACGGTCGATGGGGCCTGAGCAGGGCGCAGCACGAGGCCGACGCCGGCGTCTCCGTCGGCTGTTCGCACCACTTGCCACTCTTCTCTTTGTCCCACTGCTCTCCAGCGTGGGCCCGATCGGCATGGCCGGTGCCGATCCGGGCACGGTCCTGCCGGGCACCGATTGCCCCGCCTTCCCCGCCGACAACGTCTGGAACACCCCAATCACCGGCCTGCCGGTCAACGCGGACAGCGCCACGTGGCTGGCCTCCATGGACGCCTCGACGACGTACCTCCATCCCGACTACGGGCCGTCCACCAACAAGAAGAAGCCTTACGGGATCCCCTGGGAGATCGTGCCGTCGGGCACGCCCCTCGTCAGGATCAAGTTCACGTACGCCGACCAGAGCGACCCGGGCCCCTATCCCCTGTCGGCCAGTACCCCCATCGAGAACGGCTCCGACCGGCACGCCATCATGGTCGAGCCGTCGAACTGCACCCTTTATGAGACCTTCGACACCCGCTACCATCCCAACGGGAAGTCAAAGGCCGGCTCCGGCGCCATCTGGGACTTCAACTCGGACGCCCTGCGCCCGGCCGGCTGGACGTCGGCCGACGCGGCCGGGCTCCCGATCCTGCCCGGACTGGTGAACTACGACGAGGTCGAGTCCGGCGTCATGGACCACGCCATCCGGTTCACCGCCCAATGCACGCAGGAGTCGTATATCTGGCCGGCCCGCCACGAGGCCGGCCAGGACAACCCGGACTGCCCCCCCATGGGGGCCCGCTTCCGCCTGAACGCCGACTTCTCGCTACCCGCCTCACAGTGCAGCGCGGCATGCCAGACGGTCATCACCACCATGCAGACCTACGGGCTGATCCTGGCCGACAACGGCAGCAACTGGTACTTCCAGGGCGCGGCCGACACGCGCTGGACCGACACCATGGTCGACCAGCTGAAGGCCATTCCCGCCAGCCAGTTCGTGGCCGTCGACGAGTCCTGCCTGATGGTCGACCCCAACTCAGGGCAGGCCCTGCAACCGGGCACGTCCGCCTACGACGAGGCCTGCGGCTCGAATTGAGCCCCTCGGTTGGCAGAGCCGGGGTTGCGAGCGACGGCGCGGGTTTTCGCGGCGCGTGCTCAGGCCGGTCGGGTATGCGTGCGCTCCCGCCTCCGTCGCCGCCACCGGCGGAGCTCGACCTTTCGTCGACCGGCGAACCGGTACACCTGCCGATAGGCGCGGACCCACGGCGGTGGTCGTCGGACATGGAGCTCGGGCGCGGCCACAGATCGGATCTGCTCCGCCATCTGCAGGTAGACGTGGCGGCGGTAGTGGCGGACATCGGTGAGCAAGTCGTCAGGTGAGGTGACGATCTCCCGCACGTCGCACACCGCGGCATTGGGCAGCTCGGCCACCACCTCGTCGAGCGCCTCGTTCATGGCCCGGTGGTGGAGATGGCGCTCGGGCTCGCGCTCATTGTCGAGGGGCACTTCCGCCCCGTTGAGCAGGATCAGTTGCGCGTGGGGCGGGATGGTGGCGGCGAGCCAGCGGATGTTGTCCTGGAAGTCGCTCGCACTGATCCCTCCGAGGAACTCGAACTCTCCGGCGAACCACTCGAAGAACGCCCGATCGATCTGCTCGCTGGCCAAGCCGACCTCGAGACGCGGCCACATGGCGGGGTCGGTGGCATCCCGGTCGAAGTGCAGCCATGGCACGACCAACCCGAGGTCCCGATGCCGGTACAGGCCTTGCGTGTAGTCGGTGAGGACGGCGTAGACGAGCACGTCGTAGTCGGCCCCCACGACCGCCGGTGAACGGAACACGCCCTGGTCGAGAAAGGGGATCCGGTCGACCAGGGCCTTTTGCGCGGCGGTGATACCCCGCTGCGACTGCCGGAGCGTCTCGCTGTGGCCGGTGAAGATGAACGCCCCCGTCGGGCCCACATGGGAGAAGTGGGTGGTGATGGTCCCGCCCAGGAACTGCTGGGCGGTCGTGAGGTCGCAGCCGCCGACCATGAGGATACGGCGAGTCGGACCTGCCACGACATCCCGGGCGACGGCCGGCGAGCCAGACGCCGCGTCACCGAGGTCTGCCCACGACCCAACTTCGAGCGTGAGCCAGTCGACCGCGCCCTCGAGGCCAGCGGCCACGTCGCCCACGACGTCGATGGGCGGCCGGCCGAGGTGGTCGTAGAGCCACTGTTCGACCCCCATGTTGAGGATCCGACAGGAGAACAGGTAGTCGACCATGGCTCCGTCCGCCAGCCGGATGGCGTAGAAGCCGCAGATGCCGTAGTCGCCGTAGCGATCGCGAACGTGCACCGCGCCCGCTCGATAGTCCGGGTCGGTGAGCAGGTCGGCGAAGTCCTCGCCGCTCGGGCGCCGCTTGGTGAAGTTGAGCTGGTTGGTGCGCAGCACCAGCTCGTGGAGACGCTCCCGCTCGTCGATGAGCGCCGACCCCTCGATCAGGTGAACCCGGATGTCGCAGGAACGGAGGAAGTCAGTGTTCGAATCGGGCGAGGACTGGCGATCGATCAGCTTCTGCTCGAGGATCCGATACTGACGAAGTCGCGACAGCTCACTGTCGTCCTTGCCCCGACAGAACGGGTGGTCGAGAAGTGCTGCGATGACCTCGGGACCCGCTACCTGGACGCCTGGCGCGGCCTGGCGAACCTCCTCGCGGTTGAGGACGGAGTCGTCGATGAACAGGACGCTCTCCGGACGAAGCTGGGCGTCCTCGACGATCTGAGCCACCCGCGCCCCTTTGGGTGTCCAGTCGATGCGGGCGAAGACGAACTCGTCCCACAGACCCGCCTCGTCCAACCGGGCCTTGGCCACCTCAGCCTCGTTCTTCGAGCAGATGGCGTTCACAATGCCCCGCCGGTTGAGGGTCCTGACGAGATCGAAATGGCCTGGCTGCAGCGTCACCGGGCCCTCGCTCAGGGTGCCCTGCCAGAGTGTGTCGTCGAGATCCCAGATCACCAGTTTGATCGGTTCGGCTAGATCCAGGACCGACTCGTCCACTGGGAGCTGTTGAAGCTGCCTGTCGTTCACGGTTCCGTGCCCCTGCAAGACGGCTGGACGGGCGCCCATGCCACAGCGCACGCTTGCCCCGAAGCTACCAGACACCCCATCGTGACCCGCCGTCCATGCCCGGCCCACGAGCGGCCGGGGAGCCGCCTACGCACCCGGCCGTCGGCCGACCGGTAAGCGCAGCGTGGCCCTGAACACTTGCCAGTAACGTCTCCGGCCATGGCCAGGGCCAGGTCGCTCGACAAACTGGGCCCCACACCGCCGCCCAGCCCGGCGTGGCGGACGGCACGCGCCGCCCTCAAGCGCACGGGCAATGAGCTCCACGACGTCTGGCTCCTCCGCCGGGACCCGACCTACCGTCGGCTGGCCGCTTCCTACGAGCTGCCCGACGGCAGTCGTCGGGTCTACTGCTACCACGTGCGCAAGACGGCGGGCACGAGCCTCTTCCTGAGCTTTCTGGCGCTCGGGGGTGAGGATCCATCGACCGTGTGGCGGCGGATCAACCAGTCGCGGTTGAGTCGGACGACGAGCAGCCGGTACGCGTTTGCGTCGAACAACGAGCGGGTGCTGACCGAGGGTGCCTACTTCTTCGGCCGCTCCCACCACCCCGCCCATCAGCTGCGGCTTCCGCCCCAGACCTTCACGGTTACCGTGCTCCGCGACCCCGTCGAGCGGATCCACTCCTACTACGACTACCTGGTGGCCGGCGATGACGTCGACCAACCCGGCCGCGTGGCGGCCAAGGAGCGGCGGCTCGCCTACGGCGGCTTCGACGCCTTCCTCGCCCGGGTCCCCCTCCCGGACTTGCTCACCCAGCTGGCCATGTTCTCCAAACGCCTGGACGCCTCGGAAGCGGCCGAACGCATCGCCGCCTGCTCCTTCGTCTTCACCACCGGTCAGTTCGAGAGTGGGCTCGCCACCCTGGCCGATCGCCTCGGGATCGAGCTCACCCGGCAGAGAAGCCGCGTCACGAGCGAGCGCTCCACGCTTTCGGCGACCCAACGCCAACGCCTCCGGGCTCGACTCGAGCCCGAGTACGAGTTGCTTCGCCTGCTCGGCCAAGCCGGGGTCATACCCGCCGGCTGAGCCGGACCGCACCCCTCAAACAGGTGCGGCCGAGCACGAGGACCTTGGCCAGGGCGCCCCACTCGTAGACCACGTCGTCGAGGAGGTGGCTCGGCGGGTCGGTGACGGGCACCATGACCAGCTGGGCGCCCGTGCACCTCTCGAACAGCAAGCGGGCGCGGCTGACCTGCGAGCGCTCGGAGCGACGAGATTCGGTCCCGGTGTCGGGCGGCCGACCAGCCGACCCGCGAACTCGGCCTCGCCCCGGGTGTCCAGGGGATCGGCCCGGAAGCAGATGGTGCGCACACCCGACACCGGGCGCGGGCACGGCGCCCGAGGGTGGCCGCCCAGCGAGATGACGGCCACCCGCGCGTACCCGGCGTCGGCTAGGGAGAGCGCCTTCTTGGCCCGCAGCTGACCCGGGTCGCCCCAAGGGTCACGACGGCGTCGGCCCGGACTGGCTGATCGGTCGGTGGCCAAGGAAGAGCCGGCCCGTGGCCCCCAAGAAAACGACCAGCACCACCACGAGCATGAGCACGAGCACGAGGCGCACGGCCCCCTTCCGACGAACCCGGCGCGTGCCCCTCGTGGTCGGCCGCCGTCGCCCCCTTTGCCCAGGCTAGCGACCATGTTTTGCGAGACGGTCTCTCGCCGGCCAGAAGCCGTGTCTGGCCCGGGCGGTAGGCTGGGCGGAGGGAGCACCATGGATCGGACCCGACGACTCGCCGTCAGCCTCTCGCTCAACCTGGGGCTCGTGGCCGTCCAGATCGGCTTTGCCGTCGTCGCCCACTCGACGGCTCTGGCCGCCGATGCCGGGCACAACCTCGCCGACGTCGGTGCCCTGTCGCTCTCCCTGGTGGCCGTGCGATTGGCCCTGCGGCCGCCCAGTCCGTCGCGGTCATTCGGCAACCATCGAGCCACGATCCTCGCCGCACTGGCCAACGCCTGCCTGGTGGCGGTGGTGACCCTGGTCATCGTGGTCGCCAGTGCCGAGCGGCTCGCCCACCCCGTGCCGGTTCGGGCCGGGATAATGGTGTCGGTGGCCGCCTTCGGCCTGGTCGTGAACGGGGTCTGCGCCATCCTTCTGCGGGACCGCTCCGGCGACCTCAACATGCGGGCCTCGGTCGTGCACATGGCCGGCGACGCCCTCTCCTCGTTGGCCGTCGTGGCCGCCGGTGCCGTGTTGCTGGTCGCCCCGGCGGCGACCTGGCTCGACCCGGCCGCCGCCCTCGTGGTCACCGCCATCATCCTCGTCCAGGCATCCCGGGTGGTGGGTGGGAGCGTCGCCGTCCTGCTCGAGTCGACCCCGCCCGACCTCGACCCGGCCGCCGTCTGTACGGCCATGGCCGAGGTGCCGGGCGTGAGCCAGGTGCACGACCTGCACGTCTGGAGCTTGTCCAGCGACGTCCGGGTGCTCTCGGCGCATGTGGTGGTGGCCGGCCACCCCTCCCTCGAGGAGGCTCAGGCCGCCGGGGAGCGGGTCAAGCAGGCGGTCGCCGGACGGTTCGCCATCGCCCACGCCACCCTCGAGCTCGAATGCGAGCGCTGCGAGGAGAGCGAGGACGAGCACTGCCGGATGATGCCGGCGCCGGCCGGCGCCCCCGTCGCGGCAGTCGCACCCGGTTCCGGACACCTCGGTGCCCACCGGTTCTGACCGGGCTCGCCTGCTCGCCGATCCCGTCCGCACTGCTGCCCGGACGCGACGCAGCCCCGAGTAACCGAACGGCCGAAGCCGCCCGAGCTCCTCGGGGCCACGCCTTCCAGTGAGGACGGACTCACCTGCGCTGGGTCGTGTCGGACGACCCTGCGGCAGGATCCGGTCCACGTCTCCGAAGAGCCACGGCCACATCCGAACCACCGTCCCGGACATCGGACCTCCCATCTTCGTCGCTGCGCGTGGAGCGTCTTTTGGGCTTTTGGCCCTCCAGCCGCTCAGCACTTCGACTCCGGTGGAGCATCGACGTTCCGAGCTAGGGGCAGCTTGAAGGGTGCCGTGACCAGGGTCAAGGTCGCGGCGCGAAATCCCTACCTTTTCCGCCACATTTCTCGGGACATCAACAGCAACCGCCGAGATGTCCACCGTTCGTCCCCAGGCCGACGCGGCCGAGGCCAATCCTCGTAGCATTCGCCCACGCCCCGGTGGGCGTTCCCGGCTGGTCGGGGCCTCCGCCGGGGAGCCACTCGGCATGGGCGACACGCAACCGAAACCACACGCGACGAACCACAACCCGCGTCGGACAGGTGGCGCCGATGGCGACGTTGGGGCCCGGTTCCACCGACGGGTGACCGTCGTCATCGTCGTCGCGGCCGCCGCCCTGGTGGTCGCGGCCGCCGCCCTGGTGGTCGGCGCACGAGGGCACACGACCACGACCGCCCCGACGGCCACGTCCTCGGCGCGAACGGCCCGGGCCTCGAACCCGCTGACCACCCGACGGGTCGACCCGTCGACCATGTCCAACTTCTCGGCCCTTGCATCGAGGGCGCCGGCCGGCGTCGACGCACCACCGCCTGACCCCGACCCCGACGCCCCTGGGCAGGTGGTCGAGGGGGGCGCCGACCAGTCCGACCCGTTCCTCCTTCTCGACGGAACCCGCTACTTCCTCTACACGAGCGGCATCCCAGGCCCCCCCACCGTGAACGTGCCCGTGACCTCGGCCACACGGTTCGGCAGCTGGGGCCCGGTGACCGACGCCCTCCCCGACCTTCCGCCATGGGTCGCCGGCGGCTTCACCTGGGCCCCCGACGTCCAACGGTTCGGTACCACCTACGTCCTCTACTTCACCGCCCTCGTCCGCAACTCTCACCCGGCCATGGAGTGCATCGGCGACGCGGTGGGTACGTCCGCGGCCGGGCCGTTCCGCCCGCTCTCCCAGCCCTTCATCTGCCAGCCGAGGCTCGGCGGTGACATCGACCCGCGGGTCATCGTGAGCCCGGACGGCGCCCCCTTCATGCTGTGGAAGTCGGACCAGAACATCGGGGGAGCCAACACGCCCACGCAGATGTGGTCGGAGCGCCTCGCCGGCAACGGCCTCACCCTCTACGGTCGTCCGGCATTGCTACTCAGGCCGGACGAGCCCTGGGAGGCGACCATCGTCGAGGCCCCGGACATGGTCGAGCTGGGCGACGCCTACTGGTTGGTCTTCTCCGGCAACTGGTACAACGGCCCGAACTACGCCATCGGCGCCGCCCGCTGTGACAGTCCGCAAGGCCCATGTGTCGACCTTCGCCAGAACCCGCTGCTCGGGTCCAACGCCCAGGGCTCGGGACCGGGAGAACCATCACTGTTCGCCGACTCGGCCGGGGTCTGGATGCTCTACAGCCCGTGGCACTCGCTGGCGCCGCACCCCGACTTCCCGCGGCCAGTGGTCATCACCCGACTCGGCTTCGACGCAGCCGGCCCCTACCTGGCCGCCGGCGGCCCGCCGCCCCCCCTCAACCCGCTCCCGCTGGGCCCGGCCATGTGGCCGCCGGTAGGCCAATCAGCCCCGTAGGCGACGGAGCTCGGCGGCCACCGCCTTGCCGTCGGCGCCCTTCGAGGTCTGTCGCATGACGAGGCCGGTGAAGAAGCCGATCAGCTTGTCGCCCGTCTCGCCACCGGCCTTGAACCGTTCCCATTCGTCGGGATGGGCGGCCACGACTTCGGCCACCACGAAGGTCAGGGAGTCGGCGGTCATGGCCTCGAACCCGTGGTCGGCGGCCACGGCCGCCGGATCATCGCCCCGGCCGGCCAGCAGTTCGGCGAGCACCACCTTGGCCTGGGTGGTCGTGAGCGACCCGTCCGCTTCCATGGAAAGGAGACCGACGTAGGCCGAGGTGGGCAAGCGCCGGGCCGCCTCGGTGTCGGCGGCCGCCTCGTTGGCCGTGCGGGACAGGGCGAGCGGTGCCGGCACCCCGGCCGCCACCGCCTCGACCACGAAGTCGTCGAGCCCGAGGTCGACCACCGTGGCCACCTGGTCGAGGCGAGACGGGGGCAGCGGACCGTCGCCGTCGAGGAGGGCAACCAACCTCTGGCGCCGGGCCCGGGGCAAGAGGCCGACGATGTCGGCGGCCGCGGCCACCCAGGCACGATCGGGGTCGAGGGGTACGAGGTCGGGCTCGAGGAAGTAGCGGTAGTCGTAGGCCTCTTCCTTGGAGCGGAGGCCGACGGTCCGCCCCCCGTCCTCGTCCCAGTGCCGCGTCTCTTGGACGACCTGGCCTCCCGACTCGAGGATGGCCGCTTGCCGGTCCACCTCGTAGTCGATGGCCCGGCCGACCGAGCGCACGGAGTTGAGGTTCTTGATCTCGCATCGGGTGCCAAGGGGATCGTCCGGCCGGCGGCGGACGGACACGTTGGCGTCGACCCGCATCGACCCCTCCTCCATCTTCCCGTCCGACGCGCCCGAGGCCACGAGGACTCCGCGCAGCTCGGTGACGTAGGCACGGGCCTGCTCGGAGGAGCGCAAGTCGGGCGCGCTCACGATCTCGACCAGGGGCACCCCCGAGCGGTTGTAGTCGACCAATGAGTAGTCGGCCCCGTGGATGCGGCCGGAGCTACCGGCGTGCACCGTCTTGCCCGTGTCCTCCTCGAGATGGGCGCGCACGATGCCCACCCGCGTGCCGTCGGGCAGCTCGAGGCGGCCGTTCACGTTGATGGGCTCGTCGTACTGGCTGATCTGGTAGTCCTTGGCCTGGTCGGGATAGAAGTAGTTCTTCCGGTGGAAGGTCGACGGGCGGATCTCGCAGTCGAGGGCACTGCCGAGGGCCATGGCCAGCTCGACGGCGCGCCGGTTGAGCACGGGCAAGGAGCCCGGCAGCCCGACGCAGGTGGGGCAGATGTTGGTGTTGGGCTCGTCGCCGAAGGCGTTGAGACAACCACAGAAGAGCTTGGTGTAGGTCTTGAGCTCGCAGTGGACCTCCAGGCCGATCACGACCTCCCAGCCGTCGGTCACGTCGCCCCCCTACCGGGGACAGACCCCGTCCCGACCGGCACCGGGGGTGTGGAAGGAGGTGCTGCCCCCTCGAGCACGGCCGCCACCCGCAGGACGGTGGCCTCCGACAGCGACGGCCCAAGGACCTGGACGCCGACGGGCAGACCGTCGTCGCCCGCTCCGAAGGGCACGCTGACGGCTGGCTCCCCCGTGAGGTTGGAGGGGATGGTGCAGACATCGTTGTTGTACATGGCCAGCAGGTCGTCCGTCTTCGAGCCGATGGGAAAGGCGGTGGTCGGTGACGTCGGCCCGATGAGGGCATCGCAGCGGTCATAGACGGTGGCGAAGGCACCGATGATACGGGTGCGGGCCCGCAGGGCCTGGTTGTAGTAGGCGTCCATGTACCCGGCCGAGAGCACGTAGGTGCCGAGCATGATGCGCCGCTTGACCTCGTCGCCGAAGCCGGCCGTGCGGGTGGCCACGTTCATGGCCACCGTGTCGTCGGCGTCGACCCTCAGGCCGTAGCGCACCCCGTCATAGCGGGCCAGGTTGGAGGAGGCCTCGCCCGGGGCGATGAGGTAATAGGCCGACAGCCCGAGCCGGACCTCGGGGACGGCGACCTCTTCGACATGGGCCCCGGCCGCGGCCAGCGCCTCGGCCGCCATCCGACAGCAGGCAGCGACATCGGGATCGGCCGCCTCCACCAGCTCTCGCACGATGCCCACGGTGAAGCCGTCGATGCCGTCCCCGACGCCGTCGAAGGTGCGGGGAGACGGCCGCTCGAGGGAGGTGGAGTCGAGCGGGTCGTGTCCACCGATCACGTCGAAGACGAGGGCGGCGTCGGCCACGGTGGTGGACAGGGGGCCGATCTGGTCGAGGGAGCTGGCGAAGGCCACCAACCCGTAGCGGGACACCGCCCCGTAGGTCGGCTTGAAGCCGACCACGCCGCAGAGCGCGGCCGGCTGGCGCACCGAGCCGCCGGTGTCCGACCCGAGGGCCACGGGCACGAACCCGGCCGCCACCGCGGCGGCCGATCCTCCGGAGGAGCCGCCCGGGACCCGGTCGGCGTCATGGGGGTTGTGCGTCGGGCCGGTGGCCGAGTTCTCGGTCGAGGACCCCATGGCGAACTCGTCCATGTTGGTCTTGCCTACGACGACCGCTCCGGCGTCGCGCAGCCGCCGCACCACGGTGGCGTCGTAGGGCGGCCGCCAGCCCGCCAGGATGCGCGACGAGCAGGTGGTGGGGAGGCCACGGGTGCAGAGGTTGTCCTTGAGGGCGATGGGCACGCCGCCCAGCCGACCGGGGTCCCGACCCTCGGCCACCGAACGATCGACGGCGGCCGCCTGCTGGTGGGCGAGCTCGTCGGTCACCAGGGTGAAGGCTCGCACCTGGGCGTCACCTTCGGCGATGGCAACCAGGGCGTCGGCCACGACGTCGGCCGCCGACCGGTCACCCCGGCGGACGGCGGCGGCCACCTCGGTGGCACGGGATGGGGCGCCCGGCCGGCTCACGGTGCGTCGCCGAGGATGGGCGGCACCCGGAACCGGTGGTCCTCGACGTCAGGGGCGGCGGCCAGCACCTCGTCACGCGACAGGCTGGGAACGGCTTCGTCCTCACGCACCACGTTGGTGACGGCCATGGCGTGAGCCGTCGGCTCCACTCCGGTCAGGTCGAGGGAGGCCACGTCCTCGGCATGGTCGAGCACCTGGGCCAGCTGCTCGGTGAAGTGGTCGAGCTCGTCGTCGGTCAGGGCCAGCCGGGCCAGGGCGGCCACATGGGCCACGTCGGCCCGGCTCAGGCGGGGGCGGTCCGCCATCAGGTCGCCGCCTTCCCGGGACCTCCCATCACCTCGCCACAGAACGACACCACCCGGTCCTCGATGACCGGCGCGTCCCAGTCCAGGGTGGCCACGTGGTAGCTGCGCTCGAGGAAGACCCGATCGAGTGGGCCACCCACCGAGGTGGCCAGCACGTCTCCCGAGACCGGCTCGACGACATGGTCCTGGGGGCTCGAAAAGAGGAGGACGGGGCAGCGGATCTCACCGAGGAGCGGGAACAATTCGTCGACCCCCTCGAAGAAGGAGAGGGCGGACCGCAACGGCGCCCCGTCGTAGGCGTACTCGGAGGAACCCTCCTTGGCGATGTCCGACCCGATGCCGGGAGCGACCTCGGTGCCGGCTTCGAGCAGGGATCGCACCCCACTGCGGAACTCGTCGTTCGGCGGGTCGATCATGGGGTTGATCACGGCGATGCCGGCAATCTCGGGGTGGTGGGCGGCCAGGACGCAGGACAGCGTCCCGCCCATGGAGAGGCCGGACACCACCACCCGCTCACAACGCTCGGCCAGGGTCAGATAGGCGCCTTCTGCCGCGTCGCGCCAATCGTCCCACCGAGTCGGCACCATGTCCTCGAGCGCCGTGCCATGGCCGGGGAGGAGGGGCAGGTCGACGGTGTAGCCGGCGCGGGCAACGGCCTCGGCCAGCGGGCGCATGGATTGGGGGTTGCCGGTGAAGCCGTGGAGCACGAGGACCCCGTGGGGACCGCCGTCGGCCGACCACGGCTCGGCGCCAGGAAGGATGGGTGCAGGCACGCGGCGGATGCTAGCGCCGGCGCCTTGATCCCTGTCCTGTCCGGACGCGGCCGCCGCCCGGCACCGTCGGTCGCTCGGGACCGGCCGGGGGGCGCCGAAGTGGCCCGACTAATGTGTCGCCACCTGTCCGGCGACCGACGAGGAGCATTCGAGCGATGGCCACCTATGAGTTCCTCAGCGACGACTGGCTGGCCGAGGCTCGGTCCATCCGGGCGGAGTTCGAAGGCAAGGGCGCGGCCATCGAGCACTCCATCCGCATGAACCTCGTCGTCAACGAGGTCCCCTTCGGTGACGGCGCCATCGGCGCCCATGTCGACACCAGCTCGGGCAGCCTGGTGCTCGACATCGGCCACATCGAGCCGGTCGACCTCACGGTCACCATCGACTACCCGGTGGCCAAGGCCATCCTCGTCGAGGGCGATCCCAACGCCGGCTTCCAGGCCTTCATGCAGGGGAAGATCAAGGTGGAGGGCGACATCTCGAAACTGATGGCCCTCCAGACGATCACCCCCGACCCGGTCGCCGCCGAGATCGGCGCCCGC
Source organism: uncultured Acidimicrobiaceae bacterium (assembly GCA_963729275.1). Classification (GTDB taxonomy): domain Bacteria; phylum Actinomycetota; class Acidimicrobiia; order Acidimicrobiales; family RAAP-2; genus CAVSNH01. The sequence continues at coordinate 523,706 of CAVSNH010000004.1, forward strand.
GTCCAGGCCATGACCGCCTGAGTCGACACACGCTGGGTCAGACGTCGCTTCGGTCAAACACCGACGACTCGGATCAGGGCCTCGAGCCCGACGAAATCGTGCGGATTTCGCGTGTAGAGATCGACGTCGTTGGCAAGGGTCGTGGCGGCAATGAGAAGGTCTGCGACGCGGCCTCGATGCGAACGGCCGCTGTCGCTGATGGCGGCGACGACCTCCCCGAAGCAGCGAGCGGCGGCGGCGTCGAAGGGGATCGGGTCAAAGGCCGCCTCGAGCTGCTGAAGCCGGGCTTGACGGCGCGCACCCTCGACGCGACTCGATGCCAGATGAGGCCCGGCGGCGAGCTCGGCGAAGGTGATGGCGCTGACGGCAGCCTCGTCCGGGAGGGCGGCGACGACAGCTGCATCATCCCAACCGATGACCACGGAAGTGTCGAGCAAGCCGACCGGCACTACAGACCTTGATCGATCACGCGGTCGAGGTCGGCCCGGAACTCCTGGCCATCGACATGAGGTCCGGTGGCGGCCAGGGCGGTGAGCTCCGACTTCGGGACAAGGCGCCGTCGTCCGCTCCGGAAGGGTCGGATCTCGGCCACGGGCACCCCATTTCTCGTCACCACGAATGTCTGTCCCGAGGCAACCGCCTCGATCACCCTGGCATTGTCGTTTCGCAGCTCTCTTTGGGGGATCGTCCTACTCATAGAGGTATTGTAGCTCAGAGTGCTACGATCAGCTACAACGCCGCACCGAGGACCCCGGAGCCCGCTCAGCCCCAGCTGCGAGCCCGCCAGACCTCCTCGGCCGGCCACCGCCGGGCCCACTCGGGCGTGACAAACGGGTAAGGCGTCGTCGCTCCCTCCTCTGGGCGGAGCTCGAGCAGGTCCTCGATCTGGAACCCGTTGACCCGCAGCAGTCGGATCCAGTGGCCGTGGCTCAGGTGGAACTCGACCTCTTCGTCGTCTGGCCACACGAAGCGCCCCATGCCGAACTGCTCACGCAGCAGTCGATCGGTGGCCACCCCGTCGTCATCAGGGACGCACAGCACAAGCAGCGTGCTCGTCCCGAGGAAGATGAGTTCCCCACCCGGCCGCAAGAGGCGGGCCGCTTCCGGGATCCAGGCCTCGGCGTCGGCCCAGATAGCCGCCCCGTACTCGCTGATGACGAGGTCGAACGAGGCACTTCGGAGCGGGACCTGCTCGCCGGCCGCCCGCACCAAGGAGAAGCTCGGCCCGATCTGCTCCTGGCATTGGCGGGCGATGGCCAGCTGCCCCGGGGTCGGATCGACGCCGATCGGGCGAGCCCCCCGCTGGGCCAGCCACGCCGAGACGTAGCCCGTCCCGCACCCGATCTCGACGACGTCGAGGTCGTCCACGCGCTCCGGCAGGATCCGAGCGACCCCCTCGGAGATGCCGAAGACGCCCCACGTCGGCTCCGGTGCAACCCATTGGCGTGCGGCCACATCCAGCTGGTCCGGGTGCCGTCGCTCCCACGAGGCGACGTTGGCAACGACGTGGGGAGGCGTCCCGGCCATGGCGGCCTCAGCCGGCCGGCTCCGACCAGGCGGACGACCGGCCGTGCCCAGCAGGGTTGGCGCCCATGGTCAAGCGATCAGGGGAGCTCAGCGAGCGGCGGCGGCTGGTAGCCGCCGCTGAGCTCCTCGAGGCGGCGGGCCATCGACATGGACGTCCGGTCGCCGAGGAAGGAACCGACGACCTGGATGCCCACAGGAAGCCCGCTCGCCGTCCGGCCCACGGGCACCACGGTCGACGGCAGGTAGGCCACGCCGATCAGGCCCGGCCACTGGATCAAATCGTTGGCCGGCCGCGTGAGGCGGTTGACGGTCATCGTCCGGCTGAGCAGGTCCTCGTCGGACAGGGGCAGGGCGGCGACCGGAACGACGGGACACAGCAACGCGTCGTGGTCGGCGAACCAGGTGGACCACTGGCGCCGAAGTCGCTCCCGTCGCTCGTCGAAATGGATCCAATCGCGATGGCGAATCACCGTGCCCCGGCCCATCTCGATCAGCGGATCCTCGCCCTCCGTGACGGGGACGGCGTCGACCTGCCGGGCGAGGTCCCAAATGTCGTCGGAGAGCCCGGACGAGACGGCCGAGGAGAGGAGGGCGTGGAACACGCTCATCGATTCCCCGAAATCGACCGGGCGTGATCCGGCGTCGATCGTCGTACCGTCGGCCTCCAGCAGGCGAGCGGCGGCTTCGAGAACGGTGGCGACCTCGGCATCGACAGGGCAGCCGTCGTCATCGAGCCAGAGGCCGACCCTCCTCCCCGGCCGGGGGGACGGGAGTTCGAGGCGCCAGCCGGCAGCGCGGTGTTCGTCGGCGCCGGCGAGAACGCCCAGTAACAGATCGAGATCGGCGACGCGGCGCGCCAACGGCCCGACCACGTTGATGTCCGCTTCGGTCGATCCACCGCCGGCGTAGTCGAGATAGCCCCGGGACGGCACGATCCCGAAGCTCGGCTTGTGTCCGCAGATCCCAGTGAAGTGGGCGGGCATGCGAATGGAACCACCGATGTCGGTACCGATCTCGAAGGCCGAGAAGCCGCACGCCACCGAGACGGCCGGTCCTCCGGACGAGCCGCCCGGTGACCGGGAGTCGTCCCACGGGTTGCGTGTGATACCGAACAGCTCGTTGTGGGTCTGGCTGTCCCCGGACCATTTGGGCACGTTGGTCTTGCCGAAGACGATCGCCCCCGCGGCTTTGACCCGAGCCACCGCCGGCGCGTCCTCCGTCGGCACGTGGTCGCGGAGCTCGGTTGCTCCCCCCGTCGAGCGCATCCCCTCCGTCTCCAGCGCGTCCTTGACGGTGATGGGCAAACCGTGGAGCGGCCCCAGATCGTCGCCACGCGCCACCGCCTCGTCGGCCGCCGACGCGGCACGATGAGCCCTCTCGGGATCCAAGGTCACCACCGCGTTGAGCCGCGGGTTGGCGGCATCGATCCTGGTCAGATACAGCTCGAGCAGTTCCCGGCTGCTGACGTCCTTGGCCCGGATGGCCTTGGCCAGCTCTCCCGCACCCTGCTGCCACAGTTCGGTCACGTTCGACACTCCCGTTCTCGGCCCGCCCGACCGATCAGCCCGCCGCCGACTCGACGGGCACGGCCATCTTCTCGCGCCGACCCCGCGGCGTGTTGCGGATGCAGAGCCCGCAGACGCCGGACAGAGCCGCGACCACCGCCCCGACGGCGAAGGCGCGATGGAAGTCGGACAGGCTGCCGGCGCCGCCGCCCGCCGTCGCCTGCACGGTCACCATGACCTGGATGCCGGCCACGATGCCGATCTGGGCGATCAGCTGCTGGGCCGCGCTCATGACGCCGAGCTCGTCGGCACCGAACTCGTTGGAGGCGGACGACGTCGCCGACGGCGTGGACAGCCCGTTGCCCACGCCGGAGAGGGCGAGGGCCACGACGATCACGACCAGAGGGGGGTTGGCGCCGAGCTGGGTGAAGACGACCATCGAGGCCACGAGGGCCACGGCGCCGGCGACCACCGAGACGCGCTCCCCCACTCGCACGGCGGCGTAGCCGGCAGCCGGAGCCACCAGCGAGAAGAGGAGGGGTCGGGCGGTCGAGACGAGCCCGGCCGCCGTTTCGCTGTAGCCGTAGACCCGCTCCATGAGGATGGGGAAGAGGAAGAACCCGCCCATGTAGGCGAAGTTGACCGACGCCCGGGCGCCGACCGGGAAGACGAAGTTGCGGCGACGGAAGTAGCGGAGGGGGATGAGCGGCTTGTCCGTGTGCCGTTCTTGAACGACGAAGCCCACCCCGAAGGCGGCGCTGGCCGCGAACAGCCCGAAGGTACGAGGGTCGGCGAAACCCCACGACGGCGCCTGGTTGAGGGCGAGCAGCCCGCTCGTCACCGCCGCCGAGAGGGTGAGCGAGCCCAGCCAGTCGAGTTCGGACCAAGGACGCGACCGGCGGTGGCGGTGGGCTTTCGCCTCCTTCGCCTCCTTCGCCTGCTGGCCGGCCGGGAGGACGATGACGGCCAGGACGGCGGCCGCGGCCATGAGCGGGAGCTCACCCCAGAACAGGGCCCTCCAACCGAGGTACTGGATGACCGGGGCCCCGATGGTCACCCCCAGCACCGGGCCCCCGGCCCCGACGAGGGCCCACCACCCCATGGCCTTGACCCGGTCCTCGTGCGAGAAGACCTGGAGCATGAGGGCCATCGAGGCGGCGCCGGTGGCCGCGCCCTGCACGCCGTCGAAGAAGCGGGCGGCGATGAGGACGCCGGCGGTGGGGGCCGAGGCGGTGAGGACGACGCTGACGGCGGCTCCGGCCAGACCCCAAAGGTAGAGACGTCGGTAGCCGCGCAGGTCGCCGAGCTTGCCGAGGATGGGCGCGGCCACCCCGAAGGCCAGCAGGGGACCGGTCGACGTCCAGGTCAGGGTGGTCACCGACGTGTGCAGCTGGTGCGCCACCTGGGGCAGGGCGACCACGAAGACGGTGAAGGTGATGTTGACCGACAGCAGGCCGGCCAGCACCGTCCAGAGAACCCACCACTGGTACCGGTCGGAGGCGGCCACCCGATGGTGAATGCGGTGGCGGATCAGGATGGGCCAAGGAACGACGATGCCGCCATCGGCGCCAGCGCCGGCTCCGCTCAGGAGGGCCTCGGCGTCGGCGGCCTCGCCGGGCTCGAGGTCTTCTGTCTGCTCGGGGTCGGGTGCGGAGCTCGGATCCGAGCCCCGCGTGACCGTCACCTCAGGCTCCGAGGCCTGGGAGTCGCTCGGCCAGCTCCTCGACGGTCCAACGACCGGGCTTCTCGATCCCCTCGGCCATGGACCATGGCGCGAACAGGCGGACCTCGCCGCCCAGCACGAAGAAGACGCGACCGGTGAAGGCGCAGTCCGTCGTGCACAGGTACGCAGCCAGGGGGGCCACGTTGGCCGGGTCCCAGCTGTCGAAGGCCGCCTCCTCGGCGGGAGGGGCCACGAGCTCGGCGAGACCGGGGCTCAGATAGGTCATGCGGGTGCGGGCCCCGGGGGCGATGGCGTTGACCCGCACGCCGTAGCGGGCAAGCTCGTGGGCGGCGATCACCGTGAAGGCGGCGATGCCGGCCTTGGCCGAGCCGTAGTTGCTCTGGCCGGGGTTGCCGATCAGGCCGGAGGTCGACGTCGTGTTCACCACGGCGCGCGGGACGGTCTCCCCGGCTTTGGCCCGTTCCCGCCAATAGGCGGCCACGTGCCGGGTCGGGAGGAAGTGCCCCTTTAAATGGACGTTGACGACGCTGTCCCACTCCTCCTCGGACATGTTGAAGAGCATGCGGTCCCGAAGGATGCCGGCGTTGTTGACCAAGGCGTGCACGTCGCCGAAGGCCTCCCGGGCCACCTCGACAAGGGCGTGAGCGCCGTCCCAGTCGGTCACGTCGTCGGTGCTGGCCACGGCGCTCCCCCCCGAAGCGGCGATCTCGTCGACCACCTGCTGGGCGGTGGAGGCGTCCCCGGGGGCCCCGTCGACCGAGCCGCCGAGGTCGTTCACCACCACGCTCGCCCCACAGGCGGCGAACAAGAGCGCGTGGGCACGTCCGATGCCCCGCCCGGCGCCGGTCACGATGACCACCCGGCCGTCCAGCGCACTCATCGCTCTTCTCCCCCGTTTCCAGACTCGCTCGGCTCCGTGGCCACCGAGCGTGGCGAAGCGGCGGCCGCCCCACGTTGGCAGGGGCTCCTGAGACGGTCAAGCCCGCTGGTGGGCTTTGGCCTTCAGGCCGGGATCAGGGGGACGGCCCGATCGGTCCGCCGACCGAGACCGCCTGAGGCGACGGCATCGGCCATCGAGCGGATGCGACGCCCGGGCCCGGCCAACACCAGGTACTCGGTGTTGCGGACATGGGACACCCGCCCGACTCGCTTTCCCGCCGGGTTGTGGATGCCGATCCTCGCCCCCACATAACGCGGCGAGTCGAAGGCCAGCACCTCGACCGCGCCGCGCCGGGCGCACATGTCACGGAGGGCGTCGAAGCCGAGCCATGACTCGTTGTTGTACGAGAGGACGAGGACATCGGCGTCGACGGCCGACACCACGTCAGCCAGGGCCCCAGGCATGGTCCGGCGACTGTTGAAGGGACTGCGACCGGTCGGGCTCCGCAGGTCCTCGCGCTTGGCGGCCACGCCGTAGGCCGGGGGGTCGTCCCAGGCCACCAGCGTCTCCCACACGTGGTAGTTGGCGTCGTAGCGGTGCTGGTTGTAGGGCGGGTCGAGGTAAGCGAGATCGACCGGCCCGACGGCGGCGGAGCCGGCCAGTCGGCAGGCGTCGCCCTGGAAGGCACGACCCGGTCCGGGCACGAGGTCGGGGACCCGGAGGACGAGCGGGCCGAAGGCCCGAGGCGCCCATTCCTTGAGGTAGGCCATCTGCAGGCCGGTCGTCGAGTCGACCCGGTCGGCCGCCTCGAGGAGGCTGGTCATGAGCACCGGCCAGAGGTCGGAGTCAGCGTGGTCGCGCTCGATGGCGGCTCGCACGGCGTCGATGCGGGCGCCGTTCTCGGGGCGGAAGTACCGCGCCCGCTCGCAGAAGGTCGTCGTCACGTAACCGGGACGCCCCGGCAACCGGTTGAGGCGTTCGACGGCCACGGCCGCCCGATGGGCCAGACCCGGGTCGTCGGCCGGATCGGCGGCCACGTAGGTTCGGGCCAGCACGTGGGCACAGCGGGTGCTGTCGACGGCGGTCACGGCCAGGCCGGCGTGCTTCCAGGCCTGGGCCACGCGCGTCGTCCCGCAGAAAAGGTCGAGGCCGGTCTTCGCCCCCGAGGCCCGGGCCAGCAGGCCCAGGGCGGGGACGAGCCGCCGCTTGGAACCGAGGTACTTGATCACCGCCCGCCTTTCCGCCGTCAGCGACGGCCGAACCGGCGCGACCACCAACCGGGGTCGCGGGCGTGGGCGTGGAAGTGATCGGGGATCTGGCGCATGACCCGATCGAAGGACCAGACACCGGTCCCCAGGCGCTCGTCGGCCACGCGGCCGAGCTCGCCCAGCATGTGGTCGACGACGTCGTCGGGCGGGTCCTTCCCGTGCTGTTTCCAAACCACCATGGGCACCAGGCACACCTCGCAGTCGGCCACCCAGCACGTCTCGTCCTCGTAGAACCACTCGGTGATGCGAGCGGCCTCGCACAGCTCGCACTCGGTAGGGACGGTCACGTCGTCGTTTGGGCCAGTGCCCTACAACGTGTAGATGTTGACCGTGGTCCCGGGCTGGACCGAGGCCCCGGCGGCCGGGTCGGTCGACAGCACGGTGGACGACCCGGGCGGGCCGTAGGGCCCGGCCACCGTGAGCCCGAGCCCTTGCAGCGCGCTGGTGGCCGCCGCCACCGACTGGCCGACCACGTTCGGGATGACCACCGGTTGCGGGCCCTTCGAGACGGTGACGGTCACCGACGACCCGAAGGGCTGGGGCCCGGCCGAGGCCGGTGGGGCGGTCCCGATGACCTGGCCGGCCGGCACGGTCGGGCTGTAGGCCATGGCTTGGGTGGCCGTGAGCCCGGCGGCCGCCAATGCGGCCTGGGCGGTGGCGAAGGTGGACGTCGGGCCGGTGACGGCGGGGATGGCGACCGGCGCGTGGCCCTTCGAGAGGATGACGGTCACCGCCGATCCGTAGAGGGCGCTGGCCGTCGGCCACGTCCCGAGCACGCCACCGGCGGGCACCGTCGAGCTGTACTGCTCAGCCGGCACCGGGCACGTGCCTACCAGGTGCACGGCCGCCAGAGCTTGAACGGCGTCGTGGCAATCGCTGAAGGTGGTCACGTCAGGGATGGCGACCGGTGGCGGCCCCGACGAGACCACGACCCGGACCGTCGAGCCCTGCTGGGCCACGACGTGATGACCGTTGCGCTCGGCGATGGGCACCTGGCTCACGATGTCCCCCCGGGCCACGGTGACGCTTGGTGTGGTGCCGACCAGCTTCACGGTGAACCCGCCGGGACGCGCCGCGGCGCGAGCCGCCGGCAACGGCTTGCCGACCAACTCGGGGACGGGATGACTGGGCGTCAGGAGTTGTCCGGCCGTGGCCAGCACCACGAGCAGGATGGCGGCGGCGACCAGGAGGGTGGCCACCACCCACAGCAGCCGGCGCCGACCCGTCCTCTTCGGCCGTGGCTTCGGGTCGCGCCCGGAGGTGGACGAAGACGGGCGGGCTTTGGCGGCCTTGGCGGCTCCGCGTTCTTTTCCGGGCCCGTCAGCCACCACCTCGGGGGCGCCGATGGCGGTGAGGTCGCGATTGAGGACGGTGCGGTCGGCGACATCCGAAGAGCGGGCCGCCCCGGTCCCGGCGCCGGCGCCGGGACCGTGATCGGTGACGGGAGCGGCTCCCACGATGGGCAACGGGGCCGGGCCGACCAGGTCGCCGGCCAGTGCCCGCAGCCGGACGCCGAACTGGGCGGCGTCGTAGCGCTCGGCCACCTCGGGAGCGGCCGCCCACACGAGAATGTCGTTGAGCGGGCCGAGGGCGTCGTGCTCGGGGAGCAGGGCACCCACCCGGGCCATGAGCGTCGTCACCGTCGTGTCGCCGATGAACGGCGACTCGCCGGTCACCGCCTCGTAGAGGACAAGAGCGAGGGAGTAGACGTCGGCCTTGCCGTCGAGCACCCAGTTGCCGCTTCCCTGCTCTGGGGCGGCATAACGTGCCGTGCCCAGCATGGCCCCCTCCGGCTCGGTCCAGGACGCCTCGGCCAGCGCCCGGGCCAGGCCGAAGTCGGCGATGCGCAGCCGGCCGTCCGCGTCCAACAACAGGTTGGCCGGCTTGATGTCGCGGTGGATGAGGCCTCGCCGGTGGGCGTAGTCGAGCCCGGCGGCGGCCTCGATGCCGACCTGGACGGCTTGGGCCTGGCTCAGCAGAACGCCGGTGTCGAAGATCTGGCGGAGGCTGCCGCCGGCCAGGAACTCGAGGACGAGGTAGGGCTCGCCATCCTCCTCACCCCAGTCATAGACCTGGAGAATGTTGGGGTGGTTGAGGGCGGCAACGGCGCGAGCCTCGGCGCGGAAACGCTTGAGGAAGGCGGCGTCGGCGGCCAGCGCCGGGTGCAGCACCTTGATGGCGACTCGCCGGTGCAGCGACACGTCCTCGGCCAGGTACACGTGCGCAGACGCACCCGTGCCGAGCGCTGTGATCAGTCGGTAGCGGTCGCCGAGGACACGCCCGATGGAGTCGGTGATGCTCGGCATAGGGCTGGGTCAAGGGTACCGAGCGCTGCCTGGCGATCGGTGGAGGGTCGGGGCCGAAGGACGGCCGGGACAAGGTCACCGGTGGCGTCCCCACAGCCTTGATCAACACAGTGGGTGGCCGTTGGCGCGACGAAGGCGGGGCCGAAGCCCCGCCTTCGTCGTTCAGACTTGCTGTTCAACACGATGGACCCGGTCATGGGCTAGCCGAGGTTGACGGCGCTCCCGCTGGCCGGGGTCTTGATGTCGATGCCCTTGAGCCCCTTCTTGCCATCACAGGTCGCAAGGATGCTGGCGGCCGACGTGGTCGTTTGAGCCGACGTCGTATCGCTGGCGCCCGCGTTGGTGCCCTGGAAGGAACCGGAAGGGGTCCCATTGGCAACGTTCCCCGGAATGGTGAAGGTGGCGTTCCCATCGGACCCGATGCTGCCGGAGATGGAGTTGACGTGGATCACCGAGTCTCCCGAGCTCAGCTTGGGCGTGGTCTTCCACGAGGTGGTGATGGGACCAGTGGCGTCGCTTCCGCCGGCCAGGGCAACGCAGCCATTCTCACCCGCGGTCCGAGTGGTGGTGAGCGTCCCCGATGCCTTGCCGCTCGTGACCTTGAGGCCCACGGCGTTCGACGTGCATCCGGTGACGGTGGCCTTGATGGAGGTGTGCGCCGTACCAGCCTTCTCACTGGAGGTGACCGCCGGGCTGAACTTCACGGAGCCACTGATCGTCGTGCAGGTGACCGTGTCGGTGGTGGCATTGACCGGCGAACCCTTCGCGCCGGCCGTGCCGGCCATGGCGATGAGTCCAATGGGTGCCGCGGCCGCCACAGCGACCAGCATCAACTTGCGCATCATAAATTTGCTCCTGTTCTCCGCGTCTTCGCGGATGCATGAGTCAGGTGACAGTTGCCCCCGACATGTTGATGGTCCGAAGCTCACCGGATCTCCCGACGGCCACGCGTGATCTCCCGCATGCTTGCTGCAGGACCCCCGGATGGCCGGCAAACGATTGACTCACCTCGGCCGAGACGTGATGACGATGTGGCCTCGAGCGAATGCCCGTCGACGAACCCCCTCATCTCGGACGCAGTTACTCTACAGTCACTTCTCCTCGCCGTCCACGCCGCCCGTCCCTTCGGGCACTCGAAAATACGTCACGCCGCGCTGACGGAGACCGCCTACCACGGAGAACGGCGGCTCGAAGGGGAATCCAGATTTCCCCTGGCTGGCCACGTCGCAATCCCCGGCACCGGGCTGACCCGAGGGCGGTCCGTGATCGGGCGTCCCCATCCGACGACGATCGGTGGGCAGTCGGTTTCGCACCGGACGCGAACGAGGACGGGGCGAACCCCGTCCTCGTCGCTCCTACTCACGGCCCGTCGGAATGGGCCAATTGGCCTTCTCAGCCGAAGCTGGCTGCGGCAGGCTGCCCGGCAGGCGGGGTCGTGAAGTTGAAGCCCGTCAAGCCCTTCTTGCCGTCGCACGTGGCCAGCAGGCTGGCGGCCGATACGGTGCTCTGGGCGTCACTCTCGTCACTGGCGCCACCGTTTGTGCCCTCGAAGGAGCCCGTGCCACTGGCCGTGCCTCCGGGACCCGGTATCTCGAACTGGGCGTTTGGAGGACTGCCACTGGTCACGGTCCCGTAGACCTGGGTCACCGGGGTCACGCTATTGCCCGAGGACAGCTTGGGCGTCGTCTTCCACTTCGTCGTCAGGCTGCCAGTCTCTGGCGTGGCGCCGACCAGTGCGCTGCAGCCGTTGGTGCCAGCGGCATGCGTGTTGCTGGTGAACGAACCAGTCGTCTTGCCGTCGGTGATCTTGAGGCCTGCGGCATTCGACGTGCAGCCTTTGAGAGTGGCCTTCACCGTCGTCTTGGTCGTGCCAGCCTTCTCACTGGAGGTGACGGCCGGGCTGAACTTGGCCGAACCGCTCACGGTGGTGCAGGTGGCGGTGTCGGTCTTTGCGTTGATCGGCGGGCTCTTCGCAGCGGCAATACCGCCACCGATGACCAAGCCGGCCGGGACGGCAACTGCAGCCGCGACCAAGAGCACTTTGCGGATCATGCTTCTCCTCCTATTTGTCTTCTCTTTGTCCATGTCACCATGGTCGAAGTCAGGAGACGGCAAGCCCCCCAACGATGCATTCCCGATCGGCAGGAATGCATTCCCGATCAGCAGGCATTCAAACCGGCTGAGAGGGCGGAAGAAGTGGCGCATCGCGGGTGCGGTCGGTTGATCACCGCACACAGCCCCTCGGCATTCACCCCATCCCCCAACCTGCGAACCCCAACTGCATCGGTGTGTCGAACACTAACGGTGGTCGACCAGTGGTTCAAGGGGTCCGGCTGATCCTCTTGGCGGCGCCAGCTCAACCAGGCAATTGGCCCGTGCGCAGAAGCTCCTCGAACTGCAACCCGTCGAGGACGGGCACTCCGAGCTGTTCGGCTTTGGCCAGCTTGGCCTCGCCCGGGGCCGTCCCTACGACCAATGCAAACGTTCGTTTGGACACTGTCCCGGGTGACTTCCCGCCCCGATCGGTAATGGCCGCTTCGGCCCCCTCACGCGTGTACTCCTCGAGGGTGCCGGTGACCACTACCGACATGCCGGCGAGGGTCTGCTCCAGCACCGAGAGGTGGCCACTTCGCCCGGCGTCGGGCTCCACCATGTTGACGCCTCCGGCGCGCAGCCGTTCGACCATCGATCGGTTCACCGGTGAGGCGAACCAGCTGACCACGCTCGAAGCGATGACCGGCCCCACGCCGTCGATGGCCGCCAGCCGGTCCTCCGAGGCAGCCATGATGGCGTCGGCGTCGCCGCTGTCTCGAGCCAGGGCCACTGCTCCCACCTGGCCTAGGTGTCGAATGCCGAGCCCCACCAGCAGCCGGTGGAGCGGTCGTGTGCGGGACTCGTCGATGGCTCCGAGGAGGTTGCTGATCGACCGCTCCTTGAACCCCTCGAGGCCGGCCAAGGTGTCCCGAGTGAAGCTGTAGAGGTCGGCCACATCCTCGAGCAGACCGAGGTCGCAGAACAGCTGGACCCGCTGCTCACCGAGTCCCTCGATGTCCATGGCTGACCGGGAGGCGAAGTGGGCGATGCGCTGGACGCGTTGTCCCGGGCAGTCGAGGTTCGTACAGAAGGTGTCCTTCTCCTCGGGCAGCCGCTGAAGGGGCGCGCCACAACGTGGGCAGACGGTCGGGAACTTCCATCTCGGCCGGCGGCGACGGCCGTCGACCAACACCGGTCCGAGGACCTCGGGGATGACGTCGCCCGCCTTTCGCACCATGACCGTGTCGCCAGGACGCACGTCCTTGGCCCGCACCTGGTCCTCGTTGTGGAGGGTGGCCAACGACACCGTGGAACCGCCGACGAAGACCGGCTCGAGCACGGCGAAGGGGGTGGCCTTCCCCGTGCGTCCAATGGACACGTCGATACCGCGCAGCAGGGTGGAGCGTTCCTCGGGCGGGAACTTGTAGGCGATGGCCCACCTCGGGGCGTGTGAGGTGGCCCCGAGCTGGCGCTGGAGGGCTAGCTCGTCGACCTTGACGACCACGCCGTCGATCTCGTAGTCGAGCCCGTGTCGGCGCTCCTCCCATGAGCGGCAGAACTCGAGGGTTGCGTCGAGACCCCGCACCAGCCGCCGCTCGGGGTTGACCGGGAACCCGGCCTTCTCCAGCCACTCGAGGGTGGCCGAGTGCGTGGTCGTCAGGGCCTTGGGGAGGCGCCTCGTGCCGGCCGGCTCCAGCGCACCGACTTGATAGGCCCAGAAGGAGAGCGACCGACTGGCGGTGATGCTCGAGTCTTTCTGGCGCAACGAGCCGGCGGCGGAGTTCCTCGGGTTGACGAACAGGCGGTCGTCGGCCTCCGCCTGCCGTTGGTTGAGGTCGGCGAAGGCCGACTTCGGCATGTAGACCTCGCCCCGCACCTCGATCAAGCCGGGCCGGTCTTTGGCCGGCACCGTCAGCTTGCGAGGCACCACGTCGATGGTCGACACGTTGGCGGTGACGTCTTCTCCGATGCGTCCGTCCCCTCGGGTCGCGGCTTGCACGAACTGCCCGTCGTGGTAGGTGAGCGAGATGGCCAGGCCATCGATCTTGAGCTCGCACAAGAAGGCCGTGTCGTCCGGTACCTGGCGGCTCAGCCGGGCGGCCCAGGCATTGAGCTCGTCGGCGCCGAACGCATTGTCGAGGCTCATCATGGGCACCCGGTGCGCGACCGGGGCGAACAACACGGAGGGGGCGGCGCCGACCGTCTCGGTCGGGGATCCCGGCACCACCAGGTCGGGGTGGTCGGTCTCGATAACCCGCAGCTCGCGGACGAGGTCGTCGAACTCGGCGTCGGAGATCTCGGGCGAGTCGAGCTGGTGGTAGCGCTCGTTGTGGTAGGCGATGAGCTTGCGCAGTTCCTCGGCCCGCGCCACCGGGTCGGGCCGGTTCCAGCCGTCGGTCCCGGCGGTCGAGTCGGGAGGTGTCACCGAACGATGCCGGCACCGAGGACAGAGTCGGGATGCGTGGCGTCGTAGAGCGCCACGGTCTGGCCCGGTGCCACTCGCCGCTCGGGCCGGTCGAAGCGAACCACCAGCCCCTCGTCGTCCTTCTGCACGCGGCACGGCATCGGCCGGCCGTGGGCGCTGCACTGGGCAACGGCAGTGAGCGCCGCTACTGCACCACCGCTTCGACACAGTCCCTCGGGCTGGCTGTCCACCCAGGTGACGGTGTGCAAGCGCAGGTCGGGAGCCAGGGCATCCTCGGGTGGACCGACGGACACCCGACGGCGACGAGTGTCGACGGCGGTCACGTAGCGACGCCGCCCGTCGTCTCCGTGGCCCATACCTCGTCGCTGACCGACCGTGACCAGTTCCAACGCCTCCACCGGGCCGAGGTCCTCGCCGCTGCGGCCGTCGACAAGCCGGCCCGAGTGCAGGGGGATGCGATCGCCCAGGAAACGCTGGCGACCCTCGTCGCGTCGGATGAAGCACACGTCCTGACTGTCAGGCTTGGCCGCCGTGCGTAGCCCGCGCCCGGCGGCTTCGGCCCGCACCTCGTCCTTGGTGAGGTGCCCGACCGGGAAGAGCGTCCGTGCCAGCTGGTCCTGGGTGAGCATGGCCAGCACATAGGACTGGTCCTTCGCATGGTCGGCCGCCCGGCGCAGCTCGAGCCGTCCACCGGTGGTGGCTCGAGTCCGGGCGTGGTGACCGGTGGCCACCGCGTCGAACCCGAGGGCCAGGCTTCGTGACAGCAGGCGGTCGAACTTGAGGTGACGGTTGCACTCGATGCACGGGTTGGGTGTCGAGCCCTCGGCGTGACCGCGGACGTAGGGCCGGACCACCCGCTCCTCGAAGTCAGAGGTGAAGTTGAAGACGTGGTGGGCGATGCCCAGCTGGTCGGCCACGCGGCGAGCGTCCTCGGTGTCGGCCACCGAGCAGCACCCTGAATCGGAGCGGCCACCCCACAGTTTGAGAGTGGCACCCACGACGCGTTCGGGCCCGAGACGATCGACCAGAAGGGCGGCGGCGACCGACGAGTCCACACCACCGGACATGGCCACGAGGACGCGCACGTTCAGCCCCGTAACCGGGCGACGGCGTCGGGCACGGCCCGGAGTGCCCGCTCGACGTCCTCGTCGCTCGTGTTCTGACCGAGCGAGAACCGGATGCCGCTCGTGGCCTCGACAGGATCGAAGCCCATGGCCAGCAGCACGTGACTCGGCTCGGTGGCGCCGCTCGAGCAGGAGGCGCCGGCCGAGACGGCCACCCCGGCCGCGTCGAGCAGGAGAACCAGCGACTCGTTCTCGACACCGGCGAAGCGCATGTGCAGGTGCCCGGGCGTGCGCGACTCCTGATGACCGGTCTCGTCCGCTCCGGGCACGGCTCGGCGCAGCCCGTCCGCCAGCCGATCCCGGCGCGCCGCCACCGCCGCATTGGTCGCCGCCCGTTGGCGGACTGTGGCGGAGAGCGCGGCGGCCATGCCCACCACTCCGGCCACGTTGGACGTTCCGCTGCGCCGCTCGCGTTCCTGTCCCCCTCCGAACAACAGCGGTCGGACGGTGGTCCCGTTCCGAGCCACGAGGGCACCGACCCCTTTCGGACCACCGAATTTGTGGGCACTGATGGCCACCAGATCGGCGACGGCCGCATGGTTGGCCACGTCCAACCAGGGCGCGGCCTGGACGGCATCGGTGTGGAGCGTGGCGAACGGCGCCCGCCGACGTACCACCTCGGACACGGCGTCGAGCGGCTGGACCGTGCCCAACTCGTTGTTGACGGCCATGACCGACACGAAGCCCACGTCCTGGCCACATGCCTCGTCCAACGCGTCGAGGTCGATGATCCCGTCCTTGCCCGCTCCCACCTCGGCGAGCCGGACACCGAAACGCTCGGCACACGCCCGGCAGGCGGCGAGCACCGCAGGGTGCTCGATGGCCGTGCAGACGATGGAGCCGGTCTCCGACTCCTCCCCCTCCTCATCCGCCGATCCGAAGACGGCCAGGTTGTCGGCCTCGGTCCCTCCCGAGGTGAAGACGATCTCGCCGAAGTCGGCACCGAGCAGGCCGGCCAGCTCCTCGCGGGCGTCGTCGGTGGCCCGGCGGGCCCGACGCGCCTCGGCGTGGCTGCCCGACGGATTGCCGAATTCCGTCGTCAGATACGGCTCCATGGCGGCGCGCGCCTCGGGCCGGAGCGGGGTGGTGGCGGCGTGGTCGAGGTAGGCGCGCCGGGCTCCGGTCACGCCGTCCATACCGACTTCACGTTACAGAACTCTTGCAGGCCGACGCGAGCCAGCTCGCGTCCGACACCGGAGGACTTGATGCCACCGAAGGGCAGCGGAGGCATGGATACGACCATGCCATTGATGAACACCATGCCGGCTTGCACGTCCCGGGCGAATCGCTGCTGCTCGTCGGGGTCGGTCGTCCAGACGCTCGCCCCGAGCCCGAACTCGGTTCCGTTGGTTACGGCCAGCGCCTCCTCGTTGTCCTCCACCACGAACAGGAGGGCCACCGGGCCGAACACCTCCTCACTGGCCACCCGCATGTCCGGGCTGATCCCGGCGATCACAGTGGGTCGGTAGAAGAAGCCGCCGGTGCGGTCGCCCACCGGGACGACGACCGGCTCGCCCCCACAGAGGATGGACGCCCCCTTTGACCGGGCGTCGTCGACCTGGGCGGCGATGTTGTCACGCGCCGCCTCGGTCACGAGCGGGCCCACATCGGTCGCCGGGTCGAGCGGGTTGCCGACGACGAGCGATTCCATCTGCGCCACGAACCCCTTGGTGAACTCGTCGGCCACCTGCCGGTGCACGATGAACCGCTTGGCCGCGATGCACGACTGGCCGGTGTTCTGCGTGCGGGCCTGGACGGCGACCTCGACGGCACGGTCGAGGTCGGCAGAAGGCAGGACGATGAACGGGTCACTGCCGCCCAGCTCGAGGACCACCTTCTTGCCCACCCCTCCGGCTTCGGCCGCCACCGCCCGTCCCGCGCCCACACTGCCGGTCAAGGTCACCGCGGCCACCCGCGGGTCGGCGATGACTCCGGCCACCTGGTCGGTGCCGATGAGCAACGTCTGGAACACCCCGTCAGGGGCACCGGCCCGACGCACCACGTCCTCGAGGAACAGTGCGGTGCGCGGCACGCTGGGTGCGTGCTTGAGAAGGCCCACGTTGCCGACCATGAGCGCCGGAGCCAGAAAGCGCACGACCTGCCAGAGCGGGAAGTTCCACGGCATGATGGCGAGGACCGGTCCGATGGGCTGGTATGTCACGTGCGCCCGGCCGACGTCGAGGGGCACCTCCTCATCGGCCAGCATCCGAGCCGCGTGCTCGGCGAACCACCGGAACCCGCTGGCGCACTTGGCCACCTCGGCCTTGGCCTGGGCGAAAGGCTTGCCCATCTCGGTGGTGACGCCGTGGGCGATGTCGGGCAGCTCGCCTTCGAAGAGCTCGGCGATGGTGATGAGCAGCTGGGCCCGATCGGCGAAGGTGGTGGCGGCCCACACCGGCGCGACGGCGGCGGCGACCGCCAGTCGGGCTTCGACGGCGGCGGCGTCGAAGGGCTCGAATGACTCAACCAGCTGGCCGGTGGCCGGGTTCACGACCGCGATCGGTGGCCCAGGATCGGAAGGACTCATCGTCTCAGTATCCCCTACCTCTCTCGCCGAGCAAACGTCCAACGCTCATCCGGTGGCTTCGGCAGCGAGCAGGGCGCGCAGCCGGTGCCGCTGGAGCTTCCCGGTGGCGGTGCGGGGTAGGTCCTCGACCACGATGTACTGCTTGGGGCGCTTGTAGGGAGCCAATCGCGTGCCGGCGAAGGCGGCAACCGCATCGGCCAGGCCGGGAGCAATCTGGCGCCCGCGTGGCACCAGGGCCGCGCACACCCGCTCCCCCCACCGGTCGTCGGGCATACCGAAGACGCCGACGTCGGCCACCTCGGCGGCCTCGGAGAGCACGGCCTCGACTTCCGCTGGATAGACGTTCACGCCGCCGGAGATGATGAGGTCGTCACGGCGCCCGTCGATGAAGAGATAGCCGTCACCATCCAGGCGGCCGAGGTCCCCCACCGTGAAGAAGCCCTCCCGCCACGCCTCCTCCGTCTTCTCGTCGTCGCCCCAGTAACGGAAGGAGGCGAAGCCCGGTGGACGACACCAGATGGTGCCGTCCGGGTCGACGGCCAGCGTCCGGCCCGGGCGGGCCCGCCCCACCGTGCCGGGACGGGCCCGCCATTCGTCGGGCGAACACACCGTGAACTGGCCCTCGGTCGATCCGTAGAACTCCCAGAGTGCGCCGGGGCGAACCGCGGCCAGAGCGGCGTGCTTGAGGCTGGCCGGAGCTGGCGAGCCGGCATGGACCAGCAGCCGGAGGTTGGCGAAGGTGTCCGACAGGTCGCCGCCGGCCGTCTCGAGCAGCCGTTTGAGGGCGGCCGGTGCCATGAAAGTGGTGGTCGGTACCGCGCCGGTCGTGGCCCTCGTGCCCGCGGGGCTCGCAGTGCCCTCGAGGGCGCGGCGGGCCACGATCGGATCGAACCGGGTGAGCACCACGCACGTCCCGCCGGACAGGAGCGTCCCGGCGGCGAAGCGGATAGAGACGGAGTGGTACATGGGCGAGCAGACGAGGTGCACATCGTCGGGCCCGAACGACCATACGTCGGCCTCGTCGGCGAAGGCGGCGGCGGCAGTCGCCTCGTCCCACAGGCCGGCCCACACTCCCTTGGGCCGTCCGGTCGTGCCCGATGTGTAGTGCATCGGCCGGGACAGCGGATGGGGTGCCAGCGGGCGAGGACGGCCAAGAGCCAGCCCGTCGAGCTCTTTCCGGTCGGTCACCGTGATGCGGGGCCGGGCGTCGTCGACCAGCAGCTGTCGTTCGGCCGGGAGCAGGGTGGCGTTGAGGAGGACGGGCACGACGCCGCTCCGCAGCGCCCCGAGCACGGCGCAGAGGAGGGCCCCGGAGGAGGGGAGGCAGAACGCCACCCGGTCGCCAGGGCGACAGCCCGCCTCGTACAGCCCACCGGCCGCCCGGCGCTGTGCATTCTCGGCCGACTCGGCGGTGACGACGTCGATGGTGGCCGGCGCCTTCACAGTAATTCCTCGGCCGGAACGAGCGGTTCGAATGCGGCCGGCTTCGGATCGCCGAGGGCGCGAAAGACAGAGGGCCGGGCCAGAGTGAGGACCACCACCGCGGCCAGAAGGGCCAGGGCGCCGACGGCCGTCACCGCTCGCAGGCCGGTGGCGTCGGCGATGTTGCCCTGAAGGACCGCGCCCAGGGGATAGACGAGGCCAAGGCCCATCATGTAGATGCTCAGCACCCGTCCCCGGGCGAAGGCGGGGGAGCGGAGCTGGACCACGGTGTTGAGCCCCGACAGCACGGTGATGTAGCCGGCGCCCACCGCAAACAAGGCAAGGGTGGCGAGCCAGAGCTCGGGGGCGACGGCGTAGGCGACGAGCAGCAGCGGGAGCACGACGAGGGCACCGGTCAGCAGCCGTCCACGGCCAACTCGCAGCGCCACCGACGGCAACAGGACGGCACCGGCCACGGCGCCGACGCCCTGGGCGGTGATCAGGATCGAGGTGGCCGTGGCGTTGCTCACCCCGTGATGGCGGATCACCCCGGCCATGGCCGGCACGAGGGCGATGAACGGCGAGGCGAGGAGGGCCACCAGGGCGATCAGGAAGATGGCTGCCCGGCAACCCGGCTCGGTCAGGGCGATCCTGGCCCCGAGCACGATCCGAGTGACGATCGAGCTGTCGTTGGCGACGGGCGGGCGCGGCGGCAGTCGCACGAGTAGCAGCGCGACGACCACGGCGCCGAAGGAGGCGGCGTTGACACCGAAGACGATCGAATAATCGTGGGTGAGGAGGACGAGTCCCGCCAGCGCCGGCCCGATGACCCGGCCGAGGTTGAACTGCGCCGAGGACATGGCGACGGCGGCGAGCAGGTCCTCTTCGGGAACGAGGTCGGGCACCATCGCCTGGTAGGCGGGAAAGCCGATCGAGCCCGCCGCGCCCCCGCCAAAGGCGAGGAGAACGAGGGCGATGGGCGGATCGTCGTGGGCGGCAGCCAAGACGGCCAATGAGGCGGCGAAGGCCGTCTCGGCCAGGGTGGTGAGGATGAGCCAACGGCGCCGGTCGAGACGGTCGGCCAGTGCGCCGCCCACGGGAGCGAACAACCCGATAGGGACGAAGGCGGCAGCGGCGACGAGCCCGGTCCAACCGGCCTGGCCGGTCCGTTGGTAGACGAGCACGCCCAGGGCCACTGCCTGCATCCAGGTGCCGACGTTGGAGACGAGGGCGGCCGACCAGATGAGGGCGAAATTGCGCGATCGCAGGGACCGGAGGGAGGCAAGAGCCACCGGAGGGAGGCTACCGGTGCCCCTCCGAGCCACCCCGACTTCGCCGGCGACGATGGCCGGAGCGATTACTCCTTACTGTCGTCGAGCTTGATCTTGCGCCTCGGGCGGAGGGCGAACCACCAGATGCTGGCCATCGTGGCCAATAGGCCGAAGGCGGCAGCGGGCTTGGCGAGCTTCCGGGAGCGGTCGGACATCCGGACCGACCTTAGTGGCGAGCCTGCTGCCGGGGCGCTCAAGGTGGGCCGTCCGGCCAGCACCGCTGGCCCAGGGGAAAGGCCAAAGCGGCACTCTTTCTTCGAGACCTCATAGCCCGTCCATATTCAGTCCTTATGAAGCGCGCTCAGAGTGGAGTCCATGACAGAGAACCCGATGTCTGGTCCCGAGGCTCAACCGGGCGACGACGGCCACGATCAATCGCCCATGGCCGGAAGCCCGATGGGCGAGTTCCCCTCCCCCCCTCCTCCCAGCGTCCCCCTCCCCGCATTTCCCCGCACCGGCGACACCGACTGGCGGTTCGCCGCCCGGCCGGCTCTGGCCCCGTCGGTGCACGACCCGGCCCAGGCCGCAGGAGCCGTGCCCCCCCACGATGCTCCACCGCCTCCTCCTGGTGCCTGGTCACCGGGGCCCGCCTGGCCGTCCGGTGATGAACCGGCCGGTTCCAGGCGTGGCCCGGGCACGCGACGCCGATTCGGTGTCGCCACCCTCGTCGCCGTCGCCGTCGTGGTCGGTGGGGCCGCCGGGGCCGGGGCCAGCGCCCTCGTCGACCACGGCTCCTCCTCCCCCTCCATTGCCATCTCGACCGCCCCACCGGTCAAGGTGGCCGGGTCGACCACCATGTCCGCGTCGATCAGCCAGATCGTGAAGAAGGTCTCCCCGGCCATCGTCTCCATCACCGCTAACGACGGCGACGGCTCCGGCGACGAGGGGACCGGCATGATCATCACCTCGTCCGGCGAAGTGCTGACCAACGACCACGTCGTCGCCGGCGCCGAGAGCGTGACCGTGGCGCTCGACGGCTCGACTCAGCAGCTGTCGGCCACCGTCGTTGGTGCCGACCCGGACAAGGACGTGGCTCTTCTCCAGATCCAGGGTCAGAGTGGGCTTCCCACCGTTACGTTCGGCGACTCGAGCGGGGTCCAGGTCGGCGACCAGGTCGTGGCCATCGGCAACGCCCTGGCTCTCGGTGACAGCCCCTCGGTGACGTCGGGAATCGTGTCCGCTCTCAACCGCACCATCACCGCCGGCGACAGCTCGGGCGGTGGAACCGAGACCCTGAGCGGGATGATCCAGACCGACGCGGCCATCAACCCCGGCAACTCGGGTGGTGCGCTGCTCAACTCCTCGGGTGAGGTGATCGGCATGAACACGGCTGCCGCCGGCACAACGTCGGACGGCACGTCGGCCGAGGACATCGGGTTCGCCATCCCCTCCATTGAGCTCGAATCCCTCATCTCCGGCTTGCGCAGCGGCGGCGACGGGAGCCAGAGCTCGCTCGGCTCGAGTGGGTCGTCCGGCTCGAGTGGGAACGGATCGGGTGGCTATGGCGGAGACGGTGGCGACAGCGGAAGCGGGTCCGGGTCCGGCGGCTACGGCTCAGGTGGCTACGGCTCAGGTGGCTACGGCTCAGGTGGCTACGGCTCAGGTGGCTACGGCTCGGGTAGCTACGGCTCGGGTAGCTCCGGCTCGGGTGGCTACGGCGGCTTCGGATCGCCCTTCTGATCCGCCGGTCGGGCATCGTTTCGATCGACCACATCAGGGAATCTTCGAGAACCTAGAAAAGCTCTTCTGGCCGGTCTCCTCTGGCCTGGGAAGCCCACCGCCCCGGACTCGTCCGGGGCGGTGGCGCGCCAGGGGCTCGACGCCTCAGACTTCGGGGACACATCGGGCCCTTGACCGGCCGCCATGGGTCGGCAACGACCTCGGTTCTGCGCCAGCGCTCAGCCCGCACCCGACCCATGTGCCGGTGGGCTCGACCTCGATCCCGGCTTCGGCGGTGGCACAGCCTTCGGAGCCTCGGTGATGCCGAGCGCCTCGGTCACCACCGCGCCGAGATACGTCGAGTAGGCCGCGTCCACGTGGTACGAGTCGAAGTAGACCTGGAACCGGCCGATGACCGCCGTACAGGTCGTGGAACAGAACCAGGGTATGACGCTCACGTAACGGACGCCTGTGGCCGCGGCCGCTGCCGCTTCGGCGCGGTTGTAGGTGGCCACAAGCGGCGACAGCGGGTTGGAACAGGCCTGCACGTCGAGGGTGTGCTGCTCGAGGCATTGGGGAGGGTCCAGCTTCATGATCGGGATGTTGCCGAGCACGACGATGTCCGCCCGCGGCACATGAATGGACGCGATCGTGCGTTCGAGCCCGCGCTGCCATGCCGCCGGGCTATAGAGGTGGCCGTCCGGTTTCGTGTCCACCTCCTCGGTGATCACCACCAGGTCGGGATGGAGGGCGTTGATCCGGTCGACCGCGAACCGATGCCATGCGTCGCACGCCGTGAACGCGCTGCCGGGTCGCCCGAGGCCCGGTGGCGTAGCAAAGGCCAAGTCAGCGGCCGCGCAATAGCCCTTTCCGAAGTCGTAGAACCGCCAGCCTTCGAAGGCGGCGATGAGGTCGAACGTGTCCTGCCACATGGCCGCATGGGAGTCACCGTAGAGGACCATGGTCCGGGAGCCGTAGGGAATGCCGCCCACACAACTGGCGGGGACGGTCGTGGCCGCGGCGGGGGGAAGCACGGCGGCGCGCTCCCGCCCCAGTCGTCGGAGCGACCGGTGAGGGCTGGCCGGAGGTCGGTGGGAATTTGTTGGATGCGTGGCGCGTCGGCTACGGCTCTCGCCACCTGTGCCGACGTCCCGATGTCCAACGGGCCTCCGGACGGCACTGCGTCGTGCAGGTCGAGCTCCACCGTCGAGATGCCGAGGGCGACGACCACGAGGACGGCGCCCATGACCAGCGCGTAACGGCTACGGGCTTGCAGCAGCGGCAGGTGCCGGATCGGCGTCTCGTACAGATAGAAGGTCAGGACCGAGACAGCGACGGCCAGGGCCAACGGCAGCAGATTGCGGTCGAAGGGAAGGCTCTGTCGATCCGCCGATTCGGCGGCCAGGACCAGGATGGGCCAGTGCCACAGATAGAGCGAGTATGAGAGGCGGCCCAGCCAGCCGAACGGGGCCCTGCCCAGCAGGACCTCGGCCCCGAAGACGGGCACGGCGGTGCCACCGGCGATGACGAGGGCCGCCCCGAGGACGGGCACGGCCACCAGCGCACCCGGATAGGTGGTGTTGGCGCCGAAGTCCACGGCGGCGAAGAGGATGGCTGCCAGGCCGACCCAAGTCATGGCCCCGGCCACTCGGCGGGGCAGGCGGACCAGGCGGTCGGTGGCCACGGCGACCAGCGCACCGAGAGCGAGCTCCCAGGCGCGGGTGAACGGCGAGAAGTAGGCCGCAGCCGGTGCGCTCGATGTCTGTACCACCGACAGCACGAAGGAGGCGACCACCACCGCGCCGAGCCCGACGAGCAGTCGTGCCCGGCGGGACCACCGCATCCGCAACGAGCACACCACCAAGAAGAGCGTCGGATACACCAGGTAGAACTGCTCCTCGATGGCGAGGGACCAGAAGTTCTGCAGCGGCGACGGTGGTTGGTGGGCGTTGAGGTAATTGGTACCGGAGGCGGCAAAGTGGAAGTTGGCCAGGAACAGTTCGGCCCAGCGGGAGTCGACGGCCGTGGCGTTCCCGAAGCCCGGGCCGAGCACCACGTAGGTGGCGATGACGGTCGTGACGATGACCAAGGTCGCGGCGGGGAGGATGCGCCGAACGCGGCGTGCGTAGAAGTGAGCAAGTGAGGTCCGACCCTTGGCCGAGCGCTCGCGGAGCAGCACGCCGGTGATGACGAAGCCGGAGATGACGAAGAAGACATCGACGCCGACGTAGCCGCCCCCGAGACCGGGCAGGTCGGCGTGATAGAGGACGACGAGCAGGATGGCGACGGCCCGCAGTCCCTCGACATCGGGTCGAAAACGACGGTCGCCGGGTGCGGTGCCTGCCTGGTCGAGGGTTTCGGTGGTGGCGACGGCCACCGTCGCCGACACGGGCGCGCGGCCGGGCTCGGCTACGACACCCACGTCACACCTCGGATTCCCCCCACGCCGTGACCTCCCGGCGATACCGCCCCTGCCCGGTGACCGGGCCCCTCCGGTTGACGGCCCACCGCAACCGACTGCTCATCGTTCCCGCGTTGGTGCGCCAGGCCCCGGCGGAACGGCCACCGTAACAGGGGCCCGTCGGAACACCGGGCCGGCCAGCCGGCCGTCGTCAGCGCTCGTCGGAGAAGAAAACCGTCTTCACCTCGGTGTAGGAGTCGAGCGCCTCGAGGCCGAGCTCGCGGCCGATGCCCGACTGCTTCATCCCGCCGAAGGCGGTTTGTACCCGGACCGAGCTGTTCGAGTTGATCGAGAGGTTTCCCGACTCGATGGCCCTCGCCATGCGCAGGGCCCGGGCACCGTCCCGGGTCCAGACAGAGCCGGAGAGCCCGTACGGGGTGGCGTTGGCCAGCCGGACAGCCTCGGTTTCGTCGTCGAAGGGGATCACGGCCACCACGGGCCCGAAGATCTCCTCTTGGGCCAGTCGCCACTCGGCGCTCGCCGGGGCCACCACCGTCGGTGGGAACCAATGGCCCGGTCCCTCGGGCACCCGGCCGCAGTGGGCAGGCACGACGGTCGCGCCATCCGGCTCGCCCATGCCCGGTCCGAGGAAGGCGGCCACCGCCGCCTGGTGCTCGGCCGTGACGAGGGGACCCATGCGGGTGGCCGGGTCGGTCGGGTCCCCCACCGTCCAGCCGTCGACCGCCGCCGCCAGCAGCTCCAGATAGCGGTCGAACACGCGATGCTCGACGAGCAGGCGGCTGCGGGCGCAACAATCCTGGCCGGCGTTGGCGAAGGCGCCCCCGGGGGTGGAGGAGGCGGCCAGCTCGAGGTCGGCGTCGGCGAAGACCACGCCGGCCGACTTCCCACCGAGCTCCAGGGTCACCCGCTTGACGGTGGCGGCCGCCGCCGCCATCACCTGCCGGCCGACGGCCGTCGACCCGGTGAACGCCACCTTGGCCACGTCGGGATGCTCGACGAGTCGGGCCCCGACCACCGCGCCTCGGCCCACGACCACCTGGATCACTCCTTCGGGAAGTCCGGCGTCGTGGGCCAGCTCGACCAACCGGAGGGCGGTGAGAGGGGTGGCCTCGGCCGGCTTCACGACGATGGTGTTGCCGGTGGCGAGGGCCGGTCCGATCTTCCACGAGGCGATGGCCAACGGGAAGTTCCAGGGCACGATGGCGGCGACCACCCCGAGGGGCTCGTGGAAGGTCATGGCCACTCCCCCGGCCACGGGCACGGTGTCGCCGCGGTGCTTGTCCACTGCCCCGGCGTAGAAATAGAGAACCTCGGCGACCATGGCCACGTCGTCGCGGCTCTCGGTGATCGGCTTGCCGACATTGGCCGTCTCCAGGGCGGCCAGCTCCTCGCCGTGCTCCTCGACGGCGGCGGCAAAACGTCGCAGAAGTCGCGACCGGTCGGCCGGTCGTACCGCCCGCCAGGCGGGGGCCGCCCGAAGGGCCCTGGTCACTGCCCGATCGACGTCCTCGGCCCCGGCCAGTGGCACCTCGGCGATGACTCGCTCGGTGGCCGGGTTGACCACCGCCGCGGTCTCGCTCATGAGGCGCGCTCCTCCGATGCCTCGTGGCCACGGCGTGACCGCCACTCGTGGGCGGCGACCGCGAGCCCTCCGAACAAGCGGGTGTCGCCCGTCTCCTCGGGATGCCACTGCACGCCGACCACGAAGGATGGGGTCTCCAGCTCGACGGCTTCCACGACGCCGTCCTCGCTCGTGGCCGTGATCCGCAGACCGCGGCCGAGGTGGTCGATGGCCTGGTGATGGCTGCACTGGACCTCGACGCGCTCGCCGCACAGGCGACCGACGTGGCTGCCGTGCTCGGTGGTCACCACCACCGAGGCGAAGGCACCGGGCTCCGGATGATGGGCGTCCGAGCCGATGCGGTCGGGAAGGTGCTGGACGAGGTCGCCACCGAGGGCGACGTTGAGGACCTGGAGCCCGCGGCACACGGCCAGGACGGGCATGTCGCGCTCGAGGGCCAGGCGCAGCAGATCGAACTCGAGCCGATCCCGGTCCTCACTGGTGCCGGCCGTCCGCGGGTCGGGCGCTTGGTCGTAGCGGCCGGGGCCGACATCGCCCCCGCCGGCCAACACGAGCCCGTCGAGGCGGTCACAGACGGCGTCGAGGCCGGGCGGCAAGAGGGCATCGGGCGGCACGTCCGCCCCTCCGGCCGGCATGCCGACGAGGGTGTCGTGGGTCGGGGCAAGGAGAACGGGTTGGGCGCCGGCGCGTACCAGAACGTCGAGATAGGTGGCCGGGACGAGGGCCGCCTCCCGTTGCCACGCCCCCCACGACGTCGTCTGTCGGTAGGTGGTGAGGCCGACGATCGGGCGGCGCGCAGTTTCGGCCATGGGCAACGAGTATCCCTCGCCGGTATCCCTGGCTGGGCCGTATGCCCACGGCGGCCTCGGGGCGGGGCGGCCCCGATAAGGTGCGGCGCGCTCGGCGACAGGGAGTGGACATGGGACGACTCGACGGCAAGGTGGCGGTCCTCACCGGCGCGGGCAGCGGGATCGGTCGGGTGGCAGCGTCGATGTTCGCCGCCGAGGGCGCAGCCGTGGTGGTCGCCGACGTCGTGGCCGACGCCGCTCGGAAGGTGGCGGCCGAGGTGGTGGCATCCGGCGGACGGGCGGAGCCGGTGGTCGTCGACGTGGCCGACGCCGATCAGGTGCAGGCGATGGTGGACGCCGCCACCGGCGCCTTCGGACGCCTCGACATCCTGTTCAACAACGCCGGCATCTTCCCGCCCGACGACGGTGGTGTCCTCGACACGCCGCCGGCCACGTGGCAACGGGTCATGGAGGTCAACCTGCAGGGAGTCTGGCTGGGCTGCCGGGCGGCCGTCCCGGCCATGCTGGCCTCGGGAGGAGGGTCGATCGTGAACGTGGCCTCGTTCGTGGCCCTGGTAGGGGCGGCCACCGCCCAGGTGGCCTACACCGCGTCGAAGGGAGGGGTGCTCGCCCTCTCACGCGAGATCGCTGTCGAGTACGCCCGACAGGGCATCCGGGTCAACTCGGTCTGCCCCGGGCCGATCGAGACGCCGTTGCTGGCCGAGCTGTTGCGCGACCCCGACAGGCGGGCCCGCCGCCTCGTACACGTGCCCATGGGCCGATTCGGACGCCCCGAGGAGATCGCCGCCGCCGCCCTGTTTTTGGCATCGGACGAGGCCTCCTTCGTCACCGGCTCGGCCCTGGTGGTCGACGGCGGCATCACCGCCGCCTATGTGACCCCGGAATAGGCCCGCGCCGCTGGACGCACGCTGCCCACTGGACCAGGCTTCGATCATGCTGACGCTCGAGACCCTGCCCCACCAGGTGCGGACGGGTGACATCGACACCGTGGTGGTGGCCTTCCCCGACCTCCAGGGACGCCCGGTGGGCAAGCGAGTCGCCGGCTCGTTCTTCCTCGACGAGGTCGCCGCCCACGGCATCGAGGTGTGCGACTACCTGCTCGCCTGCGACGTGGACATGGAGCCCCTGCCCGGCTACCAGCTGGCGTCGTGGGAGACCGGCTACGGCGACCTCCATGCCCGGATCGACCCCAAGACCCTGCGGCCCCTGCCCTGGCTGCCGGGCAGCGCCTTCGTGCTCTGCGATCTGTTCACCACGAGCGGCGAGCCGGTCGAGGTGTCGCCCCGTCGCATGCTGCGTCGCCAGATCGAGCGGGCGGCCGAATTCGGGCTCGAGGTTCGTTGCGCCACCGAGCTCGAGTTCTATCTGTTCACCGAGTCCTACGTCGAAGCGTCGGCCAAGCGCTGGCACGGGCTCGTGCCCCACTCCGACACCATCGAGGACTACCAGCTGCTGCAGACGTCCCGAGACGAGTACGTGATCGGGCGAATCCGCCGTCAGATGGTCGAGGCCGGTCTGCCCATCGAGTTCTCGAAGGGCGAAGCCGGCTACGGACAACACGAGATCAACATCACCTACGGCGAGGCCCTCGAGGTGGCCGACCGCCACCTCGTCTTCAAGACGGGCGTGAAGGAGATCGCCAGCCAACTCGAGCGGTCCGCCTCGTTCATGGCCAAGTGGTCGATGGCCACGGCCGGCTCGTCGTGTCACCTGCACACGAGCCTCTGGGACGCGGAGCGGGGAACACCGCTCATGGCCCCCGAAGACGGGGCCGGAACCGGAGATGCCGGGTTTTCGAAGGTCGGTGCACATTTCGTGGCCGGTCAGCTGGCCACAGCCGGCGAGCTCACGTGGTGCTTCGCTCCCTACGTGAACTCCTATCGCCGGTTCGTGCCCGATTCGTGGGCGCCGACCGCTCTCGTCTGGGGGGAGGACAACCGGACGTGTGGCCTCCGGGCGGTCGGGACCGGTACCGGCCGTCGGATCGAGAACCGGATTCCGGGAGCCGACGTGAACCCCTACATCGCCCTGGCCGCCTCCATCGCCGGCGGCCTTTGGGGCATCGAGAACGAGCTCGAGCTGCCGGCGGCCTTTGCCGGCAACGCCTATGCCGCAACCGACCTGCCCCACATCCCCACCACCCTGGTCGAGGCCATCGACGCCCTGGCATCGAGCAAGGTGGCGGCCGGTGCCTTCGGACCCGAGGTCCATGAGCACCTCCTCAACACGGCCCGACAGGAATGGGTCAAGGCCAACCGGGCCGTCACCGACTGGGACCTGGCCCGCAACTTCGAGCGGATCTGAGCACCGGACGAGCACGGCGCGACTGGGCGTCCTTGACTCCTACCTCGGCCTCCTGTCACCATGGAGGTGCTATGTACGCGACGGTGCGCTCGGAGCTCCTCCTTACCTGACGGCGAACGCCACATCGCGTTCGCCCCGAACCTCCTGCGCCGAATCGGCCAGGGGGTTTTTTCATGGGCGAGCACAGGTGGTGCCAACAGGTGCGGGCCGAGGGTCAGGCCAAGGTCTGACGCCTGGTCGGCGAGGAGGCGAATCGGGCCCCGAACAGCGAGGAGCATGTCGATGAACGACGAAGCGAGGACGAACCAAGCAACGGAGGCCGGACCACGGCTGGCCATGCCCTGTGACGTGTCCCCCATGCCCTTCCACCTGTACCGGCCCTACCGGCCGCTCGTGCTCACCGACCGAACCTGGCCCGACCGCCAGCCGACTGCGGCTCCCCGCTGGGCCAGCGTGGACCTGCGGGACGGGAACCAGGCCCTCATCGACCCGATGGACTCGGAGCGCAAGCTGGCCCTGTTCGCCACGTTGGCCGACGTCGGCTTCAAGGAGATCGAAGTCGGCTTCCCTTCCGCCTCCCAGACCGACTTCGACTTCCAGCGCCAGATCATCGAAGAAGGGCTGATCCCGGACGACGTCACCATCCAGGTGCTGGTCCAGTGCCGCGAAGAGCTCATCGAGCGGACCTTCGAGTCGCTCGAGGGCTCGTCCCGGGCCATCGTCCACTTCTACAACTCGACCTCCGAGCTCCAGCGGCGGGTGGTCTTCGGCCTCGATCGCGCCGGCATCATCGAGATCGCCGTCAACGCCGCTCGGCTGTGCCGCAAGTTCGAGACCGAGCTCCCCGGCACCGACATCCGTTACGAGTACTCGCCCGAGAGCTTCACCGGGACCGAGCCCGACTTCGCCGTCGAGATCTGCGAGGCGGTCATGGCGGTGATCGAGCCGACACCGGAGCGGCCCATCATCATCAACCTGCCCAACACGGTCGAGATGTACGGGCCCCAGGTGTACGCGGACGTCATCGAATGGTTCGGCCGCACGGTCTCCAACCGCGACTCGCTCATCCTGAGCCTCCACCCCCACAACGACCGGGGCACGGCGGTGGCCGCCGCCGAACTGGCCACACTGGCCGGCGCCGACCGGGTGGAAGGCACCCTGTTCGGGAACGGTGAGCGGACGGGCAACGTCGACATCGTCACCCTGGCCATGAACCTGTTCTCCCAGGGCATCGACCCGGCCCTCGACTTCAGTGACATCGGCCGGATCCGCCGGGTCGCCGAGTACGCCACCCGCCTACCCGTCCACCCCCGGCATCCCTACGCCGGCGACCTCGTCTACACCGCCTTCTCCGGCTCGCACCAGGACGCCATCAAGAAGGGCATGGCCGCCATCGGTGACGACTACGACCAGTGGGAGGTCCCCTATCTCCCCATCGACCCGAGCCACGTCGGGCGCACCTACGAGGCCATCATCCAGGTCAACAGCCAGTCGGGCAAGGGCGGCACGGCGTATGTGATGGACACCGAGCACGGGCTCGACCTACCGCGCCGACTGCAGATCGAGTTCCAGAAGGAGGTACAGGCCCACACCGAGGAAAGCGGCACCGTCATCCAGCCCGGCGAGATGTGGGACGTCTTCGCCCGCACCTACCTACCTGAGGAGGCTGGTCTCCGCCTTCTCGGCAGCGAGGTGACGACCGGTGACCATCGCACGACGGTGACGGCCCAGCTGCTGGTGGACGGTGAACCTCGGACGGTCATGGCCGAGGGCAACGGGCCCATCGATGCATTGGTGGCCGGTCTCAGGTCCGAGCTCGGGGTCGAGTTCGAGATCAAGGACTATTCCGAGCATGCCCTCACCGCTGGCAGCGAGGCGTCGGCGGTGGCCTACGTCGAAGCACAAGGCCCCGACGGCTCGACCTGGTGGGGCGTGGGCATGGACTCGAGCATCCTCGACGCCTCGCTGAGCGCCGTGGTCAGCGCGGCCAATCGGGCGCGCTAGGTGCAACTTCAGGAAACGATTGCCACGTCGGCTGATCCTCGTCGTTGCCGGGTTCGTCGGGCCGGCGGGCCGGCGGGTGGCCGGCTCGGCGGTCGGTGACGACGGACGGCTCCGTCGTGGGGCCGCCGCCTCGTGCGGCGATGTTGACGGCAGCGACGATGGTTCGGTGCCGTCTATGCCCGCCGTCGCCTGGGACCTCTCGATCCATCACGTGAGCGCTCCAGCCACCGGCGGAGCACCCGAGCTGCCGCGGTCATAGGAACCGACACCCCATGGTCCCATGAGGTCAGCTCGCCTGCTCCATGGACAAATCGGGCGGTACAATGCGGCGGGCTCGCGACACCCGGTTGTCGCCCAGGAGGTTTGGTGGCAACCGTTTCCGAATTCGGTGGTGTAGAGACCGCCCTCGGCAGCAATGGAGCTCATCCAGGGGCCGGCAGCCAGCCGATGTCGCCCGATGACCTGAGGCGGGGCCTGTCTCCCGGAGTGTTCAGTGCGCACAACGCCATCGCCCGGCGAGATCGCCTCATCAGGACGCTCATCGCCGAGCTGCCCCCCGATGCCCTCGTCGTCAACGTGGGATGCGGTGTCATCCGTCGATTCGAGTCGGCGGATTGCCGCTATCTCGCCACCGACCTCCGCGTTCTACCCAACGTCGACTTCGCTGCCAATGCCGGCGCATTGCCACTGGTCGACGGATCGGCCGATTTGGTGGTCGCCCTCGAACTGCTCGAGCACGTTCCGAAGCCGGAGGTCATCCTGCGGGAGGTAGCCCGCGTGCTGAGGCCGGGGGGAACGGCAATCGTCTCTGTTCCCTCCACCGTCCCTCGTCACGACCATTGCGACTACTGGCGCTTCACCGCCCAAGGGCTCGACCGTCTGGGCACCGAGGTGTTCGAGAACGGCGAGGTCCATGTGTTCGGTGGAACGTTCGAAGCGCTCGGCTACCTGGCGGAGTACTACACGGCGCTGACCTTGCACCGGCTCCATCTTCCGAGCCGTCGTGTGCGGCAGGTCTTTCCGCTCGTGGGATATTGGCTCGACCGTCACAACGGTTGGTCCACGTCGCAGACCGCACTCCACACGCTTGCCTTCGACTTGCTGTTCATCGGACAGACGCCCAACGACAGCCAACTGAGCGACCCCAGCACCTCCGTCACACCGGGCACCGCCCCCGCCACCTAAAGGGGCTCGGATGCCGACCCCTGCTACTCGGTCAACGCCGAGTTGAGCTTGCGGTAGATGCCCTTGTTCTGCTTGTAGAGGGCGACGAACTGCTCGAACAGCATCTCGTACTGGCCGGCCGCCACGCTGGAGGAGTCGGGTGCAAAGCGACGCTCAGTCTCGACGAGTGACGGGATCTCCTCGAGCGAGACGCGTCCGAGGGCGAGGAGTGTGAGCAGGGCGGCGCCCCGCACGTTGGCCTGCCTCGGTTCCTTCATCTGGCGGATCTCGCAGCCGAGCACGTCGGCGTGGATCTGTGACCAGAGTGCCGAGTTGGCACCTCCACCGATGAAGGCCAACGACCCGAGACGGCGGCCGACGAATTTCTCGACGGCATCGAGGAGCCAACGGGAGTTGAAGGCCACTCCCTCGAAGATGGCTCGGGCCAGCTCGGCCCGGGTGGTGGACAGCGAGAGGTTGTGGAATCCACCACGGAGGGTGTGGTCGTCGACCGGTGAGCGTTCGCCGTTGAGCCATGGGGTGAACAGCACCCGACCGCTTCCCGGTGGGGCAGTGGCGGCCAGGGCGTTGGCTGCCTCGACGTCATCGGCCAGGCCGAGCTGGTCGCAGGCGAAGGCCAGGCAGACCCCGGCCGTCTCGTGCTCGTCGGCGATCATGTACTTGCCCGGGACGGCGGCCGGGATCGAGGCGATGTTGCTGGTCGGCGCGGTCTTCTTGAAGGGCACGTGGGCCGAGATCCACGAGGAGGTGCCGATGTAGAGGTGGGCGTCGAAGTCGGCCACCGCCCCCGACCCGACGACCGCCGAGTGCACATCGCCGCTGCCCGTGGCCACCGGCAGGCCGGCCGGCAGGCCGAGTTCGTCGGCCGCCTCGGTGGTGAGCTCGCCGATGACGCTGGCCGGCTTCACGAGGTCGGGAAGGACGGCGGCATCGAGGCCGCACATATCCAGCAACCGCTCGTCGTAGCGCACGCGGTCGATGGCCCGGTTGTCGGTCACCCAATGGGCGCAGATGGAGTCGAACGAGGCGACCCGTCGCCCGGTCAGACGGAGGTTGAGGTAGTCGACGGGCTCGAGGAAGGTGGTGGTCCTGGCGAAGACGTCAGGGAACGCCTCGCGGATGAAGAGGATGTGGGCCAACGGGTCCTTCCCCGACATTCCCGGCGCCCCTCCGGTGACCTGGACCCAGCGCAGGATCTTGCGAGGGTCGTACCCGAGGACGTTGACCGGTCCACCGGCCACCCGACGGATGGCCGTGCTCCCCCGCGAGTCCATCCAGATCACCGCCCTCATCAGCGGCCGCCCGTCGGCCCCCACGGCCACCGTCCCCGACCACTGGGCCGTGGCCCCCATGCCGATCAACCGACCCGCATCCACCCCGCATTGGGCGACGGCCTGGCGACAGGCGGCGGTGATGGCCGACCACCACTCGTCCGGGTCCTGCTCGGCGCCCCCGTGGGGCAGGAGGTGCAACGCCACCGGGCGGAAGGCATGGGCCAGGATGCGACCCCGCCCGGAGACCACAGCCACCTTCGGGCCACCGGTGCCGAGGTCGACGGCCACCACGCAGGCTTCATCGGGGTTGAGCCGGCCCGTCGCCCCTGCCCCCGTCACGGCGACTTCTCGATCCATACCTCGACCTGACGGGTGGCGTCAGTGGCATCGCCCGTGTCCAGCTCGAGCACGGTTCCGGGGCGTCCGTCGCCGGCGGGTGAGGTGGTGACATCACGGGCCAGCACCTCGCGGCCGATGTCGTCGAACAGCGGTAGGAGGTCGTCGACCCCCACCAGAGACACCCGGATCCAGTCGGAGACCTCGAGGCCGGCCGCCTTGCGCAAGTCCTGGACGTGACGCACCACCTCGCGGGCGAGGCCCCTCCGGCGCAGGTCGTCGTCGAGGGTCACGTCGAGCGCCACCACCTCGGCTCCGTCGCGCGAGACGGCGAAGCCGGGCTGGGCCCGCACTCGCAGCTCGACCTCGTCGGGCGCCAGCTCCACGGTCCCGTCGTGGAGCGCGACGGCCACCGGCCGGCCGGCCGCCAGCTGGGCAGCCGCCGCCGCCGCGTCGACGCTGCGGAGGACCGAGCGCAGTTGCTGGACCCTCCCGCCCAACCGGGGCCCGAGTACGCGGTAGTTGGGGACGAGCTCGTAGGAGAGGACGTCGCCCAGCTCGGTGGCCACCTCGACCGCGTCCACGTTGAGCTCGTCCTCGACGACACCGGGGG
This sequence comes from uncultured Acidimicrobiaceae bacterium, assembly GCA_963729275.1. Lineage (GTDB taxonomy): Bacteria > Actinomycetota > Acidimicrobiia > Acidimicrobiales > RAAP-2 > CAVSNH01. Next base: position 557,927 of record CAVSNH010000004.1, read on the forward strand.
GAGGCGAGGGGCTGCCGGCCGGCAGGTACACGAGCGCCCGGGCCAGCGGCTGGCGCACCCTGACCCCGGCCTCGGCCCGGGCCGCACGCCCCAGCGAGGAGAGCCGCCGGGCGAGGGCCATCCCGGCCTCGAGGGCAGGGTCGCGGGCACTCGAGTCGGCCGTCGGCCACTCGGCCAGGTGCACAGAGTCGTCGTCGGCCGCGTCGGTGAGCTCGCACCACATCCGGTCGGCCAGGAACGGGCAGAAGGGAGCCAGCAGCCGGGACAAGGTGACCAGCACCTCGTGCAGGGTGGCCTGGGCACTGAGAGCGTCGACCGGGTCGGCATCCGGGTCGGTGCGCCAGAATCGCCGTCGGCTGCGTCGCACGAACCAGTTCGAGGTGTCGTGGGTGAGCTCGGCCACCGCCGAGGCAGCCGGGAAGGGCTCGTAGCCGTCCAGCGCGGCGGTCACCGTTTCCACCGTGGCGGCCAGACGTGAGCGCATCCACCGGTCGAGCGGCGGTCGCCCGTCGGGTGCCGGGATGGCCGCGTCCTCGGGGTCGAACCCGTTGAGAGCGGCGTAGGTGCTGAAGAAGTACCAGGTGTTCCACACGGTCAACAGGGCGTCACGGGTGGTGGCGTCGATGGCGTCGAAGCTCACCCGGGTCGGGGTCCACGGCGATCCCTGCGAGAACATCCACCACCGCAGCGGATCGGCGCCGCGCGAGTCGACGATCTCCCAGGGGTCGATGACGTTGCCCAGGCTCTTCGACATCTTTCGCCCGTCGGCATCCACGATGTGGCCGAGACACAGCACGTGCCGGTACGGCGTGCTGCCGCGCACGAGCGTGTTCACGGCCAGAAGTGAATAGAACCAACCGCGGGTCTGGTCGATGGCCTCGCAGATGAAGTCGGCCGGGTAGACGAGGCGTTCGGCCGATCCCGGCGCCTGGGGGTAGCCCCACTGGGCCGTCGGCATCGACCCCGAGTCGAACCAGGCGTCGATGACCGGCTCGACCCGGACCATGGTGGCCGCCTCGTCGTCTCCCTCATGGCCGTCGGGACACGAGAAGGTGACCTCGTCGATGGTGGGCCGGTGGGGGTCGACCCCGGTGACGTCGCGCCCGGCGAGCTCGGAGAGCTCGGAGAGCGAGCCCACGCAGCGCAGATGTCCGGCCGGACAGCGCCACACCGGCAGGGGTGTTCCCCAGAAGCGGTCGCGGGACAGCGCCCAGTCCACGTTGTTGGCCAGCCACTCCCCCATGCGCCCGTCACGGATGTGGGCGGGGTGCCAGTCGATGGTCCGGTTCTCGGACACCAGGCGGTCCTTTTGGGCGGAGGTGCGCACGTACCAGCTGGGCTTGCCCCAGTAGATGAGCGGGGTGTCGCACCGCCAGCAGTGTGGATACGGGTGCAGGTAGTCGGCTCGGCGCAGGAGCCGGCCGGCCTCTTCGAGGCGGTCGTTGATCTCGATGTTGGCCTCGCGCACGGGGCGTCCCGCCAGCCATCCGATGTCGGAGGTGAACCGCCCGTCGGGCCCCACCGGGTTGAGGGTGGGCAAGCCCTCGGCCCGGCCGACCTCACGGTCGACTTCGCCGAAGGCGGGGGCCAGGTGGACGACCCCGGTGCCCTCGTCGGCCTCGACGAACGCCCCGGCCACCACCCGCCAGCCGGCCGCCTCCTCCTCCGGCGAGACGGCGAGATCGGTGAAGGGCCGCTCGTAGCGCAGGCCGACCAGGGTCGATCCCGGAACCCGGCCGGCCTCGACCATGCCCTCTCCGAAGACGGCCTCGACCAGGTCGGCGGCCACCACGTCGTCACCCACCAGGGCGTAGTCGAGGTCGGCGGACATGGCCGCGCCGGTGTTGGACAGCAGCGTCCACGGCGTCGTCGTCCAGACCACCAGTGAGAGCCCGGCCACGGACGGGCGCCCGAGGACCTGGGCCAGGCTTCGTGCCGCGTCTCCCTCGTCGAGTAACGGAAAGCGCACGTAGGCGGACTCGTCCACCACCTCCTGGTACACGTCGGGCTGGCCGAGCTCGTGGCTGGACAGGGCGGTGCCACACCGTGGGCAATAGGGGACGACCTTGATGTCCTCGTAGAGCAGGCCGTCGTCGAAGAGACGACGGAGGTTGAACCACACCGACTGCACGTACTCCGACGAGAACGTCCAGTAGGCGTCGTCGAGGTCGATCCAGTAGCCGATGCGCTCGGTGAGCGCCTTCCAATCGTCGACGTAGTTGCGCACCGACTGGCGGCACAAGCGGGTGAACTCGGCGATGCCGACCTCCTCCTCGATCTGCTGCTTGGCCACGATGCCCAGTTGCTTCTCGACCTCGACCTCGACGGGTAGGCCGTGGGTGTCCCAACCGGCACGGCGGGGGACGGCGAAGCCGCGCATGGTCCGGTAGCGGCAGAACAGGTCCTTGTAGACCCGGGCCCAGACATGGTGGAGTCCGGGCCGGCCGTTGGCCGTCGGCGGCCCCTCGTAGAACACCCACGGCTCGGCCCCGGCCCTCAGCGAGACCGAGCGGGCGAAGACGTCGTGGCGCGACCAACGAGCGAGCTCTTCCGCCTCGAGGGCGACGAAGTCGGCGTCGGCGGGGACCGCACGGAACACGGGCATTCTCCAGTCGGCTGCTCGGTCGAGACATCGACCTCGGCCCAGGACGGACGGCCGTCGCGCCGGCCATCCCTGCCCGGGACACCGGCGGCAACGACGAGAACGGGCAGGTGACGAGCGCCGATGCGACGACCGACCACCCGTTCGCCGCCGCCCCGCGCCGATGGCCGGAGATACTACGGCCCGCTGCAGGCCACAATTGAAAGGTGCCCGAGCTTCCCGAGGTCCAGGCGCTCACCATTGCCCTCCGGGGGCACCTCGCCGGCCGGACCATCGAAGCCTGCGAGCTCGCCTCCTTCTCGGCCCTCAAGACGTTCGACCCACCCCTCGATGCACTGGAGGGCCGGGCCGTCACCGACGTCGATCGTCGGGGCAAGTTCGTGGCCGTCGAGGCCGACGGCCTCTTCCTCGTGGTCCACTTCGCCCGCGGCGGTTGGCTCACTTGGTACGAGGCCGCGCCCGCCAACCGGGCCCGGCCCGGCCGCAGCCCGCTGGCCCTGCGGGTTCGCCTCGACGGCGGCGCCGGGTTCGACATCACCGAGATGGGCACCGAGAAACGTCTCGCCCTTTGGGTGGTGCGGGCCCTCGACGAGGTCCCTCCCCTGGCCGCCCTCGGGATCGACCCGCTCACCCCCTCCTTCACGCCCGAGGCCCTGGCCCGACTGCTCACCGAGTCAGGCGGGGCCACCCTCAAGGGCGTGCTCACCACGCAGTCGGTCATCGCCGGGGTGGGCAACGCCTATTCCGACGAGGCCCTGTTCGTGGCCAAGCTGTCGCCCTACCGGAGGGCTGACCGCCTCGGACCCGAGGAGGTCGAGCGTCTGCACGGCGCGGTGGTCACCGTGCTCTCGGAGGCGGTCGAGCGGCTCACCGGGCTCGGCATCGGTGAGCTCAAGGCCGACAAGAAGCGGGCCATGCGGGTGCACGGCCGGACGGGCGAGCCCTGCCCGGAGTGCGGCGACACCATCCGCCAAGTGTCCTTCTCCACCAAGTCCCTGCAGTACTGCCCGCGGTGCCAGACCGCCGGCCGTCCGCTGGCCGACCGGCGCATGTCCCGCCTGCTCAAGTAGCAACCGGCCTCCCTCGAGTCGTCATCTCCATGCCCGCGCCCGAGCCCGTCCCGCCCTTCTCGCTGGCTGGTCGCTACGTGCGATTGGTTCCCCTCGAGGTCGGCCACTTGGACGCGCTGCTCGAGGCAGCCACCGACGACCGCTCGACCTTCACGCTCTCGTCCGTGCCTTGGGATCGGCCGTCCATGGAGGACTACGTCCATCGGGCCCTCGACCGGCGCCGGATGGGTGAGCACTACCCGTTCGTGACCTGGAGCCGCGAGCTCGGCCGGGTGGTGGGCAGCACCCGCTTCTACGACATGACGGCGTGGGACTGGGCCGGCGTCTTCGCCGGGTCGGAGCGGCTCCGGCGCCCCGGCGCGGTGGACGTGACCAACATCGGCTACACATGGCTCCATCCCTCGGCTCAAGGCAGTGCGGTCAACACCGAGGCCAAGGTGCTGATGATGGCCCATGCCTTCGAGTGCTGGCAGGTCCGCGCCGTCCGCCTCAAGACCGACGCCCGAAACGCCCGGTCACGATCGGCCATCGTCAAGCTCGGCTGCCGCCTCGACGGGATCCTGCGATCCGAGCGGCCGGGCACGGACGGCACCGTGCGCGACTCGGCGTTCTTCTCGATGCTGGCTGCAGAATGGCCGGCCCATCGCCGACAGCTGGTCCAACGACTCGGCTCGGCTGCCGAGCCAGAGCCCGGGCCATCGGGCCGCCCCTAGGCGCCAGGAGCCGCTCTTCGGGCGTCGGTCGACGGCCGTGGGTGCCCTGTCAACGACACCCAACGCCCCTTGGAGGTCCTCTCTCGACACACGAGGCCGTGAGCCCCATTGGAGGCGCGATTGGAGGCGCTGTTGGAAAGGTGCGCCCTTTTGCTATATTGGGACTGCTAATTCCTATGTTTTTAGTAGGTATATGGGATAGGTAGATGGGGTAAGAGGAGAATCCCCGCCTTCCCGAGCCGGGGGGCCAGTGCATCGGTCGTCCCAGCGAAAGCCCCAGCGCACGAAGAAACCCGAGTCAGAGCGGATCCGAAGGGGCGACACCAAGTTGTCGATGCCAAGGGAACTGTCGTCCTCCGGCGATGTCTCACCGGCGGAGAAATACCGGAATCACAATCCAAACGATCGAACCGAACCAGAGAAGAGGAACACCGTGACCGCAGTCCAGACCACATCCTTCGTGCGCCGGCGGTTCCGCCGTTTGGCCGCTGTGGCCGGCGTGGCCGCCGCGGGCCTGGTGGCGGCCGCGTGCAGCTCGGGCTCCTCCAGCCCTACGACGACGGCGGCGTCGACGGCCACGACATCCGGCGCACCCGTCACGCTGAATTTGGGTTACCTCACCAATCTGACCCATGCCCCGGCGCTGATCGGCGTGCAGGAGGGAATCTTCAAGAAGAACCTTCCGAGCAACGTGACCCTCTCGACCTCCACCTACAACGCCGGTCCGGCCGAAGTCACCGCATTGCTCGCCGGATCGCTCGACGCCGCCTACATGGGCCCGAACTCGGCCATCACCGCGTACTCGCACGACAAGGCCATCAGGATCATCTCGGGGGCGACCTCGGGTGGTGCGGCCCTCGTCGTGTCCTCCTCGATCACCTCGCCAAGCCAGCTCAAGGGCAAGACCCTGGCCACGCCCCAGCTCGGCAACACCCAGGACGTCGCCCTGCGCACCTGGCTGAAGAAGCAGGGGCTGACCTTCCCCGGCCCGAACGGCGGCAGTGGTGAAGTCACCATCCTGCCGGAGGCCAACGCCACCACCGTCACCTCATTCGAGGCCGGCACCATCGCCGGCGCCTGGGTCCCCGAGCCCTACGTGGCCGAGATGGTGGCCAAGGGCGGGCACGAGCTGGTCAACGAGAAGACGCAGTGGCCCAACGGTCAGTTCTCGACCACCGTGCTGGTGGTCGCCGCCCCCTTCTTGGCCGCCCATCCGAGCGTGGTCACCGCACTTCTCAAGGGGCAGCTGGCCGCCACTGCCTTCATCAAGTCGTCGCCCACCAGCGCCCGGACCGATGCCAATGCTGCGCTCGCCACTCTGACCGGCAAGGCGCTGAGCACGAGCGAGCTCGACGCCGCCTGGTCGGACATGACCTTCACCAACAATCCCCTGGCGTCCACCATCGCCACCGACGAGGCCCATGCCAAAGCAGCCGGGTTCACCACCACCGACATCAGTGGGATCTACGACCTGGGACCGGTCAACCAGCTTCTGAGGGCCCAAGGAAAACCGACGCTTTCGTCATGACAACCACGCTCACTCCGCCAGGCACCTCCGGCGCCCCCAGCCGCTCCCCGTCGGTCGCCCTCACCGGGGTTTCCAAGCGCTACGGGGTCGGAGACAGCGCGGTCGCCGCTCTGGCCGACATCACCTTGCAGGTCGAGCCCCGCGAGTTCGTGTGCCTGGTCGGTGCCTCGGGATGTGGGAAGACGACCATCCTCAATCTGGTGGCCGGCCTGGACCGACCGACGGTGGGGGCGGTGGACGTCACCGCGTCCGAATCGGCCGGCGACCGCCCCGTGGCCGGCGACCCTTCCGTCGGACGGACCGGGGGTACGGGGACGGCCATGCTCTTCCAGGACTCCGCCCTGCTCCCATGGTTGACGGTGGCCGCCAACGTCGAGCTTCCACTCCGGTTGCGAGGCGTGGCCAAGTCCCATCGGCGAGGAATCGCCGACGACCTCCTCGAACGCGTCCACCTCGCCGGCTTCGGGCCCAAGCGCCCCCACGAACTGTCCGGCGGAATGCGTCAACGCGCCGCCCTGGCGCGTGCCCTGGCCCAGGACGCCGGTCTCCTGCTCATGGACGAGCCATTCGGCGCCCTGGACGCCATCACCCGCGACCTGCTCCACGACGAGCTCGAATCGCTGTGGCAGGAGCGGCGTTTCACCGTTCTCTTCGTCACCCACAACGTGCGCGAGGCAGCCCGGCTGGGGGACCGGATCGTGCTGCTCACCAGCCGTCCCGGCCGGGTGGCAGCCACCTACGACGTCGACCTCCCCCGCCCCCGCCGCATCGATTCCGTGGAGATCGCCAGCTTGGCCAGCACGGTCACGGATCACTTACGCGCCGAGGTGGGCCGACATGGTGGTTGACGGTCCGCAGGCGCCGACGGTGACGACACCCGCTTCCAACGGGAACGGAGCGACGACCGCGGTTGCCAATGGATCGAACTCCCCGTCACTGAGCCAGGCCCTGGCCGGGCTCGACGCCCTCGACAGTGGCGATGGACGGACCGGCAAGACCGTCGCCCAACGTCTGTGGAGAGCCACCTGGCCCAAGCTCATCGCCTTCGGCCTCATCCTGCTGGTCTGGCAGATCGCGGTGTGGGTCCACTGGAAGCCCTACATCCTCCAGTCACCCGCCACCGCCGCCCGGCAGCTCTGGGATCTTCTCGGCACCTCGTACTTCTGGCAGGCCTGCTGGGTCACGGCCCAACAGGCGGTCATCGGCTACATCCTGGTGGTGATCATCGGTGGCATCGTGGGAACGGCCGTCGCCCGCATCCCCGTGCTGCGCGCCGGCATCGGCTCCTTGATCACCGGGATGCAGACCATGCCTTCCGTGCTCTGGTATCCCCTGGGCGTGATGGTGTTCGGCATCACCAGGAACGCCATCCTCCTCATGATGGTCCTCGGGGCGGCCCCGGCGGTGGCCAACGGCTTCATCAGTGGGATCGACCAGGTTCCACCGAGCCTGCTGCGAGTTGGGCGGATCCTCGGGGCCCGTGGGCTCGCCCTCGAGCGCCACGTGGTTCTCCCCGCCGCCTTCCCCAGCATCCTGGGTGGGCTCAAGCAGGGGTGGGCGTTCGCCTGGCACGCGCTGATGGCCGGGGAGTTCCTCATCCTGGTCACCCCGCTCAGCCTGGGAGGTCGCATCGTCAATGCCGACACGCAGGGGGATTACGGCGTGGTGGTGGCCATGATGATCGTCATCGTGGTCATCGGCATACTCGTCGACACCGCCTTTGCCCGAGCCAACCTGAGCGTGCGCCGGCGCTACGGCCTGCTCGACGCGGCCAGGGGCTGAGGCAGGGACGGCGCCGGCGGCCGGCCCCTCGTCAGGAGCGAACCAGCCCGCCCCGGCCTGCCCGCGGAGCACGCGACGGCACCAGGGGATGTCCTCTGGAAGAATCACCTCCCGTGTACATCTCGGCCAAAGTGGACTACGCCGTCCGAGCACTGTGCACGCTGGCCGACGCCGAGGGACAGCCGGTGACCGCAGAGGCATTGGCCGGCGCCCAGGGCCTGCCGGCCAAGTTTCTGGAGAGCATCCTGAACGACATGAGGCGCGCCGGCCTGCTGCTCAGCCAACGGGGAGCCGACGGTGGCTACCGCCTGTCCAGGCCGGCCAAGGAGATCTCGGTGGCCGACGTCATCCGCCCGCTCGACGGGCCGCTGGCCGAGGTCCGGGGCCTGCGGCCGGAGGCTGCGAGTTACGAGGGATCAGCCGAGCACCTACAAGAGGTGTGGGTGGCGGTCCGAGCCGGCCTGCGCCAGGTCCTCGAGCAGGTCACCATCGCCGACATCGTGGCCGGGCAGCTCCCGCGCCAGGTGCGCAAGCTCACCGACGACCCGGACGCCTGGCTCTCGCACTGACCCACGGCACCTACCGGTCATCGCTACGCCGAGGGACTCGGCGCATGTCATGGTGAGGTACGCGGCCACGATGGGACCGACCGTCGTCGGTCCAGCCGCAACGGGCGGCGACAAGGTCGCCCATACCGTCCATCGCTTTCAAGTGCGGCCACGTATACATACTTCTGAACGGCGCGCCTTCACGGAACGGAACCACAGACCTCCCTCACTGTGGCCGTTCGCTCGTGATCCCTGGTCGACGCACGAGGTCGTTGAGGACTCGCTCGAAGGCATCTGCCGCCTTGTCCCACGAGAAGCCTTCGGCCGTCTTCACCCCGGCAACAGCAAGCCGTTGCCGCTGAACGTCGTCGGACAGAAGCACGGCGACCTCATCAGCCTTGCTTTCAGGGCTGCTGACTTGAGCGATGAGCATGTTCTCACCCGAACGGCAAAGTTTGTGATTCCGCCGTTGTCGGTAGAGACGACCGCTGCACCGCACGCCATGGCCTCCAAAGCAGGCAGACCGAAACCCTCGTAACGACTCGGAAGCAAGAAGATCGAGCATTCACGCCAGAACTGCGCCATATCTCGATCGCCGTCGGCGGTACGTGAGTGAAACCATGATGGCAGGTCAGGGGGACGCTGAGGACCGACACCTATGACGTTGAACCGGTGCCCACGGGCTCGAAGCTGTTCCAGCGCGGCGATGCCTCGCGAAAGTCCTTGGTGGGCCCCTTGCTAAGGATCATCCCAGCGGTGGGCACCGCATCGAGGGACGACTGAGCCGAGGACGATTGATTGTCACCAGGGTAAAGACCCTGGTGTCGTTCGATCATGGCCGATCCACCGGAGATCTGGGAAAGGGTCTCGCGAAGTAATCTCTCTTCCTGAGGCACATATTGGCCACACAGTTCTCTGATGATCGTCGCCACTTGCCCAGATAACCGGCTCTTCGCGTTGAACTGGGGGGCGTGACGTAGGAAAAGGTCCACCAACGCGGCCAGAGGTCCCACCATCGTTGTGGTTGCTCTACGACCACACGAGGAGGTCCTCTCCACGTTGGGACTGGACGGTTTCCGGGTGCTCTCAGTTGACCGGAAGCCCTCAAAGATGACGGTGACCGTCGGGACGACGGCTGATGTCGCCGGGTGTGCGACGTGTGGCGTCCGAGCCGAGGCCCAGGATCGTCTTCGGGTCGACATCCGGGATCTGCCGTGCTTCGGACGCACGGTGCGCCTCGTGTGGTTGAAGCGCCGGTGGCGGTGTGTCGATTCGGACTGTCAGCGGCGAAGACCTGGACGGAGGACACCGAACACGTGGCCCCTCGGGCGGTGCTCACGCTGCGAGCAGGTGCTTAGGCCACACGCCACGTGGACGAGGTGGCCATGCCCGTGGCCGTTGTCGCCAAAGAGCTCTCGGTGTGCTGGTGGACGGTCATGAGCGCGGCGACCCTCCACGGCACCCCGCTCGTCGACGGCCCGAAACGGGTCGGAAAGGTCAAGGCCTTGGGGATCGATGAGACCTCATTCCTCTCGGCCAAAGCCGATCGGGCCACCATCTACGCCACGTGGATGGTGGACCTCGAGCGCCGCAAGATCATCGACGTGGTGGAAGGGAACGAACCTTCTGACCTGCGCCGATGGTGTGCCGACCAAGACTCGGCTTGGCTGTCTCGCATCCGGGTGGTGGCGACGGACTTGGCCGAGAGCTACCGGGCCGGCACTGCACCCCACCTCGACCACGCCATCCGGGTGGGGGATCCCTTTCACGTGGTTCGGGTGCCAACCGCTGCGTGGACAAGGTGCGCCGTCGGGTCCAGAACGAGACCCTCGGCCATCGGGGCCGCAAGCACGATCCTCTCTATCGGATCCGGAAGTTCCTGTTGAAGGGCACCGAGCGGCTCGACCAACGAGGACACGATCGCCTGCTCCTCGGGTTGCGCATCGGCGATCCCCACGACGAGCTGCTCGGTGCCTGGCTGGCCAAGGAGTCAGTCCGTGACGTCTATCTCACCGACGATCCGAGGGAAGCCGCCGTCCTGCTCGAAAAGGCCATCACCGGATGCCGATCCGATGACGTCGTCGAGATCCGGTCCCTCGGCGACACCCTGCAGCAATGGAGAAAGGAGATCTTGAATCACCATCGGACCGGGGCGTCGATCGGTCCGACCGAAGGCCAGAACTTCTGTGTGAAGCAGGTCAAACGAGCTGGCCGCGGCTTCAAGTCCTTCGACCACTACCGCCTCCGTGTGCTGCTGCACGCCGGCGGTATCACCTGGCCTCAGCGACCATCAGCACCCAGAATCAGAGCCCGTTCTCCCCAGTTGAACGCGTAGACCCAGATAACCGAAAGCACGGACCAGAATGGCCTGAGGCTCTCTACCCCACGATTCGCATGTATCCCAGCATTTGCAAAGTTCGGAATGTCGTCGCAGCAGACAGCGGTCATCGCCACTCTGTGCTTTTCTCGGAACCTCAATGCTGAATCAATGGGCGAAGTGTGTCTCGAACCCTCTAGAGATTTGCTTTGCTGACGGCCATGACGGTGCGCGGCGGTAGGATCCTCGCCTCGGTCTCCTTGGCTTTACTCATCATTCTGGTCACTGTGCCCCCTCTTCTGCATATGTCGAACGCGCTCGCTATCAACCGACAAGCACACCCAATCGAACGTCGCCGTCGCAATGAGATTTCCAGCCGGCCCTGACATTGGAGCGTTAAACACCAAAGCCCCGATCCCGAAGAGCCTGTCATTGAGATTCGGCACTCTTGCGCTTACTTTTGTCTGAAACGCTCCACAAAATACGCGATGATATTCGACTCGGTGAGGCGCCGAAAACCGGTAACACAGGACCGCTCACGAGCGTTGATCGGAACCGTTCTGCTGATTGAACAGGTTCCGAACCCAGTTGCTAGCCTCGCTTTCGGAGCTTTTCTCGACGACGGAAAGGCCATGAGGAATGCGCATCACGCTCTTTTTTCCTAGTTACACGCGAAGGCCTGACGGATCCCACCGTGTCCTTTTCGAATATGCCAATCGGCTGAGTGAGCGGGGCCATAGCGTGACACTCGTAACTCGAGGTAAGAGTCGACGGCAGCAGCTTGAGGTGACGAGAGCACGGATTCTGCGCCATGTGCGCGATTACAAGCTCTTTCCGTGGTTCAATTTGTCGCCTAAGGTTCAAGTTCGCTACGTATTCGACAAAGAGAAGTGGACCATACCTCGCACGGACGCTCTCGTCCTGATGGGCTGGCGTTCTGAGCGATACTTTTGGCAATTACGGGACCAGGCGAAGAAGGTTGTGCAGCTGGCGTGGGCATACGACTCCTGGTCCATTGCCGATGCTGAACGCAGGCAAATTATCGAACAGAGCCTTACGAATGAATACCTCCCGATCATCGCTGGCTCTCAATTCGTTGCAGCGCTGCTAGCGCGAATGGGTCGCCATCCGGTCGCGATCGTCTGTCCTGGAGTGGATACAGGCGTTTTCCGCTCGCATCGCGAATCGACGGATCGCGGGTCGACCATCGGGATGATCTTACGAATGGAGCGCGCTCAAAAGGGGTCGGCCGATGGTATTGCCGCACTGCACGAGCTGCGTGCCCGAGGTCATGTCTTCGAGGCATTGTCAGTATGCAGCGATCGTCCGGGCGACCTACCTGGTTGGATTGGAACCAGGTTGGCAGCAGATGATGTAGCCATGGCCGAGTTCTATAACGATTGTGCTGTATTCCTGGTGCCCAGCTGGGCCGAAGGGTTTGGCCTGGTTGCTCTCGAAGCCATGGCGTGCGGTGCGGCCGTGGTGTCTACGGAGAACGGAGGTGTGACTGACTTCGCACGTTCCGGCGAGAACATTCTCCTCGCCCCGGTGGGTGACGTCGCGGCCATGGCCGATCAGCTCGAAGTACTCATCGCCAACGACACATTCAGGGAACGGATTGCGGGCTTCGGACAGGCAACAGCGAGGGAGTTTTCGTGGGAGAAATCGACCGATGCGTTCGAGCGAGCGTTGACCAACACACCGTGAGGAGCTCAGGGCGTCCGGCCCAACGTTTGCTTGGCGTAGACCTCGGGGCTCTCGGTCGACGCGTTGGAGCTGCCGGGGAGTGACGGAACATGAATTGCGCCTGATCGGGCGGGTGCCGTCTCCGGCGACTACAACATGCTGTTCGAGCTAGTGCCGTGACCGGCAACGTTCGGGGGGCGCGTCCACCACTCTGACCAGGCAATCGCGCAAAGTGGAGCATGGCTGGGCGCGTGCGGTTGCCGCTCTCGGCCGACATGCTCTATGGCCAGGTCAAGGCGAAGAAGGGTTGGACCGAGTTCCTCGCCTTCATTCACTACATCCGTAGCCTCTACCCGCCGAGCACCCGACTGGCCATTGTCCTCGACAACTCCAGCGCCACCCCTTCTCTCGACGAAGACCGACGACCAGGTCGGACTGACAGTGGGCCGAGGCCCACAACGTCGAGCTCGCCTACACGCCGAACTATGCCAGCTGGCTCAACCGGATCGAGGCCCAGTTCACCGCGGTGACGCTACTTCTGCCTCGATGGCACTGACCACGAGAGCCACGAAGCCCAGGCCATCATGATCCGCCGCTATATCATTTGGCGGAACCGCAATGCTCGGGGCGAAGCCCTATGTGAGCTGGTACAGCGCGCAAACGTTGCATGACGCGGCACGAGGCGGCTGGGCCAGACTCCTTCGCGGTAGTCGAGCTGTGAAGCCCTCATTCAGGAGACGTCTATCCCGAAGCGTTCACGGATAAGGGCATCTCCGGCCTTGTAGCGTTCTCTTAGGCGATCAACAAGTTCTTGAGTAACCAGGGGTGGTGATGGTACACCGGAAGAGAGCAAATGAAGTTGATGGATCACCTGCTGACGGGCATGCGGCTCGCGGGTATTTTCCAGATAGAGACGGAGGACATGGGCGGCATGGCCAGACAGGGACGGATTCACACTTGTTACTGGTTCGATTTCTTCCAAAATCCTCGCCTCCAGCGGGAGGCACTCAAGGAATGTGTCAACGATCGAAGTGCTGTACGGTATTACCCGGAGCAGTTCGGGTTCCAGGCTCTCTTGTATCTCCGTCAACTGGCGCGCATAGTCCAGTGTTGGGGCGATCTCGGAGAGATCTACGAATTCCTCGATTGAGGGAGGCACGGAGCACCCTGTCTCCTTGGGGGGGTTTTCTAGAGATTGTTTGTATAAGGACTCGACGAACTCTGGACGGCTTCGTAAGGTAACTATGACCTCGGTTGGAACAGCGGAGGTCAGCTGCCGAAATAGACGGAGCGGTGCAGCTTCGAATTGAGTCCAGTGCAGATAAAGGCCCTCAGCCGATAAAAGGACTGCCTGCGTATCAGTTCTTATCTCGGCAATGGACGCGTTGAGTCCCTCGGCCAACGCTATTGGGACTGGGCGTCGTAGGCAGGTGACAAGATATTGATGCCTCTTCTCGGATGAGACGTTCGATGGATAGAGAATCCCGTGATCTTTCAATAGCTCTCGGTTGGACCAGAGCGTGGCTTGGATCGACGAAGTTCCGGTCTTCGGCGTGCCGAAATGCAGGATCAATCGGCAATTGGCCAGCGCGATAACGAGGGGACGAGCAAGCCTTACAAGGTCATCATCAGTAAACCTCTTGTTTCCGATACCAGGAGTTAGGCGTTGCACAGTGCGGTGCATCAAGCGCATACTGGCTTGAGTTTAGCGGTACTGAAGCTGGCGATCAGCGAAGTCGGCAGCTGCTCGCTTGGGCAATGAGTGAGCCACGCACACGACTTGAGTTGACCCGTTTTCGTGGACACCTCATTTCAGAGAGCCCGGCCGAAGGAAAGCCCACGATGGGTCCGGTCGACCCCACGAATTATCTGGCCGAGTTCCGGCACCAAGCGCCCTACCTGGTCCGGACATAAGGATATTGACACGAACCGGGCAACTCCCTGGGCCAGTTGTCCGGTCTGTCACCTGCGACACATGACCGCCTGCTCGTGGTGGGCAGCGAGCGGTGCCCGCGTCGTCGAGCTCGATTACTCGAACAGTGAAACCGGTGGACCGCGGTCGTCAACGGGACCGTCGCTCTCGAGACGGGATGCTTCGGTGGCGAGATGCGAGATGCCAAATGGTGGTGCCGGCGTGTTGAGGAAGAATCATTTCCCGTACGGGGGATTAATCAAGATATCGAGGTCTTCGGAGTAGGACCGGAAGAGACTGTCCTTCATCCTGTTGCGACTGATGTCATAACGACGTTCCTTGTCATCTTCGAGGAAAGAAGCCACGATCAGCCCGTCGCCGCTGAACGACTCGTGCACCGCATGGTCGACCAAAATGTGGCCGCCTAACTTTTCGATGAGTGCTATGCATCTCTCGTGAGTGAGAGGGTCCTTTGAGATGCTGTAATGATGGGTCGATACGAACAGGAACCTCACGGACTTGCTCTGTATGGCCTCGACAGATCCTTCGATAGCATCCAACTCGGCGCCTTGGACGTCCATGTGCACTATGTCCACGTATTCCAAGCCGAACTCGCGCGCAATCCCATCTATGGACCGTATCGGGACGGTCACCTTCCCGGTAGGGAATATCATCAATCGGCCATCGTCGCTGCCGGCAGCAGCCTGAATGAATTGGATGTCCGCACAATGATTGGCCTCTGCATTGCGCATCCCCAGTTTGAGGCTTTCTGGGTTGGGCTCGCAGCAGTAATTCCTGCCTTGTGGAATGCACTTGTTGAACCAAATGGAATAGTAAGCCCAGTTAGAACCGAGTTCGATCATCGTTGCCCCAGGCTGTAGGAGCTTGAGAACCTCGTAGAATACTTTTTCTTCTTGGGGCTCGTGGTGTCCCTCTAGTTCCCGGATGATGGTCTCCGTCCACTTTCCGAAATAACCCCCCGATTCGACCAACAAGCCATTGTGCATGATCTGATACTCTTTGCCGCCGAGTGACTGGACCTCTCCGGCATTTGGGACTTTCGGAATCGAGCCGCAATCCCGACAGGATATCGTCATTTTGACTCTATACTCGTTTGTCTTTTTCGTGCTTTTCCGATGCTCCAACAGCCGCGTGAGGGAATCGCGGGGACGAATTCTGTTCCGTATCCTCCTTAACATCGCCAGGGTACGTCTCGGCATTAACTTTCTAATCTTCGCTCGAATGCCACTCATAGCTGCTTCCCAATTCCCCTCGGATCCTGCGCGAAGTGCAGCGATCGGTCCGGCCCCAATGAGTGGTGCACGATGTGACGACCGCCCGCCCTCGCATCAACCCTTGAGCTGGTCCAAGCCGATCCAGCTCGCAACGACTGTACATCTCATTATCGGACTACGCATTTGACAGAGAAGAGCCATCTCGCCGACGCGTGGGTGCGCTAGGTCGCATGACGCTCGACGAACAGGCACTGAGCGGCCCTACCGATGCGCCCTTCGATGTCCCAGAGCGCCGACTCCGCCATCCCGATCCCCGGAGTCCCGAACCGGGTCCGCGCGTCGAGGCACACCCACTCACCGACTGGTGGTCGGTGGACGAACACGCTGAGATCCGGGTTGATGAAGAGGTGGGTCTGGAAGTCGAGCTCGGACGAGACGCCGTTGCCGAAGTCAGCAGCCGCCGCCACCCGTTGCCAGGGCGTCGGCTCCTCACCGCTGACCACGGGAACCCGCAAACGGATCCAGACGGTAGACGGACCCAGCTGCGCGAACGCCCCCCCGACGAACCGCATCTCGACACCGTCGCTGTGGAAGGCCCGTCCCCCGAGGACCGGAGAAAGGCCATCTCGTCCGGCCGAAGGGGGCGGGGGAGCAGGTTCCTCGGCCAGGCTCGTCCGGAGTTGCTGGTCGGCGCCCAGCGTGCGGATGCGAAGGACGCGGGCCCAGACCACGTCGCGGCCCTCGGCCTCGACGGAGGCGTCGACCAGCTGGACCCTGCGCCCGTCGCGCACCGTCTGGGTCCGGACGGTGAGTGGCGACAACGGCACCGGCCGAAGGAGCTCGAGGGTGAGTCTGGTCGCCTGGAGGTCCTCTCCCGGACGATGGTGCTCGACGGTCCGGATGACGAGGGCGGCCACGGGACCGCCGTGCAAGGCGTCGGGCGACCATGGTCCCCGGGACAACTCGGTGGGGACGAACGTGCCGCCGTCGTCCACGAACAGGGACTCGGGCTCGGGGGTCTCATCCGTGGCTGGCATCGGGCTGTCCTAGCTCAATCAGCTGTCATAGCCTCAATCATTCGTCTGACCCCCAGCTGACGGCGGGATCAACGGCGAGTCGGCGGCCGTGACAGATCTTGTCGATCTGATGGCATCTTGGGCGGAACGGACGGCGGTGTTTTCACTGGGTTTCGGCTGTTACGCCCTGCATGAGTGCTTTCGGGCGGGGCGTACTGACCCAAGTCGTCAGGGGATTGCGGTCCCTAGTTTGACGCTGATGATGCCTGAGAACCTGCTCCTGCGGACCATGGTTCCCGAATAATCCGGGGCGGACCCCTCTATAGAGCAGCCTGAAACTGGTCACAACATCCAGAGACCTCGGGACCAAGAAGACCTAGCTTCGCTACCGCTATGGCCGACTACATCGTCAACTTCTGACAACCCGAACCGACGAGACAGCTCGCTCGACGACCGCACGCCCGATGAGTTCCAAACGTTAAGATTGGACGTCAACCCGGCCACAACGCTATTCCCGTGGACCAATAAGTCGGGTCCAGGTCAGGTGGCTCAATGAACGGCCGCCCCGTCCGCCCGTCGGCGCGCTTGTTATCACTAGGGGAAGAAGAGGGAAGATGCGGTCCGACGCGCATCCGGTCGACTGGACAGCGCTTGAGAGGAGGGCGAAGGTAATGCTGAAAGGGTCTCGGCGTCGAGATGCGAGCTACACCAAGAGGGTGTCGGACACTCGGGCTCGTGTGATCGACGGTGCCCTCCGATTCGTCCCCGAGCCCAGGAGGCTGCTCCTCCGAGAGGCCCTCGACCGCATCCCGCCGGGCCGGTATCCCGTTGCGACCGAGCCGCCACCGGTGGCACCGGGTCGGGTGACAGGGCTTCCTGACTTCATCGGTGTCGGGGTGCAGAAGGCCGGGACATCCTGGTGGTATCGGCTCCTTAACGCACAACCGGCCATTCACACAGAACCTGGGGTGCGAAAGGAGCGACACTTCTTCGACCGCTTTTACGCGTCGACGCCGTCCGAGGCCGATGTCGAGACATACCTGAAATGGTTCCCGCGCCCCCCGGGGAAGCTCACCGGTGAGTGGACTCCGAGCTACATGCACCACTTCTGGGTACCACCGCTGCTCGGCCGAATCGCGCCAACTGCGAAACTCATTGTCATGTTGCGCAATCCCATCGAGCGGTATCAATCGGGTCTGACGTGGGAGGAGAACTTCGTCCCCCACTCTCTGTCACGCTTCTCGTACGCTGACGACGCCTTCGCGATGGGCATGTACGGAGCGCAGCTCGCGCGGCTCCGTGCCGCGGTGAATCCATCGAATATCCTGATACTGCAGTTCGAGAAATGCCTCATCGAACCCTCCCATGAGCTGCGTCGGACGCTGGAGTTTCTGGGAATAAACGACGCTCCGCGATTGCAGGTACGCCAGGTGAACGTGACCGTTGGACCAAAGGTGGAACTACCAGGGCATGTTCGCGAGGAGCTTGTCGCGCGCTATGAGCCCGACATTCGTGCTTTATTGACGATGGTTCCCGAGATCGATCTCGATCTTTGGCCAGACTGGTTTCCGGGTGATCGCCGAAGAGGCGGTTCGGGCTTCAGTGAGGTGTGACGGTCCCCAGCAGCTGAGTATTTCGGCAAAGCGACGCAAAGGAGCTCGGCTCGAAATGCCTGCACTTCTCCGAGCAACGTCCACGCATCCTTCGGCACGATGAATGGGGGCCACCTGCGGGCGAAGCCCGCCTCCCTCGGCGCCCTGTTGGGCCCGCAACCGTGCTTGCTACCATCCGCCTCATGGAACTGCGTACCCTTGGCCGCACGGGTGTGAAGGTGTCTCCCCTCTGCCTCGGAGCCATGATGTTCGGGGCGTGGGGGACGACCGACCACGACGAGTGCGTGCGCATCATCGAACGGGCTCTGGAGACCGGCATCAACTTCATCGACACGGCCGACGTGTACTCCGCCGGCGAGTCCGAAGAGATCGTCGGCAAGGCCCTGGCCCGCCTCGGGCGAGAGAACATCGTCCTCGCCACCAAGGTGCACGGCCAGATGGGCAAGGACCCCAACACCCAGGGCAATTCGCGCCGGTGGATCCTCACCGAGTGTGACAACAGCCTCCGTCGGCTGGGCACGGACTACATCGACCTCTACCAGATCCACCGGCCTTCGCCGGAGACGGACATCGATGAGACGCTCGGGGCCCTGAGCGACCTGGTGCGCACCGGGAAGGTCCGCTACATCGGGAGCTCTACGTTCCCAGCCGACGACATCGTCGAGGCCCAGTGGGTGGCCGAACGTCGCAGCCGCGAGCGCTTCGTGACCGAGCAACCGCCGTACTCGATCCTCGTGCGGGGCATCGAGGCCGCGGTCCTCCCCCGCTGCCAGCAGTTCGGCATGGGCGTGCTGTCGTGGAGCCCGCTCGGCGGTGGGTGGCTGTCAGGTGCCTTCGGTGCCGGACGCGAGAACAAGAGCCGGCGCTCGGCCATGCTGCCCGACCGCTACGACCTGTCCTTGCCCGGCAACCAGCAGAAGCTCCACGCCGTCGACGCGCTCAACCAGCTGGCCGAGGGTGCCGGCCTCACCCTCATCGAGCTGGCCCTCGGGTTCGTGCTCGAGCATCCGGCGGTCACCGCACCCATCATCGGCCCCCGGACCATGGATCACCTCGAGGCGCAGCTCACCGCTCTCGACCTCCGGCTGGACACCGACGTGCTCGATCGCATCGACGAGATCGTCCTGCCGGGAACCAACCTGCAGGAGACCGACATCGGCTGGACGCCACCGGCGGTAGCCGAGGCCGCGCGTCGGCGCCGCCCGCGCTGACTCGACTCGCTCTGGAGGGCGTGGGCGGCCCCGCCTACCATGCGGGGCACCCGGCAGACCCGATCGACGGGCGACAGTGGATCCGGAAGCGTGCGGCCGGTTGGCCGCTGGAAACGAGGTGAGATGGCAACAGGACAGGCCAGCATCGACATCGACCAGCCGGCCGACAAAGTGTGGGCCGTGGTCGGCGACTTCGGAGGGATCGCCACCTGGATGCCGGGCATCGACGCCTGCCGGGTCGAGGGCGACCGTCGCATCCTCGACACCATGGGCATGACCATCACCGAGGAGCTGGTGAAAAAGGACGATGACGGCCGCGCCGTCACCTACTCGATCGTCGACGGCGCACCCGTCGAGCGCCACCAGGCGGTGGTGACGGTGTCCCCGCGAGGCGAGGGCTCACATGTGACCTGGGACGTCGACGCCGAGCCCGATTCCATGGCCGAGTTGATGACGTCGATCTACCAGAGCAGCCTTGATGCATTGAAGGCTCACGCCGAGGGGTGACCGGGCCGTCACCGGCCGAGCCGGAGGAACGGTCGGGGAGGCGAGCGTTCGTGGTCCGTTCTCACTCAGCCGCTCCCCCAGAAACCGTCTGGCCCCTCATCGCTGAGGCGCGGCGCTGGAAGGAGTGGTCGTTCCTCGACCACACCGCGCTCGAGCGGGACGGTTCGCCGGACCCCGACGGCGTGGGTGCGCTCCGTCGGTTCACCCGCCACGGCGTGGGGTCCCGAGAAGAGGTCGTGGCCTGGGAGCCGCCGCACCACCTCGGTTACACGATCATCTCGGGATTCCCCGCCCGCAACTATCGGGCCGATGTCCTCCTCGAAGCAACCGGCTCGGGCACGGATATCTCGTGGTCGGTGCGGTTCGACGAACCTCTGCCCGGTACCGCTGCGCTGGTCACGATCGTCCTTCGTCGCATCGTCAACGGGTTCGCCAAGGGGGTGGCCCGCTACGCCGAGCGAACGACCGGCTGAAGCCGGCGTCTCTGGCGCCGGTTTGGTCACGTGGCGGCGGCTCGAAGGCGTCTCGCTCGCTCCTCGACTTCGCGGCGGGCCCGGTCGACGTCCACGGTCACACACCGCCCATCGGCGACCACCGGGCGTCCGGCCACCCACACGTCGGTGACCAGCCGGCTGGAGGCCGACCACACCAGGTGGTCGACCAGCTGTGCGTCCGAGACGAGCGGGACGAAAACGGGGTCGTCGAGGTCGACCGCCATCATGTCGGCCACCGACCCGGCGGCGAGCACACCCACGTCGGGACGCCCGAGGGCGCGCCCGGCGCCGCGGGTGGCGAGGCTCCACGCGGCCGACGAGCCCACCGCGCTGGCGTCCCGTTGTCGGAGACGGGCGAGCATGGCGCAGAGCCGGACCTCGTCCCACAGGTCGAGATCGTTGTTGGACGCCGGCCCGTCGGTGCCGAGGCCGACCCGGAGGCCGGCGCCGAGCAGCTCGCCCAACGGGGCGATGCCCGAGGCCAGCTTGGCGTTGCTCGAGGGGCAGTGGGCCACGGCCACGTCGAATCGCCGATACAGCTCGATGTCTTCGGGAGAGAGCCAGATGCTGTGGGCGGCCACGACCCGGGCGTCGAGCACACCGAGGTCGGCGAGCACGGCCGGCTCCGTACGCCCGTGCTCGGCCACGAACCGGTCGCGCTCCTCCTCCGTCTCGGCCATGTGGATGGCAAAGAGGGCGCCGAGCTCGCGAGCGGCGACCGCCGTCTCGGAGAGCGCGGCCAACGGGACGCTGTAGGGAGCGTGGGGGGCGAGCCCCACCTCGAGGCGGTCCTGTTGGCCATGACGTCGTCGGTGGAAATCGCAGATCTCGGCGATGCGGCCTTCCCACCACCCGGCCTTGGGGTCGGGATCGAAGGTGAGAACGGCAAGGGCGACCACGGCGCGGCTACCGGCAGCGATGACGGCGTCGGCGATGGCGTCCTCGTGGAAGTACATCTCGCACGAGGTGGTCACCCCGAAGCGCAGAAGCTCGGCGGCGGCCAAGGTCATCCCCCAGTAGACGTCCTCATCGGTGAGGTGCGCTTCCATGGGCCAGAGGACCTCGGTCAACCATCGATGGAGTGGCAGACCCTCTCCCGAGCCGCGGAAGAGGGTCATGGGCGAGTGGCAATGCACGTTGACGAGGCCCGGAAGCAGGGCCCCTTTCACCCGCACCTCGCGAACCCCGGCGTCGTCTGGGACGCCGACCGTCGCCGGCTCGGTCCCGACCTGGACCACCCGGTCGCCCAGCACTTCGACCACCCCCGGTCGGAGCACACGGGCTGCGCCGGTGGGATCGGCGTCACCCGGGACGACCATCGGCGCGGTAGCGGATCCTCGTCGGCCCGGCGGTCCCGACCGCCGTCATCGGCCGGTGGAAGTTGGCCCCTTTGCCGCTTCTTCCTCCTGGATGGTGGTGATCTCCGTGAGCCGGGCCACGCGCCAGCCGCCGTCGAACGACCAGCACATGAACTCGTCGACGCTGTCGAGGGTGAGCTCGGTGGCCACCAGCCCGGCCCCCCGCACCTTGTTGGCGGCCATGGCCTCCCTCTGGCCGCTGCCGCCGATCACGATGCCGCCATCGCCACCTCCGGCGACCACCAACCTGGCCACCGCGGCGCAGATGGGCGGGTAGTCGACCGGATCCTGCGAGAAGGTGCCCAGGTCCTCGATCTCCTGGCCGGCGGCGGCCAAACGCTCGGTCACCGCCCCCTTGAGCCGGAAGCCGGCGTGGTCGGAGCCAGCTCCGATGCTCACCGGCCAACGATAACCATGGCCGCCTGCCGTTGTCGGGCGCCGGGTGGTCCTCGTCAGGAGGCAGAGGCAAACGCACCCCGTCCGCCCTCATCCACAGCGACTCCGCTGGCAACCGCCCTGACTTCGACCACCCTCGCCTGTGCCGCCGAGTACCCCGAGGTCGACGGAGAGATCCCCGACATGGTCGCGGTCCGCCGCAGGTTCCTGCCGGATCCAGCGCTGGCCGACGAGTACGAGGTTCAGTTCCACGCATTTGTCACCCTCTGCCAGCAGACCAAGGGCATCCTCAAGAGTCGCGACCGTTTTTCGCGACCAAGCCCACCGTACGTGGCGCCCGCGGACGGCGTCCCTCCCTCGCCAGTCGGCCCGATCGGGAGTCATGCTTAGTATGTGCCGTGAGCCAAAAGGGGGACGAGACAACACTCCAATCGCCCGATCAAGGGTCGGCTCGGCCCTGGCCCGGCGGAGTGTTCTCCTGCGTTGTCGATACCGACCCTCGTTTCCACCGGGAAGCTCTTCGGTGGTATGCCTCGTTGACCCGAGTCGCAGGAGTGGAGCCGACCGACCTGGTGGTCCATTCGGTCGGGACGGCTCAGTCCGAGATTCTCGATTTCCTGAAAGCCCAGGGCGTTCGGGTCACGACAATCGAGCCCTTCGACAGTCGGTCCCCTCACTGCAACAAGATTGCCGGCGCCTTGCGCCTCGCCGCAATGGGCGTAGACGGTCTGGCGATTCTGAGCGACGCGGACGTGGTGGTGCTCGAAGACCCCCGCACCCTCTCCTTTCCCTCGACATCGGTTGCTTCGAAACTTGTCGACAACGAGCATCCACCCCTTCGCATCCTCACCAGCGTTTTCGAGAAGGCCGGCGTCGGACTGCCGGCGCTTGTGCCCTTGGAGTGGTATCCGAGCAAGTCGACGATTGCCGGAAACGGGAACGGCGGTCTCTACCTCGTACCCGGCGGAATCCTTGGTGATGTGGCGCGGGCCTGGGACCACTGGGCCCGGTGGTTGCTAGAGCGTAGGGATCTCCTGGCCCGTGCGACTCTCTATCTAGATCAGATTGCCATGGCTCTGGCGCTGGCGTCCGAGGGGATCGGTGCGCATGCGCTGGATTCTCGGTGGAACTTCCCGTCGCATCGACGCCAAAAGATGCCCTCAGATCCGCCCATTCCTGCTGTCATCCATTATCACGAAAACGTGAGCCCGGCAGGTCTGCTGATCCGAACCGGTTTCGGTGCCGTGGACAAGCGGATCGACATGGCCAATGCCGCCATCACCGAAACCTGGCGCGACGTGTTCCCGAACGCCACCTTTTGGGAGTGGCGGTCGACCAACTCTGACCGTGGATCCGGTTCCGATAGCCAAGGAGCGACCCTGGAGGAGACGAGGAACCTCCTCCTGGCCTTGGTCGATATTCTCCAACCCAAATCCATTCTCGACGTGGGATGCGGCGACGGTGAGGCGACCGAGGGCCTTCCCTTTGCCAACTATGTCGGACTGGATGTGTCGCCGGAAGCAATTCAGCGGGCTCGTGACGGCCGACCGGAGGGCGACTACCGGGTCGGCGGTCTTGCCGACCATTCGGTTCACGCCGACCTCACTCTTTGCCTCGACGCTCTCATCCACCAGGCCAACGAATCCAGTTATGCGGAGCTCGTTGGCCGTCTGGTCCAGGCCACAACCCGGGGGCTTCTCGTCTCCGGTTACGAGCAGGCCCCGAACACGGATCCTTCCATCGTCCATTTCTACGAGCCTCTCTCGTCGACTCTGGCACGGCTCGCCCCCGATGCCGAGCAATATCCGTTGCGAGAGGTACACGGCATTACCACGATTCTCCTGTTGAAGCCTCCTGAGGAACGGCATCCGCGCGACTACAAGCCCGAGACACTGTCGAAGATCGCCCGACAACACCCCAACCTGCTCCGTCTGATCAGAGTGCGCACGTCTGCGTGGGAGACGGTCGGATTCTTCCCGGATCACGCTCCCCGTCTGTGGGAGTACCCGATGGTGGCGGAGTACATCATGACCCTGCTCCATCCCGGCAGCCCGATCGTTGATATCGGAGCGGGCGTCAATCCCCTTGTCCCTTATCTGACTCAGCGCGGCTATGTAGTGGACACCGTCGACCCGGCGGATCTAAAGAGGGTCTGGCCGAGTCGGGCTGATTGGAACGAATGGGGCTATCTCGACTACGCCCAGCAAGGGTTCGCCCATCAGTCGTGGAATTGCACAATGGGCGAGTTGCCGCTCGAAGCGCAGTTTGACGGAACGTATTGTCTGGGCGTCATCGAACACCTCCCCGCTGCCGAACGACGTTCGCTCCTCGGGGACATCGCCCGAATTGTCAAGCCCGGTGGGATCGCCCTTCTCACCCTCGATCTCGTCGCCGGGAGGGACGACTTGTGGAATCGAGTGGGAGGGCGCACGGTGGAGGCGCCAGAAAAGCACGGCACCTTGCAGGACTTCGTCTCGGAACTGCAGCAATCGGGTTTCGACACTCTCGATACCCAAACCGTGCGTGACTGGGGCGACTCCCCCGTCGACATTGGAGTGGTCGTGCTCAGACGAGGAGCCTTCACTTCCGACGGAGCACATCGCCGAGGTCGTCTGCCGTGGCGGAGGCGGAAGTAGACCACTCCGCCGAGAATGGGCCGCCTTCTCGATCGGGTTTTGACGGCTGATTCGGTTCAGGATCCTCGTATCCGAGGCAGCTCGCTCATTTCGATGGCGTAGCCCCGGCCACGTGGCGTTGTCGAGGCTACTTGGAGCTGTCGAGGTCTCGGTAGAACTCAGGATCCGTCTTCATGCGAGCCAACAACCGTTGTTCGAACCGCAGCATTCGCTTCTTCTTGAGTTTCCGGGTCTGCAGGGGAATGATCATCCGGACCGCGTCGAGGGCGACCAGCAGCTGGCGAGGCCGGAGCTGGAGCAGCCTCCTGGGGTTCTTTTCCACGGCCACCCGCAGCATGCCCAAGCTCGGCCTGTCCGACCTCGGACGGTATGCATCCAGAGCGTTCTCCGCCCGGTTGTCCATGACCCGGAATCCGGCGCCGTGATGGTAGACGCGGTGGTCATAGACTCCGAAGAAGACGGGGTGCCAACTGTGGTTGTTGCTTCGCAGCAGGGGGAGCCACTCGATGTCCTTCTGCTCGAGCTGGTGCAGAAGCCTTCCGCCCACGTCTTGGCATTCCCGTCCGGCGGTGTTGACCCATCGGCCCCCTCTGCGCCAGTCGCCCCCGAGCTCCTGCCAGAAGCCGGCGGTGGTGATGCAGAAGCACGGATGGGGCTGAGGATCGCCCAGGTTCTCGTCTCTGCGCACGGCGACCAGCGGGTACGCGTCGAGCACTTCGGGGATCCACGCGCCCAGGGGCGCCACCGGAAAGGCGTCCCCGTCGAGGAACATCAGAACGTCGGAGGGAGCGGATTCCTCGATGGCGATCTGAGCCATCTCGTTGAGCTTCTCCTCGTGGGTGCCCTGGAGATCGGCACTGAAGTGGAACCGTTCCCGCAGGGCAGGGTCGTCGATACCGTTGAGGGAGGCGAAGACCCGGTACGGAGTGGCGATGTTGCGCCGCAGGTACTGTGCCTGGACGTCGATCCACTTGGCGCTCTGCCAGTGCACCGTCATGACGTTGATCAACGGTACCTTCGTGGGAGCGAGGGCGGATCATCTCCGAGTCGATGCCGCCGAGAGGCCACAGACGACGAGGGGGCGGCCCGGGCCGGCGCTTCCCGACCCGAGAAGTTCATTGACCTGACCATGCCTCACAGCCCCCGCTTCGAGCGCACCATCGATGGAACGGCTGCTCGATGTTAGCGGGATGGCCGCCCGAGCCCTCGGCTGGCCCGAGCCTCGTCTGGCCCGAACCTCGTCTGGTGGTCTGGTCAGCTGATGGTGATGGACAGGACCTTCGTGGCCGTGCTCTGGGTCTTGTCGACTTTCTTGTCGACCACCTTGGCGGTAAAGGTGAACGTGCCGGCGAAGCTGGCCTTGCCCGAGATGACCCCCTTCGACTTGGACAGCTTGAGGCCGGTGGGCAAGCTCCCCGAGGCGATCGACCACTTGTAGGGCGGGTGGCCGCCGCTCGCCGCCAGGGTGCCCGAATAGGTGTTGCCGAGGGACTTCTGGTACACGCTGCCGGCCGGCAAGGACGCGGTCGTGATGGTCAGGGGCGGGATGGGGAGGACGGTGAGCGTGGCCGGGTCAGTGAGGGTCGAGCCAGCCGGATTGGTGAAGTCCGCCTCGTACTGATGGCCGTTGTCGGCGAGTGCGGTGGTCAGGCTGTAGGTCGGCGACGTGGCCCCGGCGATGGCGGTGAACGTCGTGCCGCCGTTGGTCGAGACCTCCCACTGCACGGTCGGCGCCGGGAGCCCGGTGGCGGCAGCGACAAAGGTGGCGGTCTGGCCGGTGATGACGGAGACGTTGGCCGGCTGGGCGCTGATCACGGGCACCGATTCGAGCGTCAGGGTGGCCGGATCGCTGGCTGTCGGTCCCACCGAGTTGGTGAAAACCGCTTCGTACTGGTCGCCGTTGTCCGCGCTGGTGGTGGCGAAGGTGTAGGTCGGATCGGTGGCCCCGGCGATCGGGTTGAAGGTCGTGCCGCCGTCGGTCGACACCTCCCACCGCACCGTGGGCGCCGGGTTCCCGGAGGCGGCCGCCGTGAAGGTGGCGTCTTGTCCGGTCAGGACGGTCGCATCGGCCGGCTGCTGGGTGACGACGGGGATGGTGTACACGGTCAAGGTGGCCGGACTGGTCGTGGCCGAGCCGATGGAGTTGACGAAGACGGCCCGGTAGACGTTGCCGTTGTCGCCGGCCGAGGCGGTGAACGTATATGTCGGCGAGGTGGCACCCAGGATGCCGGTGAAGGGCCCGCCGTCCGTGGAGACCTGCCACTGCACGTCCGGCGACGGGTTCCCGGTGGCCGCCGCCGACAGGTTCACCGGCAGACCGGCGTCCACCGTGGTCGACGCGGGATTGGTGGTCACGGACGGCGTCGCGCCCACAAAGCCGTAGAAGGTCAAGGTTGCAGAGGCCGACGCCGAGGTCGTGGAGAAAGCGGTTCCGGACGAGTTGAGGGCCCACGACGACCCGGCACCGCCGCCACCGCCGGCACCGCAGTCCACCCCGGCCGTGGCGGTGGAGCCGGTGCCGCCCACATAACCGCCGCCACCCCCGCCATTGCCGGCCGAGTCACCGGCCGACACCGTGTTCGAGCCGGGGCCGCCAGGTGTCCCCGATGCCGAGTCACCGGTGTTGTTGACGCCTCCCAGTCCTCCGACGTCGCCGCTGGTCGCCCCCATCCCCCCATTGGTGCCGCTTGGGCCGGCGCCGGTCAGGTCGATCGACGATGTCGACGAACCTCCGCCCCCGGTGCCACCGCCACCGCCGTCCGAGCCGGCGCACATCGATTCCCCGCCACCGCCGCCGCCGGCAGCGACGGCGAGCGGCGTGACCCCGACCTGGCAGCTGGAGCCGACGCACACCGCGCTCGATCCACCACCGCCGCCACCACTGCCATCAGCCCCCCCGTCGCCGACGCACACGCCGTCAATGTCGATACCCGCGCAGTAGTAGCCATTGCCCCCGCCGCCGCCGTTGCTGTAGCCGGAGCCTCCGGCCCCACCCGTGCTCACCACTCCCGATCCGTTGGGCGCGGTGGCGCCGGCACAACCGGTGACGGCGGTGAGCGGCGAACCGCCGACGACGGGAAAGGTTCCCGTGACCGACGATGCCGATCCGCCAAAGCCACCCGAGTCACTGCTGGCCGCGCCACCGCCGCCCCCACCGACCCCGCCACTGGTCGAGATGGTGACCAGGCTGGCGATGGCCGGTGCCGTCGCCGTGGACTGGATACCGCACGCCTGGGTGTCGGTCCAGCTGGACAGCTCGGTCGTCACTTGTTGGCCGAAGGAGTATTGGTCGGCCGGCACCGGCGTCGTGGTGCCACTGGGCGTCGTCACGGTGATGTCGACCGTCCCGGTCCCCGGCGGGGCGGTGGCCGTGACCGACGTCGACGAGTCGGCGGTGATGACCCCGGCCGCCTGCCCGAAGTCGACGGAGGTGGCGTTCTCAAGGTTGGTGCCGGTGATGGTCACGCTGTTGCCGCCCTCCACCGGACCGGTGTCGGGACTGACAGCGGTAAGGACCGGTGCCGGCGTGGTCAGGGAGTAGACGAATTGGTCGGCCGGCGAGGTGAGCGACGTCCCGTCGGGCGTCGTCACCGTTACGTCGACCGTGCCCGTCCCTGGTGGCGAGCTGGCGGTGATCGAATTGCCCGAATCAGACGTGATGTCGGCCGCGGCCGAGCCGAAGTCGACGGCGGTGGCCCCGGCCAGATTCGTCCCGGTGATGGTCACGTTGGTCCCGCCGGCCGGCGTCCCCGAGCCGGGGGACACACCGGTCACCGTGGGCGAGGTCGACAAGATGGTCGTCGTGGCCTGGGCGACGGGCGCGGCGTAGGTGGGATTGTCCCCCGAGGCGCACGACTCACACGACGGGTAGCCGTCGAAGGTCAGCGTGCCGATGTCCTCCACCGTGGTCTGGAGCACGAACTCGGTGTAGAGCACCGGTACGACGGATCCCGGTGAACCGGTGGCCGTGAACTGCGCCGAGACCGTGGGCAAGGTGACGTTGGCCCCCCCGGCGACGGTGGTATTGAGGTAGGTCTCGATGTAGGGGTAGACGGTCTTGTAGTTGCCACTGTCGATCTGGGCGGTGCAGGTGCCGGCGGCCGGGGCGGTGCAGTAGGTGGCGACGAACTTGCCCGAGGTGGTGGCGTCACCGCCGGCCACCGAGATGCTGCCGGGCACATAGGTGAAGCCCGTCGGAACCGGCATGACCACCGAGAACTGAGTCGCGCTCTCGACCGAGATCCCGTCGTCGGAGGAAGGGATGGTGGTGGCAACGGGCGCCACCGTCACGTTGGCCGTCTGGCCGGGGGCGACGGTTGCCGGCGCCGTGACCGCGGTCTCGAGGTCCTGGATGACACCGGCCAGGTTGTCGACATCGCCTCCGAAGTACTGGCCTGTCGACGGCGTGTAGGTGATGGCGGCGGTGGTGCAGTTGCCGGGGCTCGGATAGGTATCGCCTGGCGCGCAATAGGCGAAGGTGAGGGTCTGAGCGCCCGTGGTGCCCGATGCCGGGGCATAGGTGATGATGCCGTTGGTGCTGGACGGCGCAGCCGAGGCCGTCCCGCTGGTCGGCTGGGTCACGATGGTCAGCGATTGCGGGTTCACGGCAGCTGCACCGCCGCTCACCAGGGTGAGGGCATCGAACTGGTTGGGCGGGCTCGTCGTCCCCGGCGTGTAGGCGGCGTTGCCGTCGGCAACGACCGGCGGGCTTGCGGCCGCGGCCTGACCCGCCAGCACGGCGAGCGATGCGCCCGACAGCACGGCGCCGAGCACGAGCGCGGTAACGGCCGTCAGCCGACCGGACAGCGAGAACAGTGAGCGCATTGGGATCGGTCCCCCCTCATCACAAGCGCGCCGGCGAGCGACAGACAGCACGATTGCTCCCAATCCCCCAACGGCTGCGTTGCGCAGCTTGCGAAGAAACCTAAAGCACACACACCGTACAAAGCAACCATTCTCCGCGGTCTCACAGGAACTGCGGTCTCACAGGGACTGCGGTCTCACAGGAACTGCGGTCTCACAGGAACTGTTGTCCGCGGTCGGTTGAACGCGTGTGGCGCGAGTGGCGCGTCAGCGCGTCGATGACACTGTTGTCAGGTTCGGTGCATGACACTCGTGTCAGTAGGTGAATGACGCTCGTGTCAGTGAACGAGGAACACTCGCATGGGGTGAACCATCAACACTCGGCAGCGATGAATGACGGGAAATGATTCCTTAGAAACCTGAAAATCATTTGCCTTCCGGCACCGGCAATGTCTACGTTGCGAGATTGGGTCGCGGGGACGGCCCACTGGGGGTCATCGGGGGCGGTTCCGAGACCTGGTTCGTAGGGGGAAGCCGGTCAATGGAATCAGCGCACGTGCACTCCGTTTCTTCGCGCCCGTCTGCAACAGCGTCCGACCGCGGTGGTCGCCGTCGCCGTCGCTCCCTCCGCATGCGATTGACCGCCCTCGGAGCCACCGTGGCGTTGGTGGGCGGGGTCTTCTCGGTCATCGCCGTGACCCTCACTCCGTCGGTGGCCGGCGCCACCACCACGCCGGTGGCGGCCAGTTGGAGCAGCACACCGAATTGCACGAGCTACGTGACGGCAACCCCTCCGGCCGGAACTGTCTCGGCCACGCTCACCATGTCGGGTGGTGGCGGCGGCGGCGGAGGGACCAACTCCGGATCGGGAGGCAGCGGCGGGGCCGCCGGTGAGATCAGCAGCACCACCCTCGCC
The DNA here is from genome assembly GCA_963729275.1 of uncultured Acidimicrobiaceae bacterium. Classification (GTDB taxonomy): domain Bacteria; phylum Actinomycetota; class Acidimicrobiia; order Acidimicrobiales; family RAAP-2; genus CAVSNH01. The sequence goes on from CAVSNH010000004.1 coordinate 588,270, forward strand.
CTCACCCATAACACTGGCATGGTCAGCGTGAAGACCGGCTGCGGCGGGGGCGGTGGCGGGGAGTCCGGTAGCAGCGACTCGACCATCCACGGGCCATCCGGAGCCGCCGGATTCTCGGCTGGTGGCAGCGGGGGTAACGGCGAGTCGGAGTTCGCGTCGATCGACGGTGAGTCCTCGGCGGGAGCCGGCGGCGGTGCATCCGGTCTCTGCCTGGGTAACGGCGCCTGCACGACGGCCGTGGCCGTGGCCGGCGGTGGAGGCGGGGGCGGTGCCCGTTGGGACTGCACCGGCTCGACCGGGCCGGGCACCGGCGGTGGCGGAGGAAGCAGCGGATCAACCAACGTCGTCTCGGGCGGCGGCGGATCCAACGGTGACGGCAGCAGCGACGGTGGCGGTGGCGGTGGCGGCACCTCGAGCGGTGGTGGCTCGGGTGGCGATGGCTACAACCAGAGCGGAGGGACGGGCGGGAATTCGCCCTACGCGTCGGGCGGCGGCAACGGCGGCAACGGCGAGGGCTCAGAAGCGGGCGCCGGAGGTGGCGGTGGTGGGGGCGGCTACACCGGCGGCGGCGGCGGCGGCGGTGATGGCTGCACCAGCGGCAGCGACGCGGGAGGCGGCGCCGGAGGCGGCTCGTCGGCGGTCAATTCGAGCTATGCGTCGAGCTACACCTACGGGACGGGTGCGGCCGGGGGTGGCAGCGAAGCGGCCGGCACAGCTGGCTCGATCACCTTGACCTGGAACGTCGACGCCCTTTCGGTGACCAACCCGGGCACACAGTCGAACACCTCGGGCACGGCCATCAGCAACCTGACCATCAGCGCCCCCCACGACACCACGGGCGGCAACTCGGTCACCTTCTCGGCCACGGGCCTGCCCGCCGGTCTCTCCATCAACGCTTCTTCCGGGGTCATCAGCGGAACCCCGACCACGGCCTGCGCCTGCTCGGTCACCCTGACGGCCACCGATACCCAGACCGAGACGGCCAGCGCCGCCTTCACCTGGAACGTCACCAATACGGTGACCGTGGCCAACCCCGGCACCCAGTCGAGCGTGACGGGCACGGCCATCTCCACTCTCAACAGCTCGGCGACCGACTCGTCATCTGCGGCCACCATCACCTCGTGGTCGGCAACCGGACTTCCCGGTGGGTTGTCCATCAACGGCACCAACGGGGCCATCACCGGCACCCCGACCACGCCCGGGTCCAGCTCGGTCACCATCAAGGCCACCGACTCGGCCGGCTACTCGGGGACGGCCAGCTTCACCTGGAACGTGACCAACACCATCAGCGTGACCAACCCGGGCACCCAGTCGAGCACCTCGGGCACGGCCGTAAGCCTGCAGATCGCCGCTACCGACTCCCAGTCGGGCGCCACCTTGACCTTCAGTGCCACCGGTCTGCCCGCCGGTCTGTCCATCTCCTCCAGCGGCAAGATCACCGGCACCCCGACCACGGCCTGTGCCTGCTCGGTGACGGTCACCGCCACCGACGGATCCAGCTACCACGGCTCGACCAGCTTCACCTGGAACGTCACCAATACGGTGACCGTGGCCAACCCCGGCACCCAGTCGAGCGTGACCAACACGGCCATCTCGACTCTCAACAACTCGGCCAGCGACTCGTCGTCGACGGCCACCATCAGCTCGTGGTCGGCGACCGGCCTGCCCGCCGGCCTGACCATCAACGGCACCAGCGGGGCCATCACCGGGACCCCGACCACGCCCGGCTCCAACTCGGTCACCATCAAAGCCACCGACTCGGCCGGCTACTCGGGGACGGCCAGCTTCACCTGGACCATCAACAACACCGTGGCCGTGACCAACCCGGGCACCCAGTCGAGCGCCTCGGGCACGGCCATCAGTCCGCTGCAGATCGCGGCCACCGACTCCCAGTCGGGCGCCACCTTGACCTTCAGTGCCACCGGTCTGCCCGCCGGTCTGTCCATCTCCTCCAGCGGCAAGATCACCGGCACCCCGACCACGGCCTGTGCCTGCTCGGTGACGGTCACCGCCACCGACGGATCCGGCTACCACGGCTCGACAAGCTTCACCTGGAACGTGACCAACACCATCAGCGTGACCAACCCGGGCAGCCAGACCAGCCAGTCGGGCACGGCCATCAGCCCGCTGACCGTCTCGGCCAGTGACACCGGATCGGGAGTGACCCTGAGCTACTCGGCCGGCGGCACGCTTCCGGCGGGGCTGACCGTCAACTCCTCGACTGGGGTGATCAACGGGACGCCGACCACGGGCGGTCTGTACTCGGTGACCATCACCGTCACCGACGGCACAGGCGCATCGGGCAGCACCACGTTCAACTGGACCGTCAACAACGTGGTCACCGTGACCAACCCCGAAAACCAGTCGAACGCCTCGGGCACGGCCATCACACCGCTTGCCATCAGCGCCTCGGACTCGTCGTCGACCACCACCCTCAGCTACTCGGACGGCGGGACCCTCCCACCCGGGCTCTCGATCAACACCTCGACGGGCGTGATCCACGGCACACCCACGACTGCCGGCACCTCCTCGGTGACCATCACGGCCACGGACACACTGGGGTACTTCGCCACCACGAGCTTCACCTGGACGGTCACCAACACGGTGACCGTCACCAGCCCCGGGAACCAGTCGGGCGTCTCGGGCACGGCCATCACCCCGTTCGTGGTGGCCGCCGCCGACTCCTCGTCCACGGCCACCCTGGCCTACACGGACGGCGGCACGCTGCCGCCGGGTCTGTCCATCGACGTGGCCAGCGGCACCATCAGCGGCACGCCCACCACCGGCGGCACCTACCCGGTGACCATCACCGCCACTGACGGCTCGGGGGCGAGTGGCTCGGCCACCTTCACGTGGACGGTCACCAACACGGTGACGGTGACCAGCCCTGGCGACCAGTCGAGCGCGGCCGGCACGGCCATCACCCCGCTCACGGTGTCGGCCACCGACACGTCGTCGACGGCCACGCTCGCCTATTCGGACGGCGGCACCCTCCCGCCCGGGCTGTCCATCGACTCCTCCAGCGGCCAGGTCACCGGAACGCCGACCACGGCCGGTTCCTATCCGGTGACCATCACGGCCAGCGACAACCAGGGCTTCTCCGGCACAGCCGGCTTCACCTGGACGGTCACCAGCAGCATCACCGTCACCAACCCCGGCGCCCAGACCGATGGGTCGGGGGCGGCCATCACGCCGTTGACCATTCAGGCGTCCGACTCGTCTGCCGGATCGACCCTCACCTACTCGGACGGCGGCACCCTGCCGCCCGGACTGTCCATCGATCCGTCCACGGGGGACATAACCGGCACCCCGACCACCGGTGGGTCGTACTCGGTGACCATCACGGTGAGCGACAACTACGGCCAGTCCTCGCCAGTGAGCTTCGCCTGGACCATCACCAACACCGTGTCGGTGACCAACCCCGGCGCTCAGACGGGTGTGTCGGGCACGGCCATCAGCCCGCTGGCCATCTCGGCCTCGGACTCGTCGTCGACGGCCACCCTCACCTACTCGGACGGCGGCACCCTGCCGCCGGGGCTGGCCATTGACCCCTCCTCCGGAGTGGTCAGCGGCACGCCGACCACCGGTGGGAGCTACCCGGTGACCTTGACGGCCACCGATGGAGCCGGCTCATCGGGTTCCGCCACCTTCACCTGGACCATCACCAACACCGTGTCGGTCACCGGGCCCGGCGACCAGTCGGACGTGTCGGGCACGGCCATCACCCCGGTGCCGGTGACCGCCTCCGACTCGTCGTCGATGGCCACCCTCACCTACTCGGACGGCGGCACCCTGCCGCCCGGTCTCTCGGTCGACCCCTCCTCCGGAGTGATCAGCGGCACGCCGACCACCGGTGGCAGCTACCCGGTGACCTTGACGGCCACCGACAACGCCGGCTTTGCCAGCTCCGAGAGCATCACCTGGGTGATCACCAACGCGATCACGGTGACCAGCCCCGGTGACCAGTCGGACGTGTCGGGCACGGCCATCAGCCCGTTGGCCATCTCGGCCTCGGACTCGTCGTCGACGGCCACCCTCAGCTACTCGGACGGTGGCACATTGCCGCCAGGGCTGGCCATCGACCCCTCGGCCGGAATCATCAGCGGCACCCCGACCACCGGTGGGAGCTACCCGGTGACCATCACCGTCTCCGACGGCGCCGGCTATTCGAGCTCGGCCTCCTTCACCTGGACCATCACCAATACCGTGAGCGTGACCAACCCCGGTGACCAGTCCAACGTGTCGGGCACAGCCATCACCCCGGTGGCCATCTCGGCTTCGGACTCGTCGTCGACGGCAACTCTCACCTACTCGGACGGCGGCACCCTGCCGCCCGGGCTGTCCATCGACCCCTCGGCCGGGACGATCAGCGGCACCCCGACCACGGCCGGCTCCTACTCGGTGACCATCACGGCCACCGACGGCTCGGGGGCCAGCGGCTCGACCAGCTTCAACTGGACCATCACCAACACGGTGAGCGTGACCAGCCCCGGCGACCAGTCCAACGTGTCGGGCACGGCCATCACGCCGGTCACCATCTCGGCCTCGGACTCGGCGTCGGGGGCCGCTCTCACCTACGCGGACGGCGGCACCCTGCCGCCGGGGCTGTCCATCGACCCAGCCGCCGGTGTCATCAGCGGCACCCCGACCACGGCCGGCTCCTACTCGGTGACCATCACGGCCACCGACGGCTCGGGGGCCAGTGGCTCGGCCTCCTTCACCTGGACCATCACCAACACGGTGAGCGTGACCAGCCCCGGTGACCAGTTGGACGACTCGGGCACGGCCATAAGCCCGCTGGCCATCGCCGCCTCCGACTCGTCGCCGACGGCCACCCTCTCCTACTCGGACGGCGGCACGCTGCCGCCGGGGCTGTCCATCGACCCAACATCGGGTGTCATGAGCGGCAATCCGACGACCGGCGGGACGTACGCAGTGACCATCACGGCCACCGACGGCTCGGGGGCCAGCGGCTCGGCCAGCTTCACCTGGACCATCGACAACATCGTCACCGTCAACCCGGTGCCGAACCAGACCAGCGACACAGGTTCCCCGGTCACCTCGGTCAAGTGCACGGCCACCGACTCGCAGACGGCGTCGCCCAAGCCGCTCCTCCAATGGACGGCAACCGGCCTTCCGCCCGGCCTCTCTATCAACGGTGTGACGGCCACCATCACGGGCACACCGACGACCGCCGGCACGTACTCGGTGACCGTGACGGCAACCGAGCGAGGCATGCCGTCCGACCACGGCTCGACCAGCTTCACCTGGACCGTGGTGAACGTGGCCCCGACCATCACCTCGATCTCTCCTCACAGCGGCCCGGGTGCGGGCGGCACCAAGGTGAAGATCGTCGGGACACGCTTCAACCACGTGACCAAGGTGACGTTCGGCTCGGTAGCGGCCGAGCGGTTCAAGGTGAACAAGAAAGGCAACAAGATCACCGCCTACTCGCCGGCCGAGTCGGCTGGCACGGTCGACATCACCGTCACCGCTATCGGTGGAACGAGCTCGCCGGTGACGGCGGACCAGTTCACCTACGGAGGCCCATCGGTCACCGGGGTCAGCCCCTCGGTGGGCACCACCGCCGGAGGCACGACCGTCAAGGTGAGCGGCTCGGGGCTGAGTGGGGTCACCGCCGTCGAGTTCGGCTCGGTGGCAGCCACCTCCTTCAGTAGCAACAAGAGGGGCACACAGCTCACCGTGGTCTCGCCGGCCCAGGGTGCGGGCACGGTGGACATCGTGGTCACCACGCCCGGGGGCACCAGCGCGGTGAACCCCAACGACCAGTTCACCTACGCCGGTCCCTCGGTGTCCTCGGTCTCGCCCGACACGGGACCGACGGCCGGAAGGACCAAGGTCGACATCGTCGGCGCGGAGCTGTCGGGCGCCACCGCCGTGCACTTCGGGTCGGTGGCGGCCACCAGCTTCACCGTCCAGGGCCGGAAGATCGTGGCCATCGCCCCTGCTCAGTCGGCGGGCACGGTCGACATCACGGTGACGACACCAGCCGGAACCAGCGGGATCTCCAGCGCCGACGAGTACACCTACGGCTGACGACCCCCTCTTGTCCCAAACCGAACGTCAACTTTCCGTGACTGATTTTCCATGACCGACCGACCGACTGAGCATCGAACGACCGACGGCCTCGGACTCGAGCGAGGCCGACGCAGAGGGGGAACCGTGTTACGACCCGCCCATCTCCACCGACCCGATCGCCGCCCCCGTCGGGCACGGGTGGCGGCCATCGTGGCCGGCGCCGCGGCGCTGGCGCTGTCCGTCGGCATGGCCACCCAGGTCGTTCCCTCTTCGGTGGCCGGCGCATCCACCAACCCGGTGCCGGCCAGTTGGAGCGCGAGCCCGAACTGCTCGACCTTCGTGACCGCCACCCCACCGGCCGGGACCGTCTCGGCCACCGTGACCATCGACGGCGCCGGCGGCGGTGGCGGCAACACCAACTCCGGTTCGGGTGGCACGGGCGGCACCGGTGGCCAGGTCACGGGCACCTTCGCTCTCACCCACAACACCGGCGCAGTTTCGGTGAAACTCGGCTGCGGCGGCTCAGGCGGCACCACGGGAGGGGGCGGTGGCGACACCATCGGCGGGGCCAGCGGCGGTGGCGGCTTTGCCAGCGGAGGCTCGAGCGGAGGGGCCACCGACGAGGACGTGTCCGTCGACGGCATCGCCTCGGGCGGCGGAGGGGGCGGGGCCAGCGGCCTCTGCCTCGGGACGACCGCGTGCACCACGGCGGTGGCCGTGGCCTCCGGCGGAGGGGGCGGTGGAGCCCGATGGGACTGCACCGGATCGACCGGTCCGGGTGCCGGCGGCAGCGGCGGTTCGCCGGGGGCTGCGGGCGCCAACGGTGACGGCTCCGACGGTGGCGGCGGTGGCGGGGGGACCTCGACTGGCGGAGGCGGCGGCGGCAGCGGCGACTCGAACGGTGGCTCGACCGGGGGTAATTCCCCTTACAGCTCGTCGGGCGGCGGCGGCGGGGGCGGGGGCGGCGGGTTCCCGGTCGAGGCCGGAGCCAGCGGCGGCGGGGGCGGCGGCGGCTACACCGGTGGTGGCGGCGGTGGTGGCGACAAGTGCACCAGCGGTTCTGACGCCGGCGGCGGAGGGGGCGGTGGCGACAACGGGGTCAACTCGACCTATGGGGCCGGCACGACCTCCAACAGCAGTGGGGCCTCGGGCGGCACCACCGGAGCTGGCGGCGGGGCGGGGACCATCTCCCTCACCTGGAACGTCGACGCCCTGTCGGTCACCAATCCCGGCACCCAGTCGAACACTTCCGGCACGGCCATCACCAACCTGACCATCAGCGCCCCTCACGACACGACCGGGGGCAATGCGGTGACCTTTGCCGCCACCGGCCTGCCCGCCGGCCTCTCCATCAACTCCGGGTCCGGCGTCATCGGCGGTACTCCGACCACGGCGTGTTCGTGCTCGGTGACCGTGACGGCCACCGATTCGGAGGCGTTGAGCGAGAGCACGTCGTTCACCTGGACCGTCGACAACACCGTGTCGGTGACCAACCCCGGCGCCCAGTCGAACCTGTCGGGCACGGCCATCAGCACCCTCTCCAACTCGGCCCATGACTCGTCGTCGACGGCGACGATCTCCTCCTGGACGGCGAGCGGCCTCCCGGCGGGCCTGTCCGTCAATGCCAGTAACGGCGCCATCACGGGCACGCCGACCACGGCGTGTTCGTGCTCGGTCACCGTCAAAGCCACGGACAGCGCCGGCTTCACCGGGTCGGCCTCGTTCACCTGGACGATCTCCAACACCGTCTCGGTCACCAACCCCGGGTCGCAGAACGACGTATCGGGCACGGCCATCAGTCCCCTCACAGTGAGCGCCAACGACTCCTCGACCGGCGCCACCCTCACCTACTCGGCCGCCGGCCTCCCGACGGGGCTGTCGATCAATGCGTCCTCCGGGGCCATCTCGGGCACACCGACCCTGGCGTGTGCGTGCTCGGTCACGGCCACGGCCACCGACAGCGCCGGCTTCGCTGGTTCGGCCTCGTTCACGTGGACCATCACCAACACCGTGACGGAGACCAACCCGGGCAACCAGTCGAGCGTGTCGGGCACCGCCATCGCCCCGGTCGGGGCCGGTGCAACCGACACCTCGTCGGCGGCCAGGCTGTCCTACTCGGACGGTGGCACCCTGCCACCGGGCTTGTCGGTCAATACGTCGACGGGAGTGATCAGCGGTACGCCGAACACCGCGGGTGCCTACTCGGTGACGATCACGGCGACCGACAATGCCGGTTTCGACGCCACCGCCTCGTTCACCTGGTCCATCACCAATACGGTGTCGGTGACCAATCCCGGCTCGCAGAGCGACACCTCGGGCTCGGCCATCACGCCGGTGCCGGTCGTGGCCTCCGATTCGTCGTCCACGGCCGCCCTCACCTATTCGGCCGGGTCATCGTTGCCTCCGGGGCTGTCCATCGACCCCTCGAGCGGCGTCATCAGTGGCACCCCGACGGTGGCGGGAACCTTCCCGGTCACGGTCACGGCCACCGACGACGCCGGATTCGCCGGTTCGGCCTCGTTCACGTGGACCATCACCAACACCGTGTCGGTGACCAACCCGGGTGACCAGAGCGACGTCTCGGGCTCGGCCATCACTCCGGTGCAGATCGAGGCCTCGGATTCGCTGCCGTCGGCAACCTTGAACTACTCGGACAACGGGACCCTGCCGGCCGGCCTGTCCATCGATCCCTCGACCGGGCTCATCACGGGTACGCCGACAACGGGAGGGCAAAGCACGGTGACCATCACCGTGACCGACAGTGCCAACTTCGCGGCCGAGGTGACCTTCAACTGGACCATCACCAACTCGGTGACAGTGACCAATCCCGGCGCCCAGAGCAGCGTCTCGGGTTCGGCCATCGCCCCGGTTCCCATTCCGGCCAATGACTCGTCGTCAGTGGCCACGGTGTCCTACTCGGACGGTGGCACCTTGCCGGCCGGACTCTCGATCGATCCGGCGACGGGGACCGTCTCGGGAACGCCGACGACGGCCGGGGCCTACTCGGTCACGGTCACGGCGACCGACGACGCCGGATTCGCCGGTTCGGCCTCTTTCACCTGGACTGTCACCAACTCGGTGACGGTGACCAACCCCGGCGCCCAGAGCAACGAGTCGGGTTCGGCCATCACCCCGGTTCCCGTCGCCGCCAGCGACTCGTCCTCGGGTGCCACCCTCTCCTACGGGGCCGTGGGGCTGCCGACAGGGCTCAGCATCGACCCTTCGTCGGGAACCATCAGCGGCACACCGACCACGGCGTGTTCGTGCTCGGTGACCGTGACCGCCACCGACAGCGCCAACTTCAGCGGCTCGACCTCGTTCACGTGGACCGTCACCAACACGGTGCAGGTGACCAACCCGGGTAACCAAACGGGCAGGGTGGGCTCGCACATCACGCCCGTCTCCGTACCGGCGACCGACTCGTCGTCGACCGCCACCCTCACCTACGGGGCGACCGGCCTTCCCTCCGGGCTCTCCATCAACACGTCGACGGGGGTCATCACCGGGACCCTGACGGCGTCGGACGCCTACCCGGTCACCGTCACGGCCACTGACAACGCCGGCTTCGCCGACTCGGCCTCGTTCACCTGGACGGTCGTCGGCCCGGTGATCACCCGGGTCAAGCCGTCGAGCGGCGGGGACGGCACCAAGGTCACAATCTCCGGCACAGGACTGGCCGGGGCGACATCGGTCAAGTTCGGATCGGTGGCGGCCACCTCATTCTCGGTCAACGGCAAGGGGACGAAGCTGACCGTGATCGCCCCGGCCAACACGGCGGGGACGGTCGACATCGTCGTGACGACCGGCGAGGGGCCGACCCTGCCGACCACCGCCGACCACTTCACCTACGTCGGCCCGGTCGTCACCAAGGTCAAGCCCGCCTCCGGGCTCATCTCCGGCGGCAACAAGGTGACCATCAAGGGCAGCGGGCTCAACGGGGCGACGACGGTGGAGTTCGGATCGGTGCCCGCCAGCCGCTTCTCCGTCAACGCCAAGGGAAACCAGATCACGGTCACCGCTCCCGCTCATTCCGCCGGGGTGGTCGACATCACGGTGACGACGCCGGCAGGAACAAGCCCGACGTCCAACGCCGACCTCTATACCTTCAACTGAGGTCCGTCGTCACGCGGTGGTCGCCCCTCGGCGGCCACCGCGTGGCCGGTCAGCGACCGTTCAGCTGTCGAACTTGACGACGCCCCGGATGTTGATGCCGGCGGCCAGGTCGTCGTAGCCCTGCTGGACCCCGTCGAGCGGGTACTCCTGGGTGATCAGCTCGTCCACCTCGAGGATGCCGGCCTGGTAGAGCCGCAACAGGTTGGGGATCTGGTAGCGCGGACTGGAGGAGCCGAACACGGTTCCGAGCAGCGCCTGGTTGAACATGGCGAAGTTGAACATGTTGAAGTCGATCTGCTGCTGGCGCCACGGGGCGATGGCCGTGCACACGATGCGCCCGTCCTTCGAGGCCATGGCGCAGGCCGGCGCCACCAGGTCGCCGGTCAGGACGCCGGGCGTGAGGATGACCACGTCGGCCATCCGTCCCTCGGTCATGTCCGGGATCATGAGGTGGGCCTCCACGATGGAAGCGGCTCCATGGGTGGCCCCGATCTCCTTGGCCTTCTCGACCTTGAAGGGGATGGGGTCGACGGCGATGATCGTGCGGGCTCCGGCGATACGAGCCCCCTGGATGGCACCCGACCCGACGCCCCCACAGCCGACGACGACCACCGTCTCGCCGGGCTTGACCTTTCCCCGGTCGACGGCCGAGCCGAAGCCGGTGGCGATGCCGCAGCTGATGAGGGCGGCTGCCCTGAGCGAGACTCCGGGGTCGATCTTGACCAGCGACTGCTCGTTGGCCAGCACCTGGTCCGAGAAGGTGCCGAGCTGGGTCATCCGGTTCACCTTCTTGCCGTCGAGGTGGTAGCGCCATACCCCGTCGCCCATCATCGGACCGGCCAGGATGGACATGCCGAGGTCGCACAGGTACTGACGTCCGGTGACACACCAGTGGCACTTGCCGCAGGCAGGGATGAAGGAGGCGGCCACGTGGTCACCTACGGCCAGCGATTCGACGCGGGAGCCGACCTCGACCACGATCCCGGCCCCTTCGTGGCCACCGATCATCGGGTACATCGAGTCGACGTCGAAGACGGGCAACAGCTCGGGCGGAACACCCATGTCGCCGGTGCGCAGGTGCTCGTCCGAGTGGCACATTCCGGCGTAGGCCATCTGGACCAGGACTTCGTGCGGACCCGGCGGCTCCACGTCGACCTCTTCGGTTTTCCAGGGCTCGTTGAGACCGGAGCACACAGCAGCACGGACCTTCATGGGACCTTCCCTCCTGTTGACGCCGGGCCGAGGCCGGGTCATGCGGGCTCCAACCAGCATCGCGCCGCCGTCCGGCTCCGTCGAGCCTACCGGAGGGCCTAACCGCCGGGCCGCGACTCGTCGAAGCCCACCGCCAACAGTCGAAATGCTCGATCGAGGTCCGCGGCCAGGTCGTCGGTGGGGCTGGCCGCCCAAGAGCTGAAGGCGGCGTCGGCGGCGCCGAGCGCGGCCCGGGCCACCACCTGGGGAGCGAGGTCGTCGGGTGCCACCCCGAGTCGACGGGCGGCGAACCGGGCGACCACTTGGCACCACTCGGCGTAGCGCACGGCCGAGTGGGCGGTGAGGGTGGGGACGGTGGCGATGAGGCCGATGCGGATGCGCAGCTCGTCGAGCTCACCGGCGCCGAACCGGTTGGTGGCGACCACCGCCCGTCGCAGCACGTCCATCATGGGCTCGCCGTCGTCGGGCTCGCCCAGCTTGGCCTCGAGCCGGGCCAGCTCGGCATCGAACTCGCCCCAGACGACGTCACGCTTCGACTCGTAGTAGCGGAAGAAGGTGCGGCGGCTCACGCCTACCGCCGTGGCGATGGCCTCCACGGTGGTGGCGTCGTAGCCGTCCCGGGCAAAGAGCTCGAGAGCGGCCCGGGCTACCCGCTCGCGGGAGGTGGCCGGGCGCCGGCCCCGGGCCGGCGGCGGCAGCGGGCCGGCTGGGACCGGATGGAGTGGGTCAGGCATGGGAGAGAAGAGGAGAAGAGGCCAACGCTTCCATTTTGGCATCCAGTGCTATAAATTGAAACCACTGGTCCCAACGCCACCTGCCGGCGCCTGTCGCCATCTCGGTGGAGCAAGGAGATGACATGCCGACTCCCCCCATCCCACCATCGACCGAGCCCGTGCCGAATGGGCCGGCCGAGTCGGCAATCCCGGACCGTGAGGCGGGTCCCACCGCCTCGCCTTCCCTGGTGGCCAACGACCTCTTAATAGAGGACGTGTCCATCGACGGAATGTGCGGCGTCTACTGAGCACCCAGCCACCCCCACCGCCGACGTCTGCTCATCGACTCCGTGTCAACCGTGTCATCCGTGTCATCGCCGACGGCTATGGCCCTTGCCGCCACAGCCGCCTACGACGGCAGCCGACCCTGGGCCCTGGCCCCGCAGGTCGCGCTCCGTCCCGAGCCCTTCGGTGCCCTGGCCTACCACTTCGGTACCCGGCGGCTCTCGTTCCTGAAGAGCCGCACGCTGCTGGCCGTCGTCGAGAGCCTGGCTGACCATCCCACCGGTGACGCGGCATGCACTGCCGCCGGCGTCGACACCGACGAGCTCCCGAGCTACCGACAGGCGCTGGTTCGCTTGGCCGGCTCCGGGATGATCGAGCCGAGAGGTGACCGGTGACGGCCGTCGCCTCCCCGATCACCGGCGGACGTCTCGTCGACCACTTCGAACATGGACTCGACGCGCCCATCTGTCTGACGTGGGAGCTGACCTACGCCTGCAACCTGGCCTGTGTGCATTGTTTGTCGAGCTCCGGGCGCCGTGACCGGCGCGAGCTGACCACCGACGAGTGCCGTGCCCTTGTCGACGAGTTCGCCCGCATGCAGATCTTCTACGTGAACGTCGGCGGCGGCGAGCCCACCATCCGCCCCGACTTCTGGGAGCTCGTCGACTACGCCACGGACAACCGAGTGGGCGTGAAGTTCTCGACCAACGGATCCCGGATCACCGACGCCGTGGCCCGGCGCCTGGCCGGGAGCGATTACGTCGATGTCCAGCTGTCCCTCGACGGGGCCACCCCCGAAGTCAACGACGGGGTCCGCGGTGCCGGCTCCTTCGACGTGGTCATGACGGCCATGCGTCGGCTGCAAGATGCCGGATTCGCCGGCTTCAAGCTGTCGGTCGTGCTGACCCGTCACAACGCCGAACAGCTCGACGAGCTCAAGGCCCTGGCCGACGATGCGGACGCCCAGTTGCGCCTCACCCGCCTCCGGCCATCCGGCCGGGGGGCGGAGGTGTGGAGCGAGCTGCACCCAACGGCCGACCAGCAACGGGGCGTCTACGAGTGGCTGCTCCGTCATGGCGACGAGGTGCTCACTGGTGACTCCTTCTTTCACCTCGGTGCGTACGGGGAGGCGCTACCTGGGCTCAACCTGTGCGGCGCGGGACGGGTGGTCTGCCTGGTGGACCCCATCGGGGACGTCTACGCCTGCCCGTTCGCCATCCACGACGAGTTCTGGGCCGGCAACGTGCGTGCCCCCGGTGGGTTCGTGGGCGTCTGGCGTGAGTCGGCGTTGTTCACCCGGCTTCGCCAGCCCCAGAGCGCCGGCGCCTGCGCGTCGTGCGGACAGTTCGACGCCTGCCGGGGAGGCTGCATGGCGGCCAAGTTCTTCACCGGCCTGCCGCTTGCCGGGCCCGACCCCGAGTGCGTCTTCGGCCACGGTGCCGCCGCCCTGGCCACTGCCGACGGCCAGGCCGCCCCCCGACCTGGGAGCGACCACTCGCGACCGGTCCGTCCCCACCCGCCTGCGGAGCCGGCGGCAGAGGCGGCCGCGGCGCCGGCCGCCGTGCGTTTCCTACCTCGCCGCGCCACTCGTCTGTGCGAGGAGCACCCGTTGGCCGGCGCGTCCGTCGGGCCACACTCTGCCTGATCCGTGCCGAGCCTCATCGAACCGCTCGACCTCGCCGGCCTCCGCGCCCCGTCGCGGCTCGTCTTCGGCCCCCACGTGACCAATCTCGGTCGAGGCCGCTCCCTGAGCGATCGGCACGTCGCCTACTACCGGGCCCGAGCCGAGGGTGGGGCCGGCGTAGTGGTCACCGAAACGGCGTCCGTGCATTCCTCCGACTGGCCGTACGAGCGCGCCCCGCTGGCAGCCGAGTGTTGGGCGGGGTGGCAGCAGGTGGCCGACGCTTGCCGCCCATTCGCCACCACCATCCTCGCCGGGCTCGGCCATCGCGGCGCCCAGGGATCGTCGGCGTACTCCCAGGCCGCGCTCTGGGCGCCCTCGCCGGTGGCCGACGTCATCAACCGCGAGATGCCGACGGTCATGGAGGAGTCGGACATCGCCGACTTGGTCGAGGGCTTCCGGACAGCCGCTCGGGCAGCCGTGGGCTCGGGCCTCGACGGCGTCGAGATCGATGCCGGTGCGACCTCCGTCCTCCGTCAATTTCACTCCGGGCTCACCAATCAGCGGACCGACGCCTATGGCACCGACCGTCTGCGACTCACACGCGAAGTGCTCGGCGCGGTGCGCTCAGCCATCGGTAGCGGACGAGTGCTCGCCCTCCGGTTGAGCTGCGACGAGCTGGCCCCGTGGGCCGGGGTGACCCCCGAGGAGGCCGCCGGGCACGTCGACGCCCTGGCCGAGGCGGTCGACCTGCTCGTCGTGGTCCGCGGCGGCCCCTTCTCCCGCTCGGCCTACCGCCCGGACGCCCACACGCCGGCCAACTTCAACCGCGACCTATGCCGGGCCATGCGCGAAGCGGTCGCCGGCCGGGCCTCCGTCGTCCTGCAGGGAAGCGTGGTCGACCCCGTCGATGCCCAACGAGCCCTCGACGAGGGCGTGGCCGACGCCGTCGAGATGACCCGGGCACAGATCGCCGACCCGAGCCTCCTGGCCAAGGTGCGTTCCAACGACTCGAACCGAGTTAGGCCCTGCATCCTCTGCAACCAGGCCTGCCAGGTCGACGACGTACGCAACCCGCTGGTCAGCTGTGTCGGCGAGCCCCGGAGCGGGCACGAGACCGAGGACGAGGACGTCGACGACCCGTCCCACGAGCGAATCGACCTGTCTGCCGTGGTGGTGGGCGCGGGGGTGGCCGGGCTCGAGTGCGCTCGGGTGCTCGCCTCCCGCGGGGGGCGAGTGCAGGTCGTCGACGGCTCGGACCGGCCCGGCGGCATGTGCACCCGGGCCGCCGTTGGAGTTGGGCGCGAACGGCTGGCCGCGCTCACCGATTGGCTGGTCGCCGAGTGCCGGGTCCTCGGTGTGAGCCTCGATCTCGGCCGCCAGGCCACGGTCGAGCTGTTGGACGAGGTCACCGGAGCCGGTGGCACAGTCGTCCTCGCCACCGGGTCGCGGCCAGCACCCGTCTCCTTCGCCATCGACGGGAGCTGCCCGGTCATCGACGCCGCCGAGCTGTTGTCACGGGGAACAGGGGCCCTGGCCCACGGATCGATCCTGGTTCACGACCCGGTCGGTGGCCCAGTGGGGGTGGGCGTGGCCGAATGGCTGGCGGCCGCCGGGTTCGAAGTCGACGTGGTCGCTCCCGACCCGGTCGCAGGAACGCTCCTGTCTCGAACCGGCGACTTGGCCGACGCCAACGTCCGTCTCGAGCGGGCCGGCGTCCGGCGGCGCCTTCGGTCACACCTGGTGGCGATCCAGGACGCGACGGCCATCATCGAGGACGTGTGGACGGGTGCGCGCACACAGCTGCCATGCGCCGGCGTCGTCGACTGCGGGCACCGGCTGCCCGAGGACGAGCTGGCACGACGTCGCCCTGCGTTGCCTCGGGCCGGCGACTGCGTCGCCCCGCGCACCGTGCTCGAGGCAGTGCTCGAGGGTCGGCGGCGAGCACTCGAGGCCACATCCGGCACCGGCGGCGTGCCCAATGTGCTGTGGCTCGTCGGATGACCGGGCTCCGCCTCGACGGCAAGGTTGCGCTGGTCACCGGAGCCGCCCGCGGCCAGGGACGGAGCCATGCCGTCCGGCTGGCCGAAGAGGGCGCCGACGTCATCGGCCTCGACATCTGTCACGATCTGAGCGAGCTCGACTACCCACTGGCCTCGACCGCCGATCTGGCGGCCACGTCCGACCTGGTCGTGCAAACGGGTCGGCGCATGATCACCTCCGTCGTCGACGTGCGCGACCTCGGTGCACTGCGCCATGCGGTGGACGACGGCGTCGAACAGCTGGGCCGCCTGGACGTGGTCGTGGCCAACGCCGGTGTGTGCGCCGTGCGCAAGTGGGAGGAGATCGATCCCGAGCTCTGGGACGTCATCATCGGCACCAACCTGACCGGCGTCTGGAACACGTGCGCGGCCGCCCTCCCCCATCTGGTGGCCGGAGGGGGCGGGTCGCTCATCCTGGTGAGCTCGGCCGCCGGCCTCAAGGGACAGCCGTTCTTTGCGCCCTACGCCGCGGCCAAGCACGGACTGGTCGGCCTCATGCGGTCACTGGCCAACGAGCTGGCCACGCGTGGCGTACGGGTCAACTCTGTGCACCCCACCGGAGTGGACACGCCGATGCTCGCTGGGCTGTCCGGCATCGGAGCGCGCATCGCCGAGCGCCCGGAGCTCGGTCCGCTGTTCCGCAACGCGCTGCCCCTCGAGGTGATCGACCCGGTGGATGTGAGTCACGCCGTCATGTACCTGGCCTCGGACGACTCTCGAGCGGTCACCGGTCACACCCTGGCCGTCGACGCCGGAATCTCGGCCCGGTGAGCGACGCGGCCGAGGACGTGGACGGGAACTCACCGACATGAGCAGCGCCACTCGCTACCGCCACCTCTTCACCCCGCTACGGCTGGGCCCGGTCACGGTGTCCAACCGCATCGTCTTCGCCGCCCATCTCACCAACTACGCGGCCGACGGGCTACCGACCGAGCAGCACGCCGCCTACTACGGAGCGCGTGCGGCGGGCGGCACCGGCCTCATCATCACCGAGGAGCACTCGACCCACCCGACCGACTGGCCCTACGAGAAGCTCATCCACGGCTTCAATCCGGAGGTGCTCAGCGGCTACCGACGCATCACCGACGCCGTGCACGCGCACGGAGTGCCCGTCTTCGCCCAGATCAACCACAACGGCGGCCAGGCATCGGGGATGTACTCGCGGCTGCCGGTGTGGGCGCCGAGCCCGGTCGCCGACCCGCTCTTTCGAGAGGTACCCAAAGCCGTCGACCACCATGAGATCGCCGCCATCGTCGAGGGATATGCCACCGTGGCCGAGCGCTGCGTGACCGGCGGCTTCGACGGCATCGAGCTGCAGTGCTCGCATTCCTCGATCGTCCGAGGCTTCCTGTCGCCAGCCACCAACCACCGCGACGACGAGTACGGGGGCACGCTCGGCGGCCGAGCCCGGCTGCTCGGCGAGATCATCGACGCCGTCCGCCAGGCCATCGGCCCCGGGCGCGCCCTAGGGGTGCGGCTCTGTGGGGACGAGCTCATCGACGGTGGCACCACACTGTCGGACGCCGTCCAGGTGGCTCGCATGGTCGAGGAGAGTGGCAAGGTCGACTACATCAACACCTCGATCGGCGTGGCCACGGCCACCCTCTTCATGATCGAGGCAAGCATGCAGGTCCCGCCGGGCTACTCCCTCTACATCCCGAGCGCCATCCGGGCCGCCGTCGGACTGCCCGTTGTCGGGGTTGGTCGGTTCAAGGACCCGGTGCAGGCCGACCGAGCCCTCCGCGACGGTTACTGCGACCTTGTCGGGGTCGTCCGTGGCCAGATCGCCGACGCCGACTTCGCGGCCAAGGCCAGGGCCGGGCACGCCCTCGACATCCGCACGTGCCTTTCCTGCAACCAGGAGTGCGTCGGGCGCATGGGGCTCAACCGGTGGCTCGGTTGCATCGAAAACCCGCTCACGGGTCGGGAGGCCGCGTCGCGCCCGGCGTCCGCCCACCCAACGACGACCAAGAAGGTGGTGGTGGCGGGCGGAGGGCCCGGGGGGCTCCAGGCAGCCGTCTCGGCAGCCGAGCTCGGCCACCGGGTGGTCCTCTTCGAGCGGCTCGACCGCCTCGGTGGGCAGGCGGCGGTGGCCGCCGCCGTGCCCAGCCGGGCCGAGTTCTTCGACATCGCCCGCAACCTCATCGCCGCCACTCGGCGTCTCGGCGTCGACGTGCGCACCGGTTGCCCGGCCGACGCGGAAACGGTGCGGTCGGAGGACCCCGACGCGGTGGTGGTGGCCACGGGCGCCAGGCCAGCCTCGCCGTGGTGGTCTGACGGACAGTCGCGGGTGGTGGACGTGCGGGACGTGCTCGAGGCCCGGGCCCATCCGACCGGCACTGTGGTCGTCGTCGACGAGCTCGGCTTCCACCAGGCCACGTCGGTGGCCGAGCTTCTGGCCGACCGGGGAGCGGTGGTCGAGATCGCCACCAACGGCATGGTGGTGGGCCAGGATCTCGGGATCACCCTCGACCTCGAGACGTGGAACATGAAGGCTCACGCCAAGGGCATCGTCCAGTCCGTCGACCTCGTGCCCATGGGCGTTCGTGCCGCCGATGACGACAGTGGCCGGCTGGTGCTCACCTTGCAGCACCACCCGACCGGCCGCGACGAGGAACGGGTCTGTGACTGGGTGGTGTGCGCCTTGCACCAGCAGCCCGACGACCAGCTGTGGCGCGA
This sequence comes from uncultured Acidimicrobiaceae bacterium, assembly GCA_963729275.1. GTDB lineage: Bacteria > Actinomycetota > Acidimicrobiia > Acidimicrobiales > RAAP-2 > CAVSNH01. The sequence continues at coordinate 606,974 of CAVSNH010000004.1, forward strand.
CCTGCGGTCCGCTCCCTTCCCCGTCCATCGGGTGGGTGACTGCCTCGCCCCCCGTCGCGCCCACGCCGCCGTCATCGAGGGTCATCGAGTGGCGGCGGGATTGTGACCGAGTCGGTGACCGGGTCGGTGGCGGCGGCGGTGATCGTGGTCCGGCGCGGCCGTCTGCCGACCGGAGCCGACGAGGCCGCCGAAGCGGCCGGTGGCGCCGTCGTCGTGGTCGGCTCGGGCACCCGCGAAGGAGCCGCAGCCATAGGCTCGGCCCGCCACCTCCGAGTGTGGGAGACGGGAGAGGGCTTCGCCCCCGGCGCCCTCGCCGCCGGGCTCGCCCCGGCGCTCGTGGACTTCCCCCTCGTGATCCTCCCGGCATCGGCCGACGGTCGGGACCTCGCCCCCCGGCTGGCCGCCATGATGGACCGGCCCCTTTTGGCCGGCGCCGAGTGCGTCGCGCTGTCCCGAGGCGACGACGGGCGGCTGCAGGTGGAGGCAGCCGTCGCCCGCCTCGACGACCGCATCCTCGTCGACGTCACCGTCGAGGGCCCTGCGGTGGCCACGCTCATCCCTCACCGTCGTGACGGCAGCGAGCCCGATGCCGGCCGGGCCACGATCGAGCCACTGCATGCCGACGGGGGAAGCGGCGACAACCCTCCGACGTCGACGGTCGCCGATCCTGAGGTGGAGGCCGTGCTCGAGCCCGATCTCGCCACCCTCGACCTGGCTGACGCCCGAGTGGTGGTCGCAGGTGGGGCCGGCCTGGTCCACGGCCGCGACGAGACCGAAGCCCGGGCCACCTTCGCGCTGCTCGGCCGGGTGGCCAACGCCCTCGGCGGGGCGGCCGGTGCCACCCGGGTGGCCACCGACGCCGGGTGGATCAGCTACGACCGACAGATCGGCACCACCGGGGTGGCGGTCGACCCCGATCTGTATGTCGCCTTCGGGATCTCGGGGGCGGCTCAGCACATCGGCGGCCTCGGCTCACCGCGCCACGTGGTCAGCGTCAATGTCGACGGATCGTGTCCGATGACGGCCATGGCCGACCTCGGCCTCGTGACCGACGCTCGCTCGCTCCTGGTCGAACTGGGCCGTCGCCTCGGCGTCGAGCCGGAGCCGGAGCCGGAGCACGAGCCGGAGCCGGAGCCGGTCGGGTGAGCCAGACCTGGCGCGCTGGCGCCGAGTGCGACGTCGTGGTGGTGGGCGCCGGACCGGCGGGCTCGGCCGCAGCCCTGGCCCTGGCCCGCGCCGGGCGGTCGGTGGTGGTCGTCGAGCGCGGTCCCTTCCCCGGATCGAAGAACGTCTATGGCGGCGTCGTCTACGGCCGCGTGCTCGACGAGATCGTCCCCTCGTGGTGGGAGTCGGCGCCCGTCGAGCGGTGGGTGGTGCGCCGGTCGACCATGGTCATCAGCGGGCTCCAGTCCCTGACCGTCGACTACCGGTCACCGGCGTGGGGAAGCGAGCCGTACAACGGCATGACCACGTTGCGGGCCCGCTTCGATGCGTGGCTGGCCCAGCTCGCCGTCGATGCCGGGGCCCGACTGCTGACCTCGACGGTGGCCACTGGCCTCCGGCGCGACAGCGGCGGCCGCATCGCCGGCGTCCGCACCGATCGGGGCGGGGACATCTCCGCCCGCCTGGTCATCGCCTGCGACGGGGTGAACTCGTTGTTGGCCAAAGAGGCGGGCCTTCTGTCCTCTGCGGAGGCCGGTCACTACACGCTCGGGGTGAAGGAGGTCCTCTCCCTCGAACCCCGTTCGATCGACGAGCGCTTCGGCGTCGGACCACGCGAGGGTGTCGACATCGAGATCCTCGGTGCCACCGGTGACATCGCCGGGGGCGGCTTCCTCTACACGAACGCTGACTCAGTGAGCGTGGGAGTCGTGGTGTCCCTTCCCTCCCTGGCCGCGTCGGGCCGGCGACCCGAGGAGCTCATCGCCGACCTCAAGGCCCACCCGGCGATCGCCCCCTTGGTGCGCGACGGGCGGCTCCGCGAGTACGCCGCCCACCTGATTCCCGAGGGCGGCTACGACGCCATGCCGCGACTGGTAACGGACGGGATGATGGTGGCCGGCGACGCCGCCGGCATGACACTGGCCGCCGGGATCTGGCTCGAGGGTGTCAACTTCGCCATCGGCTCTGGTGACGCCGCCGGCCGAGCGGCCGCCGCCGCCTTGGACGCCGGGGACACGACGGCGGCCGGCCTCGACTCGTACCGGTCCGACCTCGAATCCAGCTTTGTGCTGAGCGATCACAAGCGGCTGCGGCGAGCGCCGGGCCTCGTCCTCTCGGAGCGGTTCCAGCGCCAGTACCCGGCCCTCCTCTGCGAGCTGGCCGACGGCCTCTTCACCGTGTCCAATCCCGAGCCCAAGCCGGGCATCCTCCGGTTGGCCCGCCAGGCCGCCCGCCACCAGGGGGTTCGACTGCGCCACCTGGTCACCGACGGTGTGCGCATGGCCCGGACGTTCGGATGAACCGCCCCGAGCCACGCCGGCACCGCCGGACCGCGCACGGCGAGGGGCGGGCGACCGAGCCGAGGGCACCCGTGGCCGACGAGCCCTCCTCGTGGCGGGGCATCTCCTTCGAAGAGCGCATGGCCACCGTCGACTTTCGCGTCGGGGCCCGGGCCCACATCACCGTGGACTCCGATGTCTGCCGTTCGTGCACGACCCGGGCGTGTGTGAGCGCCTGTCCCGCCAACCTGTTCGCCCCGACGGCTGAAGGCGGGATCCTCTTCAATTACGAGGAGTGCTTCGAGTGCGGCACCTGTTACCTCGTGTGCAACGAAGAAGGCGCCATCACCTGGACCTATCCCGACGGCGGCTTCGGCGTCGTCTTCCACGACGGATGACCCGCCCCCCCGAGAGCGCCGGAGCCGTGGTGGCCTGCCTGCGGGTGTGCGACCTGCACCCCGAGGTCGATCCCCTAACCGGCGCGGTGCGCACCGAGGTCGCCGGCCTCGGGCTCTCGCATGCCGATGCCGCCGCTCTCGAGCACACCCTCCGGGCCGCCGAGACCTGGGCGGTGCCGGCCGCGGCAGTGACGGCCGGACCTGCCGAGGTGGATCCTGTGCTGCGTGACGTCGCCGGACTCGGCGTCTCGGTGCTGCGGATCGAGCCGATCGGATCAGCCGATGGGGACGACGGGGACGAGTTGGCCGGCGACGAGCGCCGTCTGGCCCGGCAGGTGGCCGAGGCCATCGTCCATGCCTTCGGTCGCCCCCGCCTGGTCGTCTGCGGGGACCGGTCGGCCGACCGCGGGACCGGTGCGTTCCCCGGTTTTTTGGCCCACGAGCTCGGGGCCGCCCAGGCCCTCGGGCTCGTGACCCTCACGCCCACTGGTCCGGGCACCGGCGCCGCCGGAGGCGGCCCAGTGACGCGAGAGGGAGTGGCGGCCGAGCGCCGCCTCGACGCCGGCTGGCGCGAACGGCTGTTCGTCCCGTTGCCCGCCGTCTGCTCGGTAGAAGGCGCCGGTGTGCAGTTGCGGCGCGCCGGGCTCGAGGCCGCCCTGGCTGCCGCGGCGTTGTCGGTCCGGGTGTCCCGCGGTCCCGGCCTGTCCGAGGCGGTCGATAGCCCCCGTGTCCGCGTCGGTGCGCCACGCCCGTTTTCGCCGCGTCCGCGCATCGTCGCAGCGCCGGCCGCGGCCGACCCCCGCGTGCGAGTGCTCGACCTGTGCGGGGTACTCGAGGACCGTGATCCGCCCGTCGTCCTCGGCCCGATGGACACCGGGGCGGCCGCCGATGAGCTCCTCGCCTTCCTCGACCGGCACGGCTACCTCGAAGCAGTGCAGTCGGGCGCTGCCCCGGTGACGACCGGATGACTCGGCTCGCGGACATGAGCTGGCCCGAAGCCAGCGAGCAGGCCGGCCGGGGCGCGGTCCTCTTGCTCCCGGTCGGGGCGACCGAGCAGCACGGCCCCCACCTGCCGTTGACCACCGACACGGATCTGGCGGTGGCAGTTGCCGAGCGGGCGGTCGAGCTCGACGGCCGCGCCATCGTCGCTCCGGCTCTTGCCTTCGGCTCGAGCGGGGAGCACGACGATTTCGCCGGCACGCTGTCGATCGGAACGCACGCCACCGAGCAGGTGCTGGTCGAGTTGGCGCGCTCGGCGTCACTGCACTTCAGTGGGCTCGTCATGGTGTCCACTCATGGCGGCAATCTCGAGGCCCTGAGGAACGCGGTGCGCGTGCTGCGATCCGAGGGCCGGTCGGCCAAGGTCTGGGTACCGCAATGGGGCGGGGACCTCCATGCCGGTCGAACCGAGACCAGCCTGATGCTCGCCGTCGCGCCCGAGCGGGTGGACATGGCCGCGGCGGCGGCCGGCGACCGCCGTCCTGCCGCTGACCTCATGCCCCTGCTGCGCCAACACGGCGTGCGAGCGGTGTCCGACAACGGCGTGCTCGGTGATCCGACGGGTGCCAATGCCGAAGAAGGAGCACGCCTGCTTGACGAAGCGGCCCACGCGCTGTGGGCCGTCGTGGCCCGGCAGGCGGCACGGATACCGGCCGGAGCGGAGCCCCGATGACCGACAGACCACCGACGGACGACCGAGTGGCGCTGGTCACGGGCGCGGCCCGCGGCATCGGGGCGGCCACCGTCTGTGGCCTGGCCGCCGCCGGATGGGCGGTGGTGGCCGTCGACCGGGCGGCCGACGATCCCCGGCTGCGCTACCCCATGGGCACCGAAGCCGAGCTGGATGCGACCGTGCGCAGGGCGCTCGGAGCCGGACCGGCTGATCCCGCCGTCGCGCCTCGAGTGGTGGCTCGAGTGGCCGACACCACCGACGCGGCCGTCCTCGGAGCCGTGGTCGACGAGACCGAACAGCACTTCGGTGGGATCGACGCCGTCGTGGCCGTGGCCGGAGTCATCGCCGGTGGTGTACCCCTGTGGGAGATGCCCGCCGAGGAGCTCGGTGCCGTCCTCGGCGTCGACCTCGGCGGCCCGATCACCGCCGCCCGTGTGGGCATCCCCGCCCTGTTGCGCCGGCCGGAGCCCCGGGTGGGCCGGTTCATCGCCGTGGCCTCGGTGGCCGGCATTCGAGGGCTCCCGTTGCTCGCCGCCTACGGCGCGGCCAAGGCGGGAGTTGTCGGACTCGTGCGGGGCCTGGCCGCCGAGCTGGCCGGCACGGGCATCACCGCCAATGCGGTGGCCCCGGGTTCGACCGACACCGAAATGCTGGTGGAGAGCGCCCGGCTCTACCAACTGGCCGACTACCGCTCCTTCGCCGAGCAACAGGCGCTGCGACGGATCATCGACCCCGCCGAGGTTGCCGCTGCCATCGTCTGGCTGGCCGGCCCGGGTGGTGCGGCGGTGACCGGCGCCCTGGTGCCGGTGGACGGCGGGCTCTCGCTGTGAGGGCGGACGCCAGCCGACGACCGGAGTGACCACGGGATGGCGGCGGGCAATCGGGACGAGAGCGGCGACGGCGACGGGACTGACGTTTCCGACGGAGCCGACGTGGCCGACGCCCTGCCCGAAGGCTGGCGGGTCGTCCTCGACCGGTCGGTTTCGTTCGTGGCCGGTGGGACCGGGCTCCTCGGGGGCCGTCCTGGGCGCCTCCTGACCCTTACCCCGGCCGGTCGCAACGCGCTCAGGTCCCTGCTCGACGGGTCGGGTGAGCCCGACCGGGCGGCCCTGCGCCTCGGCCGGCGCCTGGTCGACGCCGGCATCGCCCACCCCCGGCCGCCGGCGACGACCCCCGGGCCCGGTGGCATCACTGTCACTGTCACCGTGGCCGTGCCGGTACGGGACCGAGCCGACGAGCTCGACGGCTGCCTGGCCTCGCTCGGCCGCGCCCACCCGGTCATCGTCATCGACGACAGGTCCGAGGACCCGGCGGCCATCGCCGAGGTCTGCCGGCGGCACGGCGCCCGGGTGCTGGCCCGCTTGGCCAACGGCGGCCCGGCCGCCGCCCGCAACGACGCCCTTGCCGTCGTCGAGTCCGACGTCGTCGCCTTCGTCGATAGCGACTGTCGGATCGTGCCTGCGGCCATCGACGCCCTGCTCCCCTACTTCGCCGACCCGGCGATTGGCGCTGTGGCGCCCCGCGTCCGGCCGAGACCAGTTGCGAACGACTCGTCCGGCGCCCTCGTCAGTCGCTACGCAACGGTTCGCTCGGCCCTCGACATGGGTGCGGACGAGGGACCGGTGGGGCCGGGGTGCGCCATCCGGTATGTCCCGGCCACCGCCTTGCTCGTACGGCGCCAAGCCGGCGGGCCGGGGTTCGACACCCGGCTGCGTGTGGGTGAGGACGTCGACTTCGTCTGGCGGCTCGCCGACCACGGCTGGCAGGTGCGCTATGTCCCGAGTGTGAGCGCTCATCATCGCGAGCCGGATGGTTGGCTCGAGCACCTGGGCCGCCGCCTCCGCTACGGAACCTCGGCCGGACCGTTGGCTCGTCGGCACCCCGGTCGCATGGCCCCAGTCGAGCTGTCTGCCGGTCCGGCCGCGGTGACGGCTGCCCTCGTGTCCGGCCGCCGACGAATGGCCGGCGTGCTGTGGGCCGCGGGATGTGGCCTCGCTCTGCGCCGGTTGGCCGGCTCGAAGATCCCAGCCGTCCGGGTGGTCGGCTGGCAACTCGCCGCCCCGTGGTGGACGGTGCTCGGGCTGGCCCGTGCCACGTCCACGGTCGTCGTCCCCGGTCTGTGCGTGTTCGTGGTGGCCGGTCGCAGGCGACGGTGGGCGTGGGCCGCCGTTCTCCTCGGCCTCCCAGGGATGGTCGACTGGTGCCAGCGCCGACCGGCCGTCGACCCCATCCGTTGGGCCGCGGCCTGCCTGGCCGACGACCTGGCCTACGGCGCCGGCGTCTGGGTCGGTTGTCTGCGGGCTCGCACCGTCGCGCCTCTCCTGCCCACCCTCCACCTTCCCGACCCGATCAATTCGATCGCTGCCGCCCGTCGAGCCCTCGGAGCGACCGCGGCGCGTCGGACCCGTCGGAGGGTAGGACACGGGGCACACCGAGGCGGCGGCACCGACGCCTTTCCGACGGGTCGCGAGTAGCGAGCGAGGATGACAAGGGCGGGCGCCGCCCGGCGGTGTCAGGCTGAAGAGGACGGCAGCGAGGGGGTGACGCGCAAGCTCGCATCAGGTTCGAGCCGCACCTTTGAAAGCGTCCAAGACCTCAGGATGCAGCGGCTGCTCCGCCGCTGGCGCAGTCTGCATGCGGTGGCACGATTTCGACGTCCGCTCTCAAGCCGACCTGGTGTGGTGCCAGTTGCACCATGCTCAACACGAGCGTTGACGTATTGGTTCTTTCGTTAGGAGGGGCGTCGATTACGTCGACTCCGTCTCCGGTTGCGCCCCCCCAGGTCCCGTGCCCGATATTCACCATGCCCATAGGCGGATGGGACTGCAGGAAACTCTCCAGAGCCTCAAAGCTTCCAGGAACGGACCAAAACTTGGACACGTCGATTAACGGGGTGCAAGCGGGCTGCTGTGCCGGTTCCTCTAGCCCCGCTGCGTAGAGCTGGCTGACAGAGCTGGAGTCCGAAGGAACGATTACCCGGGCAACCATCGAACTGGCGGTGGCCGAGGAGTTGATTATTTGGGGATCTCCAGGAAGGCCCGGAGGTCTCCTGTGCTGCGGCGGAGGCGTTGCCCCGGCGGATCCGCAGGCAGCCATCAGAAGGATCAGCAGCCCAGCTCCGATGATTTTTCCACCGTGCGGCACTCGGCCTCCTCTGCTGCAAATCATTCCTTCTGCTAAGTGACGCCCACGGAAGGCAAAAAGTTCCCGAGGCAATCTGATACGGGTTGGCAGTTAGTTTTCGATGAGATTCCTCCCTCGCACCTCCGCCACTTGGAATCCTCTTGGAATCCTTACGCCACGGGAGCTTGATCCATGGCTGCAACGTGCCAAGTTTGCCGTGGTGTTGCCACAGGTCCGATTGTCCCCTTCGTTGGAGTGGTGAGAACGGGCTGTGATGGTCCTAGGAAACATCCCAGGCATCAGGGATGTGCCACCGCTCGCGAAAGAAGCCCAGCCCTAGGCCACGTCCAGACTCGTGGTGTAACGACGACCACCACATCGATCTTCGATTGCAGTTCTAACTGACGTCGGCGAGCTCTGCCAGGTCCACCTCCTCGTCGATCCCTGTCATCACGCGGAGTCGGGCCTTGGCGAGGGACTCGATGCCCATGTAGCGGCGAGCGACGGCCCACTCGTCGTGTTGCTCGGCAAGCACGGCACCGACCAGTCGGATGACGGCTGGGCGGTTGGGGAAGATGCCGACGACGTCGGTGCGTCGACGGATCTCCTTGTTCAGCCGTTCCTGAGGGTTGTTGGACCAGATCTGTCGCCAGTGCTCCTTCGGGAACGACGAGAAGGCCAGGATGTCACCTTCGGCCTCGACCAGCATGGAGGCGGCGTCGGGGAAGCGGTCGGCGAGTTGCTCGACGACTCTGACGTGCTGAGCGTGGACCTGTTCGGCGTCGGGCTGCTCGAAGATCGACCGGATGAGGGCGCCCACCATCGACTGGGCCGTCTTCGGAACCCGGGTGTGCACGTTTCGGACGAAGTGGACCCGGCACCGTTGCCAGGTGGCTCCGGGCAGCACCGAGGCGACGGCGTCGACCAGGCCCTGATGGGCGTCGGAGACGACGAGGGCCACGCCCGAGAGGCCTCGGGCCACCAGTCCCCGCAGGAAGGCCGTCCAGCCGGCCCCGTCCTCGGTGGTGATGAGGTCGACCCCCAGGATCTCCCGGTGTCCGTCGGCGTTCACCCCCGTGGCCACGATGACGGCCACGTTGACGATCCGGCCGCCCTCCCTCACCTTCTGGGTCAAAGCGTCCACCCAGATGTAGGTGTAGGGACCGGCATCGAGGGGCCGGTTGCGGAAGGCGGTCACCGTCTCGTCGAGGGACTTGGCCAGCTCGGAGACCTGGGACTTGGAGATGCCGGTGATGCCCATCGACTTCACCACGTCGTCGACCCGCCGGGTCGAGACGCCTTCGACGTAGCACTGGGCGACCACGGCCACGAGGGCCCGTTCCGCCCGCCGACGGGGCTCGATCAGCCAGTCCGGGAAGTAGCTGCCTGACCGCAACTTCGGGATGGCGAGATCGATCGTGCCCGCTCGCGTGTCCCAGCGCCGGTTCCGATAGCCGTTCCTCGAGTTCACCCGCTCGGGGCTGACCTCGCCGTAGTCGGCGTGGCACAGTCCCGAGGCCTCGGCCGACATGAGGGCCTCGGCGAAGCTCTGGACCATGGATCGCACCGGGTCGGGGTCGGCCTCGGCCAGATACTTGCGCAGCAGCTCGGCCGTCGCCCATCGTGTTGGTGACTTCCACCGCATCTTCTCCTTCGCGTTCTTTGGACGGAACTTGAAGATTGATGCGGTGGTCGTCGCGTCAGGGGGATGGCTGGCTCAAGCTGAGCTCACCCGGGCCCGAGGCGTACACCACGTGTGTGGACGTGAACCAGCCCTAGGCCGGAATGTGTCACACTCAACCGGCAGCCTCGATGTGCGATACCCGGATCAGAACCGGCAGCGAGAAGACCTGAACCTGACCCTCAGGGTGCACGCCCGACCACCCTGAGCAGTTGGGACCTTCGGGCACAGCAACGCCTTTGATAACGCCTTTGATCCTTGCCGTCGTCAAAGAGGGAAGGAGACTCGCTGCGCGAGTCAAACTCGGTTTGCACCCAGCGGTCAGGGCGACGATGCTACCGACGGCGGTCATATTGGTCCGTCTCGTATGGTGAGCAAGCGGGGGTCGGCGGCGTCGGAAAACTTCTCCTCTGATCCTTTGCTGCTCGGTGAGAAAGGAAACCTATGAACAGACAGATGAAGAAATGGCGAGCGGGCCGCTCGGTCATCGCGATATTGGCGTTGACGGCTGCGGCGGGGATCGGGGGAATTGGCCTTTCGACATCGGTGAGTTCGGCCGCCACCTCGAACCACCACCTTGCAAGCAACGCTCGTAGGGCAAGTGGCGCTACCCACAACTGGCACAACACCCTTGCTCGCAATACAAAGGGGTGGTGCCCAGTGACCACTCCGCCGAATTCACCTTGTGACGGCGCAGCAAACGACTACGGCACGATTGGCGTCTATTCACCCTCCGACCAAGATGCGTCTTGGGGCGGGTACGGCGCAGGCGTCACGTTGACCGGTCAGAGGAAGTACGCACGAGTCACTGGCGGCCAGGATGGCGGTGTTCCTTCCCCCACCGGGTGCACCGTCCAGACGGACGAGAGTTGCTCCGGGCCCTTCAATCTCTGGGGACCAAAGAATGAGGGCACCGACACGACCTTCCCGAGTGGCGGATTCACAACGACAGTCAAGGTCTACGTGGACGCTGGCTGGGGGGACACCAACACGGGCAACGTGGTCGACTGGGATACGGGGCTCCAGACCAGCACGGGAAACTATGAAGAGGACTTCGTAGTTGATCTGTGCTCGACGACATCCGGCTGGGAAGTCAGCTGGGAAAATGGTTCCGGTGGCTGCGGCGCAACCCCAGGCACACCCAACCCCGAGTATTTGAACACCAGCGGCTGGTACACGTTGCAGATGAACTTCACCAATGGTGCCGGGACTGTATACGTGGTGTATTCAGTGCTGTCCGACGGGAGCACTGGGCAAAGCACCCCCACCCAGGTCTGGTCCTACACGGAGAACACGGGAATCGCTACGGCTTCATCAGGAGGGCCCTTGTACGGTTGGTTGCCGACCGAGGACGTCAGTGGACTCCCAGTCGCACAGGTACGTTTGGCAGTGAACTAACCCAATCACCAAGGACGGCTCCCGCCCAGGCGGGTGACGCTTGAGTGGGAACTCCAGGCTCCGTCCAGTAGTAAATGGGTCGTAACAGCAACGACGAGTCCGCCTCCCGGATCCCCGGGAGGCGGACTCGTCTACCACCTGCCGCGGCTCAGGTTCAGCGTCTGAACGAACAGCCGCGGCTCTTAGCCATGCCAACTGTCGTTGCCGGATCACCAATCCAACCTCGTACCTAGGTCTCACCCCTTCCGCTCGGAATCGTCGCAAGTAGAGGTAGAAGGTCTGCCTAGAGATTCCCGTGGCGCTTGCAGACAGCCGAGACGGTCTCGCCGCTTCGGGCTGCGTCAAGCAGCACTTGTCGGCGCATTTCTGTCATTGACATCTCCCTCAGACCCATCCATGCCTCCTCGCCAGGAGGAAGGGTGGCGTGCTCCGGGGTGTCAGGCATGTGTCCGGAACGTCAGACCTGTCCCGGGAACAATCCCTCAGGAATTTCCCGGGTCAGAACACGCTGAGCAGACAGGCGGGAATTAACGGATCCCTAACGACTTGCTCACCGAATGCACACCCCCCGAGGCTTGGCTGAGACAGAGGAGCGACCGCCCAAGCCGGGCGGTCCCGCGGCCCCAGGGGAGAGGTGAAGACCTGGTGGTCAGCCAGTCGGTGATCGCCCATCTATTGCGTCGAGCCGGGTTCGGGCCGACCACGGGAGAGGTGGCCTCGGCCGCCGGCGCTGGGTACCGCGCCACCGTCGACACCTTGATCGGCAGCCTCGGCGCACCGGATCCGCTGGCCGAGACCTTCCCACCACCGACCTTCGGTTCCCCGGCTGTTGACGAGCGCGCCCTCCGCCAGGCCCGGCAGGCCGGAGATACGAGCACGGTGCGGTCCGTCGACGAACAGCTGGCGGCCGAACACCGCGCGCTCACCAACTGGTGGCTGGCCCGGATGGTGGCCGCCTCCCCCCCGCTCGGCGAGAAACTCACCTTCCTCCTCCATGGCCATTTCCCGACGGCCATCTCGAAGGTCCGGTTCCCGGCGTTCATGTACGGCCAGAACCAGCTGTTCCGGACACTGGGGCCCGGTCCCTTCGATCAGCTGACCCAGGCGGTGTCCGCCGACCCGGCCATGCTCATCTGGCTGGACGCCGCCTCCGACAAAGCTTCGGACCCGAACGAGAATTTCGCCCGCGAGCTCATGGAGCGCTTCACCATGGGCATCGGCGCCTATCACGAGGCGGACGTGCGGGCCGCGGCCTACTGCTTCACCGGCTGGCGGCTGGACCTGGCCACCGACAGCCTCACCATCGATCAACGCCAGCACAGCCCAGTCGTCCAGCAGGTGCTGGGGCAACCGGTGAACACGGGACAACAGCTCATCCAGCTCGTCACCCACTCGGCGGCATCCGCCCGCTACGTGCCCGCCGCCATCTGGAGCCATCTGGTCTACCCGGTCAGCCCATCCGACCCGGTGGTGTCCGACCTCGCCTCTGTCTACGGCGACGACCTCAATGTCACTTCCCTGCTCCAGGCCATCTTCCAACACCCCGATTTCGCCAGCCCGGCCGCCCAGTCGGGGCTCGTGAAACAGCCGACCGAGTACGTAGTCGGCGCACTGCGCGCCTTCGGCATCACCGGACAGCAGGTGATGGCCCACGGCACGAGGCTTCAGGCCTCCCTGGCGGCCATGGGCCAGATCCTCTTCGACCCTCCGAGTGTTGGCGGTTGGCCGCAGAACCAATACTGGCTGTCGACGGCCGCGGCCCTGACTCGATGGCACTTCGCCGAAGGATTGACCGGTCAGGTCGACCTGTCCCCCATCGCCGATGCCGCACCCGCCGCCCGACCCGAGGCGCTCGCCGAGGTGCTGTCGGTGCCCTCATGGTCCAACCCAACCGCGGCCGCCCTGTCCCGAGCCGGCGGTGACCCCCGCCGGCTCGCCGTCCTCGCCCTCACCGCGCCCGAGTACCTGACCAACTGAGGAACACCGTGGAGACCCTGGACCCCGACCGCTTCGCCCTCCCAATGTCGGTTCTCGGAACGCCGGCGACACCCCCGACGGGGAAAGCCGCCGCCGCGCCAGGAGCCGGGCGCGGGCTCAGCCGACGAGCGTTCCTCGGAATCGCCGGCGGCGCCGGAGCGGCATGCGCGCTCGGGGCGACGCTCGGGCCATCGGCTTGGGATGCACTGTTCGGTGGTGGGACCGACCCACGCGGCCAACTGGTGAGCGACATCGGTGGGCGGCTCGTTCTCGTCACGCTCTACGGCGGTAACGACGGGCTCAATACCGTCGTCCCGATCGGCGATCCTCACTACCAGGCTGGGCGCGGCCCGCTGGCGTTGGCGCCGGACAGCGTGCTGCCACTGCGGGACGGGTTCGGATTGCATCCCTCCCTGACCGGCTTCCACACCCTGTGGCAGCGCGGCCAGCTGGCCATCGTCCATGGCGTCGGATTCGCCGATCCCAACTACAGCCACTTCGAATCGATGGACATCTGGCAGACGGGCATGCCCACCGACCCGGACTCGACGACCGGATGGCTGGGACGCTGGCTCGACATCACCCGGGGGAGCCCGCTCCAGGCGGTCAGCATCGGGCCCACCACACCCACCCTCCTGGTCGGTGCACAGCTGCAGGGCGCGTCCCTTCCCCTCGGCCCGCTCCAGCTCCCGGGCGGGTCGGCCGAGCGCGCCCTCTATGCCGATGTCGCCTTGACGGCGACGCACGAGCCGGGGATGCTCCCGTTGGCCGGCCAGGGGAATGCCAACCTGCTCACCGTTGATCAGAGAGTCGGGCCCATCATCGACCGGACCCTCGACGCTCACCCGCTCGGCTCAGCCGGCAGCACGACCACCACAGAGGGCGCCCTGGCCGCGGCCGACGGGGGTGGCGGGACGCGGCCCCGGCATCCTCACCGCCCAGCTGAGCATGGTGGCCAACCTGATCCTGGGCGGGTCGCCCAGCGCCGTCTACAGCGTCGAGCTCGGCGGCTTCGACACCCACGCCGATCAGGAACCGACCCAAAAGACCCTCCTGTCGGAGCTCGACACCGGAGTGACCGCCTTCGTCGAGGCCCTCCAGCATCACCCCGGACTCCCGACGGTGGTGGTCGTCTACACCGAATTCGGTCGTCGGGTGACGGGCAATGCCAGCGGCGGCTCCGACCATGGATGGGCCAATGTCGTCTTCGTGGCCGGCTCGTCGGTGCGGGGTGGCTTCTATGGGGAGCCACCGAGCCTGGCCACCTTGTCGGATGGCAACCTCGTCTACACCACCGACTTCCGACGGGTCTATGCCACCGTCTTCGACAGCCTGCTCGGCGAGCGACCGTCCCGGGTCCTCGGCTCGTCGTTTCCGACTCTGTCCTTCGTCTAGGAAGGTCCGCCGGTCGACAAGGAAGCGATGGCCCCCTCCACTAGCCTGGCTTCGGCGCTCGGTGGGGCCATTCTCAGCAAATCCCCAGGTCTTTCTTACAGGCCGTCGACAACCGTGCGTCACAGTGATGCTTATGAGTGTGATCCCCCTCACCCGGTCAGCCGACGACGCCGGCGCCATGGCGGACGTCGAGGTGGCCCTTCCCGTCCACAACGAGGAGGGGCAGCTGGCGGCGAGCGTCATGCGTCTCCGTACGTTCCTCGACGAGTCCTTCCCCCTCGAGACGCGCATCGTCATCGTGGACAACGCATCGACCGACGGCACGTGGGCCGTCGCCCGCCACCTAGCCGAGGCCGTTCCCGGTGTCGACGCTCTCCATCTCGATGGCAAGGGGCGAGGACGGGCACTCCGGGCCGCCTGGTCGCGGGCAACGGCTCCGGTGGTCGCCTATATGGACGTCGACCTGGCCACGCATCTCGACGCACTGCTCCCGCTCATCGCCCCGCTCGTCTCCGGACACAGCGACATCGCCATCGGCACCCGACTGGCGCCGGGCGCCCACGTCCTCCGGGGGGCGCAGCGCGAGCTCCTCTCGCGTGGCTACAACCTCTTCGTCCGGGTCGTCCTGGGCAGTTCGTGCAGCGACGCCCAGTGCGGCTTCAAGGCGATGCGCCGCGATGTGGCCGCCGAGCTCCTGCCTCTTGTCGAGGACAACGAGTGGTTCTTCGACACCGAGCTGCTGGTCACCGCCCAGCGCATGGGGCTTCGTATCCACGAGGTGCCCGTCGACTGGACCGACGACCTCGACTCCCGTGTGGACGTGCTGCGGACGGCGTGGATGGACCTTCGCGGCGTCGGTCGCCTGGCCCGGCCAGCGTCCCGGGGCCGAGCCATCCGGCGACCGGCTCGACCCGGCGGCGACACCTGGGCCCACCGGACGACCCAGCCACTTCTCTCGTCCGGCGAGCTCGGACGCCTCCTCGACGACGACCGTCTTCGTCCGGCCGCGGCCGTGGATCACGATCAGGTGTTCGCTGACGAGCTCCTTCGCTTCGCCGGAGTCGGCGTGGTGAGCACGGCCGTCTACCTCGCGCTGGTCGTCAGCCTCCAGGACGCCTTCGGCATCTACCTGGCCAATGCCTTGGCCATCGTGGCCTGCAGCCTCGGCAACACGGCCGTGCACCGCCGACTGACCTACCGCCCCGGCGCAGGTGCCGACCACCAGCGCCAGGTGACGGTCGGCGCCGCGCTGATGGCAGTGAGCCTGACCGGCACGACGGCAGCCCTGGCGGCAACGCGGGCCGTGGGGCTCGACGTCCTCATCCCCGAGATAGTCGCCCTCACGGTGGGCAACCTGGCTGCCGCCGTCGTCCGCTTCGGAATCCTGCGCACCTGGGTCTTCCGGCCGAGCTTCGGCACCAATCTGACCGCTGAGCTGGCCGCCGCCGATCCGGCCATGGAGACGATGAGCGCATCATGAGTGACCCGACCGGACAACCGGCCTCGTCGTCGGCCACGGCACTGGTGGACGACACCCCACTCGGGGCCGCGGCCACGACGGTGGCCCCACCCGAGGTCGAGCAACCTCCCTGGCTCGACGAACCCGGCACCGTCGAGGAGCCCGGGTCACGAGACGGGGACGAGCCGGCCGGCCTCGACCGGGCCCCACAGGGCGACTCCGGCGCGCCGGACCGACCCTCGCCGCCCGCCCGTTTCCTGCGACGCGTCATCCGAGGCCGCGACGACGACCCGGTCTGGGTCCGGCCCTCGCTGCTCACCCTGCTGGCCGGCACCGCCGTGCTCTACATCTGGGGCCTCGGTGCCAGCGGATGGGCCAACAGCTTCTACTCGGCTGCGGTCCAGGCCGGCACCAAGAGCTGGAAAGCGTTCCTGTTCGGCTCCTTTGACTCCTCCAACTTCATCACCGTCGACAAACCAGCCGCCTTCCTGTGGCCCATGGACCTCTCGGCCCGCATCTTCGGCGTGAACTCGTGGAGCATCCTCGTACCCCAGGCCATCGAGGGCGTGCTTACGGTGCTGCTCGTCTACCTGTGCGTCCGGCGGTTCTTCACCCCGGGTGCCGGCCTCATCGCCGGTGCGGTCGTCGCCCTCACGCCGGTCGCCACGCTGATGTTCAAGTACAACAACCCCGACGCGTTGCTCACCCTCTTGCTCACCGCCTCCGCCTACGCCACTATTCGCGCCCTCGAGCGGGGTCGGTCCGGCTGGCTGGTGGCCGCCGGCGTCTTCACCGGGTTTGCCTTCCTGGCCAAGCAGCTCGAGGGGCTCATCGTCCTGCCGGTCATCGGACTCGTGTACCTGCTGTGTGGTCCGCCCAAACTCGGCCGTCGCCTGCTCCAGTGCATCTACCTCGGTATCGCCACCGTCGTGGCCGGGGGCTGGTGGGTGGCCATCGTCCAGTTGACGCCGGCCTCGGCCCGCCCCTACGTCGGCGGCTCCACGGATAACAGCGAGCTCAACCTCATCTTCGGCTACAACGGCTTCGGCCGCGTGACCGGTAACGAGACCGGCAGCGTGGGCGGGACCGGCGTGGTCGGCAACATGTGGGGCCCGACGGGCTGGACCCGCCTGTTCCAGACCCAGATGGGCGGACAGATCAGCTGGCTGATCCCCGGCGCGCTCATCGGGTTGGCCGCCGCCCTGTGGCTGACCCGGCGAGCGCCGCGGGCCGACCGAACGCGGGCTGCCTTCCTGCTCTTCGGCGGCTGGCTCCTCCTCATGGGAGCCGTCTTCAGCTTCTCCAAGGGCATCATCCACCCCTATTACACGATCGCCCTGGCCCCGCCGGTGGGCGCGCTCGTCGGGATGGGGGCCTCGACCCTCTGGGCCCGCCGGCGCTCGATCTTCCCCCGGGTGGCCCTGGCCGTCGCCTTGGCAGCCACCATCGCCTGGAGCTTCGCCATCCTCCGCTGGAGCCCGCAGTGGTACCCGGCCCTCCGGTGGGCCATCGTCATCGGTGGCGGCCTGGCCATCCTCGCCATCCTCCTCGTGCCTCGCTTGCGCTGGTTCCTTCTGGCCGGGATCTGCGGCCTCGGCCTGGCCGCCGCCCTGGCCGGCCCGGCCGCTTATTCACTCGACACGGCCAGCACCCCGCACAACGGGGCCATCCCGTCGGCCGGCCCGGCCGTCACCGGCGGCGGACTCGGCGGGCTCGGCGGCTTTGGTGGCTTCGGGGGCAGAGGTGGGGCTGGCCAGATCATCCAGAACATCAACCGCACTGGCATCAACCTTCCGCCGGGGTTCCAGATCGGCGGGCTGCGGCTCCCCCACGGCCTGCACATCCGACCCGGAGCCTTCGGCCACCTGGGCGCTCCCGCCGGGGCTACCGCGGGCGCTCCCGCCGGGGCTGCCGGCCGCGGCGCGCCGGGCGGTTTCGGCGGATTCGGAGGGTTCGGCGGGGGTCGAGGATTCGGTGGCTTCGGCGGTCGGCCGGGTGGGGGCGCAACGGGCGGCGCGGCCGGTGGCCTGCTCAACGCGTCGACCCCCGGACCGCAGCTCGTGGCCATGCTGGAAGCCGATGCCAACCACTACACATGGGTGGCTGCCACCACCGGCGCCAACTCGGCTGCCGGCTACCAGCTCGCCAGCGACGATCCCGTCATGGCCATCGGTGGCTTCAACGGCACCGACCCGGCTCCGACCTTGGCCGCGTTCGAGAAGTACGTCGCCGAAGGCCGCATCCACTACTACATCGGCGGTGGCGGGTTCGGAGGGTTCGGCGCTCGAGGCGGATCACAATCGGCGGCGGTGGGGGCCGGGCCCATCTCGACCTGGGTGAGCTCCCACTTCACGGCCCAGACGGTGGACGGCGTCACCATCTACAACCTGACCACCCCCCGCACCACAGCCTCGTCCACGCCCCTCTGACCACGACCCCGGGTCGTGGGCCATGATGGGCCGGGGACCATGAGAAGGCCCCATCCTCGAAGGTCCGTGGTCGCCCCACGGCAAAGGAGGCACCGTGGCCATCAACGTGACGCCCATCCCCGGGCTCCATCCCGACATCAACGCCCTTCGGCGCCAAACCGCCGACCTCATCAACGCAGAGATCCTCCCCAACGAAGCGGCGCTGTGGCGGAGCCGTGGACGGGCCGGCGGCACGGGCGGCGAGGACCGCGAAGCGGGGCGGCGGCGCAGCGCGGAGCTGCGCGAGGAGATCAAGTCAAAGGTCAAGGCGGCCGGGCTGTGGGCTCCCCACCTGCCCAAGGAGTACGGGGGGATGGGGCTCGACTTCCTGCACCTGGCCTACATGTACGAGATCCTGGCCTACGCGGTGGGTGCGGGCAGCCTCTTCGGCATCGTGGCGCCCAACTCCGGGAACGCCAGCATCTTGGTCAAGTACGGGACGGACGAGCAGAAGGAGAAGTGGCTGCTCCCCCTCATCGAAGGGCGCATGGAGTCGGGCTTCTCCATGACCGAGCCCGACGTGGCCGGCTCGGACCCACGCGCCCTACAGACAGAGGCCGTCCGGGACGGTGACCAGTGGGTCATCAACGGCCACAAGTGGTTCACGTCCAACGGGTTGGACGCCGACTTCCTCATCGTGATGTGCCGGGCCAACGACCCGACCGGCGAGCTCGGGCAACCCGGGCGGATGACCCAGATCATCGTGCCAACCGACACGCCGGGAGTGAACATCGTCCGAGGGATCGGCATCTTCGGCCACGCCACCTCCGATCACTGCGAGATCCTCTACGAGAACGTCCGGGTGCCCATCGAGAACACGCTGGGGCTCGTCGGCCAAGGACACCAGGCCGCTCAGGACCGGCTTGGGGCGGGCCGTGTGTACCACTGCATGAACTCGATCGGCCAGATGTGGCGGGCCTTCGACCTCATGGTCGAGCGCACCCTGACCCGTGAGGTCCACGACGGGCTGTTGAAGGACAAGCAATTCATCCAGGGCTTCATCGCCGACAGCTACATGGACGTGGAGTCGGCCCGGCTCATGACCATCAAGGCCGCCGAGAAGGTGGCGAATGGCGACCCCGACATGCGCACGGCCATCTCGGCCATCAAGGTGTTCGTTCCTGCCGCCTACCACCGGGTGGTCGACCGGGCCATACAGGTTTGGGGAGGGGCGGGGGTGTCCAACGACCTTCCGCTCGGTCAGATGTACCTGACGGCACGGGTCCTACGACTGGCCGACGGCCCTGACGAGGTCCACCGCATCCGCATGGCCAAGAGCATCATCCACCACTTCGAGGCCGGTGAAGGCTGGAACTTCGGGAATTAGGGCCGACATCGGGCGATGCGTGCCCGGTCGATTCGGGCGTGCCCGACCGGTTCGGTCGGTTCGGTCGGCAGGCATGCACTTCCGACGTCAACCAAGAGCGACCGGCTGGAACCTTCTTCGCTTCAAGGTCGCAGAGGGGGCGGCGACCCCTTCGAGATACGGCATGATCAGGTCAGCGGGCAGCGGCCGCGAATAGACGTAACCCTGGATTCGAGTGCTCCCAAGATCGCGGAGCACCTGAACCTGCTCCAGATGCTCGACCCCTTCGGCGATGGTCTCGAGCTCGAGGGTGCGTGCCAGCTGGACAATAGAGTCCACGAATCCGCGGCCGCGACCGTTGTCACAGACGTTGTCGATGAATGACTTGTCGATCTTCAAGATGTCGATGGGGAGGTCGGCAAGGGCGGCAAAGGACGAGTAGCCGATACCGAAGTCGTCGATGGCGATGCGGATCCCGCATTTGCGCAAACGGTCGAGGGTGTTGACCACTCGACCGGAGTCGTCCCCCAACACCGATTCTGTGATCTCGAGGACGAGCGCAGAGGGCGAGAGGTTGGTTTGGACCAGTGCATCAGCGACGTCCTTGACGAAGGACGGATGTGCGAGCTGGAGACGAGACACGTTGACGGCAACGCTGAGTTCGAGGTCCGGATGCAGCCTTCGCCATGCGACCAGCTGATGACAGGCATCGTCCAAGATCATGCGCCCGAGGGGAACGATCAAGTTGGTCTCCTCGGCGATGGGAATGAACACCCCCGGCGGGATGTCGCCCTTCTCGGGATCCCTCCAACGCGCCAGAGCCTCGAAGCTGGTCACGCGCCCGTTGTCGGTGTCGATGATCGGTTGGTAGTGGACGTCGAGGGCCGCGTCCGCGACCGCGCTGCGCAAGGCTTGTTCGAGCTCGAGTCGCTCCAATGCCGCGGTGTACATCGAGGTCTCGAAGACGCGATAGCAGCCCTTTCCTTCCCGCTTTGCCCGGTACATGGCGGCATCGGCATTGCTGAGAAGCCGTTCGGGGGCATCATCGCCGGGCTCGGCGATGGCGATTCCAATGCTGGCACCGATCGCCACTTCGCGATCGGTGAGCGCCACCGGATCAGCCAGCGCATCGAGCATGCGTTGCGCCACTATCTCGGCTTCGTCGGGCGTGCGAAAGTCCTCGATGAGGATGGCGAATTCGTCGCCACCGAGCCGAGCAATCGTTTCAAATGTCCGCAAGGACCTACGGAAACGCTGGGCGATGGCGACGAGGAGACTGTCGCCAACCCCGTGTCCCAGACTGTCGTTGACGGTCTTGAAGCCGTCGAGGTCGATGACGAGAACGGCGACAGACCCTTCGGCCCGTGCTTGCCGGCCGAGGGCATGGTCCAATCGATCGTTGAACAACCGGCGATTCGGAAGCCCGGTGAGCGGATCGTGCAGCGCTTGGTGCCGAGTCGCTTCCTCCGCACGGCGACGCTCGGTCACGTCGCGAGCATTGACCACGATCCCGGCGACGGCTGGGTCGTCCAAAAGATTCGTGACGACGCCTTCGAGCCAACGCCACTCACCGTCTGCACGGCTGACCCGCGCCAGAAACAAGGCGTGCCCCTCTGGCGTCGACATGGCCCGCTCTACCACCCTTCTCAACTCCTCCGAATCATCTGGGTGGACAGGTATCCCCGAGTCGGTACCGAGCAAGGTCCCCGGTTCGTAACCGAGTTCTTGCATACACGAAGGGCTTGCGTACGTAATCGCGAAGGTGGCGTCGAGCACGAAGATCAAGTCCTGCGAACTCTGCACGAGGGCACGGAAATGGTGCTCTCGCCGCTCGGTCAGGGCCGCAGCCTCTTCCTTCTCGATCAACGCGGTTTTCAACGACCGATACGAGAAGGCGACACCGAGCACGGCCAGCACCGTCAGACCATAGCCAGCCCTCAACGGGATGAGCGACGGAATCACGCCCGCCGCGACCAGCAGCTCTCCGAGGACCAAGAACGACAGGTTCCATCCCAAGACGGCACGCTGTGCGACCGGGCCGATCACGGCCAGCGACTCCTGGCCGACCAGGACGGAGCCCACGGCCAAGGCGGGTCCCCACCCGATGACGTAGACCATTGCCATCGCCGTCGCGGCTTGCGAGCCAACGCGAGCGTGCATCCGTATCCGGGAGGGTGACCGCCTCCACCAGACATCGCACGCAGTGCTACCCACCTGACCCACGACCAAGATGGTCGGAACCAGCCATAGCGGCGACGGTGCGACCAGTCCGAGTCGGCGCAAGAACAGGATCGCGACAACTGCCAGCGGGCCCATGAACATCATGGTCACGACGTGCACGGCCGCGGGATGGTCCCGGAGCGCGAAATGCCTCGTCAGGCCCACTGACATGATAGGAACATCGGCCTCGGAACGGGTCTCCTTGAATACGGCACCCGGAGACCCGATGGCGGGTGATGGGTGTTGCTCAGAGGTGCCCAGCAACGAGGGGCCGACCTGCGCCGATGGTTCGCCGCCGGGGTGGCCAGGCACCCTCTCCGGGGCTGGGACCCCGGGGTGGGTGAAGGGGCCAAAAGGTGGTAGAGGTGCGGGGTGAAGGTATGGGCAGGCAGGCCTCAGCCGCGATGGCGAGCCACCGTCAGCCGCTGGAACGCTGTCGCCCGAGAAATCGAGAGATAAGGAGCCGCAGATGCCGACCATCGACGATTACGAGCCTGGGACCCCGTCCTGGGTCGACCTGGCTAGCACCGACCTACCGAGCTCGGTGCGGTTCTACACGGAGCTGTTCGGTTGGAGCGCCGAGGACCAAGGTCCCGAGTCCGGCGGCTACCACATGTTCATGAAGGACGGCCGGCCGATCGCCGGTGGCCTGGCCACCATGATGGAGGGTCAGCCTTCGGCCTGGATGTCCTATGTCTCGGTCGCCGATGCCGACAGCACCGTGGACCGGATCAAGCGGGCAGGCGGCGCGGTCTTCGTCGAGCCGATGGACGTGATGACGGCCGGAAGGATGGCGGTGGCTGCCGACCCGACCGGTGCCGCCTTCGGTGTCTGGCAGCCGAAGGAACACCGCGGGGCAGGCATCGTTAACGAGCCCGGGTCCCTCACCTGGAACGAGCTCAACACTCGGGATGTCGACGCGGCATTGGACTTCTATCCCCGTGTGTTCGACTGGGAGCCCGAGACGCACAAGGGTGAGATGGACTACACCGAGTGGAAGGTCGGAGGCCGCACCATCGCCGGCATGATGTCGATGCCCGAGGTCGTGCCGGCCGACGTGCCCTCCCACTGGCTCGTCTACTTCGCCACCGCCGACTGTGATGCAAGCGCGGAGAAGGCGAGTGGGCTCGGCGGCACGGTGGTGAACGGGCCCATGGACATCGAACCGGGACGGTTTGCCGTGGTACTCGACCCCACGGGTGCCGCCTTCGCAGTGATCGCCACCAAGGCCGTCTGAGTGGTTCGACCAAGCCTCGCCCCCATCAAGCAGGAGCGCCACCTCGTCACCGACGTCCCCGGGCCGCGGTCGCTCGAGCTCGAGTCACGGCGCAGGGCGGCCGTGGCCGGCGGGGTGAGCTCCAGTCTTCCCGCCTATGTCGAGCGCGGCGCCGGCGCCATCCTCGTGGACGTGGACGGCAACCATCTCATCGACCTGGGCGCCGGCATCGCCGTCGTCAGCGTGGGTCATGCCACCCCCGAGGTGGTCGAGGCTGTGGCCGCCCAGGCCGAGCGGTTCAACCACACCTGCTTCATGGTCACGCCCTACGAGGGGTACGTCGCCGTGGCCGAGCGCCTCAACGAGCTGGCTCCGGGTGATGGGGAACACCGCACAGCGCTGTTCAACTCCGGGGCGGAGGCGGTCGAGAACGCGGTCAAGATCGCCCGCCGGGTGACGGGCCGTCAGGCGGTGATCGCGTTCGACCACGCCTACCACGGCCGCACCAACCTCACCATGGCCCTCACGGCCAAGAACGCCCCCTACCGGGACGGCTTCGGGCCCTTCGCGCCCGAGGTGTATCGGGTCTCGACCTCCTACCCGTTCCGGGATCCGCCCGACATGACCGGGGCCGAGGCGGCTGCCCGCGCCATCGAACAGATCGAACGGCAGGTCGGCCCCGATCGGGTGGCGTGCGTCGTCGTCGAGCCCATCGAGGGCGAGGGCGGCTTCGTCGTGCCCGCTCCCGGATTCCTCCCCGCCCTCAGTGCGTGGTCGACCGAGGTCGGGGCACTGTTCGTGGCCGACGAGATCCAGACAGGGCTGTGCCGCACCGGGGACTGGTTCGCCTGCCAGCACGAGGACGTAGTGCCGGACCTACTGACCACGGCCAAGGCCCTTGCCGGCGGGCTACCCCTGGCCGCAGTGACGGGACGGGCCGAGGTCATGGACGCGGTCCACCCCGGTGGCCTGGGCGGCACCTACGGCGGCAACCCGGTGGCCTGCGCGGCGGCCCTCGCTGCCTTGGACATGCTCCGCGACGACGACCTGGCCGCTGCCGCCCGGCGGATCGAAGCGGTCATCGAGCCGTGCCTTCGGAAGCTGCAGCAGTCCTATCCGGCTGTCGGCGACGTGCGTGGGCGAGGAGCGATGATGGCCATGGAGCTGGTTCGGCCGGGCACGACCGAGCCTGACGCCGAGGCCATCCGGCAGATCGTGGCCGCCTGCCACCGGGCCGGCGTCGTCGTGCTGTCGTGCGGCAGCTTCGGGAATGTGGTGCGCCTGCTCCCGCCGCTGGTCATCGAGCCGGACCTCCTGGCCGACGGCCTCGAGGTGCTCACGGCCGCTGTGGATCAGGTCCTCGGCTGAGGCACACCGGGTATTCGGGTCCGTCTTTCCGAGCCGCGCCAATCGGACGGCAGACGGTCGCCAGGAGGTCAGTGGGTCCATCCGCAGGTTGGAGCAGGTCGGAAGGCGCCGACCGGTTATCGTCACTCGACCGTGGCGAGATGGGATCGGGGTCCGGTATGGCCGAGTTGCGGATCGACACAGAGCGGACGCCCGACGCCCGCGCCTCGGCTGAGTCGGACCATCCCAACAAGGACGCTGTGACGGTGCGCGTCGCCGGCGAGGTGGACCTCGACACCGCCGAACAGTTGGCGGCCGGACTGGAGGCGTGCCACGGCACGGTCGTCGTCGACCTGGCCGGCGTTACCTTCATCGACAGCTCCGGCCTGGGCACCCTCATCCGAGCCCGGAACCGGCTCACATCCGAGGGCGGCGGTCTGCTCGTCCGGGAGCCCACGGAGCGGGTCCGCCAATTGTTCGAGCTGACCGGGCTCACCGAACTTCTGGCCGACTGACGGCGGCGATCGATCGCCTTCCGCCGGGGGCCGCCGTCTTCAGAGGTCGGCAGTGGTCAGCGCCGAATCTGCGCGAGGGCAGCCCGCGCCGACGCCAGTCCGGCGTCGAGGAGTCGGACCTCGTCGCCGGCGTCACGAGCCAGCTCGGCGACTCGCGGGTCACAGGCGTCACCGGCGGCGGCGATGGCCACCCGCCGGACGTCGTCGGCCGCCCGCACGACGTCCTGGACATGGCCGCGGATACTCGGTGGCACTGGTCCGCCCGACTCGAGGCGGAGCACCCGATCGAGGTCGGCGGCGGCCCCCTCGATGCGACGGCACAGGCTCGGCAACTCGGCCACCGGCGCCCCGAGGTCGGCGGCCGTCCGCACCGCGTCGACGGCGCCGTCGACCGCCTGCCACAGCCATCGACGTACCCGTCGCGGGGAGGACCAGTTGTCGCCGGCGAGCGGACGGCGGCGGCCGGCGCGCCGGGCGGCGGTGGCATCCCAGAGGGCCAGCAGGGCGATGACGGCGCCGTGGGAGCGGACGAGTCGCCAGCGGCGGCGAACCGTTCGGCCGACCAGCAGGGCGGCGACGATGGCGGCGGCCACGCTGAGGACGACGAGAACCGCCACCACGTCGAAAAACGAGCCCCAAGCTGATGCCAGCACGACCCGATCCTACGACTCGAGCAGCAGGTCGGGGATGCGGTCGAGGGTGGCGGTCGGCACCCCGGCCCCCTTGGCCCACGCCCTGGCTCCGCCGAACTCGCTGCTCAGGCCGTCGAGGAAGGACTGCATGGTGACGGCCTCGACCCCGTAGGTGGCCGGCGGCACCTGGGCCAGCCTCTCGGCGGCGTCGGGATCCGCTCGCCGGAAGCGATCGAGAATGGGCTCCATACGACCGGCGGTGATGACGTAATCCTCGACGATGATCTGGTGATCGACTCCCGCCAGGTCGAGCACCAAGGCAGCCAGCACCCCGGTCCGGTCCTTCCCGGCCGCGCAATGGAAGACGAGGGGCAGCCGTGACGGATCGCCGATCAGCGTGAGCGCCTCGGTCAGCGATTCCCGCCCGACGTCGAGGTACCACCGGTAACGGGCGGAAAGGTCCTCGCCCACCGGTGCCGGTGCAGCCATGGCTTCTCCCGGAGTGTCGTATTTGCCGGCGTCGGCACGGGGACCGTCGGCACGGGGACCGTCGGCGCCGTCGACACGGGGCTCACCCGCGGCCGTGCCGTCACCCAGCACCGAGAGGTGATGGAAACCGATCGGCTCCGGCCCGAGAAGTCCCCGCCCGGTGCGTGCCAGCTCCTTCGGCGTGCGCAGGTCGATCACGGTCGTGAGGCCCAACCCCCGGATGACTTCCACGTCGGCTTGAGTCAGCTCGTGCAAGGTGTCGCTCCGGAAGAGCAGTCCCCATCGGGTGTGACGGCCGTCTCGGGACGGGTAGCCGCCCAGGTCGCGGAAGTTGAAGGCGCCCTCTAGGGCGACCAGTCGTTCGGGGACGGGCATGGGACCATCATGCCCGGTCGGTTTCGCCGCCCGACCACCCCTGTCGGATCGGCCGGCCGGCCGTCGACCGTTTCGCACTCTGTGCCGACCATGGGCGACAATGGGGACGCCCGGCCCCTGGGCCGGCGCCGTTCGCGTTGCCCACCTGACCTTGAACCCGACCGACCCGTCGCGAGGAACGCCGACATGAGATCGCTCGCCACCTGGTGTGTCCGCCACCGTCGGACCGTCGTCCTCGCCTGGCTGCTGGTGCTGCTGGCCGCCACCGGACTGGCCCGCTCGGTCGGCTCGGCCTACACGAACAACTTCTCCCTGCCCAACACCCCGTCGACCCGTGCTCTCGATTTGTTGCAGTCGGCGTCGCCGGCGGCCGCCGGTGACCGCGAGCAGGTGGTCATCCACACGACCAACGGCGTCCGCGTCACCGACCCGTCCGTCCGCCAGCGGGTCGAGCCGATGCTGGCCGACCTTCTACGCGTGCCCAACGTGTCCGAGGTGGAGAGCCCCTACGGGCCCTCCGGCGCCTCGGAGGTCAACGCCGCCGGCACGACCGCCTTCGCCACCGTGACCTTCGACAAGCTGGGCCAGAACATCTCCGACTCAGTGGCCAAGCAGTTCGTCGCCACTGCTCAACGGGCGGCGGGTCCCGGGCTGGAGGTGGCGGTGGCCGGCCAGGTCGCCGAGCAGGCCAACCGTCCCTCGTTCGGGGGCACCCTCCCCGGGGTCATCCTGGCCGGCATCGTGCTGTACCTGGTGTTCGGCTCGGGCTGGGCCATGTGCCTGCCGTTGCTCTCCGCCCTCGCCTCCTTGGGCACGGCCATCGGCGTCATCGAACTGCTCAGCCACGTGCTCAAGATGCCGGTCTTCTCGACCGAGCTCGTCCTTCTCATCGGGCTCGGGGTGGGCGTCGACTACGCCCTGTTCATCGTGACCCGGCACCGACAAGGCCTCATCGCCGGTAACGACGTCGAGTCGTCCATCGTGAATTCCGTGAACACGTCGGGACGGGCCGTGCTGTTCGCAGGGATCATCGTCTGCATCGCCCTGCTCGGCATGTTCGCGCTGGGGGTGACCTTCCTCTACGGACTGGCTGTGGCCGCGGCCATCGGGGTGGCCTTCACCATGATCGCCGCCCTCACGTTGTTGCCGGCCATGCTCGGCTTCCTCGGCCATCGGGTCCTCAGCCGGAAACAGAAACGGGAGCTCGCCACCACCGGACCGCGTGTTGTCGGCGCCGGAACCTCGGGCTTCTGGCCCCGCTGGGCCGACTTCATCAAGCGCCGTCCGATCCTGCCCGCCGTCTGCGCCCTCGGGATCATCGTGGTCGTCGCCCTGCCCTACTTCTCGCTACGAATGGGCCTGTCGGACCAGGGCAACGACCCGGTGGGTACCACCACCCGCACGGCCTATGACCTCTTGGCCAACGGCTTCGGGCCCGGCTTCAACGGTCCGCTGCTATTGGTGACCAACAACAACGGTCCGGCCGATGTCGCCGCCCTCGACCGACTTGCGACGGCTGTGGGCGCCCAACACGACGTGGCCCGCGTGACGCCGCCCGTGTCCCTGCCCTCTCGCGATGGCCGCACGGTTTCGGTCATCACCGTCTACCCCGGGTCATCACCGCAGGCGGCGTCGACCGTCGACCTCGTCGACCACCTGCGGTCGACGACCATCCCGGCGGCCACCGACGGATCCGGGGTACAGGTCTATGTCGGCGGGAATACGGCCGGCTTCATCGACTTCTCGCGCGTGCTCACCTCCAAGCTCCCGCTCTTCATCGGGCTGGTGGTGGTCCTCTCCTTCCTCCTCCTCAGCATCGTCTTCCGGAGCCTCGTCATCCCGCTCACCGCGGCGGCCATGAACCTCTTGTCCATCGGTGCCGCCTTCGGCGTGATGGTGGCCGTCTTCCAATGGGGCTGGGCCGGCTCCCTCATCGGGTCGAGCCGGGCCGGGCCCATCGACTCGTTCCTGCCCGTCATGCTCTTCGCCATCCTCTTCGGGCTCTCGATGGACTACGAGGTCTTCCTCGTCAGCCGTATCCACGAGGAGTGGCTGCGCTCGGGCGACAACCGCACGGCCGTGCGCAACGGGCTGGCGGCCACCGGCAAGACCATCACCGCTGCCGCTCTCATCATGATCCTGGTCTTCGGCTCGTTCATACTGGGCGGGATCCGGGTCATCAAGGAGTTCGGCCTGGGCTTGTCCGGCGGGATCCTGATGGACGCCGTGTTCATCCGGATGGCCATCGTGCCCGCCCTCATGTTCCTGTTCGGCCGGGCCAACTGGTGGTTCCCGTCCTGGCTCGACCGCATCCTGCCCCGCCTGTCGGTCGACGCCCGGAGGGCGGTGACGCCACCGCCCGAGCCGGGAAGTCCAGGCCCTCCTCCCCGTGAGCCCGAGTCCATCGGCGTCTAAGCTGGCAACCGGTGCGCACCGGCACCGCGGATTGGACCAGCGGCGGGGCGACGAGCTCCGGCGCAGGAGAATCGGGGAACATCATGTCGGACTTCGTCATGACCATCGGCGGCGAGAGCGTTCCGGCGGCCGACTCCTTCGGCGTCGTCAACCCGGCCAACGGCGAGGTGTTCGCCCACGCCCCCGAGTGCACCAAACAACAGCTCGACGCCGCCTTCGAGGCCGCCGCCAAGGCACAGCGTGACTGGAAGGCCGACGAGGGGCTGCGGCGGTCGACCCTTCTCAAGATGGCCGACGTGATGATGGGCTCGGGTGCCGAGCTCGCCCCCATCCTGACCGCCGAACAGGGCAAGCCCCTGGCCGACGCCAACATCGAGTCGTTCGCGGCAGCCCTGTGGTGCCAGTACTACGCCAATCTGGAGACGCCGCCGCAGGTGATCCAGGACGACGACTCCGCCCGGGTCGAGGTCGTGCGCCGGCCGGTGGGTGTCGTCGCCGGCATCACCCCTTGGAACTATCCCCTGACCCTGGCCTTCTGGAAGATCGCCCCTGCGCTCCTGGCCGGCAACACCCTCGTACTCAAGCCCTCGCCCTTCACCCCCCTCTCCACCCTCAAGGCCGTCGAGCTCCTGCGGGACGTGATCCCCCCGGGCGTGATCAACGCAGTGAGCGGGGGCGACGATCTCGGTGCCTGGATGACCTCGCACCCGATCCCGCGAAAGGTCAGCTTCACCGGGTCGATCGAGACGGGGAAGAAGGTCGCCATGTCGGCGGCACCGGACTTGAAGAGAGTGACTCTCGAGCTCGGCGGCAACGACCCGGCCATCGTGCTCGACGATGCCGACCCGGCTGTGGTCGGCAAGGCCATCTTTGCCGGGGCGTTCATGAACAACGGGCAGGTGTGCTCGGCCATCAAGCGGGTCTACGTCCCCGAAGCCATGTACACCGATGTCGTCGACGCCCTGAGCGAGCAAGCCCTCGCCATCAAGGTGGGTGACGGAACCGAGCCCGAGACCAAGCTCGGCCCCATCAACAACGAGCCCCAGTTCGAACGGGTGAAGGAGCTCGTCGGCGACGCCGTTGCTCACGGAGCCACCGCCACCGTGGGCGGGCACGCCATGGACCGGCCCGGCTACTTCTTCGAGCCGACCATCCTCACCGGTCTCTCCGACGGCACCAGGATCGTCGACGAGGAGCAGTTCGGCCCGGCCCTGCCGGTCATCGCCTACCGGGACGTCGACGACGTGATCAATCGGGCCAACGCCACCCACTTCGGGCTGTCGGGCTCGGTGTGGGGCGGGAACGCCGACCGGGCCGCCGAGGTGGCCGCCCAGCTCGAGTGCGGCACGGCCTGGATCAATACCCACCTGGCCCTAGGCCCGGCTCAGCCCTTCGGCGGCTTCAAGTGGAGCGGCATCGGGGTCGAGAACGGGCCGTGGGGGCTCGCCGAGTTCACCGAGGTCCAGGCCGTGTACCACAACAAGACCCCGGACGGGCTCAACCTCAACACCGGCAGCCTGCTCTCCTGAGCGGCCGACACCGCCGGATGCTGCCTTGGGCAGGGGGCATCTTCGCCGGCTCGACCGAGCCAGGTCGAGTTCGACCTATTTGCCCCCATGCCGTCGCAGGGACCAAACGCTGACCGTTAGAAGCGACGTCAGCGCCCGGCGCCACCTCCCAGCCGCCGTCCGACGCGTCGGATCAAGTGCCCGGTACGAGCCATGGGGGAGGTCGAAGGGCGGTGCTTCCGCCGCTCCACGACGTATTCGCGCCGGAGAGTGAGGACGTCCTCCACCCATCCGGGCTCGTCGCCGAGCTCCGGCGCCGACCACTGGTGATGTGGGCCCTGCATCCTGTCGAGCACGTCCAGAAGTTGGCGCTGGCTATCGTGCAAACGGGCCTTCGGATCGAGGGAAGGGGAGGTCTGGTGGTGGCGGAGCTTACGGTCGAGCGTCCGATCCGTTGACGCGGCCGGTCCGCGTTCGACGTCCAGACCGGCGACCGTCAGAAACTCAACGAGCTCCTCTTGCCACTCATCCGGCTGTTCGAGCACCCGGTCGAAGCCGACGACCAGCGTGGGCACACCGTCAAGATTGGCGACAGCTCCACGCACATAACGCTCCCAGAGGGCAACGCCGAGGGTGGTCGAAAATCCAGCCCGCGCCGTTATCGAGTTGGCCACTTCGAGGGGGTCACGGTAGACGAAGATGGCGGCACGCGGTGGCGCGGTCGCAGATCGCCAGAAGGGCAACAGAAGACAGTTGCGGGGGTCTTTCCAGACAAATCGCTCGCGACCAAAGACACGCTCGATCAAGACGCCCGCCTTCTCCCGCCGACCGGCCACGGCGGGATCTGATTCCCAGTTCGGCGCGAGAACCGGAGGTGCGGACCAGTCCCCGCCCACCAGGCTGAGCAGGGCCTCGTTGAATCGAGTCAGCGTGGCACTCTCGTGATTGCCCTGCTCGTTCCACTCCTTCGTCGGGAACAGATCCTCATCGGGCGGTCCATGGATCCCGAACCGGCTGACTATCCCGGTCACGGCCGAGGTGCCGCTCCGGTGCATGCCGATCACGTACAGGCCCTGACCGGCGCCGCCGGGATGCTTGGCGCCATTGATGGGCGAACTTCCCGCGCTTGTCACGACCAGTCCGGGGACGCACCAGAAGTCAGGCGTAGAGCCACTATCCGATGAAGGCTGGTTCCGCCCAGCCATCGTTGATGGAAATAGCCGACGTTGACCTGGCAAAACGGTCGAGCCATGGGAGCAGTGGTGGTGGTGGTCATGCCTCGCGTCGTCATCGGCTCACGGCCTCGTTCCGCGGCTGACCGGAACAACCCGCCCCTGGCCACGTCGGCGGCAGGCGGTCGGACCCGAAGCACAGACGGCTCCCACGGCCCGACCCCATGCACGAGCGATCACGGTACCAGCCGTCAGCCAGCTGGCGATCCGACCGACCATCCCATTCGATGGGAGTCAGGGTCAACACGGGTGACCGGCGGAAGCGGGCTCTCGCAGCCACGTCTAGTTGTCTTGCTGCTCGTAGAGCTGGCGGATCACGGCCTGTCGGATCCACCACGACGCGAAGACGGCGAAAGGCACTGCTCTCGTTGCGCTTCCATGGGAGCTGATGGCGTCGGCCAGGCCTTGTCGGCCCGCGCTCAGCAGTTCTTCTCGTCTTGAGTCGTCCGGCGCCAGTGAGTCGACCACCTGCACCACCATCGAGTCGAAGACCTCGGCGGCGTCAGCCGGCGGTTTGACGGGAAACTCCTCGAACTCAGCCGATGGCTCGCGTTTCTGGCGCCTCTTCTGCTCCGGGCCGCGCCATTTGGCCCAGGCCGTCTGTTTGCTGACTCCCACCACGTCGGCGATCTCCTGCCACGAGTGGCCCTCGGCACGGGCCACATCGACGGCGTGATGCTCGACCTCCTGGAAGTAGCGCTCGTACATGCCCGCCGCCTTGAGCAGCTCCATCGGCTCGAGGTCCTCTCTGCGGAGAAGCTCGTCCCAGGTATTCCAAATTTTTTCGGAGGCCATTTTGTCAGCTTAGCCTGACGGTTGTCAGCAAATGCTGACGGCCTCCAGGCTTGAAAAGCCGACCCCGGCGGTCCCGACCCCAGATTCATTCGATAATCTAACTAAATGCCTCTCGAAGCAACCTTCGGGTCGGCGCCGGCGACCGACCAGCGCCGATCCATCGGCCGGACCGCCGCCTGGCTGGCCAAGCAGGTCGAGATCGGACTGGCCACCGTCGACCTCTCGCTCCCCCAGTACCGGGTGCTCGGGTTGCTCGACGAGTCGACGGCCGTGTCCTCCGACCTGGCCACCCGGCTGGACGTCCGGCCACCCACGGTCACTGCCGTGGTCGACGGTCTGGTCACTCGGGGGCTGGTCGAGCGCCGAGCAGTCGAAGGGGACCGCCGACGCGTGTCCCACGCTCTCACCCCGGAGGGACGGCGCTTGCTGGTGGCCGGCGACTCGGCCGTGTTCGATCGACTCTGTGACACGGTCGGAGCATTGAGCGACGACGAGGATCGCACGCTCGCCTTCGATGGTCTCGCCGCCTGGCGTCGGGCTTTGCTGGCCGCCCACCTGGCCAAGCAAGGACCGTCCGCGTGAGGGCACCCGCCTTCGGGCGTCGACGGCCAACCCAGGAGGAAGCGAGCGCCTTCGAGCCCATGGGAGTCACGGCCCGCTACGAGGCTCCCCCAGCCGGCATCAACCCGGACAAATCGCTCACGTGGCTGCGGCGGGCGTGGCCCATCATGCGCGCTCACCGCGGGATCTTCATCACCTCGCTCGTCCTCTCGTTCGTCGGCCTAGTCCTGCAGGTACAGATCCCGTTCCTGTTGCAACGCGCCATCGACAACTCGATCGTGGACCATACGGTGCCGCTGTCCCACTACGTGTGGTGGGTCGTGGGCCTCGGAGTGGCAGGCGTAATCGCCGGCTATTTCTCGCGCCTTTTCCTGTTCGAGACCGCCTACAACATCGAGTACGACCTTCGGAACATCATCTACGAGCACCTGACCCGGATGTCCTTCTCCTTCTACGACCGGGTGCAGTCGGGGCAGCTCATTTCGCGGGCGAACTCCGACATCCGGTCGGTACAGATGTACATGACCTTCGCGCCGTCCATCCTCGTGCAGTGCTCGATCGCCGTCGTGGCCTTTGCCTACATGCTCTCCATCAACGTGCCGCTGGCCTTCATCGCCATGGTGACCATGCCATTCGTCTTCTGGAGCGGCGTTCGCATGCGGAAGTCGCTCTTCCCGGTGTCCTGGCTCATCCAGTCCCGGCTGGCCGAGGTGGCCACCATCGTGGATGAGAACGTGAACGGCGTCCGCGTCGTCAAGTCATTCGCCGCCGAGCAGCAGCAGGTCCGCTCCTTGTCGGGAGCGGCCGAGCGCGTCCAGTGGAGCTACATCAAGGATGCCGACCTCCGGGCCCGGTTCACTCCGCTCATCCAGAACCTCCCACAGGCCGGCCTGGCCCTCGTGCTCGTGGTTGCCGGTTACATGGTCATCCACGACCACCTGCCGATCGGGGCCATCCTGGCCTTCAACGCTTACCTGCTGATGCTGCAGGCGCCGTTCATGATGCTCGGCATGATCATCATGATGGGCCAGCGGGCCTCGGCGTCCGCCGAGCGCATCTACGAGATCCTCGATGAGCCGGCGGCCATCATCGACAGCCCGGACGCCGTCGACCTGGTCGACTGCAAAGGCAAGGTCGACTTCGACCACGTCGACTTCGCTTACGACCAGGCGGCCGAGGCACTGGTCCTGGCCGACTTCGACCTGCATCTCTCCCCGGGGGAGACGGTGGCCCTGGTCGGCCGCACCGGATCCGGCAAGTCGACCGTGTCGCGCTTGCTGGCCCGCTTCTACGACGTGAAGCACGGGGCGGTCAAGATCGACGGACACGACGTCCGGGATCTGACTCTTCGCAGCCTCCGGGCCAACGTGGGGATCGTGCTCGACGAGCCCTTTCTCTTCTCGATGTCGGTACGGGACAACATCGCCTACGGCCGGCCCGACGCCTCCCTTGACGAGGTCGAGGCGGCCGCCCGAGCGGCCGGGGCGCACGAGTTCGTCAGCGAGCTGGCCGACGGCTACGACACCGTGGTCGGTGAGCGGGGCTACACGCTGTCGGGCGGCCAGCGCCAGCGGATCGCCATCGCCCGGGCCCTCCTGCTCAACCCGCCGATACTCGTTCTCGACGATGCCACGAGCGCCATCGACGTGCAGGTCGAGCAAAAGATCCACGCTGGCCTGCGGGTGGCCATGCAGGGCCGGACCACGCTGATCATCGCCCACCGGCTCTCGACCATTGCCCTCGCCGACCGAGTGATCCTGCTCGACCAGCACAAGATCGTGGCCGACGGCACCCATGTGGAGCTGCTCGAGACCACCCCGCTCTACGCCGAGGTGCTGGCTCAGGCCGCGGTGCTCGACGCCGAGGTCGACGACGTGCTGGCCGACAGCGAGACCGCCACAGAGCCGGACGGCCGTGAACCCGAGGGTCTGGTCGAGTCCCAGCTCGGAGGCACCCCATGACCTGGGGCGGCATGGGCGGTGGCATGGGTGGTCCCGGCGGAGGAGGCCTCGGCGCCATCGGAAGCGGACCCGGCCGCCCGGGCGTCCCGGGCTTGCCCTTCGCCGGGATCCCCTCCGAGCTGCAGACCGGTGTCGACAAGCTGCTGGCCACCGAACCGGAGTACGCCGAGCCTGACTTCGTCTTCTCCCACACCGCTTCCGAAGCCGAGCTCAAGAAGTTGAGCCTCGGGCGACTGATGCGCAAGTACCCGGGCATGCTGGCCCTCGCCGGACTGCTGATCGTCATCATCGCCGTGGCCTCCCAGGAGGGGCCGCAGCTCATCCAGATCGCTATCGACCGCGGCCTCTACCACAAGCCTCCCGAGTTCTCCGTCGTGGTGGTCGTGGCGGTGTTCTATCTCGTGTTCGTCGCCATCACCGCCATCTCCCAGCGAGCCCAGGTCAAGGTCACGGGACGCCTGGCCGCCTGGGTCATGAACGACCTTCGGATCAAGATCTTCGCCCACCTCCAGCGCCTGTCCCTCGGCTACTTCACCGAGGAGAAGGCGGGGGTGATCATGAGCCGGATGACGAGTGACATCGAGAACCTCCAGCAGCTCCTCCAGGACGGCCTTGCCCAGCTGGCCATTCAGGCGCTGACCATGGTGGTCATCACCGTCCACCTCTTCACCACCAACGTGAAGCTGGCCGCGCTCACCGAGCTGCTCATCATCCCGGCCCTCGTGGTCGCTTCCATCTGGTTCAAGCGGGCGTCAGAGCGCGGCTACGACCGGGTGCGTGACGGCATCGCCAACGTGCTCGCCGACCTGTCCGAGAGCCTGCACGGTGTCCGCATCGTGACTGCCCACAACCGGCAGCGTCACAACATCATTCACCACCGCAACGTGGTCGGTGACTACCGGGCGGCCAACAACTACACCGCCCACGTGAACGCCGTCTACGGCCCCGGGACCCAGTTCATCGGGGTCATCGGACAAGCCGTCCTGCTGGCCGTCGGGGGCGACATGGTGCTCAACCACACATTGTCGGTGGGCGCCCTCTTCGCCTTCTTCCTCTACCTCAACCGCTTCTTCGCCCCCATCCAGCTGCTGGTCCAGCAGTACAACTCGTTCCAGCAGGGGAATGCCTCGATCTTCAAGCTCCGTGACCTGGTCGACACCGAGCCCGAGGTGAAGGAAGCGGACGACGCCATCGTGCTGCCCCCCGTCCAGGGCACCATCACCTTCGACCATGTGACCTTCGGGTACGACCCGGCCCGTCCCGTGCTCTCGAACATCGATCTGCGCATCGCCGCGGGTGAGACGGTGGCCTTCGTCGGGCCGACCGGGGCGGGCAAGTCGACCCTGGCCAAGCTGGTGACCCGCTTCTACGACCCGACCCAGGGCCGGGTGCTCATCGACGGCTACGACCTTCGCAACGTGACGCTCTTCTCACTGCGCTCGCAGCTCGGCGTCGTCCCCCAGGAACCGTTCCTCTTCGCCGGCACCATCCGCGACAACATCACCTTCGCTCGGCCCAGCGCCACCGAACAGGAGGTGGACGAGGCCATCGACCGCGTGGGGCTGCGGGACGTGGTCGACCGGGCCCCGAACGGCGTCGACACCGTTGTCCACGAGCGGGGACAGACCCTTTCCTCCGGCGAGCGCCAGCTGCTGGCCCTGGCCCGCGCCTTCCTCGCCCGCCCCCGTGTGCTCGTCCTCGACGAGGCCACCTCCAACCTCGACCTCCAGTCGGAGACCAAGATCGAGGCTGCCCTCGACGTCCTCCTCGAGAACCGTACGGCGGTGCTCATCGCCCACCGACTGTCGACGGCCATGCGCGCCGACCGCATCGCCGTGGTCGACGACGGGCGCATCGTGGAGGTCGGCTCCCACGACGAGTTGGTGGCGAGGGACGGCCGCTACGCCGAGATGTACGCCACCTGGGTCCGCCAGGCCGAGCTCTCCGAGCACACCTCCTCCGACACCTGAACCCACCAAAGCCCGCACTCGGTGCGGTCAGCCGGCCAGCGCCTCGGGCAGGGGCTCGGCGTGCACCATGGTCAGCTGACGGATGGGTCGGGTCATGGCCACGTACAGCAGTCGCAGACCGCGACGGTCGCTCCCGGCGATGGCCGCCGGCTCGACCAGGACGACGCCGTCGAACTCCAGACCCTTGGCCGCCTCCGGGGCGAGGAGGGTGATGGGCCGGGTCATGCCCACCTCCTCCAGGCGTCCCACGTCGCCGCGGCCGGCGGCCGCCTCGAGGGCCTCGGCCCGGTACCCGGCGGGTACGACCAGTCCAACGAGATGCCCGTCGGCTGCCATCGCCGCCGCCTCCTCGTAGGCGGCGGCAACCAAGCCCTCCCGTGAGACGGCGCGGATGCGCGGCGGCTCGGTCCCTCGCCGGATGGACGTCGTCGGGCGAACGGTGGGGGCGGCCACCGGCAGGAGACGGGAAGCCAGATCGAGCACCTGGCCGGGGGCCCGGTAGCCGCGGGTGAGTTCCTCCTGCGAGACGACCGCCGCCTGCGGCAGGAAGGGGAGGATCTCGTCCCATGCGTCGTAGCTCCACGGCCCGGTGGCCTGGGCCAGGTCGCCGAGCACGGTGAGGAAGCCGGCAGGTGCCCGCCGAGCCACCATCCGTAGCTGCATCGGGCTCAGGTCCTGGACCTCGTCGACGACCACATGGCCGAAGGCGCGGGCCCGGCCGTCGATGAGGAAGGCGGCCTCATCGAGGAGGGGCAGATCGTCGACGCTCCATCCTCGCCGTGCGCCACGAGCGCCCGCCGAGAGCAGCTCGACCTCGTCGGCGGTGAGCAGACCCTCACCGATCTCGGTCAGCCGATCCGGGCTCCCGAGGATGCCGCGCACGAGCGCCTTGGGGGCGACCGCGGGCCACAGTCGGTCGAGGGCCGCCTTGAACGCATCGGAGGCGACGAGCTCGCGCTCGAGCGCCGGGTCATTGGCCTCGAGCCGGCCAGCCTCGCGCAACGTGCGGCGAAACAGGCCGGCCAACCGCGCCCGCAAGGCCGTCCGCCCCGACTTGTAGGGGCCCCCGGCGGCCGCGATGGTGTCGGCCAGATGGTTGACCAGTGGGGCGTCGAGGTTCGTCCCCACCATCCGGGCGCGGAGGGCAACCTCCCGGTCGAGGTGTCGGCGCTGGGCGATGAGCCCCCGAGCCAGCACCTCGGCCATTCGGGGGTCACCCTTCAACCGGCGGGCGGCCGGTGGGTCCTGGCGGTCGGCCCGGACTCGCGGCGCGAGATCGCCCACCGTCGTCTGGACCACCGCCTCCTCACCGAGCGACGGCAGAACCTGGGCGATGTAGCGGAGAAAGGCTCGTGATGGCCCGAGAACGAGAACGCCCGTCCGGGAGAGGTCCGGATGGTTGTAGAGGAGGAAGGCGGCACGGTGCAGGCTGACTGCCGTCTTGCCCGTCCCCGGACCGCCCTGGACGGCGACCAGCCGGTCGAGCGGGGCACGAATGATCTCGTCCTGCTCGGCCTGGATGGTGGCAACGATGTCGAGCATCTCGCCGGTGCGGGCCCGTTCCAACTCGGCCAGCAGGGCGTCGCCGCCACGGAGGCGAGCGGTCGCCCCCTCTCGGTCCGCTCCCGACCGGCCGTCGGCGCCGAAGAGGTCGTCGGCCAGCGAGACCACGCGACCTCGGTCGACCATGATCTGCCGGCGACGGACGAGCCCGCAGTCGTCGGAGGCGCCGGCCCGGTAGAAGGGAACGGCCACCGGGGCCCGCCAGTCGATGACCAGGGGGTCGGCGTGGGTGTCCTCCACGTGGCGTCGCCCGATGTGCCAAGACGGGCCCGACAGTTCGTCGATCCGGCCGAAGAGCAGTGGCCGAGGGCCATCGGTCAACGCCTTGACCCGGCGGGCCAGCGCGGCTTCGTAATCCAGATCGGGTTGGCCCGCCGCCCGGAGGTCCTCGAGCAGTAACCGGGCTCGCTCATGCATGGCGGCGAGGGCCCGGCGCGACCCGTCGAGGTGCTGCTGTTCGGCGGCTATCTCGGCGTCACCCTCACCGACGTCGTCAGCAGCCGCGTCGGCCGGCACTTCCGCCGCGCTCACCGTTCCACCCGAACGGAGCAGGCCGGCCAAAGGGCGGGCGGTGCGTCGGATCCGAGGCTGGCCACCCCAATAAAACGGTGTTCAGACGCGCAAATAGCCCCGGACATATCCGGGGCACTTTACGCTTAGATTTTGACCCTGGCAAGGCTCCTAGCTGGAGAAACTTCCATCCTGTGGAAGTTTCATCAGAATCTTTTTCGTGGGGCCTTGACGGCTGTCACTTTAACGAAAAGGCGGCGGCGATGCAAGTGGTTTTCCGCCATTGGCGCCGTCCCGTCCTGATCTCTGTGCCGGACGAGCAGTGGCGGAAAGACGGGTCAGGCCAGCCGATCGGCGCCGATCCCCCAGAGCCGTTCGGCCAGGCCCGACGCCCGCGCTACCGGATGGCCGACGGCGGCCCGGACCGAGTCCTCGCCTGCCACCACCGTCAGCTGATCCCGGGCCCGGGTGACCCCGGTGTAGAGCAACTCGCGAGTGAGAATCGGAGACTCGGCGTCGGGCAGGACGATGACGGCGTGGGAGAACTCGGACCCCTGCGACTTGTGGATGGTCATGGCCCACCACTCGTCGACTTGGTCGAACTGGGCCGGGGCCAGCAGCCGGACCCTCTCCCCATCGCGCATGGCCACTGCCAGTCGTCCATCGTCCTCGACGGTCACGCCCACGTCCCCGTTGAACAGCCGGTTGACCGGGTCGTTGGCCGTGACCATGATCGGACGGCCGAGGTACCAGC
Organism: uncultured Acidimicrobiaceae bacterium; assembly: GCA_963729275.1. Lineage (GTDB taxonomy): Bacteria > Actinomycetota > Acidimicrobiia > Acidimicrobiales > RAAP-2 > CAVSNH01. The sequence continues at coordinate 646,355 of CAVSNH010000004.1, forward strand.
GACGCCGTCCCCTCACCCATGTCTGGCCGAGGACGGCGGCCCGGATACGGTCGCTCCAGGCGCTGCGACCGGAGGGGCCGCGGCGGACGGCACAGAGGACCTTCGCCCGCGCACCTAGGTCGAGGGCCTCGGCCGCGTCGCCCAGGCTGGCCGCAGCCACCATGTCCACTCCGTAGGCCACGACCTCGGCCGCTACCGCGTCGACGTCCGCCGTATCCTCGGGCCGAACCCAGCGGACGTCGGCTGCGCCCGAGTCGAGGAGCTCGACCGCGTCATCCGCCCGCCCCTCCCGGATGGCCATGGCCAAGGAGGCGATTCCCGAGTCAGCCGCGTATCGATGGACCTGGTCGAGGACAGTGACTCGCCCAGCCAGCACCCCCTCGGCCATGGCCGGGCGCTCGCCCGCACTCCCCGCGTCCCCGTCGGCGTGGTCCGGCCCGACCAAGTCGCTCATGACCGTGCCCGCCTCGATGCTCGTCAACTGCGACGGGTCTCCCACCAGGAGCAGCCGAGCGTCGGGGCGCAGCGCGCTCACCAATGCTGCCAGCAGCGAAAGGGACACCATGGACGTCTCGTCGACGATCACCAGGTCGTGGGGCAGAGGGTGATGTCGATCGTGGAGGAAGGTGGCGTCCCCCCGAGCTCCGAGGAGGCGATGGAGCGTGACCGCGGGGGCGGCCATCAGTTGCTCGGCCAGTGCGCTGTCGATGGCGCCGGCTCGGGCCAGCCCGCCGACGGCGGAGGCCACGGCCTCGCTCATACGGTTGGCCGCCTTGCCCGTCGGGGCGGCGAGGGCGACCGATGGCCGCCGGCCCTCTCGGGCCTCCGACAAGAAGGAGGCGGCCAGCACCCGGGCCACCGTGTGCGTCTTACCCGTCCCCGGCCCGCCGGCGATGATCGAGATTCGCTGGCGCAGTCCCCGAAGGGCGGCCAGCCGCTGGCGGTCGGGGCGCCTCCCCTGCCCGGCGAGACGCATTTCACCGGAGCTGCCGGCCACCGCGCCGTCCGCCTCGCCGAAGAGAAGGTCGAGCAGGTGCTCGTCGGCTGCATCGTCGAGGGTCGGGAGCCCGGTGACGTCGGGATCGTGCCCGTCCTGACCGCGGCGGCGAAGTTCCTCGGCGACCTGCAGCTCGTCGAGCCACAGGCGCTGCAGGTAAAGCCGGCCCCGGTCCCACACCAGGGGGAGCAAGGGCTGGCGGTCACCGCCTTCGGCGTCGGCCACGAGCGGTGACGACCGAAGGACTCGTTCCCAGGGCTCGGGTGCGGGCCACGGCAGCTGGTTCACCGCGGGAGCATCCCCGTCGGCCGCCACCACCGGCAGGGCGACGGCGGAGAGCGACGTGCAGACATGACCGAAGCGAGGGGCGCGAGCGGCGAGGGCCAGGGCGACCGCGACCTCCTCCTCGATGCCGAGATGGCGTCTGGCCACGCTCGCCACGAGGTGGACCTCGTAGTGGTCGAAGATGCCGGCCGCCACGTACGGCGCCAACGGCGCGGCCCCCGGCGGCATCCGGGTCGGCGGCACGTCCGCCGTCACCATCACGCCACCGCCGCCACGAGCGCGCCGTCGAGGAGGTCACTCAGTCGCTCGACCACTTGGGGAGGGACGGTCCACGAGAACACGCCGTTGGCCACTCCGTCAACCGATGCTCCACCGTCCATGCCCCGGACGAACAAGTAGGCGGTGCCACCCAGATGGCGGTCGGGCCGGTAGCCGGGGAGCCGCCACCGGAGATACCGGTGCAGGGCCACACAGTAGAGCAACGCCTGGAGTGGGTAGTCGTGCTCGACCATGGCTGCAGCCATCCGGTCGGGTAGGTAGTCGGCCGCGGTCGCAACATGGCCGGGTGCGTGCAGTGCGTTGGTCTTGTAGTCGGCGATGACGAATCGGGGGTGACCGTCCGCACCCGTCACCCGGGCCACCAGGTCGATGGAGCCGGTGAGATTGCCGCCCAGCACGAGATCGTGTGATCCGTCGGACAAGGCCTCGGCCCAAAGCCAGAAGGGATCACCGGCCGGAAGGCCCTGGCGGACGACCTCGCCCAACGCCCTCGTCGTCGGCAGCCGGCCCGCCGTCCCGAGGCGAAGATCGAAGTCGAGCTCGCAGAGTCGGTCGGCAGCTCCGATGTCCACCAGTCGGCGGTTCTCAAATGACGCGCCGAGAGGACTGTCGAGGGCCGTGCGCATGCCGGCGATGAGCCGCGATCGACCCGAGAGGGCCGGTTCGTCACTCTCGCACTCCGGTGCCGTGGCCAGCTCCACCGGACGGCGGGCCACGCAAATGTCGGTGGCCTCGCCGAGGGCGGCATCGAGATCGGCTGCCTGCCAGTCGACGCGTTCGAGAACCGAGTGCACGAGGGTGCCGAAGGCGGTGCCACCCATCAGGTTGGCCATCGGGTTCACGCCAGCCACGCCGGTCGTCGACTCTGGCGGGGGCCCGCCATCGACGAACACCTCCTCCTCGTCGAGGTCGAACTCGACCTCGTCGGAGGCGCCGGCGTCGGACAGCGAGTCGTCGGCCGGGTCGGCCAGCTCGGCGGCGGCTCGGTTCACGATGGCGGAGAACGACCAGCGCTGGTATCGGCGGTCGATCGCCGGCGCCACCCTCACCTCGAGGTCGTTCCTCGCCGTCGGGGCTGCAGTGTCCTGCCACGGCTCGACCTCAATGGCGGCGCCCATCACCTCGGCCGCCATGGCGCCGACATGGCGGCCGTTGGCTGCCTTCACCATGGGCTCCAAACAGTCCACGATCTCACTCCCGTTGGGGACGGACACGCGGTGGGACGAAAACCGCTCGACGTCAATGTGTCCATCAGCGCGAGCGAAGAGCAGGCGGGCCAGGGCCGAGCATTCGCTGGCCTGGGTGCGTGCCCACCAGACGAGGTTCAGGTGCTGGGCTCGGGTGAGGGCGACATAGAGGGTGCGCAGGCGCTCGCCCTCCGACTCGCGGTCGACGAGGCCCTCGCGAACCGTGCCCGCCCCGGGTTCGGGGTAGTCGCGATAGTCCTTCTTTCCGGCGGTCAGATCGATCGTTCGCCGCCCACTGCCCGGTTCGAGATACTCCCGCGATGGGAAGCTCGGCTCCCACCACAACATGGGCAAGCACACGACGGGGAACTCGAGCCCTTTGGCCGTCCATGTGGTCATCACCTGCACGCAGTCGGCATCGCTCTCGAGGCGCCGGGCGGTGAGGTCCTCGTCCACGTCGATGATGGCATCGCCCTCTTCGGAGGGATCAGGCTCCTCCTCGAGGCAGGCGAGCAAGGTGGCCGGACCGCTCCGTCCCCCCGAGGTCGCCGACCCCAGCAATTCGGTGAGGTGGTCGAGGTCGGTCACGTTGCGGTCGCCGTCGGCCCGGGCGAGGAGGCGGCTGACCACGCCACTGTCGGAGCGGATACGGGTCAGTACCGCGGCGACTGGCTCCGCGCCCAGGGCATCGGCCCAGGCCCGTAGGCGTTCCTGCAGCCCGCCGAGGTCGTCGTCGGGATCATCGTCGCCGGCATCGGCCACCTGCTCGGCCGTCCACCCCCCAAACCAGGAGAGCGCGGCCAGGCGCACACGGCTCAAGTCAGAGGGTCGCTCCATGGCGTGTAGCAGCCATCGCAGTTGGGTGGCCGCCTCCGACTCCAGCACGCTGCCGGCCCGCCGCACGACCGCCGGGATCCCCACGTCGCGGAGGGTCGATTGCACATCGAGCGCGTCCTGGTTCCTCGGGACGAGCACGGCGATGTGCTCGGGCCGCACGGCCCCGCCCGGGCCCCTGCCCTCGGCCTCGGGCAGCCGACCACCCTCGAGGAGCGTTCGCAGCGACCTGGCCAGGTCCCAGAGGATGGCCCCCTTGGCCGCGGCGATGCGGACCCGTTCGTCGTGCCGGGAGTCCCGAGGGATGTCCTCCCCTACGGCCAGGCGAAGGGTGAGAGCGGGCAGTGGTTCACCTCTGGCATCGAACATTCGACGGGGGCAATGAGTCGGTGATGCTTCGACCGGCTGGAAATCGATGCCCTCACCGAAACTGGCGCCGGTCATGAGGGCGGAGAGGGCATCCAGCAAGGCTTCGTCCGACCGCCAGTTGGTGGCCAGGACCTGCCGCACGGTGGCCGGGTCGTCGACGGCGCGCCGATAGGTGTGGACGTCGGCACCCCGGAACCCGTAGATGGACTGCTTCGGGTCTCCGACCAGAACGAGGGTATTGCGGCTGTCGGCTCTTCCGAACAGCCGGGAGAAGATGTCCCACTGCACGGGATCGGTGTCCTGGAACTCGTCGATGAGCACCACCCGGTAGCGGGCGCTCAGATAGCGAGCGGCGCTGGCACCGATCGACGGATCGAGCAGGACGTTGCGAAAGCGAGTGAGCACGTCGTCGAAGCTGAGCCGGCCTGTATCCCGCCGCCGCCTGTCGGCCAGCCCGGCCGATCGCCGGACGAGCTCCGCCAGCACGCCGAGCTCGGGTGGGGCGCCGGGGTCGTGCACCGCCGGAAAGAGGGCGAGGTCGGGGCGCCCGTCGAACTGGTCGACAATCCGGAGGAGGGCCTCGAGGTCGGGGAGGCCGCGTCGAGCTTCGGGTCCCACCGCCGCCCCAGCCAGCGCGTCGACGCACGCCTCACGCAAGACGGCGCGGTGGTCGGAGAGGATGCGGTCGGTCGGCTCGGCGCCGGACCCGGTGCCGAGGGCGGCCCGCACCTGGAAGGCGAACCCATGGATGGTGGTCACGGTGGCCGCGTCGAACTCGGTCACCGCCTGCTGCAACCGTCGGGTGCGCTCGGCGCAGTCGTCCGCGGCCAGATGGACGGCCAGCCGATCGAGGTCGGTGTCGGACCCTGGCGATCCCGACGCCAATAACTCCGCGGTGTCGACGAGGCGCTGTCGCACCTTGGCCCGCAGCTCGTTGGCGGCGGCCCGGGTGAAGGTGACGATGAGCAGCTCCGAGGCGGTGACGTCATCCTCGGCGACGAAGCGGGTGGCCAGGGTGGCCAAGGCGTGCGTCTTGCCCGTCCCCGCGCTGGCCTCGATGGCGGTCCGGCCTCGGGGCAACGGGCCAAGGGGTTCGAAGTTGGCGGCAGTGGGGGCGGCGCTTAGCTGGTTCACGGCGCCGACCTCGAAGGAATCGTCATCGACCGCCGGTGTCCTCTTGTGGCTCACTGCGCCGCTCGTGCAGGGAGGAGGCGACCGTGACGTAGAGCGCTCGGGCGAGTCGCCGTGCCCGCGACGACTCGGAGCCCGACCCGGGATCTCCCGGGCGCCACGGCAGGGCCAGGATGTCCTCGACATCACAGCGCCCATGGACGAGCTCGACAGCGGCGCTCTCGCCTTCTCCCTTTCCGGCCGGGGAGCCGGGGTAGGACCGCCAGATCGCCGCCATATTGCTACCCGGCTTGAAACAGAGCGCGGCGGAAAGCTTCGGGAACAGGGGCAACGGCTCGACCGTCCCCCGGCGATAGAGGGCGACGGCGAGGTCCAGGCACTCCCGCGGCGTCGGCGGGTCCTTGGCCGGCGGAGCCAGCCGGTAGTCGAGGGCTACGACGTCGCCCGCCTTCTGGCCGCGGCAGACAACCACCGAGCGCCAGGTGTTGACCGGGTGGGCGACACTCAGTGCCATGACATCGAGCCAGGCCCGAACCCGCTGGCTCGACTTCTCCCGCGAGTAGGTGACGCGCGCCGTGCCGGGATCGCCCGAGACCAAGGCCAGCGGGATGGAGCCCACGATCCTCGCGTCCTCGGAGAGCCGGATGTCGATGTCGACCGAGGGCAGCCGACCGGTTCCGACCCCCAGCCGGCTCGCCGCCTCGACGAGATCGTCCACTTGGGCCACGACGTCGTCCAGTACCTGATCGCCGAGCGAGCCGGGGGGGACCGTCCCACAGCCCCGCTCGTAGGCCATCCAGGCCTCAACCGAGAGACCCTCCATATAGGCGCGAAGCAGCCGATCCCCGAGCTGCCACTTGTCCAGGCCGCCGAGATGCACGGGCAGCGTCGTTTCGGGCCGGTCGCTCGACCGCGGCATGTGCACGCCGAGCCGCTGCCGCAGGAAGGCAGCGGTGGGATCCTCGAAGAAGGCCTGGAGGTCGGCGAGGTCGATGATGTCGTCGTCCATCGGCAGCAAGGGCTCGGGCAGGAAGGCCTCTTTCTCCCGCTGACGGTGGCGACGAGCGCGTGCCCCCTCGAGGTCACCGGTGGCGAAGCTCCACCGGATCCCATCGACGAGACCGCCGTCGAGAAAGCACCGGTCGTCGAAGGGGTGGCAGGGATGATCGACCTCGAGGCAACCTGCCGCCTCGGCGCGGTGCGATGGGCTCACCGCCCCGAGCACGGACTCGCGCAGCTCGGCCACGGCCACCGCCGCAGGAACCTCCTGGTTGGTGCGCGGGTTGTGGCCGTCACGGATGACGAGGAGGTGGTCGTAGGCGGCCATCACAGCCTCGAGAAGGGATTGGCGGAGGTCGCCTCGCTTGTCACGGTCGCCCACCAGCGCCGGAGCCTGCACGAGGTCGTCACCGGCGGGATAGCCACCGGACAGTGCGGACTGGTCCATCCCGAGCAGGCACACCACCCGGAACGGCACCCATCGGAGCGGGATCATGGATGTGACCGTGATCCCACCGCGGAAGAAGTCGTTGCGTCCGCGGCGGGCACCGAGGTGCTCGCCGAGCAACCGGCGGACGTCGACCCATCCCAACCGTACGGTCGACACCTGGTCGCCCCCGGCCGCGTCGAGGGCGTCGGCGAGGGCTCGCTCCACCACGTCGAGCTGCCACGCCGTCTCTGGTGCGGTGGCCATCAACGACCGCACCGCGTCCCGGACCATGGTCACCCATTCGGTCACCGGGCGGGTCGTGACCGTGGCCGACGCCAGTTCCTGCAACACCCAGATGGCCTCGGCCAGCCGTCCAGCACTGCTCACCGCGCCGCCCTCGATGGCGTAGGGCACCACGCCGCCTGACGCCATGGCCAAGTCGTCCGAGCCGACCACCGAGCCCATCAACAGGCGGTCGAGGGCCGCCTGCCAGGTGTTGGACGTCACCGACGTCGGGAGACCGAAGCGTCGGCGGTGATCCGGGTCGAGGCCCCAGCGGACTCGCGTGCCCACCACCCATCGGTCGATGGCCGCCACGTCGTCCTCGTCGAAGCCGAACCGCTGGCGGACAGGGTGGCGGGTGAGGAAGTCGACGACGGCCGGCGCCTCGAATCGACCCGATACGAGGTCGAGCATGGTCAGTGTGGCCTCGACTACCTCGTTGTCCGACCGGACCGACTGGTCGACGATTCGGTAGCGGAGGGCCGGCGCGGCGTCGGTCACCGAGGTCGAGGCACCCGAGGCGTCGACAGCATCCGAAGCCGGGGCGGAAGGACCGAGCACCGACTCGATGAGCGAGGCGAAACGATCGAGCGCTGGGCAGAGCACCACGATGTCCTCTTCCCGCAGCGACCGATCGTCGGCCAGCAGGTGGAGCACGGCATCGCGCAGCGCGGCCACCTGTCGCGCCGGTCCGTAACAGGCGTGGAACTGTACCGACCGGTCGCTCGATGACGGGTCGAAGTCCTGGGCGGGGGCCCAGTTGGCCGCAATGTCCGCCTGCAGGCGCCCGAGCAAGGTATTGGGCGTCTCCTCCTCACCCGGTCGACGGCCCACCCGCTCCGCGCTGGGGAGGCCTTGGGCCTCGGCATCGGCCAGGAGCACGGCCGTCTCCCGCTGCGGGCGCCCCCAGGACCGCAGCAACGGATGGGCGGCAACCGATGCCGAGCCGTCGTTCGCTCGCAGCCGTAACCCGTCGACGGTGGCACCGGCCGCCTTGAGCAGCTCTCGGGGGTCATAGGCAGCAGGCTCCAGCAGGAACAGGTGGACGTCGCGCGTCGTACCGACAGCCGACAGCAACTCGAGCACGTCGCCGGCCGGCAGCAGGCTGAAGCCGAAGAGGAGGAGGCGGGGAGGCAGTTCGAGCTGGATCCCTCCCTCCCGCACCCGCTCGAGGAGGCCCGGCCACCGCTCGGGAGCGCTCGACTGGCCGATCACCTGGCGCACAGCCCGCCAGAGCCGTGGCTGCCAGATCATGTCAGCCTGGAGGGGAGCCCCCAACGCGTCGACGTCATGGCCCTCGGCCCATGCCCGCACCATGGCCGCGCGGTGGAGGTGGTAGCGATCGAAGTGATCAGCGATCTGGCGGGCCAGGCCGTAGCGGGAAGCGTCGCCGGGTCGCGGCACTCCCATCCGGGTGGCGCCCACCTCGTCGGCCAGCAGGGCGAGCACGGGCCATGCCAAACGTTGCGGCGACCACGGGTCTCGATCCGCATCGACGCCGTCGGCCTCGAGCACGGACCGGCGAAGCGAATCGGCGAAGGCGGGCTGGACGTTGGCGCAGATGCCGTCCGCTCGACCCGGCTGGGAGGAGCCCAGACGGGACGCCAATTCGAGCATCACCCACCGGCGCATGCCCTCCGACGGCGTGGCCAGCCATTCGGGGGTCAGCGGGTCGGGCGGTACCTCGTTCAGCACCTCGGCCAGGCGTGCGGCCAGGGGGCCAGCCCGGTCCGCGGCATAGCGGTGGAGCGTCAAGGGGGCCGACGCTATCCAGTCGGTGTGACAGGCGCGGAGAGGGGGGCGGGGGCGACCGCGAAGTCACCTTGGATCGGTCGAGCGGAAGTGGCGGAGGCAACGGAAGCGGTGGTTCCGGCTCTCCCGCCCCGACTCGGTAATCCAGCCGGTTGTTGCTTCGCCGTGGGAGGATTCGGGCCGGACGGGGGGGTTCGGAGGAGTGCAAAATGAGCGATTTTTCTCAGGGTCCGGGTTGGTGGCAGGCCTCGGATGAGAAGTGGTATCCGCCGGATCTACACCCCGACCGCCAACCATCAGCGGCACCTCCGCCAACGACGCCAGCGTCGCCAACGTCGCCAACTGGATCGGCGCCCGGCCCTCTAGGAGCGTCGGGCGCGGCTCCTTCCTTTGCCTTCGACCTCAAGCGATGGTCACTGCAAGACCGGATCTGCGGGATCGCCACCCTGGTGCTGTTCGTCGCCCTTTTCCTACCATGGTTCAGCTACAACCTCGTGTTCGTCTCCATCTCGGTGGACGGTCTTTGGCACGGATGGACCTATCTCGTGCTGTTGCTTTGCCTGGCCATAATGGCGTACCTCGTCGTGCGGGCCGGACTGAGGGAGATGCCCGCACTCCCCATGGCAGATGTGCAACTGCTCTTGATCGCCACCAGCGTGAACGCTCTCCTCGTTCTCCTGGCGTTCGTGTTCAAGCCGTCCGGATCGGCGTGGGACTTCGGTGCCGTTCTGGGGCTGATCGCGGCCATCGTGGCCTGGGTCCCATTCGCTCTGCTGTTCGCACGTTCTCGCGGAGCGTCAACGCAGTAGGCACCGACCGGCGCAGGAGGGGGATACCCGAACCGCTTCGCCTCAAGGCGGTGTGAGCGAGCTCACCGTCCGATGGTCGCTCGGCTGCTCCGGTGCGGCGAGAAATTGCCGGTAGAACTCAGGGTCGTCGCGGATCTGCTCGTAGATCTGTTTGCTGAGGCGGCGGCTCCGACGTCGGTTCAGCCTCTTCCACACCCTGATCCGCCCCGAGTCGATCTTGCGCAACACCACTCCCACGACCGGGAGGCGCTCGGCCTTCCATCGCTTGGGTTGGAGGAAATAGTTACCCCGCGCCTTGGGCTCCCGGAAGCCGGCACCGTGGTGGTACACGATGTCGGCGTAAACGGCAAACCACAACAGATGGGGATTCACCCGGTTCGTCCGCAGCAGCGGGGTCCAGACGGAGCCGGTCCTCTCGAGGGCAGCGAGCAGATTGCCGCCAACGTCCGTTCTGTACCCGCCCCAAATCAGCTGAAAGCAGTGGCCGGGCGACCAGTCACCGTGGAGGCGCTCCCATTCCCGAACGGGCACGACGCAGAAGCACGGATGAGGTTGCTTGTCTCCGCCGTTCTCAGCCCGGCGGACCGCAACCAGCACCGACTTCGTCAGGGCGTGGCGGACGACCGGCATCGGATCGGCGATGGGGAAGGCGTCGCCGTCCAGGAACATCAGGAGATCGTCCGGCGCCGCTTCGGCGGCGATCTCGGCGGCCAAGAGGTTGAGCTTCCCCGCGTGCTCCCCTTTGGCATCGACAACGCGATCGAACTTGGCGTGGTGAACGGCATCCACGCCCTCAAGATTGGCGACCACTCGGTAAGGCTCGTGCAGATTTCGCTTGAGATAATCGAGCTGGATGTCGATCCACCGATCCGAACCGAAATGAACGGTCACGACGTGGATCATGCTTCACCTGCCCTGACGCTTGTCCCGAATGAGCGCGGCCCGGCTTCGGCTGCCTTGAGCACGTGCACGGCGGCGGTCCCCTCTCTTCGCCGATGTGGGGCCAACGTTACCCGAGTGCGCGCCGCCCAGCCCTTGGAGGACATATTCGCTCGACCGGCTAGATCGAACCATCCGCTCACCGGAGACGTCACCGTAGCCGACCTATGTCGTCACTCCTGCACCCCACGACGAGGCTCTTCCTCCCGACATTCGAACACGAGCCATGCGTCAGCGAGACCTGAGATGGCGACCGAAGAAGTCCCAGGTGTAACCCCAGCCCTCCACGGCAGCCTCGGGGCGATAGCTCGGACGCTCGGTGGCGAAGAAGGCATGACCGGCTCCCTCGAAACTGTGGAACTCGAATGTCTTGCCGGCCTCGGTCAACAAGCGTTCGAGCTCGTCGACGTGCTCCGGTGAGGGGAACTGGTCTTCGGCTCCGAAGAGACCGAGGAGCGGGGAGGAGAGGTTGGGCGCAAGATGCCCGATGGGCTTCATCTCCTTGACCGGGAACCCCTCGGGGACCTGGCCGACGACCAACCCGCCATAGCAGTCGACGGCCGCGTCGAGCTCCAGGCTGCAGGCGGCCAGGAAGGACTGGCGTCCACCAGAGCAATAGCCGATGGTGGCCACCTTGCCGTTGCATGAGCCGAGGCCGCGCAGGTGAGCGATCGAACCGGCGACGTCACCGACCAGTCGCTCGTCGGGCACGCCGCCGCGCTCTCGCACGAGAGCGGCGGCCTCCTCGGGCGAGGCGTTCGGCGCCTCGCGTGAGTAGAGGTTGGGACAGATCGCCGGGTAACCCTCGGCGGCGAAGCGCCGGGTGATCTCCTTCGAGCCCTCGTCCCAGCCCGGCATGTGGTGGATCACGACCACACCACCGGCTGGTTCGCGGTCGGTGGGCTCGGCTAGGTAGGCCTGGATGGTGTCACCCCCGTGACCTTCGATCTCCACCGTCGCGGCCCGCATGGCGTCGCTCATCGCTGGTTCGCTCCTTCCTTGGATTTCTTCTGCGCCGGGCTCTTGCCCCGTCCACCCCGCTCGGACATCGTGCCACCTCCACCTCCACCTCCGCCTGACGACTTGGCCGACGGCCGCCGTGCTGGTGTAGGCGGTGGCGACGAAGAGGGCGGCAACGCCCCTTCCTCCATCTCGGCCGCGAGTGCATCTCGGGTGGCACGGAGGCTCGCCGCCTTCTCCACCCGTTCGTCGCGGAAGGCACCGATGCGGGTCAGGGTCGAATCGAGCTGGGTCAACAGCTTGTCGTTGGCCTCGATGGCCTCATCGAGCAAGGCCCGGCGGCGAGCGGCTCCGGCACCTCCCCAGCGGTACTCCGACCGCACCCGGTCGAGCACGTCGACGTCCTCCACGTCGAGCACGACCCGCACCTCGGCCAGCGAGAAACCCAGTAGCTCCTGTAGCTCACGGATGCGGGTCACCCTGGCCATGTCGGTCTGCGAATAGAGCCGCTCACCTCGGCCGCGGTAGGCGCTTGGGCGGATAAGCCCGAGCTCCTCCCAGTAGCGCAGCGTGCGGGTGGTGAGCCCGGTCAATTTGGCCACTTCGCCGATTCGGAAGCTCGGCGGGGAGTCGGGCGGCGTGGCCCCCCGTCGCATCACTGGGCCTCTTGGGCGATCGAGCTGAATTCGGTGTCGTCGTCGTCCACCCCGTTCGCACCCTCATCGCCTTGACCGTCGGTGGCGACGGTGGCGACGGTGCCGGCACCGACGGCGACGACGTCGTTTGCCTCGACACCGGTCTCCGACGTCTCGCGGTAGACGTAGTGCCCACCACGTAACCACGACGCCCAGGCGGCGGCCAGGCTGGCCACGATGGCGAAGTCGAGGGCGGCGTGCAGGCCGGTTTGGAACGGGGCACTGATCAGATTCGGGAAGAAGCTGCGGCCGGTGAGCGCGTGCTGCTGAGAGGCGGTCAGCAGGCTGAGCTGGTGGGCACCGATAAGGCGCGTAACCGGGTCGTAGCCCAAGAAGGCCGAAAACAGCGTCGAGACCGCTGGGAGGTGAGCGGCGTGCTCGGCGGCCGCGCGGCTGACGCCGTGAGCGACGAGCCCATCCGACAGGCTTCCCGGTAGCGAGGCGCTCAGCCCGGCGATCATGAGCGAGAAGAAGATGCCGATGGAGAGCACCTGAGCAGAGTTCTGGAACGTGGTGTTCATGCCGGAGCCCGCCCCTCGGTGCTGCGGCGGCAGGCTGTTCATCACCCCTGCTCGGTTGGGAGACCCGAAGGAGGCCATCGTGCAGCCAGTCAGGAAGATCAGGATGGCGAAGAGCCAGTAGGGGAAGTCGATGGGGAGAAGCTCGAGGAGGAGAAAACAGACGGCAGTGCCGAGCATCCCCCCGGTGGCGAATGGCCGCGCCCCGTAACGGTCCGAGAGCACGCCGGAGATCGGACCGGCGACGAGGAAACCGAGGGTGAGGGGCAACATGGCTATCCCGGCCCAGAGAGGCGTGACCGAGAAGTCGTAGCCGTGGAGGGGGAGCCAGATCCCCTGCAGCCAGATGATGAGCATGAACATGAGGCCACCGCGGCTGAGGGCGGCGAGGAAGCTGGCGAGGACACCACTCGTGAAGGCCCGGATGCGGAAGAGCTGCAACCGGAACATGGGTTGGGGGACCTTCGTCTCGATGATGCAGAAAGCCACGAGCAACGCCGCCCCGCCGACGAGCGAGCCGATGACGGTCGGGCTGGTCCAACCCATGGTGTGGTGGCCGTAAGGCTCGATGCCATAGGTGATGCCCACCATGACGAGGATGAGCCCGACGGCGAAGGTGGCGTTACCCGCCCAGTCGATGCGGGCCGGACGGGACTCGCTCGTCTCGCGGAGGGCGTGGTAACCGTAGATAGTGGCGAACAGGCCGATGGGGACCGAGACGAGGAAGATGAGGCGCCAATTGATGGGAGCGAGCAGGCCGCCGAGGACGAGGCCGATAAATGTCCCTCCGAATGCGGCGGCCTGGTTGATGCCAAGGGCCATCCCGCGTTGGGTGGAGGGGAACACATCGGTGAGGATGGCCGCCGAGTTGGCCATGAGCATGGCCGCGCCGACCCCCTGGAAGACCCGCATGGAGATGAGCCAGATGCCGGCGGCATGGCCGTGCATCCAGGTGATCGTGAGCAGGAGCGAGGCGAACGTGTAGACAGCGAAGCCCAGGTTGTAGATGCGGACACGTCCGTAGATGTCACCCAGGCGCCCGAGGCTGACCACCAACACGCTGGTGATCACGAGGAAGCTGAGGATCATCCACAGCAAGTAGAAGGTGTTTCCGGGCTGGAGTGGGTCGAGACCGATGCCCCGGAAGACATCAGGCAAGGCGATGAGGACGATCGAGCTGTCGATGGTGGCCATCAACATCCCGAGGGTCGAGATGAACAGCGCTACCCACTTGTAGCTCGAGGGAAGGTCGGACACGCTCAAGCGAGCCTGTCGGGTGCGGGTGGGCCCGGCCGGGCGGAGCCGTTCCAGGACTGTCATGGGCCTCCTTTCCCGACCGCTGATCCCTCATCCCGCACCGAGCGGAACCAGCTTCGAGTGTATCGTCAACGTGAAGATATATTAACGTTCACGTCAGGTGTCAAAACCCTCGGGCCGCCTCCTCCTCGCCCAGGTGACCCCTCCGACGCTGCGAACCCGCACCTGGCCAAGCGGCGCCGATAGCGTGCACGTGATGGAGGGATCGGTGGGTCGACACCCTCGCCGCACCGTCGCCGCTGCCTTCGGCCTGGCCGGATTGGCCCTTGCGACCGCCGGATGTGGATCCTCGCTCTTCGCCACCACCTCGGCCACGGTGGCGTCCAGCACGACGACGACCACGACCACGACGGCGCCGACCGTGAACGGGGTGGCCGTGGGCATCCCAGTGGCCGGCTGCACCGCCGGCGCCCCTTCCAACGGGGGCTTCGGACAGGCGTCAGGGTCCGGAACGGGATACACCAACGGGCAGGGCACGTCGGTGTCGAGCGGAGGAGGCGAGGGCGGTACCTCGTCAGGGTGGCGGCCGTCGTTCATGCTGGCGCCCATCCCCACCGCCTTGATCAGCCAGCTGGAGTTCTACTCCGACGGTCTCCACACCGTGCTCGCCCCGCCGGGCTGGACCTGCGCCGTACTCGACCCGAGCAACCAAGAGACCGAGCTGGTCGTCTACCCCGCCGGCGACCCCGACCCGCCGACCACCGGTGGCCCGGACCCCGGCAGCCAGGGGGTCTTCGCCATCTTCGACACCACCGACCAGCCTCAAGGTATCTCGATCGTCTGTCCGTTCTTCACGGTGCCGGCGTGGCAGCAGCGAGAGGCGCTCTGCAACTCCGGACACCTGCCGGCCGGTGAGCAGACGACCATGCCCACGCCCGACGTGGCCGCGGTGACCGACCCGGCCGGCGTCATCGGCACGCTGCCGGGCTCCGGGGGGCCACATCCTGTGTCCGGCGTCGTGATCTTTCCGCAGGTCATGCCGGCCGTGGACCAGGGCGACGGCATCGATGTCGCCGAGGAGTCCTGCAGCCTCACCTCGCCCATGTTGTGCCCTACCATCCTTTCGGACTTCGAGGTCCGCGAGTTCCCGGTTCCGTCGGCGGCAACCTTGAACACCGGTCGCTGACCTCGGCGGGACCGACCGGACTTTCGCCGACAACGACAGGCGGCGTGCTGGCGGAGTCGCCAGGAGTCCCCGAGGACGCCCTTCCGCCACTCGCTGAGCGGGTGTGTGCACGCTCCGACGTAAGAGGTTGACGGCCCAGCGCCGCGCCCATATGTTCAGCGTGGGCTGTGGTCGGTGATGAGCCGAGACCAGCCGAGACTCGACCGAGGGGCACTCAGTCGACCATACGAAGTCGACTGGGAGCGAGTCTCCGACGGCATGCATGCATGCGCGCCGTTGGTGGACACAAGGAGGGCAGGCCTTGGACGAGGACCCGGCGCCAGAGTCGGCGAATTGCGATCCCGATGGTCGCGGCACGCAGGCGCCGACGACTGCCGTCCGCCCAGCGCTGGGTGCTCTCGGCGCCGCCGGCGTCGCCGCGCTCGCCACCACCGATGTCGGGGTCCACCGGGAGCGGGCGAGGACCACCCGTTGGCAGCGGCTGGCCGTCTTCCTCGCCATCGTGGCCGGCCTGCTCGTGGCTCGCGACCTGCTCTTCCCCACGTCCTCGGTTCCCCTGCCTCACGTGCCGGCCTCCTTCGATCCCTACCTACCCGCCATGGTGTTGATCAGCGTGCTGGCGCTGGTGATGGTGGTGCCCCTGCTGGCTGCCGGCCGGTCACCCCATGTGCTCTTCCGCCCCGATGAGCTGTCGATGTCATTCGACGACGTCCGCGGATCGGAGACGCTCGTCGAGGAAGTCACGAAGACACTCAACCTGTTTCTCGCCCACAAGACCTTCGCCGAGCACATGGGTGGGTCACCTCGCCGGGCCATCCTCTTCGAAGGTCCCCCCGGCACCGGCAAGACCTATATGGCCAAGGCCATGGCCGCCGAGGCGGGAGTTCCCTTCCTCTTCGTGTCATCCTCGGCGTTCCAGTCGATGTTCTACGGCCAGACCAACCGGAAGATCCGCTCCTATTTCAAGGCCCTCCGAGAGCATGCCCGCCGAGAGGGCGGGGCCATCGGCTTCATCGAGGAGCTCGACGCCATCGGGGCGGTGCGTGGCACCGGTGGACGGCACAGCGAGGGCATTCCCGGCGTAGTCAACGAGCTGCTCGTTCAACTCCAGTCCTTCGAACAGCCGCCCCGGTCGCTGCGGCTGCGGAACGCCCTCACCGATGCCGTCAACGACTGGTTGCCACCGGGTCGGCGCCTACCCAAGCGCCAGAACGTGGCAGCCAACATGTTGGTCATCGGGGCCACCAACCGGGCCGCCGACCTCGACCCGGCCCTGCTCCGCCCGGGCCGGTTCGACCGGTCGATCTACTTCGGGCTGCCGAGCCTGTCCGGCCGGCGCGACATCCTGGCCTACTACCTCGACCGGAAGGCGCATGCGCCGGAGCTCGACGACGAGACGTGCCAGGAGACCCTGGCCGCCATGACCGCGGGCTACACGCCGGTGATGATCGAGCACCTTCTCGACGAGGCGCTGGTCTGGGCCTTGCGGCGTGGCGCCGACCGGCTCTCGTGGGACGACCTCCAGCACGCAAAGATGACCGAGGAGATCGGCCTCGCCCAGCCCGTCGAGTACACCGAGGCCGAGCGACGGACCATCGCCACCCACGAGGCCGGGCACGCCACCGTGGCCTGGCTGATCGGCAAGGGACGCAAGCTCGAGGTGCTCACCATCGTGAAGCGACGAGAGGCCCTCGGCCTGCTCAGCCATTCGGAGGAAGAGGAGCGCTTCACCAAGACCAAGACGGAGATGGGGGCGCTCGTCGAGATCGCCTTCGGCGGGATGGTGGCCGAGGAGCTCTTCTTTGGCGAAGCATCGACCGGCGTGGCCGGCGACTTGCAGGCGGCGACCACCAGTGCCTGCCAGATGATCGGCCTGCTCGGGATGGGCTCGACCCTCATCTCCTCGGCCGCCGCCGAGTACCCGGCAGGCGGGATCGTCTCCAAGGTCCTGGCCGACGAGGGCACCCGCCAGGAGGTCGAATCGCTCCTGGCGTCAGCCAAGGAGTCGGTGACGAGGATGCTGAGCGAGCACCAGTCGGTCGTCGAAGCGCTCCGGGACGCGCTGCTGGACCGGGAGGAGATCATCGGCGAGGCCATCCTCGACGTCATCAGGGGGGCGCAACCGGCCCAGCCGGCCGTGGCGGCCACCAGCCCGGCACCGGCCGGCACGGTCCGTGCAACGGTGCGGGTCGACCCGCCCGGCGGCGGTTCCGACGACTAGCGCGGCAGAGTCGCGACCCTCGGTCGCCCCTGAACCGGGCCCGCCAATTCGAGCGGCGGCCGCGGTGGCTTTGACCTCTTGGCTACGAATCTCCAACCGGGAACTTCGACGGTCAGGTTCGACTGACAGCTGTCGGAGGCGATTGTGGATGCACCTGTCGTTCCCGAGGCCCCAGTTCGAGATCTCGCCGTCCCGTCACCTAAAAGAGGACAGTCCTTCGCCGCCTCAGCGCCGGGACAGGCGCTGCGCCAAACGGCGCACGCCCCTTCTACTTTGCAGAGCATTCCTCTGTCGGTAGGAACGGCTGAGCTGCATAGTACGATCGCCCCTCGCTCCCGCCAGTCGCAGGAGACGCTGCGCCACGGAGTCCAAAATCACGGGTTCTCCCGGCACGAAGGTGTTCGGGTCGGTGCCCGTCAGTTTGAAATCCGCGGCATACACCGCAGAGATACGTCCTGCGGTCTCGTCGTCGAGGAGCGCAGTACCGTCGATGCCAAGGCCTTGGTTCGATCGTGCCGGCGCCACGGCGACTCCGGCACGATCGGAGAGTCGCTTGAAGAGGTCAGGGATCGCCACTGTCGGAACGAGCTCGATATCGTCGATCACCTCTGTCGGCACCAAGTCAGCCTGCCGGCGGAAGTGCAGGTCGGACAACCACTGTTCCGGCCGCTCTGACAGCTCGAGCACAAACGAACGAAACGAGGCTCCAACGTCGATGCCGTGTTCGTTCTCTATCAACTGAGGCTCGTCCCGGAAGCGCTTGGCCCTTGGAGGACGGACGAGAACCCTCGACTCCCACGCCGAGTAGAGCCGGGCAAAGGGGTTACGGACGACAGCGATGCGAAGCCACTCGGGGCTGGTGAGCGCGTCGTTGCGTAGTGAAGCTTTCACCTTCGCCAGTGTCGGAATGGGATACAGATCCGTGTCGTGTACCACTTGCTCTGGAATGGGGAGGCGCGGCTTCAGCGAACGGTTCATGATCGAAGGATTGTGTCCCTCGAGCTCGAGGAATCCCCAAAGCATCGTCGTACAGGCGGCTTTTGGGACAAGGATGTAGAGGACCCGAGAGCGCTCGGCTACAAACAAATACTCGAGCCCACCGCTGCAACGTTCGACAGCTTGCATGGTGGCGTCCACACTTTGAACATTACAGCCACACATCGCGGTCGAGGTCGTACACCCCGATCGCCTCAGGTCCGATAGGGATCAGAGAACACCCACGAGCACTTGAGGCCGCGACGACCGCAGCCGCAAAGTGATCTCCCACAGTCGGATGAAGCCACGGCCGACGGAGCGCCGATCCGGGGTCCAGCCGTGGTCGGGATCTTGCCCGCCCCAGCACCCGCCCACCGTGGCACCCTGCTGTGCACAGCGGCTGCACCGGCCACGGGACCTCGACCGAGTCGACGGTCATCCCGAACGGTTGTGCCGACGGCAGTGGCAGCCCGGAGGCGACGGTTGGCCCATCAGCGCCCGAAATATGACGATCCCCCGGGCACAAGCCCGGGGGATCGTCCTCAGAGATCGTGCTGCGGTCCGATCAGCTGATCGGCGGCACCACCTCTTGCGTGTAGTCGAGGTGGCTGGACTGGAAGTCGCCGTCGTTCGGGTAGTTCACGCTCACCGTGTAATTGGTGTCACCGTCGGGCAGGTTGAGATCGTTCAACGTGCCCGATGGCAGGTAGCACTGGGCTATCCCTTCGTCGTAGGCACCGTTGTCCAGCGGGACGGTGTTGCCGTTCTCACAGGTGTAGGTGTTGTTGTTCGGGTCAGTGATGGTGAAGGTGACCGATCCGGTGGGCGGCCCCACCAGAGTCGACCCGGCGCTTCCGTCGGCGGCAGTGACCTCTGCGGTGAGTGACACTGGGTCGCCCGAGATCGACGGGTTCTCCGACGAGACGACGGCAATGGACGTCGGCGCCAGGCCGATGCGCGTCTTCGCCGCCCTGGCCGTGCTCGGCAGGTAGTTGGTGTCGCCCTCGTATGCGGCGGTGATCGTGTACTCGCCGGGGAACTCCCCACCGGCGACGGTAAGAACGGCCTGCCCGGTGCTCGGGTCGACCGGCTCAGGGGTTCCCTGGCAGCCATTGTTGCCGTTGTCATTCTCCCCGCACACGCTGATGTCGACGTACCCCGTCGGGGGGAGCGAGCTGGGAGGTCCGAGGCCGGTGACCTTCGCTGTCACATTGAACGTTTGTCCGGCGGTAAGGCCGTTGGGGTGACTCATCGTCGTGTCGGTCGAGAGCTCACCACTGGTCTCGTACAGCGTGGCCGAGGTACCCGCGTAATTGGGATCCGAGAGCGTGGCCGTCACCGTGTAGTACACCGTGGCGGGGAGACCCGCCGAGAAGGTGCACGTCGCCGTGTCCGATCCCGGCACGCCGCTGAGTGGCTGCGTGTCACCGCCGTCGCAGGTTTCCGATTGCTTCGCCTTGCCGGCCGGGACGACCGAGAAGACGAGTGACCCAGTCGGCGTTCCCGTGCCCGGGCTGTTGGTAGTCACCGTTCCAGTGAAGCTCACCGCCGACCCAGCCGAGATGGTACAGACGTCGCCACTGCAGTCGTTGGGACTGGCCGAGAGCACGATGGTGGTCGCGGCCTTGTCGACGTTCTGCTTGAGCTTCGGGCTCGTACTGGCGGCGAAGTTCGGATCCTCACCGTACGAAGCGGTCACCGTGTACGGCGAACCGCTGGCGTCCAATCCGGCAGAGATCGTGCAGGATGCCATGTCGCTCGAGACCGAGACGGTGTTGCCGCCATCACAGGTCACGCCGACAAACGTCACCGAGCCGGTCAACGTCCCCACGGCCGGCGCCGTGATGCCGACGGTGGCTACGAAGGTCACCGACTCACCGGACACCGACGGATTGCTCGATGAGGTCACCCCTGTTGTCGTCCCACCCTTGCTGACCGGCTGGCTCAGTGAACCGGAGCTGGGGTTGAAGTCGGAGTCAGTGGTGTCGGTGTAGGCGGCCGACACCGAAAGAGGCGAGGCCGACGCCGGTGCACCGCCGCTGACCGAGCACTGGGCGGTCCCCCCGCCGGACAGGGTGACGGTATCGCCCGAGTCACAGTTGGCCGTGTAGCCACCGCCCCCGGTGATGGTGAACACCACTTGCCCGTAGGGGGTCGGCGCTGCCCTGGGACTGGACTTGACCGTGGCCGTGAAGACCACCGCTTGGCCGGTCACGAGCGATTTAGGCCCGCTCACCGCGGTCGACGTGGAGTAAGGCGGCCTGGGCGCGGCGCCGGCGGATGCCTGGATGACGGCACTCGCCACCGTCGTCACTACCGCGGCAGCTACCGCCGTCCGAATGAGGATGCGCTTCAGAGAGTTCTTGGTGCTTTTCATCTCAGCTCCCCGCCTGGATCGTGACCGAGCCGGTGACCACGTCACCGCGCCGCTTACCGACAGGTATTGACTTGACACCCTTGCGCCCACATTTCGCATCGATCATGCCGCCACGCTTGTCCGAGGTGAGCCCGCTGGGGGTGCCGCTCTCGCCGTTGTAGGAACCCGCAGTCACGCTCGTCGGGAGAGAGACATCGAAGGCCCCCCCACCGTTGTCGCCATTGGGGTCGTAGAGCGCAGAGGCACCGTTGATCGAGATCGAGGACGCATCGATCTTGCCGCCACTGCCCTTCCACGTCACTCCGCCAGTGAGCGCGGGCAGGCTCGAGCCATTGAACACGGCGCCGCAGTTGTTGTTGATCGTGCTCGAGGCGGTGGCCGACAACTTGCCGCCCGAGAGAGTCACGCCCCCGCCCGACGCGCCCGGCCCCGAGCAGCCCAAGAGATCGGCCTTGACCGACACGGTGTCGGCTTTCGTGCCGCCATTGACCAGCGCCGGGCTGAATTTAAGTGTTCCGGTGACGCCGCAGGTGATGGTGCCGGAGAGCGAGACCGGCGGTGTCCCTGCCCCTGCCACCCCCCCTTGGGCGAACACCATGCCGCCCATAACCATGGCCAGGAGGCCTGCCCCCGACAAGACTCTTCGAATCATTGATCCCCGCCTTTCACGACTCGTGGTCGCTGCCGTCCGTGTGTGACGCCCCCGAGCCCCTACCTCATCCGCCGACGCGTCCTTCCGACCGTCGGAAACCAGAGGGGCCGCCCGGGTGGACTGTATGCCAGCCATTTCTTGCCTGCAACCCATTCGATCAGTGGGTTGCAATCCGATTCGTTGGAGCGGAGGAGGCACGTCGTCGGGCGTCACACGGAGGTCTCATGAGGGGGGCGCCTCGGTCCCGGCGTTTAGAGGACCGTGCGCGGCCGTACGACCACGCATGGCGTTGAAGCGCCGGCCGACCCGCCGGCCCTACGACGGCCGGATCGAGTCCTCCGTCCTGATCTCCCCTACCAGAGGGCGTTCCAGTCGGTGACGGACAATCGGCGGAGCGAGGCCGTTGCCTCCGGCCGTGGGACCCG
The DNA here is from genome assembly GCA_963729275.1 of uncultured Acidimicrobiaceae bacterium. Taxonomy (GTDB): domain Bacteria; phylum Actinomycetota; class Acidimicrobiia; order Acidimicrobiales; family RAAP-2; genus CAVSNH01. Next base: position 667,914 of record CAVSNH010000004.1, read on the forward strand.
CACCGTCTCCACCCCGATCCATGTCGACTGGTCCAGTCCGGCCTCTTGCCACAGACGAAGGGGCACCGACGTCCAATCTCGGCTCTTCCGACCTCCCTTCGAATAGCCAGGTCGGACGAGGAGATGAGTCGGGCCGACCCCGATCACGACACATGGGCGGAGTTTTCCCGGGCCGTTCGGGCTGTTCGGGCCGTCCGGGTCGCTCATGTCGCTCGTGTCGCAGGGCCCGTCCTGACCGGATTCAGCGACCGCCCCTTTCCCGCCCTCCGGCGACTCGTCATCGTCCGTGTTGCGGTCGAATGGCACCCAGGCATAGACGACGGCTCCCACCAGTGCATGGGCGGGATCGAATTCCTCTCGTTGGGCGGGCGTGAGGGACGGCTGACGAACGAGAGCGGGCACGGACCGCTTCTCCGGCGCAGCCGGCGTCGACTGCTCTGCCGACGGTCCCACCCGCTCCTGCTTTCGAGCAGAACGGACGAGAGCAGCGGCCCGCTCCGCCGTCTCGTGCCGGCGCCGGCGGTCTTCGGCTGCAGTCTTCCGTCGCTCCCGGCGAGCTGCCCTCTGCTCGGCCGTGGCCCGTCGTGGCTCCGGCGCATCGCGGTCTCCGTCTTCATGGCGGAGATCATCGGAGTGGGCCACTGCACCTGTCTCCGGCTCGTTGGCGTCACCATGGCCGTCGGCGCCGTCTGGAGCGCGTGGCCCGTCGGCGAGGCCGAACCGTGCGTCGGTGGTGGCGATCTCGAAGCAGAGATCAGATGCCGGCATCGCGTTGGCAGCCACCGACGCCAGCATCACGCCGACGATGCCGTCGGAGAAGGACTCGCGCACCGTGTCCACGGCCTCGAGCAGTTGCTCCCGGGAAGGGTTGTCCGAACGGTCGCCGAGGACCTCGATCGTCCGAGCCAGGCACTCGTCGGCGACGACGGTGGCCAGGTAGGGGAGCACCGTGCGATAGGGCGGTCGTACCACGGTGGCGCCGACTCGGCGGCTCCGGCGCAGGGCGTTGGCCGCATTGAGCACGGCGCGAGGAATCCCCGGCTGGGTCCCCAGATGGTCGACGGCGCCACGAAGGTTGGCATCCTCCACCTTCGACAGCGCGGCGGCCAGCAACGACGTGCGGTCCCGGGCGGTGATGGTCGGCTGCATCTCTGACCTCTCTTACTGGCTCCGTCATCCGCAACGGCAACCCGGGTGGCCGGTCGAGCGCCCATCATCGCAGACCCCACAGCAATGACGACCCGGGCGGGCCGGCCTCCGCCGGCAATTCGGTCGACGGCGGAAGATGGTGACGACGGCCGGTGTTGAAGGTGATGGAGCGTGTGGCTAGCCAGGCGGCGGCCGTACGATGTGGGGTGAAAACAGGAGAATGAAGGAATGAGCAGCCCGATAGAAGGCCCGATAGAAGAGAGTGGTGCGAGTGATGCCGATGGCCTGTCCCACGAGACAGAGGAGACGGCGTCCACGGTGAGCCCGGGCGACGCCCTCCGTTCGTTGTCCGCCGAGGCGGAGCGTCGAGGCACCCGCCTGGTGTCGGCTCACGCCATGCAAGCTCGTCTTTTTTCCGTCTACGACGCGGCGGCGGCCGCCGAGGTTGCCCTCTCCCTCGTGCAAGACCAGCTGACCCGGACCCTCGACCGTCGGTACTACGAGCCCGAGGAGATCGAGGCCATGGCGGCTGAGCTGGATGCCATCCTGGCCCTCGAGGCGCTGGAGTCAGAAACAGCCGAGATGGCCGAAGGCGTGGGGCCCCGAGCGGAGTAGTCCGGCCTCGTCAGCCGGTCAGCCGACGACCTCACCACAGCCGGACGCTCATGGACTGGCTGGCCGTGGCCAGCAGCGTCCCGTCCTGCGACCACAGGTGTGCCACCCCTTGGCCGTAGCCGCCGACAAGGGCCTGCATCCCGATCTCGCAGAGGATCCACTCGGTCGGCTCGAGCTGGACCATCCGGATGGTGTTGTCGAGGCTGCGCGACATGGTCCTGCGGCCGAGCGGTTGGCTCACCGCCCCGGAGACGTAGTCGCCAACGACGGCCAGCATGGCCGCCGACGGGCCGAGGTAGGCGGGCACGTGCGCCCAGAGGGCGCTGGTCGGCTCACCGGTCATGCCGGAGCCTGCGTAGAGCTCCTCGAAGGTCAGACCTCGGGCGATGCGCACGTCGATGCGGTCGAAGATCGACGGTCCCCGATCGAAGGGGGGACGCCGCGGCGGACAATCCTCGGGTGGGGGCACGGTCGGCGCAGTGAGCCAGACCCCGTCGACATCGAGCTCGCCGGGCCAGCCGACGGCGGCGTTGACGGTCAGGATCTCTTGGTCACCCACGCGACCGACCACCCGCCCTTGTGTCACCCGGCGACCCTCGGCGGCCAGGGTCACGGTGAGGTCGAGCTCGGAGTTGGTGCGGGCGTAGGAGAGGTACTGGGCCGTCGACCAGATGGTCGGTCGTCCCGAAGCGGCCTCGAGAGCCACCAGGGCTGCCCCGAGACCACAGCCCCCGAAGAGGAACTGCCCGGGCGTGGTCAGCTCGGGGACAACCTGGAGGCGCCAGTGCAACAGGTCTTTCTGCGGCTCCATGCCGAAGAACTCGCGGGCCCCCGAGTTTTGGGGTGCTGCCGGTGCCGGCGCCGACTCGTCGCGGGCGGCCGAGCCGCCGTTCAACTCCTCGGGACCTTCGACCAGGGGAGGTCCTTGTCGACCCGAACATCACCGGGAAGGCCGAGGATGCGCTCACCCAGGATGTTGCGCTGGATCTCGGACGTGCCGCCTTCGATCGAATTGGCGCGCGATCGGATGAACATCTTGCGTGCGCTTCCCGGAGGGCCGATAAGCCCCAGGTGCTCGGACCGGCGCATGGTGTAGTCGTAGCCGACGAGGGCCTCGGGGCCGAGGAGGTCGACACAGAGCTCGTAGATGCGTTTGTTGACCTCGGCGAACATGAGCTTGGCGATCGACCCCTCCGGGCCGGGATTGCCGACCTTTCGGTTCTGGCTGGCCCGGATGTTGGTGAACCGCAACACCTCGGCCTCGATCCACAACTGGCACAGCCGGTCGCGCCAGACGGGGTCGTGATGGGCACCCTGGCGGTTCCAGACTCGGAGGGCCTCGGCGATCGACCCCGAGCCACGGGTGGGAGGCCCACCACCACCGCCGATCGACGTCCGCTCGTTGGACAGGGTGGTGAGGGCGACCCGCCACCCCTCCCCCACGTCGCCGATGCGATCGGCATCGGGAACGCGTACCTCGGTGAGGTACACCTCGTTGAACTCGGCCTCGCCGGTCATCTGCCGGAGCGGGCGGACCTCCACGCCGGGGGCGTGCATGTCGAGAGCGAGGTAGGTCAGCCCCTTGTGCTTGGGAGCCTCGGGATCCGAGCGAGTCACGAGCATGCCCCGGTCAGCGATGTGGGCCAGGGTGTTCCACACCTTCTGACCGGTGATCACCCACTCGTCGCCGTCCCGCACCGCCCGGGTGGCGAGGCCGGCCAGGTCGGAACCGGCACCCGGCTCGCTGAACAGCTGACACCAGGACACCTCGCCCGTGAAGGTGGACCGGAGGAGACGTTGGCGCAGCTCGTCGGACCCGTGCGTCACCATGGTCGGCCCGGCCATGGTGAAACCAAAGAACTCGCGGGCGCCGAGGGGCTGTGCGCCTGCCGCACCCAGCCGGCGGTCCACCTCCCGCTGCAGCCCCGGCGGCAGGCCCAGGCCGCCCGACCCCTCGGGAAACGAAACCCAGGCGAGCCCGAGATCGAACTGTCGAGTCCGAAATTCCACGGGCGGGGCGTCACGTGGGTCGATCTCCTCGAGCAGCTGGTCGATGCGTTCGTCGACGAGCGCCTCGGGGTCGGCCATGACCCGACGATACCGCCGCTACCGGCCCCCGGACCGCCCGCCGGCCGCGGCCTCCGCCGTGCTCAAGGCTGGAGCCGAACCACCTGCCAGCCGTCGTCCTGCCGTTCGTAGGCCAGGCGGTCGTGCAGCCGGTCGGCACGGTGCTGCCAGAACTCGAAAGCGTCGGGCTCGACTCGGTAGCCGCCCCACCACGACGGTCGGGGGACGTCGTCCCCGAACTCGAGGCGGACGGCCGTGGCCTGCGTCTCGAGTGTCTGCCGGTCGGCGATCGGTTGGCTCTGACGGGAGGCACGGGCACTGACGCGGCTGCCGGGCGCCCGCGAGGCGAAGTAGGCGTCCGACTGGGCGGGCGGGACCTTGGTCACCGCCCCTTCGATACGAACCTGCCGGGCGGGCGGGTCCCAGTGGAACAACAGCGCCGCTCGAGGGTTCACGGCCAGGTCTCGACCCTTGCGACTTTCGTAATTGCTATAGAAGACGAAGCCGTCCCGCCCCCACGCCTTCAGCAGGACCATGCGCACGGACGGTCGACCGGCGGCATCGGCGGTGGCCAGGGCCATGGCCTCGGGCGCCGGGACGACCCGCGAGGCCTCCTCGTACCATCGCCCGAACTGCACGAACGGATCGGAGTCGACCACGCGCTCGTCGAGCGGTGGAACGCCAGAGGAGGGTGCAGGCATCGCGTGCGACCCTACACAGAGCCCTCGCGCCGGCCCACGGCACTCGGGTGCTGACCGCCCCCGACCGGTCGACCGCCGCTGACCGGGCGATGTCGGACCGGTAACGTCCGGCACTGTGCCCGGCCAGTCACCGTCACTCCCCATCGACGTCGCCACCGAGCGCTCCATAACCCCCGGTTGCGCGTCGGTCGCGCACCTCAACAACGCCGGCGCCGCTCTGCCCACGGAGGCCACCCTGGCGGTCGAGATCGACCACCTGCGGCTGGAGGCGCAGATCGGTGGCTACGAAGCCGCGGTGGTGGTGGCCGGGCGGCTGGCCGCCGTGCGTGCCGGGGCGGCCCAGCTGATCGGTGCCCAGGACGACGAGGTCGTCCTCACCGGGTCGGACACCCAGGGGTGGGGACGCGCGTTGTGGGGATTCGCCCTCGGGGGCGGGGTGGCCGAGGGCCAGCGCATGCTCATCGACCGGATCGCCTACGACAGCCACTACATGGCCCTCCTCCAGGTCGCCGAGCACTGGGGAGCAACGATCGAGGTTGTACCGAGCCAGAACGATGGAACCGTCGACCTCGATGCGCTGTCTGCTGCTCTCTCGTCGGGCCCGGTTGCCCTGTGCACTACTACCCACGTCGGCACCCATCGCGGTCTCGTGAACCCGGTGGAGGAGATGGGCGTCATCTGCCGCGGGGCCGGTGTCCCCTTCTTCGTCGACGCCTGTCAGAGCGCCGGCCAGCTCCCACTCGACGTGGAGACCATGGGTTGCGACGTGCTCACCGCCACCGGCCGTAAGTGGCTGCGCGGCCCCCGGGGGACGGGATTCCTCTACGTGCGCAGTGACTTGGCCGAGCGCATGGTGCCGCCCGGCGTCGGGGGGGATGGGGCCGTGTGGCTCGACGCCGACCACCTCCAATACCGACCGGGCACGGAGCGTTTCGTCGAGTTCGAGATACCGGTGGCCGCCCACCTAGGACTGGGGGCGGCCATCGAACACGCCGCCGTCCTCGGTATCGACACCATCAGTGAACGTGTGGCCGGCCTGGCCGACCAGTTGCGCGGCTTGCTCCGGGCGACGGACGGTGTGTCGGAACACGACGGGGGCGGTCGGCAGGCCGGAATCGTGTCCTTTACGGTCGAGGGGGTCGAACCGTTGGTGGTCAAGGGGGCGGCGGCGGCGGCCGGCATCAACGTCTCGGTCACCGAGGCGCCGGCAGCCCGCCTCGACATGGGTGGCCACCGTCCGACGACGACCGTCCGGGCCTCGCCCCACTACTACAACACCGACGAGGAGCTGGCGGCATTGGTCGAGGTCCTGGGCGAGGTGTCATGGGGACACTGAAAAGGGCACTGAAGAGAGCCACCGGCAATGGGTGCTGCCCGCTGCCCCTCCCACTCGGTCAACGGCGCGTCGACCGGAGCGGCTTCCGACCGAGGAACAGGAAGTGAAAGTCGGCCACCTCGATGTTGGTATCCCCGAGGCCGCCGGCCGACAACCGCTTCGGGAAGCCGTCGGGGTCGACAGGGACGAAGGTGTCGCCCTCGTGGCCGGCGCGGATGAGGTCCAGATCGAGGGCGTCTTGGCCGACGAAAATGCCACCCGGTCGAAGGACTCGGCCGACCTCGGCGAACAGTCGGTCCTGGTACTCGGGCGACGGCATGTGGTGGAGCACCGAGAAACAGGTCACCGCCGAGAACCGGTCCGACTCGAGCCCGCTTTCCGTGGCATCGGCGCAGATGACCTCGACACCCGTGTCGACCAGGCGCTCGCGAAGAGGATCGGCCAACGCCGGGTCCACCTCCACGGCCGTGAGCCGGGCCACGCGTTCGGCCAGTAGGTCGGTCGTCAGCCCGGGGCCGGGGCCGATCTCCAGGACATCGTCGCCGAGGTCCCCGGCGGCCTCGATCCAGGGCAGCAGGTCGGTCCGGAGCATCTGCGCCCATCCCGGGCTGGACAGGAAGTCGATGTGGGATTTGTTCACGGCGTCGTCATTCCCGGCTTGGTGGCGCGGACACTGCCGCCGCCGTCTGCTCCCCCTCGACGTCGAAGGCACCACTGCGCCACGGACGAACCACGGCGAGCCACGTCGCCCCGGCGGCGAGGAGAAGGGCACAGAGCACCCAGCCGAGGGTGGTGGTGCTCAGCCCCACGTACTTGAGACCCGAGGCGAAGATCACGAAGGTGATGGCTGGCCGGATGTAGCGGTCCGGAGCCCGGGAGGAGAAGAAGGCCCCTACGAACACGGCCGGCACACTTCCGATGACGATCGACGAGGTCACCGCGAACTCCACGTGCCCGAAGACGAGGGCGCCGAGGGCGGCAGCCAAGGTGAGAGGGACGGCCTGGGTGAGGTCGGTCCCGACCAGCTGGTTGGCGCCGAGCAGCGGGTACAGGAAGAGAAGCAGCACGATCATCAGGGAGCCGGAGCCGACCGAGGTCATGCCGACGATGATTCCCCCGACCATGCCGATCATCACGGTAGGGAGCGGCCGGACCACCACCCCGTGGACGCTGTCCTGCCGCCGATGACCGGAGCGGCGGTCGAGCGCGTAGCGCAGAACCATTGCCGCCGCCCCGAGCAGGAGGGCGGCACCGAGGGCCAGCTCGACGGTGTTCTCCGCCGACTTGCTGTTGCCCAGTAGGTGCAGCAGGTAGGCGCCGAGGATCGCCGTGGGCACCGACCCGCAGACCATCCACTTGACCATCTGCAGATTGACGGTCTTCTTGCTCAAGTGCACGGCGGCGCCGACCGGACGCATGAGCACAGCGGCCACGAGATCGCTCGAGATGGCAGCCGACGGCTTCACGCCGAAGAGGAGGATGAGCATGGGCGTCATGAGGGCCCCGCCGCCGGCGCCGGTGAGCCCCACCAAGAAGCCGACGACGGCGCTACCCAGAACGATGTACGGATCCACCCCCACCGCCACCAAGTCTTACCGCCGATACCGCCTAAGTCCATCAGATGGACCGACGTTCAGGGTTATTCCGAGCCGATTCTCACGCTCGGTGGGCCGATGCGCCGGGTTTCGACGGACACGAGACCACGTGGTCGTCGACCACACCCACCGATTGAAGGAAGCTGTAGACGATGGTCGGGCCGACGAAGCCAAAGCCCCGCCGTTTGAGGTCCTTGCTCAGCCGATCGGACAACTCGGTCGTGGCCGGCAGCTCGGCGAGGGTGCGCGGGTAGTGCACGACGGGAGTGTCGTCGACCCAGGCCCACAGGTAGTCGGCGAAGCTGCCGTGCTCGGACCCCACGGCCAGGAACGAGCGGGCGTTGTTGACCGCCGAACGGACCTTGAGCCGGTTGCGAACGATGCCGGGATCGGCAAGGAGGGTGGCAAGCTCGACGTCGCCGAAGGCGGCGACGCGCTCAGGGTCGAAGCCACAGAACACCTCGCGGTAACGGTCCCGCTTGCCCAAGATGGTGGCCCAGGACAGGCCGGCCTGCGCCCCCTCGAGGATGAGCATCTCGAAGAGATGGCGATCGTCCCGGGAGGGGACTCCCCATTCCGTGTCGTGGTACCGGCGCATGAGGTCGGAGCTCTCAGCCCACGAGCAGCGACCGGAGACGGGCTGGACCTCGTCCGGGCTCACAAAAGGAACCTACCGGTGTCACATCGGTCGGAGGGCCGGGCCCGCCGCTTCGTGGCCCGGTCCCAGGTTTTCCCCTCCCTGACCGGCGGATACGCGCCGAAGATGTCAACACCGTCTCGCCCATCACGCGATCATTGACCGTGGACTCCTCCGTGATCACCGTGGCCACCGGCCATCGGACGGTGACCGACATCAGCCACGTCGTGGCCGATTTCTGCGCCGGCCGGGGCGACGGCCTGCTCAGCCTGTTCGCACCCCACGCAACCTGTGGACTCGCCCTCATGGAGCTGGGCTCGGGTTCCGAGCCGGACCTCGAGGAGCTGCTTCTCCGGCTCCTCCCCCGTGACGACCGGTACCGTCATCGCCACGGCAGCCGCGGCCACGGGGCCGACCACCTGCTGCCCGCACTCCTCAGCCCGTCGTTGACCATTCCCGTGCTGGCCGGCCGGCCCCAGCTCGGGACCTGGCAGAGCGTCGTCCTCGTCGACGCCAACGTCGACAACCCGACGCGTGAGGTGCGGTTGAGCTTTCTCGCCGGTTGATCGACCTCGTCGTCTGGGTCGTTCGAACGGAGATCGGCGGGTCAGGGTCGACGCCGCAATGGTCGGCGAAGTAAGCAGTACCCGATGAGCACCTTGCTCGATGACAAGACGGTGGTGGTGACCGGTGTCGGCCAGGGACTCGGGCGCGAGTGCGCGGCAGCCGCCCTCCGCGACGGCGCCCGGGTGGTGGTGGCCGCCCGCACCCAGGAGACCCTCGAGACCATCGCCGCCGAGCTGGACCCCTCCGGGGAGCGGGTTGCCGCCCAGGTGACCGACATTCGCGACGAGGCGTCGTGCGCGGCGCTCGTCGACGCGACCCGTTCCCGGTTCGGCACGGTCGACGCGCTCATCCAAGTGGCCGCGTTCGAGCATGCCTGGGGTGGCCTCTACGATCTCAAGTTCGAGGACTGGCAGAAGGCGTTCGACACCAATGTCCTCGGCGCGTTGACCGTCATCCGCCCGGTGGCCGAGGCCATGAAGGCGGGCGGCGGTGGATCGATCGTGCTCATCGGCTCGCAGTCGATGTTCCGGCCCCAGTTGCCCCAAGGTGGCTATGCGGCCTCGAAGGCGGCGCTGCTGGCGGCCATGTACTACCTCTGCGACGAGCTCGGTCCCGACCACATCCGCTGCAACATGGTCATTCCGTCGTGGATGTGGGGGCCACCCGTGCAGATGCTGGTGAGCGGACAAGCCAAGCATCAGGGACGCACCGAGGAGGAGGTGCTCCGCGACATCGTGGGCACTTTCCCGCTGCGCCGAATGACCGAGGACGACGAGGTGGCCGACGTGGCCGCCTTCTTCGCCTCCGACCACGCCAAGGCCGTGACCGGGCAGTACCTGTTGGTCAACTCCGGGGAGATGCTGCGGTGAGCGCGGTGGGCTCTCCGGCCAAGCGGGTGGTGGTCTGGGGCACGGGATTCGTGGGACGCATGGTCATCCCCGAGGTCGTCCTCCATCCCCGCTTCGACCTCGTCGGTGTAGGGGTCCACGACCCGGCCAAGGTGGGCGAGGACGCCGGCACTCTTTGTGGGACCGAGCCCGTGGGGGTGCGGGCCACCAACGACGTCGAGGAGCTCTGTGCCACAGACCCCGACGCCGTCGTGCACTTCGGCCCGACGGCAGCCCACGCCGAGGACAATCTTCGGGACATCAGAGCCTTCCTACGGGCCGGCATCGACGTGTGCTCGACGGCCATGACCCCGTGGGTGTGGCCACACATGTCGCTCCTCCCTCCCTCCTGGACCGAGCCCATCACCGAGGCGTGTACGGCGGGCGGCTCCTCGTGCTTCACCACCGGCATCGACCCGGGCTTCGCCAACGACCTCTTCCCCATGACGCTCATGGGGCTGTGCAGCCGGGTGGAACAGGTGCGCGCCCTCGAGATCCTCGACTACACCAACTATGAAGGCGACTACGAGGAGGAGATGGGGATCGGCCGGCCCTCGGATTTCACCCCGCTGCTCGAGCACCGGGACATCCTGGTCATGTCGTGGGGAGGGACCGTGCCGATGATGGCCCACGCCGTCGGCATCGAGCTCGACGAGATCACCACCACCTGGGACAAGTGGACGACCGATGAGGCGATCACGACGGCCAAGGGGATCGTCGAGCCAGGCCAGGTGGCCGCCATCCGCTTCACCATCAACGGCATCTACGCGGGCGAGCCACGCATCTGCCTCGAGCACGTCAACCGAGTGGGAGGCAGCGAAGTCGCTCCGGACTGGCCGCAGGGCAACCAACCCGATGTCTACCGGGTGGAGATCGACGGCACCCCCTCCATCACCCAGGAGACCGCCTTCCGCTTCACCGACGGCAGTGGGCGTGACGCCGCCGCCGCCGGTTGCCTGGCCACGGGACTCCGCGCCCTCAACGCAGTCCCTGCCGTCAACGACCTCCCGCCGGGGTGGGTCACCGCCCTTGACCTGCCTCTCATCCCCGGGCGGGGGACGATCCGTTGACGACGGCCCACGTTTGAAGGAGACGCCGTGACCCCCGAGGACCTCGTCGAGATCGAGCTCATCAAGCGCCTCAAGTACCGCTACATGCGGTGCCTGGACCAGAAGTTGTGGGACGAGCTCGAGACCTGCTTCGTGCCCGAGGCCACCGCCCGCTATGGGGGCGGTTTGCACTCTTTCGAGGGCCGCGACGCCATCATGGCCTTTCTGCGCGAGTCCATGGGGTCGACCACCATGTTGAGCAGCCACCGCGTGCACCACCCGGAGATCGATCTCGTCGCCCCGGACGAGGCCACCGGCACGTGGGCCCTCGAGGACACGGTTGTGCTCACCGATCTCGGGGTCAACGTGCAGGGCGCCGCCTTCTACTCCGACCGCTACGTGAGAGAGGATGGTGAGTGGCGCATCGCTCACACTGGCTATCAGCGGACCTACGAGGAACTGATGCCGCGGGCGTCGATCGCCGGGCTCAAGCTGACCGCCGACTGGTGGGAGACGGGCGGGCGGTCGACTCTCGGCTGAGGGTGTCGGTGTCGGCGTCGATTCCGGCGCCGCGACAGGCCGACGGTGTGGCGAATGCGGCGGGCGACGGACCACGAAGGCGCGCCGGACGAGCCGCCTAGCGCGCCACGCGGTAGCGGAGGTAGACGACTCCCGAGCCGAAGGTGCGGGTTTCGACCAGCTCGAGATCCACCCGGCGCTGGCGCTCGGGAAAGAACGAAATGCCCCCGCCGACCAGCACCGGATAGACCCTGGCCCGGTACTCGTCGATGGCACCCAACGCGGCCGCCTCGGCGCCGAGAGTTGCGCCGCCAATGGCGATGTTGCCCTCCCCCGGCTCGGCTCGCAATCGCTCAATCTCCTCGGCCAGGCCGCCGGAGGCTAGGCGGGCATTGCCCTGCACCGCCGACAGAGTGGTGGAGAACACCACCTTTGGGAGCGCCTTCCAGATCGCGGCCCACTTGAGCATTGAGTCGCCGAGCGATGGATCCTGGTCAGCGGTTTCCCAGTACAGCATGGTCTCGTACAGGCGTCGTCCCAGCAGGTGGACGCCGACCTCTCGTATCTCGTCGGTGACGAAGCCAAAGACCTCCTCGTCCGGCGCCGTCCAGCCGAACTCGCCGTCGGGCCCGACGATGTAGCCGTCAAGTGAGACGCCCATCGAATAGGTGACGCTGCGCATCAGAAGTCCTCCTCGGTAACGGCCTCGACAGTACGACGGCCGGACGCCGCAGGACCACCGTCGGCTCTGGTGGCTCCGTCGGTGAAACAGCACGGTGGATGAGGCTGGTGGCATGCCCGGCCTCGCTTCGAGGCCAAGCTCGTCGATGTCGTCACGTACACCTGGATCCACCGGAGCGGGCGGTGGTGTTCAGCTTCGATGAGAAGACAAGGCCCAGCCCGCGCAGGCCACAACCACCCCATCAAATCCGCGACCGACCACTCGGCACTAGGCCAGGGTGCCCCCGTCGATGACGAGGTCGGCGCCGTTCATGTGGGAGGCCTCGTCGGAGGCGACATAGGCCACGGCCGCCGCCACTCCGTCGGGCGAACCGAAGGCACCCATGGGCATGGCCCGATCCAGCAGGGAGGCGTCCGCTCCCTCCGGCAGCCGGAAGGCACCGGTGATGGGCGTGTCGATAGCGCCGGGGCTGATGGTGTTGGCCCGGACGCCGGATTTGCCGTACTCGACGGCAAGGGCCCGGGTCATGGCCAGGACGCCCCCTTTCGTGGCGCTGTAGGCGACGGCCCACGCCTGCCCGGCATGGGCGGTGGTCGAGGCCAGGTTCACGATGTTGCCCCGCGACCCGATCAGGTGGGGCAGGGATTCACGGCAGACGAGGAAGGTGCCGGTCAGGTTCACGGCCACGATCCGGTTCCATCCGTCGATCGACTGCTCGTGGGTGTGCGAGAAGGAGAGGATGCCGGCCGCGTTCACGACCACGTCCAACCCGGCCAGGATCTCGACCGACGTCGACACCAACCCGGCCGCCCCCGCTTCGGAGGAGACGTCGGCCACGAGCGCCGTGATCCGCCCCGGCGCCGCGTCGGGTGACCCCGCGACCTCGGCCAGGAGTGCCTCGTTGACGTCGGCCGCCACCACCTGGGCGCCTTCAGCGGCCAGCCGCCGGGCGGTGGCGCGACCGATGCCGGAAGCCCCGCCGGTGACGACGACGCGTCGACCGTCGAAGCGTCGCAGTTCCATCCGGGGCACTCTACGGCCCGTCCGGACGTCGGCCGCATTAACGTCGGACGCATGTGCCGCTCCATCACCACCCTTCGGGGCCTCGACCCCGCCGCCACCGACCAAGAGATCGCCGACGCCGCCCTGCAGTACGTCCGCAAGGTCAGCGGGATCCGCGCACCGACGGGGCCGACCCAGGCGGCGTTCGACGACGCCGTTCGTCAGGTGGCGACGGCGACGGCCGCGCTCCTCTCCGGCCTGCCGCCCCGCAAGGTCCCACCGCCCACGGTGCCGCCCCGGCGCCGGCTGGCCGCAGCCGGCAACTGAGCCCGGCCCGGCGGCCCGGTCACGGCCGTCACCCCCGACTCAGCCTTCGAGGGCGGGCACCTCGATCTTGAAGACGCGGGCAGCGTTGTCCCGCAGGAAGAGCGGCCAGACGTGGTCGCGCAGCGGGAGGTCCTCGAGCTCGCGGAAGATGCGCTCGAGGCTGAGCCCCATGGGGTAGTACCCGGCGTACATGACCTTGTCCGAGCCGCGGGTGTTGGCGTAGTCGATGACGGCTTTCGGGTAGTACTTCGGGGCGAAGGCCGAGGTCATGTAGTAGAGGCCCGGCCACTTGAGCATGAGCTTGACGGCCAGCTCCTCCCACGGCTCCGCCCCGTGTCGCATGACCACGACCAACTCGGGGAAGTCGTAGCAGACCTCGTCGAAGTGCATGACGTCCTGGCAGGCGGACGGAACGCGGGGACCGGGGATGCCGGCGTTGACGATGATCGGGATGTCGAGGTCGACGCACGTCTGGTAGACGGGGTAGTAGCGCCGGTCCGAGATGGGCACCTGTGGATTGCACCCGGCCGGGAAGGTGCTGACCGCCCTGATGCCGTGCTCGTCGTGGGCGGTGCGGATGGCCCGTACCGCTCCCCCGATGTCGTTGGGATCGACCTCGAGTGACGGGACGAACCGGTCTGGGTGCTCGGTCAGGGCTCGCAGCGCCGACTTCGGGCCGATACCGATGAGGCCGACGGCGATCCCGTACTTGTCCATCTCGGCCAGGAGCGCCTCCACCGGGTCGAACTCGTCAGCGCTTTCCGCAGCCCCGGCCACACCGGGCCCACCCTCGGGCACTTCGTTGAACAGGAACCCAGCCGGCATGGAAAGGGAGCGGCTGTCTTCGTCCTTCAGGAGGGGCGCCATGAAGTGGTACTTCGCTTCGGGCCGAGCGCTCGGAAAACTGATCATGAGGTCGATGATGCCGTCGACGGCGGGTCGGGCCATGGGGCGAACGATAGGCGCGTGCGAGAGGACGGACGGGTGCGAGCGATCATGGGCACCGATGCACTCCCGTGGCTCGGACACCTCTTTGGCCAGGAAGCTCGGGGTCAATCCGGGCCAGGTCGTCCAGCTTGTCGCCGCGCCCAGGGGTTGGGCGATTCCCGAACTCCCCGACGGCGCACGGCTGGCGCCGGCGGAAGACGGTCGTCCCCGCCGGCGGGCGGGCGGCTGACGTGACCATCGCCTTCTGCCCGCGCGCCGCGGAGCTCGAACGCACGGCAGCTCCGGCGGCTCGTTCGCTGGCTGAAACCTCGGCACTGTGGGTCGCCTGGCCACGTCGAGCCGGCGGTCACGAGAGCGACATCACCGATTCACTGGTCAGGGCCGCGCTGCTGCCCATCGGTGTCGTCGACGTGAAGGTCGCCGCACTCGACCACGATTGGTCGGGCCTCAAGTTCGTCTGGCGCCTGGAGAACCGATCGAAGGCCGGCTCCGCCAAATGAGGCGTGGGTGCCTCTCGGCATGGACACCTGGAGCGCCGGGCGCGTAGGTTCGCCGGAGAGCTGCCGACAACCAGTGGCGAAGCTCGATGCCAAGGGGGCGCCATGCCGCGAATCGAACCGATCCCATTGGAGAGGATGGCCGACGAGCCCCGCCGGATCATCGAGGAGGGTGTGGCCGACGGGACCTACGCGACACCCATCCCTCTCCAGATCTTCGCCTACCGAACGGATCAGATCGTCGCCACCCACGCGGCACGCAGTGCCTGGGGACGGCAAAGCTTGCTCGGCGGCCGCATCTTGGAGCTCATTCGCATCCGAAGCGCCCAGTTGGGTGAGTGCCAGCCGTGCATGCAGTCCCGAAAGCACGAGTCGATCACCGATGAGGATGTCGCCTGCTTGGTGGCGCCGGGCGCCTCCTCGCTGACCGAGCAGGAACGCCTGGCTGTCGAGTTCCTCGACCTCCTGTCGGCCGATCACCACGCCATCGACGACGAGGTCTACCGCCGTCTCGGCCGGGTCTTCACTGCCGCCCAGATCATCGAGCTGGGCTTCACCTGCGCCAACGCAATGGGCCTGCACCGGTTCATCCACACCCTCGACGTGTTCGGCGACGGGGAGCCGGTCATCCGCTACGACCCTTCCGAGGTCGACGCAACCCGCGAGACCGAGACCGAAACCGAGACAGAGACCGAGATCGAGACCCAGACCGAAGCCGAGCCGGAGCCCGCCCCGTCGTGAGCGAGACGGTCCTCGTCACCGGGTCCACCGGGCTGCTCGGCGCCAATGTGTGCCGTGTCCTCGTGGCACGAGGCGACCAGGTGCGCGCCCTCTGCCGAGCGCAGGCCGACACCGCCCCGTTGGCGGCCATGGGCGTCGACGTCGTGACCGGCGACGTCACCAGTGCCGACGATGTGCGAGCCGCCGTCCGGGGCACGGACGCCGCCATCCACTCGGCGGCGTTGCTCGGTGGGGCCAGCCAGGACCTCGAGGCCTTCCGAGCTGTCAACACCGAAGGCACGGGCCACGTCCTCGACGCGGCCGAGGAGTTCGGGCTCCGCCGGGTGGTGGCCGTGTCGACCGGCACCTTCTTCGACACCTCGACCGGCGTCGAACGCGAGGATGCCCCCGTGTCCACCGAGCCGAGCTCGGACCCCTACACCCTGACCAAGATGGCTGCCTTCGAAGACGCCATGGCTCGAGCGGCCAAGGGCCAGGACGTCGTGACCGCCCACCCGGGTGCCATCTACGGGCCGTCCCCGGTGGCCACCAACGCTCTCGGGCGGACGAGTTTCAACCGGGTCCTCCTGGCCGCCCTGCGCGGCCGACTGCAGCGCTACCTCAAGTTCCCGGTGAGCTGGGTCCTGGCCGGAGACGTGGCCGACGGGTGCGTCGCTGCCCTCGACCGGGGCACACCCGGCGAGCGCTACATGTTCGACGGGAGACCGGAGGACGTGGTCAGTGTGGCGACGGCCGCCAGCCGAGCCTGTGAGCTGGCCGGGATGACCCAGCGAGTAGCGGATGTGTATCCGTCCGACGACCCCGAGCTGGCCGCCACCTTCGGGCCCACGCTCATGGCCATCGCCAGCAAGCCCGACACCGATCGGGCCGAGCGCCGGGACACGACCGAGACCAAGACCTACCGGCGTCTCGGCTACCAGCCGACCAGCCTCGATGACGGCCTCCTGGCCACCGTCGAATGGCTGCAGCATCTCGGCGCCATCTAATAGTCGGTAACCACCACCCCAAGAAGGCGAGATGGTCGGCCACGGCGTCGCCTCCTACATCAGGCGGCGGAGTCGGCCACCACCTCTTCCACGGTGCGCACGGCGAGAGCGACGAAGGCGGGATTGGTGGTCCGGTAGTAGGGGATGATGGCCACCGCCTGATGCAGGGCGATGCCCCGGGCCCGGCTCCAGGTGGCGTCGTCGACGTCGAGGGCAGAACGGAAGACCTCGCGCCCGGCCTGGCCCAGCGCGCTCCAGGCGGCGATGACATCAGTGGCCGGGTCACCGACGCCGGCGGCACCGAAGTCGATGACGGCGCACAGCCGTCCCCGCTCGACGAGGAGATTGGGTCGGAGCAGGTCGGCGTGGATCCAGGCCGAGGAGCCGTCCCATTCCGGCGCCCGGAGCGCGGCCTCCCACGCCGTCGTGGTGGCATCGCCGTCGATGGCGTCCCCGGCCGCCTCGATGGCCCAACGCGTGACCGAATCGAGCTCCAGGAGGGGCCGGCGACCACCGGTCGGCGCCTGGTCGGGGTCGACGCCCCGAAGCTCGATGACGAAGCGAGCCAGGTCGCCGGCCGCTTGGCGCTGGTCGGCGACGAGCCCGTCGTCGAACGGCTGGCCCTCGATCCAGCGGTAGACCGCCCAGGGAAAGGGGTAGCGGACCGACGGACGGCCCCTCCCAACCGGCTCGGGGATGGCCAGGGACAGGTGCCGGGCGAGCATCGGCAGGCAATGCAGTTCCTTCTGGAGGTCCGGCACCCATCTGGCTGACCGCGGAAGCCGCGCCGAAAAGCCATCCCCGATCCGGTAGATGGCGTTCACCGTCCCCGTCGAGCGAACGGCGGTGATGTCCAGGCCGGCGAGATCGGGAAACTGGTCGATGAGCAGCTCGCTGACCAGCTCGACGTCGATGTCCACCTCGTCGGCATGCATCCTCACTGGCGGTGCCTTCCGCTCGTGCCGACGACGGCGATCAGCCCACGGCCGGTTCGGGATCCGGCTCGCCCTCGAAGATGACCGGCGCGTCGAAGGAGGCACGCCGGGCCGCCCTGCGGAACACAGCCAGCAGTGCCGGCCCCACGAGCACGATGGCCACGGCGTTGGTCACCGCCCGCCCTGTGTCAAACCCGAGCGAGGTGGTGGCATCGAAGATGAGGTACCGGTGGGCGTTGAACACGGCCGAGGCCCCCGGCAGGTAGGCGATGGTGCTGTGGGGGTCGACGGCGAAGGGCCAGAAGGACAAGTTGAGCAGAAAGCCGTAGGCGTAGGCGGAGAGCGCGCCGTAGGCGGCCAGCATGGCGATCTCCCGCCGGCCGGTGGCGGGCGGCAGAAGGCCGGCGAACAGACCGACCCAGGCGCAGGCGAACATCTGGTAGGGCATCCACGGCCCCACTCCTCCGGTCAGCAGCGCCGAGGTGAACAGCGTGGTGCAGCCGAGGGCGAACCCGAAGCCGGGCCCGAAGACCCGGCCGGCCAGGATCAGGGTGAAGAAGACGGTCTCGATGCCGGCGGTTCCCGTCCCGAGGGGCCGGAGGGCGGCGCCCACCGCCGAGAGCACGCCGAGCATGGCGATGGCCTTGGCGTCGATCCCGCCGTCGGCCAGCCCGGCGAAGACGACGGCCACTACCAGGAGGAGCAGGGCACCGAAGATCACCGGCGCCGTGTCGGTGCTGCCGAACGCCCCGGGCCGGAGGAGGAAGGGCCAGAAGAAGGACACCACCCCGATGGCCGAGGCGAAGGCGATGGCCGCCCAGGTGAGTCGGCCGATGCGGATGGCGGCCGTCCGCGGCGAGCGTCGGCCACGCGTCCACGGCCGCCGTCCCGCCGCCGTCGGCGCCCGGCCACTCACGGCGACACCTCGGAGAGGGCCCGCTCCACCTGGCCGGTGGTCAGGTACTCGAGCGGCGACAGGATCTTGGCCATCTGTGGTGCGAAGGCCGGAGAGCCGGCGATGACTGCGGGCGTCGGGCCGTCGGCGATGATGTCGCCCTCGGCCATCACGATGACCCGGTCAGCCGCTTCGGCGACGAACTCCACGTCGTGAGTGGCGACCACGACGGCCCGTCCACCGGCGGCGAGCTCGGCCAGGATGCCGGCGAGCGTCCGCTTGGCTCCGTAGTCGAGACCTCGTGTGGGTTCGTCCAGCAGCATCACACGCGGCGACGCGGCGAGCTGGACGGCGAGCACCAGGGCCAGTCGTTGCCCCTCGGACAGGTCGCGGGGGTGTTCCCCGTCCTCCACTCCGGGGGCCAGCTGGTCGAGCAACCGGCGGGCCGTGCCCGGCGGGGCCCCGACCGATTCGCGATCGGCCTGCTGGCATTCCTCGGCCACCGTGTCGAGATAGAGGAGGTCGGCCGGCGTCTGGGGGACGAGGCCGACCAGTCGGCGGGCGCCGGCCGGCGGCAGTGTCCCGGGGTCGTCGCCGTCGACCTCGACCGTGCCTCGCAGACGCGGGCCCGAGCCTTGCAGGGCCCACAACAGCGACGACTTGCCCGAGCCGTTGCGCCCCATGAGGGCGGCGACTCGGCCGCCCTCGAGCTCCAAGTCGGCCCCGGCCACGGCCCACACCGGCCCGTAGCGGACGGCGACGCCCTTGGCCCGAAGCACGACCCCGGATGGCTCGCCTCCTGCGACCGCGGACGCCGCTCGCCGTGGCCGGGGTTCGTGCCCGGCCAGCTGCTGGCGAAGCGGGCCGGCCCGTCGGCGGGCGTCGCGCACCGACAGCGGGATCGGGTCCCACTGGGCCATCCGGCCGAGGGCGACGACAGGTGGCGCCACCGCCGAGGTTGCCATGGCCCGCGCCGGCGGCCCGGCGCCCACCGTGCCGTCGCGGCGAACCTCGATGATGCGGTCGGCGTACTGGACCACTCGCTCGAGCCGGTGCTCGGCCAGCACCACCGTCGTGCCCAGGTCATGGACCAGTCGGGTGACCGCGGCAATGACCTCCTCGGCCGCCGTGGGGTCGAGCGCGGACGTGGGCTCGTCGAGCACCAGGATCCGGGGCTGCGCCGTCAGCACCGAGCCGATGGCCACCCGCTGTTGTTCACCACCCGACAGCGAGGCGAGAGCACGGGAGCGGAGCCCGGCGATGCCGAGCAGGTCGAGCGTCTCCTCGACCCGCGTGCGCATGACGTCGGGTGGTACGGCCAACTGCTCCATGGCGTAGGCCAGCTCCTCCTCGACCGTGTCGGTCACGAACCCGGACAGCGGATCCTGACCCACCACGCCGACCACGTCGGCGAGCTCGCGGGGTGGGTGCGTCCGCGTGTCGCGGCCGTCGACCACCACCCGTCCAGCAAGAGTCCCGCCGGTGAAGTGCGGCACCAACCCGCACACCGCCCCGAGAAGCGTCGACTTGCCCACGCCGGTCTCCCCGACCACCAGGGCGAGCTCCCCCTCTGGGACCTCGAGGGAGACCTGGCGCAGGACGGGCGCCCCCGCGTCCGCATAGGTGACCGTGACTCGGTCGAGCTCGATCACGCCGGCAGCTCGGCGGGCTCAGGGACGGGAGCGGGCCCCGTCCGGGCTCGGCCTGCCCCCTCGGGGTCGGACGACGGGGCGTCGGCGCCGCTGGCCAGCCGGCTCTCCGACGACTCGGCCAGCCGCGCCGGTACCGACGCCCGGGGCGGGGGTGGGGCGACCACGGCGGGGAGGACGGCACACGCCAGGGCGAGGACATAGAGAAGCGGCACCGACGGCCACACCGGCGGGTCGGTGGACGGGTACAGCCCCACCCCGCCCGCCCCGGCCAGGAACACGGCAGCCGGGATGGCTCCGCACAACCCGACCAGCCACTCGGGCGTCCGCCAAGGATCGGGGCGGTAGCGGGTCGCTCGCACCCGCCGACCACCGAGCACGAGCCCGGTGACGCACAGGGCAGACCCACCGATCAGTGCGGGCAGGCCGAGCGCTCCGGGGGTCGAGCGGTCGACCAGGCCGTAGGCGCCGAGGCAGAGCCCGAGCATGCCGCCGATCATGAGGCCACCGGTCAGCCGCCGGGCCTCCCGTGAGGCACCCGCACTACGGCCGTAGCCACGCGAGTCCATGGCCGCGGCCAGGCGGAGCGATCGCTCGAAGGCGTCGACCAACACCGGGATGGCGACCGACCGCAGGACGTGGAATCCCCGACTCGCTCCCCCGCGTAGGCGACGCGCTCGTCGCACGCGCTGCACGCTCTCGACCAGTTGGGGCGCGACCGAGACGGCTACCACGACCGCGGCCCCGAGCTCGTAGAGGGCGCCGGGCAGCGTGCGAAGAGCGCGCTTGGGATCGGCCAGGCTGTTGGCCGCGCCCACGCAGCACAGCAGGACACCGAGCTGCAGGCCGCTGTAGAGCGCGCTGAGCGTGCCCTCCAGAGTGACCGGCCCGCCCAGCTGGACGCCGGCCGCCCACGACGGCAATGGCACGTGCGGCAGGGTGAAGAGCACGTGCATGGTGCTGGCGTCGATGTCCCCCCCGAAGATCGAGCGGGAGACCACCCGGATGGCCACCACGACGGCCGCCAACACCAGGTAGTAGCGGAAGGCTCGGGCCCACGGGGACTCGCTCCGCCGGCTGACCACGACCGTCCCGAGGACGGCGAGGACCAAGGCCAGCAGGACGGGATTGGTGGTCTGGCTCACACAGACGGCCAGACCGATCGCCCACAGCCACCAGGCCATCGGGTGCAGCGGGCGCGGCCGCTGGTGAAAGAGGGCCGCGGACCCTCCCCTCCCTGCCGCGCTCACATTCCCTCTGGTCTCTCTCGGCGGCGCGCCCAGGTCACCGTCCCGGCGACGGCGATCAAGAGAAGGACGACCGCCGCTCCGAGGAGGAACGACGCGGACGGCCCGGAACTCGGGTGCCGAGCAGCCACCCCCGGGACGGCACTGACGATCCGTTCGCCATCTCCGGGTCCGGAGGTCGACGTCGCCCCCGACGCCGTGGTGTCGTGAGCGGCTGGGCCTGCATGACCGGTTGACGGCGCGGTCTGAGCGGGGCTCGGGCTCAGCTTGGCGTGCGTCGGAGCGGTCGTGGACGTGGTCCCCGCCGCCGCCGAAGGAGTGGATGCCATGGCCGGGTCAGTGGTCGCGCCCTGCGGTGCGGGCGCCGGATTGGAGCCAGATGCCCCCGACGGCGGGCCGGAGGATGTGGTCGTCGTGGTCGTCGTGCCGGTCCCGGTCCCGGTCCCGGTCACGGTCACGGTCTGGGTCGTAGCCATTTGGATCTGCTGCGGCGTCGGAAGTCCCGGCGGTTGGGAGTGACCCGTCTCACCCCCGAAGACCCACGCCTCGACGCTTCCGGCCTGGGGTTGGAGGCTCATGGCTCCGACATTGCTGTAGGTCCACGAGGTCTGGCCGGCGTTGGCATACCAGAAGGACCAGTAGGCGTCGGCCGGCGGTGTGGTGGAGCAATTCGCCCCCTGCGGATACTCAACACCATCCAGCCCAGCTATCTGGCAGATGAAGTCGAGGCCGTAGCTCGAGACCGGCGTGGGATCGAATCCCGTGGCCACCAAGGCATAGGCAGCGCTGGCCGGGAGGATGGTGTCGCACACCGCATCGGTGTCGCCCTCCCAATAGCCGAAGTCGACGGCCACGATTACCCCGTCTTTGCAATCGACGGCCGTGGCCGCGCCGGCCGGGGCGGCATGAATGACCGAGACGATTGCCGGCAACGTACCGACCGCCGCCACGACAACCGTGGCGACAGCCAGGATGAACGCGCGCCGCAACCGAGACATGGTCGTCATGGGCTCGACCGCACTCTCATCGGGGGGCTGACGCGCCGGGACGGCGCACCGGCCCCGCGCTCAACAGACAGGCCATTTGAGCGGTGCCGCGGTCAGGTCGGCCGTGCTGGACTTGCAGAGATCCCGACGACCGGGGCGTTGAGGGCGATGCTCCCCGTCGAACCCAGGAAGGCGGCGTCACCGAAGTTGAAGACGCCGCCGTCGGAGGCCACCTCCCAGTAGCCGAGCCCGTCGGGGGTGGCGGCGATGCCGACCACCGGCTTGTTCAGGGGCTTGCCGCCCATGGACCCGAAGAAGGCGGCGTCGCCGAAGCTGAAGATGCC
The DNA here is from genome assembly GCA_963729275.1 of uncultured Acidimicrobiaceae bacterium. Classification (GTDB taxonomy): domain Bacteria; phylum Actinomycetota; class Acidimicrobiia; order Acidimicrobiales; family RAAP-2; genus CAVSNH01. The sequence continues at coordinate 690,275 of CAVSNH010000004.1, forward strand.
ACCGTCGGAGGCCACCTCCCAGTAGCCGAGCCCGTCGGGGGTGGCGGTGATGCCGACCACCGGCTTGTTCAGGGGCTTGCCGCCCATGGACCCGTAGAAGGCGGCGTCGCCGAAGCTGAAGATGCCGCCGTCGGAGGCCACCTCCCAGTAGCCGAGCCCGTCGGGGGTGGCGGTGATGCCGACCACCGGCTTGTTCAGGGGCTTGCCGCCCATGGACCCGTAGAAGGCGGCGTCGCCGAAGCTGAAGATGCCGCCGTCGGAGGCCACCTCCCAGTAGCCGCGCCCGTCGGGGGTGGCGGCGATGCCGACCACCGGTTTGTTCAGCGGCTTACCGCCCATGGACCCGTAGAAGTCGGCGTCGCCGTAGGTGAAGATGCCGCCGTCGGAGGCCACCTCCCAATAGCCACCACCGCTGGAGGTGGATGCCAGGCCCACCACCGGGGCGTTGAGGTGGATTTCGCCGGCCGAGCCCAGGAAACTGGCCGCGGCACCGAAGTTGAAGATGCCACCGTCGGACGCTACCTCCCAGTAGCCATTGCCCGACGGTCCCCACCCGAAGGGCAGGCCGGCCAAGGCGGGCACCGGCTCGTAGGTGGCAAGGATGTCGGGGGTCAGTGCGGGCGGGAAGTAGAAGGCACCGGCGTCGGGGGCCGAAGTGAGCTGGAAGGACAGGAGCGTCGACACAGGGGTGGCCCCACCCTTGGTGAACATCGCCGCCGCCGGTGAGTCACCCATGGCCACGAGGGCCTGGATCACGAGAGCCGTCGAATCCGGATCGCTGACCCCGGGCGTGGCCACCGTGTTGGCGTAGTACGACCAGCCGGCGTCGGCGTCCTGACCAGTGGTGAGGAACCCGAGGCCGAGCGCCTCGACCACTGGGGTCAGCGCGCCTTGGGCCACCAGGCCCTGGAGGGCGAGGGAGGTCGAGTTGGTGTCGGGACCGCTGAAGTCGGCCGGCGTGCCGTCGCAACTGTTGAGGGCGACGTCGGGAAGCGTCCAGCCGCCGTCGGGGCACTGCTGGCCGACCAGCCAGGAGTCGGCGGCATGGATCTGACTCGTCCCGCGCACGCCGGCTGCAGCCAGGGACACGAGCGCCAGGCCCTGCTGGTAGGTGCCGGTGTAGTCGTCGGCGAGCTGAGTCTCGGTGCCGAAGAGGCCGGCGTCCGCACCGGTCGTCTGCTGGGTGGCCAGCAGACGGCTCACGAGGTTGGTGCCGCCGAAAGTGGTGGGATCGACGCCCAGGGCTTCGGCGTCGAGGACGAGCAGGGCGAGCTGGCCCGGCCCGTCGGCTCCGTCGACGGTTACGTAACTGTCGATGTTGGATTTCATATAACTCAGAGCCAAGCTGGCGCCCTGCGGATCGACGTTGGCCGCCGAGAGGGCGAGGATGGTCTGCGCCGTCGACGAGAGGCTGGGCACGCCTGAGCCCGGTGCGGTCGGGATGAACCCTTGTGGGCTCTGCTGTGCGGCCAGCCACTCGGCTCCCGCCCGGGCGGGCTGGGGTTGGGGCAGCGCGCCGGACGTCGTCCGCGCTCCCAACGACGCCGGCGACCTCGGTTGGGAAGCGGCCGCGGCGGCGGCCACGGACGAGCCCAGGCCGGAGCCGATCACGGTGCCCACGGTGATCAGGGTGAGCGACGCAGCAACGACCAGGACGGTCGAACGACGAAGGGCGGTCATGGGTCCTCGCTTCCCGGGCCACGACCCGGAGAACGACCGGACGACCGGACGACCGCCGAGCCCCGGTCCATGTGTCTCGACAGTGGGAGCTCTAGCCGTGCATGGGCACTCCGGCTCGTGGGAGCTTGCGATCCCACCTACGGCTGCGGACCAGCGCCGGTTTCTGACCGGCTTCCCCCGCACAACGGCGATTTAATTGTGGTCCGACGGTACCACGGCGAGGGGTCCGATCACCCGGGCGGACCGGAGGTCCCCGCCGCCAACATGACCGGCACGATGTCGGCGAACTCAGAGCGTTCCGAGGCGGACAGGATCTCAAAAGCCGGCGCGCATAACCGGTCGGTGAGGGCCTCGGCTTCGTCGTGACGCTGCCGGAGCTCGTCGGTGACTTCGGGGAAGGGCTCAGGCCATCCGAAAAACCGAGCCTGGTCCGGGTGATCGGTGAGGACCGCCTGCAAAGGGCTGAGCCCCTCCGCCGTCGTCGCCACCAGGTGATTGGCACCGCGCCATTCGCGCATGACGTGTACCAGCTGCATGGCCCGCCCCGGCTGGTCGGTAACCCGCGGCTCTTGGCTCCAGCCGGCGAACAGGGGACGGCCCGACGTCTCGGCCGCTCCGGTGACGCGTTCGGCCAGGTCGGCGAAGCGGTCCAGGCCCTTCACCCCCTTAAGGTGGTCGCGCCCCCACTCGGCACAAGCGGCGAAATAGCGGGAGGCGGCCGGACGGGCGCCGTGGACGGCGACGCCTGCATCCCACATGGGACGCACGACCGTGGGAGCGAACCATCCGAACGCCGAGTAGACGACGTCGGCGTCGACGTCGCCCAGCACCCCACCGCGACCGGCGAAATAAAAGGTGAACGGGTTCTCGTAGCCGTCGTCGGCGGCTCGAGCCATCGTCTCCTTGTGCACCATGAAGGCCGATCCGAGGTCATGGATCGCCTTCGAGGTCGCCTGGTCGGTTGTCTTCGGAGAGAGCTCGGCCATGGGCAGATTGTCGCCGATGCCTGAGGTCGCCGCTCGGCGCAGGTTCCGCGCTTGCCTTCACCGCCGTCAGCCGGGTTTGACCGCCTCGATCAGGAGCCGCTTCGCATGGCTCACGAAGGACCCTTCCCGCTGGATCTGCTCGTGCAGCGCCAGCAGTTGCTTGTGGTATCGCTCGACATCGAAATCCGGCACGGTCCACACGACGAGGCGAAGGAAGTAGACGATCGCGCCCACGTCGAAGAACTCGACCCGAAGGCTGGCGGTGCGGAGATCCAGCACCCAGAGCCCGGCCGTCTGGGCGTCGACCACCGGTCGTTGCGGGCTCCGCCGGCCACTCGCCGGCTGGGGCCCCATGAGGAACTCGACGAGCTCACGATTCGACCCGTCTCCGACGTGCTGGGCCAGATAGACCCCACCGGGCCGAAGCACACGTGCCACCTCGTCCCACCGGGTGGCCACCGGATGGCGGCTGAGAACCAGGTCAAAGGTTCCGTCGTCGAAGGGAAGGTCCCCGTTTTCGACCGTTTCCGTGACCCATACGCCGAACGGCTCGAGGTTGTGCCGGGCCCTCGCCACATTCGGGGGCCACGACTCGGTGACGGCGACGACGGCCGGTCGTTCAGCGGAGTCGGTCAGGATCTCGGCCAACATCTCCCCGCCACCCGTCTGGACGTCCAACACCGTCGTGGCCGCCGTCACCTCCTGGGCGGCCAGCCCGCGATAGCCCCACCACGGGCGTTCCTCCGTGGCGCGTCCGTCGAGCCACGAGAAGTCCCACCCGTGAATGGGAGCGGTCATGGCCTCGGCCACGAGGTCGGCGAACGACGCCATCTGGGAAGTATCGGCCCGTGGCGTGCCGGGCTGGACCATCTGCGCCCACGCTGGGGCTCCCGAGTGCTCTGGGCTGGCAATTGTCCGTCGGCCGGTCCTCCTCGTATGGTCCGATTCCGGCGCCGGCCGGCCGCCGGTGCCAGGACTGGCCGGCATGGAGGCGAGCTCATGAAGATCGCAGTGGCCGGGGGAACGGGTGTGGTGGGGCGCCACGTCGTAGAGGTGGCGAAGGCCGCCGGGCACGAACCGGTGGTGCTCAGCCGGGGGGCAGGCGTCGACCTGCTCGACGAGAACAAGGTGGCGGCCGCCCTACGGGGAGCGGACGCCATCATCGACGTGGCCAACGCTCCCACGCTGAGCGAGAAGAAGGCCACCGCCTTCTTCACGGAGGTCGACGAGCGGCTGAGCCGGCTCGGCGCCCAAGCGGGGGCGTCGCGCCTCGTGGCCCTCTCCATCGTCGGCATCGACCGCGTGAGTTGGTCCTATTACCGGTCGAAAGTGGCCCAAGAGAAGGCCGCCCGCAATGGACCGCTGCCCGCCACCATCGTCCGGGCGACCCAGTTCCACGAGTTCCCCGGCCAGATCCTCGACCGAGCCCACCTGGGCCCGCTGGCGGCCGTCCCGGTCATGGCCATCCAGCCCATCGCGGCGAGGAGCGTGGCCGAGGTCCTCGTCCGGTCGGCCGAGCACCCGCCGTCATCCGAGGTCACGGAGATCGCCGGCCCGCGACCGGAGGACCTCGTGGCCCTCGCCCGGGCCACGGCCCGCGGCAAGTCACACCGCGTCATGGTGGTCCCGATCCGGGTTCCGGGGGCGGCCGGCCGGGCCATGCGCCGAGGTGACCTGCGACCGGGCCCAGACGCCCAGCTGCTCGGCCCGAGCTTTGCCGACTGGGCCGAAGGCGTCCCACATTGAGACCCCGTGAGCCTGCTCGACCACGGCGCGCCTCACTCCCCCGTCCGATGGCGGGCGACCGAAAAAACCCACTCATCGGGTTCGACAGTTGACCTGTCCCGACCACTTCCCACGCCATTTCCCCATTCTCCACGTTGTCGCCGGCGCACTGCTGACGGAGTAGTCGCTGGCCAGGTGCCCGGATGGCCATGGTCGGCACCCACCGCAGCTCGCTCGTGTAGAGGACGAGTGGATTCCCCGTGTGTGATTCCAAGCCCGGCGCCACCGTGGCGTTCTGGCGTCAATCCCCCCCGTTCTTCCCACCAACCGGAGAGGATGATCTCGAACTCCTTTGATGTCCATCAGTCTGATGTCCATCAGTCGTGGCGTTAGGTTTCCGTCGGTCGCTCGGTACGTCCACCCAAGCGGTTCACGGAATATGTCGGTGAACCAGACGGTCGAGCGCAGGCGGTGTTCTCTCGGAAGGCGGGGCCATCATGGGTGTCCGAAGCAGGTCTCACTTCGTGTCACGCGGCATACGGGGTCTTGGCGTTGTGGCCCTGATCGTCGGGATGACGGGGACAGCTCTGGCGGTGGGGCGACGTCTGGCGCCGGCGCGGCGCCGGCCAGCCTGCACCTGCGACTCCATCAGGCCCCCGCCCCGGCATCCAGCTCGCCGTCACGCCGCGGTGGCCGCGCCTTGCGTGCACTCCGTCCCGAGTCGTCGAGCGGATGGCATCAGGTGAACGAGATCAACGGGAATCCGTCGAGCCTGCTCGGATTCGCGATCGCAGTCTCAGGATCGACCATGGTCGTCGGTGCCGGCAACGACAACTCGGATACCGGCGCAGCGTATGTCTACACCGGCTCTCGCTGACATTGGACCGAGGCTGCCGAGCTCGTCCCCGCCGACGGAGCCAACGAGGACGGCTTCGGAACATCGGTGGCGATCAGTGGCAGCACCATCGTCGTCGGTTCCTATTGCCACAGTGCCACGCCCTCCATCAACTGCGAAGGGGCGGCCTACGTCTTCACCGGGTCGGGTAGCCACTGGTCACCGGTGGCCGAGCTGGACGACCCTGGCGCGTCGGCCGACGACTACTTCGGCTGGGATGTGGCGGCGACGTCGGCGAGCACGATTCTGGTGAAGCGGCATCGGAGAGAACTCGAATGCGGGTGCCGTCTACGCCTACGCCTTCAATGACGGCACATGGTCCGAGGCCGCCGAGATCATGGATCCGACCAACACCGCCAACGACAACTTCGGGATCGATTTGGCGTTCAGCGGGGCGACGCTGGTCGTCGGGGCGGCAGGCTACAACTCATATGCGGGCGCCGCTTATGTCTTCGCCAAACTCAGAACGGCTTGGGTCGAACAAGCCAGGTTGACCGCGTCGAATGGCGAGGGCTGCGTCAGCACTTGTAGCCAGGGTTACGACTTGGCCGTGGTGATTACTTCGGGTCCTCGGTCGCGGTGCACAAGCACACCATCGCCGTCGGCGCTCCCGAGGCCTCGGTCCCCCCGGCGCCGGACGGTGTCGGCCCCGGAACCGCCTATGTCTTCACCGGATCGGGGGCCACCTGGACGCAGAAGTCCGAGCTGTACGATCCCGAGGAGGTGGCAGCGGACAACGGCGACTCGTTCGGCTATGAGGTGGCCGTGTCCACCACCGGCACGGTTGTGTGTAATGCACCGGGCGATCCCCAGGGCTACGAGTCGGACGACTCGATCGGCGCTGCCTTCGTGTTCGCCTCTGATCGGGGAACCTGGCCGACCTCGAGTCCGACCGAGTTGACCGCCGCCGACGGTGCCGACGGCGACTACTTCGGATACGGCCTGGCCACACTCAAGGGCAACTACATCATCGTCGGGTCCCCGTTTCTCGCCCGACGGAGGTGTCTACTTCTTCAAGTCGTAAGGGCCCGCGACCTCGTCGCCCTTCGCAGGTTGCGAGGGCCCGTTAGCCCGCGTCGAGCGTGGGACACGTCGAACGGAGATGAAGGGGCGGTACGGCGGTCGCGGTCGCAGCTCAGGTTGGGCTGAGCGCCGTGGCCACCCGGCACAAATCCTCCCGGTTGACGGACTCGATCACGGATCGCGCGAAGAGCCAAGCCGTGACTCGTGCCCGGTCGAGGTCGAGGAGGTCGGCCATGTGTTCGGCCGCACCCCGGGGATCGGTGGCCAGTCGCTCCTCGCCGTTCAGCAGGTGCTGCAGCACGTCGTAGGCCGGATCACCCACGTAGGGCTTTGGGTCGATCATCAGCCATGGCTGGCGCTGGGAGGCGAGCACGTTCCCGGCATGCAGGTCGGTGCACAGCAGTACGGCGTGGTCGGCCGAGCGAGGGAGCTCCCGAAAGAGTTCGGCGCCGGATCGAACGAGGCCAGCATCGAGGTCGATCGGCCCGGCCGACAGCTTCTGCTCGAATTCGTCCGTCCATTGGTCGCACATGTCGGTCAGGGGTCGGAACGGAACCTGGCCGGTTGGCGCCGGCCACAGCCGCTGCAGGAGACCGGCGATCACGCCGTCCTGGTCTGATTCCTCCCGGCCAGCCAGCGGCGTCCCAGGCACGCAGCGCTCGAGCAGAAGCCCCCGTGCCGTCTCGAAGTCGGCGCGGGCCTCGAGCCGTATGGCGCCATGGCCGTCCCAGACGCTCAGGCCTTCGGCCTCGTGCAGCCCCTCGAAGTGGGCCCACGTGATCTTGAGGACCAGCTCACGACCCCCGGCGCTAAGAGCGGGAGCCACCCACGAGGTCAGGCCGCCGGGGAGAAACGGCTCTCCGACCTCGAGGTCCCAGAGATCAGCCGCCTCCTCGACCATTGCCGGGAGCCCCTCCAGCCACGTCACCGACCCGAAGCGCTGCATTCCGTCTCGCAGCGCGGGCGGGATGACCAGGGGTCCGGACCTGCTCAATGCGGCGCCCAACGGGGATCACGACCCATGCAGGCAACCAGCCGGGCTTGGACGTTGGCATCCGCAGGTACGTCCACCGGAGGGTCGTACAAGCCGGAGGCAGCGATGGCGGGTGAGTCGCCGGCGGCGGCCAGCGACAACTGGCACAGCTCGGGGTCCAGATCGATGGCGACGTCGGTGGCCCGGGCCAAGTCCCAAGTGTGGACAAGCACGTCGGTGGTCAGCATGGGCAGGAGATGCACGAGGTCGATGGCCCGGTCGCCGGGCACCTCGACGACACGGTCGTGGCACCCACCGATCAGGACGCTGATCGCCACCTCGGTCACCTGCCAACGAGCCACCGGGTCGTCCCTCGGCCGTTGCGGCTTGGCGTTGACAGGGCGGAGCAGGAGCACGTCGTGAAAACCGATGACGTGCTCGAGCACTCCCCTGGCGTCCCATTCGGCGCACGGCGAAGGACGGCCCCATCGGTCGCCGACCTGATCGACCACCTCGCCGAACCCGGCACAGGCGCGGCGGTGATGGTCAACCGGTGCTCTCATCGGGTCCGACGCCATGACCCTCCTCCACTCTGTCGACACCACGCCGCCGCCGGTCGTGTGACGGGCCGGTGTTCCGGCCATCATGGCCGACCTTCGGCCCAGGGCTACAGTTCACGTCGGATGGGCTGACCCGCAGGGGCAGGGCCAGACGGCCCCGGCCTGCCGCAAATATTCCGATTTGCGCGCGCCGAAGGAGCCAAGCCCATGCCGACGTCCCCTCGATCCCTCGTCGACCTACCCAAGGCCCACCTCCACCTCCATTTCGAGGGTGCGATGCGGCCGAGCACGTTGGCCGAGTTGTGCGACCGACAAGGAACCCCCCTTCCCGCCATCGGCGGTGCCATGGGCACCTTTGCGGCGTTCCAGCAGGTCTACGACGCCGCCCGATCGTCCCTGACCACGTCGGAGGACATGACGCGGCTGGTCCACGAGATTGCCGAGGACGCTCGGCGGGACGGCGCGGTCTGGGTGGAGGTCGCCGTCAACGTGTGGGACCACTTGGCCCTGGGCTCACCGGCTGAGCTCATGGAACTGCTCGTGACGGCCGGCCACGACGCGGCGGTGCAGCACCGCGTGGGCTTGGGTTGGATGGTCACCGCCGACCGGACCCGGTCGCCCGAGATGGCCGTCGAGCAAGCTCATCTCGCCGCCGCCTTCGCAGAGCGGGGGGTGGTGGCCTTCGGGCTGGCCAACGACGAGTCGGCATCTCCTCCCGAGCTCTTCACCGAGGCATTCGGAGTGGCCCGGGAAGCCGGCTTGCTCAGCACCCCACATGCAGGTGAGCACCGCGGCCCCGAGTCGGTGTGGGTCGCCGTCCACGAGCTACGGGCCGATCGGGTTCAGCACGGGGTCCGCGCCGTCGAGGACCCAGCGGTCGTGGACCAGCTGGCTACGGCTCAGGTCTGCCTCGATGTCTGCCCGACCTCCAACGTCTGCTTGTCAGTGGTTCCCGACCTGGCCTCGCATCCGTTGCCCGGCCTCATCCGGGCGGGCGTCCCGTGCTCGATCAATGCCGACGACCCGCTGCTCTTCGGACCCGGCCTGCTCGACGAGTACGGGCTGTGCCGGGACGGGCTCGGGTGCTCGGACCAAGAGTTGGCGACCTGTGCTCGGGCCTCCGTCGCACACAGCGGCGCGCCTCAGACACTGAAAGAGGGCGCCGGTTTGGCCATCGACCAGTGGTTCACCAGTTGATCCGTGGATACGTGAACAATCCAATGGGCCGGCATAGGTTCGAAGCGTCATGGGCATTCGAGCCACTCGTCAGACGGACATCCCCGAGCTGCAGGCCATCGAGTGGGCCGCGGGTCAACGGTTCCTCGAGTTCGGATTGATGCATATCGCCGAGGACGAGCCCCTGGCCACCGAGGCCATGGCCACCTATGTCGACGAGAGGCGGTCCTGGGTGGCCACGCAGCCCGACGACCGCCCAGTCGGTTACGTCCTGGTCGACGAGCTCGATGGGCTGGCCCACATCGAACAGGTCAGTGTGCTGCCCGAGCACCAGGGCAATGGCCATGGGCGGGCGCTGGTGGAGCGTGTTGCCGACTGGGCGCGGGCGACCGGGCGCCCGGCGGTGACCCTGACCACCTACGACCACATCCCCTGGAACCGACCCCTCTACGAGCACCTCGGATTTCGGGTGCTCGACCTGGCCAACCTGGGCCCCGAGCTGGCCGCCCGACGAGCGGAAGAGTCCGGCCGTGGCATGGACCCGGGGCTGCGCGTGGCCATGCGACTCGACCTCGAAGTGACACGGGGGCCGAGCCAACCCATCTGACGAGTGGTCCCTCGGACCAGACTGGGCCCGTGGATGCAAACGGACGAACCAGTTCGGTCGAGCTCGTCGGTGTGACCACGGATGCCTCGGCCAGCTCGACCGCTGATGCCTCGGGCATCTCGACGGCTGATGCCTGGGTTCGATCGCTTGTCCGAATCGATCGCCGGATCTGGATCGTGGGGGGCGCCGTGTTCGCCGTCCTCATGATCTTCTCCCCTCGCTACGGATTCGACCGCGACGAGTTGTACTTCTTGGACTGCGCCCGCCATCTGCAGGGCGGCTATGTCGACCAGCCGGTCTTCACACCGCTCTTGGCCAGGGTCACGCTTGCCATTTGGGGAGTCTCTCTGCCCGGACTGCGGCTGTGGCCAGCCCTGGCCGGCGGCGTCACCGTCGTTGTCTGCGGCCTCGTGGCCCGCGAGCTCGGCGGCGGTCAACGAGCGCAACTGCTGGCCGCTTTCGGCGCGGCCACCATGCCCACCCTCCTCGGTGCCGATCACATCGCCGGTCCGACCGCCTTCGACCTCCTCGCCTGGCCCGTCTTCGCCCTCGTGGTCCTGCGCGTGTCGAGGACCCGCAACCCCCGCTGGTGGCTGCTGGGCGGGCTCGTCCTCGGGCTCGGACTGGCCAACAAGCACAGCATCGGGTTCTTCGCCCTCGCTGTCTTCGCCGGCGCCCTCCTGAGCGGCGGTCGACGGTTGGTGCTCAACCGCTGGTTCCTTGGCGGTGCGCTCATCGCCGGTGCGTTCACCGTCCCGGACCTCGTCTGGCAGGCCGACCATCAGTGGGCCACCATCGCCATGACCCGGGCGCTCAACCAGGAGAACGGCGGGCTCGGCAATGTCGGGACGTGGGTGGTCGGCCAGCTGTTCATGGCCAGCCTGGCCTTCATCTGGGTCTGGATGGCCGGTCTGCGGGCCCTCTGGCGATCCGGTGAGCCACTGCAGAAGGCTCTCGTCTGGGCCTACGGACTGCTGTTCGTCTTCTTCGCCGTCACCGCCGGGGCCAAGGTCTACTACCTGGCCGGGGCGTACCTCTATCTGTTGGGCGCGGGAGCGGTCGCCGTCGAGGGGTGGCTGTTTGCCCGCCGGCAACGCATCCGCCGACTGGTCATCGCCACGGTGATCACCACTCTTCTCTCCCTGCCCCTCGTGCTGCCAGTCCTGCCCGCCTCGGACACCGGCTGGGCCTACGGACTGAACTCGACGGCCGGTGAGACGGTCGGCTGGCCCGAGCTGGTGGCCACCGTGCGCTCGGCGTGGACGTCGCTGCCGCCGAGCCAGCGCGACCACGCCGTGATCTTCACCGCCGACTACGGCGAAGCCGGGGCCATCAACGAGCTCGGTCGAGGGGAAGGTCTGCCGGTAGCGGTGAGCGGGCACAACAGCGAATGGTGGTGGGGCCCGGGCGACCCGAATGCCACCACGGTGGTGGCCGTGGCGCCGGGACCGATGGACACGACCGGCTACGCGGCCTACCTCTCGAGTTACTTCACGTCGGTGCGGACCGTGGCCACCCTCACCAACGCCCCCGGGATCCACAACCAGGAGTGGGGTGGCCACGTCTACCTCTGCACTGGTCTCCGCCGACCGTGGGTCGAGACCTGGCCTCAGCTCCGTCACTACAGCTGATTCGGCCCCCGGCCGGGGCCAGAGCCGCCGCATCGTCACCTTCTAGAATCGGCCGCCTCGCCACCGGCAGGTCGACGTGGTCGGCTCGACGGCGAGGAGGCGTCATGGCCCGACTCGATTACGACCAAGTGGCGGATCGCTACCACGCCGGCCGTGGCGTTCCTCCCGACCACCTGGACGGATGGCGGAGCGCCATCGGGCCGCACGTGGACGACGGCGCCGGCGCGGCGCCGCTTCTCGACCTGGGGGCGGGGACGGGCATCTGGACGGTGGCCTTCCGCCAGTGGTTCGAGGCGCCGGTGGTGGCGGTCGAGCCGTCGCACGGGATGCGCCAGGTGGCCCGTGACAACGGAGTCCCCGATGGCGCCTGGCTCGTTGCCGGCCGAGCCGAGGCCATTCCCTTGGACTCGTCGACGGTCGGAACGGTCTGGATGTCCACCGTCGTCCACCATGTGGAGGACCTCGGCGAATGCGCTCACGAGCTGGCCCGGGTGCTCCGCGCCGACGGGCGCGTCCTCATCCGCAATTCCTTCCCCGGGCGCCACGACGAGATCATGCTGTTTCACTACTTCCCCGCGGCCAAGCGAGTGGCCGAGTCCTTCCCCACCGTCGAGGACCTGCGCCAGCTCTTTGCCCGAGTCTCCTTCGAGCTGCGTGAACTTCAGCGGGTGCGAGAGCCCCCGCCACGAAGCCTCCTCGACCTCCGCCGGCTGGTCGTGGACATGAGGTCGACGGACTCGGCGCTCGCCCCACTCACCGACGCGGAGTTCGATGCCGGCCTGGCCGCTCTCGATGCCGATGTCCCACGGGAGGTCACTCCCATCCCCTTGGGACTCGATCTTTTGGTCTTCGCCCGGCAGTGAACCGACCGGAGCAGGCCCGGATCAGCCGGCCGCGCAGAGCCCCAGCCCGGAGGTGACGGGCAGGCCGCCGGCCACCTGCATCATGTAGCGCCACACCGGGACGAAGGCCGGCGACCCGTTCGAGCACAGGGGGGTCTGCGAGTCGACGGCGGTGGAGTCGTGGGTGGCGAGAGCGGGAGCCGGTCCCGGCGGGACTTGCGTCGAGGTGAGCAGCTCGTGGGAGTTGCCGAACGGTGGCGGGTTGCCATCGACCGACACCGCCGGCCCGAAGGATTGCAGGTCGAGGGCGGTCCAGTCGGCTTCGATCTTGTCGTTGAACGGATCCCGCGTGTGATCGAATCCGACATAGCGGTCGAGCCGGGTGAGGTGGCCGGTCGTGAGGTAGGTAGCGGCGACCGGTGGGTAGGTGCCGGTCGAGTCCACGTCGGACGACAGCATCACGACACCCTCGACGTGACGGACCTTGGCGATGTAGGCCGCGTCGCCACCGCCTTGCGAGTGACCGGCGACGACGATCGTGCTCCAGAGGGGTGTCGATCCCACGAGGAACCGCAACCAACCCTGTGACGGGTGCTGTGCGGCCAGATAGCGGAGTAGGTCGACGAGGCGGGACTGGATGGAGTTGGCCGGAGTGATGTCGGCGTGCGACCTCGGGGTGCTGGGGTTCGAGCCGTCGAAGTCGTCGTCGCGCATGTCGGTGTAGCACACCTGGTTGTCCTCACAAATCGTTCCCACCGCCTCCGTGTTGTCATAGGTGAGGCCGAGAGCCATAAACCCGGCCTGCGCAGCCGTCTCCAGCAGGTACTGGCAGCAATCGGGCTGGCCGCCGGTGCCCGGCAGGAACAGGAACAGCTCACCGTTCGCGGGGACGCGGTTGTCGATGGCGACGAAGTCGGGGTCGTCGGGCCCGCTCAACCCCGGAGCGGTGGCCGTCGGTTGGATCTCATACGTGATCACTCCCGACGTCCGTCTGCCCGATCCGGTACCACCGTTCGAAGCGGTGGCCGTGGGTGCCGGCGGTTGGATGGCGGCGGTGGTGGAGCGCCGTAGCCGGGCGCATCCCGTCAGGGCGCCGAGGACGACCAACAGGCAGACGGGCACGATCAGAAGCCTGAACGGCCTGCTCAACAGCCGGCTGAAGGTCCACGTCATGCGGTCAACCGTACGAGGATGGCGGCCAGTTAGTCAAGGATCTTGACTAGATTTCGGCTAGGCTCGGCCGTTGTGGGTGAGCGCCAACCCGAGTCGCCTTCCGATTCTCCGCGCCGTGAATCCGACGACCCTCCACGTTGGCGCACGGCCCACCTCATGCGGATCCTTCTGCGCCAGACGACCCTGCAGACGAGCCAAGCCCTGTCCGAGCAGGGCTACGGCGACCTCCGACCCATGCACCTTCTCGTCATCGAGCGCCTCTTCATCTCCGAGGCCCGTGCGACCGAGCTCGCCGAGGCCATCGGCCTGACCAAGCAGGCGACCGGCCAGATTCTCGACCGTATGGACGAGCTGGATTACGTCCGGCGGGTCCCCGACCCGAGTGACGGCCGGGCCAAGGTGTTGCAGCTGACCGACCGTGGCCAACGGGCGGCACAGACATTGCTTTCGATCGCCGATGAGAACGAGGAAAAATTGCTCGCGGCGTTGGGTCAGACGCGGCACCGGCAACTCCGAGCCGCGCTGGCGTCGCTCATCACGGCAACGCAACGCTGACCAACTCGACGCCCACCTTCCCGCCCGCACTCGAAACGCTCGGATGGCCATCCTGCATCGTCGGAACCCATCCTCGACTGGGGAGACGGATGCGGCCGAGCCAATGTGTGAAACAATCTGGGTTTGTGGCTCGGTGGGCCACCGAAAGAGGGGGAGAAGATGCTGCACCGAAGTACTGTTCGCGCCTTCCTGTCCATTGTGGGCGTGGTCGCCGTGTCCATGATGGGGGTCGTCGTCATCCCGGCTGCGGCTCAGGCGGCCACTCCGCTCACCAAGAGGCCGGTCGTCTACTACCTGTCGCTGGGCGACTCCTATTCCGTCGGCTACCAGCCCGGCATCGGCGCCACGGCCGGTTACACGGCGTACGTGGCCAAGAAGGTCAAGATGCAGCTCGAGAACTTCGGCTGCGGGGGCGCCACCACTACGTCCATCCTCGACGTCGTCGGGTGCACCTCTCCCTATGGACCACCGGCGGCAACCGACGCCGTGGCCTACCCCACCGAGACCCAGGAGCAGGCCGCGCTCGACTTCATCGCCGCCAACCCCGGTCACGTCGGGCTCATCACTGTCTCCATCGGCGGCAATGACGTGACCGCCTGTGCCTCCGCAGCCAACCCGATCTCGTGCATCGTGGCCGCGGAGAGCACCATCCAGACGAACGTGACTGCGTTGGTGAGCGCCCTGGACGGCGCCCTCACCTCTGCCGGCGACACCTCGGCCAAGATCATCGGTCTGACCTATCCGGACGTGATCCTGGGCGACTACGTCTATCCGGCGGGCAGCCCGAACACGACCCTGGCCAACGAGTCGATCACCGCCTTCGACCTGCTGATCAACCCCACCTTGAGCACGGCGTACACCTCGGTCCCGGAGGGAAGTTTCGTGAACGTCACCAGCGCGCCGTACAAGAAGGCCACGACCGGAGACGACACCGGGTCGACGTCGTCGAGCAGTCCCACTCCCCAAGACGCGACGACCAAGCTCAAGCCCTACGGCGTGATCCCCACCGCCGTCTGGGAGATCTGCACGCTGACCTACTTCTGCTCACAGGGCAACATCCATGCCAACACCAAGGGCTACAAGTTCATCGGCACCCTGGCCGTGGCCGACTACGACTCAGTCCGAGGCTGAGCCGCCGAGAGCGGCGGAGTAGCCCTCGTCGGAGAGTCCCGGGCCAGAACCGTCCGACCACTCATCGCGTCCGGAGTGGCCGTTACCGTGACTCTCGGGACTCACCCAAGGGTCCTCGACAAATCACCGACGGCGGTGCCATCGACCGCCGGCCTCCGTCGGTTACCGACACGGTTCCCTCCAGGGGATCTCATGCCCGTCCTTGACGCTCTTGAGGCTCGCCCATAGCGTTTCGGTCAAACGCCGACGACCCCGGGGGGACCGTTGCGCTCAGACCGATCTCGCGTCGGGCGCCCCCGTCCGACCCGTCCAATCGCTGCGCTCGGGCGCCTCCGGGCATGCTTCCGCCCGATTACGCCGCTGGTGGCAATCGCCCTCACGGTGGTGTCCAGCGCCGGACTGCTCGGTGTCGCGCCATGGTCGGCGGTGAGAGCCGCCGCCGCTCCGTCAAACACCGGGCTACCCCATGCCACACTCCCGACCCGCCATGCCGTGGTGGATGAGCGGCCGGCCTCCTGTCCTCCGCTGACCAACGACCCCAACACCGGCTCGGGGACGGCCACCCAGACGGGACAATTCCCCTGGCCTGCCGTACCTCTCGGTGTGAGCCCGCCGTCGTGGGCGTCGGACCCGCACACGCCGGCCGCCGCCATCCCCGAACGGCCGGCCAACTGGAGCCAGGGCGGCGGTGACGTGAAGCTGACCAGCGCACGCTCGACCGACTCAATGCTCAACGACAATCCCCAGGAGCTCTGCGGTGTCGAGGGGAACAGCGTCGATCTCGCCTGGGAGACGACGACGGGCCGGCCGTCGACGGTCATCGCCGTGACCGACTCCGGGATCGAATGGTGCGACCCGGCCCTGGTCGACAAGATCTTCCTCAATCGAGACGCGCTCCCACTGCCCGAGAACGCGCAGGGCCTGACCAAGCCGCAGCTCGAGGCGGCAGGAGTGCATTTCGACGACACCGATCCCTATGACCTCGACGGGTCGGGGATCCTGAACATCGAGCAGTACGCCAACGATCCCCGCATCACCAAGCCGTACTTCTGCGCCACCGTGGATGGTGACGGCTACGGCTACACCGGCATCTCCCCGGCCGACCTGATTGCCACCTTCGGGACACCGGGCAGCCCCCACTACCGGACCCGGAGCGGGCCGGCCGGCTTCACCGACGCCATCGCCGGATGGAATTTCGTCGACGACGACAACGACCCCTACGACGACGTGCACTACGACCACGGCACGGGGACAGCCGAAGACGCCACGGGAGCGGCGAGCACCTTGGCCCAGGAGGTGGGCACCTGTCCGAACTGCATGGTGCTGCCCATCCGGGTCGGGGACTCGTTCATCACCTCTGGCAACGCCTTCGCCGAGGGTGCCCTGTTCGCCGTCGACTCAGGGGCGTCGGTCATCCAGGAGGCGCTCGGGACCTACGACGTGACAGAGACGGACAGCGATGCCATCACCTACGCCGAAGATCACGGAGTGCCCGTGGTGGCCAGCGCGGCGGATGAGGAATCCGAGCACCACAACCTGCCGGCCGTCCTCCAGAACACGATCGTCGTGAACAGCGTGACCCACGACGCCAGCTTCACGCCGCCCAGCTATCTCTTCCTCAACGGCTGCACCAACTACGGGGCCAACATCTCGGTCAGCGTCGAAAGCGACTCGTGCTCGTCGGAGGCCACCGGCAAGACCGGAGGGATCGTCGGACTGGCCGAGTCGGCGGCGGCTGTGGCCATGGCCGACCACGTCATCGCCCCCTACCCGGGACTGCGCTCTGCCACCGGCCAGAAGGTGGCGCTCTCGACCAACGAGATCACTCAGCTCGTGACCATGTCGGCCGACGACATCGACTTCGACAAGGCGGCGCCCCCCAACGGCCCCGCCCACAACAACCAGGTGGGCACCAGCCTGCCCCTCGTGACCACGACTCGCGATCCGACCGGCCCGGGCTTCGACCCGACCAGCGGCTACGGACGGATCGACGCGGCTCGCATCGTTCAGTGGATCGCCAGCGGACGCATCCCCCCGCAAGCCGAGATCGACGGAATGCCCTGGTACCAAGTGCTCACTCCATCGCAGACGCTGACCGTGTCCGGGCTGGTCGGCACCCACCGAAGCCCCAGCTGGCGGTACGAGGTCCAGGTGGCGGCGGGCGAAACGCCGACCCAAGGTGACTGGCGAGTGGTGGCCAGTGGCAGTGGTCACGGAGTCCGCCACGGGGTGCTGGCCACCGTTCCCCTGTCCGAGGTCGCCGCTCTCTTCCCGCGTTCGGTGCACCTGGACGGCTCCCCGGCTACGGCGAGCGGTCAGCCCGATCCCGACCGGTACCTCTTCACCGTGCGGATCGTGGTCCAGGACGCGGCCGGGATGGTCGGCATGGCCCGGCGGGCCGAGTTCCTCCACGAAGACCCGAGCCTCGTCACCGGTTCGCCCATCGAGCTCTCGAGCTCGATCACCGCTCCACCGGTTCTCGCCCCCATCGGCCCGGGCGGGACGAACGCCCTCATCGTGGCCACCGCCGATGGCACGGTCCACGCCTACGGGGCGAACGGCAGCGACCTCCCGGGGTGGCCGGTCCACACATCCCCCGACACCGGCTACCACCCAGGAGAGACGGCATTCCGATCCGGCGGTGTCCCCGTACCGGACGGGGAGATCGTGGGCGGTGTCGCCGTCGGTGACCTGGCCGACGCCACCGGTCATGACCTCGATGTCGTGGCCACCGACCTCACCGGGCGCGTCTGGGCCTGGAACGCCTCCGGACAGCTTCTCCCGGGTTGGCCGGTGCGAACCAACCCGGCCTTTTCGGGACCCTCAGTGGCCAACACCGACAACGAGGTGCTGAGGGGCATCCTCGGCGCGCCGGCCCTCGGCGACCTGCAGGGGAACGGCACGCTCGACGTGGTCGCCGCAGCCATGGACCGCCACATCTACGCCTTCCAACCCGACGGTCAGCCGGCACCGGGGTGGCCGGTCGAGGTGGTGGACCCGAGTGAGGTCCAGTCCATCGACCCCTCCAACGGCCAGGTCACCTTCCTCCCCACCGCCGGCGGTGACACGGGCACCAAGTTGGTCGATACGCCGGCCATCGCCCAGATCGTGCCCGGGGGGCCACCGCAGGTGATCCTCACCTCCAACGAGCAGTACAGCGGACCCGCCAACGCCAACCTCGGAGCACTGGGCACCTTCTTCGCGCTCACCGGACAGCAGGCGGCCAACAGCCGGGCCTACGCCATCTGGCCCGACGGGGCTGACCACCCGACGTCACCCGGCGCGCCGGACCCGCCGGGAGATCCCAACCCGGGAGCCTTCCTGCCGGGGTGGCCGGTGGCCATCGCCGACCTCGACCCCAACCTGCTCCCGGACATCGGCGACGGGGCGAGCAACGGGCCGGCCGTGGCCACCGTCCCCGGGAGTGCCCCGCTCATCGCGGTGGAGACCGACGTCGGCCCGCTCTACCTGTTGCAGGCCAACGGCACTGACGCGCTCGGGACGACCGATGGTCTGCCGAACGTGCTCTCGTCCGGACCGTCAGGCACCAAGTCGAACTCGACGGGCATCCTGGCCACGAGCGTCCCGGCGCTCGGGTCACCCACCATCGCCCCCCTGGGCCGGGCCAGGAAGACAGGTGAGCCGCTGGATGTGCTCAGTGCGGCCGAGAGCGTGGGCGAGCTCTTCGACGTGGCCGAACCGGCCGAACAGTCGCCCCACGACAGCCAGCTCGGAGGATGGGACGCGACCACCGGCTCCTTCCTCGAGGGGTTCCCCCAGCTCATGGGGGACCTGCAGTTCTTCGATCAGCCCCTGGTGGCCGACCTGACCGGCGACCGGGGCCAGGCCTACGCCGTCGAGGCCAGCTCGGACGCCGACCTGCGGGCCGTCGACGAGGATGGCCGGGAGGCGCCCGGCTTCCCCAAGCTGACCGGCGGATGGGACACGGGCAACGCCGTCTTTGGTCCGCTCGGGACGATGCCGGACCAGGTGCTGGTGGCCGGCACCCGAGAAGGATGGCTGTTCATCTGGCGGACAACGGCACCGGCGACCGACCAGCGGGGGGCGTGGCCCCAGGTCCACCAGAACCTGCAGAACACCAACGACTACACCGGCCCAACCGCAGGTGCTGCGGCGAGCGAGCCTCCCCGGGCGCAGCGAAGAGCGGCGGGCGGCCCCGCACACCGCCAGAGTCAGTCATGACGGTCGGGCCCTGACCCGGGTCGGCGCACCCAGGTCTGAAATCGGCACTCAGTCGAGGGCGGCAACTACCCGCCACGAGCGGCGGGCGGCGGTGGCCGCGCTCCAGGACAGCGCGGCGGTCAGCAACACTGCCGTGAGCATGACCGGCCAGATCCCGACGTGCGGATAGCTGATGGTCGAGAACGCCCGATGGGCGGCCTCTCGCGACTGGATGATGAGCCCGATCGCTAATGCACCACAGGCAGCCACCGTGAGCAAGGACAGCACGGAAACGGTGACGGACACGCTTCTCCCGAACCGAAGGTCGGTGGTGTCGATGTCGGCCCATCGTGCCGCCAGTCCGATGCAGATGATCGACAGGAGCCATCCGCCGACGACGAGCACCCTCATGGCCACGTCGATGTCATGGGACAACCCGACGTTCCCACCGACGGGCACCATGTGACCGTTGATGGTCCGCCAAGAGTGCGGCGTGGCCCACGCACCGAGAATCGAGAGCAGGATCAGAGCGAGAATGACGTACCCGGGAGCTCGGGCCAGTCGTCGAAGTTGCCGGCGGTTCGGGCTCGAAGATCGTTTGATGGCACCCAGTAGCCCCGTCCACCCGGAGAGGAAGACCAGGGGGGTGACCATCACCAGCGCGGCAAGCGACCAGCCGGCAAGTACGGCCACCGTTCCCCCGGCGGTGAGGGGTGGAACCGCCGCCACCTGGCCGCCGTGCAAGACCACCGCGTTGGGGGAGCCCAAGATGAGGCTGCCCAGGCCGAAAAAGTTCATCACGCTCGACGGAAGCACGTGACCATGGGGAACGTGCCATCCCTCGGTCCCGATGGCCCAGAGCATCAGCGGGAACGCCAATACCCAGGGAAGCGTGGCTACGGCCACCGAGGATCTGGTACGAGCTCGCCACAACTCGAGATCGTGAGGCATCCCCGTCGCGCCAGTGCGGGCACGGAGCGCACCTCGGAGGAGATCGAGGGTCACGCGAGCCTCTGACCGTCCCTCCTTCATCAGGTCCTCGGAGACAGCCCGGACCTCCGACCCGTAACGGTCTTGCCACCACTTCGGGTAGCACCGCACGGCCATGTCGAAACCGATGCCGTGTTTCATGCGCCCAGGGTCCCGAGACGTTTGAGACCGATCTTCGCCACCCTTGCCGTCGTCTCCAAGCGCTCGCGGAGCACTCTGGCGCCGGCGCCCGTGATCCGGTAGGGCTGCCGGCGGTCGTCGGTGGGAAGAGGCTCGACCAGGCCCTCCTCCTCCAAACGAGCGAGCACGGCATAGAGGGTTCCGGGGCCGTAGGACACCCCGGTCATGGCCTCGATGTCCTTGATGAGGGCGTAACCGTGCTTGGGACCGCCGGTGAGGCTCGTCAGTACCAGGATGGTGGGGTCCTGCGTTCTGCCTAGACGTTTGGATGCCACCGCTCCGCCTCCTTCCCCGACTCCACCCATACTATTACGCAAATCGTAATAGTCAAGATGGCCCATCCCGGCATGATCGAGTGGCGCTCACGCGGCTCCGGCATCGGCGGGAGAAGCCTCGTGCACAGATTGGGGCGGACTTGCCACCTTGCCCTCGGTCGACATGGTGCCGGACCTTTGGGCGCTGGCCGCGGTCACCGACAAGACGACGAACGCCCAGATGGGAGTGATCGCCTCGGCCGTCGACGCCAGCCACCCTGGTGCGAACCACCAATACGGCGCCAGGACCACGAGAGCCAGCAATCCCACCAATGCCACACGGACGTTGCGATGCAGTTCGTTCGGGGAGAGAAGCAGCGGGACGATCAGGACCATCCAGATCCAATGGTGACTCCACGACACCGGGCTGACCAGGAGCCCGGTGATCGCCACCATGAGCACCCCACCGACCTCCGAGCCCGCTTTCACACATCTCGAAGCGGCGACGACGCCCACCACCAGCGTCATCATGGCAAGCCCCGCCCACAGGTACCGCGTGTCAGCCGACGAGAGCTCTATTCGCACGGACACGGCGTCCCAGGAGAGGTTGCCCGGGTACGAAAGCTTGCCTGTCCGCTCCGGTTCCCACACGAACTTCGTCCAGAACTCGTGCGAGGGCCCCGGCAGGACGAGCCACGCCAGCCCGGTTGCGGCAACGAAGGCGACGGCGGAGCGGACGATGGCCCTGACATCTCGCTTGATGGCGAAGAAGAGCACGAAGATGATCGGTGTCAACTTTATGGCCGCAGTCAGACCGACCAACACGCCACGCCAGCGAAACTTGGGCCACAGCGTGTCGAAGAGACAGGCCACGAGGATCACGGCATTGACCTGGCCGTAGTCGAAGGTGCTGCGGACGGGCTCGATGACGAAGAGCGCCGCGCACGACAACGCCGCGGCCACGAGCCACAGGTCGAGCGAACCCCGCCAACCTCGCCACTTCAAGCTCTTGAACACGATGAACAACGAGACGGTCACGGCGGCCAGGCTGACCAGGAACCATAGGAACTTCGCCAGTTCCGCCGGGACGGCGGCCAGCGGACCGAGGGCTAGGAGCGCGAACGGCGGGTAGGTAAAGGCCAGGTGGTGGATGCTGTAGAGGTGGTGATAGGGGTCGTGGCCGTTCCACCACCAGCTGATGGCGGATCGATAGACCACGAGATCGAGGTCGTAGCTGCGGGACACCAAGAAGAAGTAGGCGATGGCGGCCAAGAGCAGCACACCGGCAAGGACAAAGAGCCACCGTCGGGGAACGCGTTGGACCCAGCTTTGGCCGGAAGGATCTGACCCGCCACCTCGGTCCAAAGAAGGAGCGGAGGAGGCGTCCCTCCGGATCGAGGATGATGGGCCACGGGCCGCGGTCTCATCGGAGTCCGATGTCGATTTCGTGGTCATGGGCCGTGTCCTCGGCGACCGGCGTCCACCGGCTGGCCAACCCTCCCCCTCATTCTCTCCGCCCTAGACCGGAGGTCCAACAACCGGCGTCGGGCCCGAGAGGTCCATTCCTCGGATGAACAGGTCACGACTGTTGGGGTAGCCCACCGCGCCGGGAATGTACGCGTGGAAGGCGATCCAGTAGGTGCCGCCGGTGCCGGCGAAGACCGACTCCCCACCTGGCCCCTCGGCGCCCGGGCCACTGGCCAGCAGCGGTGCCGTCGACGAGTCGGTGCACGGTCCGAGGGGCGAGGCGCAGGTGGCCACACCGACGGCGTAGTCGGCGCTGCTCCAGTCGTTTCCCGAGAAGAAGAGGAAGTAGCGGCCACCGAACGTGACCATGTCGGGAGCTTCGACCGTGCCGCCCTCCCATCCTTGATCGGGGGCCATGAGCGGGACTGGACTGGTCGTGGGGGCGAAGGTGAGTCCGTTGGCGCTGAGTTGCTCCGCCCAGATCTTGTCGGTGGCGTTGCTGCCGCCGGACTTCCACAACAGATAGATGCCGCCATTGGTGTCGATGAACGGGAAGGGATCGATGGAGCCACCCAACGACGGCTGACACTCGAGCGGGGCCGTCGAGCTGTCGATGAACGGCCCCTGGGGCTGGGGGGCCGAAGCCACCGAGATGCACTCCTCCCCCCCGCCGGGGCCGGCGACCACCGCCGTGTAATAGAGGAGGAAGTTCCCACCGATCATGGCTACCCCCGGGGCCCAGGTGGCATCGGGGTGGGCCCACTTCGGGAGGCTCGGGAGCGCGTTTCCGACCGTGCTCCAGTGGACCAGGTCGGTTGACTCGGCGATCTGGATGTTCCCGGCCACGGAGTTCGTCGCATAGGCATAGTAGGTGCTGCCGACGAGAATGATGTCCGGGTCTGGGAAGTCGAACGGATAGACCAGGCCATCCGTCGAGCCACCGTCCAGCGACAGGCACGGGCCTGAGACAGCCGAGATGTCCTGGGCGGCCTGGTTGTTGTTGCTGCCCCGGATCTGCTGATAGGCGTTGGCGACGCCGCCCAGACAGGCCTGCAAAGTGGTGATGGCACTCCCCTGCATCGACGCGTAGGCGTTGGTGCCGGCCAGGGCGATGTCGGCTGTCGCCAGTTGTCCGAGGGTGCTACCGATGGACGACACCAGCGACGTGTGGTGCTGGGTGGCGAGCGTCGTCGCATAGTTGGTTGCCGCCAGGTCGTATCGTTCGGTAGCGAGCTGCTGCCGGGCCGTCCTCAGCTTCATCAGCTCGGCCCGCTGGCGAGCGTGGGCGTGGACATCCGTGGCGACGGCCGCGGTCAGTGCGCCGATGGCAACCAACACCGTGGCAACGAGCAACCACCGTCCTCGCCGACGCCTACCCACTGGAACCGGACACCTGGTCACAGCTGGATGACACCGCCTCGAGGGCGGCAATGGCATGGGACTGGTCGTTGACCGACAACGCGGTCAGCGCCTGCTCGACGCCGCCGAGGCAGATGTGGAGTGCGCTGATCATCGTCGTCTGCTGGGCGACCTGCGACTGGGAGTTGGCAAGAGCGGCCTGCGCCCCCTTCAGCTCGGCCGCATCTTGGGTGAGGGCGATGGTGGCGCTGCTCACCTGGGCGTCGACCGTGCCGAGCTGGTGGCGAGCCCCGGTCAAGTCGGAAACCACGAGGTCGATACCGAAGTCGGTGGCGTCCAGGGATGTGTGGGCCGTGTCGAACCGGCTGCTCGCCTGGACCTCGTTGCCGATCACACATGCCAGCAGCCCACCGAACAAAACGACGGCAGCCACGGCCCAGTACCAGCGTCGCCGAGTTCGTCGCCGCGCACCTGACAACGCCGGCATGGGAATGCCCGGCCTGTCCGAAACCAGAACGTCTGCCGCCATCTTGGCTCGGCCCGCTTTCTCGAACCCCCACGGTCATGGTCGCAACTTCGTTGGTGGGAAACAAGTCGGGTCGGGTCCGGCCTCTCCTGCTGCCAAGGGCCGGCTTTGCTCAGTCGACCGTCCTCACACCGAACGCCCACTACCAATTCCGGCGGGCGGTGACGTCAATTGCAAGTCTTTCCGCCCGCCGAGTCAGGGCACGGGCCTTCGTGAGGGGAACTTCCTCCTTGCCCGAGCCCATCACAGGGACCCAGCCTGTGGGGCACGAGCCCGCCGGGAACGGGCGCGGTTACCATTTCGAGCCGAGCGATCGGAGCAGGATGAACGACCACGGACCCAAGATCTGCCTCATCGGTGCCGGTGGGATGTCCTTCGGGCCGGTGATGGTGCTCGATGCCATCAACACGCGGCAAGTGAGCGGAGCGACCATGATGCTCCACGACGTCGACCCTGGACGCCTCGAGAATGCCCGCCGTTTTGCCACCCGAGCGAACGAGCGTCGGTCCAACCCCATCCGCATCGAGGCCTCGCTCGACCCGGCCGAGGCGATGACCGGGGCGGACTTCTGCCTCACGAGCGCCGAGGCCGGTCGGTGGCAGCACTGGATCGAGGACTACGAGATCCCCTGCCGCTACGGTGCCTCCCACATCACCGGTGAGAATGGTGGCCCCGGTGCCGTGTTCCACTCGCTGCGATCCATCCGGACGATGCTGGCCGTGTGCGACGACATCCAGCGTTACTGCCCGAAGACCTTTCTGATCAACCTGACCAATCCGCTCAGCCGGGTTGCTCTCGCCATCAATACCGCCACCCCCATCAACAACGTGAGCATGTGCCACGAATTCGCCGGCGGGGTCTCGCGTGTGGCCACACTGCTGCGCATACCGAAGTCGAAGATCGAAGCCAAGGCGTCGGGGATCAACCACTTCACCTTCTTCACCGAGATCCGCCGGCGTGACACGGGAGAAGACCTGTACCCGCGGCTCCGGCGCTTGTGGGAACGGAGGTTCTTCGACTTCCCACCACCAGTGACCGAGGTCGCCAAGCGCCTTGTCAAGGTGCCCTGGGCCGGGATCGCCGCCGAGCAGTTCTATGCGCCGCTCGTCGCTCACATGTTCCGCGAATACGGACTGCTCCCGTGCTCGACCGACAGCCATATCGGCGAATACGTCCCCTTCGCCAGGGAGGTTGCCGGATGGCACCCGGTCCCCGTGTACTTCCACCGGGATCTCATGGCTCGCTTGGGCCGCTTGGTGACCCGCTACGCCAGCGGAACCTCGATGGTTCCGATGCATCGGGCCGGCCGCTCCGCCGAGGAGCCGTTCCCGGCCATGGGCGCGATGTGGACAGAAAGAGAACGGGGGCTCAACGCAGTCAATGTTCCCAATCGCGGCTTCATCCCGAACCTGCCCGACGGAGCCATCGTCGAGGTGCCGGCTACGGTGAGCGGACGCGGGATCGTCCCGACGGCCATGCCACCCATCGCCGAGCCGCTGGCCGAATTCATCAAGCTCCAGATCGAGCTGCAGGACCTGGTGGTCAAGTCGGCGCTGACCGGCGACCCGGCTCCAGCGTTCGAGGCGCTCTGCCGTGACCCGCTTTCCCCTCCGGACGAGGCGTCCTGCCGGAAGATGTTCGGCGAGCTCCTGTCCGTTCAAGCGGGCTCGCTGCCCTTCTGATCTCGCGCAGCAGAGGCATCGATACCGTGATGGTTCGGATCACCCGGACGGAGGAAGCATGGCTCTCTCCACAAAGGAGATGACCGACTGCAACAACGACTCGTCGACGGCGTCGTGTTCCACGGAGCGCATTGCAGACAGCCCCCAGAACAGGGCGAAAACGATGCGAGCCTGGTGGGCCGGCGGCTCAGGGAGATCGATGCCGAAGCGCTGGCGTTCGTTGGCGATGACCTGTGCAATGGCATCGACATCGGCACGTTGCAGGGCAGCCAGCTTGGTCATGGCCTCGGGGTTCCGCATGGCATAGAGGCGGAACTCCTGAGCGAGGACTCCCCATAGGTCCTGCTCATCCGTGAACTGCTGGCGGACGTGCTCGACCCACTTGGGCATGTCAGCCTCGGGGTCGCCGCTCCCCTCGCCGAGAGTGGCGTACAACAAGGACCGCATGCGTTCGTAGCGGGATTCCAGGACGGCCACGAACAGGTCGTCCTTGCCCTTGAAATTCGAGTAGACGGCCCCTTTGGTGAACCCCGCCACCCGGGCGACCTCGTCCAGAGAGGCTCCGTGAAATCCTCGTTCGGCAAAGACCTGGGCCGCCGCCTGGATCAGCGTGTCGCGAGTCTGCTGACGGCGGCGTTCGGGGGTGAGAGGTTCGACAGCCATGCACTTGACCTACTGATACGTATATCACATACTGAGCAGTATGCCGGATGATGGTTGGTATCCAGGGTCAGGGTCGGGGCCGGCGGTGCAGGTGGAGGGCTTGGTCCGCCACTTCGGGCACACGACTGCCCTCCGAGGCGTCGACCTGCAGGTCAAAGCAGGCGAGATGTACGGCTTCCTGGGGCCGAACGGCGCCGGCAAGTCGACCCTCATTCGGATCCTGTGCACGCTGGTCCATCCGAGCGAGGGTCGAGCGGTGGTGGCCGGACACGACGTCGTGTCAGAACCACAGGAGGTGCGAGCCCGCATCGGGTGTGCCCTACAGGAGGCGGCACTCGATGACGGCCAGACGGGTCGGGAGCTGCTCGCTCTGCAGGGCCGCCTCTACGGCTTGCGGCGCCGAGAAATTCGGCGTCGACTCGACGAGGTGCTCGACCTGGTCTCGATCGGCGATGCCATCGACCGACGGATCGGCACCTACTCGGGTGGGATGAAGCGGCGGGTCGACCTTGCCGCCGCTCTCGTCCACGACCCCGAGGTCCTGTTCCTCGACGAACCCACCACTGGGCTCGATCCTGAAAGCCGCGAGCGAGTGTGGGCCGAAGTAACGAGGCTCAACCGTCAACTGGGAAAGGCGATCTTCCTCACCACCCAGTACCTCGAAGAAGCTGACGCCTTGACCGACCGCGTCGGGATCATCTCACAGGGGAGATTGGTGGCCGAAGGCACTCCACGCTCGTTGAAGAGAGACGTCGGCCGCGACGTCATCGAGGCGGACGTGATCGGAACGGACCCGACCATCCTCGAACGGTTAGCCAACCTCGACGGGGTCGATGCGGCGTCCAATGAGGCCGGCCGCCTGGTGGTCAGCACACCGGACGCCGCCGCGGCGTTGAGCCCGGTTGCTGTGGAGCTCGGACACAGTGGCCTGTCCGTGAAGAGCCTCACCATTCGCACACCCAGCCTGGACGACGTGTTCCGGCAGATGACCAGCACGTCCCAAGAGGGGCCGGAATCGCTCGTCGGAGCAATCCGATGAGCCGTGGGCCGGGAGCAGGATTCATCCGTGACACGGCCACGATTGCCGGTCGAGCCCTTCGCCAGATACCACGGGAGCCGACGTCGGTGCTGCCGGCCGTCTTCGTGCCGGCGTTCTTCTACGCGGTCAATCTCGGGGCGCTCGGAATTATCGAACGCACGATCGCCGGCTACAGCTTCAAGGCGTTCCTGCTGCCCATGGCCATCGCCTTTGCCGTCACCGGAATGTCGAGAGCGCCGAAGCTGGTGACCGACATCCAAGGGGGCTACTTCGACCGCCTGTGCATGACCCCAGTTCGCCGTCTGGCTCTCCTGTTGGGGCTGATGGTGGCGGACGTCGCCGTGATCGTGGCCCTGTGCCTTCCGGTGCTCGCCATTGGGTTCGGACTCGGCGTGCGGTTCACGACCGGTGCGGCCGGCGTCCTGGTGTTCATCGGATTCTCGGCGCTATGGGGGCTGACGTTCACCGGCTTCCCCTATGCCGTCGCGCTCCGAACGGGGAGCCCGGCGGCGGTCAGTGCCTGCTACGTCATCTTCTTCCCATTGTTCTTCCTCAGCGATGCGGAGGTGCCCAAGCAGTTTCTGACCGGGTGGTTCTCCACCATCGCGACCTACAACCCGGTGACGTATCTGTTGAACGCGCTTCGGGCTCTCATCGCAACCGGATGGCAGACGCGGGTATTGCTGGAAGGCGTCGCGTCACTCGTCGGCATCGGGATCGTGAGCATGACCCTCGCCCTGCTTGCCTTGAACGGTCGACTCAATCGCGGTCACTGAGCCGCCATCGTGGTGTGGCCGTGTGGCAAGAGAACGCTCACGGACTCGCTCTTCAATCGTGGGCGCGTTCCGCTGGCCGGGGCCGCAACTGAGCCGAGGGATCCCCTGGCAATCCGGGCATCGGCCCTACAGTGTCGAGGGGTTCGTCCTCTCCGATAGAGGATGCAAGCCCAACACGGCTAGCCATCCGTGAGATGCGGGCCCACGGGTGGACGTGGGAGATCGGATCCCTGATCCTGATCAGCACCCGTTGGCAACAAGTCCCGAGGGGCAGAACTGGCCGGTCTGAAGAGGAGTTCAGCGGATGAAGAAATTCTTGGCCGTTGCAGTCCTAGTGACAATCGGGCTCGTGGTGGCTGGTTGTTCCGGTTCATCGGATTCGAGCCCGTCCAACTCGACCACGTCGACGTCAGGGCCTTCGACCACCACCTCGACGGCCGGCCGGTCGAGCACGAAAACGACCAATGCGGCTCAGGTAGTCAACATGCCGATTACGGATCAGATCCGATCGCAGCTGGTCGCAGCCGGAGCGGCCCTGAACAACATCCCGGTGGCTGAGTACAGCGGCCTCGCTCCCGGCCTCACGTACTACGCCTTCGATACGTCATCCCACACCTATTGGGCCGGGGCCAGGTTGGTCCCCGCTCCTTCCAGCGACCCCTCGAATCCAACTCGGGCCCAGGTTGCCTCCCAAGACGAGGGCTCCTACTACGTGTTCACCCAGCCACAAGGCAAGAGCTGGACGGCCCATGCCGCCGGAAATGTCGGTCCCTCGACTCCGTGCCCTGTGACCGTGCCCGCTTCGGTCCTCGCCGCGTGGGGGTGGCCGTCGGGGAGTTGCCGACCCGCAGGTCAGTAGAGCTCAGCCGACGTACCCCCGGATCGCCTCCGAGTAATCGGGAAAGTAGTGCGAGATCACGTCGAGACGGAACCGACGCAAGATGGACGTCGCCGGCTCCCGCTCGAGAAGGAACACGAATGAGGCGCGCACCAGATCCGTCGTGGCCACGTCGCCGCAGCCGATCTGCGCTGAATAGCCGTCCGGCACGACGACGGTGTGCCAGGTCGACTTGCCCAATGCGGCGATCTCGACGTCGAAGGACCCATCAGCCTTTTCTTGGACCACAATTTCGGTCATCGGCAGACGCTATCGGGCATTGGTCAGTCCGGGTGCCGTCACGGCTCGACAATGGCCGAAAGGACGGAGCTGATCGGGTCTCTGACAACGGCGTGGGAGATGTGGTCATACGGGGTTGCCTCGGCGTTCACGATCACGATCGAGGCTCCAGAGTCGGCCGCGGTGGGGACGAGACCCGCGGCGGGATACACCGTCAAAGTGGTCCCGACGGCGAGGAGGGCATCACAACGAGCAGCCGCACATTCGGCTCGGACAAGATCAGCGGCTACCAACGACTGTCCGAAACTGATGGTGGCTGACTTGAGGATGCCCCCGCACCGAAGGCAGGCCGGATCACCCTCGCCGGCGCGGGCCCGGTCCAGGGTCGGCGCCGCAGGGCCCCGATCCTGGCACTCCATGCACACGACCTCGCGCATCGTCCCATGAATCTCGATCACTTTGGCAGGGTCATGGCCGGCCTGCTGATGAAGGCCGTCGATGTTCTGGGTGACCAGCGTGTCCAGCTTCCCCTGTCGCTCGAGAGCGACGAGAGCCTCGTGCCCTGCGTTGGGCTGCGCACTCCAGATCGGCGAATCCAACCGGTTTCGCCACGCACGACGGCGAACCTCCGGGTCTTGCATGTAGACGTCGAGCGTCGAGAGTCGCTCGGCTTCCGGGTTCTTCGTCCACAGGCCATCTGGCCCCCTGAAGTCGGGAATACCGGAGTCCGTCGAGATGCCGGCACCGGTCAGTACCACCACTGTTTGGGCATCCTGTAGGACCCGACGAGCGACCGCGACCTGGTCACCATCCTCGCTGCTTGGCATCGGCGGCAGATTACCGATCCACGTTGTCACTCCAAAGGCGGTGGTCCCGGAAGAGGAAACCCGGCGGCCGCCATGTCAGGTGCCCGTGGAGGTGTCAGCAGCCGCGAGCCCGTGCGTCCGGGAGAGGTGATCGTGCGACGGAGCTGGCCCGACCAGCGCTGATTCGCCGTCATGGAGCCATCGTGCTGGATGGCAACGTCCCCTGATAGACACGTCACTGTGGGCGGTGGGGACGATCAGGTCACCATCACCTTCCCGGTCCATTGCCGATACCTCGGCGGGCACCGAGCACTTGGCGGACGCGGTCGGCATCTCTGGATCCGGGCGGGTCGAATCGGCCATGGCAACCTCCGCCTGGCTCGCTCCATCCCGTTGGCCGAGGTGGCGAGTGTCGAGGTTTCGGAGCGGGAGGTCGGCGGCACCAGCCGCAGACTGGTCTACGCCGTCGGAGTCCGCACGCGTCCATCGACCTTCAGCCATCCGCCCAAGCAACTCACCGACATCGTCGTACGGACGAAGGATGGCCAAGAGGCGGTCTGGGAGGTCGGCCGGCGAGGCGAGGACTGGGTCCGCGACAAGCTGGGTGCCGCCCTCCACGGGAACGGGGTGCTCTTCTACGACGAGCTCAGCCCGGAGCAGCGAGTCCGTCGGCCTGGTGGTGGCTGACGGTCGGAGAGATCGTTCCGCTCACCCCTACCGCGGTGGACGAGCGGTCGGCAACCCGCCAGCCAACTCCCGGTATTCATCCAGCGGAAAGCCTTGGTGGTCAGCCACGACCTGAATGCACACGTGGTCAGCCCCGGCATCGTGGTGCTCACTCACCCGGGCAGCCACCGCCCCCACGTCACCCCACGCCACCACCGCGTCGACCAATCGATCACTCCCCTCTCCTGCGAAGTCGTCGTCGCCGTAACCGAAGGCGCGCAGGTTTCGGGTGTAGTTGGGCAGCGTGAGATACAGGCTCATGTACCTTCTCGCCAGTTGGCGTGCCGTGGCCGGGTCGCGCTCTACAACCACGGCCACCTCGGGAGCGAGAAGTGGGCCCGACCCCAGCAGCTTCCTCGCCCGTTCCGTGTGCTGGACGGTGACGAAATAGGGGTGTGCTCCGAGGGCCCTTTCGCCCGACAGTGCCAGCATCCGGGGACCGAGCGCGGCGAGCACCCGTCGGTCGGCCGAGACAGGAAATCCCGCGAGATCGAGTCCGTCGAGGTAGCCCACCATGCGTTCATAGGGACGGGAGTAGTTCTCAACGACCGGGGCGTGGCTGGCACCGAGGCCGAGGAGGAAGCGGCCGGGGTACTTGGTCTCGAGGTCGGCGGCGGCGGGGGCGATCTGCTCGGGCGAGGACGCCCAGATGCTCACGATGCCGCTGGCGACGGTCAGCCGGGCGGTGGAAGCCAGGAGGCGCTCGAAATGGGAGGACAGGCCCGGCTCGAACCCTCCCGAGGACCACAGTGCCCCGTAACCCAGGGTCTCCAACTCGGCGGCGACGTCGAGGGATCGGTCGTGCGCACTCCAAGATCCACTCCACCAGACGCCGACCTTGCCGAGGTCCATGGGATCACCATAACGGGAGGCGCCGGCCGGGAAGCCAGAGCCATTCGTCAGTCGACCGGCTCGACATGGTCGACGATCCGCCTGATGTCCCAGCGGTGGTGGGTGACATCGTGACAGTTGGCTCGGGCGATCTCGACCAGCCTCTGCTGGCCACGCTCGGGGTG
The DNA here is from genome assembly GCA_963729275.1 of uncultured Acidimicrobiaceae bacterium. Taxonomy (GTDB): domain Bacteria; phylum Actinomycetota; class Acidimicrobiia; order Acidimicrobiales; family RAAP-2; genus CAVSNH01. Next base: position 722,015 of record CAVSNH010000004.1, read on the forward strand.
CACGAGCGTCACGGGGCGGCCGATCGCCTCCCGATCCAGTGATTCCCGCACGGTCAGGCACCAATCGTGGGCCGCTCGGGTCAGGGACCACAGGGCTGCCTGTACGTCGATGGCCTCGTACCCGCGCACCATGGCCAGACGGTTGTCGTCGTAACTGCCCACCACATTCGTACGACCCCGGAGCACTCCCTGTAGTCGCTCGGCCCAGATGCGGAGGTTGTCGGAAGCGTGGCAGACGTAGGCCGTTACCGACCAGGCCAGGTCGGGATGGTGCTCCGAACCTGACACGTCCCCAATGGTCTCGGCATACGCAGCTGGTTGCGCGGCGACGAGGTCGACGGTTTCCTCGACGCTCAGCGACCACGCATAGCCGCAGTCGCGACATGGGTTGCCGTACCTTGCGATCGACCAGTCGTCCATGCAAGGACATTCTGGCCTGCAGCCGACTCAGGCCGGTTTCGCCCCTGACGCCGTAAAGTACGAGCATGGCGGACGGCTCTTGCCAGACCGTGGTCCTGGGACATGGATTCGAGCTCGACTGCACGTTTCCATCAGTGGACTCGGTGTCGGTACGAATACGGTTCCACCGTCTCCGGCTGTGGTCCCTTCGTTTCGACGCTGATGCTGGCCTGCGCAGTCACCGTGTGAACCTCGGCCTGATCGAGCTCGGCATCGCCTTCGAAGGCAACATGTTCCGAGGTGAGGTGGTCTGGCGACTACGCCTGGCCGTCCGGTCCTTCCCCAGCCGGCCCTGGCGCTGCCTCGTGTCGACCGGCGATCGGGTGCTACTGAGCTTCGATCCATGTCTCGGCGAAGTTGGCGGTACAACGGCCGTCCACCTTCCTGAGGTCGACGATCCCATCTTCGGCAAGAGCCAGACCTGCACGCCCACCGTCCTCCGTCTACACGTCGAGGATCGCCAAAGGGACCTGTGCCGTGTGGGCAGAATCGTGAAGCAGAGGATGTTTCCCGAGCACCCTCCGTTCGTGTTCAACACGGTGGCCTGCGTCGGTGCCTTCCCGCCGGGGGGACCGGGTCCCTACACCGACCCCCGGTCGATCTGGTTCAACGTCTTCCTCGGCTACTACCAGTTGGACTGCGCGAAATCCGAGTGGGCGCGGCCCTTCGGATACGCCACCGCGCAGGGCGTGGCCTCGCAGCCCGAAGCCGAGGATCTGGCTCGCCTGGGTAAGTCCGATTGGAACTGGTTCTCGAACTGGAACTACGGCGTGCCGACCGCGGATCTGCTGCCGTACTCGACGGTCGACATGCACGGCATCGGCTTCGGCGACAGAGGAACCGTCACCATCGGTTCCTCGCGGTGGCACGAACTCGAGCTCAGCAACGTCGAGGTCGCCAGCTGTTATGTGGCCGACGACAGATCCCTGGTCACCAACACGATCATCGACTCGTTCTGGCGGTTGGGCTTCGGTGGGCCGTCTCCCACTCCTTCCCGCTGGCCCCGTTCGTTCATCCCGACCGTGGTTGACGCCGTGGTGGACATGGCGTACTGGGAGGACGACTCCGCTTACCACACGGTGCTCTTCGGCGGAGCGGCGGTACAAGGATCGGATCCGGACTTCCTGGCCACGCAGCTCACCGCCACCAAAGCCGTGATCGCCATGCACTATCCCGATCTCGGTTTTGCCTGAGTCGACTCCCACTGCGCCAGCCTCCGTCGGCGCCCTGGTTGTTCAATCCTCGTGGAGACCCACCGCCGCCTTCATACGGCCCAGCACGGCTTCTGCTCCGCGCACGACCGGGGCGTCGTGTCCTTCGGGACACCGTCGGTACCACGTCTCGACCAGGGCACAGGCCTCGTCGGTCCGCTCCGTTTGCTGGAGGAGCGTCGCGTAGCTCGCCGCGGCCCGAAGCCCGTGGACGGGGTACCCGTATTTGTCCGCCAACTGCAGTGCCACTTTCCACTCCCGTTCGGCAGCGGATGGCGATGCCACCTGGCCCGCCAGCTCGCTCCCCCCTGCATGGGCCTCCATGAGAAGCTCCGCTCGCAGGCGATGGAGGGACGAATCCCACCACCACTGTTCGGTCGTGGCCGCCACGTCCAGCGCTGATTGGGCGATGGACCACGCCGTGGCCAGGTCCCCGGCAGCCCTGACCGCTTCGGCAACCCTGGCCATCACCGTGGTGCTGCCACCCATGTTCCCGGATTCCCCGGCGACCAGGCTGGCCTCGATGACCTTCGGCACCACCGAGTGATCGCCGGTCAGGATGACCCGTTCCGCCATCTCCCATACACCGCTGACCCCGGCCCACAAGGCGAAGCCCTGTTCTTCAGCCAGAGTGCGAGCAAGTTGGGCGGCTCGCAGGGTCTGTTGCGACTCCCCTCGTTCCCAGTGACTGGTGGCTTTGAAGGCGAGGGCATAGACCAGGCTGAAGGGTTGGCCCAGGCTGCGAGCAAGGGTCACTGCCGCCTCGAAATGTCTCATCCCCGTATCCAGGTAGCCCTGCACGAGGTCCCCCCACCCGGCGAACACTTGGGCGGCCACGCCGTGGTCGGTGCCGAAGCGCTCGGCGATGACCCGATGCCGTTCGGGGTCGTAGATGATCAGTGCCCGACGGGCGTGGTCAACCGACTCAGCGGCGCGACCCTGATAGCTGAGAGGAAGGGCCAACTGGACCCGGCCCAGCAGCTCCAAAGTGTCGTCCCCGTGCTTCTCGGCGATCTCGAGCACCCGGCCGGCCAATTCGGCTCCGAGGGTGGTCCGACCTCGGTTGGTGTGGTAGATGGACAGACCGGCTAGCGCCAGGCCGACGCGAGTGTCGTTCCCGAGGTGCTCGCATTGGTCCCGCACCCGCGCGTACTCGACCTCGATCTCAGGGTCGGCATAGCCGCGGGTGGCGATGATCGCTGAGCAAAGCGCCAGCCGCATCTCGATGTCGATCTCGTCACGCCAGGCATCCGCGGGCTGGTCCTCAAGCAAGGCGAGGCCGTGGCGCAGGAATTCGATCGCTTCTCGGCATGCCGACCGTCCGGCCGCGTGGCGAGCAGCCAGTTCGAAGTTCTCGACGGCTTCACGGATCGATGCTGCCGCCTCGAAGTGCCGAGCAATCACCTCGGGTGCGATGTGGACCCCGGCGTCGACGCGGGCCGTCAGTGCCCTGGCGATGCGGCCATGGACCGTTCGCCGGGTCCGGCGGAGGAGCGACTCGTAGGCGATGTCCTGGATCAATGCATGTCGGAACATGTAGTTGGACGAGGGTGGTGCGCCCTCGACGAGCACCAGGTCGCTGGCGACCAGCCGGGAGAGAAGGTCTGACAGCACGTCCGAGTGCATGCCCGAGACCGCGGCGAGCAGGTCGAAGGAGAAGGTGCGGCCGATCACCGATGCCAGTTGGGCCACGGCCTTCGCCGGCCCCAGCCGATCGAGGCGGGCCAAAAGGGAGCTCTGGAGGGATCGGGGTATCTCCAGGCCCGTCAGCGGCGTGACGAGGCTCCACCGCTCGTCATCGACGGTCAGAAGCCCGGACTCGAGCACCGATCGCCCGACTTCCTCGGCAAAAAGGGGAATCCCTTCTGCCGTCCCCACGATTCGCTCCATGATCTGCTCGGGGAGGGCCCGGTCGCCGCCCAGTGCGCTCACCAGTCGGCGCACCTCCCCGTCACCCAAACGCTCGAGGTGGATGGTTGTCACATCGCCCGTCGACGGCGGTGGGGTGAACTCGGGGCGGGCAGACATGACCATGAGCACCGGCAGATCCCGGACGCGGACGAGTAACCGGCCGATCAGCTCGAGCGTCGTCGAGTCGCACCACTGCAGGTCCTCGACCATCAGGACAAGTGGCTCTTGGATGCTGAGGGCCCCGATCCACGTGGCCAACACTTCGATGGTCCGATCCCGCTTGCGTTCGGGACTCATGCCCGCAACCTCGAGACCAGGTAGAGCGAGAAGCTCGCCGACGAGGCCGAGCGACTCCTCGTCATCCAGCCCGGCGGCGGAGAGGGCCTGGCGCACCCGTTCCACCCGGCCGGCCGGATGGTCGTCGGGCTGGAGGTCGAGTGCCTGCTCGATGAGTTGGATGACCGGCCACAGAAAGCTCCTCTGCGTGTACGACGAGCAGTCGCACTCGAGCCAGCCGTGCGGGAAGTCAGCGATCTCCTCTCGGAGCTGGTACAAGAAGCGGGACTTGCCCACGCCGGGCTCTCCGGTCACGAGCACGGTGGCCCCGGAGCCGGCCGCAGCCTGGACCCAAAGATCGGTGAGCGCTGCCAGCTCGGCGTCTCGGCCGATGAACGGGGTCCGCCCTCGTCCGACGGCGTCGAGTCGGCGTCCGCCAGGGTTTCTCGACACAACGCGGAAGGCCTCGACCGGCTGTTCAATCCCCTTCAACCTCTGTCCGCCGAGCGTCTCGACGGCGAAGGAGTCTCCTACCAGCTCGACCGTTGCCGCGCTGGCCACGACGGTTCCAGGCTCGGCCACGCCCTGCAGGCGCGCCGCCAGGTTCATGGTCTCGCCGAGAGCCATGGTGGCCCGGTGGTCTGGCGCTCCCATCTCCCCGACGACGACGAGCCCGGTGTGGACGCCGACGCGAGCGGTCATGCGCTCGCTGCGTCCAACGCCTTCGACGATCTCGAGGGCGGCGCGCACAGCTCGTTCGGCATCGTCGTCGTGCGCCTCGGGCCACCCGAACCGGAACAGGATGCCGTCGCCGCTGTAGCCCTCGACATCGCCTTCGAACTTCCGGGCCAAGGCCACAGCCAGGTGCTGATACTCCTGGACGAGGTCGCTGTACTCCTCTGCGTCCACCTTTGTGGACAGCTCGGTCGACCCCACCAGGTCGCAGAACACCACGGTGAGGTGCCGGCGCTCGGCTTCGATCCGTACGCCCACCGCGTCGAACGCCGACCCGGACGGGTCGGGCTCTCGGACGGTTGACCCGCAGGCCGGACAGAACCTGGCCCGCTCAGGGAGCGACCCACGACAGGCCATGCACAAAGTCATGCAGGAACTCCGAGCGGCGCGGCCACGGTGACCGGTGCCAACCGTCGTCCCCCACCGGATCTCGCCAGGCATCGCTGCATGGCCCGACTGACAAATGGCGGCAGAGGATGTGCGCCGTTCCCCAGCAGTTCCTCGGCGATGGCTTGGACGGGTGCGAGCGCTTCCTCCATGCCGTCGCCGGCGACGCGCTCGAACACCCGGCCGCACGCTGGCCGCCGTTGGCGGCGAGTTGCTCCCACCGGGGCATAGGTCCAGGCGCTGATCACGCGGGCCCATCTGACCTGGGTAGCCGACATGCGATCTCGCTGGAGCCGAGCCGCCAGCCGGTAATACCCAAGATGGGCAGCCTCCTGTCGACGGATGGGCTCGGTGACCGTTCGAGCCAGCGCGACCTCACCCAGCTCCCTCAAGCGAGCGCCGAGCCGGGCGTAGGCGTCATAGGTGAGGTGCTCGTGCATCGCCCCCCGGGCCAGGTACACGAGCTTCAACACTTCATGCAACCACCCTGATTCGTCCCACTCGACCAGGGCGCCGATGGAACGGAAGAAGGGGCTGGCCGAGGTGGATTGGGCGGACACGAAGTGGTCGAGGCCGAGTTCCGCCCGCAGTGCGTCAAAGACGGCGCCGTGGGCCACCTCTTGCGCCGACCACGCCTGTAGGAACCGCCGCTCACACGGGCAGAGGCGAGGACACATGGCCGCGACATCGACGGCGTTCTGAGCCACCTCGCCTTCGACCACCGCGAAGTATTCGAACACTTCCGAGAATTCGGCGCGAAGACGTGTCGGGTTGACGATGGTCAGGTCAACCGATCCCAGCGAGACGGCCGCGTCCATCTCAATTCGGGCGATCCGCGTCACCAGAGCGTCATGACTGCTCATTGACACCCTCCGCTCGCGGCCAGCGTACTACGCCACCTTCCCAGGATTCAGGGGCTCATGGCCTCCCCCTGACCTCGTTCGGAAGGGCCCTTGCCGACCCTTCACGGGCTATGCCACCGTGGGGCATGCAGACCGTGTACCAGGCTGCTGGTGGCAGCGAGGGACTCCTTCGTCTGGCAGCTGCGTGGCACGGCCGCGTCATGGCCGACGAGGAGGTCAGCCATGCCTTCAGCCACGGGTTCCATCCCCTGCACGTCGAGCGCTTGGCCGCCTACTGGACCGAGGCCCTAGGTGGGCCGACCACCTTCTCGGACGCGTACGGGGACGAGACAACGGTCGTACGAATGCACAGCGGGAATGGAGTCCACCAGGAGATGGACCGCCATGCCATCGCTTGCTTCGACCGAGCCTTGACCGACGTCGGTTTGGCCGACAACGCCCGGCTCCGACAGGTGCTTCACGACTACTTCGCGTGGGCCACCACGACGACGATGTCCCGCTATCACGAGTCTGCGGACGACGTTCCGCCCGGTCTGACGATCCCGGGTTGGTCGTGGGAGGGCCTCCACGGCTGAGAAGGGTTGCCCGCGTTTGGTAGGGCGCGTCGCCCAGGAGGTCCGGATTGAGTGATGCCGGACCGCCGATGAGGATGCACACGATCCCCGAGCCGCGACTTGCGCCTCTGTCGGCCAAGGGAACTCAGCACCGACCCGGTGACGCCCTCTTTGCCGAGCTTCTGCCGAAAGGCTGTGGTTACCGTTCGAGGGCTGATGACGAAGGGTGAAGGTTCAGCAGGGCGATAAGAGTTTCCTTCGTGTGCTGCACGTGCTCGGGACCGACCACGGCAACCAGCCGAGCGTCAACCTCTTTGGCCGTCGACAGTACGACGCCCGACGCGGACCGACCCCGTTCGGTGAGTGTCAGCAGAACGCGGCGCCGGTCGTCAGGATCTTGAGACCGCTCCAGGTAGCCCCGGACAACAAGGATGTCGACCAGTTGGCTCGCCGTCTGCTTGGCCACACCGAGGTCGGAGATAACGTCACCTAGAGGAGTGCCGTCCGGGGCGATCAGCCCAAGGACATACCCGCCAGGCCCAGGCATGTCCGTGAAACCAGCCTCGGTAAGTGCGCCGCGGATGAACATGCCGTACACGCCGCGGCCCGGCCGCAATAGGACGGGCAGCACCACATCGGGGGCGAGCCCGGGGTCATCCTCTTCCATGGACATAGGCTATAGACCGCTGTCAAGACTATCAAGAGACAAGACTGTCCTAATTTTGGACCGTGCTCACGGCTGCATCACGACGTGACCGAGCACATCGAGCCCTTCGTCGGTCGGCGGCTTACCCGGTCACAACCGCGGTAAACGAAGAACCTGGTCCCAGGGGGCCAAGCGCCGTATGGCTCAACCAGCGCCGTCCAACGCAGAGCAGCCCGGAGAACTCGAGAGCCCACAGTGACCCGGCTTTCGGGTTGGCGAGGACAAGCTGGCGTTCGTTGGCATCAGTCCGTTCAGGCCAAGCATTGGCGCCGTGGTTCGTCGGTCAGGCTCCATCCCGTCGATTGCGCCTTCGACGAGAACTGCGGCCTCGCCGAGTATGGCCGTCGTCCGGCGCGTTCCGACAGATCGCCTCAAGCACTGAAGGTCGAACAACATTGCATGGCACGGCGAGGACCAGCGTTGCCGCCGGCCCTCGTTGGCGTCCGCCCCGAAACTCGCAGGGGACCGCCGATCAGCACCATTGAGACCGATTGGATTTGCCCCAGCGCGTACTCGGGGACTCTGGTACCGTCCCTTTCGCAGCACAAACAGCAGCGCGTCGGGGAAGCCGGTCAAAGTCCGGCACTGGTCCGCAACCGTAGGTGGCGAGCATGAATCTCGTCACAAGTCGGGATACCGCCGAACTGCCAAGTTGAGTCCCTAACCGTCGAGATCACGGCAAGGACTCGGTTAGCCTCGGCGTCCTTGCGGATGGTGGCTTCCGGGTTGTCTTGCCCGGAAGTGAGGAATCCTTCAATGTCCACCACGCGCACTCTTGCGTCGGCCTTCCTCGGAGTCGGCCTGATGCTCGCTGTCGTCGCGGCACCGGCGACAGCCAACGCGGCATCCGGTGCCGCATCCAGTCGGCCTTCCATTCCGCAGGTGTCATCTGCCCTGGCGGGAGGAGACTGGCTGGCGTCACAAGTCACGCCACAGGGGTACGTCCCGGCCTCAGGGTCGCCCGATACCCCCGATCTGTCGGCGACCGCCAACACGATCCTTGCGCTGGCCAGTGCCGGCGTGGACCCGAGCGTGGCCCAGAATGCCCTCAACTACATGGAGCAGAACGTCGACGTCTACGTCAGCCAGGATGGATCCGACGGACCGGGGCAGCTCGCCCTTCTCATCCTCGACGCCCATGCGCTTGGGGCGGATCCAACTTCCTTCGGCGGTACGGACCTTGTCTCGCGCCTGCTCGCCACGCAGCAGACGTCGGGAGCTGATGCCGGCCTCTTTGGCACCGAGGCCCAGGTCAACGACTACTCGGCCGGGGTCTACCAGCAGGGGCTCGCCCTTGCCGCTCTGGCCGGCACGAGCGAGACCAGCGGATCGCAGATCAGCGCGGCCGAGGCCTGGCTGCATGCACAGCAATGCCCAGACGGCGGCTGGACGAGCTACGAAAACCCGGACAACCCCTGCAACGGCTCCCCCGCCGATTACGAAGGCCCCGACACCAATTCGACGGCTCTCGCTATCGAGGGACTGTCGGCGCAGGGCGCCCTGGGCTCGCGGGACGCCACGAGGGCGTTCAAGTTCCTCGTCGGCGCCCAGGACAGCGACGGCGGCTGGGGATACGAACCGAATGCAGCCGGCGCGCCCGGCACCACCGACCCCGACTCGACGGCCATCGTCATCCAGGCGATCCTGGACCTGGGCAAGTCGCCAACAGAGGCTGCGTTCGACAAGCAGAGCAATAATCCGGTTGGCACCTTGGAGTCGTTCCAAATCACCTCAGGATCGGGACAAGGAGCGTTCATCTATCCGGGCTCCACCGACCCCAACATCCTGGCCACCTATCAGGCAGTGCCCGCCGTGTCAGGGGTCGTTTTCCCGTTCGACTTGGCGGTGACGACGAGCTCACTCCCTGACGGAACGGTCGGTGCCCGGTACTCGACGGACCTCGCCGCCAGTGGCGGCAACCCGCCCTATTCGTGGTCCTTGGTGAGTGGGTCGGGCCGGCTGCCTCCCGGGCTGAAGTTGAAGAAGGCAGGGGACATCTCGGGAAAGCCCACCTCGACCGGCGCCTACACGTTCACCGTCGAGGTCACTGACACCAAGACGACGGCTCTCCCCCACACCGACAACATTGCTTGGAGGGCGCTGTCGATCACCGTATGAACCCCGTGAGTGATCGGCCGGCGGCAGCGAGACGACAACTTCGTCGACCTGCCGTTGGCCGGTCCCGCCAAATGGAGTCGATCCGCGCACTGATGAGGCATCACCGATGTTCGCTGGCCCACCCTCGCCCGCCATTTTCCGTCGTCTCCAGCGGCAGTGACGAAAGCGTCTGGGCCCAGGCGGCAAGCGCCGTGTCGCTCAACCAGCGCCGGCCGGCACAGAGAAGCCGGTAGAACTCGAGAGCCCATAGCGAAGCGGCTTCCGGGTTGGCGAGGACAAGATCGAGTTCGTTGGCAGCAGTCAGTTCAAGCCAAGCCTTGGCCCCGTCAGCTGGCAGGTGCCTGGTCACACCGGTGAAGCGGTCGGTGAAAAGGACCGGGGACGAGGGACTCAACCTCGGATAGACAGCCTGCCGGTCGCAGCTCGCATAGAGGTAAACGATGGCTTCGGCCTTTGGTCCGATCGTCTCAGCGAGGACGTGGCGCTCGGTCAGAGCCAGCATGCCGATGGCGAAGCCATCGGTGCCGTAACAGGCGTGGCAAAATCCAGCCGCCTGAAGGTCCTCGTCGGCGCCCCAGGTCCGCAGCAACTCCCCCACCCGTTTGGTGTGTTCGAGGAGGGTTCCGCCAAGGGTGCTCTATTTCAGAAGCGCCGCGCTCGCGTAACAGCCACTCAGCAGCCTGCTGCCAGGCAGTTCTTGCCATGTGATACTCCCTGGTCGCCGCGAGAGTCGGCGCCACCGGCAGATTACCGCGACTGCGCGTGGGAGTCCGTTTCGCCATTCTCCTTCGGCTACACCTATCCGACGAGAGCCCATCTACGGTTGGGGCGTCGATTGACTCGATGTGTCGGCCTAGGGAGACATGTTTGCGAGGTCAGGGCGGTCCGAGGCGGAGCAGCAGCAGCTCGGACAGCATGACCCTTGCCAGCTTCTACGACGCGCCCGGTAGCGTCGTGGCCAGCAACGTTCGCGACGGCAACGTCAACCTGAGGAGGACCATGACCGGTCACCAGGAGTTCCGACCGCTGACGGCCGAAGAGGTTCGCCGAGCGGCGACACACATTGGTGAGATGCAGAAGTGGGCGCGCGAGGCCTATTTGGGCACCCACCACCTCGAAGGCATCAGGCCCATGTGGGACCGGTACTTCGAGGCCGAACACGAACTCCATTGGCTCATTCCTCCAACCGCTGAGCCGGAGGAGCCATAAGGCGTCGCTGTGGGCCCACTGGCAGGAGGCGTCGGCGCCGTCACTATCGGCAACAGTTCACCACCGGCTGCGGCTCCGTCACTCGCACCTCATAATTCCAATGTGGCACTGATTACGGCGCGAGACTGGCGCATGGAGGTTCTCCGGGGTCGAGTGATCAGCGGCGTTGGCGACCTCGCCAATCGGATGATGGAATACGCCGACCTCTACGAGGCCAAGACGGGCGTGCATCTCTACCCCGACCGCCTCAATGTTCGTCCTGGGCGACCCATGGCATGTTGGTAGTAACGCAATTCGCGTCGAGCCACCCGAGTGTCCGGTCGCCTTCAGCATCGTCGCTAGCACCATCGGAAAAAGGCGCCTCCATCGTACGGACGGACAAGAACGACCGAGGAGCCGGCGACCACCCTCCGACGGTCATTGAGGTTGCCGCGGCGGCGCGGCTTCGGGAGGCGTTGAGCATCGAGGACGGCGACGAGGTCGACGTCGTCGTTCTCGACTAGGCCGCACCATGGCCCCACGACTCGAGCTGGTCACCCTGGTCGTCGAAGAGTACGACACGGCGATCGAGTTCTTCGTTGGCGTACTTGGCTTCGACCTCATCGACGACTCGTCGGCAATGACCGAGTCAGGCGATGAGAAGCGGTGGGTGGTCGTCAGGCCACCAGGTGCCACGACCGGCCTGTTGCTGGCCCGGGCCGAGGGCCAGGCTCAGTCTGCGGTAGTTGGCAACCAAGCACCAGGCCGGGTGGCGTTCTTTCTCCGCGTCGATGATTTTGAGGCTTCCTTCCGGCGCATGACAAAGGCCGGCGTGGAGTTTGTCCGAGCACCGAGAACTGAGCCCTATGGACGAGTGGCTGTGTTCCTTGACTGCGCCGGGAACTGCTGGGACCTGTTAGGTCCGACGTAGTCAGCACGACGGGCTACTTGGTCGGGCGAGCACGGGTGCAGCAGATGATTCCAGGACCCTGTCATTGTGGCGCGGGAATCGCAGGCTCGACTGCGGCTATTGCTCTGGACCAGGCGGGATTCGACGTTCAGGTGGTCGAGCGAGCTGTTCACTGACCCTGGCCGGTCCCGCAGTTGTTGCTCGGGTCTCAGCGGGGACGACTGGCACCGAGCGCAGGGCGTGTGCCGGGATCCTGAGCTCCACCGCATCGACACCGACGACCTGGGCCGGAGACTGATCGACCTCCGTCGGCTCCTCGTCCAGCCGGACCGACACTGCGCCACCTATCGGTATGTTCCACCGCAAAGCCGCCTGAGCCGGGGCGTCAGTTGGGTTCAGCACCCGAGCCACGATCCCGGTCCCGTGCTCACGAGGTTTGAGAGCCGTCAGAACAAGGTTCGGACCCTCGAGAGCGAAAAGGCTCACTCCCGGAGGAAGCGGGTCCTCGTCTAACAGGTCCAGCACCGCGTTCACCGTGTCCACCAGCCGAGCCCGGAACGCCTGGAAGGTCCGGTACCACTCTTTGTCCCAGTGGGTGTGGGAGACGATCACGCAATCCATGAACGTCGATCATGCCCGACCCCCGATCTCCGCGCCCTCCGGACCATGCTGCTCCCATCTCCGGGTAGCGGTTCGGGCATGATGAGCCCAATGGGAGGCTCCGCCCCACTTCGAGTTGTCAACGCCGTCGCTCCCATCCGCATCTGCGACAACGGCGGGTGGACCGACACCTGGTTTGCCGGCCACGGCAAGGTCTTCAACATCGGGGTGTCTCCCTATGTCGAGGTGCAAGTCAAGGTTCACCCGAAAGGGGCACTTCCGGCCCGGATCCTGCTGGACGTCGAGAACTACGGCGACCGGTACACGTTCGAACCGCCCGTCCTTCCCGATCGGCATCCCCTGCTCGAGGCCACCATTGACGAGCTTGAGCTACCCGATGACGTGTCGCTGGAGATCGGCGTCTTTTCGGAAGCACCGGCTGGCTGCTCGACCGGAACATCGGCCGCGGCCACGGTTGCGCTGATCGGGGCCCTCGACTCCCTCACGCCAGGCCGCATGACCCGGCACCAGATCGCGGCAACCGCCCATCGCATCGAGGTCGACCGGCTCGAGACCCAGTCGGGTATCCAGGATCAACTGTGCGCGGCCCACGGGGGCATCAACTTCATCGAAGTGTCGGCCTACCCTCATGCATCGCTGTCGCAACTCCCGTTGCCGGACACAGTTTGGTGGGAGCTCGAACGGCGACTGGCGCTCGTGTTCCTCGGCCGCGCCCACCGGTCGTCGGAGGTGCACGACCGAGTGATCGCCAGCCTGGCGCAGGAGGGCGAGAGCTCCCCCGAGTTGGAAGAGTTGCGCCGCGCCGCCGAACAAGCTCGAGACGCCGTCTTGGCCGCCGATCTCTCCGCACTCGGACGGGCGATGACCGAGAACACCGACTCCCAGAGCCGCCTACACCCCGACCTGGTCAACCAGCAGGCGCGAGCCGCCATCGAGGTGGCGAGCGCCAATGGCGCGTTGGGATGGAAGGTGAACGGAGCCGGTGGGGAGGGTGGAAGCATCACGGTCCTGTGCGGACCAGACATGCGGGCCAAGCGGGAGCTTCAGGTTGCCCTCCGCCAAAGCGACCCGCAGTTCCAGATCATCCCGATTGGCCTCAGCCGGTACGGGCTCCGTGTGTGGGAGACATGAGCCAATATCGAGCAGTCGACTCTCTGGAGGGCCCTGCACTACGGAGTGGCCGTCACCTGACCACCGAACGGTTGAGCAAAGTGCCGGCCATCGTGCTGAAGCCGATGGCATCGCCGATGGGTCGGTTGGCGTGGGCATCCGCGGCTCACCCCGGTCTTTCCTGACTAGGAAACCTTCTTGGTGATGACCTGGCCGGCCGTGTTCAGCACGTACCAGAGTCCACCGTTGTTGTTGATTGCCTGGCCCGTTGCCTGTCCCGGCTCGGAGTCGCTCACCCAGAGGTACAGAGGCCAGCCGTTGTACGTCACCTGGATAGTGCCGTCGGTGCGCTTGGTCGTGCCAAGCAGGTTCGGGTTCACTCCGTGGCCGTAGACAGGGGCAGCAGTGCCGACCAAAAGCAGAGGAGGCCATGCAGCGGCGCAAGCGCTGTAACACGTAGACACCCCTGACCTCTTGTCGGGGACGAACATGTAGAGGGTGAAGCCGTTGCCCGCAACGAGGACGGTGCCGAGCCCGGGAACGGTACCCGTGGTGACCTCATAGATCGGGAGTGTTCCCGAAGTCGGACCCGGAACAGCCTTCACTCCGGAGGTGGTGGTCGTCGCGGCCGCAGTGGTCGTCGTTGACGAATGCACGGGCGGCGACACGGACGGTTTCGTCGTGGTCGTCGATGAGCTGGACGAACTGCTACAGGCGGCAAGACCAGGTGCGATTCCGATTCCCAGCGCCAACGCCACCCCCACGACGTGACCGCGCCTCCGCTCGGAGCGTCGACTAGTGCGACGAGCACGCATCGCCCATACGGACGAGGCTGTCGATCCGGATTCGACAGGCGGTCGGCTTTGCGCCCCGGCGTGGTCGTGGTCGGCGATCATTGGGTCCATGGGGTCGTCTCCCGGGTCGGAATGTGGGTAATCAGACTGTCTCGTCGGCCCGAGGTGGGCCGGGACGTGGCCGCGGCCCAGAGGGTCGGTAGCCCGCCAGCGAGTCATCGAGATGCTGAGGATCAAGAGCCGGACTTTCCCTTCTCGTCGTCGTGCAGCCTTTGCCCTGGCAACACGAAGGTACCGCTCCGCCGTGTCCTGACATAGTCACCGCTTTCGGACATCGGCCATTTCACCCGATGAGTCCAGGATCAGCAGATGGGTTGTCGGTGCCACGGCCCGGAACTTTGGCATTGGGAGGGACGAACATGATGGCTTCCCAGCCCTCCGCCCAGATGACCAGGTGGTCCTTTGGCGGATTGGATTGAAGACGGTTGGAGGCGAATGTCAGCAGTTGGCGCCGACGAAGGTCGTGCCGGGGATGGTGAACTGCCACCCGTAGTAGGTGGAGGCCAACGTATAGGACTGGATCTCGATTGGGATCGTCGAGTGTGGAAGGTCGGTACAGAACGCGGCCAGGACAACGTTCGGCGTGGCCAGCGGCCCGAGGCTCAACATCGAGGGGCTGATCGGCGCTGCGTTGTCCCAGGCCACCACGTTGACGGCCGTGTCACCACCGCAAGTGAGCGGCTCGAAAGTGCCGTCTTGTCCGAAGGCAAGGGACTGCGAGCAGACCGCTGGCACGGATGGGGCCGACGCCAGCGGGAGCACCATGTGGCCAAGTCCCTTCGTCACCAACGACGTGGGCAATAGCCAATAGCCACCGCCGGTCGGCGTGGCGACGATGTCGGTGATGGGATAGCCAAGAGACTGACCGCCGAGCGATCCGTCGTAGTGGGCGGTGCCGAAGGCGAAGACTCCTCCGTCTGAGCCGACCAGCCAGTAGCCCATCGAACCGGGCACGGCGGCCATGCTGACGATGGGCGCCGACAGGCGACGGCCACCGAGCGAGCCCTCGAACGAGGCGTCGCCGAAGGCGAAGATGCCGCCATCTGACGCAACCAGCCAGTAGCCCTGGCCGTTCGGAGTGGCGGCCATGCCCACGATGGGCTGATTGAGGGGCTTCCCGCCCATGGAACCGAGGTACCCGGCGTCGCCGAAGGCGAAGATGCCGCCGTCGGCGCCCACCAGCCAGTAGCCCTGGCCGTTCGGGGTGGCGGCCATGCCCACGATGGGCTGATTGAGGGGCTTCCCGCCCATGGAACCGAAGTACCCGGCGTCGCCGAAGGTGAAGATGCCGCCGTCGGCGCCCACCAGCCAGTAGCCCTGGCCGTTCGGGGTGGCGGCCATGCCCACGATGGGCTGATTGAGGGGCTTCCCGCCCATGGAACCGAAGTACCCGGCGTCGCCGAAGGTGAAGATGCCGCCGTCGGCGCCCACCAGCCAGTAGCCCTGGCCGTTCGGGGTGGCGGCCATGCCCACGAGCGGCGCGTTCGGTTCCAGCGAGCTCGCGAACGGCGCGTGGGCGTCGCCGAAGCTCGACGGGGCGCTCGGCACACTGACGGGACCTACTTGCGAGGCGCCGGCCTGCACTACCGGGACCAGGAACAAGACGCAGACGATTGCCGCCGCGGCACCGATCAGGCAGCGACTGATCATGACGATCCGACGTGGGCGGGCAGCGGGATCTGGTGGCATAGCTGCACCTCGCAGTTTGGTCCGCAATCTTTACCCGTACTCGGTCGAGGCCCGCAACACAGTTCTTCGCCTCTACGACGGCGATCGCCGAAGCGAAGGTGGAGAACTCAGTCGTGGCGTAGGCTTGATGTACGCGTTAGCTGCGACGGAATCGGTGCCGGTCAGCGGAGAGCGGTGGCAGGATGATGAAAGTGCACTCTGACCTGGGGCGACGTTCTCCCACAGGACTGCGTAGCCCGTCGAACTCGAAACGACGCCGTCAGGACTGGATGAACGCCAGCAGATCGGCGTTGATCGTCGGGGCTTGGGTAGTTGGCATCCCGTGTGGGAATCCGGGGTAGCTCTTGAGCGTCCCGTTCTGCACGAGCTTCGCCGACAGCAGGCCGGAGTCGGCGTAGGGGACGATCTGGTCATCTTCCCCGTGCATCACCAGTACGGGCACTGAGATCTTCTTGAGATCCTCCGTAAAGTCGGTCTGCGAGAAGGCGACGATACCGTCATAGTGCGCCTTCGCTCCTCCCATCATCCCCTGTCGCCACCAGTTCTCAATGATCGCTTCCGACGGTTCGACGCCGGGTCGGTTGAAACCGTAGAAAGGTCCCGACGGAAGGGCCCGATAGAACACCGACCGGTTGGCGGCCAGTTGGGCCTGCAGATCGTCGAACACGCTCTTGGGCAGCCCGCCGGGATTGACCTTGGTCTGCACCATAAGCGGCGGCACCGAACTGATGAGCACCGCTTTCGCCACTCGGCTCTCGCCGTGCCGGCCGATATACCGGGCCACCTCGCCGCCACCGGTCGAGTGGCCGACGTGAATGGCGTCGTGGAGATCGAGATGTGCGGTCACCGCGGCCAGGTCATCGGCGTAATGGTCCATGTCGTGACCATCGGAGGTCTGCGAGGAGCGGCCGTGTCCACGTCGGTCGGCGGCGATGACCCGGTAGCCATGGTGCAGGAAGAACAGCATCTGGGTGTCCCAATCGTCAGCCGAAAGCGGCCATCCGTGACTGAACACGATCGCTTGGCCCGATCCCCAGTCCTTGTAGAAGATCTCCGTTCCGTCGGTAGTGGTGATCGTGGCCATTCTCGTGGTCCTCCTGTCTGGAAGTGACGCCGAAGACGGCTGATTTCATGTGTCGGAATCAGAGTCTGCGGCAATCATCCAGCGGTTACAAGTGAGCTCGGGGCGGTCAGGCCGAGATGTCCGCCTTGCCGACCCTCACGTCATGTCCTGGGACACCGTGCCGATCTCTGCCCAACGCCACCGCCGTACATCTCGCGCAATCAGCGAAGTCAGTAGGCGGCGCTCCGGTCAGCTTCTCGACGTCATCGTTGGGACGTGAGCCGTCGTCGGGGCGCTGGTCTCGGCGAGGATCTCGAGCATCTCGCCATACTCATCGGGCACCCCGTTCCGGGCGGGACACCAAAGTGGCAACGAGAAGCAATCCAGCCTTGGCACCGGTGAGCGGCATCGGAGCCCGCCAGCCCACCAACGACCCCCACAAAGGAGAGCTAATTTATTCTCCGGTGTCGGACCTGTTGATCAGACCTGGGTCGACCCGTCGCTACCGCCAATACGCAGAACCTGAGCGCAACCCGTCGCCACGACCAGCCTGGTCGAATCCCGGCCGCTCGATCGAACGCGGCACTCGGCAATCCCCAATCTGAAGACGACCTCCCCGGCAGCGTGGATCCTCAGCAGTAGCAGCCTCTTTGCATCCGGCAAGCCCCTCGCCTGGCTGGGGCATTGTCACATCCGGCTTGCAAGAATGCCGCTCAGTCGCAAGGCTTCTGCGGCCGGCGGACGGAGGTTCCCCGGCGAGAGGAGGGGCTATGGGCAAGCTGCGGCTGGGCCTGGCTGCTGTGCTGCCGGTGGCGGCTGCCTCTGCTGTCCTGGGGGTGGCGGTTGGCTCGACCACAGCCGGCGCCTCGACCCTCGACGGGGTGGCCACCACGGCCGGCCCGGGCACGTCCAGCTACCTGGATGCCGGAGGGTCGAAGACGGAGTTCACCATCAGCCTGCCAACGCAGGCCGCCTGCTCAGGGAACTCCCGATCGGACGGCTACCGGGTCTTCAGCTACCTGGTGGAGCCGAGCGTCAACGTCAGCACGATCACGTTCCGCGGCGGTCTCCCCGACACCAGTGCCAAGCAGTACGGCCTGGTCGAGGCGGACGGCACTTACTGGGGCAACAAGAACACGGCTCCTTCGACAGGCCAAATCATCCAGATCCCCAACGACTTCGAGTGGGGACCGCTCGTCAGTGACGACGGTGTGGCGCTCGACACCCTTCTTTACCAAGATGGCAACAAGAGCGGCGTGTGGGACGCCGGCATTGCCTGTACCAACAACGCAGGCACGGTCACCGACTTCTGGAACACCCAGGTCACGTTCACCGCGAGCGGCTCAAGTCACAACCCTTTCGCGTGGTCGGCGGTGCCAGGTCAACCACGATCCGTGACCAGGGGGCTGCCTGATACCGTGCCGCCTGGCCAATCGGGCAGCAGCCCTCCACCAACGGCTGCACCTTCAACCACACCGCCAACCCCGACTCCCACAACTGCCCCTCGGGTGTCACCTCACTCGAGCAAACGCACGGCGCCCGCCGCCTTCATCGTTCCGAAGCCGGCTCCTGGGCCTAGTGACGTTGGCATCTACGCATTGTTTGGAGTTGGCGCATGTGCCATCGTGATGCTTTTGTTGCTGGGGTTCACACTCAGGAAGCTGCGCCGTCCCGATAGATGACCGCCACTGGTGGCCACCATGCCACTTGCCGCCCTGACCACGCCTACCGAGGTGCTAGGTCCGGCAGACCATGCAAGAAGCATCGGTCACCGAAGCAGTCTGCTCGTTCCGCCACTAGCACCAAAGGCTCAGGGCCGATCGGGCAAGGTCTGATTGAGAGGCGACGGTGTCTCCGAGTCAACCGGCGCGAGGAGCCGGCCGGCCATCGAAGGACATCTGGCCGTGATTCAGCCGACCGCCACTGGAATCCGCAGCCTCAGTGGGACACGGGTCCATGACGACCTCGAAGGCGAGTGGCGAGCGGAATGACCAACCAGAAGATCACGAAAGTAAGCACAACGACGAGGGTTAGTAAGGAAGCAGCAATTCCACTCGATACATAGCTCATGATGAGTAATACAGCTCCGGATACCGCCAGTGCTACCGCCATGAGGCCGGCGCCGGCCATCATGTTCGCCGCTCGCAACAGCTCTTCCTTCTCATGCTGACGAAACACGATCCGGTGGAAGGCGACTGGACCTACGAGGAGGGCAACCGACAGAGCTGCGAAGACCACGTCGGCCATATAGAGCCGACGCTGAGCATGAGTCAACCTGGCGAACTGGGTCGTGAAGGGCAGAGCGAGCAGGAAGCCAAACAGCACTTGGACCCCGAGACCGGCCACCCGCAGTTCTTGAATTAGCTCAGCGACGTTTCGATTGGTCCGCTCGGCGTCAGATTCTTGACGGCCGAGGTCGTCCTGCGCCTGATTGCCGGCCACTTTAAGAAGGCTGCCAGGCTGCGCCCGGCTTGATCATTTTCGAAGCAAACACCGTCCCCTCCAGGGTATACCCGACTGGCAGTGCAGAGTCTGGACTCAACCGATGACAACTACCTTGCGCGTGCCGGCTTCACGCCGACGGGCCCTTTCGCTCGCCCGGTAGGGGTAGAGGTAGAGGCAGAGGTCTGGGTAACCCACCTGAACCATGGACGCGCTCGCTACCGGAATCATCATGCCGACGTTGGATTGTGCGAACACGCTGGCACTGGTCGAATCGCCGCCGTCAGGGCGACCACTGCCCGGCACTGGTAGGCCTCGTTAGAGCACGGTCCGTGTACCCACGGGAGATCTTCGTGGGCGGGCCCAGGCTGCGCTGCGCGCGCGCAGCCGCATCGCAAGGGGCTTGTCGGTCCGCACCGAACAAAGAAGGAGACGTACCTACTCCCCGCCACTCTCAATGTAGCGCGCGCCGGGCGCTTGCAGCAAGGTACCGGTCGGTGTGCACAATCTCCGTCCCGAACCAGAACCTACGCAAGAAGAGAGGGGGCGTATGGCCGAGCATGCGGTGGTGATCGCCGGAGGCGGTCCGACGGGGATGATGCTGGCGGCTGAATTGGCGTTGGCGGAAGTCGACGTCGCGATCGTCGAGAAGCGTCCCAATCACGCGCTGGTTGGCTCACGGG
Organism: uncultured Acidimicrobiaceae bacterium; assembly: GCA_963729275.1. GTDB lineage: Bacteria > Actinomycetota > Acidimicrobiia > Acidimicrobiales > RAAP-2 > CAVSNH01. The sequence goes on from CAVSNH010000004.1 coordinate 741,795, forward strand.
CCGGCGGTTTTCACTCGCGCACGATCGAAGTCCTGGATCAACGCGGGGTCGCAGATCGGTTCCTCGCGGAGGGTCAGGTGGCTCAGGCGGCGATGATCGCCGCGACTGTGTTGGACATGAGCGACTTCCCGACGCGTCATCCGTATTCCCTCGGGATCTGGCAGAACCAGATCGAGCGGATCATGGCCGCCTGGATCGCCGAGCTCCCGGTACGGATCTACTACGGACGTGAGGTGAAGGGCTTCGCCCAGGACGACATTGGCGTCGACGTCGAGCTGTCCGATCGCCAGTCGTTACGAGCGCAGTATCTCGTCGGGTGCGACGGAGGAGCCAGCGTCACCCGCAAGGCAGCCGGCATCGCATTCCCAGGGTGGGATCCGACCAAGAGCAACCTGATCGCCGAGGTCGAGGTGGCCGAGGAACCGCCGCGGGGCATTCGCCACGACGCGACGGGCATCCATGCCCTCCACAGATTGGAAGATGGGCGGACGTTCCGGGTCATCGTGACCGAACAGCAGCTGGGGCCGAACAGCCAGGCCACCCTGCGCGATCTGAGCGAGGCGCTCATCACCGTCTACGGCACCGACTTCGGGATCCACAGCCCCACGTGGATCTCCAGGTTCACCGACATGACACGTCAGGCAGCGGCCTACCGCGCCAGACGAGTCCTCCTTGCCGGCGACTCGGCCCACGTGCACTACCCGGCGGGTGGACAGGGCCTCAGCCTCGGTGTGCAGGATGCGGTGAATCTGGGATGGAAGCTGGCTCAGGTGGTCAAGGGGACCTCCCCGGAGAGCCTCCTGGATACGTATCAGGACGAGCGCCACCCGCTCGCCGCCCGCGCGCTTCAGCACACGATGGCTCTGGGCGTGCTCCAGCGCCCGGACGACCGCATCAAGGCCCTGGTCGATCTGGTGTCGGAGCTGGCGATCATGGACGAGCCTCGCAAACGGCTCGCCGGGATCATCTCCGGGCTGGATATTCATTACGACCTCGGCGTAGGCCACCCCCTGCTCGGACGTCGCATGCCCGATCTGGACCTGGTGACCGCCAAGGGCTCGCTGCGGGTCTTCACCCTGCTGCATGATGCCAAGCCGGTGCTACTCAACCTCGGTGATCCCGGCGGCTTGGAACACATTCCATTGGCTGATCGGGTCAAGTTGATCGATGCTGAATACGTCGGCCTCTGGGAACTTCCGGTACTCGGCGCGGTGACCGCTCCTACTGCAGTGGTGATCCGGCCCGACGGATATGTCGCCTGGGTCGGCGACGGCACAGATACGGGATTGCGTGATGCACTGACTACCTGGTTCGGACCACCATGACGAGACGCGATCCTCGGCGTTTCGACAGCCTGGCTGATGGCAACGATCGGACCCTCACCCCTGTCCTCAGGGTGCCGGTCGGGGCCAGGTCAGCCCGCTTGAGATCTGCGTTTCGGCACTCGGCCTCTTGATGGCCGCCTGCCCGTTGCCGAGGTCGTTGGCAATTCTTAACTCTGGCGCTCCAGCCATCCGCAACACAGCCGGTGCCGGCCGTAAATGACGGCGTGTCGCAATCAGTCGACGAAGTGAAAGAGGCCATCAAAGAGTTGATCGAAGCGAACCGTGCCCTGCGCTCCCAGCTTCTCGTTAATGAAGGCATACTCACTGAGGCCATCCGGTCTCTTGATGCGGGAGTCGGCGTTGGCCGAACGCTGATGACGGTGCCATCCGTGCACGATCGTCGGGCTGCCGAGGACGCTGTGCGGTCGCTCTATGAAGCCCGACACGAGGTCCGAAAGGCTGTGATTCCGGCCGCCATGAGGGATGGCCTGGAGCTCGTCGATATCGCAAACGCGTTCGGAGTGCCCCTGGACGCCATCACTGGTTACGCGAACCAAGCACCGGTCCAACATTGAACATTGAAACGATGGCGAGGCCTTCGGCTGTTCCCAACGCCGGTTCGAGCACCTTCTAATCACGCCAGGGTCGGGAATCCCTTCACCGGGGACCGCGCGGATGCAGAGCCGGACCACAGCAGTCGGCCGGGCGAAGAACGCGCCGATGTTCCTGATGCGCAAGCGCTATTGATCGTTGCCGCTCGGGGTTAGCAGGACGAGTGGGATCTCTCGCTCCGTTCCGCGCTGGTATCTCGCGTAATTCTCGTGGTCCTTGGTGATCATCGGCCAGAGTCGCGCCCGCTCCTCGCGGCTCGCCGTCACTGCCTTCATATGCTGATCCGGCTTGCCTTCCAGCGACACCGTGACGTCCGGGTTGTCCTGGATGTTCAAGAGCCAAGCCGGGTGACGGTCGTTACCGCCGGCCGATGCGACGACCACGACCGTTGACCCCTCTTGGTAAGGCGAGGTGAGCATCGTCGTCCGAGTTTGACCGCTCTTTCGGCCAATGGTCGTGAGCCGGACGACTGGCATGCCATAGCCCGACCAACCCAGCCGCCCGCCGCTTGCGCGAACCACCAAGCGATGCATTCGGTTCAGGGCTCTGAAAGCTGCGTCCGACGGCACGGCCGAGCATGCTACAGGCGCGACTGCAAGCGACCGTGTTGCAGTACAGATGCACGCCATGCCAGGCCTACGCAGGCCGCGTTTCAGGGCTCAGGGTTCCCCTAGTGGTGGGCGCCGCCGGACTCGAACCACGGCCTCCTGGTTGCAAGCCATTTTGGTCTGAACGCCATGCGAACCAGCGAATCACGCAGTGATCTGTAGACCGAAGCGCCATGACGGGTTCCCTCGGTCGGCTTCGAGCTTGCGCTTGGGCGATCGACGGGTCGCTACAGCCTTTGGTAATGGACCGTCACATCCATGGTCTTCGTTGTTCCAGCCACGGCCACCAACGTCACGCGACCTCTCAGCGCGGGATGAAGGTCTTCCCTCAAGGCGCTGCTTGTGGCCCGAATGCTTCCTACGGCATGAAACTGTCGAGAAACGCGTTGCTGAACACCCTGTAGGGATCGTAGGCGTCGAGGGTGGCCAGCGCCGAGGTCCAATTGTCTCCGACATTCTGCCCGGCATTGATGGCAGCGGGAATGGTGCTGCTCAGCATGGCGGGGTTCGACCACGCTGCAGTACCTGTGTATGCCCAACCCTTGGACCATTCAGGCCGGACGGCGGCATAGGAGCCGGTGTAGTTGGTGAACATCCACTGTTCGATGTCCTGGTAGAACTGGTCTGACGTGGGGGTTCCGGGCATGGTGAGGATGTCGAACCAGACGGCCACGTCCCAATCTGGCTGGTCCGGTCGGGGGCGCAATGCCGACAACTGCGGCGACAAAGCCGAGGACATCTCAACATCACTCGGATTATCGAGACCGGTTACCCGGATCTCCACCGGGCCGTTCATGGGATAATTGCCCTGCGCCTGATAGACGGCCACCTGGGTTTGGTAGTAGGTGATGAAGTCGTAGATGACCTGTTGGATGTTCCCCCGAGCAGTCAGGACCGCGTAACCATTGGCCGTCACTCTCAGCGTGGTGGGCTTGACGTATAAGAGCAGATCCTTGGCCCAGCCCCAGATATCTGCAGTCAGGGTACCGACGAGCCCCGCGGCCACGATGTCGAGCTCAGCCTGGCCGAACGTAGGTGTGATGGCCCCGTTCCCGTCCAGAATCTCCTGGATGAGCACGGAGAGTGTCTGTGGGATGACGTCGGCGAAGACATAGTTGTAGGGCGCAACGACCTCTCGTGACAACAGAGGTTGTTTGGGAGCGATGGTCCACACCTTCAGCCACGGCTCGGCAGTGAACGGAAACCAGATCGTCTCGACCCGACCGGATTGCTCAACGTATGCGTCGAAGGTCTGAGAGCTCGAGCCCGGTGCACCAAAGAGTGCGCTGGCCGGGACGTTGACAAAGCTCTGACATTGCAGCCGAGTGTTCGCGCCCACTTGGAGAGTCACTTCTGTGACGAACGTCCTCCCGAGATGGGTCAGCAATGGCTGAATCCCTGGGTCGGAACGTTCGAAGGTCTGAAGGACGTACTGACCCTGAGCCGCGCTCCACACCACGGCGGTGAGAGACAAGACGAGGTTACTGACCGAGCCATAAGTGTGCCCGGCGATGATCGATTCACCGGCGCCGGGAATGGCTGTACCGTGGCCGTCGATCGCAAGCGCACCCCCGAGCGTGATGTCCCCCGGCGCCGGATGTGCGGTTAATCCCAAGCCGTCATTCTCGAGGTCCTGTAGCAGCACGTCCATGGTGACCCCGGTCTGAGCTGTGACGGTGCTCAGCGAACCAGACGTGTCGATTTTCACCGAGGTGAGGAACTGCGTGGTGTCGGCGAGAACCAGATCGGCACCGTTGGAGTCCACGGGGATCACGAGCGGAGACCAGTTGTGCATCATTCCTCGTGCCCTGATGTTGTAGCCGGCTGGGAATGCCCAATTGGCCAGTGTGACGACGTCGGAATCCGAGCCGGGAGCACAGGTCCAGGCGTTTTCAAGCACGATCTCACCCGACCAGTTCTGAAAGGCCTGCTGGTAAAGCGGAATCGACGAGGGAAAACCTGCGGGTGCCGTTAGGGTGCTCTGGGCGCTCGCCGCGGGGACCCGGAACACCGGTGTCCATTGGAAGGCAGTCAACGCCGCCACGCCGGCCGAACCGGCAAGGAACTGGCGCCGGGAGAGCCCTCGGCGGCTCGAGGGTGCGTCTATGGCACGCTTCTCGTCGCGATGTGCCTCGTTCATGACTTCCCCCTCCATGACCCCTCCGCGGACCCAGCCCCCCTCCTTTGCCGATACCCCATGGGCTCAACGCGAAACATCTCGTTTGGGGTGCCTGACTCACCAATGACGTCAAACTGGTGCCGATTGAATCCGCCGCTGGCAAACGGCGCGGCAGACGCGGCCGGCGGGCCTCGGGGCAAGTCCCGATGAGCGGCCTCGGCGGCGGCGAGCAGCCGCTCGCATACCTCGCGGCGGAAATATCTCCGTGGCACTTGGGAATCGACGACCTCCCGATAGCTCATGACCAAACTCGCACAATGACCCGGCCCAAGAAGTTCAGGCCATTGAGCAGCCCCGGCTGCACCGTGTTCGAACCGCGACATCGTCGTCCATGGGCGATTCCTTCAACTCAGTGCCCCTGGCCAGTAGGTAGGCAGGTCTGGCTCGTGTCCCGAGGCGGGCGCGGCACTCTGAACGGCGGAAGAGCCGCTCGGGAGGACTGAGTGACGCTCAGAGCGACCGGGAGGCTTGGTACTCAGCGTCTGTCACGTGGTCGCCCCAATGGGGTGTGCGTTCAAGCGTGCTTTCCAGCCTCTAGTCCCCCGACCTGTGGTTCGCTCTGAACATCGTGTCGGCTCAACACGATGTTCCGGTAGGCCGGTCCGGCCAGCACTGCGTCCCGCTCGCCGAAATCCGCGATCTTCCCGTTAGCCAGGACCAGAAGCAGGTCGCACTGCGCCGTCGTCTCGATGCGATGGGAGATGATCACCACTGTGACGTGTTGTCTGAGCTCGGAGAGGGTCTGGCGGATGAGCATCTCGGTGCGTCCGTCAACCGCGCTCGTCGGCTCGTCCAGGACGATGAGCTTCGGGGAGCCGATCAGCGCACGTGCGATGGCGAGGCGCTGCTTCTGCCCGCCCGACAGGGCGCCGCCACCCTCACCCACGGGAGTCTCGTAGCCGGCGTGCATCTGGACCACGTCCTCGTGCAGGTGTGCCGACCTGGCGGCGTCGATGACCTCCCACTCCTCGAAGTCCCGGAAGAACTTGATGTTGTCGATGATCGAGCCCTGCAGGAGCACCGGTTCCTGGGGTACCAGGGCCACCATGCTGTGCGCATCGGTCTTGGAGATCGCGGCCGCGTCCTCGCCGCCAATCGTGGCCCGACCGCTCGTGGGCTCCCGAAGGCCCAGCAGGAGCTGGCTGATGGTCGTCTTGCCGCTGCCCGAGGGTCCGACCATACCGATGATCTTCCCCTCGGGGATATGCATGGTGATGCCGCAGAGGGCGAGTGTCACCCCGTCGTAGGAGTACTCCACTGCATCGAAGTCCACCCCGAAGGACTCGGGCACGCGCTCTCCGGGACTGATTTGAGCACCATCGAAGCGACGAAGCTCGCGCATGAGGTCCTCCAGCATGCCCTGAGAGGCGCGAAGGCCCTGGATCGCGCTCTGGAGGCTCGAGCCGTAGCTGACGGATCGCAGCACGAGGAGGAGGATGGCTCCGATCTCGGCGAACTTCGCGTGCTCGGCACCGGCCAGGACGACGATGGCCAGGATGACGAATCCGAGTGCGAAGGACTGGTACAGGGTGGGCACGAGGTTGCTGAGGATCTGTGTCTTGCGGTACGCGCGACCGGTGTCCTGGATCGACCTGCGGAGCTTGTCCATGATCCGGGTCTCCACACCGAACAAACGGAAGTCCCGGCTCAGACGGGTGTACTCGGTCACCTGTGTGGCCATGGCTCTCGTGATCTTGGAGAGCTCGCGGTTTGCCCGCCTGCTGCGCTGGTTGAGTGGCCTGAGGATCTGCGAGAGCACGAGGCCGAGGCCGATGACCCCGAAGGCCGCAATGGGATCGACTGCCAGGGCCACCCCCAAGAGCCCGGTCATCATCAGGAGCGATTGGATGCCGGCCGACACGCTCCCCACCGCACCGCTGGTGGCCCCGGCGTTCATCCCGAGGAGCTGTTGGATATGCCCTAGCCGCTCGGTGGATTGGAGGGACCAGCTGGACCGGAAGAACCCGGTGACGATGCGTTCACGGGTCTGTGTCAGCGCCTGGGTTGAGACAGATGTGCTGACCAGGGTGCCCAAGATGCTGGTACCGGAGAACATTGCCAATGCCAGGAACGCGACGATGATCGCTCTCGTCGGTGTCACGGAGTGACCGAGGACATGGATCAAGTGCTTGCCCTCGACCTCGGCCACCGCAACCTCTGAGATGATCACCAAGAGGACTGCTTGGCTCAGACCGCCGACGAGGGCGAGGACAGTGAAGATCGCGATCTTCAGGCGCAGCGAACCCAGGCCGAGCGTTCGCATGAGCGAGAGCAGGGAGTCGGCCGGAGCGTTCTCGGTGCTGGAAGGCCGGGTCCTGGAGAAAGGTCTCTTCACTGGTTCCGTTTCGGGGCAGTGGACGCTCCTGTGCGAAGAGCCCCAAACCGGGATTGTAGTCGGTGGAACTCAGGACAGGCCGTGGTATAGCCCAGTTGCTCGCTGCTCCGGCGTTGCCAGCGGCAGTTCGGCCGCCGAGTACCTGAACTGGTCGCGCCGCACTACGACACCGCTCGGGGTGGGACGGTGCTCTTCCGCGCCATCACTGGATGTCACTCGACAGCTGTGGGATTACCCCCCTTGACTCGCCCCACCTTCGGCACACGGCGGAGTGCCTGACCTTCGACATTCTGAACCGCCGGCTCCACAGAGTGGCCACATGCCCGCGCCTGGTGCGCAACGTGATCGACGTCGACGACGATACCTTTTGCGCAGGACCCGTGAGCTCGGAATCGAATACCTGGACCTGACTGAGCCTGCGTCTTGGTGGAGTTACCCGGAATGTTGGCACCTACGGGCACTATTGGGCACCGGCCCTAGTCACAGTGGGTTGGGCGTACGCGGTCATTGGCCGACCTCCGGAAAGTCAGACGGCCAATGTGGTGAAATAGGGCGCTAGTGACCGAGTATCCAGGGCAGCGACGCCAGGCAAGGTGTGACTCGTAGGGATGGTGACAGCCGGAGAGGGGAGCGGCATGGCCAGCGCGCAGTTGTATGACACCATCGGAGCCACTTATACCGTGACGCGATGCACCGAGCCGCGGATTGCCGCAAGGGTCTGGGCTGCGCTCGGCGATGCGCGGACCGTATTGAATGTCGGGGCTGGCACTGGCTCCTACGAGCCCCCCGACCGTGACGTAACCGCGGTGGAACCATCGGCACTCATGCGTGCGCAGCGTGTAGCAGGCGCAGCGCCGTGCTTGGCCGCCGTGGCGGAGAGCCTTCCGTTCGAGGACCAGGCCTTCGACGCGGCGATGGCCTTTTCGACCGTCCATCACTGGCAGGACCCCATCGAGGGTCTGCGCGAGATGCGCCGCGTCGCTCGGCGCGTGGTGGTGTTCACGTTCGAAAGCAGTGACTTTGAATGGCGGCGTCGGTTCTGGCTTACTCGCGACTACCTACCCGAGGTCGCTGCCCTCCGAGTTGACAGGCCTTCGCTGACCGAGCAGGCCCGCGCCATCGAAGCCCGCATCGAGCCGGTGCTCATCCCGTGGGACTGCGCTGACGGCTTCTTCGAGGCCTACTGGCGCCGGCCCGAGGCATACCTGGACGATCACGTACGTCGCGGAATATCGGTCTGGGCCAGGGTTGGACCGGACGCCGAGCACCGGGCAGTACGCAGTCTCCGTGAAGACCTTGCATCCGGACAGTGGGCCGAGCGTAACCGCGACCTCATCGATCTCGAGGCGGCAGAGCTTGGCCTTCGCCTGCTTATCGCCTGAACTCGTCACAGCTGGGTCCAAGTTGCTGCTCGCACCGGATCGGCAGCCCCAGCCTTACCGTGTTCGAACCAGAATGTGGTCATCGTCGACTCAGATCCAGCTCAGCCGTCGTGGAATCGGTGCACCCGCAAACCCGATGGAACGAACTTGACGGGAGGGCACACCGCGTCGCCATCGCGACCTGTCGCCGCGTAGAGGCCAGGGGAGAGCGTCGCCCACTGCCGTCAATGGCGTCGAGGGTCTGGGCCCTGTGGGATCTGAGGGTGGTGAGAGTAACGGGTCCCGAGAAAGAGACCAGCGTCAGGGCCTCCAGATACTCGTGGCCGGTCCTCTGGATTCGCGTTCACGCTCGAACCTGCGACGCGGTTCAAGCTATAGACAGCCGCCCTTGCCAATCCCGCCGGACTGGGAAGGCCTCGCGGCGACCCAGTAACCTCGGTGATGTTCGAGCGGTTCACCGACCGGACAAGGCGGCTGTTGGTCCCGGCACAGGAAGCGACGCGACTCCTTCGGTGACCCCAGGCGCATCACAGTTCGTCCCCGTCGTCATCGCCTGTATATAAGGGGGAACGCGGGTCGATGGATTGATGCCCCCACCACGGCAAGCCGGTGACCTCTTCCTCGATTCCCTTTCGCACCTTGATGGGATGAAGGTCGATGTACAGCTTCCCATTGAGATGGTCGACCTCATGTTGGAAGCATCGTGCAGACAGTCCCTCGCCCTCGAACTCGACTGGTTCACCGTGGAGGTCGACACCGCGGACGAGGCAATGTTCGAGCCGACTGGTCGGGAGACCCAGGCCCGGTATCGAAAGACACGCCTCGTCACCACCCTGCCAATCCTGGCTGACAGGGCTAACAACAGGATTCACGACACAGCCTGTCATCCCATCATGGAAGTCGAAGACGAAGAGCCGCTCCAGGCGACCGACTTGATTGGCTGATAGACCGACCCCGTTGTCAGTCGCCGCGAGCGTCTCGAACATTCTCAGTACGAGGTCGGCGAGAGAAAGTCCGAACGCGGTTACTTCTTGGCACCGTCTTCGGAGAACTGGGTTTCCGAGAAGGGCAATTGGCAGAACGCCCAAACTGCCGGGACTGGATTGGGCCGAGGTGGGGACCTCCGAGCCGGTACTGCCATTTGCGGTTGACACACAATCACTATGCCAAAGACTGAATCACGAACGAAGAGGCATTCCCCACCAGTCGTAGATGCCCTCAAAGTCGCCAGACAGCCGAGAGAACTGACTATGCCAATGGGCGAGCGAGAACAGTCCGCATTCAAGCTTGGAGCAGGACTTGCCACGGGCGGACCGCGACCGCCAAAAACCCACGCAACGCTGACGTCGTCTTCGGTAGCAAGCCGGTTCAGACATCTTGCTTGTTAGGACTTTCCCGCCTCGTAAGTCTCGGTGAAGATGTCGCCCTGAGCCGCACCCGACCCCGACTTACCCCCGCCTGGGCCTCGCAGAACGAAGGCGATGATGACGGCGAGCGCGGCGCCGGCTATGGGACCGGCGATGTAGACCCAGTACCCGGAGAAGCTGTGCCCGACCAGATCGGGGCCGAACGTGCGGGCCGGGTTCATCGAAGCACCCGAGATGGGACTGCCCCACAAGCCAGCGAGAGCGATGTAGCCGCCGACCCCGAAGGCACCGAACAAGCCGATGTTCTGAGCACCCGAGGCGGTGCCCAGAATCACACTGACCAACCCCGTGGTCAAGATGAGCTCCATCCAGAACGCAGCCATGTCCGAGTGGCCATGGGCCGGATAGTTGGATCCATAGGTGGCCGAGACCGTGATCACGGCACGCAGGAACAGGGCAGCCAGCGTGGCCCCGATGAGCTGCATCACGATGTAGCCAGGTACCCGCTGCCACGGAAAGTCACGCCGTAAGGCAAAGGCAATGCTCACCGCTGGGTTCAGATGAGCACCGGACACCTTGCCCATGAACAAAATGATGGCCAAGACGGTCAGGGCCGGAGCCACCACGGCAGCTGTGTGGCTGATCTCCCCCGGAAAGGCGTGGCCCATCATGCCCCCACCGGCAGCCGCCAACACAAGGAAAAATGTGCCGAGCAACTCGGAGAAGAGTCGCCGCCATTCTTGGCGGGGATCGTTGAAATCGCTGATGCGCTCGACGATGTTCTGCTCGTAGCGAGCGATGGGGCCAAGCGTGGGCAATCCTTGCGTCGCAGTCATCTGGGTTCACACCTTCCGGTATCGGACACACTGCTGGACCTGGGCGTTGTCGCCCAAAGGCACGACCCCCCGCAGCCACAGTCTTAGTCCCTATTGGGGTCTCGGCATCACCCGAGTGGGGTGATGTCGCCGGAGGATCCCAAGGCCGACATACCCCTCGAGCAGGTCCTGACGGTGTGGCGGAGCGCCCTGGCCATGTTCTTCCCATTGTTGGCTCCGATTTCTGCCAGTAGGTCTTCTCCAGGTGCTTAAATGAGAGACTCTTCGACAAACATCCGCCACCCGACAGCCCGTCGGGTCCGACGATCGCAAGGCCTAGAGGGTTGCTCTGGTTCTCGATCTTGTTACGGTGATGCCAGTGTCACATCGACTACAACGATTCATCCGAACGTGGCTCTTCGCCGGCATTCTGGGCCTATTCGGACCCGTGCTCTTTGTTCTGATCCTGATTCAACGCCGCGTCCGACGAGTTCTCTTCGTTCCCTTTGCCCGCTGGCTGGGCTCCAAGTTAGGAGCAATAACTGAGGAGTACCGTAGATGGCAACCGTGAGCAGTGGAGGTGCCCTGTCACCGGATCTGCTCCGACCGTAGTTGACTTACACTCCCCCGGTCCGAACTTCGGATCGTCACAGGGCACGTTCCCAGACCCCCGGAGTAGATTTGGTGTCCGAACGAACAACTGATTGGAGATTGGCATGGCGGGTTTTGTGCAGATCATGGAGTTTGAGACGTCCCGGATCGATGAGCTAGAGGGTTTGATGAAGAAGTTTCAGGAGATGCGCGGCGATTTGCTCCTTGCGTCTAAGGCCACGATCACTGAGGACCGGAACCGACCCGGTCATTACCTTGTCATTGTCGAGTTCGACACATATGAGGAAGCTATGAAGAACTCCGGCGATCCGGCTACGGGCGAATACGCCGAAAAGATCAACGCGTTGCTGACCGGAGAGCCGATCTTCCATGACCTGGACGTGCGCACGGTCATGCATGTGCGGCGGTGACTTGATGTCGACAGCCGTTGGGGTCCGCTGACATCACCATCACCGGAACTGTGGTTTATGTGGACGGAGCCCCGGCATCCCGGCTCAGTTGCCGGGTCGGCGACTATGGCCCGACATGCGCAGGACACTCATGGTGGAGCCCAACCGAGGACGGTCCTCTGTAAGCGGGATTCCGTGGAGTGGAGCGCCCTGTGGGCTGGGCTCGAGGTGCTGGCCCGAGGCCAACTGAGGCCCTGTCAGGTTCATCCATCAAAGACGTCATGAGTGCGCTGAGCCTGGTCAAGGGTGTCACTCTGAGCCCTCCGGCAGCAGGAGAACCGCTCCGAGTAGAAAGCAAAGCGCGCCCACGAACGTACCCAAGTTGGAGCGCTCGAGGTTTCGGAGCTGTCCCGTGGCCGGGACGACGTACGACGCAACCGCTGAGACTCCAAATGCGACCGAGCCCAGGAGGTTGAGGAGGGTGATCCACCACGAAACACTGCGAGGAGTCCACGCCGCCCATCCGTGGCACACCTCGGCCCAGGCCAGGCCGCTCGCTACGAGAAAGCAGACCGAACCGACCGCGTCCGGGCGCCATACGTGCTGACGCGCGACCTGGGCACTTAGATCCGTACTGATGGCAACGGCAGTGCTCACGTTGAAGTACAGAGTGCCGATGAGTTGGATACCGCTGGCCCACCAGTCGATCTGGTGTGGATGGACGGATATCAATCGTCTCCATCCACGCCTCGAATCGCCTTCACTGACGTCCGCCGACTCCCAGTACTGGAGGAACCCGGCTGACGTGAAGAACAGCGACCCGACGAAGAAGGTGATGGAATCGAGCAGTCGCCCGGCGGTCTGGGCGAAGCCAGGTACCGCACCGATGGCAAAGAGGGCCGAGCCGAAGGCAAAAAGAACGCCGATCCACCAACTCCGGGATCGGGGTGCCCACCAGGTGCTTCCGACTCGGCTCTTTCGCTGTCGCCGCGATTCCCACTTGACCAACAGCCCGCCTGAACGCCGGTACTCGACGAAGGTGACGAAAGGTCCGAGACCCCGCCTGTGGCCTGTTGCTGCTTCCGGACTCAAATGATTCCCCATGCTGTGTGAAGCGCGGGCTTGCCCAGTCCGCCCTCAGCCAGCAGCCGACGTCGTCGTTTCTGAGGTTGCGCTGGTTGCCGCCCCCGCCGCCGGAGTGTTTCGGTCGCTCTTCTGCCATTCAAGGGTCGGCATCCAGGCAGTAGCCACGTAGGCCACGACCACGGCCACGATCACGACGGGAATCACCGCGATGCCGTCACTGGCGAGAAGGAGGGTAGCCAGCAAGGTGCCGGTCAACGGAAGCTTCAGCATTACCGTGGCCATCGCGCCGATTCCCATGGCGACACCGGGGACCAGGCTCATGCCGGGAAGATGCGACATGGCGACACCGGCGGCCGCGCCAATGAACATCGAGGGGAAGACAGGGCCTCCCCGGAAGCTCGAGAGCGAAAGGCCGTAGGCGAGCGACTTACAGACGACCAGCAGGATAAGCGCTCCGATCGTCCATCCTCCTGCATGCAGAACCAAGGTGGGCAGTGCCGACTGACCGGAGAACAGCACCTCGGAGACTCCGCGTCCCGTCGCCTCGGAGAAGGCCACGGCGAGGCCGGCCACACCCAGTCCGATCAACGGCATCAGCACGAGCATGCGCCGCTCGACGATGGACTGAAGGCACAGCCCGATCAACCGGATCGCAGTGCCGAGGACGGTGGCCCCAAGGCCGATGGCGATAGCCCACAGGAACATGACGCCGTTCGGGTGGCTGAAGGGTGGCAGGCCGGGAATGGAGAGCGAAAAGAGGCCGAATCCGGTCAGCGAATCGAGCCCGATGAAGATCAGAGTCCCGACACCAGCAGCCAAGAGCCCGGGGACGAGCACGACTCCAATCATCGGACCGCCGAGTCCGGACGCCTCCATCAGGAGGAAGGCGGCGAGGAGCGGTGACCCGAACAGCGTGCTGATGGCGGCGAAACTCCCTGCCGAGGCGATGACGATGGCGGCAGTTGGCGGCGCGTCCCGCTTGGCAAGGTGCACGGCCCACATGCCCAAGCCGCCGCCGATGGCGATCAGAGGTGCTTCCGGACCCAGGACAACCCCCAGGCTCAACGTGGCCAGCGAGGCCAGAAGGACCCCCGGCAGCTCGATCGCGGTGGGCGCCCCGCCGGCCTTGAAGCCCTCGGCCGGTTTGTGGCCGGCCGTCCCCGGAAGGTAGGTGATGATGCAGGCGACCAGTAGGCCGGCCAGGGCCAGGAGTGGGAGTGGCCACCACGCTGGCACCCCTTTGAACCCGATTTCCTTGGGCAGTGACGCGAACATCCACTGTTGTAAGAGGCTGACCAGCTTGAGATAGCCGTAGGCCACGGCCGACACAGGGATCCCGACGAGTCCCGCCAGGATCAGCAGCTGCACATAGCTCCGTGACTTGACGAGGTCCAGCGGGTCTGGCGGGGGCGCAGCCTCTACCGGAGCCGACCGGTCCTCTGAACCTGAGGGAACCGAAGATCCGGCTGCGGTCACGCTCAACCCCCGCACCTTGGTCTCGCCGCCTCCCACGTCACATCGTCCTCCTCCAAGGTGCGTCCGACGGTGAGTTTGGTACTCATCTTGATCGCCTCCACCGACCTCGTCGTACCGATTCGGATGACAGCGGCAAAGGCCACCAGGCCTTTGCCAGCGTAGAACAACGTGTGCGATGCCAGCATGAGAATGGCGACTCGGCTCAGAGCGAATTTCACACGGATCGTCCGGGCAGCCCAGCCGGCATAGGCGACCACCATGGTCGCCACGACCACAGAAAGCGCTATGTAGAACGAGCACTTTCCCAGCGGTCGACGACCATGGTGGCAATACCGAGGGCAATGCCCACTGCCAAACCCCATGTCAGGACGGTGCGAATGTGGACGCGGGCTGCGAGAACGCCGGTCGAATCTGAAGGGAGCCCGGGCCAGAGATGGCAAAGGCGAAAACCGCGTTCGGGTAGAAGCTGCCCGCCGTGAGCCCGGCGAGGGCCAGCAGGACAAATGCAAAGAGTGGTCCTGGCAGGAAGTGAACCTCCATCCCGTGAAGCGCATGCACTTTAAGATCGACCACTGCCGCCCAAAATCGCATTGCCGGAGGTGTGTGAACCAGAGTCAGTCTCCAATTGGTGAAGAGCAGCTTGACACCTTGGAACGGCATGGCGAAGCCACCACAAGCATGGCCAGCGGGCAAGAAGACCGAGCTGACTCAACGAGAGGGTTGCTGACTCCACCAACTCCTCGTCGCCGTCACGGATGCCACGGACGAGGGCGTCGGATCTGGGCGGCGACCACCTCACGGCGAGTCCAGAGGTTCTTGGCCCCAACAGGTCGATCACTGGCCACTTCGAGTTCCCGGCCAGGAACCTCGACGGGCTCCCCCGATGGGACCCCCCGCCCTTTCGCTCGAAGCAGCATTGACGGCGTCAACGGCTGTGAATGGCGTCCCTGCCGTCGTGATTCGTAGCAAGAGCGGCGGGATTCACATCAGGATGACCCCCAGCCAGGGTCAGCCTTCCTAAGCCAGCAGCTTGGCCTTCTGCGCCTCGAACTCGGCTTCCGTGAGCGCACCCGAGTCCTTCAGCGCAGCCAGGCGGGTCAACTGCTCGATCGGGTCGGGCGGAGCCTGCGGTGCAGGTGCGTACTGCGGCTCGGGAGCGCCCTGCGCAGCCTGCGCCGCGGCTTGCTTGTTGGCCATATGACCACCGACGACTGCCGCGGTTCCCGCGATTGCCGTGGTACGAACGGCCATGCGCGCGATCGGTCGTCTTCTCATCATGCGCTGACTCCTGTCGTTGTGTGATCGGTCTGCCTGGTATTTCCCATTCGAGTAGTCAGACAGCTGGTGGCAGTGCCGCCAACGCCGGCTCGATGATCTCGTGCGGGACGCGAGCTCCGGCGAGGAGCACTCCGCCCGAATCTCGGACGGCCTGGGCGAACGGCGCTGCCCACAAGTCCTCCCAGAGGAGGAGGGCAGCCGACGAGTTGGGCTCCAACTGCGACGCCACGAACTCGATATCTGCAGGGCTGATGAGCCCGCCCACCTCACCGTCGAGGTCGCCGAAGCTGGCTGCCTCGTCCAGCTCGTCGATTTCGAAGGTCACCACACTTCCGTCGACATCCTTACCGATGAAGATGAGGTCGAGAACCCGGATCGTCCCCGATTCGACGAGTCCGATCAGCTCGGGCGCGATCTCACCCGTGAACTTGTTGCCGGGAAAGGCAACGACGATGTATTCGACTGGTCCTATGGTCATCAGTTGTTCCTCATCTTCGGGTTTGCGCAGCTTATGGCTGGTTGCAGTCCCGTGCTCATCCGAATCGGGTGATTCGTGCGGTCTCCGATTGTGCCTGATCAGAGTCCTGCCTTGACCACGATGCGACCATCGGGTGCCGTCCTCTTGAGGCGTCATAGCCCCGTTCGTTCTGATCGGCGTAGGTCTCGGCGAACGAACTGATGGATTTGTCGAACGACTTGCCCGATCCTAGGTAGGCGGCCATGGGGATCCGGTCGCCCGATTGGTCGTGCACCGGGAATTCACTGCCCCTCGCAGTTGCCATCCGGCCATCGTTGCCGACAGCGGAGGACAGCGAATCAGCCCCTGAGGGTGACGAAGCTAGTCACCGATGGTGGAACAGTCAGTTGCGTACGACAATTCGCCGATTGTAAATTACCGGCTCGGGTTTCTGGGAGCGGCCTACGGGCGTGAGCGGTTCGATGCGGCCTTCGTCACCGGAGTCCTGGTACCCGGTCATGAGACCGACATGAGTCACCCGAAAGGAGCCGGTGGCGCCTGCGTCGGGACTCGGAGGTGGGATGTCCATCAGCGAAGAAATGAGCATCGAGGGCATCCATGGTCAAGGAGAGAAGCGGTGGCCGATGGCCCTCGTGCTCCTCGTCGCGATGGCGCTTCCGTTCCTGCTTCCTCCGAAGTTCAGTCTGGGGCCGGTATGGATCGTTCCCGCCATCGAGGTGCTGCTTCTCCTAGCCCTCGTCCGAGCTGATCCCGGACGAATCGATCGCCGGTCGACGCTCGTTCGGTCACTCTCGGTCGGACTCGTGGCCATTCTTGTGGTCGGCGCCGGTGCGGTCACCACTCGGCTCGTGGTCGATCTGATCAGAGGTGGGCCAGAGACCAATTCGCCAGGACAACTACTCCGAGTAGGTGCTCTCACGTGGGTCTATGTGATCATCACCTTTTCGTTCCTCTACTGGGAGCTCGATGGTAGGGGACCAGAGTCTCGTGCCCGTGCGGCACCTGACTACCCGGACTTCGCTTTTCCGGAGCACCTCAACCCCCACGTGGCGCGGCCGGGATGGAGACCTGAGTTCTTCGACTATTTGTATTTGGGCTTCACCAACGCGACGGCCTTCAGCCCTACCGATGTGATGCCACTTTCACGTTGGGCCAAGCTGGCAATGGCCGTCCAGGCGACAGCATGCCTTGTCGTAATGGGCCTCGTCATCGCGAGAGCGGTCAACATCTTGAAATAGGTCCAACCGGCCGATCGCCAGATTGGCCCAATACGATTGGGCCGAGAGGCTCCCGACTCGTGGTGCTCAGCTCCCTACGCCGCCTGGTCCGCCGCCGCGTCGTCGTCGACCTCCCCCGGATTCATCCGGATGGACGCTACCGCCAATGACCTCGTGATCCGCGTGCTTCGTCACCAACGGCCTTCGTCAGCTGTCTGGTTCGTTCGAGGGCGCGGGCTCGCAGTGTATTTCCTTGAGAATCTTTCATCCCGGTCGAACAACCAGTTCGATCCGATCGCCGTTGTAAGCGCCGTGGGGCACTAGGACCCTTACGTTCAGGATCGGACTCTCACAGCCGTTGGATCGGCTCACGGGCACCCGGCCGTGGCGCTTACGGTATTTACTCCGTTCTTGACCGTTGTGAATGTTCTTCTTACCAACACGTAGTCCAATGGGCCGTACCTGCGACTGATAGGCAAGATCATTCGCACGTGACGATCGTTCGGGCGGACGATCAGGTTGCCACGTCTGGCCTTGGAATCGCCCTGTGTGCAAATTCTGGCTTGCCAGCCGCAATGGCCTGAGCGGGATTCGACGCTCCGCTGATGAGCGAGTCTCCGTTGCACATGACCAGCCTGTCCATATGGAGCCCACACGTTCTGGTGCCGCCACGTTCACCCGAAAGGAAGATGTTGCCGTCCGAGAAAATCGAAATCGTCATTCGCGGGAGGTTGAGTCCTGCTCTGCGCAAGGCCATGAAGGGGTTCGAAACAAGCTACTGCACTGATGGGCTCACTCATCTAGTGGGCGCCGTCCACGATCAGGAGTGGATCCATGACCTGTTCCAACTTTTGCTCGACCTCAACGTTGAACTTGTATCCGTCAACCCAGTAGCAGATCCGGACATCGGCTAGCCATACCGTCGCTGCCCGCCCTCTTCGTGGGGCTCGTCAAGTCATGGCGAGTCCCTACATCCTCCACTTCCGGCGTTGCCGTTCGATGTCGTCGGAGCTACTTGAGGACACGAGTTGCGGCCTCAGGGATCGACGAACTGCTACGTGTTGAGACCGATGGAACGCCCGTAGGTCCGTCGCTCTGTCCGCCGGGGTACCCATGTCGGCCCAAATATCGTCGTTCTGAACGGCTCGCTGGGACCATTTCCCTTTTCGAAATCAAGTGCGCTCCGCGACTCCGCCCCGACAACATCCAGTCCATTACGGTTCTAGGCGTCATGCCTCCTGCGCCAGAACCCCAACCGGATGGACGCCAGCCGGCGGTCTGCGCTGTCCGTTTGGCCGGTATGAGGCAGGCCCCGCCTTTCTGGTCTCGGAGTTCCAAATCCCATGCGGCACCTCCTTGATAATCAGGAGCCGTCGGTGTCCGATGGCCGATCGGTGCGAGCATCGCGGCTTTGGCTTTTTTTCGCCCGAGCTCACGTCGTAAGGGTGGTCTTATCCGCGCCAGCCACGTCTTGGCCTCCGGCCGGGGCCTCGGCTCCGGCCAGCAATGCGATGCCGACGACAGCCACGGCGAGACCGACGAACGCCGAGCCGAGGTGTCCGCCGCTCGGACCCGAGAGCGTCTCCCCGTAAACGCTGATACCGAGGATGACGCTCGAGAAGAGCGTGACCGAATTGCTCGAAGCCATGGCCGGAGCCAGCACGCCCGTCTTGAGGGCCGATTGCAGGAGCACGAATCCGGTGACGGCCGAGGCAATGAGAACGTAGGTCGACCACGTCGAGAGCAATGCGGAAAGGCCGCCACCCAGTTGGGTGACGAATGTCTTGGTCACCGCCGCCTGGAGCCCAAGCCCAAGCCCGGCCGCCGAGCCAAAGGTCAGTGCTTTGGCTGCTCCTGAGAAACGGGAACCGACGGCGACGAGTAGGACGAGCAAGCCAAGGGTCATCGTGCACGCGATCCACCACTTGGAGGCGCTGGCATCGTCCGATCCCCCCCGGGTTGCCCGGCCGAGAGGAAAAAGACGATGCCGACGAGCACAAGGAGGGCACCGGCCACCTCGCGCCGGCCGATGCGCTGCTGGGTAACCACGATCCCCAAGGGAAGCGCGATGACCAGGCTCAACGCGCTGACCGACTGCACCACCACCAACGACGCACGGTCCAGGGCCGTGGCTTGGAGGACCCATCCGACGGCCTGCGCCCCGGCCCCGAACAACCACAAGGGCTGACGCAAGCTCTGGAGGAGGAAACGGGGATCATCCTCGGCGGCCTCGGTCTGCAGCGTGCCCCGCTGCTGGAAGACACTGCCGACGGCAAAGGCGAAGGCCGCAGCGAAGGCCAGCCCCGCGCCGGTCAACCGCCCCGTCCCGGTCGAGGTGAGCCGGGCAGGTCGCCGGCCGAAGAGGTGTCCCGGGCCGAGACGGGCGGGGCCGAAGCATCCCGAGGTGACCCGGCCAACAGCCGGGTGCTGAATTTCACCGCCTTGGTGGCTGCCACCGCCCCCGTCTGGAGGGGGACGGCGATGATCAACATCAACAGGCCGACAACGAAGAGGTTGCCCGAGCCGAGGAGCACGATTCCGAACCTCCCCAGCAAGTAAGGCGGCGAGCAGACCACGGCGCTCATGGCCCCGCTGACCGCCGTAGTCGTGATCTGGTCCCGCCGCGAGCGCTCGGTCCGGATGCCGACCATGGTGGCCGGGACTGTGACGTAGGTGATCATCATGAGCGCGGTCACGATGCCGAGGATGAGGGCGAACCAACCGCGGCCCCAGCGCGGACTGACCGTCGTGGCGATGCCAAGGGCCACACCGATAGCGAAACCCCAGCCGAGGATCGGCCGTAGGTGTCGCCGCGCCTGGGCAGCGGCCACGCGAAGTTCTTCGGCACCGCTCGCACCGGAAACCGAGAACGCGAACACGCCGTTGAGGAAGTAGGCCGCCGCGGTCAGCGCGGCGATGGCGACAACGAGGGGGACAAGAACGGGACCCCGCAACACGGTGAAGCTCTTGCCCTTGAGCAGGTGGATCTTGAGGTCGAGCATGGCGGCCCAGATCAGCATGGCCGGGAGGATCTGGATGAGAGTGAGACGCCAGTTCGTGAAGAGGAGCCGGATCCCCTGGAACAGCATTGCGAATGCGCCCACCAAAAGACTGAGCGGCGCCATCAGCCGGTTCCGGCTGCTCAGGTCGACAAGGACGGCCTCGACCGCCTCGTCGTCACTGTTCCGGATGGCGGAAACGAGGCGGGACCACCGCCCGGTCATCTTTCCGTGCTCGCAAAGCACTCGCGGCTCGGCGACAGCGGCTGGCCGCACACTCATGTGCCCAGTAGTTTGGCCTTCTGCGCCTCGAACTCAGACTCGCTGAGGACGCCCCTCTCCTTGAGATCGGCCAGCTTGGCTAGCTCGTCGACGTTGCTCGATGAACGAGCCGTAGTGCGCACGTAGTCGTCGAACGCCTCTTGCTGCTGGTGGGCTTGGGCGATAGACCGCTCGTGCATGCTCCCGCCACGAACGATGAGGTAGATGAGGACGCCCAGAAAGGGCACGATAATGACGAAGATGACCCACAGCGCCTTGGCCAGGCCTCCCATGTCGCGACTGCGGAAGATGTCGCCGAAAATGACGAAGAGCAGCCAAATCCAGATGAAGAAGAGGAAGAACTCGAGCATCGTCCAGAAGATGCTCAGCAACGGGTACGTGTAGGCAACCATGGTCAGGTCACACTCCTTTTGTCGCTCTTACGTGGAACGAGCCCCTGCTTGGGGTCAGTCATAGTTTGCGATCGACTCCGGTTCCAGCACGGCGATGTTGGCCGGCCTTGAAGCCCGACTCCGGGCGACGTACTTGCCCAGTTCCCACAGCACCAGGAGGCCGAAAGCCGGCAGGAGTGTCCATCCGAACTGACGCAGGTTCAGCTGGGTGGTGTCGAGGATCCGTCTCAATGCGTCCATTTGAGTGGTGAACACGGCGAGGATGAACTCAAGAATCAGAGCCCGATTCATCTGTCGGCTCTCGAACGTGGCAGTCGTCAGAATCGAACCAGTCTCGCTACGGCATTCAAGCGCAGCTACGATCAGACAAAGCGCGAAGGCCGTGAACGCCATCGACTGCCCGATGGCAACGCTCCCATAGACCGAAGTGCCGATCTGGATCATGCTGAGCAGGCCGATCGTGATGAGGAGGCCGGCGAGCCCGACCGTGACGAGCAGCGGCTGCGTCAGCACCGACTGTCCGCGTGGCTTCGGGATGCGGCGCATTAGCCCCGGGGTCTCCACGTCGAACCCAAGCGCGAACCCGAATGGTGCATTCACGAAGAAGTGGATCCACAACACTTGCGCTGGATTGAATGGTGCGCCCTCGGCGATATTGAACAACGAGGCACCAAGAAACGTCAGTACGAATACCACTAGCAGCACCAAGACAAACCGGATGTATTTCGTCAGGTTGTCGAAAATCTTCCGGCCTTGCTCGACGGCATAGACGATCGAGGCGAAGTTGTCGTCCGACAGGATCATCGGCCCGGCGTTCTTCGCCACCTCTGTGCCACTGCCCATGGCGATACCGATATCTGCCGCTTTGATGGCCGGGGCGTCGTTCACCCCGTCACCGGTCATGGCGACGACCTCGCCCTTCTTCTTGAGGGTGTCGACGAGGAGAACCTTGTGTTCGGGGGCCACCCGTCCGACGACACCGATCTTGTCGACGCGATCGAGCCGCTCTGTTTCCGACATGGCAGCGAAATCGGCGCCAAGTATCGCCTCACCGGGGATCCCGACCTGCTTGGCAATCGCGGCCCCTGTCGTGACATCGTCGCCGGTGATCATGCGAACCCGGATGTGAGCGGCCTGGGCTTCGGTCACTGCCTGTCGTGACTCGTCCCGTGCCGGGTCGACCATGCCAACAAGGCTCGTAACCTGCAGGTCTTTGAGGTAGGAGAGGAGCTCTCCTCCCGGGTCGAATGTGCGAGCCTCGATGTCTCGTTGGGACGCGGCCATCACGCGCCAACCGAGGCCC
The DNA here is from genome assembly GCA_963729275.1 of uncultured Acidimicrobiaceae bacterium. Lineage (GTDB taxonomy): Bacteria > Actinomycetota > Acidimicrobiia > Acidimicrobiales > RAAP-2 > CAVSNH01. Next base: position 763,930 of record CAVSNH010000004.1, read on the forward strand.
GCCATCCGCTTGATGTTGGACTGGGCTCGATGGGCCAAGTCAGAGTCCCACGGGATGCTCTCGCCGGCAGAAAGAGCGGTCGCGGCTCGCTCCAGTACGGCCGGGGCCGCGCCCTTGACGAAACAACGCACCACGGGCCGCCCATCGGTGCCCGTGGTCGAATGGAAGGTCGCCATGAGCTTGTACGTCGGATCGAAGGGGAGGGTGGCGATCCGAGGCAGCCGCTCGCGGGTGGCCTCGATCGATATACCCGCCTTGTGGCCCAGCACCAGCAGGGCCCCTTCCGTCGGGTCTCCAACGACCCTGCCGGCAACCAGCTCGGCGTCGTTGGCGATCAGGAACGGCAAGATGGCCGCTTCGATCGTGTCGGTCGTCCCGGCCGGATGCTCGATCCTCCCCTCCAGGCTGTAGCCAGAGCCGGTGATGGTGTAGCGGTCGGTCGGATTGAGCACCTCTACAGCTGTCATCTGGTTCATTGTCAGAGTTCCGGTCTTGTCGGTGTTGATCGCCGAGGTGAACCCGAGGGTCTCGACCGCCGGCAACTCCTTGACGAGAGCGTGCCGTTTGGCCAGTTCGACGCTGCCGAGGGAGAGAATGACCTGAGTGACCGTGGGAAGGGCCTCGGGGATGGCGGCGATGGCGAGGGAGACAGCCGCGACGAACAAGACGTCCCAGGCGTCGCCTCGACTGCGGCCGAGCGCGATCATCACGATCATGGTGAGTCCGGCGGCGGCCACGATCCAGAGGGTGAGTCGATTCAACTCTCTCGTGAGTGGTGACTGCTCCTTTTCGGTGCGAGCAAGCATCCCCGAGATCTTCCCGAGCTCGGTGGTTGCCCCCGTACCGGTCACGATGACGACCCCGCTTCCGTGGGTCACCGGCGTGTTCATGAACACCATGTTGGTTTGCTCACCGGGCCCGAGCTCGCCTTCGGGAAGCGTGCCGGCCTCCTTGTTTGCCGGGAGGCTTTCTCCCGTGAGGGCCGACTCGTCGATCTGCAGCGCGGTCGCCTCGACGATCCTGCCGTCAGCTGGAACCTCGTCCCCTGCCGCGATGAGCGCGGCGTCGCCGACGACTACCTTCTCGGCAGGAATCTCCGCCACCACCGCGTCACGCCGCACCCTGGCGGTGACCTTCATCATCGACTTCAGGGCGTTCATGGCGCTCTCGGCCTTACCCTCCTGACGGAGACCCACTACCGCGTTCAGGATCGTGAGAGCCACGAGGAGAATGGCTGTGCTCCACTCCTGAATCGCCATCGAGACGATCGCGGCCCCGACCAAGATGAGCTGCATGTAGGTCCGGTACTCATCGATGAACCGACGCCATCCGGGCTTGGGCTTCTCCTCGGGCAGCGCATTCGGGCCATCTCGTTCCAGCCGTCGAGCCGCCTCTTGAGATGTCAGCCCTATAGACGGTTCCACGCCCAGGGCCTCGGCGATCTCGGCCGGGTCTCGGGCGTACCAGTGCAGCCGACTGCGATCGGTATCGCTGGCCGAGATTGCGCTTGTCATGACCCGAGGGTGGCGACGAGGACCACCTCGATGGTGCGGAGGCGGTTCTCGGCCTGATCGAAGACCATGGCCGCGCTGGACTCGAGGACCGCGTTGGTCACCTCGAAGCCGCCGACCATGCCGGTCTCGGCCATGATGTCCGCGCCGACCACGGTGTCGGTGTCGTGGAATGGGGGGAGGCAGTGCATGAACCGGGCGTTGGGGTTCCCACTCGCCGCGAGGAGCGCCTTGTTGGCCCGGTACGGCCCAACGAGCTTGACCCGATCGATCCACCCGTCTTTGGATTCCCGCATGGACACCTCAACGCCGGAGTGGAGGTCCGACCCCAACGCGGCACCCTCGGGGTCATCAATCGCCGTGATCTTTGACCCCTTCATGGCCGCCTTTTCCCGCGCCCTCGTCACCACTTCTTGCCGTGGCTGTAGCTCCTTCGGGCGGGCAGGTCGGGGGCGGGAACCCTCGAGCGCACTCATGACAATGGTCTCCATCTCAGCCCTCCCTTCTGGGGATGGTCGCGGCATCAAGAGCTTCGGGCTCATGGTCCCTTTATGCGGTCGTGGCTGCTGGTTCCCTCGGGAGCCGTCGCATCCTGCGTCGGGGCAGTACCAACGTCGGAAGACTCGTTATCAAGGTTATGGGGGTTACTCGGACTCGTCGGCGGCCACAGGCAGCCAGGTTCCTCCCTAGCGGAAGCCATCACACTCGTACGCCGCAATCGGTTGGGAACTGCACTGAGCTGCAGTCGCTTTCCGTACCAGAGGGCGTCTGTCCCGGATGGGAAGTTTTCGACGCGACCCAGCAGTTCGTATCCGTTGCGTTCGTAGAGAGCTCGGGCTTGAAAGCCATAGGTGAAGTGGACGGTCTGGGAGCATCCGCGGGCAGCCGCTTCGGCTTCCGCGGCAGCGATAAGTTGAGTCGCGAGGCCCCTTCTTCGGAGGCTGGGATCCACCCAGAGGTTCTGCAGTTCGCAACAGTCGCCCCAGGTCCATCCGCTAATTCCAGCCACCACCGTGCCGGCATCGCGGACGAAGATGGCCAGGTCCACTTCCTCACCGAGCCCCATGGCGTCAGACGCGGCGCGACGGATCTGCACTTCGAGCAACTCAATGTCCAGCGGATCAGGTTGATCCTCGACACGGAACTCCACAGCGGCCGGTCCGATCAGATACCGACCATCTGCTCGATCAGCGAGAGGTCGTCGAAGTAGGTCCGGTACGACCTGATCTTCTCTCCGCGGAAGTCGGCCACGGTAACGCCGGCCAACAGGACGCGTCGTCCCGTCGGTTCCAGTTCGACACCCTCCCCGAGAATCAATGGTCCCGTGTGATCGGCTTCGATGAGCCATTCGGCGAACGCCTTGTTGCCCACCCCATCGACTCCTCGGAGAAGGATGACAACGTCGGAGAACGCCATCTCACGGAGTGCTGCGAGCTCGGCGACCGCTTCGAGGCCCTCGACCGAGGCATACGGCGACCAACCCACGACATCGTCTGTGTAAAGAGTGCTCAGATCTATCGATACATCGCCGACCTCGGCCTCGAGCGCCTTCACGAGTACGCCTTTTCGCTGTTCATTCATCACATCCTCCTGTCTCCGTATCGATTCGTTCCGCGACTTCGAGCAATCCGACGTCCGGTCAGGAGCCGAGGACCTTTGCCTTCGCCGCCCCGAACTCTTCGTCTGTCAGCGCACCCGACGAATGCAGCTGCGCGAGATGCTCGAGCTCGTCCGCCGGAACTGCCGGTGGCGGCGCATATTGGCCCTGAGTGTCGTCGGCTAGCTCGTCTCCTTGTTGCTGTTTGTTGCGGTGGTGAGCTATGGCGCCCCCTGCTACCGCTCCAGCAAGAAGTCCTCGTCGCCTTGTCCGTCGCCTCATTCCCATGGGAGCTCCTTTCGCTCGATTGGCCGACCGGAATTAGTCGGGCCAACTGCTCATGCTGATGCCTGCGGTCGAAGGCGGCCGAATATTGAAGCCCCATCGACCGGACGGGCTTTCGGCGAGGTCGCCATGAAAATGACTTATGCCGAACTGCCCAGAGCCGAAGTGGCGCGCGGTCGAACCCGATGGGTCCACCAACCAGATGCACGACAAGGTCTCCGATCCCGATGACAGCAACGTTTGCACTCCCCTACGCACGACCCGCTGATCGCCGGTCAAGGCGATCTGCGGCGATACGGCCGCGCCCAAACGCGTCGATCCGCCCCCACCGACCGGGGATGTCGAGTAATTCCATGCGTCCGACGGTCGCCGGCAATGCGGGGTCCACAACCAAATGGTCCCCGATGGGCTCAAGACCAAGCATCGTGCGCAAGAGGAGAAGTGGAGCCCCGGTCGACCAAGCTTGCGGACTGCAAGCTGTCGGGTACTGGACCGGATACTTCGTCAGGACGCGTGAATAACCGCCAAAGGCCTCGGGTAGGCGACCGCCGAAGAACTCGGCCGCGGACAGGATGCCTTCCGCGATTTGAGCGGCCTCTCGTTTGAATCCATAGCGTCTCAGCCCCCATGCGATGAACGAGTTATCGAAGGGCCATACCGTTCCGACGTGGTAGCCGATGGGGTTGAAGCGACCTTCACCCTCGGCCAGCGTCCGCACTCCCCAACCCGAGAAGAGCTCGCTCCCCATGAGATGGGCGGCAACAGCTTTCGCCTTTGACTTGTCGACGATTCCACTCCACAGCAGGTGGCCGTTGTTCGACGTCAGTGTGTCGACCTGACGCCCCTTTTCATCGAGAGCGACCGCGAAGTATTTTCTGTCCGCGATCCAGAAATCGCGATTGAATCGGCGCTTGAGCTCTCGGGCCTCCTTATCGAGTCGATCGGCAAAGCCGTCATCGTGCCAGACGAGGCGTGCCAGCCGGGCTCCCCGGACCTTGGCGTCGTAGGCGTAGCCCTGAAGCTCGCAGGTGGCCCGGGGGAAACCGGGCAAGCTGCCGTCATGGAACGAGATGGAGTCCCACGAGTCCTTCCAGCACTGATTCTCGAGCCCCGTTGCTTCATTGCGACGTTTGTACGAGACGTATCCGTTGCCTTGAAGGTCCGCATACTCGTCGATCCAGTTGAGGGCGGCGCGAGCCTCGTGCTCGAGTTCCCGCACCAGCACGGCGTCCCCGGTCCAGCGCTCGTATTCATCCATCAAGACGACGTACAGAGGCGTTGCGTCCGCCGACCCGTAGTAGGGAGAATGGGGGCGCTCTTCGAAGGCTGTCAGCTCGCCATACCGCATTTCGTGGAGAATGCGGCCTGGATCCTCATCGCGAAAGTCATCCAGGCGAGTTCCCTGGCGGGCTCCCAGAGCACGGAGGGTCGTGGCGGCCAGCTCGGGAGCGAACGGAAGGGCTTGCAAACTGGTGAAAATGCTGTCCCTGCCAAACATTGTCATGAACCAAGGCAGTCCGGCAGCCGGCAGCGCGTGCCGAGGTAAAATGGGGGCAACGAACCGCAACGACGCCATGTCGACCAGACTTCGTCGATAGGTGATCTTCAGCGCATCGTTGTCACATCCCAATTGGGGAGCATCATCGATCCGCGCCTCCATGTTCCTTTTCATGCTCTCAGCGACACCGCTTCGCGAATGTCGCGATCTGCTGCGCTGGATGACCGGCTCCAGAACCGATTGGACCGTCGTGACGTCGAGCTTCGTCTCCCATCGACCGTGGCCCGACACGGTGGGCGAGAACGTCAATCCGCTCTCATCGACGGCCGGGGACGACCCACCCGTGATCCAAGTCTCCCGTTGGAATGTTTGGCGGCGGTATTTCAGCTTCAGGCAGTCCCCGTCCACGACTCGTTCATAACTTCCCTTCTTCTTCAGCGCATCCTTCACCTCAAAGAGATCGGCGAAGTCGCAACCAACCTCGATACGCACCTCGAGGTCGACGGCTTCGGCGTCATGATTCAGGATCACGAGTTCCTCGTGGAACCCGTTGGCGACGACCCGCTCACGGATGACCGACAGATCGGCATCCACGTAGACGGTGCCGGTCCCTGGAACGAGGAAGAATCGGGATTCGAAGTACTGCACATCGTCCGTGGACAGCGCGTTTAGCCTCTTTCCATTGATGGTGAGAATCCAGCGTGAGAGGAACCGGGTGTCAAAGGAGAAGAGGCCCGTCGGATCCGTCAGTGACGCGTCGATGTCGCCACGATCGTCGCTCACCACGAAGGTGTTGCCATCGAGGATCTTTACGAGGTCGAGGCTCATACTGACAGCTCCTCTTGCCGCCTGACGAACGCCTCCCTCGAGCTCTTCGGTCCGGGAAGCATCCTCTCGAAAGCGCCCACCAGCCCGAGATCCCCTTCGACTTCGACCGAGCCCCGGAGGAGAGACGCCATCATGTTCACCTCTCCACAGATCGTCTCCTCGAAAAGACTCTTGTCCATACGAACAGTGGCATCGACCCTGACTCTTCGGTGCGAGATGGAAACGTCACCCTTGACAATCTCGACGCTCCAATGCTCGACGGCCCCACCGTCTCGGAGGTCGATGCATAGAGTGCCCGAAGCTCGATGGAGGAGTGGCTGGCTCCCACTCGAAGCAAGGTTCTCGAAGAACTGCGAGACCTCTTGTGAACTGACGGGCGCGGTGCGTCTTGGCGGACTCATGATGGACCCGCCCCTACCACGGCGCGGATCGGAACTGTGAGCAACCACCGTCCAGCCGGGCCTGAGGCCCCCGGCGCAGCATCTTCGAGGGACACTGCCCCGTGTAGATAAGTCACGTCAGCCGATTCGCTTTCGCCAGGTGACGCCAACGACGGCACCGAGAGCGATGACCCCGCCAATGGCGATGAACCAGGTCACGAGGCTGAATACCACGCCGACGTTTCCGTACGACCTGTTGTCAGAGACGATCGTCGAAGAGAAATAGAGCGATGCGAATACACCAAGTCCGAGCCAGAACAATGCGCTCGCGATCGCCGCTGGCCGAATCGCCCGCCACGATTCTCGGCCGAGCAGCAGGAAGTGGATCGTCCACCAAAAGAACAATGTGAGAGCAATGAAGTCGATGACCCCCTCTAGGAGTGATCCCGCTGGTGCCTTACGTAGAGGGCCATTGACGGCAGCGTCTCCGATCAGCAAGCCGGCAGCGACCGCGATCCACGTGAAACAGCGGACGAGGCTCTGGATGCCCGGCGCGTGCGGTCTTTGAAATGCCTTCTCGTAGATGGTCTGGATGGATCGCGCCACCAGGACTGTCCCCACGAGTGAAAGCAACAGGCTCAGAATGATCCCCGCACTGACGGTGACAGTGGGTGAGGAAAAGAGCTTGTCTACGATCCGCGACCCCTGATTGTTCAGGCCGAGATGCCGAGCGATGTCATCATCGACTTGGGAGTTTGCAAAGGCGCTGAGAAGGATGACCATCGGCAGAACCGACAGCAAGAGGGCGGCGCCAAAGAGGACGATTCGGTCACCGAACTCCACCATATGGAGCCCATCAACCAGATCATTTACCGGAGATCCCTCGTACCGGTCACGCCATTTCTCCTTCACGGCGTGCAGCCCCGGCTTAGGCACTTCAGTGCTATGAGAAGGACCGGAGCCCAGTTGATCAGGGCCCGCATCTGTCACCTCGAGTCTTCGACCCAAGAGCTCGGGACCAGCCGCGTTCGGGTCGGGTTGCGAACGGTCCTCCAGGAGGATCGATCCCACCGACGGAGCTGTTGTGACGCTGCGGACGGGGGTGAGGTCCCACAGACGCCGGGAAACCGCCCGACGAGCACCGTATTCAGTGGCTATCGCTTCACGTTTGCCCTCATTTCTGCTCAACTGGATTTTCCCTCCGCTTGGATGAGCAGGCTCACCGCGTCGATAAGAGCCAGATGAGTGAATGCCTGAGGGAAGTTCCCGAGGTGCTCTCCACTGGCGACATCGATCTCTTCCGCGTACAGATGCAATGGCCCGGCGAAGGAGAGCAGCTTTTTGCATAGATCCCTCGCCCGTTGGATTTCGCCGGTCATTGTCAGCGCGGACACGAGCCACCACGAGCAGATGGTGAACGTGCCTTCCTTGCCCTCTGCGCCAGTATCAGTGTTGTCGACCCTGTAGCGGAGAACGAGTCCTTCCTCAGTGAGCTCATCCGCGATCGCCAGGACGGTCGATTTCACTCGCGTGTCATCTGGCGGCAGGAATCCCATGATGGGGATCAGAAGAAGCGCCGCATCCAGTTCCTCGTTCTCGTATGCCTGCCTAAACCTCCCTGTCTCGCCGACGCCCCTCGCCAAAATGTCTGACTTGAGCTCATCCGCCCCTTGGCGCCAGCGCGCGGCGCGTTCGCTGTCTCCACGGTGCCGCGCCAGATCCGCTCCGCGGTCGGCAGCGACCCAGCAGAGAACGGCTGATGCCGTGAAATGCATGGGCTCTCCGCGGATTTCCCAGATCCCCTGGTCGGCATCGCCGCTGTGGGCCAGTGCGTCGTCGACGAGACCCGCCAAGCCCTGCCATACGGGGTGGGCGATCTGGGCGGCACCCTGTTTCATGTGCTCGTCGACCCCGTCCATCAGCATCCCCCATACGTCGTTCTGGTGCTGATTCCAGGCGCCGTTACCAATCCGAACTGGCCGCGCCCCGCCATAGCCCGAGAGATGGTCGAGAGTCGACTCAGTGAGATCGCGCCGACCATCGATGCCGTACATGATCTGCAGCTCGAAGGCTTGATCGAGGTCCCCCTGGCTAACGGCATCGAGGACGAAGGCGAAGTACTCGAGGGCTTCCCAATCGAATCCCAACCGGTAGAGCGCACGGAGCATGAAGCCGGTATCTCTGATCCAGGTGAACCGATAGTCCCAATTGCGGGTACCACCTGGGGTCTCCGGGAGGGATGTCGTCGAGGCCGCCATGACCGCGCCGGTGGGCGCGTAGCTGAGCCCCTTCAGCGTGAGAGCGCTGCGCTCGATGTATTGCCTCCAGGGGTGATCAGGAAAGTTTCCGGTGGCCAACCACTGACGCCAATATGCAACCGTTGACGCCACGTCCTCCTCGACCTCTTGTTGGGTGGTCGGAGCGGCATCGCCCCACGACAAGGCGACAAACGCCCCTTCGCCTTCGGCGAGGTGGGTACGCCCGTAGCATCGGGCGCCGCCTACGCTCAGGCGCAAGCTGCTGACAAGGGCAACTTCCTCCTTGCTGTCCGGACTTCGAACGGTGAGGCATCCGTAGCTATCGTTCTCGTACGACCACTTTCCTGTCGTCAGTCCATAGTCGAACAACGGGATGCAGGTCGCATCGACGTCCACATTGCCGGAGATGCACTTCGCCGTCCGAAGTAGAATCCCAGCGGCAACTGAATCGGGAGGTGCTCGCCGGTACGCCGGCCGACGCGATTGGCCCAGCAGCTTCCGGATCACAAGCAGGTCTTGGACGATGAGCCATCCCATTGAGGTGTGCCAGGTGGTCTCCACCACCATCGTGCCTGGTAGGTAACGCCGCTGGTGCGGAACCACCGTGTTGGAAGGGCCGAACCGGAATGAGCCCGCAGACCGGTCGAGAAGCGCGCCAAATACACTGGGCGAGTCAGGCCGAGGCAGACAAAGCCACTCGACCGAACCGTCGGGCGCAATCAGACAAGAATTTTCGCAATCCGAGAGAAATGCATATTCCGCAATTGGCGGAAAGTTGTTCATGATCTAACTCTCTGCTCTCCAAGGTTGATTCGAAGGTCCGACAGGATTCACGTCAATGCTTGGGTAGTGCCGGAGGATTCTCCGAAATCGTCCAGCTGCGGCCAGTCGGTGCGGGCGCCTTGCTTGGGAGATCGATGCCAACAGGATTGATCGTTGGCGTTCTGTGCCGCCGAAGGCAGTTGCCGTGTGGCGGCCGCTTTGGTGGCCATCTACTCACCGTCGCGCGGTGATCCGGGCCGCACATCACCCGACGAGGGCGATTTTCGCAGCGTGACTTCTCGGTGGCTGGCGTCCCCTGGGCTCGCAACTCATCTGGCGGCCGCCGACCGTGCCGAGCCAGTTCGTGGCCCGCCCGCAGCCGCTGATCCGAGGATTTCGGACGAGCGCCCGGAAGCGGGGGGTTCCGGATAGGTCCGTGGTGCCGAGGAGCGACGCCGATTCGCTACGGAGTGTTACTGCGTGACAACTAAGCAGACCGAGGCAAGCCGTCTGATTGCAAGTTCGGACTCAATTGGCAACTGATCGATTCCTACCCTGACCCATTTCGGAGGCCCATGTCGGTCCGGTCATGCCGGGGTGAGCGGATTGATCGACACAAGCTCGATGTTGAGGTCTTGGAACCGTTCCATAATCCCATGCAGGCGCGCCTGGTCGGGCACCCACCCCACCAGGTAGGTCAGCCCATGGCTACAGTTGCTGACTTCAAATCCCTCTATCGCCGCCGTCAAAACCGGGCTCAATGTCCCCTTGACAACGATCTCGAACTTCGTTGCAGCCAAAGCGGCCCTTTCCTGAAGGACGATGCCCTGTGATGGTCTGCGTCCTTCGCAGTGGCTATCCGCTGTGCCCAAGTAACCCAGTCAAATGTCGTGACCGGGCTCGTTCTGGCCTGATGCCGGCCTCCAAAGCGGCCTGAAGCTACACGCCACACTCATTCTCGGACTGGCTCGGGCCGGATCCATCATCCGGAGAGGGTGATCTTTGCGAGGCGCCGTCGCAACTGGACCCTATGACTTGTGCCGCACGCCACTAGCTTTTGTCTCCCCGTGGTTTTACAGTGTGGCGGTCGGGGTCGGGCAGGGGATCGGGAGTTACCATGGCCGTACCCGCTGCTCCGGCCCATGCAGTCGACCGCCCGGGTCCCAGGCGCCGGCTGGATAGGGCCCTCAGCTATCCAGTGACGCTGATCGTGGCACCAGCCGGTGCTGGGAAATCGGTGCTGCTCGCTCAGTGGGCGAATGCGCATCCCGATCTCGATTTCGTGTGGCTGGAAATTCGGGACAAGGACAACGATCCTGCCCGCTTCTCCCAACGGCTCCTCCGCCGTCTGGGTGAGATCAGCCCGGACTTCGCCGACCTCGTTCAGCTGGTTTCACTCAGTGGCGGCGGCCTCGGCGCGGCACTGCTTGAAGCGCTTGAGTCACAGCTGTCCGAGCTAGACACGGTCGTGATTGTCCTCGATGATCTCCACCGCTTGTCGAACGCCAACCTCGTGTCCGACATCGGCCAATTGGCCGACCGTATGCCTCCCAACGTCCATCTGGTCCTTTCGACGCGAACCGACCTTCCCATCGCGTGGAGTCGTCACCGGCTCGCCCAGGAAATAATCGAGATTCGCCAGTCGGACCTTGCCCTTGATGCCGTCGATTCCGCTGAGCTCCTCGAGCGCATCACCGGGCGACGGCTGGATCCGGATTGTGTCGCTACCCTTGTCGCCCGAACCGAAGGGTGGGCCGCCGGCCTGCAGCTAGCAGGGATGACTCTTAGGACATATCACGACCACTCCGAATTCATCGCCCAGTTCAGCGGAAATGATCGGCTTATCGCCGACTATCTGAGCGAGGAGGTCCTTTCGGCTCAGTCAGCTGAAAGGCGCCAGGTTCTGCTGCGCCTGTCTGTGCTGGACAAGATGTGCGCGGAGCTCGTCAACGATCTGACTGGCGAGCCGAACTCACAACTGCTACTTGAAGAACTCGAGCGAGAATCGATGTTCTTGGTGCCGCTCGACACCCATCGGCAGTGGTTTCGCTTACACCACCTCTTTCGAGATGTCTTGCGATTCCAGCTCCAGGCAAAAGCCCCGATGGCCGCCCGCGAGATGTTGCAGCAGGCAGCCAGGTGGCATCTTCAGCGTGGCGAGGTCAACGAAGCGGTCGACTACCTCCTCCGTAACCAGAGTTGGGACGAGGTTCTCGAGGTGGTAATGAGCTGTGGTTCTGAAATCTTCGAGAAAGGGGAAATGGCGACCGTCATTCGGTGGATTTCTAAGGTTCCCGAAGCAGCACGCGCAGATCGGCACGATGTCAGCTTGCTTCTCGGCATGCTGAAGGGAAACGAAGGTCAGCCGGCGACTGCCGAAAACATCCTCGGGCAGATCTCCGCCGATCCACATTCAACGGACGGCGAACGAGCGTGTTCCCAGATCGTGTTGGCATCGCTCGCTCAATGGCGGCCTCGCCCGGAGATCTCCATCGATCTGGCCATGCGCGGGCTCAAAATGCTAGAGGAAGACCGCGATCTCCGGATCCCGGTCATCATGAACCTGACCAATCACGCATCACTCGAAACGGTCGGTGCTCTGTCCTGCGGCTGGGCGCACTTCCAAAAGGGCGACTATGAACAGGCCCGCGATTGGCTCGATCGGGCATTGACAACCGGGGGTGCTACATACCCGATCTGGAGGATCAGTGCGCTGGGTTCCCTCGCGCTTATCGACGCCTGGTGTGGGAACATCGGTCGCGCAGCCGTCCTGTCCGACGAGGCACTGGCCATCGCCAAGGAGGTCGGTCTCCTCGCTCATCCTTCTACGGGAGAGGCTTTCTTGGCCTCTGCGCTCGCCGCGTTAGAGGCGGGCGCGCCCCTCCGAGCCGCACTCGCGCTTCACGAGGGAGTTTTGAGAGCCGAAGCTAACTGCCGCAGTCAGGTTTCTTGGTTCGGACACCTACTGGGCGCACTGCTGTGCGAGGCGGAAGGTCGCTACGACCGGGCAGAGACGATGGCCCTATCGAGGAGAAGGGATCTCGGCGCTCCTCCTCCCGCGATCGTTGCCGATCGACTTCGGGCCCTTCAGTCCCGGCTGTTGCGCCTGAATGGTTGTCCCCGTCATGCCGTGAGCACCGTCGGCGCGGAGACCGCGAGCTCGCCAGCGCTGATCTTCGAACGGGCGATGGCGGCCCTTTCAATCGGCGACCGAGATGTGGCTTACAAGAGCACAGACGCATTGCTCCACCTATCAGAGGCTGCCGAGCCACTGGTAACCCTCAATTGCCTCTTCTTACAATCCTGGCTGGCCGACATCGACGGGTCGGACGTCGAGGCCGAGATGCATTTTGCCACCGCCATGGCGCTCGGCGAGCAATACTCGCTGGTTGAAGCGTTCGTACGCGCCGGACCGCCCATCATTCGCTTGGTTTCGCACTTGACACACATGCAGTCGGCGTTTCCAGACCGCATCCTCCAGCGAGCACGTGAGATTGCCTCCCCATCGCCGGGAGATGTCCTTGTCAATCCGCTTACCGACCGCGAGATCGAGATTCTCTCCTATCTTCCTACTCGGTACACCAATACGGAGCTTGCTGACCGCTTCTATGTGTCGGTCAACACAATCAAAACCCATGTAACGCACATCTACCGAAAGCTCGATGTTTCCACCCGAAACCAAGCGATTACGCGAGCGAAGGAGCTCGGAGTTCTCTAAGGCTGCGGCTCAGGTGCTCGTTCGTCCGGCGATCGGCCAGCGGGAGTTGGACCCGAAGGCCGAGCTCAAGCAACTCTGAGAGTCGCGCCTTTCGGAATTCTGGTCAATATCGGTTGACGCTCACTGCGATACGCGTCCACCCACCGTCCGAATCACCCGCTGAGGGTGACGAATCCGACCCCGGCGAGTGGGATAGTGGGCTTGGATTCGAGATGGGCAGCAATTATTTGACACCGGAACCACAGGACATGGAGGTTTGTTGCGAATAAGGCGGCTCATCCGTTGACAAGGGGCCCCTGTATTGCAAGCAGGTTTCCCGCACTCTGCCACCCGTGGCGTGATCGTCATGGTCGCCGCTGACTATCTGTGGGCGACCGTTGCTCAACCTTGGAGGTGTGAAGGATGCAGACGCGAGGTGCAGGCTGGCTCCTGTTTGCGGGCATTCTGCTGATGTTGGGGGGCGTCATGAAGGTGTTCGATGCCATTTGGGCCTTCTCGTACCATGGGGTCCTTCCCTCCAATCTCGAGGCAGCGATCTTCGGTCACAGCCTCAAGACATACGGATGGATTGATCTCGTCGTCGCCGCAATCCTGATTATTTGTGGACTCATGGTTGCAGTGGGATCGAACTTTGCCCGTTGGATCGGAATCGTCGCTGCCGCCGTCGCTGGCATCAGCGCCATCTGGTGGATGCCCTACTATCCGGTTTGGTCGTTTGTGTACATTGCCGGGGCCGCGTTGGTCATCTACGCGTTGGCGGTTTACGGAGGTGATCCCGAAATCACAGAACTCGTCACGTAATTCCTCACCAAGTCGGATGGATGGAATCCCGCGCGCAAGGAGGATGGATCGTGGCTTTCTGTCCGAACGCCCAGGCTTGTCCAGCTTGTGAATCTGTGCAGGATCCGTTGCTGACAGTGGGTCTATCGCTCCCGAGCCACGATCGACTTCGATGGCAGTGTCGGGACTGCCAGCATAGATGGGTCGACCTGCGCCTAATGGTGTGGTCCAGCGCATGGATCGATAGGGGACAAGGGGCAGCCTGTGCTGAAATCGGCTGACTGGGATAGCTAAAGCCGTTTGGTCATTTGGTGGCGCCGGGACGTTGACGTTTCCTGTTTTCCGCGACTGGGGACCTGCTTCGTCGGACGTGTATGACCTCGGAACGTCGTATACGCGGAGTGGCTACGGATGAAGTGGGCAGGAGTCAGAATGCAAAGCGTGTAGCGATGGCACCGTCGGAACGGGTTGCTGCAGCTCCTTCACTGCGAAGGATGCTCATTCCCCTGGCACTGGCTCAATTCATCTGCAGCTTTGCCGGGTCGAACATGAACGTCATGATCAATGACATCAGCCATGACCTCAACACAACGGTGGAGGGGGTTCAGGTCGCGATCACTCTCTTTCTGTTGGTGATGGCTGCATTGATGATCCCGGGCGGGAAGCTGACTGACCGATGGGGACGAAAACGCTGTTTCACGCTCGGACTCTCTCTCTACGCGATCGGGGCATTGCTGAGCGCGGCCGCACCAAACCTTGCGGTGCTGATTGTCGGTAACTCGATTTTGGAAGGTATTGGGACTGCCTTACTGATCCCGCCCGTTTACATCCTCACGACCATGCTGTTCACCGATCTGAAAGCCCGTGCGCGAGCTTTCGGCATGATCAGCGGCATGGGGGGAGTTGGCGCGGCCGCCGGGCCGCTGATCGGAGGCCTCATCACTACGGCGATCAGTTGGAGAGCCGCCTTCGTCTTCCAAGCCATAGTTGTCGCAACCATTGCTCTGCTCAGTCGAAGGATCAAGGATCCTTTGCTTCCAGACCCCAGCCGTCGTTTCGACATCATAGGAGCGATCCTTTCGGCTGTGGGTTTGGTGCTCGTCGTCACAGGAATTCTGGCGAGCGATCAGAGCCTCGTAGCGACAGCAGCCCTTCTCGTCGCAGGTTCTCTGGTCATCGGAGGGTTCTTCGTCTGGATCCGGACTCGGGAACGAGACGGGAAGGAACCTTTGCTCTCGACGAAACTTTTTCATAACCGCACGTCGAACCTTGGCCTCGTGACTCAGAACGTGCAGTGGCTCATGCTCATGGGAACTTCGTTCGTCGTCTCGGCCTACCTCCAAGTAGTACGCGGCTATAACGCGATCCAGACTGGTGTCATCTTCACCGCCGCAACTCTCGGCATCCTGGTCTCCTCGCTGGCCGCGGGACGCCTTGCCAAGCGCTACCGGCAAAGAACGCTGATCCTGACCGGGTTCGTCACAACAATGGCTGGAATTGGTTTCCTGCTTGGAATTGTCCGGCACTCCCCGAGTCCATGGGCCTTCTCTCCCGGACTCCTGCTCATCGGTTTGGGACTCGGAATCATGCTCACGCCGTCGGTCAATGTGGTCCAATCAAGCTTTCCCGAATCCCTCCAGGGCGAAATCTCGGGTTTGTCCCGAAGCATTTCCAACCTCGGCTCATCTCTCGGCACTGCGATCGCTGGCACGATCTTGGTTTCGGGTCTTACCGACCCGTCCAAATCATATGGAATCGCCATGATCGTGGTCGCGGTCATCGGATTCTCGGGCCTGGCTGCGGCAGCCTTCATCCGAAATCCGCCCAAACCAGCACGGGCCACTTCGTTGACGGGTGTACCCGAGGCTTTGATCTGACGGAACTGAGGATGGAAGCACAGGCAACTGGAATCGCACGAACTCCGGGGACGGCCGCTCGATGCGAGCCAGTTGAGGCCATTCTCCTTCGTACCCGTCGCAGGGACGAGTGCCCGCCTCCCTCTGCGGTGGTAGCGGCAGGAAGGCCTCGCTTGTGGGCGTAAGAGTTCCTGGCCTTGACGTGATCACTACCTATCGGCGGGGCTGGTTGCCGCGGGACATCATGGCGGGCCTCGTCCTGACCGCCATTCTGGTGCCACAAGGCATGGCCTACGCCGAACTCGCAGGCTTGCCTCCCATTACCGGGTTGTATACGTCGATCCTCTGCCTCGTCGGCTACGCCGTTCTGGGGCCCTCTCGCATCCTTGTTCTTGGCCCGGATTCATCTCTCGGTCCAATGATCGCCGCAACGATCCTGCCTTTAGCCGGCGCCGATGGCCACCCCGAACGGGCCATCGCACTGGCCTCGATTCTGGCGATCATGGTGGGAGCCGTCATGTTCGTCGCCGGGGTGGCCAAGCTCGGATTCGTCGCCGATCTCCTCTCGCGGCCGACGCAGATTGGCTATATGACCGGACTTGCACTGACGATCGTTATGGGCCAACTCCCCAAATTGTTCGGTTTCTCCGTCGATTCGGACAACCTGCTCGGTGATGTGAAGGGGTTCGTCGAAGGACTCTGGCGGGGCGAGACAGTACCGGCCGCAGTGGCCATCGGGTTGTTCGGACTCTCGCTGATCCTGGCACTCGGACGCCTGTTGCCGAAACTGCCAAGCGTTCTCGTCGCCGTGGTTCTGTCAATCCTGGCGGCGGTGGTATTCGATCTCGCCGACCACGGTGTGTCGCTCGTGGGGGTACTGCCCAAAGGGCTCCCACCCTTCACCTTGCCGATGGTGTCGGCGTCGGACCTGCCTCTCTTGACCGCCGGGGCTCTCGGGATCGCACTCGTCGCACTGACGGACACGATCTCGACAGCGTCCGCCTTTGCTGCCCGGAAGGGTGACGATGTGCATCCGAATCAGGAGATGATCGGAATCGGCGCGGCGAACGTCGCAGCCGGCCTTTTCCAAGGGTTTCCCGTGAGCACCAGTGGATCCAGGACCGCCGTAGCCGAACAGGCGGGCGCCAGGACACAGGTCAGCGGCCTGGTCGGTGCGGCGACGATCACATTGATGCTCCTGCTCGTACCGGGCTTGCTGCGAAACCTACCCCAACCCACCCTGGCAGCCGTAGTGATGGCGGCCGCCCTGTCTCTCGCCGATCTGAAGGGGTTGGAGCGACTGCTGCGCCTGCGGAAAGCCGAATTCGCCCTGGCCATCGCAGCCTTACTGGGTGTCGCCCTTCTCGGTGTGCTGCCTGGCATCGCCATCGCGGTGGGACTCTCGATTCTCAATGTTTTCCGACGGTCATGGTGGCCGTACAGCACAACCCTCGGAACGGTACAGGGAATCCCCGGCTACCACGACATCCGGTCATATCCCGATGCTGGCCGCATCGACGGAGCTGTGATCTTTCGGTTCGACTCCCCACTGTTCTTCGCGAACGCTCGCTCTTTCCGAGAGCAAGTCACAGACATCGCCCGGACTGAGCCACGGCCAAATTGGGTCATCGTCGCCGCCGAGCCGATCACCGACGTTGACACAACGGCCGCCGACATGCTGAAGGATCTCGAACACTCCCTCAACCAAGCGGGGACCTCGCTCGTTTTCGCGGAGATGAAGGATCCCGTGCGGCAGAAGATCGACCGCTACGAACTCACACAAACCATCGACCCGAGCCACTTCTTTCCAACTCTCGACTCGGCAGTCGAGGCGGTCCGGAGCTGGGGAACCGATGCTCGGGAGTTGCCAGTGGTGCCAAACAAGCCCGGGGACATGTCGCATGACTAAAGATCCGACACGCGCCACCGTGCCAGAGCGCCTCGCCGCGCTCGTCGCACTAGGAGCCCTCGCAGCTTGTGGACTCCTGCTTGCGCTCGGTGGCATCGGGTCTCTCACAGCGATCCTGTTGACGATCGCTGGGCTCTTGGTTCTCGTCATAGCCGGCTGGAACTCCGTCGCACATCACGGCAAAGCCAGGATCGCAGCCGAACTGTCGGGATTGTTGGGTCTGGCGATCCTGATTGCTGGCTTCGTGACGGCAGATCTGAACGCACTACGGATAGCTATCGTGCTGGCTCTCTCGATCGTCTCGATCGTTACTGCCGGGGTCGCTCTGCACAAGAATGCCAGAGGGCTTCAGAGAGAGGCCGCCTCCAGGGTGCCGGCATCTCCCCCGAGTCATCCCGTACTGATCATGAACCCGAAATCGGGTGGCGGGAAGGTCGAACGATTCCAGCTGGCCTCCGAGTGCCGCAAACGTGGGATCCAAGGGATCGAACTCGGGCCCAACGACGATCTTATCCAGCTCGCTGAGAAGGCCGTCGTCGATGGAGCTGATGTCATCGGAATGGCGGGGGGTGACGGTTCCCAGGCGCTGGTCGCCGCGGTGGCCGCCCGCAGCCGAATTCCGCACGTCGTGGTTCCGGCCGGTACCCGGAACCACTTTGCACTCGACCTCGGGCTCGACCGTGAAGATGTCGTCGGCGCGCTCGATGCGTACGTTGACGGAGTCGACCGCCAGGTCGACCTGGCGACGGTCAACGGCCGCGTCTTCGTCAACAACGCATCGCTGGGCATCTACGCCAAGATCGTCCAGTCCTCCGAGTATCGAAACGCCAAGATGCAGACCGCCATGAAGATGCTGCCAGACCTCATCGGCCCGGAAGCAGCGCCGCTCGACCTCCGGTTCCGAGGCCCCGACGGTACCGAATACTCAACGGCGAACCTGATCATGATCTCCAACAACCCCTACGAACTCCATCGGGGTGCAGGGCAGGGTACGAGAGAGCGTTTGGACCAGGGGGTGCTCGGTATCGCCGTTGCCACAATCCGCGATGCCGAAGAAGCGTCGCGCTTCGTGGCACTTGAGGCCGTTGGTCAAGTTCAGCACTTTCCAGGATGGCTTGAGTGGACGACCACCAATTTTGCGATCTCCTCCTCTGGCGACGTGGAGGTCGGAGTGGACGGCGAGGCCTGTCGCCTCGAACCACCCGTCGTGTTCAAGATCTTTCCGGGCGCGCTCCAGGTTCGCATTCCGCGGCTCGCCATCGGGCAATCTCCGGCTGCCAGGGGCGTTCATCTCTTGTCGCGTTCGGTCGTTACACAGCTGGCACGCGTGGCAAAAGGACATGCATCTCCGCTTTACTCCAAATGACTCACGCTCGAAAGGGGAACGATGCCAAGGACTAAGAAGGAACCACGGAAGCATCAGAAGCGTTCGAACTTGCGCTCGCCCCAAGAGGACTCCCCTCCCATCGCCGTGGCCGCCTCACACTCGCTCGAATGCCACAGAGGGAGCCTTCCGAAGCTGGAACGCAAACCCTACGAACGAGAGCTCCGACGCCTTCAGATCGAACTCGTCCAGCTACAGCGCTGGGTGGTGGAGACCGGAGCGAAGGTCTGCATCATCTTCGAAGGAAGGGATACCGCAGGCAAGGGAGGCGTCATCAAGCGCATTGCCGAACGGGTAAGCCCTCGCGTATTCCGAGTGGTCGCCCTTCCTGCCCCAAGCGACCGGGAGAGGTCCCAGATGTACATTCAGCGTTATCTGCCGCATCTGCCCGCCAGTGGGGAGGTCGTGATTTTCGACCGCAGCTGGTACAACCGGGCTGGTGTCGAGCGTGTGATGGGATTCTGCACAGAGGAGGACGCCGAGCGGTTTCTCGCTCTAGTACCCCTTGTGGAGCAGGCAATCGTGGACTCGAAGGTCACGCTTCTCAAGTACTGGCTCGAAGTGAGTTCCGAGGAGCAGACCAGGCGCCTCGAGGCACGCATCGACGATGGACGCAAGACCTGGAAGCTCTCTCCGATGGATCTCAAATCCTACGGGCGGTGGTTTGATTACTCCCGAGCCCGAGACGCCATGTTTGCAGCCACCAACTCCGACTCCGCCCCATGGTTTGTCGCCGACTCGAATGACAAGCGCCGAGCCAGACTCAACATCATCAGTCACATTCTCGACCAGGTTCCGTATACGCCATCGCCGGCGACGAAGGTCGATCTGCCGTCGCGGCAGGCTCGGGATGGCTATCGCGAGCCCGAGCGGCAATATCACTGGGTCCCGTCAATATTCTAGGAGAGGAGCACATTTCTGGTCCGTGCCGATTTTCAAGCCCCCGTCGGATCTGAATGACCCAGGGCGCTCGGTTTCATCGGCTTCAGGACGACGATGTCCCTGCGCACGCCAGCACCTGCTTCTCTGACTGCGGAGTAACGCGCTCTCACCGGTACTAAGAGCGCGATCACACTGATCAACGAGGTTCGCCGTGTTGACGCTCCTCTTCGCTTTACTGGCGGCACTCTGCAACGCATTCAACGTCACCACTCAGCACCTCGCCAGCACTACTAACCCCAAGGAGTCCAAGGGGTGGCGCTTCGTCGTGTATCTGTTCACTAGCCCGCTGTGGCTGCTCGGTTGGGTGGCGCTGGCAGGGGCATTCATCTTCCAGGCCATCGCCCTCCACCTGGGTCTGATGTCGGTGGTGCAACCCCTTCTTGTCACTGAGCTTGTGTTCGTCCTCGTCTTGCGGCGCATCTGGATCCACCAGTCCATCTGTGCGATCACATGGTGGTCGGCCGTCCTGACCTGCCTCATGCTGACCTTGTTTGTGGCGATGTCAGAGCCACAAGGCGGCAATAGCCTTCCCTCGAGCCACGCGTGGGTTGCGGCCACGGTTGTAACAGTCGGCGCCGCGGCCCTGCTGGCACTCATTGGCACGCGCGGATCACCGGCACGTCGCGCCGCTCTCCTCGGTTCGTCAACAGCAATCATGTGGGCGCTCGTGGCCACGTTCATCAAGACCACGACCGAGGCGCTCTCCCAGTTCGGGGTAACGGGGGCTTTGACTCATTGGCCTGTCTACGCCCTGGCTGGGGCCGGCCTCACCGCGGAAATCCTCAATCAGGCGGCGCTCCACGTTGGTCCGCTCAGCATGTCCCAGCCCTTTCTGGTCATCGTCGATCCCATCGTCAGCATCGCCCTCAGCGCCTGGGTCTTCGAGGAGTACTTCACCTCGAATTCCATCAGGATTGCGCTCGCCGTGTTCGGGTTCACCGGCATGTGCGTGGGCGTTGCCGTGCTCATACGGACGGCCCCCGCGACCATGACTCCTTCGCGACCGTCCGCTACCCAGTGATGGTCCGGGCAATCTGACCCGGCGGCGTCAACGGCCGCCCGGGACCTTGGCCGGCTAGGTGGTGCCACCGGTCGTGATGATGGCTCTCGGTGAAGCGCCGAGTGGGTTCCGGGGCCATGCTCGCTGGACCGAATAGGTGGCGGGGACGCGCCCCCGATGGGGCCGTCTGCGGGCGCCTCATGGTGTCCCTGATGGTATGTGCTCACCGGTTGGGTAGGACACTGAGCTTCCCCGGCCGGACTGTCAAAGGTGTCGCCGAGGGGCGGGTTCGTTCGGCAACCACTACGCCACGAATAGGGCTGCGACACGTTGATATTCATGCCACCGAGAGCTTCAGACGGGCATCGGATTTGATTTTTTGTTCGAAGTAGATTTCAACCTGGAGTCGTCCACCCGATATGGGGTCGATCGATCGAACGAACAAACGAACAAGCGAAAGGTTGCTCAAAATGCTTCGAAGGCTTGCGGCAGAACTGCTTGGAACCCTGATCCTCGTCTTCATTGCTTGTGGAGTCGCTACCCTGTCCTTCGGCAAGGGATTCAACTTTGCCGGGTTCACCCTTGCTCACAACCTGTCAGCGGGTATCGTCGCCACAGCCCTCGCTTTCGGCCTCGTGCTGTTGGCGCTGGTCTACGTCCTGGGACCCATCTCGGGATGCCATGTCAACCCAGCCGTGACCATCGGGGCACTACTCGCTCGACGCATCCAGCCGGTCGAGGGCGTGCTCTATATGGTGGCTCAGTTCATCGGGGGCATCTTGGGTGCCTTACTGCTATGGGGGGTGTTCAGCGCCTCTCCCCTCTACCGGCGAACAGTTACCGGCCTCGGGGCCGACGGCTACGGCAAGGCATCAGACGTGCATATCAGTGCCGGCGGTGCCTTCTTGGTCGAGGTAATCCTCACCGCCATCTTCGTCTTTGTAGTCCTGGGCGTGACTTCACGGATCGCCAACGCCGCCGCAGCCGGACTGGTGATCGGCCTGACGCTGACCTTCATTCACCTCATTGGCATCCCTCTGACTGGCACATCGGTCAATCCGGCTCGGAGCCTCGGCCCGGCCTTGGTGGTGGGCGGAACGGCCCTGAGTCAGGTCTGGCTATTCATTGTTGCCCCAGCCATCGGCGGAGCAGTGGCCGCGATCATCCATTGGGTCATTTACCCGAAAGACGCTCCCGAAGCTACTGAGACCCTTGACCCAGAGAGCGCGAGTTAGCCCCAGGTGGCGTCATCTCCGGCACCTCTTTGGAGCACCGCCTGGCGCCACAGTTCGCTCAACTACCCGGCACCCACCGGATTCGAGGCCCTACACTCAACCCAAACCCGGGCCACACTCTCGTCAGTGCGGTCCACCGAACGGGGTCCACCGCATACGGCACTCACAACGCGCCATTGTGCGAACACCGTGGCGATCCTCGACGGGGCGCCGATCGTGGTCACGCCCGCGAATACCGCCACTCGACGCTTGCCCGACCCATCGATGGCCGCTGCCCGGCGAAGGCATTCGCGGAGCGTTTGGTCTTTACCCATTTCTTACTGCTTGTGAAGGGTGATTCTTACTTCCGGCCATGAGAGTGGGGTGCGAAAATCGTTGTAAGTCACGGAGAAATGACGATGGGAGTCGAATTTGGGCCGGTCGTTCGCTGCGATGCCGACGGGTGCCGCAACGCCCTGCCTCTGGCTGCGGGCGAAGATGCCTTCTCGGTTGTGAGCGCCGAAGATGGGTGGTCGTGGTCACGCTCGTTCGGCTACCAGTGTCCCGGTCACACGGAGACGGCGTATCAGGCCAGGATCACCCCTCCCTCTTCTTCTTGGCGAGGCGCTCGTAACCAGCCCTAAACGTCGAGGTCTGTTTTTGGGTGTCTTGATCAGCAGGTCGCGGGCAGAGGCATTCCTCCAACTGCACGACGATGCCGTCGCCTGTTGGAGAACGACTCCGCAATTGATTCTTTGATCTGGCGCAGAGTCGCCTGAGTCTGTCGTTCGTCCATCGTCGCAGTCCGCCACATCCAGATAGCCCCGCCGCTCGTCGCTGGACCTGGGGAGGTTGGCCCCTCGTCCGATCGTCCGGTCGACAGCCTGTCAGCCCCGATGTTCGGTCCGTGTGCATCTCCGGCGAACTGGAGCTGACGCCGAGAAGATAGGCGGGTGGTGACTGTTTCATCCGTTCAAAAGAATGGCAACAGCGGGTCTTCCTGTCGAAGTGTCAGGACGACGGCAACGCCCGGGGCCCGAAAGGGGGACTACGAGAAGCTGAGGTGCGCCGGCCGAACTCAGTCGACCGCTTGCTCCTCGACAAGTCCCGGGGGGAGCGTGCCCGTGGCGGTCTCCCAGCCGAAGGCGGCGAGGCGGGCGCTCACCACCTTGGCGATGCCGAGTCCGATGCCGGCGGCGGCCCCCCACAGGAGGGCGTCAGGCCATGAGAACCGGGGGTTGGTGGGGTCGAACGGCGTAGCGGGGTCTGTGTCCTTGCGCACGGCCTGGTACGTCGCCCTAATGAGCCTCCGGGCGAGCAGCCCACCCAGCATGCCGGTGATGACGGAGACCATCTTCCACATCCGGTCACGGCTGATCATGTCGGGCGCACCCATCGCGTTAGTCGCACCGTACAATGTACCTCGGCGATTCTGCTTCCAGAACCGCAAGGAATCGCGCGCCGGATCTGGAGACGATAGCCCCACCTCCCGAACGATCCGATCCACGACGTGTTCGAAACCGGCGAGCCAGGAGACGGACCCGTCTCGTCCCTATAGAAGATCTGTCGATCAGGTCCGTGATCGACTCGGATGAGTGGGGTATCACGAAGCATTCCTCCTTCGCCTGCCAGCGCTTTGAAATCGCGACAGCCGTCCTCTTAGCAGAGAGATCGACTCGCCAGTGATGGCGGCGAACCTGCTGACACGAATAGCGGAGCTTGCAACGAAACGGTCGTCCGTGAGCTCGTCCGCCAACTGAGATATTCGAGCAACACTGAAGCCTCTATGACGGCTGAGGGAGGGTCTGGTGCGAACTCCCGCCGCTACCATGCAGATGCGGAATCGGCCCGTTGGGCCCGCGAGTCTTGCCGACGCCATTTCCGGAACTCGTGGAGTGCACATGAGGCGCTGCCCGACGAAAGGTTTGCTCAATGAGGCGCCGCGTTGCGACCTCGGTCCCAGAAAGCCACCACTTGGGACGGCCCAGGTCCAGATGACTGTGGCCGTGCGCCAGATCCCACCGAGCCGGCGTTCGCGCCACTCAAGAAGACGTGACTACCCGGGGGCGTAGTCGGCACAAACTGCCACCGCCTGCACCGAGCTATCGCCGTCACTCATGTTGTTTCGTTTGCAAGCCACGAGACCTCGTTGACCTGCTCCGTTGTCTCGATCTGCACGGCGGGTCGGTCCGAGGTCGAATAGTCGCCCCCACCGGTGACAACTGTCTTCCGTGGACAGTTGACGATGGGAGCTTGCATCTCTTGCCCGGCAGGATTGTCCACCTTGGTCCCGTTGGTGATGGAGTAATGGGACGCAACTCCACAGATCGCGAACGCGGTGACCGTGGCGCTATCGGGGCTGTTGTTGCCCATGGCGCCGCCCATCCGTAGGCCGGGTCCGGCAACATGGGAAAAGTGGAGTTCAGCCCCACCGTGAGCTCACCCGACGAGGAAAACCCGCCGCCGCCGAGGACCTTGGTCTTGGCCGGTCAGGTGGCGAACACAGAGTTCTGTGTCTCAGGCTGGCTCTGCCCCACGGCCTCAACGACGGTATATCTCTTCGGTGCCCTCTTCACACAGATGGCTTGAACGACGAACGTGGCGCTAGCCCCGCTCGTGTTGTTCATGTACGCCGCCCAGCCTCCGCTTATGGGATAGGAGGAGTTGACATCAACCCCCGGTCCCCCCTCCATCCCGGGCGTTGCCACGCCTCCTCCGACCACGGTCCAGCCGCTCTCACACGAGGCACTCCCGTAGGCCTGGGAGTCGTTCGGATCGGAAAAAGCATTTGACACGGTGACCTCGTAGTTCGGTCCCCTGGCCTCGATGTGGTGACCCCCCGTCGATCGGACTGGTCTCCACCGTCTTCGCGGCCGCCGGAGTTGCCGCGATCGCGATAGCCATTGCGACAGCGGCGAAGACAGCACACATGGCCCTTGGAACCCGGGTCATGGCGACCTCCCTTGCTCGTCGGCGGACCACGGCTCCGGATTTCTACGTCGCACGAACCCGTCGGCAGGTGAAGCGAACGCGATCGCATCCTTGGCGTCAAATGCTCGTAACACAGCCGTCAAATGCCAATCTCTGAAGGGATGCCGTTGGGGAATAGGCCATAACACCTCCTCCGAGGGTGATGAAGAGAGGTGGTCATCCGGGCTAGGCGAATGTCAGAACGGCAAGGACAA
This sequence comes from uncultured Acidimicrobiaceae bacterium, assembly GCA_963729275.1. Taxonomy (GTDB): domain Bacteria; phylum Actinomycetota; class Acidimicrobiia; order Acidimicrobiales; family RAAP-2; genus CAVSNH01. Next base: position 789,037 of record CAVSNH010000004.1, read on the forward strand.
TTGGCAGAAGACCAGATGTCCGGTTTGCTGGTTGATGAAGGTCAGTTCTGCGAGGATCGATTGGAGGGGACTCGCCAAGCAATACGGTCCCAGGATCGTCAGGGGTGGACAGCTAGCGGCCGACCCGCGATTGCGCCCCGTAGAGCGTTGAGTTGGTCGACCGATGCCTGTGCCCGTTTCGGTTGGTTCGCTGCCATCGAAAGGGCCAATGCCTCGATGAGGACGATCGTCGTGGCATGCGAGGCGAACATTCCTTGCCGCCCGCGTCCGCTCAACAGACACACCGGAATCTGCCACTCGGAAGACACGGAAACGGAATCTGTGACGAACACGACATCGCATCCGACCTCCTCCGCTCTCTCGAGGAGTACTCGGACATGCCGGTGCAGCCTGCCGTAGGCGAGCACGATGACGGCGTGACCCGACTTCACGCTCAACAGTTCATCGGCACCATCAAAGCCCGCGTGGGTGAGAGAGCCGGAGTCTTTTCCGAGTCGCCGGAGGAGGAAGGCGGCGTAGCCGGCGAGAGATGCAGAAGGCCCGACACCACTCCACCAGACAAACGAGGCCCGTTCGATGATCAAATTTGCGGCGCGAAACTCTGACTCGGGGATTCTCTCAGCCATTGCCATGAGATCCCCACGCTGACGCTCGATACTCGCCCGTAGCTCGGCGTCGGGATCCTGGACGGCATCGAGACTCTTGCGTAGACGCTCTTCGATGGGCACCTCAGCGCTCTGGCTCGCCACGAATCGCCTCAGATCTCGAAAGCCCTCGAATCCGAGAGACCGGGCAGTGCGAATCACCGTTGCGTCGCTCGTCCCGATCGATTGAGCGATCTCGCGAGCGGACATGGCCCCGGCACGCGGCCCGGTCGCAAGCAGAAACTCCGCTACGGACCGCTCGACTGGGCTGTTGAGAAGCGCCGACCTCGCAGCCAGGGTGCCGGATGTAGTGTTCTCGTCAGACTCTTGAGTCATATGTAGCAAATGCTACATCGTGCGACGAGGTCGAAACGTGAAGAACGAAACCCTCCTGCTTCTGGCAGTCGTACTCGCAACTGCCGTCGAGATGGTCGAGGCGTTGACCATCGTGCTCGCAGTGGGCGTGACCCGCGGGTGGCGCGCCACTCTGGCGGGCGTCGGAGCTGCATTCGTGGTGCTGGGGGTCGCCGTGGCGGCAGTCGGTCCGGCGATCAGTCATCTCTCCCTGACGCCGTTGCGCCTGGTCGTCGGCGGACTGCTCTTGATATTCGGCATTCAATGGAGCCGAAAGGCAATTCTTCGCTCGAGTGGGTACAAGACGATGCACGACGAGGACGCCATCTTCGACTCGACGCGGGTTGCCGCCATCGATGCACCACGAGGAGCATCCTTCGACGGCTACTCGTTCAGTATTGCCTTCAAGGGTGTATTCCTCGAAGGCCTCGAAATCGTCTTCATCGTTGTCTCGTTCGGAGCCACACAACATCGGCTGGCGATAAGCGCACTCGTTGCATCATTGACGGTGGTCGCCGTAGCGGCGGTGGGGGTTCTCATTCATCGACCGCTGAGCCGCGTGCCCGAGAACACGATGAAGTTCATCGTCGGGATACTCCTGACGTCCTTCGGGATGTTCTGGTCGGCCGAAGGAGCAGGGATCGCCTGGCCGGGAGGCGAGAGTGCCATTCTCGTGCTTATCGCTCTCATGGCCGGCACGGGCGTCCTTCTTTCCCGTGCTCTTCGACGTCAGCACGGACGGATCTTCGCTCCTCAGGTTCCATCGTGATCTATCTGCGTCGGTTCAGCCGCTTCTGGTACGACTTCGTGGTCGGTGATGACTGGACGGTGGCGCTCGGTGTGGTGGCGGCCCTCGCCGTCACCTGGTTTGCCACCCACCACGGGCGGAACTGGTACTGGCTCCTGCCTGTGGCCGTCGTCGCGCTGATCGTTGTGTCCCTCCGTCGAGTCAGTCGGGGGCGGTGATGGTGCGCCCGCGATACAACACCACGTTCTGGTCGTGGCCGAAAATGCTCGATGTTGGTTTTCGACTTCCAAGGATTGAACGAAGGCCAGCCCCCTCCGAGGGTGTCCTGACCAAGGGCGCTTCGACAGACCCAGGACCGCAGCACCTACGAAGCAGGGCTACGGCCAAGACTTGCCGAGTTCTCTCCCTGCGTGAGATCAGGATGGCAATCGTATGACACCTCCGAGGCGTCCCCGAAGAGTCCCTCGGGACTCGAGATCGAAAGCCTCGGCAGGTTCCGGCCAAGTCCCGCTGATGGGCCAGATCTTTCCGTCGCCTGTCGCTGCCAAGGTGCCCGAGGTCATCTTCGTCTTTTGGATCGTCAAGATCCTGACCACCGCCGGCGGAGAAGCGACGTCCGACTACCTCAAGACCTGGGGCAACATCCGCGGCGGTGGGACCGAAGTCGTCCTGTTCGTGGCCGGGCTTGTCATTCAGTTCGCGACACGTCGGTACCGGGCGTTCGCCTACTGGTTCTTGGCCTTTGCCATCGCGATCTTCGGCACGGGCGTCTCGGACTTCCTTCACCTCGACGTGGGCATCCCCTACGCCGGGACGACCTTGCTGTGGGCGGTCATCCTGGCTGCCATTTTCTGGATCTGGCACTTCAGCGAAGGGACGCTGTCCATTCACAGCATCACCACGCAACGACGTGAAGCCTTCTACTGGGCGACTGTGTTCGCGACCTTCGCGCTCGGAACTGCCCTCGGAGACTTCACCGCGACCTCACTCGGCCTGGGCTACCTGGCCTCGACCGTCCTTTTCGGAATCGTCATCTTGATCCCGGCCCTGGCGTGGTGGCGTCTCGGCCTGAACAGCATCGTGGCCTTCTGGATGGCTTACGTCGTGACCCGTCCACTCGGAGCCTCCCTCGCCGACTACATCAGCAAGCCAGCCCATATCAGCGGGATTGGCTTCGGTGACGGCCCCACCGCACTGGTGTTCGCCGCGGCCGTCTTCGTCTTCGTCTCCTACCTGGCGATCGCTCGTCCTGATATCCAGAAGGGCAAGCTGAGGTCTGTGTAACGTTCGCCCGCAGGACGCTGATGGGCGACTGGCGGCCGAGGGCCGTCCCCCGTCAGCGGTCCCGGACGATCAGCGCAGGACCCTTGTCACCCCTGATCTACGCCTTCGCTACGACCATCTACCCGGGTTTCGGTACGAATCGGTCCACGAGCTGGGTGCGTTCGGCCACCCTTGGGCTTTGTTAACGCAGGGCGACGCGAGATGCAGCACTGTTTCTGCTTACTCGATCGCCTGGTGCACCATTGCCGCCGGCTGGCGGCCGGCGACGAGCCAGCCAACGATCGTCGCGAAGGCCGGCATGCCGAGAAGGATGAGGAGGAGATCCGCGACGGGAACGTTTCCGAGCGCAGTAATCCCCCCGTTCAGCGAGTTGCTACGCAGCCAACCGATCATGCCGATGTAACCGCCCGCCACCCCTAGGAGTGCACCGAGAAAGCCGAGCGCCCCGGCTGTCACTGCCGTCAGCGTGCGCCGGGTGTAGCTGGACGCACCGGTCGCCGCGAGCGTGCGGAGATCGCTGGCGGTCTCGCTTCGCACGAGGCCCACCGACATGCCGAGCACACCAAGGGCGATGACGATCCCGAAGATCGTCGCCCAACCGATGACGGCGGACGAGGTGGGCTGGTCATTCTTCGACTCGACCGAGAGCTGGGTTGTCGACGCAGCGAGCTCTGCATTGCCGATCTGGGCCGCACTGAAGGGCTGTGATCCCTGGATCAGCCAGTCGCTGGTGGTCGCTTGGATGTGGAACTCGTTCATCGCGTGCTCGGTGATCACCGTGTTCGGCGCTGAAGTGCCCGTCGGAAGACTTCCCACCTCCTGGATGACGGGACTGGCGAGGCAGTCGGCCGCCGCGCTGCACTGCGAGGGCGACCGCGGGCCTGAACCGGGATTCTGGGAGGCGTTGTCGTTGTTGGATCCGTAGGTGAACGTCATCCCTGAGACACCGGAGAGACCTGGTCGCGAGCTCAGGATGTCCGCGCTCGGATTGATCTGGGAAGCCTTGATCCCGAACGCCCGCAGCAGCTGCGGGGTCGCCACGTAGATCTGTCCGTCCCAGCTCCGGCCACCTTGCTCCGCGTTGAGACCAGCGTCGGGGGTCTCGAGCGCGATGAGCTGCGCGCCCAGCCCCCTCGCAATTTCCTCAGCGTGGGTTGCCAGCTGCTGCGGGGTCGCAGTCGTCGCGCTCGAGGAAGCCGTTTGGAGGTGGACCTTGCCGTTCGGCGTAAGGATGTGTGTACCCACCGGAGGCGGCGTGTTGGCGTGAAGGGCGAGTTGGTTGGAGGCGAGGTTAGGGCCCGCGTAGTCGAGCACATTTCCGTAGCGGGCGGCAGCCGCGAGCATGACGATCACCGCGACGAGGACCCCGAGGCTGATGGCGGCCAGCGCCGAACCCGAGCGTGCCCGGTACCGAGCCAGATCGCGCAATGCGAGCCGGGTCGCGATCGGCGCACTGTGACCGAGGCGCGCGGCCAACGACAAGAAGAACGGAGCCAGCAGGATCAGTCCGGGTACGAGAAGGACAATCCCGAACAGGAGTTCCGGTGCACCCCCGCTGCCGTTGCCGTGATTCGTTCCACCAGAGTAACCGAGGAGCAAGAAGGCGACAACGAGAAGAACGATGCCAGGGAGTGCAGATCGGTGGATCTGACGAGGAGGGGTGGGCCGACCGGACAGCGCCTGGACGATCGGCACCTTGGTGATCGCCCGCGCCGGGCGGGACGCCGCGAAGAACGCCGCGACGACCGCAAGCACCATTGCGGCGATCACCACAGTCCACGAGAGCGCGAGCACGCCGATGACGTGGTGGGAGCTCTGTTCAAGCTTTGGTCGGTAGGCGAGCCAGACAACGAGCCCGAGGAGGAAGCCAAGGATCGCACCGGCGACACCCACAACGGTACCGTTGGCACTGATGACGAGACGGACGTGGCGGTCTGTCGCGCCGGTCGATTCGAGCATTCCGATGGAGCGCATTCGGCGTTGCGCGAGCACCGTAAAGCCGCCGATCGAAACGAGGGCGATGAGAAGCATGCCGAGGACCAATGCGGCGATCGAGATCGTCTCGGGATTGATCGGATTCGACTGCGCGACCGATGCTGGGGTCTCGACCTGAACGCCCTTGCCGAACGAATTCGGTGGAACGCCGAGAGTGTCGAACAACGCTGTGACTCCCGTCGGGTTCCTTACCTGGCCAGGGGCAACGAGCGCGAACTCGTCGAGGAGGCTCTGCGGGTTCTCCACAATGCCGACCACCTGGCGCTCGACACCGCCGACTCGCCAGGAGGCTCCCACCCTCAGATGGAACGCCGACGCCACGCCGCTCGTCACGGCGACCTCGTCGGCGCCGAACGGGTAATGACCGGAGACGAGCGAGAGCATCGGACCACTGAAGGGTCCGTGCGGGTCCTGGGCGCGGAGCTGATAGGTGTTGATCGACCCCGGGATCGACAGCGTCTGGTTCTCGATCACCTCGACGCGGCCAACGTGCTCCAGCCTCGCGATGACACTCGCCGTGTGGGCGTCGTAGTTGGTGAAGGACACGGAGTACCGCGCCGTTCCGAACCCGGCATTCTTTGGCGGCGGATTGTTCATCGCGACGGCCGAACCCACGATCGTGGCCGCGACCGCGACGGTGATGAGAGCGAGGATCAGGTACTGCTGGCGCCACTCGCGCTCGAAAAGGCGCCATGCCCACCGCACCACGGCGCGGCGCGCCGGTAGACCACCATTGGCTGGAAGCACCTGAACTTGCGGTCGTTCGAGCGTCGTGGTCATGAATGCGGAGCGGGCTGGAGCAGCGATTCAGGGCTTGGGGGCGCCATCGTCTGGTCAACGACCCGCCCGTCCCGGAGGAAGACAACCCGGTCAGCCCACGAGGCCAACTGAGCGTCATGGGTGACGACGACCGCGGCCACGCCGCGCTTGCAGGCGCCGAGGATCATCCGCATCACCACCTCACCGTTGGTCGAGTCCAGCGCCCCCGACGGCTCATCGGCCAAGAGCAGATGGCGATCGCCAACAACTGCCCGGGCAATGGACACCCGTTGGCGCTCGCCGCCGGACAGCTCGTCGGGGTAGTGCGACGCCCGATCGGCGAGACCGAGCTCTTCGAGGACGGCCATCCCCGCCGTGTGTCCCTTCTTGGCCGAGACACCGTCGAGTTCAAGCGGAAGTGAGACGTTCTCCACGGCTGTCAGCCCGGCCAGCAGGTTGAAGTCCTGGAACACGTAGCCGATCGAGCGGCGACGCATGCGGGCCTGGTCATTACGGGACATCTTGGAGAGGACGGCCCCGCCGACGAGCACCTCACCACTGGTCGGCTCTTCGAGGCTCCCGGCAATGGTCAGGAGCGTGCTCTTGCCCGATCCGCTCGCCCCCATCACCGCCACCAGGGAGCCAGGGTCGACCGACAGGTCGACGTCGTAGAGCGCCTGCACCTGGGCTGCGCCCTCGCCATAGATCTTGGAGATCTTCCGCAGTTCGAGCATGCTCATGGCCGCACCCCAACTCTCCGTCGCAGCTTCGGCATCGGGAAGGACTCGGGTCGCGGGGGCTCGGACGCCTCACGCTTGATCCGACCGTCGGCGGCATCGAGCCAGCGGACCACCGCGTCCAGACGAAACAGCTCGGCGTCGACGACCAGGGCGAACCCGAGGTCGAACTCGGCTTCGTCCTCCTTTAAGCGCGTCCATTGCTGCATGAGTTGGACTAGGTACCGGCGATGCACCTGGATCACCTCGTGGACGTCGACACCCGGCATCCGAAGCGCCACCAGGATCTTGATCACCAGCTCGTCGCGAGGGGGCGAGCTGAGATCGGGCGGCGTGCGGAGCCAATCGTTCAGCTCTATCTGGCCCTCAGGGGTGAGACGGAACCCCTTTTGGGGGCCGTCCTCGCCGTCGTCGTCGGATTCAACCAACCCGTCGCGTTCAAGCCGCTGGAGAGTGGTGTACACCTGGCCAACGTTCAACGGCCAGACCTCACCAGTCCGAGCCTCAAACTCCTGTCGCAATTGAAGGCCGTACTTGGGGCCTTCACTCAGAAGAGCCAGCAAGGCGTGGCGAACACTCATCAGATGGCCGATTTTGTTAGCATACTGAGTATCGTACTCAATAGCTCCACGAGTGTCCAGTTCCAAAAGTGGGCTGCAAGACACCGCAGATCGTCGAGGATTGGGGGCTTGGCCGGTCTCGAAGCAAGCTGTGACCCGAATAACTACGTGCGCAGCCTCGTGGCTGAGGCCCCCGATCGCAGGTGCCTATCTCGTTCTTCGTCGTATGCCGCCGTTTCGTCGTATGCCGCCGTCGTCCTGGCGATCGGCGCCATCGGGTTCGACCAGAAGGAGCTCTGACTCGTGCGGTCAATGAATCAAGGGTGAGGTGCCGGCAATGTTCGGAGCTCAAAGTCGTCGGTTGCCGATTCGCAGCGACGCAATCAATCGACGGCCGCGTCCACGACCTTCCGTTTCGGTGCCCGAAGGTCTGGGCAGGAAGCGGCGGGGCGGGACCTGGCCATTCCACATAGTCCGTTCTATGACTGTCCCTATTCTTGACAGTCCATCAGGCGTGGCGTACCGTCTCGGCATGCCAACACCTTCGATAGCCGACACCTACTTCTCAATCCCCGAGCTGATGCGTCTCGCCCGGGGCAGCTACAAACGGGCGGTTGATATACGGCTGGCGGCTGGCGGCTTCGAGGACCTTCCCACTACCAGCGGCTACCTGCTGGCTTACCTCGCCAGTAGCGAGGAATCGATTCCTGAGAGGATCGAGGGGCTCGGCATCAAACAGCGCGAGTTTCGCCAGCTCGTCGACACCTTGGTCCTGCGTGGCTATATCAGCCGCGAGATCGATCCGGCCGATGGGAGGGTGTCGCTCGCGCTCACCGAGCGGGGCGACGCGGCCAATCAGGCGAGCTTCGAGGGCTGTAACTACGTCGACCGGGAGCTGGAGCGAAGGCTGTCCGAGGCTGAAATGGCGGGCCTGCGCCGCGGACTGGCCGTGCTCGGTGAGATCAAGCAGTCGCTGGCGGGCCCCGTGATCCGCCGCGGCCTGCCGCGTTAGATGGCAGATCGCCCCTCGTATGAGGACGTCCCGGTGCCGCAACTGATGCGCGAGGCACGCGACGTATACCGCGACGCAGTGCGACAGGCGCTGGAATCCGCCGGGTGCGACGACATTCCACGTAATGCCGTCTTTGTGCTCGCCGGCTTGGATCACCGCGCGTCCGAGGCGGAGTTCAGCTCCCAGGCCGATGTCGTCGCCTCGCTGGGGTTGAGCAAGCAAGCGGCCAGCCAGCTGATCGACACCCTCGTGCTTCGGGAATATCTCGAGCGCCGCAACGATCCCGTAGACCGGCGCCGGATGGAGGTCCGGTTGACCGCTCGGGGACGTAGCGCAGCGATAGCGATCCAAACCGCGGTCGATGCGATCGATACGATGATTGCAGACCTGATTACGATCGACGAACTCGACGGGTTTCGCGCCGGGCTGGCGGCCTACAGAGTGATCCGTCAGCAGTCAGCGTGACTAAGCAGCTCGGGATGGCTATTCCCAGGAAAGGCTTCTACCCACTCAGCAACGCCCATGACTCCGAGGCCGAACGCCTCCGTCTCCTCGAACGCATCGCCGACCCTCGGACAGCGCGACTCCTGACGGACGCGGGCATCGGCCCGGGTTGGGACTGTGCCGAACTTGGCGCCGGTGGCGGGTCGGTCGCCCGTTGGATGGCTGAGCAGGCTGGCCCCACCGGCTCCGTTCTGGCGCTCGATCTCGATACCGCTCTACTCGGCACATTTCGCGACGTGCCCTATGTCACCGTTCAGGAGGCAAACCTCGCGACCACTGCACTACCAAGGGAGTCCTTTGACCTCATCCACTCCCGCAACCTGCTTATGCACCTACCCGACCGGGAGCGCATCCTCGGCGAACTGGTGGCCGCGGCCCGACCCGGCGGAGTGCTGGTCATCGAAGAAGCGGATGGCTTTCCGGTGTCCGCGGCGACGGACGAGACCTTCCGGCGAACGGTAGAGCCCCTGACGCGTCGTTGGCAGTGGGCGCGAACCCTGCCCTCGGTCCTGGCTGGACTGGGACTCACCGACCTTGATGTCTTCGTAGAGACGGAGATGCTGCAGGGAGGAACCGACCTCGCCGATTTCTGGCATCACACGCTGCGGACCGTCATGCCGATGCTGGAGCCGGGGACCGAACCGGCGGAGGAGGACGTGGCAAGGACCTTGGGGTTGCTCGGGGACCCTTCGTTCTGGACGCCGTTTATGGCAGTGGTGTGCGTAACGGCGAGGGTGCCGCAATGAGTCGGCCGCCCACGAATGACCTGTCTTTGGCCCTTCGGCTCGCAGAAGTGGCCGGCGACCTTGCGCTCCCCCTCTTCGAGAGAGGCGTGGTCTCGCAGGCCAAAGACGATGGGTCACCCGTCACGGAGGCTGACTTTGCCGTCGAGGCCGCCCTGATCGACATTCTCACCCAAGCACGCCCCAACGATGGCGTGCTCAGCGAGGAAGGAGGGTCGCGGCGTGGGGTGCGGCGCCGTTGGATTCTCGACCCCATTGACGGAACGGTGAACTTCGCTGCTGGTGATCCCAACTGGGGAACGCATGTTGCCCTGGAGGTCGACGGCGAACTGGAGGTCGGCGTGGTCACCCGGCCTGTTGCGCGAGAGGTCTGGTGGGCCGTCCGCAGCGGCGGGGCCTTCCACTCGCATGGGTCTTCAGAACCTGTCGCATTCCACGTCTCCAACACATCTGCGCTCGACGAGGCCAGAGTGACGATGTGGCCGGCCGTGCCTGGACCCACGCTCGACGCATTGAAGGAGGCCGCCATCTGGGTGGAGCCGGACTGGTCCCTCCTCCGTGGCCTCCTCGATGGCCGACTGGACGGAATCGTGGCCGTGTCCGGGGGTGTCTGGGACCATGCGCCCCCCGTCCTCCTGACGCGTGAAGCCGGTGGCGAGTTCACGGACCACGAGGGCGGCCAACGCCTCGATACAGGGGGCGGCATCTACAGCAACGGGGGCATCCACGGGCAACTTAGGGAGATCGTTCGGTCATCCCCGCCGAGGACACGTCGAAGGATTGTCTGACGCTACGGATGACAACCATGGAGGCCACCTGGTTGTCCTTGGGTCAAACACTCAGGCGTCGTCAGCCGATTCCTCAGGGGTCGGCTCGAACCGCCGCATCGCCTCCTCCTGTCGTTGACGAACCTCTCCGACGATGTCCACTACCTTCGACGGTGACGACGACCCGGTTGTGGTGCTCCCGACCCTGAACAGCCCGTTGCGAGACAGGCCGCCCCGACAACGGCAACGAGGCGCGCGCACAACCTGGTCATTGGCCCTGGTCACTGGCCCTGGTCCTTCGATAGCTCATTCTCTGATGTGAAGAGCCGCGCTTCGTCGGCCCGCAGCTTGGCCTGGGCCTGCAAGGCCTCGGTGGTCGTGACCTGAGGAGTGCAGTTCGCCGCGGAGGTCAGCGGACAGCCCTCGGCTCGGCTGAGGCGCGCCTGGTCCTCGTTGACCACCGATTGCCAGTGGGCGACGGTCCGTTTGGCTGCCGCAATCTCGGATGGCGAAGATGGTCGCGACGAGCAGGCGGCGCAGAGGAGGGTCGCCACCACAACGGCGAGCACGACGACGGACCGTTTCATGCCGCCTCCACTATGTGCCGAATGGTCGAGCGCCGCCATCTCCACGTACGGACATGCTCATGAGAAGATTCCTCCATGTCCGACCCCGGCGTCCACCTCCGGCCGTTCGCTGAAGCCGACCTGGAGTGCCTGACGCCGGCGCGTTGAAGCGACCCTCCCCCATCCGGCTGGGCCTACTCCCGAATCTGGGTCCGACTACGACACACCACCGAACCGGCGCCGGAAGGGGCGCCTCGGCAGGGCGCCGGCACTATCGGACGCCAGGTCCACTGATTGGAATCGCATTTCTCGCGTCGATTTTGCCAGCGGGCGGTGGCTCGACGACGGCAACGGCGACCACGCAACCACTCTCTTCCGTTCCTTCTCTTGCGGTGCCCATGGCTGGAGGACGTACTACTACCACTGCCATAGGAATATGGTGGCTGCACCCACGCACTCGAGGGAGGTCGCATGCCGAAGTATCTGGTTGAGGTCCAGTACAGCCTCGATGGGGCCAAGGGGCTCATGGCTGAGGGCGGTTCGTCCCGGGTTGCTGCGTCGAAGACGCTCATCGAGAGCCTAGGTGGAAGCCTCGAAACCTTCTACTTCGCGTTCGGCGAGGCCGACGCCTACATCATCGCCGACATGCCCGACAACGTCTCGGCCGCGGCGGCCGCTCTGGCGGCGAGGGCTTCGGGTGGGGTCGTATCCCGGATGGTCGTACTTCTCACGCCGGAGGAAGTCGACGCCGCGACAAAGAAGCCAGGGAACTATCGACCTCCAGGAGCCTGACTCGCGCATTACGAAGGGACTTAGACATGGACGATGGCGAACCAATCTCATATTTGGCGCTGGAGACCAGTACTCCCGTGCTTACCTCCTCAGGCACAGAGTTCGGCACTGTCGTCCACGTTTTGCAGATACCCTCATTGGACGAGTTCGACGGCATCGTCGTGGGGACGAAGCATGGTCATCGCTTTGTCGAACGCGACCAAATCTCCGACATCACCACTACCCATGTGAGTTGCAACCTGTCGAATGAACAGGCCGCTTCCCTCCCTGCACCGCACGGCCCGCCGGTTCTTCACGTCGACGCTGCCTACGATGAGGGACCGTCTCTACACGCGCGGTTCGCTCGAATGTTTCGGCGGCCGCACTGGAAGGAACTGGAGTAGGCGGTTGGCGCAAAAGGTACGGGCGAACCGACTATCTGGATGGTCTTCAGCCTGGACGTGCGCCCCGCTCGCGACGTTGTAGGGCACCCAAGCCGCTGCGGATGGACCAAGCGCATTCGTCTACTTGACTCCAGTTCCTACGAGTACAGCAATGGCGGCCACCATCGAAAGGGGGGCTGCAATGACTCCGATGCGGCTGGCCCTGGCAACCGATGGCTGTGCTCCCGCACTCCGAGCAGACCGTAGCCAGAGCATCCAGGCCAGCGAACCAGTGACGAAGAGGTTCGGACCAAGATTCAGTCCGATGAGCAGGGCGAATGGGCGCTCTGGGGTGCGGGCAGCGAGCAGTGACGCAGCCGGGAGGTTGTTGACAATCAACGAGGTGACAGCCGCCACCGCCGCTGTTCCCCACACATCGAGGTGCGCCAAGAGCGTGGAGGGGCCGTCCCACACCCGTCCCAGGGTTCCCATCGCTACGGCCACTCCGAACAGCAGGACAAGCAGTGGGGCGCCGAGTACCTGGACGACGTGGCGAGGTTGGTCCTTTCTCGCCGCCAGTCGGATGCCGATGGCGACAACCCCCACGACTGCCACTGGCAGGGCCGGTGAGTGCAGCGCGAGCACCAGTACCGCCGATGCGACCACGGCCAACAGGCCGAGCCCGAGCGTTGGCCGATCCACATGCGTCAGGTCGTTCTTGCTGACCCGCAGCGAGCGGCGCTCCAGGACAGCAACCACTCCGGCCGTGACCATCAGGGCAACAAGGGCAGGTGCCCACATGCGGGCGAGGAATGATGCCCCACTCAGTCGAACGTGCCCGAGGACGATCAGGTTCGTCAGGTTGGAGCCAGGAAGGAAGAGGGAACCAGCGTTGGACAGCAGTAAGCAGCCATAGAGAAGCGGAGCCTCGCCTTCTCCTCGGCTTTTCGCGGTGTAGACCAGCACCGGCGTGAGGAAGGCGACTGACGTGTCGAGGTTCAACACGGCCGTCACGACGGCGATCATCACGGTGGCACCGGCGAACAGGACGACCCCGCTCGACGAGAGTCGAGCCAACTGGTGACCGGCGGCCGCAAACAGGCCGTCATCGTTGGCGACCAGGCCGATCAGTATCAAGCCGGTCACCAGCACGAACGGCGACCAGTTCTGCGCAGCCGCTGATCTAGCGTCCGTGGGATTCGCGACAAAAGATGCGACCAGCCCGATGAGACCAAGACCCGTCAGAAACCAGGGAACGTACTTCCGCACCGCAAGGTGGTCTTGGTGCCGATCTGACGAGCTATCCATTGCTCGGAGTCTGCCAGGGGCCTATTGGTTCTGACCTGACAGCCTGCAGCGGCGATACCGGGCCGCTCCCGTCGTGGTGGGGCTCTCCGCGACACCGCCCGGTATCGGCACATCCAGACTGGTCCCCCTCGATACACGAACCGACCGAGATCACCCCGTTACGAGGTGGGAACGAACTCCACCAGGAGCGCCTTCACCCGAGCGTCGATGTCGTCCCGGATGGGCCGCACCTCTTCGACCGACTTGCCCGCTGGGTCGGGAACTGCCCAATCGACATACCGCTTGCCGGGATAAACGGGGCAGGCATCGCCGCACCCCATGGTCACGATCACATCGGCACGCCGCGCCATGTCGTCGGTCAGCTTCTTCGGCCGCTGCGCCGTGATGTCGATGCCGACCTCGGCCATGGCCGCCACGACCGCCGGGTCGAGTATCTCGCCTGGGCCCGACCCAGCCGAGAGGACGACCACTTGTGCGCCGCCGTAGCGGGCGAGTAGTGCAGCTGCCATTTGCGACCGACCGGCATTGTGAACGCACAAGAACAGCACCGCCGGAAGCTTCGCCGTCATGCGGGAAGTCCCGAAGGCTGCTCGATCCGGTCGGCATGGGGAACGAGGATGTCCCCCGCCTCCGCGGGCGAGAGTCTCGGATAGAGGACCAGAATCATCCCGAGGGCCACCAGGCCACCCACCACCTGCGCGGCCACGAAAGTCGGCACCGACGACGGGGCGATTCCGGCGAAGGTGTTGGAGAACATGCGCCCGATCGTGATGGCGGGGTTGGCGAAGCTCGTGGATGACGTGAAGAAGTAGGCCGCGCCGATGTAAGCCCCCACCGCCGCCGGAGCGCTGCGTGAACGGCCCGAGCGGGCCAGCGAGAAGATCACGAGCAACAGCCCCAGGGTGGCGACGACCTCGGAAAGGAAGTGGGCAGGTGAAGCCCGGTGCCTGGTCGAAAGCTCGATGGCAGAGAGCGAGAACATGACGTTCGCCACCACGGCCCCCACGACGCAACCGGCCACCTGGAACGGGAGGTAGGCGGCGGCGTCCCGCCAACGAAGGCCCCCAAAGGCGGCGTCCACGAACGACACCACCGGGTTGAAATGTCCGCCAGAAACCGGACCGAACATCAAGATGATGGCGACCAGTCCCGCCGCTGTAGCCGCTGCATTCTCAAAGAGTTGGAGGCCCGTGTTGCCAGGCGACAGCCGTTGGGCGGCGATGCCCGAGCCGATGACCACGGTGGCGAGGAAGGCCGAGCCGAGGAACTCAGCGATCAGCCGCCGCCAGAGCGCCGCCTCGCCCATGGCTCGTCAGCAGCAGGTGGTCGCCGTTGGGGCGACCTTGCCCTGGAGTTCGCAGCAGATGCCGCTGCCATCCCCGCACGACCCGGCCTCCGTCGGAGTGCTGGCCAGCACGGTGTAGACCTCCCAGGGTGTGGCGTCGGGGTCTTCCACCCACACCTTGTTCTGCACGGCGTAGCAGCAGGTTGTCTCGTGCTCCTCAGTGATGACCAGGCCATCGCCTGACAGACGGCTCGTGGCTCGGACGACCTCCTCAGTGCCCTCGACCTCGACGCCCAAGTGATGGAGCGCAGCACCGATGCCGCTGCCCCGGCCTTCAGGCGTCTCGACGAGCACGAGCTTCAGGGGCGGGTCGGCGATGGCGAAGTTGGCATAGCCCGGACGGACCTTGGCCGGGGTCGATGCGAAGAGCTTGGAGTAGAAGTCGATGGCGGCGTCCAGGTTGGAGACATTTAGGGCGAGTTGCACACGGGACACGGGTACCTCCCGAGTAGATTGACGGTCGTCGATGCGACCCAGTATCGTGAACGCATTGACAGTTGTCAATGGGAGTGAAGGTGGCTGTCGGCAAGAGCGCCAGCGTGACCCGAGACGAATTGTGTTGCAGCGTGCTCACTCACGAGCCGCTGTCCAAGCGTGAGGCGGAGCTGACCGCCCCGGTCTTCGCCGCCCTGAGTGATCCGGTGCGCCTGCGGCTGCTTTCCATCGTTGCGGCCGAAGGTGAGGTCTGTAGCTGCAACCTGGAGGGGCCACTGGACAAGAGCCAGCCCACCATCTCGCACCACACCCGCATCCTGGCCGAGGCCGGGCTGATCGTCGGGGAACGCCGGGGCAAGTGGACGTGGTGGCAGATCGTGCCCGAGCGCCTGGAAGACCTCCGGCGGCTGCTCGGCGGTCGATAGACCACACACACGTTTGGATCGAAGGATGACCGCGAAGAGCGAGCCACCCCAGGCTCCTGAGCCGATGTCGATCCGAAGGCTCCTCGGCCTGGTCAAAATCGACTTCATCCCGAGGCATGACCAGCCAGGCTGGGGACGAGTCCTGCTCGCAACCCTCGTTTCGCTCGTCGGCTCGCTATTAGCTGACTTCGTCCTCGTCGAAATCGGCACGGCCGTGTTCCCCTCAACGAGGGGCTATGTGCACTTCCAGTTTCACGATTACGCCAGACTCACGATCATCGGCGTCCTCATCGCCTGCGCCGCTTGGCCGGTCGTCACTCGGATCACCTCGTCACCTCGCTGGGTGTTCTTTCGCATGGCGATCCTGGTGACGCTCTTCCTCTGGCTTCCCGACCTCTACATCCTGTACAGAGGCCAGCCCGCCAAAGCGGTCGCCGTGTTGATGGTTATGCACCTTGCGATCGCGCTTGTCACTTACAACTCCATCGTTCATCTTGCCCCTATGAGGCCAAAGGCAAAATTGACGATCTGATCCCGTCTAAACCGTCGACTCGTGCACGTCGTTGATGTCGATCGCAGCTGCCGGAAAGGACAACTTGGGCCCGTAGCTGCCTAACCGCCGGTAGCCTCGGTCACGGGGCTCCCTCGCGGGGTCAGTGTCGGGCGTGTCCGTTGAGCGGCGTGGTAGCGCTACGAGTTAGCCGACGGCGCCGATCTCCTCTGAGAACATTCCGAGACGAGGCAGGGAACAAATCAGAGCTGCGGCACCCCGGCGTCTGTCACCGGCTCGCTTGTGTGCGACCACTGGGCAATGGGCCGACCGTTGAGGCGCCACGGACCTTCACCCTCGCGAACGCGCGGCCATCCGTCGGGGGAGTCCTCCCAGCGCTCCTGCCGTCCAAACACGGTCAGGTCCAGGGCGTGGTAGCTCGTCATTAGCGCCTCTACGCCGCGCCCGGTTGTCCAGTAGGTCTCGAAGACCCGGTCGCCTTGGCGCAGGTAGCAAGAGATGATCCCGAAGCCGCGACCGTCGACAAGAGCCGGATCGGAGTCTCTCGCGGAGTACCACGGCCACGAATAGCCCATGAAATGTCGAAAGGCGGCGCCTTCGTCATATGGACCTTGGGAGAACACTGCGTAGGTGACGCCCCGAGCGTGTAGGTAATCGAGCACCTGCATGTGGCAGGTGGAGAAGGTGCAACCTTCGCACTGCTGCTCGAACGGCTCGCCGTCATCCCACATGTGGAAGTAGGCCATGAGCATCGGGCGCCCCTCGAAGACGTCGAGCAGCGGGACCGCTCCGTGCGGTCCGGTCACGGTCACGGGCGGGATCTCGGTCATGGGCAGTCGCCGGCGCGCCGCGGCGATCGCGTCCCCCTCGCGGGTGTGGGCCTTCTCCCGGTCCAGGAGCGCGTCACGGGCGGCACGCCACTCGAAACGATCGACGACAGCTGGCATCGCTTTGGAAGTCTCCGACTCGCTCATTTCGGTGTCGAAGCTTTCGGTATCACCCTGGTAGGAGGCATGAAGGTCCCTTCGTTGAGCACTTGTTCATCAGTGCAGACGCCTGGGCTGGATCAAAATCATCGGTCCAGCTCAGCCATCAACCGATCGTCTACCGGAACAGTTTCTGGTCTCTGGTCGGCCAGCAACAAGGCGAATCGGCCGGGCGCCGAGGGTGACGGGGAGCCCGCAAGCCCGGGCGAGGCCGCCGCTGGAGGCCAGACCGAAGGGAGGGTCACAGATCTGTGAGATCGGTGCATCAGGCCCGACGCCCAGCCACCGGTCGGAGACTCGGCGTTCTGGCGGGTATCTGTGCAGGTGTTCGCACAATGACACTGAACCGGTGCGAGTAGTTCCTGGTCAGCGCGTGGCAGTCCCAGCCGTACCGTGTTCGAACCGCGGCGTCGTGATGGATGGCCCACCTATCCAACTCAGCCGCCGAGGAGGATGAAGGCCGAGGGTCTGCGGCTGCTGGTTGCCATATATTCGAGACGCCAGGTATGGAGGTCAGGATGCGTGCATTCGCTGTCCGTAGTTTCGGTGAGCCTGCGTCGGTGCACGACCTGCCGGCTCCGACCGCCCATGCCGAGGTGCTCATTCGCGTGCGGTTCGCGGGAGTCAACCCGCTGGACAACAATCTCCTGGGACGGCTGACCGCGGCCTCGTCGTATCCGTTCGTAGTGGGCATTGACTTCGCCGGCGTGGCCGAGCGCGTCCCGGCCGGGGCAGATGGGCTGCGGGCCGGCGACCGCGTCTTCGGCATGGCGCGGACGCACGGTTCCTATGCCGAGTACACCGCGGTCGCCCCGGCGGCCGCCATGGAGCCGTTGGCCCGTATCCCCGACGGCGTGGCCGACGACCAGGCCGCTGCG
The DNA here is from genome assembly GCA_963729275.1 of uncultured Acidimicrobiaceae bacterium. Taxonomy (GTDB): domain Bacteria; phylum Actinomycetota; class Acidimicrobiia; order Acidimicrobiales; family RAAP-2; genus CAVSNH01. The sequence goes on from CAVSNH010000004.1 coordinate 806,752, forward strand.
CTGCCCATCCCGGCGGTCACGGCGCTGCGGACCGTCGAGTTGCTCGAGGTCAGCGCTGGCCAGCACGTCGTGGTGATGGGCGCGACCGGCGGGGTCGGCGGCTACGCGGTGCAGATGGCCTGCTCCCGCGGCGCCCATGTCATCGCGACCGTCCGCGGCGACGCCGACGAGGCGCGTCGACTCGGGGCCGAGGAGGTGTACGACAGCCAGGCCGTTGACGTGATCGATGCGCTCCGCGCCGATCATCCCGACGGCGTCGATGCCATCCTTGACCTGGTCAGCGGCCCGGACGTCATCCGCCGCGACGCCGAGGTCATCCGGCACGGAGGGCGCCTGGTCTCGACCATCTTCGCTGCGGACGAAGGCTGGTTTGCTGAACGCCAGATCACCGCGCACAACCACGCCTCCAATGAGAATCCCCTGATATCGCCTCAAGGGCTGGCCACGGTCGCTCAGATGCTCGCCGACGGCACGATCACCGCACGTATCCGTTCCACCGTTGAACTAGCAGCCGCCGGGCAGGTGCTGGACGACCTCCGCCGAGGCGGCCTGCGCGGCAAGGCCGTCATCCGCCTCTGAACCCGACCTCAGCGGCCCGGGACGGGACCATTCAGCGGGCCCGCAATCGGGGTGACTCGGGAGACCAGCCCTCGCGGCGCCTCGGGATGGCAGTTGCCCGGCCCTCTCGTCGTAGCCCGCGGGACATCCCGGGCCTCGTATCCCTGGACCGGTGGGCAGATTGGAGGCCTCTCGTCACGGGACACTCCACTTCCACCGTTCGGAGTCCACGGCTATGCGTCTGACTGCACCGGTGTGCTGGGGCCGGAGTACGGGCGATGCCGTAGCATTCGCCGTGTGTACAGCGAGATCGCCAGTAACAAGCGCCGCACCGTCGTCGTCATCGTCTCGTTCTTCCTGATCTGGCTGGCCATCGGAGTCGTCGGCGGGCTTCTGTTCAAGGCCCTCTACCACCCCAGAGCCAATAACGGCTACGGACCGGCCTCGACGACCAACTACGGCTGGTCCCCGATCATCGTCGGCGTGGTGATCTGTGCCCTTCTGGCCGTCTTGGGAATCCTCTACTCCCTCAATTCCGGAGCGGCTCTGGTGCTCCGGGTGTCTGGTGCCGTGCCCGCCGCTCCGGCCCAGTACCCGCAGCTACACAATCTGGTGGAGGCCTTGGCCATCGGTGAAGGGATCCCCAAGCCTGCCGTCTACGTGATCGACGACCCCTCGCCGAACGCCTTCGCCACTGGCGTCAGCCCAGACAAGGCAGCCATCACCTTCACTACTGGTCTGCTCGCCATGATGAACCGTGAGGAGCTCGAAGGTGTGACCGGTCATGAGATGAGCCACATCAAGAACCATGACATCCGCCTCCTGCTAGTGGTGGGCACGATGGTCGGCCTCGCCGCCCTGCTAGCCAGCGTCCTGTGGCGGAGCGCGTTCTTTGCCGGAGGTGGGCGAGGCAGCGGCCAGGGCAACCAGCTCGCGCTGGTGATCTTCGGTGCCGGGGCGCTGCTGGCCGTCGTCGGCTTCATCTTCGGGCCCCTCATACGCCTGGCTCTCTCTCGCCGCCGCGAATCGCTGGCCGACGCCAGTGGTGTGGAACTGACCCGCAACCCGGCCGGCTTGATCAGCGCCCTCAAGAAGCTGCAGCAGAATGACAAGCCGTTCAAGAAGATGAATCACGCTACGGCGGCGATGTGCATCGACGACCCACTGCAGCATCACGAGCGCTGGTATCACCGCCTCTACGACACCCACCCTCCCATCGCTGAGCGGATTGCCGAACTCGAGAAGATCGCCTCTGGCCAGTCCGTCTGATCGGTCGGCCAGCCCAGTCGGTGGATCAGCCGGCTGGTGGACCCCCTTCAGGTCCGGAGGCCGGTGGTAGGCCGTCTGAACCGGTGGCAAGGGGGGGGCCCGACGCTGTGGGGCTGCCCGCGCCGGGGTCGGAACCCGGGAACGTCACCTGAGGTACGGCGCGGTCCGCCTCGTCGGTGGAGAAGAATGCCACCGCCTTGAAGTGCAGTGGCCCGGCGATCAAATTGCGCGGGAACGACTGCAGAGCGATGTTGTAGTCACGGGCACTGGTGTTGTAGTAGCGCCGGGCGTACTCGATCTTGTCCTCGGTGGCGGTCAGGGTCTCCTGCAGCTGGAGGAAGCTCTCGACCGCCCGCAGCTGCGGGTAGTTCTCCGCCACCGCGAACAGTGAGCGCAGGGCTCCGGACAGAGCATTCTCTGCCGGTGCGATCTTGTTGGGATCGCCGGTCGCCCCCGCACTGACGGCATTGGCTCGGGCCCGGGTGACCGTCTCGAAGGTTCCCTGCTCGTGGGTGGCGTAGCCCTGCACCGTCGACACCAGGTTGGGAATGAGGTCGTGGCGGCGCTTGAGCTCGACGTCGATCTCGGACCACGCCTCCTGGGTCCGGTTGCGCTTCCTGACGAGCCCGTTGAAGAGGCCCCACAAGCCCAGGGCCAGGAGAACGACGATGACGATGACGATGATCAGCACAACCATTGTGGAGCGGATCTCCTCGCAGCTGTCGTGTCGCGAACACTATCGGGTACGGCCCATGGCGACCATGGGTCGGGTGCCTTGGCCATTTCGGCGGCTCCAGGGTAGGACTGCTGAGCAGCGGCGACTTCGGGATCCATAGGTCGCACCGGCACTGGTGGGCGTCCACCAGTGCAGTCAACGACTCCTCGAGATGGTCCTCCTCCTCCGCCGCCAGCGAATGAACGGTCCAGGATGACCTGCCTCGGGGTGGCGTATTCGGATCTCCCCGGTTGGTCCGAATGTCGAGATCCGTAATATCGGGCCGCCGGGGGTGGGCGGGGACAGAGATTGGAGCTGGACCGGCCGCGACCCGCCGACCAGCTGGACGGCCACTCCTTCGGGGACAAGGACCTCGATCGAACCCCAGGTCTCCAAGCAGAGGTTGATGTCCTGGGCGTCCCAGCTTGCTGTGGTGAGATCGAGCCGGGCCGCTCCGAATCCGGTGCTGACAGTCGTATCAGCGGCGAGTTGCCAGCCCGGGCCGAACAGCAGACCGGCATCGGCTGTTCGCAGCACGAGTGGTCTTGTCAGCCGCAGCCATGCGGGTGTGGGCCGGACCAACGGTGGAAGCGTGAGCATCGCTTCTTTGAGATCGGCGTGGTTGGAAGCGGTGCAAATATGCTCCAGTACCTCAACGAAGCGCTCGAGCGTCACCATTCCGTCACTGAACACGTCATGGAGGCGGGCAATAGCCGCGACCCGATCGTCTTCGTCCATCTCGTTCACGGGTGCAGGAACCAGTCGGCCATTGTTCACGGACTCCATCTTGACCCAGAAGGTCCGTGCGGGGATGACGAGGGCCCTGGATTTTGACCGGCTGGCCTCGGCCAAGAGAAGTGGACCACCCAATGGGCGACTTCAGCCTGGGACGGGGAACCAGGTTCGTGTCCCTTGGCTACATCAAAGGAACGGGCTCAGAGCCTCCTCGGAGGATGAGCCCATTCCCTCAAGTGTTAGATCAGTTGACCGTCGCCGGGGTCAAAGCATGAATGTTGCCAGCGGAATCGATGCAAACCTTTGCCTTGAATACACCCGGAATCGGCGAGTCACCCGTGCCGCTCTGAGCAGTGACGGTGCCAGTTGCTGACTCCTCCGACGCGCCCGAGCCGTACTTGGCGACACACTTCGCGGTTAGCGTCTTTGAGGACTTCAGTTTCGGCGCATTGAATGTCGTCGTGTTGCCATTGACCCAGCTGAAGGTTCCACCGCTCGCCAGTGACGTGGTGGCAACCGGCTTGGAACTTCCACCCGTGCTGCCTCCCTTACAACTGCTCAGGGTAATGGTGCCGCTGACACGTCCTGCCCCGCGGCCCGTACGCGAGCCCCGTCGTGCCCGGGCCGACCCGGGCAGCTGGCGGCGGAAGCCAACGCAAGGGGTCGACCCGGACAGTTGGCACATACCCACCCGAACCGTCGAGGATTGTCTGAGCAGGCTGCTGCTGATGTCTAGTGGAAGAAACGGTGGAGATAACCCTGACGAACAGGCCCCTCACGAACCGCGAGAGCTGCCTGCGTGTGTCCCTTGCGTGCACACGGTCCCGGTCCCCCACAGAGCTCGGTCGATGAGATCGCGCTACACCTCACCTGCGTTGTAAACGACGGCCACCGCCTTTCGTTACACATCCTTTGACCAGCACGTTCGAAACCTCTGAGGTTCCAGCCGCCCTGGACGGGAAAGACATAAAAGGCTACAAAGTCATCGCGGCCCTCGGCGACGGCAGGGTGTCGCGGAAAGCTGGGGGGTGACCGTGCTCGACTTCGAGGACAGGTTGCGAGCCGCACAGAAGGGTGACGGTGACGCGTTCGCCGCCATCTGGCGACAGTTCCAGCCAGGGCTCCTCCGCTACCTCAAGGTCAAGGCCGCACCGGTGGCCGAGGATCTCGCAGCCGATGTCTGGACCAGAGTCGTCCGGGCGTTACCGGCTTTCAAAGGAGATGAGCAGAGCTTCAAGGCGTGGCTATACACCACGGCGCGCAATCGACTGACCGATTGGTACCGGAGTAACCAGCGCCTGATGGAGGGCGTCGAGATCTCCCGCTTTGCGGACATGGCTGCTGATTACCACGTCGAACAGGAAGCAGCCGATCGCCTGGCCACGGATGCGGCCTTGGCGTTGATCGGTCAGCTCCCCCCGGCACAAGCCGAGGCAGTCATGCTTCGGGTCATCGCCGGTCTCGACGTGGCCCGGGTTGCCGAGTGATGGGACGGTCACCGGGTGCCGTTCGGGTGCTGTGCCATCGCGGGCTCAGGCTGCTTGAGGGGCGCCTTCAAGAGGGAGATCAGGGCATCGAGCAGGCGTCGGCCTGCCTGGCCGATGTCGCCTCGGCGCCGGTGCCCTCCACCTTGGAGTCCGCATGACGACGGAGGGGCGCATTTTCGACGTGACCGAACTCCTGTGGATCGACCCCGACGAGGATCTCGCGGCCGGTGGACTCGTTTCTCTGCCCGACGATTGCTCGACCCAGCTGCGGGAGCTCCTCGAGGCGGCCGCCGCTCCCGGGTACGCCCACGAGATGACTGGCGAGACATTCGTCCGCCGGACCTTCCGCGAGGCGTCGACCGGTTGGCGGCGCCCCCCCCACCGGGTCCGACGGCTGACCGCCGTCATCGGAGTGGGCGCGTCACTTTCGTTGATCGGGGCCAGCACCGGTCTGGCCGCCGCCCAGGTGCCCAACCCTGCGTCGAAGATCGTCCACAGCCTGTTCGGGGCGGCCAGTCCCTCTTCCGCTACCCCGTCCCCGACCAAGACTCGGGCCACCGCACTGACTGCCCGGGCGGCGTCCGCGGCATTGCCACCGGCATCGCCACCGGCATCGACGGTGCGGACCGGCTGCCGGAACGGATCGCAGGGTCACACGGCCAGTGGTTCGGCGACCGACGGCCCGTGCGTCGTCGTCCGGAGGTCTCACGCGTCCCCGTCGACGACTACTCCGGCCGTGCCATCCCCTTCGGGCGGTGCCACGGGCCAGACGAGCTCGGAGGGGTCCGGCGGGTCCGGTTCGGGTAAGTCCGGATCGGGATCGAGCGCCGGGAGTGGCAGTGGCGGCGGATCGAGCGGAGGCTCGGGTTCGCGAGGTGGCGGTGGCGGCAGCAACCGCGGAGGGTTCGGGGGAGCGGGCGGCGGCGGTCACAAGTGCGGGTCGGGGGGCGGATCGACGACGACCACGACCACCACGACAACCACCACGACAACCACCACCACCACAACGATCATCACCACGCCGACCACCACAACAACGACCACCACGCTTTCTGGTAGCGCCGCCGCCTCGAACGCCGATTGCGACGGTTCCGGATCGCCAAACTCGGGATGATCGAGATGCGTCGGCACAGCGATGGGTGGCCACGTCGCCGCCCACGGTTTTGGCTTGCGGCAACAGTTCTCGTAGCCCTGCCGTTGACGGTGTGGGCCGCGACCACACTGTCGGGTGGCCCGGGCGCGTCGGCCCCGAAGGTCAGCGCCCTCTCTGCTCCCGCCGCCCGCCCGACCGCCGGGCCCGAGCTGCCCGCCGGCAACGGCAATGGCAACGGCAATGGCAACGGGCCCGGGAAGGGCCACAAGTCCGGGGTAGTGACGTCGGTGAACTGGGCGGGCTATATCGACACAGGGACCACCTTCTCGAGCGTCGCCGGCGACTGGGTGCAACCCACGGCCACCTGTCCGCAGAATCAGGTCCAGCAGGCCGCCTTCTGGGTCGGGATCGGCGGCTACGTGCAAGGTGATACCGACGTCGAGCAGATCGGGACCGACTCCGATTGCCTGAAGAAAAAGGGCGAGAAGAATCCGGGCGGACCGAACTACTACGCCTGGTACCAGATGTACCCGCAGAGCCTGGCGGTGCTGCCCACGAGCAGCTATCCCGTCTCACCCGGGCAGAGCATCGTGGCCAGCGTCACCGTGTCCGGGGCCAACCGATACACGCTCGAGATCATCGACTACGGACACTGGACGTACTCGACCGTGCGATCGCAGGCGTCTCAGCCGGCGGACGCCTCGGCCGAGTGGATCACGGAGGCTCCATCGAGCTGCAACAACGGCGGGAAGTGCAAGGTCCTGCCTCTCGCCGACTTCAGCTCGATCGCCTATTCGAACGCTTCCGCCAACGGCGAGGCCATCTCGGGGTCGGGCTTGACCGACACCCAGGTCAACATGACGACCAAGAATGGGAAGACCACGAAGGCGGCCCCTAGTTCGCTCGGCGCCGGGGGTAACTCGTTCTCGGTCACCTGGGAGAGCAACTGACCTCGTGCCGTCCTCTTGGCCGACCGGCTCCGGCAGCCATGAGCGGAGCGGCCGAGCCGGTGCCGGGAATGATGGTGGTCGGCTGGCCAGAGGGTCTTGTCAGCCCTGTGGGCGAGAGGAGTGGCTGACGTCGGGGAGGGCGGGCTCTGCGACATGCCGACCACCGAGGCCCGTGGCGTCAGGGAGGCCGAGGCCCTCAGGGCTGCGGCCGTGCTGGACGTGTCTGACGATGCCTTCTTCCGCTGCCCGGACGGATCTCTGGAGGTCGAGCACGAGGCGGTCGGCAAACGTCTGGCCGGGTTGCCAAACCGCGACGGGACCGAGATGGTCTACGCACCGCACCCTGCCGACGGCCATGCCGACCATCTGGCCGCCCATCACATCGCCGCCCGGGCGCTCGATCTCGTCGGGCTCGATGTCGCCATCTGCGGCTACGAGGTATGGACGCCGCTGCCCCATGTGGACTTCGTATGGCCCATCGACGAGCACGTCGAGCGAAAGCTCGAAGCCATCCGGAGCCACCGCTCGCAGCTCGACCGTTTCCGGCTGGATGCGGCGGCCGAGGGGACTGGCCGCCTACCGTGGCGCCCTGCTCGGAGGGTGTCGCTACGCCGAGGCCTTCGCCTGCGTTGAGTCGCAGGTGGCGAAGCCGTAAGCGACGCCACCTTCTACATCGGCGACTCGTCCCTCCTCGACGTTGTGGTGAGCTCGAACCCCCGGTCGCCTCCTGATGCGTAACGAAGTCTGTCGGTACGGGTGGTATCCCCTCCAGGCGTCTTCCACCGGAGGCGTTGGGGCGTCCAGCACAAACCCCAGTGGTTCTCGATTGTTTGGCAACGGATGTCGAATCTGTAACGGTTTGGAGGGGTCGTTCGTTGTAAATGGTGGATTCGGGGTGGTTCGCGCAGGCCCGTTCGAAGAACGAGTCAGTGAGCACACGTTCAATCTCTGGCTTGTGCGGTTCTCTGGACGACGAGTCGTCGACGCAAGCAGCGAATCACAGTCAGAGTCGACAGAAATATGACTCAGATACGACCGAAACAATAAGGCAAAACAACGACAGGAAGGGAAATGATGAAATCTAGAAGGATGCTTCTAGTAATGGCTGCCGTGGTAATGCCCATCGCAGCGGTCGCCGGGGTCGGCGTCACCAACGCCTGGGCCGGCACTGTGACCGCGACGGGAACCGTCACTTGTACCGGGGTCGCAGGATCGGCCAAGTTCAGCCCAGCGCTGAAGGCGTCAGGTCCGACCATGGGGACGGAGAAGATTACCGCCAAGATCACCCTGAGCCACTGCACCACGAGCGGCAGCAACGTGTCCGGCACCGGCACGGGCTTGGCCAAGGGAACCATCACGGACAGCACCGGCAGCAGCTGCACAGGCCTCTTCGGAGTCATTAATGTCACCGCTGCGCTTCCCGTGAAGTGGAAGGGCTTCAGCGCGAAGATTGCTGCGAGCACCCTCAAGATCACCCAGGTTGACGGGGAGGCCGCGGGAGGCAACGGGAACCCAGCCTTCGCATGGGGGAGCCAGGCGCAGAGCACGACGAATCCCGCCACGGTCACCGGGTCCTTCCCCACCACCAGCGGCCACGGCGAAATCGACGCCAGCATCTCCGCGGGGACGCTGGCGAGCCAATGCTCGTCGAAGAAGGGCATCAAGGCACTCGACTTCTCCGCAGGGAGCGTCACCTCCTAGGTAAGCCCATTCAAAACCTGGTGCCCGTTGGGGCCAGGGAAGAGTTGATGAAAGGGAGGCGGGACCTCTGGTCCCGCCTCCCTTCGTCGTCGCCCATCTGTTCCGCCCATCCTGCGCGATGCTCTTGGCGCGATGGCCAAAAGGAAGCAAAGCCAGCGAGCCCGCCGCTCGGCAACGGTTGGTGCGAAGGGACAACGACGACGTAGGGACCAGCGGGAGCGTCGGGCCGCTTCTGCCGCCGCAGCGCACAGACTGCGGAGCCTGACCGTCGTACGCGGCCGCGAGTTGGAACGACGATTCGCCGACCTGCTCTGGCCGGCGCTCATCACGATCGTGTTCGCGGTCCTCGGCACCCTGTACTTCGCCCGATCGGGACCGGTCGTGGAGCACAGGCCGTCCCTGTGGGTCTCACACGACGACCTCCTTGTCTCGCTGACGGCCTCCAGTGCCTTTGTCCACGGCCACCTCTCCTCGGTCTATGGACACGGCCTTCTCGCCTTTCCGGGCTCTCTCGTTCTCTTCGTCCCGATCGCCATCTTCAGCGAAAGCTTCTCCACGACGCTGGTCAAGATCTCCACCGTCAAGGACCACCTCGTCACGACCTCGACCACCGCGGTGATCCGCACGGTCATTCTCGGACTAGAGGTTCCCGGCTGGGGCGCACGCCTTGTCACCAAACCTTCGGTCTCGCTCACATCGTGACGCTCCCCAACGGAGGAATGAAAGTATCCGTCCGTCGCCCGAAACAAACTACGGCACCTCACGGGCCAACACTGGAGGTGTGAAGGTCATGAGCCGATCCCGAGTGGATCGACAACAGCTCGACAGGGACGGAAGACGTCATTCGACGACCGGGCGAGTCTGGCCGCCGCCGAGCCAGGGACTCGTGGACGCATCGCCCTCCCGGCGCCAGACGGAGATGCCGGCGACCCGATCATCCCATAGGTCAGATTCGGCGTTCTGGCAGCGTGGGCGGCACCGGTCGTCGTTGGTGGCGGGGCCCTCCTCGAGCTCGAAGATGCGTAGGGCGAGACCCGTGCGGTCGCGCCGGTGGGGCAAGTCACTGAGCCGGTCCGGACTCATCCTCGGGGCCGGCGTCGTGGTGATCATCCTGGCGGTGACCCTGCCTGGGGTGTTCGGGAACTCTGACTCCTTCCCGGCGCCCAGCGAGGCCACCCTTGCCGGTTTGAGCATGCCCCAGCGCATCGTGGCCATCGCCCAGAGCCAGATCGGGTACCGCACCGAACCTTCCAGGTCCTACTGCAACAAGTTCAGCGCCTACTGGAATGAGGGCACGGCAGGCTGCCCGAGCGGTGAGTTGGCCGAGGAGTGGTGCGCCGACTTCGCTGCCTGGGCCTGGCGGGAGGCCGGAGTGCAATTCACTCACGGCTATGGCCCGGGAGAGATCAACGGCGGCGCCGTCAGCTTCTACGAGTGGGGCGTCGCCAACGGCGAGTGGCACCCGGCGACGACCGGATACGTGGCTTCGCCCGGCGACGTGGCAATCTACGGCCTCTCGGTCGGGGCAGATCCATCGGCCGTGCATGTAGCGATCGTCACCAACGACGCGCCTGGCCAGCTGGGCCCTGATGTGGTGAACGGGGATGGCGATCGGACGGGCTTCTCCGTGGTAGAGACCGGGACCGACCAGGTGTATGCCGACGCTGGCAATGGCGACTCCACGCTCGCTGGCTACGTGAGCCCGTCCTAGCCTTCCCAGCCTGGAGCGGTGACGTCCTCCAGGAAGCGTGGGCGAGCTCGGTGCGGTCGGCCTCGAGGCGGCTGGAGCACCCAGATTGGGAGGTGACGTCCGCGGTGCTGAGAACCCGGGAGCTGCGCAAGGGCAGGAGGGCGGCGCCCGGCCGAACGACCGACCCGATCGCAGGCCGAGTGGCGAGCCAGGTCTCCCTACCCCGTGCACCTTGAACTCCTAGCCTCTGTCCTGAGGGGAGCTGGTGGACTCGATCGAGGTCCATGATGAACGTCGGGTCCATCCCAGATTCCGCATTCCGGGGGCGGTTCGAACACGCTCCACGTGGCAGTCCCAACCTTGAGAGGGTCAAGGATGACGACGCGCCGAACAGCGATTCTGACGTTTTACCAGGCTGCGCCAGGTCTGGAGTTCTCGGCGTTTGCTGCTGTTTGGGCTTCTTTTTCGTGAGATGGGGCACGCCAGGGGCACGAACCCGGCCTGATTGAATGGGATCGTGGCAGACGTACCGCTATCGGATTTGCCCGCCGACGAAAAGGCCGAGCGAGCTTCGAGCTTCGGAGAGGTCGCCGAGACCTACGAGGCGTTCCGCCCGGGTCCGTCGAACGCCGCGATCGACTGGGTCCTGGAAGACCGGCACGTCGTAGCGGCCCTTGACCTCGGGGCCGGAACGGGAGCCTGCACCCGTCTACTACTAGCCCACGCCGACCATGTCAGCGCTGTCGAACCTGATGAACGGATGCGGGCGGTGCTCAATACCGAAGTGCCGACGGCAACGGTGCTCCCCGGACAAGGGGAGTCGATCCCTCTCCCGGATTCCAGCGTCGATGCGGTCTTCGCTTCGTCGTCGTGGCACTGGATGGAGCCTGAACCCACGCTACGGGAAGTGGCAAGGGTGTTGCGGCCAGGCGGCGTGCTCGGTGTCATGTGGTCGGGCCCCGATCCCGAGGGTCCCTTCATGGTCCAAGCCAGAGCCTTACTGGAATCGCAGTCCTTGGATGCCGAGAGTGCTACCGACGAACACCAGCCCGATTCCTCGCAGGAGAGCCTCGCCGACGTCGTATTAGCCGACGCCGACCGTCCCTCGTCGACTTTGGTGATTCCCGTCAACCGATCTGTTCCACTTGACCAACCTGAGTTCGCCGAGTTCCGCTGGGACCTCGCCCTGACCGCCGATCAGATGATCGGGCTCATGAGCACGCTGTCGTTGTTCATACTGATGACTCAGGAACGTCGTTTGAGAATCTTCAGCGAGACGAGACGGCTTCTGCGCGACGCTCTCGGAATCGACGGTCAGATCACCGCTGACGTCGCCTTCAAGACTGAGGCTTGGAGAACCCGCAAACGCTGAATGGAACCGGCGCCATTGCAGAGAAGCTGCCGGCCTCGCTGTCTCTCCCGGCAGGGTCGGTGGGCACTGCCGGACTCGAACCGACGACCTGCTGGTTGTAGGCCATTAGGGCCTGAACGCTGTGCTCACTAGGGTTTATGCAGGCTCCTGGGGACCGAAATCGGCAAAGTTGTCTGCTCACTCGACGCCATCACCGCCTCCCCGACTCGGTTACAGCCCTCGACCATGGCCAAACGGTTGTGCCCACTCAATGCGGCCGTCGAACCCAAGGCGACCCCGGGATTTGGGGTGGCGGGTACCCGTAGAGCCGGCCCGGCCGGCACACCTGGGCGGGGACCAGGCGCTGGGTCACAGGGGTAGCAACTGACCAGTCTCGGGGTCCGGTTCACTGCCCGGGGTCGGTTCGCGTCAGGTCTCAGATGTGTACGGTCCCTCGTCTGCCTCCGGGTCTCCGAGTGGAGGTAGCAAGGCGTGCAACTTCGCCTGGTTCTCCTCGAAGGCGAACCAGTTGGACCGCCTCTGTTCGGCGTCGGTCGAGTGGCCCACCCCCTCGATAGCAGAGGCCATTGCTCGCAGATAGACCTGCGCCTGTTCTGTCTGGTCAGCGGTCAGTTCGACGTCCATCGCCTGGAATCTTACGTAACCGCGGCTCCCCCACGACCTCGAACCAGACGCGGGGCGCGTGGTCAGGTCAAGGGTGCCAGTCAATGGCCTGAGTGAACGTCCCGTATGACAGTCGAGCCTGGCGGCTTCGCCGAGATGGGGGCAGTTCTTCCAGTTGGACCACGGAGAGACCCAGCAAGACAAGGCTCTTGGGCACCGGGTCCAGCGCCTACATACGTTGACGTCGACCTGACGACCCAGAGCGCAGCAGAGGCGCTACTGCAACATGGTCTCGACGCGTCACGTCCGGTCTCTTCGTTCTTGAAGGGGTCACGATGTACCTGGGAGAAGAGGTCGTTCGGTTCCAGTTGGCTGAGTGCCGTTGGCAGGCGGCTCGCATTGGACGTCTATCCACCGCGAAACGCCGGACGTCGCGGGACCGCAGGCAACGGCACCTCCAGCGCCTGGCTCACACCGGCAGCGGCGAAGCGTTCAGGCTGACAGTCGACCGACTGCAAGCGGTGGCACTGATCGAGGCGTCGGTGCCATCAACGAGCACAAGACAATGGTGGCCGGTTCTCGCCACTGAGAATCCGTGGCGGCGGTGACTGCTGGGCATAGCCGCCGGAACCATCCCCAGGGCGCGAACAAGGCCCGGAGCTACCGGATCGGCGGGGATCCGGCGCTCGACGGGCCTCGTTCCGTGTGACGGTACCGAGCCGACCTGAGAGAACCCTGTATCAGCGCCAGCCCGTGGAAACCCCTAGTCATGAGCACGGGCGCGAAGAAGGCCCGGAGCCGGGGGGCACCTTGGCAGGAACCCCGCCCCGGCTCAAACGGGCCTCGCGTCCCCGAGTATGCGCCTGTGGATAACTTCCGTCAAGGTGCGCCCGCCGAAAGTGACAGGCGGCCCACTCTGAGGAAGCCATCGGGCAGCCAAACGCCCGTTTGGCTAAGTTCTGACCTAAGGCGACGGATCCGAAGGCGCCACAATCCCCACGCTCCAGGGCCGACCTGTGCGGTTCCCGCTACGGCACCATCACAGCCGGGTCGGCTCTGGAAGCGGGGGGCACCGAAGAAGGCCCGGAGCCACCGATCGGTCGGGACCGGTGGCTGCGACGGGCCCCTGCCTCCGACCCTACCCTTGTGGATAACTCCTGACTAGGGGCATAGGGTCAGAAAGGTGCGGCGGACGCTCTTAGGCCTGGTGCTCGCCCTGGCGGTATGGGGGCGGGGTGCGGGGCCACCTGCGGCAGCTCGACCTCAGTGGAGAAGACCACCACCACACCCACCTGCGTTCCTCCGCCGAACGGGGGCTGCGGAGTAGCGGTCACGCCCTAGCTGTGGGGCCGGGGCGCGAACAAGGCCCGAGGCTACCGGGTCGGCGGGAACCGGCGGCTTGACGGGCCTCGTCCGAGTGACGTATCGGGCCAACCTGAGACCACCTGTAGTGCCCGTGGAGAACTCCAGGTCAGGCCGTAGGATCAGAAACATGCGGCTCAGTCACGCAGCGACGGCACTCGTCCTGGCCTACCTCACGCTTATCGGTGAGGTGCTGGCCTACTCAGGCTATCCACTTCCCGTGTGGCTGAGATGGACCTGCGTCGGGGCCTTCGTCGTCGGGTCTGGCTTTGGATTCGTGGGGTTCATCCAGCGCCGAAGGAGGCGGCTCAATCGGGTGTGACGAGTGATTCAGTGCCAAATGAAGCCACCAACCCCCGTCGAGCAAGTTCGTTTCTGAGACGCTCGGCATCCTGGGCGAGAGACATCGAATCGGTCCACCCGGTGTCCGTCCACATCTCCCTTAGGAAGTCGAGCTTCTCCCAGATGGGTGCCTTGGGCCGTGCCTCGTCTTCGTAACGGGGTGTCAGCCACCAATGAAGATGCGGAATGCCGTTGCCCAGGGACTCGATGTTCATCTTCACAGGGCGGAAGGTTGCGTCGATGGTTGCGGCCACCTCGGCAAGTTCGGCTAGGTGAACAACACGCGTCTCTGTATCGAGGTTGTACACCTCACGGACGCATTCACGGGCCACGAAGAAGGCCTGACCCCGGTATCGCTGCCGCCGATGAAGACGGAGCCAACCGGTCTCCATTTCAGCGACGGCGCCTTCGCATTCACCGGCGGCCTGGCGCTCGTTCTCCTCACAAATCCAGCACCCCTCCATAGGACAAACCGTACCTGTTGATGCGCACTGCGCTCAGAGCGGCGCCGCCGGGCACCCCACCACCCCGTCGGCGCCGGCCACAGTCGCGCACAGCCGTCACGGCTTCACATCGGGCAATCTGGTTGGATGGCACCTACCCCCTCGGGTCGTCATCCTCAACGGGCCGTCGTCCTCCGGAAGACCACCCTCGCAACCACGTTTCGCGACCAGCGCGCGGCGGCGGGCGACCTCTGGTTCTTGACGGGAGTCAAGCCTGAGGCAGTCCCCACCGGTTCCCGGGCGGACCACCTCTCCGTGGCCTTCCTCCTCGGGTGCTCAGGTGCCACCCGCGCCGCCTATGTCCGAGACCTGGCCGATTGGCTCCAGTTCTGCGCCTCTCACGACCTCGACCCTCTTGCCGCCTCGCGAGCCCACATCGACGCGTACCCCGTCAACTCGACGAGGTAGAGGTCCGTTCTCCCGCCACGGTCGCTCGTCGCCTGAGCACCCTCTCGGGCTACTACGGCTATGCCGTCGCCGAGGATGTCGTGGCGCGGAACCGTTGCCAGTGTCCGGCGTCCCAAAGTCGGCACTGATACCGTCTCCACCGGACTCGACCGCGAGGAGCTAACGGCTCTCGTCAAGGCCGCCCAAGCCGACTCCCCCAGGTCCCATGCGGTTGTTCTCCTGTTGGGCCTCAATGGGCTCCGCATCTCGGAGACACTCGTCGCGAACGTCGATGACCTCGAAACCGAGCGCGGCCATGGTGTCCTCGGCGTCACGCGCAAGAGCGGCACACAGGCCACTATCCCATTGGCACCCAAGACCGCCGAGGCCGTCGATGCCTACGTCGGAGACCGGAACCACCGGGCCCCTCTTCGTCACGGCCACAGGGAAGCGTTGGCAGCGGTCGGAAGCGTGGCGGACGCTCCGACGGTTGGCGCGTGATGGCGTTCCGGCCGAGGCAGGGAGCTCTCATGACTGACCTCCGACACGCATTCGTGACCCTGAGCCTGGACGCCTGGGCAAGTTTGCGGGACGTCCGAGACGCCGCCGGACATGCGGACCCGCGGACGACGAGGCGCTACGACCGGGCCCGTTCCAACCTTGACCGACACCCGACGTATGCCCTCGCGAGCCTTCTATCCAGTTAGGTTGCCTCTGCTCTTGACTCTGTCCCACGGGAAGGGTCCATGCTCTGCAGGTGGACGAACTGTTGGCCATCGGCGATTTCTCCGCCCAGTGCGGCCTGTCGCCCAAGATGCTTCGCTCGTACGCCTCTGTTGGCCTGTTGGTGCCGGCCGCCGTTGATGGATCATCCGGCTATCGCTACTACTCGACCGACCAGTTGCATCAAGCACAGGTCATCGCGCTCCTTCGGCGTGCCGGGATAGCTGTGGACGGCATTGTGAAGTTCTTCGCCAAGCCTGCTTCCAGTCAGCTTGATAGCTGGGAACGGCAGATAGCCCAGGAGTCCATGACGCGTCGCCAAGCCTTCGCCGAGGCCCGAGCCGCTTTGGCCTTGGGTCAGGTGCATACGGCATCACAGACAGAAACGTCGAGGAGAGGGTCCGACATGACACACGACTATGCAACCGGAACGGCGACCCACATAGCGGGCCGCGACGCCAACCAAGATGCCGTACTCATCAGCGAGAATCTGTTCGCTATCGCGGATGGCCTTGGGGGTCTGCAGGACGGTGAGATAGCCAGCCGCCTCGCACTGGACACGCTCGACACCGCCTTTAGTGCAGACCGCAGCGTCTCGGGCTTGCTCGGCGCGTGTCGGGAATCCAACGAGGCCGTCTGGCGGCAAGCCAATGGCCAGGAGGCGACCATCGGCACCACATTGACGGCCCTGGCGATAACCAGCGACGTCGCCGAGGTTGTTGTCAACGCCGGCGACTCACGCCTCTACCACATGAGGCACGGTCGCCTGGTCCAACTGACCGAAGACCACACCGTCACCGCTGAATCAATCCGCGTCGGTGAACTCAGTGAGGAGGACGCACAATCCCATCCCTACCGACATGTTCTGACCCGAGCCATCGGAGTTGGCCCTGACGTTGACATCGATTACGCGGGGGTTTCGTGCGAATCCGGGGACCGCCTCTTGCTCTGCACCGACGGCCTCTTCAAGGTTCTGGCCCCCGAAGAAATCAAGGTCGGGTTGGTTTCGGAGGCCGTTCCCCAACAATCGGCCGACAATCTCGTCAACAGTGCCGTGGAGCAGGGGGCGGAGGACAACGTCACCGTGATGGTCATCGACGTTCACTAGGGTCCGCTACAACCTCGACCGACACTCGACTCACACGTTGGCGGGCTGCTGACGTCCACAGCCCTTCTACTTGCTCTACCGCGCCGCATCTCGCTCGTCGTGGAGTACGAAGGCGGACTCAATGGCGGCTTCCAAGATTCTCGGTTGCTCATTCGACGCCTCAGTCCATCTGCTGTGCAGGCACCCGAACCCGACAGGTCAATCCGCGGCGTACAGAGACTGTCCGTATCCCGTACAGACAACACTGGCTCAGTGCGCTGTTGGCCCTACTCGGGGCCCTTCTGCTCGCGCTCTCCCAGGCCGTCAAGGCTCACTCCAATCGTCGGAGGAGCGCCCGGTCCCGAGGCGCACTGACCTCGATTTCCCCCGTTTCGACGGCCGCCAGGAGCCGTCGGAGGGCGTTCGCTGCGTCGCTAATGGCATTCCGAGCCGCGCGGCCGAGGAGGTGGCACTGCGCCACTTGTCGGTCACAGGGCGGGAAGGTGAGTGGACTGGCCGGCGGACGCTCTGACGGCTGGCGCGACGCGGCACCTTCGAACTGGCCGATTCGATTCCTCGTCGGTGATGCACCTTCATGTGTTTTCGGACTCTTCTGGACGCACATTGCATCGACCTTCTTTCGGCCCAGGGTTTCGAGTGTTCCGGTGGCGGGTAATCGGCCACCATGAACCGGAGCGCGCTGGTCGCGCAGCAGCAGGTAGACGGAGGCCATGCCGGTTGTCCGATGTGCGCTGCCGCCGTCACCTCTGGAGATTTCGTTGTGGGTGGACGACTCGCGCTGTTGCGGGCCGGAGTCGACGCGCTTCAGGCGCTCAGTGGGGACATCCCGACGGACAGCGAGCGCGGCCCGTCATCGTTCGCCGCGTAGAACACCCCTCCCTCATCCAAGGCAGGGAGCATCATGACTGCGCGACCCTGAGCCTGGACGCCGGTGCAAGTTTGCGGGATGTCCAAGACGCCGCCGGACATGCGGACCCGCGGCGACGCGGCGTTATAACCGGGCGCCGGCACAACCTGGACCGACATCCCACGTACGCGTTGCCGGGGTTGCTGTCAGAGCAATAGCGAGTAGCACGCCATTCAGGGCCGCCCATTGCCTCCGGAAGTATGTGTCGTTAGTGTGAACTCGTTCCAGCCCGGCTGAAACGGGCAGAGCGGCCCCTTGTTCTCGCGCTCGGAATCGTCGACCAGGTGGTCGGATTCGGAGTCGCTTTGGCTCTCCTATTTGAGGTCCTTGTAGCCGGCTACTTCATTACTGTTTGGGTCACGGTCAAGCAGCGACGGAACCTGGACTCACACGGGGTCCACATCGGATAACTGGTCCCGGTGGCGTGGGGGCGGCTGTTGCCCGCCGCGATCGAGGAGCTGATCCGGTTTTCGACGCCGGTTCCCCACGCAACCTTCCGTGTCACGACAGAGACCATGAGGCTGGGCGGCGTGGAGATCCCGGCACGCGAGCAGGTGCGGATTTGCCTAGGTGCGGCCAATCACGATCCGGACTTCTATGACAACCCTGCGGTGCTTGACATCAGCCGTGAGCCGCGTCCACATCTCGGGTTCGGGCACGGTATCCATTTCTGTTCAGGTGCATCCCTCGCTCGGCTCGAGGTGCAGATTGCCTTCGGCGCGCTGCTCGGCCGCTTCCCCGATCTCGACCTTGCTGTTGCCCGCCGCGAGCTGAGCTGGACCCACGGCGACGGGCTCGTGCTCCGCGGCCTTGCCGAGCTTCCCATCCGCATCCGCCTCGGCATGCCTCGACGTGGAGCGCCATCTGTCTGATCGCCATCCATTTCATGTCGCCCCGGAGTCTGCTGGATCCGGCCGGACATCGATTCTGTCTGGGTAGCACGATGGCGCCTGAGGTCCGGTGCGATGTGAGCCGGTAGCGCGTATGCCCGCGACAGGTACGCAGGCATTCGTGCCAGTCGGCGCACAGGCCGACCGGTATCGCTCAGAGATCGTCCGCCACGCCCGCTGGTGGCTCCCTTGGAGTGGCCAGGTCGCTACGGACGCAGAGGTCCGACAGAAGGGGTAGCGGCAGGTCAGTAGCCTTGCGTCCATGTTCGAGAGGTTCACAGACCGGGCGAGACAGGTACTCGTCCAAGCGCAGGCCCGCACTATCCCCTTGGTCAATGCCATTCCGACAACGAGGTCCGGGCCGTTGCTGGGCACACTGAAATCGTGCGCGTCATCTGTCCCGCCGGGAGCGGCGCATCCGACCCGCCGATGATCGCCATAGGCCGCCTCACAATCACCGGTCGAGCGCCTCCCTGATAACGAGCGGACCCCACTTGACGGGTCCGTATCCTGTCCCGTCGCCCACCTTGGTGCGGCTCCACTGGACGTCATGCGGGCCGTCCAGAACATCGAGCCCGATGGGATGGGCAGCGTAGGGATTATGAAACACAGTCAGCTTGGCTAGTCGGGCGTCGGGAATGTAGGCGCCAGTCGCCGCCATGTGGTCGTAGACCTCGGTTGTAGTTCGCACGATTGCTCCCTGCTCTCTGGCCACCTTCTCTGCGGATAGGCCAGGTCGCCACGGCATCGCCTTTCCAAGCCGAGCCGCCACAACTTCCTCAGCGCGATACAGAGTGGGGTTGAAGTCTTCGAGGACAGCGACGGCGCTCACTCCCCTGTTCTGCTCGCGCTGCACGCGGCCCCCACTTCCGAAGACGGTGCGACCCATCGCTTCGGGGTCGTGAGCGGTATCTGCCAAGCGACATCGCCGAACATCGCACCTGCTACGAACTCGGGTTGGAACCTGACTTCGGATTTAGTCCTCGCAGGTACCAGCACACAAGGCAGTCCCGCCTCCTTCACTGCCCTGATTTGGTCGAGCTTCCGGTCCTTGAACGCACGGCGGAGGGCACGGTAGGAGTCGATGTAGCCGGCCGTCGCGGGAAGACGAAGTTCCGGCTCGTAGACCTCAGCGACGAACGGGGTGACCGGGCGCCGAACGAGGAAGTCAGGTCGCCGGCCGCCAATGAGCGGGTGCCGTTCGGATGTCAGGCTGTACTGACGAAGGTAGGCGGCGAAGAGGCGCTCGCCGGGGCTGTCGATCACCACGCCATTCTCGCTGGTAACGGAGCGACCTACGACCGGCCCCATCTCATCGGCTCAACGAACATTTGGCCATCCCACTACAGTCAGCTCAGCCAAGCCCGTGCTTGCGGCGGCGAACCCACCGAGCAGTGCCACCGACGATCGCGATGGCCACAACGATCTGGCTCCGGGTTCGGACGGAGCGCCCCCTCGGTTGAGGCCGCTGCAGAGTCGCATCGCACCCTCTCCGAGCGCGAACAGAATCCAGAAGGCGACGTCGGATCCCGCTTGTTGGTAGGGCGGCATCACAGGGGGCGTGGTTCTAGCAAACCAAATCGCAAACTCTTGTTCCCAGATCCGCCGGCCCTGTGACCATCCCGCCTCATGATCTGCCTGCTCGAGTTCACCCCATCCCGGATCGGCTGTGTCCTCAAGGGATCAACGCAACGCCAGCCTGATTGGCGAACATTGATGTCGCTGATCAGGAGGTGTCGAGGTGGGAAAGCGGCTTTCTGAGGCTGAGAAGCAGACCATCTGGGACATGCGTGAGCAGGGAGTGCCGGTGAAGCGCATCGCCCGGCACCTGGGCCGGCAGAACGTGTCCCTCCGGGTGTTCATTGCTGATTCCGGCGGGATGCGCCCCCGTCCCCAGGAGCGGTCCGAGCTCCGTTGTGCCTGGCGGAGCGAGAGGAGATCTCCCGAGGTCTTGCTGCGGGCCTGTCCATCCGTGAGATTGCCGC
The DNA here is from genome assembly GCA_963729275.1 of uncultured Acidimicrobiaceae bacterium. Taxonomy (GTDB): domain Bacteria; phylum Actinomycetota; class Acidimicrobiia; order Acidimicrobiales; family RAAP-2; genus CAVSNH01. Next base: position 827,132 of record CAVSNH010000004.1, read on the forward strand.
TGGACTTGAGCGTTCGCCCTCGACGGTTTGCCGAGAGGTGAATGCCAACGGAGGGCGCATGAAGTACAGGCCCCCCCTTGGTCCCCTGAGCAGATCTCGGTGTGGTTGGCTCTGGAGTATCCCGACCAGCGCTTGCGGAAGGTGGTCGAACGGAAGCTCGAGGGCCCGATCGGGGCAGTGTCGTGGCGGAGTGACCTGCGCTGAGGCTCTGAACGAACATCTCGTCACTTCGACAGGCGCGCCGGCGGAGGACCTGACGCAGGCGGGGCGATTCGGAGTCCGTTCACAATGCTCGGTGCAACCGCTAATCAGCCGATCCCGTGATCACGTGCGTAACGGAGCGCTGTCGCCCGATCGGGAGAGCGGGTCTTGGCGAAGATACGGTTGATGTGACTCTTGACCGTGTGCGGGCTGAGAAAAAGCGTAGCGGCGATCTCTGGGTTAGTTCTGCCTCGGGCCATCATGGCCAAGATCTCTGCTTCTCTCTTCGTGAGGCCGTCAGGGAGGATCCCGGGAAGTGCAAAAAGCGTCGCATCGGGCGGCTGGGTGCGGGTAGCCGCGACGAGCGCAGCTTGGATCGTGGGATCGAGAACGGCCAGGCCGGCGATTGAGCTGCGCAGCGTGTGGGCGATGTCAACTCGATCGGCGTCCTTGGTCAGGTAACTGCGGGCGCCGGCCCTCAGCGCGGCAAGGACGGAGTCATCGTCGGCATAGGTGGTGAGAACGACAATTGCAATGTCGGGATAGTGCTCGCTCAGATGCTGGGTGGCTTGGATGCCGTCTACCTCCGGCATGTGGAGGTCGAGGAGGATGGCGTCCGGTCGGTGTCGGCCGCATAGGTCGATGGCTTCTTGACCGTCGGCGGCGGCGGCCACCACGTCGATGTCGGGCAGGAGATCGAGTAGCAGTACCAAGCCTTCCCGGACGCTCGCCTGATCGTCGGCGACGATGATACGTAGCGGTGCCTGTTGATCGGTCATTGGGGGACCTGGGCAGTCACCACCCAGTTGCCCTCGCTTGTATGTGCCTCGAGCGACCCTCCGATGAGTCGGAGGCGTTCCCGCATTCCGGCAAGGCCGTAGCCTCCGTTGGCGGTTTCCAGTCGGGGGTGGGTCGGTCGGCCGTCGGTCAGCGGGTTGAGAACCGTGAGTGTTGTGGGGCCGTCGGTGAAGTCGAGCCGCACGACGACCGGCTGGAGAGGGGCATGTTTCGCGGCGTTGACGAAAGACTCTTGGACGGCACGGGTAAGGGCCAATGCGGCGTCGGGAGTCAGGGGTCGCGGTCGTCCGGTCACTTCGACGGTAACTGGAGTGAGGTACTGATGCTGATGCTCGGCGCCCAGGTCGTCCAAAGCGTCCGCCAGTGGTGGAGTGTCGGTGCGGAGCGCCTGGAGGGCCCGGCGGGTCTCGACGAGACCTTCGGTAGCCGATCCTTGGGCTTGAGTGAGCAGGTCGACGGCGCGTCCGACGTCGCATTGGTCGGTGAGTAATGCTCTTGCCGCTTGGATCTGGACGCCGAGTGATCCGAGCGAGTGGGCGAGCACGTCGTGGATTTCGCGGGCGATACGGTTGCGCTCGTCAAGGGTGGCGGCGCGGCCTTGCTCCATCCGAAGCTTCTCGGCATTCGCCAGAAGCGCCGCCGACTGCTCGGCTTGGAGGCGATAGCCGAAAAGTAGCCGGCCGAAGAGGAGCCCGAGGATCATGAGCAGCGGGACGCCAAGCAAATCCCACGCATCCAAGTGATATGCGAGGCCCCCGACGTCGACGGCGATGACACCAATGGCAGTGACAACGCAAGCGGTTGGCAGCCCGAAGCTGTAGGCGGCAGCGCAGGTGACCATGGCGGCAAGGACGACGAAGGGAGCTCCGCTTTGGGTGAGGGCCGCCCACCCACAGGTGACGGCACTCGCCGCTAGAGCGAAGGGCAGCATCCGGCGGAGGAGTGGACGTGACGGGAGACGCTGAACGGCTATCAGCAACGCCAGGGTCAACAACCCGATGACGGACGCGTCGACCATGTCGATGAGGTTCCGGGTAGGACCGTAAGGCTGGGAGAATGTCGAGACACCGATCGCGATGAAGATCATCGCGATCGCCGTCCACGTGACTCGGTTCAGCCTGCTCGACACCTTCTCAGTATCGCTCAGGGGCGGCGACGGCGCCTCAGCCCAAAGGTGTGATCTCTGGTACTAGGCGCCCTCAAGCTCATACTTGCCCTGGTACTGCTCGCACCCAAGATCCAACTGACAGGCTGACGACAACGGCTCTCCAGTGCCGCAAGCTCGTCGACATGCGACCAACCGATCCAAAGAAGGTCCTCGCTACCGACTCAGTCTGCCTCGGCGTTCCGACAGCGGAGGAGGCCCCAACCCAAGTGCCTGCGGCTGCGCAGGCGATCGATTTGGTCAAAACCTACGGCACCGGGGGCGCCATCGTTACCGCCCTGGGCGGGGTCAGCGTCGAATTCGCTCGTGGGCAGTTCGCCGCCGTCATGGGGCCGTCCGGATCGGGCAAGTCGACCCTCATGCACTGCATGGCGGGGCTCGACGTGGCGACGACGGGACATGCCTATGTAGGCGACCAGAACATCGCCGAGCTAACCGACACCGGTCTAACTGAGTTGCGCCGCGACCACATCGGCTTCATCTTCCAATCGTTCAACCTGATCCCGACGCTTACTGCCCAGGAGAACATCGTCCTTCCAGCCAATCTCGCCGGGACGAAGGTCGATGGCGAGTGGTTCGACTACCTCGTCGGCCAGCTGCGCATCGGCGACCGCCTGTCGCACCGCCCGACCGAGATGTCCGGTGGCCAGCAGCAGCGCGTGGCCTGCGCCCGAGCGCTCATCGGCCGGCCCGACCTGATCTTCGCCGACGAGCCCACAGGCAACCTGGACTCGAACGCCTCGGCCGAGATGTTGAGCTTTCTCCGTCAATCGGTTTCCGAGCTAGGGCAGTCGATCGTCATGGTCACCCACGACGCCCACGGCGCCGCCTACGCCGAGCGGGTGGTGTTCCTCGCCGACGGAACGGTGGTGGGCGATCTCGCCAACCCGACTGCCGACACGGTGCTCGAGCAAATGAAGCAGCTGGGAAACTGACGTGTGGATAGTCACCCTCAAGGGTCTCCTCGCCCACAAGCTCCGCCTGGCGCTCACCGCTCTTGCCATCGTCCTCGGCGTCACGTTCATCTCGGGATCCCTGGTCCTGACCGACACCCTGCACGACACCTTCACCAGCTTGGTCTCGAACGCCTACCAGCACATCGATTTCCAGGTCCGGGGCCAGGCTGTCCTCAATAACGGAAACAACACAGTGCGGGACCCGATCCCCGAATCGCTGCTGGCCAAGGTGCGCCGGGTTCCCGGAGTGGCACAGGCGGCCGGGTCGGTCAGCGGCTACGCGCAGTACGTCTCCGATGGCAATGCCATCGGCAACGGTGGAGCGACGGACGGCATCTCCTTCGATCCCGAAAAGCAGCTCTCACCCTTCCAGCTGGTTGAGGGAAATGCTCCGAGCTCACCCGAGGACGTGGCGATGGATGTCGCCACGGCGCACCGGGATCATTTCGTGGTCGGCGAGCGCGTGCGGATTCTTTTGCCTAGCAGTCCGGAGACCTTCACCATCACGGGTCTGCTGAAGTTCGGCACGGCCGACAATCTGGCCGGTACGACGATCGCCGCCTTCGACGTGCCCACGGCTCAGAAGCTCTTCGGTCTCACCAGGAGATTCAACAACATCGACCTCGTGACCACGCCGGGAGCAGACCACGCCACCGTCCAGCATGACATCGCCCGGATCCTCCCCGCCGGGGTCGAATTGGTGACCGGCCAGACCGTGATCAACGAGGAGACGAGCGACGTCAACCAGGCGTTGTCGGTCTTCTCCATGGCGCTGGTGATCTTCGCCCTCATCGCCCTGTTCGTCGGAGGCTTCACCATCCTCAACACCTTCTCGATTACTGTCGGACAGCGCACCCGCGAGTTGGCGCTCCTCCGTATCGTCGGCGCCAGCCGGCGCCAGGTGTTCCGCTCGGTGCTGGCCGAGGCGGCCGTCGTCGGCCTGGTGGCCTCTGTGGTCGGCCTCGGGCTGGGCGTTCTCGCAGCCAAAGGTCTCGTCGCCCTCCTGAGCGGCTTCGGCGTCTCGTTGCCTTCGGGCGCCCTGGTGTTCTCGCTCCGCACCGTGATCGTCGGCCTGGCCGTGGGGATAGGCGTGACCGTAGTCTCAGCCATCAGTCCGGCGCGCCGAGCGGTGCGGATTCCGCCGGTGGCGGCTCTGACATCTCACAACGCCGAATCCGAAGTCTCCTCGGGCCGGCGCGGCGCTATCGGCGGCGGCTGTGTTGTTGTCGGCGTCGCGGTACTCGGCATCGGCCTGGCGGCATCTACAGTGGCGCTGGTCGGTGTGGGCGCAGTGGGGATCTTCGTCGGTGTCGGCATGCTGGCTCCGATTGTGGCGCGACCAATGGCCAGTGCCATCGGCCGACCGGTAGCGCGCGTTTTCGGAGTCTCGGGTCGACTGGGCCGAGAGAACTCCATGCGCAGCCCGCGCCGGACCGCTCAGACCGCCGCCGCCCTCATGGTCGGGCTGGCATTGGTGTCGGCCATGTCGGTCTTTGGGGCGTCGCTCTCCAAGTCGACTACCAACAGCATCGACAACGCGGTCAGCGCTGACCTCGTCGTCACCGGCCCGAGCTCGGGGTTCCCGAACTCGGCGGTCAAGGCAGTCTCCGAAGTCCCGGGGGTGACCGCGTCAGCGACGGTCTATAAGGGGCAGTTCGAGTTCAAGGGCTCGCTGGCCAACGTGGTCGGGGTCTCTACCGACCATCTCGCAGACACGGTGATCCTTTCGATGCAGGCCGGAACGTCACAGCCAGCGCTGGCGGCCGGTCAGATGCTGATCGATGCGACGATGGCGAAGAACGACGATCTCTCAGTCGGGTCATTGGTCCCGGTGAAGTTCGCCCTGACCGGAACGAGCACGATCCGCATCGGCGGCATCTTCGAGCCCAATGCCCTGATCGGCCACTACATGGTGGGCAGCGAGTTCTTCCTGTCCCACTTCCTCAATCCGCTACCGATCGGGGTCCTGCTCAAGACCGATGGCAGGCCAGGCATGTACAACGCGGTCAACAATGCCACCACCCCCTACCCGAACGTCGGGGTCCAGACGAGGGCACAGTACGAAGCGTCACAGGTGGCAGGCGTCAACAAGCTATTGGGCATCGTCTACGCCCTCCTGGCCCTGGCCGTGCTCATCGCCCTCATCGGCATCGTCAACACCCTCTTGCTGTCGGTCTTCGAGCGTACACACGAGATCGGACTGCTTCGGGCGGTCGGCATGAAGCGACGACAGATCCGGGCCATGATCCGCTCGGAAGCGGTGATCCTCGCTCTCTTCGGGGCGATCATCGGCGTCGTGGTGGGCACCGGCCTCGGCGCAGCCTTGTCGCATTCGCTCGAGAAGTCCCAAGAGATCACCGTCGTCTCGATCCCCTTCCCCAGCTTGGCCCTGTTCGTGCTCATTGCAGCCATCCTCGGGCTGGCCGCAGCGAGTTGGCCGGCGCGGCGGGCGGGCAAGCTCGACGTGCTTGCGGCGATCGCTGCGGAGTGAGTCGACTCGGCATGCGGCGTGTCCTGGCAAGTTCGTGGCCGGACTTGTGTTCTTGGCGGCCGGACAACGCTCGAGGAAGTGGCGAAACAGCGCACTCTGTACACCGTCGGATCGTGAGCTACGGAAGACTGATCCGGGCCCCGAGGCGGGAGGATGAGTGCGATGCACGCAGGAGACCTCGTCCTTGCCATCAGATGGGTGGCGTTCTGGATCTACTCGGCGCAGTCTGCTTGCACCGCGGGCAGGGTAAGGAGAAAGTCATGACGAAGTACCGGAACTACTGGACGTACTCGATTGGCTGCTTTGTTGTGTGGGGAGTGATCCTGGCAGTACGTGCAGCAGCTTTTGGAGGCACCTCGACTACGCATGACGTGCTCTTCGTCTTTGCCGGCTGGTGCATTGCCTGGGTTTCGACCACCATCGCCCGGTGGATCTACCCGCCCCCAAAGCGCTGGCTCCAGCCGACACTCCCAATCCCTGAGATCCGGAGCAACGTGCACCCGTCCCGATGAAGATCGGCTTTCGTTGGCCCTGGAGTCATTGGCAGCATCTACGATGGCCTTCTCGCCCCGGTCGGGACATGATGTGACGCTCATCGCGCGCGGATAGCGACTCGCAGATCTCGACGCATTGTGTTGGTGTTGGAGGACGCCGACTCAGGACAACCCCCGAGATTTCGCTCCCGGTCCTTGACGAACTGTCGCCAGACGACCGCTACGACCTGGTGCCGGTGCCGGTCCGCTCTGAGCAGCGGATTGGCAACCAGTGGGTGATCCAGACTGTCCCAATCGCCGGGGCGGGGCTCAGCTGTCGGACAAGTTGAGCTGGAAGTCAGTCTCGCTGCGCTATGAGGGAATCTCGGCAAAACTGTTGACCGACTCATGTTCAGAAGCTCGATCACTGCCGTTCTCACCGTGCGAGGAGCTGACGAGTCCATCACGTTCTACTCGCAGGCATTCGGCGCCGAGGAGGTGTACCGGAACACCTACCCCGATGGACGGATCGTTGCGGAACTGGCAGTAGGCGATGCTCGGTTCCGGGTCGCTGACGAAGCGCCTGAGGCGTCCAACTTGAGTCCGGAGACTCTCGGTGGGACATCAGTGAGGATCAACCTGTTCGTCGAAGACCCCGACTCGCTCGTCGAGCGCGCAATCCAGCACGGTGCAGTGCTCGTGGCTCCAGTTGTCGACCAGTCGTACGGGCTCCGGCAGGGCCGCCTCGCTGATCCGTGGGGTCATCATTGGCTCATTGGACGGCCGTTGGAAGGACCCAGTGGGGACTGGGCAAGTCCGCGCACCGCTGCCCCGTGATGCGTGCTTCCCAAGTTGAGACCGCCCCAGTCCATCGGCTCGGGGATCGACACTTGGCTCGGCGCTGGGTCGCCTGCTCAAATCGGCGTCCACTGCTCGCCGAAGCAACCGGTCGCAACCACCAGAGAACCGCCGGTGCTCTAACCTTCGGGTTGGGACTCGATGTGCGCGGCTCCTCGGAGTCGTCGGGAACACTGAACGCCACTGTCTCAACGCTTAAGCTGGACTACTCTGGCCTCATTTGTAGCTGCTCCAGGACTCCCGCGGGATGCCCAAGATCGGCCAGCCGGCGTCGTGGTCCTGACCCCCCCACGGCCATCCACACCGCACCGTCGGGCGACTGTGCGGCCGGCAATACAGCCGTGGCCACAGGGACGGCTGGGTGGACGAGCACTCGACGTGCAGCCGTCTCCCGGCCTCTGGTAGGGAAGGAGAAGAGCACCCACGTCGGATACCCAGCAACACGGAAAGGCAGGGCGTAGCCCCCGAGTTTTGCCTCGAGCTGAGCTAACCGCTCTGAGGCCAAATCGAACTCGAAGAGGAACGGCCGCCGCCATCCGCCCTCGACCCACACGCCGTAGCCGTCCGAACGAACCGCCTCGCCCCAGGCCGCAGCACAGCGTCGCGCTGACCACCACTCGGCCAGTTCGGCGTCACCCCTCATCCGCGCCGACCGGACGAGTGCGGTAAAGAAGCCGTTGCACCCGACCAGATGCGCGAGGTGGCTGTTCGAGGCCAGGGCGGTCCCGGTCTCGCGTCGCCATTTGAGGTCGGAAAGGTCCACGCCTCTCTCCGCGGCAATTATCGCGGCGCCAGCCGACCCCAGGGTGAAGTGGTTGGGCCGGCTACCGGACCATGACCGTGGTCGGAATCGCCCAACGACGTCGAGGGTGCAAAGCAGGCCTTACGGAGCGACGTGAAGCCGACGTCGGCAACTTGACCAGTCGTTAATACTCGATGATCGAAGAGGAGGCGACAGATTGTCCGATCCCGTTCAGTAATCCGACCAGCCAGCTCATAGAGGTGATCATCTCGACGACTCCTCGCCAGGCGAACTCGACCGCCCATTCCAGACTCACCACCGTGTTGGACTGCATACGCTCTCTCCCACTTAGTCGGTCCTCGACGACGATCCCCCGCCGTCGACCCGACCCGCGATTTGGTGCCAGATAGAGGGATCGTGTGAAAACTCGACCCCGGTTCGATCTCTGACGCGATCCCTGGGACGAATCCTGAGCCGTCAGCAAGCTCGCCGCTTCCAGTCAGCGGGGGTGTGGACCCAGGCATTGAATATCACGATCACCATCAAGTGAACGGAGCGTTGCGGGCCCTGTTGGGACAAAGGTTCGCCAATCCGCAATGCCGTTCGAACAGCTGCCATGTGTCTGGTGCCGACCGTGTCGAGCCGCTCATGATGGCCCTCCCTCGGCGGCACGCCCGAATTGGGGCCATCGCCACGGGCAATTGTAAGCCCCAATTTTGTCATCACTTGGACCGTTTGGCGGTCACGATCTTGCCCTCCCGGGCCGTTCTGGCGCCCAACAACAGGCGTCCTCTGCTCCAGGTCTGCTCCAAAAGTGCTCCGCGGGTCGCGTCGCCCTTCGTGGCCCGGACGTGGAGCAAACGTGAGGTACTTGCGGGGTACTGACAACTGCCTAGTCAAGGGCCTCCCCGCTGTCTGACGGTGCGTATGTGGCCGCGATTTGTCCCAATTGGGGTCCTTCTCCGCCATTCTCATCTGACGCTCCTCCGGTCGTGGGCTTGCCGATGGGAGCCCCGAGACCCAATGCACAAGATGCAAGCGGAGGGCCGTTTGAGCTGCTCTGGCCCGAGCTTGTCGACCTGCCCGCACAGAGCCAACAGCGAGCGGAAGGGGCCCTTTCCGACCTCTTCGAGCAGCTCCTGCGGGCCGATCAATCACTGTTGACTCCGCCGTCCGTTCGGAGGTCGTGTGTGGCTCCGCCCAAATCGGAGGATGGACCATGAGAATCGCCACCTACACCCGGATCTCCACTGATGAGGAGCACCAGCCCTTTTCGCTCGGTGCTCAATCCGATCGGCTGCAGAAGGACGTCGCCAGCCAGGGTGGCTGGACGCTGGTGAGCGAGTTCAGCGACCAGATTAGCGGGGCCAGCCTCGAGCGTCCCCACCTGCAGCGCGCCTTGATGGAAGCCAGGGCCAGCCGATTCGATCTCCTCCTCGTCTACCGGGTCGACCGCCTGGCCCGCTCGGTGCGCGGCCTGGCCCAGATCCTCGAGAACCTCGACGCCGTCGGAGTCGCCTTCCGGTCGGCCACCGAGCCCTTCGACACGTCCTCACCGGCTGGTCGGATGATGGTCCAGATGCTCGGCGTCTTCGCCGAGTTTGAGCGGTCCACCATCATCGACCGGGTTATCGCCGGAATGGAACGAAAGGCAACCCGGGGCGAGTGGTGCGGAGGTCAACGTCCTTACGGCTACGTGATCGACCCGTCCACCAGCAGGCTCCGGGTAAAGGAGGACGAGGCAGCCGAGGTCTCCCTCATCTTCCGCCGCTACGTGAAGGACCGACTGGGCACCAATGCCATCGCCACGTCCCTCAACAAGAGCGGGTATCGGACCAGGAACGGGAGACCTGGAGCCACATGTCCGTCCTCACCGTCCTCCGCAATCGCGTTTACCTGGGGGAGATCTTCTTTCGGGGCGTCCACCATGCCTCGACTCACGAGCACCTCGTCGGCGACGCCATCTTCGCCGCTGCACATGATCTACTCTCCGAGCGCAGTGGCGACAACGCGGCGTGCCGGTCCAACTCCTACGACTACCTCCTCACCCGACTCCTCGTGTGCGCCCTATGCGGGAAGCGCTATGTCGGTGCTGCTGCCCATGGCCGCCACGCCCGTTACGAGTACTACGTCTGCCACTCGCGCCAGAAGTACGGAAAGAGCGCCTGCTCTGCCGACCGCCTACCTGCCCGCGAGCTCGAAGAAGCCGTTATCGAAGCGATCGGAGCCGTCTTCTCGGATCTCGACTTCGTCCAGAAGACCTTTGCCGTTGCTGTCGAACGCACTCGCCAGGTCAGCAGTCAGAGCGGAGACGAGCGGCACCACGTCGAGGTGGAGCTGAAGAAGACCGAGGTCACCATTGACCGCTACCTGGCTGCCTTCGAGGACGGTTCGATGTCCTCGGCTCAATGTGGGCCACGGATCGAGCAGCTCTCCGAGCGTCGGCGTGAGCTTCGGTCCCGTCAAGACCAGATCGAAGCCATCGATCTGGAGCGCCACGACGAGCCCGACCAGGAAAGAATTGCCACGCTGCGGGGAGATCTGGCAGTAGCCCTGAGGCAAGGGGAGGTCACGGCCGTGAAGACAGTCCTGAAGGAATTGGTGGACTCGATCGAGGTCCATGATGGACGTCGGGTCCACCCCAGATTCCGCATTCCCGCAACGGTTCGAACACGCTCCAGCGTGGCAGTCCCAACGGGGTTCGAACCCGTGTCTCCACCTTGAGAGGGCGAGCCGGTTCATGGCATCGGGGCTCGCCCGGTCTCACGTAGTCGCATGTTCGCAGCTCAGAACCGCCGGCTTCGGACGCCCGATGCCACGAGCTGATTCGCCCCGGGACGCCCTGGAACGGAGTTGTTGGGTGGAATGTTGGGTTTTCCGGTGGTCATGGACCCGCAGCGGACCGCGTCGCCACTGGATCAGCCGGTCCCGACGGTCTGGTTTCGTATTACACTTCTCCAGTGGAGATCCTCCATTCGGCCTTTCGCCACGATGTCCAGGCCGACGACATGCAGCACGTCCTGAAGAATGCGTTGGTCATCGAGGAGGTCGCCGACGATCCGGTCCGGTATCTGGTGCTCGGGCCTGACCGATCGGGGAACCTCCTCGAACTGGTGGTGATGGACCGGCCACAGGGTCCCGCGGTCATCCATGCAATGCCCATGACGGAGCAGTACAGGCACCTCTTGCCGAAGGGATGGAATCCACGATGACGACACACGGAACACGAGCAGACGGGACTCCGATCACCGACGAAGTGGTCGAGGTGCTGGCGGACGAGGCCGAACGTGGCTACGACGTCGACGAACTCCGTCGTCGTCGTGGTGGAAGACCAGCGATGGGGTCCTCCCCGTCATCGGTCGAATCGGTCCGACTCGACCCCGAGTTGAAACGGGATCTGTTGCTTCGGGCATCTGAGCACGGAATCAGCGTGTCAGAGGCCATCCGGGAAGCGCTGCGCAACTACGTGAAGGCCGGTTGATCCGACTCTGTGACTCTGAGCAGTCCCAGGCGTACCGTGTTCGAACCGCGGCATGGTGATCGACGGTCCGTCGATCCAACTCCGGCGTCGAGGCAGGTAGCTGGAAACTGGGAGTTGACGACCTACTCCGGAGAGTGAGCCACGATGCTGGGCCCTTCGAATCTCAGCAGGCGCTCGCTAGAGCAAGCACTTGATCGCCGTACTGCCTCGTACGGGGCCCGGCCACGTTGGGTTTGGCTATTGCCAAGTCCGACGATGGACTCAGGCCGCCTTCAACAGTTCACACCGATGAGTAGTTCAGAGCATCCGGGTTACGCTGGACCGCTGCCGTTGGATAGCCACCATCGACGCGCAACGTGATCCCGTAGATGAACCTTGCAGAATCTGAGACGAGGAAGCTCACGGCTCCAGCGATTTCCCCCGCAGTGCCAATTCGTCCTGCCAGGCTCGCCGACTCTCTGCGCTCAAGCTCGGCGGGGTCAGCTCGGAGCGCGGCATTCATCGGTGATGCGATAAATCCCGGTGCAACTCCGTTGACTCGCACCCCGCGTGGAGCAAGTTCGACTGCCAGCGCGCGCATCAGCCCATCGATTGCGCCCTTCGTTGCACCATATGCGGACTGCTGAGCCATGCCAACCTGTCCTGATATCGAGGAAATGAAAACGACCACGGCATTCGGAACGAATCGGTCGAGCAGAGCCTGAGTCAAAAGAAACGGCGATCGAACATTCACTTTCCAAAGGTCATCGAGTTCTTGAGCGGTGACCGCAGCGAAGGGCTTTGGGTTGAAGATGCCTGCAGAGTGGACCAGGACGTTGATCTCTTCCGTTTGCGTCACGATCGAGGCAATCCCCTCGTCTTCGGCCAAATCTGCCACGATAGATCTGTGGGGTCCCGGATGCACCGAACAAATGGCGGTCCTTGTCTCTGCAAGCCGATCTCGGTTACGTCCAGTTAGCACGATGTCGTAGCCGTCGCTCCCAAGCCGAGTCGCTATGGCGGCGCCCAGGCCGGAGCTCGCCCCCGTTACAAGAGCCGTGCTCACAGCGCCGCGATCGTTCCAGTAGGTGTTCTCTGCCTCCCGTTTGCACACTTAGAGCGATCAGTCATGCCAGATTCTCGTCGAGCCAATCGAAGATTCGAGCATTGGCGAGTCGCTCAGCGCCCGTGTGACAGTGGGCTCCAGATCCCTCAGCGTTGGTGAATCGCATCATTGTCTTCAGGGCTGTGAGGTGGTCGTAGAGCTGATCGGGCTGGCCGGCAAAGAACATGTCGTCCTCGGCATCGCAAACGAGCGTCGGGCAGGCAACTTGCTCGGCGATGCCGCCGTCGAGCGTGTAATCGAACCACCGAGCTAGGAACTCCCGGGGCGTCTTAGCTCCCATGACGTAACAGCCATTGCTCATCATCCAACGCAGGGTGCTGTTGTTATCCATCGCCTTTTCGAGGGCGGCGTCGACCTCAGGGGCATGGTCGGACCTGAGCAATCGTTCGACGTCGTCACGATTCTGGTTCGGCATCCTTGCCAATGCAGCGCTGCCGAGATCGAACACGCCGTCCACAGCGACGCATGCAGAAAGCCGGTGTTCGAAGGCGGCGGCACGGGGAGCCAGGAGTCCACCCATGCTGTAGCCCATCAGACCGACACGGCCGACATCCACTCCGGGAACTCCAAGTAGCCAGTCGACGACCGGTCCGACCACGTTCTCCCAATCTGGACGGAACACCAGCCCGTCCCGGTGACGCGCCGCCGGCATGCCGGGACCGTCAAACGAGAGCATGTGGTACCCGCGTTCGGCGCCGGCCGCCGCACCGTGGAAATGCATCTCTTCGGCGGAGCCGTCGAAGCCGCTGTGCAGGATGATCGTCGGCCTAGTTGCATTCTCCGAACTTCCTGCTGCACGGTAGAAGTAGCCGTGAAGCACGGTGCTCTCGTAAGGGATCTCCACCGGTTCGATGGACGTTGGACCGAGCGCCGCGGCGGTCCGAAACGAGTCGACCGAGCGGTAGTAGACGTGATCAATCCTCGGATCGGCAGGATTGCCGTGTAGGAAGAACTCGGCCGTTCGGTAGTAGTTGCTGGCTCGTAGCCACCCATCGTGGGCGCTGACGTCGTGCCCGGCCTTCGACGCAGACTCAGCCTCGGCGCTGATTGCGTCTGCCGTGGCCAGCCACTCGCCGTACCAGCTGTCGTAGTCGCCGGCGGTGATGCGCTGAGCAGTGGTTAGTACCTCCCCGATATCGGCACCGCCATAGGCGGTATGCCCCAACGCTCGCAGAGTCTCGTACCAAAACTGGGGGTCTTCGCTGAAAAATAGGGGCTCCATTGCCTCCATTGCCTCTCCTCTCAAGGGGTTCGTCGACCTCGTCGCCGAAATCTGACAACAAGTGATCGTGGTCGTCCTGGCCGGCGAGACGTCAGCTGGACGGGATGGGGTTGACTACCGCGCTCCGTCGGGCAGCGGCCTTCTTCTGTGTGAACATGTAGGCCAGACCGAGAGCGGCGCCCGGCACCGCAAGTCGCAGCAGGATCTCGCGGGAGTCGACCGAACCTGCTGCGATCAACGAGATGGTCCCGACAAGGAAGGCGAGGCCCCAAACGAGGGAGATCTGTCGGTTGAACGCACGGAATTCAGGCGTGTTCCACACTCGCTCCGGCGCCTGGTCACGAGCGTAAGACTCGGTAAACGGCTTTCCGATGAGGACCGATCCGAACACGATGACCATCAGTGTTCCGTGGGCGACAGCCTGGGCGTAGCTGCCCCAGGTGCCGATGTCATCAGGCCGGACGATGGCCAGTACCGCTCCCATGGCCAGGAAAAAGACGACACCGAAACCGTCGAGGAGGTGAATCTTCTTTCGGCCCATAGCTCGGATCAGGACCGCGATGGCCAAGACTGCTGCGGCCGCCACCCCCCAGTAGACAGACACCCTGGCCAGCGCGATGAACGCGATCCAAGGGGAAAAGCTCCAGATCATGTCAGTCATTGGTCTTCCTTTCAGTGAGTCGATTGGCGGCGTCGATCGGTTCGATGCCTCGGCACAGGTGTTGGATTGCAGCCAGGAACGCCACGTTCCCCGAGAAATCCACAAGGGTCGAGCTGTCAGCAGCCTGGACAGTTCCGGCCAGTCGGCCGTCCGTTCCCTCGGGCATCTCGACGATGACTTCCATGGTCCTAGCGTGCGCCGCCGGGGCTCCCGGGACCCTAGGGAGACTCCCTAAATTCCCTATTCGGACCCTTGGACGCATGACCCGTACCGCCCTCCCCCGTTACCGGGAGGGTCATCTCTGGGATGACGGGGCTCCGCCCCGACCCAGCGGAGCACCGGCAAATTCGAACCGCCGGTCCGATCCGCATAGCTTCCGGCCCAGTGGCGCCATCATCGGCCGGTCGCCTCCGGGGGATCTCAAGTCGGGCTCATCGACCGCGTCAGAAGGGGGGTCTTAGATCCAAACGGTGCGAAGTTCGCGGCGCGATTTGATGCCGAGCTTCCCGTAGATGTTTCCAAGGTGGTACTCGACAGCCTTGCGGCTGATGTACAGCTCCCCGGCGACCTCGGGGTTGGTGAGTCCTTTCGCGACCAACACAGCCACGTCGTGCTCGCGGTCGGTCAGCGCGAGCTTCGACCCCCCGGGCGCCCCATTGGAACGTATGCCGCTCGCGGCCAGATCGGCGTTCACCCACTCTACGAAGGGTGCAGCCCCGGCTCTAGTGAGCATCTCATGCGCGATCCGAAATTGAGCGACTGCTTCGCGCCGATCCCCTTTCGACTGCAGGACCTGGCCGTAGGCATGGTGCGACAGTGCCCGGTCGAGAAACGGATCGCCCGGCCCGAAGAGAGGAAGCGCGCGCTCGAAATCAGCCACGGCGTCATCCGGTCGTCCAATCGCACTTGCCAACCGACCGTGGAGGGCAATGAGGCGCGCCCGAAAATGGAGGCCCCGAGCATCCGCGGCGAGGGTCAGTTCGGCGAGGCTCGCTTCCGCCCGTTCGATCTGATTCGTCTCGATCAGCGCTGCGACCAAAGCGGGCCACCAGGTGAGAGCACCGAGCATCGGGATCGCGGACGGAAACGGTGCCAACACCTCGATGACTTGTTGCGGGCGACGTTGGGCCCGGGCCATGGCCATCCGTGCCAGCTGGGCCGTGAAGATGGCTTCAGCGCTGGTGTGCTCGCTCGAGGCCGCCGTTGCTCGAGTTACGTACATGTCGGCACCATCCCAGTCGCCGCGCAGGGCAAGGATGGTACTCAGCACCGCGAACGATTGAGCTTCCATCCAGACCAATCGTTCATCGTCCACCATATCCACGCCAACCCGGGCGTGCACCAGAGCCTCATCCCACTCGCCGGAGTTGAGCAACAGCGAAGCGAGTAGTACGTGGCTCCTCGAGATTTGGATAGCGACCGATCCTTCACGGGCCAACCGCATCACTCCACGCATATCGGCCAGCCCCTCCGAGGTGTGCCCCGCGTAGAAACCCAGCGTCCCGCGGGCTACCAGGAGATCCGCCTCCTTGCCGGCGATCTCATCCGCCGGTTGCGGGATGCGCTCCTGTAGTCGAGCGAGACCGGCTGGAGCTCCGCGCAACATCCCTTCCGACATCGCCAGCCCGATCCAGGCGAGGCGCTCTGTCGACGATCCCTCCGGTGCTACCTCAAGAGCGGTCTGAGCTGCATCGAAGGCCTCACGGGCCCGCCCGTGCATCGCATACGCCGCACTCAGTTCCGCCCATGCTCGCGCCGCTTGCAACGGGGCCTCGGGTACGGAATGAACGAGCGTGGCACGAAGTAGCCACTGCTCAGCGCTGGCCGCTTCTCCCTGTTCCCAGTCGATCATTCCCAAGACCAGGCTGCGCAGAGTCGAGTCTCGGCACGACTCCACCCTGGCTCGCAAGGCTCCGGCTTGGCTCACCTGGCCACGGCTAATCAGTGCCCAGGCCGCTTCGAGCAGCCGTCGTTCAGCCAATTCCGGTTCACTGCTGAGCGAAGAAGCCCACAAGAGGTGCCGAGATCCGGGGCCCACGGCACCAGTTTCGATCTCCTGGCGGGCGGTGGTTTCAAGGTCGCTGGCCAGTTCATCGTCGGCTCCTTCAGTGGCCGCCACCCGGTGGGCCAATGCAGAAGCAGTCGGCAGGACCCGTGCTGTCGCACCATGGAGATCACGACGGCGGGAAGGTGAAATATCTTGATAGAGAGCAAGACGGTAGAGCGGGTGGGTGAATTCGACAGGGGTGTCAGGTTCGTTCGGCTGCCAGGAGACGAATCCCGTCGTGAGCAACGTCTCGAATGCCTCTGACGCTCGTGTGAGTCCTACGATCCGCCCGACCAGTTGCAGCGGTGCCCGCTGGTTAATCACAGCCATTGCCGCTGCAAGGCGCCTTGCTTCGGGCGGCAATTCAGAAACACGTGCGAGCGTGGTCGATGCCAGCGAGCGGGGGGCCGGTAAGTTCCCGTCCGGAGCCTGCAGTTGGCTTAGAGTCAGCTCGGCCAGAAGAGTCCGGACATACAGGGGATGTCCGCGAGTGTGTTCGTGAAGTCGGTCGGCCTCTCGACGCGTAAGGCCGTAGCCCAGAGAGGTCGTCAGAGTCATGACTTCATCCACATCGAAGTCCCGAACGAAAATGGACCTACACCGGTCTTCGTCGAGTCGAAATCGATCCCACCGGTCCTCAGCATCTGGGCGACTGGTGATCAGCACCAGAACCGAGTCCTCAGCCAGGCGCTGCACCGCGGTGAGGAGGGCCTGACGGGACGCTGTGTCAGCCCATTGAAAATCCTCGACAACAGCGGCAACAGGACCTCGATCCTGAAGCCGCGCCCATGAGCTCAACAGCTCCATTCCTGCCGCAAAGGGCCGCTGAGCTGTCACCGGACCGAGTTGGGCGGCCAATGCGAACGGTATGTCAGCAGATTGTTCGTCGGCAAAAGCCCGAACCACTTGGAACTCGCCCGGCAAAGTGGTGAGCACATGGCGAACGAGTGCCGTCTTCCCCGAACCTGCTTCGCCTTCGATCCACACCACCCGAGAACTGGCAGCTGACGCCGCCTCGATGCACGTCCTGATGACGTCCAGTTGCTCCGACCGTCCGATAAAACTCGTACTTGGCGGCGCCGCCCGGTCGTCCATCGTGACACCACTTCAGTCAGCCTGGCTGTGGGGATTCGTTCAAGACCGACTATAAGCCCGACCCCACCTATTCAGGTCAATGGAGACCGGGATTTTGCGCGGCTTGTCTGACGGGCCGGCCGGGCGATTCGTCCGATCTGGACGGGGTTCCTTATAGCCCATGGCCCAACACTGCGAACCTTCAATTACGTGTCGCGTGCGCAAGGCTCCTGATCGACCGGTGAACACGTACGAGATGCCTCTGGACGGTCATGGTGTGGGGCCCGAGGCTCGGCAGCTCGAAGGTCCAGCGGGTGGCTGGTTGGCGTTTCATGCCCAGGAATTAGGGAGTTGCCCTAGGGCCGCGGGAACGGGGGAGGTTCAGGCTGGTGGCGTGGAAATCGTCGTTGAAATCCACCAAGGCGAGGACGGGCGTCCCACAGGCACAGTCCGAGCGGCGGGCAGCTCCGAGGCCCGATCGTTCTCCGGGAACCTGGAGTTCATCGCCTTGGTCGAGAACCTGTACCGGGTCGACGACTGCTCGACAAGCCCCCTTCAATCCCCAACGAAAGGACGAGACGATGTCTGAACTCATCTGGAGTTTCGGCCCGTGGGTAATATTTATCATGGCCGTCAGGGTCACAAACGTGTATGTGGCCGCGGGCGTCGCTGCGCTGGCTGCCATCGTGGTGCTGGCCCGGGCCATGAGCCGTCACAAGGCCCATCTCTTCGATGTCGCCGGCGTGGTCTACTTCGTGGGTCTGCTGGTCCTGCTGGCCATCGTCCATCCCACAGACATCGCCACGTGGGGCCGCTACGCCCAGGCGGTGGCCCACGGGTCATTGTGCGTGATCGTGTTCGGATCCGTGTTGATCGGCCACCCCTTCACTGAGAGTTACGCTCGGGATCAGGCCCCGAAGGAAGTGTGGGACACCCCGCACTTCCACTCCTTCAACCGAAAAATCTCGACAGTCTGGGGATTTGCCTTTCTGGTCGGAGTCATATCGCTCGTTTTCGCCGGTGCGACCGATTCCCGGCAGGTCCTGCTTCGAGTCATCGTTCCCTTCGGGGCATTGGCCCTTGCCTACACCTACACCGATCGCCAAGCGGCTCTGGTCAAGGGAGGCGGCCAGCCCTCCTCACCACCAGCCTGAGCGGGGTGCCGGACGAACTCACCGTGGTCACTGGCCCGAAGATGGGCCCGAAGTTCGTTCATCGAGTGCAGATCGTCCTTAGCAAGTCGAGCTTAGGAATCGCTCCGGATGCCCAAGATCGGCCAGCCGACGTCGTGGCCCCAACTCCCCTACGGCTATCCACACCACACGGTCGGCCGACTGTCCGGCCGCCACCCCAGATTCCGCATTCCCGCAACGGTTCGAACACGCTCCAGCGT
>CAVSNH010000005.1:0-237258 GCA_963729275.1 uncultured Acidimicrobiaceae bacterium
CCCGAGCGTGTCGGCCAGCAGCTCCGAGGACTCCATGAGGTCGAGGGCCTCCTTCAGGCTGCCCGGGAGGGGCTGGATGCCGGCATTGGCCAGCTCGGCGGGGCTGAGGTCGAAGAGGTTGGCGTCGGCCTCGGGGGGGAGCGGATCACCCTTCTCGATCCCCCGAAGCCCGGCGGCCAGCATGACGGCGAAGGCCAGGTAGGGATTGCAGGCGCTGTCCGGGGCGCGGTACTCGATCCGAGTGGACTCGGGCTTGCCCGGCTTGACCACCGGTACGCGCAGGAGGGCGGAGCGGTTGTTGTGGGCCCACGACACGTGAACCGGAGCCTCGTAGCCCGACACCAGCCGCTTGTAGGAGTTGACCCACTGGTTGGTCACGGCCGTGATCTCACCGGCGTGCTTGAGGAGCCCGGCCATGAACGCCTCGGCCACCTCGGACAGCCCGCCCGGTCGTCCCGTGTCCACGAAGGCGTTGGCGTCGTCACGGAAGAGCGACATGTGGGTGTGCATGCCCGACCCCTGCACGCCGGCCAGGGGCTTGGGCATGAAGCTGGCGAACGCGCCTTGCTGGCGGGCCATCTCCTTCACCACCAGCCGCACGGTCATGACCGTGTCGGCCATGGTCAGGGCGTCGGTGTAGCGCAGGTCGATCTCGTGCTGGCTAGGGGCGTCCTCGTGCTGTGCGTGCTCGACGGGTATGCCCATCTCCTCGAGGGTGAGCACCGTGCGCTGGCGGATGTCGCTCGCCCGGTCGGCCACCGTGAGCTCGAAGTAGGACCCGGTGTCGAGGGCGACGGGAGTGTGCGTCGGGTCGCCATCGGCGAAGTAGAAGTACTCGATCTCGGGCGCGGCGTAGAAGGTGAAGCCGCGATCTCTGGCCCGGTCGAGGGCACGCTTCAAGACGTGTCGGGGGTCGCCCTGGAACGGTGAGCCGTCGAGGTCGACGATGTCGCAGACCACGCGGGCCACCGACACCTCGGCGGGCTCGGCCGGCGGAGACGCCGACGGCACCGGTCCATGCCCGTGCCAAGGCAGCAGCTGGAAGGTGTTGGCGTCGGGCCGGGCCAGCACATCGCTCTCCTGGACCCGGCTGAAGCCGTCGATGGCCGAGCCGTCGAAGGTCATCCCCTCGGACAGGGCGTTCTCGAGCTCGGCCGGGGTGATGCTGAACGTCTTGGGCGTGCCCAGGACGTCCGTGAACCACAACTGGACGAAGCGGATCCCACGCTCCTCGACGGTCCGGAGCACGTATTCGGCCTGGCTCCTCATGAACTCGTCTCCCTCCAGGTGCAAGAACCGCCGAGCCGGGGCCCGGGCCGCGTTCGGTCTCATATTCTCGCAGGCCGGCAGAGAGTCCGTGTACGCCGGGGCCGGCCGAGGTTGAGGGAGAGCGCGGCGCTCAGTCGCCGGCCGCCGCTCCGCAGACCGTCTCGACGAGTACGGCCGTGACCTTGTAGGGATCCATGTTGGCGTTGGGCCGCCGGTCCTCGATCCATCCCCGCTTGTTCTTGGCCACGAGCCAGGGGATACGGACGGACGCGCCGCGGTCGGAGGTGCCGTAGGTGAAATTCGTATAGTGAGCCGTCTCGTGGGCGCCGGTGAGCCGGGTCTCTATGCCCACCCCGTAGACGGCGATGTGCTCGTCGACGCGCTTTCCGAGGGCCTCGCAGGCGGCGATGATGGCGTCCCACCCGCCCTCCTCGCGCATGGCCTTGGTCGAGAAGTTGGTGTGGGCGCCGGCTCCGTTCCAGTCACCGAGGATCGGCTTGGGCTCGAGCGTCGCCCACACACCGAAGTCCTCGGCGATGCGGAACAGCAGCCAGCGAGCGACCCAAAGGTGGTCGGAGAGCTCGAGGGGTGGCAGCACGCCCACCTGGAACTCCCACTGCCCCATCATGACTTCGGCGTTGGTGCCCTCGATGGCGATGCCGGCATCGATGCAGGCGGCCGTGTGCAGCTCGACGATCTCCCGACCGGGCATCTTGTCGCCGCCCACCCCGCAGTAATAGGGCCCCTGAGGTGCGGGAAAGCCGCTGGCCGGCCAGCCCAGCGGACGCCCGTCCTTGAAGTAGGTGTACTCCTGCTCGATGCCGAAGAGCGGCTCCTGGTCGGCGTAGCGGTCGACCAGCTCCCGGAGGTGGACGCGGGTGTTGGTCGGGTGTGGGGTGAAGTCGGTGAGGAGCACCTCGCACATCACCAGCCGGTCGTTGGGCCCCCGCAGGGGGTCGGGGCAGTTGAACACGGGCTGGAGCACGCAGTCGGAGTCGTGCCCGAGGGCCTGGTTGGTGCTCGAGCCGTCGTAGCCCCAGATGCCCGGCTCCTCGCCGTCGGGGATCACCTTCGTCTTGGAGCGCAGCAAGGGGGACGGCTCGGTCCCGTCGATCCAGATGTACTCAGCTTGATACGGCATGCGCGCTCCTTCTCATCGTCGACGCGCCGAGTGGGCGGGTCGATTCGTGCCGAACGTCGTTCCGGCCGCCCGGCGGTCCGGCCGCGGGAAGTCGGAATCAGCCCCTCTGGCGAACGGCAACGTACCACCGCGCACCGGAGGGGCCGCCGGGCCGTCGGCCCCGTTAACCGGCAACAACGACGGCGTCGTGGCGACGGTCGGCACTTCGATCCCCCAACTGTCGCAGCTACCCGTTGCCCGGCCGTTTCCCACGTGTGAACACTCGATGAACCGTCGCCGCTCCCCAGAGCGGGACATGCCTGTGGGCCTGCAGAATCCCAGGCCAGCTGCGTCGGTACACTCGAATCCATGGCGCACGTCCGGGTGGCCGCCTGCCAGGTCAACACGGTGGTCGGCGATCTCGACGGCAACGCCGCCTGCATCCTCGATGCGTTGGCCACCGCCGAGCGCGGGGGTGCCGATCTGGCCGTCTTCCCGGAGCTGGCGGTGACCGGCTATCCGCCCGAGGACCTCCTCGAGCGCCCGGCGTTCGTGGTCGACAATCAGCGCACCTTCGCCCGGATCGCGGCGGCGACGGGTGACTGTGCCGCGGTCGTCGGTTTCGTCGGCACCGACGGGTCCGGTCGTCTCACCAACTCGGCTGCGTTGTGCGCAGGCGGCGTCGTCGTCGCCGAGTACGCCAAGCGTCTGCTGCCGAACTACGGCGTCTTCGACGAGCAGCGCTGGTTTGCGCCCGGTAACGGGCCGGCCCCTCGGTTCCTCGTCGCCGGAGTGGCCCTCGGCGTGACCATCTGCGAGGACATGTGGTTCGGGCAGGGTCCGATGTGCGAACAGGCCGCCGCCGGTGCCCGGATCCTCGTGAACCTCAACGCCTCCCCGTACTCACGCGGCCGCCGCCTCGAACGGCTCTCCGTGCTGAGCGAGCGGGTGGCCGAGACCGGCTGCGCCATCGTCTACGTGAACCAAGTGGGCGGACAGGACGAGCTGGTCTTCGACGGCGCCTCGATGGTCATCGGTCGTGACGGCGCGCTCCTCGCCGAGGCACCCCAGTTCGAAGAGGTCGTGCTCTTCTGTGACCTCGACGTCGAGGACGACGTCGAGACCGACACGGCGCCCGGCGCGGCCGGCGACGAAGGACCGCTCCACGTGGTCAGCCGGACGTCGCGATCGCTCCTTGCCGACGCCCGGCCGGCGGGCGAGGTGGTTGCAGCCGCGGCCTCGACTGCGAGGTTGAAGGTCGCAAGCGGGCTCGCCCAGCCGCTGTCCGACTGTGCCGAGGTGTACGGCGCGTTGGTGCTCGGGACGCGCGACTACCTCCGGAAGAACGGGTTCTCCGACGCGGTGCTGGGACTGTCGGGCGGCATCGACTCCTCGCTGGTCGCCACCGTGGCCGTCGACGCAATTGGACCCGAGCACGTCCACGGAGTGACCATGCCCTCGAGGTACTCGAGCGAGGGGTCGATCGCCGATGCGATGATGCTCGGCGCCAATCTGGGGATCGAGGTCACCACCGTCCCCATCGAGCCCGTCCACCGCGCCGTGGCGGTGAACCTCTCGCCGCTGCTGGGGGCGGAGCCCACCGGACTTACCGACGAGAACCTCCAATCGCGTATCCGCGGCGTGCTTCTCATGGCCCTCTCCAACGCGCGGGGCTGGATCGTGCTCACCACCGGCAACAAGAGCGAGATGGCCACGGGCTACTCCACCCTCTACGGGGACTCGGCCGGCGGCTTCGCGGTCATCAAGGACGTGCCCAAGACGCTCGTCTACGAGCTCTGCCGCTTCCGGAACGAGCGTGCGGGCACGGCTCTCATCCCGGACGCCGTCCTGCTCAAGGCCCCTTCCGCCGAGCTGCGACCCGATCAGCGCGACGAGGACTCCCTCCCGCCCTATGCCGAGCTCGACCCCATCGTGGCCGGCTACGTCGAAGGCGACCGGTCGGCCGCCGAGCTTGTGGCCGAGGGCTTCGACCAGACCACCGTGGCCCGGGTCATCGGGCTCGTGGACCAGGCCGAGTACAAGCGGCGGCAGATGCCGCCGGGCGTACGGATCAGCGCCAAGGCCTTCGGCAAGGACCGGCGCATGCCCATCACCAACCATTACCGGGGCCTGAACGCCCGGCCGCCGGACTCGACGGCTTCGCCGGAGGATTCGAAGGACGGGTCGCAGGAGTCGGCCGTGCGCATGGCCGACAGCAAGGGCCTCGACCATCACCCGGTGGGCGCCATCGGCGCGAAAGGGGTCAAGGCGGCGACTTCCGCCGACGACGGCGGGGCATCGGCCGTTGTCTGAGCGCACGGAGGTCTTCGAGTCGCCGAGCAGCGAGCCCGGGCAGCCGGCGGAATCCGGGCAGCTGTCCGAGACACGGGTACTGCCGTCGGTCGACGCGCCACCAGTCGACGACGCGGCGGCCGACACCGTGGCCGTCGACGTGGGGCCGGACGCCACCGGCGTCGACACGGTGATGGTTGTCACGCGGCCGGCTGACAGTTCGCCGGGCGACTCCGCCGCCGCCGACACCATCGCTGTGCACGACCATGGCCGCCGACACCATCGCTGTGCAGACCATGGCCGCCGACACCATGGCCGTCGACACCAGCTCGGTGGAGGCGGAGCCCGAGGTTCGGGAATCGATGCCGAGCGGCGTGAGAGAGCCGGGGTCACCAGCGGCTCCCTCCGCGCCACTGCCATTTCCCCTCGGCGTGACCGCTGCCTTGGTCGGCGAGTATCGCTGGATCGAGCACGCCCTCTACGCGCTGTTGGGTCGGTGGGTGAGGGACGCACCTCTGGCCGCGGTGAAGGTGCACCTCGACGCGCAGAGCATGCGACATGCGTGGCACGCCGAGTTGTGGGCCGATCGGCTCCCTGTCCTGTCGCGCAACAACAACGATCGTCTGACGGTTCCCTCACCGCCCACCGCCGCGCTCTTCCGGATGCTCGGCGCATCCATACCGCGCACCGTCGCCATCGTCGGCGACGCGAGCCTCGCGGCTCCGGGGGACCCGAGTGAAACAGCGCCGGAGCTTCCCGGAACGCTCCCGCGTCTGGCCGGCCTCTACCGGGTGGTGTTGCCTCGTCTCGTGGTCAGCTACGAGCGCCACTTGGCGGCCACCGCCCTGCCCACCGACGGTCCGATCGTTCGGGCGCTGCGGTTGGTCCTCAACGACGAGATCGAGGACTGGCGCGCCGGTGAGCAATTGATCGAGCGCCTCGTGACTCGTCCCCACGATGTCGCCGCAGTGGTGGACTATCAGCTCCGCCTCGAATCGGCCCTCGTCGGGGCCGGCGGCCGCTCCGGGCTCGTCCGGATCCCCGACTCGGTGCCCCGAGGCTGACCGCTTACCCATCGCGACCTGCTCCGTCGCCGCGAACGGTCGTTCGAAGGGCTTGACGCGTCCGGTAAGATTCGGAGGCAGCAAGTCGTTGCCCGAGAACGCCAGACCGAGTTGCGCGAAATCGCGTTCCGGTGGCGCCGCTCGCGGACATCCTCCCCAAGTCCCTGGGGTGTAGCGAAGGAACCGGTGAAGTTGGCCAAGGAGCGCCTCGAACGAGACGACGAGGATCTTGTTCGTCTCTATTTGACGGACATCGGGCAGTACCCGCTCCTGACCAAGGATGACGAGGTCCGCTTGGCCCAGGCCATCGAAGCTGGGCGGGAAGCGGACAGCCAGTTGGCTGCCGCCCCGAAGGGCCTCACCCCGGCCAAACGGCGCGAGCTGCGACGCACGGTCCTCCAGGGCGAGTCGGCCCAGCAGACCTTCGTGCAGTCGAACCTCCGACTGGTGGTGTCGATCGCCAAGAAGTACCAGGCGTCTGGCCTGCCCCTGCTCGACCTCATCCAAGAAGGCAACCTCGGGCTGATGCACGCCGTCGAGAAGTTCGACTGGCGCAAGGGCTTCAAATTCTCGACCTACGCCACCTGGTGGATCCGCCAAGCCATCACCCGCGGCATCGCCAACACCGGACGGACCATCCGTCTGCCCGTCCACGCCGGGGACACGCTGGCGCGCGTGCAGAAGGCCCAGGCCCGGCTAGAGCTCAAGTACGGCCGGCCGGCCACCTTGGCCGAGCTGGGTGCCGAGGTCGAGATGCCCGAGGACAAGCTGGTCGAGGCACTTCGTTTCCGGGCCGAGCCCCTTTCGCTGTCCGAGCCGCTACGGGAGGACGGCGACGCCGAGCTCGGCGACGTGGTCGAGGACCGTTCGGCCGAGTCCCCCTTCGAGGTGGCCGCCGTCTCGCTTCTGCCCGAGGAGATCGGACGCCTGCTCTCGCCGCTCGACGAGCGGGAGCGGGAGATACTCCGGCTCCGGTTTGGCCTCGACCGGGGCGAGCCACGGACCCTCGAGGAGGTGGGGGAGCACTTCAACCTCACCCGGGAGCGCATCCGCCAGATCGAGGCACGGGCCATGTCGAAGCTCCGGCACCCCTCGTCCGACACGGGCGCCCGCGACCTGCTGACCGTCTGACCTCCCACTCCCGCGACCAGGCGGCAGAACGGATACCATCGAGGCCATGAAGAAGCTGCTCATCCTCGCCATCCTGGTTGCTCTCGGGGTTGTCGCCGCCCGGCGGCTGCGGGCCACCTGAGCCGGGGCGCCCTCGGCGCCTCTCGCCGGAGACCACCTGGGGGCACCGCAGAGTGGCGTGCGCCCATCGCCGGTGACCGAAGCAGCGGTAGTCGCCTCCCCGTTCCCGGGGTTTCCTTCCTCTTCTTCTCCCCTCATTCTCTTTCCTTATTATTTGTCCCGGGATTATTTGTCCCGGGCCATTACTTGTCCCGCGCCATTCACTGGTGCCTTCCCGTGCCCGGCGGCTCTCAGTCGTCGTCCCCAAGGGACATGCGGGAAGCGACGGGCCTCCGTCGTCGCATCCCGGGCCCGGCAGAGTGATTCGGTCCCGTCAGTTGGCCGGTCGGCGAGCCAGGCGCCAGGCCACCAGGGCACCGATGGAGGCGGCGGCCGTGACGCCGGCCGCCGTCGCCGTGAACGAGAGGCTCGGGACGCTGACCCGGTCGCGCAGGCGCACGGGCTTGGTGAACTGCATGACCTCCCAGCTCCGCTCGCGGGCCACCTTGGCCAGGACGCGGTCGGGGTTCACGACCACCGGGTGACCGACGGCCTCGAGCATGGGTAGGTCGGTGTAGGAGTCCGAATAGGCCCACGACTCCTCGAGGTCGAGCCCGACGGAGTCGGCTAGCTCGCGCATGGCCTCTGCTTTGAAGGGCCCGTAGGCGTAGAACTCCACCTCACCGGCGTAGCGGCCGTCCTCGTCGACCACGGCCCGGGTGGCGATGCAGCCGTCGACCCCGAGGTGCTCGGCCAGCGGCTCGACGATCTCCTCCGGCGAGGCGGAGACCAGGTAGACCCGGTGCCCGGCCGAGCGGTGGGCCTCGATGAGGTCGAGGGCCTCGGCGTAGATGATGGGCTCGACGGTGTCCTCGAGCGCCTCGCGCACAATCTCCCGGATCTGCTCGCGGTCCCACCCCCGCGTGAGGGTCAACATGGACTCACGCACGCGGGCGAGCTTCTGCTCGCTTGCCCCGAGGTGCAGATAGATGATCTGTGAGACCAGTGCACGGGCGATGATCCGCCGGTTGACCAATCCGCCGCGGTAAAAGGGCAAGCCGAAGGCGGCGATCGACGCCTTGGCGATGACCGTCTTGTCGAGGTCGAAGAAGGCGGCCCGCACGATCAGTGCCCCACCAGCAACTGCTGTACCCGGCCCTCGGCGTCCGCCGTCACCAGGACCAGCACCTCGTCGCCGACGGCGAGCCGGGTGTCGCCTCTCGGGACGATGAGCCGGTCGCCTCGGACGACGGCCACGACCGTCGCTTCACGGGGGACACCGAGGTCGGCGATGGAGATGCCGGCCGCCGGCGAGTCGTCGGCCAGCGTGACCTCCACAAGGTGGGCATTGCCCTTCTCGAACCGGAGGAGCCGGACGAGGCTGCCGACCGACACCGCCTCCTCGACCAGGGCGGTGAGCAGTTGGGGGGTGGACACCGACACGTCCACTCCCCAACTTTCGTTGAACAGCCACTGGTTCTTCGGGTGGTTGACCCGGGCCACCACCCTGGGCACGGCGAATTCCTGCTTGGCCAGGAGCGAGATGACCAGATTGTCCTCGTCGTCGCCAGTGGCCGCCACCACCACGTCCACGCCGGCCAGCCCGGCGGCGTCGAGGGAGGAAACCTCACAGGCGTCCGCCACCACACATGTGATGTCGAGGTCGTCGCGGATTCGAGCCACGAGGTCGGGATCCTGCTCGATGAGGAGCACCTCGTGTCCGCCCTGACGCAGGTCGGCGGCGATGGCGGTGCCGACGCTGCCGGCTCCGGCGATGGCCACCTTCATGGATGGCCGCTCACGCCCGGCCCTCGACCGGCATGCCCGTCGTCGTCCCGGGGCCATCGGTCGTTGCCACATCGAGCCGGGCCTGGAAGGGCGTGAAGGCGGCGTCGGTGACGAGGAAGTGGAGGAGGTCGCCGTCCTGGCCGACGAGGTCGTCGAAGTCCAGCCGGGCGACACCGGCTCTCGTCACCGCCACCAGACTGGCCTCACCCGGGACGGACAGCTCGTCCAGGCGCTTGCCCGCCCACCCGTCCGGAAGCTCGCGCTCGAGCAGCGACAGAGTGCCCGTGGGGTCCGACCACTCGCTGTCCTGCCGGCCGGGGATGAGGCGCCGGCGTACCTGGTCGATGGTCCACGAGACCGTGGCCACGGTGGGGATGCCGAGCCGCAGGTAGATCTGGGCTCGGCGGGGATCGTAGATGCGGGCCACCACGTTCGGGATCTCGTAGGTCTCGCGGGCGATCCGGGCAGTGAGGATGTTCGTGTTGTCACCGCTCGTGACGGCGGCCAGCGAGGTCGCCCGCCCGGCGCCCGCCCGATCGAGGTCGTCCCGATCGAAACCGGAGCCGATGACCGTCGCACCGGGCCAGGCGGCGGGCAACCGCCGGAACGCCTTCGGGTTCCGGTCGATGATGGCCACAGTGTGGCTCTGCTGCACGAGGTCCACCCCGAGGCCGGAGCCCACCCGGCCGCAGCCCACGATCACGATGTGCACCTGATCCATGCAACACGGATCCTCGGGCGGCCACAACTCATGGCCTCACGTCCGTTCGGCTGTCCTTCCAGCTGTCCGTCCAGCTGTGACCGGTGGTGCCCGGGGCACGCTGCGTGACGTCTGGGGCCCCCTATGGCCCGCTCGGACGGTCCTGGGTAAGTTTCGGGTCATGTCGGGGGCCGTCCAAGTCGACGTAGCCCGTCGCATCGGCGAGGACGTGGCCGGCAAGTGGGCCGACGAGGTGGACCGGGAGGCTCGGTTCCCCGCGGAGACGGCAGCCGAGATGCGGGCTGCCGGGCTGCTCAGTGCTCTTTTGCCTCCCGCCTGGGGCGGGCCTGGGGCTGGGTTGGGCGAGATGGCCGGCGCCGTGTCCGCCATCTCGGAGTTCTGCGCGTCGAGCGCCTTGGTGCTGGCCATGCACAGCATCCAGGTGGCATGCCTCGTGCGCCATGGCTCTGTCGCCGCCCTCGAGGCGCTGGCGCCGCGCCTCGTCGCCGGCGATCTCCTTTTGGCCAACGCCAACAGCGAGATCGGCTTGGGCGGCGAACGCCGCTCCAGCCTCTGTGCCCTCGAGCCGGTGGCCGGCGGATTCCGTCTGGACAAGCAGGCCTCCACCGTCTCCTACGGCGAGTATGCCGACGGCATCCTCGCCACCGCCCGCCGCGCCCCCGAGAGCCCGCCTCAAGAACAGGTGATGGCCGTCTGCCTGCCGCCGGACATGACCCTGGAGCCGTCGGGCGAATGGGACACCCTGGGCCTTCGCGGCACCTGCAGCCGGCCCGGCCATCTGGTGGCCACCGTGCCCCCCGAGCTCGTCATCGGGGACTACCCCACGGTGTTCGTCCGCACGGCGCTGCCCGTCAGCACGGTGCTTCTCGGCTCGGTCTGGTGGGGGCTCGCCGAGGCCGCCGCCGGCCGCGCCCACGGTGCGGTCCGTCAACGCTCCCGAAAGGACCGCCGCTCGGCTTCGCAAGGATCGGCTCCTCCGATCGCCGCCCTCCGTTTGGCCGAGCTGGCCGTCGAGCTGCACCAGTTGCGTGAGGTGGTTGCCGCCGGCGCTGCCGACTACGAGCGCGGCAAGGACACCGCCGAGGTCGAGACGCTGCAGTTCTCGGCCCGAATGGACAACGTCAAGCTGACGGCGTCCACGCTGGCCACGTCGATCCTGCCCAAGGCCATGTCCATCTGCGGGCTCGACGGCTATCGCAACCATTCCGAGTTCTCCGTGGCCCGCCTGGCCCGGGACGCCATGGCCGCCCCGCTCATGGTCAACAACGACCGGTCGTTGCAGGCGTCGGCCCAGGCGCTCCTCATCCGTAAACAGCTGTGACGCCCATGAGAATCGCTGTCTTCCACCACCCGAAGTCCTTCTTCCCGCTCGATATCTTCCAGCGCGTCCACGACGCCACCGAGTTGATCTGGGTGGTCGACTCGTCGCAGTGGCGTTCGACCGGGGCGGGCGATGACGTCGACCACCGCTTGCTGCGTCGGTTGGGCTCAGTGGTCGACGTCGTCGGCCTCGACGCCGATGAGACGGCCGATCGGCTCTCGGCCCATCGTCCCGACGGCGTGGTCTCCTTCGTGGACGACACCATCGTGCGGGCCGCCGAGACGGCCGCTCGCCTCGGCCTCACGTTCCACTCCCCGCAAGTCGCCGAAGTCGTGGTGGACAAACAACGCCAGCGCCAGGCCCTCGAACGCGAAGGACTGCCTTCGGCTCGCTTCTGGCCGGTGCCCCTGGGCATGGACGCTTCCGTCGTCGCCGAGCTGGCCCGACGGGTCACCTATCCGGCCGTGCTCAAGCCGGTACGGGGAAGCGGCAGCCTCGACATCCATCGCATCGGAGGGCCCGACGAGCTCGTTCGCCTGCTCCTGGCCCACACCGGAGACGTGCCCTGGTTGGTCGAGGAGTACATCCCCGACGACGAGGACACGGCCGGCGACTGGTACGCCAACTATTTGTCGGTCGAGAGTGTGGTGAGCCGGGGTGAGGTCAGCCACGTGGCCTTCTGCGGCCGGTTCCCCCTGGCCGAACCGTTCCGTGAGACCGGCAATTTCATCCCTGCCATCTTCGACCCGGCGTCCGAGCAGCCGATGCTGCGCCTGGTCGAGGACGCCGTTCGCTCCCTCGGCATCCGTGACTCGGTCCTCCATACCGAGATCAAGCTCACGTCCGACGGCCCGCGGCTCATCGAGGTGAACGGCCGGCTGGGCGGCCGCCCTCCCTTCGTGCTCGAGACCGTGTCCCCGGTCAATCTCTTCGCCGTGGCCTGTCAGGTGGCCGCCGGCGTCCCGGTCAAGTTCGAGCATCCGGTGCCGACCGACGGGGTCGGGTTCTGGCTCATGATGCACGGGCCGACGTCGGCGCGTCGGGTCCGCGGCATCGAGGGCCTGGACCGTCTGGCCGCCCTCCACGGGGTGGACGTGGTGCGGACCAACCGGGGTCTGGGTGAACCCCTCGACTGGCGATCGGGCACCGATGCCCACGTCCTCGCCGTCCGGGGCCGCACGGCCGACCATGCCGAGCTGGCCGAGCTGGTGGCCACCATCCGCAGGTCCACGGTCCTGACCTTCGAGGACTGACCCCGGCCGGGCGCCGACGCGGGCCGGTATCGGCGGACGGTTGAGCGCCGAGAACGCCAGGACCTCATGGTTTACTGAACGGGTGGATCCGTCGATCGCCGCGCTCGAGGATCCCGAGGCTTCCAAGGGGAACGGGGCCGCTGGCGCCACCGGCCAAGCCCTCGAGACCGGCGCGGCCGGGGTGAGCATCTCGGCGCCGGCTTCGGTGCCCGGCTCGCGGATGACACCGACGGCCTCTCCGCTGGCCGATCTGGAGTTGCCCGAGACCTTCGGCTACCGGCTGAAGAACCGGCTTC
This sequence comes from uncultured Acidimicrobiaceae bacterium, assembly GCA_963729275.1. Lineage (GTDB taxonomy): Bacteria > Actinomycetota > Acidimicrobiia > Acidimicrobiales > RAAP-2 > CAVSNH01. Next base: position 12,355 of record CAVSNH010000005.1, read on the forward strand.
TCGGGCCGCCCATCGCCTCCGATCGCCAGTCCACCGAACGGCTGGGCAAGCCGACCGCCCTCGCCGTCCTGTCCTCGGACGTCATCTCGTCTTCGGCCTATGCCACCGAGCAGATGCTGATCCCCCTGGTGGCCGCGGTCGGCGTGGCCGCCTACACCCTGGTCATCCCGGTGACGGTGGCCGTCATCTTCGTGCTGCTGTTCGTGACCCTCTCCTACCTCGAAGTGGTCAAGGTGTACACGAAGGCGGGTGGGGCCTACGTGGTCGCCCGCGAGAACTTCGGCCTGACCGTGGCCCAGGTGGCGGCCATGTCCCTGCTCATCGACTACACGTTGACCGTGGCCGTCTCGGTGGCGGCGGGAGTGGCCGCCATCACCTCCGTCGTTCCCGCGCTCAGGCCATGGCCGGCAACCACCCTGATGGCCATCTTCTTCGTACTCCTCATCGCCTACGGGAACCTCCGGGGTATCCGCGAGGCCGGCCGCACTTTCGCCGTCCCCACCTATTTCTTCATCGTCAACATGGGTCTGCTGTTCGTCGTCGGCACGGCGCGGGCCCTCGCCGGGACCCTCCACGCCCACCCCATCACCGGGCATCCGCACACGGTCCACATCGGCACAGCCGGGAGCGGCCTCTTGCTCGGGGCCGGGATCTTCATCGTGCTCAAGGCGTTCGCCTCCGGCGGCTCGGCGCTCACCGGGACCGAGGCCATCTCCAACGGGGTGAGCGTGTTTCGCCGGCCCGAGGCGCGCAACGCCCGCATCACCCTTGTCTGCATGGCGCTGATCCTGGGGTCGTTGGTGGCCGGGGTGAGTTCGTTTGCCGCCGTGACCCACCCGGTGCCGTACTTGTCGGGCAGCCCGACGGTCATCTCACAGGTGGCCAAGTTCATCTATGGGCCGTCGGGTCTCGGCACCACCTTCTACGTGATGCTCCAAATCGGGACCACCTTCATCCTCATCTTGGCGGCCAACACCAGCTTCACCGGGTTCCCCTTCTTGGCCAGCTTCGCCGCCGAGGACTCCTACCTGCCGCGGCAGTTGACCAAGCGGGGCCACCGCCTGGTGTTCTCGACCGGGATCATCGTGCTCACCGTGGTGTCGGTGGTCCTGCTGGCGGTGACCAAGGCGCAGGTGGACAAGCTCATCCCCCTCTACGCCATCGGCGTGTTCACCGGCTTCACCATGGCCGGCGCCGGCATGGCCAAGTACCACCTGACCCATCGCGAGCCGCAGTGGCGCCGCCGCCTGATCATCAACGGCACGGCGTCAGTCCTCTCCTTCGTCGTCCTCGTGATCATCGTGGTGGCCAAGTTCACCGAGGGGGCATGGGTCATCCTCGTCATCCTGCCGGCCGGGGTGCTCATCCTCCTCGGGCTGCACCGCCAGTACGTCGACGAAGAGCACCAGCTCGAAGAGGGAGCCAGCGAAGCGGCCGAGGCCCCCGTCCTCGGCCGCCACGTCGTGGTCGTCTTCGTCGACCGCCTGGACATGGCCACGGCCCGGGCCCTGCAGTACGCCCGCACGCTGCATCCCGACGAGCTGCGTGCCGTGCACTTCCGGCTGGACAACCGGGTAGCCGCCGAGCTCGAAGCCGAGTGGAGTCGGCTCGGGCTCAACCAGCTACCCCTCGACGTGGTCGAGTGCGAGGACCGTCGCCTCACCCGGGCCGCCCTCGAACTGGCGGCCGAGACGGTGGCCGGCGGTGACACCGAGCTCACCATCCTCCTGCCTCGCCGGGGCTTCGGCGGCACCTGGCACCGCATTCTCCACGACAGCACGGCGGACGCCATCGCCGGTGTCGTGGCCCAGCTGCCCCATGTGAACGCCACCGTCGTGCCCTATCAATTGCACGGCAACTGGCTCACCAACAACCACCGCCTGCGCGGCCGCCTGGGCAGTGGGGTCCGGAGCCGGATAGCCGGGACGGCACCGGCCACCGACGCGGCGCGGTCGGCCCGGTCGGCCGAGCGGGCCGCCGAGCGGGAGTCGGCCCGCCAGGCATTCGAGCAGGCGGCCTTCGGCGACCGGCGAGCGGGGACCATCCCCATTCGCGACGTCCAGTGGCGGCAGCGGGTACGAGTGGCCGGCCGGGTCAAGTCCGTCCGGGTGCAGCCCCGGGCGGGGACGGCCAACCTCGAGTGCGTGCTGGCCGACGACACGGGACGCCTGACGCTTGTCTTCCAGGGCCGGCGACGCATCCCGGGCATCCAGCCGGGTGCCCGCCTGGTGGTGGAGGGCATGGTGGGCGACTGGGCCCACCGCCAGGCCATCCTCAACCCGGACTACGAGCTGGTGGCCGACCCGGCAGAATCCAACGAGCCGTCCTGACGTGAATCTCGAGTCGCCCGAACCGTCACTGTGCCGCCTGTCGGTCAGGGTTCTTGCCCCGAGCGCTGGCCATTTACTAGCTTCTCCCCCCGGCTGGCGGGCTCGACCGCCGGTGCGCGCCGCGGGCCACGGCCCACTACGTCCGCATCGGTCGCTGCCAGCCAGCCTTCAGCGGGAAAATTGCCCGCGCTCTACGCCCATATGACCGCCCGTACCCAGGCCACGCCCACCCGCCCACCGACCGTCACCGGCGCGGGCAGCCCCACCCCCGGTGGGACGATCGGGGACAGCCAACCGACCCAACCGACCGGCGACGCCGGACACCGAGAGGAGCAACACCGATGACCCACCTCCTTGCCGAAGGGGGGTACCAGATCTTCGTCTTCTCGAGCTCGGAGCGGATCTGGCTGTCCTTGGCCATCGTGGCCGCGCTGGCCTCCCTCGGGACCGGGCTGCTCCTCATGCGCAACGTCCTCGCCGCCGACCAGGGCACGGCGTCGATGAAGGACATCGCCAAGGCCGTCCAGGAGGGCGCCGAGGCATTCCTCGCCCGGCAGTTCAAGACCATCCTGATCATCATCGTTCCCTTGGCCGTTCTCATCTTCTTCACCGCCACCAAGGTCACTCATGTGCAGTACGTGGCCGTCACCATCAGAACCCCGTTGGGTGTGTTGCATGCCCACGTACGACAAACCGTCACCGACCTCACCTTCGTCCAGGCCGGCTGTTACCGGGTCCTCTGCTTCCTCGCCGGTGCGTTGTGCTCGGGTCTGACCGGGTTCGTCGGCATGAGCCTGGCCGTGCGAGGCAACGTGCGCACTGCGGCCGCCGCCCGGGGCGGGAAACTACCGCCCGCCCTGCGAGTTGCCTTCCGCACCGGGGCCATCACCGGCCTGTTCTGTGTGGGCCTCGGCCTGCTCGGCGCCACCGTCATCGTCTTCATTTTCCAGAACACGGCCACCGCCGTCCTCATCGGCTTCGGCTTCGGCGCCTCGCTGCTGGCGCTCTTCATGCGGGTCGGTGGTGGCATCTTCACCAAGGCGGCCGACGTGGGTGCCGACTTGGTGGGCAAGGTAGAAGCCGGCATCCCCGAGGATGATCCCCGCAACGCCGCCACCATCGCCGACAACGTGGGCGACAACGTGGGCGACTGCGCCGGGATGGCCGCCGACCTGTTCGAGTCCTACGTCATCACCATCATCGCCTCCATCATCCTCGGGGTCACCGCCTTCACCTCGATCGGGCGCGGCGCCGACGCGGCCAAGACGGTGGTGTTCCCGATCGCCATCCCGGCCATCGGGATCATCGCCACCATCGTGGGCATCTTCGTGGTCCGGGCCTACCCACGGGACAAGAACGCAATGGCGCCCATCAACCGGGGGGTATGGACGGCAGCCGCCATCACCATCGCCGGCTCGGCGGTGGTAGCCGGCGCCTACCTCCATTACTGGAAGGCGTTCTACGCCGTGCTGGTGGGGGTGGCCCTCACCGTGGTACTCAGCCTGCTCACCGAGCACTTCACCTCCACCGAGCGCTCACCGGTGCGCGAGGTCGCCGAATCGGCCCGGACGGGGCCGGCCACCCTCACTTTGGCCGGCATCTCCCTCGGCCTCGAGTCGGCGGTGTGGGCCCTCCTGGCCATCGTCCTCGCCATCTCCGCCTCCATCGGGCTGGCCGGCGGGAACATCGAGCTCTCCCTCTATCTGGTGTCGCTCACCGGCATCGGTCTCCTCTCGACGGCAGGGATGATCGTCTCTGAGGACAGCTTCGGGCCGGTGTCCGACAACGCCGCCGGCGTGGCCGAGATGTCGGGTGAGTTCACCGGTGAGGCCGAGCGGGTCATGGTCAGCCTCGACGCGGTGGGCAACACGACCAAGGCGGTGACCAAGGGTGTGGCCATCGGGTCCGCCGTGATCGCCGCCGTGGCCCTCTTCGCGTCGTTCATCGAGACCATCGGGACGCAGCTGAACCTCCATGCCCCCGTGGGCGCCGGGGTCAACTGGTTGTTCGATGCCGCGCAGACATCGATCAACGTGTCGCACCCGACCACGTTCATCGGCGTCCTCATCGGGGGCTCGATCGCCTTCATCTTCTCGGCCCTCGCCATCCGAGCGGTGGGCCGCTCGGCCGGCACCGTCGTCCAAGAGGTGCGCCGCCAGTTCCGTGAGCACCCGGGGATCATGGACTACACGGAGAAGCCCGAGTACGGGAAGGTCATCTCCATCTGCACGACGGCTTCCCAGCGGGAGCTGGCCACGCCGGCGCTCCTGGCCGTTCTCTCGCCCGTCATCGTGGGCTTCGGCATCAACTACTTCGCCCTCGCCGCCTTCTTGGTCGGGGCCATCCTCACCAGTCAGCTGATGGCCGTCTTCCTGTCCAACTCCGGTGGGGCGTGGGACAACGCCAAGAAGTACATCGAGGACGGTCACGAAGGGGGCAAGGGCTCCGATGCCCACAAGGCGGCGGTCATCGGCGACACCATCGGCGACCCGTTCAAGGACACGGCCGGCCCGGCCCTCAACCCACTCATGAAGGTCATGAACCTGGTCTCGCTGCTGGTCCTGCCGACGGTCATCACCCTGCGCCACAACACCCCGGCCCGCCTCATCATCGCCGCCGTGGCCCTCGTCGTCCTGGCCGCGGCCATCGCCTTCTCGAAGCGCAAGGCCGAGGCCATGGACAGCGACCTGCCGCCCAGCGACCTGCCCGCCGGCGAGGAGGCCGCCCTCGAACAAGCCGCCGAAGCGGCGATCCCAGCGCCGGCCGCGCCGGGCGCGCCGGCCGCGCCGGCAGCGCCGGCCGCGCCGGCATGAGCCAGCCGCGGCCTCGAAGGGAGCGGCCAGGGCTCGACTGCCGCCTGCCGTCCGAGGGGTCCTCTGACCCGTCCGGGGCAAACGGAGTTGTGCCTACCTGAAAGCCCACGTCAACGGCCCTAATTGCTCCCCCTCGGGCACCACCAAGGAGGGGGCCGGGGTTGACAACGTCGGAGCCAGGCGTTCACCCTTGCCCGAAGTCATGCCGAAGGCGGATCTCGACCCCACTGTGTCCGACGACCTTCCGGAGCCGCCTCCCACTGCGGCCCCGGGCAGGTCGTCGCGGGCCGGGGCCCGGGCGAAGCCCCTGGTCATCGTCGAGTCTCCGGCCAAGGCCAAGACGATCGCCGGCCTCCTCGGGCCCGACTACCTGGTCGAATCGTCCATCGGCCACATCCGCGACCTGCCCCGGCGGGCGGACGAGGTGCCGGCCGCCTACAAGGGCGAGCCGTGGAGCCGGCTCGGTGTGGACGTCGACAACGGCTTCAAGCCGCTCTACATCGTCTCGTCCGAGAAGAAGTCACAGGTGGCCAAACTCAAGCAGCTCGTCAAGCAGGCGAGTGAGGTGTACCTGGCTTCCGATGAGGACCGCGAGGGCGAATCGATCGCCTGGCACTTGCTCGAGGTCCTCGCCCCCACCGTGCCGGTCAAGCGAATGGTGTTCCACGAGATCACGCGGCCGGCGATCGAACGGGCCGTCCGCGAATGGCGCGAGCTCGACCGCCGGCTGGTCGACGCCCAAGAGGCCCGCCGCATTCTCGACCGCCTCTACGGCTACGAGGTCTCGCCCGTCTTGTGGAAGAAGATCATGCCCCGGCTGTCGGCGGGACGCGTCCAGAGCGTGGCCACCCGCATGGTGGTCGAGCGCGAGCGGTCGCGCATCAGCTTCCGATCGGCGGGTTGGTGGGGCATCGACGGCTCGTTCACAGTGACCCAAACGACCGCCGAGGAGATGGCGCCGAGCACCTTCCGGGCATCGCTCGTGGCCCTCGACGACGTGGCCCTGGCCTCGGGTCGAGACTTCGACGACTCGGGCCAGCTGCGCCAGCCCGGCTCCGTGGTCGTTCTCGACGAGCAACGGTCGTGTGCCATCGCCGCCGGTCTCGAGGATGTCCCCTTCGCGGTGCGCTCGGTCACCGAGAAGCCGTTCCGACGGTCGCCATCGGCTCCCTTCATGACCTCGACGCTCCAACAGGAGGCGGGGCGCAAGCTCCGGTTTTCGTCACGTCGGGCCATGCAGGTCGCCCAGCGTCTGTACGAAGACGGCTGGATCACCTACATGCGCACCGACTCGACGACCTTGTCGGCCGAGGCGCTCGACGCGGCTCGCAGCCAAGCGCGCGCCCTCTACGGCGCCGACTACGTACCGGCGCAGCCCCGGCGGTACGAGCGCAAGGTGAAGAACGCCCAGGAGGCCCACGAGGCCATCCGCCCGGCGGGCGAGACCTTCCGGACGCCTGACGAGGCAGCGCGTCAGTTGTCCGGTGACGAGCTCCGTCTCTATGAGCTCGTCTGGAAGCGGACCGTTGCCTCGCAGATGGCCGACGCCACGGGGACGAGCGCTCAGGTCCGGCTGGTGGGCACGGCGACCGGGGCGGTGGCCGGGCAGGTGGCCGAGTTCTCGGCTTCGGGCAAGGTCATCGAGTTCCCCGGGTACCTGCGCGCCTATGTCGAGGGGGAGGACGATCCCGAGGCAGAGCTGGCCGACCGCGAGGTCCACCTTCCGCCGGTGTCCGAGGGTGACCCGCTCACCGTTTCCGAGCTCGAGCCCGGAAGCCACGCCACCCAGCCGCCGGCCCGCTACACCGAGGCCTCGCTGGTGAAGGCCATGGAAGACCTCGGGGTGGGGCGCCCGTCGACCTATGCGAGCGTCATCGCCACCATCCTCGACCGCGGCTACGTGTGGAAGAAGGGCACTGCCCTCGTCCCCTCCTTCACCGCCTTCGCCGTGGTCGGCCTGCTCGAGCGTTACTTCACCGCCCTCGTCGATTACGGCTTCACCGCCTCCATGGAGGACGACCTCGACGCCATCGCCTCGGGGGACGAACAGGCGCTTCCCTGGCTCACCCGGTTCTACTTCGGCACGGCCGCGGCCAACGGAGAGTCGGGCGGCAAAGGCCACGGCACGGACGGCCACGCCACAAACGGCCGCGGCGCCAGTGACGGGTTCAGCGAGCTGGGCCTCAAGCGCGATGTCAGCACCTACCTCGGTGAGATCGACGCCCGCGAGATCAACTCCATCCCGATCGGCGTGGGCCACAACGGCGAGGAGATCGTGGCTCGGGTCGGTCGCTACGGCCCCTACCTCCAACGCGGCGAGGAGCGGGTGTCCATCCCCGAGGACATGGCGCCGGACGAGCTGACCATCGAGCGGGCCGAGGCCCTGCTCGAGGCGCCCTCCTCCGACCGCACCCTCGGGACCGACCACGAGACCGGCCTCCCCGTCCAGGTCCGGGCCGGCCGATTCGGCCCCTACGTTCAGCTCGGCGAGGTGGAGGAGGGAGGGCCGAAGCCGCGGACGTCCTCTCTCTTCGCGTCGATGTCGCCGGCCACCCTCACCCTGGAGCAGGCGCTCGACCTGCTGCGCATCCCGCGGGTGGTGGGCACCGATCCCGAGAACGGTGAGGACATCGTGGCCCACAACGGCAAGTTCGGGCCCTACCTCAAGCGCGGCAAGGACACTCGCAGCCTCCTCACCGAGGACCAGATCCTCACGGTCAGCCTCGACGAGGCGCTGTCCCTCTTTGCCCAGCCGAAGACGCGTGGGCGTACCGCCCGCGGACCCCTGCGCGAGCTCGGCACCGACCCCGACACCGGGCTGACCATGGTGGTGAAGGACGGGCGTTTCGGACCGTACGTCACCGACGGCACCACCAACGCCTCCCTGCGCCGGGGTGACGACGTCGAGGAGCTGACCTCCGAGCGGGCCGCTGAGCTGCTAGCCGAACGCCGGGCGGCCGGCCCGTCGACTCGCGGCACGGGTCGTGGGGCGGCCAAGAAGACCTCCGTGGCCAAGAAGGCGAGGGGGGCGAAGAAGCCGGGGACGAAGAAGGCAGCCGCGACCAAGAAGGCGGCCGGGACGGGCAGGAAGGCCGCCGGGACGAGGAAAGCCGCCGGGAAGAAAGCCGCGGCGACGAGGTCCCCGTCCGCCATCGAGACGGGAGCCGGATCGCCGACCGCCGACGAGCCCTCCGGCTGAGACATGCCAGCCCGGAGCAGGCCCCGGGGGTCGCCTGCGGCCGCGTCCTGCGGTGAGTGACGGTCGCGCCGGTCGGTTGATCGCGGTCGAGGGCATCGACGGCTGCGGCAAGACCACTCAGGCTGGCCTCCTGGCGGCGCGGCTCGATGCACTGCTGACCTTCGAGCCCGGCGCCACCGCTCTCGGGTCCGAACTGCGTCGGCTCGTGCTCGAGGCGAAGACCATGCCCATCGACGACCGCACGGAGGCTCTCTTGATGGTGGCCGACCGCGCCCAGCACGTGGCCGAGGTGGTGGCGCCGGCCCTGGCCGACGGGCGTTGGGTGGTGACCGACCGTTTTACGGCGTCGACCCTCGCCTACCAGGGCTACGGACGCGGCCTTCCCCTGGCCGAGCTGCGCGCCCTGGCCGACTGGGCGGGTGGCGGCCTGGTCGCCGACCTCACCGTCCTCATCGACATGCCGGTCGAGGTGGCCGAGCGTCGCTTTCCGCCAGAGAAGGCCGACCGCATCGAGGGGTCAGCTCGGGGGTTCAGAGACCGAGTGGCCGACGGCTACCGCCGGTTGGCGGCGGACGACCCCACCGGCTGGGTCGTCATCGACGGCACCGGCTCGGTCGATGGCGTGGCTGCCGCTGTGTGGTCCGCCGTCGGAGATGTGCTGGACGTGGCCCGATGACCGATGCACCGGCCGTCGCATCGCCCGAGCGACTGTTCTCCGAAGTGGTCGGTCAGCACGCAGCCGTGGCCCAGCTGGTCACTGCGGCCGCCCGCCCGGTGCACGCCTACCTGCTGCAAGGGCCCCCCGGCTCGGGCAAACGGGCGGCGTCGGCGGCCTTCGCGGCCGCACTGCTCTGCCCATCGGGCGGCTGCGGCGTCTGCGACACCTGCCGTCGTGTGATGGCCGGTACGCATCCCGACGTGGTCGTCGTGGAGCGAGCCGGAGCCAGCCTCGACGTCGACGCCGCCCGGTCGGTCGTCGCCCGCGCCCAGCGGCGTCCGTTCGAGGCAGACCGACAGGTGGTCGTCATCCCCGACGTGCACTTGGCCGAACGCGCCGCACCGGCACTGCTCAAGACGCTCGAGGAACCTCCGCCGTCGACGGTGTTCGTGCTCCTGGCCGAGGACATGCCCCCGTCACTGGCCACGGTGGCCAGCCGTTGCGCGACCATCCTGTTCCTGCCGCTCTCGGAGAGCACTGTGGCGTCCTGGCTCGTGACCAAAGGGATCGACGAGGAGCGGGCCCTGGCCGTGGCCGTGGCCTCGGGCGGCCGGCTGGACCGGGCGCGGTTGCTCGCCGAGGACCCGGCCTTCGAGGAACGCCGGCAGCGCTGGCGCTCGGTGCCGCAACGGCTCGACGGCACGGGTGCGGCTGCTGCCCAGGTGGCGGCCGACCTGTTGTCGCTGACCGGTGAGGCCCTCGGCCCCCTCCGCGAGCAACACGCCGCCGAGCGCGCCGACATGGAGGCCCGGGCCGAGGCGACGGGTACCAATGTGTCCACGCCGCGTCGCCAAGTCGAGGAACGGCACCGTCGTGAGGAGCGCCGCTGGCAGACCGACGAGTTGCGCGTCGGCCTGGCCGCGTTGGCCGGCGTCTACCGGGACCGCTTGCTGGCGTCGGTGGGGGCGGGCGACGACGAGAGCTCGCTCGGCCCGGTCGCCCGGACGGCGGAAGAGCGCCGAGCTGCCCGTCACGTGCGCGCCATCGAGGAGTGCTCCATCGGCCTCGACCGCAACGCGCAGGAGGGTCTGCTCATGGAAGCCCTCATGGTGGAGCTGTCGGACATGCTCGAGTGACACACAGCGTCGGGACCTCGACTGAGCGTCGGGTAGCGTGAATGCCTTCGCCTGGGTAGCTCAGACGGCAGAGCAACGCACTCGTAATGCGTAGGTCAGGAGTTCGATTCTCCTCCCAGGCTCCATCCCCATCTGCTCGCCTCGTCGCGGCAGCTCGCGGCAGCGGGTAGCCCTTCCGAGGGCTGACGGTAGATTGCCACGTGACATGCAATCGGCCGGCCGGATCTCGTCGTGCTCGTAATACCCGATCGGGCCGGCCCGGCCCGGCCGGTGCCGACCACGCCTCCTCGACCGGCAGGATCTGTCCGTCGAACGACCAACATCGACTCGAGTCGGCCGGACGGTTTAGACCGAGATGTGGTCGTCGATGCCCGTGCCCGGGACTTGAGGGCCGGCTCGCCCGCGGCCGACGGCGACGACCGACAGCACCTTTTCGCTCGGATCGCACCCGATCGGACTCTGCTCGAGATCGCCGCCGATCCGCCCGAGCCTCGACTCGACGCCCTGGTCGGCGCCCGAGTGGGAGGTGGCTTCCGAGCCCGCGTGACCGAGCGACTTGCGGACCTCGCCGAGGCCCGGACCTTGCTCCACGCGCTGCTCGACGACTTCCCCGGTGCCGCCCTGGTTTCGGGCTACGCCCTCCAGAGGGGAGGCTCGGCGCTCATCCCGACCGGTGGCCCGGGAGGCGAGGGGTTCCGTCAGCACATCCTCGGCTCGGAGGACATGTGCGCCGGATGGGCGGGATCGGGCAGCATCCTGGTGGCGTTTCGCGACCATGACACCGTCCCGACCCCCATGGGACCGGCCGCTCCGAGCCTCGAAGGCAACGGCGACTCTTTGGCCTGGCACGAGATGGCACCCCTGGCCGACGGCGCCACCCGCCGACGTCGCCGGCTCGACCTTGTGCCGACGGTGGCCGTCCCTTCGGGGTGGGCGTTCGACTCGCATTTCCGCGATTCCTATTGCGACGAGCACGGCACAGAGACAGTGCTTCATGAATACCTGGTCGACGGTTGGCTCGACGAGGGCGGCCGCCACATCGGGGGAGCTCACGCCGAAGCGAGGGTTCTCCCCTGGATCGAGTGCCCGGCGGCCATCGCCAGTGCCGATCGCCTGGCCGGCCGCTCGCTCGGCGAGTTGCGCCGCCAGGTGCGCACCGAGTTCGTCGGCACCAGCACCTGCACCCATCTCAACGACATGTTCCGCTTCCTCTCGGACCTTCTTCCGCTGCTCGAGATGGCCGACCGGTCGGCTGCCTGACGGAATGGAGCGCCTATCCATCTCCCGTGAGTTCGAAGGTACTCAGCGCGATCGGACATGATCGTGGCCGCAGCGGGCGCGACTTCGTCCCCGAATCCAACTGGAGAAGAGAAATGATCGACATCATGAAAGGCGTTCGCATCCTCGAAGTCGCCGAGCACACCTTTGTCCCGGCGGCCTCGGCCATCCTGGCCGATTGGGGTGCCGAGGTCATCAAGGTCGAGCCGTCGGAGAGAGGCGACGCCATGCGCGGTCTTGCCTCGAGCGGTGTCATGAAGATGGGTGGTGACGTCCACGTCCTCCTCGAGCACTCGAACCGCGGCAAGAAGAGCATCGGCATCGACCTAAGGACCCAAAAGGGGGTCGACGTGGTCTACAAGCTGGCGTCGACCTGTGACGTGTTCCTCACCAACAAGCTCCCGGCTGTCCGCAAGAAGCTGCACATCGAGATCGACGACATCCGCGCTCACAACCCGGACATCATCTACGTGGCCGGGACAGGAGGCGGTGAGCGTGGGCCCGAAGCCGACAAGGGCGGCTATGACTTCTTGAGCTACTGGTGCCGTGCCGCCAGTGCCATGGGTTGCACGCCGCCGGACGCCGAGGGACTGGTCGGCCAACCCGGTCCCGGCTACGGCGATTCGATCGGCGGCATGACCATCGCCGGCGGGATCATGGGGGCGCTGTTCCATCGGGAGCGAACGGGGGAGGCCATTTCGGTCGACGTCTCGCTCCTCGGTGTGGGCCTCTGGGCCATGAGTCCGGCCATCGCCCTCTCACTCCAGATGGGCTTTCCCTGGCGACCGCCCAAAGCCGGCTCGGGCAGCCTGGGGCCGCCCGGCAACCCGCTGGTGGGCACGTTCCGGACGTCGGATGACCGCTTCATCGCCCTGTCCTGCCTTCAGGGCTTCAAGTACTGGCCGGGTGCCTGTCGGGTCATCGGGCGCCAGGACCTCATCGATGACGAGCGGTTCTCGTCCCACGAGAGCCTGGCGGCCAACGCCGGCGAGGCCCGCGAGATCGTGACCGCGGTGATCGCCTCGGCTCCGCTCGCCGAATGGCGCGAACGCCTGGCCGACTTCGACGGGCAGTGGTCGGTGGCTCAGGACAGCCTCGAGGTGGTGGACGATCCCCAGGTGGTGGCGAACGGCTTGCTGGGCGAGACGGCTACCGCCGCCGGCATCCCCTTCCGACTGGTGACGACCCCCGTGCAGTTCGGCGGCGAGCCCGCCCCCCCCAAGCGGGCCCCTGACTTCAACGAGCACTGTGACGAGGTGTTGGCGAGCATCGACTACGACATCGAGTCCGTTGTCGAACTCAAGGTGGAGGGTGTGGTGGCCTGAGCCCCGGGCCGGTGGGCGATCCGGATCAGGAACCCTTGGTAGGTGCCGGGCCCCGAGGGCTCCGGCCGGTCGTCAGGTCCCGAGCAGCGCCACGACGTTGTCGTGGAAGAGGCCGGGCGACCCCTCCGGCGAGCTGTCCCGGGCGTAGTCCTCGAGCGGTGTCGCCGTCCCCTCCGAGTGGGGGTAGTCGCTGCAGCACATGAAGAGGTCGCCGGAGTTGGCTGTGAGCTTCTCCGGGCGCTCGTACGAGAACGAGGAGACCCGAACCTGACGGCGGAAGTACTCGCTCGGTCGCATGGTGAGCTCGGCCGGTGACTGCCCATTGAGGGCGGTCGTGAACTCCCAGCCGCCGTCGAGCATGCGCAAGTAGAGCGGGACCCAGATCGAGGCGAGCTCGACGATGCCGACGCGGAGCTCCGGATAGCGCTCGAGCACGCCGTTCACGATGAGGTCGGTCACGGCCACGGCCGGCGGCACCCACAGGAAGATCGACTCCAAGGCAGGGATGGTCGCCTCCTCCGGGTCAGGATAGAAGGCCTCGTCGAGGATGTGCGGCTGGTCGGCCACGTGGAAGACCGGCGCGACGCCGTGATCAACGAACGCCGCCCACAGGCGGTCGTGGTCGGGATGGGAGAGCGGGCGCCCGTCCACTGCCGCCGGGGCGATCATGCCGAGCCGCACGCCGGCGCTCGACAGTGCGGCGAGCTCGGCTTCCAACCAGTCGGGGTCGCGGAGCGTGAGGTGGGCCACGGGATGGAGACGGCCCTGGCCGTCGGCCACGACCGTCGCGCACCAACGGTTCCAGGCGGACATGTTGGCGGTGAGGGCGGGCAGCTCCGACGAGAGCCGACGCTCCCAGAGCAGACCGAAGTTGGGGAAGAGCACGGCACCGTCGAGCCCCATTTCCGAGATCTGTCGGACACGGGCGGCCGGCTCCCAGTACTCGACGGGCAGCTCCTCGTCGTAGGCGTACTCGGGCGGCTTCCCCTCCCGGCAGGCCTGGCTCATCCGGCCGAGCTCGGCCGTCTGACCTGGATGCTGGACGTGGGCGAGCGACAGCCGCTTGTCCCGCCAGGTGAGCCACGAATAGCCGAGCTCGTCGTCGACGATGGTGAGCGCCTCGTGGCGCTTCGACGGGTGGATGTGCTCGGACCACAGCGAACGGGACTCGAAGAGGTGCTGGTCCGAGTCGATGACGGCCACCATGGCGGTTCATCCTACCCACGCATTGGCCCTTCATCCTTGGGGCTTTCCCGGCGATGGGCCCGCGGCCGGGCAGGCTCGAGGGCTGCAGTGGCGACGTGTGGAGCTCCTCCCGGGGAGGGCACCGGCGATGCTCACGGCAAAGGTCTGAACGGGTGCGGACGGCACCGCTACCGTCGCGACGGTGGGATCGGGTGTCGACGACCGGGCGGCCAACCTGGCCTGGTGGCAGGAGGCCGCCATCCTGCATGCGGACAGCCAGTTCTACGACCTCGCTGGCTTCCGCTCGGGCCGTGATCCCATGCGACCTTTCGAGGTCGAGGAGCTTGGCGACGTGGCCGGCCTCGAGCTGCTGCACTTGCAGTGCCACGTCGGCACGGACACTCTGGCCTGGGCCCGGCGGGGGGCCACGGTCGTGGGGCTCGACTTCTCTTCCAACGCTATCGACGTGGCCACCCGGCTGGCCCATGACTGCGACCTCGACGCCGAGTTCATCCGGGCCGACGTCTACGACGCAGCGGCCGCCCTCGGAGACCGCCACTTCGACATCGTCTACACCGGTGTAGGCGCGCTCAACTGGCTGCCCGACCTCGGCGGTTGGGGGGAGGTCGTGGCCGACCTGCTCCGACCCGGTGGGGCCCTCTACATCTCCGAGATCCACCCCATGGTCTTCGGGATGGCCGACGACGGCCGGACACTCGCTCGCAGCATCCTGGATGGTGACTACGAGGCTCTCGATAACCCCGGTGGCACCTACGCGGTGCCGAACGCCGAACTGGCGGGCACGGTGACCTACGAACGGATCTACGCCATCAGCGAGGTGTTCACCGCCGTGCGCCGCGCCGGCCTCGACGTCGAACTGCTGCGAGAACACACCTACACCAACGCGCCGTGGCCGTGGGCCGTCCGAGGTGATGACGGGTTCTACCGAGTGTCGGTCGACGCCCCCGCCTATCCGTTGGCCTACACCCTGCTGGCCCGCAAGCCCCGATGACGCCGAGCGACGCATCGCGGCTCGGCGGCGTGGCCGGCGGGAGCTGAGGATGGCAGTCGACCCCGCCGCCCGCCTCCGCCGGATCTGCCGGCGGCTGCCCGAAGCCACCGAGAACCCCTTCGGTGGTCATACGGCGCCGGCCTTCCGGGTGCGGGACAAGATCTTCCTCATGGTGAGTGAGGACCGGCGGTCGCTGACCATGAAGGCGCCGCACGGTGTCCAGCAGATGCTCGTCGCATCGGACCCCGACCGGTTCTTCGTCCCCCGCTACGTGGGGACGAAGGGATGGGTGGGGGTGCACTTGGGCCGGGACACCGACTGGGGAGAGGTGAGCGAGCTGGTCGAGGACAGCTATCGGTTGATCGCGCCGAAGCGCCTTGTTGCCCAGCTCGACGCACCCACCTGAGGTTCCTCCGGAGATCACGACCCGGACTCCGGCCGGGAAGGGACCACGCCCCACCAGGCCTCGGACCGGGGTGTGGCCTCTCCGTAGCCCGGCACCGCTCAAGCAGGCCCTCGGTCCGGTCGACGAAGAGAAGGTGGCCGTCGACGAATCCTCCCTGGCCCGGCTGCTCTCCGACCAACCCGACCCGGTGGTGGTGGTCGACGGAGAAGGAAGCGTGCTGTGGGCCAACCGGGCCGCAGAGGAGATCTTCGGGCGCCGGCTCGACGAGGTCGTGGGCATCTCGGGGCTCGAGTTCGTGCACCCCGAGGATCTGGAATTCGTCCTCCGGTCCTTGGTCAGTGTCCACGAGAAGGACGTCGGGCTCCCGATCGAGGTGCGCCTGAAGACGACGTCCGGCTGGCGCCTCATGGAGATGCTCGGTGCCCCGGTCCCGTGGTTCGCCGAGCGGGCTGTCCACCTGTGTCTCCGCGACCTCACCGAGCGACGTCACTTCGAGCTGGCCCATGACGACGACGCTCGGCTGCGGTCGCTGGTCGAGAACTCGGCGTCCATCACCGCGCTCATCTCGCCCGACGGCGTGGTCGCCGCCGTTTCCGGCGCGGTCACCCGAGTGCTCGGTCACGACCCCGAGGCGGTCGTGGGCCAGCCTCTCGCCCAACTGATCTGTGAGCAGGACCACCCCGAGCTCGAGGCGGCCCTGGCCCGCGCCGCCGTGGGCGCCACCACCGCCGACCCGGTGACCGTGCGGTTGCAGCTGGCTCGACACGGCGACGGCCGGGCGGTGACCTTCGATCTGGCCGTGGTCAATCTGGTCGACGACCCGACCATCGGTGGATTCGTGGTCTCGGGCCACGAGATCACAGATCAGGTCCGTGCCGAAGAGGACCTGCGCCGCGCCTTGTCGTTGCTCACGGCCACGCTCGACGCCACCGCCGACGGCATCCTGGTGCTGGACCAGAAAGGTCGGATCGTCGGGGCCAACCGACGGTTCAGCGAATTCTGGCGCCTGCCCGATGACACCGTCGTCGATGCCAAGGCCTTCGACTTCATCCTGGCCCAGCTGGTTTCGCCCATCGACTTCGCATCCGAGCTTCGGAAGCCAGGCAGCACCGAGCTCGAGCGGTGTGACGTCCTCGAGTGCGTCGACGGTCGGGCCTTCGAGTGGTTCTCCCGCCCCCAGCGGGTCGACGGAGTGACGGTCGGCCGCGTGTGGAGCTTCCGGGACGTGACCGACCGTCGGCAGCTCGAGAAGCGGCTGTCCTACCAGGCGTACCACGACCCGCTGACCGGCCTCGGCAATCGCGCCCTCTTCCAGGACCGGCTCGAACAGGCCATGGCCCGGATCGAGCGCAACGGCGGGCGCCTGGCCGTGCTCTTCGTCGACCTCGACAACCTCAAGTTGGTGAACGACAGCCTCGGACACCCGGCCGGTGACGCGCTCCTCAAGGCCACAGCCGAAGCGCTGCGGGAGTGCCTCCGCAAGGCCGACGGTGCGGCCCGCCTCGGTGGCGACGAGTTCGGCGTGGTCCTCGAGGACTTCACGCACCGCGACGAGGTGATCCGGCTCGTCGAGAGGATCCTGGTGGCCGCCCGTGAACCGGTGTTGGTGGGCGACGGAATGGTGCAGGCCACCGTCAGCGTCGGCTTGACCTTCCACCGGAGCGGCATCGATAGCCAGCAGCTGATGCGAGACGCGGACAGGGCCATGTACTCGGCCAAGGCTCGGGGGCGGAACCGCTACGCCGTGTTCGGTGCCGACGACGAGGCCCAGGAAGTGCCGGTGGACGACCGGGCCGTGGGCTGACCGGCGGCGGATCGGGCGGTTCGGCTCGTCGGCGGGTCGGGTCCGGCGCCCGCGGTGACCGCCGGGCGAACCCGAATGTAGGGTGCGGTATGGCCGATCAGGCAGTGTTCTCGGATCTCGCCATGGAGTTCATGCCTGCGCTCTACACCGCCGCCCTGCGCATGACCCGCAACCCGGCCGATGCCGAGGACCTGGTCCAAGAGACCTATCTCAAGGCCTACCGCGCCTTTTCCACCTTCGAGCTCGGCACCAACCTCAAGGCCTGGCTCTACCGGATCCTGACCAACACCTACATCAACACCTACCGGGCCTCGAAGCGCCGACCGGAGATCGCCGACGTGGAGGATGTGGAGGACCTCTACCTCTACCGCCACCTCACCGGCGACGGCACCGCCACCCAAGGCCGGAGCGCCGAGGACGAGGCCCTCGAGCGGTTCACCGACACCGACGTGAAGGAGGCCATCGAGTCGCTCCCCGACAACTTCCGGATGGCCGTGCTGCTGGCCGACGTCGAAGGTTTCTCGTACAAGGAGATCGCCGAGATCACCGATGTCCCGATCGGGACGGTCATGAGCCGGATCCATCGAGGAAGAAAGGCGCTGCAAAAGGCGTTGCTCGATCGGGGAAGGACATTGGGCCTGGTTGGGGCCAGGGACGAGGGCAGGTAGGAGCGCAGTGGGAGACCAAGACCATTCTGAGGGAGGCGGCGTGGCCAGCCGACCGGAGGCACCGGCGGGCTTCGTCGACTGTGACGAGACGGTGGAGCGGCTCTACGTCTACCTCGACGGGGAGCTCACCGAGGAGCGCCGCGTCGAGATCGCCCGCCATCTCGATCTCTGCGGTCCGTGCGTGCGGGCCTACGGCTTCGAAGCCGAGCTCCGCAAGGTCATCGCCAGCCGGTGCAAGGACCGCGTGCCCGAGTCGCTGATGGCCCGGGTGGCCGAGGCACTGGCCGCCGAGCACTCTCGCCAGAAGGGCTGATCCTCCGCTTCACCTGCTGATCGGCCCCCCGGGGTGGCGGTCCGTACACTGGACCACGTGAGCGATCAGAGTGGGGCCGCAGCCGGCGCAGTCAACGGATCGCCTCCTTCCCGTACCGCTCGGTTGCCGATTACCTCGAACGAAGGGTCAAACGGCGCCGACTCGGCGTCGAAGACCGAGCCGGCCGGGTCGGGAGCGGTGGCCTGGGAGACGGCCGAGCGGGTGGCGCGGTGGGTCGGTAACCGAAGCCGACCGATCGAGCCCGACGATCCTGCCCAGCTCGAAGCTGACTTCGCCGAGCTGACCGCCGAGGCCGAGGAGCTCGTGGCCGCGGCCACCGGGCTGCGGTCAGCCTCCGGCCCCGCCCGCGCCCGTGTGACCGACCGGGCCGGCTGGGTGCACGCCAACATCGCGTCATTCCAGCGATTGGTCGGGCCGCATCTCGACCGGCTGGACCCGAGCCGCGTGGTCCGCTCTCATCCGCTGACCGAACGGCTGGCCGCCCCGGTTGCGGTCGTGGGCCGGGCCGCGACCGGCGCCCAGATGGGCCTGATCCTCGGATGGCTGTCCACGCGGGTGCTCGGCCAGTACGACCTGTTGCTCACCGAGGAATCCGTCGAGGACCAGGACCTCGTGTACTTCGTGGGCCCGAACGTGGTCGCCCTCGAACGGCAGCACCATTTCGAGCCGCGGGAGTTCCGCCTCTGGCTCGCCCTCCACGAGGTCACTCACCGGTGTCAGTTCACCGCCATTCCCTGGATGCGGGACTACTTCGTGTCACTGGTCGAGGAGGGCATCGGCTCGCTCGAACCCGACCCGGCGCGTTTTGCCGAGGCCCTCAAGCGCATGGCCGACGAGATCCGCGCCGGACGGAACCCACTTCGCGAGAACGGGGCCCTCGGGCTCGTGGCCACACCCGAGCAGCTCGAGGGGATCCAGCGCATTCAGGCGCTCATGAGCCTGCTCGAAGGCCACGGCGACGTGACCATGGACCGGGCGGGCGCGGCGGCCATCCCGAGCGCCGCTCGTTTCGCCGAGGTCCTGCGGCAGCGGCGCAAGCAGGTCAAGGGTCCGGCCCGCGTCCTCCAGCAGCTGATCGGGCTCGAGGCCAAGCTCCGGCAGTACGAGGAAGGCGAGCGGTTCATCGAAGCCGTCGAGAAGTCCGGTGGGCCCGAGCTCCTCGCCCGGGCGTGGCGGGGCCCGGAGTGGCTGCCCTCCCTCACTGAGATCCGTGATCCATCGGCTTGGGTCACGCGGGTCGGAGCCACCCACGCCCTCTCGGGCTGAGCCGCGGGCGGCACCGACCCGGTGATCGGGTCCCTCCTCGAGCGCTGCACGTTCCTCGCCGCCGGCTCGCCGCTCGTCTGCGCGGTGTCCGGAGGTCCCGACTCCTTGGCGCTGCTCGTCCTGGCCGTGGCATCCGGATGTTCGGTGACGGCCGTACACGTCGATCATGGTCTGCGAGCAGGGTCGGGGGCCGACGCTGAAGTGGTGGCCGGCGCCGCCCGAACGCTCGGCGCCGCCTTCCGCTCCGAGCGGGTGACGCTCGAGCCCGGCCCCAACCTCGAGGCGCGTGCTCGACAGGCCCGACGCGCCGTGCTGGGCCCGGATGTGGCCACCGGGCACACGGCCGATGACCAGGCCGAGACCGTCCTCATCAATCTGCTGCGGGGCGCCGGCGTTGACGGGCTCTCGGCCATGCGGGCCGGCCCCACCCATCCGATCCTCGCCCTGCGCCGGTCGGAGACCGCCGGCCTCTGCCACCACCTCGGTTGGCAACCGGTGATCGACCCCACCAACGCCGACCCCCGATACGTCCGCAACCGGGTCCGACACGAGCTCCTCCCGCTGTGCTCGGACATCGCCGGCCGTGACCTGGTGCCGGTCCTCGCCCGCCAGGCCGACCTGATGGGCGGTGATGCCGAGTTGCTCGCTGCCCTGGCCGAGCTGGTCGACGCGACGGACGCGCGGGCACTGTCGGCCGCCCCTGGCGGTGTCGCCCGTCGTGCCGTGCGCCGGTGGCTGGCCGGTGAAGGCGCGTATCCGCCGGACGCCGGTGCCGTCGCCCGGGTGCTCGAGGTCGCCGGCGGCAGCCGTCGCGCCGCCGAGGTGGCGAGCGGTCGGCGGGTGTCGCGCACCGCCGGCCGGCTCTCGGTCGATCCGGGCGTGGGAGACGGCGCGGCACCGCAGGGCTGAGATGACCGAGCCGGCGGCGCGCTCACGAGTTGGCCGTGTCCGGCAACACGGGCGACTCGACAGGCACGGGCTGGCTGACAGCTTGCACCGCTCCGGTACAGTCCCACCGTGCTGACCGGGGAGGAAGAGGTGGCTGGCCGCATTGGTCAACCCGGCGTGAAGGACGGCGTCGGGCGTGAGGTGGTGTCGGAGGAACGGCTGGTACGGCGTATCGCCGAGCTCGGCGAGCAGATCACGGCCGACTACGCCGGGCGCCCTCCGCTGCTCGTGGGCGTGCTCAAGGGCGCGTTCATGTTCATGGCCGACCTGTCGCGTGCCATCGACCTCCCCGTCGAGATCGAATTCATGGCCGTCTCGTCCTACGGGAGCGCCACCCGAACCTCCGGCGTCGTGCGCATCGTGAAGGATCTCGACGTCGACCTGATCGGGCGCCATGTGCTCGTGGTGGAGGACATCGTGGACAGCGGCCTCACCTTGAGCTACCTCCAGCGCTACCTGCGGGCCAGGAACCCGGCCAGCCTCGAGGTCTGCGCCCTGTTGGTGAAGGAGGGCCAGCAGCGCGCCGCGCTCGACCTTCGCTACGTCGGCTTTACGATCCCACCCGACTTCGTCGTCGGCTACGGCCTCGATGTCGACGAACGGCTGCGCAATCTGCGCTCGGTGTACGTCGATGGCCAGAAGAACTGAGGAGGGCGCGGTGAGCGTCGATCGCAAGCGCATCGAGGAGGCGGTCCACGACCTGCTCATCGCGGTGGGCGAGGATCCCGATCGTGACGGCCTTCTGAGGACTCCCGAGCGGGTGGCCAACATGTACGCCGAGCTCTTCTCCGGCATCGGTGAGAACCCGGCCGACCATCTCGAGGTGACGTTCGCCGCCGAGCACGACGAGATGGTGATGGTGCGCGACATCCCCTTCGCCTCGCTCTGCGAGCACCATTTGGTGCCGTTCATGGGCCGCGCCCACGTGGCCTACATTCCCGGCGACGACGGCCGGATCACCGGTCTCTCCAAGCTCGCTCGGCTGGTCGACGGCTATGCCAAGCGGGTCCAAGTCCAGGAGCGGATGACGACCGAGATCGCCGACGCCATCGAGCAGGTCCTCAAGCCCAAGGGGGTCCTCGTGGTCGTCGAGGCCGAGCACCTGTGCATGTCCATGCGCGGCGTCAAGAAGCCCGGCACCCTGACCATCACCTCGGCGGTGCGGGGCCTGTTCCGCAACGACCCGGCCACCCGCTCGGAGGCCATGCAGTTCATCCACGGCCGCTGACCTGCCGGCGGAGGGCGCCGGTCAGGGGCGGCCCGTCCGCTCTGGCCGACACAGAAGCTCGAGCCGACGGGGCAAAAACCGCTGAAAAGCCATGGGAAACGGTCGCGGGGCAGCGGTGGCTGGTTTACGCTGGGGCGCCATGCCCGCTCCCGCCGTCGCTGAACGACCGCTGGTCATGGGCATCCTCAACGTCACTCCGGACTCCTTTTCGGATGGTGGCCGGTTCTTCGAGACGGATGAGGCGGTGGCCAAGGGCAGGAGCATGATCGCCGAAGGTGCCGACGTCATCGACGTCGGCGGGGAGTCCACCCGGCCCGGGGCGGCGCCGGTCGAGGTCGACGAAGAGATGCGCCGGGTCGTGCCCGTCATCGAGGCCTTGGCCGGTCACGTGCGGGTCTCCGTCGACACCACCAAGGTCCAAGTGGCCGAGGCCGCGGTCGACGCCGGGGCCTCCCTCATCAACGACGTCTCGGCGTCCTTGTGGCCGGTCGCCGCCCGGCGTGGCGTCGGTTGGGTGGCCATGCACCGCCAGGGGACACCGGTCACCATGCAGGTCGATCCCCAGTACGACGACGTCGTCGCCGAGGTCGTCGATTTCCTGGTCGAACGGGCCGGTGCAGCGGTGGACTCGGGGGTGGCCGAGGTCTGGGTCGACCCGGGCATCGGCTTCGGCAAGACAGTGCAGCACAACCTCGAGCTGCTGGCCGCCGTCTCGACGGTAACGGCGACGGGCTATCCGGTGTTGGTCGGGACGAGCCGCAAGCACTTCATCGGAGTGCTCACCGCCGCCGGCGAGGAGCCGGACCCGGTCGACGAGCGCCTCCCTGGTTCGCTGGCCACGGCCACCTGGGCCATGGAGGCGGGCGCCTCGATGGTCCGCGTGCACGACGTGGCACCTACGGTGCAGGCGGCCACCCTGGTCGGCCGGCAACCCCAGGGGCTGGCCAATCGTCCGATGTCGGGGGGCCGGGCGTGAAGGGCAAGTGGGCGGCCGGCATCCCGCCTCGCAATTTCACGTGGGTGATCAAGGACCGCCTGGCCATGAGCGAGCGGCCCGGCGGCTTCGCACCGAACCATCGCCGAGTCCGCCGCCAGGAGGAGATCATCTGGCTGCAGATGCAGGGCTTCACTCGGGTGGTGTCACTCCTGCCCTCCTCCCACAACCTGCAGGCGTACGAGGAACGGGCTCTGGCCTGTGAGCATTTCCCCCTGCCGCCGGTGGGTGACGTGCGGAGCGCCCTGGCCGAGATCTACCGCGACCTCCACTGCCGTCTGGCCGACGGCGAGCGGCTGCTCGTCCACCAGGACGAGCTCGGTGACCGGGTCACGGGCGCCATCGCCGGCTACCTGTTGTGGTCGGGGAAGCTGTCGGTCGGGCCGCCGCAGGCCATCACCGTCATCGAGCACATGACCGGCCATCCCATGGGCCCCAACGGACGCGAGCTCGTGGCCTTCGCCGTCGAGCTCGAACCGGCAGCCGTCGAGCAGAAGGTCGGCCGGCGGAACCGGGCCCGCTCGGGCTGAGCGGCAAACGCCGGTGGCACTGCGGACTCCGGTTGCGGAGTCGTGAGCACCGGGAGCCCCGTCGGCGGTGACGGAAGCGGGACGGTCCTTCCCGCGGGCGGCGACCGAATCCTGATCCGGGGACTGCGGGTGCAGGCCACTCACGGCGTCCTGCCCGTCGAGCAGCAACGGCCCCAACCCTTCTCCATCGACCTCGAGCTGCGGGTGGACCTGGCTGCCGCGGCCAAATCGGATCGACTGGAGGACACGGTGGACTACGGCCGACTCGCCGAGTGCGCCGCGGCCGTCGTCTCCGCCGGTCCCCCCCGTCAACTGATCGAGTCGCTGGCCGGAGTGGTGGCCGCCGCCGTGTTGGACGTCGACCGCCGGGTCGAGGAGGTCACGGTCACCCTCCGAAAGCTCGAGCCACCGCTGCCGCTCGATCTGGACGACGTCGGGGTGCGAGTGACCCGGCGCCGATGACCGCGCCGTCCCCCGCGCCGCCCACCGTCCGCGCCTTCCTCGGGCTGGGCTCCAACCTCGGCGACCGCTGGGCCCACCTCCGGCGGGCGGTGGGCCAGCTGCGGGCCGGCAACCGGACCCCGGTCACCGCCGTGTCCCACGTGTACGAGACCGACCCGGTGGGGGGACCGGTCGGCCAGGGGCCCTACCTCAACGCCGTGGTCGAGCTGGCCGTGCCCGCCGGGGCCGATCCCTACCGGCTGCTCGAGGAGTGCCGGCGGCTCGAGGCGGCTGCCGGCCGGGTTCGGTCGGCCCGATGGGGGCCGCGCACGCTCGACGCCGACGTCGTCTGGATCGACGGGGTCGACCTGGCCGACGACGAGCTCACGATTCCCCACCCCCGCTGGCGGGAGCGGCGATTCGTCGTCGCTCCTCTGGGTGAGCTCGCCCCCGACCTGGCCGACGAATCGGCTATCGCCCTCGCTGGTGGGGACGTCCGGGTCGTGGGTACACTCTGAGGAGAGGTCGACCGACCCGGATGGGCGGAAGACCTGGGCATATCTCTGACGCGAACGGCACCCCGAGTGGGCCGGAACGCAGGAAGGGTTGTCGTGGCCAAATTCCGTGTCATCGGACCGGGGCGAGCCGGTCTCTCCGTCGCCCTGGCCCTCGAAGCGGTGGGCTACCACTCCGAGGGGGTGGTGGGGCGAGGCGGACCGGTGCGGGACGCCGCCCACGGCGTGGACGTCCTGCTCATCGCCACCCCGGACGACTCCGTCACCGAGGTCTCCACGCAGATCGCGCCGGTGGGAAGCACGGTCGTGCTGCACCTGTCGGGATCGCTCGGGTTGGAGGGCCTGGCTTCGCATCCTCGTCGCGGATCGCTGCATCCGCTCGTGCCGCTGCCGTCGCCGGCCGTCGGCGCCGTGCGCCTCCGATCGGGGATCACCTTCGCCGTTGCCGGTGATCCGATGGCCCGTCAGCTGGCCGAGGATCTCGGTGGCCGTGTCGTCGAGGTCGATGACGCCCAGCGGGTCAGCTACCACGCGGCCGCCGCTATCGCCGCCAACCACCTCGTCGCCCTCCTCGGACAGGTCGAGCGAGTTGCCGCCGTCGCCGGTCTCCCTCTCGATGCCTTCGCCGGCCTGGTGCGAGCAGCCACCGAGGATGCCTTCACCCTCGGGCCGCGGGCAGCGTTGACCGGGCCCGCGGGCCGCGGCGACTGGCGGACCATCGAGGGCCACCGCCGGGCCCTGGCCGCTCTGCCGGGTCCACGGACCGAGGTCGCCGCCTACGACGCCATGGTCGACCTCGCCCGGCGACTGCGACTGGATGCTCGTGCCGGCGAGGGTGCCGATGCCGGTGGGCACCGCGGTGGCGGTCCGGATGCCGTTGCTGACGCCGCGGCCCCGGCCCCAGCCGCGGCCCCGGCCGCAGCTGCAGTTGCCGGCGACTCGGTGCAGGTGGCCTGAGCCATGGCCGTGGTGGTCGACGCATCCGTCCAGGAGACAGTGGTCGACGCTCCGACCACTGTCCGGGCTCCGGCCACCGGGACCTCTCGGCTGCCGGTCCTCACCACCGTCGCCGACTACCGGCGAGCTGCCGAGGCGGCACGCACTGCGGGTCGTCGCGTGGGCGTCGTCCCCACCATGGGTGCGTTGCACGCCGGCCATTGCTCGCTCATCGAGCGGGCCTCGGAGGAGTGCGACGTCGTGGTCGTCACCGTCTTCGTCAACCCGACTCAGTTCGGGGAGGCTGCCGATCTGGTCAACTATCCGCGATCCTTCGAGGCCGACCTCGACATGGCGGCCTCGGCCGGAGCCGCGTTCGTCTTCGCTCCGTCCGTAGACGAGATGTACCCCGACGGGCTTCGGACCGTCGCTGCGCCTCCCGCCGCCGCCGCGGTGAGCGGACACCTCGAGGGCGCGTCCCGACCCGGGCATTTCGACGGGGTGGCGACCGTCGTGCCCCGGTTGTTGGAACCAGCTGGACGTTGCCGCGCCTACTTCGGCGAGAAGGACTTCCAGCAGCTCGCCCTGGTGCGCCGCCTGGTCGCCGAGCTCGACCTTCCGGTGGAAGTGGTGGGCTGCGACACGGTGCGCGACCCCGACGGGCTTGCCCTCTCCAGCCGAAACGTGCGGCTGTCTCCCGATGAACGGCGTGGGGCCCTGGCCCTGTCCCGCGCCCTCGCCGCCGGTGCCGAGGCGATGACGGCGGCGACCGGGTCGGCCGCCGAGGATGGAGCCGCGGTCATGGCGGCCATGGCCGCGGTGACCGAAGCCGAGCCGCTCGTCGAGCTCGACTACGTCGCCTGTGTGCGGGCCGACTCTCTCGAGCCGGTTGGCCGCTTTACCCGGACGGTGCCGCTCCGGTTACTCGTCGCCGCGCAGGTGGGCCCGGTACGTCTCATCGACAACCTCGACCCATGGCTACCCCTGCCTCCAGCCCTGGTTGGTCACCAGACCGTCCGGTGACGAGCGAGGCCCCCGACCGCCTCGACGTCCTTGTCATCGGCAGCGGGGTGGCCGGCCTGTCGGCTGCCGTGCGCCTGGCCACTGCGGAACCGGGACAGGCTCTGCGGGTCGGCATCCTGACCAAGGCCGAGCTCTCCCAGTCCGCCACCCGTTGGGCGCAGGGGGGCGTCGCCGCCGTGCTCGGGGGCGACGAGGACTCGACTGACCTCCACCTGGCCGACACGCTGGCCGCCGGCGCCGGGTTGTGTGATCCCGCCGCCGTGCGTGTTCTGGTGGACGAAGGGCCGACCCGGGTGCAGGAGCTCATCGCGCTGGGCGCGGTGTTCGACCGGCAACCGGGCGGTGCATTGGCTCTGGCCCGCGAAGGCGGCCACTCGACGGCCCGGGTCGTGCACGCCGGCGGCGCGGCCACCGGGGCCGAGGTCGAACGGGCACTGGTCGACGCCACCCGATCGTCGGCCACCGCCGTCCTCGAGGAGTGGTTCGCGCTGGACCTGCTCGTCCACCACGGTCGGTGCCGCGGGGTGCGGGCCATGACAGCCGACGGGCGTGTGACCGAGGTGCACGCCCAGCACACGGTGCTCGCCACCGGGGGTGCCGGTCAGCTCTTCGCCGTCACCACCAACCCGGCGGAAGCGACGGCCGACGGGCTGGCCATGGCCCTGCGAGCCGGGGTGGCGTCCGCCGATGTCGAATTCATGCAGTTCCACCCGACCGCCCTCCATCACCCGGCCATGCCCCGGCCACTGCTGTCAGAGGCGCTGCGCGGTCACGGCGCCCGGCTGCGCGACCGCCGCGGTCATCGGTTCGTCGACGAGCTTGCGCCTCGCGATGTCGTCAGCCGGGCCATGGCCGAGCGAATGCGGGAGGAGGGATGCGAGCACCTGTGGCTCGACGCCACCGGCCTCGACTCCTTCGAGGAGCGGTTCCCGACCATCGCCCGCTCGCTGGCGGCGGTGGGGCTCGACCCGTCCGTCGACTGGCTGCCGATCGCACCCGCCGCCCACTACCTGTCCGGTGGGGTGCTCACCGATCTGCACGGAGCCACTGTCCTCCCTGGGTTGTGGGCGGCCGGAGAGGTGGCCTGCACCGGGGTCCACGGCGCCAACCGGCTCGCCTCCAACTCGTTGCTCGAGGGCATGGTCTTCGGTGCTCGCCTGGCCGAGGCCATCCTGGCCGGTATCGACGGCCCCTCACCGAGCGGGCCGCTCGCTGATCTCGATCTGTCGGTGCCCCCATACCTGCCTCCCGCAGAGGGAGCGGGATGGGGTGGCGGAGACTTGGGCCGGGGTGACGAGCCGGCCGACGCGTCGGCCGCCGGCGTCGGGGCGCCCTCCGGTGATCTGGCCAAAGGGCGCGACCAGCTGCAGCGGGCGATGACGGAAGGGGCTGGCGTCGTCCGCACGGCCGCTTCGCTGGCCACCGCCGGACAAACCGTCGAGTCGGTGGCCGGCATGCTCGGGTCCGCGCCGGGCGACCCCGCACAGGGCGAGCTGGCCAACCTGATCACCGCGGCCCGCGCCGTGCTCACCGCCGCAACGCAACGGGAAGAGACGCGTGGCGCCCACGCCCGCCGCGACCATCCCGACCAATCCGACTGGTGGCGGCGACGCATCGTCCACCGGGGTGCGGGGCAAACGTCGGTCACGGCCGCGTTGTCGGCGCGCTCGGCGGCCATCGCCGACGATCGGCGGACGGGGGAATGACGCCGGTGGCGCGCCGGGACGTGGTGGAGGCGGTGGGCCGATCCTTGGCCGAGGACCTCGGCCCGCTCGGCGACCTCACCGCTGCCCTCCTGCCGGACGGCGTGACGTCGTGCGCCGCCATCGTCAGCCGCGCCGATGGCGTGCTGGCCGGCAGCGCGTGCGCCACCGAGACGTTCGCGCAGGTCGATCCCCACGTGGTGGTGTCGTGGTGCCGCGCCGACGGCGCGGCTCTCCAACCGGGGGCGGTGGTGGCGATGGTTGGCGGGCCCCTGGCGTCGGTGCTCACGGCCGAGCGAACCGCGCTCAATTTTCTCGGCCATCTGTCCGGCGTGGCCACCCTCACCCGTCGCTACGTCGACGCCGTGGCCCGGGCCAACCCCTCGACTCGGGTGCTCGACACCCGCAAGACCACACCGGGCCTACGCGCCTTCGAGAAGGCGGCCGTGCGGGCGGGCGGCGGCCACAATCATCGAAGCGGGCTCTCCGATGCCGTCCTCATCAAGGACAACCACCTGGCCGGCATGTCCATCACGGATGCGGTGGCCCGGGCCCGCAGCCGGTGGCCCGGTCGGATGGTCGAGGTCGAGTGCGACCGTCCCGAACAGGTCGACGAGGCCGTGGCGGCCGGGGCCACCGTCGTCATGCTCGACAACATGTCGGTGGCCGAGGTCGCCGAGTGTGCCGCCCGAGTGCACGCCACCGGCGCCGGGATCCTCGTCGAGGTGTCGGGTGGCGTCAGCCTCGAGTCCGCTCCGGCGCTGGCCGCGGCCGGTGCCGACCTGATCTCGGTGGGCGCGCTCACCCACTCGGCTCCGGTCCTCGACCTCGGTCTCGACATCGAGGCCGGCGAGAACAATGGGTTCCCGGTCCAGCCCGTCGGTGTCGACACCCACGCCCGAGAAGGGAGCAACTGAGTGCTGCTCGCTATCGACGTCGGCAACACCGAGACCGTGGTCGGGCTGTTCGCCGCGGTTCCCGACGACGACCAGGGAGAGACCGGGCCGAGGGACGGCAACGAGCCCACCGGCCTGGCCCATCACTGGCGCCTCTCGACGGTGGCCGACCGCACGGCCGACGAGCACGCCTTGCTGCTCACCCAGCTGCTCGATCTCGACGGCCTCGACGTCGGGACGGCGGTGTCCGGTATCGCCGTGACCTCGTCGGTGCCCCTGGTCACGGCCAACTTGCGCCAGATGGTGACCCGCTGGTTCGACGTGCCCTCGGTGGTGCTCGAGCCCGGGGTGCGCAGCGGCATGCCCATCCTCTACGACAATCCGAAGGAGGTGGGTGCCGACCGGATCGCCAACGCGGTGGGCGCCTACGACCTCTTCGGCGGCCCCTGCATCGTCGTCGACCTGGGCACGGCGACGACCTTCGACGCCATCTCTGCCGCTGGGGAGTACCTGGGCGGGGCCATCACCCCCGGCGTGGCCATCAGCCTCGATGCCCTCTTCGCTCACGCCGCCGCCCTGCGTCGCGTCGAGCTCGTCGAGCCCCGCACCGTCATCGGCAAGTCGACAGTGGAGTCCATCCAGTCGGGGGCGCTCTACGGGTTCGCCGGGCAGGTCGACGGACTCTGCCGTCGGTTCACGGCGGAGCTCGGCGAATGCACGGTGGTCGCCACCGGTGGGCTCTCCGAGCTCATCAGCCCCTACTCGGAGGAGATCGAGTACGTCGAGCCCTGGCTCACCCTCCACGGGCTCCGGATCATCTTCGAGCGCAACCGGTCGGGCTCGACCCGCCGTCCGCGGGACTGACCGCGCATCGGGTCAGGGAGGGCTGTCTGCGCCACCGGCGGCCGAGTCGAGGGCTCCCTCGATCGAGCGGACGAGCGCCGACTTGGCCTGGTTGGCGGTGAGACCCTGGTCGTGGAGGAGGAGGTCGTAGCTCTCGTAGGAGGTGAGCACGTCGAGGGTGGCCAGCACCCCGCGGGCACGGGCGGCCGGCAAGGCGGACAGCTCGGCCGCGAACAGATCGGCCACCTGCTTTCGGAAGAAGGCGCGGTTTTCCTTCAACCTCTCGGCCAGAACTGGCTGGAAGGGGACGCGCAGCCGAGTGACGGTGGCGGCATGGCCGAGCTCGTCGAACACCCGGAACCGTTGGTCGACGAGCGCTTTGATCCGGAGCGACCGTTCGGAGTCGGGCTCGGCGGCCAGGACCAAAAGGGGAAGCACGCGCGACTGGGCTCGCGCCACCGCCGCTCCGGCCAGGTCGTCGACGTCGTCGAAGTAACGGAACAAGGATCGGGGCGAGAGCCCGACGCGCTCGGCGATCTCGTCGGTGCTGGGGCGGAGGTTCCCTTCGCGGTAGAAGTCGAGGAGCGCATCCACCACCGCCTCGCGGTTGCGCAAACGGCGCTGCTTGCGCCCGTCGGTCTCGGGGCCCTTCGGCGCGCTTTTGCTGAAACCGGTCAGGTGGTCGGGCAGACCCAGCCCCGAAGGGATCGGTGCTCGCGTCACGACGAGCACCGTCTGCATCGGGCATCAGCCACCACCATCAGGCCCTCCACTTCTTGGTTGCTTCCTCGTGCCGTCCGGCACAGCCCCGCAAGTCCCAGGTGGGGGAAGGCCGCCATCGGGCACTCTCGGTGCCGACGGCTGCCATGGCGCCCGCCGGCGTGTTCGAGTGACCGACCATTGACGGTCGAACCGGCAGGAGCCTACCGTGCCTCTTCGGCGTCCGGCCGGAACGGACGCCTTCGGGGGTGGTGATGTCCAACGCCATAGTGCTCGACTCACTGCAACGGCGCATGCGAGCGATGCACTCGCTGTACTACGACGCGGTGTCCACGATGGACATCGATCAGGTCAATCACTTCGAACGCGAGGGCGTGTTGCCCATTGCCTTCAGCTTGTTCCATATCGTGAACATGATTGACGCCTCGTTTTTCCTCATGACCGGGACGCCACCCATCTGGAGCGACGAATGGGATCGCCGCATCCGCCCCGCCATCCCCGACCATGGCAAGCACCGCACGGTGGAGGAGATGGTCGGCCAAAGGATCGGGGACTACGAGGCATTCCAGGAATACCTAAGGGCCACCTTCGCGCGCACCGAGGAGTGGCTGGACGTCCTCGATGCCTCCGAGCTCGACCGCCTGGTGGTGGCCCGTCCCTTCCCTCCTCAGATCGCCAGCACGTACAGCGCCCGGGTGGCCGGCCCCGAGGGCATCACCCTGCTCGATGCCACCGAGTGCTGGATCTACCAGCACGGGCTGCGCCATATGGGGGAGATCGAGCTGGCCCGCGGTCTGGTGGGCCTCGGGGGCATGACCTCCTGATCATCGGGTCCCCGACGTATTACCCCAGCTCAGGGCGCCTATCATTTCGAGCGGGTCCGTGGCCTCCCATG
The DNA here is from genome assembly GCA_963729275.1 of uncultured Acidimicrobiaceae bacterium. Lineage (GTDB taxonomy): Bacteria > Actinomycetota > Acidimicrobiia > Acidimicrobiales > RAAP-2 > CAVSNH01. The sequence continues at coordinate 43,441 of CAVSNH010000005.1, forward strand.
TCGGCTTTCCCGATCCCTTAAGAACTCCTAACAACCGCATCACGGCTTGCACATCCCTGGCGGGGATAACAGAGAGAGTCGGAAAGCGCCGGCGCCAACGAGGAGGATCCCCATGTCGAGAGTCGTTCCTGCAGCCAAGCGTTTGGCCGTGGGTATGGCGGCCGCCACGGTCGTGTCCCTCGGGGTAGGGGGTCTCGCCGGAGCGGCCACACCGGCTCCGCCGTCGACGCCCGCCCCGGCAACGTCACCCACGACGGCGCCCGCCCCGGCAACGTCACCCACGACGGCGCCCGCCCCGGCAACGTCACCCACGACGGCGCCCGCCCCGGCAACGTCACCCACGACCGCGCCCGCCCCGGCAACGTCACCCACGACGGCGCCCGCCCCGGCAACGTCACCCACGACGGCGCCCGCCCCGGCAACGTCGCCCACGACCGCGCCCGTCCACCGTCACTTCAACTGCGCACGTGCGCCCCGCACTCTCGCCCGCCTCCAGAAGGCCGAGGCCCACGTCAAGGCCCGCCTGCCGAAGCTCCAGGCCAGGGAGCAGAAAGCCAAGGCCGCTGGTCGCACCAAGGCGGCCGCTCGGATCCAACGCCGGATCAACCGCCTGGAGAGCCCAAAGGCCACGGCCCGCCTCGATCGCCTGACCAAGGCCATCAAGACCAAGTGCGGCGTCTCCGCCCCGACTGGTTCCTCGTCGACCGGAACGGCGACCACGCCGACCACGACCACGACCACGACCTCGGCCTGAGCGCATGACCCGACGCCGAGATGCTCATCCGAAGGGCCCCGTTCCTCGCGCCCAGCTCGGCTGGGGCCTATGTGCCCTCTGGCCTGGGCGGACGCGCTGTGCGACCCCTTCTTCCGACCGTTACCCGCTAGATTCCGAACAGGGCCAAACGATCCTCGCGGCGGCCGCGCCCCGAGAATCACCGACGAAGGGGTGGACCATGTCGCCTGGCATCAAGTCATCTGCGGACACGCACTACCGAGTCCGGCGCCGAGCGCTGGCCATGGCCCTTGCCGCCGCCGCCGGCATCGGGGGGCTGTCGCTCGGCCTCGGCGGGGTCGCTGGTGCCACCAGCTCGTCATCTGGCTCCCTCCAGTCACAGGCCGCCAGCGTGAACAAAGGATTCGCCGAGGTCCTCAAGCACTTCAACTGCGGCACCGCCCAAACCAAGTTGTCCCGTGTGGCAAAGCTCGACGCGCAGTTTTCGAAGCGCGACGCCAAGCTCACGACCCACCTGAATGCCGAACAGAAGGCTGGTCACGCCAACTGGGTCAAGTTCTATAACGCCCGTCTGACGGCCGCCCACAAGGAACAGGGTCACCTCATGGGCAAGAAATTCCGTGCCCAGGAGGCCAAGGTGGCAAAGCTGGCACAGGAAAAGTGCCACATCACCCCGCCACCGGGGACCTGAGTCGGCCGGCTGCGGCAGTCTGAGTCGGCCGGCTCCAACCGTCTGAGTCGAGCGCCCTCGACCATCTCGCCTTCGACCATCTGAGGCAGGCCTGGCACGCAACCCGCTCCGGGCCTCGGGAGCGCCACCTGGCGACGCGGGGTGCCGGCGGGAATGGACTGCAGGTCCCGGGGCGACCCGGCGGTCAGCCGAGCGTGTCGAGTGCGGTGGGGAGGTCCTCGACCAGTGACTCGGCCAACGAGGAGAGCCCGCTCACGAGGCTCGTCGACATCCCGTTCAAGGCGGCCGTGGCGTCGGCGGCGTACTGCCGGGCCACCTCGGTGGCCTGGGGGATGGCGCCTGAGCCCGCCACCATGGCTCGTGCCGTGTCCCGCTCGGTCGAGCCGAGGGGTTGTCCGAGGATCGGGCGCAGCTCCGGTCCGAGTACCGGGTCGTCGAGGGCGATGAGAACCGGCAAGGTGTAGACGCCCTCGGCGAGATCCTGCCCGGCCGGCTTGCCCAGGGCCGCCTGGGTGCCGATCACGTCGAGGATGTCGTCGCGCACTTGGAAGACCATCCCGAACGACCGGCCGAAGGCGGTGACGGCTTCGACGTCATCGCGCGGCAGCCCACCGGTCAGTGCTCCGATTCGGCAGGAGGCGGCCATGAGCGAGGCCGTCTTCCCCGAAATGGCCTCGGCATAGTCCTCTCGCGATCGGGAAAGTTGAAACGCCGAGTGCACCTCCGTCACCTGGCCCTGGCACAGCTCACCCAGGGTGGCGGCCAGCAGCTGGGCGATCTCGGTCCCGAGTCCGGCTGCGATCTCCGCCGACCGGGCGAGGAGGAAGTCACCGGCCACGATGGCCACCAGGTTGCCGAACCGCGCGTTGACGCTCTCGACGTTGCGACGGACGGTGGCCTCGTCGATGACGTCGTCGTGGTAGAGCGAGGCCAGGTGGACGAGCTCGACGGCCACAGCCCCGAGCAGGTCCTCCCGGGTGGCCGACCGACTACCGGCCGTGGCCGTGGCCAGGGCCAAAGTGGGTCGGAGGCGCTTTCCGCCGGCGTTCAGCAGGTGGGTCGTCACCTCGTCGAGGAAAACGTCCCCGGTCAGGACTGATTCCACGAGGAGGGGCTCGAGACGTTGCAACTCGTCCTCGAGTGCGGGCAGCCCGAGTAGCGCGACCGGATTCACTTCCTACAGACGATAGGCGACAGTGCCGATAGCTCAAAAAGGGCTCCGAAAAGGGGGAGAGGTGCGGGTGCGGGTCACACCGACCCCTGTAGACTTGCGTTCAGTAACCGACCGCATGGAGGCGGTGGAGTGTTCGAAAGATTTACCGACCGAGCTCGTCGAGTGCTGGTGCTGGCTCAGGAAGAAGCCCGCCTGCTCAACCACAGCTTCATCGGAACCGAGCACATCCTCCTCGGGCTCATCCACGAGGGCGAGGGTGTCGCGGCCAAGGCGCTCGAGTCCCTCGGCGTCTCGCTGGAGGCCGTGCGCGAGAAGGTCGAGGAGACCATCGGCCTGGCCGGCACCGCACCCACCGGCTCGCCGCCGTTCACGCCGCGGGCGAAGAAGGTCCTCGAGCTGTCGCTCCGCGAGGCGCTCCAACTCGGCCACAGCTATATCGGGACGGAGCACATGCTGCTCGGTCTCGTGCGCGAGGGTGAGGGCGTCGCCGCCCAGGTGCTCCAGAGCCTTGGTGCCGACCTCCCCCGAGTTCGCCAGCAGGTCATCCAGTTGCTGTCGGGCTACCAAGGCAAAGAGTCAGTCGGTGCCGGGGCCCCGGGCTCACAGTCATCGGACGCCCCCACCGGCTCGCCGGTGCTCGACCAGTTCGGGCGCAATCTCACCGCGCTCGCCCGTGACCGCAAGCTCGACCCGGTCATCGGACGCGAGAAGGAGATCGAGCGCGTCATGCAGGTCTTGTCGCGCCGGACCAAAAACAACCCGGTCCTGATCGGCGAGCCCGGCGTGGGGAAGACCGCCATCGTCGAGGGCCTGGCCCAGCGCATCGTGGCCGACGACGTGCCCGAGACGCTGACCGGAAAGCAGCTCTACACCCTCGACCTCGGTGCCCTGGTCGCCGGCAGCCGCTATCGGGGTGATTTCGAGGAGCGCCTGAAGAAGGTGCTGAAGGAGATCCGCACCCGCGGCGACATCGTGCTCTTCATCGACGAGCTCCATACGCTGGTCGGCGCCGGCGCCGCCGAAGGGGCCATCGACGCCGCCTCGATCCTCAAGCCCATGCTGGCTCGGGGCGAGCTGCAGACCATCGGGGCGACGACCATCGATGAGTACCGCAAGCACCTCGAGAAGGACGCCGCGCTCGAGCGGCGGTTCCAGCCGATCAAGGTCGAGCAGCCGAATGTGTCCCTCACCATCGAGATCCTGAAGGGCCTGCGCGACCGTTACGAGTCGCACCACGCCGTGACCATCACGGACCAGGCGCTCGTGGCCGCAGCCAACCTGGCCGACCGGTATCTGGCTGACCGCTATCTCCCCGACAAGGCCATTGACCTCATCGACGAGGCGGGCAGTCGCTTGCGCATCCGCCGCATGACCACCCCACCGGCCTACAAGAAGCTCGAGGAAGAGATCGCGCGGCTCCGGGCCGACAAGGAATCGGCCATCGAAAAGCAGGCCTTCGATCAGGCGAAGAAGCTCGCCGAGCAGGAGAAGGACCGTCTCGACTCCAAGGAGGCGATGGAGGCCGAGTGGCGCGCCGAGGGTGTGGACCTCTTCGACGTGGTCGACGAGGAGGTCATCGCCGAGGTGTTGGCCAACTGGACCGGCATCCCCGTCTACCGCCTCACCGAGGAAGAGACGGCAAAGCTCCTGCGCATGGAGGACGAGCTGCACAAGCGGGTCATCGGTCAAGAGCAGGCCATCGCCGCCCTGTCGCGCTCGATCCGGCGGACAAGGGCCGGCCTCAAGGACCCGAAGCGGCCCAGTGGCTCGTTCATCTTCCTCGGGCCGACCGGCGTCGGAAAGACGGAGCTGGCCAAGACGTTGGCCGAGTTCCTCTTCGATGACGAGGACGCGCTGATCCAGCTGGACATGTCCGAGTACATGGAGAAGCACACCGTGAGCCGGCTCGTCGGCTCGCCCCCGGGATACGTGGGCTATGAGGAAGGTGGGCAGCTCACCGAAGCTGTCCGGCGCAAGCCCTTCTCGGTGGTCCTCTTCGACGAGGTCGAGAAGGCGCACACTGACGTGTTCAACACGCTCCTGCAGATTCTGGAGGACGGCCGCCTGACCGATGCCCAGGGCCGATCGGTGGACTTCAAGAACACCGTGCTCATCATGACCTCGAACCTCGGCACGGCTGACCTCCGCAAGTCGTCGGTGGGCTTCGCCAAGTCCTCCGAGGCCATCACCTACGAGCGCATGAAGACCAAGGTCAACGAGGCGCTGAAGTCACACTTCCGGCCCGAGTTCCTCAACCGGATCGACGAGGTGGTCGTCTTCCACGAGCTCTCCAAGGAAGAGGTGGTGGAGATCGTCGACCTCATGACCCTGCGCCTCTCGGCTCAGCTCGAGTTGCAGGGACTGAGCCTCGTGCTCACCCCGGCGGCCAAGCAGCTGCTGGCCGAGAAGGGCTACGACCCAGCGCTCGGGGCACGTCCCCTGCGCCGGGCCATCCAGCAGATGGTGGAAGACCAGCTCTCGGAACGGATCCTCTGGAAGGAGTTTCGGGCCGGCGAGACGATCCTCGTGGATGTCGAGACCATCACGCCCGAGATTGCCGAGGCCCATGACGACGTGAAGGGCACGGCGCCCCTTGTGGTGGGTGAGCAGCAACTGTCGTTCAAGGCCATTGAGGGACTCGGTGAGCCGCCGCCCATCGAGATGGCAGGTGCGGCCGACTCGTCGGCCGACTGATCGCTTGGACCAGCCGCGACGCTGACCTTCGCGGCCGCCGACACGAACCCGAGGACTACCATTCGTCTGTGACCACGCGCCAGACCGCGGCTCTGTCTGACGCACTGGCCATGGTTGCGCCCGGCACCCCGCTTCGTGACGGGCTCGATCGCATCCTGCGGGCCAAGCGCGGGGCGCTCGTCGTCGTCGGTGACGGCCACGAGGTGCTCTCCATCTGCTCCGGTGGGTTCCTGCTCGACGCGGAGTTCAGCCCGCAGCGGCTTTCGGAGTTGGCCAAGATGGACGGCGCCATCATTGTGGCCAAAGACTCCTCGCGGATCGCCCGGGCCAATGTCCAACTCATGCCTGATCCGGCCATCACGACCACCGAGACGGGGACCCGGCACCGGACCGCCGAACGGGTGGCCCGCTCGATCGACGTTCCCGTGCTGTCGATTTCGGCGGCCATGTCGGTGATCGCCGTCTACCGCAACGACCACAAGCACGTCGTCCAGCCGACCGGTTGGCTGCACGACCGCACCGACCAGGCGCTCGCCACCATGCAGCGCTTCCGCAACCGATTCGACGTGGCCGTGAACGGCCTCTCCATCCTCGAGGTCGAGGACAGCGTCTCGGTGGGTGACGTCGTCGGCGTCGTCCAGGCTGCCGAGATGGTTCTCCGAATCGCCGAAGAGGTGGACGGCTACCTGGTCGAGCTCGGAGAGGACGGCCGCCTGGTGGGCCTCCAGTCGGCCGAGCTGGTCGACGGTGTGGCCCCTGCCCTCCACCTCGTCGTGCGGGACTACTGCGACGGCGAGCCGGCACCGGAACGGGTCCCATCGTCGAACTCGCATGGCTCCCCGGGCGCACCGGTTTCCCACAAGCTGCGCTCGAAGAGCACCGAACGCCTCGAGCTCGTGAACACGATCGTCAACGAGTTGTCGGAGCTCCCGTCCGACGGTCTGTCGGACCCTAAGCGAGTGGCCGAGGTCCTCCGCCTGCCGGGGACGTTCGACGACGCGCACTCGGGGATCGAGCCTCGCGGCTACCGCCTGCTCTACCGCCTGCCGCGGTTCTCCGACGCCATCATCGAGCGAATCGTCGACCGCTTCCTCAACCTCCAGCAGATCATGCGGGCCTCGCTGTCCGAGCTGGAACAGGTGGAAGGCGTCGGCGAGACGCGCGCTCATTCGGTCAAGGACGGTCTCGCCCGGCTGGCCGAGGCCAGCATCTTCGAGCGCTACCAGTAAGGAGCGAGGCGTCCGACTGGACGCACAGCCAGCCTGAAGGGCGTCCGGGTGGAGCGCGGGGCGGAGGGCCCCACTCGTCACCGTGTATCATTGAGTGGTTTTCCGACGCGGTCCCGACGAGCGCACCAGCCCGGGTTCAGCAGCATTACCAGGAGGAACGGTGTTCGATATCGGTGACAAGGTCGTCTATCCCCACCATGGCGCGGCAGTCGTCGAACGTCGTGAGACCAAAGAGGCGTTCGGTAAGAAGCAGGAGTACTTGGTCCTGCGCCTGGCCTATGGGGACCTCACTCTCATGGTCCCGGCTGACAACACCGACGGGGTCGGCCTGCGCGAGGTGATCAACGACGAAGAGGTCGAGGAGGTGTTCGCCGTCCTTCGCAAGAAGGAGGCGCGCATGCCGACCAACTGGTCACGTCGCTACAAGAACCACTCCGAGAAGTTGCGCTCCGGCGACATCTACCAAGTGGCCGAGGTGGTTCGCAACTTGTCCATTCGCGACAAGGACAAGGGCCTCTCGGCCGGCGAGAAGCGCATGCTGAGCCGGGCCCGTCAGATCCTCGTGTCCGAGCTGACCTTCGCCCTCGGTGTCGACGAGGAGCAGGCTGAGCAACGGCTCAACGAGGCCCTTCCCTGAACCGAGCCGGCTCGGTCTGGACGATCGTCGTGGCCGGCGGGTCGGGTCGCCGGTTCGGCGCCACCAAACAGTTCCTCGATCTCGCCGGACGCCCGGTCGTCGCCTGGTCGGTGGACGCGGCCCGGGCCGTGGCCGATGGGGTGGTGGTCGTCATCCCGGCCGAGGAGGCGGCTCTTGGCTCGGAGTGGAAGCTCGACGCCGATCGGGTTGTCACCGGTGGCTCGACCCGGGCGAGCTCGGTTCGGGCTGGCCTCGAGGCGGTGCCCGAGGATGCCGCCATCGTGGTGGTGCACGACGCCGTCCGCCCGCTGGCATCGCCGGCATTGTTCGAGGCCGTGGTGGCGGCGGTACGCGACGGCGCCCAGGGGGCGGTGCCGGCCGTGGCGACGGGTGACACCTTGAAGCGAGCCGAGCGGGGGGTGGTGGTGGGCACCGTGGACCGCACCGGCATGGTCAGTGTCCAGACACCGCAGGCCTTCGCCGCCGACGTGCTGCGTGAGGCCCATGCCGACGGCTCCGAGGCCACCGACGACGCGGCACTGCTCGAGCGCATGGGTGCCACCGTCCGCACGGTGGACGGCGACCCTCAGAACCTCAAGATCACCGACCCCGGCGACCTCGACGTGTGCGAGGCACTTGTCGGGGTCATGTCTCGGCGCCGGCTCGGTTGAGCCGAGCGATGCCGGCGAAGTCGTGAGCGGCGACGGATGATGAGCGGCTGGCGAGTGGGCGAAGGCTTCGACGTCCACCGCTTCTCGGATGACGCCGAACGGCCGTTGGTCCTCGGCGGGGTGGTGGTCACGGGCGAGGGGGTCCGGGGGCTGGTCGGGCACAGCGATGCCGACGCGCTGGCCCACGCGGTGGCCGACGCCGTGCTCGGTGCCGCCGGGCTCGGCGACCTCGGCGCTCACGCTCCCGACACCGACCCCCGGTGGCGGGGGGCCGACAGCATCGCCATCCTGGCCGAGATGGTCGCCCGTGCCCGCTCGGCCGGCTGGGCGGTGGTCAACGCCGACTGCACGGTGGTGGCCGAGCGTCCCCATCTGGCACCGTTCGTCGGACGGATGGCCGACCGGCTGAGCGCGGCCCTGGGGGCCCCGGCCAACGTGAAGGCGACCCGGGCCGAGGGACTCGGCGCCCTGGGCCGGGCCGAAGGCGTGGCCTCCCGGGCTGTCGTCCTACTGGCGGCGGCCGAGCCGTCAGCTTCGAATGGGGACGGATGACCCCGCCGAGCTCTGGACGTCGACGTGAGCCGGTGGGACGGCCTCGGGGCAGTCGGGGCGGACCGCCCCGTCGCCCCGGTGTGGGTGCCCCACGGGGCGGCACAGGCGGCACGGCCGGTCGCCGCTCGGCGCCGGCCCGTGGCCTCGGGGGCGATCAGGTCGAAGGTCGCCATGCCGTCCGCGAGCTGCTGGCCGTCGGGCGGAGGACAACCCGATCGCTGCTCATGGCCGAAGGCCAGGACGAGTCCCCTCTGCTCGACGAGATCGAGGCCCTGGCCGCCCGCCGGCGAGTTCGGGTCGAGCACGTCTCGGCCCGCCGCTTGGAATCCGTCGCCCGCACCGAGTCGCCCCAAGGAGTCGTGGCCCTCGCCGCCCCCGTCCCCGAGACCGCGCTCGACGACCTCTGCCGGCCCACCCGTGGCCGTCTCCCGTTTCTGGTCGTGCTCGACGGGGTCACCGATCCCCACAACCTGGGAGCCGTCCTGCGCAGCGCCGAGTGCGCCGGCGTCACCGGGGTCGTGCTGCCCCGTCACCGGGCCGTCCACCTCTCGCCGGCGGTGACCAAGGCGTCCGCCGGTGCGATCGAGCACCTGGCCATGGCGGTGGTGCCGGGTGTGCCGAGCGCGTTGCGCCAGATGGCCAGCCTGGGCGTCTGGACCATCGGCCTGGCCGGAGATGCCCGCCGTTCCCTCTACGACTCGGCCCTGGGTGACGACCCGGTGGCGCTCGTCCTCGGTTCCGAGGGCAGCGGTCTGTCGGTCCTCGCCCGCAAGCGCTGCGACGACCTCGTCGCCATCCCCCATCACGGGCAATTGCCGGCGCTCAACGTGTCGACGGCCGCCGCCGTCGCCTGCTTCGAGGTGGCGCGGCGCCGGGCGCTGGCCGCCGCCGAACGATCGACGGCCTCGGGGTAAGCCGGGGCGCGCTCGGTGTCGGCGGATGCCGTCGGCGATGGCCCGGTTCTACTCAGCGGGGTCGGGCCGAGGTGAGGACGAACTCCTCGCCGGGTGACGCCCACATCGACTCGACGGCGAAGCCGCCGTCAGCCAGCTCCTCTTCCAAGCCGTCGGCCGAGAACTTGGTGCTGATCTCGGTGCGCATCTCCTCGCCGGCTTCGAAGGAGAGGTGGAGGTCGAGGTCGGCGACGTACACCGCCTGTTCCACCGAGGACCGCAGCCACATCTCGATACGGCTGTCGGCCTCGTTCCACCGGGCCACGTGTTCGAAACGGCTGGGATCGAAGTCGGCGCCCAACTCGCGGTTGAGGACGTGGAGCACGTTGCGGTTGAACTCGGCCGTGACCCCCTCGGCATCGTCGTAGGCCCGAACCAGGCGCTTGCGGTCCTTGATCATGTCGGTGCCGAGCAGCAAGCGGTCGTCGGCCGACATGACCGAGACCAGACGTCGGTAGAAGTCGCGGCGCTGCTCGGGGTCGAGGTTCCCGATGGTGCCGCCCAAGAAGGCGATCAGCCGTTTCCCGCCGGCGGGCAGGCGGTCCAGGTGTTGATGGAAGTCGCCGACCACGGCATGGACGGCCAGGCCGGGGTAGTCGCGGGCCAGCGCATTGGCCGCCTGCCAGAGAGTGGAATCGCTCACGTCGAGCGGGACGAACTCCTGCAGGCTGCCGTTGCTCAGCATGGCGTCGAGCAGGACGCGGGACTTCTCGCAGGTGCCGGCGCCCAACTCGACCAGCACGTCGGTGTCGGTCGAGGTGACGACGTCCTTGGCGTGCGCATCGAGGATCGACCGCTCGCAGCGGGTCGGGTAGTACTCGGGCAGCCGGGTGATGGCATCGAAGAGGCGGCTGCCGCGGTCGTCGTAGAAATACACGGGCGGAAGCGACTTTGGCGTGGTGGTGAACCCGGAGCGGACGTCTGATTCGAGGGCCAGACGGAGGTCACCGGGCGACAGGTAGACCTCGATGGTGGGCTCGATGACGGCGTTCACGGTGTTGAAGCTCTCGTGGTCGTTCGTCGCTGGCCAGTGGGTCGGATGGCGCTTACGCCGACCGGGCCAAACGCAGGCCGGAGAATGGCCAGCGGGCGGACGGGGCGAAGAAGTTGCGGTAGGTGGCCCGCACATGGCCGGGCGGTGTCACGCACGAGCCGCCTCGCAGCACGTACTGATTGACCATGAACTTGCCGTTGTACTCGCCGACGGCACCGGGGGCGGGCACGAAGCCGGGGTAGGGGGCGTACGCCGACGAGGTCCATTGCCAGACGCCCCCGAGGAGGCTCGGGGGGCCGTCGTCCGGCGCCGGGAGCGGCTGGAGCAGGTCCTGGTCGAGGAAGTTGGGCGCCGGTCGACCCGGCCGGTGGCCGGTGCGCCCGCCCTCCAGGGCGGGCGTCGAGCTCTCAACGGCCACCTCCCACTCGGCCTCGGTGGGCAGCCGGGCACCGGCCCACCGGGCGAAGGCGTCCGCCTCGTAGTAGCTCACGTGGCAGACCGGACGGCCCGGGTCGATCGCCACCGGCCCGCCCAGGCTGAACTCCTGCCATTCGCCGTCCGCCTGCCACCAGTAGAGGGGGCCCTCCCACCCTTCGGCCTGGATGGTGGCCCAGCCGTCGGACAGCCACAGGTCGGGCCGGTGGTAGCCGTGGTCGTCGATGAACTCGAGCCACTGGCCGCAGTTCACCAGCTGATCGCTCAGGGCGAAGGGCTCGAGGTACACGCGGTGGCGGGGGAACTCGTTGTCGAAGCCGAAGCCGTCGCCCCGGTGGCCGATCTCGCAGACGCCGCCGGGGTGGGCCGTCCAGGTCGTGGAGCGGGCCGCCGAGGGGGTGCCCTCTTCGAGCAGCCGGTAGGCCGGCAGGGTCGGGTTGCACCAGAGGACGTGCTTGATGTCCATGAGCAGCAGCTCCTGGTGTTGCTGCTCATGGTGGGTCCCGAGCTCGACGAGCGACGCCACCGACTCGTCGGCGGCCGCATCGAGGAGCCGGTCCATGGCCTCGTCCACGTGCTCCCGGTAGCGCGTGATCTCGGCGGCGCCGGGCCGGGACAGAAGACCGCGCTCGGGGCGAGGATGTCGGGCACCAACCCCTTCGTAGTAGGAGTTGAAGAGGAACCCGTAGGCCGAGTCCAGGGTGCGGTAACCGACCCGGTGGGGGACGAGGACGAACGTCTCGAAGAACCAGCTCGTGTGGGCCCGGTGCCATTTGGTCGGGCTGACGTCGGGCATCGACTGGACCGTCTGATCCTCCGGGGACAGCGGTGCGGCCAACTGCTCGGTGAGGGATCGCACGGCCTCGTACCGCACGGAGAGGTCCTGGTGCTGGGTCGCGCTCAGCAGATCGGCCATTCCCGTCCCTTCCTGCTCCCCGTGGCATCCACGACGGCCTTGGGCACGGCCGCCGGGGGACGGCCACAACTTACCCGGAAGCGCCGCGGCGCCACCCTGGGGTGGGGTTCGCCGGCGGACCAGGAGGGGAGGCCGGACGAGCCCAGGACCAGGGCGAGCGTGTCGCCGTGCCCGGCCCGTGAGCGCCGGCAGCCGCCGGCTGTGAACAGGTACGAGCCGGTGGGAGCGGCGGTGGAGAGCCGGCGGTGGAGAGCCGGCGGTGGGAATCGAACCCACGACCTGACGATTACAAGTCGTCTGCGCTACCAACTGCGCCACACCGGCGGGGACTGGTGGTGACCGTCCGTCTGCGAGTGTAGGGCGGTCGGGATCGGGCGCTGGGCTGCCGGCACGGCCATCGACGGCCATCGACGGCTATCGAACGCCATCGACCGCCATCGACCGCCGAATCGATCATCCGAGGCTCACGGCCACCGCAGGTTTTTCCGCTGCTTGCGCCTTCCACCGTCGATTGGCAGGCTTGCGCCCGGTGGACCCCCCCTCGGATAACGACGAGCGACCCTCGTCCGGTAGCCCTCGATCGCGCGTGGGTGAGTTCCCGATAGTGCGGGCCGGCCTGGTGCTGGTCCTCTTCGTGGTGGCGACCGTGCTGCTCTTGGCCACCATCCATCCCTCCCGGGCCGCTGTCGCCTCCAGTGCTGTCAGCGTCACGACGACGTCGACCAGTACACCCACCCACACCAAAAAAACGGGGCACCACCACGTCACGACGACCACGGTTCCCAGTCGGCCGCCGGCCGACGTGCCCGTGCTCGTGGCCAACGGCGCCGGTGTGACCGGTGCGGCCGCCGCCTTCACGGCTCGCCTGCAGGCTGCGGGTTGGACCACCTTGACGCCGACCAACGCCACGATCATGGTCCCCTCCTCGCACGTCTACTACGTGGCCGGACAGGAACCGTCGGCCGCCGCCGTGGCCGTAGACCTCCATCTGCCCCCGACGGTGGTGGCGCCGTACACCACGGCGGCTCCGGTCAGCTCCATCGGGACGGCCGACGTTTTGGTGGTCCTCGGTCCAGACCTGGCCACCCCGTCGTCGGTGTCGACCGCGCCGACGACGACGTCGACGACCGCGGCCGGGACTTCGGCGACCGGCTGAGCTTCGACCTGCCCGACCTGCCCGACCTGCCCGACTCGCCCGACCTGCCCGACCTGCCCGACCTGCCCGACTCGCCCGACCTGCCCGACTCGCCCGACCTGTTGGACCTGTCGGACCTGCCCCATCCGGCGTTGGCCGCGCTCCTCAGGGACCCTTCGGCGACGGCCATCGTGGCCGACTACGACGGCACGCTCTCACCGATCGTGGAGGACCCCGACGAGGCACGGCCGGTCGCGGGGACGGTCGAGGTCCTCGGCCGTCTGGGCGCCGCCTTCGGCGTGGTGGCCGTCGTCTCCGGTCGGCGCCTCGCTTTCCTGCTCGACCAGCTACGAGGGGTGCCGCCCTCGGTCCGGATGGTCGGCCTCTACGGTCTCGAATGGCGCGGTCCTGACGGCACGGTCGTCGATCCCGCGGCTCGTAGCTGGGTGCCGGTGGTGGAGGAGGTGGCCGATCGGCTGCGGTCAGCGGCGCCGCCGGGTGTGCGGGTGGAGGACAAGGAGCTCGGGGTCACCGTGCACTGGCGGCGGGCACCGGACATGGCGTCGTGGGCGGAGGCGACGGTACGCCACGAAGCCGACCGTTCCGGGTTGCGGGCCCAGCCCGGCAAGATGGCCATCGAGTTGCGCCTGCCTCTCGAGGTCGACAAGGGGACGGCGCTGCGGGAGCTGATCGCCCCCTGCTCGGCGGCTTGCTACCTGGGGGACGACACCGGGGACCTTCCCGCCTTCGCCGCCCTCACCGAGGCTGCCGAACGAGGGATGGAGACCGTGTCGGTCGCCGTCGCCGGTGCCGACACGCCGCCGCAGGTCACAGAGGCCGTCGACTTCACCCTCGGCGGACCCGAGGAGGCGCTCGACCTGCTCCGCCGGCTGGCCGAGCTAGGGGAGCGGCGGCACCCGGCATGACGACCGTGTTGGGGGCGGCACGTCCACGACGGTGGGGACACGCGACCGCCCGACGGCCGGGGTCGGTTCAGCCGGCTGCCCGTAGCTGGTCGGCCAACCAATCCGCCGGCCGCCGGGCGGTGATCAGTCGCCGTAGGGCGGCCGCCCGCTGGGCCCGCTCGCCGGGCTCCATGTTCAGGGCCCGGGCCAGGACGGCGGCCGTGCCCGAGACGTCGAAGGGGTTGACCTCGAGCGCGGCCTCACCGAGCTCCTCGAAGGCTCCGGCCTCGCGGGAGAGGGCGAGCACCCCGTCTCGCTGGTTGATGAGGGGTCCCTCCTTGGCCACGAGGTTGAGCCCGTCCCGGACGGGGTTGACCAAGAGCACATCGGACCGGGACAGGGCAGCCAACGAGCGCGGGTAGTCGTCCTCCACCTTGAGCACGATGGGTGTCCAGTCCGCCGTCGCCCACCGTTCATTGATTCGGGCCACGGTCGACTCGACCTCGTTTCGGTACCCCACGTACTCGGCCAGGCCCTGTCTCGTCAGATAGGTCATGGCCAAGAACAGCACCCGGCCGCGGAGTCGGCGGTCGGACTCGAGCAACTCGTCAAAGGCCCAGAAGCCCCGTAGCAGGTTCTTGGACAGCTCCATCCGGTCCACCCGGGTGATCACCAGCCGGTCGTCGTCGCCGATTTGCTCGTCGAGCTGACGGCGGGCCTCGACTGCCGGCGCCTGGTCGGCCTCTTGTCGGAGCCGGTCGACGTCCGGGGCGAGCGGTGAGACGAAGACGGGGGGTCCCTCGCCTGGCCGACCGACGCCGTCGGCCGCGAACGGACCGAGCTCGCGCTGCGAGGCGCGATAGCCGGCCGCCCAGCGGGCGGTGTGGAATCCGCAGGCCGTGAACCCGGCCATGCCGTCGAGGAGCTCGACGGCGGTGGAGGTGGGCAACATGCGGAGCACCGACGGGTCGGCGAAAGGGGTGTGGGTGAAGTGGACGGTCCGCAGGTCCGGGCGAACGGTCGCCAGCTCGGGGCCGAGCAGGTTCAGGTGGTAGTCCTGGACGAGGACCCGCCCGCCTTCCGGCGCCACCTTGGCCACCCTTTCGGCGAACTGCTGGTTGAGCTCTCGGTAGGCGTCCCATGCCTCGGCCCAGTGCCGGTCGTTGCGCGGCCGGCGTGCGGCGTCGAAGAGGTGGTGGTGCGAGAACCAGAGCGCGGCGTTGCAGACGACGTTGTAGGAGAGGTCGTACACCACCGGGTCGGGCTCGACGAGCTCGAGGCGCAGGCCATCGGCCGTCATGAGGCCGTCGGACACCGCCTGGCGGTCAGCCGGCCCCATGGCAGAGGCGACCCAGGTCGCGCCGGTACCGAGGACCAAGGGTGCAAGAGTCCCCGCCACGCCGCCACCGGCCTTGCCTGCGACCGGCTTTCCGTCCTCCATGTGGAAGGCGAGGGGTCCCCGGTTGGAGACGAGCACCGTGTCGGCGAGACTTCCGTCTCGACCCGCGGGGCCTCCGACCATGTGGTGACGCTACCCCCCGCACTCTCATGTCGAACGAGACCCAGGTCAGGTGGCATGCCCGCCCGCGCTCTGCTCGTGTCGCTCGACGGACCGCATGAGGCCTGAAGCAGTGGGAGCCTTGACAAGGAAGTGAGTAACCACTAACAATGGAAGCATGGTTCCGGGCCGCCAGACCGCCGACGAACGGCGAGCGTCGGTCTTGGCCGCGGCCGTGACCGAGTTCGCCCGCAATGGCTATGCCGGAACCTCGACCGAGGCCATCGCCCAGCGGGCCGGCATTTCCCAGCCCTACCTGTTCCGCCTGTTCGGCACCAAGAAGGACCTCTTCGTGGCCACCTACGACCTGGTGGCGGACCGAATCGTGCGCACCATGACGACGGCCTGTGGGGACCTCACGGGCGAGGAGGCCATCGCCGCCATGGGATCGGCCTACCTCGAGCTCATGCAGGACCCGGACGTGCTCCAGGTCCAGCTGCACGGCTTCGCCGCCGCACCCGGTGATACGGACATCGCCGAGAGCTGCCGGCGGACCTTCGAGGTCCTCTGGAACTTCGTCCACGACCGGACAGGTTTGCCCGACGACGAGATCCGGACGTTCTTCTCTATGGGCATGATGATCAACGTCATGTCGGCCATCGACCTCCTGTCCGTCTCGGACCACTGGGCCCAGAGCTTCTGCCCCGAGCCCGAGAAAGCCCTAGCCATCGTGGCGGCGGCCAAAGCCGCTGCCGCCACCCGTCAGGCCGCCCGCGTGGTCGAAGCCGAGGAGGTCCCCGCATGACCCAGCTCGTGCCTCTTTTTTTGTCCCAGCAAGTTAGTGATCGATCACAATCGAAACGCTGGTCGACCGTGCGTGCGCCGGTTCGCCGGGATCGCCGGGATCGCCGGGATCGCCGGCCGCGCCAGGGTGGACCGCCGGCCAGCGCGCCGGAGGTCGGGCGGAAGGCAGGCGGGGGCCGGGCGGGCGTCTGGGCCATCGTGATCACCGGTCTCGCGCTGTTCATGGCCTCGCTCGACAACCTGGTCGTGTCGTCGGCGCTGCCGGTCATCCGGGTGCGGTTGCACGCCGGGCTCTCGGGCCTCGAATGGACGGTGAACGCCTACACCCTCACCTTCGCCGTGCTGTTGCTCGCCGCCGCGGTGGTCGGTGACCGCTTCGGCCGTCGCCGAGTCTTCATCATCGGCATCGCCACCTTCACCATTTCCTCGGCCGCTGCCGCCATGGCCCCGAGCATCGCCGTGCTGGTCGCCGCCCGCGCTGTCCAGGGAGCCGGGGGAGCCATGATCATGCCGCTCTCCCTCACTCTTCTGAGCAACGCCGTTCCCGCCGAGCGACGGAACGCGGCCCTCGGACTGTGGGGTGCCATCGGGGGGACGGCCGTTGCCCTCGGCCCGTTGGTGGGCGGCGCGGTGGTCACTGGGCTCTCGTGGCAGTACATCTTCTGGCTCAACGTGCCCATCGGCGTGGTGCTGGTCCCGCTGGCGTGGTCGCGCTTGCGGGAGTCGAAGGGGGAGCACAAGCCGCTCGACCCGGTCGGGATCGTGTTGGCCAGCACCGGCCTCTTCGGTGTCGTGCTCGCCCTCGTGCGAGGCAACGCCCACGGCTGGACGAGCCTGTCGGTGGCCGGATCCTTCGCCCTCGGCTGTTTGGCGCTGGCCGGGTTCGTCAGCTGGGAGCTGCGCTCTCGGCACCCAATGCTCGACCTTCGACTGTTCCGCCTGCGTGGGTTCACCGCCATCAACGTGACGGCACTCCTCTTCAGCTTCGGGATGTTCGGAGCCATCTTCTTCCTCATCCAATTCCTCCAGACGGTGCAGGGTTATTCGCCGCTGGCGTCGGGGATCCGGGTCCTGCCGTGGACGGCCATGCCCATGCTCCTCGCCCCCGGGGTCGGAGTGCTGGCCGAACGACGGGGTGGGAAGCCGCTCATCGTGGTCGGCCTGTTCCTCCAAGCCATCGGCTTGGCCTGGTTGGTCTCCATCATCAGTCCGACCACCCCCTACGCCGAGATGATCGCCCCCTTCGTCGTGTGCGGCGTGGGCATGTCCCTGTTCTTCGTGCCCCTCGCCGGGCTGGCGCTCGGCACCGTCCCTACCGCGCTCGAAGGTGTGGCGTCGGGCACGAACAGCGCCTTTCGCGAGCTCGGCGGCGTGCTCGGCATCGCCGTGCTCGGAGCCGTCTTCAGCACCTATGGCGGCTACCGCTCCGGCCAGGACTTCGTCGCCGGGATGACGCCGGCCGTCTACGTCGGCGCCGCCGTGGTGGCCGTCGGGGCGGTCGCTGCCCTGCTCGTGCCCGGGCGTCGCCGGCTGGCCGCCAGCCGCCGGCTGGTCAACGTCGATCTCTCACAGCCGTCCGGTGCCACCACCGGGTCCGAGGCCATCGGCCCGGTGGCGGAGCCGGCGTGCGCCGGGTCGTGAGCTCTGGCGCTGTCCTCCCCGACGGGCGCGGCGTCCTCCGGTTGTGGTTGGCCGAGCCGGACCCAGATCGGGGTCGACGAGCTCAGTCGGGCGTGATCAGACCCGAGCGTTCGAGGGCCACTCGCAGGATGTCGGTGGCCTGGGGGCGGAGCTCGACCAGCGGCCGATTGCGGTGGGCCCGGGTCCCGAGATCGACCTGGGCCACGGCGGCGGCTCCGTACTGGGCGGCGACGTCGACGAGCAGCGCCAGCTCGACGGCGTAACCGTCGGCGAAGCCGCATCGCTCGAGGTCACCCCGGTGAGCGGCGGTCTCGCCGGCCAAGGGCTGGACGATGCCCGAGAGCTGTGGGAAGAGGAGGTCGATCAACGGCCGGGCCACGAGCTCGGTCACGCGGCCGCCGCCATCGGGGGCACCGTCGAGCGGGCGCCGGTAGTGCGCCTTGACCAGACGGACCCCGTCGTCGACCAGCAGGGGCCCGAGGAGCCCGGTGACGAAGTGGGGCCCGAAATTGGTGACG
The DNA here is from genome assembly GCA_963729275.1 of uncultured Acidimicrobiaceae bacterium. Taxonomy (GTDB): domain Bacteria; phylum Actinomycetota; class Acidimicrobiia; order Acidimicrobiales; family RAAP-2; genus CAVSNH01. Next base: position 61,621 of record CAVSNH010000005.1, read on the forward strand.
TCGGCGTCCACGAAGACGACCAGGTCCCCCGTACTCGCCTCGAGGGCCGTGCGCATGGCCTGGCCTTTCCCGCCGCCCCCGGCCCGATTGGCGATGACCGTGGCCCCGTTCGCCTCGGCCACGGCCGCGGTGTCGTCGGTGGACCCGTCGTCGACCACGAGGACCTCGTCGACGAGCCCGAAGCCCGACTGGCGCCCGGTCATCTCGACCACGGTCCGGACCACGTCGCCGACCGTCGAGGCCTCGTCCCGGGCCGGGACGCACACCGACACCGTGTGGTCGCCCTTGAGCGGCGACAGCCGCTCGACCGTGAAGTCGGTGTGGTCGAACCGGCGCGCCGCGGGCCGGGTCGAAGGAGCTTCGGGCATGGCCACATCATCGCTCATGCCCTGGTGCCCCGGACCTCGAACGGGCTCGGACGGACACCCGCGGCGAGGGGCGGCGAAGCGCTCACGAGGGACGATGTCCGCAGCCGTGCCCCATTGATTGACGCCTCTTGTGCAATCGGGCACAATGGACGGCATCATCCAGAGCGGCTGAGGGACCGGGCCCAGCGACGCCGCGGCAACCAGAGTGCATTCGGCTCACGCCATGCACGCCAGGTGCCAATGCCCGAGCGATGAGGAGAATGCCGTGGAATTCGTTTCCGGGCTGCGCTGCCGTGAATGCGGCCGCACGTACCCTGCCGAGGCCCTGCACGTCTGTGACTTCTGCTTCGGGCCCCTCGAAGTGACCTACGACTATGACCGGGTGGCGGCGCACATGACCCGTGAGCGCATCGCCGCCGGCCCGAGGACCATCTGGCGCTATGCCGATCTGTTGCCGGTGGCCGATGCCGCGCCGGTCGACCTCGGTGCCGGCTTCACGCCACTCGTCCGCGCCGACCGGCTGGCTGCCGAGCTCGGCCTGAGCGATCTGTGGATCAAGGACGACACGGCCAATCCCACGGGCTCGTTCAAGGACCGGGTGGTCTCGGTCGCCCTCACGAAGGCGCGGGAGCTCGGGTTCAAGGTGGCGGCATGCGCCTCGACCGGCAACCTGGCCAATTCGGTGGCCGCCCACGCCGCCCGGGCCGGCATGGAGTCGGTGGTGCTCGTTCCGCACGACCTCGAGACGGCCAAGGTGACCATGACGTCGGTCTACGGTGGGCTCCTCTTCGCCGTGGAGGGCAGCTATGACGACGTCAACCGGCTCTGCGCCGAGCTCACGAGTGAGCAGCCGTCATGGGCCTTCGTGAACGTGAACGTCCGGACCTACTACGCCGAGGGGTCGAAGACCTTGGCCTTCGAGGTGGCCGAGCAACTCGGCTGGCGTGCTCCCGACCACGTGGTCGTGCCGATCGGATCGGGCGCGCAGCTCACCAAGGTGGCCAAGGGGTTCGCCGAGCTCGGTGAGGTCGGCCTGCTCGACGAGACGCCGTCGGTCCGGATCTCGGGGGCCCAGGCTGTGGGATGTGCGCCGGTGGCCACGGCCTTCGCCGAGGGTGCGGATGCCATACGTCCGGTCAAGCCCAACACCATCGCCAAGTCGCTGGCCATCGGCAACCCGGCCGACGGTTGGTATGCGCTGGAGACGATCCGTCAGTCCGGGGGATCCTGCGCGGCGGTCACTGACGCCGAGATCCTCGACGGCATCCGCCTTCTGGCCCGGACCGAGGGCATCTTCGCCGAGACGGCCGGTGGAGTGACCATCGCCACACTGGCCAAGCTGGCCGCCGCCGGCGAGGTGCATCGCGACGAGCGGGTGGTGGCCATCGTGAGCGGTCACGGCCTCAAGACGGTGGAGGCGCTGAGCGGGGACGGGACTTCGGGGCCCACCGCCACCATCGCCCCGACCCTCGAGGCCTTCGATCGAGCCCTGGCCGAGTCCGCCGACACAATCGGCGTATCGGTGGCGGCGGGTTGACCATGGTCACCGTCCGAATCCCCACTCAGCTACGCACGGCGACCGGCGGTGCCGGCGAGGTGAGCGTCGAGGGTGCCACCATCGGCGAGGTCCTGAAGGCTCTCAGTGCCGCCCACGACGGGTTCGCCGAGCGCATCTTCGACGAGAACGGCGGCCTCCGTCGCTTCGTCAACGTGTTCCTCGACGACGAAGACGTCCGGTTTCTCGAAGGCCTGGACACGCCGGTCTTGGCGAACCAGACGGTCTCCATCATCCCGGCGGTGGCCGGGGGCTGAGCTCCGACTCGGCCGGCCGCCGGGCGGCCGGGCCCGGATGGCCGGGGCTCAGGTGCCGAGCCCGTGCAGCAAGGCTCAGGTGCCGAGGCCGTGCAGGATGAAGGCCGTGGTCTCGGCAGCAACCTTCTCGCGAGGCTCGCTCACAGGCTCGCCGGCCCGCACCGACATTGCCCCGTAGATCTGCTGACCGATGAGGGTCGTGGCCCGGTCGGCGTCCATCGACCGGAACACACCGGCTTCCATTCCCTCCATACAGAGGTCGCGGATGATGCGGGCGATGTTGAGGCTGATGGTGGCCAGCTCCGACCCGATGGCTTCCCCGCCTCGACCGGCCGTCCCCTGGACGAGGAGGGCCAGCCGGAAGAACGCGGGGTGCTCGTCGATGCGGGCCAGCAGTTCGGAGACGAGGCGCTCGAGTCGGTTGACGGGATCGATGTCGTGCTCCCAGATCACGGCGATGGCCTCGAGCAACTGCCCGTGCATGCCGTCGAGGCAGGCACGCAACAATTCCTCCCGATTGGCGAAATAGACATAGACGGTCGATCGGGCGACTCCGGCTTCGGTCGCGATCTCGTCCATGGACACATCGGTCGTGCCGCGTTCGCCGAACAGTCGGCGGGCGACCTCGACGACTTGCTCGCGTCGGTAGTCGCGGATGACCTCCTTCAGACCGTCATCAGACCGACGGGGCATCGATTGGGCTATGCCGAGTGCCGAAGCGGGGCAGCCGCAGGGAACCTGACGGGAAGATGCTTGACCCCATTGATGAACTGAGATTGAAGGCGCTCGACGGAGCCGTCGAGCTCGAGTTCGGGCAGGCGATCGAGAAGGTGTTCGAACATGACCCTGATCTCCATCCGGGCGAGGTTGGCCCCCAGACAGAAGTGCGGTCCGCCGGCTCCAAAGGCGATATGGGGATTCGGGTCGCGGGTGATGTCGAATCGGTGCGGGTCGGAGAAGACGGTCTCGTCTCGGTTGGCGGACACATGGAAGAACACCACTTTCGAGTCCTCCTCGATGAGCTGGTTGCCAAGGGTGAGGGCAGACGTCGTCTGGCGGCGGAAGTGCATGACCGGAGACACATAGCGAAGCATCTCCTCGGTCGCCGAAGGCAGCAGTGATCGGTCCCGCCGGAGGAGGTCCCACTGGTCCGGGTGTTCGAAGAAAGCCGCCATCCCACCCGAGATGAGGTTGCGGGTGGTCTCGTTCCCGGCCACCGTCAGAAGAAGGAAGAAGAGCTCGAGCTCCAGCTCCGAAAGCCGCTCACCGTCCAGGTCGACCTGGGTCAGCACGCTCATGAGATCCTCGGTCGGCTGCGCCCGTTTGGCCGCGAAGAGCTCGACCGCATAGGCGTAGAGCTCCATCGAGGCTTGGACGGCGGCCTCGCCGGCGGTGTACCCGGTTTGCTGGCCGTCGGCGTCGGTTTGCTGGCCGTCGGCGTCGGCGTCGGCGCCCGTCGTGTCCTGGCGCTGGTACTCCGGGTCCTCGTTCCCGATCAGACGGTTCGACCAGTCGAACATGCGGTGGCGGTCCTCGTGAGGGACGCCGAGTAGCTCGGCGATGACCACCAGAGGAAGCTCGGCCGCGATGTCGGTCACGAAGTCGGCCGAGCCACGCTCGATGACCGAGTCGATGATCTGGTCGGTCGCCAGGCGGATCCGCTGCTCGAGCTGACCCACCATCCTCGGCGTGAAGCCTTTGTTGACAAGCCTTCGGTAACGGGTGTGGAGCGGGGGGTCCATGTTGACCATCATCAGTTGGTGCTGGGCGAGGTCGTCCTCTGCCAGTTCCCAGATGAAGGTGGCGCGGCGGCCCGACGAAAAGTGCTCGGAGTCGCGGTTGACGGTGGTGCAGTCGGCATGGGTGGTCACGGCCCAGAATCCCGGACCATCGCGTTCCTCGTGCCACCAGACCGGCGCGTTCTGGCGCAAGAAGGCAAACCATTGATGGGGCACGCCGTCGACGAAGTTCTCGGAGCGGGTGAGATCGATGTCGGCGAAGTCGACCTCGATCCCGGTGTCGAGCTGGGTCATCGGACCCCCATTCCACTCAATCGGACGCTATGTCTGATGTAGTGGATCGTATGTCCGGACCTGGACGGATGTCAACGTCGCCGGTCGTCGCAGCTAGACGGTGGGGCCGTCCACGATCACGCGGGGCTCCTCGGTCAGGACGAACTCGAGCCGGTCGGTGTCGAGGAACCGGCCAATGTCCTCGAACATGGCCGGGAAGTCGTCTTCGGCCATGTGAGCTCGGTAGGCGTCCATCGACTCGAACCACTGGACGGTGACGCCGTCGTAGCCGGATCGGTCGTCGTCGCCGCGGTAGTCGTCGAGAGGGCGAGGGTGCTGTTCGTATCGGACGGCGTAGCGGCCGCACTTCGAGTTGGCCACCAGCGGACCGTGGTGGTGCTCCCAGTAGTCCTGGAACTCGGCCGGTGTGAGGCCCTCCTTGCGTCGCAACAAGCAGGTCAGTCTGATCATCTCGGTGCTCTCCCTCGGCTCATCGGCTCATCGGCTCATCGGCTCATCGGCTCATCGGCTCATCGGCTCGTCGGCTCATCGGCTCATGGGTCATCGGTCATCGGTCAGTGGACTGGGTCACGCTTCCCGCCGGTGGGCGAGAAACGTGTCGGTGATATAGGGGATGGCGATCGGCTCGTCCTGCGTGGCGGCCAGGTCCGCCACTTGATCGAGCAGCGCCCCCCGCTCCTCGTCGGGGAGCACCTGTACGTAGCTCCGAGATGCGACCTGATCGACGAAGGTGGCCCGATCGACGCCCTGGACCCACCCGAACTTGCGGCGCACCACCGGACCGAAGAGGCCCGATTCGTCGATCGTGGCCGAGAAGTCCTTGCCGACCGGATAGGGCTGGCACCGATCCCATTTGCTGATCCGCACCAACTCGGCGATCAGGGGGTCACTTTCGTCGCGTTCGTTCCAGACCAATGCCAGCCCGCCTCCCGATCGGAGCGTCCGGGCGACCTCGGCTACCGCTACCTGGTTGTCGAACCAGTGGAAGGCCTGGGCCACGACGACCGCGTCCATCGATCCGCTGGCTATCGGAATCCGCTCGGCGGTGCCGGCCATCACCGAGGCACGCCCTACCGACTCGGCAAAGACGGCGCGCATCGACGGGGACGGCTCGACGGCCACGCTCCGCGGTGAGACGGCTCGCAGCTGCCGGGTCATCTTGCCAGTGCCGGCGGCCAGGTCGAGCACCCGGCTGCGACCGTCGAGCGGGAGCCGCTCGACCAGGTACGAGATGACTTCGTCGGGATAGCCGGGTCGAGCCCGTTCGTAGATGTCGGATCCCGACTCGAATCCGACTCGACCGAGGGGCCGGGATAGGTTCGGCGAGGGTGGCCCGTCCACGCTCGTCGACTCTAAGGGGCAGGTCGCGGCTTGTGGCTCACGGCGGGCTGTCGCAGTGGATCCACTAGCCTCCAGGCGCGTGACGGCCGGGCGCCAACCCGACGCCGAAGGGATGGGGGCCACGCCGCCGTACTCCGGAAGCGCCGGGCATCCCCAACATGAAGTGCCGGTGCGGCCAGCTCCGCCCACCCGGGCGCAGCGTGCCATCAACGGTCTCATTCACAGCGCCTGGCGATGGGTGTGCCAACACGGTGCGGTGGGGCCCGGTGACCAACTCGCCCGCCGCTTTGGGTCCTTTGGGGCGGGCAGCTGCCTGTCCTTCCCGACCGGCGCCGTCTTTGGTGAGCGCTGGATCCGCATTGGCGCCGACACGCTGGTGGGTCCATATGTGAGCATCTCGGCGGGGATGGTTCCGGGACAACAGATGGTCACCGATCCGGTGGTGCGTATCGGTGATCGCTGCATGATCGGCCGCGGCAGCCACATCGTCGGCCACTTCGACCTCGAGATCGGTGACGACGTCCACACCGGGCCATACGTCTACATCACCGACCAGAACCACGGATATGCGGACCCCAATGCCGTGGTGCACGCCCAATGGCCGAGTGATGTCCCCGTGCATATCGGTGACGGGTGCTGGCTCGGCACCAGCGTCGTGGTGCTGCCGGGGACGCGTCTCGGACGGAACGTGGTGGTGGGCGCCGGCGCCGTTGTCCGTGGCACCTTCCCCGACCACTGTGTCCTGGCCGGCGTGCCGGCCAGGATTATCCGCCGTTACGTCCCCGGGTCGGGATGGGTGGATGGTGCCGGTGTTTCGACCGATGGGACAGCCGCTGGCTGGGGAGCCGGCGATGGCGCGGTCGCAGGCCCCGCCGCGTCCCCACTCGGCGACGAAGCGACGCCGTCGGTCCGCCCACCGGATCGGCGCCCCCGCAGTGGGAGCCACCCCAGCACGCCGCCTCCCTCTCGGTCGGCCCCGCGCCCGTCGGTGGTTCCCGATGCCGTCGGGACGGCCGGGGCGGCCGGCGTCTCGGCCACCGGCGCAGCCGGAGGGGTCGCCGGAACCGCCGGAACCGCCGGAACCGCCGGAACCGCCGGAATCGCCGGAATCGCCGGAATCGCCGGAATCGCCGGAATCGCCGGAATCGCCGGATCCGAGGTCGCCGGCTCGTCCCCGAGCGATCCGCCGGGGTCTGGGCGCGAACCGGCCACCTCGGCCGTCGACGCCGAGCCCGTACCCGGGAGACCGAGCCCGTAACGGCGGACCACCTCCGCCGCCTCGCGCCGGCCCTCGGCGATCAGATCGGCGGTCAACGAGAAGTCACCGAAGCCAGGTCCACCGTCCCCGGGAGCCCCGGCGCTGCACACCACCACCTCGACGTCGGGCGGCAGTTGGGCCATGTCGCGGGCGAAGCGGGCGTGGACGGCGATGAAGAGAGCGTTGAGGACGGATTCGATCGGTCGGCGAGCTTGTGTCGGCTCGAACACCGGTGGTGAGCACATGAGCACGACGACCCGCTTGGCTCCGGCGTCGATGGCCCGGCGGATGGGCACGTTGTTGACCACCCCGCCGTCCATATAGCGCTCCCCGTCGATCTCGACCGGCGGGAAGATGGCCGGTAGTGCCGCCGAGGCCAGGATGATGTCCGCGGCGGGGCCGTAGGTGAACCACCGCTCACGGCCGTCCACCAACGAGGTGACGACGACCTCGAATGGGATGGGGGCATCTTCGAGCCGGGCGAACGGGACGCCTTCTTCGATGATCTTGCGCAGCCCGCTGTTGGAGTAGACGGAGTCCCGCTGTTGGAAGTACATCCAGGGACCGTGGAGGCGGCCCTGGGGGAAGACGTCGTCGCGGCTGAGGCCGACCCAGGTGCGGGCCATCCGCTCGACCCCCTCGGAGGTGGGGTCGCCGGCGAAGCCGGCCCCGTTAATGGCACCGACCGAGGTGCCGTAGATGCGGTCGGGGACGAACCCGTGCTCGGCCAGCACCTGGAGCATGCCGATCTGCACCGCCCCCCGCGTGCCGCCACCGGCGAGAACCAGAGCGGTCATCGGCCTGCCGGCCTCCTCGTCCTCGTCCTCGGCGTCTGACCCCTCGGACCACGATTGGTCCCGGGAGGCGGCGACACGTTGGAAGGTGAAGCGGAGAACCAGGACGATGAGCACCAGGGTGGCCACCACGAAGATCCCGAAGACCACGGCAAAGGCGGTGTCGGCGGCTTCGGTCATCGTCATGAAAGGCTAATGGGCACCCTCTCGCCCGCCGCGTGCATCGGCATGTGACACCCGAGGGTCAAACTGCCCGTCATGCTCGTGGCGGATGTCACCGGAGGTCATGAGGGATCTGCCTCCGGGACGTCCAACCCTGGCGCACCCAATGGTGCACCCATTCGCCATGGGTCGCCCAGGGCGCGGAGGCCGACTGGCGCCGACATCGCTCCTTCGGCACGCTCGGCACGCACGGCAGAGAGCGATGGGCCTGGGTGGGAGCCGCTGGCCGGCACCGCCCTTCTCGATCGACTGCGGTTGGCCGGCCGGCCTCGGCCTGCTGCCGATCCGGCCTTGTCCGCCTCGCTCGCCCGGCGGCTGGACGAGGGATTGGCTGACCTCCCGGTGCCTGTCGACCGTGCGGGACAGACGCGGACAGCACAGGCCGGTCGGCGTCTGCCGGTCAGCCCGGTGACCTGTCTCGAAGTCGGAGCCGCTCGGCCGGTGGTCGTCACCAAGGGACGCCTCACCCGGGCGCTGTCGTGCGACGACCACGCCTCTCCCGTATGCGGTGCCCGGTGGCGGCCGTGTCGGGCCATGGCCTGCGGCGCCCTCGTCGACGCCCTCTTTCGCCAGCTCGTCACGGTGGGCTCGATCGACGACGCGGCCGCCGACGGCCTGGCCGCGCTTCGGGTCGACGGGCAAAACGACGAGCTGCTCGCCTGGGCGGCCGAGCTGCCGCCCTCCGAATGGTCGGCCCTCGTCGCCGACGTCGAGGCACAGGCCGAGGGCCTTCGTCATCGCTGGCCGCAGCTCGACCCGGCCTGGATGCCGCGCACGCAGGAGCCAATGCGGGTCACTGTCGCCGGCGGCGCCTTCGAGCTCGCCACGCGGGTGGACCTGGCGCTCGGCGTTCCCGGCCAGGCCGTGACCTCGGTGGCGTTGGTTGAGGTCAAGTCGGGGGCTCCTCGACTCGAACACCGGGACGACCTGGGGTTCGCCGCCCTGGTCGAGACACTGCGGCATGGGGTTCCACCCTTCGTAGTGGCCACCTATTACACGACGACGGGGGAGCTCGATGTCGACCCAGTGACCACGGCGACGTTGGATGGAGCAGTCGAGCGTACGAAGGTGGGCGCTCGGCGCCTGTTTGACGAGATGGCCGGCCGGACACTCGGCGCGGTCCCCGCCGGCATGTGCGCCACATGTCGGCAACTGGCTGTCCGGCGACCGCCCGCTTCCACTGAGTCAGCCAATGCCGGCGGCTCGATCCTGTCCGCGCCGAGTGCCACTTCTGCAGCCGACAACGGGGTGTGTTCGTGGTGAGTCGTCCGCTAGACCGGTCCGCCCTACTGACGGCGCCGCCGGACGTCGCCCCGGCACACCCGCCCGACCGCGTCCTCGCCCATTTCGTCCGCCAGCTGGCCGCAGCCTGCGACGGTCAGCCACGGTGGCGTGAGCTGGTGGTGACCCTCCCGACGTTGCGTCGCGCGCTGACGAAGGGCGGCCGGCACCCGGCCTCGGAGGAGCCGTTTCGCTGGAAGCCGGCCTTCGTCCGACGGTCACTCGGGTTGGCCGCCATCGAGGCGTGCCGAGAGGGCCGATACCGGAGCCCGGCCGAGGCCGTCGGTCCGGTGGCGGACGACGCCGTCGCAACCTGGCAACGATCCGGGTGGCGCACGTACCACTGGGAACCATGGCTGTCCTACCAGCCCGCCGGCGCCCGGGCCGTGGTGTTGGCCGAGGCAACGCGCTGGGCCACGTCGCTCTGGTGCGCATTCGACTGGTCGGCGCTCGGTCCGACAGTGAGGGTCGGAGGACCGGACGAGCAATGGCGCTGCCCACCGAACGGCGCCGTGCGGCTGCGGGGACGTGTGGACCTCCGCGTAGCGGGGCCGATGGGGGAGGCTCTTGTCGTCACCGCCGCCGGTGCCCCTCCGCCGGACTCAGAGTGCGATTTGGCATTTCCGGCGCTCGTGGCCGCGCTCAGTCGGCCGCGGCGATCGATTCCTCGTCGGGTGGTGGGCATCTGGCCCGACGCCGGTGGCCATCGCATCGTCGACATCGGGCCCTCGGCACTCGAACGCATCGCTGGACGGGTGGTGGAGGCGGTGATGGCGATGGTCGCGGACAACGATGGGCCGTTGGCCAAGGGTCCCGTCCGGCAAAGCTCCGCGGGGGGCGGCGGCTACGTTGACGACGGCTCGGGTGTGGCCGGCGCGAGCAGCGCCCGAGCTGCCGCCGTGTCCGGTTTCCCCGCTGCCGTCAGCGGGATGTCGGCGACCAGGAGCAGCTGACGGGGCATCTTGTAGCCGGCAACCAGACCGCGGCAGTGGTTCCGGAGGTCTTCGAGGGTGATCGGTGTGTCGGGTCGACGGGGCCTGACGACAGCCGCCACCCGCTCGCCGAGGCGGTCGTCAGGGATGCCGACCACGACGGCGTCGAACACGTCGGGATGCGACTTGATCGCGCTCTCGACCTCCTCGGGGAAGATCTTCTCGCCACCCGAGTTGATGGACGCCGATCCCCGACCGTGGACGGTGATGGTGCCGTCGGGTTCGATCGAGGCCAGGTCACCGGGGATGGACCACCGCGTGCCGCCTCCGTCCACCGGAAAGGTGGCAGCCGTCTTGGTTGGATCCTTGTGATAACCGAGCGGGATGCGGCCTTTCCGGGCCAGTCGTCCGATCTGTCCGTCGCCCGGCGTCAGCGGTCGGAGATCGTCGTCGAGGACGGTCGTGTCCGGGCCCATGGCGAAGACTGGCCCGCGCTCGCCGTGCTCGACCGCTCCCTGGGCGCCGCTCTCGCTGGCGCCGAAGCGGTCCATGATGAGCACCCCGGGAAACAGGGTCGACAGCTCCTCTTTGACCGCCGCCGACAGCATGGCGCCCCCGGAGCCGATGGCCAAAAGAGAGCTGGTGTCGTAGGTGCCGGGGGGTGCGGCGGCCACCGCCTCGGCCAGCGGCCGGGCCATGGCGTCCCCGACCAGGGCGACCGAGATGACGCGCTCGTCACTGATCAGGCGCAGGACCGCCGCCCCGTCGTAGGTCGGCTCGGTGTAGAGCACCACTGTTCCGCCCATGAAGAATGCGCTCCACGACGCCCACTGAGCGTTGCCGTGCATGAGCGGGGCGGTCACCAGCATGGCCGCGCCGGGGCGATCCCCGGTTGGGATGCGATCGACGAGCTCACCGGGTCGTGAGATCGGCCGTGACCCCCAGCCGCCGCCACCCATGGCCGCGAAGAAGATGTCCTCCTGTCGCCACACCACTCCCTTCGGCTGGCCGGTCGTCCCGCCGGTGTAGAGCACGTAGTAGTCGTCGGGTGACCGCGGGATGCCCGGCACATCCCCTGAGGAGTTCGAGAGGGCCATCCCCCAACGGTCGTACACGACCGCCATGGCCGTCGACGGCCGGTGTTCGACGTCGGCGCCGCCCGACTCAGCGTCGTCCCCGATCACGAGCAATCGACATCCGGTGGTCGACTTGGTTCCACCCGGGTCCACCCGTGCCTCGTCGGCCAGCGGTACCAGCTCGTCCTCGACCACGAGCAACTCCATGTCGGCGTTGTCGATGATGTAGCGCAGCTCGGCGGCGACGTATCGGTAGTTCACGTTGATCGGCACCATGCGGGCCTTGAAGCAACCGATCATCGCCTCGAGCCATTCCGACCGGTTGTGGGCCAGGATGCCGACTTGGGCACCGGTGGCCATCCCCAGGCCAATCAAGTAGTTCCCGAAGCGGTTGGCCCGGGTGTCGAGCTCGCGATAGCTGAGCCGGACGGGTCCCGCCACCACGGCGGTCCGATCGGGAACGGTGTCGACCACCAGCTCGAACAGGTCAGCCAAATTGAACTCGGGCACGTGACACTCTGTAGCACGCCGGTGCCGAGGCGCATGCGGCCACCGCTCACCGGAGGAGGGAAGAACGACGATGGAAGGGAGCCGACGAGCTGCCCCTTTGGAGTCCGGACGACCCGCCGGCGTCGCCGGCCTCGCCGCACTGGTGACGGGTGGGGGAAGCGGGATCGGTCTCGGGGCGGCCACCCGTCTCGTTCGCGACGGTGCCCACGTGACCATCTGCGGCCGGACGGAGGGGCGACTGCGTGCCGCGGTGGCGAGCCTCGAGGCAGTGGCGGCCGAGGTTCGCGATGCGGGGACTGCCGACAAAGGGATGGCTCCCGGTACCGCCTCCTACGTCGTGTGCGACGTCACCGTCGAGGCGGATGTCGAGCGGGCGGTCGGGGCCGCACTCGAACGGGGTCGGCTCGATGTCCTCTTCGCCAACGCCGGTGGGTCCATGCACATGGGTCCAATCCCTGCCGCAGACGTCGCCCAGGTGCGGGCCACCATCGATCTCAACCTGGTGGGCACCTTCTTGTGCATGAAACACGCCGCGCCCTTGATGGCCGCCGGGGTCGGCCAGGGCACAGACGGCGGCCCGGCCCCGGGGGGATCGATCATCGGCATGTCATCGGGTGCGGGCCACTTCCCGCATCGCTACCTTTGGGCCTACGGCGCGGCCAAGGCCGCTATCGACATGTTGTGCCGCTACGCCGCCGAGGAGCTCGGCTCGACGGGCGTGCGGGTCAACACCGTCCGGCCGGGCATCGTCGACGACGAGCTCATGGCGCCGATCACCGCCGGCGGACCGCTGCTCGACGAGTACCTGGCCGAGATGCCCCTGAGCCGCCTGGGCACCGTCGAGGACGTGGCCGACGCCGTGCGCTTCCTGGCCGGGCCGGAATCGGGTTGGATCACGGGCGAGTGTCTGGCTGTCGACGGCGGTCACCACCTCCGGCGCGGGGCCAACTACGGCCTCCTCTTTGGCGACTGAGCCCGCTCGGCCGGCCCGATCGGACCGGTCCGTGGCCCAACGACAGCCGGTTGGCCCGGTCGGGGCCCAAGGATGCAACCCCGGGTTGCGGGGCGACGGGGCCCTCGTGGCACGTTTGCCCTGCTCAAGTCCATTGCCGCAATGACCGACATTCTCCGGAGAGGCTGCCGGGCAGGACAGAGCGGCTCGGGACGGTGTCATGGAAACGGCCGACGACGAGGCGCACGGATCCCGGGACGACAACTCGGACGCGAAGACCGGCGCGCCAATCGCTGGGTCGGTCCTCGCCGGGCCTCGGCAGACCCCATCACCCCAGCTCAGAAGCACCGCGTCGCCTTGGCTGAACTCCACCATGATCGGCTATCTGATGGTGCCGAGCGCCCTCGTGGCGATCCTGCTCCTCATGCACTTCCACTTCATCGTGGAGCGGCCGGCGTGGAACTGGGTGGTCGTCTTCGGTGGCGTCCTGGCTGGCACCATCCCGTCCAATCACTTCTACCGGGCCCGTCCCACCCGGCTGCGCCTCCACCTGCGGATCCTGGTCGGCGCGGCCGCGGTCACGTCGGTGATCTACCTCACCGGATGGGGTGCGGTGCTGGTCGGTGCCTACGCCGTCCTGGCCCTCGACAGCATCTCGCAGGATGGCTCGGAGGTATGGCCGGTGGTCACCTTCTGGAGCTTGGTGGCCATCTGCGTCGGACAACTCGGGATGGTCCAGGGCTGGCTGCCCACCGAGCTCCCGCTGCACACGGACAACGCCATGGTTCTTACGGGCACCTTCGTGTTGGTCTTCGTGATCCGGGTCACCGCCGCCATCATGGAGAAGAAGGAGAAGGCCGAGGCCTCGCTGGGAATGAGCGAGGATCGGTTCCGTTCCCTCATCCAGAACTCGACCGACACCACCTTGGTCCTCGATGCCACCGGCGTCTGTACCTACGCGAGCCCGGCGGTCACCGAGCTGCTCGGCTATTCGCCGACCGAGATGTTGGGTGCGGTGCCGGCCGATCTGATCCACCCCGACGACCGCGATCGAGTGGAGGACCACCTGCGCCACCGGCTGGAGGCCACGCAGTCGAAAGCCTCGGTTCAGTTCCGGATGATGCGAGCCGACGGTGGCTGGTGTCAGGCCGAAGCGGTCGTGGCCAACCAGCTCGCTCGGCCCTCGGTCGCCGGCATTGTGGTGAACGTTCGGGACATCACCGAGCGCAAGGAGTTCGAGGCCTTGCTCGCCCATCGCGCCCTGCACGACCCGCTCACCGGTCTGGCCAACCGGCAGCTACTGCTCGATCGGGCCGAGCAGATGCTGGCTCGGGCCCGTCGCGAGATCCAACCAGTGGCCGCCCTCTTCATCGATCTAGATCACTTCAAGGACGCCAACGACTCACTGGGCCACGAGGCCGGCGACCGGCTGCTGCAAGCGGTGGCCGCCCGCTTGATCACAATGCTGCGAGCGAGCGACACGGTCGGACGCATCGGCGGCGACGAGTTCGTGATCCTGGTCGAGGGCCTGTCACTCGCCGCTGGGCCGGAGATGGTGGCAGAACGGATCCGGGAGGTACTGCGCAAGCCCTTCCAGATCGAGGGTTTCGAAGGAATTCCCGTCAACGTCACGGCCAGCATCGGGATTGCTGCCGGCGACCGCGCCTCCGCCCAGGAGCTCCTGCGAGACGCCGATGCCGCGCTCTACCGGGCGAAGGCCATAGGGCGCGACCGGTTTGTCGTCTTCGAAGCTGCCATGCAGTCCGCCGCCCTCGACCGGCTGGCGCTCAGGTCCGACCTCGACTCGGCGCTCGGAGGCGGGCAATTCTTTTTGGTGTACCAGCCGATCTTCGACCTCGACACGTTCCGAATCCGGGGCGTCGAGGCGCTGCTGCGCTGGCGTCATCCGACTAGAGGGGTCATTACGCCCGATGACTTCATCCCCGTGCTCGAGGACACGGGCCTGATCGTGCCGGTCGGGCGGTGGGTAGTCCAGGAGGCATGTCGGCAGGCAGCGATCTGGCGTGCGCACGGCCATCCGTTGAACATGTCGGTGAACGTGTCCATGCGCCAGCTCGAGTCGGACGAGCTCGTCACCGACGTCGCTGAGGCTCTATCGGCCAGCGGGTTGGACGCGAGCTCGTTGACCATCGAGGTAACCGAGTCCACCCTCATGCGCGATGCCGATGCCACTGTGGCTCGCCTGCGGCGGCTCAAGGACCTCGGGACACTGATCGCCATCGACGACTTCGGCACCGGGTACTCGTCTATGGCCTATCTTCGGCAGTTTCCCGTGGACATCCTCAAGATCGACCGGTCATTCGTGGCCGAGGTCGACGGATCGACCGACTCGGCTGCACTCATCCACACCCTGGTGGAGCTCGGACGGACACTCGGCCTCATCACGTTGGCCGAAGGTATCGAGGACGACGTGCAGCTCGACTGGTTGCGCTATGAGCACTGCGACGTCGGTCAGGGATTCATCTTCTCCCGCCCGGTCGAGGCCGACGAGATCGAGGTCCTGTTGGCTCAGTCCGACGGGGTGGTCCCGGACGGCCTCGTGGCGCACCTTGCCGCGAGCCAGCCGCGGCCCACGCTGACCCACTGAGCAGCCCGCCGGCATCCGTCCCGAGTGGCGCCCGGCCTGGACCCTGGCGGTCCGACCGGTGCAGTCGCCCGTCTGGCGGCGGTCAGGCGGCGGTCAGGCGGCGGTCAGGCGGGCTCGGGAGCGCCGGTGGACCGGAGCACGGGACCATGGCCGCCGACCCGCCGGTCCTTGCGCAGTCGTTCGCCTCGGTCCCCCACCCGCCCCGGAGGTTTCGGCCCCATGCCGGCCCAGACGGCATCCACCGCCCGGCGTGCCCAACCCGTCGCCACCCAGTCGCCGCTGACCCGTCGGAACAGGACCGAGCCGAACAGCATCTGCAGGGCGAGGTCGAGGTCGGCATCGGCGGCGAGCTCGCCGCGGGCTTGTGCCGCCTCGAGCAGCGAACGCCCGTGGGCGCGGCGAGGGGCGACCACCCGCTGTCGGTGCATGGCCAGAGCCGTCGGGTCCTCCCGGGCGCCGACCAGCCCGCCGATGACCTCCAGACATGACTCGGCGAACCTGGCATCGAACTCCTCCAAGAACTCGGTGAGGGCGCGGCGCGGATCACGCACGGGCGCTCCGCCGTCGGCGTTGTCATCCTGATGGTCGTTGGCTTGGGCGATGGCCGCCGTCACCAGGTCCGCCTTGTCCCGAAACCGACGGTAGACGGAGGCCCGCGAGACGCCGGCCTCGGCGGCGACGCTCTCGACGGTCATGCGTCCGTACCCGAGCTGCTCCAGCTGGTGGAGAGCGGCGTCGAAGATGGCTCGGCTCGTGGCCTCGTCCCGCGGCCGCCCGGGCCCGCGGGCCACCGTCTCGACCGGTCGCAGCGGCACGGTCATGCGACGGTGGCCAGATCGGCGGGATCAGAGGGTCCGGCCGGTTCGGTGGGCCCGACCGCCGGTGGTGCCCCCGGCTGCGCGCTGGGCACGAAGTCCTTCTGGCGGACGAGGACGAAGCCCAGGATCGCTCCGATGAAGGACACTACGGCCCCGATGATCATGAGCTCGTTGAACGTGCTCGAGAACCCGATCCGATAGGCGTTGAGCAGCGCGTGACGGGCCGCCGGCAGGGGGATGGAGGTGAGTGCCTCCCTCACCCCGCCCGCTTGGAGGGCAAGCCCCAACTTGGTCCCACCCTTCTGCACCACCAGCTGCCCGGCTGCGCTGGTGTGCAGGACGGCCAAGGTCTTGGACTGGATCTCACTGGCGAAGACGGCGCCCAAGGCGGCGATGCCGGTGGCGATGCCGATCTGGCGGAAGGTGGAGTTGGCCCCCGACGCCATGCCGCTGCGTTGGTAGGGGACGACCGACACCGACGCCGAGGCCAGCACCGGGTTGACCATGCCGATGCCGGCGCCGGTGACCAAGAAGCCAGCCAAGAGCTGCGTCCATCCCGACGTCGGGCTGGTCGTGCCCAGGAGCAGCAGGCCACCGGTCACGAGTAGGAGGCCGGTGCCGAGCAGATATCGGGATTGCAGCCGGACAGTGAGCTTGCCGGCCACGGGAGCGACGACGAACGCCATCATCGTGATGGGCAGGAAGCGGATGCCGGCGGCCAGGGGGCTGTAGCCGAGATCGTCCTGGATGTAGAGCGTGATGTAGAGGAAGAGGGCGAAGATGGATGCGGCCAGGGTGAAGGCAACCACGGACACCCCGCACATGGCCGGCCTACGGAAAAGGGTGAGGTCGAGCATGGGGTCACGCAAACGCCACTCGGCCAGCAGAAACACGACGAGGAGCGCGCCACTGCCCACGAACAGCCCGAGGATCAGGGGACTCAGCCAGCCGTCGTAGTTCCCGCGCACCAAGGCCAGCACCAACATGAACAGTGCCCCGGACAGAGACGCGAACCCGATCCAGTCGATTCGACGTGTGTTCCCCTCTCTGGACTCGGCCACTTTGGCCAAGGTGATGACCACGGCGACCACCCCGACCGGCACGTTCACGAAGAAAATCCACCGCCATCCGACCGAGCTGGTCAGTGCACCACCGACGAGCGGACCGATGGCGACCGCCCCGCCGAGCACGGCACCGTAGATCCCGAAGGCGGTGCCGCGCTCCTTTCCGTGGAAGGCGGAGGCGATCAAGGCCACCGACGTGGCGAACATGACAGCGCCGCCGACTCCCTGGACCGCCCTCGAGAAGTTGAGCATCGTCGAGGAGGAGGCGAGCCCACAGACCAGTGACGAGGCCGAGAAGATGACGAGCCCGATGGCGAAGATGGCCCGGCGCCCGAACATGTCCCCGAGCACACCCGCGGTCAACAGGAACGCGGCCAGTGTCAGTGAGTAGGCGTCGACCACCCACTGGAGGTCGCTGAACGACGAGTGGAGCGAACGCTGGATGTCGGGCAACGCGACGTTCACCACCGTGATGTCGAGCAGCAACATGAAGGTGGCGGTACAGACCGCCACCAAGGTCCACCACTTGCGGTCCAGCACCGGCATCGGCTGGTCCTTTCTCTCGCATACCGAGGAGCCGGCCGGGCCAGGCCGGCGAGCCCCCGGATCCTTTACGATTCGATACGCCCTGTATCGTAATTCACGCCGACAACCCATACATGAGGCGGGCCCCTCATCGCCGGGGCCGGGTCGAGGCCCTGGTCACGGCCTGCGCACCATCCCGAACCGCGAAGTGTGCAACTCCGGGACTATGGATGACCAAAAGCGGCATCCCGCCAACCTTTAGGTGTCGAAGCCCGATCCGAGGTCCTGTCTGATGCTGAGGTACGTCCGCCAAGGGTCAGGACGAAGAGGGTGTGCCGGGAACGGGCTTGATCGACGGGGGCACACCCAGCCCGGACGGGATCGCCCACGGCCAAGGGGTGAGGGCCGGGCTCTCGTGTGAAGCCGTGGCCTGTGTTCGGACGGAGGCGGTCCGGAGCCGACGACGGCGCGCCGTACACCCCCCTTGGGGAGGAATTCCTGCCAAACTGTGCACCCTTCTTGAGCCTCGACCACATGACATGTCAAGCCGGCACGAGATGACGACCATCAGTCGCACCCCTGGCCACCGTCGGGCGAGGGTTCATGAGGGGACATCGGCGGGAGTGGATGCGGCCGCCCCGGTGGAACCCGGGTTTCTTCGAATGGTGGGTGTACGGGAGCAATGGCGGTGACCTATCCTGGTGGGACAGGGGAGCGCAAGTTCCGCATGCGCATCAGGGGGGCAGGAATGCACAAGCGTCTCGCGACGTGTGCGAGGCGACGGTGGCGTGAGCCACGCAGCAGGGTGTCGCGCACAGAACTGGTACTACTCGCGGTGGCGTCGCTCGTGCTTGCCGGCGGTGGGATTCTCGCCTCATCGGCCGCCACCGCCCATCCGGCCAGTGGCGCCGTTGGCTACGAGCCACCCCGCGCCCGGACACCTGATGCACCGGCCGCCATCATCGCGAAGGTACGGGGCACGGACCTTTCCGGAGGCACGTTGGACGTCGACAACGGCAACTACTTGCTGTTCAGCTCGACGGCGTTCGGCAACCAGCGGGACAACGTCCCACTCATCGTGGGCAGGCCGGGCGACTGGTCGGCGCCGGTTGATGCGCTCCCTGTCCTCCCGTCGTGGGCCCTGCCGGTCACACAGGGTGGAACGACCTGGCAACCCCAGGTCGATCGCCTCGGATCACACTACGTGCTCTACTACTCGGCCACTGTCCGTGACACGCGTCCTTTGATCCACTGTCTCGGGACCGCTACTTCAGCGACGATGATGGGTCCCTACGTGCCCTCCGCGCTGCCGATCGTGTGCCAGACCAACCAGGGCGGCGACATCGATGCCGAAATGGTTATGGACAACACGTCGTCGGTGTCCCGGCCCTACCTCGTCTGGAAGAGTGACAACAATTCGGGACACGACCACGGTACGGACCGCATCTGGTCGCAGCAGCTGGCTGCGAACGGCCTCCGCGTGGTGGGGTCCCCGACCGTTATCTACGGAACCGACGTTGCCCCCGCGTGGGCCCGACCCATCGTCGAAGCGCCGCAAATGGTCTCGTCGCCGTTCGGCGGTTGGTGGTTGTTCTATTCCGGTGGCGACGGCTTCACCACCCCGAGGTACGGCATCGGTGTGGCCAAGTGCGAGTCGATCACCGGGCCCTGCACTCCGGTCGGCACGAAGCCCTTGATCATGACAAATCGGCAAGGAGTGGGCCCCGGCGAGGAGACCTTTTACCGGACGGCGGGCTCTGATTGGCTGCTCTACGACCCCTGGCACTCCGGAATCGCCTTCAAATGGTTCCGACCGATCGCTGCGGCACGGATCGGCTGGACACCGGCCGGGCCGTATGTGGCCGAGGCAGGTTCGTTCCCTTCGCCCTGAGGGGTGCGTCAGTAACTCGGAGCAGGCGGCGTACGATTGAGGTGAGCTCGAAATGAGGGGTAACGGCCTGCTTGAGTCGATCGGCTCCGGTCGGCCGACGCATCGGCTGGACGATCCGGCGGGATCGGCGTGGGCCGTGCCGAAGGATGAGTGTCGAAGATGCGCAACACGATGCGAGATGGGCGTTCGGGGTCCCGGCTGAAGTCGACGCTGATCGTCGTCGGCACTCTGTTTATCGGAGCGATGATCGGTGTGGGCGCCGTGAAGGCGTACCACAAGGTCCGTGGCTCGTCGGCGGCCCAGTCGGGCGCGATCGCCCAAGCCTCGGCTGGCTACGGCTTGTCGGCGCCGATATCGGCAACGGTTGCCGGACGCGATCTGTTCGTCGCCAACCAATCCGGTAACTCGGTGAGTGTGGTCAATGCGTCGACCGGCGCCCATGTGGCCACCGTCTCCGGGTCATCGTTCGATCTGGATCAGCCGACCTCCATCACGAACGTGGGGCCCGATGTCTTCGTGGCCAATGGTGCGGGCGACTCCGTGACCGAGTTCGGCGCCGCCGACCGTGCTCCCGTCCGGGTCATCACCGGGCCGCAGTTTCATTTCTCCGACCCGATTGCGTTGACCGTTGATGCGAACGAGCTCTTCGTGCTCAGCGCCACCGGCGCAGTCACCGGCGTCTCTGCGGTGACGGGCGGACTTTTGGGTGTGGCCACCGGACCTCAATACGGGTTCCGTGCACCCTTGAGCCTCGCCGTCTCCGGGAGCAATCTGTTCGTGACCAACAGTGCGGGGGACTCGGTGTCCGTGATCGACGCCAGCACGTTCGGACTCGTCAAGCTGCTCGAGGGACCGCAATATCGGTTCAGCACACCGACCGCAGCCGTCATCCACGGTGGCGACCTCTGGGTCACCAACAGGACGAGTGACTCTGTGACCCAGGTCTCGGCCAGCACCTTCAACGTCATCCGGGTGATCGTCGACCACACCAACCTCCCGACGCCCGGTCCCATCACGGCCGGTGACGGCTACGTCTTCACCCTGAGCCCTCCCGGGGTCTCTCCGATGGTGAGCCAGATCGATCCGACCAAGGGCAAGGTCAACTGGATGATGTGCAACGGGAACGGCCCCTACCTGTTGGCCAATCCGCAAGCGGTCGTCGTGGCCGGCAGCAATCTCTGGGTCCTGAACAAGGACAGCAATTCCCTGACCGAGATGGACACCGACACCGGGGACCTCATCCGCACCATCTCGTAGGCGCATCTGGTTCGCCCTTGGCACCGTGCGTTGCGGGCGGCCGGCTCTCCAGAACCTCTTCCCGTCCCTGTGCGGGAGGCACCATGCCGCGGTTGGATCGCCGGCCACCGTCGACATGTCGCCATGCCACCGGCGAACCGTGGCCAGCTGCTCGTGTCGACCATGAAATCTTCTACTGCCTTGCCGTGATGTCCATCGGCCCGTGAGGTCATGGCTCCCGGCATCGCGGCTGGCGCCCTGGGATGGGTGCGGCCGTCCGCGGAGGCCGGTGTCTGCCAGCTGGGCCTCTCTATCATGACGGGATGCGGATCGGGGTCCTCACCGGCGGTGGCGACTGTCCGGGACTGAATGCTGTCATCCGGGCCGTGGTCGTCGGTGGCGCCATCCGTCACGGCGATGAGTGCATCGGCTTCCTCGACGGGTGGCTCGGTGTCCTCGAAAACAACTCGATCCCGCTCACCGTCGAGCAATGCCGGCCCATCCTGACTAAGGGAGGGACGATCCTGGGCTCGTCGCGCACCAACCCTTTTGTCACCCACGATGGGCCGGATCGTGCCCTGGCCACGATGCAGACGCAGGGCCTCGACGCCCTGGTGGCCATCGGCGGGGACGACACGTTGGGGGCAGCGGAGCGGCTGCAACAACGAGGCCTCCCAGCCGTTGGTGTGCCCAAGACAATCGACAACGACCTATCGGGAACGGAGGTGACCTTCGGCTTCGACACGGCGGTTCAGATTGCCACCGAGGCCATCGATCGCCTGCAGACCACCGCGGAGTCCCACCATCGGGTCATCGTCTGCGAGGTGATGGGCCGCAACGTCGGCTGGATCGCCACCTATGCCGGCATCGCCGGGGGGGCCGCTGAGATCCTGATTCCCGAAGTAGCGTTCTCCCTCGAGGCCGTATGCGATCGGCTGCGGAAGCGCCACGCCGAGCAGAACTTCTTTTCTACCGTCGTGGTCGCCGAGGGGGCCCGACCCGCCGATGAGGAAACGGCGGCGATGTTCAGGCGCATGGGTGGATCGGAGACCACCGACCAGTTCGGCCACGTCCGACTGGGCGGGATCGGCGCCTTCTTGGCCGAGGAGATCGAGCGGCGGACCGGCTTCGAGGCCAGGGCGACGGTACTCGGTCACATTCAGCGAGGCGGTTCACCAACGGCATTCGATCGTGTCCTGGCCACCCGGTTCGGGGCAGCCGCACTGGCGGCGGCACACGACCACGACTTCGGAAAGATGGTGGCATTGCAGGCCGGGGAAATCGTTCGGATCCCATTGCACGCCGCGGTGGGCAAGCCCAAGCGGGTCGATGCTCAGCTCTATGACGAGGTTGCCGCCCTCTATCTGGGCTAGTTGCGGTGATCACGCGGTAACTGCGACGGCGATGCCCGGCCTGCGAGCCGTCCTCGGACGCCGCGCCGACGCCCTGCATGATTCTCTCGCTGTGTCGGTTTGATTCGGATGCCAACTGGGTACAAGCCCGCCAATTATCTCGGAAGTCTGACGTGGAGAGGGAACCTGAGGGGGGGTTGGGCCATGATGGAACGAAGAGCTCTGGCGCGGGCTCCGTTCATCCGCATCCTGGTCCCGGCGATGCTCATCACTGCCCTAGCGGTGGGGGTGCTGGAACCGCTGACGAGCCAGCCGGCTGGGGCCGCCGTGCTCGTGGCTATCACTGTCTCGCCGACGACCGCTTCCGTTGCGGCAGGCGATACCCAGCAGTTCACCGCAACCGGTCACTACCTGACCGGGCCCACTCAGAACCTGACCGACTCGGTGACCTGGTCGTCGTCGTCGTCCTCGGCCACCATCTCCAACGCCTCGGGCTCCCAGGGACTGGCCACCGGCGTGTCGACCGGGGCGGTCACCATCACGGCCAGCGATCCCTCGGCCACCCTGTCGGGGACGGCTGCCCTCGTCGTCACCCCGGCCGTGTTGGTCGCCGTCACCGTCTCGCCCGCCACCGCCTCGGTGGCCGCCGGTGACACCCAGCAGTTCACGGCCACCGGCATCTACTCCGACACGAGCACGGTCGACCTGACCGACTCGGTGACCTGGTCGTCGTCCTCGTCCTCGGCCACCGTCTCCAACGCCTCGGGCTCCCAGGGACTGGCCACCGGCGTGTCGACCGGGGCGGTCACCATCACGGCCAGCGATCCCTCGGCCACCCTGTCGGGGACGGCTGCCCTCGTCGTCACCCCGGCCGTGTTGGTCGCCGTCACCGTCTCGCCCGCCACCGCCTCGGTGGCCGCCGGTGACACCCAGCAGTTCACGGCCACCGGCATCTACTCCGACACGAGCACGGTCGACCTGACCGACTCGGTGACCTGGTCGTCGTCCTCGTCCTCGGCCACCGTCTCCAACGCCTCGGGCTCCCAGGGACTGGCCACCGGCGTGTCGACCGGGGCGGTCACCATCACGGCCAGCGATCCCTCGGCCACCCTGTCGGGGACGGCTGCCCTCGTCGTCACCCCGGCCGTGTTGGTCGCCGTCACCGTCTCGCCCGCCACCGCCTCGGTGGCCGCCGGTGACACCCAGCAGTTCACGGCCACCGGCATCTACTCCGACACGAGCACGGTCGACCTGACCGACTCGGTGACCTGGTCGTCGTCCTCGTCCTCGGCCACCGTCTCCAACGCCTCGGGCTCCCAGGGACTGGCCACCGGCGTGTCGACCGGGGCGGTCACCATCACGGCCAGCGATCCCTCGGCCACCCTGTCGGGGACGGCTGCCCTCGTCGTCACCCCGGCCGAGCTCGGGCCTTCAGTGACCACGACGCCCTCATCCGGACCAAAGCGGATCTTGGTCCTCGTCCAGGGCGCCAACTTTGTGCCCGATCAATCGGTCACGGTCACGTATGTGTCGAAGAAGTTCAGCACCGTTCTGTGTGACGCGACGGTTGGATTGGACGGGACATTCAGCTGCTCTGGAAAGATCCCGGCTGGGCGTCATAGTGGCCGCCGGGGTGTCCATACCATCGTGGCGACATCGTCGTCGGGCGCCGGAGCGAAAACGAGCTTCACGGTGACCAAGAAGCACCGGAAGTCAACGTGAGTGTGACAAGGACCTCGGAAGCCCGTGATCAGGGATCGACTACCGACGAACCGTTGAGAGCCTGGAACGAGATAAGTTCCGAAGGGAGCTTGCGCGACGGCCGTGGAACACGGATGAAGATAGTTGCCGTCCTTCCGGTAGGCGTGCTCGTATGTAGCGCTGATGACGCGTGCATGGATGAGCTGGAGTAGTGGCAAGGACAGTACCTACGCCCTGCACGAGGTCCGCCGCGATCCGACCGTGGACGTCACAGGGTTGCTCGTGACCATGAACATGGCTGCCGACAGGGTGGCCATGCATGCTGTCCGGCGATCCCTGATCGAAGCACAGGCAGATCGGTTGGGCCTTCCGCTGCACCTTGTGGAGATTCCTTCGCCCTGTCCGAACGATGTCTATGAGCGTCGGATGGACGAGGCAATGAACGCCGCGGCTCGAGAAGGCGTCGAGGCCGTGGTATTCGGCGATCTCTTCCTGGACGACGTTCGCGCCTACCGAGAGCGGGCGTTGGCCGATATCGAAGTGAGGCCCCTCTTTCCGCTCTGGGGACGGCCGACAGGAGAGTTGGCCCGCGAGATGATTGCCAGCGGAATCCAAGCCGTGCTGACGTGCGTCGACCCAGCGAAACTGCCGTCGCCATTCGTGGGTCGTAGCTTCGATCAGCAACTCCTCGACGACCTACCCCCGGATGTCGACCCGTGTGGAGAGCGAGGCGAGTTCCACACGTTCGTTTGGAATGGACCGGGTTTCACGAGCTCGATCGACGTTCGAACCGGTGACATCGTTACCCGTGACGGTTTCGTGTTCTGCGATGTCTTGCCCACCCAGCCCCGAAGTCCCGACAACCAAACCGAGGACGCGACACAGCCTTGAACCTGACGTGACGCTCCGACCCACCGTCGAAACAGGGTTGCTTCAGGTGCCGGGTTGTCGCTCTTGTCGCTGTCGATCGTTGCCGAAGCCGTCGATCACACCACCAGCACGTGGCCGATCAATGGGATCCAGCTCACCGTGCACGCCGGTGCGGGCTGTCCCCATCGAGACTTGGCGCAGGTGAGTACCGAGGGCGCCGAGCGGCGTGGGTCGGGTAAACCAACCGAAGAAACGCCTGGCCAACCCGCCTCCGCTGCTGCCCAGACGGCGCACGACGCTGCGGTAGCGGCCGGACGCGACCTCTATGCCGATCCTGAGACGGGCTATTTCGTCTTCACCTCCCCGGCCCTGGCTCTTCGGGGCTTTTGCTGTGGCAGCGGGTGTCGCCACTGTCCCTATCCCGCGGACGAGCAGCGCCGTGCCGGACGCCCGGGCGCGGGATGATGGAGGAATGAAGATCGTCTCGCTGTTACCGTCAGCCACCGAGATCGTGTTTGCCCTCGGGGTTGACGACGAGCTCGCCGGCGTCAGCTTCGAGTGCGACTACCCACCTGCCGCTCGGGCGGTTCCAGTTGTATCCGGAACCGCTCTCCCCACCGACGGGTCGCTCACCGCCGAAGGGATCGATGCCGAGGTGAGCGCTCGGGTGGCGGCCGGTGAGTCGATCTACACCCTCGACGCCGCCCGGATCAGGACGATCGACCCCGACGTCATCCTGGCGCAGGACCTCTGCCAGGTCTGCGCGGTGCCCTCAGGTGTGGTGGAGGATGCACTGGCAGTCATCGGCTGTCACGCCGTCGTGGTCTCCCTCGACCCCGGAAGACTCGACGAGGTCATCGACTGCATCGGCTCCGTCGGCCGGGCCACGAGGACCGATCGGGCGGCCGAAGCCCTCATGGCCGATCTTCGCCGCCGGGTTGCCGCCGTTCGCACCCGGGTCGAGGGCCGCCGCCGGCCCCGGGTCTTCGCCTTGGAATGGCCCGACCCGCCGTTCAACGGCGGTCACTGGGTACCCGACATGATCGAAGCGGCCGGTGGCGTGCCGGTCCTGGCTGCCAGTGGCGAACGATCACGTCGGCTCGCCTGGGACGAGATTGCCGCCGAATGGATCGACGTCACCGTCTTCATGCCATGTGGCTTTGACCTTGACGGTGCGGTGGAAGAGGCCGAGTCCTTCCTGGGTCGTCCCGAGGCGGCCGCGATGGGCCGAATCTACGCGGTCGATGCGAGCGCGTACTTCTCCCGGCCCGGTCCGCGAGTGGTCGACGGCGTCGAACTGCTGGCCGAGGTCTTCCACCCCATGTTTCCGGACCAGGCCCCGCCCCAACGCGCCCGCCGTTTGCGCTGACTCGTGCCCGTGCAGCCTCCGGCGTTGGGGTTCCGCGGGCTCCAATGAGGGATTTTCCTTGTTCGAGAGGTCAGCGGCGCGGCACGAGAACTGATGTGAGCAAACCCCCTCGGCAGCGACCGCCGAAGTGGGTTCTTCATCCCCAGGGCCCGTTGTTTCGCTCCTCGGGGGGCTGGGATGAGCAGAACGGTTTCGAGCAGGTGCTCCGAGTTCGATCAGCGTCTAGACGTGTTCGATGCCCGGAGACCTGAGGATGTCACGCTGCCGCTCAGTGAGATCGGGGTACTCAGCGGGATCGTAGAGAGTCCTGGACCACGCCAGAGGCCTCGGGCTGTACTTGTAGAACACCGTGCGGCGCTCGTCGTTACCCCGCCAGGGCAGCGTGCCGTGCACGAGCGCCTCGGTGAAGATGATCGCGCTTCCTGCAGGTCCGGTGACCCTCCGAACACACGGGTGCGGGTCGGAGAGGTCCTTCCAATTGTCGGGGAATGCAAAGAAGGACTTGTGGCTCCCCGGGACGCAAGCGAAGCCGCCATCGTCCGCGCCTACCCCCTTCAGGTTGTAGGCGACGGCAACCAGCCCGCTGTGAAGCTGGCCCCCTCCATTCCAGTAGTACTCGATAGGACGAAAGGGAACCGGCCCGCCGTGCAGCCCCGCGCCGATCGGCCCCATTCCCGAGCGGATGAGGTCGACGTACTCGTGATCTAGCCGGAAGTCCTCTCCGAGCAATTCTTCGAGGATCGGGAGGACCGGTGGATTGTCGATCAGGTCCCGAAAGGCGCGGCTCCGCGCCAGCAGGTGGAACCACCGATGGGCCGTCTCCTGGGGGCCGATCTCACCCAGAGCCATCCCGTCGATGACCTCATTGAGTTGCTCGACAGCTTCGTCCGAAAGAGCATCCGGGACGGTCAGGTATCCCTGGAGGTCGAATAGATAGCGGTCCCTGTAGCGCACGACGTTCCTCCTTCCACTGACTTGAGCCTGGGGTCCCTTGCCAGTACCGACAACATGCGGCGTGCCGATGCCCGACACGGTCGGGGACCTGCGCTCCTCAGGCGTCATCGTCCGGGCTCGGTGCAGGCGCCCGGATCCGAGCCGCCGTTGTCCGCCGCCGTCCGTTGCGGCAGGATCGGGAGATGCTCACCCGGTCTTTCGGATATCTCACCCTCAATACTGGCCCAGTTCCGTCCCCGGCGGAGGGCCTCCAGACAGACGGATACGTTGTGCTCGATTCCGTCTTTGACGGAGATGAGCTGGCCGCACTCTGTGCAGATGTCGAACGGGTCTTCAAGGAGTACCCACCCGATGATCGTGGGGATCCCCCGGAGCAAGCGGCACCATTTCGCTACGAGATGCTCAATCGGAGCAGTCTCGTTCAGCGGGCCATCGCGAACCCGCGCATCCTAGAGGTCATCGAGCCCCTCCTGGGCGAGGATTGCCACGTCATCGCCAATACTGCGTGGTGGCAAAAACCGGGGGACAACGAACACACGGGACGCTTCTGGCATATCGACGGCGGACCGCATGTCCCTCGAATCTCCGGTACTCATTGGGATAGTCGAATCCCGTATCCCGTTTTTGCGGTCGCTGCCCATCTCTACCTCTGGGATTGCCCGATCGAAGCGGGCCCGACGGGCGTGATTCCCGGAAGTCACACATCGGGGCAAGTACCCCCCATGGATAGAGCCGCTGACGATGACCTTGAGTGGGAAGGTCGGGGTGCCACTCCCATCGTGGCCAGAGCAGGGGACGTTGCCCTCTTCGTCTCGGACATATGGCACAGACGAATGCCGATCGGGCCCGGAGATCCTGGCCGGATGTTCGTCCAGTGTCACTATGGTCGTCGCGATCTCGCTCAGCGAATTCGACCTACGTCCCTTGTGAACCACCTTTCGTCTGAGGCGTTGGCACGGGCTCGGACGCCAAGGGAGAGGACCCTCGTCGGTATCCATCCCCCGGGCTTCTACGACGGCTGATGCGGCACTGAGCGCAGGCTGGGCCAGCCAATCCCGCTTCTCCTCTCTTGCTTCGACCAGGGCGGTGGCAGCTCCTTGGGAGGTGCGAAGTCCGAGGTCACGCCATCGTCACCGGTCTCTATACGACGTTGTCCTCAGCGAACGCGCCGGACGGCGAAGCGAGCCGACACCCGTAGCCTCGTCATGGGCATCCCTCGTCATAGTCCGTGGTGACCCAATCGGTCAGCGAGAGGTTGATCCTGCGGACGATCGGTGTTACGCGTGTGCTCTCAATGCCGCGTTGGGGGTCGGAACAAGAGGGAGCGCACCCGGAGCCCTGTTCTCGATGGAGCAGTGTCCGGCGTAAACGCTGGCCGTCGGCGCAAGTAACGGTGGCAGGGGTCGCCACGGTCGTCGTGCTGGTCCTCTGCGCGGGAATGGGCTCGACATCGGTGGCCGGTGCCAGCACGCTGGGAGGGAGCACGCCGGGAGCGACCGGCGCCACTGCCGCCGAGGTCCGTGATCCAGCTTCGCTGGTAGACCCCTTCATCGGCACCGCCAACGGCGGGAACACCTTCCCAGGGGCCGACGTCCCATTCGGCATGGTCCAGTGGAGTCCAGATACGGTGCTCCGTCCCGATGGGGGCGGCTATGCCTACAGCAGCAAGTCGATTGTCGGGTACAGCCTGACCCACCTTTCCGGTACGGGTTGCCCGGCCGAGGGCGATGTTCCCATTCTTCCGACTGTCGGAGCCATCGGAAGCAACCCGGTGGCTACCACTGCGCCGCTGGATCACAGCGACGAGACGGCCAGCCCCGGCTACTACCAGCTCGATGCCGGTGGTATCGATACCCAACTCACCACCACGACGCGCTCAGGCATGGCCGTCTTCACCTTCCCTTCTGCCACACCAGTCGGCAATCTGCTCTTCAAGTTGTCGGACAGTGAAGCATCGGTGCAGTCCAGTCAGTTCCACGTCGTGAACGACAAGGAGGTGGACGGCCAGCTCACCACAGGTTACTTCTGCGGCGCGTCCAACACGTACACGCTGTACTTCGACATGGTCTTCAACCATCCATTCTCGACGTCGGGGTCGTGGAGTCTCCATGGCAACGGTGCGTACGTGAGCTTTGACACCACCGCCGACCCGGTGATCACGGCGAAGGTGGGTATCTCCTACGTCAGCGACGCCAATGCCGTTCTCAATCGCACCACCGAGGACCCCGGCTGGGACTTCAACGCAGTCAAGAACGCAGCGCACAGGTCGTGGCAGACCACGCTGGACAAAGTGGCAGTGGGCGGAGGCACCCCAACCCAACAGACGGTGTTCTATACGGCGCTGTACCACTCGCTTCTCGACCCCAGCGTGTACAGCGACGTGAACGGCCAGTACCTGGGGATGGACGGACAAGTCCACACCGTGGTCGCCCCCCAAACCGCTCAGTACGCCAACTACTCGGGCTGGGACATCTACCGAAGCGAGATCCAGCTTCTTTCGCTGCTTGCACCCCAGCAGACCAGCGACATCGTCGCGTCCATGCTCAACGACTTCGCCCAGAGCGGTCAGTTGCCCAAATGGGACGAGGACGACACCGAGACCTACATCATGGTGGGCGATCCCGCTGACAGCATCATCGCCGACGCCTACGCCTTCGGGGCGACCAATTTCGACGCAAGCCAAGCCCTCTCGGACATGGAGACCCAGGCGGAGGTTCCCGGCAACATCCGTCCCGGACTGAGCTATTACGAGAGGGACGGATACCTGCCGATCGACGGGACGTACGGGTGCTGCAACTTCTACGGCCCGGTGTCGACGCAGCAGGAGTACGACATCGCCGACAACTCCATCGCTGAGCTCGCCACCGACCTTGGGGACGCAGCGGTGGCACAGACCTTTGCCGTTCGGGCCCAGAACTGGCAGAACGTGTTCAACCCGGGTACCGGGTTCATGCAACCCAAGGAGAGCGCAGGCATGTTCCAGCCGGCGTTCGACCCCACGTCGGAGAACGGATTCGTCGAGGCCGACTCGTATGTCTACACGGCCCTTGTCCCCTTCGATCTGGCCGGCCTTGTCGCTGCCGAGGGCGGCAACGCGGCGTGGGTCGATTTCCTCAACGGTCTGACCTCGAACGTCGTAAGCGAAGGTCCCACGCAGATCCAGATGGGCAACGAGCCGTCGTTCGAGATCCCCTGGGAGTACGACTATGCCGGTGCCCCCTCGCAGACCCAACAGGTGGTGCGCGAGATCCAAGACCAGCTCTACACCGACTCACCGACCGGGCTCGCCGGCAACGACGACCTCGGTGCCATGAGCTCCTGGTACGTGTGGTCGGCGCTCGGCGCCTACCCCGAGACGCCGGGCTCTGCAGAGGTGGCTCTTGGCAGCCCGCTGTTCCCGGCGATCACCCTTACGCTCGCCAACGGCCGGACCATCACCGAGACGGCCCCGGCCGCGTCGCAGAACGCGCCCTACGTCGAAGGTCTGACCCTCGACGGGAGCCCCTGGCAAGACGCCTACCTGCCCTCCAGCATCTTCACCGAGGGCGGGACGCTGAACTGGACTCTCGGCTCGTCGCCCTCCACCTGGGCCAGCGGCCCGGGTGACGCCCCGCCGTCTAGCACCGCGGGCCTTCTGCCTGCCCTCGGATACCTGGCCGGCGCCAACGACGGAGACACCGTCGTGGCCCCCGGCGGGACCGCCACTCTGAACTTCGGGCTCCAGAGCATGTCGGGTGCGAGCCAGCGGATCCGCTGGACGGCGTCCGCCCAGTCCGGTTCCGGCATCGTGATCGCACCCGCGAGCGGGACGCTGACTGTGGATAGCGAGGTCAAGGCCACTCGGTCCGTCGAGGTCAAGGTACCCTCGGGGCTGGCAGATGGGCAGTACACCGTGACCTTCGCGCTCACGACGCGGGCGGGCGTGTCTCCCCCGGCTTTGGTGGCGGTTATCGACGTCGCCTGACCTTCACGGTCCCGGGCAGGACCTGGTCCGTCAGCCTTCATCCGGATCGACGGTCAGGGTGAAGGCCTGGGTCACGACCTGCTTGGACGAGCCTTGTCCGAAGGTGGCCGACATCGTGAGGTGGTAGACCTCGCCCGACGACCTGGCAGCGGGTGTGCCGTAGATGAGCGCGGAGCGGAACTCGCCGCCGAATGTGAGGCCCTTGGGAAGGGCGCCGTGTTTGGACAGCTTCGGCCACGGCGTCCCGGTTGTCGTCACCGTGAAGGAGAAGGGGGCTCCGGTGGTGGCCGTGGCGTTGCCGGAACTTGTAATGGCCAAGGGGAGGACGGGCTCCACGGCACCGATGTCACAGCTCATCGCCTGGGGACGGACGACTCCCCTCTGATCGTTCTGGGGGCAGAGCTGAACACCGCCCTCAAGGGTGAACATAGGGATCTGATCGAGTGCCGGGCTGTCGGGCCCTGGTGCCTGGGTCTCGGTCGGGCCGCCATTGTTCTGCAGCGGGCCGAGCTCGGGATCGACTCCCGATTGGCTGTTGTTGGCTGCCGTGAATCCGCACGTCTCATCGTCGGCCAGGTTGTATCCGTCGTCCGTGATGCTGCCCGAGCAGTCCCCTGACGTGCTGTCGGCGATGATGGTGGCCGCTGCGGTCGCCGAACCGCCGCCGTCGATGAGCCCGCCCCCCTCGCTGGCACGGTTGTCGGCCACGGTGCTGCTGGTGATGAGTAGGTCTGCTCCGTCGAAGACGCCCCCGCCCTGTCCCGTCGTGGAAGTCACCGCGTTTCCCGACAACGTGCTGGCGCTTACGGTTAAGGATCCCTCGTTGAGGATGCCACCACCGGCATAGGTGGCGGTGTTGCCTGACAGCGTGCTGTCGTCCACGTCCGCGGTCCCGAAATTGAGGAGACCGCCGCCGAATCCGCTGCTGGTGTCCGGCAATGTTCCCCCGTGAGCCAGATCGGCGTTGTCACTACCGCCGTGACTAGGGGCGCTGTTCCCCGAAACGGTGCTGTCGGTGAGCGTGAGCGTTCCGGCGTTGTACAGCCCGCCGCCCTGTTCGGCCCTGCTCCCCGAAACCGTGCTGTCGGTCATGGTGAGCGAACCGTCGTTCTGGATAGCGCCCCCGAGGTCGGCGCTCCCGTCTTCGATGGTCAGTCCGGAAATGCTCAGCGCCCCCGCCAGGCCGATGTCGATTGCCGCGGTCGTCCCGCCTCCGCTCACCACCATGGAGCTCGCCCCGGGGCCGATAACGGTCAGATCGGTTGTGATGTCGATGGCCGTGCTCAGCTCGATGGGCGATGTGGCGGGGCACGAGACGGAGAAGGTGAGCCTCCGTGCGGCTTTGGCCCGCTGCAGCTCGTAGGGCAGAGATCCGGAGACCGTGGCCGATCCCGAGCAGTTGGTGACGTCTACCCGAGCGGCTCCGGCAATACCCGCTGTGAGCGCAGTCACCGGTATGGCCACGAGTGCCGCGAGCACCATGGTGGTCGCGAAACGGCCCACCCCGAGGCGAATCACTTCAAAATGATGCCAGCCATCGCCACGCCGCGGAACCACGAACCCGGAGTCCGCGGGCCACATCTTTCGTTCACTGAGCAATGGGACGCGCCGCACCGGGGCTGACCTGCACAAACGTTGTAGTGAGGACGACGACGGGACCATGAGACGGTTCTGCTGGCAACTCCCTCCACCACGTAGATCTTTTCTCGTCGCCAATGGACCGCGACCTGCACTTGAGCGCGATTGAGCGGAGGTTGCGGGATGCGTCGACGCAGGGGTTTCCGGTCTTGCGGGAGGAGCGGTACAGCCCGGCGAGTGCACAGCGGTCAGAGAGTCTCGTCCAACAACCCTTGTTCGGTTATGCCCTGAGAAGGCAAATGCTGGGCGGCATAGCGAATGATCTCGATCTCGCCGATCCCCCGACCCATGCTCAAGAGGGATTCGTAGCGTTCGCTACCCAGTTCCCCAGGCAGGCTCGTCAACGCCGCCGCCGCGTCCTCGCCGACCTGTGTCTTCCAACTCTCCGCCTGTCCAGGGATGATCGTCTCGACCCACCCGATGAGCACAGCGGCGGGCTCGGCACTCCCGAGGGCGGCGAGCTCAGCGGCCACGCAGAAGAGTTGGACTGCCTGATGATCGATGTGGCCGTCATGGAAGGAACGCTCGGCGGCCTGGTAACGGATTCCCGCGGCCGCCTCGTGATCCCCTTGTTTACTGGCGAAAGCGCTCGACACGCCCATTGCCACCGTGGCGGCATACGCATTTTCAGCGGCGGTGGCTGAGCGGAAGGACTGGTCGAGCAGCTGGCCGGCGCGGGCCGGGTCCGAGTCGGCCAGGGCGTTGGCCAGATTGAAGGTGCTGTAGGCGATGGCGGAAGGGCTCCCGCTCCGCCAAGCCTCTTCGACCGCCTCCGTTGCAACCGCGGCCGCATCCGGATCGCGATCCATCATCATGCCCACCGACACCATGTTGAGGGCCAGGGAGGATTCGTAGGCGTCGCCGATGGCTCTCGCCGCCTCAAGCCACCGTCGTGCGGGCGGCAGGGGGTTGCGTCCGGCCATCGCCCACACGCCGGTCGCAGGCGAGAGAACCCGGCACGCCAGCAAGAGCTTGGCCTCTCCTCCTTCCCCTGGGTCCAGTGCTTTCAGTGCCTCTTCGAGCAGGCCGACCGCCTCGTCGAGACGCCCCTCGTTCATCCTCCACCAGCCGTGTACGGCGAGAGCGACCGGGAAATTCGAGAGGCTCTGGGCCTTGGGCGAGGCCACCGCCATGGCCGCCCACGAGCTGATCGAGGGTTCGATGCGCAAACCCTGGAAGCCGAGTGCAGTGATAATGGTGAGAGCGGCCTCTGCGCCCTCGCTGGCCAAGGACCAGTCCACTGCCGCCCTCAGGTTGTCAAGCTCCTCTTCGACAGTTTCGAGCCATCTCCGCTCATCCGAGCCCTTCAGCCCCTGACCGGCCCTGGGTTGCGAACGGCGCATAGTGGGCCGCGTGAGGGCTTCGCATCTGCACCGTCTCGCCGGTTGCGTCAAGCCGCTCCAGGGCGTATTCGCGAACGGTCTCCAGCATCCGGTAGCGCGTCGCATCGCCCATGTCGACGGGGGTGACCAACGACTTGTCGACCAAGCGTCCGAGAAGGTCATCGACGTCGAGCGAATCAATGGTGCCGCCGGATCCGATGACCTCGGCGGCGGCGAGGTCGAGTCCACCAACGCACACGGCCAGTCGGCCGAGGAGCGTTCGCTCCTCGGGTTCCAACAGGTCGTATGACCAGTCGATGGCCCGTCGTAGGGTTTGGTGTCGGTCGACAGCCGTCCGTGCCCCTCCCGTCAAGAGCCGGAAGCGTTGGTCGAGCCGGGCGGCGATCTCACTCGGCGCCATGGAGCGGACTCGTGCTGCCGCCAGCTCGATGGCCAGGGGAATGCCGTCCAGTCGTCGACAAAGCTGGAAGACCGCTTGGGCGTTGTCTTGGTTGAGCGAGAACCCGGATCGGGCTGACTGTGCTCGCTGGACGAACAAACGAACGGCATCAGATTCGGCTTGGGCTAACGAAAGCGCGTCCTCCTTGGGCAAGCCGAGCGACGGCACGGCGACGACGTGCTCACCTCCGACACGCAGTGGCTCACGACTGGTAGCGAGCACCGTTACCCCCTGGGCCCGGCGCAGGATCTCGTCCGCCAGTTTGGAAGCCGGATCTAGCAGGTGCTCACAATTGTCGAGCACCAATAACAAACGCTTGTTGTGCAGGAATGAGATGAGGCTTTCTCGGATCACCTCGCCTGGTTGCTGAGACACACCGAGAGCCGCGCACGCGGCCTCTTCGATAGCGGCCGCGTCTCTCGTGCCACCCAGCTCGGCGATCCACGCACCATCCGGGAAGCTCGGAAGGACATCGGGCGGCCACCTGGACGGCCAAGCGGGTCTTGCCCACGCCGCCCACGCCGGTGAGGGTCACCATCCGACTTTCGGCCAGCGCCTTCTCGAGCTCCGCCATCTCGACGCCGCGGCCGACGAACTCGTTGGGCTGGGCCGGAAGGTTGGTTGGATAGGCCTCCAACGAGCGCAGTCGCGGGAACTCGAAGTCCGATCCCGGGTCGCACAGCTGGAAAACGTGCTCGGGCTGGGCGAGATCCCGAAGACGATGCTCGCCGAGATCCAACACCGGGACGTCCGGCGGAAGGATCTCTTGGACGGCCGAGGACATCACCGTCTGCCCGCCATGGGCGATTCCCATCAGACGCGCCGCCCGGTTGACCGTCGAACCGAAGTAGTCGCCATCGCGCTCTGCGCATTCTCCGGTATGGATCCCTATCCGGACCCGCAGGCGGATGTTGCCGGGCCAAACCTGCGCCCCCAGCTCGCGCTGGGCGATGGCTGCTGCCTCGACGGCCGAAGTCGTTCGCTGAAAGGCAGCTGCAAATCCGTCTCCGCCCGTGGAGAACAGGTAGCCGCCGTTCGCATCGATTGCCCGGCGCATGATGTCATCGTGGCGGGCTAGGGCCGACCTCATAGCGTCGGGAGATTGCTCCCAAAGCTGGGTCGAACTCTCGATGTCGGTGAAGAGGAAGGTGACTGTTCCGGTCGGGGCCGCCGCCATCATCAAAGCTTCGCACGGGCGCCGTCGCCTGCCCTTGCCCTGCTGTCCGGCTTCGGGCCCGCTTCCGTTCCCGAGGCTTCGCTGATCAGCGGGTTTTGCGAGTCTACGATCCAGAGACATCGGCCTCCGGTGTCTCGCGACATCACAGGGTGCCTGAGTTCAGGAGACAGCGGACCACCGGCCTGAGGGATGTGTCACGACATGGGAGACCGCTCGCCGGGAGGGTCTCCAATGGGCATGGGCCTGGCGGAAGGGTGCGCCGCGGAGGAGAGAAGGGAGTGGTGCAAAAGCGGACCTCCTGGGACGCTATTCGTACCCATCGCCGGAGATCTTCTCCCTGTCCGAGAACTGAACTTCGCCAGGGAGAAACAACCACAACCAGGACGTCCGGTGGCAACCGTGCGATCGCTCTCGATCATGGTCCGACTTGTCGATCGAAATAGCCTGCTGACGCCAAGAAAAGCTGGACCCTTGTTGGGTTACGGCAACCGGTTCTTCTTCGGTATGAATTCGTCAGCGTTTCGCTCTGCGCGAGGGCTTCGGCTTCGGCACCTCGCCAGTAAAGGCACCCAGGATGTCCCCAATGACCTGGTCTCTGTCGGGGGTCTCTGGAAGCGGCAGGTGGTGCTGAATCTGATAGCGATTGCGACGTCCGTCTCGCTCCTTCACGATGTAGCCGGCTTCGGCCAGATCGTTGACAATTCCGTAGGCACTCCGTTCGGTGAGGTTGAGACTGGCCGCGATATCGCTCAAGCGCACCTCCGGATCGCGAGCGATGCAGAGGAGTGCCCGACCATGGTTGCTGAGGAAAGTCCATCTGGGCATGGCGGAATCATACCTGCTATTTCTAGAAATATATTGCTAGTAGCTAGATACTAGAGATAGGCTTCCAACAGCGCTCCGGACGTCCGTCGCAGACGGTTGTTTATTTCGGGCGTGTGCAAGGCCAGCAGCGCTCCGGACGTCCGTCGCAGACGGTTGTTTATTTCGGGCGCGCATGAAGGAGTTCGCTATGCATTCCGCCCAGTCCCCGCTATTGCGTCATTCGCACGATTCACACCGCCAGGCCACCACATCGGAGCCCGAGCACCGCGCCCGATCGGGCCGAGGCCGATGGGGCACGGCGTCGAGAGTTGGCACCGCCCTGGCCGCGCTCGCTCTGTTAGGCACGGTGTTCGCTCCGGCCGCCTCGGCGGCCCAGACTGTGCAGCTGAGGACCGCTACCCCGTTCGCGGTGTTGGCCGGCACCGCGGTGACCGACGTTCCCACGTCAGCCATCACTGGCGATGTTGGCTTGAGCCCGGCCGCCGGCAGCAACTACGTGGGGCTGACCCAGGCAGAGGTCACCGGGACCATCTACTCGACGAATGCCGCTGGCCCGGCAGGCTCGGTCAACGATCCGTCACTGCTTACGACGGCTAAGAACGACCTCACCACTGCATACGTGGCTGCAGCTGGAGAGGTGCCGACCACCACGTTCACCACCACCGACAATCAGCTCGGCGGCCAAACGCTGACGCCCGGCGTCTATGCATTCGGCCACGCAGCAACGGCGAACATCAGCGCGGCGAGCCCTCTGGTGCTGAACGGTGAGGGCGATGAAAATGCCGTATTCGTCTTCCAGGCTTCGTCTGACCTGGTCACCGCTTCGAACAGTGTCGTGGAGCTTGAGAACGGCGCCCAGGCATGCAACGTGTTCTGGCAGGTCGGTAGCTCGGCGACGTTGAACTCGGCAAGCACTTTCGTTGGGACCATCATGGCGTTGACCTCAGCGACACTTCTCACGGGCGCCACCGTTCAGGGCCGTGTCCTTGCTCAGAATGGCGACGTCACTCTCGATGCCAACACCATCACTGCTCCGACAACCTGCCTCACCGCGACAACCACGACAACCACGTCGACCACGACACCCGCGTCGTCCACCGCAACCACATCACCCACCGGCGCAGGCGGCGCGGGTGGGGTCGGCAGTACGACCATCACCACTGGCACCACCAGTGGTGGCAGTGGCGGGACTGCTGCAGGCACGACAACCGGTGGGTCAACCGCTTCGGGTACCGGAGTGGTTCCCACCGGCTTCCCCCACACCGGCCTTGGTGGAGCAGCCCACGCCCGTTACGGCGACCTGATCGCTCTCGGTGTGCTGACCCTGGTCGGATCGGCCGGAGTGTTTGCTGTTGCGGCTCGTCGGCGCCTTACGCATGCGCGAAGGGTCGGAGCAAGCGGGCATGCATGACCTCGCATGCCGATGCCAGGCTGATGGGGCGGCCAATTCCTTGGTGGTTGGCCCTGGCCGGCGTTCTGCTTCTTCTCGGGGCCGCGCTCCTCGCTGTCGGCCTTCGCGGTGGCAATCATGCCCTGCCGCCGCCGGTTCCCTCTGCGGCCGCCATAAGGTCGGCGGCTTCGCAAACTCCAACACCGCCCATGGTGGCCGCTCTTTCCACCGCTCGCTCCGTACCGACCATGTTGTGGGTACCAGCCATCGGATTGGCGGTGTCGTTGTCCACCCTCGGCCTCAATGCCGATGGATCGGTGCAGGTCCCCTCGAACATCACGCAGCCCGGATGGTTCCGACTGGGTCCGACGCCGGGCCAGGTGGGCTCGGCGGTCATCTTGGGACATGTTGACAACTACACAGGCCCCGGCGTGTTCTTCAACTTGCGGACCCTTGCCGCCGGTGACCGGGTGTACGTATCCCTGACTGACGGCGACACTGCTCAGTTCGCCGTCAACTCGGTCGCCATGTACTCGAAACCGCAGTTTCCCGCCCAGCGGGTTTATGCATCACACGGGTCGAGCGCGCTGCAACTTGTGACCTGCGGCGGGGTGTTCGATCATCAGACTGGCAGCTACCTGTCCAACATCGTCGTCTACACATCCCTGGTTGCGGTGACTCCTGCAGCCGCGCCTGCGACGGCGTCACCGGCAAAAGTCTGACCTGGGAGTCCGCGTAGGGATACCGAATTCCGCCCCATCTGTTCCGGGTTGATCGAGCCAGCTCGGTTGCCGCCAGACCTACCTGGCCAGTGTCCGGCGGGCACCAGGTCCTGGCCGCTCACCCATGCGCACGATCGGAAGGGTCCATGGTGGCTCGGAGGAGCGGCTCATGATGCACATTCGCCCGTTTGATCGATCGCCCCACCCCGATCGATCGCCGTAAAGGTGCCGATGCCCGAGA
This sequence comes from uncultured Acidimicrobiaceae bacterium, assembly GCA_963729275.1. GTDB lineage: Bacteria > Actinomycetota > Acidimicrobiia > Acidimicrobiales > RAAP-2 > CAVSNH01. The sequence continues at coordinate 100,327 of CAVSNH010000005.1, forward strand.
CGGCCACCGGGGTCCCGGCCACAACCGTTTCAGGCGGGGCGCCGACTGTCGGGGTCGTCACGGTGAGCGTGCCAGCCGTGCCAGTGAAGGTCAACGTGGAGACGACCCCCGATTTCGTGCCACAGGTGGACGTCATCGTGGTTGTCACGACTGTGTCGTGAATGTTCTCGGCCACGACCGTGGCCAGCCCGGTCGGGCATTGCCAGGTTCCGGCGGCCTCATCCTGGAATCCCATGAAATGCTCGACGAGGCAGGAGGCGACCGCGTCGATTGGTGACCATGATGTCCCGGCCTCCGCGGCACCGACCTCATTCATCAGGCTGGGCACCGCATCATTCTCGGTCTCGGCGTTGGCCAACTCATGGGCGACCAGAGCGAGCGAGGGCGAGCCGGAAAAAACGCTCCGCGCTTCGCCGGCAGGCCCGAAGGTGCAGCCCGAGCCAGCGCTATTGCCCGGATTGAAGCCGCATTGAGCCGAAGTATCGCCCATACTCCAACTCCAGTTCGACCCGGGTTCGATCCCGGCAGCCTCTACCTCGGCAACCAGGGCGGCAACGGGAGGCCGTATGGCTGATGGGGCTACCGAGGATGTGACTGCCCCCCCGGAGGCAGTCGCGTCGGTCTTGGGTGCGAGCGCTGGCGTCGATGGGGTTGGCACAGTGACAGAGGGTTTTGATGCGAGATAGGTACGAGTCGTTGCCGTGGGCGTCGGGACGTGGACGACCTGTTTCGCGTCGATGATGTGTGCCCTTGCCGCGTTGGCGCCAGGTGCAGCGTGGCTCGACTGCGCCCCGCCAGTGGGACCGAGCGCAAGGATGGCACCGGCGGCAAGGATCGCGGCCAGGAGCAGGAGAATTTTCGGGGGCGATTGCAGGCCCGGCCCAAGGTCGAGTTCCGGCCAATACCGGCGACGGATTGCTCCCCTTCGGCGCTGCGCGGCAAGGCGGGAGCACTCTCCGGGTCGGAGGCGAGGGTATCAACCATGTGTTGAAGCCTAGGATATCAACACATGGTTGTCAACACATAGTTGAAACAACGGCTACTCTTGTCAAATGCCATCAGATCCGCAATCGATTGCAGACCGTGTCGTGGAGAGTGGCCGCCAAGAGGCCATCGCCCATATTTCCGGTGAGCTCGCGGAGTCACTCGCTGCACTGCGATTCGCCGATTTCCTTCGACGGTCGGCCGAACGCCTGTGCCAGGCGTCGGCCGAGGGCGCCAGGCATCAAGGAGCCAGTTGGCGGGAGATCGGGGAGGCTGTCGGCGGCATTACCCCGCAAGGTGCCGAGCACCGGTTCAGTCCGGCTGCCAAGGAGCGCAGATCGAGGGCGTCGAAAGTGGAGTGGGCATCGAAGGAACGACGAGCTACGTAGCCTGTACTTCCAGCGATCCGGACCGATTGCCAATGAGGTCAATTCTGTGTGATTGGCCGGTGAATGATCTGCTCGTTCGCTGCGGCTCTTGTGCCTGAGGAGGCGATCGGATCAGGTCCGCCACTCGGCGCTGCTAGATCCTCGGGGGACGAGGATCGGGTCGGGCCATCTGGGTCGCGTTTGAGAGAACTGCACGGGTGGGGCAAGCATGTGGACGTGGCCGAGCGGGCTCGGAGCGTCGTAGGGGAGAGGCTCGCGAAGGCTGTGCTCGTCGTCGCAGCCGGCATCATCAGGGTCGACGAGGCCGAGCGACCCGCACCACATCGCCGTCCTCGTCAGGTTGACAGTGACGTGCCACGAGCCGCCCTCGGTGGCGCGCTTCACCAGCGCAGCGGTGGCCCCAATGGCACCCATGTAGCCGGTGATGTAGTCATTGATCAGCGCGGTGACGGGAAGCTTGGGTTCAGACTCGGTTCCCTCGATGGTCATGAGACCCGAGGAGGCTGAGCCGTTCATATCGAAGCCTCCACGCTGCGCCCACGGGCCAGTCGACCCGTAGCAGGAGACCGACACGTACACGAGACCAGGATGCCGTTCGACCAGCTGTTGAGGCTCGAGACCACGACGTTCCAGCGAGCCGCCGCGGTGGTTGTTGACCACGATGTCGGCGTTCGCCAGTAGAGCGGCTGCTCGCCCCTGACCGACCGGGCCGTCGAGGTCGATGTAGGTGCTTCGTGATCCGACGTTGGCCTCGACGTAGATGAACTCGTGCTCGTAGTCGTTGGGCCGGGTGGCGCACAGCACGTCCGATCCGTGCTCGGCGAGGGTGCGACCCACGGTTGGGCCAGCGACAGCGTGGGTGAACGACAGTACCCGTATCCCGTCGAATGGTCGGTCTGCGGGTTCGAAGTCCCGTGCTGGTGCCTCGCCGATCCTCTCGAGCCCGATGACGGGTTGGTTGGCCAGGAGCGCCCCCTGCTCGTGGTTGAGCCATTCTGCTGGACTGCGCACGACGCAGGCTGGCAGCCCGGACGCCGTCGCTGTCTCCTCTAGTTCGAAGGCGTCCCATCTCGCAATGGCTTCGGCGACCTTGGCGGGATCGGGAGGCACGTTCAAGAACCGGCACCATTTGGCGACCATGCGCGGATACACGCCTGACGCCATGACCCAACGGCCGTCCGCCGTGCGGTAGGGCGTGATGAGGAAGGGATTGTCCACGACTAACGGGTGGGGTGCCGTCTCTCCGTTCAACGTCGGATGCCAGAAGGCGCTCGGATTGATGGCGTGTACGGCTTGTCGCAAGTCCAGCTCGAGTTGTTGTGCAGGCCCACGCCGCTGGCGGTGAAAGGCCACTGCCGCGACGGCACCGGCCATGATGGGGACGGCGATGCAGGCACCGAGACGGTGTGCCGCAGGCAGGATGGGGTCTTGCCCGGTCAAGGACACGACGGCCCCGGTCTCGGCTCGCGACAGCCCGACGCCCGACAGGAGACTGTCAAGGGCAGCCAGAGGATCGAATTCGTTGCGTCGACCCCCGGGCATCGATGCAGAGACTTCGTGGTGTGGGCTCATCGCGTCAAGCTCCTGGAAGTGCTCATGACAGGAGAACAGCGCCGGGTGGGAGCGGCATCATCGGCAACAAGCGTCGGACCGATTGATTGGCTCGACGGGCAACCCGCGAGGGGATGTGCCGTCGGCTCCACGACGAATGCCAGCTGCCGGGCGTCGTCCTCGCCGACGAGTTGGCGGGTCCTGGCCTCGCCCTTGAGCAGGGTGGCGACGCTGATCGCGCCTAGGATCGCCGCTCCCGCTGCATAGAGGAGCCCGGTGTGGATCCCGTTGACAAAGGCGTTGCGGGCGTGGGCGCCGGTCGAGCCACCGGCGTGGATGGCGACGGCGAAGGAGGCTCGTGCCTGGTCGACAATCGGGGTTGGGGCGCCGGGAAGCCGAAGGCTGGAGCGGTACACGGCGGTGACGATGCTGCCGATGACGGCCGTGCCGAGTGCCCCGCCGACCTCCCGGGAGAGATCGTTCAGCGCGGAACCCACCCCCTGCTGGGCGGTGGGCAGTGCCTCAGTGATGGCTGCCGTGGCGGGTGTCATGGCCGCACCCATGCCGATACCGAGTGGGACGAGACCAGCCAGCATCAGGAGGTAGGAGGTGTCCGTTCCGACCCGCGACATGATCACGAGCCCGGCAGCGACGAGAGTCAGCCCGGTGACGCAGACGGCTCGGGCGCCGAATCGCGACGCCAATCCGGACGTAAGCCTGGCTGACGGCATCATCGTTGCTGACAGGGGAAGCACGGAAAGGGCGGCGACCAGCGGGCTGTAGCCACGGACACCCTCGAGGTATTGCAAGGACACGAAGGTGAACCCAAAGAAGGCGAAGAATTGGATGCAGATCGAGAGGCTGCCGGCGGACAGCTTGCGGTTGGAGAACAGGTGTGGGTCCAAGAGAGGGCTGCGCTGACGACGCTCGAAGAACACGAACCCCGCCAGCGCAGCCAGACCGGCTGCTATACCGCCGAGGGTGCGGGCGCTCAGCCAGCCGGCATCGGGAGCCTGGATGATGCTGAAGACCAGGGCCACGAGCCCGATCGTGGCGAGCAGAGCGCCGCCCTTGTCGAGCGCTGGCGCGTCCCTCTGAGATGACTCGGGGACGAAGTGGACGGCGCCCAACAGGGCGATCACGGCCAGGACGACGTTGACAGCGAAGGCAGCCCGCCACGAGAACCAGTGGAGGAGGATCCCGCAGCAGAGCAGCCCCACGATGGCGCTCCCCCCGGCGACGGCCGCCCAGACGCCGACGGCCTTCGTCCGCTCGGCAGGAGGGTATGTGCCGGTGATCGTCGACAACGTTGCCGGCATCACGAACGCGGCGCCGAGACCGATCAGGCCGCGCAGAAAGATGAGGTCGTTGGCGGAGGTCACCGCCATCGCCGCCGCAGACGCGGCACCGAAGACGATCAGGCCGCCGATGAGTGCCCTGCGACGGCCGTAGCGGTCGCCGAGGGCTCCGGCCGGGAGCAGCAGGACCGAGAAGACCAGCAGGTAGGCGTCGATGATCCACTCGAGCTGGGTCTGGCTGGCATGAGTGCTCCGGACCAGGTCGGGGATGGCGACGTTCAACGAGGCCATCGCCGCTGAGACCGCCGCCAGCGCGATGCAGACGACAGTGGTGACGATCGTGAGATTCACACGCTGGCTGCCGGTTTGGACGTGAGTACGCAATGGTGCCGCTCCTATAACGAAGGAATATTCTTTTTGTACAGGAGCCGTGCCGGATTGTCAAGGAGAGAACATTCGTTTTGTTTGTAGTATCGTCGAAATGTGCCCCGGATCAGCGACCAGCGCCGGGAGGCCCGACGGGAGCAAGTCCTAGAAGCGGCACGCGCCTGCCTCCAGGAGCACGGCCTCGAAGCCGTGTCGGTCGAGATGATCATCGCCCGTTCCGGCCTCTCGACCGGTGCCGTGTACGGCTACTTCAAAGGCAAAGACCAGATCATCAACGCGGTCGTAACCGACGGGATGGCGGCAATGGCCGAGGACCTGGCGCCAGTCCTCACCAATCCCGAACCGCCGCCACTCCCGGAGTTCGTCGACCAGGTGCTGCGCGCCGTCGTCGGTTTCGGTCGGCACAAGAAAGGCGACATTGACCGTCTGCTCGTCTCGCTCCACGGCTGGAGCCACTCCCAGAGCGATCCCGAGCTCAAGGCGGCCACTCGTGCCTCCTACTCCGGTCTGCGCAAGCTTTTCGCCGACGTGGTGAGGCGGTGGCAGGCGGACGAGACGTTTGACGCTTCGGCGGACCCAGAGGGGGTGGCGGAGCTGCTGATGTCGATCACCCTGGGGTTCGTCGCTCAGCGAGCGCTAGCTGGATCGGCGAACGTGACCGCGCACGTTGCCGCTCTGGAAGCACTCGCTCACCGATCGCCAGCCGGCAACATTGTTCGTGAGTCCATTACTTGAGGGCCTCGATGCTGATGATCTCCCGTTGCGCGGTCCGGAGGTGGATACCTTGGCGTGTGAGTCTTGTTTGGACTTTCAACTCAACAGGTTCACTATGAGGACTCCCACCCAGGCGTCGACGAGCTTTTCTGCCGGGTGTCGTCTCAGCTGACCGTGATGGCGTCGGCGTCAGTCGTCTGGCCGGCCTCGGCGCCGGTCTGGGTGAGGATCAGGCTGACCTGCTCGGCGGAGGCACCCCTGGCCGCCTTGAGCTTGACCAGGTAGCGCGCCGACTTCTTCTTGGTGGCCGGCTTGAAGACGACTGACGTGACCGAGAGGTTCGTCGGATCTGAGGTTGTGAAACCGGTTGGGGCCCCCGTCCGGTCGAAGTCCGTCCCGGACACCATCATGGACAGCGACTTGCCGGGCTTCACGGTTGACTTCGAGAGGCCGGTGATGGTCGGGCCGGTCACGGTGATCGACTCGCTCACCGAGATGGTGGTCCCGGCCGTAGTCGAGATGACCACCGTCACCGTGTAGGAACCGGGAGCGGTGTAGGTGTAGGTCGGGCCGGTGACCGTCCCGCTGTCCCCGCTCAAGTTGACCGTGGCCGGCTCAGTCGGGCCCCCGTCCTCGTAGTTCACGGTGGCCGAGTAGGTGCCAGGCTCGCCGTTGGTCGTGAACGAGGCCACCTGGGGGGTGGTCACCTGTTCGTTCTCCGCCGCCGAGAATGAGGTGGGCGAGGCGCTGAAGGGGGTCGCCGGGGTGACATTCACTTCGATCACCGTGCCTCCAGTGTTCCTGACGTAACTGATCGTGTAGTAGTCGGGTCCGAAGGAGCCACCGGCGAAGAGCGGGCCACCGATGCCGTTGGCGCTGTCGAGGATCCCGGTGCCACTGTTCGGGCTCCCCACCGTGGCGACGGCCAGGGTGCCGCCGTTGATGGTGATGAGGCTGTTGTCAGTGATGCCGCCGAGCCCCGCGCCTGCGCCGGTCCCGGCCGTGATCCCGATGGTGCCACCCGAGTTGTTGATGAGAGAGCTCGACCCCCCGATGGTGAGCTCACCGGTGCCCGCCACCTGCACGGTGCCGGAGTTCGAGATGCTGAACCCACCCCCTTCGAAAAGGGTCTCCGGGTTGGCGGCAGTCATCGTCCCTCCCGGGTCCACCTGGATGTCGGCCGTTATCTGGACGTTTTGGAGGGGTGGGCTCCCCGGCCCCTCGGTCTCGAACGTCCCCCCCGAGGCCACGGTAAGCCCGGGGTCCGGGATGTCCCCGCTGACATAACCCGAGCTGAACTCGCAGGGGTCGTTCGGGTTGGTCGTGGTCTCGCCGATCAACGTCCCCTCCACGGTGACACCTGCGGTACTCGTGCCGATGGTGTCGTTGGTGGTGACGTTGGTGACCGTCTGTCCGGCCGGGATGGTTCCTTGGATGTTCGACTCGAGCACCTCGAAGGACCCGGTGCCGGCCGAATCGATGAAGGGGTTGGCGATGTCGAGCACGACCGGGTCGCCGAACTCGTCGCCACCGGACTGGGTGAAGACGTTGCCGCCGGTGAACGAGCCGTCGTTGGTGATGGTGCCGGAGGCGTCGGTGAAGGAGGGCGCCCCCCCGGCGGCAAGTGACGCGCCGCTCTCCACCGTGAACGAACCCTCGTTGGTGGTGGCCGCGTCATCGGTGTTGTTCGTCGCCCCGAGGCTCACGGTTCCTTGGTTGACGAGGGATGCGGTCTGGATGTCGGCGACGTCCGAGGTGCCCGTGGACGACAGCGTGCCCGAGGCGTCGATCGTGAGCCCCGAGCCGGAGATCTCCGCGTCGGCCGACGCGGTGGGGGCCAGGTCGAGCACCCCGCCGCTCTCCACCTCATCGGCCTCGGTGGTGGACATGTTGGCGCCCTCGATCTCGAGGGTCTGGATGCCGCTCTCAGCCCCGCCCACCTGGACAGCCTCCGGGCCGCCCACGCCTTCGTAGACGACCGTGTAGGTGCCCGCCGCCTGGATGCAGGCCACACTGCTGCCCTCCGGCACGCCCCCCGACCAATTGGCGCTCGTGTCCCAGCTCTGGGTCCCCGACGTCGGGCCGACCCAGCTGTCGGTGCACGTCAACTGCGCCGCGCTCGGGGTCGCCGTGGCCACGACCACGGCGCCCACCGATCCCAGTGCTCCGATGACAAGCGCCAGCGCCGCGGCTGACCTCCGAAACATTGACATGTAACCCCCTTCAGAGTCTTCCCTGTGGTTGACGATGGACTTCTGATCCGACCCGCTCACCCCGGACCTCCTACAACGTCGCCCTCCTCGCGCAGAGGTAGGACGAATCCTTTGATGGGCGTCTGCAGGCGGTGGCGACGACACGATGCAGCCAATCCCGCCCACCACCTCACGAAGACCGGCCCTGGGTCGGAGCATGTGATCTCGCCTGCTCCGTGTCCGACCCGCAGAACCGTCGTCACTTGGGTACCGACCACAACCGGTTCGCGTCTACGAGCCCTGAGCGTAAGGGTCATCTTTTGATGGCGAGGTCTTCGAGGAGGTCGGCAGCAGCCTTGGCCGGACCTCCTCCAGCTGGCTGTGCCTGCAATGCCAGGGTGCGCTCTCGGAACTTTGGATCGTTCAGCACCTCGTTCACGGCTCCGGCAACCGCTTTCGGCGAGGGCCTATTGGTGCGCAGGTTGATTCCTGTGCCCGACCAACCGACGTGGGCGGTCACTTCCTTCTTATCCTCGCTGGTTCCTGCAACGACCATCGGAACCCCGTGGGCAATGGCCAGTTGCACGGAGCCGAAGCCGCCGTTCGAGACCACGACGTCGACATGGGGCAACAGCGCGGCATACGGCACGAACCTCTCTACGACCGCGTTCGCAGGCGTATCCCCCAGGACGGCAGGATCGACGCCGCCGGTTGTGGCGACTACGAGAAGATCGTTGCCGGCGAGTCCCTCGAGGCAAGGCGCGAGTAGATCGGCCGGATCGGTAGCGATGGTCCCCTGCGTGACGAGGACCACACGCGTCGACTCCGAAAGCCTCGGCCACCAGCTGGGTGGATCGAACTCCGCCGGCATCGGCGGCACCGGGGTGCCAACGAAGTGGACGTGGGGAGGAAGATCCGACCTCGGGTACTCGAACCCGCGGGGGCAGAGCTGGACGTACAGATACCGGGAAAAGCCGAACTCGAGGCCACGTATCGGCGCGGGAGGCAGACCGAGCTCGGCCCGGACCTCTCGCGCCGCCTTCGCCACCGGGGCGAGGACCGTGGTCCGGCTGATGGCATTGAGAGCCCTGTTGCGCAGGTGGCCTACCCAGCCGCTCAATGGCGCCAGTCCCATCCCGTAGGGGGCAGCGTCCCTGCTCGAGTAGGCGAGACACGTGTCGCCGAGAGTGGCGTTCGGCGGCCCACCCATCTCGTGTAGCCATCCTCCGCCCAAGAAGATGGTGTGGGCGACGAACACGTCAGCAGGCTCATCTACGAGGAGCGCCTTCAGGGCGGCCAGATGGGCGCGGAGAGGTCGGACGAAGATCTCGGTGAGGTCGAACTGGTTCTGCTTCAGGCCTTTGAGCTCGGCACGCCCGGGGAAGGCGGCGTTGAGGTCCTCGTAGTCCCATACGAGGGCGTCGGGCATGGCACAGAAGTGCGCTCCGGACTCGGCGACCAGCTCGGCGAATCGACGCCCCGTGTACCAGCGCACCTCGTGGCCACGCCTGGTGAGCTCCTCCACGACAGCGCCGGCCGGGTTGACGTGCCCCGGGCTCGGATAGGTCGCAACCAGGAACCGGGACATCGACCCCCTCCGGTTAGGAATAAGTATCTTACAATGAATAGGATAAGGATAAGCTGAAGGCAGTGTCAAGGGCCAAGTACCACTCCGAGCGCAGGCAGGAGCAGGCGGCTGCCACCCGCCAGGCCATCCTCGACGCAGCACGAGCCCTCTTCGTCGAGCGCGGCTATGCCCGGACCACCGTGGCCGACATCGCGGCCGCAGCGCACGTGGCGGTGCCCACTGTCTATGTGAGCGTGGGCCCCAAGCCTGCGATCTTGGGCGAACTGCGCACGCAGATCCCTCGACTGGCGGGAGTCCCAGGAGACGTCGAGAGCGCGCTGGCACTGGCGAACGACCCACTCGAGGTGATCTCGGGCTTCGTAACGGTGATCAGGCGACTCATGGAGACGTCAGGCGACCTGATGTCCGCCATCGAGGCTGCGGCGCCCTTCGAGCCGGTCGCCGCCGAGGCATGGGAAGAAGGACTTGTCATCCATCGGCTGGGATGGGGAATGGCGGTCGAGCGACTGAAGGTGCTTGGCGCGCTCAGACCCACAACTGATACCAAAGCCGCCGACATCTTGAGCTTCCTGTCACTCCCCGCGACCTGGCGCACGCTCAGCCGGGATCATGGGTGGACGCATGACGAGATCGAGGCCTGGATTGTCGAGACGGCCGTGAGTCTGGTGACTGAGTCCCGCTAGCCCGGCCGGGACCCGCTCGGTCGGCAGGCTCCAGCAATGGTCGGTGGGCCTGGCGTCGGGGCACCGATGTCTCGCGACATCACACCTGTGGAGGGAGTGGTGCCTGCGGAGGGAGTGGTGCCGGAGTTCAGGACATAGGAGACCTCCTGGCGAAGGGATGTGTCAAGACATAGGAGACCGCTAGCGGGGAGGGTCTCCTATGGACATGGGCCGGTTTCTGATCAAGACGCACCTGCGGACGGGCAAGCCCATCAAACAGCTGGCGGCGGCCCACAACAGCGGAGGGAGTGGGATTCGAACCCACGGAGACTCGCGTCTCACGGCTTTTCAAGAGCCGCGCATTCGTCCGCTCTGCCATCCCTCCGAAGCAGCCACGCTAGCGCTGCCCGCCAGCGGCACACGGTGGCGACAGGACAGACGAACAGGCGGGATTCCGGGGCGGTGGCTGCGAGCGAAAGAAGGGTTACCCGTCGTTTTCCACCTCGGACCGGAGCTGTTCGACCCACTCTGCTGCCTCGCGCTGTGACTGCGCCGCTTCGAGCCGGATGGCTGGGCTTCGTGGGCCGGCGGCCGGATACGAGCCGAGGAACTTGATGCCGGCCAGCTCGGCGTGGAGGTCTCGTAGGCAGTCACTCACCATTGCGTCGGCAACGTGGCCCTCGAAGTCGATGATGAAGCAGTAGTCACCCAGTGCCGTTTTGGTCGGGCGGGATTCGAGCTTGCTGAGGTTGATGTTGCGGGCCGCGAACTGGCCGAGGATGGCATAAAGGCTCCCGGGATGGTCCGAACGTTGGAAGCAGGCGATGCTCGTACGATCGTGACCGGTTGGGGCGGGGATGCCGCGTGGGGCCACGGCCACGAAGCGGGTCTGGTTGTCGGGGTGGTCCTCGACGTCCTCGGCAAGGATGTCGAGCCCGTAGAGCTTGGCCGCCAGTCGCGGGGCGATGGCTGCCGTCGGGCGCTCGCCGGCATCGGCCCCGGCGGTGCGCTGGCCCAGCTGGCGGGCAGCGTCGGCGGTGGAGTTAGAGGCCAGAACCTCTGCCCGGCTCAGGCGCTCGTTGAGGAAGCTCCGGCACTGGGCACTGGCCATGGGGATCGAGACCACGCGCTCGACGGCGTCCAAGCGGGTTCCCGGCGGGGCCATGAGGTGCAGATGGATGTCCAGTACGACTTCTCGCTGGATGAGCAGGTCGAACTCGAAGATCAGGCTGTCCAGGATGTCTCGCACCGTCCCCTCGATGGCGTTCTCGAGGGGAACGAACCCGAGGTCGACCGCGCCGTCGCGCGTCGCCTCCAGGACGTCGACGAGGGAGGTGAGGGGTACGAGCTCGGCGTTGGCGTACTCCGCCTCGCTGAGCAGTGCTTCCTCGGTGAACGTACCTTCAGGACCCAGGAACCCGATGCGACCGGGATCGTCCGGCCGTCGCCGAGCTGAGGGTGCGGTCGGGGCCATGCCCAGGCAGGATAGTGAAGGCCATGGACGAGTCCGCGCTGCAGCAGCTCCTCAACGACGTCCGATCGGGGGCGTGCAAGCCTGAGGAGGCGATCACCCGCCTGCGCCGCCTTCCCTATGCGGACCTCGGTTTCGCTCGCGTCGACCATCACCGTTGGCTGCGCCAAGGAATTCCCGAGGCCGTATACGGACAGGGCAAGACGCCCGAGCAATGCTCAGCCATCGTGGGCGAGCTGCTGGGTGGTGGCGACGGTGGCGACGGTGGCGACCGTGGCGAAGTGGGCGGTGGCGGGGGTCCCGTAGTCCTCACCCGGGCCGATGGGCGGCAGGTGGCTCTCGTCATGGCCGACCATCCGGGGGGCGAGGTCACGAACACCGGGCTGGCCACCAGCGCCGACCGGCAGCGGGGTGAGCTTTCGACCGTCGTGTGGCGACCATCTGCCCGCCGACCGAGCCGGGTACTCGTGGTCACGGCGGGGACGTCCGACCTCCCGGTGGCGCGCGAGTGCACGGCCACCCTCCGGGCTCTCGGGCTCGATCCAGTGCTCATCGCCGACTGCGGCGTAGCCGGCGTCCACCGCCTGCTGGCATCGGTCGACGACCTCGCCGACGCCGACGCCGTGGTGGTGGTGGCCGGCATGGAGGGCGCCCTGGCCAGCCTGGTGGGCGGGGTCACTCCGGCACCGGTGGTGGCGGTGCCCACCAGCACCGGCTACGGGTCGGGTCTCGAAGGAGTGACGGCTCTGCTGGCCATGACCGCGTCGTGTGCTGCTGGCGTGGCCGTCGTCGGCATCGACAACGGGTTCGGCGCGGCATGCGCCGTCGCCCGCATGCTGCCGTGACGGCGACCGACGCCATCCCCGCCCCCGACGCCGGGCCGGATGTCGATGCATCCCCGCCGAACGGGGCACGAACCGTTGCCTGGTTTCACTGCTTTGCCGGCATCGCCGGGGACATGGCCCTCGGCAGCCTCCTCGATGCCGGTGCCGATCTCGGCGAAGTTCGTGCCTTGCTGGATCGATTGCCCTTCGACGGTTGGCGGCTGGACACGGAACCAGTGCTGCGAGGTGGCATTGCCGCCTGCCGTGCCGTCGTGACGGTGACCGACAACGTGGTCATCCGCACCTACTCGCACATCGTCGGCTTGGTGTCGGAGGCGCGGCTTCCGCCCCGGGTCACCCAGCGAGCCCTGGCCACGTTTGCGGCACTGGCCGAGGTCGAGGCTCAGCTGCACCGCCGATCGATCGAGCACGTCCACTTCCACGAGGTCGGAGGCCACGACGCCGTCGTCGACATCGTGGGGACGGCCGCTGCGCTCGAAGTACTCGGGGTCGACGAAGTGCGGGCCAGCCCGGTGGCCACCGGCACCGGCATGGTGCGAGCAGCCCACGGCCTGCTCCCGAACCCGGCGCCGGCCGTCGTGAGCCTTCTCGAAGGGGCTCCGCTCTGGGGACGGAACCTGGCCGTCGAGCTCACGACGCCGACGGGCGCGGCGATCCTGGCCGCTCTGTCGTCGGGCTACGGGCCGATGCCGGCCATGAGGGTGACCAACCAGGGCTTCGGAGCCGGTAGTCGGGACATCGACGAGCTCCCCAACTGCACCCAGGTCGTCCTCGGTGTCGCCGTCGACCGGCGACTCGGTACCGTGCCGACCCTGGTCCTTGCCTCCTCGCATGCACCGGCACCCGCCGTATCGGTTGCCGCGGCTGCGGAGGCGGCGGAACCCGACGTCCACCCGGGGGGCCTTCTCCACGCCGACGCCGACGCCGACGCCGGCCAGCCAGTGGTGTTGCTGGAGACGAACGTCGACGACGCCACCGGCGAGCAGCTCGCCCACGCCGTGGCCACTCTGCTCGAGGCGGGTGCGTTCGACGTCTGGCTCAGCCCCGTCATCATGAAGAAAGGCCGGCCTGGTTCTGTCGTCCATGTGCTCACCGACGCCTCCAGGGCCGTTGAGCTCCGGCGCATCCTCCGCCGGACGACAGGGTCCCTCGGCGTGCGAGCCACGACCGGTGAACGGTGGCCGGCGTCCCGGACGATCGAATCGGTGTCGATCGACGGGCAAATCATCCGGATCAAGGTGAGCCCCTCCGGGGTCAAAGCGGAGCACGACGACGTGGCGGCCGTCGCCCGGCGAACCGGTGGCAGCCTGAGGGACCTCGCTCGCCGAGCGGAGGCGGAATGGCTCGCCCTCCACCCCCTTCGTGATGGCGCGGTTCTCGCCGCCTTCGACAGGTCGGACGCAACCGATGAGTGGGACGAACCCGACCCTGCCTGAACGGCATCCCCGCCGCGGCAGCGCCCGGTGCCCATCTCACTCCATCCGGCGACCCGACCGGAGCACACCCCGTTGCTGCGCGTCGACCGGCGGGATCCACACCCACCGACGGCCGTGTCGTTCGAGGCGGTGGCGCTGGTGGGTCTTGAGATAGTGGTGCCAGTGACAAAGCCGTGCAAGGTTGCCGATGCTCGTGGTGCCCCCTTCGCCGAAGGGGAGGATGTGGTCGATCTCGAGCCCGTCGCTGACCTCGCAACCCGGGACCACACAGGCTGGGTCACGTTCGAGGAGCGCCCGTCGGATGGAGGCGGGGATGGTCCGACCGGCATGGGCCACCGTGGTCACGTCGACGCCGTCGGTTACTAAAACGCTGAGGACGGAGTCGCTCGCCAGCTCACGGGCGACGCTGACCGGGATCGGACCGATGCCCGGGATCTCACAGACCTCGCCGTGCTCGGTATGTCCCCGCACGAGCGCCGCATGGTCGACCCGGACGTGGACCATGGTGCGGGGAGCGCTCTCGATGTCGTCGTCGGTGCCGCATTCGGCGGAATGGTCTTCGTCCCCTCTTCGCCTGGTCCCGGTGGGAAGCCGTCCGTTGCTGTGGCCCCGACGTGCCGTCGCTCGACCGACGCTGGCCGGCGCTGTCCCATTGACCCGATTGCCAGCCGGTGCGCCGGGTGCCGACCTTCCGGATCGGCAGGCCAGACGCACGAGGGCATCGACGGCCAGGGCGCGGGCGGGCTCGTTGACCCCGGCCCGCCGGGCATCGGCGGCCAGGAGCTCCTTCTGCGCCTTCACCGCCCCGAGCAGGCGTGCGCCGGCATCGGGGGTGAGCTTGGCGTCGAGCCGAACGGCCCCGTCGTCGTCGATCCAGTTGCGGAGGTAGCGGGCACGATGGATGGCCCGGTAGGTGGTGCCCTGCTCCTTCCCTGTGGCCTTGGCCCGACGGCAACGCAGCTTGAGCACGTTGAGCGGCTGCTGGACGGCTGCCTGGACGAGCTCCCCTTCGGCCTCGGGCAAGAGGGTGGCCGCGCTGGCGATCTCCTTGACCTGGACCTCTGAGAGCCGGCCCTTGCGGACCGCCTCCTCCGCAGCCGGGAGGCCGACGAGTTGACGGGCGGCCTGCAAGGCGTGGATGGCAGGGCCGATCCCGGTTCCGCTGACCTCGGCGATATGGGAGGCCGCAGAGCGATGGCCCTTCGTTCGCCAGACGTTCGAGGACTCGACGCGTCGGGCCGTCAGCAGCTTTCCGCCGGCGGCCAGCTTCTCGAGATCGGTGAAGGCATCGAGCAGCTTTGAGGCATCGGAGCCGGACAGGCGGTCTGGGTCGAGGTCGGCCAGCACGGCGCGCAGCTCGTCGGCGAGACGCTTGAGGGTGGCGAGCACCATGAGTCGAGCGTCCCACCGGGCTGTATCACGGCCGGTTGACCCACCGGGGGAGCCCTCCTTACCGTGCGGAGTGGGGTCGGTTCGTGACCATGGACGACCCCGATGGCAACGGCTTGGTGCTCCAGCACACGGCGAACGGCGCCCGGCTGAGCGACTCTCAGCCGGGATGGACCCAGATCATGAGCTGGTCGGTCTCCGCCGGGGTCCGAGGGGAAGGCGGCCGCAGCTCGATGCGCTCGAGAAGGTAGCCGGCCCTGGCGGCAACGGCTCGGCTGGCGGCGTTGGCCGCGTCGCAGTGGATCTCGATGCGATCGACCTCCGGCAGATCCAGCGCAGCCCGGGTGAGGGCGCGGGCTGCGGACGTGGCCACACCCGAGCCTGTCCGGTCGCTCCTCACCCAGTAGCCGATTTCGGCCACTCCCGGGTCGGAGCGGAAGTGGAGCCCACAGGCGCCGATGACGCCGTCCCGCCCTGCCGTGCGGCCGGCCGGCCGGATCGTGTAGCCGAATTCGACCCCATCGGACCATGCCCGCTTTGATCGCTCGAGGAACTGCCCGATCGATTCGTCGGTGGCCGGCGTTTGCGCCCACGGCATCCAGGGGCCTAGCTCGGCGAGGCTGCGGTTGACGGAGTCGACGAGCGCATCACGGTCAAAGGTGGTGTGACGTCGCAGCTCCACGGGCCCGTCGAGGATGACCTCCGGCGGCCGTCCCGAGATCGTCCGACGGGCACGCTCGGAGCCGTCCGTCGGGTGGCCGGAAAGCCGCCCGACACCGCCCACGCTCATGTCCCGGTCGTCGGCCGAGGCGCACTCGGTTGGTCGTCGCTCCTCCACCGGTAGACGTTCGTGGTCCGCAACTCGAACCCGAGACGTTGGTACAGGCGGTTGGCCGACTCGCGGCTGGGCCGAGACGTCAGGTCGACGGAGCGGGCACCGGCGGCCGTGGCTCGGGACAGAGCCGCATGGACCAGTGCCTCTCCGATCCCGCCGCCCCGAGCCACCTCGTCGACGACGACGTCCTCGATCCAGGCCCGAACGCCCGTGGGCACCCGGAACAGCACCAGCGTCAACGACCCGACGATGACGCCCTCGGGGTTGCGGACGACCAGAAGGATGGCGGCTTCCGAGTCGACGATCTCGGTGAGCTCTCGCCGTCCTGGTACGGGGGACGACGACAGTTGGGGGATCAGCCTGGCGACGGCGTCCACCAGGTCGTCGTCGACACGGGTCGCTTCCTCGACGACGAGTCGGTCAGACTCATGGTCCGGGGAGGCCGGTGGCATCGACGGAGTGTACCCAGCAGTGCTCAATCGGAAGAAGAGGAGAGGGCTTGCCAGAAGCGGTTCTTCGTCGAGTCGTGCCGGACGTGCTGGGTCGACCACGAGCTGGGCTCATGGCCTGCGCCTGAGTGCGTGAGGATCGTTCAGGTCTTGTCCGGATCGCCGCGCCAGATCGGAGAGCGGACGGAATCGTAGAGGACCTCGATCGGCTCACCGCGCAGCGCCGCGAACACGTGCTTGCCCCACCGTTCGGCGCCGGCGAGGGGGAAGGGGAGAGAATCGAGCGGAAACCAGCCCACGTTCGAGCACTCGAGCGGGTGGGCCCGAAGCTCACCGCCGATAGGGCGGCATTGGAAGACGAGCGAGTAGAGCGGGATACGGCTCATGCCGATACGAAGGCCGTCGAGCACGGCGATGAGCCGGATGACCTCGACGTCGATGCCGGTCTCCTCGGCCACCTCCTTGACCACCACCTCGGCCGCCGAGTAACCGACGTCAGCCCAGCCCGTCGGGTACAGCCAGACGCCAGAGTCGGCCCGCTGCACGAGCAGAAGCTCGCCGTCGTCGTTTCCGACGACGGCACCGACCGCCACTTTCGGCGTGATGTAGCCGGGCACGCCCTTGCCCACGGTGCCCATCCACTCTTCGAACACTCCATCGGCGTCCTCGACCCCATCGGAGCCGCCGTCGATGGCGGTCCGGATGTCGGCCGCCACCCTCAGGATCTCTTCGAAGCGCTCTTGCTCGTAGAGCGACTCCGTGAAGCCGAGCCCGGTACGGGCGATGCCGGCCAGAGCCTCGCTCCAGCGCAGGAGCTGCTTGGGCGACGGTGTGGGGCCTGTTTCCCCGATGGGGTCCACCGGCCTGACGCTACCGCACTGCCAACGCGACACGTCCGCGTTCGGGCACAATGGAGCGTGGCCGTTCTCGAGGATTGCCGTCACTATGTGATGAGGACGACGCCGCGCGGGGAGAAGCTCGAGCGGTGCCGGATGGGGGCGAACGAGCAGCTGCCCTTCGCCTGCCCGGAGGGCTGCCTCTTCTATGAGCCCCGCAAGGTCTCGGACGCCGGTTGGACCATCGCGCCGACCGAGGATCCCGCCGGGTCCTGAGCCCGCTTCGGGGGGCTCACTGCGAACGCTTCCCACCGGGCGGGCTCGGGGCGGCTCGGCGGGGAGCGCTCCGGATCAGCTCTCGACCACGTCCCCCAGCAGGTCGACCTGCACCCCTTCGTTCCTGAGCCAGTCGACGGCCTCGTCCAGGGCAGCGGCATCGCCGTCGAGCTCACAGACGATCCAGCCCGTCGTTTCACCCACGTCGGCCCTACGGATGTTGGGCAGGACGTCGAAGGTCCGGACCATCCGAGCGATGATCGGTTCGCGGACCAGCTCCTCGGGGAAGGTGAGGCGAACTCGCATCCCGATCATCGAGGCAGCTCCGAGCTACTGGTCACCATGTCCGATGTGCCCGCGCCGATCGCGGCTTGGTTCACCGGAGTGGAAGCGGATGTGGCCAGCGCCGCATTGAGGTTGCCGGACCGGAGCCCGTCGAGGTCGAGGGTGACGTAGCGATAGCCGGCCGCGTGCACGACCGCGGCAACCTCGTGACGACGGGCCACCGCGGCGGCGAGGTCGTCGGGTGGCACCTCGATGCGGGCGGTGTCGCCGTAGTGGCGGACGCGCAGTTGACGGAAACCGAGGCAGCGCAGACCCGCCTCGGCGTCGGCCACCGAACGGAGCGTGCCGAGAGTGACCGGCGTCCCGTAGGGAATCCGTGAGGCCAGGCAGGCCGCCGCCGGCTTGTCCCAGGTGCGCAACCCGAGCCGTCGCGAGTGGCTCCTGACAGCTGCCTTGGTGAAGCCGGCCTCGACCAAGGGGAACCGGGCGCCTAGCTCGGCGGCCGCTCGCTGGCCGGGCCGATGGTCACCGAGATCGTCGAGGTTCACGCCGAGCACGATCTGTGCCGGCTGGCTGCCGCCCAACCGTTGGGCCAGCGGCGCCAGGGCCCCCATGAGCGAGGTCTTGCAGTGGAAGCACCGTTCGCTGTCATTGGTGGCGTAGGCCGGATCGTCCAGCTCGTCGGTCTCGACCTCCACCGCGTGGAGCTGCCACTCTCGGGCCAGCGCCCGACAGTCGGCCAGCTCGGCCGCGGCCAGGGACGGTGACACGGCGGTGGCGCACAACGCCCGATCGGGGCCGAGGGTGAGGGTGGCCATCCGGGCGAGGAAGGCGGAATCGGCGCCGCCGCTGAAGGCCACCACCACCGGTGCCATCGACCGGAGAAGGGCCCGCAGCTCGTCCAGCCGGAGTTCCTCCGACCGCGCTGCGGTCGTGCCGCCGACCGTCGCACTCTGGCTCCCAAGCATGGCCCCACCGGAGGCGGTGGGCTCAGCCATCGGCGAGCACGCTTCGCAGGACACCCTCCACCGGGGCCACCAATCCGGTCAGGAACGGACCGAACTCGGCGAAGCGGGCCGACGCCTCGTCGAAGCGCATCCGGTAGACGCACTCCTTGATGTCGTCGGGGTGCACGCCGAACAGGGTGACGCCCCACTCCCAGTCGTCGAGGCCGGTCGATCCGGTGATGAGCTGCAGGATCCTCCCGGCGAACGTCCGCCCCACCGCCCCGTGCCCGAGCATGAACTCCTTGCGCGCCTCGAAGGGCAGCGAGTACCAGTTGGCGCCCTGGTCCTCGCCTCGACGCTTGGACATGGGATAGAAGCAGAAGGCGGTCATGCCTTCGGGCGGCAGCTTGGGATAGAGCCTCGTCTGCTTCATCTCGTCCGGGATGCCTTGGGCGTACTCGGACAGCTCCGTGAGGGAGACATAGGAATACGTCACGTGCAGGCCGGCCTCTTGGAGGTCGGTCTGCACACGGCGAAGGCGCCACAAGTCCTGGCCGAGAGCCATGAAGCCGACGTCGGCCTTGTGGCCGAGCATGGCTGCGGTGACGACCTGTAGCCCGTCGGCCTCGGCCTGCTTGACCGAGTGGACGATGCCGGCCACGTCGGGATCACCCGTGCCGCGCAGCGAGCCGAAGAGGTGCAGGACCCCGAGGCCCACGGTGGGGGCCAGGGTGCCTCCGGGATCGCTCACGGCTTCATTCTAGGAACGCCGTGCGGGCCGGCCCCGACCGGGCAACAACCAAGGGCAACCACGACATGAAAGACACGAAAGAAGGGAGCACCGAGGTGCTCCCTTCTCTGCTTCCTTCAGTTTCGGCGGGATCAGAAGTCGTCCATGCCTCCACCGGGCATGGCCGGAGCCGACTCTTCCGGCTTGTCCACGATGACCGCCTCGGTGGTGAGGAACAGGGCGGCGATCGACGCTGCGTTCTGGAGCGCCGAGCGGGTGACCTTCACCGCGTCGATCACGCCTGCCTTGGTCAGGTCCTCGTACTCGCCGGTGGCGGCATTGAGGCCCTCGGTGGGCTTCTTGAGGTTGCGCACCTTGTCGACGATGACCCCACCTTCGAGGCCGGCGTTGACGGCAATCTGCTTGAGCGGCTCCTCGAGTGACTTGGCCACGATGCGAGCACCGGTGGCCTCGTCCCCCTCGAGCTTGTCGGCTCCTTCGTACACATGGGCCTGCGTCCGGAGCAGGGCGACCCCGCCGCCGGGCACGACGCCTTCCTCGATGGCCGCCTTGGTGGTGGAGACGGCGTCCTCGATGCGGTGCTTCTTCTCCTTGAGCTCGACCTCGGTGGCGGCGCCGACTTTGATCACGGCCACCCCACCGGACAGCTTGGCCAGGCGCTCCTGGAGCTTCTCCCGGTCGTAGTCCGAGTCGGTGTTCTCGATCTCGGTCTTGATCTGGCTGATGCGGCCCTTGATCTCGTCGTCCGAACCGCCGCCCTCGACGACCGTCGTCTCGTCCTTGGTCACGACCACCTTGCGGGCCGTGCCCAGCAGGTCGAGGCCCACGTTCTCCAGCTTGAGGCCGACCTCCTCGGTGACCACCTGGCCGCCGGTGAGGATGGCGATGTCCTGGAGCATGGCCTTGCGGCGCTCCCCGAAGCCGGGGGCCTTGACGGCCACGCTGCGGAACGTGCCGCGGATCTTGTTGACCACCAGAGTGGCGAGAGCCTCACCCTCCACGTCCTCGGCCACGATCACGAGCGGCTTGCCGCCCTGCATCACCTTCTCGAGGAGGGGGAGCAGGTCACGGACGGCGGTGATCTTCGAGCCGACCAGCAGGATGTAGGCGTCCTCGAGGACGGCTTCCATGCGCTCGGGGTCGGTCACGAAGTAGGGCGAGATGTAGCCCTTGTCGAAGCGCATGCCCTCGACCAGGTCCATGTCCATCCCGAAGGTCTGGGACTCCTCGACGGTGATGACACCGTCCTTGCCGACCTTGTCGATGGCCTCGGAGATCATCCCTCCGATTTCCGTGTCGGCGGCCGAGATGGAGGCCACCTGAGCGATCTGGTCCTTCGAATCGGTGTCCTTGGCGATGCCCCGGAGGCTGGCCACGGCCGTCTCGACGGCGGACTCGATGCCCCGCTTGAGGGACATGGGGTTGGCCCCAGCGGCTACGTTCCGCAGGCCCTCGTGCACCATGGCCCAGGCGAGGACGGTGGCTGTGGTGGTCCCGTCGCCGGCCACGTCGTCGGTCTTCTTGGCCACTTCCTTGACCAGCTCGGCCCCGATCTTCTCGAACGGGTCCTCGAGCTCGATGTCCTTGGCAATGGACACGCCGTCGTTGGTGATGGTGGGGGCGCCCCACTTCTTGTCCAGGACCACGTTGCGGCCCTTCGGGCCGAGCGTGACCCGCACGGCGTCGGCGAGCTTGTTCATGCCCCTCTCGAGGGAGCGGCGAGCGTCCTCGTCGAAGATGATCAGTTTGGCCATCGGGTGTTCCTCCGTCTCTGTCGGGCTCACTGGCGCAGGACTGGCACTGGCGCTCTGAAACCGCTGATTAGCACTCTACCGCCCCGAGTGCCAACAGCAAATCACGCCGCGGCGGGGGTACGCAACCCCCCAAGTTGTGGAGGGCGGGGTGGGCAAGCAACCGGTGACCACCGGCGACCATCGGCACCACCTGACCGGTGGGCCCGTCGGGCAAGAGGGGTGAGGGAGCCCACCCCGGCGCGGGCATCCGGAGCTCGATGGAAGTGCCCGGAGGGGTGGGAGCCGATGCCGGCCAGTGCCCACGGGTTTGACAGCGGCCCGGAAACTGGTTTAGATGAAATCCCTACTGATCTAGTAGGTCAATAGGAATCGTAGTTAATAGAGGGGTAATGGGGGCTCCGTCTCCGTTCCCGTACCGGACAGGAGCCAACATGACGAAACTCTTCCCTCGCCAGGTATCCCGACGGGCTTGCCGATGGATCATGGCCTTCTCAGTTCTCACCGGGACCGCCGGAGTGGCGGCCATTCTCTCCGCCGGGTCGACGGCCCAGGCCGACCCCGGCTTCACCTCAGCCTTCGTGGGCGTGGGGGCGGACGTCACCCAGGACGTCTACGCCGGACTGTCGGGTGAGTCACCCCAGCCCCCCACCACCCAGACCGTCAACTTCTTCACGCCGATCCATTCCACGGCGGCCACCAACAACGAGACGATCGCTTCCTTCGACGCCTTCCCGGCCGGGGGGACCACGGTCGAGCCGGGCTGCATCATCACCAAGGTCGGCGGGCCCTCCTTTGACCGGCCCAACTCGACCACGGCCGGCATCACCGCACTGTTGGCCGACATCAACGGAACGGGCTTCGAGAACTCCTCGGGCTCCTGCACCGGGACCCCGGTCGACCCCACCGGGCAGATCGACTTTGCCCGAGCCGCACGCGGCCCGAAGACCAGCGGAGACACCCTCACCTTCATTCCCTACGCCAGGGACGCCTTGGGCATCCTGGCCGACGACAACGGGACCGGAAATCTGGCCGATCTGTCCACGACCCAGCTGACCGACCTCTATACCTCCTCCACCGGGACGATCACCGTAGGGAGTGACACCGTCTACGGCTGCCTGACCATTGCGGGTTCGAGCCCCCGGACCAACCTCGAGTCGGCCTTGGACATCACCGATGCCCAGGCGACCACGGCGGCGACGGCGGCCGGGTGCAACTCGATCACGCAGAACGACGGCAACGCCTTCGCCACCTTCACTGCCACCCTTCCGAAGAATGCCGAAGCCGTGATCCCCATCTCGTCGGGCTCGTGGATCGGCCAGGCCAACCAACTAGCCCTCGACCGCTCCAACGTGGCCCGGAGTGACGGTTACTACCTGTCCGATGTCGCCAGCTTGGGCCAGCCCTACACGGGCACGGCTCCGAACCTCCTGCCCAACCGCACCTACTACGAGTCGACCCAGTTCGGGTACAACCTCTACACCGTCGTCCCCACTTCGAGCATCAGCGGTTTCGGGGCCAATGCCGCCCTGGAGAACCTCTTCGAATCCGCCATCTGCACTTCGGCCGAGCAGACCATCATCAACGACTTCGGCTTCGACTCGCTGGTGTCGGCCGAAGGCACCTGCGGGGCGACCACGACTACCGGCGACAGCTGAGCCCGGCGGCTCGGCAGACGACCACCGCGGAAGACGACAGAAGGGCAGATGACTTCATGAACCCACACCGTGAACGGCGAACGGAGACGACGATGCCGGCGGACGGAGCGATCCGCGCCGCCGCCGGCGTCACCCTGGAGAGGAAGCCGCGGCGGCGGTACGGAATGCGATCGGTCTTTGCCGCCACCGGTCTGCTGGTCGGCGCGGTTGCCGTCACTGTCGCGGCTCCGGGGGTGGCCGGCGCATCGACCCTGGACGGTGTGGCCAACATCGCCAGCCCGGGAACCACCAATTCCCTGACGTCCGGCGGATCGGAGACCGAGTTCACCCTCAGCTTGCCGCCTCAGGCAGCCTGCTCGGGCGACACGGAAACCGACGGCTACCACGTCTTTAGCTATCTCGTAGAGCCGAAAACAACCATCACTGGCATCACCTTCCCCAAAAACCTCCCTAACACTGCTGACAACCAGTACGGCTTTGTCAACAACGCCGGCGAATACTACGGAGCCGCGAACACCGCGCCGAGCACCGGTCAGATCATCGAGATCCCCAACGACCTCGAGTTCGGTCCGCTGGTGAGCGATGGCCTGGTGACGAAGGACAAGCTCCTCTACGGGAAGAAGAACGCCTCAGGGGTGTGGGTCGGGGGACTCGCCTGCACCAACAGCAGCGGGACGGTCACCGACTACTGGACCACCAACATCACCTTCACGGCCAGCAAGAGTGACCCCAACGGCTTCGTATGGTCGGCCTTCCAGTTCACGAGCTCGTCGACCTTGAACCCGGCCAAGATCGGATCGGCCTACACCGACACGGTGACGGCGGCGGGTGGTACGACGCCGTACAAATGGAAGGCCACGGGTCTGCCCAAGGGTCTGAAGATGAGCTCCTCGACGGGGACGATCTCGGGCACCGCATCGAAGAAGGACAAAGCGAAGGCCTATCCGATCTCGGTGACCTGCACCGACAAGGCGAAGGCCATCGCCACCGGCACCTTCAGCCTGACTCTCGACGCGGCCTAACGGGGACGGGTTTCTCACCCGGGCAGACCAGGGAGCGTGGGAGCTGGAGCGAGTCGAAGCAAGTCGGAGCGAGACGGAAGGAAGTCGGGACAAATGCAGGGGAGTCGATGGGGGAGGCCGAAGGCGGCCGGACACGACGGGGTGCCGAGAGGGACGTCGTTCGAAAAGCTAGGTGCGGGCAGATACGCATGCACTGACGGCCGCCCTGGCCGCACTGGGCGCACTGGGCGCACTGGGCGCACTGGGCGCACTGTGGTTCGGCTATTCGTCGCGGCCGGTTGCGTCCTCACCACCCTGGCCGCCCTCACGGTGGCCAACCCGCAGGTGGCCGCCGCATCGACCCTCGACGGCGTGGCCACCATCGCCAGCCCGGGGACTACCACCTACCTCGCCTCCGGCGGGTCGGAGACAGAGTTCACGGTCAGCCTGCCCCCTGAGGCGGCGTGCGATGGCGACACGGAGAAGGACGGCTACCACGTCTTCAGCTATTTGGTGGAGCCGGGGACCAACGTCACGGGCATCACCTTCCCTGGCAACCTCCCGAACACCGGTGACAACCAGTACGGCTTTGTCAACAACGCCGGCGGATACTACGGAGCCGCCAACACCGCTCCGAGCACGGGACAGATCATCGAGATCCCCAACGACCTCGAGTTCGGTCCGCTGGTGAGTAACGGCCTGGTGACGCTCGACACCCTCCTCTACCAGGACGGGAACACCTCTGGGCAGTGGGAGGGGGGCCTCGCCTGCACCAACAGCACCGGGACGGTCACCGACTACTGGAACACCGCCGTCACCTTCACGGCCAGCGCAGGCGATCCCAACGGCTTCGTGTGGTCCTCCATCCCCGGCCCGGCCGGCTCGCAGGTCCCGGCCGTCACCTCGGCTGATGCCACGACGTTCACCGAGGGTGCCCACGGAACGTTCACTCCCACCGCCACCGGAACCCCGACCCCGACCATCGCCGAGGCGGGCACCTTGCCCAACGGGGTGACCTTCAGCGGAGGCGTCCTGAGTGGCACCGCCACCCAGAGCGGAACCTTCCCCATCACCTTCACGGCCAGCAACGGGATCGGCAACCCGGCCGTCCAGAAATTCACCCTCACGGTGAACCCGGCGGCCGGCTCGCCCACCGTGACGGGCGTGGCCCCGGGCAGCGGGCCGCCGGCCGGCGGGACAAGCGTTTCCGTGACCGGGACCAACTTCACCGGAGCCACCGCCGTCCACTTCGGCACGGTGGCCGGGACCGGCCTCGTGGTGAACTCGGCCACCTCGATCTCGATCACGTCCCCGGCCGGTACCTCGGGGACGACGGTGAACGTGACGGTGACCACGCCGGTCGGCACCTCCGCCACCAACGTGAGCGACGAGTACACCTATAACTCCAAGCCGTCCGTGGCCAGCATCTCGCCGGACGCCGGGCTGCCGGCAGGCGGGACAAGCGTCAGCGTCACCGGAGCCAACTTCACCGGGGCCACTGCCGTCAACTTCGGTACCACGGCCGGAACCGGCCTCGTGGTGAACTCGGCCACCTCGATCTCGATCACCTCCCCGGCCGGTACCTCGGGGACGACGGTGGACGTCACGGTGGTCAGCTCGAACGGGACTTCGGCCACCGGTCCGGCGGACAAGTTCACCTACGAAGGCGTTCCCACCGTGACCGGCGTGAGCCCGAACACCGGGCCGACGACCGGGGGCACCTCCGTCACCGTCACCGGGACGAACTTCACCGACGCCACTGCGGTCAACTTCGGTGCCACGGCCGGAACCGGTCTCGTCGTCAACTCGGCCACCTCGATCTCGATCACCTCGCCGCCCGGGACAGCCGGCACCATCGATGTGACCGTGACCACCCCGGTGGACACGTCGGCGACATCTCCAGCTGACGATTTCACCTACGTGGCCCCGCCGACGGTGACCGGCGTGAGCCCGGGGGCGGGACCGGCCGCCGGGGGCACGGCCGTGAGCATCACGGGCACCAACTTCACCGGGGCCACCGCCGTCCACTTCGGCACGGTGGCCGGGACCGGCCTCACCGTCAACTCGGCCACCTCGATCTCGGTCACCTCGCCGGCCGGTTCGGGCACGGTGAACGTGACCGTGACCACGCCGGGCGGGGGCACGTCGGCCACCTCGGACGCCGACCAGTTCATCTATCAAGTGGCGCCCACGATCACGTCGGCCGATGCCGCCACCTTCATCGAGGGTCAGTCGAGCTCCTTCACCCCCACGGCAACTGGCAACCCGGCGCCGACCATCGCCGAGGCGGGCGCCCTGCCCACCGGCGTGAGCTACTCCGGCACCAAACTGACGGGCACGCCCACCGAGACGGGCACCTTCTCCTCGATCACCTTCACCGCGTCGAACGGTGTGGCCCCTGAGGCCGTGCAGGATTTCACGCTCCACGTCGTCCTGCCGCCCCTGCTGATCTCGACCACCTCCCTTCCCGCCGGGACGGTGGGGGTGCCCTACTCGGCTGATCTGACGGCCACCGGTGGCGTTCCTCCCTACACCTGGTCGGTGAGCACGGGATCCCTGCCCGCCGGCCTGAACCTGAACTCCACCACCGGGGCCATCACCGGCACGCCGTCCTCGCCGACATCGGCGAGCTTCGGGGTCACCGTGACCGACACACAGCCCGTCCAGACCGTCGCCACCCTGTCGATCGTGGTGGCCGTGGCCAACACCGGGTCGGCAACGCTTCCCGCACCCGCCGCCGGCATCGCCGCATTGCCCGGCGGTGACGGATATTGGGTGACCGACTCGGCCGGCGACGTGACCAACCACGGGGCCGCGGCCAACTACGGCTCGCTCACCGGGCTTCCTCTCAACGCGCCCATCGTCCACATCGTGGCCACCGCCAACGGGCTGGGATACTGGCTGGTCGGGGCCGACGGCGGGGTGTTCGCCTTCGGTGACGCGCCCTTCTACGGGTCGATGGCCAGCACCCACCTCAACGCCCCCGTGGTCGACATCGTCCCCACGCCCGACGGGTTGGGCTACTGGCTGATCGCGGCCGACGGCGGCGTCTTCGCCCTCGGTGACGCGGCCTTCTATGGCTCGATGGGCGGGGTGCACCTCAATGCCCCCGTGGTCGGCGGCGGCGTCGATCCCGCCACCGGCGGCTACTGGCTGGTGGCGGCGGACGGGGGTGTCTTCTCCTTCGACGCACCGTTCTTCGGCTCGACGGGCTCGCTCGTCCTCAGCCGGCCGGTGGTCGGGATAGCGATCGCTTCCAACGGCAGCGGCTACTGGCTGGCGGCCTCGGACGGGGGCGTGTTCGCCTTCAACGTGCCCTTCGCAGGATCGGGGGTAGGCATCCCCGGTGCCGCACCCATCGTCGGTATCGCGACCAGCGGGTCGAGCGGTGGCTACTGGCTCGTCGGGGCGGCGGGCGGGGTCTACTCCTTTGGCGCTCCCTTCTACGGTTCGGGATGAGCGGGCGCCGAGGACCGATCATCGCCGTGCTGGCGGCTGCCTCTGCCTGTGTCAGCGCCGCGGCCCTTCTCGGGGCCGCGGCGGTTGTCGCGTCGAGCCCGGCCGATGCCGCCGTCGTCACCAACCGCCAGGCCATCGTCCAACCGGGCACTCTGACGCCGCTCCGAGGCGGCGGGTCGGCCACGCCGTACGGCATCGCCCTGCCCGCCGGCGCATCCTGCCCCGGTGACACGGCCCACGATCAGTACCGCGTCTACAGCTACCTGATCCCGGCCGGGGTGGCCCTCAGCTCGGTGAGCTACAAGGGCGACCTACCGCACCGCTACTACGGGTTCATCGCCTACGGGGCCTATTTCGGCGCCGTCAACACGGCCGAGGGGACGGGTCAGATCATCGGCATCCCACCGGCCTTCACCTTCTCCCGCCTGACGCCCTCGGAGCTGTTCAACGGTGGGACGACCTCCTCGGCGACATGGGAGGGCGGCATCGCCTGCGTGAACCCGCACGGTGTCGCGACCGACGCCTGGAACACGCAATTCCGATTCGTGCGCGACGCCAAGGATCCCGGCGGCTTCCGGTGGACGGCCGAGGATGCCGGGTCGGTGTCCTCGGGGGGCGGCAATTCGTGGCTGTGGATCGGCGCCGGCCTCATCGCCCTCTCGGTCCTGAGCGCAGTGATCCTGTTGTTGCTCCTGCAACGGAGAGGCGCCCGGGGGACCGACCCCCGGGGCGGCGAGGGTCGTGACGGTGGCGGAGGTGCGGACGGGGACGGGGACGGGGTGGCTCCCTCCGGCGGTCCTTCCACCGATGCGGAGCGCCCCGAGACCGACGACCATGACTCGCTCGACACCGCCACCGAGCCGTCCGATGGTCACGCCTCTGGTCCGGCCCCCGTCTCGACCAGCCGGCGTTAGGGCCGAAAATGACGACCTACCTCCCACCGAGGACGCTGCTCGACCGGTCCGACGCGCCCAAGCAGACGCGCCGCGAGGTGAGTACTCGAACGGTAGGGGCCGACCGGGTCTTCCTCGGGCTTACCCGTACGAGCGCGTTGGTGGTGCTGGGGGTCATCACCGCGGTTGGCGTGTTCCTGGCCATCCAGGCCGCGCCCGCCTTGCGCTCGGCCAAGTTCTCCTTCCTCACCACTCAGGCGTGGGAGCCGGACGTCCACCACTTCGGTATCGCCGGGATCATGGTCGGCACTCTGCTCATCGCCGTCGAGGCCGTGATCATCTCCCTCCCGGTCGCCCTGGGGCTCGCCTTGTTCATCACCGAGGTGGCTCCGGCCCGGATCCGCCGAACGCTGGTGTCACTCGTCGACCTCATGGCCGCCGTTCCGAGCGTGGTCTACGGCCTGTGGGCGCTCGAGTTCCTCGAGGGTCGAACGGTGGGACTGGCTCGCTGGATCTCGACATGGTTCGGTTGGATCCCGATCTTCAAGGTGACCGGTGGCAGCCCGTCCAACCCGGTGCAGTCCGGCACCCTCTACTCCGCCTCGACCTTCATCGTGGGGATCGCCGTCTCCCTCATGGTCATCCCCATCCTGTGCTCGGTGATGCGCGAGTCCTTCTCCCAGGCTCCGCTCGGGGAGCGGGAGGGCGCCTACGCCCTCGGCGCCACCCGGTGGGGCATGATCCGCTCGGTTGTCCTGCCCTTCGGGCGGGGCGGCATCGTCGGCGGCACGATGCTCGGACTGGGCCGGGCGCTCGGCGAGACCATCGTCGTGCTCCTCATCATCTCTCCCGTCTTCGACATCAACCTGCACATCCTGCAGGCGGGCGGCAACTCCGTCTCCGCCCTCATCGCCACCCAGGCCAACGAGTCCTCGGCCTTCGGGACCTCGGCCCTCATGGCCGCCGGTCTCTCCCTCTTCGCTGTGACCATGGTGGTCAACTTCGGCGCCTCGATGGTCGTCTCGCGGTCGCGCTCGGGCGCAGAGAGTGAAGTCTGAGATGGCGGGAGGCGAGCGATGACCCTCGTCGAGGAACCCCCGGCGGTCATTCCCGGCGCTCGAGGCCGAACGACCGAAGGAGCGGCCTCCGGCCGGCCACCGGGCGACGAGGCCGAGCTCGACAGCTGGGCGCGTCCCCTCCAGGCCCGTCGGAAGATCGGCGGCCTCCAGTTCTCGCCGTTCAACCTGATCGGCGCGGCCGTGGCCGGCGGCTGCGGGGCGCTCCTCCTCGCCCGCCTCACCGCCCTCGAGGGGGTCTTCGGGATCGTGCTGGTCGGCTACGTGCTCTTCGTCGTCGCCTACGGGGTGCTCGTCTCGTTGAGCGACGACCGGCCGGCGGTCACCGACGCGGTGGTGACCGTGCTCATGGCCACTTGCGCGGTGCTGGCCTTTGGCGCCTTGGCGGTGGTCATCGGGTTCACCGTGGCCCGAGGGTGGCGGGCCCTCGGGCACTCGAACTTCTACACGGAAGACATGTCGACCGCCGGGCCACTGGCCTCGCTGAAGAAGGGCGGCATGATCCACGCGCTGGTCGGCACGCTGTGGATGGTGGGCATCGCCGTAGTCCTGACCGTCCCCGTCGGGCTGGTCGCCGCCGTCTATCTCGACGTGACCCGCAGCCGGCCCGCCCGATTCTTCCGAACCGTGGTCGAGGCCATGACCGCGCTGCCGAGCATCCTCGCCGGGCTGTTCATCTTCTCGTCGTTCATCCTGCTCTTCGGCTTCGGCCGCTCGGGCCTGGCCGCCGCGCTTGCCCTCAGCGTGATGATGCTGCCCTACATCATCCGGGCTGCCGACTTGTCGCTGCGCCTGGTGCCCGGCAACCTGCGCGAGGCCGCCGCCGCCCTCGGGGCGCCCCGCTGGCGGACCGAGATGCAGGTCGTCGTGCCCACGGCCCGCTCGGGACTCGCCACCGCCATCATCCTCGGGATCGCCCGGGCCATCGGCGAGGCGTCACCGGTGCTGCTCACCGCCGGGTTCACCAGCTATCTCAACGTCAATCCGCTGAACGGGGCGATGGTCTCGCTCCCCCTCGAGGCGCTCAAGCTGGTGCAGACCGGCGTGCCGAACTACATCACGCGAGCCTTCGCCTGCGCCACGGTGCTGCTGGTGGTGGTCATCGTCCTCTTCCTCCTGGCCCGTCGCATCGGCGGGTGGGGCCCTGGTCACCTCTCGCCTCGGGCGGCACGGCGGGCCGAGCGCGAGTCGCGTCGCGACCGGGCACGGCTCGCCCGCCTGGCCGCCGATGTCGGGGGAGCGACCTCGTGAGCCGGCTGGCCCGGGTCGCCGTCGCCTTCGTCGCGCTGGCGACCATGTTCATCGGGATCGTCGCGTTCGGCGGGCCGATCGGTGCCACGGCCTACGTACCCATCTCCGGTGAGGGCTCGTCGTGGTCGGCCGGGGCCATCGACCAGTGGATCGCCGACGAGCAGTCCGCGGGCATGCGGGTCAACTTCACGGCCAACGGTTCGACCCAGGGCCGCCTCGACTGGATCAACGGCCTCACCGACTTCGCCGCGTCGGACATCCCCTTCCAGACCGACCCGCAGGACGGCTCCGCGCCCGAGCACCCGCGACCCGGCAGCTACGCCTACATGCCGATCACGGCGGGCGGGACGGTGTTCATGTACAACCTCAGGATCAACGGCCAGCAGGTCACCAACCTGCGCCTGTCCGGCGAGAACATCGCCAAGATCTTCACCGGGCAGATCACCAACTGGGACGACCCGGCCATCGCCGCCGACAACCCGGCCCTCAAGCTCCCCAACCAGACCATCGTGCCGGTGGTGCGATCCGACGGGGCCGGGTCCAGCTACCAGCTCTCCGCCTGGATGATCAGCCAGTACCCGTCGATCTGGAACGCCTACTGCCAGTCGAGCGGGCGGGCGCCGGCCTGCGGAGCAACCTCGTTCTGGCCGACCGTGGCCGGGTCCTCGATGATCGCCCAGAACGGTGACCTCGGGGTTTCCTCGTACGTGTCGCAGAGCTACGCCGCCGGCTCCATCGGCTACGTGAACTACTACTACGCGCTCACCACCAACTTCCCGGTGGCGTTGATGCTCAATTCCGCCGGCTACTACACCGAGCCCACCCCTCAGAACGTTGCCGTCTCGTTGCTGTCTGCCCAGGTCGACACGACGGACGTCAACAACCCCGCCCTCTACCTCACGCAGAAGCTGCAGGGGGTCTACACCGATCCCGACCCACGGACCTATCCGCTGTCCGCCTACAGCTACCTGATCCTCCCCACCACCGTTTCCGGCCAGTTCAACACGGCGAAAGGTGCCACGTTGGCCGCCTTCTCCTATTACGCCATGTGCGCGGGCCAGCAACAGGTCTCGGTCCTCGGCTACTCACCGTTACCCATCAACCTGGTGGAGGCCGGCTTCGCCCAGATCGCCAAGATCCCCGGCGCGGTCGTCCAGAACATCAACATCGCGGGTTGCGACAACCCGACCTTCGACCCCGCCACGGGAGCGAACCTCCTGGCCGTCACGGCGCCCTATCCTCCGGCCTGCGACAAGCAGGGCCCGACCCAATGCGTGAACGGGACGGGGGGAGCGGCGGCCTCGACGGACGTGACCGGCAACGCGTCGGCCGGGGTCACCAACACGGGTGCGACGTCGGCCACGGGGATCACTACGTCCGGGGCCGGAACGGCGGCGACGAGCGGGACGGCGGCGGTCGGTCCGGGGGCGTCCACCTGTAGCGCATCGGCAACCAGCGCGAGACCCTCCGGCTCGTCGACGTCGTCGACGACGGCAAGCACCGACTGCTCCCGTTCGAAAGCCGCGCCGCCGCTCGGGGCCCCGAGTCCGATCACCGACACGCTGGCCGTCAACACCGGATGGGGCTCGGTCCAGTCGGCGCTGGCGCTGGCCGTGGCGGGCCTACTCCTGCTCATCGCGCTCCCCGCCCTGTTCGTCCGATGGCTCGGCCGTCGTCGTGCCCGGAGATCGTTGCCGTGACGACGGCCGCCGCCCATCGTGGCGCTCCGTGGCCGAGGCGTCCATCGGTCCGGGTGACCGAGGCGTTGGTGGCCGTCCTCGCCACCGTGGCCTTCGCCGTGCTCGCCTTCGGATCGGGGGCACCGGCGGGGGCCGGCGCATCGCCAGCGGTGGGGAGCGGGAGCCCGGGTAGTCAGGGAGTGGTGAACGGGCTCCCTCCCACCGCCTCGCAGGTCACCGTGAACGGGACAGGGACCAATGCCGGGCTGGCCGTGACCGTGAACCAGACCCACAGCCTCACCCACCAGGCGGTCTCGGTCTCGTGGACCGGGGCGCCGCCGACCGTCTGCAGCGGTGGGGCGGGCTCGGCCGCCTGCGTGTTCCAGGGCGACTATCTCCAGATCATGGAGTGCTGGAGCGACCCGCAGACCCAGCAGGCCCCCGATCCCACCCAGTGCGAGTACGGCGGCGAGTCGTCCACGCCGACCTCGTCCTATCCGGTGGGCAACAACACCGGGTTCGAGTACTCACGCAACCTCTCCAAGCAGGGATGGAGCAACTACTCGACCTTGCAAGCAGCTCCCGCGTTCGTCGACACGACGGACAACTTCGACATCGAGCCGTTCGATGCGGTGGACGGCACCGTCGTCGATCAGCAGGCTGATTACGGCTGGGACGAAAACCCATACGCGCCCAAGCAATTCTGGCTGAATCCGTACTACAGCTTCGCCACCACCAACGAGGTCGACTTCGCTCGTACGTATGCCAACGGGACCGGACAGCAGCTCTTCGATGTCGACACCGGGCTCGAGGCACCCGGGCTGGGTTGTGGCCAGGACATCGAGCCAGGAGCGGGGAAGGTGGACATCGTCCCTCAGTGCTGGATCGTGGTCGTTCCCCGGGGCACCCCCGAGCAGGAGAACCCACCGAACTCCGGGATCGGGGACAGTTCGGGGGTCGTCACCTCACCGCTCACGCCGACGGCCTGGGCCAACCGGATCCAGGTCCCGATCCAGTTCAACCCGTTGGGCAGCACCTGTGCCCTCGGAGCCAACGCCCAACAGATCGTGGGCAACGAGCTGGCCGAACCGGCGGCGGCCAGCTGGTTGCCGGCCCTCTGTGGACAGCCGGGCGCTCCGCTGTTCGGCTACATCCAGGACAGTGACGGGGCGGCCCGCACCAACCTGGTCTCCCCGGCCTACGGCGCGGCCGGCATGTCCGTGTTCTCCAACCCGATCCCTGCGAGCCAGGTCGACGCCACCAACCCGGTGGTCTATGCGCCCCTGACCCTGTCGGGCGTGGTGGTGGCCTTCAACATCGAGCGGTATCCGGGCACCGACCCGTCGACCGGCCAGCCCTATCCCGGCGAGCAGGCGCTCGCCGGCGATCAGGTGGCCAACATCTACCTCACCCCTCGACTGGTGGCCAAGCTCCTGACCGAGTCCTATCAGGCCCAGCTCGAGGACGTGACCAACGACAAGTCGCCCTCCTACGCCTGGATCCAGCACAATCCGGTGAGCATCCTGACGGATCCCGACTTCCTGCAGTACAACCCCGAGTTCGCCGAGCTCAGCACGACTCAGCTCAGCGACGCCGGCACGCTCCTCGTTGAGGAGGCGAGCTCGGACGCCAACCAGGAGGTCTGGCAGTGGGTCCTCTCCGACCCGGCCGCGCTGGCCTGGCTGCAGGGGCAGCCGGACCCGTGGGGCATGCGGGTCAACCCGCTCTACACCCAGGTGCTCGGGCTGGCCGGGAAGTCCGCGGGCGTGGCCCCCGACAACTTCCCGAAGAGCGACCCCTACTGCGTCCAGACGGGGCAGCAGGTGGTCGGACCGCCGGCACAGGATGCCCGGCCGCTCTGTGTCCTCGACTGGTCGCCCTATACCCTGACCCAGGCGGCGGCCGCCGAGGACGCGGCGGAGTCCAACGACGGCGCCAAGACGACCATCAACCCGGCAAATTCCCCGCAGAACGCGTGGGGATCGAACGGGCCCCAGCCCTCGGGGACGCACCTCATCCTCTCCATCACCGACACGGTGTCGGCGGCCAGGTTCGGCCTGCAGACCGCGGACTTGAGCGCGGCCGGCGACGACGGGCCCGACCCGGCCTTCGTCGCGCCCGATACGAGCGGGCTCCTGGACGGCGAGGCGGCAATGGTGCCGAGCGCGACATCCGGGGTGCTCGAGCCCGACCCGTCGAGCAAGGCGGCCGGTGCCTATCCGCTCACCATGCTCACCTACGCGGCAACCCGTCCCGAGACGCTCACCGCCAGCCAGCGCGCCCTCTACGCGCAGTTCCTCACCTATGCCACCGGGGCCGGCCAGACGCCAGGGTTCAACCCCGGACAGCTCCCCACCGGCTACGTGCCCTTGCCGAGCAGCCTGCTGGCCGAGGACACCAAGGCCGAGGCCACCATCCTCAATCCGCCGACCTTCCCCGCCGCGGCCACGCCCGCCGCCACACCCACCCCGGTGGCGGCCACCAACGTTCCGGGGATCCCGCTGACGCTGTCCTCGAGCGGGGCTTCCTCGGCGCCCGCGACCACGACCACGAGCCCGGCCGCGGCCCCGGCGCGGCGCCCGGCACGGCGGCCTCTCAAGGCTGGCGTCGAGCTCACCACGGCGGTGAGCGCGGGATGGCTCCGCTGGTTGCTGCCCTTCCTGCTGTTGTTGGGGTTGGCCGCCGGCCTCGGCGCCCTCCTTCTGCGCCGGATGGGGACACCGATGGCCGCCCCGGCCGGCGACGGAAGCGGTGACCCGCCGGCGGAGCCCCCGGTTCCCGAGGTCGGAGGCGCGTCATGAGCCGGCGGTCGGTGCGTGGGCGAGCGTGCGTCGTCGTCACCGTCATCGCCGCCAGCGTCCTCGGTTGGGGCGCGGCCACCTTGGCGGCCGCCGCGGTGCCGACCAACCAGGCCACGCTCATCAACGAAGCGCTTCAGCCCCTGTACGCGGGCGGGTCGACCACCCAGTTCGGGCTGTCCCTCCCTGCCCAGCAGGGCGGAGAGGGAGGCTCTAGTGCGGCTTCCTGTGCCAACTACTCGCAGTCCAATCCGCAACAGCTCGACAGCTACCTGGTGCCAGAGGGGACGGATCCGAGCACCATCACCTTCTCAGCCGCCGGCCCGTCGACGGGGGGCGGGCTGTTCGCGAACGGCAGCTACTACGGCTTCATCACGATCGTCGGCACGAGCGGTCAGCTCCCATCGCTGCCCGACGGCTTCGAATGGGAGCCGTCGCTGACCGGCAGCTCCCTGACGCTCGAGCAACTCCTCGACGAAGGAACGACCCCCGGCGTCTGGGAAACCGGGCTGGCTTGCGTCAACGAGCAAGGCGCCGACCAAGGCCACGTCACCACCCTATGGAACGTCCAGATCACCTTCGCGGCCAGCTCGAGCGATCCCAACGGGTTCACGTGGACGGTTCCGACCCCACCGCCCCCCACCACCACGACGACGACCTCGCCACCGGCCACGTCGAACACGTCGAACACGTCGAACACGTCGAACACGTCGAACACGTCGAACACCACGGCGACGAGCGGATCAGGAGGTCCGACCACCAGTCCGCCTACCGGGTCGGGGGCGAGTGCGACGTCCGACGACGGGGACCTGGGCGAGGGATCCGACACCACCTCGCCCGTGAGCGACAATGCGGCGTCAACGGCGACCGTGTCAAAGGGGACAGCGGCCAGTAATGCGACCGGGCAGTCAGGCCCGGGATCCAACGCCCCGGTGAAGGACCCGGGCATCCTCCACGACGCGTTGACCGCGGCCGGCCTCTCGAGCGCCCGAGGGATCGCCCTCGACCTCCTCGGGGTCGGGCTCTTGCTCGTGGTGCTCGGCTTCATCCGCCAGCGGAAGGGCGACGGTACCGAGGAGGCCACGTCATGACGCTGACCCAGACGGCCATCGAGCGCGAATTGCTCCTCGTCCCGGTTCCGGCCACACCCGACATCGTCACGGAGCCCGACGAGCTAGTCGCCGACAACGACGGCGACCACGAGCCAGAGGGGCCGGACGAGCCGGGCTCGGGGTTCCCTCGCCGTGAGCGCCACTGGTCGTTTCGACGCAAGGGCGCCAAACGGCAAGCGGGTCCGCGATCGGTCCGGTTCTCGAGTCGGCGCTGGCGCGTGGCCCAGCTGACGTTGGCGACCGTTGCCGTCGTCCTGGTCGGTCTGGTGGCCGAGCTCACCGTGCTCGGTGGGCTCGAGCATCGCTCGACCCAGATCACCCTGTTCAACCAGTTCCGATCCGAGCTGGCACTGGGCACGGGCGCCGTCGGGCCGGTCGGCTCCGACCACCGCCCAATCGCGCTGGGCACACCCATCGGCCTCCTGGCCATTCCTTCGATCGGGGTGCGACAAGTCATCGCCCAGGGCACCACCGCGGCGGTGCTGACCGGCGGACCGGGTCATCTGCGCTCGACGGTCTTCCCCGGAGGCGACGGCACGAGCGTGGTCCTCGGGCGGGCCCACGCCTACGGCGGCCCGTTCTCCCGCATCGCCGACCTCCGAAAGGGCGCCACCATCACGGTGGTGACGCAGGCGGGCACGGCCACCTTCCGGGTGGTCGACGTCCATGCCGCCGGCGCACGCGTGCTCGGCCCCGTCCCGGGGACGTCGCGGCTCACCTTGGGCACGGCGTCGGGTACGCCCTTCGCTCCCTCGGGAGTCGTCTGGGTCGACGCCGACAAAGTGGGACGTCCCCTCCCCTCGTTCCGGCCACTGCTGCGCACCGTGCCTGCCAGCGAGCAGCCCCTCGGCATCGACACCGGGAGCCTCTGGCTGTTCCTCCTCGGGCTCGAGGCGCTGGCCGCCGTCTTGATCTTGGCCGCATGGAGCTGGCGTCGGTTCGGCCGTGCCCAGGCCTGGATCGTCTTTTCGGCCCCTGTCCTTCTGGTCGGCGTCTTCCTCGCCGACCAGCTGGCCCGATTCCTACCCAACCTGACCTAAGCGAGCGAAGGGACCCGTCATGCTCGTCGAAGCACCCACCGACCCCACCGCATCCACGGAACCGGAGGCGACCCCGGGCTCGCGGCGCGTTGCCCCAGAAGCAGCCACCCTCGAAGCCCGCGACATCACGGCCTGGTTCGGTGACCACCAGGTCCTCGATCGGGTGTCCCTGATCATGGAGGCCCGCCAGGTGACCGCGCTCATCGGTCCCTCCGGCTGCGGCAAGTCGACCTTCCTGCGCATCCTCAACCGCATGCACGAGCTCACTCCGGGGGCTGCACTGGCCGGTGACGTGCTACTCGACGGAGTCGACATCTACGACCCTCGTCGCAAGCTGACCGAGGCGCGCCGTCACATCGGCATGGTGTTCCAGAAGCCCAACCCCTTCCCGACCATGTCCGTGTACGACAACGTGCTGGCCGGGCTCCGACTAACCGGTGCTCGCGTCGACCAGGACACGAAGGACGAGATCGTCTACCAGTGCCTGCAAAAGGCCGGGCTCTGGACGGAAGTCGAGTCGCGACTCCGGCGTCCAGGCGGTGCACTGTCGGGCGGTCAGCAGCAACGACTGTGCATCGCCCGGGCCCTGGCCATCCAGCCCCGGGTGCTGCTCATGGACGAGCCGTGCTCCGCCCTCGACCCCACCTCCACCCGCCGAATCGAGTCCACCATCGAGGAGCTGCGAGCCGAGGTCACCATCGTGATCGTCACCCACAACATGCAGCAGGCGCAGCGGGTCTCCGACTACACCGGTTTCTTCCTTGCCGAGCAGGGAGCTCCCGGCTACATCATCGAGCACGGTCCGACCGACGCCATGTTCGACTCGCCGCAGGACCCGAGGACGCTCGACTACGTCCACGGGCGGTTCGGCTGAGGCGCCACCGACGGCGGGTAGGCGAATCTCGACCGTGCGGCGATCGGGACCAGGCTGGAAGGCCTGAGCCTGGGCGCCACTCGCTCCCCACCAAGCCCGTAGGTATGCTTACGGGCGGGAGCCGGCACGTTGCCGGCGGTGGAGCGGGGGCAATGCCAGAAGCAAATCAGCGTCTCTCGGCAGCCGGTTATACCCGCGGCTCGGTCGACGTGTACCTGCGGGCCGCGGCTGCTGAACGACGCCGGATCGAGCGAGCCATCGCCGATGCCCGCGCTCGAACCGACCTGGCCGAGCGCCGAGCGAAGTGGCTCGACGAGATGACCCCTCCCAGCCCGCAAACGGAGGACACCGCGCCATTCGGCACAGCTGTCGTGGAACCGGGTTCCGGGACGGGCTACGACGACCTCGAGCCCGAGACCCCGGCCCTCGCCGGCTCGCCGCCGTTGTTCGCGTATGAGTGACCAACCACTGCCGGACGACCGCCCCCCGGCCCCTGGCGATCGACCGCAGCTGTCGGCGGTGGTCGACGGGGACGAGGTGCGCGAGATCGTGGCTCGGAGCGAGCGACAGATCGAGCTCCTGCTCGGCGAGCTGGCGGTAGCCCGGCGGGAGGCTGACGACGCCGAGCGGCGCGTGTCCGAACACCGGTCGGCCCCCTGGCTCGACGCCCTTCCGGACGCACTGGCCATCACGCCGGACGCTCCGCTGACAGGTTCGCCGTCCGATCCGGCGCCGGTGCCCATGACGACGCCGGTTGCGTCGAGCGGGCCCACGGTGGTCGATCGTCGCCCATCCCTGGCCGAGCAAAGGGAGGCCCCCAGGTCGGCCACGTCGGCCGCATCGGCCGCGTCGGCCGCGTCGGGTACGTCAGCTGGGCCGTCCCACCGGCGGCGGAGCCGACCCCGACGTCAACTGTGGCGACGCGCCAGGCTGGCCCTCGGTTCGATCCTGACCACCGGCTGGCTGTGGAAGGTTGGACTGGTCCTCGTCATCGGGGCCCTCGTCCTGCTCAAGGTGGGCTGACCGCTACTCGCCGCGAAGGGAGGTGGCCTCGAAGCCTTGCACCGCGTCGTCGAGGGGCAGCACCACCTGGGGTCGGAGCAGGCGCTGGTCGCCGCCCCGATGCCGGACGACGGTGCCGTAGGCGGCAAAACCGACCGCGTGACCAGCGAAGCTCACCGGACCCTCGGTGATCTTGACCTCGACGACCCCGCTCCCGCCCAGCTCGAGCGCCGACCGCTGCATGCGCTCCATGGCCGTCTCCCTGGCCGAGTAGATGGCCTCGGTGAAATTGGTGAGCTCCACGTTCTGTGAGGTCTGACGCATCACGGTGCCCACCGAGCGCCGGGGGGCGTAGACGAAGCTGGCGCCGGCGGCGAGGCCGAGGGGCTCCCACCCGGTCCCTTCGAGCAGGGCGAAGTCGCGGCCCGAGAGGTCGGACAGGAACATGGCCGTCGGTGGGCCGCCTTTCGCCCCCACGGGCCGCACGCCCGTGCCCACCAGCGTCACCTCGATGTGGTGGCGTTGGATGGCCCGCTCGACCCGGACGCCGACAACCCCGTGGCCGCCGGCCCGGCGGCAGTCGTGGTGGATGCGATTGCTGGCCCCCGCAAATGCCTGCATGAAGGCGTTCGAGGCCCAGGTGATCTCCCCCTGGCCCCACGACCAGACCCCGCTCGGCACCGAGAAGAGGGAGATCCCGCACACGAGGTCGACCGGCTCCCAGCCCACGGCGTGCAGGCAGAGCTCCTCGTCGAGGGAGAGATCGGTGGTGGCCGGCCGGTCGCCGTGACGGGGTGGCTTCTCGAGGGAGGCCACCGCTCGGCGCACCTGGGCCCGCAGATCTTCTGCGCCGGCCGAGCCGGCCGACGGATGCCGGTCCGTCATCGCCCGCCTCCCGTGCTCACTGGAGTCGCACCGTGGGCCGGGGTGGCGGCAGGGCCTCGAACTCCTTGAACCGGCGCACCCGGTTGCCGCGGAGGATGCACTCGAGATCGGCGTCGCCCTCACCGATCTCCCTGGCCGTGGTCACCATGCCGGCGCCGTGCAGCGAGTCGGAGTCGAGCAGGCCGCGGACCCTTTCGCGAGCCAGCTGCCGGACGGCCATCTGCGCCTCCGCCACCTGGGTGATCTCGGACCCGGTTGTCTGGCCGCCCCACATGGCCGTGCTCCCACCGGCCAGGTACTGAGTGATGCACGACGCCCAGACCCGCACGGCCGCCACGGCGGCGACCACCGCCACCGGGGCGTAACCGGCTTCGATCAGCTTGGCCAGGCGCTGGCCGGCCAGATACGTGGTCCATGGAGCACGGCTCCCGTCGGGCACCGGTTCACCTTCGACCCGGACGGCGGTGCCACGCAGGTGGAACTCGAGGACGCCGAGGTCGGTGAGGGGTCGCCACGAATCGGCTACGCCGACGACACCGTGTGCGCCCAGGTCGGTCGCCTCTTCGACCATCCGGCTGTTGGCGGCCCCGAACCCGGACCGCCACGCATCCTCGATCCACGGCTGCTCCATGTTCTGGCCCCACATCCGGTGCTCACTCGAGACGAACCCGTGGGGGCACGAGTAGCGCTGCCCGTATCCGCCGCCCTGGCCGGCGGGGGCACCCCACTGCCCGTAGAGGCCGTACGGCGATCCCCCGTAGCCGTACCAGCGCCACTGCATCACGCACGAGCCCTGGACGTAGCCCACCGGCGTGAGTCCCATCTGAAGACAGGCGGCGAAGTCGGGCACGGTCAATCCGGAGGTGAAGGCGCTCTCTTCCATGCGGCGGGAGGCGGCCTCGGGGAGGTCCGGTCGGTCCTTGGCTGCGGTCAGGTCTGTCCCCTCGGGGCCTTCCGGGTCGGAGAGGTCGGGGAGGTCGGGGTCGGGTAGGGCGCTGGCCGGACCGGCCATCAGTTGTCGAGGGAGATGATGGTGGTCGGCGCCGGCAGCGTCACCTCGTCGCCGGTCTTCGTGACCGCCGTGCCGAGGGAGAGGAACTCGATGGTGTGGCTGCCCCACTGATGGGACTTCTCCTCGAGGCGCACACCGACGATGCCCGACGCATCGAGTTCGTTGGCCTCGTCCTGCATGCGGGTCATGGCCAACTCGCGAGCCTCGTAGAGCGCCTGAGTGAAGTTGGGCAGTTCTGCATTGCGGCCGGCGGCCGACATGGTCTGGCCGAGGCCGCGATGGGCGATGTGGTAGACGCACGTCCCCATGACCAGGCCCTGGGGCTCATAGCCGGTCTGCATGAGCGTCCAGAAGTCCTGACCCGAGAGGTCCGACGTGAACGGCTTGCCCTGCTTGTTGCGGTAGGAGCGCCCGCTCTCGGCCTTGACGGCGGTGCCGAAGGCGATGAACTCGGCCGCGTCCTTGCCCCACTCGTAGAAGTTGACGTCGAGGCGCACTCCGACCACGCCGTCGGCGCCGAGCGCCGTCGCCTCTTCCTCCATCCGTGTCATGGCCAGCTCGCGGGCGTTGTACATCGCCGCCGTGAGCTTGTCGAGCTCTTGGCTCTGTCCCCACTTCCGAGTCTGGATGCCAATGTGATAGATCGACGACCCCATCACGAAGCCCAGGGGATGGAAGCCGACCTCTTTAATGAGCAGGAACTCGTTGACCGAAAGGTCGGAGGTGAAGAGCCCGTGCTCGAGCTCCTCCAGCCTCCGGCTGGCCCCTTCGGGGAGATCAGCGGGTAGATCGGCGGGTAGATCGGTCACGTCTGTCCTCTGATGAGCAGGCCTTCGAGCGCCTGGCGCACCCCTTGGCTGCGGGCGGCCTCGGATTGCAGCGAGCCGAACAGCCGTGTGAGCCACGTGGCCATGTCGACCTTCTCGTTGCGGATCCGTATCCCCGCCGATGAGTGACCCACCCCGCAGACCAGGACGTCCCCGTCGACCACGGCCTCGAACTCGTCGTCGCCGATGTCGATTCGGAGGGAGCGGATCTCCTCCCCCTTGCGGAGGAGCCCACCCTTGCGCTGCACGTGGAGCCGGGAGCCGAGGCTGTCCTGCAGATTATCGACGAGCACCTTGAGCAGGACTCGCACGTCGGAAGCATCGGCTCGCAGCGAGGCGGCGGCAAGCTCCAAGTCGAGGGAGTCGTCGGTGCTCACAGCTTGCACCCTACCCTTCGATTTACGGGCCCCGTCAGGGGCGGCCGCTCGCCAGGTGGTGTCGGTGGCCCCGGTTGTCTGGGCCGCCTCGAGGGCCATCCGAGGCCGAGTGACTGGACGCCGGCCCGGTTCAGACGGGGGTCTGCATCGGGCCCAACAATCGGGCGAGAGGGACGCTGGCTGCCAGAGGAATCCCTGGGCCCGGCCGCACTGGAGCCGGCCCAGACGGCAGCCAACGCCTTATCGGCCACCTCGGTCCAACGCGGCGCCGCGGCGGATGCGCCTCGGTCAGCAGGCGGTAACGAGGACCGGGCGCGGCCTCCGACTCCGCTACCGGTAACCAACCGGGGATGCCGTTCCTCAGACGCTCGGCGATGGCGGCCGAATGGCAGGCGAGTGGCCTTCCAATGGTTACGAGCAAGATGCCGGCGGCCACTCACTCGTCAGTTCGGCGAACTCTTGTGTCGGAGACGGCCGAAGCCGATGAGCCGGCGGAGGGCGATGCGGGTGGCGCCGGCGATGCGGCTGGCACCGGCGATGCCGGTGACGTGGAGGCCGGCTCCGGTGACGCTGCCGATGGCGTCAGCGCGGATGCTCGCCGTACCTCCTCCGCCAGCGCCTCGAGTCGGGCGAATCCGTACTCGCGGTCGGGCTCGAGATAGTTGCCCTCCGCCCATTCGTTCCACGACTTGATCATGACCATCCGCTCGCCGGCGGGGGCGCGGCTGGCGATCTCGATGGCACGCCGCACCTGGGCGCCGAAGCGCTCCGGTGTCGAGTGCGTGGCGAGTACGCCCCGGCGGCCGGCCCGGGGCGTGTTGTCCCAGTTCGGGTAGACGCAGGGGATGACCGTTCCGCCGATGTCGGTTGGCGGCTCGGGTAAGGCCCTTCGGTACGGAAAGCGCTTGGGCCCGCGGATGACGTTCCGGGACATGAGGCGCTCCCGGAACCAGGTCATGAACGTCTCCTGAAACGGGAACTCGTAGTAGACGGCGGCGTCGAAACCGTCCTCGAG
This sequence comes from uncultured Acidimicrobiaceae bacterium, assembly GCA_963729275.1. Lineage (GTDB taxonomy): Bacteria > Actinomycetota > Acidimicrobiia > Acidimicrobiales > RAAP-2 > CAVSNH01. The sequence goes on from CAVSNH010000005.1 coordinate 143,322, forward strand.
ATGGGTGGCATAGGACGACTCGCCCAAGCTGGCCACCAGATGGAGGCCCTCGAGGCCGGCCGCGCTGGCCATCGCCTGCCACCGGTCGACGAACTGGGCGGGTTGCGGAAGGTCGGCGGGCTTGTAGATGAACAGGAGCGGTCGGCCCTTGATCCTGATGTAGCGAGGATCCTCGAAAGCGCGGAGCAGGTAGGCGAAGTGGCGGGCGTCGTCGTCGGCTCCGGGATAGGTCTGTTCGATGAGAATCCGGTGCGGTGCACCGTGCCAGATGCCCGACCATGATTGGTTGGCCCAGGCGATGCAGAACGGGTAGTCGGGCTCTCCAGTGCGGAGCACTTCTTCGAACGGCCGCTCCAGAAGTAACCGGCCGGCAAACCAATAGTGCCAGTAGCAAAAACCGGTCAGCCCGTACCGGCGAGCGAAATCGGCCTGCGCTTGTCTGACCTCGGCGACACGGAGGTCGTAGAAGCCGAGGTCGGCCGGGAGGTGAGGTTGGACATGGCCGCGGAAGAGCGGTCGGGCCCGGGTCACGTTCGTCCACTCCGTGAATCCGGGCTCCCACCACCTGTCATTTTCGGGAATTGGGTGGAACTGTGGGAGATAGTGGGCGAGTATCTCCATCCGGTCGATGCTACCGGAGCCCGAATTCACGACGGTCCCGGGATTTCCCGACGTCGTCAGCGGTCGGCGCTGGTCAATTCAGCGACCAGCGCCACGATCTGGTCTCGGGCGACGTGCGACTCGTAACGCTCGAGGAACCGCTGTTCGGCGGCGTCGACGACGCGACGACGCAACTCGGTATCGTCGACCAACCGAGCGCAGGCGGCGACGAAGTCATCGGCGGAGTCGGCAACCAACAAGTGGATGCCGTCCTCCACATCGAGACCTTCGGCGCCGACCGCAGTGGTGACGACGGGGATGCGGTTGCTGAAGGACTCGAGGATCTTGAGCCGGGTACCGCTGGCGTAGCGGACCGGCACGACGGCGACGTCGGCCCGGGCCAGCTCCGGCTCCATCTCCGGAACCTGTCCCACGACCACCACATCGGGCGGGTCGTGCATTTCGTCGAGGGCGTTCGTGGACTTTCCAACCAGACGGATCTCGGTGCCGGGCATACGCATACGGGCTCGGTGCCCGACTTCGTCGACGAGCCAACGGGCTCCGTCCACGTTCGGCGCGTAGTCGAAGGTGCCTTGGAAGAGGAGGGTGGGCGGCTTGTTCGCTCGATCCTTGCCCACCGGTCGTAGTGGACGCCGGAAGGTGTTGGGCAGCACCGTGACGTGGGGCAACGGGACCCGGCGGGCGTCGTCGGCCGAGGCCAGCAGCACCCGGTCGGTCTCCTCGGCCACCGATCGCTCGAATGCCGCCCAACGACGGGCATTGAGCCGGGCCTGGCCGTGGGCCAGGCCCGTGCGCAACCGGACAAGAGCCGATGCTCCGGCCTCGGTCATGAGCCTGGCCCTTCGGCGTTCCTTGTCGCTTTCCAGGTCATGAAGGTCGACGACCGTGCGGCCGAGGTCGGGCCGGCCCAGCCACTCGAAGATGGTGGCCCTGGCGAACCAGACGACGTCGTAGCTGCCCGAAGAGGCGAGCCAGTCGCGGAGTGCACGCCCGGGCGCGTCGTCGGCCTGTCGCATGGCGACCTCCATGGGCACGGCCCGACGCCCCCCGGCGAAGACCCACGACATCCGCCATCGGTTCGAGTGGTCGATGGCGGGGTACGGGCTCAGCCCGACCCGGCCGAGCCGGACGTGCTGCGGCACCACGGGCTTGGGCTCGCGCCGGTCGTACAGAGAGAAGAGGTCGACGTCACCGGCATCGGTCAGTGCCTCGACGGCCGTCGAAGTCCGGATCAGCCCGCCGTTGCGCGGTGGCCAGGGGAAGAAGTCGGTGACGGCAAGGATGCGAATTCTCGGTTCCGTCCCCTCCCTCGTCTCCGTCCCCTCCGTCCCCGTGTCGTCCACAGACTGCATTCAACTGTCGTACCACCCGGAGGGGAGGGACGGCGCCGACCGCACGGTTATCCCCGAACCTGGCGGGCCAGCGTTCCCGCGTTCCGCGGCGACCGCGGCCTGACTGCGGCCGAGTGGGCCCATAGGCCGTCGGACCGGCGGACTGACGGCGGAGAGGTCCAGAGAGGGCCCATGACCGACCCGCTACCCTGGAGGACCGGCTTGCTCCAGTGCCTTTGCCCGGAGAAGAAGGGCGAACGGTGGGGACAGCCGCCGAGGAGAGGTGCGAGAGCGGCCGAATCGGACTCACTGCTAATGAGTTGACCTGGGCAACCGGGTCCGAGGGTTCAAATCCCTCCCTCTCCGCTTTGTGGTGCCGCGAGACAGCGTTCGCGCCGTCCCGCGATGTGGTCTCGGCGAGCGACGGGTCGCCGATGCAGCCTGGTTGTCGAGACCGGCGCGACGAGCACGGAGATCGACGCCCTGCGGGCCCTGACCACAGGGGCCGATGGGTCGGCCCCAGGTCCGTTTCGCCGGCGTGGCTGTGTGCGGCGCCGGCAGCTGATCTCGCCGTCCTCCGCCCGGTCTTTCATCGTCCGACTTCGGCACCCGTGAGGCAGAACTTCGCCCCGGTGATGGCCTCCCCGGGCGAGAAGGCTATGAACCGGATAGGTGTGCGGTCAGGGTGCCGTTGGTTGCCGCTCCCCGACGGGTCGCGGCCGGTCGGGCGGTCCGTCGGTCGGTCGTGGCTCAGCCCTTGCGCACCGCGGAGTTGTCGATCGGCAGCTCGGGAATGTTCTCGTTCGGGAACCACCCGTAGACCGGACCGCCGACACTGCTCGCCGGCTCGGGACTGCCGCTGAACATCACGGGCAGGACCCAGCTCGCACCTGGCACCTGGGTGGCGGTGGCGACGTCGACGATCGACATCGTCGCCTCGACGTCACCCGTGGACGGGTTCACCGCGAAGGTGTGGATGAACCGATACCACCCCGACGCATCGATGGTGACGGACGGAGTCGGCACCGACGATCTGGTGTTGTTGCCGACGCCGATGGCGAACCCCGACGTGCCCGTCTGAGCCGTGAAAATGAAGTCCTGACCGAACTGTCCGTTGCTCTGGTTGACGGCAGTGTCCCATTCGAACTCGACACCGGGGTTGGCCGCTCCCCATGTGGCGTCCAGATAGATGTCGACGGCCGTCGAGAAACCCCCCTTGGGGAAGGCGTAGTAGTTGAAGTTAGGGTTGCCCCAATCCGTGTAGGGGCCGTCGCACGACTCATCCTGAGCCGGATAGGTCGAGCAGATGGACGTGCCATCGGTTGCCCCGTCGACGGTGGCGTACCAACGACCGGTAGCGGCCGCGATTCTCGGCGCATAGGCGTTGGTCGAAGAGCCCGAGTGGCTTCGCACGATGGTTCCGCTGTCACCCGCGGCACCATCGCACGGAGCGAAGCCGCCGTTTCCGTCGCACCAGCCATTGGTGTTCTTGCCGAATCTGTTGTGGTAGCTCTTGACGGCAGCAGCCGCGGCTGACTTGGCCGCAGTCTTTCCGACGTAACCCGGATCAGCAGAGGCGATCGCCGCCGTTCCCAGGACTGCCCCGCCGGTCAACAGCGTCGCAACGAGAAGTTTCACGCTCAGATGCATTCCGCCCGCTCCTTTGACTTGGTGGCACCGCTGACTTGGTGGCACCGCGATCATCCGTCTGATCGCCAGGCCATCGGATAGCGAACTTAAAACAGACGCCACCCTCTGGTCCGCCGCCGTCGCAGACCGTAGCGAGGCGCGTGGAGAAGGTCAATTACGGCCCCCCCCCTGTTCGATGGGGCGCCTCCTCGAGCGGATGAGAGTTGGACACAGTGTGACAACCCGATGGTGCGGAATGCGGGTTGACGGTGCCCGGCGCCGGGGTTAGCTTGCCGCGAGTTCCGGGTTCACGACATCGAGGTGTTGGCGCCCGGGATCACGGCGATGTGGGATCGATAGAGAAAGCGATCCGGGGCGGTTCCGAACGTTGATGTGGACGTTCTGGTCCGTGACGGTGGCGACGTTCAGTCGAAAGGGCGGAACAAATGCAGGCACCAACCCCCCACTCTCACGGGATCGTTCGGCGATCTCGAGCCATTGTCATCACCGCGGCACTCATCGCCATGGTGGGCTCGCTCGTCGTCTTTGTTTCCCCGCATGAAGCTGGGGCTGCCCCCGCCGCGTCGGCGGCAAGGCTTGCCCCCCGGCCGAATCCGGCTCTGGTGAGAGCCGGTGGGGCCGCACCCGTGGCCGGGGCGGCGAGTCCTCGGGCTCGCCACGGCTGGAGCCAGGCCAATGAAATCACCGGCGCCAGTGGTGGCCTGCTGGGATGGTCAATCGCCGTGAGCGGGAGCACGATGGTGGTCGGCGCCCCCTACGACAATTCGGGGACCGGAGCGGCCTACGTGTACACCGGTTCAGGGACCAGTTGGAGCGAAGTGGCCGAGCTGACGCCCACCGACGGCGTCAACAACGATGAGTTCGGAGTTTCGGTGGCGATCACCCCAGGCGTGATCGTGGTCGGGGCCCAGTGCCACAGCGCCGGCTCGCCGACCTGTGAGGGTGCGGCCTACGTCTTCACCGGGTCCGGGTCGAGCTGGACACAGCAGGCCGAGCTCGACGATCCGGGACAGACCGCAAACGACTACTTCGGATGGCCCGTTGTCGTCTCGTCCAACTCGATCCTGATCGCCGCCACCGGCGAGGACGCATCGGCGGGGGCCATCTTCGTGTATGGCCTCGCCAGCAGCCATTGGGCCAAAAAGGCCGAGATCACCGATCCAGGCAATACCGCCGGTGATCTCTTCGGGTTCTCGACGGCGTTGTCGGGCAAGAACCTGGTCGTGGGCGCGCCGGGGACGACAGGGTCCAAGGGTGCGGCCTATGTGTTCAGGGAGACGCGTGGGGGATGGATCCCCAAAGCGACGCTCACTGCCTCCAACAGTGACGGTTGCTCGACGACCTGCGGATCGGAGGTGGGCTACGTCTACGGCGACTATTTCGGTGACGCCGTCGCCTTCGACCACTCGACGATCCTGGTCGGCGCTCCTTACGCCTCCTATCCGACGCCCAAGCCTGACGGTGTCGGCTCGGGGACGGCGTACGTGTTCACCGGCTCGGGCGCGACCTGGACTCAGAAGACGGAGCTCGCCGATCCCGCCGAGTACACGGCCAACGACGCCAGCCCCCCGGGGTGCACGTTCTATTCCGACCCGTGCGCGGCAGAGGACTACTTCGGCTTCGAGGCCACCCTCCTGGGCAGCACGGTAGTGGTGACCGCGCCCTACGACTCGCAGGGGTTTCCTAACAACGCGACCGGAGCGGCCTTCGCCATCCCGAAGTCGGGCGGGACATGGCCGTTCTCCGGCTCCACCGAGTTGACCGCCGGTGACGGTGCGCCCGGGGACTATTTCGGGTGGTCGGGCCTGACCACCATCGGCAAGAACATCCTCGTCGTGGGCTCGCCGTACTCGCCCAACGGGGGCATCTACTTCTTCCGGGACTGACGCTCACTTGTCCGGCCCTTGCCACCGATGCGGTGGCAAGGGGTCGGCGACGTCCTGACCCGTGCCGCGATCGGGCGGCCGGGCTGAGCACGAGCCTTCGGCGCGGTCGCTCGTCACCCCGGTGCCCAGGCCCGACGGAATCAAGCCGACCCACTACCGACCACAGAGAGGTGGACCCCTCACCGGTAGAATCTCTCGGTGGCCCCGCGGTACTGGATCGAGACGTTGGGCTGCCCGAAGAACGAGGTCGACTCGGCCAAGCTGGCCGGGACGTTGACCGCCGAGGGATTCGGAGTGGCCGACGCTCCCGAGCTGGCCGACCTGGTCGTCGTCAACACCTGTGCCTTCATCGAGGCGGCCCGCCAGGAGTCGATCGACACCGTGCTCGCTCTCGACCGATCCCGCCGTAAGGGAAGCCGCCTGGTCGTCACCGGATGCCTCGCCGAGCGGTATGGGGACGAGCTCGAAGACGCCCTTCCGGAGGTCGATCTCGTCGCCCCCTTCGGGGTCAGCCTGACGGCCGGCCGGCCCGACCACGGCGGCACACTGCGTCCTTTCGTCCCTCTCGCATCAGCACCCGGATCAGCACCGGCACCGGCACCGGCACCCGCACCCGCACCCGCGCCTGTGGCCCTGGGCCGGAAGCCGGCCGGCCCGCGAACGGTCGGCGATCGTCCGGTCAGCGACTTCGACCTGCTCAACCTTCCACGCCCGCCGTCCACCGCACCCTGGGCCTACGTGAAGGTGGCCGAGGGCTGCGATCGTCACTGCGGATTCTGTGCCATCCCGTCCTTTCGCGGTCGGCAGCGCTCGCGAACGACCGAGTCGATCTTCGCCGAGGTGGACTCGTTGGCCGCCGGCGGACTCCTGCAGGAGATCGTGCTCGTCGCCCAGGATCTCGCCTCGTTCGGTCTCGACCGGTGGCCACCTGCTTCGCTACCCGGTGCGTTGCCGGCCGATGCTGCCCCGTCGGGGCCCGCACCGCGGCGTGCGCATGGACGACTCCAGCGACGGCCCATCGTGGACTTGGTGAAGGAGGTAGCCGAGCGAGTCGAGTGGGTCCGGTTGCTCTACCTTTATCCCTCGCGTCTCGACGAGGAGCTCGTCGAGACCATCGTGGCCACCGGCGTCCCCTACTTCGACCTCTCGCTGCAGCACGTCTCTCGGCCTCTGCTGGCCGCCATGCGCCGTCCGGGCAATGGTGAGCGCTTCCTCGATCGCATCCGTTCGATCCGGGCCCTTGCGCCCGGGGCTGCCTTCCGGTCGTCGTTCATCATCGGCTATCCCGGCGAGACCGAGGACGACCACGACCTGCTGTTGGACTGGCTCGATGAGGCCCGCCTGGACTGGGTTGGGTTCTTTCCCTTCAGCCGCGAGGAGGGCACACCCGCGGCCCAGGCCGAGGGGCAGGTCCCAGCCGAGCTTGTCGCCGAGCGCTTACGGGAGTGCTCGGAACGTCAGGATGCCATCACCGCGGCACGTCGGGACGATCTCATCGGTGAAGAAGTGCGCGTCCTCGTGGTCGCCCCGGGCGAGGGGCGCACCTATCGCGAGGCGCCGGAGATCGATGGCATCGTCCGCATTCCCGACGACCTCGAGGTGGGATCGTTCGCCGATCTGGTCGTGACCGGGGCCGCCGGCCCCGACCTCGAAGCAAGCCGATCGGTGGCACCATGCGGCCTACGGTGACGGGGTGAAGGAAGCAGCTGTGACGGGTACGCCGAACGGGACCGGCCAGGTGGGCGACGTTGCCCATGCCCAGGAGTCCGGCGCGCCCGCTACGACCTTCGGTCCTTCGGCGTTGCTGACACCGGCCAACGGGATCACGGCGGCGCGGCTGGTGGCCACGCCCGTCTTCGTTGCCATCATCCTTCTGTGGGGGGCGAGCTGGGCCGCCTTCTCGCTGGGCGGCGTCATCGCCCTCTCCGATGGCTTCGACGGGTGGGTGGCACGTAAGCAGGGAGCGACTCGGTCCGGCGCCTTCCTCGATCCGCTGGCCGACAAGGTGGCGGTCCTCGGGGCCCTCGTCGCCCTGATCATCAAGGGCGTCCTGTGGTGGGTGCCCGTTGCCATCATCGCCATCCGAGAGATCGCCATGAGCGTCTACCGCGCCGTGGTTGGACGCCATGGCGTGTCGGTACCGGCCCGATCGAGCGCCAAGGTGAAGACACTGGCGCAGGATCTCGCCGTCGGGCTCTGCCTGGCACCGCCGCTCGTCACCTATGCCGCCGTCCACTCGGCGGGCATCTGGGTCGCCACGGCCCTCACCGTCGTGACCGGCGCGCAGTACTACTTCGACGGTCGGCGCCTGGCTGCGAGCCGCCGGTCGGGGTCATCCTCCGGTGGGCCGAGTGATCGAGTGGCGGGTCCGCCGGCCGGTGTGGGCGAACACCACCGCGGTCCCGGCACGACCGCTGCCTGAGGCAGGCGGCCGGTGCGGATCGAGATCGTGGCCGTCGGCACGGAGCTGCTGCTCGGCCAGATCACCGACACCAACTCACGGTGGCTGGGCGAGGAACTGGCCGCCATCGGGGTCGCCTCCCATTTTCACCAGGCGGTGGGCGACAACCAGCAGCGCATCGTGCTCGCCCTGCGAACGGCCCTGGCTCGCAGCGACGGGGTCATCGTCTGCGGCGGCCTCGGCCCGACACACGACGACATCACCCGCGAAGCCATCGCCGAGGTCATGGGGGTCGGCCTGGTCCGAGACGAGAGCCTGATCGAGGCCATGCGCCAGGTGTTCGCCTCTCGCGGCCGAGACATGCCCGAGTCCAACCTCCGTCAGGCCGATGTGCCCGACGGGGCCACGCCCATCCGCCAAGTCAAGGGGACCGCCCCCGGCCTCATCTGCCCTCTCGGACACAAGGTGCTCTACGCGGTTCCCGGCGTGCCCTACGAGATGGAGGACATGTTCGTCCGGGCCATCGCCCCCGACCTCCAGCAGCGGATGGCCGAGAGCGGCGAGTCGTCGGGCGTGATTGCCAGCCGGGTCCTCCGCACCTGGGGGATGAGCGAGTCGGGCTTGGCCGAGGCGCTGGCTGGTCACATTGCCGATCTCGACGAGGCAGCCACCCGGGCGTCCGGACGAGGCACGGCCACCGTCGCCTTCCTGGCCAGCGGTATCGAGGGCATCAAGGTGCGGGTCACGGTAGCCGCTCCGGACCAGGCCTCCGCCGATGTACTCCTGGACGAGGAGGAGCGCACCATCCGGGCCATCCTCGAGCGGACAGCCGGCGACGTCGTCTTCGGCATCGACGACGAAGCCATCGAGGACGCCGTGGCCAAGGCCCTCGTGGACCGGGGACTGTCCCTCGGCCTAGCCGAGTCGTTGACCGGAGGGTTGGCCGCCTCGCGCCTCGTGGGTGTGCCCGGAGCCTCGCGATGGTTCCGCGGCTCGGTGGTCTCCTATGCCTCCCAGGTGAAGTTCGACGTGCTGCGGGTACCCGTCGGTCCGGTGATCACGGCCGAGGCAGCCAAGGCCATGGCCGAGGGCGCTCGAGACGTGCTGTGCGCCGACGTCGGCCTGTCGATGACCGGCGTGGCCGGTCCCGACCCGCAGGAGGACAAGCCACCGGGCACGGTGTTCGTGGGCCTCGCCCGTCCCGACCACGAGACGGCGTCGTTTGCGTTCAAGGTCCCCGGCGACCGTGACCGAGTTCGCCAGTACGCGACGATCGCCGCTCTCGACCTCTTGCGGCGCTCGCTCCTCCCACCGCTCGACTGACGGTCACGTCCCGCTGGGCGACATCAGTGGTTCGCCGACTTGGCCCGGGTCGGCATCGGCGCGGCGGGAATCGGCGCTGCCGTCGCCGTGATGCCATCCGGCACCAGCTCCTCCCACGTGTTGCCCGGAGCCAGGGTGATGGGGATCCCCGTCGAGGTCACGAGACCGGCCGGCCCTGTCTCCGAGGAGCGGCTCCACGTGCCGGTGATGGCCACTCCGTCGCGCAGCACGAGTAGCGGACCGGACCCGGTGTCGGTCACCTCGACCTCCTGGGCGCCCTCGCTGTTCTCGACCCAGGGGCCGGTGTAGGTCTGAACCGACATCACGACCACGTTGGTGGCCGCCGTCTGGCTGCCGCCGATGAGGATGTCGGGCACGCCCGAGTACGAGCGGAGGTACACCCCCTTCGACGGGTTCCACGTCCAGGTGACGTCAGAAGTCGACGAGAACGGGATATGGACGGATCCGCCCGACCCGGCGATGGAGCCGGCCGGCAACGTGGGGCCGTAGGCGAAGATCGGCGCCGGCGGGGTTTTGTCTCTCGCGTCGAGGGCCCACGCCGCCGCGGTGCTGGTGAACGTGGAATAGGGGGCGACCCGGTTCGGCGGCGCGGAGACGATGGCCGAGTCGGTGCCGCCGTCGAGGATGTTCTCGTCGGTCAGTGGAGCATCGGCCAACAGCGAGAGGATCGGGGCGATGCCGCCGGCATGGACGAAGATCGGGTCGGACAGCTGGGAGAGGATGCCGACGTCGGGCTCGCGGGCCGAGCGGAGGTCACCGACGAGTGGCGCCGACTGGCATTGGAACACGGCCACTAGTCGCGTGATGGCACCCTCCACTGGTTCTTCGAAGACGATGTCCGCCTGGTTGAGCCCGGCCGAGGGCCGGTCGCCCGTGTAATTCCCGATCTTGATGGCCAAGGCCGGACGGGCTGGGACGACACCGCCCGGGGCTGGCGTCCCTCGCAGGGGGCAGAAGGCGGTGGGAGCGGCCGCAGGTTTGGTGGTCGTCGTGGTGGTGGTGACCGCGGCACGGGCGTCCTGATGGTGAGCGGTGAACACCGCCGCCGCGCCGACGGCCAACACCGCGGTCGACGCCCCGCCCAGCAGGTAGCCCCACGTGCGTCGGCCGTTACGCCGGCCGTCACGCCGGGCTGCGGCCGCGTTCTGGCGCCGCTCCTTACGGGTCAGGACCGGAATTGGCCCGCTCGAGGTCCCGTTCACGGGTGGCTGGTCGGCCATTGACGGCGGACGCTAGCCCGAGCCGCCTGGAATTCCGCTGATCCCCAGCCTGGCGGGCCTGGCGGCGCTGGCGGCGGTCCACCATCGAACATGCGTTCGGCTCTAGAGTGGGACGCATTCCCCCAGTCGTGAATCGGGACCGTCCGGGCAGGCCACCGGCGACCGGCGACGTCACAGCCCTTCCGTAGCGTCGGCCGGGTCAAAGCGAGCGAACAGCACCGAGGAGAATGGACGACATGGAACATGACAAGGCGCTCGAGATGGCCCTGAGCCAGATCGAGAAGCAGTTCGGCAAGGGCTCCGTGATGCGCATGGGTGAGAACCTCAACATGAACATCGAAGCCATCCCGACGGGTGCCCTGGCCCTCGACCTCGCCCTCGGGATCGGCGGGCTTCCCCGGGGCCGCATCGTCGAGATCTTCGGTCCGGAGTCCTCCGGCAAGTCCACCCTGGCCATGCACGTGGTGGCCGAGGCTCAGCGCAACGGCGGCATCTGCGCGTACATCGACGCCGAGCACGCCATGGACCCGGTCTACGCCAAGGCCATCGGGGTCAATATCGACGACCTGCTCATCTCGCAGCCCGACACCGGTGAGCAGGCGCTCGAGATCGCCGACATGCTGATCCGCTCGGGTGCACTCGACGTGCTGGTCATCGACTCGGTGGCCGCGCTCACACCACGGGCGGAGATCGAAGGCGAGATGGGGGACTCGCACGTGGGCCTCCAGGCCCGCCTCATGTCCCAAGCTCTGCGCAAGCTCACCGGGACGCTGTCCAAGTCTCGGACGATCGCTGTATTCATCAATCAATTGCGAGAAAAAATAGGCGTGATGTACGGCTCGCCCGAGGTCACCCCCGGTGGCCGGGCGCTCAAGTTCTACTCATCCATCCGCCTCGACATCCGACGCATCGAGACCATCAAGGACGGGGCCGACCAGATCGGTAACCGGACTCGTGTCAAGGTGGTCAAGAACAAGTGCTCGCCGCCGTTCAAGCAGGCTGAGTTCGACATCGCCTTCGGGAAGGGCATCAGCCGTGAGGGATCGCTGCTGGACGTCGGGGTGGAGCTCGGGTTCATCAAGAAGTCCGGTGCCTGGTTCACCTACGAGGGCGAGCAGCTCGGACAGGGCCGCGAGAACGTCAAGACGTTCCTCGGCGAGAACCCTCAGCTGATGGCCGAGGTCGATGAACGGATCCGCGAGTTCCTGGCTGCTCAGCAGGCCGGCACTGCAGAACCGGGCCCGATACCCGACGACCCCGCACTCGACGACCAGCCCGTCAGCCTCTCGGAGTAGCGCCGCTCCTCCGGGCCCGCGATCAGGCGGTCGTGTTCGCGCTTGGCGCGCCCGGTGCTGACGTACCGGCGTAGATGGCACTCCAGTTCCCCTGCGAGGGGTGGGTGGCAGCGGCCGGTCCCGTGCCGAGGACCGAATAGAGGTTCTCCATGATCCGTAGCAGTGGTGCGGTGACACCGGGGATGGCATCGGGCACGGTGTTGCCCGGCACGAGCGTGCTGTGGGACAGCTTGTTGGTCCACGACGCATTGCCGGTGGCGAAGACCCCGCCCCCGTTCGCAACGGTGTACCAGGTCACGTCCGAGTAGTTGTCGCCTCGGTTGGGGATGATCGAGTGGGCGATCACGTCGACGTTGGTCGGACCTGCCCCGCCGGGCACATAGCGGTCGAACTCACCTTGCACCAGTTGCGAGAGGTGTTGGTTGGCGGCAAGCCCCGTCCCGTCGAGGACCCAGTGCGTGGGGTCGACGATCACCCCGTCGGCGTCGGCCTCGACGTCCTGGTAGGTCGACCCGATGAGCTGGGCCTCGGGCCGGTTGACCGGTGGTTGCGGCCAGTTGACGGTGACCAGCGCGTCGTTCACACCGGTCAGCGGGTCCTCGGTCGCATCCTTGTAGCAGACCTGTTGGCGATTGGGTCCGATCGTCGACGATTGGAACCGGATCTGGCGGTAACAGGCGTTAGCTCCGAGGAAGGCGAAGTTGACGCCGCTGGCTACGGCCGCGTCGGCCCCGTTGCGCATGGGTGTTGACCAGTACTCGTCATGGCCGAGGCTGAAGACGGCCTTGTGGTTGCTGAGGAGCTGGGGGTTCACGTGGAGGTCGACGTCGGTCCAGTAGGTCACGTCGAGTCCGAGTTGCTCAGCGTGGTAGACGACCGGGAACTCGTTGCCGACGAAGTCGGCCGCACCGTTGGCCCAGTCGTAGTCGTAGGGGCGGTCGAAAGAGACGATCCGAGCCCGGTCGTCGTAGGTACCGCCACCCGGAGCGTGGGTGAACGAGAGAGAGCCGTCGGAGTTGCCGTAGTAGAGGCTGTAGCCACCCCATCGGTTGTAGGCCTGCCAGGTCGTCACGCTGCTCTGGACGACGATGGCGGCCGTCGACGAGTCGTCGCGGATGCAGATGGGAACGAACTGCTGCTCTCCGGTGATGCCGACCAGCTTGAGCAAGTAGGCGCCGGGTGGCCACGAGTCGGCGACGGTGAAGCTGAGCGACGGGCTCCATTGGCACTCGATGGTGTTGGTGGGCGCGGTCAGCACCGGATCGGGTTGTTGCACGCCGGGATGCTCGGCCGATTGCCAGATCAGCCGAGCTCCAACTCCCTGGTAGTAACCCATCCGGTAGGCCTCGACGTGGAAGCTCGACGCCGACGTGTTCACGTAGAGGGTGACCCGATCGCCCACCACCGCGCTGACCTGACTGGCGAAGCCTTCGATGGCTCGATCGGTCTGCTGGGAGGTGACCCACCATGCGGTCCCGGGTTTGGCGTTCTCAGCCAGGATGGCCTCGGAGGTGGGGACCACCACCCCGTTGGCCAGGGTGGTCAGCCCGCGACTCTGGTCGGCGCGGGTCCGAGCCTGGCGCTTCCGCCTCGACCGGTCCGCAGACGCTGCCCGGGTGCCCGCCTGACCTCCCCCTGTGGCCTCCTCGAGGCCGACGGCCGCACCGACGACGGCCAGACCACCTGCCGCTGACCATCCGAGGAATCGCCGGCGGTTCATGCGCTCTCGCTCGACCTGACGAGCCGAGCGTGCGAGGGCGCCCTCCTGGGCGTCAGAGGGCTCGCGGGCGGCTGGCATCGGTGGATCGCCTGGCCGAGGGGGGTAGTGCCGGGTGTTCTCCGGGAGCCCGTCAGCGTGGTCGTCCGTCATGCTCGCTGCTCTCGTTCTGATCTGCCGGAACGACGGTCCCCTGTGCGGCCCACCTGCCGACGCGTCGCCCCTCCCTAGGCTACTGACGCCGCCGAGGCCGCCCATGTCTGCCCCTCCCGGGTTGCCCGAATGATGCCGGTGGCGCGGCCGGGCCGGTGGCGCCGGCATCGGCGCCTGCCTACGCTCGCCCGGGCATGGCCGGCGTCGGGCGATCGGCTGACGACGCGCCCCGCTGATGCGGGCACCGGGAGGGAGAGCAAATGCGATTCGGAGTCCTTCCGCCGGTGCGGAGTGGGGCAACCGCCGACGGGGAGTGGCTCAAAGCCTTCGCCCGTCTGGTCGAAGGGCTCGGATTCGAGTCCATCGTGCTGGTCGAGCACGCCGTGGTCGTCTCCGGCTACCAGAGCCGTTACCCGTATTCGTCTTCTGGCCGTATGCCGCTCCCGGACGACTGCGCCATTCCCGATCCGCTCGATGCCATGGCCTACCTGGCCGGGGTCTCCGACCGGATCATCCTGGCCACCGGGGTGCTCGTCGCCCCCAATCATCATCCGGTGGTCCTGGCCAAACGCATCGCCAGCGTCGATCGTTTTTCCGGTGGTCGGGTGCGGATGTGCCTGGGGGTCGGATGGATGGACGAGGAGGTTCGGGCGACCGGGGCCGACCCTCGCAGCCGGGGACGCCGGACCGACGAAACCATCGTGGCAATGCGCGCCCTGTGGGCCGACTCGGGTGCCGACGGAGCCGAGTTCCACGGCGAATTCTTCTCCTTCGAGCACGCCCACTCCTTTCCCAAACCGTTCCACGGCGATGTGCCCCTGCACATCGGTGGTCACAGTGAGGCCGCGGCCCGGCGAGCAGGCCGGCTGGGCGACGGCTTCCAGCCGCTCGGCATTGACGGGGCCGTGCTCGCCGACCGGATGGACAAGGTCCGGCGGGCGGCCGAGGAGGTGGGCCGAGACCCTGGCGATATCGAGCTCTCGCTGTCCGGCTACCTGCCGGCCACCACCGAGGAGGACGTGGATGCCGCCGAGCGTGCCGGGGCGGCACGGATGGTGGTATCAACCTCGATCACCCCGGATCTGAGTGCTCTCGAAGACGAGCTCGCCACATTCGCCGAGCGATTCGGGGTCGTGGCCGAGGCACCGCCGTCGATGCCGTCGACCACCGGACGTTGAGCGGCTGCGCCAACCCCGCTGGCCTCGTCGGGGGCGGGACGGATCGCCCGGCGTGGCTTCCAGCTGCAACCATCGGATGAGCACCTTGCCGCCCGACCTCGCCGACGATCGCGTGGTGCTGTTCGACTTGTCGATCCGGTATGCCGCGGCCGCTGACAGCCGAGACGGTGACGCCTTTGCCGAGTTGTTCGAGCCCGAGGCCGAGCTCATGGTTCCCGCCTACCCGAACGAGCTCCGTCCGGTGGTGCGCCGATCGGGGCAGGCCGCTCTACGCCGCATCCCCGAAGCGCTTCGGGGCTATGTGGTCACGTTTCACCAGGTTTCGAACCCGAGTTTTCGTATCGAAGGTGACGACGCCCAAGGCACCGTCCAGTGCGTCGCGCATCACCTCACGGGCCAGCCGGGCGGCGAGGGTGCCACGGACCTGGTGTGGTTCATCCGTTATGAGGACAGCTACCGCCGGCGAGACGGGTCGTGGCGCTTCCGCCGCCGAGTGCTGCACCTGCAGTGGGTCGAGCAGCATCGAGTGGAGCTCGTGGGCTTGCCGTGGGCCGTCCCCGTCGACACCGAGGGGGACGAGAGCGACAAGACCGAGGAGGGTTAGGGCAGGAGGACGGTTAGGGAACGGGAACCGGCAGAGGCGGCATCGGGCCGACGTAGAGGGCCGCCGGGCGGATGAGCCGGTTGTCGGCGGCCTGCTCCATGACGTGCGTGCACCATCCGACGGTGCGGCTGCAGGCGAACGTCGGCGTGAACATTTCGCGGGGAACGCCGCAGGTGTGCATGACCACGCCGGCGAAGAACTCGACGTTGGTGTAGAGCTCGCGACCGGGCTTGAGCTCGGCCAGGACGGCCACGGTCGTGCGCTCCACCTGCTCGGCGAAGTCGACGAGTGGTCCGCCGAGCGAACGGGCCACCTCGCGCAGGAAGACGGATCGGGGGTCGTCCGTCTTGTAGACGCGGTGGCCGAACCCCATGATGCGGTCACCGGAGGCAACCGCCTCGCGTACCCACGCCTCAGCCCGGTCGGGTGTGCCGATGGCGTCCAGCATGTCGAGGGCGCGGCTCGGCGCACCGCCATGGAGGGGGCCCGACAGGGCGCCGACCGCGGCCACGATGGCGGCGGCCAGGTCCGCCCCGGTGGAAGTCACCACTCGGGCGGTGAACGTCGAGGCGTTGAAGCCGTGGTCGATGGTGAGGATGAGGTATTGCTCGATGGCGCGGACGTGGGCGGGAGGCGCCTCCTGCCCGTTCAGCATCCACAGGTAGTTGGCCGCGAAAGAGAGGTCGGGTCGCGGCTCGATGGGGTTCTCGCCCGCCCGCAGGCGGTGGACAGCGGTGAGCAAGGTCGGGACGACCGCGCACAACCGCAGGGCCTGGGCCCGCAGCTCGTCGGGGCCGAGGTCGTGAGTCGGCCGCCACCCGAGCTCGGCACCCAGCGCGGACACGCCGGTGCGGAGTGCGTCGAGCGCCGAGCCGTGGGCGGCGAGATCCGGAAGTAGCCGAAGGACACCGTCGGGTAGCCGGCGCAGCTCCGCCTCTTCCTCCGCGAAGGCGCCCGCCGCCTCCGGTCCCGGCAGGCTGCCGTCGAACAGCAGTTGCCACACGTCCTCGAAGGAGCGACGAGCGGCCAGATCGGTGGCCGAGTACTGGCGATAGTGGAAGAAGCCCTCGCGGCCGCGGACGTCGCCGACGGTCGTCTGGGCGACGACGACTCCTTCGAGGCCTCGGGGCGTCTCCGTCCCGATCTCGCCGGCGGGCCGTATCTGGGCCACTGAGAGCAGGTCGCGCATCGAGACCATTCCAACCAGCTGGTCACCGTCTACGACCGGGAGGTGCCGGTAGTGATGGTGCGTGAGACCCGACCAGGCCGCACCGACCTCCTCGTCTCGTCCGAGGACGTCGGGTTCGGAGGTCATCCAGCGGCGCACCGGCTCGGCCGCGGCATCGACCCGCTCGGCCGTCGCCCGCAACAGGTCCCGTTCGGTGAGGATGCCGAGGATGGCACCCCGCTCCGTCACCACCACCGAACCGATTCGTCTGCGGTTCATGAGAGCGGTGGCGTCGGCCAAGGAACTGTCGGCCGAGCACGTGACCGGTGGGGCTGACATCAGTTCGTGGACGGCGGTGGGCACGCTCTTCGTCCTTTCATCGGGCCGAGGACCGTCGGCGTCGGAGACGGACGGCGGTCGGCCTCTTCATTGTTCGTCCTGGCCGGCCTTGTGTAAAGATTGATCAAGTCAATATTGACCCACTGCATGTCCACCCACAGCCAGCCGGCCGCAGCACGGGTGGGACCGTCACTGCGTGGTTCCGGCGAGGGACAAAGAGGAGGAGCGGGATGGAGGGAATGCTCGAGAGCGAAGAGGCCGCCCGCCGCCTCGGGGTCAAGATCAACACGCTCTATGCCTATGTGAGCCGAGGGCTTCTCACCTCGCATCCGTCGCCCACCAGCCGCCGCCGGCTCTTCGACGTCGAGGACGTCGAGCGTCTCGCCCGCCGGTCGCGGGAGGCCCGATCGGTCGAGACCCGGATGGTCACGATCACGACGTCGGTGACCCAGCTCACCGACCGCGGGCCCTTCTTTCGTGGGCAGCCGGCCGTCGAGCTGGCCGAGACCGCCTCGTTCGAGGAGGCGGCCGAGGTCGTGTGGGGCACGAGCGTGGACGCCGATTCCGTGGCCTGGACCCGACTCGAGCTCGGGACCCCGCCGGAGGAGTTCTCGGCCCTCGACCGCATCCGCTGGGTCGTGCTCACCGCCGGCGCCCACGACCCTTTGCGCTCGGACATGCGGCCGGAGAAGGTCATCCGGACGGCCCGGCATCTGGTGGCGACGGCCGTCGACGTGCTCGATCCGGCCGGTCCGCCTGCGCCACGCCCACGGCTGGCCAACCAGGACACGAACGGAAGCGATGGCGATGACGCCAGGATGCGGCCGCTGGCCGCCACGCTCACCGGTCGGCTCACGCGCTCGGCCACGCCGGCTGTCGTGCGGGCGGTTGACACCGCGCTCGTAGTGCTGGCCGACCACGAGTTGGCCACCTCGACCATGGCCGTGCGGCTGGCCGCATCTACTCGGGCCGACGTCTACGACGCCTTGCTGGCCGGTCTCAGCACGCTTGCCGGACCGCTCCACGGTGGGGCGAGCCCGAGTGCTTACGCGCTGTTGGAAGCGATCGAGCGCCACGGCGTCCGACGGGGGCTCGACGACACCCTCCGGTGGCAGGGTCGCCTCCCTGGTTTCGGCCACAGCGTGTATCGCGATGGCGACGCTCGGTTCGCCGCCCTGTGGCGGCGATTCGAGGAGCTCGCCCTCCCCGACGAACGACGACGCGTCGAGGAGCTCCTCGACCTCGCCGCCCGTGAGGACATCCCCTTTCCCAACGTCGATCTGGGCCTGGCTGCGTTGGCCCGGGTCACGGGCATGGCGCCCGACGCCGGTCAGGTGATGTTCATGGTGGCCCGCCTGGTCGGTTGGGTCGCCCACTACCTCGAGGAACTGGACGAACGACCTCTGCGGTACCGGGCACGGGCCGTCTACGCCACCCCTCGACGTTCGGACGGCGAAGAGATGACCGTGGGGGTAGCACCGGCACCGCCGGGCGGCTGACGACGGGCGGCCGGCGGTGCGTCGGTCGGGAGCGCCGAGCGTCTCGAGAGCATCCGCACCTTGCTCCTGCCGGGCGTCGGCGTGACGACAAGGGACCTACGCTGCCGTCTATGACGCTTCCCGCACCCGCATCGGACCGGACTTGCCTCGTCACTGGTGCCTCCTCGGGCATCGGCGCCGAGATGGCCCGGGTCCTCGCCGGCCGCGGCTTCGGCGTGACGCTGGTGGCCCGGACCGAGAGCCGCCTCCGGGCGTTGGCCAAGGAGCTCGCCGATCGTTTCGCCGTCCGGAGCGAGGTCATCCCGGTCGACCTGACCGACGAGTCGGCGCGGGCCGGCATCGTCCGAACCCTCGACGATCGAGGACTCAAGGCCCATGTGCTCGTGAACAACGCAGGGTTCTCGACCACGGGAGCCGTCTATCGGGCGGATCCAGCTCGAGAAGTGGCCCTCGTGCGCACCGACGTCGAAGCCGTCGTTCATCTCTGCGCGCTGTTCACCCCGGGCATGGTCGAACGCCGCAGCGGCGCCATCCTCAACGTGGCCTCGACCGCCGCCTTCCAGCCCCTTCCCGGGCAGGCGGCCTACGGGGCGGCAAAGGCGTTCGTGCTGTCCTACAGCCACGCCCTGCGTGGCGAGCTGCGCCCGCATGGGGTCACCGTGACTGCCCTCTGCCCCGGTCCGGTCGAGACCGGGTTCCAAGACGCGGCCGGCTTCTTGGAGGGCGAGTTCGAAGGAGCGTTGCCCAAGTTCATGTGGTTGCCGGCCACAACGGTGGCCAAAGTCGCCATCGACGGGCTCGACGCCAACCGGGCGGTCGTGATCCCCGGCCTCGCCAACCGGGTGGGAGCGGCAGCCGGGTGGTTGGCCCCCCGTAGCGTCATCGTCTCCGTCACCGCCCGCCGCCACCCCGCCCTTTCGAGCAACCGTTAGCCGGCCGCTCGGCCCGGCCCGGCTCAGCTGCTGCGGCGTCCCAACATGTTGGCGTTGGGAGCGGCCTTGGCCACGAGCTCGGGCACCACGGCACCCAGCTCGGTCGGGTCCCAGCGGTCGTCCTTGTCCACCCCCGGGCCGGCCACCCAGCCTTCGGCAACGCTGATGTGACCCCCGTGCACGTTGAACACCCGGCCGGTGATGTCCTTCGACTCCGGGCTCCCGAGCCACACGACCAATGGCGCGATGTTGTCCGGGTCGTTGGAGTCGAACTCGTCCGCCTTGCGCGATCGTTCGAAGCCACCGAGGTTCTCGGTCATGCGGGTGAGCGCAGCCGGGGCGATGGCGTTGACGGTGACCCCGTAGCGACCGAGCTCCATGGACGTGATCACGGTCATTGCCGCGATGCCGGCTTTGGCTGCGCCGTAGTTGGCCTGGCCCACGTTGCCGTAGATACCCGACGGGGAGGTCGTGTTGATGACCCGGGCGTCGTTGGTCTCGCCGGCCTTCGTTCGGTTGCGCCAGTACTCGGCCGCCGCTCGCATGGGAGCGAAGGTCCCTCGCAGGTGCACGCGGATGACAGCGTCCCATTCATCGGCCGTCATGTTGACGATCATGCGGTCGCGGAGGATTCCCGCGTTGTTGACTACGACGTCGAGGCCGCCGAAGGTGTCGACGGCCGTGTCGATGAGCCGTTTGGCCCCTTCGACGTCGGCAACGTCGTCGCCGTTGGCCACCGCCTTGGCCCCCATGGCCAGGATCTCGTCGACGACTTGGCCGGCAGGGCCGGCCGACCGTCCGCTCCCGTCCACCTCGGCGCCGAGGTCGTTGACCACGACGCTCGCTCCTTGGCGAGCGAATTCGATGGCGTGGGCGCGGCCGATGCCTCGACCGGCCCCGGTGATCACCACCACTCGTCCTTCACAGATGCCGGGCACGCGACGCCTCCTCCAGGTCGTACAGGTTGTTCGGCTTGTGCAGCTTGTGCGCTTGTTCGATCGATCTGCCGGCGTCGCCGGCCGCCCTCACACGTTCTTCGGCAGCTCCGCGAAGGGAGTGGTGCGGTCGTTGTTCGGCTCTTTGGGCAAGCCGAGCACGCGCTCACCGATGACGTTCCTCTGGATCTGGTCGGTGCCGCCGTAGATGGCCGGAGCCGGCGACAGCAGCGCCATCTCGGTGACCATCGGCAACAGGGGGTTACCGGTTGCCGCCACCACCGTCTCGCGAGCGGCGGCGTCGTAGCCGTGCAGCATCCCGGCCGCCCCTGCGATGCGCAGGCCGAGGTCACGCGAGAGCCGCATGATGTGGCTCATCGACAGCTTGGCCACATTCGGCAGACCGGGGATGTCCCGGCCGGCAGCCATCGCCGCCTTGAGCCGTAAGCCGTTCATCCGGCCGAGCTCAGCCCAGGTGTAGAGGGAGGCCAGGCCCTGGCGGATCTGGGGATCGGTGTCGCGCCCGTTGCGCCGGGCCAGCTCGATGAGGGATTGGGCCCCGCCTTGCATGGCCCGCATCATGGTGGCCTCGCTCGAGCCCGACGCCTCGTCGCGTGATGTCCCGTCACCCGATGGTCGGGTCTTCTGGCTGCGGGCGGCGACGAAGTCGCCGGCGCGCCGATCGAGATGGCCGTGGACCGTGCCCGGCTGGGCGATGCCGCCCGCTCCACCGCCACCGGACCCCAGTGCCGTGCGCTCGTTGGCCAGTGTGGTGTTGGCCACTGCCCACCCGTGGTTCACGCCACCGATGACGGAGGAGTCGGGCACCCGGGCGTCGGTCATGAAGACCTCGTTGAACAGCGCCCGCCCGGTCATCTCCCGTAGGGGTCGGATGTCGACGCCGGGCTGGACCATGTCGAAGGCGAAGTAGGTGATGCCCTGGTGCTTGGGCACGTCGGGGTCGGTCCGGGCGAGCAGCATGCCGAGGTCGGACTTCTGTGCGCCGGACGTCCATACCTTCTGCCCGTTCACGACCCACTCGTCGCCGTCGCGCACGGCCCGGGTCTGCAGCCCGGCCAAGTCGGAGCCGGCTGCCGGCTCACTGAACAGCTGGCACCACGAACGCCGGCCACAGACGATGTCGCCGACGAAGTGGGCGACCTGCTCTTCGGTTCCGTGGGTGGCAATGGTGGGCGCAGCCAACAGCAGCCCGAGCCCGGTGGGGGCGCCGAGGGCACCGAATGCGGCGACGGCCTGGGCGATGCGCAGGCTGTCGTTGCGGGACAAGCCCTTCCCGAATGCCCTCGGCGGGAGGAAGGGGGCCGACCACCCGGCCGATCCGAGGCGGTCCCACCATTCACCGACGGTGAGGTCGGGGTCCCACTCGGCCTCGAGCCACGAGCGGAGGTCGGAGAGGAGCTCATCGGTGGAAGCGGCCGTCGACGTTTCCGCCCCGCTCGAAGGCTCGCCGTGGACCTCGGCCGAGGAACCGGTCGTGGTGCTGCTGGTGGTGGTCATGGGCCTCTCACAATGGTCGGGCGGGCCCGGCGGCCGCGCGCCGAACCGCGACAGACGGTAGCCGACTGCTCACCTGTACTGGCCAGCGAGCCGGTTGTGTTCGATCACCGTCGAGAACATCAGTAGATGCTCTCTGACTATCATTTCAGCGGAGCGCACTGCACGTCGTGGGTGCGTCAAGGGGGAGTGCAGTGCACGGCCGGCGTCCGATGGCGATAGTGCTGGTGGCCGTCGCCATGGCCGTCCTGGCCGATTGTGGGTCGGCTGTCGCGGCCACCAACACGCACGCAGCTCAGAGCAGCTCGGGAAGAGCCGACACGAGCACCGGCCGGGTCATGGCGAGAGGCCGGGCCCCATTCAGCGGCCATGGTTCGATCGGGCAGGCCTACATCGTCGGCGCACCACCGGGCACGAAGGTGACGTTGCTCAACGCCCACGGCCGAGTGGTCGGGAAGGGCACGATCGACTACCTCGGCGCGCTCATCATCCGTAACGTGACACCAGGGCCCGGCTACACGTTCCGGACCGTCGGACATCCCCGGTTGACGACCGCTCCCTTCCGCGTCCTTTCCGTCAACGACACTCCGCCTCCGTCCTTCTATTCGAGCCAGCACCTCCAGGTTGGTCTCAACTACATCACCATGCGCGATGGGGTGAAGCTGGCCGCCACCGTGCGCCTCCCGCCCGGCAAGACCCTCGCCGACGGGCCGTTCCCGACGGTGATCGAGGAGTCGGGCTACGCCATCGCTGCACCGCACAGCCTCATCGACGCTCTCTTCGGAATCGACGGGGAGACGCTCTCGGATCCACTCCTACCGGACACGGCGACGGCCGTCGGGTCGGTCATCGCACCTTTGCTCGGCTTTGCCACCGTCAGCCTGCAGATGCGGGGGACCGGCTGCTCGGGGGGTGCCTTCGACCTCTTCGGGCTGCCCACCACCTACGACGGCTACGACGCCGTCCAGATCGTGGCCTCGCAGCCTTGGGTGGCCCACCACAAGGTCGGGATGGTGGGCATCTCCTTTTCGGGCATCTCGCAGATGTTCGTGGCCGGTACCCGGCCACCGGGCTTGGCCGCCATCGCCCCCATGAGCCTGACCGATGACCTCTATTCCACGGGATTCCCGGGCGGCCTGTTCAACACAGGCTTCGCCGCTTCATGGCTGGAACAACGGATCCAGGACGCCGAGCCGGCGCCTCAGGGCGGCCAGGAGTGGGCCAAGGTCGAGATCGCCGACGGCGATCAGACGTGCCTGGCCAATCAGGCTCTGCATGCCGAAGCCCAGAACCTGACTTCGCTGCTGCAACAGGCGAGCCACTACGAGAAATCGATCTACGTCCAGCGGTCGGACTCCTATTGGGCCCAGAAGGTCGACGTCCCGGTCTTCGTGTCGGGGGCCTTCCAGGACGAACAGACGGGCGGGCAGTGGCCGGCCATCCTCTCGGATCTGTCCAACGACCCCCACGTCTGGGCGACCATCGTCAACGGGACCCACGTCGATTCGTTGGGGCCCGGCACCATCGTCCGGTGGCTCGAGTTCCTCGACATCTTCGTGGCCGACCAGGTGCCGAGCGAGCCGCCCCTTCTCACCTCCCTGGCCCCGCTGCTGTACCAAGAACTGGCCAGTGCCCCCGCCGGACCGCTGCCGCCGCTCCAATACGGCAACGAGCCAAACGTGGCCGCCGCCCGAGCCGCCTTCGAGCGCCAGCCACGAGTCCGGGTGCTCTTCGACAACGGCAGTGGAAGTGAGGGTCCCGGGGCATTCCAGCCGGTCTGGAGCAAGGATTACCGGTCGTGGCCTCCGCCCGGGGCCAAGGCCACCACCTACGACCTCGGCCCAAGCGGCACGCTGGCCGCCCACGTGGCGTCGGGTCAGGTGAGCTTCCGGCCCAACCCCGCGGCCCGGCCGGCGACCGACCTGCCGACCGGCAACGTATGGGCGGCATTGCCCCCCTACCAGTGGGCCCCGGTCACGGGCCGCGACGGCCTGGGCTTCATCACCGCACCCCTCAAGCACGACCTGGCCGTGGTCGGGCCGGCCAGCCTGAACGTCTGGGTCAAGAGCAGCGCCCCTGACACGGACCTGCAGGCCACCATCTCCGAGGTTCGGCCCGATGGCCAGGAGATGTTCATGAACACGGGGGTGCTGCGGGCGAGCGATCGTGCCCTCAACGAGCAGGAGTCGACGGCGACCCACCCGGTGCCGACCTACGCGGCCCAGACGGCCCGACCGCTGCCCGCCGGCCGGTTCACCGAGGTGCGCATCCCCATCAACCCCTTCGCCTATGTCTTCCGGGCCGGTTCGCGGATCCGGGTGACGATCACCGCTCCCGGTGGCGATCGACCGGTGTGGGCGTTCGGCACCTCCTACCAGACCAACGGGAAGGTGCTCGACACCATCTCCCTCGGCGGCAACCTGGCCTCGGCCTTGGTGCTCTCCGTGGTGCACGGCCTCACGCCCCCCGATCCCCAGCCGGCGTGCCCGTCGCTGCGCGGCCAGCCGTGCCGGACCTACGTCGCTGCACAGAACGGCGGCTGACCGGCCGTGCCCGTGTGGCCGACCCTCCCTTACCCGGCCATCGTCGGTGTCGGGTGATCGCCTCTGGCGGCGTCGGCCCATCGGCGGGGGCCGAACAAGTGCAATTGCGGGCGGCGGCCGTGCTCGGCCTGGCACGACTCCGCGACGCGGCGTGGCGGACGTCGCTTGCACCGCTCTTGGCCCTGCTCGACCTCCGGCTGACCCAGTTGATCGCCGGCTCCGACGAGCTGCGGGTGCCGGAGGCCCCGGTGGGCTCAGCGCCGGCCGTGCCGGACGAGAAGCGCGAGGCGCTCTCGGCCTGGCCTACCTCTCCGCTCTTCGGTGACGCCGAACGAGTCGCCCTCGGCTTCACCGAGCAGTTCGTGATCGATGTGGCCGGGATCTCCCCCGACCAGCGCTCGGCCGTCGTCAGGGCCCTCGGAAGAGAGGCTCTCGTCACCCTGGCCGTGGCGATGTTCGTCCTCGACTACGACTTGCGAGCCCGCCTGGCATTCGAGCGACTGTCCGTCGGCGAACCCGAGCGAGCTCTAGACCCCGGTCCGGGACCGGCCGAAGAGGTCGAGGGCCGCGGTCCGGTGGACGCCGATGTCCTCCTCAACGATCTCGACGGGTTCCAGCGCTTGGTCGCCCGGCTGGCGGGCATCGACCCGGTGACCACCGAGCTCGTACGGTTGCGCGGCGCCCGCCATCACAATTGCCGGCTCTGCCGGTCGATCCGCTCCCGTTCGGCGGTGGGAGCGACCGGCGACGAAGCGTGGTTCGACCGCACCGAGTACTACGAATCGAGCGATCTCCCCGAGCCCCAGAAGGTGGCGTTGCGAATGACCGACGCGCTGATCACCCAACCCACCGCCCTCGATGCGTCCCTGGCGGCAACCCTGCGCGCCTTCTACACGGACGATCAGATCGTGGAGCTCGTCCTCGATGTCGTGCGCAACAGCAGCCAGAAGATCGCCGTAGCCCTCGGTGCCGACGACCCACACGTCGCAACCGGCACCGAGTTGTTCGATCTTGCTCCCGACGGGACCGTTGTATTCCTGGGCTGACGCCCACGGACCGCGCATCGAAGCGGGGTGAGATCACCGGGTCCACCACCTCTGATGGTTACCCTTGGCTCCGCAGGTCGGAGACTCCGGCGGGCGGGCGTGGGAGCGCAGGTATGAGCAACCTGGCCGAACGGAACCCAGCCGGAGGCTGAGGAATGTGGACACCACCTCCGGGGATGCTTCGACCGCTCGGTGTCGGTGAGCGGATCGA
This sequence comes from uncultured Acidimicrobiaceae bacterium, assembly GCA_963729275.1. Lineage (GTDB taxonomy): Bacteria > Actinomycetota > Acidimicrobiia > Acidimicrobiales > RAAP-2 > CAVSNH01. Next base: position 168,910 of record CAVSNH010000005.1, read on the forward strand.
TGCCTCGTTCAAGATCTGGGGCCGGAACTTCGTCTCCATGGCCAAGGCGATGCTCGTCATCGCCATACCGGCCGGCATCGTTCAGGCTCTGATCCAGGCGTCGACCACCCCGACCACCACGACGACGAACGTCGGATCGAGCTCCTTGGCGGTGTCGTCCACGAGCTCGTCGACCTTCGTCGGTGGCAGCTTCCTCAGTCTGCTGATCGGCGTCGTGGTCGCCGCCTTGTCCATCACCACCATGTTTCGCATCGTGGCCGACGCCTGTCTGGGTCAGCCAGTGGACTGGCGCCAGGCACTTCGGGCCGGGCTGAGTCGGATGCTCAGCGCCATCTGGATCTCGATCCTCATCGGCCTCGTCTTCGCCGCGGTCGTCCTGGCCGTCGGGCTGGTCTTCGTCATCCCGGCGGCGGCGGGCAACCATGCGGTGGGCGTCCTCGCCGCCATCGTCATCGGTCTTGCCGGGATGGTCTTCCTGGTGTGGTTCTACATCTGCGCACATCTGGCTACTCCCCTGCTCATGCTGGAGAATGTTCGTGGTCGCACGGCGATCGCTCGGGCCATCCGTCTCGTCCGGGGCTCGTGGTGGTCGGTCTTCGGCACCGTGCTGCTCATGGGCCTGATCGTCAGCGTCGGTGGCTTCGCCGTCGGCATCGTCTTCTTGGTCCTCCTGTTGGCCGCCCACGGCGACACGACGGCCACCATCGCCGTCAACTTCCTGCTCCGGACGGTCTCGCTCGTGATCTTCACACCCCTCTCGGCGTCGATCGCGGTGATCCTCGCCATCGACATGCGGGTACGCAAGGAAGGGTTCGACATCCAGCACCTGGCGGCCACGCTCGGGACCTCTGTCCCACCCCCGCCCGGGTCGTTCATTCACGTGCCCTACGGGCCTCCGGGCGGGCCCGGGCCTGGCCTCCCCGGAGCCGGTGGGCCCTACCCGCCCCCACCAGGAGGACAGGCCGGTTGGGGACAACCGCCGCCCGGCTACCAGCCGGCGGGAGGACCCGGCCGGGTCGTTCCCAGCCAGCCCCAGGCCGAGCCGCCGCCGCCCCCGCCGTTCGTCATGGGCGGTGCGGCTCCGCCCTCGGTTCCACCACCGGGGCACCCGCCGCCGCCAGCACCACCACTTCCACCCTTCACCTGGTCGGCGCCGGCATCAGGACCGCCGTTGGCGGGACTGCCGCCGCCCCCGCCCCCGCCACCCCTGCCACCACCGCCCCCGACGGCCGGACCGGCCGCCGTTCCCTCGTTGCCACTCCTAGCCGTGCCCGAGCCCACGCCGGCCGACGAACCCCGTTCGTCGACACCGTCGACACCGTCGACCGACGACGACGGGTGGCCGGCTGCGCCGCCCGAACCCCCGCCCGTCGACCGCCCGTCGGCATCCGGTGACGAGCAAGCACCACCGGCGGACGATCCCCCGCCGAGGCCAGCTCCGACCTGATCCGGGTGCCAGCCGACTCCGACTACGCCGCGGCGGCGAGGCGCCAGGCGCACGAGATCCTCTCGCAGCCGGCCTACACACACGCGAGCCGGCCACCGCCACGCCCTTTGGCCGGTGTGCTCCACGCCATCGGACGGGCCCTGATCTTCGTGTTCGGACCCGTCTTCAGATGGCTCCGCCGCGAGCTCGTCGACCCGGTCGGGCACGGACTGACCGACGTGTTCGGATCCTTCGCCCCCGTCGTGGCCATCGGCCTCCTCGTGCTGGTTGGCGCGCTACTGGCCGTGCTGCTCATCCGACGACGAGCTCGAGCTCCTGTCGGCACGGGACCCACCGCCACCGGCGTCGCTGGTGTCGACCCATCGGAGCTCGAGCAGAGGGCCGACCGGCGAGCCGAGGCCGGCGACTTCGCCGGTGCGGTCCGGCTGCGCTTCGAGGCGGGGCTCCGTCGACTCGAGCAGGAGGGACTCCTCACCGAGCCCGACGCCCGGACCGGTCATCAGGTGGCGGCGCGTATCGGTTCACCGACGTTCGAGGGACTGGCCGAGCAGCACGAGGCCATCGCCTATGCCGCCGCCGGCGCCGGCCTCCCCGACGACGAGCGGGCCCAGCGCGACTGGCCGGTCGTGCCCGACGAGGCCCGCCGCCACCGCAAGCTCGCGGAGCCAGTGTCGCCGTGACCACCGTTCCCTTCGGTGCCGAGCCGGTCGACACGCGCACCGCCCCCGAACGCTGGCGCGCCATCCCCATCGGATGGCGGCTGTTGCTGGTGGCGGTGGCTGTTGTGGCCGCCTTCCAGTTGGGATCGAGCCTGGTCACGGGCATCGCTGGCAACTCACCGGCCGGTGACCAGGCCTCCTCGTCGTTCGGCACGTCACCGTCGGGGGTCGGTGCCATGGCCCAGTTGCTGTCCGCTCGTGGCCATCCCGTGGCCCAGGACACCGCGCCGCTCCCGGGCCAGAACCTGACGGCCGACGCCGTGCTGTTCGTGATCGATCCCACGTCGTGGACAGGGGCCGACAACGCCGCGGTCGCCCGTCTCGTGACCGGCGGCGGACGGGCAGTGATCGTCGGTCGTCCGCCGAACGGCCTGCCCGCCCTTCTCTTCGGCACCGCCGGCGTGCCGCGCTGGGAGGCTCGTCCGAGCGGGGTGGCCGAGCCAGCCAGCCCGAGCTCCTTGACCGCAGGCCTCGCCTCGGTTTCGTCCGGGCCAACCGGGTCCTTCGAACCCGGCGCGGCGTCCGTGATCCTGGCCGGCCCGCACGGCGACCTGGCCATCTCGTCCGGACACAAGAGCGGGGGCACCACCGCCGCCGTCGCCCCGGCGGTCGTGATGGTCGCGTCGAGCACGCCGTTCACCAACGCCGCCCTGTCCGAGCGCGACAACGCCGCCTTTGCCCTCAACCTGACCGGTCCCGGCTCGCGGCCGGTGGTCTTCGACGAGTACGACCACGGATACGGCCGCACGGGCACCGGTCTGGCCGGGCTGCCGAGCTGGTGGCGGTGGGGCCTCGGGGTCATGCTCCTCGCCGTCGTGGTCTGGATGCTCTCGGCATCCCGGCGCTTCGGCCCGGTCGAGTCGTCCAGTCGCCCGCTGATCCCGCCCCGGGTCGCCTATGTCGACGCCATGGCCTCCGGGCTGGGATCGGTGAGCGGTGACCGGCTGGCGACGACGCTCACGCCGCTGCGACAGGAGGGCCGCCGTTTGCTCTGTCGTCGCGCCGGTATCCGAGTCGACGCGCCCGACGACGAGGTGGCAGAGGCAGCCCGGCAGGCGATGCTGCCCGACGAGGTGATCGAGGGCGTGCTCGCCGTCCCGCAGTCGACGTCCAGTGCGCTCGAATGTGGTCGCGCTCTGGCCTGGCTCGAGTCCCGACGAGGAGGATCCGCATGACACAACCCCGAGACGTGGGGACGATGGAGCAGCTGCGCGGTGCACTGCACTCCGAGGTGTCGAAGGTGGTGGTGGGCCAGGGCGGGACGGTCGACGGCATCCTGGCCGCCATGTCCGTCGGTGGACACCTTCTGCTCGAGGGGCCACCCGGAGTGGCCAAGTCGTTGCTGGCCACGGCCGTTGGTCAGGCCTGTGGACTGAAGGTCCGACGGGTCCAGTTCACTCCTGACCTCCTGCCCTCCGATCTCACCGGTTCGATGATCCTGCGAGGCAGCGACATGGTCTTCCGAGAGGGGCCGCTGTTCGCCAACATCCTCCTGGCCGACGAGCTCAACCGGACGCCGCCCAAGACACAGGCCGCGTTGCTGGAGTCGATGCAGGAGCACCAGGTCACGGTGGACGGTGTCGCCCACCCGTTGCCCGACCCCTTCATCGTGCTGGCCACCGAGAACCCCATCGAGTACGAGGGGACCTATCCGCTTCCCGAGGCCCAGCTCGATCGGTTCCTGATGAAGCTCACGGTCGGCTACCCCTCGGCCGCCGACGAGGAGGCCATGCTCGGCCTCGGTCATCGTGGTGTCGACCCCGCCACTCTCTCCGACGTCCGACCCATCGGCGACGCCCGACTGTTCTCCGCGCTGCGCGACGAGGTCGACCGGGTCACGGTCACCGAACCGGTCGTCCACTATGTGTCGTCGTTGGTCCGACACAGCCGCGAGATCCCGAGTGTCTCGCTCGGTGCCAGCCCTCGCGCCGCCGTCCATCTGCTGGCCGCGTCCAAGGCATGGGCGCGGCTGTGTGGGCGTTCCTACGTCATCCCCGACGACGTCTCCGGGCTGGCCCCCGCCGTCTTGCGCCACCGTCTCATCCTCACCCCGGAGGCGGAGCTCGACCGGGTCACGCCAGAACAGGCCCTCCAGACCGTGCTGGCCTCCGTGCCGGTGCCGCGATAGGGATCGTGAGCCATGTGAGCCATGTGAGCCATGTGAGCCTGGGCGCCTCGATGCCGGCTTCGCCGAGCGCTCCGGTGGGGGACCCACCGCCCCCCGTGCGCCGAGCCGGTCTCCGCCCCACCCGGTGGACGGCGGCCGGCGTGGCCCTGCTCGCGGTGTGCGTCATCGTCTTCCACCTGCCGCCACCACTCGTGCTGGGCCTGACCGCGGTAGGGCTCGGTGTCGTGGTGGCCGACCTCGTCGTGGCCCTGAGGGCACGGCCCCGTTTCCAGCGGAGCGACCTTCCCACCCTGGCTCGCACCGTGGCCCACCCGTTCCATGTCGACGTGGATGTCGACCGGGGGCACGGCGAGCGCATCCGCCAGCCCCTGCCGCCGGAGCTGGTCGCCGAACCGGCCGAGGCTGCCGGGGGGCGCCTCGACGGAGTGATCGTCGGGCGCAACCGCGGCATCCATCTGCTGCCACCGGCCGTCACCCGGATCGCCGGACCCCTCGGGCTGGCCTCCTGTGACGTGGCGGGAGCAGAACCGCTGGTCGTCACCGTGCTCCCGGACTTGCCGCGGGCGCGGCGTCTGTCGGCGGCCCGCCGGCGCGGACGGTCGACCGAGGCACGGGCTTGGAACCGCCTCGGGATCGGCACCGAGTTCGAGGCCATCCGCGACTACTCGCCCGACGACGACATCCGTCAGGTCAACTGGCTGGCCACCGCCCGTATGGGCCGGGCCATGTCCAATCAGTACCGGGTCGACGAGAACCTCGACCTCATGTGCCTCCTCGACTGCGGCCGCCTGATGGCGTCGCCGGTGGGCGACGCCACCCGTTTGGACGTGGCCATGGAGGCACTGTGCGTCCTGGCCGTGGCCGCCGACGACGCCGGCGACCGGGTCGGCGCTGTTGCCTTCGCCGGCACCCCGCTGCGCGTCATAGAGCCGCGACGGCGAGGGGCCGAGCCCGTCGTGCGAGCCCTCTTCGACCTCGAGCCCACCGAGATCGAGAGCGACTACGAGCGGGCGTTCCAGGCGGTCACCGGTCGCAAGCGGACGTTGGTGGTGGTGCTCACCGACCTGGTCGACGCGGCGGCCGCCCGGACGCTCGTGTCGGTCGTGCCTGTGGTGGCCCGTCGTCACCGCGTGATCGTCGCCTCGTGCCGCGACCCGGACCTCGAGGCGGCCCGGCTGGACCCCCCGGGCGACCTGCGGGATGTGCTGCGAGCCGCCGTGTCGTTGGACTTGCTCGCCGCCCGACGCCGTACCGTGGCCCACCTCCGGCGAATGGGGTGCGAGGTCGTCGAGGCCGCGCCCGACGCGTTGGGCCCGGCCTGCGTCGCCGCCTATCTGCGGGTCAAGGGCGGAACGCGCCGCTGAGGGTGCGCCTCTCGACCGGCGCCACAGGAGCGGCCGGGGGTCCAGCCCGATCGGGCGCACCGCGCCAGGCGACCATCGTCCAGAAACCGCCGGCAAGTGCCACTCCGACGCCCAGAGCGGCTCCCGTCGGGAGGTCCCACGGTGTCACGAACCCTTCGGTGAGGCCGGCCACCACCAGGAACATGACGAAGCCGAGGACGGTGGCGCCGAGTCGCGGCCGGATGGCGGCGAGCGCCTCGGATCTCGTGCGACGACCCGGGTCGATGAGAGCCCGAGCGATGGAGAGCCCGGCTGCGCCGGCGAGGGCAATGCAGGAGAGCTCGAGGAGGCCGTGGGGCACGACCAGGCGGACGAACTGCCCAAAATTGCCACCTCGCCATTCGAAGGTGCCGAGCACGCCGATGAGGGCGCCGTTGTAGGCCAAAGAGAAGACGGTGAGGACACCGAAGGTGAAGCCGCCGGCCACGGCCAATAGCGAGACCTCGATGTTGTTCACGAAGATGGCGACCGCCAGCCCGCCGCGTGCGGGGACCGAGATCCCGTAGAAGGCGCCCCGACTGTGGACGCTCACATGGCTGCCCGACGGCAGGAGCCCGGCTGCCGACGCCGGCTCGAAGAGCGCCCATACGGTGCCGAGGACGATGGCCCCCACCATCACGCCGGCCGACAGCACGAGGCACAGACCGTTCTCTCGGATTCGTCGCCACAGCCCGCGACGGAGGAACTCTCCGGCCGTCTCACCACGTGCCGCCCGGGAGTAGACGAGCGAGTGGGCTCGGACGACGAGCTGGCCGAGCCGCTCGGTGCCGGCCGACAGAGGGAAGGTCCGGCGGGCCAGGGCGAGGTCGGCTGCCGCCGTGCGGTAGAGCTGGCCGAGACGCAGGACGTCCTCCGGCGCCAACCGCGAAAGCTGCCCGCTGGCCCGGTCGACGAGCGCCTCGAGCTCGTCCCATCCATCGGTCCGCTCGGCGAGGAATCGCTCTAGGTTCATGTGGATGGCCCTGGAGGACCGGTCCGTCACCGCCACGCCCGAAGGAGTCTCCCTCGACGTCGTTCTGGCCGGCCTGGGCTCACGGGCTGCCGCGTATCTTATTGACTTCCTCATCCAGATCGCGCTCTTCGTGGTGTTCCTCGTCGCACTGCACCTGCTGTTGTCGAGCGGGAACAAGACATCCGGGCTTGTTGGGTCGGGGGCGGTGTCGCTCTTTGCCTTCCTCGACTTCATCGGGTACTTCGTGATCTCCGAGATGCTGAGCTCGGGGCGCTCGATCGGCAAGCGGGCGAACGGGCTGCGAGTGGTGCGGACCGACGGTGGCGCGGCCGGCTTCTGGGCGAGTGCCCTGCGCAACGTGATCCGCCTGATCGACATGATCCCGTTCCCGAGCTATCTGGTGGGCAGTGTGCTGGTCTTGTCGACCACCCGGAACCAGCGCCTCGGGGACCTGGCCGGCGGGACGGTGGTGATCCGCGAGCGCACGGCGGCCAGCGCCGCTTTCGCCGCTCAACCCTGGTCGGCTGGCGGCCAGTGGATGTCAGGCTCCGGTTGGGGAGTGGGATGGACGCCGCCGGCGACGGTTCCAGCCGGCCTCGAGCACTGGGACGTGAGCGCCGTCAGCTCGGCTGAGGTCATCCTCATTGGCGCCTTCTTGGCCAACCGTCATGGCTATGCGGTCGATGCCCGTGCCCGTCTCGGCATTCAACTGGCCAATCAGATCTGGCCCGAGGTGGCCGGCGCGCCGACCAACCTCCATCCCGAGCAGTTCCTGGAAGGCGTGGCCATGGCCAAGGCCACCCGCGGCTGATGGCGACTGGGTCACCAGGCGAGGAGGGCGCAGCGCGTCCCGGCCTGTCCTGGCGCGGCCAGCCGTTGCCAGTGGGGCTCCTCACCCCGGTCGTCACCATGTTGCCGGCTGCCCACGCGTCGTGGGAAGAAGAGGGCACCATCGACGACGTCGCCGCCATCGCCGCCGCTGCCGACCGGCTCCATTACGACCACCTGACCTGCAGCGAGCATGTCGTCGTCCCTGTCGATGTGGCGCCCGTGCGCGGCAGCCGCTATTGGGACCCGCTGGCCACGTTCGGCTACCTGGCCGCCGTCACCCGGCACATCCGGCTGGCCACTGCCGTGCTCGTCCTCGGCTATCACCATCCATTGGACATCGCCAAGCGATACGGGACGCTCGACCAGATCTCGGATGGCCGTCTCGTCCTCGGTCTCGGTGTCGGCTCGCTGGCCCAGGAGTTCGAGCTGCTCGGTGCGCCCTTCGATGATCGCGGGCCCCGAGCTGACGATGCCATCCGGGCGCTCCGGTCGTCGTTGTCGGAGCAATTGCCGTCCTACGAGGGCCCCTACTTCCGCTATGGCGACGTGGTCCTCGACCCCTGCGCCCGTCCCGGCGTTCCGCTGTGGATCGGTGGGCGCACAGGACGGTCGCTGCGACGGGCGGTCCGCCTGGCCGACGGCTGGTGCCCCTTCGGCTTGAGAGCGGGGGAGGTTGCCGGGCTGCTCGACGCCGCCCGCCAGACGCCGGAGTGGGCGTCTCGTCAGCAGTCCCTCGATGTGGTGCTGCAGAACGGCCGGCCGTTCGACCCGACCGCCGATCCCGACGGCGTGGCCCACGCCGTCGACCGACTGGTGGAGGCCGGGGCCACCGGTCTGCAGTTGCGCCTCGTGCACCACTCGGCGGCCCACTACATCGAGCAGCTCGAGGCCTTCGCCCTGCTGGCCGAGGACTCGTCGGCTCGGCAGACGGACACGAACTCGCCGTGAGCGACGGCACCGATCCCGACGCTAAGCCGCGGCCCTTGGGGCCCTTGGGCGAGAACCGGATCAAGGTCGGTTTCCTCTCACTCACCCGTGCCTCGCCCACCGGCGACGACCGGCCTTACCTCACCTGGCACCAGCTCGACCACATGCCCGAGCAGTACCGGCTGCCTGGCATGGTCCTCGGCCAGCGCTGGGCGTCCACCCCGGCGTGCCGACGGGCCAGGGCCACCGAGACCGAGGAGTGGTCGTCGGTCGAGCATGCCGTCTGCTACATGATGGGCGAGCCGGTCGACCAGACGGTCGACGACTTCATCGCCCTCGGAGGGGAGCTGGCCAAGGCCGGCCGCTATCCGCACGTCATGCCCTCCCAGTACCGCGGCGCGCTCCGCTTGGTCGAGACGATGGCGGCGCCCAGGGTGCTGGTATCGGCGGAGGTGGTGCCTTTCCGCCCACACCGTGGCGTCTACCTGTTCGTCGAACAGGCTTCGGAGATCACAACCTCCCCATCGGAAGACGGGCTCGGTCGCCTACCCGCCGGAGTACTGGCCGACCTCGTCGACGTGCCGGGAGTGGCCGGCGCTTGGGTCTACGCCACCTCGCCCGACCTCCGTCGGTCGATGTTCACCGACGGGATCCTGCGCGTCACGACCTGTTATCTCGACGAGGAACCGGTGACCGTGGCCCACCGATTGGCGTCAACTCTCGACCGCGTGTGGGATGTCGTCCCGACACGACTGCTGTTGGCGGCGCCGTTCGAGTCCATCGTTCGATGGGACTGGGAGGGTGCAGCCACCACGGCGACCTGAACCATCCTGAGCCGTTCCGAGCCATCCTGAACCGTTCCGAACCGTCCTGAGCGACCATGCAAAAGCGCGTCGAAGTGACGCGGCGTGCGCGCCGCGCCTCCTATTGGACTCTTGGCGTCGAGATGGTGCGCTCCGTCCATGAAGGTTGTGCCAGGCTGGCCAACGGTGCCGTCAGCGGCGGGCCGGCAGCAACCTGACATTCATTTACGCGACCGACGGTTGCAATCCGAGAAGGAACGGGTCCCATGACGATCGCGGAATCGACGCCCACTCTTCCGACCAACGAGAGCCCAATGCCGGCGGCCCGGGCCGTCGAGCTGACCAAGCTCTACGGGAAGGACGACGCCATCGTGGTGGCCGTCGACGCCATCGACCTCGAGCTGCCTCGCGGCGAGTTCACCGCCGTCATGGGGCCGTCCGGGTCGGGAAAGTCGACTCTGCTCCATTGCATGGCCGGCCTCGACCGTCCGACCTCGGGCCACGCCTTCATCGGAGAGGTCGACGTCGGGTCGCTCAACGACACGGACCTCACCGAGCTACGGAGAGACCGCATCGGTTTCGTGTTCCAATCGTTCAACCTGGTGCCGACGTTGACTGCCGCAGAGAACATCACCCTGCCGGCGGACCTGGCCGGCCGCCCGGTCGATCGGCCGTGGTTCGACTACCTCGTGGCCCAGCTCGGGATCGGCGACCGGCTGTCCCACCGACCATCGGAGCTCTCCGGAGGACAGCAGCAGCGCACGGCCTGCGCTCGGGCCCTCATCAGCCGTCCTGACCTCATCTTCGCTGACGAACCGACGGGGAACCTCGACTCCAACGCCTCGACCGAGATGCTGACCTTCCTCCGCCGCTCGGTCGACGAGGTAGGCCAGTCGATCGTCATGGTCACCCATGACCCGCGGGGCGCCAGCTTCGCCGATCGGGTGGTCTTCTTGGGAGACGGTCGCGTGGTCGGGGAGCTGCGGGCACCGACGGCCGACTCGATCCTCGAGCGCATGAAGCTCATCGGCGGCTGACCGTGTGGAAGGTCGCCATGAAAGGGCTGCTGGCCCACAAGCTCCGGCTCGCCCTCACCGGCCTCGCCATCGTGCTCGGGGTCACGTTCGTGTCGGGGACATTGGTGCTCACGGACACGCTGCACAGCACGTTCACGAGCCTCTTCGGGAACATCTACCAGCACGTCGACTTCGAGGTGCGGGGCACGGCCGCCCTGGGCAGCAACAGCTCAGGGGGCGCCACTCGCAACGCCATTCCCGAGTCGGTGGCGACCACCGTGGGTCGGGTGCCGGGGGTGGCCGTGGCCGAGGGGACCGTGAGCGGCTATGCGCAGTTCGTGGCACCCGACGGGCAGGCGGTCACAACCGGCGGGGCGCCGACCATCGGCACGTCCTTTGTCCCCAATTCCGAGCTCTCCCCCCTCCGAGTGGTGCAGGGCTCGCCCCCGACGACCGCCAACGAGGTGGCCATGGACGAGGCCACCGCCCAGAAGTACCACTTCCGGGTGGGAGAACACGTGAGAGTCCTACTCACCGGTCCCACACGGACCTTCACGATCAGCGCCATCGTCAGCTTCGGCACGGCCGACAACCTGGCCGGCGCCACCCTGGCCGGCTTCGACCTCGCCACCGCTCAAACCGTGCTCGGCGAGCCCGGCAAATACGACGCCGTCGACATCCTGGCCGCGCCTGGCGTCAACAAGGCCGCCCTCCAGCGCTCCATCGCCGCCGTCCTGCCGCCGGGCACCGAGGTGGTGACCGGTCAGACGGTGGCCGACGAATCGGTCAGCCAGATCGACCAGGCGCTCGGGTTCTTCTCGACGGCACTCTTGGTCTTCGCCTTCATCGCCCTCTTCGTCGGGGCCTTCACCATCTTCAACACCTTCTCGATCATCGTCGGGCAGCGCACCCGCGAGCTGGCGCTCCTGCGAGTGGTGGGCGCCAGCCGACGACAGATCTTTCGCTCCGTGCTGGTCGAGGCGGCAATCGTTGGTCTCGTGGCATCGCTGGTCGGCCTCGGACTCGGGGTCCTCACCGCGGTAGGCCTCGAGGCGCTGCTCAAGGCATTCGGGATCTCACTTCCGGCCAACGGTCTTGTGTTCGCCCCCCATACGGCTGTTGCCGCCATCGTCGTCGGGGTCGGCGTGACCGTGGTTTCGGCCATCAGCCCGGCTCGACGGGCAGTTCGGATCCCACCGGTGGCCGCTCTGGCCGACTACCAAGGGACGCAGGTCGAGTCCTCCAGGCGACGCACCGTGGCCGGATCCGTGGTCACCGTCCTGGGCGTGATCGTGTTGGTCGTCGGGCTGCACAAGCCGGCCATCCAACTGGTGGGCATTGGGGCGGTGGCCGGTTTCATCGGCATCGGAATGCTGGCCCCCCTGGTTGCCCGGCCCCTGGCCAGTGTCATCGGTCGACCGCTCCAGACCCTCGGGATGGCCGGCCGCCTGGGCCGTGAGAATTCGATGCGCAGCCCTCGGCGGACGGCCCAGACGTCGGCTGCCCTCATGGTCGGGCTTGCCCTGGTGGCCACCATCGCCGTCTTCGGCGCGTCATTGTCGAGATCGGCCACGAGCAGCGTCGACCAGGCGATCTCCGCCGACTACATCGTCCTGCCTTCGTCGAACGGTGCCGTCGGCTTCTCGAACGCCGTGCCCGCCGCCGTCGCCCGGGTGCCGGGGGTTGTACGGACCTCGACCTTCTACGCCGGGGAGTTCGAGCTGCGCGGGCAGACGGAGTCGCTGGCCGCCGTCTCGGCCAACCACCTCTCCCAGACGGTGATCCTCCGGATGGTGAGCGGCACTGGAGCTCCGGCCCTCGCCGCCGGCGAGCTATTGGTCGACTCCAACGTGGCCAGGTCGGACCATCTGTCCGTCGGCACCGTCGTGCCAGTGAAGTTCGCCGAGACGGGCAACTCGACCATGCGGGTGGGGGGGATCTACAAACCCAACGCCCTGCTCGGAAGCTACGTGGTTAGCGACGGCTTCTACTACGCCCATTACAGCAGCAATCATTTGCCCGTGGCCGTGCTCCTCACAACGCTCGGCGGGACGTCGGCGGCAGCCAGCCGGGCCATCGACAAAGGGCTGGCCGATTTCCCCGGTCTCAAGGTCCAGACCCGCGCCGAGTTCGAAAAGTCACAGCAGCAGCAGGTCAACCAGCTGCTGGGATTGGTCTACGCCCTCTTGGCCCTGGCCATTCTCATCGCCCTTATCGGCATCGTGAACACGCTCATGCTCTCGGTCTTCGAACGCACGCATGAGATCGGGCTCCTGCGGGCCGTGGGCATGCGCCGACGGCAGGTTCGGGCCATGATCCGGGCCGAATCGGTCATCCTGTCCCTCTTCGGAGCGGTCATCGGGATCGTGATCGGGACAGTCCTCGGGATCGCCTTCGCCGAAGCGCTCAAACAGCAGGGCATCACCGACATCGTGGTGCCCGTCGGGTCGCTCGTGGTCTTCCTCGTCATCGCGGCGTTGCTCGGCTTGGCCGCCGCCACCTGGCCGGCCCGTAAGGCGGCGAAACTCGACGTCCTGGCGGCCATCGCTGCCGAGTAGCACGGGTCGGACGGCGTCGTCGGCAGGCCGACCCCACGAGGCGCGGGCGCACCGCCAATTCGAGCTGCCCACCCGGACGTCCCGTCGGTAGGGTGAGGGGCTATGTCATCGGTGCTCACGACCGAGCAGCGGCGTCGCTGGGACGAGGAGGGCTGGTGCGTCCTCGATCGGGCGGTGCCTCCCGACTTGCTGGCATCCGCCCAGCGGGCCATGGGCAAGCTGTTCCCCACCCCGGAGGAGATGGCCGATCCCCCGACCGATAAGAGCGACGATCGCTGGCGTACTTGGGATGCCCAATGGCCCGAGTTCCCGTACCGGAGCCGGTCGCTCAACACCATCGCGGTGAGCGATCTTCTCATCGACATCGCCGAGGACCTCATCGGGACCGATGTACGCATGTACATGGCCGTCACCAGCTCCAAGTACGCCAATCAGCCGTCTGGCTACAACCGCCTCCTCCACGTGGACTTCCCCAACCATTCCATCACCGTCCCGCGCGCCGAGCCGGGCTACCACCAGGTGGAGACGTTCGTCTATCTGACCGACGTGACCCCGGCCAACGGCGCCACGCGATTCATGACCCGACGCCGGACGGCGCACGTCCCGGTCGAGGAGCACACGCTCAATCTGGACGATTACGCCGAGTTGTACGAGGACACGACGGATGCATCGGCTCCGGCCGGGTCGGTCGTCCTCTACCGTCCGGACACGTTCCACCGGTCGATCGACTTCACCGACCCGGCCCTCCAGCGCGTGATGATGCACGTCTCGTATCGGTCGGCGGCTGCCGAATGGGGCAACTACCAGGCGTGGGCGATCAAGGGCTTCTCGGCCGAGTGGCACAACTTCGTGCAGCAGGCCACGCCCCGCCAGTTGGCCGTTCTCGGTTTCCCGGCGCCCGGACATCCGTTCTGGACGGCGGCCACTCTGGACGGCGTCGGCCGGCGCTACCCAGGGCTCGACCTCACCCCTTGGCGCGAGGCCGCCTCCATCGGCGTCGACCCCGCTACCTGACTCGTCGCCATTCCTCAGAATCCACCCCGGGGTCACGGCCCAGGGGAGTGAGGTGGTCAGGGACTGAGGTGCACGAGGACGGCTGCGCCGCGGACCCGACCGTGGGCCAGGTCGGCGAGGGCGATGTCGGCCTGGTCGAAGTCATAGGGGACGGCCGCGACCTTGACGGGGATGCGGGCGGCGTCGTCGAGGAAGGCGACCCCATCGTCTCGGGTGTTGGCGGTCACGCTGCAGAGCTCGCGCTCTTCGAACAGGTGGCGCTCATAGTTGAGCGACGGGATGTCGGTCAGGTGGATGCCGGCGATGGCCAGTCGCCCACCCCGGTCGAGAGCGGCGAGGGCGGTTGGAACCAGGGTGCCCACGGGCGCGAACAGGATGGCGGCGTCCAGGGGTTCGGGCGGCAGGTCCTCGGAGCCGCCGACGCTGGCGGCACCGAGCTCAGCGGCCAGCGCCTGGGACTCGGCGCCGCGGGTCATGACGTGGACCCGGGCGCCCTCGGCCATGGCGATCTGGGCAGTGAGATGGGCGGATCCACCGAAGCCGTAGATGCCAAGCCGCCCTCCGCGTGGCAGGTAGGTGCGACGAAGGGATCGGTAACCGATGATCCCGGCGCAGAGCAATGGCGCAGCCTCCTGGTCGTCGAAGACGTCGGGAAGTGGGTAGGCGAAGGCTTCGTCGACCACCGCGAACTCTGCGTATCCTCCGTCGAGATCCCAGCCGGTGAACCGGGGCTCGACACAGAGGTTCTCCCGGCCGGTGCGGCAGAATCGACAGCGGCCGCAGGTGTGGGCCAGCCAAGGGATGCCGATGCGGTCGCCGAGGGCGAACCGTGTGCTCCCGTCCCCGAGGGCGTCGACCGTGCCCACGACTTCGTGACCAGGCACGACGGCCGGCCGGCGCGGCGGAAGGTCGCCCTCGGCCAAATGCAGGTCGGTCCGGCATACGCCGCATGTACGCACCCGGACTCGTACCTCACCGGGCCCAGGGTCGGGGACGGGCCGCTCGACCATCTCCAGCGGCCCGGTGTCGATTGGTCCCGGGCGGGCCACGACCCACGCTCGCATCGACGCCGTCGCCGTCATCACCCGGCGAATCGCAAACGGGGTCGGCGTTGCGGCGCCGGACCCCGACGGGTTGCCGGCTGATCGGGCCTTAGAAGGAGGTGAGCCCGCGCCATGGGCACCGCCGGCAGCCTAGGGGGAGTGCCGTCGGCGACGGGCCGGAGATGCCCAGAGTTTGATTCGATCGACTTGGTGGTAGGCAATACACTCGACCCGACCTACCCCCGCCCACCAGGGAGAAACCATGGCTCCTTACACCCTTCCGGATCTTCCCTATGACTATGCGGCGCTCGAGCCCTATTACTCGGCTGAGATCCTCGAGCTCCACCACGACAAGCACCATGCCGCCTACGTGGCCGGTGCCAACACGACGCTCGAGAAACTGGCCGATGCTCGTGAGAAAGGTGAGTACGGGAACATCGTGGGCTTAGAGAAGACGCTCGCCTTCAACCTGTCCGGCCATGTACTGCACTCGATCTTTTGGACCAACTTGTCGCCGGACGGCGGCGACAAGCCCGACGGTGACTTGGCGTCGGGCATCGACGAGCATTTCGGCTCCTTCGACGCCTTCAAAGCCCAGATGACGCAGGCCAGCACGACCGTGCAGGGCTCGGGCTGGGGTGTCCTCGCCTGGGAGCCGCTGGCCGGTCGGCTGTTGGTCGAGCAGGTCTACGACCATCAGGGCAACATCGGTCAGGGCTCGGTCCCGATTCTGGTTTTCGATGCCTGGGAGCATGCCTTCTATCTGCAATACAAGAACGTGAAGGCGGACTACGTGGCCGCCCTTTGGAACATCGTCAACTGGGCCGATGCTGCCAGTCGCCTGAAGAAGGCGCGCTCGCTCAAGCTGATCTGATCCATCGACCGCCCGGTGCGGTCGCGGCAGATGTAGCCAACCTTGGTTCGGCTTCGGCGGCCCAGGGCCGAGCCCCCCGGGCGCGTCGACCATGCCCGTCACTCGGGCATGAAATGACATAAACGTCCGCCTGCGACGGGCCGAAAGGTGGTGTAATTCGGTCAAAAATGAAGGCTTGAAATCGAGAAAAGATGTTTGAAACCTTGACCCGTTGAAGAGTCCAACTGATAGGTTCGCAATTAGCCGTAAAGGCTGACAGAACAATCAAGCGCTACAACGTAAATCAATCGACAAAGGCAAACCTCCCGCGAGGGGGGACGCAAAACCACGGGACTCCTCGAGTCGGCCGGGCTGCCGAAATGAGAGCGCCGCATACGGCGACCATGTGCGGACGGCGGGCCCCTCGAGATGGGAGGGGCAATGTCCGAGCGAGCGTCCTTCGGAGGCTACGCAGCTCTTCGGCGTCACACGCGCCAGCGGAGATGGCAGATCGGATTGGCGGCGGCGGCGGCGGTAGCAGCAGTGGCGGCCCTGATCATGACCCAGTTGCCGGCGGCGGCGGTGGGCGGCGGCGGAAACGCCGGCGGGAGCACCGCGACCTCCTCGGCACCACCCACCACGCTCCCGAAGAGCCCACCGACCACGCTCCCGACGAGCCCACCGACCACGCTCCCGAAGAGCCCGCCGACCACGCTCCCGAAGAGCCCACCGACCACGCTCCCGACGAGCCCGCCGACCACGCTCCCGAAGAGCCCACCGACCACCGCACCACCCACCACCGCACCACCCACCACGCTCCCGAAGAGCCCACCGACCACCACCCCCACGACGAAGCCTCCGGTGACGGCAGCCGTGGTCAGCCCCAAGGTGTCCGTGCCCAGCACGACGACGACCACCACCACCGTCCCGCCATCGGCCAAGCCCAATGACGCCTCGCCGTCGAAGGGATGCCAGCCCGATCCGGCGGCGGCCATCGAGGCCCTGCCGTCCGGGGGCGTGTTCCACGGCTCCGGCTGCTATGTCACAACCGGCATTAAGATCACCAAGCCGGTCACCATCGACGGCGGCACCTACAACGACCCGGTGCACACCAATACGGGCTCAGGCGTGATGCCCATCATCCGGGTCAAGAACACCACTGACGTGACCATCGAGAACGTGGTTCTGAACGGGACCAACGAGCTCGGCGGCTACCACAGGACAATGGTGGGCGAGGCCGGGCTGGACATCCTCTCGAGCTCGTTTGTCAAGATCCTCAACGTGGCCACCAACGACACCTTCGGCGACGGGATGACGCTCTTCTCCCAATTCGGCGTCGACAAAGCGCCCGTGACCGACCTGTATGTGAACGGTTTGACCGTGACCCGTGCCGGCCGCCAAGGGATCACCATGGGCTACGTCGAGGACTCGACCTTGGACAATGTGAGTGTGAGCTTCACCGGCGAAGCTGGCTGGGACTTCGAGAGCGACCTCCCGAACATCGGTTCGGGGAACGTGACCATCAACAACGCCCACGACCAGGTGGGGATCCACATCATCGAGGCCCTCCAGGGACCGATCACCTTCAACAACTGCCAGTGCCAGTCCCATGTGCACATGCTCGACGACGCCGCCGCCTCCGGCCAGCTGGTGACGTTCAACGGTGGCTCCTACGAGCTCGACCGGGACACCGACAGCGGTTGCAACGTGGCCGGGATCAGGATCGCCGGGCCTGGGCGCATGGAGTTCAATCATGTGAACATCACCCGGAAGCCGGGAGAATGGGCTCCCCAAGGGCCGTCGATCTCGGTGACCGACGGCGGCCACCTCACGCTCGTCGACTCGCCCCTCCCGGCACCGGCCGGTGGGCACGATGCGAGGTCGACAGTGACCGTCGACCCTGACCGCTGACCACTCACCTGAGCGTGGGCTGCTCAGTCGCCGCCCGCCCCCCAGGCAGCCGTGATCTGCGCCATGTCGAAGTAGTCACGCCACTTGGCGATCTTGCCGCCCCGGATCTCGAAGGTGCCCATGACCGGCAGGGCCGCCTCCTTGCCGCCGACCGTGAAGGTGTCGATCCGCTCGGTGAGGACGACGTCGTCCCGGACAGCGAGATGGGTGGTCTCGATGACCATGCGTTCGCACATGGCGAGAAAACCGGCCAGAAACCCGACGGCGTCGTCGATGCCGACAACCGGGTCCATCGGGATGTTGTGGTAGACGACGTCGTCGGTGAAGAAGGGCCGAAGGGCCTCGGCGTCGTGCTTCTCGAACGTGTCGCAGAACTGGCGGACCAGCTGCTCGGCGTCGACAGAGGATCCCATGGGGCGGCTCCAGTCTCGGCGGGGAGGTTGACCGGCCGTACCGTAGCTCGGTCGGCCGCTCGAGAAAGCCTGGGCACGTGGGTCGGGCCCCGGGCCTCGTCTGTGGGCGCCGGTGGGGTATGGCTGCCGAAGTGGTGGGCCCACCTTCCGTCGCCGGCCGAGCTCCGATTGGTCGTGTCGTCCTCCGACTCGTCCCGGTCAGGGCGTGACCTGGAACACCTCCTGAAGCTCGGCCGGAACCGGCGTGTCGAGCTGCTCGTACGTGCACGAGTGTGGCTGGCGGTCGGGCCGCCAGCGAACGAACGACGTCGCGTGCCGGAAGCGGCCGTTCTGCAGGTGATCGAAAGCGACCTCGCCGACGAGCTCGGGCCGGAGCGGCTCCCAGCTCAGGTCTTTGCCGGCGTTCCAACGGCTCGGCCCACCGGGGATGCGCCCGCCTGCGTGCTCCTCGGCGATCCAGGGGTGATGGTCGGCGGCGTTGGCCCGGTACGGGTCGAGCTCGTCGACCAGGGCCTTGCGGCGGACGGCGCTGAAGCCCGAAGCCACGCCCATGTGGTGGAGGACGCCGGCATCGTCGAAGAGGCCGAGCAGCAGCGAGCCGACCACACCGCCCTCCTTGTGCCAGCGGAACCCGGCGACCACGCAGTCGGCCGTGCGCTCGTGCTTGACCTTTATCATGACCCGCTTGCCCGGCTCGTAATGGAGGTCGCCGGACTTGGCCACCACAC
This sequence comes from uncultured Acidimicrobiaceae bacterium, assembly GCA_963729275.1. GTDB lineage: Bacteria > Actinomycetota > Acidimicrobiia > Acidimicrobiales > RAAP-2 > CAVSNH01. The sequence continues at coordinate 187,656 of CAVSNH010000005.1, forward strand.
CGTCGAGGCCGGCGCCCTCGAACCGATCGAACCAGTCGCGGGCGGTCGCCGGATCATCGGTCACCGGCGTGAGGTGGACGGGGGGCACGGCGTCGGCCAGCGCCTCCTCGAGGGCCCGGCGTCGCTCGATGTAGGGCTGGCTGCGGAGGTCGACCGTGCCCGTGGCCAAGGCGTCGAAGGCCACGAAGGATGCCGGGGTGGTCCGGGCCAGCATCTCCACTCGTGAGTCGGCGGGGTGGATGCGTTGCGAGAGGGCGTCGAAGTCGAGGCCTCCGGGTCCGGCGATCACGACCTCCCCGTCGAGGACGCATCGATCGGGCAGGTTCACCTTCAACGACTCGACGAGCTCCGGGAAGTAGCGGGTGAGCGGCCGCTCGTTGCGGCTGCCGAGGACGACGTCGCCACGGTCACGGAAGACGATGCAGCGGAAGCCGTCCCATTTGGGCTCGTAGAAGAAGCCGGGCCCCTCGGGCATCTGGCGCGACAGCTTGGCCAGCATGGGAGAGACCGGCGGCATGACGGGCAGCTTCACCGGGCGATCGTACCCAGAGCCGACCCTGGGTCACTCGCCACCCTCCGGGAGCAGGAGGTCGACTCCGATGGAACCTGAAGGGGCTCTCGGGCGTCCAAACAGTGTGTCGCAGACCGCGAACGTCCGCTGTTGGGCTGTGGACCCCGTCCTGACCCTTCGCGCCGGGCGCCCGTTGGCGGACCACCATTGGGTGGTGGCCGACCGCCCGGACCTCGACGCGCTCATCCGCGACCATCACGTTCGTCTGGTCCGGCTCGCCTTCGTATGCTGCGGCGACCGGTCGGCGGCAGAGGACATCGTGGCCGACGCCTACGCCCGGGCCTGGCCTCGGCTTGCCGCCGGGCGGGTGGACGAGCCACTCGCCTACCTGCGGAGGGCGGTGCTCAACCGGGCCTCGAGCTGGCGGCGCCACCGTTCGGTTGTCCGCCGCGAGGAGGCACGGCGCCGCCCCGGCCCGAGCCCGGAGGACGCGGCCACGACCCTCGGTGATCGTGACCGGCTGGTCGAGGCGCTCCGGCGGCTGCCCGCACCGCAGGTCCAGGTAGTCGTGCTCCGCTATCTCGAAGACCTGTCCGAGGCCGAGACGGCCCGTCAGCTCGGCCTTCCTCTCGGAACCGTCAAGTCACGTGCGGCCCGCGCCCTCGACGCCTTGCGTCGGGAGCTGGAGGGGGACGCCGATGGATGACCTCGAACGGGATCTGGCTACGCAGTTGCACCGCCGGAGCGAGGAAGTGGCGCCGGGGGAGGATCTGCCGGCTCGGATCCGCGCCCATGTCGACCGTCGCCAGCGCCGTCGCCGGCTGATGCAAAGCGCGGTTCCGACCCTGTGCCTTCTCATCGGCGCGGTGACGTTCGTCGCCGTGGTTGGTCACGGCGGCGGGACACGGCCCTCCCCATCGGCCGCGCCATCGGCGGGATCGGTGGGGAGGGCGCCGTCGACCACCCGCCCGTCGCCCGCTCCGACCAGCGCGTCGGGCAACCGGGCGACGTCCGCCGGACCCGCCTTCGCCGCTCAGGGCCCCGCCTTCGGCCAAAGCCAGACGACGGCGGGGTGGGTCCCGGTCGACTACGGCAACATCCAGGTCTCCGTGCCACCGGAAGCGGTGATCGGATCCAACGGGTGCCCCGATCCGAGCGTCCCGGTGACCGTCCATCTCGGTCGTCAACCGGCGGGCGTGCTCAACTGCCCGCTCGAGCCAGCCGGCGGCACCACCGTGACGCTCGAGTCGCTCCCGGCCGGCACGCCCACCTCCGGTCTGGCCGCCCACACCGTGAACGGCATCAAGGAGTTCTCGAACTTCGGAAGCCCGGCGACGGCCCAGGTGCTGGTGCCGTCGCTCGGCGCCGAGGCTCAGGCCAGCGGACCACTGGCCAGCCGGGTCCTCGGGACCTTCACGCGCTCGCCTCGTGCCGTTGCCCTGGCCGGAGGCCGGGCTCCAGGCGTGCCCCGCTCGTGGCATCGCGTCACGTTCGGCGGCCTGAGCGTGGCCGTGCCCGCCACATGGCCGGTGCAGCACGCGACGGACGAGGGCGCTTCCTGTGAGGGCCAACCGCCCAGGGAGACCGGCGGGGTTGCAGGAGCCGGAAGCCGGGCGGTCGTCATCCTCGATGCCGGCCAGGCACCGCTCCCGCCTTCATGCCCGGCTCCCCTCCCGGCCGTCGCCGCCGAGCTCGACCAGCCGGTGGAGCCGGCAACGGACGTGCTCGTCATCGACCCCGGCCCCATCGGACCCCTCTCCGGCGTCACCTCCTACGGTCCGTGCATCTCCGTCGCCGGGCTCCGGATCTGTCCGGCAAACGATCACGGCCAATACGGAGAGCTCATCCTCCGAATCCATACGACGGGCGGGAAACAGGTGGCCGTCGTCATCGGCGACGCCGTGAGCGGGGAGACGGCGCGCACGATCCTCTACTCCCTCCGGCCGGCCTGACGGCTGCCCCTCCCGCCCTGGTGCGGGTCAGGCGGCGTGCCCGGCCGTCCACTCGAGGAAGGCGTCGAGCGGCCGGGTGTTCATGACCCGATCCACGGTCACCCCTGACCGAGCCGCCTGCTCACAGCCGTAGCGCTGCCACTCGAGCTGGCCCGGGGCGTGGGCGTCGGTGTCGATGGTCACCACGCACCCGGCGGCCAGGGCGAGCTCCAGCAAGGGCTCGGGTGGGTCGAGCCGCTCGGGCCGAGAATTGACCTCGACGGCCGTGCCCGTGCGCGCGCAGGCCTCGAAGACGCGCTCGGCGTCGAAGGAAGAAGGTGGTCGGCCGCGCCCCACGATGAGCCGGCCGGTGCAGTGGCCGAGGATGTCGGTGTGAGGGCTCTCGATGGCCCGCAGCATGCGTGTGGTCATGGCCGCCTCCTCCATGCGCAGCTTCGAGTGCACGCTGGCCACCACCACGTCGAGCCCGGCCAACAGGTCCTCGTCCTGGTCGAGGCCCCCGTCCTCCAGAATGTCGACCTCGATGCCGGTCAGGATGCGGAACGGCGCCAGCTCCTCGTTCAGCTCTGCCACCACCTCGAGCTGCTGGCGGAGCCGCTCGGGGTTGAGCCCGTGGGCGACGGTCAAGCGCGGGCTGTGGTCGGTGAGGGCCCAGTAGTGGTGGCCCAGGGCCTTGGCGGCTTCGGCCATGTCGCGGATAGGGCTCCCGCCGTCCGACCAGTCGGAGTGGCTGTGGCAGTCACCCTGCAACGCCGCCCACAGGCCCTCCGCCGCGCTGTCGAGCGTCGGAAGCTCCGACTCCTCGGACCCCTCCAGCTTCTGGAGGTAGGACGGTTCCTCGCCCCGGCTGGCTTCGGCGATTACCAGCGCGGTGGTCTTGCCGACGCCGGGGATGGCCTGCAGGGCCGAGGGGGTCATGGCCGCCAGCTCCTCGACCGGGTGCTCGGCGATGGCGTCGGCCGCCGTGCGGAAGGCCCGGACCTTGTAGGTCTCGGCCCGGCCGCGCTCGAGGAGGTAGGCGATGCGCCGGAGCGCCTCTGCCGGCCCGACCGGAGCCACCACGCCTGAATCGGCCGACGTGGGTTTGGCCGATCCCTTCGGACGCTTGGCTGTCGGAGTCACGGCTCGTCCTTCTCCTTCTTCGCCCGGCTCGGCATCACCCGGGTGAGCTCGCCCGGTGCTTTGGGATATTCGGGTGGCCAGGGGGCATCGGGCAGTCCGTCCCTCCGGTCCCGGGCGGCCATGGCCAGCAGCGGCTCGAGCGACTGCGGGTCCTCGCCCATGGCCGACCATGGGTCACCTCGTTCGGCCAGGCGGTCGGGGACCGTCGTGATGGTGAGCTCGTCGGGATCCACGGTGGCCACTTCGTCCCAGGCGAGGGGCGTCGACACCTGGCCACCGACCCGGGGCCGGGCGAACCAGGCGCCGAAGACGGTCTTGTGCGGCGCGTTCTGGTTGAAGTCAACGAACACGCGGGCTCCCCGCTCTTCCTTCCACCAGTTGGCGGTGATGAGGTCGGGGTGCCGCCGGGCAAGCTCGCGGGCCAGGGCCACCGCGCCGGCCCGCACCTCGGTGCTCGACCACTGGGGCAACAAACGGGCGTAGATATGGATGCCGCGGTTGCCCGTCGTCTTCGGGTAGCCGGAGATGCCCAGCTCGGTGAGGAGGGTGTGCACATGGTCGGTCGCCGTCCGCACCTCGTCGAAGCCGACCCCCGGTTGCGGGTCGAGGTCGATGCGGAGCTCGTCGGCGTGCGTCGGATCGTCGGCCCGGTATGGCCAGAGATGCAGCCCGATGCAACCCAGGTTCACCGCCCAGAGGACGTGGGCCACGTCATGGACGACGAGCGCATTGGAGGTGGTGCCGTTCACCGTGCGGACGGTCGTGGTGTGGAGCCACCGAGGCGCACCGGCTGGGACGCGCTTCTGGAAGAAGGACTTGCCGCCCGCGCCGCCTGGGAACCGCTGCAAGAGAGCGGGACGGTCGCCCGCCGTCCGGCTCAGAGCCTCGGCGATCGAGAGGTAGTACGAAACAAGGTCGAACTTGGTCGCCCCCAACGCCGGGAAGTACACCTTGTCGGGGTTGGAGATGGCGACCGTCTGGCCGCAGCTGACCACCTCACGCACGCTCTTCGGGGCCACCCGTCCACGTTACCGAGGGGTCGATGGCTCAGCCGGCCTCGGCCAGGCCCGGCCCGACGAAGGCGTCGGTCGTGGCGATTCACGTCTCGTCCGACCCGGAGATCTGCCCCAGATAGAAGTGGGTCCCCTGGTCGTCGACCGCCTCCGAGGTGATGCCGTAGGGCTGTTGCTCCGGCTCGGTGGCCGTCCCTCCTGCGGCGCGCACGCGGGCGACGGCGGCATGGACGTCGTCCACCTGGTACATCGGCACACAACGGGCCGTCGGGCGGCCTCCGGCGATGCCCACCATGGGCGTGACACCTTCGACGCTCCAGCCGTCGTCCACGTGTCCGGGTGATGTCCGCCAGCCGAGCGCGGTCCCGTAGAACTCGCGGGTGCGGGCAGAGTCGGTCACCTCCATGGTTGCGTAGACGACGTCGCCCTCACGGGCGGCGGTGGACGTGACCTCCGCACTCGGCCGGGGTACCGTGCCGCCCGGCGGCGTGAAGACGGCGAAGCGGGCCCCTTCCGGATCGGTGGCCTCGACCACGCGGCCAAAAGGCTCGTCCTGGGGCTCCGTTGCCGACGCGCCCGCGGCCCGGATCCGGTCGGCCGCCGCCTCGACGTCGTCGACGGCGTAGCAGCAGAACAGCGTGGGCTGGTCGACACCACCCCAGAGCCCGTGATGGAGGCGCTGTCCGATGACCCGGCGCCCTTGTTCCTGAGGGGCCCCCTCGAACCTCCACCCGAGCACGGCGGCGAAGAATGCGGCCGCCCGGGTCACGTCGGGCACCCATAGGGAGACGTATCCGATGTCACCGTGTCGCAGGCCCGCCGGATCCTGGCCGGCCGGCGGCTCCGGTTCGGAGGAAACCAGCCAACGGTGGCCGAAGGGATCCCGGATCACGCCGTTGCGGCCGTACTCGTAGTCGGCTGCCGGCCGCTCGAGGGTGGCCCCGGCGGCGACGCTGCGTTCGATCACCTGGTCGACGTCCTCGACGGACAGATGGAGGCTAAATGTGGCGCCACCTCCGGGCTCGGGTGCCACCACTCCGATCTCGGGGTGCTCCTCGGACAGCATGAGCCGCGCACCGGCGACATCGAGTTCGGCGTGTCCGACGCGGCCGTCCGGCATCACGATCGGATCGCTCGTGAGCCGCGCACCGAGGGCTTCGCCGTACCAGTCGATGGCCTCCAATGCCCCGGAGACAGCCAGGTAGACGGTGATGGTGGCCCGGCCCCCGAGCGCCGAGGAGGCTGTCGTCGCGGTGACGGGATGGTAAGGACGGTCGACGGTCAGCTCGGACACGGTGACTCCTTTCGGGAGGTCGAGGGCGCGGGCCAGCCGGTCCCGCAGGGTCGAGGCGAAGGTGGCATCGGGCAAAAGCGGGTCGGCCGATACGCACAGCCGGTCGAACTGGTCAGCCATCGCGTCCCTCCGTTGTCGCGTAGGCGCGCCGGAACGCGGTACGAGCTCGTACCAGGAGTGCCTCGGTGGCGTGCACCGTGCGCCCGAGCAGGCGGGCCACTTCGGGGACGGGCAAGTCGTCGAGATAGCGCAGGGTCAGAGCCGCCCGGTGTTGGGGGATGAGCTCATCGAGGGTCCGCCGGGTATCGACGGCGTCAGGGTCGAACTCGATGTCGGCCGGCTCGGGAAGGGCCCCGGAGAGCATCTCGAAGCGCCGTTCCTCGCGGCCCATCCGTCGCCAGTGGTCGACGAGCTTGTTGCGGGCCACCGTCACCGCCCACGGCACCGAGGGCTCCGGCGGAGCCGGGCCGCGGGCGGCGTCGACGGCGGCCAGGAAGGTCTCGGCACACAGATCCTCGGCCACCGCCGTCGGCCCACAGCGCCGGGCCAGGTAGCCATAGACATGGGGAAGGGCGTGGTCGTAGAAGCGCAGGAATCGCGCCACCGGGTCGTCGTCCACAGCCTGGTCCGCGTCGGCGGTTTGTTCGCCCACATCCTCATCATCGTCCGGGCCGGGACTTCTCCAACGGTCGAACGGAGAAATCAGGGGCCGGCCCGGCCAGGCAGATGGCGTGCCCGGCCGTCGGCCGTGCCATAGGTTCACCGTGATGCGCCTGTCGACCGCCGCGGGACGGTGGGTCATAACCGCCACCGTCCTCGGATCGGCGATGGCCGCCATCGACGCCACCGTCGTCGGGATCGCCCTGCCCAGCATCGGTCGGCAGTTCCACGCCGAACTCGGCACTCTGCAATGGGTCGTCACCGGTTACACGCTGACGTTGTCCGCCTTCCTCCTCCTCGGCGGCTCACTCGGCGACCGACTTGGCCGCCGCAAGGTGTTCTGCGTGGGCGTGGTGTGGTTCTCGCTGGCCTCTGCCGCCTGCGCGCTGGCCCCCGACTCAACCGCGCTCATCGTGACCCGCGTCATTCAGGGCGTGGGTGCGGCCCTGCTGACCCCAGGAAGCCTGGCCATCATCGAGGCATCGTTCGACCCCCAGGATCGGGGTCGGGCCATCGGTGCCTGGTCGGGCCTCGGTGGCGTGGCCACCGCCGCCGGCCCGTTGCTCGGTGGCTACCTGATCGCCGCCGCCTCGTGGCGATGGATCTTCCTCATCAACCTGCCCATCGGTGTGCTGGTCCTCCTCGTGTCCATCCGCCACGTGCCCGAGTCGCGAGACCCCACTGTCACGGGGGCCATCGACGTACCGGGTGCCGCCCTGGCCGCGATCGCGCTCGGCGGCCTGACCTATGGCCTGATCGAAGGACCGGCCCGCGGATGGTCGGATCCTTCGGTGCTCGGCCTCATCGGGATCGGAGCGGTGGCCACCGTTGGGTTCGTCCTGGTCGAGCACTGGACGGCCGCACCGATGTTGCCCCTCGACGTCTTCCGTATCCGCCAGTTCACCGTGACCAATGGGGTGACCTTCATCATCTACGCCGCGCTCAGTGGCGTGCTCTTTCTGCTGCCGGTCGCCCTGCAGATCGTCGGCCACTACTCGCCCTTGGAGTCGGGCGCGGCACTGCTGCCGCTCACGCTCATCATGCTGGTGTTGTCGGCTCGGTCGGGTCGATTGGCGGCCCGCATCGGCCCACGGCTGCAGATGAGCGTGGGGCCCATGGTGGTCGCCGTTGGCGTCGCCTTGCTTTCCCGGGTGGCCACCGACCACTCCTACTTGTCGGGCGTGCTGCCCGCCGTGATTGTCCTCGGGCTGGGGCTGGCCACGACGGTGGCGCCCCTCACCATGACGGCCCTCGGGTCGGTCTCCGAACAGCACTCGGGGTTGGCCTCGGCGGTCAACAACGATGTGGCTCGGGTGGGAGGCCTCCTCGCCGTGGCCATCCTGCCGGCTCTGGCCGGCATCAGCGGTCGCAGCTACCTCCATCCGTCGCAGCTCGCCGGTGAGTTCCACATGGCCATGCTCATCGGAGCGACGTGGTGTGTCGCCGGAGGTCTCGCTTCAGCGATCGGGATTCGCAACCCGAGCCGGCCGATCCCGTCCGGGCCGGACGGTGGACACCCGGCTGAAGTCGAGGGCGGTGGATTCCATTGCGCGCTGGAGGCGTCGCCGCTCGCCGCCAACTCCCGACCGGTGCCCGCGCCGTAGTAGGAGGGTCGTGGCGGGGGTCCCCGTTAGTCGCCCTCCAGCTCGTAGACGGCGTGGACCGGCCAGTGGTCGGACGGGGGGACGTGGTCGGCGAACACGTGAGGTGACGAGGCCGACAGCGCTCGGGCCTGGTCGTTGGCCACGATCCAGTCGTAGACGAAGCTCGAGGAGAATCCATACTTGAGCAGCCGGTCGCCGAAGGCGGGCATAGTCGGTGGTGGAAGCTGGGCGAGCCTTGCGAAGCAGCTGTGGAAACCGCTTTTGAACAGATGGGCCAAGGGGACCAGTGCGTCGGCGAAGTCGCCGACGAGGAATGCCGGTTCGTCAGCGCCTACCAGGCGGCCGAGTGCGTCAATGGCTCGCTTCGTCTCTGGCACCCGGCTGCTCCAACCCTCATCGAGCTCCTTGGGCGTGTCGGCCGAGGTCAGGTGCATCGAACCCACCCAGAGGGTCCGTGGCCGGTCCCGCAGCTGGAGTCGGACCCAGAACAGGCGGCGATCGTCGGGGGGCTCGATCCCGATGTCCTCGGCTCCGTGATCGACCAGTTCGAAGAGCCCGTTGTGCCACCAGATGTTCCCCTCTGTCGTCCACCCGGAGAGGTCGTCCTCTACGCGGGCGTGGTCGGGGAGCGCCTCGTCGATGAGGGCGCCACTCTCCACCGACAATTCTTGGACGCCCATCACATCCGGCAGATATGTCGTGCAGAAGTGCCGGAGAGCAGGAGATCGCTCCTCCCACCGTTCCGTGCCCCACAGGTTGTAGGTGACGATCGACATCCGAACGGGATACATGACCATCTCTTCCACTCAGCCCGGCTCGGCCGTCGGACCCGCGCACTCAACCGAATGCGCCGGGGTCAGACGACCTTCAAGGAGACCTCGATGTTCCCTCGAGTTGCGTTGCTATAGGGGCAGACCTCGTGGGCGGAGGCCACGATCTTCTTGGCCGCCTCCTCGTCGACACCGGGGATGTGCACGTCGAGCTCGACGGCGAGCCCGAAGGCGCCGCCCTCGATGGTGCCGATCGTCACCCTGGCCGTGACCTCGGAGTCGCTGGTGTCGGCACCTACCCGGCGAGCGACCACGGCCATGGCACTCTGGAAGCAGGCGGCGTAGCCGAGGGCGAAGAGCTGTTCGGGGTTTGTCGCCCCACCGACACCTCCCATCTCGGCGGGAGGACGGAGGTCGAGATCCAAGACGCCATCCGACGAGCGGCCGTGTCCCTCGCGGCCTCCCTTCACGGTGGCCTCGGCCGTATAGAGCGGTTTCTTCAGAGCAGTGGGCATCGTTCCTCTCCTTCTGTCTCCTCGTTGTCTCCTCGGTCTGTCTCCTCGGTCTGTCTCCTCGGTCTGTCTCCTCGTCTGTCTTCTCGTTGTCTTGTCTTCTCGTTGTCTCCTCGGTTTCCGAGTCGGGCCCGGCAGAGCGATTTGGAGTTGCGCCCAGCTGTCGCCCTGACTCGGGCGGCGCTGGATCCCTCGGTCGCACAGCGTGGCACACGGTGGTCCTCCGGCGCCGACCCGGAGTATTCGGTCTGAGATCACTCTTTACAGATCACTCTAAATAGAATAATATAGCTACATGCCTCGTGCGGCTCGATCAAATCCCCTGGCCCTGGCGGTGCTGGTGACCCTGGCCGAACGGCCGATGCACCCGTACGAGGTCGCGCAGACACTGCGTCAGCGGGCCAAGCAGGAGAGCGTGCGCCTCAACTATGGGTCGCTCTACGCCGTGGTCGAGGCCCTCGAGAAACGGGGCCTCATCCGGGCCAAGGAGACGGTGAAGGACGGGAAGCGCCCGGAGCGCACGATCTACGAGATGACCGACGACGGGGAACGCGAGATGGCCGACTGGATGACGGAGCTCATCGGCGTCCCCATCAAGGAGTACCCCGCCTTCATGGCTGGGCTCTCGTTCTTGCCCGCGCTCGAGCCCGACGACGCCCTCGCCGCGCTGCGCATCCGGGCCGACGTGCTCACCGTGAAGCTGGCCGCCCTCAAGGGCGCCATGGAGGCGACCAAGAAGGCGGGCTTGCCGCGGCTCTTCGAGCTCGAGGTCGAGTACGAGGAGGAGCTCCTCGCCGCCGAACAGAAATTCGTGCGGGCACTGATCGAGGACATCGAGGCCGGGGTCCTCGAAGGCCTCGAGATGTGGAAGAGCTTCCACGCCGACGGGGTCAATCCGGAGGAGTTCGCCATCACGCTCCAACCGCCCAGCGAATGACGTAGCAGAGAACGACCCGGGACCGGGACCGCGCGCTTGCCCACGTGGCCTCGGGCCCGTACAACCACGAGCCCGAGCAACGGGGACCGAGGCCTACGGCGGTGCGTAGAGCGTCGGCTACCTCCCGTCGAGCGGAATCTCTTCTCCACGAGACCGACAGAACAAAGGAGCGCGCCCATGGATGCCCTCGTCGAGGCCCGCGGCCTCACCAAGAACTTCGGCAAGGTTCGGGCACTCTCCGACTTGGATCTGACCTTGCCGACCGGACGGGCCGTCGCCATCCTGGGCCCCAACGGGGCAGGGAAGACCACATTCATCCGAATGGTGGCCACGTTGATCGAACCGGACGCCGGGACGCTGATGGTCGGTGGCCACGACGTGGTCCGTGAGCCGATGGCGGTCCGCCGAATGATCGGCCTGGCCGGCCAGTCGGCCGCCGTCGAAGGGATGATGACCGGGCGGGAGAACCTGATCATGGTGGCCCGCCTCTACGGTCAGGACGCGGCACCGGCCAAGGCGAGCGCCGCCCGGATCCTCGAGCGGGTGCGCCTGACCGATGCGGCCGACCGGCTGGTCAAGACGTATTCGGGGGGCATGCGCCGACGCCTCGACCTCGGGGCCAGCTTGGTGGGGTCCCCCCGTTTGCTGCTGCTCGACGAGCCGACGACGGGCCTCGACCCGGTGAGCCGTAACGAGATGTGGGACGGCATCCGGGAGATGGGCGAGGCCGGGACTGACATGCTGTTGACGACGCAGTATCTGGACGAGGCCGACCACCTCGCTGCCTACATCGTCATCATCGACGAGGGTGGGGTCATCGCCCAAGGTACGCCCGGCGAGCTGAAAACTCGGGTGGGATCCGACATGGTCGAGCTCCACACCAACGAGGTGGTGACGATGCAGCGGGCCGCCGAGGTGCTCGCTTCGCTGGGCGCGGGTCAACCGTCGACCGATCCTTCGACCCGGCGGTGCTCGCTGGCTGCGCCCGACGGCGCCCGGCTCCTGCCCGTTGTCGTCCGGGCGCTGGACGACGCCGCCGTGCCGGTGGAGGACATCACCTTGCGTCGGCCGACGCTCGATGAAGTGTTCCTGGCCCTGACCGGGCGCACCACCCAGAGGCAGGACGGCACGAAGAAGCATGCCGACGACATGGCGAACACGAGTCACAAGGAGACTGCGGCATGACCATGGAAATCACACTCGACGCCGGCGGGCCGGTCCGCGCTCCGGCACCTCCGGCAGTGAACGCGGGTGCGTCGTTTCTGGTGGCCTCGCGCCAGGTGGCAGCCCGGACGCTCAAGAAGTTCGTCCGGACGCCGGCGCTGATCGTGGCCGGAACCGCCCAGGGGGTCCTCTTCCTCCTGATCTTCCGCTACGTCTTCGGCGGCGCCGTGTCTCACACCGGAAGCTTGACCTATGTGAACTTCTTGGTCCCAGGGTTCGTGGTCACCGGAGTCCTGTTCCAGGGGATGAGCGCGGCGAGCGGCGTGGCCGACGACCTTGACGCCGGGCTGTTCGACCGGTTGCGCAGCCTCCCGATCCGACTTCTGTCCATCCTTACCGGACGAGTCGGGGCCGACTCGGCGCTGGTCGCCTGGGGCGTTGTCACCATGACGGCGGTCGGCTTCTTGGTCGGATTCCGGATCTCCGGCAGCACGACCGACGCGTTGGCCGCCTTGGGTTTGACGGTGCTGTACGGGTTCGCCTTCGTATGGCTGTTCATCGCCCTGGGGTTGCTGGCCGGCAGTCCGCAGGCGGCGCAGAGCCTCTCCTTCCTCGTCTTCCCGCTCAGCTTCGTGTCGTCCGCTTATGTGCCGGTCTCGACGATGCCCGGGTGGATGCAAGGCTTCGCCAGCCACCAGCCGATGACGGTGATGTGCAACACGGTACGGCTCTTGACCGGTGGCCCGGCGGCGCAGGCGCTGTTGGGCCATTCGCTGACCTACTACTTGGTTCCTTCGCTGCTCTGGGGTGCCGGGATCGTGGCGGTGTTCGCACCGTTGGCGTTGTGGCGCCTGAAGAAGTCGTAGGTGTCCTGTGTCGACCTCTCCCGACCAAAGCGGCTCCACGCGTTGGATCGAAGGGGAACGGGTTCTGATCCTTCGCAGCACCCCGTGGAGTCAGTGATGTGTCGCCGCTCGCGAGTGCAAGCACTCGACGCTATTGAGCCGGAGCGTGTCCTACTCAGCCGGTGTTGTGGGGGTGCGTCCAGCAGCTTGGACGCCATGACAACAAGGAGGTTCCAGTTGTGATGACGTAACCAAGCGACAAGCTGAGGTCAGCCAGCCGGTGCGAGTCCGGCCCGGGGAGACGCCAAGGTCCCCGGTAGTGAAACCCCCGTGCGTGGTCGAGAGGCCGGGTTCGAAGCGGGGTGGAGCAAATGACCAGTCCGTAACATCACGTGAAGCCTGCAGCGTCGTTACACCGGTCCGCCGTCATGGTGGAGCAGGAGGAGTCGAGCCTTTCCCCAAAGGGGCGAAGACCATGGACGACACCAGAGATCTTGGAGCGGGTGTCCAGGAACCTCCCGGCGCAGGGGGCTCGGAATGGCCAGAAGGTTGTCCTCGGAACTGGAGAGATCCTCCTCGGCCCCGGATCTGCGGTCCGGGAAGCGGTCCTGTCTATAACCGGTGACCCGGGAAGTGCCAGGCGGCCGAGAGGAAGTCGGAGGGGGTCGTAGTAGTGATGATGGACAGGACAACACAACCTGTCCGGAGCGAAGGGGCCCTGCTTCACCGGTGCACGACGGCGATGTGGAGGAACCCTGATGAGTGCCGAGTCCTCGGCTAGAGCCATCAGCGAAACCGAGAAGGCGGACAAGGTCCGAGCCCTTCAACGCGTGCTCTATCGCAGTGCCAAGCAGGACCCCACTCGACGTTTCCACGCCCTCTACGACAAGGTCGCCCGCAGCGACATCCTGTGGAGGGCATGGGTCGACGTGGCACAGAACCAGGGTGCCCCGGGCATCGACGGCGTGACCATCGCGTCGATCGAGGACATCCTGGTTGTATCCCGTCCTCAGACACCTCAACGACGGTCTCGTTCGTTGGGCCATGCGGAAGTACAAGCGGTTGCGGGGGCATCCCCGGCGGGCCAAGGCGTGGTTGGCGGCGGTTGCTCGCCGTGACCCGGGTCTCTTTGCCCACTGGAAGCTCGTGCGACCCGACGGCTGGGCGATGGGAGCCGGATGAGCGGAGACGTTCACGTCCGGTTCTGCGAGAGCCGGGGGGTGCGATTCCCCCCGGCCACTCACCTCGTGGTCCTCACCACCAGCCGGAGCCGAGCCGAAGAGGCGAAGCGCCGGATCGGAGAGGTGCTGGTCGGCCTCGGGTTGCGGTTACACCCCGATAAGACCCGCATCGTCAACCTCACTGGTGGAAAGGACGGCTTCGACTTTCTGGGCTTCCATCACCGGATGACCCCGTCGAGGTTCGGAACTCGCCGCTACCTGTCGAAGTGGCCGTCGGACCGGGCCATGGCCGCACTCAGGGCCAAGATCCGGGACCGCACCAGTCGCCACCTGGCCAGCCGTGAGCTGCGTCACGTCGTCGCTGAACTCAACGCCGTCCTGCGGGGTTGGGGAGCGTACTTCCGCTACGGAAACTCGAACCGGAAGTTCGCGCTCATCGACAGCTACGTGCATCTGCGGCTCTCGAAGCTGGCCAGTGTCAAGTACGCCACCCGAGGTCGTCTTCGGGCCAGCCGGTTCAACTACGGCTGGCTGACCGAACTCGGCATCTATCGACTCACCGGAAGAGTCAAGCGATGGACACCTGCGCATGCCCGACGATGAACGGTGTCGGAAAGCCGTGTGCGGGAGAACCGCATGCACGGTTTGATAGGGGGCCGCTGGGGAAGCCGATTCACCCTGCGGGGGCTGCTGGTCCCGGGCCGGTGCGCTGGAAAATGCCACCACCACGGCCTGGTCGGGACCTCAACCGCCGGGGCGATCGATCGAACCAGCGGCCTACCTCACCAGGCTGGTCGTCGACGAGAAGCCACTGTGGGCGAACGGGTGTAGGAACTGTGAATGGGTGAGAAACCAGTCTTTGGCTCGCCCAATGAAACTGCTCCTCCCAGGCATTGTCAGCGGACCGTTTGAGGTTGAGCATGGTCGCCGCACTCATTCTTGTGGGTCTGTGCATGGCAGCTTGCTCCGGCAACGACGGAGTTAGTGCGACGAAGCCCTCGACAGCCCAGCTCAATGCAATGAGCACCTACTTCGTCGGTCATTTTGCGATGTCCTTCGACTTCGACCCGTCGCGCGCTGGTTGCGTGACGTCGCCAATCGGTACACACCCCGAGAGCGAGGGGCGCTTGATCGCGTACACGCTGGTGGCCTGTCGAGAGTGTCCTGTGAACAAGGCGGCAGCATCAGGCGCAATCACTCCGGCTGTCTTCGTACTTCACGACCAGGCTGTGACGAAAGCGGATGCGGACACTCAACCAGGCGATCCGATGTTCGCCAATGAGATAAAGCGGATGTTCCCGCAGTCGCTGCAGTCAGCCGCCGAGGCATCAGAGGTCCCACACCTCAGCGCAGTCTTCCAGCGAGCTGCTGCCCTTGGCGGTTGCTAGCTCCTGATCGTCCAGTCGTCCTCTTGTTTGGCGACCGGTCAATGACCGGGAGTGGTAATAGATGCCGCTGACCCGGCAGCATCGGTCGGTCGGGGGCACTTCTCAACCAGCGCTCATTTTCCACTTGTGTTAGGAAATGTGAGCCAGTAAGGCGGCATCCGAGCTTCGGCCGGGGATGCCCTCGGCGGGGAGCGTACGAGAGGAGACCCTCGATGAATCTGGTACGGAAGCCTGCAGGGCGGGCGATCCTCGGAGGCCTGTTGATCCTGGGCGGTGGGGGTGCGGGTGTCCTCGCCGCGTCACCCTCCGCCTCGGCGGCACCCTCGGTCACCCTCTATGTGGCACCGGGTGCTACGGGGACGGCCTGCACGGCTCCCGACCCGTCGGACGCCTGCGGGTCCATCGCGGCGGGCGTCGCCGCCGCCACCGGCGGGACCTACAGCGGCGACGACGTGACCATCGACGTTGCAGCAGGCACCTACGACGAGAACGACACGATCTCTGCTTCAGACCTCGATTCGCTCACAATCATCGGAGCGGGGTCCTCCACGACGACCGTTGCCGGCAATGAAGCTGGGACCGTTTTCACCATCGATGGCGGTACAGTCACGATCAATGACTTGACCATCACCGGCGGGAGCGCCGGCGAGGGCGGCGGCATCTACAACCGATACGGCAGCAACACCTTCACCGACGACACGCTGTCGAACGACACGACCTCAGGCAACGGTGGTGCGATCTACAACTTCGATGGCAGCGATACGTTCATTGACGACACATTGTCGAGTGACGGCGCAGATGTTGGCGGTGCGCTGTTCAACCTTGAAGGCAGCGATACGTTCATTGATGACACGCTCTGGAATGATGTCGCCGAGGGCGCCGGGGGCGGCATTTATAACTACGCCGGCACGGACGTATTTACCGACGACACTCTGGCGAACGACAGCGCTCCGGTTGGAGGCGGCACCTTCATCGACACGGGCACTGAAACCTTTTCAGCTTCGCTCCTCTCTGATGCGGGCTGCGCAAACTCCGGTGGGTCGATCAACGACGGTGGCTACAACGTCGAATCCGATGACTCCTGCGGGTTCGGTCCGACCGACGTCGTCAACAGCTCCGATATCAACCTCGCAACCGCCCTTGCGGCCAACGGGTCGAGCGGTCCCGAGACCCTGGCCATCGACCCAACCAGCTCGGCCTTTGAGGAGGTTCCCCCCTCGGCCTGCGCAATCACGACCGACGAACGGGGGCTCCCCCGGCCGGGGGTCCCGACCCAGTACTGCGACGCCGGGGCCTACGAACTGCAGAACCCGTCCGGACCACCCCAGATCGCCACCACCTCGCTGCCCAACGGCACGGTGGGGCAGCCCTATTCCTTCCAGCTCCAGTTGTACGGCGGCACTCCGCCCTACACAGTGAACAAGTACGGGCCAAAGGGAATGGGTGTTTTGCCGCGGAGAATCACCCTCTCCCGCAGTGGGCTCATCTCGGGAACGCCTAGGCAGGCTGGCACCTTCTCGCTCGTGATCAAGTGCCTGGACGTGACCCACAAGCACAAGACCCAGGCCGTCCAGGAGCTCACGCTCACGATCGATCCCTAACTCCCATTACGCGACCTAGGGGTGTCCTCGAGGTGCCGTTCCGGGCGAGGTAACTATCAAGCGAGCGGGGGCGGCCGCCGGAACCCACTGAGGTGCGGATAGCCAGATACTTTCCTAGTGCGCTCCCCAGTTCAACGCGAAGACCCATCAATCCGCCTGGTTGTCGAATCAGAAGCGGCAGCCGACGCCCGGAGCACCCCGCCGCTGGTCAGCTCGTCGACCGATCCGCCGCCACCTGGGCACGGAGCTGCCGTCGCAGCACCTTGCCGCCGGGGGACCGCGGCAGCTCGGCAACCTCTCGGACCTCGCGGGGCAGCTCGGCTCGCGTGAGGTGGGAAGCGGCGAACGCCCGTAGTTCGTCCACGGGCAGAGGCGCGCCGGGTCCCTGGGGAACGATGAAGGCGGCGACGCGCTCGCCCCACTCGTCGTCCGGCAGGCCGACGACACACACCTCGGCCACTCGCGGGTGTCCCAGCAGCACTCGCTCGACCACCGACGGGCTCACGTTCACCCCGCCGGTGATGACGACGTCCTTCTTCCGGTCGATGACCACGATGCGACCGTCGCCCTCCACTCGACCGAGATCGCCGGTCCGCAGCCGGCCGTCGGAGGTGAAGGCGGCCCGTGTCGCGAGCTCGTCGTCGAGGTAGCCGCTCATGAGCACCTCGCCGCCGACCAGGATCTCGCCATCGTCGGCGACGTCGAGGTCAACGCTCGGCAGCGGCCGGCCGTCGTGGGCGCAGCCGCCGCCGGTTTCGGTCAGGCCGTAGGTGGTCGTGGGCGATCCTCCCGCCTCGGTGCAGCGCTCGAGCAGGTCGGGCTGCACCGGCGCCCCGCCGAGGAGGATCCGCCGGAACCGCGACAGCGGGGCGCGGGCCTCGAGCAGCCGGGCCACCAAGGTGGGGACGAGCGAGACGATCGTGCACGTCCCGGCGCTCTCGGCTACGGCGTCGACCGAGAAGCCGGGATGGACGGTGAGTGGGGTGCCGCAGAAGTAGCTCCGGGCCACGATGGCGAGCCCAGCCACGGCGTGCAGCGGCAGGCAGGCGAGCCATCGATCGGCGCCTGGCTCGATGCCGAGTCCGTCGGTGACGGCCCGGGCCGAGGCCTCCACGGCCGCCCGGGAGAGGACGACGGATCGGGGCGCCCCCGTGGTTCCCGACGTGCCAACGACGGCGGCGATGCCGGCCGGCAGCTGCCGGCCGCCATCCAGCCTCGAGGTGCCGGAGTGGTCGATGACCGTGTTCGGGCGGAGGGAGTTGACCACGGCGTCGAGCCGGAGGCGGGGCAGTTCGGGGTCGACCACGGCCACGGCGCAGCCCGCGTCCCAGGCGCGGCGCACGGCGTCGGCGGCCTCCGGCGGGGGCAGCCGCACCAGCAGGAGGGGGGATTCGCCGTCCTCGGACACGACCGCTAGCCTAACGATTGGAGCATCTGCTCCCAGAGTTGCAAGTCCAATGGAACCGACGCAGGTCATTCGCCCCGGGGCCAACTGGCAGGTGCTGGACACCGGCTACGAGGACGTCCGCTACGAACGGTCGGACGGCATGGCCAAGCTCACCATCTGCCGGCCGGAGGTGCGCAACGCCTTCCGGCCGACCACTCTCTTCGAGTTGCTCGACGCCGTCGAACGTGTCCGGAACGATCCCGACGTGGGCTGTGCCATCCTCACCGGTGAGGGGACCGAGGCCTTCTGCTCGGGCGGCGACCAGCGGGTGCGGGGCGACGACGGCTACGTCGGTGCCGACGGCGTGGGCCGGCTCAACGTGCTCGACCTCCAGATCCAACTCCGACGGCTACCGAAGCCGGTGGTGGCCATGGTGGCCGGCTACGCCATCGGCGGCGGCCACGTCCTGCACCTTGTCTGCGACCTGACCATCGCCGCCGACAACGCCGTCTTCGGCCAGACGGGTCCCCGGGTGGGGTCGTTTGACGGCGGGTACGGCTCGGGACTTCTCGCCCGGATCGTCGGTCAGAAGAAGGCGCGTGAGATCTGGTTCCTGTGCCGCCGGTACGGCGCCGAGGAGGCGCTGTCCATGGGCCTCGTGAACGCAGTGGTGCCGCTGGCCGAGCTCGAGGAGACGGTGGTGGCCTGGTGCGGCGAGATGCTTCAGCACAGCCCGCTGGCCATGCGGATGCTCAAGGCGTCGTTGAACGCAGTCGACGACGGTCTGGCCGGCATCCAGCAACTGGCCGGCGACGCCACCTTGCTCTACTACCTGAGCGAGGAGGCCCAGGAGGGCAAGCGCGCCTACCTGGAGAAGCGGCCTCCCGACTTCGGCCGGTTCCCGAAGCGGCCGTGAGCTCGGCGCCGCCCGGGGCCGGCGACCGGACCCTTCGGTGACCACCGCCGGCCAGTGGGTGGCCGGCGCCCGCCCGAGGACGCTGCCGCTCGCCGTCGGGCCGGTGCTCGTGGGCACGGCGGCGGCCTCGATGGTCGGACCCACGATCTGGTGGCGGTTCGCCGCTGCCCTCGTCGTGTCGCTCGCCCTGCAAGTCGGCGTGAACTACGCCAACGACTACTCGGACGGGCTCCGGGGCACCGACCGCGACCGGCGGGGACCCCTGCGGCTCACGGCCAGCGGCACGGCCTCGGCCCGTTCGGTGCGGCGCGCCGCCGGGATGGCCCTTGCCGCCGCGGCCGCGGTCGGCACCGCGCTGGCCGTCGCCGTCGACCTCCGACTGCTCCTGCTCGGGGTGGTGTGCGTGGCCGGTGCCTGGCTCTATAGCGGGGGGCGCCACCCTTACGGTTACCACGGGCTCGGCGAGGTGGCCGTGCTCTTCTTCTTCGGGTTCGTGGCCACGCTGGGCTCGGCCTACGTGCAGCACCGCACCCTGCCGTCGGCCGCCTGGTGGGGGTCCCTCGTCGTGGGCCTGCCCGCCTGTGCCGTGCTCGTCGTCAACAACCTCCGCGACATCGACACCGACGGCGTCGCCGGCAAACGGACGTTGGCGGTGCGGATGGGGGGGCGGTGCACGCGGTCCGTCTACGTCGGTCTGCTCCTTGCTGCCTTCCTGGCCCTCGTCCCCGTCGCCGTCGAGCACCCGACGGCGGCCGTCGCCTTCGCCGCTGCGCCCATGGCCGCAGCTCCCCTCCGGCGCGTCGTGGCCGGCGACCACGACCCAGCTTCGCTCGTGCGCGTGCTGGTCCTCACCGTGCGGCTGGCCGTCGCCCTGGCCGTGCTGCTGGCCGTCGGGCTGGCACTGGCGTGAGCGACCTGCGATGGCACCGCGTCCGGCTCGGGGGTCGCCCGGTCGTCCTCGTCGACGGCCCCTGCGGGTGGGGCGAGGCATCGTCGTTCCCAGGGTACCCGTGCGCACCGCATGCGGCTGTGGGCGCCGCCCTCGAGGCAGCCAGCCGTCCCTGGCCCACCCCCGTCCGGGAGGACGTCCCGGTCAACGCACTGGTGTCCGAGGCGGCCTTCCGGCCGGCGGACCTCGCCGGGTTCGCTTGCGTGAAGGTCAAGGTGGGCCGGGCCGACCCCCAGCGGGATCTGGCCCTCGTCGCCGCGGTGCGAGACGCCGTGGGACCGCGGGTGGCCCTCCGCGTCGACGCCAACGGCGCCTGGGACGAGGACACCGCCGTCTCCATGATCGGACGCCTGTCCCGTTTCGACCTCGAGCTCGTCGAGCAGCCGGTGCGGACCATCCCGGCCATGGCGCGGGTCCGGCGCCGGGTCCGGGCCCCGCTGGCGGCCGACGAATGCGTGCGGTCGCTCGAGGATGCCCGGCTGCTCCACCGGCTGGAGGCGGCCGACGCCGTCGTCCTCAAGGTCCAGCCGCTCGGCGGTGTGGGGCGGGCGCGGCAGATCGCCGAGGTCGCCGGCCTCCCGGCCGTTGTCACCTCCATGATGGAAACCTCGGTCGGCATCGCCGTCGCTCTGCACCTCGCCGCCTCCCTCGACGAGCTCCCCTACGCCTGCGGCCTGGCCACGGCTCCCGAGGTTGATGTGACCGACCGGCCGCTCGTGCCCGAGCGCGGCCGAATGCGTGTCCGACGGGTGGTGCCCGATCTCCGTCGGTTGACATCGGCGCTCGAGGGTTCCGGTCAGCGAGGTGGATCGTGACCCCCCGCTCGGGTCACCGTCTGACGGAGGGCGTCGGCGACGGCGCCGGGCGCCTCGAGCGGAAGAGCATGGCCGCCCTTGACGCGCAGGCGGACCGCGCTGCGGATCCCTGCTGCCATGCGGTCGCCGATGCGTCCGTAGCGCTCGTCGCCGGTGCCGGTGACAACCGAGACGGGAATGTCGAGCTCGGGCAGCCGCGACCAGAGCGGTTCCTGGACCCCCTGGCCGAGCACCCGCAGCTGGTGCTGGAGCCGGGCGACCGTGGTGCGCTCGGCGCGCTGGGCCGCCTCGTCGGCCGGCCCCGCCAGGGTGGCGAACAGCGGCTGGGCCAGCCACCGGCGGAGGAACGCCTCGACACCGGCTCGGGCCACGTCGCCGGCCAGCGCGTCGTCGGCCCGGGCCCGGGCGGCGCGCTCGTCGTCGTCCTCGATGCCCGGCGAGCCGCTCACCACCACCAGGCCGCGCACGAGATGCGGGGAGTCCAGGGCGGCGCGCAGGCACAACCGGCCGCCCATCGAGTAGCCGCAGAAGACGCCGGGACCGTGGGCTCGCGCCAGGTGGTCGGCGGTGGCCACGAAGTCGAGATCGTCGGGCACGGCCGGGGCGAGGACGTCGAGCCGAGGCCCGGCGCCCTCGGCAAGCCGGCCGCGCACGGCGTCCCAGGCGGAGGGCGACTGGGTGAATCCGTGCACCAGCACCGCCCGCATGCGAGGTGATCCTATGAGTGGGGACCCGAACACCGCCTTCAGCCGTTGCCTCACTGACGAGTGGTGGCGAGCAGGTCTCGTCCACGCCGTGCTCTCTCCCGGCTCCCGATCCGCCCCCATGGCGCTGGCATTTGCCGAGCATCCGGGCGTCACCCTCCACGTCCACATCGACGAACGTTCGGCGTCCTTCTTCGCCCTCGGCCTGGCCAAGGCGTCCGGTCGCCCCGTGGCCCTGCTGTGCACCTCGGGCACGGCCGCCGCCAACTTCCATCCCGCCGTCCTCGAGGCCCACCACGCCTCGGTCCCGCTCCTCGTGTGCACGGCCGACCGGCCACCAGAGCTGCG
Source organism: uncultured Acidimicrobiaceae bacterium (assembly GCA_963729275.1). Taxonomy (GTDB): domain Bacteria; phylum Actinomycetota; class Acidimicrobiia; order Acidimicrobiales; family RAAP-2; genus CAVSNH01. The sequence continues at coordinate 209,329 of CAVSNH010000005.1, forward strand.
TGATGTGGGTGCGCCGCAGACGGTCGACCAGGCCCGTCTCTTCGGCGGGGCCGCGCACTGGTACGCCGAGCCCGAGACGCCGGCCGTCGGGCAACCACCGTCGACGTGGCGGTCGCTCGCCGCCCGGGCCTGGGCCGAGGCGGTCGGTCCGCAGCCAGGCCCTGTGCACCTCAACCTGCCGTGGCGCGAGCCGCTCGTCCCCGATGGCGATGACCGGCCCTCCTTCGATGTGGGCGGCCGGCCGGACGGTCGCCCGTGGATGGCGGTGGAGCGAGGGCGCCGGCTGGACGACGAGGTGGTGGCCCGGCTGGCGTCGCGGCTGGCGGGGACGGAGCGGGGGGTACTCCTTGCCGGCTTCGGCGCCGGTCTGGGGCCCGGCGGGCTCGACGGCCTGGCCCGGGCCACCGGGTGGCCGATCCTGGCCGACCCCGTCTCCAACCTGCGCGCCGGTCCCCATGCCGTCTCCACCTACGACGCCCTGGCCCGGGTCGACCCGGCCGCTGCCGCCCTTCGTCCCGAGCTCGCCTTCCGAGTCGGCGCACCCCTCACGTCCAAATTCGCCATGTCGTGGCTGGCCTCGACGCCCACGGTGGTCGTCGATCCCCGCCAGTCATGGGCCGATCCCGACCGGGCTGCCGACACCATCGTCCTCGGTGACGCCCAACCGTTGGTCGACGCGCTGGCGAAACGCATCGACGCTCCACGGACCGACACGGGCTGGTGGCGACAATGGGAGAGCGCCGAGCGACAGGCCCGGACGGTCATCGACGGTGTGCTGGACCGCTGGTCCACACCGTTCGAGGGCAGAGTCGCCCGCGACGTGATGGGCGCGCTGCCCGAGGAGAGCGCCTTCGTCGTGGCCTCGAGCATGCCGGTCCGGGACGTCGAGTCCTTCGCCGCGCCCCGGGACGGCGTGACCGTCTTCGCCAACCGCGGGGTCAACGGCATCGACGGCTTTGTCTCCACCGCCCTCGGGGTGGCCGCCGCCCGCCCGTGGTCGACCACGGTCGCCCTCGTCGGCGACCTGTGCTTCCTGCACGACACCAACGGTCTGAGCGGAGCAGCCCGGCGCGGGGTCGACACGGTCTTCGTGGTGGTGGACAACAACGGCGGCGGCGTCTTCTCCTTCCTGCCGCAAGCCCGGCTGCCCGAGCACTTCGAGACGCTGTTCGGGACCCCTGTCGACGTTGACCTGACCCGGCTGGCCGACGCCTATGACGTGCCCCACACCGCCGTGGAGCGCGCCGACGGTCTCGTCTCGGCCGTCGCCGACGCCGTGGCGGCCGGAGGGGTGCGGGTCGTGCACGTGCGCACTGACCGGACCGACAACGTCGAGCGCCATCGCCGGGTGGCCGCAGACGTCGAGCGCGCCTTTACGGAGTGAGAGCGGGACCGGCGTGGTCGTCGCCGGTGTCGGGGCGGAGAGCGGAGCACATGGGCCCGAACTTCGCCGTCGTTTCCATCCACTCGCGGACCGGGTCGGACCCGGCGACGATGCCCGCCCCGGCGTGGAGAACGGCGCGGTGGCCGCAGATCCGGGCACACCGGAGGGCGACGGCGAACTGGCCGTCGCCCGATGAGTCGACCCAGCCGACCGGTCCCCCGTAGAGGCGGCGAGGCCGTCCTTCGAGCCGGCGGATCAGGGCTAGCGCCAATTCGGTGGGGACGCCGGCCACCGCTGGGGTCGGGTGCAGGGCGAGGGCGAGGTCGAGCGCCGAAGTGGTCGTGTTCCGAAGGCGCGCCTCGATGTCGGTCACGAAGTGGGAAAGCCCGACGAGCCGCGTGGTCGTCGGTCCCGAGACCGATGGCGGTTGGCAGCTGAAGGGGGCGAGGGACTCGACCACGGCGTCGACCACGAGCTGGTGTTCGCGTCGATCCTTGTCGGAATGGTCGAGCCACGACACGGCCGCGGCCTCGGTGCCGGCGACCGTGCCCGCCATCGGCCGGCTGCGGACGTGCGCATCGCGCCGCTCGACGAGCAATTCCGGGCTGGCACCGACAACGTCGTCGGCCAGAAACACGAAGCAGCCGGGCTGCTGCGCCACCAGGCGGGCCGCAACCTCGGCGGCGGGGATGGGATGGTCGGCCCGGACTTCGTGGTCGCGGGAGAGCACCACCTTCTCGAGCGCCCCCGACTCGATGGCGGCCAGGGCGGCACCGACGGCGTCCGTCCAGGCGGCGTGCGTCATGGGGCGGACATCCGGATCGAGGGTCGTGGGTTCGCCACCCCCGTCCTCCCCGCTGGCGTCGCGCCCGCCGCCGGCCGCAGAGACCTCGGTCACCCAGGCTTGGCCATCCTCCTCCACCCGCCAGACGCGGGCCGGGAGGACCATGTGCGCCCCCGCCATGTCGGCCGGGTTGAAGGGCAGCGCGCCGACGGCGACCGGACGGCCTGGTGCGCACCTCGGGCCGTCGACGTAGACGGCACCGAGCACCTGCGCGACACGCCCGAGCGGCACTCGGCGGGCCACGCCCTCGCACACAAGACCGTGACCGTCGCGCCAAAAGACGAAGCTCGCCTTTGCCAGCCGACGACCGACGTCGGGCTGACGGCCGAGGGCACGAGTCCGCGCCACCAGGCGATCGGTCCTGACGCCGATGGTCATCGGTGGGTCGCCGTGACCATGGCGATGGCTCCGAGCGTCATCTGTGAGACGTGCACGTCGCAGAACCCGGCTCCTTCGACCAGCGATCGAAGCGTCGGGGCGTCCGGCAGGTAGACGGTGGAGGCGGCCAGGTAGCGATAGGCGTCCGGGTCGGACATCCGTCGACCGAGCCAGGGCACCATCCGGCCGAACCACAGGCGGTGCCCGGCCCGGGCGACCGCGGCTCGAGGCGTGGCCGCGTCCACCATGGCCACGCGGCCGCCTTCCCGGAGGACTCGGGCGCACTCGCCGAAGAAGGCCCGAAGGTCGACGAAGTTGCGGAGGGCGAATCCACAGGTGATGCCGTCGGCGGCGGCGTCGGCGAACGGCAGCCGACAGGCGTCGCCGCGGATGACGTGTAGGGGTCGACCATCGTGGGCGCCACGAGCGGCGGCCTGGGCAAGCATGTTGGCGGACAGGTCCACGCCGACCGAGCGCATGCCCTGGGCGTCGAGCATGCGGCCGAAGTCACCGGTCCCGCAGCCGAGGTCGAGGACGAGTGCCCCGGGCGCCAGTCCCAGACGACCGGCCGTCCGCCGTCGCCAGCGGCGGTCGAGCCCGAGCGAGATCACTCGGTTGACCCGCTCGTAGTCGGCGGCCACGCGGTCGAACATGCCCTCGACGGTCGCCCGCTTGTCCTCCGGCGCCGGGAGGACGGGGTCGGTCCGGGCGGGCGGCGGGGTCACGGTTGCTCCGCCATCCGTTTTGCCTCCTCGGCGGCGGCGGCGATCTCGGCCGGCTCGCCTACCGACTCGAGGTGCTCCTGGGCCACCTCGAGCAGGACGCGTCGGAAGTGGTGGCCAACGAGCGACGTGGCCGCCGGCAGCAGGAGGTCGAAGGCCTCGACCAACCGCGCGGCTCGGACATCGGGCGAGAGGTCGGTCTGCCGCAATGACTGCCGGACGTGGCTGTCGAAGAGCCCCACCGCTTCCTCGGCCGTCTGCCGGACGGCCTGGTCGTGGCGCCGGGCCAGCGCCAGGAGCTCGGGAAGTGGAATTCCTGCGCCGAGGAACGCCAGGCCGGCCCGTACGACGTCGACGTCGCCGTCGGTGAAGTAGGGGACGCCGTCGACCCATCGCGGCACAAGGAGACCGTCGCGCATCACGGCGTCGACCAGTTCCACGGGGACCCCCGAGCGCCGGCTGAGCTCGTTCGGGGTCAGCAGTGTGATCGACGACTCGCCCTGGTCGACGCGGGCGCGGGCCACGACGGCGGCGAGCGGTAGGTCGGCGTCGTCCAGCTCGCCACGAATGACCCGGTTGATGACGGACAAGGTGAGCCCTTGGGCCTGGAGCGCCTTGATCCGCTCGAGCCGCTCGAGGTGGAGCTCGCCGTAGAGGGCGATGCGGCCCTGGCGTACCGGGCGATCGAGCAGGCCCCGCTTCTGGTAGAAGCGGACGGTGTCGACGGACACGCCGGCCCGGGCCGCCAGCTCCTCGACCCGCATCGGTGGGTCCTGAGCCTCGCTCATGGCACCAATGCTAGGAGCGATCACTCCCAGAGTCATACCCGGCCGGATTGCCGGTTGAGGTTCTCGAAATGGCGGCGGTCGGCTGCGACCACAGGGCTGATGTCCGGCCAGAGGTCGGAGGGCGTCGTCCGCACCATCAGCGGGAACCAGCCGCTGGCTTGTCAGCACCTCCCGTTGAGCCCGAAGCAGGGACTCTCGGCCCTTGCTGCTGGCTATCCGAGCGGGAAGGCTTCCGTGTACTGCAGTGAGTCGTCGTCGGCTGCGGACAGCCGGTATCCGTGCAGGTTCCAAAACCGAAGGTCCGGCCTGCCCAGGTGGCCCGCAAGGATCTCCAGCACTCCACCGTGGGTCACCACCAGCGTTGGGCCGTCACCATCCCCCGCCGCACGCAGTAATGCTCCTCGTGCTCGTCGAAGAAGCACGTCCCGAGGTTCCGCACCCGGTGGATCGGGCCGCAGTCCCGCTCGCATTTGTTCGATCCATTGCGGATACGCGGCCTCGACTTCGGCGTTGGTCAATCCGGTGAACGCGCCCATGTCACGCTCACGGAGATCGGGCATCATCCGTGGTGGCTTCAGCTCCAGTCCGGCAGCAAGAACCTCCGCTGTCTGTTTGGCTCGCTGTAGGTCGGATGTCACCACGGAGTGAAAGCCGAAACGAAACAGACTCGGCGCAAGGTCGATGGCTGATCGCATGCCGAGGTCACTCAACGGTGGATCGGCCTGACCCTGGCATCGCTTCTGCGCGTTCCACGTCGACTCGCCATGGCGCAGGACGAGTAGTGCATTCATGGATCGTGTGCTTCCAGACGGTTCGCTGGTCGCCTGGCTCGGGCGCGCTGGACGTCCGGGCACACCCGCGTCGCCACGCTGGACAGCCAGCCGCCGAGGTTCTCCACAGCGTCAGCGGTCCGTGCCACTCAGCTTCAACCACGTCTCTTGAACGGAATCGTCGGCCTCGTGGGTCGACTCCAGGCTTCGAAGCACGTCCCCCCGGACGTGCTGCTGGTGGATCCTGAGACGTCGGGCGAGGAGGTCATGATGGGTCACGGTCACATTCTTTCCCTTGCGGTCGCCATTGAATGAGATGTCCGACCGCGACCTGATGAGGAGCGGCTATCGGGCTCGTATCCGACCCATGCGCAACCCGTCGATTTTTGGGTGACCAGGGTGTTGAGCTTCCCCTGTCGTTCCAGCCTGACCCGCGCCAGGTGCCCCGGCGTTCGGCTGAGCGCCCAGGTCTGCGACCGAAGGCGGTTCTACCAGGCCCCGCCGCTGCACCTTGGCGTCGCCTTCGTTTCCCGGTCCCAGCACGAGGGCAATCGAGGGAACCTTCGAGGGTCCCGGGGGGGTTAAGAGGTGATGGGCGCCCTCCCGACCTCACGCTCGACCTGAAGGATGGCACGACTAGCCATGGACAGCGTTCGCAGCAGAGACGAGTTCGAGCAGTTCGTCGCCGACGTGGCCGGCGATCTGTTGCGCACCGCCTACCTCGTCCAGTGGGACCTGCCGACCGCCGAGGACCTCGTCCAGGAGTGCCTGTTCAAGGTGGCACGTCGCTGGTATCGGGTCCGCCGGATGGACAACCCGGCCGCCTACGCCAAGCGGGTCCTTATCAATCTGGCGCTCGATGGAGCCAAGCGGTCGGCTCGTCATCGCTCCGAGCTCCAGGCGCAACCGGCACTGGAGGGCGACCTGGACGAGACCAGCGCCCGGGAGCTCGGACTGGTCGAGTACAGGCACGAGCTGATGCGGGCGGTGGGCTCGCTCCCGCCCCGGCAGCGAGCGGCGTTGGTCCTGCGCTATTTGGAGGACCTGTCCGAGGCACAGACGGCCGAGATCCTCGGTTGGTCGGTCGGCACCGTGAAGAGCACGACGTCGCGTGCCCTCGATCGGTTGCGCCAGGAGCTGCCGAGCCCGGCCGGCGTCGATCACCCCAAAGCAGAAGACCGAGCAGTGACGAAGCTGATGTTCCATCTGGAAGGAGAAGGTGACCGATGAACGACCAACTCGAATCCGAATTGCGTGAGGGGTTCACCGGACGCGCCGCCCTGGTGCAGGAGGACTCCAGCGTGCGCCTCCGAGCCATCAACTTCCGGCCTCGAACCAGCCGCTTCTCGGCCCGCCTCACGGTGGGATCGCTGACCGGCGTGGCCGCCGCGACCGGGGCCATCGTGTCGGTGGTTGTCCTTGGGAGTGCACCGCCGGCCTTCGCCGGCTGGACGGCCGTCCCAGCGGCGGCGGCCACACCCTCGACGACCGCGGCCAGCAGCTGCCTGGGGCAGTTGACCAATAGGCCGGCCCCGACGCCGCAGGCCGGCGGCCGGTGGAATGTCCTCGATACCGACGTCCGTGGCCCCTACACCGTGATCGTCTATCAGAATGGCCAGACCTACGCGACCTGCTTCACCGGACCCTCGTTCACCACCGTCAACGCAGCAAACGAGGGCAGCGGGCAGGGGTACGCTTCGACAGCTGTGCGCGCCTCGGCTGGGGGCTCCGCTTCGGGCTCGGGTGCCGGTCGAGGCTCGGGTGGGGGGAGCGTGTCGGTCTTACAAGGGAAGTCGAGCGACAGTGCGACACCTTCCATTCCGGAAATGACCGTCTCCCACCTCGCTCTGTATTCAGGCAACGGCGATACGTACACGCTGGTCGACGGCCAGCTGGCCTCGGGCGTGTCCGGGATCACGCTGGTGCGCAGTGACGGCTCACGAGTCCAGGCAACCTCCGGGAACGGTTGGTTCGTGGCCTGGTGGCCGAACGACGTCGGGGTCGCCTCGGCCGAGGTCGACTCACCGAGCGGACAGAGTGCCGAGTCGTTCACGGCACCGTCCTCGCCCGCCGGCGGCCCGTCCACCTCGGTGCCCGCCGGCGGCCCGTCCACGCACTCCTCTGCCGGCGGCCCGTCCACGCACTCCTCCGCCGGCGGCCCGTCCACGAACTCCTGCGGGGCCGCTGGCCCAGCGGGTGCGGCCTCTGACTCTTGCTCGAGCGGGACCGGTCAGAGCCTCACCACATCCTCGGCGCCTTAGGACCGGAATGGCCGACACCCCGCAGAACGCGAGGCGGGGTCTTAGCGGGTGTGAAGATCGCCGCCGCGTCGATCGTCGATCGGAACCAGTCGCGAGCTCGCGCTCAGCCATGCGCTTACCGGCGCCAGGTGGCGATTCTCGCGTTCTCACGGTCTTCGTAATCTGGATGGACGAACCGTTGGACCGGCGTCACACGTACACGCGTTCAGCTGAACTTTTGCGAACCAGGTGAGTGGACTCTCGTTCAGGATTCGGCCGGGAAGGTTGTCCTGAAATCGGGCCGCAGCGGAGCGATACTGAGTGCGTGCGCAGGGTGATCGCGACCCTCGTCAGCGTCGGATCAATCGCGCTGCTCGGGGCATGCAGCTCGCCACGAGCGGCGATTCCGTCGGTAGAGGCATCTGCGTCGACGACGCATTCCACCACCGGATCGACTGGTGCGCCGGCAGTCGGAGACGTACTGCCTGGGGGCGAGCGGCTCCTAGAGGGCGCCCAGGTGGTGTCAGCGGTCCGCTACCAAGGAGGAGAGGTGGCTGCCGGTGCCGACTTCCCAGCGGGCGGGAAGCCCGTCCTGCCGATCTGTGCATTGCGGGGCTGTAACCCTGTTGTCTGGACGTCGTCGAACGAGAGTCGGTGGACTGTCGCTTGGGCGAACATCGCCAACGGGAGCATCGACGGAGAACAGCTGGTCGTCGGCTCGAACAATCTCTTGCTCTTCCTAACTGACGAGACAACCAGTCTCTGGTCGACGACCGACGCGAAGACATGGACGCCTGTCACACTTCCCGAGGCGATGGCGCTGCTACTGGTAAGGAAAGCCGTCTGGGCTCATGGTCGCTTCGTGGCGATCCTCAGCAACAAATACGCGGGCGGCCCCGTTGACACTTATGGCCAGAGCGACACCGTTTGGAGCTCGACCGACGGCACAGCCTGGATCCAGGCTTCGGTCTCAGGTCCTCCGGCGGTCTTCCAATCCCTCACCGTCGATTCCATGGGGTTCCAGATCATGGGCATCCTTCGGCAGTCGCAGACGCCGGCGGAGTGGGCGTCTTCTGATGGCGTCCATTGGACAGCGACCGATTGATTCGCAGCAAGATGGAAGTGTTGAAAGCTTTGCAGTGACGCACCCGCACGGCAGAACTCGGGCGTGAGGGAGTCGTTTCAGTTCCGCCGGCGCAACGGCGAACTGGCGTTCTGAGCGGCTCTGGTGCTGCTCCGAGTGCGGAACTCTCTGTTGGACGCCGGGGAGATGGGCGGCCTGGCCGACCGAGGGCTTGCGTCATGGGTCCGGTGAACGGCTCGAGGAACTGCTGGAGCTGATTAGGCGGCTGGCCGGCCAGACGGTGGTTCTTCCTCGTCATCATCGGGATGGTCATCCCACCGGAACCTACGCCGGTCCGGCCGGGGCAGACCCGCTGGCTCCTTCCTGTGGTGTGGGCAGATCCATCACGGGACAGCATTCCGCCAAACGGGATACCTGGGAGGTAGGCGTGGATGGCGGAACCCCTCTTCCCACTTCAGGTCAAGTTGAAGGCCAATGTGCCGATGCAATTGGTGATGACCACAACTGACTCGGATATTGAGCAAGCAGAGATGATCGTCTGCCGGTGGATCAGCGTCCGATGTGGGTGCGGCCATTGGTCCACAACGGTGAAGGGCCTCACGTGGAGCGAAGCCGACATCGAGGAACTCATCGCACAGCACAGGCGCGAGACCGGATGCCTTCGGAGATTGCAGCTCCCGCAGGAAGGCTGGCTGGTCCTTTGTACACGTTGCTCGGTCGAGGATGACGGGTTAGCGACGGAAGAAGACGCTCGAAAGGCGGCCGAAGAGCACGTCGCTTCAGAAGAGCATTGGACCACTTAACCTTAGGCGGCTGCGTGGGGGTGTCCCCGACCACCGGCTGTGGGCGCGCTATCAAAGGTCTCGTGCTTGCGGGCCGCTGGCGGCACCGTCCGGAAATCACGATCCTGGAGCGATACAGCCTGGGCGGCGGTGGACACGGATGTCCTGCACCCCGCACTGCATCCGCCAGCATTGTCGCTCGGCGCTTATCAGAGACTGAGCATTGCCACCGACCGGCGCCGCGCGTCCTCAGCTCAGGATGTTGACGGCCCGAGAGATCACGACGGCCACGGTAACCAACGAGGCGAGGGACTGAAGCATCATCAGCAGCTTGGCCCATGTGGTGAGAGGCATGGTGTCTGTTGGGCTAAACGCGGTCGCGTTGGTGAACGACGTGTAGAGGTAGTCGAGGAAGTCTGGTGTCCAGCCCGGGGCAGAGCCGGGCGTCGACATCTGCGGGAAGAGGAAATCGGGCCGGCGATGCTTGGGGAGCTGCCGGGCAGCGGGCCCGCCGCGGTCGAGCTCCCAATACCAGAGCCCGAACACGATGACGTTGGTGAGCCAGATCGGCACGGATGCGTAAACGAGAGGGCGGCCTCCCGCTTTCGAGCCATAGAGAAGCGCGTGGATGAGCTCGATGAGCGAGACCACGTTGGCGACGGTGATGAGAGCGATCAGCGCCACACTGACGACGCGGAGGCGTGTCTGTTCCTTGGAGATGTGTCCCGTCGGATTGGCAACCAGGAGAACTACGATCAACGCCCCTTCCAAGGCGGGGATCAGGGCGCGGTTGCCGAGCCCTTCGATGAGCTTGTCGGGCAGGATGAGCTGCAGTGCTATCGCGGCTAGCACTGCCAGCAGGGCCGGCCAGCGGGCCTCATAGTGCGACGCAATCCCCCAGGCGACGTCGTCTCGGCTGCGCTGGGACGCATCGTCCACCGGTCCACCGTACCGAGGCCGGGCCGACGGGTAAGGGATCTCGCCAATCACTCCGGCAGCTAGCTTTGCCGGCCGTCGTCGGTACCAAGCGAACTGTTCCTGAACGCCGACGGTGGGCGTGTTGTCGAGCGACCGTGCTTGCTGAGGGCGAGCCGCCACACTCCGCCATGAGGTTGACTGCAACGACTGCGGGAAGATCCGTGCCTCACATCGCCTGGAGAGGGACAGGCATCGACAAGGAAACTTAGGAAAACGCAGCCGTTCAATTGTGATGCCGTGAGGAACGAGCCACCTGAGTGGCGAGGCGGCGGGGCCGGCGGGACGACGTCACCACCGGAAACGGAGAGACGAGATGATGCAGCTCGTGAGCAGCTCGGCCTTTCCATCTAGGACTCACGCGATCCGACAGAGCCCGAGGCCTTTGGAGGCTTCTCGCTTGACAAGCGCAACTGCTAACGCTAGGCACTCGCCCGGCGCCAACTAGATTTGGATGTCGGCGTCCATAGTGCAGTTGGAGGTGCCGAACATGCAGAGGCACGGCCATGCGAACCAATCGCGTAAAGCCCGACTTCTCATGGGGACGGTGGCGTTACTGTTTGGATCGTCCTTAGTTGTCATCCAAGGACTTACGACGCATCAGGCGGGAGGCGCTTCTCCGCCGATTCCGGTCGCCTACGTTGCCAACTTCGGCTCGAACAACGTGACGCCGATCGACACGGCCACCAACACCGCCGGGACCCCGATCCCGGTCGGAGCCGCCCCCATCGCCGTCGCCGTCACCCCTGACGACTCGACGGTGTACGTGGCCAACTCCAGCGACAGCAACGTGACGCCGATCGACACGGCCACCAACACCGCCGGGACCCCAATCCCGGTCGGGTCCGAACCTCAGGCCATCGCCATCACCCCCAACGGCTCGACGGCGTATGTGGCCAATGCCGGCAGCCACGACGTAACGCCGATCGACACGGCGACCAACACTGCAGGGACCCCGATCCCGGTCGGATCCGATCCTCAGGCCATCGCGATAACCCCGAACGGCTCGACGGCGTACGTGGCCAACTTCACCGAGAACAACGTGACGCCGATCCACACGGCCACCAACACCGCCGGGACCCCGATTCCGGTTGGTAGCGGCCCGTACGCCATCGCCATCACTCCCAACGGCTCGACGGCATATGTCGTCGATAACAGCGACAGCAATGTGACGCCGATCAACACCGCCACGAACACCGCCGGGACTCCCATCGTCGTGGGAAGCTTCCCTGCTGCCATCGCCATCACACCCAACGGATCGACGGCATATGTCACCAATTCTGGCGACGCCAACGTGACGCCGATCCATACGGCCACCAACACCGTAGGGACCGACATTCCGGTCGGCAGCCTCCCTGAAGGCATCGCTATTACCCCCAGCGGTACAACGGCGTACGTCACCAACGCTAACGACAACAACGTGACGCCGATCAACACAGCTAATAACACGGCGGAGCCCCAGATTCCTGTCGGCACAACTCCTCTAGGCATCGGCATCGCCCCTGCCCCCGCTCCTCCTCCCCCCCTCCTCCTCCTCCTCCTCCTCCTCCTCCTCCTCCCGCCTCCCGGTCCGGCTACGACCTGGTCGGTCGAGACGGCGGAGTGTTTGTCTTCCCCACCAATCAACCGAGTGGCTTCTACGGGTCTCTTCCCGGTCTCGGTATCCACGTGAGCAACATCGTCGGGATGGAGCCGACCAACGATGATCGCGGCTACGACCTGGTCGGGAGCGACGGAGGAGTGTTCGGCTTCCCCGTGAATCAACCCAATGGCTTCTACGGATCCCTTCCGGGCCTCGGCATCCATGTGAACAACATTGTGGGGCTTGCGCCGACGGCTGACGATAGGGGGTATCTCCTCGTCGGATCGGACGGCGGGGTCTTCGCCTTCGGCGATGCCCATTTCATCAACTCGCTGCCAGGTGAAGAGATTCATGTCAACAACATCGTCGGACTGGCTGTCGACCCGACTGGTGCCGGCTACTGGCTGATTGCATCCACCGGGACCGTCTACCCGATCGGCAACGTCCCGAGCTACGGCTCTACCACCGAGAAGTCCTCACCAGTAAGTGGCATCGAAGCCACTCCCGATGGTGGTGGCTACTGGATCGTGACCCAGAACGGATCGGTCTATGCCTATGGAAACGCTCTCTTCCACGGAAGCCTGCCTGGGATCAACGTGGTTCCCGCCCATCCGGTGGTCGGCCTCGTTCCGCTGAGCAACGACAGCGGCTACTGGCTCGTCGGATCGGACGGAGGCATCTTCACCTTCCCGAGTTCGGCTCCCTTCGAGGGCTCTCTGCCGGGCTTGGGCATCTCGGTGACGGACATCGTGGGGGCGACGAGCGGGTAGGAGAAACGGTCCTCGGGGTCGGCTTGGCGTACTTCGGTTTGATTGTGCTGGCCATCGGGCTCCGAATTCGGCACCGGCGGGCTTGAGACGGCAGTTCACAAGGTGCCGCTGACGGTCCAGGGTGTCCCGGGTCCCCGATTGCCCGGACCGAGGCACAGGTCCGGTGTGCCCGGTACCCGGCTGCTCAGGGCGGCCTGACCTTGCGTCGCACATCTGAGACAGCGTGATTAGCATTCGCGGTGCCTCAGTGGCGACGAATGCGATCGGACAACGCCACGTCGATGGTCATCCCGCGATAATGGCCGACGTGGAAGCGGCAGAGGTTGAAGTCATCGTCGCCCATACCGAGCGCGCGACCCTGCGGGTGGGCGACGTGTTTCTCAAGATCGACGCTGATCAGACGCGCACCGAGGTCGAAGTCGAGGCGATGGCGATGGCGCCGATCCCGACTCCTGAGGTCCTGTGGCGGAAGCCGCCTGTACTCGCGCTCGCCGCCCTCTCAGGGACGGCACTGGGCCGCCTCGGCGAGCCGTCGACCGCGTCGTCGGCGGCGTGGGCCGCGGCGGGTGCCGCCGTTCGGACGCTGCACGACGCGCCGCTGCCGCCGTGGCCGGGTAAGAGCCTGGACGAGGTTGCCTCGCGCCTCGACGACGAGTGCGAGTGGCTCGTCACGAACGGCGTCCTTCCGACTGACGTCGTCACACGCAACCGACGGATTGCGGAGGTTGCGCTACGGCCGTGGACGCCGGTGTTCACGCACGGCGACCTGCAGATCGCCCACGTGTTCGTCGACGGTGACGAGATCACCGGCGTGATCGACTGGTCCGACGCGGGCCAGGGTGATGCCCTGTTCGACCTCGCCATCCTGACGCTCGGACACGAGGAGCACCTTGGCGACGTCGTCGCTGGTTACGGCACCGACGTCGACCTCGACGTGATCCACGCGTGGTGGTCGTTACGAAGCCTGGTGGCGGCGCGCTGGCTGATCGAGCACGGCTTCGATCCGTCCTCGCCAGGCTGCGAGTTCGCCGTGCTGAGATCTCAGCTGTGAGGCTGCACTAGCCGCACGGCAGCGGAGTGCCGTTCTGTCGGATCGAGCGGGCCATCTCCTGAAGCGGTAGGGGTGAAAGGACGCACAAGAGCGAAATAGACACCTGACGCCGAACCTGCCCCACAATAGGAAGGTGGGACACCAAAGCGGGGCCCAGGTCCAGTAAGCCAAGATTGCTTCATGAGCCGAGTCTCGCTTGACGAAGTCATCACGGCGTTCTCCGCTCGACCGGTCGGGGGAATACGGATCGTGGGCGTTGATGGCCCGGCTGGCTCCGGGAAGAGCACCCTCACGCGTCGGCTCGTCGAGCGGACCGCTGCATCGGTGATCGAGATCGATGATTTCGTTTCGTGGAGTGATTTCGCGGATTGGTGGCCACGGTTCGATGATCAGGTCCTGCAACCGCTGCTGCGGGGCGAGGACGCCCACTACCAAATACGAGATTTTGAGAATGATCCCTACGGCAGATCGCTCGGCCGCTGGAAGACCTTGCCGTGGACGCCCTTGGTGATCTTCGACGGCGTCACATCCACACGTCAAGCCGTCGCAGACCTCCTCTCATACCGCATCTGGGTTGAGGCTCCCTATGAAACGCGGCTGGCACGCGGCCTGGTGCGTGACGGCGAGCAAGCTCGACATCTCTGGCTGGCTTGGATGCAGGAGGAACGAGCCTTTTTCTTGAAGGACGCCACGCGGGAGCGTGCCGACCTGTTGGTGGACGGCGACGCGTCGAGCAGTGTCATCAACGCCGAAGATGAAGTTGTCACCATAGATAGAGAGTGAAGTCTTGTGGCATTGGGCGACACCAACTAATTTTAGCTAGCTGGTTGTGGGCCTCCAGGCCCTACGGTGGTCACACCGACCGAGCAAGGCGCTCCGTCACCAATTGAGGCGGAGGTTGGCTTGGCGCTCACCTACGTCGATCTCGTCAGCCCCGTAGGGGTCACAAGGAAGGTGCGGGTGAAGGCGCCGCACTCTACGGCGCTTCCCGTCACCTCCTTGAACCAGCGCTTCGGCCAGTTGGCCGGGTTCGAGCGTCACTACCTTCGGGCTCCCGTCATAGGGATTGCGGGTCGCTTGCTCGAATTGGTACCCGGGGCATCGAGGGCAGCAACACCGGAATAGCCGTACAAGGTGCACCGTGTTGCACCCACATTTCGGAATCCCAGTTCATCGGCTGCTGATTCGGCGCCGACGAAGCTCGCTCGAATGACGACGACAATTTGGTTGTTGCCACACGCCGGTCCGGCTGCGGGCAGTGGCGGTGATTGACGTTGGCACTGTGCTCGGTCCGGTCGAGGGCTGGACTCCGCTTCGGCTATCCAGGAACGCCGGATCAGCGGCGTTATTTAGCGTGGCTAATCGGCACATGTGGGCATGTGGAAAACTTCCCAGTCGAGTATCTGTCACGCTTCGTGACATCGAGACTTATGCTCCAGCCCATGCGCGACCCCTTTGTCGTTGCTGAGCATCAGGTTGAAGATCTGCTCGAAGCCGCAAAGAAGCTCCGGGCCACCCTGCTTGGAACCGAGACCCTTTACCGCCGGACCCTCAAGAGTCTTCGCCGACGCTCAAAAGTCACAGCCACGATCAAGGAGAATCAGTACGATGCCGCCCGGAAGGAGTTGACCGACGCATTGAAGGATTTCGAGCGTCAGCGCCACCTCGCTCTCCGCTCGGTCATCCTGGCCCAACTGGCTGACGGAGAGAACATCAGCGAGATCGGTCGATCGTGGGGATTCTCCCGTCAGTTGGCGTCCAGGTACGCAAGAGAGGCGATGAGTAGACCTGACCGGTGAGAGTGAGTGAACGCGCAACGCCTATTGCGCACTGGAATGTCGGGTTCGTGGCGGCGTGGCACAGCCACATGGTAAGAGCTTTGGGGCGTTGAAGCGTTGGGCAGTCCCCGACGACAAGGGTCCGCCTTCCTTTGCCATCGGAGCACCAGGTATCCCGCCTGGGGCGAGGTTAACCTTTGCAACTCCAAGGCGCAACCCCTGGTTGCGGGCTCAACGGCAACCGGCGCTCTGGAACCAGACACCCTCTGCCCCCATCGCCGGGTCGGCAGCGGTTATCGAGTGCCACCGATCACATCCGGGCGTGTGGATAACTGCCACACGAGGACCCAGGGCTCGCACGCGAAAGACCCGGCCTGAATCGGAGGTCTTCGCAAGTCGAGAGTCAGCGTCAGGCGATGGTCAGCGGAATGGCCGCGTCGGCCGTCGTGGCCGCCTCGCCTTCTGCTTTACGGTGAACTCGGGCCCGTCGCTGGCCGCCATTTCGTCCTTGCTTCTGCGGCCGACCATGTTGGCGAGGACTTCGGCGGCGGTTCGAGACGCTGGAGTCCCCTACGACGCGAAGCTGGGAAAACTTTCCGTTGACCGCCGATATGAGGTGACGGTCGATCGATTCATTAATGAACTCCAGCGACAGCGTTGGTCGCTCAGAGCGAGTCGTGGGAGTTGGGCAGCGACGACGTCTGCCACGTGACTCCCACGCACATCTCGTCGGATGATCCGTCGCCGAACGTGACGAAATGCGGCGGCGCCTTGCGGAGGATCGGCAACTCTTCTGCCAACTCGGGGTCGTAGCTGCAGTTGATCTGTACTGGCTCGCCTCGACTCACCGGGATGGGCGCCACGTTGTACGCCTTTTGGTAGTTGAAGTTGTAGTTCGGGACGTTCAGGATGGTCTTGGCCTGCGGCGTCCCCGGATTGAGCACCATCGTGAACGCGACCCCCAAAAGGTGCATGTGCGGCTGGATCCTGTCGATGTAGCCGTTCGATGCGACCCGCCACGTGCACGTGGCCGTGTCGCCGACGGGCGGGTCGTCCGGGTTTTCACCACATATCTCGTCGATACCCTTGGCCATTTCAACGCCGCCGGAGCCGAAGCGCTGGTTCAGGTAGTTGAGGGATGCCTGATAGTTGCACAGCGGCCCAGTCACACCGGCCGGGCATGGGATGTTCGGCGGGGCGATCAGGTATTGGGACTGCATCGGCAACAGCGGCGTGGACATCGGTACCGTGTGGAGCACGAGCCGGTTCGTGACCGGCTTGTCGCCCACCAGCAGGTTGTAGTGCACCTGCTCGATCACCAGGCTCCCCTTGGGCAGAGAGATCCCCGTACCCTTGGGGAGCACGTCTTCGCCGTGCCCAGGCGCCCACACGCTCAGGAAGGGGGTGCTCATGAAAGCGGCGAGCGACGCACCGGGGAGCGCTGGTGCGCCGAAGCATGTCCACCCCTTGCCACTGGTGGCTGCATTGGCGGCGATGGCCTGGGCCGTCAAGGACGGAGGCACCAGGGCGAGCACGGCGTGATGGACCTCGTGACTGCCTGGTTTGAACTGGCTCGAGATCACGTACGAGTTCTGAGTGATGTGCGGGTTGACCAAGCTGCAGTGGTAGTCGTCGGTCGCCCCCGCGGCCGCCTGGGGCTTGTACCTCGGTGATGCCACCGACACTGTGGAGACAGGCGTTTGCGACGACGGGTTCGCCTCGGTCGGCCCCGAGGTGGCCGCCAGCGCCACCGCGCCGAGCGCGCCCGTCATGAGCACCACGCCGATAACCACGATCACGGCCCGCGGCATGCCCTTGGCGCCGGCCAGGCGGCGCCGCTTCGGCGGGACGGGCCCTCGTGACGCCCCGCCGTCCGCTCGGTCGGCAGAGTGACCGTCGGCGTGCTTGATGAGATCGGTCATGGTCTCCCGTCCCCGTCCTGGCACCGACTCGGCGTGTTACCCCAACCCGAGGGTGTCTGGTGCGAAGGCTAACCCACGCCCGGACCGAATGCCCTGGTAGGGGGGGCCCGCCCAGGGAGCCGTGGGAGGCTGCGCCCACGGTCGTCAGCTTGTCGACGGTGCCGAGCACGACCGCGACGGCACCGCCCACGCCACCGATCACCACGCCGACCGTTCCGCCACCGCCGGGATCTTGGGAGTCGGCATCACGAATCGACCCTGACGTGCGTGTCCCCGATCGCCAGGACGGTGGCGCTGATCTGTGGGGTCTGAGACTACGGTTCGCTTGTGCAGCCGAACTGATTCACTGTCTCGATGAGTGCCGGGTTGAGGTGGACAGATGAGCGAACAGTGCCACGCCTACGTCTTCGTCCCCTTCAGCGAGGCCCGCAGCGGTAGACGCCGATGCAGGAACCGGACGACTCATCACTCAGGACTGTGTTGGTTGCATCGGAACCCTTTCATGCCAGACGATGAACGCTGGGACGCGTGATCGACCAGTCCGTGAAATGGAGCGGTTCTAGGCCGACCGGTGCTAGCCCAAAACGCCGGATGGTGGGCACAAGGGGCGGTCGGTCTGCCGCCCGCGACCTGAACCCCGAGTTGCGAAGGAATCGGCCCCCAGCGCGAAACTGCTTGGCATCACCTCGTCAACGATCCCCTCTCGCAAGACGTTCCGAAGCGTCCTGGGCGACTTGCTCGCCGAGGTCCCAAAGGACCTGATTGCCGAACATCGTTTCGTCGAACTCGAGGCACACGAACCGCCGTGGATCGACTCCGGAATGCCGGTGAAGCGGGGCGATCAGGTCACCGTGGTGCTTTGTGGGCGGGTCTTTCTCGATGAGTCGGCTGACCTGTGGCTCGACCCCTCCTTGCAGGTCTGGTCGCGGGTGGGGGGCCGTGGTCCCATAGAGCGGGGAACCCGGACCTCAAACACCTTTACGTGCCACAACAGCGGCGCGGTCGAAGTCGGAAACGTGAATCCAGCCGAGTGGGCCGACACCGACGGGAATATCGCAATCGACCCGGCCATGTACGCGTTCATGACCGGCGGGACCACGGTCGCCTTGATCCGCTGGGCTGATGGTGTCGATCCCCTCAGTGCCCTCACCACACTGAGCCATCGAGGCGACTTCGAAGGTCTCCTGGATGCCGAGGTGCAACGCCTTGAAACCGCACCGGGGGCGCCACCTCCTGGTTGGCAACCGTTGTGGTATCTCGGGCCCTCTGAAGTCTTCGCCCGTGACGAGGGCGTCATCAGCTGTTCGACGAGTAACGATTTCGCCATCATCTGTCATGACATGGACAGTGCGCTGACACCCGGGACGACTCTGTCGTGGGATTGGAACGTCGATGTGCTGCCATCGGCGGTCGCCGAGGACACCTTCCCGACTCACGACTACCTGAGCATTGCCGTCGAGTTCGATGACGGTCTCGATCTCACGTACCAGTGGAGCGCAACCATCGAGCCCGAGACGTTCTACCGCTGCCCGCTTCCCCACTGGTCTGAGCGCGAGACCCACTTCGTTGTCCGCTCGGGTACAGATCACCTGGGACGCTGGGTCCACGAGGAACGTGACGTGTTTGCCGATCGAGCCAGGGCCATCGGCGGTCCCGATCCCGCTCGCATTCGAGCGATTTGGCTGATCGCCGTGAGCTTTCTCCAGCACGGCGAAGGCCGCTGCGCCTACCGATCCGTGACGCTCTCTGACGGCGACCACTCGCTCTCGATCACGTAGGGCGCTTCTAACCCACATCTAGCCCGGCAGATCCTCAGGCCGCTTCTTGGACAGTTGGCCGGACAAGAGGCCTGTGGATTGACCGACCTCGATCATGTAGCCATCCGGATCGCGCATGTAGCAGCGAATCTCTGAGTCTCGATTGATCGGAGGCGTAACAAATTCTGCGCCGCGCTCGCTCCATTCCCTGTAGCAGGCGTCGATGTCCGCGACCCGCAGGTTTAAGAAGATCGACGTCGTGTCGTCTGGCTCATAATTGACTACCGAGATGCCGGGCTTGTCGGGCGTGGGCCCACCACCGGGGTTCATAATGATCCAGCTGTTGGCGAGCTTTACCATACATGGGTTCTCCTCTAGAACTACCTTCCCGCCTAGGACGCGCGAATAGAAATCGCGTGATTGGGCGACCTTCCGCACCGTGATGAACAATGTCGCAATGATCCCCTCAGAGGGAGCCGGCAGATTCTCATAGTCAATGTATGGAGACTCATCGGCCATCAAGTCATTCCCTTCCGCTCGCTTTGAGCCCATTTCCACCCGTCCCGCCAACGGCCGTAATCGTGACGCGCGTGACTCCGGCGGGAACTGTCACCGCGTGCGGCCCCGTAGTAGCGGACGAAAACAGCGTCGTAGGGCTGGCAGACGCTGTGCCTGCCGCTAAGAGCGTGATAGCCGCTAGAGAGACGGTCGCCAGCCCCCCAAACAGAAGCGAACCCGCCAGTGCGGCTCGCAGACTTCCTCTACGCCGATTGACCATTAAGCCGCACCCTCCGCTTCCGAGTGTGCCGATCGCAGCGCCCGCGTCCAAAGGTGGCTTAGCACTGTTCCGTAGCAGCCGCCATCGCGATGGGCACGGATGGCTTTCGGAGCGCTGCCTGCCGAGGAACGACCCAGGATTGTGATCGTCAAGTCTCGGGATATTGCGGGTTGGGTGTCCTCGAACGCTGTTCAGGAGTGGGTCGGTTATCGAGCCGGGCTGAACGACACATGGGGCCATGAAGCGTTCCCAGTCGGGCGGGATCGCATTGTCGTGCTCGGACACCAGGTACCAACTGTCCATTCAGACCGTCGTGTGGCCTCGTTGGGCCTCGTTTGGGTCAGTTGAAGCGACGTTCTCTTATCGCCCGTTGTCAGTCGGCGACGAAGGGTGAGGGGCGTGGACCCGGCTCCAGGGGTCCCAACACGATTCTGCTTGAACTCGGCTCGGTAGCCGAACAGCGAGTGTCCGGTGCGGTCCGTCAGGAGAGTGAGGCGGCTGCCGCTTCGATCTTCCGACGAGTCCTGTTGTCAACGGCGTATACCGACTCGAATACGCCCTTCCAGTAGGACACGTACCAGTCAAGGTCGAACTCGACAAGAGCAGTCGTCAATTCCGTCGCTAGTTGCCGCCGCTCGCTGAGTTGCGAAAGGCGCGGTGCGGGGAAGAGTTGCCTCCCAGTCGCGGTGAGCGGCGCAGTGCATCTCCATGACGAGCCACCGTCTCTCTGACCAGAACTGGCGTGTCGTTTCCGCTGAGAGGTGGAGGGTTCGAGCGATGGGCGCATCTGCGTCCTTATCGATCATGTCCACGATGTGATTCACCATCGTGACCAATACGTCCGTGTCTGCCGCCTGTCGAGCAACGCGCTTGCTCTGACCTTTCGGAGGTTGGGTCTACTGACGATCGATAAGCGGACATGCCGTCACGGCCTGTGCATCGGCAGGGCCAGGGCGGTTCTTGAGAGTCGGAACTGGCATCCTTGACTGTCCGAATCACACCGTTGTAGTTTGACCTTGGCACTCGACTGGTCCGAGTGCCAAGGAGGTGGTGCCCATGAGCACCGCAGAGGTAAGTGAGCCTGACCCAACGACCTTTGAGGCGTGGCATCAAACCAGGTTGGTCAAGGACAAAACCCTGAACGGATCAGCGGCAGTGACGTACCGAGAAGACTTGATCAAAACCCATGCCGTACCGGCTGAGGATGGTGTGCCCTCAGACATGACCATGTGCGGCGTCAGCGTGCGAGGCGATCTGAGCGGCCCGTTTGATGCCACCCTGGTCAAAATCCGATGCGCTCAGTGTGCGCAAACACTAGGTGTCGCTCATGTAGGTCGATAATCAGCCATGGTTACCGGCTGGAACATGATCGGACCGGTTCCACACGCTGACGGTTACCGCGGCGAGTGTCCGAACTGCTACCGCTTTGAAGGCTCGCGGACCTACCCGACGATGGGTGAGGCGATCCGAGACTCTGAGGTCATCAACCACCAATGGCGATGTGCAAGGAATCTCTAATCAGCCTTGAACCCACCCTTCTGGATCAAGCTGTAGGTAACTGCACCGACAAATAGGCACGGCACGGTCCAGATCACCGAGCTGGTGGTGCTTAGCATGAATGCCTTCTGTAGAACCAGCATCGTCGCCACGCCAGCCTTGTAAGTTTCCTAACAGCAAACCAACGCCACGGCCGGTTCGGAACGTCTATTACGCGCGTCGTCCGGTCGGAACGATGACGACTAGTGCGGGGCGTGCTGCTCGGAGGTCTGTCAGGCGGCGCTGAGTTTCAGCGAAGCGCGACGGCCGGGACGAAGGGATATTCGGCCTGGACGCTCGTCGGCCGAGACGGGGTTCGTCGGCGCGGACATGAACGCTGAGCGCTTCCGTCGGGCGGTGTCCCGTCTGAAGGCTGCTCCTTAGCTCGGCGGCGCTAGGACGCCTCAGCGCGGCAAGCCGCACTGACAGTGGGGGTCTTTGACCGGAATACTGGAGGTCGAGATCGACTGCTCCGAGCTGGCACCTTCTATGTCATTCACGAAATAGTTCAGACACTGGGAAAGCCGATAGACAGCCACCGCCAACCGACGGACGTCGCTGTCTCGCTCACTGCGGTCGAAAGCCTCACTGCACTCGTTCTCCACAACGGCAAGTGTGGCCCTGAGGTGCTCGACGTCGTGGTCGTCCATGTTGACTTTCTTCCGAGTCTCGCCTTCACTGGCTTGTCTCTCATTCGCGTTCTAGGCGCTTGGGAACAGCATCGGCTTCCCAGCGCCAACACCTAAGCGTCTCTTGCCGGTCAAACGTAAAGCGGCCGCGACGTGCTCTTTTGGGCAGAGACCAATGGCCCACCCCGGAGAGGTTCGTGATGGCGGAGTTCGTCGGCGAGTGCGGGCAACGGGGTGGACCGATCTCCGAGGGGTCAGAGGCGTCCTGACCGAATCGTCGACGGGTGGGGCTGGCGACGTCAGGTTCTTTCGGTTGCTTCGTCCTTCGATGAAGCGCCGCTGTCCGCCCGCATCGACCCGTAGTTGGTCCAGTTCGTTACCTGAAACAGGAGAAGTGGGCTCAGAGCATGTCTGAGGGGGACTTCGGGTCGTCCTAAGCGGGGTAAGGAATGGCGGCGTACCCTTCACTCATGCGAACTGGTGAACTTCGCATTCCTTGGCTGCTGCTCATCGCTGGCTATCTGGGCGTGATTGCAGGAACCGTCGCACTGGCGGTGGTGGAGGGCGGCACCTTCAATCACCCCGGTGCATGGCTCATTTACCTCTTCGCTCCACCGATCGGCTACGGCCTCGTCGGCCTGGCCTGGTGGCAGCCGGCACCCGCCACCGATGCGGGCGTTGGTGCGGTGAAGTCCATGCGGCTTGCATCGAGGACGTTGGCCGCGGCGGCGCTAATCACCTCACTCACCTATCTTTGCCCTGTTCGAGAGCTTCCTTCACTTCTTGTATTCGTTACCGAGTTACCTTGACGGCCACGTTGGGTGGCACCACGAGCGCCTCGAACTCGCTGCTTATGCAGCTCTCGGAGTCGGGTTCGTTCTGGCGGCAGTCGGGTTCTGGATCGCCTCCAACGTCACCAACGAACGACCCAACCCCGCCCCAGATGTCCTGGACACGGTGGACGCGCTTTCGTAGTGTCCCGGTCCGCTGCCTCGACTGCTTTGCTGGCTGCACGAACAGGCAACCGTGTGAGCTGCCCCCTCACAGTGAAGCGCTCGGCACCTCGACCAGGTCGGGTTGCTGACGGGGTGGGCATGCAAAGCGCGCCCGAGCCCTCAACCTCCAGCCCGAAACGAAACCCGATGGGGCACGCAAGGCTTGGGCCGATTGGCATTGCCTGCCACCACGATCCCGATATCTGTCGAAGGCACTCGTCCGGTGCCGGGGCGAGGCCGGAGGGGCGAATAGGCAAGGTTTGTACCGCCGGGTGAGCTTACGAAGGTCAGCCCTCCGATGGTACGAAGGTTCTGACTGGACCCGCACACCTGGGAGACGTGCCCCAACCCTGCCAAAACCAGCGCAGGGTGAGGTGGTTCACATGCCTGATTGGGCTGACCACCGTGAAGTTCATCGACAGCGTGCTGCCATGAAGAAACGTTCCCTCGCAGTGACCTGGCTCTACTCAGGTGGGCCGTGCGAGTCTCGATCTCGCCACCTTGGGATTAAAAGTCGTGTAATGGTCATATGGCGCTGATTGGTCCTGTGAAGTACTCGCAGGTCAGATGATGAATCGATTCAGATCGTCTTGTGGCCTCGTTGGGACTCGTTTGGGGAAGTTGAGTGACGTTACGTTGTCACCCCGTTGTCGATTAGGGGACGAAGGGTGAGGGGTTCCAGGGTTGGGTTCAGGTAGACCGAGGTTCGACCGATGACAACAGTTGTGGCAGTAGAGGCGAACGAAGGTCTGCTTCCGTTACTGCCCCCAGAGAGGTGGGCTGCCCGCCGGTTCCGGCAGCGGAAGAGCTACCGCGGCCAACCGATGGAGGTTGTGGAACAGAACTACGGGCCAGATGGGACCACGCTCTTCGGAGCGGCGCTGTTGTGGGTGCAAACTGGCATGGCCCTTGGCTTCTTCGTTTTCTTCCCCATCTTGTTCGCGTCGTTGGGACGCGGCCCCCTTTATGCGACGGCCATCTGGCTGCTGCTTCCGATCTATGTCTTGCTTGGCGTCGGCATCGGTCGATGTGTTCAGGCGAGTCGTCGCGGTCGAGAGTTTCGTGGACCCCGCCCATTCATAAGGAGAGGGGCGATCTTTACCGCGAGCGCACCCTCAACACCGGACGACCTGCCGCCCCCCTCGTAAACATTCGCACTGCGCCTCTGGTAACCCGATTTGGTACTCGGGACCCACCGGCGGAGTGGGTCGCCTCTCAGAGGCTTGTGGTGCCGTCTGGTTGGCCCCGACGAAAGTTCCTACCTGCGGAGCTGACCGGGCTCCAGCCATATGGGAGCCTCGTCCGGGAAGAGGGGGACGAGATGCATGTCGATGTCCATGGCGGCGATAGCAGCCAGGTTCTTCAGGAGACTGTCGATGGCTTGCTGCCGGTACATGTTGCCGGGCGGTCCTTCGGCGAGGGCAACATGCGGAGCAAGGTGGGGGTCGAACTCCTCGGGGGCGACGGGAGCGTCGAAGACGAATCGGGCCACCACGTCGCCGTCCGCCGTTGGCCGACCGACGGGGAACCAACACTTTGGCGTGGTGTGACCTTCCGGCAGCCCCCAGAAGACGGAGTCGATGTCGAGCATGGTGGCGATAGCCACTAGAAGGCGATGCTTGTCGATCCGAGCAAGCTCATTCACCACGCCCATTTGGCCGCCTGGGCTCCACGGTGGACCTGACTTGTAGGGCTGAACTTCTGCGATGGCCTCCTTGATGTCATCCCGGCGGATGCCTGGCTCGATTTTCAGTGACCGCCTAGCGCCGGTGTCGGTGAACTCGGAGTCGTGAAGCGGGAACTGAGTGAAGCGGTTGGGCTGTCCTCCGTCGAGAAGGACGAGCTGCCACGCCAGGTGGTCCCACGCTGACCGGATGCTGGTGATGCCCTGTCCGAAGAGGGCGCTGATGCAGGGGTCGATCCACGGGACTTCTCCAATGCGAAACACGACCTCATTGGGAGCACGGTCGGGGTCCTGGTAGATCGCATCAAGGGCTGCATCCGTGATGGGACGCAGGAGTGCCTGCAGTTGGTCAGCGTTGGCACGGGCGAGGGTCAGCTTCGCCCGGACGCCATTGAGGACGGTCACTCCCAAACGGTAAGCCGTGGCGGGCGTAGCGTGTGGCGTGCCCAGGAAGCCGAAGGTCCATCCCGTTGCCGACCTCTTCCCTCTCCTGGAGGGCGACGAGTTCGACGCCCTGGTCCAGTCGATCCGTACCGACGGACTTCTTCACCCCGTCGTAGTTGATCGAGACGGCACGCTCCTCGACGGCAGGAACCGGCTCCGGGCGTGCAAGGAAGCTGGCGTCTCGCCGCGCTCATCCGAGCCGCAGCAGGCGCATTTCGAGTCAAAGAAGCTAGTGATCTCAGCTTCGTCACGCTCTGAACCCCGACCTTGGGCAGAGCCAGACCCACTGTGCAAAACTCTCGTGACTCCTACGGGGCGGTCCCGCCCCATGACCTATCGGCGAGAGGAAATCGTGAGCGACACTTCGCAAGGACCTGGTTGGTGGCAGGCGTCTGACGGCAAGTGGTACTCACCGGAGCAGCATCCCGATTACCGACCGCCTCCCCCCTCGCCGCCTACCGAAACGATCGACCCCACAAGCGGCCCTGATTCGTCGGCACAGGCTCTCGTTCAACTTCCCCTACAGCAGCCGCAGCCCGTGCAGCCGTTTCAGCAGCCAATGGTCGTCGGAAAGGTCGGCATGGTTCGGAAACCAATAGTGGTGATTCTCTTGTCAATCATCACATTTGGCATTTACTACATCTTTTGGCAGTACGTGATGTTCAAGGAAATGAATGAATACTCGGGCCAAGGGGTAGGCGAGGTCGTTGGGCTGATCTTTGCGCTCTTATTGAGCATCGTCAACATCTTCTTGTTGCCTTCAGAGGTCGGACAGCTCTATGGACGGGAAGGTCAGCAGGAGCCGGTGACGGGCGTTACTGGTTTTTGGATCTTCCTGCCGCTCGTTGGCTGGTTCGTATGGTTCGTAAAGGTGCAGCGGCGTGTCAATGAGTTCTGGATCGCTCACGGAGCGGCTCCCGCTGCTTGATTCGATCACAGACGGGGCGGTTATAGGAACCGCACAGACCACGCTGCCACGAGGCAAGAAGGTTTGGCTGCGTATCTCAGCGCGATTGTATGAATAGTGGGAGGCGGGATCATTGAGTGATGCCTCGCAAGGCCCAGGATGGTGGCAGGCGTCTGACAACAAGTGGTATCCACCGGAACAGCATCCCGATTACCGACCGCCTCCACCGCCACCCCCACCCCCTCCTGTGTCGCGACTCCGCCCGCTACACAATCTGTGGCACCGCTACCTCAGGTTGCAAGGCG
Organism: uncultured Acidimicrobiaceae bacterium; assembly: GCA_963729275.1. Taxonomy (GTDB): domain Bacteria; phylum Actinomycetota; class Acidimicrobiia; order Acidimicrobiales; family RAAP-2; genus CAVSNH01. Next base: position 235,434 of record CAVSNH010000005.1, read on the forward strand.
TAAGAAGCCAACTATGCAAAGCATAAAGCTGAAGGTAGATACCTCGGTGGCCTCCCCGACGAGCCAACTCCGTATCCCAATACCCAAGGCAACAGCGGCGGCGTGTTCCACATCTACGACGGGGGCATCGGTGTCCGTGTTTGGCGGCAAGGAAAGATGCACGGCGCGATCCCCTGGGACAGGATGGCGAGCATTGAGCTGAGTGGCGGTCCGCGGCCAAATCCAAGGTAGGAGCCACTGTTATGTTCGGCGTGGCCCGGGCACTCGGCAGCGCAGGAACTCAGGATCGCACGCGAGATGATCGTCAGATCTGAGAGACGGAACCAAGGCGTACTACAGTCTACGGCAAGTCGGAACTGGCTTTGCGTGCCCAGCTCCTTCCCGTGATGGCCGAGCACGGAATCTCGTACCTCGATAGTGACGCCGCGCTCTAGCTTCCCACCCGGTCCACTCCGCTGAGCTGGTGATTGCCCACGGTGATATCGCTCACCCGTTCTCTGCCTTCTTCAGGTCATCCTGGGCGATTTGGAGACGGAGCTGGTCGGCGTTGCAGTTTGGCGCTGTCCCGATGAAGCTGCTGAGCGGTGAGAAAGGTTGAAGACAGAGAGGGTGGAGTGTGGACGTTGGTGTAGACCGCGTTCGGGCATCCTTGGTCGTCGAGCACCCGGTATGGTCTTGATTGACGACGGATTGCCAGTGGTCGACCGCCCTGCTGGGCAGCGGGGATCGAGAGGGTCGTTGGTGTCGAGGAGCCGGACCCCGGGCGCCGCCGCGAGAGGAATGGTCAATCCGACTAAGCCCGCCAGAATAAGTCGCCGCACAGCGTTAGCTTCGCGGTTTCGCTGCGTGGGCAGCGGGTGGAGCCAGGGGCGCACCAGCTCAGTCCATGCGTCGGGCCGCATTCAATCCGAAGTTCCGAGTCGGGGTCCAGCACTTCGACCAGCCGGTTGAAGTCCTCAATGGCACGGCGCACCGTCAGGCGAGCTAGGTCGTTGTCGTGCTCGTCATCACCTGTAACGCGACCAGGACGAAAGGCGGCTAAGTCGTTGCCGGACCGGGACCGCGTTCGCCATGTCAACTCGGAGTCAGGTTGTTGACGCAGGTGCCCCCATCGTTGTTCTGTTCGTGCCATCGGGGCATGTCGTGTTGTTCCAGGTGTCGTCTCTCAGTTGGGTGTTGATCAGGGTGGTGCCGCTCAGCTCAGCGTCAGTCAGGTTGTCGCTGTTCAGCTCGGCGTTGATCACGGTGGCGCTGTTCAGGTCAGCGTTGGTCAGGTTGGCGTTGTCCAGTTCGGTGTTGGTCATAGTGGTGGCGTTCAGGAAGGAGTTGGTCAGGTTGGCGCCGTTCAGAACGGCGGCGGACAGATTGGCGCCGCCGAAGGTGGCGCCGGTCAGGTTGGCATTTTGCAGGCTGGCGTCGGTCAGGTTGGCGCCGGTCAGAATGGCGTTTTGCAAAGTGGCGGGGGTATTCGATTGCAGATCCTCATCCAACACCACATTGCTCATGTTGGCGCCCGAGTTGGCCGTTGTTCAGGTTGGCTCCATTGACGTCGGTGTCGACCAGGTCGGCGCCGGTCAGGTTGGCACTCCCGAGGTTGTCGTCGGTCAGGTCGCAGGCGGCAAGGTCGACTCCGGGATAGGGCGTCACCGAACAGTTATAGGTGACGCCATTAGCACCGCAGGACCCTGAGCGCCCGCAGGACCCTGGGCGCCCGCCGGACCCTGGGAGTTCCACGAGATCAACTGCTTGCCCCCGGTACAAGTCGGCGCCGAAGTCCCCACCTTGGACAGGGCACCGTGGGACGACAGGCAGGCGTAGTAAGTGG
>CAVSNH010000006.1:0-9822 GCA_963729275.1 uncultured Acidimicrobiaceae bacterium
GGATTCGAACCCGCGACCCTCACCTTGGCAAATAAAAAGGGCCAACTCCCCTACCTGCACCTCCGCCGAATTGATGCAGGATGATCGGCAATTTCGACTGACCACAGTCAACCGCGACTAACCGCAGTTGTCAGTGGCGCGTGCACTTTTTCTGCAGCGCGAGCCACGGAATCCTGTACCACGTGCACCACATCAATCCCCCTCCGTTGAGTTCCGTCAACAGCCCGTCGCATCCTTCAATACATCACAGGCTTGAGCCATTCGCCTTGAGGACAGGGTCGAAACCCGGCGCCGAAACACCGATCTCGGAAGCGTGTGAAGGTTGTCGAAGTTCACAACACAGTCACTGGGAACACCGTCGCCGGAAGCGGTGAGCTCCAGTTCAGAAACCAGATGGCGCTTCGTGCGAGTGAGCGCAGCCACCACGACGGCCTGGATTCGGTCAGCGACCGGATCCCTGGTGAGCACCAAGACTGGTCGATCCCCTCCGGGTGTCGCCGCGAACCAGACCTCACCCCGTTGCATCAGCCCAGTCCGACCAGTCTTCGGCCGGACCCCAGTCCGCCACCTCGGCGAACGACTGCTCGTCGGAGCTGGGCGGAATCCGGTTCCAGGTATTGGCGTCGTCTTCGCTCGCCAATTTCACGAGGTAGCGATGAAGAGCTTCTCTGAGGAGTTCGGAGCGATCCACACCCAACTGCTGTGCCCGGCGTTGAGCTTCCGCCGCTTCGCTCTCACTCACTCGAAAGCTGATCATTGTCATACAGTAATCATACTATGTATGACACTGCTGGACGACGGACGAGATAAGCCAGCCAACCCGCATGAGGGTGCTCCCCTCATCGCCTCGTGAGCCAGCTCAGAGAAAAGTCCAGCTCGAGGGCCTGGATGACGTTTTCGGTACGCACAGTTCAAGGCGGAGGGGATACGGATCCTGCGCACCCCGTGGCGAGCGCCCCGAGCCAATGCCTACGCCGAGCGGTTCATCCGGACCGTCCGAAATGAGTGCCTCGACCGGGTCTTCATTTTGAACGAACGCCATCTCCGATCAGTGCTCACGACCTATGTCGACCACTACAACCGCGAGACACCGCACCGGGGCCTTGATCTGCTTCCGCCCGAGGGAGGCTCAAACGTATCTTGCCCCTCCCCCACCTCTGACGTCATTCTTCGCCGCGACCGACTTGGCGGGCTCGTCCACGAGTACTACCGGGAAGCTACTAGCCGACCGCGAGCGTCACTTCGGTAGCACCCAGGAGATCTGCGCCAAGCTCATTGGGCGGTCGGTCAACGACCTTCGGGTCAGTCGGCCTTGCCTGGTCCTTCAAATCGGACGTGACGAACCCATCCGCAATTTGGCCTCTGGATTCTCACCTTCTGCGCGATTTCGAACGTCACGAAGAGCGCACGTACTGGTGATGACACCTTTCACGTCCAAACCCGGCAAACGTTGCCTGATGCAGCACTCTAGCTCCAAACGAAGCGACATCGGAACGTACCGTAAACGGCTCCGGTGACAGGCTTGCGCCGCTACGTCCGTACTGGTATCGGGGCGATGGAATCACCCGGACTGATGTCACTGCAGCCGTCCTCGAGTGGCAGACCTTCGAAGCGCTGGGTCAAGAAGGCCTGAGCCTGTTCCAAGAAGGGCTGCCCGGCTTGGATGTGGCTGAGCCCAGCGTAGAGGTGGAATTCAACTGGAACACCACGGCGACAGTAGGTGTAGGCGAGCTGTTGCACGTCCTTGGTGACCATGACTCCGTCACCGATCGAGTCCAAGAGGCCATTCCCGATGAATAGTGGGGCACGTGGGGTGCCCGTTCGGCTCATGATCAGCCGGTCGAGGATGCCAACGAAGAACGGCACCTTTGTGAAGTCCTGGAACTGAGGCCTGAACATTTGCTTGATCGTCAGATCGGTGAAGTGACCGACACATTGGGTCTGATCGGCCTTCACGACAGCGATTCCCTGGGGCGTGAGGAACTTGTCGATGTCGTGGATATCGAAACCCCGGACCAAGCCCACCATTAGAGCCCCGATGACCCAGGTCCAACTCGAACCCGGATTGTCGACGTAGGCGATGTTGTGGAACAAGTCGACAGGGATGCCGCCTTCGGCCACGCCCACGATGTCGAGGGTGGGGGCGTAGGTGTGCGCCAGCTCCGAGGCGAACTCCGTGGCGATGGAACCGCCTGAGTAGCCGACCATTCCGACTGGGGTGGACGTCTCGGGCACGCCGAGCCACTTCTCAGCCGCCCGGATGGCATCGAGGGTCTCATAGCCGCTCTGCTGGCCAGCCCCGTAGGCGAGATCTTCCCCTTCGTAGTCCGAGGTGACCACGTTCCTCTTTTGATCATGGCTGCAGCAGCGACACATGGCATTCGTGTCCAGACCGAGGCGTTCGCACCGACTGGACCCGGTGCGAACGTCTCACCGCGTGCCGGTTATGAGTGAAAAAAGTCCACAGGACCGACGGGGCAGGCGCCCGAGGCGGTGGTCCCGGACAAGGGCTGGTTTGGCCCTTGGAGCGCCATCCCGACCTCCGCTCCGAAAGCCGATTCCTGCGTATCGGGCCGTTGCGCGACTGGGTGTGTGTCACTAACGTGAACTTCTACACCGTGGCCGAGGAGGGCAGGCGAGGTCATTCCATTGTGAGGTCGGCTAGATGGATGAACGGACCTGCCCATATTGCAAGTCATCGGAAGCTCCGATCCTCGTTGACCGCGGTACGGGTGCCGTGGGAAACGGATTGAGCTTGCACTGCCGAGGTTGCCAACGCGAGCGGTCTGTAGAAGGTCTGGACCACCCTAAGGCGTCATAAGGTGACGTTCTCGCGACCACCCTCGGGCTTGAGGATCAGGTGCTGTCGATGGCTTGACCTTGTATTCGCTCATTCATCTACCCCTGAACGAGAGCATCTGTAAGTGGGTTGATGCCGCCAAGGTTTGCCGCGGTCGTTGGAGCTAGGTCGTAGCGAGATGCAAGAGCATCGGGTGAGTAGTACGTAACCTTTGTCTGCCCCTGGTCGTCCCATACCAATACCTTGAGTGGGAGGTCAAGTGCGGCCAGCGGCTCCGCATCCATCACCGGAGTCCCTTGAACAGGGCTACCGAAAACCACCAACGTTGTCTCACGCAGATCAAGTCCAACTTGGCGAGCCTCGAGCCGCTGGTCAATTACGACGAAGAGTTTCATCGCTTTGGTGTTCAACATCTCCACGAGACGGGAAACAGTGTCCGACACCGAGCGCGGACTCAATTTGGTGACCACGCCTGGCTTGTCGTTTGACATGATAAAACTCTCCTCTCCGATGGACTGGACCACCCAGACCTGACGATCAGCGCTGCCTCTTCTCTGGTCTCGACGTCCTTAACCGGTGGAGGATGAGCGCGAACAGCAAACCCGAGAATGACGGCCAGTACTGCCACGGCGGCCAGGAGCCACCTCGTGGGATCTGTCAGCTCACCACAAGTATGGGAGGCCTCGACAGCCGATAGCTCATCATTGAAAGGAGCCATGACGGCGGCTCGGCACGGGGCGCCGGCCGCCGCAGCGGCCGGAAGGGTGTGCGTCCCGAATATTTCATCCGATCAGGTCTCGGAGGACGCATTCACGAGTACCGACTCGTAGTCTGACCTGGTCAGCTGGTGCTCTTCGGTGACAGCGCGGCAAGCGATCGGGACTCTCCGCCGGCGCGCCGAGATGGGTTCGACAGGCCCAGTTGGGCTTTAATTCCTCATGACGGGAGAAGGGTGCGCACGTGTCGGATTCCTTCGCGGAGCTCTTGCGGCGGTACCGGGTGGCTGCCAGCCTCACCCAGGAGGGGCTGGCGGAACGGGCCAACATCAGCGCGGCGGCGGTTGCCGCCCTCGAACAGGGGCTGCGCCGCCAGCCCCGGCTATCCACCGTGAGGGCGCTGGCTGACGCCCTCGGTCTCGATGCGACGGAACGGGCCGCGCTGGCTGCTGCGGCATCCGCGACCGCGGCGCCGGTCGCTGCGGGCCCAGCGAGCGATGGTGCCGGTGGCGCCTCGCCTCGGCCGGTACCGCCTCCCCAGCCACTCGGCGCCCTCATCGGACGGTTCGCCGAGGCCAATGTGGTGGCCGACGATCTGGGCAACGAGCGGCTCCTCACGCTGGTGGGCCCAGGCGGGGTGGGCAAGACGCGCCTCGCGCTCCGAGTTGCCGCAGCGACGACCGAGAAGTTCAGTGGGGGCACGTGGTGGGTCGGTCTCGATGCCGTACAGGATCCCCCGTCGCTCCCCGCGGCAGTGCTCGCGGCTTCCGGAGTCAACGAGACGCCGGGTCGCCCGATCGCCGAGCAGATCGCCGGCGCAGTGCCCGCCGAGCCGCTGCTGCTCGTACTGGACAACTGCGAGCACCTGCTCGACCCGGTGGCCGAGCTGCTCGGCCCTCTCCTCGCCACCACAGCCATCACCGTCCTCGCCACCAGCCGTGAGACTCTGGCCATCCCCGGTGAGGTCGTACGGACGGTAGAGCCCTTGGCGCTCCCGTCAACGGGCGCCGAGAACGACGTCGATGCCTTGGTGGAGGTGGCGAGCGTGCAGCTGTTCGTGGAACGTGCCGGCCGCGCCCGACCAGGCTTCGCGCTCGACGAGCACACGGCGATGGCGGTGGCGCGCATCTGCCGTCGCCTCGACGGCCTGCCACTCGCCATCGAGCTGACGGCGGCCCGTCTACGCGGGACGACGGTAATGCAGCTGGCCGAGGACCTGGAGGCGAACCTGGCGCTCGCCGAGGCGGGGGCACGAGGTGTCCCCGAGCGGCAGTCCACCATTGCCGCCTCCACCAACTGGTCCTACGAGCTCTTGAGCGGTGACGAGCGCGCTGCTCTGCGTAGCCTGGCCGCCTTTGTTGGATCGTTCAGCGCGCCGGCGGCCGACGCCGTGATGGCGCGCTCGCAGGGCGATGCTCGCCACCTACTGTCAGGGCTGGTCAACAAATCGCTTGTGAGTGCGGAGGCCGCACCAGAGGGTGCCATCCGTTTTCGGCTGCTCGAGAGCACCCGGGCATACGTCGTGGACCGGGCGTCGGCAGCCGGGGAGCTCCACGCACTGCGCTTGGCCCATGCTCGGTACTACGCGGCCTGGCTGGCGACCCTCAGCGCGGAATCCGACCGGGACGCCGCCACCATCGAGGCCGAGTACCCCAACATTCGGACCGCACTGCTGTGGCTGATTGACCAGGGCGACGTCTCGGCGGCGACGCTGGTCGCCAACCTGGGCGACAGCTGGCACGTGTCCAGCCGATTTCAGGACGCAGAGTTGCTCGGGGAGGCGGCGCTGGCCGTGACCGAGCCTCTGGACCGTGCTGAGTGGGCCAGGGCAGCGGGTGCCATCGCCCTCGCACGCCTTCTCGGAGCGGGGATCGGCTTTGTCCTCTCGGTCGTGCCCGTCGTGGTGGCGGCGGCGGCCGAGTTGGGTGACGCCTTGACCGAGGCGAGGGGCCGCCTCGTGCTTGGCTGCCTCCCGCCCTACGACGACGGGCAGCTGCAGACGGCCTTCGCACTCGGAGTGGCGGCGGGTTCCGCCAACATCCCGGCGCTGGCGGCCGCCATCGCCTCGGTAGGCGGTGCGTCCGACCCCGATATCGACTGGCAGTCCAAGCTCGACGACCTCGAGCCAGCAGTCGAGGCGGCGTCAGTGGAAGCCGTGTGCGCCATGGCCCGGCTGGGCGACGCAGTCGAACGGGCACGCCTCGAAATGGCCGAGGATGTCGCTCTCCAGTGGCTGAAACGGCGCGACGTGCTGCCGGCGCTGCGATCGACCCTGTACGGACGGTTGACGGAGGTTGCGCTGCTGGCCAACGACGTCGGCCTGGCGGCGCACGCCGAGGAGGTGGGCCAGCAGATCATGCAGGAGTGGCCGGAGGTCAGGTTCTGGGGCGTCGCCATGCAGACGGTGGTCCTCTCCGTGTTGCGTGGAATCCGCGCCCCGCTACCGAGTGTCGGCGAGGCCTTGAGTGCACGGCTCTCGATGTCGCCCCTCTCGCTACGGATCCTGTGCCGAACCGGTATCGACCAGGACGAGCGCCTCGACCCCGTCGAGCTGGCCTGCCAGAATCCACCTGTCGCTCCGGGCTCACTCATGGCGGCATCCATCGCGGCGGTTCAGGGAGCGGTGGCCATGGTCGACGGCGCCGACGATGTGGCGACCGAGCGATGGAGCGAGGCGCTCGCCGTGGCCTCGCGGGACGGGTACCTCCTGCTGGCGTGCGACGCCCTGGAGGCCATCGCCGTCCTCGCCGGCCGCCGCGAACTCTACGGCAACGCCGATCAGCTGCTGGCGGCGGCCGGAGCGCTGCGGGACAAGACAGGGTACCGATTCCGCTTCGGATTCGAGCAGAACTTCGTCGACGCGCTACGCACCGCCATCACTTCGCTCGACAGAGTCCAGGCCGCCGACCTGTCGGATGGCCAGCCGCTGGAATTGCGGCGGGCGGCGGAGATGGCGGCGACGTTCTCGGCCCGTGACGGAGCCTCACCGGCGACATCGGCAATCTCGGATCCCCATTAGATCTGTCCGTCCACGACCTCAGCTTGCGAGCAACTCGTGGTGGTCCGACCCTCCCGGCACTGATGCGCTTGGTGCAGACGAACACCTCGACGCTGCGCAACCTTCTCTGCCGCAGCCCGAGGTCTGAAGGGCTCACCGGCAAGTGAACCTGAAGCTGAATGGAGCTCAGGCGGCGCCAAAGCTCGAGCAACTCTGTAGCCGGGCCAAGCGCGCCCCGCTCCGTGCCAGCAGCGGGGACCCTTTGCCGCGTGGTCTCCGGGCAGTGTAGGGGCAATGTGGGGGCGTTGTACCTGGTCTCTTGCCCACCTGACCTCGACAATGCATCTCGTGGGGCTCAATTTCCACAAGGAGAGAACGAGATGATGAAGCGACTGGCAGTGGCGGCAGCATCAGTGTGCATGGGGACCATCGGGCTGGCCGGGGTGGCCGGAGCCGCCAAGGCACCGAATCCCATCACGTCGGGCTCGCAGTGGACGATCTACTCGACGGGTTTCACGTGCGAAGAGGTTCTGACCTTCACCCCTCATCACTTCACTGGCAGCCAGGGCGGCGACGCCGGCACCTACACCGGCGGCAAGACGGCGCTCATCCTGAGGTGGAAGGCGGGTGAAGACAGGGGGGCTGTCGGCGCAGGGGAATACGCCAACACGTCAGGGGGGGAATACGAACTCTTGATCGGACGCGACGGTTATGTCGGGTCCTATTACATGGTTGCCGGTGTGGACCCAGACGGGGGCAGTTGCTGACGAGCCGACCCACCGAGACGCGACAAGGCCCCCGGTTCGCCGGGGGCCTTGTCGCGTCTCATCGTCAGGGGGATATTCGCTCCATGTCTGACGATGCGCCGCCCTGTCCCCGGCGCCCCTAGGTGGCGTCCAGCGCCCGGTGTAGGGGTGATGTTGGGGTGATGTGGGGACGCCGTCCCTGGTCACTGAGGTGACTTTCCAGGACGATGGAACTCGGCCACTCGGTCACTTCAACTCTCGAAGGGAGCCTGTCATGGACACTCAAATGTCAGATCCATCTCTTTCTTTTGCCGGCGAGCCCACCGCCCGCCGGCGAGAACGCCACCTGCGGTTCAGCCGGGCGACCCGTAAGCGCATTGCCGCTCCGGCGCTGTTGGCACTGGCCGCCGTGCTCGGTCTCGTCGCGCCGACCGCGGCGATCGCGAGCGCGACCACCGCCCCCGCCATCAGCCTCTCCTGGGTGGCAGAGAGCCCGGCGACGAGCCCGTCGCCTCGGGTCGCTGCTGCGATGGCGTACGACCCGGCCACTCAACAGCTGGTGCTGTTCGGTGGCGAGAACAACACGGGTGGCGGGGCACTCGGCGACACCTGGAGCTGGAACGGCAGCACGTGGTCGGAGCTTGACCCGAGCACCAGCCCCTCCGCCCGCTCCAATGCGTCGATGGCCTACGACCCGGCTAGCGGTCAGCTACTGCTGTTCGGTGGCGAGAATTCGTCCGATCAGAACTTCGGCGACACCTGGAGCTGGAACGGCAGCACGTGGGTCGACCTCGACCCGAGCACTAATCCGCCGGCGCGGGTGGACGCCGCCATGGCCTACGACCCCGCCCTCGGCGAGCTCGTGCTCTTCGGCGGCTCGGAAGGGACCGGTTCGGGAGGGACCTACGATGGCGACACCTGGGCGTGGAACGGTACGACCTGGACGGAGCTGAACCCGACGGGGTCGACCCCCGCGGCCCGCGCCGGGGCGTCGATGGCCTACGACACTGCCACGAGCCAGCTGGTCCTCTTCGGCGGCGACGGTGCCAACGGCCTGCTCGACGACACGTGGACCTTCACCGGCTCGGCCTGGTCCGAGGCCAGCCCGGCGACGAGCCCTTCGGTCCTCGGCTATTCCGCGATGGCCTACGACCCCACCTCGAGCCAGCTGGTCCTGTTTAACGGCCTCAGCGGCGAAGACTTGGGGAGCACCTGGAGCTGGACAGGGTCGAACTGGAACGAGTCGACATCCCCGGCGGTCAACCCACCGTTCAATTACGGATCGTCGATGGCCTACGACACCGCTACAAGCCAGCTGCTCCTCTTCGGCGGCATCCTGAGCAGTAGCACCTGGATCGACCTCCCCGAGGCGGCGCCGGCGATCACGAGCTCGGGGATGACCTCCTTCACGACCGGTGCCGCCGGCAGCTTCACGGTGGGGACCACTGGCAATCCCGCTCCGACCGTCAGTGAGGCGGGCGGGCTGCCCAAGGGCGTGACGCTCTCTCCGTCGGGCGTGCTCTCGGGCACACCGGCCAACGGGACGGGTGGGGCCTACGACTTCGAGATCACCGCCTCGAACGATGTCGGCAGTCCCGCCACCGAGGCATTCATCTTGATTGTCGACCAGTCACCGGTCGTCACGAGCCATCACGCCGCCACCTTCGTCGTCGGAACACCGGGCAAGTTCCAAGGGACGGCGAGCGCCTACCCCCCGCCCACCTTCAGCGAGGCGGACACGTTGCCGGCCGGGCTGACCCTGTCGCCCTCCGGTCTGCTAGCCGGCACGCCGGCGGCCGATACGGCGGGTACCTACAAGATCGTGCTCAAGGCCACGAACGCTGCCGGCAGCGGCACACAGAAGTTCACCCTGACGGTGGGCCAGAGTGTCCAGAACCAAGCGCCGGTCATCACGAGCCTCCACTCGGAGACCTTCGTCGTCGGCTCCAAGGGGAAGTTCCAGGTGACAGCCACCGGCACCCCGGCCCCGACGTTCACCGAGACGGGGAACCTGCCCCCAGGTGTGACCCTCTCGGCGGCCGGCCTGCTGTCCGGTGATCCTGCGGTCGGTAGCGACGGGACCTACCCGGTCGTGCTCGAAGCCACCAATGCCGCCGGCACCGGCACCCAGAAGTTCACCCTGACTGTCGTCGGGTAGACGGTCACTGCCCCATACCCCGAAGCCCTGCGTCGCCAACGCGGCGCGGGGTTTCGGCGCGGCTGGATCGAGAAGGATCGCGGGCCAACCGCAACAAGAGACCGACCACGCTGTCCAGCTCGACCCGCTCCACCACCCGGCGAGCTCGACCACCGACAACGCCACAATCATCCGTCTTCGTTCGCTGCTCGCGGAGCGACGCGTGAGCGCCCCATTTGCGGCCTAGTACGGTTGCGCCAGGCGCCGATGTACAAGTGGCGCCCTTCACCTACCTGCGTCTTTGCAAATTGATGCAGCACAATCGGCAATTTCGATTGACCACAATGAACCGCGAGTCCCCGTAGTTGTCAATGGTGCGTGCGTTTTTTGTGCGCCGCGAACAGCGGAATCCCGTACCACGTGCA